>NZ_AP018721.1 GCF_003967275.1 Sulfuritortus calidifontis
TTTGTCAAACCTTTTCTGCCAGTTTCTGCGGCTTATGCCAACCTTCGCGCAGTGCTAGAATGCCCGTCGATCATTCCAATAACATTTCTCGCACAACCCTCCCGATGGCGGATTTCTGGACCCATTGCCTGGATCACTTCCAGGGCATTCTCACCGACCAGCAGCTCAACACCTGGATTCGGCCCCTGGCGGTTGACGTGGAGTCCGACAAGGTCGTGGTCAAGGCGCCCAACCGCTTTGTCGCCCAGTGGGTGAAGGACCGCTACATCAACCAGATCGACCAGCTCGCCCGCGGCTATTTCGAGCAGAGCTATCCGATCGAGCTGATCATCAGCGAGGCCAAGGCCGCGGCCCAGGCCAAAGGTCGCCCCGCCGCGGTGGCCGAGGCGGCGCCGGTCGAGTCGGCCACGCCGCCGCGGGCGGGCGGCCAGGTCGTGCTCGACGAGAGCCGGCTCAACCCGCTGTTCAACTTCGACAACTTCGTCCGCGGCAAGGCCAACGAGCTGGCGCGGGCGGCGGCCCTGCAGGTGGCCGACAACCCGGGCGCCGGCTACAACCCGCTGTTCGTCTACGGCGGCGTCGGCCTGGGCAAGACCCACCTGATCCAGGCCATCGGCAATCAGGTGCTGGCCAACAATCGGCGCAGCATCGTGCGCTACATCCATGCCGAGCGTTATTTCTCCGACATGGTGCGCGCCATCCGCACCAAGTCGTTCGAGGACTTCAAGCGCAAGTACGATTCGCTCGACCTGCTCCTGATCGACGACATCCAGTTCTTCGCCGGCAAGGACCGCACCCAGGAAGAATTCTTCTATACCTTCAACAGCCTGATCGAGTCGGGCAAGCAGGTGATCATCACCAGCGATACCTTCCCCAAAGACCTGGAAGGCATCGAGGAGCGGCTGAAGTCACGCTTCAGCTGGGGCCTGACCGTGATGCTGGAGCCGCCCGAGCTGGAGATGCGGGTGGCCATCCTGCTGAACAAGGCCAAGCAGGAAAGCGAAACCCTGGACGAGGCCTCGGCCTTCTTCATCGCCAAGCAGATCCGCTCCAACGTGCGCGAGCTGGAAGGCGCCCTGAAACGGGTGATGGCCTATGCCCGCTTCCACCAGCAGCCGATCTCGGTCGAGCTGGCCAAGGAGGCCCTGAAGGACCTGCTCGCCGTGCAGAACCGGCAGATCTCGATTGAAAACATCCAGAAGACCGTGGCTGATTTCTATAAAATCAAGGTCGCCGACATGTACGCCAAGAAGCGCACGCGCAACCTGGCGCGGCCCCGGCAGATGGCGATGTACCTGGCCAAGGAGCTGACCGACATGAGCCTGCCCGAGATCGGTCAGGCCTTCGGCGGCCGCGACCACACCACGGTGATTCACGCCTGCCGCAAGATCGAGGAGCTCAAGGGCTCCGACCTCACCCTGCGGCGGGATTACAACTTGCTGGTACAGGTGCTCACGGGATAACCCTGTGGATGAACTTGGGATGAAATGTGGATAACTTGCTGGAACCGATGCTGAGCGGAAAAACCATCCACAGATCCCCACAGCTATCCACAGCCCGGCCCGGAGACTTGTCCACAAGATAACAGTATAATTTTGCAGCACTTTTTGGCCTTATCCAGAGAAATGGTCGTCGCTAATCATCAACATCAGGAAGATTTCTTATGCTAGTTCTGAAAACCGGCAAAGACGCAATCCTCAAACCCCTGCAGGCCGTGATCGGCGTGGTCGAGCGCAAGCACACCCTGCCCATCCTCTCCAACGTCCTGATCGAAGCGGTCGAGGGCAAGGCGGCCTTCATTGCCACCGACCTCGAGCTGCAACTCACCGCTTGGGCCGACGAAGCCGCGGCCAAGGATAGTGCCTTCACCGTCTCCGCCCGCAAGCTCTTGGACATCTGCCGCTCCTTGCCCGATACCGACATTGGCCTGGAGCTGTCCGGCGAGCAGCTCAAGCTGGCCGCCGGCAAGAGCCGGTTCAACTTGCAGACCCTGCCGGCGCGCGACTTCCCCCGGCTGCAAATCCCGGAAGGCGAAGGCGTCAGTTTCACGCTGGCCCAGGGCAAGCTGCGCCACCTGCTGGCCCGGGTGCAGTACGCCATGGCGGTGCAGGACATCCGCTTCTATCTGAACGGCATGCTCATGCAGCTCAAAGACGGCCGGCTGATCGTCGCGGCCACCGACGGCCACCGTCTGGCCATCGACTCGGCCAAGCTGGACCAGGCCCCGGGCAAGGAGCTCGATGTCATCCTGCCGCGCAAGGCCGTGGTCGAGCTGATCAAGCTCCTGGGCGACAGCGACGAGGCGGTCGAGGTCCAGGTCAGCCCCAACCAGGTGGTGGTGCGCGGCAGCCATTTCGAGCTGCGCAGCAAGGTGGTCGACGGCAAGTTCCCCGACTACCAGCGGGTGATCCCGACCGGCCACGACAAGGACTTCACCATCGGTCGCCAGTTGTTCAACCAGTCGCTTACCCGCGCCGCCATCCTGACCAACGAGAAGTATCGCGGCGTGCGCCTGGCCCTGACCTCGGGCAGTCTGCGCATCGTCTGCAGCAACAACGAACAGGAAGAGGCGCAGGAAGAGCTCGACATCGAGTACGACAAGGCCCCGCTCGACATCGGCTTCAATGTCCAGTACCTGCAGGACGTGTTGAACAACCTCGACAGCGAATCGGTCCGCTGCTCTTTCGGCGACCCCAGCAGCAGCCTCTTGATCACGGTGCCGGGCGAGGACAACTTCCGCTATGTCGTGATGCCCATGCGCATCTGAACAAACAAACCCCTCTCCCTGGGGGAGAAGGTAGGGTGAGGGGGAACCACCCCTTTTCCTGGTAATACAGCCACTTAGTAAAAGGATTGTTTCACGTGGAACCAAAAGAGCAAGGCAACGGCGGCTACGACGAGTCCAGCATTCAGCAGCTCGAAGGCCTGGAGGCGGTGCGCAAGCGCCCGGGCATGTACATCGGCGACACCCAGGACGGCTCCGGCCTGCACCACATGGTGTTCGAGGTGCTCGACAACGCCATCGACGAGGCCCTGGCCGGTTACTGCGACGATATCAAGGTCACCATCCACTCGGACAATTCCATCTCCATCACCGACAACGGCCGCGGCATCCCCACCGGCATCAAGTTCGACGACAAGCACGAGCCCAAGCGCTCGGCGGCCGAGATCGTGATGTGCGTGCTGCATGCCGGCGGCAAGTTCAACCAGAACAGCTACAAGGTCTCCGGCGGCTTGCACGGCGTCGGCGTCTCCTGCGTCAATGCCTTGTCCGAATGGCTCAAGCTCACCATCCGTCGCGACGGCAAGACCCACTTCATGGAGTTCCACCGTGGCGTGCCGGTCGACCGTCTGGTCGAGGTCCAAAACGGCGTCGAGGTCTCCCCGCTCAAGGTGATCGGCGACACCCACCGGACCGGCACCGAGGTCCACTTCTTGGCCGACGAGGAGATCTTCGGCACGGTCGAGTTCCACTTCGAGATCCTGGCCAAACGCATCCGCGAACTGTCCTTCCTCAACAACGGGGTCAAGATCGAGCTGATCGACGAGCGCGACGGTCGCCACGAAAACTTCGCCTTCTCCGGCGGGGTCAAGGGTTTCGTCGAATACATCAACCGGACCAAGACCGTGCTCCATCCTAACGTGGTGTTCGCCACCGGCGAGTCCAACGCCGGCGGTGTGCCGATCACGGTCGAGGTCGCCATGCAGTGGAACAACAGCTACGCCGAACAGGTGCTCTGCTTCACCAACAACATCCCGCAGTCGGACGGCGGCACCCATCTCACCGGCCTGCGCGCGGCGATGACCCGGGTGATCAACAAGTACATCGAAGAGAACGAGATCGCCAAGAAGGCCAAGGTCGACATCACCGGCGACGACATGCGCGAGGGCCTGGCCTGCGTGCTCTCGGTCAAGATGCCCGATCCCAAGTTCTCCTCGCAGACCAAGATGAAGCTGGTCTCGAGCGAGGCTCGGCCGGCGGTGGAGGAGGTGGTTTCCCAGAAACTCAACGATTTCCTACTGGAGAACCCCAACGACGCCAAGACCATCACCGCCAAGATCGTCGAGGCCGCCCGCGCCCGCGACGCCGCGCGCAAGGCCCGGGAGATGACCCGGCGCAAGGGCGTGCTCGACTCCGCCGGCCTGCCCGGCAAGCTGGCCGACTGCCAGGAAAAAGACCCGGCCAAGTCCGAGCTCTACCTGGTGGAGGGTGACTCCGCCGGCGGCTCGGCCAAGCAGGGCCGCGACCGCAAGTTCCAGGCCATCCTGCCGCTCAAGGGCAAGATCCTCAACGTCGAGAAGGCCCGCTTCGACAAGATGCTGGCCTCGCAGGAGGTCGCCACCCTGATCACCGCCATGGGCACCGGCATCGGCAAGGACGACTACAATCCGGAGAAGCTGCGCTACCACCGCATCATCATCATGACCGACGCGGACGTCGACGGCTCCCACATCCGCACCCTGCTGCTCACCTTCTTCTACCGGCAGATGCCCGAGCTGGTCGAGCGCGGCCATATCTACATCGCCCAGCCGCCGCTGTACAAGGTCAAGCAGGGCAAGAGCGAGACTTACCTCAAGGACGACCACGAGCTGCGCCAATACTTGCTGCGCGAGGCCCTCAAGTCCGGCCAGCTGCTGCCGGCCAAGGACGCCGAGCCGCTGGCGGCCGAGAGCTTCGAGCAGATCGCGCGCGAGTTCCTGCTGGCCGAGGCCGTGATTGACCGCCTGGCCCGGCGCATGGATGCCGGCCTGCTCTACGCCCTGCTCGCCCTGCCCAGCGCCGACTTGACCAGCAAGGACGGCGCCAAGGCCGCCAGCGCCGCGCTGTCCAAGGAACTCACCCGCCTGGGCACCCCGGCCAAGATCACCGCCGAATACGACGAGGAAAACGAGTTCTACAAGCTCTTGGTGGTCAAGACCCGCCACGGCATCACCTTCACCACCGAACTCGACCACGAGTTCTTCCACAGCGGCGACTACGCCCAGCTGCATAAGGTGGCCCAGGTGCTCGACGGCCTGATCGGCAAGGGCGCCGAAATCCGCCGCGGCGAGGCCAAGCGCGCCATCGCCGACTTCAAGGAAGGCATCGACTGGCTCCTGGGCGAGGTCAAGAAGAACCTCGGCATCCAGCGCTACAAGGGCCTGGGCGAGATGAACCCCGAGCAGCTGTGGGAAACCACCATGGACCCGGCCGTGCGCCGCCTGATGAAGGTGCAGATCGAGGACGCCATCGCCTCCGACGAGATCTTCACCACCCTGATGGGCGAAGAGGTCGAACCGCGCCGGCGGTTCATCGAGACCAATGCGCTGGGTGTGCGGAACCTGGACGTCTAAAGCGGCATAAACTTATCCGGTCGGCGGATCGTGCAACTGCTCAATGCCGACAAGGCCATCGTCGAGGCCGCCAAGCTGCGGGACTATTGCCTGAACCCCTCTCATCCTGAGGGGCGGCACAAGGCGAGGGTCTTCCGCTCGGCCCTGGGCATCGGCCAGGAACAGGCAGACTGGCTGCGCGAGGCGATCCTCGCCGCGGTCATGCAGGCGGAAGTTGCCCATGCCGAGCAAACGCCCTACGGTTGGCGTTATGATGTGGACATCGTTTTGACGCGCGGGGCCCTAACGGCCTTGGTGCGTACCGGCTGGCTGGTCAGGAAAACCGAGAACCTGCCCCGTCTCGCCACCTGTTTCGTGAGGTCACCGAATGAAACTGCTTGATACCGTCGCACTCAAGCACGCCCTGCCCGAGCAGTCCCTGCCCGAGGGCTTGGTCGGCGTGCTGGTCGAGGAATGGGAACCGGGTGTGTTCGAGGTCGAGTTCGCCGACCTCGACGGCCGCGCCTATGCCAGGGCCGCGCTCAAGGAATCCGATCTGCTTCTGCTGCATCATTCCATCGACCAACAGCGTCGAGCGGCCTGATGGGCGAAGAGGTCGAGCCGTCTCGGAGGTTCATCGAGACCAATGCGCTGGGTGTGCGGAACCTGGACGTTTAAGGCTGTACAACCTTATCCGGTCTGAGGGCCGGATAAGGAATAAACAAAATAGGGCAAGTTAAGAAGCTTCTAACAAGGAAGGGGGGTTTATGAGTTCAGCTGATTGGTCTGAAACTTACAAATCCCTTATCACGTTAGCGACCGAAGGCTTCAAATTTTGTGCCCTTACGAATGGTGGCGCAGCTGTAGCTATCCTTGCGTATCTCGGTAATGTTGCAGGAAAAGAATGTTCTGTCCCGGATATGCGCTATGCCATGGCGTCATTTCTGGCTGGTTTATTGTTCTGTGGCTTAGGAATGCTGTTTGCGTATTTGGCACAGCTAAAGCGCCTAAATCGGTTGGTAGAGCAACAAGACACGAAAAACGATTGTCGTTTGTATGCGGCGTTATTTTTTGTTGTCTTAAGTCTAGCTATGTTTGGAATCGGTTCGTGGCTAGCAGTAGAGTCTTTTAGTTAACACCAGATGCAAATTTGGGTCGACGCCGACGCCTGCCCGGCGGTGATCAAGGACATCCTGTTCCGTGCCGCCGAGCGCATCCAGACCCCGCTGACTGTGAGGTCTCAAGTGATGTGAGATTGTTGTGTGGCGTGGTGTGGCGGATGGAAAGTGCTTGTGTGGCGCGGGGTTAGGTGATTTTGGCGGTGGGCGGCGATGTGCGAGTGGGGCTGTGGATAAGTGGCTATTTCTGTGTTTTGTCGCAACTGATATGCGATTGATTCAAGGCGGTTTCGCGGGCGTTTGAGCGGCGTTTAACAGTCTTCAGGCCGGCTTCTTTTGTGCGATGTAGGTGCGCGTCGCGGCCAGCTCATCATCTGTCAGCTCTGTGAGGGACACCTTCCCGAAGCGGCGATTGATATAGGCGCGGTAGAGTTCGGCATCGCCAAGCTGGTTCTTGCAGCGGGCCTTGATGTAGGCGATCTGGCGGGCGCGCCAGCGCGCGTCGCGCAAGGGCGCTGTCTTCATGCCGTCGATGCGGGCGCGCTGCTGCTGGAGCCAGCGGACGGCTTCGTCGAAGCGATCGAGCGGCAGGATGTGGTAGCTCGTGACGCGAAATTTCTTTTGAAATGAAGACCATGCGGCGGCATGGGTGAGCGGTCTGGCGCGCGTGCGGACGGTGTTGTGGACGGTGATCCACTCATTGATCAGCTCGCGCAGGCGCAGCTTTTGAGCTTCTGAGAGCTCGGATGCGCGCGGATCGATGGCGTTGCGCGGGCGCAGCGTCTGGGCGTGGATGAGGGTATTGCCGTCGCCGACGATGTTGTGGCTGCCCTCGATGCGCACGGCTGGCGCGGGCCTGGCTGGCTTGCGGCGTGGCTTCTTCTGGGCCGCGCCGCGCACGATCTCGATGAGCTTCTGCTTCTTGTCTTCCATCGGTTTCTCCCCTGTTCTGGTTGACGAAGTGCGGGAAGTTTCGAATATAAACTTCCCGCAGTTAACTTCCCGCAGTTCCAGAAGTTCCCGCAGTTAACTTCCCGCATTTGCCGCAGTTAACTTCCCGCAGTTCACGCCACGCGGCGGATGAGCGCGACGACGTTGTCGCGGGTGGCCGCTGGCTCGGCGAGCAGCTCGTAGGCGGTCAGGATGGCCTCGGCCTTCTTGGCAGGCGGCAGGCGCCTGTCGCCCAGACCCTCCTCGATGACCTCGATGGCGGCCTGAAGGCGCGCGCGATCGGTTAGCTCACTGGCCGGCCGCTCGCGGCGGCCGGTGAGGATGTAGATGACATCGGCACCTGCTGCAGCGATGTTCGCGAGGTAATCAGCAGTCGGCGGCTTACCCTTCTCGTACAGAATTTGAGACCCCTTTGACGCGCCGCCAATAGAGGCGAAATCAGTCTGACTTAGGCCAAGCCGTTCCCTTTCCTGCCGTAGACGACTCCATCTATCAAAATTTTCCACCTCACCCCCTTGCAAGGTTCAAAATTTTGAACCATACTTCGCACCATCACGTTACAACTTCCACTAGGTGAAAGTATGGCAGAGACGGTACGGATTGATAAGGAGCGCGCCCGGCGGGCGCGCGAGGCCATCGAGCGGCTGGGCATTTCCCAGACGGCGCTGGCGCGGGCGCTGGGGGTGAACCCCAGGATCGTCAACGAGGTGGTGCGCGGGCGGCTGGTGGGCGTGCGCGGCGACACGCACAAGGTGGCGGTGGCGCTGGGCATCAAGGATGGGGTGATTCCGCCCAAGGATGCGAGCACGGAGGAGCTGATCGCGCTTTTGCGCCGCGCGGCGAAGGGGGCGGAATGATGCGCCGCCGGATTCTCAAGTATCCAGCGGCGCGGCCCTGCGATGTGGGCGGCCCGGCCCTGCCGCATATCCAGGTGGCGGACGAGGACGACCCGGCGGCCGAGACGGCAACCGACATTTTTTACACCTCCCGGCGCGGCCAGCAGGCGGCCGAGCGGATCGCGCGCGAGATCGCGGCGTGCGGGGTTGCGCTGGTGTATCCGTGCGAGCGCGACGTGGAGGTGTTCGTCGGGCCGCTGCATCGGGTGATCGCCATCGGCGAGCGCGTGGAGGCGTGCGATGAGTGATCTGGTCGATCTAGCCGCCATCGCCGATGCGGTTGGTGCTTCGTACAGGACTGTTTCTGAGAACTGGGCCACCTCCCCAGACTGGCCGCCGCACCACGACCGGGCGGGCCTGGGCGGGGCGAAGCGCTGGCGTGTCGAGGACTTGCCGACGGCCTTCAAGCGGCGCGGGAAGGTGGTCGATGTGCGGCAGGCGGTGGAGCGCTATTTGATCGAGCAGCAGGCGGCGGCGATTTCCGCTACGCCAAATGTAGCTGTTGCTACGCCAAATGTAGCTCCCCTTCCCGCCCCCAGCGGCGAGCCTACCGATGGGGTGCGCTCCTGCCCCGCTTCCGCGCCCGCCAGCGCGGGCGGTGGGCTCGCCGGTGGGGGTTTCGGCGCCTTGGCCGGAGGCGCCAGCGAGTATCCGGCTGTTGCCTCCTCCCTTCCCGGCGCGATGCCGGGTTTGCCGGGCGGCGCGGCGGGTGCGCCTGCCGTCCGCCCGGCGTCTTTTTCTGATGAGGAACTTGTAAGGATTTCTGATCACTTGGCTACGCGACCGCAGCGGGTGCGCGAGGAGGCGATGCGTCGGGCGCGGGTGTGCCTGACCGTGAAGCGCTGGATGGCGGCAGGACTCTCCGCGACTGAGGCGATCGCGCAGGCGGCGCGGGAGCATGGGGTCTCGAAGGGGACGCTGGCGCGCTGGTGGTGGGGGGATAGGCGCTTGCCTGGGGTGGCGGGGATCGAGAACGTGGCGGCGTGGGCGGGCTTGCTTGCGCCGCGCTGGGGGATGAAGGAGCACGAGGCGCCGATGCCGGAGGCGGCGTGGCGGCAGCTTTTGGCGCTGTGGCTGAGGCCGGAGAAGCCGAGCCTGCGGATGTGCTATCGGCAGGTGCAGAGGATGGCGCAGCAGCACGGCTGGCGGCTGCCGAGCTTTGCTTCGGTGGCGCGGCGGGTGCAGCGGCTGCCCAAGCCGCTGGTGGTGCTGCAGCGGGAAGGCAAGGAGGCTTACGACCGGCTGTGGCCGCCGATGAAACGGTCGGTGGCGCATCTTGCGGCGCTGGAGTGGGTGAATGCGGACGGGCACCGGCTGGATGTGTTCGTGCGGCTGCCGGAGCGCTTCGGCGGCGGCATCGAGCGGGTGCATCTGGTGGCCTGGCAGGACATCTACAGCCGGAAGATTCTGGCGTGGCGGCTGACGCCGACCTTGAACGCCTACAGCGTGATCCTCTCCTTTGCCGATCTGGTGACGGAATACGGCGTGCCGGATCACGCCTTGATGGACAACGGACGGGAGTTCGGCGCGAAGTGCGTGTCTGGAAAGGCGCAGTGGCGCTTCCGTTTCAAGGCGGCCGAGGATGAGATGACGGGCATCCTGCCTTTGCTTGGCGTGGATGTGCACTGGGCGACCCCGTTTCACGGGCAGGCGAAGCCGATCGAGCGGGCTTTCCGCGATCTGGCGGAGGCGATTTCAAAAGACCCGCGTTTGGCTGGGGCTTACACGGGCAATAAACCGGATGCAAAGCCGGAGAACTATGGCTCGAAGGCGGTGGAGTGGGCGCTGCTTGAGCAGGTGGTGCGCGAGGCGATTGCCGAACACAACGCGCGCACGGGGCGACGCACGGAGACGGCCAAGGGCGCGAGCTTCGATGCGGTATTCGCCGAGTCTTTCGGCCGCCGGGTGGTCAAGCGGCTGGCGCCGAGCCAGCGGGCGATGCTGCTGCTCGCCTCGGAGCCCGTGACGGTGCGGCAAAACGGCACGTTCGAGGTGGCGGGCAATACCTACGGTATCGACCCGCGCCTGGGGCTGGCGGGCAAGCGGATCGTGGCGCGGTTCGACCCGGACGACCTCAAGAAGCCGGTGATGGTGTTCTCGCTCGATGGGCGGCTGCTGGGCGAGGCCGCGCCCACGGTGCGGCGCTTCGACGACCAGGCGGCGGCGCAGAGCTTCAAGCGCGAGCAGCGGCGGGCGAAGCGGGCGTATCGCGAGCACATGGCGTCGCTGGAAAAGCTGGCCGGGATGGAGATTCCGGCGGCGGTGGCGGCTGGCGATGTGCCAGCGCCTGCGGCGGTGCGCATGGTGCAGCCGATGGTTCCAGAGCGTGAGCGGGATGAGGATGTGGAGGCGCTGGTGGCGAAGGCCGACGCCTTTATTTTGGAGATGAGCCGCCTGACGGCAGCCGGCGGCGGGGTGTGAGCAACTGAAGGAGCGATTGATGAAACCCGATCAAGCTGTTTGCAAGTTCGATTCAGTCGATGAGGCGATGGAAGTCTTGTGTGAATTCAAAAAAGCCCGTGCTGCTCTACGTGGGCCAGATACACCACGCCCAGCGAGTGCTGAAGGATGCGAGGCCCCCATTCCATTGGCGCGAGCACTATGGGCGGTGCTGGATGCGCTTGGGCCTGAGCCGTCGTTTGGTGAGGCGCTGCTTGGATTTCGCGCAGTTGCTGCGCTCGGGCGCGAAGCTGGAGCGCGGCAGCCGTCAGGGCGTGGTCATCACCTATGGCAGCAAGCGCTTGGCGAATGCATGTGTCTGATTCATGAAGCAGCGTGTAGGCAAAGCGCATCCACGACTCCTGAAAACGGTCGAGAAAGTGGCGGTCCACGTCGAGCAGAGGCTTTGCCGGGATGGATGGAACACGCTTGCCAATGAGTTCTTCTGCGGCATCGGCGATGGCGTCGAGTTCGGCTGCGGCTTCTTGCAGGCTCATCAGCTTTTGGATGCTTCTGCCGAGCGCGCGCCTAAGCGTGTCGATATCCATGTGTGAAACGCAACGGTGAAAAGGAGCGAATCGTGGAAGACATCTTAAACGAAGTGCGCCGGTTGATCGAGTCCGGCGAGGTGACGCAGGCACGGGTGGCGAAGGAGGCCGGGGTGTCTGCGACGGCCCTGTCGCAGGTGCTGGCAGGCAAGTATGCCGCCGACCCGGCAGGGATCGTGGAGCGGCTCTCCGCGTGGCTGGCGGCGCGCTCGGAGCGGGCGGCGGCGCTGCTGCCGGAGATGCCCGGGTTCGTGGCGACGCCGACGGCGCAGCGGGTGCTGGCGGCGTTGACTTACGCGCAAATGGCCGCGGATGTGGCGGTGGTGTATGGCGCGGCAGGCGTTGGCAAGACGACGGCGATTGCCGAGTACGCGCGGACGCGCCCTTCTGTGTGGGTGGCAGTGATGACGCCTGGGCATGCCGGGGTCACGGCGGCGCTGGAGGAGGTGGCGTTCGCGGTGGGCCTGAAGGACTTGCCGCAGTCGCCGGCGCGCATTCACCGCGAGATCGTCTCAAGGGTGCGCGGCACGGGCGGGGTGATCGTGGTGGATGAGGCGCAGCACCTGGTGGTGGCTGCGCTGGACGCGCTGCGCTCGATCCACGATGCGGCGGGCGTGGGGCTGGCGCTGGTGGGCAATGACTTGCTCTACGGGCGCATGACGGGCGGCACGCGGGCGGCGTATCTCGACCGGCTGTTCTCTCGCATCGGCAAGCGGGTTTCGCTGCGCCGGGCCACCGATGCGGACATCGAGGCGGTGGCCAAGGCCGCCGGCGGCGAGGCCTGGGGGGTGGTGCGTGACGTGGGCCGCCAGGCGGGGGCGCTGCGTGCGGTGGTGAAGGTGCTGCGGCTGGCCAGGATGATGGCGCAGGCGGCGGGTGAGAGTCTGACTGCAGCGCATGTGCAGGCCGCTCGGCGCGATCTGGAAGGGGTTTGACGGTTTTTTCGAGGGGCGAGCCCGTGGCGGCGGGCGTTCAAAGAGGAATCGCATCATGGCAAAAGCGAATGTAAAGACGGTTGAAAAGGCGGTTGAAAAGGTGGTGAACCTGCCGGCTGGCGAGAAGATCGAGCGCGATGGCGGCGAGGTGACGGCGCTCGATGCAGCCAGCATCCGGCTGGTGATGCAGGGCTGGGAGATCAGGAAGAAGATCGACGAGCTCGATGCGCAACTGAAGTCGATCAACGCGCAACTGATCGAGGCGCACGGCGCGGGCGCGAGCCTGGTCGTGCACGGGGTGTGCCGCGCGTCCATCGCCGAGCGCGAGGCGGTGAAGATCACGAACGCCGAGCGGCTCAAGGCGGTGTTGGGCTTCCGGTTTACCGATTTGGTCAAGACCGAGATCGCCTACAAGCCGGAGGCCAAGCTCATCGAGATGGCCGCCGATGGCGATGAGCCGATGGCGCCATCCATCCGCGAATGCCTGACGGTGGGCAAGTCGGCCAGCGTGACGTGGAGGGCCGAGAAATGACCCTGGTTGATCGGATCGGGCGCGGCCTGTCCGACCGCGAGGATGCGCTTGTCGTTCAGCTGATGATGGAGGCGCTGGCGCAGATGATGAGCGCGTGGCCTGTCGGCGCGCGTGAGACGCCCTCTTACCGCATGGCAGAGCAGGCGCTGGCCGATGCCCTGGCGCTGCGCAGTGCTTTTGACGAAGCGTGACCCAGCCCATGCCCATGCCGCTGGCGTGGGCATGCACGGGGTCATGACTGGGAGACAGGCATGGATGAGAGACGCAAGCGGCTGATCGCACTGGCGCACGTGGCGGCGGCGCGGCTTGGGCTGGATGATGAGACGCGCCGGGCGGTGCAAAAGGCCGTCACGGGCGTGGATTCGTGCGCGAAGATGGATGCGGCGGCCTTGCAGCGGCTGATCCGCCACTATCAGCAGAAAGGGGCCGAGGTGTGGATGCCGGGGCCGATGGTGAAGGCAGCGGAAGACCGCGCGCCCTTGATCGGCAAGCTCGCCGCCATGTGCCATGCGGGCGGCTATCCGTTCCCGGCGTATCCGCTTGGCATCCTCAAACACATGGGCTGCTCGGTGGAGCGCATCGAGTGGGCGCCCGCGCCGATGCTCAAGAATGCGGTGGCGGCGATGCGGTATCAGGAGAAGCGCAAGGAGGCGAAACATGCACGCGGCGAGCATTGAGAAAAGCGCGCGGTTGCAGCGGGTGCTGTGGCTGCTGCTGGACGAGCGCTGGCACACGACGATGGAGATCGTCGATGGCGCGCGGGTGTGCGCAGTCAACAGTATCATCGCCGAGCTGCGGGCCAACGGCATTGAGATCGAGACGCGCTGCATGGGGCGCGGGGTGTACGCCTACCGTCTGGCGGCGCTGCCGCAGGAGGCCGCATGCGCCTGAGGTGCCCGGTGTGTCATGCGGAGGCGGCGCTGGAGGCGTGGGCGGAGGACGAGGCGGCGCGGGAGATGATGGGCTTGCTCGCCGGGCTGGATGCTGCCCTTGGGCGGGCGCTGGCGGCGTATCTTGGGCTCTTCCGCTCCAAGAGCCGGGCGCTTTCCTGGGAGCGGGCCGTGCGGCTGGCGCGCGAGGTGCTCGCGCTCGGGCTAGAGGAGGCGGTGCTCTCCCAGGCGCTCTCGGACACGGTGGAGGCGATGCGCGTCAAGCGCGAGGCGGGCGACATCCGGCCGCTGGAGAACCACAACTATCTCAAGCGCGTGGCCGAGAGCGTGGCGGCGCGCTGGATTGCGTCAGGCCATGCGGTCGTGCAGCGGGTAGAGCGCAGGCCGGCTGGCATGAGCCGTACGATGGCCGCCATCGGCGGGTTTTTGGGCGCGGCGGATGTGGGGGTGATGGATGGCTGAGGACTGGCTTTCGCAGGCGATCTCCGTCGGGCTGGCGAAGCTGGCCGCCTTGCAACTGCCGGGCACGCCCATCGACGCGCCCTCGGCGGCGGCCTGCCGCGCGGTGTGGGTGGAGGCGATCACGGATGGCCGCGCCTGGGTGCGCGAGCGCGATGTGCCGCGCATCGAGGCGGCATTTATCACCCTGGCCAAGACAGCCGAGCGCTGGCCGGCGCCGGCGCAGTTTTTGCGCGCCCTGCCCGCCGTGACGCATCCGGTGGCGCTGCCCGAGCCGCCGATGGATGAGGCGCAGCGCGCGCAGGTGCGCGAGCTGCTGCGCAAGGCGCGCGAGGCGCTCACGCGATGAAGTGCCCGGCGTGCGGCTCCAGATCGCCGGTCTATGGCACGCGGCTTCTGATCGAATCCGGCGCTGGTTTGAAACTGCGCTACCGGCGCTGTCCTGAGTGCGGCGCGAAGTGGAAGAGCTACGAGGAGGCCGACTTGAGGACACTCAAGATCAAGGAATGCGATGATGGACAGAGAGACCTGTTTGAGGACGCTGAGAGCCATCCTGATCAAGGATGAGGCGGCCTTCGATGCGCTACGCCAGCGGCTGGCCGATGGCATGAGCCGGGCGTGGGCCTTCGGCGCTGAGGCGGCGTTCCGCGATGCGCTGGAGGCGCTGCGCGGCATCGATCCGCAGGCGTTTTCCGCGCAGGACGAGGCGCGGATTCTTGCGGCCATCGAGGCGCGGATCGGCGGCGAGGCGATGCGGCGGGCGATGGAGGGGCCGGTGGTGTCGGCCACAGACTCGATCTGGCGCGTGGGCGCGGACGAGGCGGCGCGGCCGGCCGGGGTGGATTACGCCTTTGGCCTGAAAGACGAGCGGGCGCTGGCGCTCCTCAACCGCTTCGACCTGCACTGGATCGGGCGGCACTGGGACGCCGGCACGCGCGAGACGGTGACGGGCGCGGTGCGCGAGTTCTTCGAGCAGGGCTGGAGTTATGAGACGCTCGCAGACCGGTTGCGACAGGCGTTCGATGGGATCGAAGAGCGCGGGATGGTCTACTGGCAGCTCACCGCCGACACGATCGCCACCAAGACGCGCGAGCTTGCGCGCGTGGGCGGCTACGAGCAGGCCGGGGTGCGCTACGTGGAAGTGCGCGCGCACATGGATCACCGCACCACGCCGATCTGCCGCAGCTTGCATGGGCGCTTGATCCCGATCGGCCACCTCCAGACGCAGCGCGATCGGTATCTCGATGCGATCTCGCGCGGCAATATGGAGGCGGCCAAGAATGCCTGGCCGATGATGGATGCCGCGCAGGATGTTGGCGGAGGCAAGGTGCTGCCTGGAAATATCGGGCTGCCGCCGTACCACTTCCGCTGCCGCACGGTGACGGTGTCGTATCTGGGCGCCGACCCGGAGACGGTGGCGCGCGAGGCGGACGACATCGAGCGCTGGTCGATGGCCGCGCGGCAACGTGATGCGCTGCCCAGGCGCGATCTTTTGCGCATCGTCGAGCGGGCGATGACGGCGCGGTGGGACAATCTGGCCTATGCGCGCGGGCATCTGGACAAGCATCGCGACGATCTGGCGGATGCCGGGGTGCGCGTGGAGACACTGACCGAGTACAATGAGGCGATGGACTGGTTGATCCGGCGCGGCGACCGGGATATCGCGCTGTCGATCCGGCGCGGCAGGCTCTACGCGGAGTTCTCGCGCGAGATGCCAGCCGGGCGGCTGGTGGCCATCGTCAACCTGTCCGATGGCAAGCGCGCCAGCCTGCACCTCAAAGGCAAGAGCGGGCGCGGCAGCCTGCAAAACGAGATGTACGCGCCACAGAACGGGCGAGGAGTGAGGAAATGGATGTGGTGAACCTGATGAGGTGTGTGCGTGATCACCCGAAGGATGACGCCTTCCTCGGGTTTTACGACGTGATCACGCGCCCGGACTGGCAGGACTACGAGTTCGACCTGGACTGGACGCTGCATCACCGATCGGTCTACGAGTTCGCGCGCGAGCAGGGCTTGCTGTCCGAGACGGCGGTGGCTGAGTTGGCCGAGATCGACGCCTTCTGGCGCGCGCACACGGCGGAGTTTGAGCAGGCGTTCGGCACGCTCATCAGACGCATCGACCCGGCGAACGAGCTTGCAGGCTGGGTGGAGGACGAGACTGGCCGCCCTGTGACGATCCCGCCGTCTCACTGGTGGTGGCGGTTGCCGAAGGATTGGTAGCGCTGCCAGTCGTCGCGGCAGTCGGCGTCGCACCAGCGCAGGCCAGGCTTGAGCGGCTCGCCGCAGTTGAGGCATGACCCGGTGGGAGGCGGCCCGCCGGGTTTTTTTGCGCCTTGAATCGCCGCGCCGAGCAGCAGGTCGATGACGTCTTGGGCGCGGTCTGCCTCATCGGCCATGCGTCACCTCGTCCCACTGGCGGATGGCGTCGATGCGGGCGCGGCACTGCTCGTAGAGGCTGGCGGCGTCGAGGATCCACTGGCCGACGGCGGCGTCGGTGCTGCCTGCCGCGTGTCCGCCGGGATCGGCGGCAGGCTCGGCAGGGGCTGGATGAGGCTCGCCGGCACGCGCGGGCACTGAATCGGCGGCGATGGCGGCGTTGAGGCGCAGCCGCAGAGGGCCAGCGAGGCACTCGCGGCCAGTAGAGAGGCTGTAGATTTCATTTCTGGTCTCCTTCAGGCGGGCTTTAAAGTCGGCTTCGCGGCGGCTGAGTTCGGCCTGGGCGGATCGGGCGGCGTCTTCTGCGGCAGCCAGCCGATGGGCGGCGTCTTCCGCGGCGCGGCGCTGAAAGTCGGCGCTGGCACGACGGCATTCGGCGACGCCTGCTTCGGCGCGGGCGATGGCCGCCTCATCCAGGCGGCCCTTGAGCGTGTAGCCGCCTGCAAAGCCTGCGCCCACGCAGATGAGCGCTGCGGCGATGACGGGCCAATGGGATGTGGCCTGGATCATAAAGTTGTATCCTTGTCGGCACAATGGAACACGTGCGCATCACTTACGACGGCCCAGCGCTTGCCAGCCACACGATGGACGTGCGCCAGATCGCCCCGGCGTTGCTGGCGTTTGGCGACCTGTGCGAAGAAGCCGGGCGCGCCCTCTTCGGCGACGCCTTCGCGCTGCGCGTGGAGGTCAAGGCGAGCTTTCGCACCGGCAGTTTCGGCATCGATCTGTCCGTGGCGCAGCAGCTGTCGCAGCAGCTCATCGGCTTGCTCACTGGCGATGGCGTCACCGCGGCGGTCAACGCGAAGGCGGTTCTGGAGATCATTGGCGTTGCCGGAGGCGGCGCTGCGGCCAGCCTGATCGGCCTGTTGCGCTGGCTCAGGAACCGGCGCATCAAGCGCGTCGAGACGGCTGAGCATGGGCGGCGCATCGTCACCGAAGATGACGACGCAATCGTCGTCGAGGAGCGCGTCATCGTGCTGCTGCAGCGGCGCACGGTGCGCGAGAGCCTGCAGCGCGTGGTCGAGCCCATCGAGCAGGACGGCGTGGAGCGCGTGGCCTTTGGCGGCGACGATGCGATCGTGACCGTCATCGAGCGGTGGGAAGCGCCGTTTTTCCGCGCGCCGCAGGCCGAAGACGCGTTGATCCAGGAAGAAACGCGGGTGATTCCGTTTTCGATCGTCTCGCTCTCCTTCCGCGATGACAACAAGTGGCGGCTCTACGACGGGCAGGCCACGGTGTTCGTGACCATGGCCGATCAGGCGTTTTTGGACCGGGTGGATCGCAACCTGGAGCGCTTCGCCAAGGGCGACATCCTGCTGGCCGAAACCCGCGTGCAGCATTGGCAAACCGCCTCGGGCGGGCTGCGCACCGATTACATGGTGCAAAAAGTCATCGAGCACCGCATCGGCGCATCGCAAATCCACCTGCCGTTCGACGGCTGAGCGCGGCGTCACGTCTTCTCTCCCATGCACATCTTGTATTCGGCCTCGCGGCGCTTGACGAGGCCTGGCAGCACGCGGCCGCCGGCGCGCGTCCACTTGAGCAGCTCGCGGCAGGCCCCGGCGTAGTCGGGCGGGGTCTCGTGCAGCTTTTTGACCAGGGTAGAGCGGCAGGCGGCGGCGCTGCCGACGTTGTAGGCCCATGAGACGTAGGCGTCCCACTCATATTTATATAGTGGGACTGGGCCAAGACAGGCGGCCAGTTCCTGCGCGATGCGGTCGGCGTCGCGGGCGAGCAGGATCACGGCGCGGCCTGGCGTGATGGTGTCGCCGCGCTGCACCGGCGAGCCATCCTCGCGGCGGGTGCTGCCAAAGCCCACGGTCTGCACGCCCACGCCGTCGTCGTAGGCGCGCTGCCGGTAGCCTTCAAAGCCTGCGATCATGGCCACGGCGATGGCCGAGGCCCCGGCGGTGGCGATGAGGGTGCGTTTCACGAGCGTTTGACCTCCAGTCCAAGGCGTTTGAAATTGGCTTCGAGCGCGCGGGCGACGTCTTCGCCGACGCGCTCGCGGATGAAGGGCGGCAGCGGCTCGCTGGCAAAGCGCGCGGCGGCGCGGGCGAGATACGGATTGGGTTTGATGGTGACCTTGCGGGCGACCGCGAGGTTGGTGTTCTTGATCATGGGCCCGCCCCAGCCAGCCGGGGCCGGGAAGACCAGCGCCTTGGCGCGCTTTGGCCGGATGACCGCGCCATCGTGCACGGCGCGGGCGTAGTGCAGATTGGTGCCGACCACGGCTTCGGTGTCGGACAATGTGTGCGCTTCGATGGAGCCGCGCAGTTGCGTGTGCTTATGCCTTGCGCTGGTGGGGCCGACCGGCGCTTCTTCGATGGCCAGATTGCGCAGGTGCTGCGCGAGGAGCCAGATGAGCTGGCGGGTGTCGATGGCACGGGCTACCACAGCTCGACCTCCATGCCGGCGCTGCGGGCATAGCCTTCCATGCCATCGAGCGCCATGGCCAGCGCCCAGAAGCGGTCGGCGTGGCCGGCGGCGGTGCGCGGGGCGTCGTATTTGACGCCGGTAGCGGTGGCTTCGCGCTTGATGGCGTGCATCTCTGCCATGAGCGCGGCGTCGCGCGGGATGGACAGGCGCTTTTGCTCGGCCAGGCGCAGCAGGTTCAGCGCCATGCGTTCCTTGGACTGCGCGGTGAAGGCGCGCGGGACGACGAGGCCCGGGTGCGCCCGGGCGAGGTCTTCGGCGAGTTGCCAGCCCAGGCCGGTGCGGTCGATGACGACTTGCTCCAGCGGCCACTGGCTGATCCAGCGCTCGATGATGGCGCGCTGTTCGGCAAAGGGCTTGCCCTGGTGGGTCTCGTGGGCGAGCAGGCGCAGCTTGCCCGAGGGGGCGAGTGATACGGGGTCGAGGATTTCGCCCACCAGCACCAGCGCGGTGCGGTCGGCCACGCGCCCGAGGTCTATCCCTAAGCGCAGGCGGCCAAATCGCGGCGCGGCGCTGGCCTTCCTGCCCTTTCCTTGCGGCGCGGCGAGGTCCTCGGCCAGCTCATCCAAGAGCGTCCATGGCAAGAGCGCCCCCTCCTCTTCCGCCCATTGGCACTCGAAGAACATGGCCCATGAGGCGGCGTCGAAGTTGAGCCGCAGCTCATCCAGCCCGCCTGGCAGCGGCATGCCCTGACCGATGGCGTCGTGGATGGTGATGGTGTGGCGGCTGAAGTGGTCGAAGCGGCCCTGGTGGTTGGTGGCGATCTTCCAGAACAGGTTGCCCGGCACCCAGGGCGTGGAGCAGACGGTGACGCGCCCGCCCACGCGGGTGATGGCGGGCAGGATGGCGTTGTAGAGCATGTCGGCCTTGGGAGCCCAGGCGAATTCGTCGAACCAGACGTCGCCGGTGTAGCCCTGGGCGGTGCGGTAGTTGGTGGAAAGCGCCACGGCCTTGGAGCCGTTGATGCGGATTTCGCGTTCGCCGTCGTCTTCGATGGGGATGCCGAGCTTTTCTGCGTGGGCGCGGATGTGGCCCATGACCAGCCGCGCCTGGTCTTCGGAGGCCGAGACGATGATCTGGTCGCGCCCGGCGGCCAGCCCGAGCACGGCGGACAGGCCGATCACGTAGGTAAAGCCGATCTGCCGCGCCTTGAGCACGACACGGTAGCGGGCATCGTCGAGCAGGAAGGCGCGCTGGTAGGGCAAGAGGCCGTAGTCTGCGGCGGTGGCCGCCTCCAGCAGCTCGCGCGCGGCAAAGTTGGCCACTTTTGGCAAGGGCTTGGGCCGTGGCAGGCTTTTCTTCAAGCCGTCGAGGGCTTTTTGCAGCATGCGCAGGCGCAGCGCAAGGCGGTAGGCGTCCGGGCCGTCGCCGGCCTGGGAGAGCATGGCGGTGAGCCGGGCGACTTCTTCTTCCAGCTGCTGCGGGGTTTGCCGCCGGCGGGCCAAGTCTTCGCGCCAGCCGTACTGCCGCGCCCAGGTGCGCACCGTGCTCTCGGTGATGCCCAGCGCGGCGGCGATCAGCGCCACCGGCTCGCCGGCGAGATACCTGCTCCTGGCTTCGGCGCGCACCTCCTGACCGTGCACGGGCGGGCGCTGGCCCGGCGTGCCGGGGCCATAGAGGCGGCGCTTTTGCACATCGACGAACTTTTTGGAGACGCCGTGCTTTTCCGCGACACGGGCCGAGGGCAGCCCGGCCTTGATGTCCTTGAGGATGGCGCGGCGCACCTCATCCGGGATGCGCGCGGCCATTCAGCCGTCTCCCATCGCGTCCAGCAGGCTGGCGATGATCCTGGCGCGCTCGATGTCTTTGACCTTGGCGGATTTTTCCAGGTCTATCCAGGCGCGCGCTTCGGGCACGCTCATGACGCCTGCGGCCACCAGTTGCGGGATGGCGGCGATGTCCTCGCCCGGCGGGGTGAGGTCGAGCGGCGCGATGGCCGCATCCTGCGCCCCGGCTTCGAGGAGCGCGGGCGCGAGCGCGGCCTGCAAGAGCCGGCGGCGCGGGGCCAGCGTGAAGAGCTCGAACATGTGCATCTGCTCGCGGGCCTCGCTCAGCCCCCCCAGCGCCCCCGGCGTGGCGATGCCCAGAAGGCGCGGCGGCACGCCGTGGGCGGCGGGCAGCACTTCGCGCGCGGTCTTGTAGAGCTCGATGAATTTGCCGTCGTTGGGCTGGGCGACCGGCGTGATGTCCAGCGTCTGGCCTTCGGCCAGGCTTACAAAAAGGGTTTTACGGGCGTTCGACAGGCCCTTGAACTCGGTTTGAAAGAAGTCTCGTATGGCCGATTTCTGCGCATCGGACAGGCTGCCGCCGGTCTGCTTGATGACGTGATCCGGCACCGCGTTGTGCTCGAAAAACCTTGTGTTGTAGCGGGTGATGGCATCCAAAAGCTCGATGACGCCGGCGGCGGCCGCCCAGGCCGGCGTGGCGTACCAGCCTGGCAGGCTGGAAGGCAGGCGGATGTGGATGACGCGATCCGCGGCGTAGTCGGCGCGGATTTCCTTCATGCCGTCCCAGACGCGGGTGCGAAAGCCCCCGGCGCGGGTGCGGCGCACGCTCCAGGCGGGCAGACGGTCCAGACGGGCGATGCGCCCTGCGCGGTCGCGCGCGATCGCGGCAAAGGCGTTGCCGTAGGTCTCCAGGTCGAGCGCGATGGCCAGCAGCTCGTCGTGCGCGAGCACGCGGCGGGCGGCTTCATCCGTCAGCCCAAGGCCTGCGATGCCTTCGGCCTTGAGCGCCAGCGCCCGGGCGTGCGTGGGCTCGGCCTGCGTCCAGCCGATGATGCGCGCCGGGTCGATGGGCCAAGGGTATTCGTCGCTGGCCGCGCCGAGCAGATCGGCGTCTTGCCGCGCGCTGCTCTTGATGAGGGTGACGTCCATGCGGCGCATGATGCCAGCGCCATCTCGCGCCATCGCGTGCCGCTGTCCATATATGGACAGTGAGCGCTCACTAACAAGCGCGTATGCGGCAGGATGGCGACATGCCGAAGATCACCGACCTCGACGTGCAGTTCATCAGCCTGGTCAAGCGCCCGGCCAATGGGCGCGGGATCATCCTGCGCGGGGCGACATCCGGCGCGCGCGAGTTCGCCATCGCCAAGGCCGACCCGATGCTCAAGCGCGTCTACGGGATCGTCTACGCGCCGGACTCGGTGGACGCGCAGGGCGACTGGACGGACGCCGAGACGATCCGCCGCGCGGCTGACGTGTGGATGCAGACCGGGCGCAGCCGCAATGTGGATGCCGAGCACGATTTCACGCCGCTGCCCGCCTTCGTGGCCGAAAGCTGGCTCGTCAAGAGCGGCGACCCCCTGTTTCCAGACGAGAAGCCCGGCGCCTGGGCGGTGGGCATCCAGATCGATGATGCCGCGCTGTGGGATGCGATCGAGGCGGGCGAGGTGGAGGGTCTGAGTCTGGCCGGCACCGCGCGGCTGGAGAAGATGGCCAACAGGATCAAGCAGTTCTTTACCCGAAAGGAGACCGACGAGATGGATGCAACCGAGATCAAGCGCATCGTCAAGGATGTGCTGGCCGAGACGGTGAGCGAGGCCGAAGACCAGGCACAGCGCGAGAAGCTGGAGAAGGCCGCCGAGGAGGCGCGCGCCGAGGTGGCGGCGCTCAAGGCGCAACTGGCCGATGCGCTCAAGGCGCTCGATGAAGCCAAGGCGCGCATCGAGAGCATCGAGAAGGCCGCGCCTGGCAAGCCCGCCGAGGGCAACACGGCTACTGGCGCGCCCGCGAGCTTCATTTAAAGGAGACGACCATGCATGACCTGATCAAAATTGCCAAGGGCATCGTCCAGCCGGGCGATGTGACCCCCGGCGGCACGCTGCGCCCGGAGGCCTCCGAGCGGCTCATCTCGCTGGTGTTCAAGGACGATTTCCTGAAGACCGTCACCACCCGGCGCATGAGCAAGCTCAGCGCCGACGTGCAGGTCTGGGGGGTGGAGACGCGCAAGCTGGTGCGCGTGGCCGAAGGGGCTGAGCCGTCTGCCGCGCAGATCGTCGGCGGCGGCGAGTATGGCTGCACGCTGCGCGCGCTGCCGGTGCAGCTTTTCCCGTCACTGTCGCTCTCGTTCCTGCGCGACAACCAGGACAACCCGAACCTGGTGGCCGAGGTGGAGCAGAGCTTCGCCACCCAGTTCGCCAACGAATACCTTGACCTGGGCTTCAATGGCACGCTGGACGATAACTCGGCGGGCTGGGCCACGCTCAACAAGGGCTGGGTGCAGATCGCCTCTGAGCACGCCAACACGGCCAAGGTCGACATCGACCCGACGGGCGTGGGCAAGAACTGGCGCACCGAGCTGAAAGCCATGCTCGATGCGCTGCCCGAGCGCTTCCGGGCGACCTCGGCCTTCATCATGAACACCGGCGATGCCGACGCCTATGCCTTCGAGCTGGCCGGCTTCGTCACCGGCCAGCCGCTGGCCGGGGAGAGCCCGCTGCGCCGCTTCATGGGGCTGCCCATCATCGCAACGCCCTGGATGCCCGCCGGCAAGGTGCTGCTCACGCCGCCTGCGAACCTGGTGTTCGGCGTCTCGACCGAGATGGTGGCCACGCGCCGCTTCAACGAGCGCGCGCGCGCCATCGAGTGGACGTTCGACACGGCCTGCGACTACGAGATCGCGGTCAAGCAGGCCTGCGTCTACGGCTACTGATCGGGCTGATGCGCCATGACGCCGCAGCGGGTGCGCGAGCTGACCGGCTGGCCGCTGGAGGTGCCGGATGCGCTGCTAAATGCGCATCTGGCGGCCGCCAGCCGCGCGGTGGACGCTCTCACCCCGGCGCGATCCGGGGCGGACTATGAGGACGCCATCGCCTGGGAGGCGGCGGCCACGAGCGCGCCCATGCTGCACACCTTCGCGCTCTCGGGCGCGGGCAAGGTGGGCAGGCTGGAAGGCACGGTGGAGTGGCGCTTTCTGTCGCCCGAGGAGGCGGCGGCGTTTGCCGACCGCTGCCGGGCGATGCGCAATGCGGCGCTCGTGCGGCTCAACGGCACCAGCCTTGTCGCGGTGGGTTTGATGCTCTATGCGATCTAGGGCCCGTGGAGCGATTTTTTGCGCTGGCGGCTAGGGTGACATGGGCGGCAGGCAGATCGGCGAAATTAAACGGGTTTTAAACGGGTTTAAAGGGGTGTCTTGTGGCCATCGATGATATCGCTGAACGCATGGCGCGCATGGAGGCGCTGATGACCGGCATGCAGGGCGAGATGAGCGCCATGCGCGAGGCCATCGTGCGGCTGGTGCGCATCGAGGAGCAGCACGCCGCGACCCAAGATGCGGTGCGCCGCGCCTTCGAGCGGCTGGATCGGCTCGATGAGCGTCTGGATGCGCTGGACGAGACCGTGGCCGGCATCAAGGGGCCGCTGATGTGGCTGGCCGGCATCGCCGCCTCCGTGGTGGCCTCCCTGGTGTCCTTATTTATAGGAGCGCGGCTGTGAGGCAGGCGCTGGAGGCGGCGATCCGCGCCCGCATCGAGGCGGTGGCGCCGGCGCTCATCTGTGATCTGTGGGGGCGCCAGCAGGTGACGCTGCTCATCACCCGGCTGGCCATCTCGGCAACCAGCCGCGCCGCCGAGGGCGAAGCGCAGGCCGTGCTGATGGCCGAGACGCCGGACGCATTCCCTGTCGATGCCATGCTTGAGGCGCTGCGCGATCCGATTTTTGTCTCTGGCGCCACCTTCCGGCTGCGCGCCAGGCTCACCTCGCTTGCCGAGCGCATCGAGGACATGGCCGCCGTCTGCCGCCTGACTTTCACGATCGAGGTGATGCAATGAACATCGAACTCACCCAGCCCCACACCCACGCCGGGGAGATCTACCCGCCCGGCGCGACGCTCGACCTGCCAGACGACGCCGCCCGCTGGCTGATCGACAAGGGCGTTGCGCGCGCGGCATCTGGCGTCGCCCCGAATCCGGTGCTCGACGGCATGGTCGATGTTCCCGCCGTCCAGCCCAGGAAATCCGACAAACCCAACCGCAAGGAGTAAAACATCATGGCCATCGATACCCAGTATTACAGCTTCCAGGGCATCGTCACGCTCGGCACTGCCGGCAGCAACGCGCTGGAGGAATACGAGGTCGGCAACTGCCCCGCCTTGTCCGTCGATCTTCAGGTGGAGACCATCGAGCACACCGAGAGCTGGTCCGGCCAGCGCATGACCGATCTGCGCCTCATCAAGGCCAAGAAGGCCAGCATCAAGATGACGCTTGAGAGCTTCAGCCTGGACAATCTGGCGCTCGGGCTCTATGGGCAGACACTCACCCGCGCTGCCGGCACCGTCACCGCCGAGTCGCTCGGCACGGTGGTGGCCGGCATGGTCTACCCGCTCGCCAACCCGGTCGGCGTCTCGTCCGTGGTGGTCAAGGACGGCGCGGATGCGACCGTGCCGGCCACGAAATACGAGCTGGATGCCACCTTTGGCGCGGTCAAGGTGCTCGACACCACCGGCACCACCATGCCGTGGAAGGTGGACTATGCCTACGGCAGCGCTAAAAACGTGGGCATGTTCCTGGTCAATCCGCCCGCGCGGCGGCTGCGCCTGCGCGGCGTGAACACCGCGAAGTCGAATGCGCCGGTGCTGGTGGAGCTCTACAAGGTGCAGTTCGACCCGATCAAGAACCTTGCGCTGATCCAGGACGATCTGGGCAAGCTGGAGTTCGAGGGCTCGGTGCTGGCCGATCCCACGAAGGCCACCGATCCGATGCTCGGCATGTTCGGGCGGGTGGTGATGGCGGGGTAAGCGATGAGTGATCGCACCATCGAGCCTGTCTCCGTGGCCGACCGTGCCGGCTACGGCCTGGCAGGTTGCCCGGATTGCCATTGGGCCAGCGTCGGGGCCGATCCCGCCCCGTTCGACTGGATGTGCCATGCGCCTCTGGTGGTGGCCATGCTCGACGGCAACGCGGCCACGCCTTGTCGCTACGCGCGGGAGTTCTCTACCGTGTGCGGCGCGCAGGGTCGATTCTTTCGCGCGCGCGAGGGCGGGATCAATGGCTGTCTTGCGGTTTAAACAGTTGACAGCGGCTGCTTGCCCACGCGCCGCAGGCGCGTCTGTGCGAGCAGTCGATCGGCCTGTCCATGATGAAATCGATCTGCCGCTTACCTGTCATGCTTTCCGTGTGCTCGATGCGACGAAACGTCACGGTCACGTTAGCGGCGGTCGTGGCGCAATCAATCATCCGGTCATGAATCATGAATCCAAGTCTACCTGAAACATTAGAACCCGTCTCCGTCGCCGACCTGCCGGCTTTTCTCAAGGCCATCGAACCCATCGCTGCCGAGATCGCATCGGGCGACATCATGGGTGCGCTGCTGCGCCATGCCGATGCCGTGATCGAGGCTACCGCCATCGGCGCCAGAGTGGATCGCGCCTGGCTTGGCGCGCAGAAACCGGACGTGCTGGTGGAGCTCGCCTCCCGCGTGCTGGAGGTGAACTGGGATTTTTTCGTCCAGCGCGTGCTGCCCGCGATCAATCAGGCGGCCGAGCGGCTGGCGCGGATCGTCTCTGGTGGCACGAGTGGGTCGCCCGACTCGTCGGCGCAGGATTCGACTACGCAGCCGTGATGAAGATGCCGTGGACGCTGGCGCGCGATTTCGCCGAAGCCGTGGTGCGGATCGAGCGCGAGAAGCTCCTCGCAGCGGCGGTGGCGGCGCGGGCCGCGCAGGCGGATGAAAAGGGGTGGGAGAAGTGGCTGAAGGCGGTCAGCGCATGAACAGGATGCGGCCGAGCATCCTCGGCCAGCGCCAGCCGACGCCTTCGGCGATGCCGAGCACGATGCCCAGGATGAGCACGCAAGCCCACGTCATGACGATCCAGCCAAGGCCGCCTGCCCACAGCAGGAAGGCTGCCGCAGGCATGGCGACGAGCAGCGCGCCCGTGAAAAGACCGGAGAGGATGGACTGACACATGGCGACCGATACTACCATCGCCATCCGCCTCGCGCTAGAGGGCAACCAGCGTGTCAAGGCCGCGCTGCGCGACGTCGAATCGCAGTCCGACCGGCTTGCTCAGGCGCTGCGCCGCATCGGTCATTACGGCGCAGCCGCTTTTGCGTTTTCGGGTCTCAACAACAGCCTGTCCGGCCTTGCGCAACTGGCCGATCAAGTGCAGGCGGTCAATGCGCGGCTCAAGCTTTCCACGGACGGCCTGCGCGAATTCGTCGCCGCGCAGCAGTTGGCCTACCGGGTCGCGGCGCAGACGGGCGCGGGCTACGAGGCGGTGGCCACGCTCTACACGCGGCTCGCGCAGGGCGCGCGCGGCTTCGGTCTCACGCAGGAACAAGTGGCGCGCACCACGGAGGCGACCGCGCTGGCGCTCAAGGTCTCAGGCGCTTCAGCGGCCGAGGCCTCCTCCGTCATCCGCCAGTTTTCCCAGGCGCTGGGCGCGGGCGCGCTGCGTGGCGACGAGTTCAATTCCATCATGGAGAACGGCGGGCGGCTCGCCCAGGCGCTGGCCGATGGCCTTGGCCTGCCGATCGGCCGCCTGCGCGAGCTGGCCGAGCAGGGTCTGCTCACCACGGACATCATCACGCGCGCGCTCGAATCGCAGCGGCAGAAACTAGCCGACGAAGCCGCGCGCATGCCAAATACGATAGGCCAGTCGCTCTCCGAGGTGCGCGACCAGTTTAGCCGCGTGGTCGATGAGTTCAATCGGGCGACGGGCGCGACGGCGGGGCTGGCCAGCGGCTTCTCGGCGCTGGCGCAGCACATGCAGACGGCGCTGGGGGTGGCGGGTGTCGCCGCCGCCGGGGCCATGACGGCCGCCATCGTGCGCGGCGCGCAGGCGGCGCGCACAGCCATCGGCGAGATGCTGGCGAAGATCGCCGCCGACCGGCAGGCGGCGATTTCGGCTCAGGCCGTGACCGCCCACGAGGTGGCCAAGGCACAGGCCATGCTTGCGTCAGCCAATGCAGCGGTCGCCGCATCGAGCGGCATGGCGCGTCTTTCCGTCGTGCAGACGCAACTTGTCCCGGCGCAGCAGCGGCTCGCCGCCGCTCAGGCGGCGCACAATGCGGCGATGGCCGCCGGAACCGGCATCACGCGCGGCCTGTCCGCGGCGCTTGGCCTGGTCGGCGGCCCGCTCGGCCTGATACTCACGCTGCTCACCGCCGGAGCGACGGCCTGGGCCATCTGGGGCGATCGCGCGAAATCGTCGGCTGACAAAGCCAGGGACGCCATCGACGCGGCGCGTGAGGCCGCCGAGCGGCTGCGCAAAGAGGAGCGATTCGGCACGGGCGACGCCGCCATCTTCCGCGAGAGCATCGCCGCGCTGGAGCAAAAGGAGCGGCTGCTCAATGAGTCCGTGGCAAAGGCCGGTTCGAAGGCGGCCGCCGAGGAACTCAAGCGGGTGCGCGCAGAACTCGCCGCGCGCAAGGATGAACTTGCCAAGATCGAAGCGCGCGAAAAAGCGCTCGGCGGCCCTACCGTACTGGGCGCGGAACTGCTCGGCAAGCAGTTCGACCAGTACATCGACCAATATCGCAAGAAGCTCGACCCGCTTTCCGCCGCGCTCAAGGAGCTGCGTGAGCAGGCCGCGAAGGCCGGGATCGCGTTGAATTCCGATAAGTTCAAGCAAGCCGAGGCATTGGTGCGCAAGTCGTTCGAGAAAAGCGAAACCCGGCTGCCCTCCCTCGCCGATGCCTTCGACGCCGAACTCGCCCGCCTCAAGGACGGCTTGAAGACGGCCGAAAGCGTGATAGAAGCGTCCTACAAGGGCCGTTTTATCACCGAAGACCAGTACTGGCAGGCCAGGGCCGAAACCCAGCGCCGCGCGCTCGATCTGGAAGAGCGCGACCTCTCCGACAAGCTCGCCGCGCAGCAAGACCTGATCCGGCGGCTCTCCGCCGTGAAGCCAAAGGACGCCAAAGAGCAGGCCGAGATCGCAGACAAACTGCGCGAGGCGACCGGCAGGGCGGCTGAATTGCAGGCGCAGCTCGATGCCCTGAATGACCGCCGGGTGGCGGTTGATCTGGCGATCCAGGTCGATCGCGCCAGGCTGGACAATGAACTGGCCGACATCAAGGCCAGGCTCGCACAGGAGTTCGCCCAGGCCACCGGCGCCGAGACGCCCGAGATGCGCCTGGCCGCCATCCGCCGCGAGTACGACGAGCTGCTCGCCCGCTTCGGCGACGACCCGGCCTTGCGCGAGCTGGTGGACAAGCTCGTGCCGGTCAAGGCCGCGCAGGCCAATCTCGCCGCGCTGGAAGCGAAGTGGCGCGAGGCCATCGAGCGCATGCGCCAGGCCCAGGACAACGCCAACGTCTTGCAGCAGGCTGGCACGCTGACTCCCGCGCAGGCGCAGGCGCGCATCGAGGCCGCCGCGCGTGAGACCAAGGGCGCGCTGGAGGCGCTATTGCCCGACCTGGAAGCGGCCATGCGCACGCTCTTCCCGCCCGAGGAGGTGGCGCGGCGCATGGAGAACCTGCGCGCCGAGATTCTCAAGACCCAGCCGGTGGCCGATTCGCTGATGACCAAGGTCGCCGGGCAGATGCAGGATGCCTTCTCGACCGCCTTCGGCGACATCGTGACCGGCACGAAGAAGGTGTCGGACGCCTTCCGCTCGATGGCGCAGTCCATCCTGCAGTCGCTGGCGCGCATCTTCGCGCAGCGGGCGGCGGAGCAGATATTTGGCTGGCTGTTCCCTTCCTTCGGCGGCGTGAAGAAAAACGCGCAAGGCGGCGTCTATAAGTCCGCATCGCTGGCGCAGTATGCCAACCGTATCGTCGCCGCGCCGACCTTGTTCACCTTCGCCGCCGGCGGCGTCCCGCGCCTGGGGCTGATGGGCGAGGCCGGGCCGGAGGCCATCATGCCGCTCAAACGCGGGCCGGATGGCAGGCTGGGCGTGGAGGCGCATGGGGCGGGCAATGTCGTGGTCAACGTCGCTGTCGACGCCTCCGGCTCGCGGGTCGAAGGCGATGCGGGCAGCGCGCGGCAACTCGGCGACATGATCGCCGGCGCGGTGCGCGGCATCCTGGTGGCGGAGAAGCGGCCCGGCGGGCTGCTGGCGGGGGCCTGAGATGGCAGCGTGGGGCTGGCCCGTCGTCGCTGGCGAGCGCATGGAGATGAGCCCGCGCGTGCGCGTGACACGCTTCGGCGACGGCTACGAGCAGCGCGCGCCGGATGGCATCAACACCCTGCTGCGCAAGTGGAGCGTGCGCCTGGCGGCGGACGAGGCGACGGTCAAGGCGGCGGATGACTTCCTGCGCGCGCGCGCTGGCGTCGAGGCGTTCGACTGGACGGCGCTGGATCACCTGCCCGGCAAGTGGGTGTGCCGATCCTGGAGCGTGTCATACGGGCCTGGCGGCGGCGCGGAGCTGGCCGCGACCTTCGAGGAGGTGGCGCTGTGAGCATCCAGGCCGACATCCAGCAGGCCCAGCTTCCAGCCATCGTCGAGCTCTATGAGCTGGATACGACCGTCGTGGGCGGCATGGATGTGCTGCGCTTCACCCCGCACGGCCCGAACGAGCTGGGCGGCGACATCGTGTTCGGCGGGCTGACCTATACCAGCCTGCCAATCGAGGCCTCCGGCTTCGCGCGTTCCGGCCAAGGCGCGCTGCCGCGCCCGAAGCTGGCGGTCGCCAACGTCAGCGGGCTGGTGGGCGCGGTGGCCGACGATCTGATCGGCGCGAAGCTCATCCGCGAGCGCACGTTCATCAAGTATCTCGACGCGGTCAACTTCGCCGGCGGCAACCCGCAGGCCGACCCGAACCAGGTGATCGACCGCGAAATCTGGTTCGTCGATCGCAAGGCCACCGAGAACAAGCTGCTGGTGGAGTTCGAGCTGGCGGCGGCCTTCGACCTGGCCGGCGTGATGCTGCCGCGCCGCCAGTTCGTGCAGAACGTCTGCCCGTGGCGCTACCGGGGGCCGGAGTGCGGCTACACCGGCGGTGCGGTCGCCGACGAGAAAGACCAGCCGACCGCCGACCCGGCAAAAGACCGCTGCGGCAAGCGGCTCGCTTCCTGCAAGCTGCGCTTCGGGCCATACGCAGAACTCCCGTTCGGCGGCTTCCCTGCCGTGGGGCTGCTGCGATGATGGATTTCTCGCCCATCTTGGATGACGTCCGCGAACACGCCGCGCGCGAAGCGCCGCGCGAGTGCTGCGGGCTGGCGGTGGTGGTCAAGGGCCGGTTGCGCTATTGGCCTTGCCGCAACATCGCGGGCGAGGCCGAGTTCGCCATCCACCCGGAAGACCAGGCCGCGGCAGAAGACGCTGGCGAGGTGGTGGCTGTCTGCCACAGCCACGTGCATCTGCCGCCCGTGCCGTCCGAGGCTGATCGGGTGATGTGCGAGGCCACCGGGCTGCCGTGGTTGATCGTCTCGCATCCGGCTGGCACGCATGAGATGCTCGCGCCATCCGGCTACCGCGCGCCGCTCATCGGGCGGCCCTTCGTGCATGGTGTGCTCGACTGCTACGCGCTGTGCCGCGACTACTACCGCGAGGTGTGCGGCGTCACCCTGCCCGACTACCGGCGCGAGGACGACTGGTGGCTCAAGGGCGGCAATTTGTATCTCGACCACTTCGCCGAGGCCGGGTTTGTGGAGATCGCGCCCGATGCGCTCGGGCCACACGACGCGGTGCTGATGCAGATCGCCAGCCCCGTGCCCAACCACGCAGGCGTGATCGACGCCGACGGCTATCTCGTGCACCACTGTCACGGCAGGCTCTCCAGCCGCGATGTCTATGGCGGCTATTGGCGCAAGGTGACCACCCACGTGCTGCGGCACAGGAGCATGGCATGAGGACGGTGCGGCTCTACGGCCATCTGGCCAAGCGCTTCGGGCGCGTGCACCGCTATGAGGTGCGCACGCCGGCCGAGGCCGTGCGCGCATTGTGTGCGACGCTGCCCGGCTTCCGGCAGCACGTGATCGAGCACTCCAGGCCAGGTTACCGCGTGCTCGATGGCAAGGTGGCGCGCGACATCGACACGCTGGCGCTGCCAGCCGATGGCGTGATCAAGATCGTGCCCGTGACGGCTGGCGCCGGGCGCGGGCTTGGAAGTGTCATCCTGGGAGCGGCATTGATCGCCGTTGGCGTCGCCACCGGCGGCTCCGGGCTGTCGCTTAGCGCAGCCTGGGCCGCAGGCGGCGCAACCTTCGCTGGAGCAATCGCGTTCAACGTCGGCATGTCTCTGGTACTGGGCGGCGTGGCGCAGATGCTCTCGCCGCAGCCCAAGACGCCAGGCGCGCCGGATCGTCCGGAAAACCGCCCATCCTACATCTTCGACGGGCCGGTCAACACCGCCGCGCAGGGCAACCCGGTGCCGGTGTGCTATGGGCGGCTCATCGTCGGCTCGCAGGTCATCTCCGCTGGCATGGCCGCCGAGGAGTACGCGGCATGAACGATCTGATCGCGCGCGGCGCTGGCGGCGGCGGAGGCGGCAAGGGCGGAGGTGGCGGCTCTTCCCATGTGCCGACCGAGGCGCCGAACACCTTGCGCAGTCGCGCCTACGCGCGGGTGATCGATGTGCTCTCCGAGGGCGAGATCGAGGGCCTGGTCGATGGGCTCAAGAGCATCTATCTGGACGATACGCCGATCCAGTCCGCCGATGGCGCGATGAACTTTTCCGGGGTGTCGGTCGCCTGGCGCAATGGTCTGCCAGCGCAGAGCCATGTACCAGGCTTTCCCGCCGTCGAAAACGAGATCGCCGTGGCGACCGAGGTGAAGAATACCGCCCCGGTCGCGCGCGCCATCACCAACCCGAATCTCTCCGCCGTGCGCGTCACCGTCTCGGTGCCGCAGCTGTCCTACCAGAATCCCTCCAATGGCGATCTGTCTGGCACGTCTGTCGAGATCGCCATCGACATCGACAACGCCGGCGGCGGCTGGCAGGAAGTCAGGCGCGACACCATCAGCGGCAAGACCATGAGCCGCTACCAGCGCAGCTACCGCATCGACCTGCCGCAGCCCGGCCCGTGGCAGGTGCGCGTGCGGCGCATCACGCCTGATTCCACGCAGGCCAACATGCAAAACAAGACCTTCTGGGACAGCTACACCGAGATCATCGACTCGAAGCTGCGCTATCCGAACTCGGCGCTGGTGGCGCTCCAGATCGACGCGGCGCAGTTCAATCGCATCCCACGCCGGGGCTACGACATCCTGGGCCTGCGCGTGCGCGTGCCGGTCAACTACGATCCGATCGCCCGCAGCTACAGCGGCGTGTGGAACGGCGCTTTCAAGATCGCCTGGACGGACAACCCGGCCTGGTGCTTTTACGACCTGTTGACCTCAGAGCGCTACGGCCTGGGCCAGTATCTCGACGCAAGCCAGATCGACCAGTGGGCGCTCTACGAGATCGCGCGCTACTGCGACGAGCGCTTGCCGGACGGCTTCGGCGGCACCGAGCCGCGCTTTACATGCAACATCTATTTGCAGACGCGACAAGAGGCCTTTACCGTCATCCAGCAGATGGCCGCGATCTTCCGCGGCATGACGTGGTGGGCGAATGGAACGCTCACCTGCTCGCAGGACGCGCCCGCCGATCCGGTGGCGCTGTTCACGGCGGCGAACGTGGTCGATGGGCTGTTCACCTACTCCGGCAGCTCGGCGAAGCAGCGCCACACAGTGGCGCTGGTGACCTGGAACGATCCGGCCGACATGTACCGGCAGAAGGTCGAATACGTCGAAGACGAGGACGGCATCCGCCGCTTCGGCGTGCGCGAGACCGAGATCGTTGCGGTGGGCTGCACCTCGCGCGGCCAGGCGCATCGCGTGGGCCGCTGGCTGCTCTACACCGAGCGCATGGAGACCGAGACGGTCACCTTCCGCGCCGGTCTCGATGCCGCGCTGGTGTGGCCGGGCGCGGTGATCGCGGTGCAAGATGCCGCGCGCGCCGGTGTGCGCTTCGGCGGGCGCGTGATGGCGGCGACCACGGAGAGCGTGACGCTCGACTCTCCGGTCACGATCGAGCCCGGCAATAGCTACACGCTCTCGGTCATGCTGCCCGATGGCACGGTGGGTAGCGGCGCGGTGGCGAACTCGCCCGGCGAGACGACGGTTCTCAACCTGTCCTCCGCGCTGCCTGCCGCGCCTGTGACGGGCGCGGTGTGGGTGCTTGCCGCCTCTGATCTGGCGCCCACGCTATGGCGCGTGATCGGCATCCGTGAGGTAGACGGCCACCAGGTCGAGGTGACCGCGCTCGCGCATCAGCCCGGCAAGTACGACGCCATCGAGCGCGACATCGTGCTGGAGCCTGCGCGCACCACGCTGCTCGGCGATGGGCCAGCGCCGCAGGTCGATCTCACCGTCACCGAGTCGCTCTATCTACTCAACCCGGCGGTGGTGGCTGGCAGAGCAACGCTGTCCTGGACGGGATCGGCCTCTCGATACGAGGTGCGCTGGACGAGGGCAGACGGCCAGTCAGGCACGGCGACTACCGACGCGCCGTCGCTCGACATCGCGCCCATCGAGCCGGGCATCTACGACTTCTCCGTCGTCGCGGTGGATGCGCTGGGCCGCCGCTCCGCTGCCGCCACGGCGCGTCGCGAGATTTACGGCATCACCGCCGCGCCGCAGGATGTGCATGGCTTTACCGCGCGGCCGATGGCGGGGCTCGCCTTCGCCTCGTGGGATCGCGCCACCGATCTCGATGTGCTGGTCGGCGGCGACATCGAAATCCGCTGGTCGCCGCTCACCTCTGGCGCGACATGGCATGATGCCGTGGTGCTGCCTGACGGCGCGCACAACGGCAGCGCGAGCAACGCGGTCGTCTCGCTCGCTCAAGGCACATACTTCGCCAAGTTCGTCGACTCCGGCGGTCGCCACTCGGCCAATGCCGCCAGCTTCGTGATGACCGAGGCGATTCTGACCGGCTTCCAGACCGTGGCCACGAGCGTGCAGCATCCGGCCTTCGCCGGCGCGAAGACCGGCGTCTATCTCGACGGCGGCGCGATCCGGCTCGCCAACCAGACCGACATCGACGATTACGGCGCGATAGACGATCAGCCGGACATCGACACCGTGGGCGGCATCGCATCGACCGGCGAATACGCCTTCGACGCCGTGCTCGATCTCGGCTCATCCGCAGCAAGGCGCTTCCAGGCTCATATCGCGGCGCTGTCCTACGATGCCGCCGACCTGATCGATACCCGCACCCAGTCGGTTGACGACTGGCTCAACGTGCATGGCGACATCGACGACTGCACGGCGACCGTCTTCGCCTCCCTCTCGGATGACGGCATCGCCTGGGGGCCGTGGACGCCGTTTCTCACGGCCGATTTCACCGGGCGCTACGCGCGCTTCAAATGCGTGCTGGAGTCAGGATCGCCAGCGCACAACATCGCCGTCTCGGAACTTGCCGTGGCGGCCAAGATACCCGTGTAAGGAGATGACATGGCGCAACATGACTATCTGATCGACAACCAGCCAGGCGTTGCCTTCCGCGCCGACCTCAACGCGGCGCTCGCCGCCATCGTGAGCAACAACGCCGGCGCGACCGAGCCGGCGACGACCTATCCCTATCAGTGGTGGGCCGACACCACCAGCGGCAAGCTCAAGCTGCGCAACGCCGCCAATACCGGCTGGATCGAGGTGGGAAGCTTGAGCGACCCGAATCTCGGCCTCGCACTCAAGGGTGCGATCACATCCTCCGGTCTCACCCAGTCCTCCGGCAAGCTGCTCGGTCGCGCGTCGAGCGGCGACGGCGCGGTAGAAGAGATCAGCGTCGGGAGCGGGCTGTCGTTGACAGGTGTGGTCCTGAGCGCATCCGGCGTGCCGGTCGGCAGTATCATCTATACGTCTAGCAAAACGCCGCCGTCTGGGTTTTTACGCTGCAACGGGCAGGAGGTGAGCCAGACTACATACGCGGAGTTGTATGCCGTTGTCGGCGATACTTACAACTACACGCGCAACGTGTATGTCAACGGGAAGCCGCACAGACAGCAGTATTGGGAAAACACTACGCAGAATGCGGATATTACTGGATGGACGACCGGCACGAGCCTGCCAGGAGCGTTGTACGCTTCTCAAGCCATCGTCACGAACAGCAGAGTATATCTGCTCGGCGGCTATGTCAGCAGTGCTGTAAGCACTGTCTACACTGCGCCGATCAATCCGGACGGTACGCTAGGCGCATGGACGACCGGCACGAGCCTGCCAGGAGCGTTGTACGCTTCTCAAGCCATCGTCACGAACAGCAGAGTATATCTGCTCGGCGGCTATGTCAGCAGTGCTGTAAGCACTGTCTACACTGCGCCGATCAATCCGGACGGTACGCTAGGCGCATGGACTACCGGAACGAGCCTGCCAGGGGCGTTAAGCCGTCCTCAAGCCATCGTCACGAACAGCCTAGTATATTTGCTCGGCGGCGATAACGGCGGTTCCGTAAGCACTGTCTACACTGCGCCGATCAATCCGGACGGTACGCTAGGCGCATGGACGACCGGAACGAGCCTGCCAGTGGCGTTAAGCCTTTCTCAAGCCATCGTCACCAACAGCCGAGTATATCTGCTCGGTGGTTATGTCAGCAGTGCTGTAAGCACTGTCTACACTGCGCCGATCAATCCGGACGGTACGCTAGGCGCATGGACTACCGGAACGAGCCTGCCAGGGGCGTTAAGCATTTCTCAAGCCATCGTCACCAACAGCCGAGTATATCTGCTCGGTGGTTATGTCAGCAGTGCTGTAAGCACTGTCTACACCGCTTCGTTTTCAGGCGGGCTTAACGATTATTTAACCCCGCATAAGTCCTACATCGCGCAGAACCCGTCAACTGGAAACTTCTACTTGCCAAACGTTGGGCCAGAAGCAACTTACTACGGCGAAGACGCGATTTACGCACACATCAAATACTAAGGGGGCGCCATGATCTATTACGCTTTCAATCCAATCACTCGTCGATATAGCGGTGAGACCGAGTCCGAAGGTTGTCCCACGTTCGCTACAGCTACGGCCCCGCACCGCCCAGACGCGGTTTACGACGTCATCCACCGTGTGTGGGTCGATCCGCCTGATACCACGCCGTCCATTGCCGAAGTCAAAGCCGCCAAGAAGCTCCAGATCGAAGCCGAGCGCGACGCGCAGTGCGTGGCGAACGTCACTGTCAACGGCCACGTGTGGCAGGCAGACAAGCGCAGCCAAGAGCTACTCGGCCAAGCCATCTCGCTTGCGCAAGCCGGGCTCCCGCTGCCGTCGGTATGGCGTGACGCAGACAACAACGACGTGCCTGTCACGTCCATCGCAGACTTGCTCGCCATCGCTGGCGTGATCGCGCAGCAGGTGCAGACTGCCTACTCCACGTCATGGGCGCGGAAGGCTGCGCTTGAGGCCGCGACGACGATCGAAGAGGTGAATGCGGTATGAGATGGCGTGTGCTCAATCTCCTGATAGCGCTCGACCAACTTGCCTGGGTGTTGCTCACGCTCGGCAACGGCAGCCCGGACGAGACGATTAGCGCGGCAGCGTACCGGATGGAGCGCCAGGGCAAGCTCGCCGGCCGCATCCTGCGCCCGCTGATCGACGCTATCTTCCGCCCGGTCGAGCGCGATCACTGCCGCCGGAGCTACGCGTCCGAGATAGCCGGCTCACAGCTACCGGATAGCTACCGTGCACGCATTACATGAGATGCGCGTCGTCGCATGGAATGTGAGCACGCCTAGCTAGGCGTCTCATCTGGTATGCGAATTTTATCTCATACCATATGAGACGATTCGCAAACCTTTCGAGACACCAATTGCAAACTAGTTGCGACATTACACTGACCCTGGTGGCCAACAAGCTGTTGCGGGTGCCGCCCTCCCCCTGGCTCAAGGCCCTGCAAGTGCCCGGCGGCTTCGATGTCGCCGATGCCGAGATCGCCCGCCGCTGCGAGCCGGGCGACCTGGTGATCACCGCCGACATCCCGCTCGCCGCCCAGGTCATCGAAAAGGGCGGCCATGCCCTCAACCCCCGGGGCGAGTTCTACTCCAAGGAAAACATCCGCGAGGCCCTGAACCTGCGCGACTTCATGGACGGCCTGCGCGGCAGCGGCGTGCAGACCGGCGGCCCGCCACCCCTGTCGCAGGCCGACCGCCAGGCCTTCGCCAATCAGTTGGACCGCTTTCTGGCCAAGGCTAAAATCCGGCCATGAAAAAGACTATCCTCATCACCGGCACGAGCCGCGGCCTGGGCCGGGCCATGACCGCCGAATTCGTCCGCCTGGGCCACACCGTGATCGGCTGCGGCCGCGACAAGAGTGCGATCGCCCGGCTCAAGAAACAATACGGCCCGCCCCACCGCTTCGACGTGGTCGACGTCACCGACGATGCCGCGGTGAAGCACTGGGCCAAGGCGGTGCTGGCCGAGTACGCGCCGCCCGACCTGCTGCTCAACAACGCCGCCCTGATCAACCCGCTCGCCCCGCTGTGGGAGGTGCCGCAGCAGGCGTTCGACGCGGTGATCGACGTCAACATCAAGGGCGTGGCCAACGTCATCCGCCACTTCGTGCCGGCCATGGTGGCGAAGAAGCACGGGGTGATCTGCAACTTCAGCTCGGGCTGGGGCCGCTCGACCGACGCCCAGGTCGCGCCCTACTGCGCGAGCAAGTGGGCGATCGAGGGCCTGACCCAGGCCCTGGCCCAGGAACTGCCCCGGGGCATGGCCGCCATCCCGCTCTCGCCCGGCATCATCAACACCGACATGCTCAAGGCCTGCTTCGGCACGGACGCCGCCGCCTATCCCACGGCCGAGGAATGGGCCGAGGATGCCGTGCCCTGGCTGCTCAAGCTCGGGCCCAGGGACAACGGCCGCTCGCTCACCATCGGCGACTGAGCCCTGTTTCACGTGAAACCAAACCAAGGAAAACCATGATCAGCAAAATCTTGCGTGCCCTGCTCGCCGCCGCCGCCCTCCTCGCCCCGCCCGCCTTCGCCGGCAACCCAATGGTCCGGATGACCACCAACGTCGGCCCGGTCGAGATCGAGCTGTATCAGGACAAGGCCCCGGCCACAGTGAAGAACTTCCTGACCTATGTCGATGCCGGCTTCTACAACGGCACGATCTTCCACCGGGTGATCCCCGGCTTCATGATCCAGGGCGGCGGCTTCGAGCCCGGCCTGAAGGAGAAGCCGACCCGGGCGCCGATCCAGAACGAGGCCGACAACGGCCTGAAGAACACCGTCGGCACCCTGGCCATGGCCCGGACCATGGACCCGCACTCGGCCAGCGCCCAGTTCTTCATCAACGTGGCCAACAACCGCGGCCTCGACCACACCCGCAAGAGCATGAACGGCTGGGGCTACGCCGTGTTCGGCCGGGTGGTGAAAGGCATGGAGGTGGTGGGCAAGATCGCCGAGGTGGCCACCCGCTCGGTCGGCCCCTTCGACGACGTGCCGCGGGTGGACATCGTGATCACCAAGATGGAACGCCTGCCGGAGCCCGGCCAGGCGGCGCCGGCCAAGCCGAAATAAGCCGGCTGCCTGTCGATGAAAACGGGGCCGTCATGGCCCCTTTTCTTTTGCTAATGCGGCTAGATGAACAGGCAGACATCGGACTGCTGCGCCTTGGGCAAGACCGAGGTCGCGCCCAGCCACTCGCTGATCTCGGGGATGAAGTCGTCCCGCTGCCAGCCGAACAGGTCTACCGTCATCTGGCAGGCCGAGAGCTTGACCCCGGCCTCGATGCAAAGCCCGCGCAGCTCGGCGATCGAGGCCACGCCCTTGTCCGAGAGGGTCTTTTTCATCATCGCCGTCGCCGCGCCTTCGAAGCCCGGGATGCCGGCCATCAGCAGGTTGGGCATGGACCAATCGATGCCGCGCAGCCACGCCGGCCCCACCGGCAGCTTCATCGGCATGGCCGGATTGCCCAGCGGGCTGATGCCGAGATCGAGGTCCTTCTTCAGCAGGTTGAGCGCATAGAAGGAAAAGAAAATCTCGACCTCCCAGTCGAGCGAGGCAGCGGTAGAGGCCAGGATGAAAGGCGGATAGGCCATGTCCAGCGTGCCCTTGGTGGTGATCAGGGTCAGGCGCGGCGTGCGGGCCGCTTCGCGTTCCTGCAGCTTGGCCTCCAGCCGTTCATCGAGCCAGGCGTCGAGCTCGTGCAGGTTATACGGCGGCAAGGGGCTGACGACGGCATTCATGCAATTTCCTCTTTGGTGGCAACGCAGTCACTCTATAGAAAAGGAAATCGCAGATAATCCGGGCTAATCGAAAATAATCATTAACCGGGGGTTAACAATCGTGAGCCTGCTCGCCTATATGGAATACTTCGCCACCGTGGTCGAATGCGGCAGCGTCACCGCCGCCGCTGAGCGGTTGGGCCTGTCGAAACCGGCGGTGAGCAAGCAGCTGGGGCAACTGGAGCTGCGCCTGGGTGTGCGCCTGCTCAACCGCACCACCCGGCGCATGCACCTGACCGAGGCCGGCGAGCAGTTCTACCGCCACTGTCGCCGGGCGCTGGACGAGGCGATGGAGGCCGAGCAGGCGGTGGCGCCCTTGCAGAGCGAGCCGCAAGGCCAGCTGCGCATCTCGGCGCCGCAGTGCCTGGCGCTGTCCCTGTTCAAGACCGCCCTCCCCGCCTTCCAGGCCCGCTATCCCAAGATCGGCCTGGAGATCTCTATCAGCGGCCGCTATGTCGATCTGGTGAAGGACGGCTTCGATGCCGGCCTGCGCATCGGCGAACTGGAAGACTCCAGCCTGATCGCGCGGCGCATCGCGCCGGTGCGTTCGCTGGTCTGCGCCGCGCCCGGCTATTGGCGGCGTCACGGCAAGCCGACACACCCGGGCGAGCTGGCGGCGCACAACTGCCTGATTTACAGCGAGCGGCAGCAGGCCAGGCAATGGGGCTTCACGGAAAAAGACGGCAAGGCATTCCGGGTGGCGGTCAGCGGCAATCTGGTGTCGGACGACGCCTCGCTCTTGCTGACGGCGGCCAGGCAGGGACAAGGGGTGGTGATGGGGCCGGCCTTCATGTATGCCGACGCGGTGAGTAACGGCGAACTGGAACCTGCCTTGGAGGATTACGCCCGGCCCGCGGCGGGGCTCTATGTGGTCTATCCGAACGCGCCGCACCTCGCCTCGAAGGTGCGGGTCTTTGCCGATTTCATGCAGCAGGCGGGCCTGGTGCTGAACTAAGCGCCGAAGCGAAAAAGGGGCCGTCGGGCCCCTTTTCCTTGTACCGGCGAAGACGGCCTACAGCTCCTTGCTGTGCTTGGCCAGGTAGTCGGCGACGCCGTCGGGGTTGGCCTTCATGCCGGCCTTGCCCTTGTTCCAGCCGGCCGGGCAGACCTCGCCGTGCTGCTCGGTGAACTGCAGGGCGTCGACCATGCGCAGCATCTCGTCGATGTTGCGGCCCAGCGGCAGGTCGTTGACCACCTGGTGGCGGACGACGCCGGCCTTGTCGATCAGGAAGGAGCCGCGGAAGGCGACGCCGGCGTCGGCCTCGACGTCATAGGCCTTGCAGATCTCGTGCTTGATGTCGGCGACCAGCGGGTAGCCGACCTTGCCGATGCCGCCCTTCTCGATCGGGGTGTTCTTCCAGGCCAGGTGGGTGAACTGGGAGTCGATGGAAACGCCGATGACCTCAACGTTGCGGTCCTTGAACTCCTTCAGGCGGTGGTCGAAGGCGATCAGTTCGGACGGGCAGACGAAGGTGAAGTCGAGCGGATAGAAGAAGACCACGGCGTACTTGCCTTTGGTGTAGGCGGCAAAGTTGAAGGAGGCGTTGATGTCGTTGTCGCCCATGACGGCGACAGCGGTGAAATCGGGGGCTTGCTTGCCAACCAGAACGGCCATGTCGGATTCCTTTGTTGATTGTGGGATGCGGGTCGGCCGGCGGCCGAGGCGGCGAATCTTACTAAATTAGTCGGGCTAGATAAACCGGGTCTAAAGGCTGATTCGCCATTCCGCGCCGGCCGACATAAGGTAGGCGGTGCCTACACCCACTCGCGCAGTACCGCCTCCAATTCCGCCTCTCTCACCGGCAAGGTGAGCGCGGCGTCGATGCGGAAGCGCTGCCGCACCTTGTCCAGGGCGTCCTGGTGGCCAGGCACGTAGAAGACCAGGGTCTTGCAGCCGGCCTGCTTCTGCGCGGCGGCCAGCAGGGACTCCAGGTTGCTCACCCGGTCGCGGAAGTCGGAATCGGAGAAGAAGTCGGCCACCACCACGTCGGGCGGGGTCTTGCGCATGAGGGCGATGGCCTTGCGCACCGAGAACTCGGTGGCGACCTTGTAGCCCAGGCGCTCGTAGAGCGGGCGCATGTTGGGGTAGCCCAGAAACTCGATGACCGAGAGCAAGACTTTCTGTGACATCGCCGCTTACTTCTTCGCGGCGGTCTTGCGCGTCGTCGCAGCCTTTTTGGCGGGCGCCTTTTCGGTCTTGCTGGCAGCCTTGGCCGGGGCCTTGCGTGTCGTCTTCTTCTCGGCCGGGCCCTTGGCCGCCTTGGCCGCGATCAGGTCCAGGGCCTCGGCCAGGGTGATGCTCTCGGGCTTGAAGTCCTTGGGCAGGGTGGCGTTGATCTTGCCGTGCTGGACGTAGGGACCGTAGCGGCCGTCCTTTACCACCACCGGCGCGCCGTCGGCCGGGTGCTTGCCCAGTTCGCGTCCGGGGTCGGCCGCCGCGCCGCGCCGGCCCGGCGGCAGGGCCAGAATCTCCAGGGCCTGCTTGAGGTCGACGGTGTAGACGTCGTAGGCCTTGGGGATGGACTTGAACTTGTCGTTGTGCAGCAGGTAAGGCCCGAAGCGGCCGATGTTGGCGACGATGGGCTTGCCGGTCTCCGGGTGAGTGCCTACTTCGCGTGGCAGCGAGAGCAGTAGGAGTGCGGTGTCCAGGTCCGCGGTCTCGGTCGGGCGGTCCTTGGGCCAGCTGGCGCGCCGCGGCTTGGCCTTGCTGCCCTCCTCCTGTTCGCCCAGCTGCACATACCAGCCATAGCGGCCGTTGAGCAGGGTGATGGGCTTGCCGGTGTCCGGGTCGGTGCCGAGCACGCGGCCGTTGTCCTCCGAGGCGGCATCGCCGAAGGGCCGGGTGTAATCGCAGTCGGGATAGCCGCTGCAGCCGACGAACAGACCGCGCTTGCTCGCCTGCAACAGCAGCGGCTTGCCGCACTTGGGGCAGGCCTCGTTCACCGGGCAGCCGCGCTCCACCTTGTCCTTGACCGACAATTGGGTGGCGAAGCCATCCCAGAAGTCGTGCATCACCGGCACCCAGGCGCGCGCGCCGTTGGATACATCGTCCAGCTCATCCTCCATCTGGGCGGTGAAGCCGTAGTCGACATAGTGGTCGAAGTGCTGGGTCAGGAAGCAGTTGACCAGCCGGCCCATGGCCGTGGGCTTGAACCGCTTTTTGTCGAGCAGGGCGTAGGCGCCGATGTTGTCCCGCTCGTAGAGCAAGGTGGAGATGATGTTGGCGTAGGTGGAGGGCCGGCCGATGCCATATTCCTCCAGGGTCTTGACCAGGCTGGCCTCGGAATAGCGCGGCGGCGGCTGGGTGAAGTGCTGCTCGCCGCGGATCGCGTCGACCGGCAGGCTCTCGCCCTCCTTCAAGGGCGGCAGCTTGGCCTCTTCCTCGTCCTCCGACGGCTCGTCGGCGTCCTCGTGATAGACGGCGAGAAAGCCATCGAAGGCGATGGTCTGGCCGGTGGCGCGGAACATCCCCGCCTTGCCGGCGGCCAGATCGGCCGCCACGGTGTCGAGCTGGGCCGGCGCCATCTGGCAGGCCAGGGCCCGCTTCCAGATCATCTCGTAGAGCTTGAACTGGTCTGCGCCCAGGTGATCCTTCAGGCTGTCAGGGGTGCGGGCGATGCTGGTCGGGCGGATGGCCTCGTGCGCCTCCTGGGCGTTCTTGGCCTTGTTGGCGTAGGTGACCGCCTGCGTCGGCAGGTAGTCGCGGCTGAACTGCTTGGCGATGTAGCCGCGGATCTCGGCGATGGCCTCCTGGGCCAGGTTGACCGAGTCGGTCCGCATGTAGGTGATGAGGCCGACGGCGCCGCCGCCGATGTCCACGCCCTCGTACAGCTGCTGGGCGGTGCGCATGGCGCGCTCGGCCGAGAAACCCAGCTTGCGCACGGCCTCCTGCTGCAGGGTGGAGGTGGTGAACGGCGCGGCGGGTGAACGCTGTTTGCGCTTCTTCTCGACCTTGGCCACGGTAACCGTGCCATTGGCCGCATGAGTGAGCGCTTCCACCACTTCTTGCTGGCGGGCCTCGTTCTCAATCGAGAACTGTTGGATCTTCTCGCCCTGGAACTGGGTCAGCCGGGCGCCGAATTTCTGCCGGCCCTGATGACTGTCGAGGTGGATGGTCCAGTACTCGCGGGGGACGAAGCGTTCGATCTCCTCCTCGCGTTCGCAGATCAGGCGCAGGGCCGGGCTCTGCACCCGGCCGGCGGACAGGCCGGGGCTGATCTTCTTCCAGAGCAGGGGCGACAGGTTGAAGCCGACCAGATAGTCCAGCGCCCGGCGGGCCTGTTGGGCGTTGACCAGCTCCATGGCGATGTCGCGTGGATGGGCGATGGCGTCCTTCACCGCCCGCTCGGTGATCTCGTGGAAGACCACGCGCTTAACCGGCTTCTTGGCCAGCAGCTTGCGCTCGCGCAGGATCTCGGCCAGGTGCCAGGCGATGGCCTCGCCCTCGCGGTCCGGGTCGGTGGCGATCAGCACTTCGTCGGCCTTCTTCACCGCGCGGGCAATGGCCTCGACGTGCTTGGCGTTGCGCTCGATCACCTCGTACTTCATGGCGAATTCGTTGGCGGTGTCGACCGAGCCGGTCTTGGGCAGGAGGTCGCGGACATGGCCATAGGAGGCCAGCACCTCGTAGCCGGGGCCAAGATACTTCTTCAGGGTCTTCGCCTTCGAGGGCGACTCGACAATCAATAGATGCATGTTTTGCTTATTAATGAAGCGTCGGCGGCTCGTCGTCCAGATCCTGGACCAGGTCTTCCAGCCAGAACGCCTCCAGCGGGCCGCCCAGGCGCCACAGCGCGATCAGGGCGATCCATTTGATCTTGTCGGCCGGCACCTCGCGGTCGTCCAGGGCCAAAGCGCGCTCGATCACCCACTCGCGGCCGTAGGGCGAGAGCAGCCCGGCCGACTCCAGGTAGGTGATGAAGCCCCGACCGGCGGCGTCGAGCCGGCTGATCTCGAGGTCGGTGTAATGGCGCAGGCCGGCATGGGCGAGCTGGCCGTTCTCGTCCTGCGGCGTGAGGCTTTCCAGGCCCGAGAGCCAGTCCAGCGCGCGATCGATCTCGGCCTGCTCGAAGCCTGCGGCGAGCAGCTTGCGGGCCAGAGATTCGACGTCGGGGTAATAGTCGTCGGCGAGGTAGTTTTCGTAGAGGTATTGGAGGATTTCGAACATGTCGACCTCAATACAGGCGTTGATATAAGCCGCCCGGCAGTGCGGCAACCTTGCCGTTCAGTTCGTGCGCGAGAAGCATCGCTGAAACGGTATCCACCGTCAAGCCGGAACCGGCGACCAGGGCGTCGAGGCCGACCGGCTCCGGGCCCATGAGCCCAAGCAGGACGTCGGTTTCAGGCGGCTCGGTGGCAGTCACGTAAGTAGGCGCCCACTGAAAGCGCAATTCCTCGAGGATGTCCTCGGCCGACTCGACCAGCTTGGCCCCCTGTTTAATGAGGGCGTGGCAGCCGCGGCTCAAGGGCGAATGGATCGAGCCGGGCAGGGCGAACACCTCCCTACCCTGCTCCGCCGCCAGCTTGGCCGTGATCAGCGAGCCGCTGTCGGGCGCTGCCTCGATCACCAGCGTGCCCAGGGCCAGGCCGCTGATGATGCGGTTGCGCCGGGGGAAATGACCGGGCCTGGGCGGGGTGCCCAGGGCGAATTCGGAGACGATGGCGCCCTGTTCCGCCATTTTGTGTGCAAGATCACGGTTTTTCGCCGGGTAAATCCGGTCCAGCCCGGTGCCGACCACGGCCACGCTGCGGCCCTGCCCGGCCAGACCGCCTTCATGGGCGGCGGCGTCGATGCCCTCGGCCAGACCGCTGACCACGGTCAGCCCCGCCTCGGCCAGGGCCTGGGCGAAGGCCCGGGCGTCGCGCTTGCCCTGGGGGGTGGCGTTGCGGCTGCCGACGATGGCGATCATCGGCCGGGCAAGCCAGGCGGGATCACCTTTTATATACAGCCAGGCCGGCGGGTCGGGCAGGTTGCGCAGGGCCTCGGGGTAGGCCGGGTCGGTGCAGGGCAGGAAGTGGTTGCCGGGCTCGGCCAGCCAGGTCAGGGCGTCCTGGTGCCGGGCCGCGTCCACCCCTTGGGCGATGGCCGAGGCCAGTGGCTCGCCCACGATGGGCTTGAGCAGCCCCACCGGGGCGTCGAAGACGCTTTTCGCGTCGGGGAAGTGTTCGAACAGGCGCCGGGCGGCGTCCGGACCGAGGCCGGGGATGGCCTCCAGGGCGAGCCAGTGGAGGGCGTCGGCCGGGGCGGTCAAGGGTTGCGCACGGCGTCCTTGATGGCCACCGGTTGTTCGCCCTTGAGCACCAGGGCGTAGGCCGCGCGCTCGAACACGCGGTAGACGAAGGCGACGGCGATGCGCTTGTCCGGGATCGACTGGCCGTTTTCGTCGTACTTGCTGCACTCGTCCTTGGCATTCTTGCGGCCGGCGATGAAGGCCAGCTTCTCGGCGCGCAGGCATCGGGGGTCGGCGATCGAGGGCGCGGCGCGGTAGACGCCGAGCACGTGACCGACCTCGAGGCCGTCGCGGCTGCCCTTGTTCAGCACCAGGCTGCTGTAGGTGCCGGTGAGCTTGGCGCCGGACAGGGTGGCGGCGACCTTGGCCGCGATCGGTTTGTCCGGCGCGTGCGGCGCGAAGGCCATGTCGCTGTTGCCGAAGTGGGGGTAGAGCCGGTCGCGCTCGAGCACTTCCTGGCTGGTCTTGTCGATCTCGAACAGGGCGGGCTGGCCCGGCTCGATCATGTGCATCATGCCGACGTGGATCAACAGGTTGCCCAGGGTCTCGCCGCTGTCCGGGTCGATCACCGCGGGGCCGGCGCGGACGATCTCCCAGCGCGGCACGCTGGTGTCATTGGCGGTGGCGTAGACCCGGTCGCCGGCGCCGTAGAGCACGCGACCCTCGCTCGAGCCGAGGATGCGCGGTGCCTTGGCCAGCTCGTTGTCGTCGATCAGGCCACCCTGGTTGAGCAGGGAGGCGATGGCCTCATACGGGATGCTGGGGATGGCGGCGGCCTTCTCCTCGATCGGTTCGGCCCGTGCCTGCGGCGACAGCTTCACCGTCTCCAGGGCGTCACGCTCCAGCACCAGCTGCGGCTGGTCCCCGCGCATGAGGCGCACGGTGTCGCCCGGATAGATCAGGTGCGGGTTCTTGATCTCTTCGCGGTTGAGCCGCCAGACCTCCGGCCATTTCCATGGGTTCTTCAGGAAGCGCTCGGAGATGCCCCAGAGGGTGTCGCCCTTGACCACGGTGTGCCGGTCGGGCGCGTTGTCCTGGAGCTGGACCTCGTCGGCCATCGCGGTGAACGATGCCAGGACGAGGGCGGTCAATAGTGCAAGACGCATGGTTTTCCCCATCGGAGAGGCGATTCTGGTTCGTTATACTAACGCCAACTGAATATGGAAAAGGCAAGATCGCGCTTGCCTCACGGGTTCAAGCATATGGCTTTGTTGAAAATACTGCACTACCCCGATCCGCGCCTGCACATCGTGGCCAAGCCGGTGGACAAGGTCGACGAGCACATCCGCAAACTGGCGGCGGACATGGCCGAGACCATGTATGCCGCGCCGGGCATCGGCCTGGCGGCAACCCAGGTCGACCATCACATCCAGATGCTGGTGCTCGACGTCAGCGAGACCCACGATCAGCTGATGACCTTCATCAACCCGCAGATCGTCGAGGCCAACGGCGAGACGGTGTACGAGGAAGGCTGCCTGTCGGTGCCCGGCATCTACGATGAGGTCAAGCGCGCCGAGCGCATCCGGGTGCGCGCGCTCAACCTCGACGGCGAGGAATTCGAGCTGGAGGCCGACGGCCTGCTCGCCATCTGCATCCAGCACGAGATCGATCACCTCAAAGGCAAGGTCTTCGTCGAATACCTGTCGCGCTTGAAGCAGGACCGGATCAAGCAGAAGCTGATGAAACGGGCGCGCGAGGCCATGTAATCGCGCGCGGCGTTGGGGGGGCGCCGCAGTACAATTCCCCCTCGTTGCCAACGTCCCGCACCTTTTGCCTTCATGCGCCTCATCTTCGCCGGTACCCCCGAGTTCGCCGCCCAGGCCCTGGCCGCCCTGATCGCGGCCGGCCACGACATCCCCCTGGTCTTGACCCAGCCCGACCGCCCGGCCGGCCGTGGCATGAAACTCAAGGCCAGCCCGGTCAAGGCGCTGGCGCTCCGGCACGGCCTGCGCGTCGAACAGCCGGAACGGCTGAAGGATGCGGCTTCCTGGGCACCGATCATCGAGGCGAAGGCCGATCTGATGATCGTCGCCGCCTACGGCCTGATCCTGCCGCAAGGGGTGCTCGACATCCCGCGCCTGGGCTGCATCAACATCCACGCCTCGCTGCTGCCGCGCTGGCGCGGCGCGGCGCCGATCCAGCGGGCGATCGAGGCGGGCGATGCGCAGACCGGCATCACCCTGATGCAGATGGACGCCGGCCTCGACACCGGCGCCATGTTGAGTAAAGCGGCGCTGCCCATCGCGGCCGACGACACCGCCGGCAGCCTGCACGACAAGCTGGCCGCGCTGGGTGCGCGCGAGATCGTCGCTCTCCTCCCGCGGCTCGAGGCCGGCACCATCCGGGCCGAGGCGCAAGATGAGAATCTGGCGACCTACGCGAAAAAGATCGGCAAGGCGGATGCCGCCATCGACTGGCGCCGGCCGGCCATTGAGCTCGACCGCCAGATCCGCGCCTTCAACCCGGTGCCCGGCGCCCATGCCCTGCTTGCCGGCGAGACGGTCAAGCTCTGGCACGCGCGGCCGGCCGAGGGCCGCGGTGCGCCGGGCGAGATCGTGGCGCTCGGGCGCGACGCGATCACCGTGGCCTGCGGCGAGGGCGCGCTGGCGCTACTCGAATTGCAGAAGGCCGGCGGCAAGCGCCTGCCGGCGGCGGCCTTCCTGGCCGGCAATCCGCTGACGGTTGGCCAGCATTTCGAGCCGCCGGCAGGCGCTTGAATTTTGCCGGGACGGCGGCATCTAATCGCCGTTCGGTTTGATAGAGGAACTCCAACCATGTTGAACAACTGGCTCAAGACCACGCTGCTGATGGCGGCCATCGTCGCCCTGTTCGGCGCGGTCGGCATGGCCATCGGCGGCGCCGGCGGCATGCTGATCGCCCTGCTCATCGGCGGCGCCGTGAACCTGTGGGCCTATTGGAATTCCGACAAGATGGTGCTGCGCATGTACAACGCGCACGAGGTCGGTCCGCACGAGGCACCCGAGTTCTACGCCATGGTCGCCGACCTCGCCCGTCGCGCAAACCTGCCCATGCCGCGGGTGTATGTGATCGACGAGGCCCAGCCCAACGCCTTCGCCACCGGGCGCAATCCGGAAAACGCCGCGGTCGCGGCGACCACCGGCATCATGCGCATCCTGACCGAGCGCGAGTTGCGCGGGGTCATGGCGCACGAGCTGGCCCACGTGAAGAACCGCGACACCCTGATCTCGACCCTGTCGGCCACGGTGGCCGGCGCCATCTCCTCGCTTGCCCAGTTCGGCTTCCTGTTCGGCGGTGGCAACAACAATGAGCGCTCGGTCCACCCGGTGGTGCAGATCGTGATCATGATCCTGGCGCCGCTGGCCGCCATGCTGATCCAGATGGCGATCTCCCGCGCCCGCGAGTTCGGGGCCGACCGCGGCGGCGCCGAGATCTGCGGCGACCCCGAAGCGCTGGCCTCGGCCCTGAACAAGATCGAGGCCTATGCCCGGGGCGTACCCATGGACGCGGCCGAACTCCATCCGGAGACGGCGCAGATGATGATCATCAACCCGCTTGCCGCTGGCGAGGGCCTGACCGGGCTGTTCCGCACCCACCCCGCCACCGAGGAACGGGTCCGGCGCCTGCTCGCCCTGGCCCGGGTGATCTGAGATGCGGCACCCCGCACAATCCCCCGGGGTGCACTCACTTGGCTAAAACCCCCGACACTGCGCGTGGCCTGGCTGCCGACTTGGTGTCGGCGGTGCTGGCCGAACACCGCAGCCTCACCGCCGCCCTCGCCGCCGCCCGCGGCCAGCGGCTCGATCCCCGCGTATTGGCCGCCGCCCAGGACCTGGCCTACGGCACTCTGCGCCACAACGGCCGGCTGCGCTTCTACCTTGATCGCCTGCTCGCCAAGCCGCTTGCGGATGCCGAGCTGACCGGCTTCCTGCTGGTTGGCCTCTATGAACTGGATCGCACCGATGCCGCGGCCTATGCCGTGGTCAACGAGACGGTGGCCGCTGCCGCCCAGCGCTTTCCCAAGGCGCGCGGTCTGGTCAATGCCGTGCTGCGCAACTTCCAGCGCCGGCAGGCCGAGCTCTCGGCCGCGGCCGAGGGCGACACGGTCGCCAAGTGGAACTTCCCCAAGTGGTGGATCAAGCGGGTGCAGGCCGATTGGCCCGAGCATTGGCAGGCGGTCCTGGAATCGGCCGCCCAGCATCCGCCCATGACCCTGCGGGTGAACCGCCGGCGTGTAAGCCTCGCCGACTATCAGGAACAGCTGGCGGCCGAGGGTATCGAGGCCCACCAGACCGGCCCCTGGGCCCTGACCCTGGCCAAGCCGGTGCCGGTCGCCGCCCTGCCCGGCTTCGCCGGGGGCGAGGTCTCGGTGCAGGACCTCGGCGCCCAGGCAGCGGTCGAACTGCTGGAATGCGGCGACGGCATGCATGTGCTCGATGCCTGCGCCGCCCCGGGCGGCAAGACCGGCCATCTGCTCGAGGCCCACGCCCTGGACCTGGTCGCCCTCGACAGCGACACCGACCGTTTGAGCCGGGTGCGGGAAAACCTCGACCGCCTGGGCCTGAGCGCTCGGCTGCTGGCGGCCGATGCCGGCAAGCCGGCGACCTGGTGGGACGGCAGGCCCTTCGACCGCATCCTGCTCGATGCCCCCTGCTCCGCCTCCGGCGTGGTGCGTCGGCATCCGGACGGCAAATGGCTCAAGCGTGTCTCCGATGTTGAAAGCCTGACAAAAGAGCAGGACCGATTGCTCGAGGCTTTATGGCCTTGCCTGGGGTCGGGTGGTAAATTGCTCTACGCCACTTGCAGCGTCTTCCGCCAGGAAAACATGGCGCGGGTGCAGGCCTTCCTCGGCCGCCACCCCGATGCCCGCCTGGACGCCCTGACCCTGCCGGGGGCAATCGACGGACAATGGCTACCCGACCCGCAGCATGACGGATTCTTCTATGCCCGCCTGGTCAAGGCGTAAATTTCTCACCGCGATGCTGGGATCGGCCCTGCTGCTCGCGCTCGCCCCGGCCCGGGCCGAGGGCATCCAGGCTAGGCAGATCGAACTGGTGGCGCGCGACGACCACTATGTCCTGTCCGGCGGCTTCGAGGTCCAGCTCAACGACAAGCTGGAAGAGGCCTTGAAGCGCGGGGTCACCATCACCTTCATCCAGGAATTCGAACTGGTGCGGCCCCGCGACTACTGGCTGAACGAGGACATCGCCGAGGCCAGCCGTACCCTCAAGCTCAGTCACAATGCCCTGCTGCGCAGTTTCACCGTCAACACCGCCGGCCGTTTGAGCAGCCACGACAGCCTGGCTGACGCCCTGGCCGCCGTGGGCAATCTCGGCAACTGGGCGGTGGTCGAGCGCCAGCAGCTGAAGAAGAAGACCACCTATCGGGCCGGTGTGCGCATGTACGTCGACCTGGCCCAGCTTCCGAAACCCCTGCAGGTCAATGCCTTCGCCTCCGATCGTTGGCAGATGGATTCCGACTGGATTCGCTGGCCGCTGAAAACCTGAGATGATCGCCCTCGTCAGCCTGAGCCTGATCGCCGGCGCGGTGCTGATCGCACTGCTGTCCCTTGCGGCTGACAACACCGCCTTCTTCGCCGAGCACTTCACCCTGCTGCTCAGCCTGACCGCGGTGGCCGCCCTGGCCCTGATCGGCCTGATCGGCTATCAGGCCTACGTCCTCATCCGCCGCATCCGCGCCGGCGTCTTCGGCGCCAAGCTGACCGCCCGGCTATTGCTGGTCTTCGCCCTCATGGCCCTGGTGCCGGGGGCCATCGTCTACACCGTGTCGGTGCAGTTCCTCACCCGCTCCATCGAGTCCTGGTTCGACGTGCGCATGGAGCGCGCTTTGCAAGGCGGCCTGAGCCTGGGCCAGTCGGCGCTGGAGCATGTCCGGCGCGACCTGGTGAAAAAGGCCGAGTCCATGGCCGTGCAATTGGCCGAGATGCCGCCGGAGGAGCAGGCCTATCGGCTGAACGAATTGCGCGAGACCATCGCCGCGCAGGAGGCCGCCCTCTACGATCTGGAGGGCCGCCTGCTCGGCTTCGCCTCCGGCGACAAGGCCGGCCTGGCGCCGCAGCCGCCGAGCAGCGCCGCCATTTGGCAGGTTCGTCTGCAGCAGCCCTGGTCGCGGGTGGAACCGACGGCCGACGGCGAAGGCCTGGTCGCCCGCGCCGCGGTACCGGTCAACCTGCTTTCGCTGGGCGAGAGCGTGCGGGTGCTGCTGTTGCAGCAGGCCATCCCGTCACAACTCGCGCGCGATGCCCGCGAGGTCGAGACGGCGCACAGCAACTACCAGGAGCTGGCGCTGTCGCGCATCGGGCTCAAGCGGCTCTATGGCTTCTCGCTCACCCTCGCCCTCGCCTTGGCGTTGTTCTCGGCCATCTCGCTTGCCTTCATCCTGTCCGAGCGCATGGCCGCCCCCCTGCGCGCGCTGGCCCGCGGCACCCGGGCCGTGGCCCGCGGCGACTTCAGCCAGGTCCAGGCGAGCGGCGCCCAGGACGAGCTGGGCATGCTGACCCAGTCGTTCAACCGCATGACCCGGCAGCTGGCCGACGCCCGGGCCTTGGCCCAGGAGAACCAGGACATGCTGCAGGAGGCCAAGGCCTATCTGGAGAGCATCCTCGGCAGCGTTAGCACCGGTGTCATCACGTTGAGTCCCGACTACACCGTGCGCACGGTCAATGCCGCCGCCGCCGCTGCGCTGGGTGTCGAGCCCGGACAGCTGATCGGCCGCCGGCTCGCCGAACTGGGCGAACCGGGAAGCGGCCTGGCCCGCCTGGCCGGCGAGATGGAGCAATGCTTCGTCGAGTCCGGCCAGGGCCACTGGCAGGGCGAGATGGAATACGACAGCGGCAATGGCGTGCGTGTGCTGCTGGCCCGCGGCGCCTCGCTGACCAGCGAGCTCGACAGCGACCGCCTGCTCGCCTTCGACGACATCACCGAGATGATCCGCGCCCAGCGCGATGCCGCCTGGGGCGAGGTGGCGCGGCGCATGGCGCACGAGATCAAGAACCCGCTCACCCCGATCCAGCTCTCGGCCGAGCGCCTGCAGCGCAAGCTGGCCGACAAGCTGGACGAACACGAGCGGCAGATACTCACCCGCTCGACCGAGACCATCGTCGGCCAGGTGGCGGCGATGAAGGGCCTGGTCGATGCCTTCGCCCAATATGCCAAGCTGCCGGCGGCGCGGATCGAGGCGGTCGACCTCAACGCCCTGATCCGCGAAGTGCTGGTGCTCTACGAAGGCCAGGTGCCGATGCAGGTCATGCTGGCCGACGACCTGCCGCCGGTCGCGGGCGACCCGGCGCTGCTGCGCCAGGTGCTGCACAATCTGGTGAAGAACGCGAAGGAGGCGCTGGTCGAAACGGCGGAGCCGGAGTTGCGCGTCGCTACCGGCCTCGGCAAGAATGGCGTCGAATTGCGCGTCGGCGACAGTGGTCCCGGTTTTCCCGAGCATCTGCTCAGCCGCCTGTTCGAGCCCTATGCCACGACCAAGCCGAAGGGCACCGGTCTGGGCCTGACCATCGTGAAGAAGATCATCGATGAGCACGGCGGCGCGATCGACGTGCGCAACGCGCAGCCCCACGGGGCGTGCATAACGATTACACTACCGCTTATGGAAGGTGAATCTGCCGATGAGTGAGATTCTGGTAGTCGACGACGAGGCCGGCATCCGCGAGCTGATGCGCGAGATCCTCGAAGACGAGGGCTACGAAGTGCGCCTGGCGGAGAACGGCCAGGCGGCGCGCCAGGAGCGTCTGGCCAAGGAACCGTCGCTGGTCCTGCTCGACATCTGGATGCCCGATGTCGACGGCATCACCCTGCTCAAGGAGTGGTCCGCCGACGGTCTGCTCACCATGCCGGTTGTCATCATGTCCGGCCACGGCACCATCCACACCGCGGTCGAGGCCACCCGCCTGGGTGCCTTCGACTATCTGGAAAAGCCCGTCCCCTACAACCACCTGATCGATACCGTCGCCCGTGCGCTCAAGGCCCAGGGCCCGGCGCCGACGCCAAGCTTCAATCTCGACGGTCTCGGCAGCAGTCCGGCGATCCAGAACCTGGCCCAGCGGCTGAAGCAGGTGGCCACGGTCGACTCGCCCTTGCTGGTGACGGCCGAATCGGGTGCCGGCGCCGAGGCCTGTGCCCGCTTCCTGCACGTGCCGGGCACGCCCTGGTTCGTGCCCGAGAGCATGAGCGATCTGGCCGAACGGCCGATCGACTGGCTGAACCAGGCCAAGGGCGGCCTGCTGTTCTTGCGCGAGGTGGCCGAACTTACACCCATGCAGCAGAAGGGGCTTCTCCTGCTGCTATCGCGCCGGCGGGAATTCAATGTCCGCATCGTTTGCGCCTCTGCCCAGAACCTGGCGCAGAAGGCCCTGGAAGGCGGCTACTCCAAGGACCTATACAACGCCCTGACCCAGGCCGCGGTCCGGGTGCCGCCGCTGCGCGAGCACAAGGAAGACATCCCCGCACTGGCCCAGGCTGAATTGGCAAAGGTGGTCCAGGAACAGGGTCTACCGCCGCGCCGGTTCAGCGAAGCGGCCTTGGCCGCGCTCAATCAGTTCACCTGGCCGGGCAATATCGATGAGTTGCGCGCCCGTGTGCGCAGCCTGGCGACCACCGCGCTCAACGAGGAGATCGACGTCGACGAGGTGGCGGCCCAGATGGGCGACAGCCGCGCCGAGGAAAAGGCGGTGGCCGACCTCAACCTCGACATGCCGTTGAAGGATGCCCGCGAGATCTTCGAGCGTCGTTACCTGGAGGCCCTGCTCGGCAGCTGCGGCGGCAACATGACCCGGGTGGCCGAGAAGAGCGGGCTGGAGCGCACCCATCTCTATCGCAAGCTCAAGCAACTGGGCATACAATTGCCGGCCAAAAAAGAGGCCTAGCCGACCGGCCATGCCGGCTGCGTCCTACGCCTCACCGATCGCAGGCACGCTTGCCTGCACCTTTCGCGCAGGCGAGTCATGAAAATCATCATTCTCGGCGCCGGCCAGGTCGGGTCGAATCTGGCCTTCGGCCTGGTCTCGGAGGCCAACGACATCACCGTGGTCGATGTCGACCAGGCCAAGCTCGACTGGTTACAGGACCGTTATGACCTGCGCACGATCTGCGGCCAGGCCGCCCACCCCTCGATTCTGCGCCAGGCCGGCGCCGAAGATGCCGACATGCTGGTGGCGGTGACCCAGAACGACGAGATCAACATGCTGGCCTGCAAGCTGGCCGCCACCCTGTTCCGCATCCCGACCAAGATCGCCCGCATCCGCGCCCTCGATTACATGAAACAGCCCGAGATCTTCGCGCCGGAGAACATGGCGGTGGACTTCGTGATCAGCCCCGAGCAGGAGGTGACCAACTACCTGCGCCGGCTGATCGACTACCCCGAGGCCTTGCAGGTGGTCGACTTCGCCGACGGCCGCATCCGCCTGGTCGCCATGCGCGCCCACTTCGGCGGCCCACTGGTCGGCCACGAGCTGCGCGATATCCGCAAGCACCTGCCCAAGCTGGATGCCCGGGTCGCCGCCATCTTCCGCCGCGATCGCATGTTCGTGCCCGAGGGCCGCACCGTGATCGAGGACGGCGACGAGGTCTTCTTCATCGCCGCCACCGAAAACATCCGTGCCGTGATGAAGGAGATGCGCCGGGCCGACAAGACCGTGCGCCGAGTGATGATCGCCGGCGGCGGCAACATCGGCAGCCGCCTGGCCGCGGCGCTGGAGGACGATTACCAGGTCAAGCTGATCGACCGCAACAAGAAGAACGCCGAGCAGCTGGCGGCGCAGCTCAAGCACACCATGGTGTTCACCGGCAACGCCACCGACGAGGAATTGCTGCTGCAGGAGAACGTCGACGACATGGACGTGTTCTGCGCCCTGACCAACGATGACGAGGACAACATCATGTCCTGCCTCTTGGCCAAGCGCATGGGCGCGCGCAAGGTGGTCGCCCTGATCAACCGCTCGACCTATGTCGACCTCTTGCAGGGCGGCGAGATCGACATTGCCCTGTCGCCGGCCCAGGCCACCATCAGCCCCCTGCTCACCCACATCCGGCGCGGCGACATGGTGGCGGTGCACAGCCTGCGCCGGGGCGCGGTCGAGGCCATGGAGGCCGTGGTCCACGGCGACCGCAACTCGTCCCGCCTGGTCGGCCGTCGGGTCGAGGAGACCGACCTGCCGGAAGGCGTCAGCATCGGTGCCATCCTGCGCGGCGACGAGGTGATCATCGCCCACCACGACACGGTGATCGAGGCGGAGGACCACGTCATCCTGTTCGTGCCCAACAAGCGCCTGATCCCCAAGGTGGAGAAGCTGTTCCAGGTCGGCATGGGCTTCTTCTGATGCAGGACCGCCTCATCCCCATCCTCAAGGTCTTGGGCATGGTCATCGCCTTGTTCGGCCTGACCATGTTGTTCCCCTTGGTCATCTCCGAGGCCATGGCCGATGCGGCGCGCCATGCCCACGACGAGGCGGTGCTGGCCACCATCGGCAGCGGCGTCTTTCTCTGGCTGCTGACCCGCCACAACAAGCGCGAGCTGCGTTCGCGCGACGGCTTCCTCCTGGTGGTGCTGATCTGGACGGTGCTGCCCATCTTCGCCGCCCTGCCCCTGCTGATCTATCTGCCGGACCTGAGTTTCACCGATGCCTATTTCGAGACCATGTCGGGTCTGACCACCACGGGCGCGACCGTGCTCTCGGGCCTGGACAACCTGCCGGCCTCGATCAACATCTGGCGGGCGCAGCTGCATCTGCTCGGCGGCCTGGGCGTCATCGTGCTGGTGGTCGCCGTGCTCCCCCTGCTCGGCGTCGGCGGCCGCCAGATGTACAAGGCCGAGACCCCGGGGCCGATGAAGGACACCAAGCTCACCCCGCGCATGGAAGAGACCGCCAAGGGCCTGTGGGTGGTTTATCTCTTTTTCACTTTGCTGTGCTTCATTGCCTTCTGGCTGGGCGGCATGGGCTGGGTCGATGCCGTGGTCCACGCCTTCTCGGTCATGGGTCTGGGCGGTTTCTCCTCGCACGATGCCAGCTTCGGCCATTTCAATTCGCCCTTGCTCGAGGGCATCGCCGTGGTCTTCGCCCTGATCGCCGGCATGAACTTCGCCACCCATTTCCTGGCCTTCCGCCAGCGCAGCTTCCATCCCTACCGGGTCGATCCCGAACTGCGCTGGTACCTCTTCATCGTGCTCGGCAGCTGTCTGGGCCTGGCCCTGTTTCTTTGGTACCAGGATGTCTACGTCGATTTCCTGACCGCCCTGCGCTATGCCAGCTTCAACACCATCTCCGTGGCCACCACCATGGGCCTGGCCAATGCCGATTTCAACGCCTGGCCCTATTTCGCCGGGCTGTGGATGCTCTTTCTGTGCAGCTTTTCCACCAGCGCCGGCTCCACCGGCGGCGGCATCAAGATGATGCGCGCCATCCTGCTCTACAAACAGGTTTACCGCGAGCTGGTGCACCTGCTGCATCCCAACGCCAACCTGCTCACCCGCCTGGGCGGCGTGCCGGTAACGAACAAGATCACCTACGCCGTGCTGGCTTATCTGTTCATCTACATCGCCTCCATCGTGGTGCTGTCCTTCGTCCTGATCGCCAGCGGCCTCGATGTCTTCACCGCCTTCTCCGCCGTGGTCGCCACCATCAACAACACCGGCCCCGGCCTCAACCAGGTCGGCCCGGCCACCACCTATGCCGTGCTCACCGACTTCCAGACCTGGGTCTGCAGCTTCTCCATGTTGCTCGGCCGGCTGGAGCTGTTCACCTTGCTGGTGGTGCTGACCCCGGCCTTCTGGCGAAAATGAGCGCACTGGAAAACTTCGAGAAGATGCTGGCCGCGGGTCGCGACAACGCCCTGCTCCGCTACTCCCTGGGCAACGAATACCTCAAGGCCGAACGCTACGCCGAGGCCTGCACCCAGTTCGAGGCGGCCCTCGCCTTCGACCCCAAGTACTCCGCGGCCTGGAAGCTGCTCGGCCGTGCCCGCATGGACCTCGGCCAGTTCGCCGAGGCGGCCGAGGCCTATCGTCAGGGCATCGAGGTGGCCGAGGCCCGGGGCGACGTCCAAGCGGCCAAGGAGATGGCCGTGTTCCGCAAGCGGGCGCTCAAGCAGCTGGGCGAAGGGTGACGGCCGAGGCCGCATCCGCTACTATCCGCTTTCACCCCGGAATACCTGAAGGAGCACCCCCATGGCGCGCATGGTCAATTGCGTCAAACTGGGCCGCGAGGCCGAAGGCATGGATTTCCCGCCCTACCCCGGCGACTTGGGCAAGCGCATCTTCGACAATGTGTCGAAAGAGGCGTGGCAAGGCTGGATTCGCCTGCAAACCATGATCATCAACGAGAACCGGCTCAACCTGGCCGATGCCCAGCACCGCAAATATCTGGCCGAGCAGGCCGAGAAGTATTTCTTCGGCGAAGGCGTCGGCGCCCCCGAGGGCTTCCGGCCCAACTGACTGTCATGCCATGAGCGACAAGCAGACCCACTTCGGCTTCGAATCGGTCGCCGAGCGCGACAAGGCGCGCAAGGTCGCCGAGGTCTTCCATTCCGTGGCCCAGCGCTACGATGTGATGAACGACCTCATGTCGCTTGGCCTGCATCGCATCTGGAAGCGCTTCACCGCCCTGCAGGCCGCTGTGCGGCCGGGCATGCGCGTTCTCGACATCGCCGGCGGCACCGGCGACATCTCGCGCCTTTTGGCCAAGGATGCCGGCCCCACCGGCGAGGTCTGGCTGACCGACATCAATGGCTCCATGCTCGGCGTGGGGCGCGACCGCCTGCTCGACGAGGGCCTGGCCCTGCCGGTTGCCCAATGCGATGCCGAGCACCTGCCCTTCCCCGACGGTTATTTCGATCTGGTCAGCGTCGCCTTCGGCCTGCGCAACATGACCCACAAGGATGTCGCCCTGCAGGAGATGTGCCGGGTGCTCAAGCCCGGCGGCAAGCTGCTGGTGTTGGAGTTCTCCAAGGTCTGGAAGCCGCTGGCCCCGGCCTACGACGCCTATTCCTTCGGCCTGCTGCCGCGCCTCGGCCAACTCGTGGCCAAGGATGCCGCCAGCTACAAATACCTGGCCGAATCCATCCGCATGCACCCGGACCAGGAGACGCTGAAGCAGATGATGTTGGATGCCGGCTTCGGCAAGGTGGATTACTTCAACCTGACCGCGGGCGTGGTCGCCCTGCACGTCGGCGTCAAGTTCTAAGCGCCTCGCCCTCAGTCGAGGCTAAGGTATTCAACCGCAAGGATCTCCAGCTCCCGCACCCCGCCCGGGGTCGCTACCCGCACGCTGTCACCCGTGCGCGCCTTGAGCAGGGCGCGCGCCAGGGGCGACACCCAGGAGATGCGGCCCCGGCCTGGGTCGGCCTCGTCGATGCCGACGATGCTGTAGGTGAACTCGGTATCACCGTCGAGCACGGTGACCGTGGCGCCGAAGAACACCTGGTCGGTGTTCTCCTGCCGCGCCGGGTCGACCACCACGGCCTGCTCGATCCGCTTGGTCAGAAAGCGCAGGCGGCGGTCGATCTCGCGCAGCCGTTTCTTGCCGTAGATATAGTCGCCGTTCTCCGAGCGGTCGCCGTTGCCGGCCGCCCAGGACACGACGTTGACCACCTGCGGCCGCTCCACCCGGACCAGGTGGTTGAGCTCGGCCTGCAGCCGGGCATAGCCGGCGGGCGTGACATAGTTCTTGCCGCCGGCGGGCAGCGCCGGGGTGGGGTCGTCGTCTTCCTGCTCGTCACCGTCGTCGCGGACGAAGGCCTTGCTCATGGGTGCTTGCCGTCTTGAAAAGGGATGCGCGAAAAGCCGAATATCGTCATGCCGGCGCAAGCCGGAATCCAGCTCGAATCATAGACTGGATGCCTGCCTGCGGGGGCATGACAAGGCCAACTTAAGAGTAGTTGCTGATTGTACAGTTCCCCCTCCCGACCTCCCCCATAAATGGGGGAGGGGTCTAGTGCCAGGCCTGACTTGAGCCCCTCCCAGCCTCCCCCATAAATGGGGGAGGGGTCTAGCGCCAGGCCTGACTTGAGCCCCTCCCAGCCTCCCCTTTATGCCCCTCGGGAGGCACAGGTGCGGGAGGCGTGCAGGCACCCTCCCCATTCATGGGGAGGGCTGGGGTGGGGACGAAATTTAGGTGTCTCCGCTACCCGAGGATAGAGGCCGGGACGGAGTTCAGTCTTCCAGCTTCGGCGGCTTGCCGTCGTAGATCAGGGCGCGGCGGCGCTCCAGGTAGAAGTCGCGGGTGTACTCGTAGCCGTCCACCGCGGCGGCATCCAAGGCTTCCTTGGCGTCGAGCAGCTCGGCCCGCTTGCTGATCAGGCGGGCGAACAGCACGCCGGCCTTGGCCTCGTCGTCCTGCAGGTCGTAGACCGGGTCGAGGTATTTGCCGTCGACCACGCGACCGGCGGTGTCGCGGATGTTGCTCGGCCCCAGGATGGGCAGCACCAGATAGGGCCCGCTGCCCACGCCCCAGTGGCCCAGGGTCTGGCCGAAGTCCTCGTTGTGCTTTTTCAGGCCGGCCTCGCTGGCGATGTCGAGCACGCCGGCCAGGCCGAAGGTGGTGTTGATGGCCAGGCGCATGAAATCGCGCGCGGCCAGTTCGATCTTCAATTGCAGCAGGTCGTTGGCCAGCACCGAGACGTCGTCCAGGTTGGCGAAGAAGTTGCGCACCCCGGTCTGGGCGAAGCCGGGCATCACCGCCTGGTAGCCCTGGGCGATCGGCTTGATCGCCGCCTTGTCGACGCCCTCGTTGAAGCTGTGGATGGCCCGGTTCATCGGCTCCAACGGATCGCGCGGGTCGCCGTTGCTGGCGCAGCCGGCCAGCAGAGAGAGGGCGGCGCAGGCCGCCAGGGTCGTTTTGGTGTTCAGCATGATTCGGTCCCTAAGGGGTTTTTCTCTGGTTCAGGCCAAATTATCGCAGGCGGCGCGGCTTGTTAATAGGTAGTGGCCACAGGGCGGGCTGCGGCGATCACTGAGGGATGGTCCCGGCAGGATATAGGCTGCCGGTTACCGCAGCGGGTTGGGCACCCGTCTGGAAAGCTGCAACACCGTTTACCTGGAGCGGTGCGGAGAGGGTATTGGCGTGAATGCCATAGCCAAGACCAACATGGGTGCCGCCGGGGCCGGCTACGAAACCGGCGACATAACTGGGGCAATTGCCAGCGCCACAATTGAGACCATCGGTGCCCGTGTTGAAGGTCGTATTGCCGCTGCCGGTGATGCCGAAGGTGGTGGGGTTGAAACTTCCTGTAGTGGTGGCCAAGGTGTAACCGCCGAGGCTACCGCCATGATCGAGGTTCAACGTCAGGCTGGCCGAAGCGGCCAGCGTGGTGAAATTGATGGTGACGGAGCCGCCGGTGACCGCACTGTTCGTGTTTGCCGAACCATCGCTGAAGCTGGGTTTGGTGCTGGCGTTGGCTAGATAGTTATATGTCACGCTACCAGTCGGTAGGCTGCTGGGGGCTACGCCGCCGATGAAATGGACAGCTTGGAAATTGGATAGGGTGTCGATGTCTATTGAACCGTTGCTGTTGTAGACGGTGATCGTGCCATTCATCCATTTACCCCAGAACACGGCCAGATTGCCGCCAGTATCCTTGGCATGGCCGATATCCTGCAGGCTGGCGTCAATGAGCACCAAATCCTTTGCGTCGGTGATGACGCCGACCGGCTCCTGGTTCAGGAAGATGAAGTCTGAGAGGCCGTGGAATTCGGTGATTTCATTTGGGTAGGCACCGTAGGGCTGGCCGTCGCCGAAGGAGTGGGCGAGCAAGAACTGTTTGACCCCAACCACGGGAATCGGGGTGTCGCTGATGGTCTTGTCTTCTGTGGCCTTATAGCTGTCGTCGCTGGCGCCGACCACCGGCTCGGTTTTCACTGTCCCGGTATCCGTCACCACACCGGCCCGGCTGTCACCCTTGAAGCCGCTGCCGCCGTCTTCGGCCTTCGTCGTTTGCGCTTGGGGCTTGGCCTCGGCCTGGCCTTCTTCCTTCTCTTTCTTTGACTGCTTCTGGCCTTCCAGCTTGTCCTGCAAAAAGCTGGGCGGGGCGATCAGGCCCTGCGGGGTTTCGTTCGCGCTGGCGACGTGGAAGAATTCGTCGTTGCCGAAGGTCTTTTCGCCGGCGGTGTTGCTCACGGCGATCTTGCCGTCGACCACGCCGCCATAGAGGCCGTCCTTGGCCTTGGAGCCATCGGGGTTGAAGCAGCCGGAGTCGCAGATGGCCAGGTTGTAGAAGGTGCCCCGGATGCCGATGTTGGCCATGGGTGTGGCGACCTTGTAGTTCTGCGGGTTCTGCTTGCCGATGGCACCGGTGATGGTGCGGAAGCCGCCCTTGACCAGGCTGAAGGCGCCCTTCTCCGTGCCGTCCTGCTTGCCGGTGAACTGGTAGTCGTCGAACTTGAACTCGGTGACCGGCTTGATCGCGATGATGGAGCCGTCGGTCAGACGGATCTGGGCGTTGCTGGCCGGGCCGGTCTTGATCAGGTCGCCCAACTCGATCTCGGCGCGGGCCTTGAGCGGCACCGTCTTGCCGTTGCGCTGAGCGCTGACGTCGCCGACGGCGACCAGGATGCGGCCGATCGGTGCCGCCGAGGCGGAGGCGGCGAGCAGAGACAGGATGAGCAGGGAGGGGGCGAATCGCATGGCGGGCCTCACTTGAAGTCGTAGCGCACGTTGACGGCGCCCAGGGTGCGTTTGTTGCTGTAGAGCTCGATGTTGGACTCGTTCTCGCTGTAGCTCAGCTCGCCGCGCAGGCTGAGCTGCTTGTTCACCAGGTAAGTCGCATTCAGGCCGAGCGACTGGTAGGTGTCCTTGCGGTCGACGCCCAGCGTTTTCCCATCATAGTTGCTCTTCTGGTAGCCATAGTTCACGCCTAGGCCCCATTTCGGGTCGGGCGACAGGCTCACGCCCAGGTTGAGGCCGGGCATGCTGCGGGAGAAATCGGGCCGGTGCACGCGGTTGCTTTCCTTGCTGTAGCTCAGGCGGGCGCTGGCCACCGGCTGCCACTTGACGCTGAAGGCGCGGCGATAGCCGGCGCCGATGCCGGTAAGGGTGGCGTTGCGCACTCGGTTGGCGCCGCCGTATTCGAGATCGGCGTACTGGGCGAAGGCATTGACCGCCTGGAACTCGTCGAGCTGGTGGAACCATTCGCCGCTGGCGCCGAGCACGTCGCGGTAATGCTCGCTGCCGACGGTGGCGCCGTTCCAGTTCACGCTGGCCCGGTAGAGGTTGTTGTCCTTCACGTAGCTGACGCCACCGGTGAGACCGAGCGAGGCCTGGTTGAAGGCCGATTCGTCGCGGTTGTACTTGCCGTCGAAGCCGGTGGCGCCGAACAAAGAGACACCGGGCGCGATCGGCTTGGCCACCTGGCCGCCGAGGGCGAGGTGGCCGAAGCTGTCGCGCTTCTCGACGCCGGTGTCACTCAGGGTGACGGCGCCGAACACCGGCAGGGTGATGTTGGCGGTGGAGGCGCCGCCGTTGACGTTGGTGTCGATGCCGAAGCCGGCCTCGGCATAGAAGCTGGCCGTGGTCTGGTAGCGGCCCTCGCGGCTGCGGATGGCGTCGACGAAGCGGTCGATCGCCGCCAGCACCGAGGCCGGCGGGTTCAGCTTGCGCACGGCCTCGAACTCCTCGCGGGCGCGCACGTCGTCGCCCAGCACGAAGTAGCCGCGGGCCAGCTCCAGCCGGGCACGGGCGTTGTCCGGGTTGAGCAGCAGGAAGCGCTCCAGGGCCAGGATGCCCTCGGCCGCGTGGCCGGCCTCGATGGCGGCCAGGCCAAAGAAGAAATCGAAATCGGGGTCACCCAGCAGGTCCGGGTTCTTCTGGCCGATGGCGTAGGCCTCTTTCGCCTTGTTCTGACCCATCAGGCTGCGCATGTCCTCGACCGGACCGGCCTGGGCGGTGAGGGAAACCAACAGGCCGGCAGCGGCGAGGGCGCGAAAAAGGGGGCTGAGGTGCATCGCTAACGACCTTTCCGGGGTTTTGTTGCGGGGTTGGCCAATTAAACCACACCGAGAACCCGGCTTGGCGCCCTGCCTGGAATGACCATGGGACCGAATAAGTCCTTGTTTCCTTGGGGAGACAATGGCCCGATACGGCCAAGCGCGATCTTTCGCCTTGCGGTGTCGAAATACGTAGATATAGTTAAGGGAAAATACCTACAAAGGGTGGGGGTGTATTGGCCTGAAGGGGGCCCTATGAAGCACACGCTTATTTGGCGGTATTGGTTCGGCATCGGCTTGCTCATGTTTGCGGTCTTGGCGCAGGCGACTGTCAGCCAGATCCACACCCTAAGCGGGACGGTTTCCATCGCTTATGCCGGCCAGGCCGCACGGGCGGCACAAAAGGGCGACCGGCTCGAGGTCGGCACCCAGGTCGCCACCGGCGAAAAGAGCTTCGCCATGCTCCGCTTCGCGGACGGCCAGGTCGTCGCCCTCAAGTCCAACAGCGAATTCCGGGTCGACGAATACCGGTTCAATCCCAAGGTCGACAAAGACAACAAGATCGGCTTCACCGCCAGCAAGGGCGGCCTGCGCGCCATCACCGGCCTGATCGGCAAGAAGAACCCGGACGGCTTCAAGCTCGACACCCCCACCGCCACCATCGGCATCCGCGGCACCACTTTCGACATCTTCATTGACGGCGGCACCTTCATCCGGGTGACCGACGGCAAGATCGCCATCGTCAACCCGGCCGGGCTCTTGCAACTGGCCGCCGGCCAGATCGCGGCCATCGCCTCGCGCCAGACGCCGCCGGCGCCGACCACCGAGGGCGCCTTGCCCCCGGGCGCCAAGGCGGGCTTCCAGGAATTGGAGAACATCATCATCAACAACCTGCCACCGACGGGGGCGGGGGGCGGTGACGGTGAGATTGAAATCGAGATCGCGCCCCCGCCGCCTCCGCCGCCCCCGCCGAAGCCGGTGCCGCCCGTAATACCACCGCCGCCGCCGCCGCCCGACCGGGCCAGCTTGGACGTCTTCTTCTTGGCTGCGGGCTATGATTCCAGCGACTCCATGACGCCGCTATACCAGGCGATGCAGGGTAGCAACATCCTCGACCTCCTGGCCCGCGCCAACGATATCCTACCCGACGGCAGTGGCAACATCCGCTGGGGCGTCGGCCGCTATTTCGACGACCCCTACGATGGTGTTCCCAGCGACGCCTATCAGTTGCAGCAGGCCATGACCCCCAGCCGGCCGTCGGGCCAGGCGGCGATTGAGGCTTGGTCGGACGATTCGCCATATTACGGTTCTGGCGGCAACTTCTATGCTATTCAGCAGGTCGCCGAGAGCGGTGCCGTCGCCCCTCGCGCGGACGGCACCGGCCAGAACACCGGCTGGCGTACTGGCGTCAACGCCTACAAGACCCTGCTGGTCTTCGGAGATACTCCATCCTTGCAGTCGAGCGTTTCCGAAAAAGACCTGGGTGATATCCTCAAACGCGAGGGCATCAGCGCGTCTTTCATCGATGCCTATGATATGGATGGCAGATATGAGGGTAACCATGACCCCAATGCTTGGCGTTCCGCTGACTATAGCCAGGCCGCCGGCGCGGCCCAGGAACTGGCCGACCTCACCGGTGGCGTCTATATTCGGCTGCCGGGGGAGTACTCATCCGAAGCGTTGACGAATGAACTGTTCCGGGCCATCGCGAACCCCCTGCTCGCCAAGGCCCAGCCCTATAGCGGCGGCTATATGAACAGCCTCAACATGGACGAGGCGCCCTGGCGGACCCGCACGGCGCGGTCAGTGTTGGCGGCAGCCCAGACAGGCGCAGCCAACAAGATCGACTTCGTCCTGACCTATCCCTTCCAGGAGGGCGTGGAATTCACCCTCGACACGGCTATGGGCACGACGGTGACCGATCGGACCTACAAACAAGCGGGTAGCGCAGCATTGAGCAACGTGGACCTCTGGGGCGCTTCTCTCGAAGAAGACTCTTTCGCGCAGTGGTCGTCCAATAAAGACTTCTACCGCTTCCTATTGGAGGGCTCTACCTGTAGCGAATGTTCTGGCGTGGTCGAAGGCTATTTTGGCAACAAGCTCGCCACTCGGCCAAGCGCCAGCAGTGGGGTGACGGTGTTCGACCTGTTCAGCAGCGCGCACGACAACAATGGCGACCGACACGGCGCCAGTGCCACGCCATCGGGCGACTTGATGGTGAACTGGGCGACCGGAAAGGTCTTCGCGCTGGATAAGTCGCCGTTGTTTGCCGACGAACCTGAGCAGAACTTCGGTTTCTTCATCGGCGCGGTCAACCCCGACAGCAAGAAGATCGAAGGCCGGTACTACGGCTTTGAGCTTTGTAATGACTGTGAAGTTTCAACAGTACGTCCTGAACTCGACGACGCCCGGCGCGGCAATACCAATATGCAGCTCTATGGCACGGGCAGCACCCCGGCCGGCTTCGGCGGCACCTTCGGCGCCTACTGGTACAACGGCGACAGTTACGCCTATACGAACATGATGTTGACCGGCCTGGTGAGCACCCCCAGCCAGAGCTATGAGTTCACCCCCAGCGTGGCTGACGGTAGCAACGTCTTCAAGGGCTTCGCCGCCGCTTATGTCCGTCAAGAAAAATATGTTGATTATGAAGTAGAGGTCACGGTAATCCCCGCCCTCTCCGGCGGCACGACGGGTAGCCCGGACGACGTGGTCATTACACTCGACCACTCGGGCGACACCTTGACCGGTACTTTGACCGCCTCGGTGACCACCCGCGAACTCGAAGACGGTGGGACATGGACAGGCACAGAACATACCCTCGACGCTACCAGTGCCGAATTCGATTCGGCCTATGTCTCGCCCAAGGCCTTCGGTGTGATCGGCACCAGCAACGGTGAGGAGAGTGGGCTGGTGACGGCTACCAAGCAGACCGATACCTTGACTTGGCCCAGCGAGCCGAGCGAAGTGGAAGGACCGCTACCGACGAACCACGAATTCCAGTACCTGAGCTGGGGCCGCTGGGGCAGCGCCGAGGTACCGATCGACGACGGCAAACAAAGCATTGAGCCGGAGTCGCTTTGGGTGGCCGGTCCGCTGACGCCGGTGGAAACGCTCACTGCCTTGAGCAATGACGCTGGTGAGTACGGCTATGGCAAGAGCGGCACCTATCGGGGCGAGGTGCGTGGCTATCGCGTCGATGCATCAGGTCTAGCCGCACCGGTGACGGGCACTACGAATCTGACCGCGAATTTTCGCGCCACTAGCAATCAGCTGAGCGGTAGTCTCAATAATCTCAAGGCCGGTGGCGTTACCTGGATCGAAACGGCAAATCTGGTCAATGTGGGCTGGACGCCAGGCACGAATGCCATCACTGGCAATTTGGCCAACCCTGCTGAAGGGGTTACCGGCACCATCAACGGCGCATTCTTCGGCCTGAATGCCCGTGAACTGGGCGGCAACTGGGCTATCCAGAAAGACGATGGCAGCAAGGGCGCCGGCATCCATCGCAGTATTCAACAGACGCTGACTTCGAACCCGGACCCGGGGCTTCATTGACCAATATCAATGGCATGGCGAGTCGAGCGCCATGCCATTTTTGTCGGAACAGAACATCGCTTAGCCGGACCCGATACAATCGCAGCTGCTGATGCCGGACAAAACTATCGGTTGGGAGCCCAGGATGAAACACGCGCGCATCTGGAACCTGGTGCTTGGCGCCTCTCTGTTGCTGTTCGCCGCGCTGGCCCAGGCCGCCGTCAGCCAGATCCATGCCCTGGGCGGCGCGGTTTCCATCACCTACCCCGGCCAGCCGGCGCGCCCGGCGCAACAGGGCGACAAGCTGGTGGACGGCACGGCCATCGCCACTGGCGAGAAAAGCTTTGCCCTGCTGCGCTTCGCCGACGGCCAGCTCGTCGCGCTCAAATCCAACAGCGAGTTCAAGATCGAGCAATACCGCTACCCGCCCAGGAATGGGGAGAACAGCGTCATCGCCCTGTCCGCCAGCAAGGGCGGCCTGCGCGCCATCACCGGCCTGATCGGCAAGAAGAACCCGGACGGCTTCAAGCTGGAAACCCCCGCCGCCACCATCGGCATTCGCGGCACCGGCTTCGATGTCATCCTCGGCAGCACTTATGTGCGGGTGAACGAGGGCCGGGTCGGCATCAGCAACCCGGCCGGCGTGCTGCAAGTCGGTGCGGGCCAGTTCGCGGCCGTCGCCTCGGCGCAGACGGCGCCGGCACCGACCATGCTGGGCGCGCTGCCGGCCGCGGTGCGGGCCGGCTTCCAGGAGATCGAGCAGATTCCGCTGCCGGCGCTGCCGGGGGCGGGCGGCCTGGCACCGCTGCCGCTGCCGCAACTTCTGCCGCCACCGCCGCCGCCCCCAGCGCCACCACCGCCGCCACCGCCGCCACCGCCGCCGGCACCCAAGGCGCCGCCACCGCCGCCGCAGAAGGGGCCAGTGGACGGGACAGAAGACTAGCGTATGGTTTACGATGACATGGCCTAAGGAAGCTCTGAAAAAGCCCAATATCGTCGTTCCCGCGCAGGCGGGAACCCAGAAAATCAACGAACTGGATGCCCGCCTTTATGCCCTTCAGGGTATGCGCGGGCATGACGACTTAATCAGACTCTTCCTAACTGGCCATGTCGTTTTATGAGTCACAGCAAGAACCAAGGGGAAATCATGAATTGCCGACAGCCGTCGTTCGCGATTTTGTTCATGGCGGCATCCTGCTTCGCAGGACAGGCCATGGGGCAGGAGAAGGCCAAGACCGACCCGCCGGCCGAGCGCAGCTTCGAGACCACGCCGACCGTCGAACAGGTGCAGCAGGCGGTGCTGGACGAGGCCGCCGCCGCGGTGGACGACTACCGCAAGCTGGCCGCCCAGCTTCTCGCCCTGGGCCTGCACCAGGAGGCCTATGACCTCTTGGCCGAGAACCTGAAAAAGAATCCGAACGACGTCGAGACCCCCTTCCTCATGGGCGTGGCGCTGACCGAGCTGGACCGGCCGGACGAGGCGATTCCCATCTTCGAACAGTTGCTCAGGGAAAACCCCAACCTGCCGCGCGTGCGCCTGGAGCTGGCGCGGGCCTACAACGCCAATGCCCAGTTCGAAAAGGCACGGGCCGAATTCCGCGCGGTGAAGGCGCTTAACCCGCCGGCCGCGGTGGGCGAGAACATCGACAAGTATCTGGCTGCCATGGATGCCCAGCGCTTCTGGAGCGCCCGGGTATCCCTCGGCTTCGTCCACGACGACAACGTCAACGCCGGCCCGTCCAGTTCTTCGATTCTGGCCTTCGGCGTGCCCTTCACCCTGAATAACGCCTCGTTGCCGCGCCATGACAGCGGCTGGAACGTCTCGGCCTCGATCAACCATGTCTATCCACGCTCACGGCGCTTTGCCTGGCAGACCACGGCGGCCTACTCTCGAACCGACTACACCAACGTCTCCGATTTTGACTCGGACAACATCTCCGTCTCCACCGGCCCGACCTGGAAGCTGCCCAAATATGTGGTCTCGGCACCCGTGGTCTTGGACCACATGCGCCTGGGCGGCGACCGCTACAGCACGGCCTGGGGCCTGGCGCCGCAGGTGCAGTATCCGCTGAACGAGCGCATGCTGCTGGAGGGCGGCGCCACCGTGCAGACCCGCGAGTACTTCAACACGGCCACGGCGACCACGCGCAGCGACCGCAACGGCGGCGTCTACGCGGCCAATGCCGGGCTGCGCTACAGCTTGGACGAGACCAGCTTCATCCAGGCCGGCTATCGCCTCACCCGCGAGGACACCCGCCAGGCCTATCTCGATTTCACCGGCCACAGCGTGTTCGCCACCTACTTCAAGGGCCTGCCCCACGGCCTGACCCTGGTGGTGCAGCCCTCGATTGCGCGTAACGCCTACGATGAGAAGGAGGCGGCCTTTCCCGAGGCCACGCGCAAGGATGTGATCTATACCGTCAACATCAATCTGGCCAAGGAGCTGGACAAAAAAGGCCTCAGCCTGGCCCTGGGCTACACCTACACCAAGTCCGATTCGAACCTCGCGCTCTACAGCTATGACCGCAATCAGGTGACCTTGCAGTTGGTGGGGGTGTTCTGATTTAAATAAGAAGCGCCGCCCAGAAAAGGAAAAGCCACCTTCGCGGTGGCTTTTTTGTATTTGCACCGGGATTGCCCGGTTTCGCATGGCCTCTGCGAAACCTCGTCCTCCGCTGCGCTGCGGACCCGCCTGCGGCGGTCCTTCGCAAGCGGTGCTTGCACCGCGAACCCGACGGGGTTCTCGTCAGCCCGGGGCGATGCCACAAATGAAAACGCCACCGCGCCGTTCTGTCTTGTCGGGGATTGCTCGGTTTCGCATTGCCTCTGCGAAACCTCGTCCTCCGCTGCGCTGCGGACCCGCCTGCGGCGGTCCTTCGCAAGCGGTGCTTGCTCAGCGAACCCGGCGGGGTTCTCGTCAGCCCATGGCGATCCCACAAAAGAAAACGCCACCGCGAGGGTGGCGTTTTCTTTTGTGGCGTCCCCACGGGGATTCGAACCCCGGTTACCGCCGTGAAAGGGCGATGTCCTAGGCCTCTAGACGATGGGGACTTAACTTTTCAGGCCGCTAGGAACAACCTGATTTGTCCTTGGTGGAGGTAAGCGGGATCGAACCGCTGACCTCTTGCATGCCATGCAAGCGCTCTCCCAGCTGAGCTATACCCCCAAACGAAGCCCGCGATATTAGCGATGCCGTTCGGGTTTGTAAAGCCCTTATGTGCGTTTTGGGTGGGAGGCAAGACCGCAAATCCCCCTCCCAGCCTCCCCCATAAATGGGGGAGGGGTCTGACGCTGGGGCGGGTTTGAGCCCCTCCCGGCCTCCCCTTTATGCCCTTTAGGGTGGGCTTGCGGGGGAGGGGATTATTTACCCAGGCCGCGGCCGACCCAGAGCAGGTAGGCGACCGGGATGACGAACATGGACAGCAGGGGGGCGGTGACCATGCCGCCGACCATGGGCGCGGCGATGCGCTGCATCACCTCGCTGCCGGCGCCGCTGCCGAGCATGATCGGCAGCAGGCCGGCCATGATCACCGCCACGGTCATCGCCTTGGGCCGCACCCGCAGCACGGCGCCGGCCATGATGGCCTCGATCAGGTCGGCCCGGCTGTTGAGCCGGCCTGCCGCCCGCCGCTGGGCCACGGCGTGGTCGAGGTAGATCAGCATGACCACGCCGAATTCGGCCGCGACCCCGGCCAGGGCGATGAAGCCGACGGCCACGGCCACCGACATGTTGAAGCCGAGCAGGTACAAGAGCCAGTAGCCGCCGATCAGGGCGAAGGGCAGGCTGGCCATGATCAAGAGCGGCTGCCAGAGGTTGCGGAAGGTGAGGTAGAGCAGGACGAAGATGATCACCAGGGTGAGCGGCACCACCAGCAACAGCCGCGCCTCGGCACGTTCCAGGTATTCGAACTGGCCGGACCAGGCGATGGAATAGCCGGGCGGCAGCTTGACCTGTTCGGCCACGGCCTGCTGGGCGCGGCGGACATAGCTGCCGAGATCGGTGTCCTTGAGGTCGACATAGACCCAGCCGTTGGGCCGCGCGTTTTCGCTTTTCAGCATGGGCGGGCCGTCGGCGATCTCCAGCCGTGCGATGGCCGAAAGCGGCACGTTGGCGCCCATGGCGGTGACGATGGGTAGCTGCCCCAGTTTTTCCAGGCTGTCGCGAAGCTCGCGCGGGAAGCGGATCTGCACCGGGTAGCGCTCCAGTCCTTCGACCGTCTCGGTCACGCGCTCGCCGCCGATGGCCATGGCGATCAGGTCCTGCACGTCGGTAATGTTGAGGCCGTAGCGGGCGGCCGCCTCGCGGTCGATCAAGACGTTGAGATAGCGGCCGGCGGAGACCCGCTCGGAGAAGGCGCTGGCGGTGCCCGGCAGCCGCTTGAGCACGGTCTCGACCTCGGTGCCGATGCGCTCGATCACCTTCAGGTCCGGCCCGGCGATCTTCACCCCGACTGGGCTCTTGATGCCGGTGGCCAGCATGTCCAGCCGGGTGCGGATGGGCTGGGTCCAGTAATTGGCGAAGCTGGGAATCTGCACCCGGCTATTCAACTCCGCGATGATCTTGTCCAGGGTCATGCCCGGCCGCCACTCGGACGGGTCCTTCAACTGGATGGTGGTCTCGATCATGGTCATCGGCGCCGGGTCGGTTGCGCTCTCGGCGCTGCCGACCTTGCCGAACACGCTTTTCACCTCGGGCACGGTCTTCATCATCCGGTCCGACAACTGCAGGATCTCCGCCGCCTTGGCCGGCGCCAGGCCGGGCAGGGAGGTCGGCATGTAGAGCAGGTCGCCCTCGTCCAGCGGCGGGATGAACTCGGCGCCGATGCGCAGGTAGGGGTAAGCGGTGAGCAGCAGCAGCCCCGCCGCGATGGCCAGCAGCGCCTTCGGCGCCGCAAGGGCGCGGGCGATCAGCGGCCGGTAGCCGTGGATCAGCCAGCGGTTGAGCGGGTTGGCCTCTTCCGGCCGAATGCGGCCGCGGATGAACCAGCCCATCAGCACCGGCACCAGGGTCACCGCCAGGCCGGCGGCGGCGGCCATGGCATAGGTCTTGGTGTAGGCCAGCGGTGCGAACAGCCGGCCTTCCTGCGCCTCCAGGGTGAACACCGGCAGGAAGCTGACGGTGATGATGAGCAGGCTGAAGAACAGGGCGGGGCCGACTTCGGCGGCGGCGCGGCCGGCCAGCTCGAAATACTCCGCCGAGCTCGGTTCCTGTCCGGGCCGTTCCTGGCGCCAGGCCTCCAGGTGCTTGTGCGCGTTCTCGATCATGACGATGGCGGCGTCGACCATGGCGCCGATGGCGATGGCGATGCCGCCGAGCGACATGATGTTGGCGTTGATGCCCTGGCTGCGCATGACGATGAAGGCGATGAGCACCCCCAGCGGCAGCGAGACGATGGCGACGAAGGACGAGCGCAGGTGAAAGAGGAAGGCCAGGCAGACCAGGGCGACCACGATGAATTCCTCGACCAGCTTGTGCGACAGGGTCTTAACCGAGCGTTCGATCAGCGCCGAGCGGTCGTAGACCGGCACGATCTCCACGCCCTCGGGCAGGCCTTTTTTCAGGGTCTCCAGCTTGGCCTTCACCGACTCGATGGTGGTCATGGCGTTGGCGCCGTAGCGCATGACGATGACGCCGCCGACCACCTCGCCCTGGCCGTCGAGTTCGGCCACGCCGCGGCGCATCTCGGGTCCGAGCTGGATGCGGGCGACGTCGCGCAGGAACACCGGGGTGCCGGCCTCGCCCAGCTTGACCGGGATCTTCTCGAAGTCGGCGACCGATTGCAGATAGCCGCTGGCGCGCACCATGTATTCCGCCTCGGCCAGCTCGACGATGGAGCCGCCGGTCTCGCGGTTGGCCTGCTGCACCGCGCTCATTACCTGGCCGAGCGGGATGCCGAGGGCGCGCAGACGGTCGGGGTCGATCAGGATTTGATACTGCTTGACCATGCCGCCGATGGTGGCCACCTCGGAAACGTTGGGCAGGGCCTGCAGCTCGTACTTGAGGAACCAATCCTGGATCGAGCGCAGTTGCGCCAGGTCGTGCTTGCCGCTCTTGTCGACCAGGGCGTATTCGTAGATCCAGCCGACCCCGGTGGCGTCCGGCCCGATCGCCGGCCGCACGCCCTCGGGCAGGCGCTGCGCCGCGGTGTTCAGGTATTCCAGCACCCGCGAGCGCGCCCAGTAGAGGTCGGTCTTGTCGTCGAACAGGATGTAGACGTAGGAGTCGCCGAACAGGGAATAGCCGCGCACGGCCTTGGCCCCCGGCACCGAGAGCATGGTGGTGGTGAGCGGATAGGTCACCTGGTCCTCGACCACCTGCGGCGCCTGGCCGGGATAGGAGGCGCGGACGATGACCTGCACGTCGGACAGATCGGGCAGGGCATCGAGCGGCGTTTTCAGCACCGCGACCACGCCGGCCGCGCTGGCGATCAGGGTGGCGAGCAGAACCAGAAAGCGGTTGGCGATGGACCAGTGGATGAGCCGGGCGATCATTTGCCGCCTCCTTTAGCCGGGCGGATGGCGACCACGACGAAGCCCTCGCCCTCGCGCACCAGGTCGAAGTCGACGCGCTGGCCGGGCTTGAGGCCCTGCAATATTTTCGCGTCGCGCACCGCGAAGCCCATGGTCATGGCCGGCCACTTCAGCGCGGGGATGGGCTCGTGGGTCATCTCCAACTCGCCGGTCTTGGCATCGACCTGCTCGATCCGCCCGCGGCCGGTGTAGACCTCGGCGCCTTTCGCCTGCGGCTCGGCTGCATTCGCCTGCGGCGCGCCTAGCCGGGCCAGCGCGCCCCTGAGGTTGGCCTCGGACTCGATCAGGAACTGGCCGGAGGTCACCACCTGCTCGCCGCCCGATAGCCCGGCCAGGATGGCGGTCTTGCCTTCGCTTTCCATGCCGGTCTTGACCGCGACCGGGGCGTAGCGGCCTTCGCCCTGCGCCACCAGGACCAGGGCGCGCTGTCCGGTCTGGATCACCGCCTCGGTCGGCACCAGCACCGCTTCTTCGCCCTTGCCGCCGAACACGGTGACGTTGGCGTACATGCCCGGCTTGAGCCGGAGGCCGGGGTTGTCCAGCACGATGCGCAGGCTGTGGGTGCGGGTCTGCGGATTGACCGCGGTAGGGATGAAAAGATTTGATGCGACAAGGTTGATGAGACAAAAGGTCGCGGGAATCGGCGGGAAGAAGCGGGAAATTGCGATAAATCAATGCGTTAGCCACGTTATCCACAGATCGGGCGGCGTGCTCGTATTGCGTGCGACGAAAAACGCACGATGAATGGTGTATCAGGCGGATTTTTTGAGGCGCTCGACCTCGGCGCGGAGGTCGGCTAGCGCCCGGCGCAGCTCGGCCGCCTCTGCCGCCGAGCGAGCGCGCGCGAAAACATCATCGAGGAAGGCAGCGGCCTCCTGGTCTGGCATATCGGCCAGCAGGAGGCCTATTTTTTCGAGGCGGCGGGCGTAGGGGACGGCGGAAAAGTCTTGTTCTGGCGCGGGTTTACGCGCTTTCTGGCCGCGCCCGGTGGCCAGCCAGTCCAACGAGACGCCAGCAGCGTCGGCGATGCGGGCGAGCTTGTCGTAGACAGGCTTTTTACCGTCCAGGTAAGAGCGGATGGTCGCCTCAGGCAACCCAACCTTACGCGCGAATGCAGAGACTGTCTCGTCTCCGATGCACTCGCGCAGGCGCTTGGCTAGTGTGTCCGATTCCATGTTCCCATGCCTCACGAATCGGACGCGCGAATCGGACATCGGACGCGCGAATCGGACGTGAATCGGACACGAATCGGACAAAGAAAAACTTCGCAACAAGTTGTTGACATCGTATCCTCTTGCGTTATACTCTCGCCATGCGTTACGAGGATAGCATCATGAAACGAGAGCGTGAACTTGGTGACGCCACAACGGTGCGTGGCAAGCTGGCGCTGGCCGGGTACCGGTCGGTGGCGGAGTGGGCCATCAAGCATGGCATCAAGCCGGTGACGGCGCGGCGGGTGATCTACGACTGGGCGCAGCGCGCCGACCGCGAGCCGCACGGCGGCATCGCGCGGCAGGTGATGAAGATGCTGCGCGAGACGCTTGAAGGGGGGGCGCGATGAGCGAGCGGCAGTGGCGGATTGGGTGGGAGGACGGCTACGACGCCATGTGCAAGAAGCTCGACGGATTCAGCTACATGGTGCCCGGCATCGACAAGTCTGACGACTACCTGGAGGGATTTTGCTGCGGCATGGAGTATGCCTTCTGGTGGCATGAAGGATGGGACGATGGATGCGACGGGCAGCGCGTGCGGCGCTGCGTGCCGGAAGCCTTCGTTGATGCGTACTGGCACGGCTATCGAAGCGCCAGGAATGGGAGATCGTGATGGAAGTGTGGCTCACCCCGCAGCAGATTGCCGAGATGCGGCTGGCTGGCATGCCGACGACGGATCGCCGCGTGCGCACATGGGCCGAAAAAAATTTAGCCAAGAGTCGCAACAGGTTGCGAGGCAAAGGCATCGAAATCCTGCTGGACAGCCTGCCGGTGGAGGCTCAGCGGGATTACTACGCGCGGTTTGCGGCGCGGATGACAGAGGAGAACACCCATGAAAGTCAACCCCATGAAGCCCGTCTCGCGGGTGATGTGCGGGCCGGTGCTGGTGGCGTCGATCGTGCGCACGGGCAACGGCCGGCCTGGATCGCCGGTGCGGTGGATGCCGTACTGGTCGCAGATCGCGGAGCGGCTGGGGGCGCCGGTGCCGCCGCCGAGGTTTTCGAGCCGTCACGAGGCGGAGGCCGTGGCGATGCTGTGGGCGAATGCGCGCCTAGCGCACGCGGCGCGCGTGGAGCGGGAGCGGTGACGGCTCCCGCTACGCCAAATGTAGCTGTTGCTACGCCAGATGTAGCGCCTTCTGTCGTTCTGCCCGCCCCCGGCGGTGAGCCCATCCCGGCGGGGCGGTGCCCTCTCCCCGCTGAAACCAGCCCGGCGGCCACCGGCGCGGGTGGGCTCACCGGCGGGGGTGGCGCTGGATGCGCCTTCGTGCCGGGCGGTGGCACCGCCGCGCCGGCAGGGTACCCGATGGCAGCCGCTGCGACGGCGGCGGCGAACGCGGGCAACGGGCCGCTAACCCGTAGGGCCGGTTCGATTCCGGCTACCCCCACCACCATTGCAAAACCGACCGAACCCGACGCCGACGCGCTCCTGATCGGCCAGATCGTTGGCGCTGGCGTGCGGGATGATGATTTTGAGCGGGTATTACGCGCTCGCGACATGTTTTTACTGCTCAAGCCTCTGCTCGACCTGCCCGAGCGGCATAAGGGCCGCCGGGCGATGGCCGAGAGCATCGCGCAGTCTCTTGATAGAAGTGTTGCGCAGGTGTATCGGCTGGCCGAGATCGCCCGCGATGGCGGCGTGGCCGCGCTGGCGCGCCTGGGGCAGCGGCGCGACCGTGGGCAGGCGCGGCGGTTGATTTCGGGGCCGTGGCTGGCTTGGGCGCAGGATGCGGCGGCGCAGTGGGCGGCAGAGGATGTGCCGACGCTGGCCACGCGCATGCGCGATGCGGTGCGCATGGCCTGGGTGGGCGGCGCGCCGAGTGACCGGCAGTGCTGGCTGAAAGCGACGGCGAAGGTGGCGCGCGATTTGATGGAGCTGGGCGCGCCGCGCGCGGTGTGCGCCAGCCTGCTTTCTGTGCCCTGCCCGCGCCGGTATGTGGGGGCCGAGGGGCAGCATTTCCGGGTGGCGGGCCGTTCGCTGCGCGACGGAAAAGCCATTTACGACCGGCACCTGACGCCGGTCAAGCGCACGGCGGCTGGGCTGATGCCGGGCGAGCTGGTGTGCGGCGACATCACGCCGTTGGACATCCCGGTGTTGCGCGAGGACGGCAGCACGGCGTATGCGCGCCTCGTCGCCTGGCACGATGTCGCGACCAACTGGTTGTGGCTTGACGCGGTGCTACTGGACAAGGGCCAGGGCATCCGCCGCGAGCACGTGGCGGCGAGCTACGCACGCATGTGCGAGCGGGCGCCGTTTGGCGCGCCGCGCAGGCTGTATCTGGACAACGGCAGCGAATACCAGTGGGACGAGATGCTGGTGGCCTGCAAGCGGCTGGCGGACTTGACCGGGCAGCAGTTCGCCTTCGAGGAGGCGGCGACCACGGCGGCGGATCGGCAGGTGGTGCGCTCGATCCCATTCAGGCCGCGCGCCAAGCGCATCGAGGGGCTGTTCGGGAACCTCACGGACTGGCTCGGCTGGTGGTTTGGTTATGTGGGCGGCAACCGAATCACGAAGAAGGTGGCAACGCTCGGCAAGGGCGTGCAGCCCGCCGCGTTCGAGGCGGTGAAAGACTGGCTGAACCGGACGCTGGCGGATTATCACGTCACGCCGCAGCCGGGCGCCGAGCACATGGGCGGCCTGAGCCCGCAGCAGAAGCTGACACAAGCGCTGGAGAGCGGCTGGCGGCCGTGGAAGATCGACAGGCTGACGCTGGCGCTGGCCTTTGCCGACTACGAGGTGCGGCGCGTCAACCGCGGCACGGTCTCGGTGGATGGAGTGACCTACAGCGGCGACTGCCTGATGGCCATCGAAGGCCGCGTGACGGTGGCGGTGCCGCGCATCCTGAATGAAACCGGGGCCTACATCCTGGACGCGCAGGGCCGCCGCATCCTGGGCTGGGTTGAGCCGGAGAAGACCTACGGCATCACCGACCCGGCTGGCGCGAAGGAAGCCGCGCGCAGGCGGCAGGCGCTGAATGTGCTGCTGGCCGAGCGCATCGAGCAGGCGGGCGGGCCGCTCAACGAGGCGGCTCTGGCCGGCACACGGGCCGAGCTGCTCGGATTGGATGCGACGCTCGACCAGGCCGAGGCCGCCGCGCAGTGGGTGCAGCCCAGCGCGGAAGTGCTGCAACTGCACGAAGGCATCAAGGCCGCGCGGGCGCGGCAGATCGAGGAGATCAACCGGCGCATGGAGGTGCGCATGACGGCGGAAAAACTCAATCGCCTGGGCGTGGAGGACGACGAGGAAACGCGGCTTGCGCGTGAGATGGGGCTTTGAAGAGGTGGCCGCCCGGCGGCAACCGGGCGGCTGGTGTGAAACGGCAAACGACAAGGAGCAGATCGCATTATGGCAAAAAACAAGGAAATCCGCGACACCAAGGTTGTGAGGGAGGCGCTTGCGCTGGCCCAGCTGGTGCTCGCCGAGGACAACCCAATCGGCGAGATCACCGGGGCGGCGGGCACAGGCAAGACGATGGCGGGTCGCGCCATCGTGGACAAGCACGGGGCGCTGCGCATAGCCGCGTGGGACGGCATGACGCGCCACCAGCTGCTGCGCGAGGTGGCGCTGCTGGCGGGCATCGAGGGCGCGGGCGCGGCGGACAAGCTCCTGCGCCGGGGCGAGGACGCAGAGCGGCTCTTGCTGGTGGTCGATGAGGCCAACAAGTGCAGCTGGCGCGTTCTGGAGACCCTGCGGTATCTGGCGGATGAGTGCGCCATCGCTGTGATCCTGATCGGCACGGAGCTGTATTCCCGCAAGTTCAGCGAGGCGAGAACGCGCCCGCTGCTGCTGCAACTGGGCTCCAGGATCGGAGCCAAGCGTGTGAGCACGCGCCACCTCGACCGCGCAGAGACATACGCACACGTGATCCGGCCCATCTTCGGCGACGTGGCTGACAAGGACGTGATCACGCAGTTCTGGACGCTTTGCCGCAAGGGCAACTACCGCGAGGCGGTGGAGCTGGCCGGCGAGTGCCAGCGGATCATGGCCAGCAACGGCATTCAGTCACTCACGCCTGCGGTGCTCGAGCTGGCGGGCAAGTGGATGGCCAACCGGCATGCCGTGGAGGGCTGATGGTGCAGCATCTTGTGAGCCGCGCGGAGGCCGCGCGCATCCTGGGCGTTTCGGACGCTGCGGTGGGGCGCATCCGCGCAGGAAGCTACCCGGATGGGGAACTCGCCGAGCGCTACCGGCTGCTGGTGGCGGTGGTGGAACGGGCGGCGAGAAGCCCGGAGGCGACGGCGATCTGCCGCGCCTGCCCGCGCGAGGACTGCGCGGGCTGCCGGATTGCTGAACTGAACGTTTGAGGGTATGGCCGCCTGGCCGGGCGGCGGACAAGGAGATTGATATGGCAAAAGTAGCAACGAAAGAGCAAGAGACGGCAACGGTGGCAAAAGCCGGGCTGCCTGCTGGAGAAAAAATCCTGCGCGACGGCGGCGAGGTGGTGCCGCTGGATGCGGCCAGCATCCGGCTGGTGATGCAGGGCTGGCAGATCAAGAAGCAAATTGACGAGCTCAAGGCGGCGCTCGATGAGGTGAACGCGCAGATCATCGAGGCGCATGGGACGGACTGCTCGCTCATCGTGCGCGGGGTGTGCCGGGCGAGCATCGCCGAGCGCGAGGCGGTGAAAGTCACAGACGCTGCGCGACTGAAGGCTGTGCTTGGAGATCGCTTCGATGACCTGATTAGGACAGAGGTCGCATACAAGGCCGAGGCGCGGCTGATCGAGATGGCATGCGACGGTGACGAACCGCTGCAGCCGGCCATCGCCGCATGCCTGACGGTTGGCAAGTCCTCCAGCGTGACCTGGAGGGCGGAGAAATGAGTGAAGGCCTGATCGACCGCATCGAGCAGGGCATGACGACGGCCATGGATGCCGAGATCGTCGCCCGCGCCATGGCGAAGTTGGCGCGCTACGAGGTGGCGCTCACCGAGATCGCAATCTACGGACGTGCGGAGGATGCCATGAAGGCGTGCCAGGCGCTGGCCGAATGCGCGCGGCCTAGGCCTCTGTCCGTGTGACCCAGCCCATGCCCATGCCGTGCGGCGTGGGCATGCACGGGGTTCACAGACTGGAGACGATGATGGACAGCAAGACTCGCCGCCGCGTGCTGCTGGGGCTGGCGCACAGGGCCGCCTTGCAGCTTGGGCTGGACGACGATGCCAGGCGGCAGGCGCAGGCCGCATTCGCCGGGCGCGCATCGCTCAAGGACTTCGATGACAAGCAGCTGGTGGCATGGTGCTGGGAACTCAAGCGCCGCGGGGCCGAGATCGGCATCCCTTCCCCGCCGCCCAAGGGCGGGCTGGGCTGGAACAGGCCCACGCCAGCGCAGTGGGCCACCATCGAGCGGCTGGCTGGCAGCCTCGCGCTCACAGACACCGCGCTGGCGGCTTTCGTCAAGCGCACAACCGGGCTGGACGATCCGCGCTTTCTGACGAAGCGCGGGGCGACCGAGGTGATCACCGGCCTAGAGAAGTGGGCGCGATCGCGCGGCGCTGACACCCGCAGCAAGACGCGCCAGGCCATCGAGGCACTGCTGGAGGATGGCGATGGCGGCGCAGCCTGAGCCGTGGTTCGAGCGGCGCATCAAGCGCGGCCTGGCCGCGCTGATGGCGCTGCGCATGGAAGGCCACCCGCCGGCGGACACGGTCGAGGCGACGGCCAAGGTGTGGGTGCAAGCGCTCTGGCCTGGGCGCGCCTGGGTCGAGGCACTGGACGCCGATCGCATCGGCGAGGCCTTCCGTCAGATCACATTGCATGAGACGCGCTGGCCGACGCCAGCGGTGTTTCTGCGGTACCTGCCGGCGCGGATGCCGCAGAAAAGCCTGCCGCCGCCGGCGCAGACGGCGGAGGAAAAAGAGAGGGCGCGAGCTATCCTGGCCGGGATCATGGAAGCGCTGAAGAGCAAGAGGACCATCAATGAAAGCGGCCAGAATTGAAAAAAGCGATCGGCTGCAGCGCGTGCTGGCGCTGCTCGAAGACCGGGCGTGGCACTCCACGCTCGATATCGTGATCGGCGCGGGCGTGTGCGCCGTCAACTCGTGCATTGCCGAGCTTCGCGCGAACGGCTTTCCCATCGCCTGCCGCCGCGTCGGGCGCGAACGCTTCGAATACCGCCTGGAGGGATGATGGCGGTCGCAGACACGGCGCTGCTCGAGCGCCTGATCGGGCGCGAGGCGCTCGAGACGCTCATCTCCGTGGCCGGCGGGCTGGTTGTCTACATCCCCAAGAACCCGCCGCTCGACGGCCCGCTGGCCGAGCTTCCCATGCCGGCGCAGGAGGCGCTGGCAGCCTGGGCGGGCGGCACAGAGCTTTACGTGCCGAAGTGCGACGGCGCGGCGCGCGCGGCGCGCGACGCGGCGATCCGCGCCGCCTACGACGCAGGCGAGCCGGTTCAAGCCATCGCCAGGCGCTACCGGCTAACCGAGCGGTGGATCTACGAGATTCTTGGTCGCCACGAGGACGACAAACAAGGCGATCTGTTCTAGCTATCTGAACCGCTTCAGGCTGCCGCGCATCGCGCGCGCGCCTGATACTCGCGGCATGAAGCCGCGCCTTCTTCCTTCCATGATTGCCGTCTCCGCCGTCGCCGTTGCGGGCATCGCCGTGCACGAGGGGTACCGCGCGCGCGCCTACGACGACGGGGTTGGCGTGCGGACGGTCGGCTTTGGCACAACGCGCCGCGAGGACGGCAGCCCCGTGCGAAAGAGCGACACCATTACGCCGGAGCGCGCCGTGCTGCGGCTGGCGAAAGATGCCGATGCCATCGGGCGGCAGATCGCCGCGTGCATCGGCCATGTGCCGCTCGCCCAGCACGAGTTCGACGCCTACGTGAGCCTGGCCTACAACATCGGAGCGAGCGCCTTTTGCCGCTCGACCATAGTCAAGCGTCTCAAACAGACGCCGCCAGACTACTCCGGCGCGTGCGCGGCGATCAAGATGTGGGACAAGGCCGGCGGCCGCGTGCTGCCGGGCCTCGTCAAGCGGCGCGAGGCCGAATACAAGCAGTGCTTGGGGGCAGCGCAGTGATGCCGTCCGTCTGGCCATTGCTGCTGGTGGCCGCCGTCTCTGGCGCGGCCGGCGCTGGCATCGCCTACTCGCTGGAGCACCGCGCGCGGCAGGCCGAAGTGGCCGTCCTGCGCGCCGAGATGGCAGACCAGCAGGCCGCGGCCGCGCAAGCCGCTGCCGCCAGGCTTTCCGCCGCGCAGGCTGCCGAGGCCGCTGCCGTGCGCACATTGCATGCGACGAAATCGCGCCTGGCCGTCACCGAAAAACGCCTGAAGGAGTCCCTCTATGCCCTGCCGACTGCTCAGTCTTATGGCTTGTCTTACGCTGCTCGCGGGCTGCTCAACGCCCGCCTCAGTGACGCCGACGACATGCCCGCGCGTGCCAGCGAGCCTGATCGAGCCGCTTCCGAATCTCCCGCAGATCCCGGCCAGTCTGGCGTCACCGAAGCCGACCTCGGCGGCTGGATCGCCGGCGTCATCGGCGCCTACGACGCCTGCCGCGCCAGGATCGAGGCCATCCGCCAGTGGGACGAGGTGACGCATGGAAGGTGACGTGATCATCAGCGCCTTCAACTGGCCGGCCATGCTGGCTATCGGCGGTGCGCTGCTGGGCGGCATCTTCGCCCTGCTCAAGTGGTTCGCCGGGCGGCTGCTCTCCGACATCGAGAGCCGCCTCACCCGCATTGACGATCTGGAGAGCCGCTTCGAGCGGCTGATGGCCGAGTTGCCGCTGCACTACCAGCGGCGCGAGGACGCCATCCGCGAATTCACCGCCATCAACACCAAGCTCGACCGGCTCTACGAACTGCTCGCCAGGAGATCGCCCCATGACTGAACGTCGCCTCGATGCCGCCATCGACATGGCCCGCGCCGAGCGCGAAGCGCTGCGCTGGCTCATGCTCACCGCGCTGTGGCACGCGCGTCCTTACGGCACTCGTGAAGACGTGCTGCTGTCGTGCGCGCACGAGATCCCGATCTACGCCACCGCCGACCTCATCCGGCGCGAGCTAGGCTGGCTGGAATCCCACGGGCTCGCCGCCATCGTGCGCGAGTCGTCGCCCATCTGGTCTGCGAAGCTGACCGCGCTGGGAGAAGACGTGTACGAGTACCGCGCCGACGCACCAGCGGGCCTGGCGCGCCCGCCGAGGTGGTGAGATGGCGCGACGCAGCAAGGTGGACACCCTGCCGCCCGCGCTCAAGGCCGAGCTGGAGCGCCTGCTGGCCGACCGCACGCACGGCGGGTATGAAGCGCTGGCCGCGTGGCTCAAAGAACAGGGCTACGAGATCGGCAAGAGCAGCCTGCACCGCTACGACCAGCGGGTGCAGGCGGTGATGCTGCGCATCAAGGCCAGCACCGAGGCCGCTCGGCTGATCGCGCAGGCCGCGCCAGATGAGGCCGACGAGCACTCGGCTGCCGTGCTGCGCATGGTGCAGTCGGCGCTGTTCGACGCCATGAGCCGGGTGACCGAAGCCGCCGACCTGGCCGACCCCGCCGAGCAGGTCAAGGTCTTGAGCCAGGCCGCGCGCGCCATTGCCGAGGCCAGCCGCGCGTCCATCGGCCAGAAGCGCTGGGCCGACGAGGTGCGCGCGAAGCTCGACGAGGTGGAGCGCGTCGCACGCAATGCGGGCAAGGCGCTCGATGCCGAGACGCTCAAGGCCATCCGGGAGGGGTTGTATGGCGGTTAATGGGCTGCGGATTTACCGGCGTTTCGACCCGGTGGCCGGTTTCGGCATCTACTGGTGGGACGGGCTGTGCATCCATCTGTGGCGAACGGTCGTGGTGATCGAGTTGTCATGACCGCCCCCATCCTCTACCCCTACCAGCGCCGCTACCTGGCTGATGCCAGCCGCTGGAAGGCGGCGATGTGGAGCCGCCAGACGGGCAAGACCTTCACCACCACGCTGGAGGCGGTGCTGGATTGTCTGTCCGCCGAGGCCGAGGGGCGCATTGCCCGCTGGACGATCCTGTCGATATCCCGCGACCGGGCGCTGGACGCCATCCGCACCGGGGCCGCGGTGCACGCGCAGGCCATCGGCGCGGCCTACGAGCTGCTGATGGACGACAGCCTGGGCATCGAGCAGCAGGCGGCGATGGTGCGCTTCCCCGGCGGCTCTTACGTGCGGGCGATCGCGGCGCGGCCCGAGACGGCGCGCGGCATGTCGGACAACCTGATCCTCGACGAATTCGCGCACCATAAGGACAACCGCGCCCTGTGGCGGGCGCTGGTGCCCGTGGTGTCCAAGCCCAGCCTCAAGATTCGGGTGATCTCCACGCCCAACGGGGTTGGCGACATGTTCCACGAGATCATGACCGCCGACGATGGCCTGTGGAGCCGCCATGTGGTGACCATTCACGACGCGGTGGCCGACGGCCTGCCGCGCGACATCGCCGAATTGCGCCGCGCCGCGCGCGACCCGGACACCTGGGCGCAGGAATTCGAGTGCGCCTTCCTCGATCGCGCCGGGCGCGAGTGGCTCACCTACGAGGAAATCCTGGCCGCGCTGGAAGCGCCGCCGCTGCCGCCCTACGACGGGCGGCCCGTCTATGTGGGCATGGACATCGCCGCGCGTGGCGACCTGTCGGTGATCGCCGTGATCGAGGACGTGGGCGCGGGCGTGCTCGCGCTGCGCGAGATGCAGGTGATGCGCGGGGAATCGTTCGCCGCGCAGCTTGCCCGGCTCGATGCGGTGTTTCGCGCCTACCGCGTGGCGCGCTGCGCCATCGACCAGACCGGCATGGGCGAAATGCCGGTGCAGGAGGCGCAGCGGCGGCATGGGCAGTACCGCGTCGCTGGCGTGCTGTTCAACGCCGCGAACAAGCTGGAGATGGCGGTGGCGCTCAAAGACCGGCTGCAGGCGCGGCGGCTGCTGATACCTGACGTGCATGGAAATGCGCGGGACGCATTGATCGACGACCTGCGCGCCGTGCGCATGGAACCTGGCGCTGGCGGCGTGCCGCGCTTGCTCGCCGACCGGGATGGATCGGGACACGCCGACCGCTTCTGGGCGCTGGCGCTGGCCTGCGCCGCCGCGGGCGAAGGCGTGCCGGTGTATGGGTATGAGAGTGTGGCGCGCCGCAGCTTCGCGCCGCGCTGGGATGATGAATGGCGCAGCCGCGCCGGGGAGTGGGCAGGATGGTGACAGGAAAGAAATTCGCGGCCATCGTCATGTTTGACGTCGCGGCATGCATGACGCTGGCGCTGTGGGTTGTGTTTGAAAACACGGTGGCAGAGAGCGTGTTCAAGGCCTTTTTCTGGGCAGTCACGCCGCTTGCGGCCGTTGGCTATTTCGTGGCGCCGCGCTCGGTTCGCGAGTATGCGCGATCGCCGCAATGGTTTATTGGCTACGTTCGCGGCGTAAAAATCGCTGTGCTGGCATTGCTGGCCGTTGAGCGTGAGACCGTCATGATGGGTGCTCTGATCCTGGCATGGATCGCTTTCGAGAGCGCGCTGCGCTGGTGCATCGAGCAGGAGAAAGATCATGAAACACGCTAAACACAAGCCGGTGACGATCCACAAGAGCCAGCCAGCCGCCGCGCAGCTACGCGAGGAAATCGCCCGGCCCGCACAGACGGGCCTGCGCAGCGTGTGGCAGTGGCGCCCGCTGGCTTCCATGACGCCTGCGATGGTGGCCGACGTGCTGCGCCGCGCAGCACAGGGCGATGCGCACGACTTCCTGCTGGCTGCCGACGACATCCGCGAGAAGGACTTGCACTACCGCGCGGTGCTGCAGACGCGCACGCTGGCGGTAGCGGGCCTGCCGATCGACATCCAGCCCTGGGACGACTCGCCCGCCGCGAAGCGCGCCGCCGAGCTGGTGCAGGATGCCGTGCGCGAGAGCGATCTGGCCGTGCTCATCACCCACCTCATGGACGCGGTGGCCAAGGGCTATGCGGTGGCAGAGATCGTCTGGGAGACCTCGGGCGATGTGTGGTACCCGCGCAGCATCCTGCCGCGCGAGGCGCACTGGTTCAGCTTCGATGCCGACACCGGGCGGCTGCTGCGTCTGGTCGATGGCAGCGCGGAGGGGGCGGAGATTCCGCCCTACCGCATGATCGTGCACGCGCCGCCGGTGGCGGCTGGTATTCCGCTCCTTGGCGGGGTGGCGCGAAGCGCGCTGTGGGCCTGGGTGTTCAAGAGCTACGCCATGCGCGACTGGGCGCGGTTTTGTGAGTTGTTCGGGCAACCCATCCGCGTGGGCAAGTATCACCAGGGCGCGAGCCCAGATGACGTGGCCGTGCTCAAGCAGGCGGCGTTCTCGCTCGGCTCGGATGCGGCGGCGGTGATCCCGCAGGAGATGGTGCTCGAACTCATCGAGTCCGGCAGCAAGTCGGCCAGCGCCGACCTCTATCACCAGCTCATCGACTACCTCGACCGGCAGGTGAGCAAGGCGGTGCTCGGCCAGACCATGACCACCGACTCGGGCACCTCCGGCAGTCTCGCGCAGGCGAAGGTGCACCAGGAAGTGCGCCGCGATCTGCTCGAAGCCGATGCGCGGGCGGTGGCCGCCACCCTCACGCGCGACCTCATCGCGCCCATCGTGCGGCTCAACCTGGGCGATGCCGCGCCGCTGCCGGTGCTGAAGCTCCTGGTCGAAGACCCGGAAGACCTCACCGCCCTGGCCGACCACGTGGTCAAGCTCACCGGCGCTGGCATGCCGATTCCGCAGTGGTGGGTGAGGGAGAAGTTCGGCATTCCAGAGGCGCAGGACGGCGAGCCTGTGCTGGGCGCGCCGGCTGCGCCACAGGATGCGCCAGCCGCGCAATCCGTGCACGCATTGCATGCGACGCGCTGCGGCTGCGCGGCGCATGCGCAGGGCGCGCCGGACGCGCCAGACATCCCGGCACTCCAGGCTGACCGCATGGAGATCGAGGCCGAGGCGGCCTGGACGGCCATCATGGACAAGGTGCGGCAGATCGTGGAGGGCGCGGACAGCCTGCCTCAGCTGCGCGATGCGCTGCTGGCGGCCTTCGCCGACCTGCCAGAGAGCGAGCTCGCCGAGGTGATGGCGATGGGCTTCGCCGCTGCGGAACTCGCAGGGCGCTTCGCCGCGCGCGCCGAGAGCGAGTGATGGACGAGGTCGACATCACCGCCGAGCGGCTCGAGCGCGAGATGGAACACATCCTGCGCCTGCGCCGTGCCGCAGGGCCGCGGCCCACCGGCGAATGCCTGTGGTGCGGCGAGCCGCTGGCCGATCATCTGCGCTGGTGCTCTGTGGACTGCCGTGACGACTGGGAGCGCGCGCATGGCGGCAGCCGCTGATCCTGCCCTGCGCGCCGCGCTCAAACGGCCCTTCGCCGAGCAGGTGGCGTTCTTCCGCGGCAAGCTCGGCAACCTGGTGCCCACGGCGACGTGGCGCGACATCATGCGCAGCCAGCACGACCGCGCCTTCATGGTCGCTGGCGCGGCCAAGGCGGATCTGCTCGCCGATCTGGCCGCCGCCGTGGACAAGGCGATCCATGATGGCGAGAGCCTGGACGCCTTCCGCCGCCGCTTCGGCGAGATCGTGCAGCGCCACGGCTGGCACGGCTGGACGGGCGAGGAGTCGGCAGCCGGGCGCGCCTGGCGCACGCGGGTGATCTACCAGACGAATCTTTCCACCAGCTACGCCGCCGGGCGGCTCGCGCAGCTCAAGGAGGGCGGCTATGCCCTGTGGGTCTACCGCCACGGCGGAAGCCGCGACCCGCGCCCGCAGCATCTGGCCTGGAACGGACTCACGCTGCCCGCCGATCACGACTTCTGGAAGACGCACTATCCACCCAGCGCGTGGAACTGCTTCCCTGGCGATACGTCAGTGCGCTGCGACGCGATCGCCGGTCAACGGGCATGGTATTCGGGAGAAATGGTGGAGTTGCACACGGCTCTCGGGAAACGGTTGCGCCTCACCGTCAACCATCCAGTATTGACCAGGCGCGGATGGGTTGCCGCGCACGAACTCCAAAAAGGCGACGAGTTGATCGGTGCATGCGCCGATGTCGATGCCGCGCTGAACGGGATCGTACACAATGAACATCCGCCAGCCCGCGCAGAAGATCTGTTCGAGGCGCTCTCGGCGCAGGGACTTCGCATCGTTCCAGTGGCGGCGGACGATTTCTACGGCGACGCGCTCGGCATGGAAGGAGAAATCCACATTGCGGGTGCCGATTGCGGCCTGATGCACGAAATCGAGGCCGCGCGCGACGAACTGCGCACCGAAGGCTGGCTCGACCTTGCACTGCATGGCTGCGTTGAAGCCGCCCACGTTGGCGGCTGCGCGCCGATGGTTCCAGCGATCGCCGCCGAGGCCGCGACGCTTGAGCATATCGAGCACAGTTGGCTTGGCGACGCCCAGGCGCATGGCGATCATGCGCGCACTGGTCAGGCCGTTACGATAGAGGCTGATGACGGCGCGCTCGATGTCGGCATTGCGCGCGTCTGCCGCAGCCCACGCCTTGGCCAGGAAGCGCTCGCGCCATCCGTCAGTACGCTTGATGGCTTGCCACGACGCGCGCCCGGCTTCTGCGCGGTCGCGCAGGGAAACGCCGGCCAGGCGCAGCGCGCGCGTGAGTGCACCGCGACTGCATCCGCGCTCTATCGCCAGCTGCTTGATGCTGGCTCCGGAAAGATAGCGCGTGACGAGATCGTCGAGATCGGAAAATTCCAGTGGTCTGGTCATGTATACGATTTCACGACATCCACAGGTCTTATTCTAGCGGGTGGCATTGTTGTAAGCAACTGCTCATGCTACGTGGTGGGCGCGCGCTCGGCCGAAGGCGCGGCTCGGCTTGGCGGCAAGCCCGGCTACACCGCACCGCCCGCCGGGTGGGACGTGCGTGACGCCAAGGGGCGGCTACCGGGTGTGGATGAGGGGTGGGATTACATGCCGGGGGCAAGCGTGTTGTGCGCAGATGCGCACGCCAGCGGCGGCAGGCGATGCGCGGACTTCCGGCTGCTGGAGACGGTCGCCGACAAAGCGGCGCGGCTGCGTCATGCACTGGGCGCGGCGCTGCTCAAGAGTGCGCTGCGACGCGCATTCCCGATATGGGCCGCGTCCGAGGCTGAATCCATACCGCTCGTGCGCCTGCCGGACGATGACGCCGTGGCGCTGGGCGCAGCCGAGGCGCGCATCGCCAGACTATCGCGCCAGACCTATAGGAAACAGGAAGACAGACACGGCGATCTTGACGCCTCAGATTACTTGATGGCGCAGGAGGTGGTCGATCTGGCCGCTGTCAAGGATATTCAAGACAACATTGACCAGGCCGGCAACAAGACCGGCACTAAAAGCATCGTCTATGTGCGCCCGAATGAGGCCGGTGGCTACGTGCTGGTCGTCAAAGCTACGAAGACTGGCCGTGGGTTGTGGGTGACCAGCTACCGCAGGCTGCCTACGGATGTCGCCGAGCGTGATGCTGAAATTGGCCGCCTGTTGCGCGGTGGCGGACGAAAAAAATGAGGCAGCGCCTGGGCTGCCTCGTGGCGGTTGCGCGGCGGGCTCCCAGCACCGCCGACGATACTTTAGGGCTCCAGGCCAGCCCGCAGCGAATCGCCGAGGAGGTTTTGCCGCAACCGCTTGTACCCAGTATAGCCAACCTACGCCCGCGCATCAAAGCGCGCGGCGTCCTTGGCCTGGGCGATCTGGCAGCGGATCAGGCCGAAGGTGGCGGACAGCTCGTCGCCCCGGACCTCCACCTGCGCCTCGCCCAGCTGGGCGAAGGCCGACTCCATCAGCGCGCCAGCCGCTCGGCCAGATACAGGGCGTTCTCGGCGGATTCCGGGATGATGAACGCGGCCATGGCTCAAGCCTCCAGCGCCACGGCATCGATCGCCGCCAGCATGCGGCGTCCCACCGACTCCAGCGCCTGCTGCAAGGCCGTGTTGGCGAACATCGCCAGCAGGATGCAGCCGGTCTGGGAGAAGATGCGGGTGTTTCTGATTTGGCCCTGCGAAGTCAAATTGACTTCGCAGGTATCTTCCGATCCAAACTCGTCGGCGTGACGGTTGTAGAGTTTGATGATGGCCTGCCGAGCAAATTCGTCGGCGTAGCCAAGACAAAGCCCCACGTCGCGGGCGGTGAGCCAGCGGCGTGCGGCATGGTCGATAATGGAAACATGGGTGCCGAGGAACTCGGCTGGAATCAGGTTGTGCATGGTTGGACTCCTTGGTTCAGGTTGATTGCTCAACCCGCCGCCCCATGCCAACGGGGCGGGCGGGCACCGTGCGGGTTGGCATACCGGAACCAAGGCACCGGCGAGCGCGAGCGCTCCCCGCACGGGCCGCCCATGATGAACGGCACCATGCGCGGACGTGAAAAAAGCCGCCCTCGCTGCTTTCTCGATGAGGCGGCCTTACCGTCCGCCTTGGTTTCCGGGATGCCAATCCCGATCCGCGACGGCCATCGCGGACATCTGAACTGTAGCATGTCGCGCGCAATGCGTGCAAGGAGATGACATGATCGAGATCACCCTCGACGACCGCGCGCTGCGCGCCGCGCTCGACCGGCTCAGAAGCCGGGTGGAGGACACCGGCCCGGCGATGCACGACATCGGGCAGACGCTGATGGAGCGCGCCCGCCGCCGCTTTGCCACCTCCACCGGGCCGGACGGGCAGGCGTGGGAACCCAACGCGCCGGCCACCATCGCCGCCTATCTGGGCCGCTACGGCGGCAGCTACAAGAAGGACGGCAGCCTCAGCAAGCGCGGCGCGGCGCGCGCGGCGGGCAAGAAGCCGCTGATCGGCGAGAGCAAGCAGCTCCAGAACATCCACTACGCCGCCGGGCGCGACTGGGCCGAGGTGGGCTCCTCGCGCATCTACGCCGCCATCCACCAGCTCGGCGGCCAGGCCGGGCGCGGGAAAAGTGTCACCATCCCCGCGCGCCCCTTCCTGCCCGTCACCCAGGACGGGCAGTGGATCGGCGCAGACGACCGCGCCGCCATCCTCGACATCCTCTCACGCTGGATCGAAGGTCGCCCACTCTGACCTGCCGAACCGCCAGCAAAACCGCGTGGTTGACGCAAAATCGCTTGCAGGGCCGTTTTTAGGCCCGTAGAGCGATTTTTTGGGCGCGCAGCACCCTGACTACCACCCGGCCCATGAAAATCGATTGGGCGAGGCATTATCCCGGGGATAAAAGGGGGATAACGAACCCGGCCCGGAACACGGCAGGGAGCGCGGCATGATCTGAACCGCTTCAGCCTGTGTCGTAACCACCCAGGCCGCCATCATGGCGGCCATGACGTACAGCCATCCCATCCTCTTTCGCGCCAATGCCTCGGCCTGCCGCGTCGAGCGTGGCGCGTGCGCCGTCGATCTGCTCGTTGCCTCATCCGCCGCCGATGACGCGGCCTTCACGCCGCCGGAATGGGTGCACCTCATTCCGGCGGGTGTCTTTTCCGGGCGCGACGGGCGCGGGCCGTACCGGCTCGATGCCGAGGCCGTGCTGGCGGTCTTCGCCGCGCACGGGGCCGACCTGCCGGTGGACTACGATCACCAGAGCCTCTCGGCGGAAGACAAGGCCGGGCCTGTGCCCGCCGCCGGGTGGATCAAGGAGCTGGCCGCGCGCGAGGACGGCATCTGGGCGCGGGTGGAGTGGACGCCTGCGGCCAGCCAGCACCTCCTCAATAAAGAGTACCGCTACCTCTCCCCGGTCTTCCGCCACGACAAGCAAGGGCGCGTCGTGGCGCTCGAAGGCGCGGGGCTCACGCACAACCCGAACCTCTATCTCAAGGCTGCCGCTAGTCGAAAGGAGACCAATGCCGTGGAAGACCTGATCGAACGCCTCATCATGATGCTCAACTTGCCCGCCGCCAGCACGCCAGAAGACGTGGTGGCCGAGCTGCAGAAGATCATCGACCGCCTCACTACCGCCGAGGCCGCCGCCGCGCAGGCCCGCCAGCCCGACCCAGCCGAGTGGGTGCCGATGAGCCAGCACCGCACGGTGGCCGAGCAGCTCGCCGCCCTGCAAGCGCAGATCGCCGCCGAGAAGGCCGAGGCCGCGGTGACCGCCGCGATGCGCGCGGGCAAGCTCGCGCCGGCCATGAAGGACTGGGCGCTTTCCTACGCCAGCAAAGACCCGGAAGGCTTCGCCCAGTGGACCGAAAAATCCCCGGTCATCCTGCCGCCTGAAACCGATCGCGCCGCGCAGCGCGTCGCATCGAATGCGGACACGCTGACCGAGGAAGACCGCATCGCCTGTGCGCTGCTGGGCATCCCGGAAGGCGACTTCGCCGCCCACAAGAAAACCATCACCGTCAAGGAGTAAGACATGGCCATCATCACCCCCGCACTGATCACCAGCTTGCGCACCGGCTTCTCGAAAGCCTTCCAGGACGCGCTGGCCGCCACCCCAACCGACTGGGAGAAGGTCGCCACCCGCGCGCCCTCTTCCAACGCCAGCAACACCTATGGCTGGCTCAACCAGTTTCCCAAGCTGCGCGAGTGGGTTGGCGACCGCGTGGTCAAGGACATGGCCGCGCAGGGCTACACCGTCACCAACAAGCTCTACGAGGGCACGGTGGGCGTGCGCCGCACCGACATCGAGGACGATAACGTCGGCATCTACACCCCGCTGTTTGCCGAGATGGGCCGCGCCGCGAAAGCGCACGGCGACGAGCTGGTGTTCGGCCTGCTCGCCGCGGGCGAATCGACCCTGTGCTACGACGGCCAGAACTTCTTCGACACCGACCACCCTGTCTATCCGAACGTGGACGGCACCGGCACGGTGACGACCGTTTCCAACCTGCAAGCGGGCACCGGCGCGCCCTGGTACCTGCTCGACACCAGCCGTGCCTTGAAGCCGCTCATCTTCCAGGAGCGCACCACGCCAGAGCTGGAGGCGATGACCGCGACCAACGACGAAGGCGTGTTCGTGCGCGACGAGTACCGCTACGGCATCCGCTACCGCTGCAATGCGGGATTTGGCTTCTGGCAGATGGCCTACAAGAGCAAGGCCACGCTCGATGCCGCCAACTTCAACGCCGCGATGGCGGCGATGATGGGCATCATCGCCGACGGCGGCCGGCCGCTGGGGGTCAAGCCCACGGTGCTGGTGGTGCCGCCCAGCTTGCGCGCCGCCGCCATCGAGATCGTCAAGAACGAGCGGCTCGCCAGCGGGGCCTCCAACCCCAACTTCGGCGTGGTCGACCTGATCGTCTCGCCCTGGGTGGCCTGATAGGGGCGCGTGATGGCGAAAAAACCCGCTGACACGCAAAGCGGCACGGTGCGCCTGATGGTGCGCACCGCAGCCAGCCACGGCGACCACCCTCGCTACCGCGCGGGCCTTGGCCCCTTCACCCGCGAGCCGCGGGTGGTGGAGGTCACGCCTGCGCAGGCGGCGGAACTCAAGGCCGACCCGGCGCTGGCGGTGGCCGAGGTGGGGCAGGAGTAAGGCATGCCTTACGCGACGGCAGCGGATCTGATCACCCGCTACGGTGAGGATGAGTTGATCCAGCTCACCGACCGCGTGGGCGCGGGCGTGGTGGATACGGCCATCGTCTCCCGCGCGCTCGATGACGCCGAGGCCGAGATCGATGGGTATCTTGCCGCGCGCTACCGCCTGCCGCTGCCGACCACCCCCGCGCTGCTTGCCCGCATTGCATGCGACATCGCGCGCTACCGTCTGTGGGAGGACCGCGCCTCCGATGAGGTGCGGCAGCGCTATGAGGACGCCCGCCGTCTGCTGGAGAACATCTCCAGCGGGCGCGCGAGCCTTGGCCTGCCAGCCGGACTGCCGCCAGAGAGCCAGCCCGCGCTGAGCCTGGCGGCGGCCAAGAGCGGACCGGCGCCGGTGTTCGGGCCTGAGCAGATGGGTGGCTATTGATGCTGGACGCCGAGAGCCACATCCGCGCGCGCCTGGCGGACATCCCTGGCTTGGCCGGGGTGCATGGCCTGGCCGACTTCGGTCAGGACGGCATCGCTGGCAAGCGCCTGCCAGCCATCTTCGTCGGCGCGGACGGCTACCGGGTGATCGATGCATCTTCTGCCCGCTGCCGCGTGGCGGTGCGCTGGCTTGTGGTGGTGGCGGTGAGCAATGTCGCACGGGTGCGCGAGGGCGACGCCGCGCGCGCCGATGCCTCCGACATCGTGCGCGAGGCCTTCGCGCGGCTCTTGGGCTGGCAGCCCACGCCAGCCTGGCAGCCCATGCAGCCTGTGGCCGCCCCGCGCCCGGACTACGCCGCGGGCACGCTGCTGTGGCCGCTGGCCTTCGAGACCGTCGAACTCATTGAGAGGAAGCCGTGAAGATCGAACTCACCCAGCCCCACACCCACGCCGGGCAGCCCTACCTGCCGGGCGAAGTGCTCGACCTGCCCGAGGATGCCGCCCGCTGGCTGATCGAGGCAGGCGTGGCGCAGCCCTCACCCCAAGACCCTCTCCCAGCTGGAGAGGGGAGCAAGAACCCCAAGCGCAAGGAGTAAAACATGGCTATCGAGACTCAATACTACAGCTTCCAGGGCATCGTCACGCTCGGCACTGCCGGCAGCAACGCGCTGGAGGAATACGAGGTCGGCAACTGCCCCGCCTTGTCCGTCGATCTTCAGGTGGAGACCATCGAGCACACCGAGAGCTGGTCCGGCCAGCGCATGACCGATCTGCGCCTCATCAAGGCCAAGAAGGCCAGCATCAAGATGACGCTTGAGAGCTTAAGCCTGGACAATCTGGCGCTCGGGCTCTATGGGCAGACACTCACCCGCGCTGCCGGCACCGTCACCGCCGAGTCGCTCGGCACGGTGGTGGCCGGCATGGTCTACCCGCTCGCCAACCCGGTCGGCGTCTCGTCCGTGGTGGTCAAGGACGGCGCGGATGCGACCGTGCCGGCCACGAAATACGAGCTGGATGCCACCTTTGGCGCGGTCAAGGTGCTCGACACCACCGGCACCACCATGCCGTGGAAGGTGGACTATGCCTACGGCAGCGCTAAAAACGTGGGCATGTTCCTGGTCAATCCGCCCGCGCGGCGGCTGCGCCTGCGCGGGGTGAACACCGCGCAGTCCAACGCCCCTGTGCTGGTGGAGCTGCACAAGGTGCAGTTCGACCCGATCAAGAACCTTGCGCTGATCCAGGACGATCTGGGCAAGCTGGAGTTCGAGGGCTCGGTGCTGGCCGATCCCACGAAGGCCACCGATCCGATGCTCGGCATGTTCGGGCGGGTGGTGATGGCGGGGTAAGCGATGAGTGATCGCACCATCGAGCCTGTCTCCGTGGCCGACCGTGCCGGCTACGGCCTGGCAGGTTGCCCGGATTGCCATTGGGCCAGCGTCGGGGCCGATCCCGCCCCGTTCGACTGGATGTGCCATGCGCCTCTGGTGGTGGCCATGCTCGACGGCAACGCGGCCACGCCTTGTCGCTACGCGCGGGAGTTCTCTACCGTGTGCGGCGCGCAGGGTCGATTCTTTCGCGCGCGCGAGGGCGGGATCAATGGCTGTCTTGCGGTTTAAACAGTTGACAGCGGCTGCTTGCCCACGCGCCGCAGGCGCGTCTGTGCGAGCAGTCGATCGGCCTGTCCATGATGAAATCGATCTGCCGCTTACCTGTCATGCTTTCCGTGTGCTCGATGCGACGAAACGTCACGGTCACGTTAGCGGCGGTCGTGGCGCAATCAATCATCCGGTCATGAATCATGAATCCAAGTCTACCTGAAACATTAGAACCCGTCTCCGTCGCCGACCTGCCGGCTTTTCTCAAGGCCATCGAACCCATCGCTGCCGAGATCGCATCGGGCGACATCATGGGTGCGCTGCTGCGCCATGCCGATGCCGTGATCGAGGCTACCGCCATCGGCGCCAGAGTGGATCGCGCCTGGCTTGGCGCGCAGAAACCGGACGTGCTGGTGGAGCTCGCCTCCCGCGTGCTGGAGGTGAACTGGGATTTTTTCGTCCAGCGCGTGCTGCCCGCGATCAATCAGGCGGCCGAGCGGCTGGCGCGGATCGTCTCTGGTGGCACGAGTGGGTCGCCCGACTCGTCGGCGCAGGATTCGACTACGCAGCCGTGATGAAGATGCCGTGGACGCTGGCGCGCGATTTCGCCGAAGCCGTGGTGCGGATCGAGCGCGAGAAGCTCCTCGCAGCGGCGGTGGCGGCGCGGGCCGCGCAGGCGGATGAAAAGGGGTGGGAGAAGTGGCTGAAGGCGGTCAGCGCATGAACAGGATGCGGCCGAGCATCCTCGGCCAGCGCCAGCCGACGCCTTCGGCGATGCCGAGCACGATGCCCAGGATGAGCACGCAAGCCCACGTCATGACGATCCAGCCAAGGCCGCCTGCCCACAGCAGGAAGGCTGCCGCAGGCATGGCGACGAGCAGCGCGCCCGTGAAAAGACCGGAGAGGATGGACTGACACATGGCGACCGATACTACCATCGCCATCCGCCTCGCGCTAGAGGGCAACCAGCGTGTCAAGGCCGCGCTGCGCGACGTCGAATCGCAGTCCGACCGGCTTGCTCAGGCGCTGCGCCGCATCGGTCATTACGGCGCAGCCGCTTTTGCGTTTTCGGGTCTCAACAACAGCCTGTCCGGCCTTGCGCAACTGGCCGATCAAGTGCAGGCGGTCAATGCGCGGCTCAAGCTTTCCACGGACGGCCTGCGCGAATTCGTCGCCGCGCAGCAGTTGGCCTACCGGGTCGCGGCGCAGACGGGCGCGGGCTACGAGGCGGTGGCCACGCTCTACACGCGGCTCGCGCAGGGCGCGCGCGGCTTCGGTCTCACGCAGGAACAAGTGGCGCGCACCACGGAGGCGACCGCGCTGGCGCTCAAGGTCTCAGGCGCTTCAGCGGCCGAGGCCTCCTCCGTCATCCGCCAGTTTTCCCAGGCGCTGGGCGCGGGCGCGCTGCGTGGCGACGAGTTCAATTCCATCATGGAGAACGGCGGGCGGCTCGCCCAGGCGCTGGCCGATGGCCTTGGCCTGCCGATCGGCCGCCTGCGCGAGCTGGCCGAGCAGGGTCTGCTCACCACGGACATCATCACGCGCGCGCTCGAATCGCAGCGGCAGAAACTAGCCGACGAAGCCGCGCGCATGCCAAATACGATAGGCCAGTCGCTCTCCGAGGTGCGCGACCAGTTTAGCCGCGTGGTCGATGAGTTCAATCGGGCGACGGGCGCGACGGCGGGGCTGGCCAGCGGCTTCTCGGCGCTGGCGCAGCACATGCAGACGGCGCTGGGGGTGGCGGGTGTCGCCGCCGCCGGGGCCATGACGGCCGCCATCGTGCGCGGCGCGCAGGCGGCGCGCACAGCCATCGGCGAGATGCTGGCGAAGATCGCCGCCGACCGGCAGGCGGCGATTTCGGCTCAGGCCGTGACCGCCCACGAGGTGGCCAAGGCACAGGCCATGCTTGCGTCAGCCAATGCAGCGGTCGCCGCATCGAGCGGCATGGCGCGTCTTTCCGTCGTGCAGACGCAACTTGTCCCGGCGCAGCAGCGGCTCGCCGCCGCGCAGGCGGCGCACAATGCGGCGATGGCCGCCGGAACCGGCATCGCGCGCGGCCTGTCCGCGGCGCTTGGCCTGGTCGGCGGCCCGCTCGGCCTGATACTCACGCTGCTCACCGCCGGAGCGACGGCCTGGGCCATCTGGGGCGATCGCGCGAAATCGTCGGCTGACAAAGCCAGGGACGCCATCGACGCGGCGCGTGAGGCCGCCGAGCGGCTGCGCAAAGAGGAGCGATTCGGCACGGGCGACGCCGCCATCTTCCGCGAGAGCATCGCCGCGCTGGAGCAAAAGGAGCGGCTGCTCAATGAGTCCGTGGCAAAGGCCGGTTCTAAGGCGGCCGCCGAGGAACTCAAGCGGGTGCGCGCAGAACTCGCCGCGCGCAAGGATGAACTTGCCAAGATCGAAGCGCGCGAAAAAGCGCTCGGCGGCCCTACCGTACTGGGCGCGGAACTGCTCGGCAAGCAGTTCGACCAGTACATCGACCAATATCGCAAGAAGCTCGACCCGCTTTCCGCCGCGCTCAAGGAGCTGCGTGAGCAGGCCGCGAAGGCCGGGATCGCGTTGAATTCCGATAAGTTCAAGCAAGCCGAGGCATTGGTGCGCAAGTCGTTCGAGAAAAGCGAAACCCGGCTGCCCTCCCTCGCCGATGCCTTCGACGCCGAACTCGCCCGCCTCAAAGACGGCTTGAAGACGGCCGAAAGCGTCATCGAAGAGAGCTTCAAAGGCCGTTTGCTGACCGAAAACCAGTACTGGCAGGCCCGCGCCGAGACGCAGCGCCGCGCGCTCGATCTGGAAGAGCGCGGCCTCTCCGACAAGCTCGCCGCGCAGCAAGACCTGATCCGGCGGCTCTCCGGCGTGAAGCCCAAGGACGCCAACCAGCAGGCCGAGATCGCCGAGCGTCTGCGCGAGGCGCGCGACAAGGCCGCCGAATTGCAGGCGCAGCTCGATGCCCTGAATGGCCGCCGGGTGGCGGTGGAGCTTGCCATCCAGGTCGATCGCGCCCGGCTCGACAAGGAACTGGCCGACATCAAGGCCAGGCTCGCGCAGGAATTCGCCCAGGCCACCGGCACGGAGACGCCCGAGATGCGCCTGGCCGCCATCCGCCGCGAGTACGACGACCTCCTCGCCCGCTTCGGCGACGATCCGGCTTTGCGCGAGCTGGTCGATAAGCTCGTGCCGGTCAAGGCCGCGCAGGCCAATCTCGCCGCGCTGGAAGCGAAGTGGCGCGAGGCCATCGAGCGCATGCGCCAGGCCCAGGACAACGCCAACGTCTTGCAGCAGGCTGGCACGCTCACGTCCGCGCAGGCGCAGGCGCGCATCGAGGCCGCCGCGCGCGAGGCCAAGGGCGCGCTGGAGGCGCTGCTGCCCGATCTGGAAGCGGCGATGCAGACGCTTTTCCCGCCCGATGAGGTGGCGCGGCGCATGGAGACCATGCGCGCCGAGATCACCAAGACCCAGCCGGTGGCGGACTCGCTGATGACCAAGGTTGCCGGGCAGATGCAGGACGCCTTCGCCAACGCCTTCGGCGACATCGTCACCGGCACCAAGACCGTGGCGGACGCCTTCCGCTCGATGGCGCAGTCCATCCTGCAATCGCTGGCGCGCATCTTCGCGCAGCGGGCGGCTGAGGGGATTTTCAAAGCCGTCCTTAAATCGTTCGGCGTGCGCAAGAACGCGCAAGGCGGCGTCTACACGTCCGAATCGCTTGCGCGCTACGCCAACCGGATCGTCTCCGCGCCGACGCTGTTCACCTTCGCCACCGGCGGCATTCCGCGCCTGGGGCTGATGGGCGAAGCCGGGCCTGAGGCCATCATGCCGCTCAAACGCGGGCCGGATGGTCGGCTTGGCGTGGAGGCGCACGGCGCGGGCAATGTCGTGGTCAACGTCGCTGTCGACGCCTCAGGCTCGCGGGTCGAAGGCGATGCGGGCAGCGCGCGGCAACTCGGCGACATGATCGCCGGTGCTGTGCGCGGCATCCTGGTGGCCGAGAAGCGGCCAGGCGGGCTGCTGGCGGGGGCTTGAGATGGCAGCGTGGACGTGGCCCGTTGCGAGCGGTGAGCGCATGGAGATCGCCCCGCGCGTGCGCGTGACGCGCTTTGGCGACGGGTATGAACAGCGCACCCCGGATGGCATCCACACGATGCTGCGCAAGTGGAGCGTGCGCCTGGCGGCGGACGAGTCAACAGTCAAGGCGGCGGACGATTTCCTGCGCGCGCGCGCTGGCGTCGAGCCGTTCGACTGGACGGCGCTGGATCACCGGCCCGGCAAGTGGGTGTGCCGATCCTGGAGCGTGAGCTATGGGCCGGGCGGCGGCGCGGAGCTGGCCGCGACCTTCGAGGAGGTGGCGCTGTGAGCATCCAGGCCGACATCCAGCAGGCCCAGCTTCCAGCCATCGTCGAGCTCTATGAGCTGGATACGACCGTCGTGGGCGGCATGGATGTGCTGCGCTTCACCCCGCACGGCCCGAACGAGCTGGGCGGCGACATCGTGTTCGGCGGGCTGACCTATACCAGCCTGCCAATCGAGGCCTCCGGCTTCGCGCGTTCCGGCCAAGGCGCGCTGCCGCGCCCGAAGCTGGCGGTCGCCAACGTCAGCGGGCTGGTGGGCGCGGTGGCCGACGATCTGATCGGCGCGAAGCTCATCCGCGAGCGCACGTTCATCAAGTATCTCGACGCGGTCAATTTCGCGGGCGGCAACCCGCAGGCCGACCCGAACCAGGTGATCGACCGCGAAATCTGGTTCGTCGATCGCAAGGCCACCGAGAACAAGCTGCTGGTGGAGTTCGAGCTGGCGGCGGCCTTCGACCTGGCTGGCGTGATGCTGCCGCGCCGCCAGTTCGTGCAGAACGTCTGTCCGTGGCGCTACCGTGGGCCTGAGTGCTGCTACACCGGCGGCCCCGTGGCCGACGAGAAAGACCAGCCGACCGCCGACCCGGCAAAAGACCGCTGCGGCAAGCGGCTCGCTTCCTGCAAGCTGCGCTTCGGGCCATACGCAGAACTCCCGTTCGGCGGCTTCCCTGCCGTGGGGCTGCTGCGATGATGGATTTCTCGCCCATCTTGGATGACGTCCGCGAACACGCCGCGCGCGAAGCGCCGCGCGAGTGCTGCGGGCTGGCGGTGGTGGTCAAGGGCCGGTTGCGCTATTGGCCTTGCCGCAACATCGCGGGCGAGGCCGAGTTCGCCATCCACCCGGAAGACCAGGCCGCGGCAGAAGACGCTGGCGAGGTGGTGGCTGTCTGCCACAGCCACGTGCATCTGCCGCCCGTGCCGTCCGAGGCTGATCGGGTGATGTGCGAGGCCACCGGGCTGCCGTGGTTGATCGTCTCGCATCCGGCTGGCACGCATGAGATGCTCGCGCCATCCGGCTACCGCGCGCCGCTCATCGGGCGGCCCTTCGTGCATGGTGTGCTCGACTGCTACGCGCTGTGCCGCGACTACTACCGCGAGGTGTGCGGCGTCACCCTGCCCGACTACCGGCGCGAGGACGACTGGTGGCTCAAGGGCGGCAATTTGTATCTCGACCACTTCGCCGAGGCCGGGTTTGTGGAGATCGCGCCCGATGCGCTCGGGCCACACGACGCGGTGCTGATGCAGATCGCCAGCCCCGTGCCCAACCACGCAGGCGTGATCGACGCCGACGGCTATCTCGTGCACCACTGTCACGGCAGGCTCTCCAGCCGCGATGTCTATGGCGGCTATTGGCGCAAGGTGACCACCCACGTGCTGCGGCACAGGAGCATGGCATGAGGACGGTGCGGCTCTACGGCCATCTGGCCAAGCGCTTCGGGCGCGTGCACCGCTATGAGGTGCGCACGCCGGCCGAGGCCGTGCGCGCATTGTGTGCGACGCTGCCCGGCTTCCGGCAGCACGTGATCGAGCACTCCAGGCCAGGTTACCGCGTGCTCGATGGCAAGGTGGCGCGCGACATCGACACGCTGGCGCTGCCAGCCGATGGCGTGATCAAGATCGTGCCCGTGACGGCTGGCGCCGGGCGCGGGCTTGGAAGTGTCATCCTGGGAGCGGCATTGATCGCCGTTGGCGTCGCCACCGGCGGCTCCGGGCTGTCGCTTAGCGCAGCCTGGGCCGCAGGCGGCGCAACCTTCGCTGGAGCAATCGCGTTCAACGTCGGCATGTCTCTGGTACTGGGCGGCGTGGCGCAGATGCTCTCGCCGCAGCCCAAGACGCCAGGCGCGCCGGATCGTCCGGAAAACCGCCCATCCTACATCTTCGACGGGCCGGTCAACACCGCCGCGCAGGGCAACCCGGTGCCGGTGTGCTATGGGCGGCTCATCGTCGGCTCGCAGGTCATCTCCGCTGGCATGGCCGCCGAGGAGTACGCGGCATGAACGATCTGATCGCGCGCGGCGCTGGCGGCGGCGGAGGCGGCAAGGGCGGAGGTGGCGGCTCTTCCCATGTGCCGACCGAGGCGCCGAACACCTTGCGCAGTCGCGCCTACGCGCGGGTGATCGATGTGCTCTCCGAGGGCGAGATCGAGGGCCTGGTCGATGGGCTCAAGAGCATCTATCTGGACGATACGCCGATCCAGTCCGCCGATGGCGCGATGAACTTTTCCGGGGTGTCGGTCGCCTGGCGCAATGGTCTGCCAGCGCAGAGCCATGTACCAGGCTTTCCCGCCGTCGAAAACGAGATCGCCGTGGCGACCGAGGTGAAGAATACCGCCCCGGTCGCGCGCGCCATCACCAACCCGAATCTCTCCGCCGTGCGCGTCACCGTCTCGGTGCCGCAGCTGTCCTACCAGAATCCCTCCAATGGCGATCTGTCTGGCACGTCTGTCGAGATCGCCATCGACATCGACAACGCCGGCGGCGGCTGGCAGGAAGTCAGGCGCGACACCATCAGCGGCAAGACCATGAGCCGCTACCAGCGCAGCTACCGCATCGACCTGCCGCAGCCCGGCCCGTGGCAGGTGCGCGTGCGGCGCATCACGCCTGATTCCACGCAGGCCAACATGCAAAACAAGACCTTCTGGGACAGCTACACCGAGATCATCGACTCGAAGCTGCGCTATCCGAACTCGGCGCTGGTGGCGCTCCAGATCGACGCGGCGCAGTTCAATCGCATCCCACGCCGGGGCTACGACATCCTGGGCCTGCGCGTGCGCGTGCCGGTCAACTACGATCCGATCGCCCGCAGCTACAGCGGCGTGTGGAACGGCGCTTTCAAGATCGCCTGGACGGACAACCCGGCCTGGTGCTTTTACGACCTGTTGACCTCAGAGCGCTACGGCCTGGGCCAGTATCTCGACGCAAGCCAGATCGACCAGTGGGCGCTCTACGAGATCGCGCGCTACTGCGACGAGCGCTTGCCGGACGGCTTCGGCGGCACCGAGCCGCGCTTTACATGCAACATCTATTTGCAGACGCGACAAGAGGCCTTTACCGTCATCCAGCAGATGGCCGCGATCTTCCGCGGCATGACGTGGTGGGCGAATGGAACGCTCACCTGCTCGCAGGACGCGCCCGCCGATCCGGTGGCGCTGTTCACGGCGGCGAACGTGGTCGATGGGCTGTTCACCTACTCCGGCAGCTCGGCGAAGCAGCGCCACACAGTGGCGCTGGTGACCTGGAACGATCCGGCCGACATGTACCGGCAGAAGGTCGAATACGTCGAAGACGAGGACGGCATCCGCCGCTTCGGCGTGCGCGAGACCGAGATCGTTGCGGTGGGCTGCACCTCGCGCGGCCAGGCGCATCGCGTGGGCCGCTGGCTGCTCTACACCGAGCGCATGGAGACCGAGACGGTCACCTTCCGCGCCGGTCTCGATGCCGCGCTGGTGTGGCCGGGCGCGGTGATCGCGGTGCAAGATGCCGCGCGCGCCGGTGTGCGCTTCGGCGGGCGCGTGATGGCGGCGACCACGGAGAGCGTGACGCTCGACTCTCCGGTCACGATCGAGCCCGGCAATAGCTACACGCTCTCGGTCATGCTGCCCGATGGCACGGTGGGTAGCGGCGCGGTGGCGAACTCGCCCGGCGAGACGACGGTTCTCAACCTGTCCTCCGCGCTGCCTGCCGCGCCTGTGACGGGCGCGGTGTGGGTGCTTGCCGCCTCTGATCTGGCGCCCACGCTATGGCGCGTGATCGGCATCCGTGAGGTAGACGGCCACCAGGTCGAGGTGACCGCGCTCGCGCATCAGCCCGGCAAGTACGACGCCATCGAGCGCGACATCGTGCTGGAGCCTGCGCGCACCACGCTGCTCGGCGATGGGCCAGCGCCGCAGGTCGATCTCACCGTCACCGAGTCGCTCTATCTACTCAACCCGGCGGTGGTGGCTGGCAGAGCAACGCTGTCCTGGACGGGATCGGCCTCTCGATACGAGGTGCGCTGGACGAGGGCAGACGGCCAGTCAGGCACGGCGACTACCGACGCGCCGTCGCTCGACATCGCGCCCATCGAGCCGGGCATCTACGACTTCTCCGTCGTCGCGGTGGATGCGCTGGGCCGCCGCTCCGCTGCCGCCACGGCGCGTCGCGAGATTTACGGCATCACCGCCGCGCCGCAGGATGTGCATGGCTTTACCGCGCGGCCGATGGCGGGGCTCGCCTTCGCCTCGTGGGATCGCGCCACCGATCTCGATGTGCTGGTCGGCGGCGACATCGAAATCCGCTGGTCGCCGCTCACCTCTGGCGCGACATGGCATGATGCCGTGGTGCTGCCTGACGGCGCGCACAACGGCAGCGCGAGCAACGCGGTCGTCTCGCTCGCTCAAGGCACATACTTCGCCAAGTTCGTCGACTCCGGCGGTCGCCACTCGGCCAATGCCGCCAGCTTCGTGATGACCGAGGCGATTCTGACCGGCTTCCAGACCGTGGCCACGAGCGTGCAGCATCCGGCCTTCGCCGGCGCGAAGACCGGCGTCTATCTCGACGGCGGCGCGATCCGGCTCGCCAACCAGACCGACATCGACGATTACGGCGCGATAGACGATCAGCCGGACATCGACACCGTGGGCGGCATCGCATCGACCGGCGAATACGCCTTCGACGCCGTGCTCGATCTCGGCTCATCCGCAGCAAGGCGCTTCCAGGCTCATATCGCGGCGCTGTCCTACGATGCCGCCGACCTGATCGATACCCGCACCCAGTCGGTTGACGACTGGCTCAACGTGCATGGCGACATCGACGACTGCACGGCGACCGTCTTCGCCTCCCTCTCGGATGACGGCATCGCCTGGGGGCCGTGGACGCCGTTTCTCACGGCCGATTTCACCGGGCGCTACGCGCGCTTCAAATGCGTGCTGGAGTCAGGATCGCCAGCGCACAACATCGCCGTCTCGGAACTTGCCGTGGCGGCCAAGATACCCGTGTAAGGAGATGACATGGCGCAACATGACTATCTGATCGACAACCAGCCAGGCGTTGCCTTCCGCGCCGACCTCAACGCGGCGCTCGCCGCCATCGTGAGCAACAACGCCGGCGCGACCGAGCCGGCGACGACCTATCCCTATCAGTGGTGGGCCGACACCACCAGCGGCAAGCTCAAGCTGCGCAACGCCGCCAATACCGGCTGGATCGAGGTGGGAAGCTTGAGCGACCCGAATCTCGGCCTCGCACTCAAGGGTGCGATCACATCCTCCGGTCTCACCCAGTCCTCCGGCAAGCTGCTCGGTCGCGCGTCGAGCGGCGACGGCGCGGTAGAAGAGATCAGCGTCGGGAGCGGGCTGTCGTTGACAGGTGTGGTCCTGAGCGCATCCGGCGTGCCGGTCGGCAGTATCATCTATACGTCTAGCAAAACGCCGCCGTCTGGGTTTTTACGCTGCAACGGGCAGGAGGTGAGCCAGACTACATACGCGGAGTTGTATGCCGTTGTCGGCGATACTTACAACTACACGCGCAACGTGTATGTCAACGGGAAGCCGCACAGACAGCAGTATTGGGAAAACACTACGCAGAATGCGGATATTACTGGATGGACGACCGGCACGAGCCTGCCAGGAGCGTTGTACGCTTCTCAAGCCATCGTCACGAACAGCAGAGTATATCTGCTCGGCGGCTATGTCAGCAGTGCTGTAAGCACTGTCTACACTGCGCCGATCAATCCGGACGGTACGCTAGGCGCATGGACGACCGGCACGAGCCTGCCAGGAGCGTTGTACGCTTCTCAAGCCATCGTCACGAACAGCAGAGTATATCTGCTCGGCGGCTATGTCAGCAGTGCTGTAAGCACTGTCTACACTGCGCCGATCAATCCGGACGGTACGCTAGGCGCATGGACTACCGGAACGAGCCTGCCAGGGGCGTTAAGCCGTCCTCAAGCCATCGTCACGAACAGCCTAGTATATTTGCTCGGCGGCGATAACGGCGGTTCCGTAAGCACTGTCTACACTGCGCCGATCAATCCGGACGGTACGCTAGGCGCATGGACTACCGGAACGAGCCTGCCATGGGCGTTAAGCCGTTCTCAAGCCATCGTCACGAACAGCCGAGTATATTTGCTCGGCGGCGATAACGGCGGTTCCGTAAGCACTGTCTACACTGCGCCGATCAATCCGGACGGTACGCTAGGCGCATGGACGACCGGAACGAGCCTGCCAGTGGCGTTAAGCCTTTCTCAAGCCATCGTCACCAACAGCCGAGTATATCTGCTCGGTGGTTATGTCAGCAGTGCTGTAAGCACTGTCTACACTGCGCCGATCAATCCGGACGGTACGCTAGGCGCATGGACTACCGGAACGAGCCTGCCAGGGGCGTTAAGCCTTTCTCAAGCCATCGTCACCAACAGCCGAGTATATCTGCTCGGTGGTTATGTCAGCAGTGCTGTAAGCACTGTCTACACCGCTTCGTTTTCAGGCGGGCTTAACGATTATTTAACCCCGCATAAGTCCTACATCGCGCAGAACCCGTCAACTGGAAACTTCTACTTGCCAAACGTTGGGCCAGAAGCAACTTACTACGGCGAAGACGCGATTTACGCACACATCAAATACTAAGGGGGCGCCATGATCTATTACGCTTTCAATCCAATCACTCGTCGATATAGCGGTGAGACCGAGTCCGAAGGTTGTCCCACGTTCGCTACAGCTACGGCCCCGCACCGCCCAGACGCGGTTTACGACGTCATCCACCGTGTGTGGGTCGATCCGCCTGATACCACGCCGTCCATTGCCGAAGTCAAAGCCGCCAAGAAGCTCCAGATCGAAGCCGAGCGCGACGCGCAGTGCGTGGCGAACGTCACTGTCAACGGCCACGTGTGGCAGGCAGACAAGCGCAGCCAAGAGCTACTCGGCCAAGCCATCTCGCTTGCGCAAGCCGGGCTCCCGCTGCCGTCGGTATGGCGTGACGCAGACAACAACGACGTGCCTGTCACGTCCATCGCAGACTTGCTCGCCATCGCTGGCGTGATCGCGCAGCAGGTGCAGACTGCCTACTCCACGTCATGGGCGCGGAAGGCTGCGCTTGAGGCCGCGACGACGATCGAAGAGGTGAATGCGGTATGAGATGGCGTGTGCTCAATCTCCTGATAGCGCTCGACCAACTTGCCTGGGTGTTGCTCACGCTCGGCAACGGCTCGCCGGACGAGACGATCAGCGCGGCGGCGTACCGCATGGAAAGTCAAGGCAAGCTAGCCGGCCGCATCCTGCGCCCTGTCATCGATGCTATTTTCCTGGCGCTTGAGCGTGACCACTGCCGCCTGAGCTACGAGAGCGAGGTATCCGGATCGCAACTGCCGTCCGCCTACCGTGCACGCATTCCGTGAGACAAGTTTTGTCGCATACAATGCGTGCACGTCGCAAATAATGTGAGCCAGCGTCTCAAATAATTTGTGCACGCCTAGCGGGGTAGACGTAATCGACCTTGCCCTCGAACACCTCGCCCGGCAGCGAGGCGAGCTTCACCTCCACGCTCTTGCCCGGCGCGATCCAGGCGCCCTGGTCTTCGACCACCTCGGCGGTGACCCAGACCCGGGACAGGTCGGCGACGGTCAGCATGGGCATGCCGGCCGAGATGGCGGCGCCCTCCTTGGCCGGCAGCTCGGTGACCACGCCGGCGAGCGGGGCGTGATAGGCCACCCGTCGCTGCGCCTTGCCCGCTTTCTCCAGGCGCGCGATCTGCGCCTCGGCGAGGCCGAGGAAGGACAGCTTCTGCCGCGCCGCCTGGCGCCAGGCCGCATCCTCGTTCTGACGCAGGGCGAGCAGGTATTCCTCCTGGGCGGCGTAGAGCGCCGGGCTGTAGACCTCGGCGATCAGCTGGCCGGCGCGCACCGTCTCGTTCAGCGCCCGCACGTGCAGGCGCTCGATCCAGCCTTCGCTGCGGGCCTGCAGCACGGCCACGCGGTTTTCGTCGTTGCGGACGTAGCCGACGGTGTCGATCCGCCGCCAGAGCCGGCCGCGCTCGGCCACCGCCGTGCGTACGCCGAGGTTCTGCACGGTGCGCGGATCGATCGCCACCCCGGCGCTGCCGGCCTCGTCGGCGTATTTGGGCACCAGCTCCATGTCCATGAAGGGCGACTTGCCCGGCTTGTCGAAATGCTGGTCCGGCACCATCGGGTCGTACCAGTAAAGGATCTTGCGCTCGCCGGCCGCGGCGGCGGCTGGGGCGTTGCCGGCCGTTTCGTGACCGGACTGCTTGAGGGCGAACCAACTGCCGGCGCCGCCGGCAGCGAGGCCGAGGGTGAGTGCGAGGGCGATCTTGATCCGGGTGTCCATGGCGGACTCCTTATTCGAAATAGGTCAGCAGGGTGGCGGCCCGGGCCTGGGCCACCGCCTGGGTCAGGTGCTCGAGCCGGGCCTCGGCCTCGGCGCGGCGCGCCTCGATCACGCGGTCGAAGCTGGCCTGGTTGCTGCGGTAGGCGGCCAGCGCGCTGTCGACGCGGCGGGCGGCCAGCGGCAGGATTTCACGCTCGATGCGTTCCAGCCGTTCGTGCGCTACCTGCCAGTCGGCATAGGCCATGCGCAAGTCGGCCTCGAGCATGCGCCGGCGGTCTTCCAGCATCGCCTCCTGCTGATTGAGCTCGGCGTGGCGGGCGGCCAGCCGGCGGTCCTGGCGCTTGCCGGGAAACAGCGGCAGGTCGACGCCGACCATCAGCTTGACGGTGTCGGCCCGGTCGTTGCCGCGGATGCCATAGGACAGGTCGACGCTCCAGTCCGGCCGGTAGGCCTGGCGGGCGAGCTGGGTGTCGGTGCGGGCGGCCTCGACCCCCTGACGCAGCGCGGCCAGTTCCGGATGCTCGGTCAGTCTGGCTTCCAGCTCGGTGAGCGAGGGTGGCGGCGCTTGATCGGGCAAGGCCGCCAGCGGCCGGTTGGCGGCGGCACCCAGCCAGCGGGCCAGCGCCGCCTGGCCGCGGCGCTGCTGGCCCGCCAGCTCGGCGCGGCGGTTGCGGGTCTCGGCCAGCATGGCGCGCATGGCCAAGGTCTCCGCCTGCGACAGCTGGCCGGTCTTGTAAGCCACCTCGCTCCATTCCACCTGGCGGGTGTATTCCGCCTCGATCTCAGCCAGCAGACGGCCGGCGGCAGTCGGCCAATAGGCCTCGAGCCAGGCCAGGCGGGCGTCGCGGGCGATGCGCCGCTCGCCGGCCGCGAGCAGCAGGCGGTTCTGGCCCGCCTCCTGCTCCAGCCGTCGGCCGGCCAGGGCGAGCTTGTCGCCGCCGGGGATGGCCTGGGAGAAACCGATGACCGTCTGGGTCATCTCCTGTCGGGTCAGGCTGAAGCTGTCGACCGGCACGCCCTCGACGCCGAGGATGAGCTTGGGGTCGGGCAATTGGCGGGCGGCCACGGCGTTTTCCTGAAGCGAGCTGACCATGGCCGCCTGCGCGGTCAATTGCGGCTGGCGTTCGAGCGCCAACCGGCCGGCCTCGAGCAGGCCGAGGCCGGGTTCGGCCGCCGAGACGGCCGAGGAGAAGAGCGCCGCACCCGCGAGCCAGGCGAGGGTGCGCGCGCCAAGCCACGGCGACGGGCCGCGGGCGAAGCAGGGCGTATGCATGATGCCTCCGTACTGAGCGACCGGGCGTAGCCGGCCGGGAATGCAGTAGAGCCCATTTCAGCAGGAAACATGCCTCGGGTTGAGGTCAGGATCGGCGCCTGCGGCGTTACGCCGCTTGTCGATGGAACGACCATCGACTGCGCGACGTGCCTTGCATCCATCCGATCCTGACCTCAACCCGAAGGGCCGGCTGCCTGCGGGTGCATTGCCGCGTTGCGGGTGGCTCGTGGAGAATGACTACACTTCCCCCCCCCCGCGCCTCGCACTGCACCCGCAGGTAACCGGCGCGGGGCATGTTTCCTGCTGAAATGGGCTCTTAGATCAGTACGTCAGAGGCGGGGCGGCGGCGGTTCTGGGGCGGGGGGGAGGTGGGTGTTGAGGCTGATGCGCACGACGGTGTAGTCGTCGGCCTCGTTGCTGCCGGTGAACATGGGCAGTGCCGGCAGGGTCGGCGCCATGGCGCACGTGCACTGGACGGCGTTGCCGCAATGGCAGCCGGTGAGCGAAGGCTTATTGGAATCGTCGGCAGACTCCACATGATGGCAGGGCATGGCCTGCGCCTCTTGCGCGGCGACCGCTGCCATGGCCAGGCTGTGGCTGGCCGGCCCAATAGCCAGTATGCAGGCCAGCACCAGGCGCAGGGAGCGCGCCCAGGCTTGGCGGTGCAGCCGGCTAAGTAAGTTCATATCCGTTTGTGCCGTCTCAGGTGCTGAAGTACCAGCGTAGCCACTTGGACCCGGTTATGGAAGCCGAGTTTCTGCATGATGTTGGCCAGGTGGTTGCGCACGGTGTTGTCGGACAGGTTCAGCTTGGCACCGATGACCTTGTTGCTGTGGCCCTGGGCGACGTATTCGGCGATCTCCATCTCGCGCTGGGACAGCTTGGCCAGCGGATCGCTGCTGTCGCCGCGGGAGATTTTCTGCAGGACATGGGCGGGGAAGGCGCCGGCGTCCTGCAGCACGATGCCGATGGCGTGCAGGATCTGCTCCATGTCGGAGGATTTGAGCAGGTAGCCGTCGACGCCGGTGTCGATGGCGGCACGGATCTCCTCGTCGGCGTCCTCGACGGTGAGCACGATCACCTTCATGCCGGCCTGCTTGAGGGCCGGCACCAGGCTCAGGCCATCGCCGTCGGGCAGCGAGCGGTCGAGCAGGGCGACATCGGCATGCTGGCTGCTCTCCAGCCAGGTCTGCACGCAGCGGATGTCGGCGCATTCGCCGGCCACCTTGAAGCCTTCCTGGGATTCCAAGGCCTGCTTCACGCCCAGGCGCAGCAGGGGATGATCGTCGATGATGAGGACGCTGACGGGATTCATGTTATCGATGCTTGTCTCCGACCCAGGTCGCATCATAACGCAAGCCCGGCCATCGAACGCATCGCGGCGGCCGGCTTATTTGCGCTTGCCGCCGCCCTGTTCTTTTTTGATCAGGTGGTCCAGGGTCTCGAACAGGGCCGGGTTGCTGCCGGTCATGTAGGCCGAGGTGACGTACTTGCCATTGACGGCGAAGGCGGGCACGCCGGTGAGCTTGTAATCCTGCACGACCTGGCGCGAGCGCATGATCTTGCTGTTGACGCTGAAGGAGTTGTAGGCCTGGGCGATCTTGGTCCGGTCGACGCCCTGCCTGGCGGCCCAGTCGAAGAACTTCTCCGGTTTGTTCAGGTTGATGCCGTCGACGTGGATCGCCTCGAACACCTTGGCATGCAGCTTGTCGGCCACGCCCAGTGCTTCCAGGGCGTAGTAGGCGCGGGTCAGCGGTTCCCAGTCGGCGTTGAGCATGGCGGGCATGCGGTGCAGCACGACGTCCTTGGGCAGTTTCTTTGCCCAGACGTTGAGCTCGGGCTCCAGGCGGTAGCAGTGTGGGCAGGCATACCAGAAGAATTCCAGCACCTCGACCTTGCCCTGCACCTCGGTTGGCCGCGGAGTCGCCAGGGTGAGGTAGTCGACGCCCTCGTCGACCGCACGGGCCGCGAGCGGGGTGCCGATCAAGCTGAAAGCGAGGAGCAGGCTGGCGACGAGGCGGGTGCGGGGCATGGCAGTCTCCTTATTTGGTGTTGGTCGCTTCTTTGATCAGGCGGGGTTCGAATTGGTTCGCGGCCAGGGTGTCCATGGCCGCGATGGCAGCATCCTCGGTCTTGAACGGGCCGACCCGGACCCGATGCAAAGTGACGCCGGCGCTGTCCACCTTCTGCACGGCGACGTCCATGCCGAGCAGGGCCAGCTTGGCCTTGAGCCGGTCGGCATCGGCCGGGCTCTTGAGCGCGGCGACCTGCAGCCAGTACAGCTCGCGCGGCAGGTTGGCCACCGGCGTCTTGGCGTCGGCCCCGCCCTGCAGGATGTGATAGAAGGTGTAGTCGGGCGCCGGCTTCGGGCTCGATTCCACGGTGGGCGGCGCGCTGGGCGCCGGCTTCGCCTCGGGCGCGGCCGGCGCCGGCTTGGCGTCCTTGGCTTCGCCGCCCTTGTAGGCGATGGGGGTCAGGTAGATGTAGGCGGCGACGCCGGCGGCGATGACCAGGCCCAGAACCAGGCCCACCATCACGCCGGTGAACAGGCCGCCGCGTCGGGCGCGCGGCTTGGCCTCGGCCTCCTTGCGGGAGCGGGAACCGTAACGCGCCATGGACGCTTACATCTTCTCCGGCGCCGAGACGCCGAGCAGGCCCAGGCCGCTGGCCAGCACCTGGCGGGTGGCGGCGATCAGCATCAGGCGCGCCTGTTTCAGCGCCTCGTCCTCGACCAGGAACTGGCAGTTGACGTAATAGCCGTGCAAGTCGGCCGCCAGGTCCTTGAGGTAATAGGCGATCAGGTGCGGTGACAGCTCGCGCGCGGCGGCATCGCAGATCTGCGGGAACTCGGCCAGGCGGGCGAGCAGCGCAAGTTCGCTGGCATGCTCCAGCCGTGACGGGTCGGCATCCATCAGGTCGACGACGTCGCCGCCCCAGCCGCCGAGCACGCTGGCGATGCGGGCGTGGGCGTACTGGATGTAATAGACCGGGTTGTCGCTGCTTTGCGACTTGGCCAGGTCGAGGTCGAAGTCCAGGTGCTGCTCGGACTTGCGTAGCACGTAGAAGAAGCGGGCGGCATCGTTGCCGACCTCGGCCCGCAGCTCGCGCAGGGTGACGTACTCACCGGCGCGGGTGGACATCGAGGCCTTCTGGCCGTTGCGGTAGAGCACGGCGAACTGGACCAGGGCGACGGTGAGCCGGTCCGGCTCGGCGCCGGCGGCCTTGAGCGCGCCTTTGACGCGCGGGATGTAGCCGTGATGGTCGGCGCCCCAGACGTCGATCACCCGATCGAAGCCGCGCTCGAACTTGTTCAGGTGATAGGCGATGTCGGCGGCGAAATAGGTCCAGGCCCCGTTTTCGCGCCGCACCACGCGGTCCTTCTCGTCGCCGAATTCGGTCGAGCGGAACCAGAGCGCGCCGTCCTGTTCGTAGATGTGGCCGTTCTTGTGCAGTTGTTCGACGGCGCGCTCGATCAGACCGGCCTCGTGCAGCGATTTCTCCGAGAACCAGTTGTCGAAGTGCACGCCGAACTCGGTCAGGTCGTTGCGGCAGTCGCCCAGTTGTTCGGTCAGGGCGTAGTTGTGGATGTAGGCATAGTCATCGCCCAGCAGCTGCTTGGCACAGGCGATCAGGTGGTCGAGGTGCTCCTCCGGCGCCTCGCCGCGATCGGGCGCGCCTTCGAGCAAGGCCGCCGCCGGCCGCCGGTAGCGCTCGCCGTGCAGGGCGAAGATGCCCTCGGCCATCCGCTTCACGTAGTCGCCCTGGTAGGCGTTGCCGGGAAAGGGCAGGAACTCGGAGCACAGCTCCAGATAACGCAGCCAGGTCGAGAGGGCCAGGATGTCCATCTGCCGGCCGGCGTCGTTGACGTAGTACTCGCGCTGCACGTCATAGCCGGCGAAGGCCAGCACGTTGGCCAGGCTGGCGCCGAAGGCGGCGCCGCGGCCGTGACCGACATGCAAGGGGCCGGTCGGGTTGGCCGAGACGAACTCGACCTGTACCTTCTCGCCCCGGCCCAGGCCGGTGCGGCCGTACTCGGCACCCTGCTTCAGGATGTGCGCGGCCAGCCGCTGCTTGGCGATCGGCTTGAGAAAGACGTTGATGAAGCCGGGCCCGGCGATCTCGACCTTGTCGACGATGTCCGAGGCCGGCAGGGCGGCGATGAGTTCGCCCGCCACTTCGCGCGGATTGCGCTTCAGGCCCTTGGCCAGCTGCATGGCGAGGTTGCAGGCCCAGTCGCCGTGGGCGGCCTGCTTGGGCCGGTCGAGCTCGATGCTGTGCCGGGCGTCGGGGGCGATGCGCTGCAGGGCCTGGCCGAACAGGTCGGCCAGATGGGATTTGGGGTCGAGGTAGGCGGTGCTCATGACGGCGCGTTCGGGAAATTCCGCGAATTATAGCTGCATCATGCCGGTTCGACCGGGCTAGAAGTCCAGCGGATCGACGTCGATGCTCCACTTCAGCGTGCGCGCCGGCAGGCCGCGCACCGCCTCCAGCCAGGGGCCGAGAAAGTCTTGCAGATGGCCGCGGCTGCCGGCCTGGACCAGGAGCTGGGCCCGCTCGCGTCGCGCGACGCGGGCGAGCAGGGCAGGGGTGGGGTCGAACAGGCTGACGCCGTGTTGCCGCGCCAGGGCAAGACCCGCCTGCTTGGCCTTGTCGAGGAAGGCGAGGGCAACGTCGATCCGTTCGGCCTCGGCCCGGAGCAGGGCCTGGTGGCTGAATGGCGGGAACTCCATCTCGCGCCGCTCCTTCAGCATCTGCGCCGCGAAGCGGGCGAAGTCGTGGGCCTGCAGCGCGCGATAGAGCGGATGCCCGGGATAGCCGGTCTGCACCAGCACCTCGCCCGGTCGCCCGGCGCGGCCGGCGCGGCCGGCCACCTGCATGAGTTGGGCGAACAGGCGCTCGGTGGCGCGAAAGTCGGGCGAGAGCAGGGCCTGGTCGGCGCCGAGCACGCCGACCAGGGTGAGGTGGGGAAAGTCGTGGCCCTTGGTCACGATCTGGGTGCCGACCAGGATGTCGACCGCGCGCGCGTTCACCGCCTCGCGCATGGCGGCGAAGGCACCGCGCCTCGAGGCGGTGTCGCGGTCGATGCGCAGGATGCGCGCCTCGGGAAACTGCGTCGCCAGGGTTTCCTCCAGGCGCTGGGTGCCCTGGCCGGCCGGGCGCAGGTCGGGGCTGCCGCAGTCGGGGCAGACCTCGGGCGGGCGCGTCAGCAGGCCGCAATGGTGGCAGCGCAGCTCGAATTTTTCGCCCTTGCGATGCAGCACCTGATGCGCCGAGCAGCGCGGGCAGGGCACGACGTAGCCGCAGGCATTGCAATACAGGGTGGGAGCGTAGCCGCGCCGGTTGATGAACAGCAGGCTCTGCTCGCCGCGCGCCAGACGGTCCTGCAGGGCGCGGATCAGGCTGGCGCTCAGGCCCAGGCGCGGCCGGTCGACCCGGGTGTCGATCAGCTTCACCGCCGGCAGCACGGCCTCGGCGTGGGCGCGCGCGGACAGTTCCAGCCTACGGTAGCGGCCGCGTGCGGCGTTGCGCCAGGTCTCCAGCGCCGGCGTGGCCGAGCCGAGTACGATCGGAATGTCGAGCTGGCGCGCGCGCCAGACCGCGACGTCGCGCGCCGAATAGCGCAGGCCTTCCTGCTGCTTGTAGGAGGCGTCGTGCTCCTCGTCGACCACGATGAGCCCTAAGCGGTTGAGCGGTGTGAACACCGCCAGGCGGGTGCCGAGCACCAGATCGACCCGGCCGTCGAGACAGGCGCGCCAGACACGCAGGCGTTCGCCATCGGCCAGGCCGCTGTGCAGGCTGATCTGGCGGGCAGAGGGAAAGCGGTTGCGGAAGGCGGCCTCGGTCTGCGGCGTGAGGTGGATCTCGGGCACCAGGACCAAGGCCTGGCGGCCGGCGGCGAGCGCCTCCTCGATCAGCCTGAGATAGACCTCGGTCTTGCCGCTGCCGGTGACGCCGTGCAAGAGCCAGGCGGCAAAGCCGGCCGGTGCCGCGCGTACGGCGGCCAGCGCCGCCGCCTGGTCCGGCGTCAATTCGGGTTTGGCCGAAGGCGTGGCCGGGCTGGCAGGCATCGTCTCGGCGGCCTCGACCCAGCCGGTCCGGTGCCACAGGCGCAACTGGCCGCGCCAGGGGCCGGCCTCACTCACGGGCAGGGGGCCTTGTTGCAAACGTTCGGCCAGTTGCCGCTGAGCCTTGGCCCGCGGGTTGATCTCGGGGATATGGGCCAGGCCGGCCGCGGTCAGGACGTAGGCCGTCGGCGCCTCGGCCCGCGGCGGCCTGAGCCGCTTCAGCGCCGGCGGCAGCAGCGAGAGCAGGGTGGCACCGAGCGGGTGCTGATAATAAGTCGCGGCAAAGCGGGCGAGCTTGAGCCACTCCGCCGGCATGGGGGGCAGGTCGCGGTCGATGGCGATCACCGCCTTGAGCTGGGCTGCCGGCACCTCGCTGGCCTGGGCCAGTTCCACGATCAGGCCGACCTGGCGCCGCTGGCCGAATGGCACGATGACCCGACGGCCGATGTCGGCGCGCCCGGCCCCCTCGGCCAGATAGTCGAACAGCTTGGGCAGGGGGACGTCGAGGGCGACGCGGACGATGGACATCGCTGATGTTAGGGCTGGAAGTTAAAGTGAAATCTTCAGGATTGGCGCAAACCCCAACGGAGCCAAGGTAGTTTTCCACTTGTCCACGAAATCTGTGGATAACTTTGTGGAAAAGCTGTCGCAAATATGCAAAAAAGGCTTGTGGGCAGGGCCTTTATGCGCTTCAGCCCAGAAAATGCGCAAAGTTTTTGTCATTTAAATTCAATAAGTTAAATTTGATTTGAAAATTATCTCAAGCCCTTGACAGGGCATGGAGATTTTCATTGCGCTATGTGCATAAGTATTCGCTAAATTACCCTGGGAGCCGCCTGCTTATTGGGGGTACGGATGTACCGCCAGGCGGATCAAGGCTTCCTGAAGCGGTCCGGCCGCCTCGGCCTTGTCGTGATTGATCAGCAGCACCAAGACCTTGCGCCGGCCCTGGCCATCCAACACATAGCCGGCCAGGTTGCGCACGCCATTGAGGCTGCCGGTCTTGAGCCAGGCCCGGCCAGCGTATGGGCTGTCCTTGAGTCGGCTCTTCAGGGTGCCGTTCTGGCCGAGCACCGGCAGCGAGGCGGCGAAGGCGTAATAGGCCGGGCTTTGCGGTGCCCAGGCCAGCAGCCGGGCGAGCGAGGCGGCCGAGATGCGTTCGATGCGCGACAGGCCGGCGCCGTTTTCCAGCACCAGTTCGGGCATCTCCAGCCGCTTTTCCGCCAGCCAGGCGCGGATCGCGCGGACGCCCTTGTCCCAGGAGGCCGGCGCGCCATAGCGGGCAGCGCCGAGGTTGAGCAGCAGCATCTTGGCCATGACGTTGTTGCTGTAGGTGTTGATGTCACGCGCGATAAGGGACAGGGGCTGGGAGTCGAACTCGAACAGGGCTTGGGCCGCGGCAGGCGCCGGGCCAGGGAGGATGCGGCCTTTGTGCGTGCCGCCCAGTTCGCGCCAAAGGGCGGCGAAGACCTCGGCGACGGTCTCGTTAGGCGGCAGCAGGTTGAGCCAGAGCGTGCGCTCGCCGCAGGACGAGGGGTAGCGCCCCATGAGGCGCAGGGCGCGGCCGTCCAGGCTGAGGCCAAGCCCGTCCTGCCAGCCGTTGCAGGCCTGATCGTCGAGGCCAAGCTGATTGTGCACGGTCACCGTGGCGAGTGTCGGCTCCAGGGCGGCGCGCACCTTGCGGCCCTCGGGCGCCAGGCGCAGGGCAACGGCATTCTGGCTGACCATCAAGGCGGCCGGGGCGGCGTTGTAGGGCTTGAGCGGCAGCTGGTCGAAGCGGCCGGGGTCGACGGGCTCGATCAGATAGAAGGTCTGATCGAGCATGATGTCGCCGCGAATCTCGCGGATGCCTCGCTGGCGCAGCTCGCGCAGCAGCAGCCAGAAGCGCTCCAGCGTCAGCGAGGGGTCGCCGCCGCCCTGCAAGATCAGCGTGCCCTTGAGGACGCCGTGGGCGATCTCGCCCTCGTAGAGCACGCGCGTCTTCCAGCTGTGCGCCGGGCCCAGGCTGTCCAGCGCGGCCAGAGTGGTGACCAGCTTCATCACCGAGGCGGGGTTGAGCGAGCGCTGCTCGCCCCAGGCCAACTGCGGCGCGGCGGCATCGAGCGGCTGCAGCACGAGTCCTAGGTGCGTATCCGGGATCCCGCTTTGCTGCAGCGCAGCACCGATCTCCGGCGGCAAGGCGTCGGCGAAGCCAAGGTGGGAGAAAACGAGACAGGCGAGCAAAAGACGAAGGCGCATAATCGTTAGGGTAACCAAAGTTGGCCGGCCAAAGGAAAATAAGGCCGAAGAAAATGAGGGTGGTGAGCCATGAACGAAATGCTGAGCTGCACGATCCGCGCCTCGCGCAGGCTGGCCGTGCTCGCGCTCGGTCTGCATGGCCTGGCCGCGCTGGGCGTGGCGTCGGCCGATATCGGCTGGCCACTGCAACTGGCCGGCCTCGGGCTGGTCGCGCTCAGTGCAATCCTGGCGTTGCGGCGCCGGCCGCCAGTCAGGTTGCGCTGTCTGGCCGACGGCAACCTGCTCATGGCAGAAGGCGCGAACGACTGGCAGCTGTGCGAAATCAGAGCGGGCAGTTTGGTGTCGCCGATGTGCACGGTCCTTCACCTGCGCATCGACGGCCGTGCGCGCGTCGTGATCGTGCTGGCGGACAGCCTGGATGGCGAAGGCTACCGCCGGCTCAGGGTCTGGCTGCGCTGGCGGGCGGCTTGGCCAAGCGCGCCTCGGTGGCCAGTGCCTCGGCTCTGAGCCGGGCCAGCTGCCGCTGCTTTTCCTGCCAGAAATCAGTCTTCTCCCGGGCGGTGGGATTGTTCTCGTAATAGAACAGCCGCTGGCCCATCTCCGTGGCCAGCTGTTCATAAGGCGCGGCGAAGGCCGGATGGTCGAGGCCGCGCAGCGCAGCGATCAGCACCAGCCTTTCCGGTCCGAACAAAGCATTGCGGATGCCGAACACCAGGAGGGTACGGGCGCCGTTTTCGTCGCCCTGCTGCGCCAGTTGCCGCGCCAGCAAGTACAGGCTCAGGCCGTGGCGCGGATTGCAGGCCAGGTTGTCGCGCAACACCTCGATCGCGAGGCGCTGTGCCTGACCCGGCGCGCCATGGCGGGCATGGCGCCGAAGAAAGTCCGCCTCGGCGATGCCGAAGCTGACATGGCAGGGCGCCAGCCGGCGCGCCGCCTCGTAATGCTCGGTCGCCAGCTCGAAGGCCTCGCGGTCCATCTCGGCTTTGCCGGTGCCGCCGGCGTTGAGCACGTTCTCCATCTGCTTGGCCATGACGTAACGCGGCGCCGGCGCATCCGGCAGCAGCCGGGCCAGGCGATGGGCGATCTCATAGGTGTTGGGCTCGTGGCCCAGGGCGCGGATCGCCTGCATGCCGTATTGCGAGCCGCCGAGGAAGAGTTGCATGCCGAGGTGGCCGGCGAGATTGAGCAGGCCGGCGAAGGCCAGGGCGAGCACCGCCGTCTGCGCCACGATGGGCCGCACCGGCAACACCCAGCCCTTGTCCGGCGTGCTGCCGCGTAATTGCAGCGCGCGCGCCAGGTACAGGCCGAGAAAGACGTTGACGAAGGCGAAATAGAGGATGAAGTTCACCCCGGCGTGGATGAACAACGCCAGCGCCCCGCAGGCCAGGCCCAGCTGCTCGATGGCGGCGGCGTCCGCCCGGCGGCGCAAGGCATCGAAGGCCAGCCAGGCAAAGACGCCGAAGAAGACCAGCACGAAGAGCAGGGTGATGATGCCGCCTTCGAGCCAGAGCTGGAGGTAGTCGTTGTGGCTCCAGATGCCGGCGGTCAGGTTCTCCTCCGGCATCCGGGTGAGCGGGTAGGCCGAGCGGAAACCGCCCAGGCCGATGCCATGCCAGGGGGCGTTGAGGATCAGATCGAAGGTGGCTTTCCACAGCATCAGGCGCGAGTTATCGCCATCGCTAAGGGTGACGATGAGCCGGGCAGCCACGTCGTGGGGGCTGGCCCAGCGTGCATAGGCATAGGCCGCCAGGGTGACCGAGGCGAGCTGCATCGCACGCCTGGTAAAACCGGGAGTGGCGCGACAATGCCAGACAATCAGGGGAGACAGCAGCAGGGCCGCTAGGGTGGCGCCACGTGACGCCGCAAGGAAAAACGCCGTGGCGATCAATCCAAGTCCCGCGAGCGCGGCAGCGCTGCGCCACTTGCTGGCAGACATCTGACCAAGAAAAAGTGCGGCCAACGGCAGCCAGAACAGGTTGAGCGAGGCTGCATAAAGATTCGGGTCGAGGAAGGGGCCGGATATCTTGTTGCTGTAGGTGTTGGCCGGATCCTGCTGCAGGCCCCAGATGGCCAGGGCAATGCCGAAGAACCAGAGCCAGCGGTGCAAGGTCGGCCAGCGGGCAGAGGATAAATCCTGATGGCGGCGCCAGGCCAAAAAGACCATCGCGAACAGCAGCAGCGACCACTCCAGGAAGGTGCCTGCGGCGGGGGCTTCTGTTAGCCATTGGGCTACGATTAGCCACCCTAGCCAGAGCGCCAGGAGCAAATCCCAGTGATCGAATCGCGAACTGTGCCCCAATGCCCGGAGGAGCCTCATGACGCCCCAGAGCAGGACAATCAGGCAAATGGGATAAACCGCATGCTGCAAAAAGCTGAAGGCGGCTATGAGGCCGATTGGCATCATGGAATGGCCCTGTGTCTGGCTGTACTGAGAGCGACCGCGGTATCTGCCGTCGCTCGAATGGCCAGAAGATTATTTTCCTGCGGCATCACTGGCCAGATGGAGCAAATCCCGGATGCTCGGGTGCTCAGTAGCGGCATGCCCGAGCCCACCAATGAAGGTGGGCAGATAGGAAGGATATGCGCGCATCGCGAGTTTAAGCTGAGCCTGAGCCTGAGCCTGTTCGCCGACCAAACTGAGTAGCAAGGCTTGCCGATAGACATAGCCGGGCGCCGCGATGGTGTGCATGGCTTGGATATTGAATTGCAGCATCATCGGCCATTCTTGCGGCCGTTCGAGGCTAACCGGCAACAAGGCGAAAAAGACGTCGATTTGCGGCTGGAATATGCGCGCCTGCTGCGCGTCGGTCAAATATCCGATCAGGCGCTGCCGGTCTGAATGGCCCGGCCCCTGCGGCCTATGCTGGTAGGCCTGCTCCAGGCTGCTATAGGCATGAAGCCATAAACCCAGCAGGCCGATGCCCAGCAAGGATGTCAGGGTCGAAAGGACGCGCAGACCCTGTGCCCTTAATCTCGGCGGCAGGGACGAATCGTCGACGATGGCCAGCAAGACGGCGGCAGGCCCCCAGAAGTGGGCATACCAGAGAGGGAATTCGAGCAGGCTGTGGATGCCGAGAATGCTTAGCAGCGACCACAACCACCATCGTTCGATCGAAAGCGACGATTTCATGTTGCGGTACAGCCAATAGCCGCCGCCGAGGACGAGTGCGATGCCGCCCAGGCCGAACTCGGCCATCAAGTGTATGGGCAGGTTGTGGGCATTGTTGTAGGGCTGCAGTTGCAGGGCGCTGGTGGGGGCCGCCGCCACGCGGAGAAAATTCTCCCAGGCGAAGTTCTGGTAACCGACGCCCAGCCACGGTGAGTGGCTGAACATCGACCAGGCGTGGGCCCAAATTTCTTCCCTGGCCCCCAGGCCGCTGGCCGAGGCCAGGCGCACATTGGGGGTCACGACGGCGGCCCAGGACGCGAGGATTTCCTGGATGCCGAAGAACAGGGGCAGGCAGACTAGGCTGCTATAGGTCAGCCAGCGGCTGGCGGCGTTGCCCTGCTTGCGGTGCAGCAGCAGGGCAAGCACTGCCAAGGTGCCCAGGTAGAGCCAGCTGCTCTTGGAAGAAGATAGGGCCAAGCCGGACAACAGGCCCAGGCCGAGAGTCATGCCCAGGCCCCAGTGCAGGCGTCGGGTTGCCGACAGATAGAGCAGGGAGCCGAGGGCAAGCGCCTGGTGGTCGGCAAACTGATTCGACTGGGACAGATTGCCATAGGCGGGTATGCCGGGCGCCTTGTTGGTGACCATGGCATCGAGAAAGCTGTGGATTTGCCAGGTCTGGAGCACGGCGGCCAGGGTGTTGAGGCAGCCACCAATCAGCAGGGCCCAGGCGATCAGGGCCGACAATCGGCTCAGGCCCATTCGGTCGAGCAGCGATCGCGCGGCCAGCATCAGCAGCATGCCCCAAGCCAAGTAGAGCACGGCCAGAAAAGCCTGGCCGGGGTAGCGAATCAGGCCCAGTACCGCTTGAACGGTCAGCAGCAAAATCAAGCCAAGGGGCAGCAGGATGACACCGGGCAGCCTCAGTTCGCCGCCATGGTGCGCCGCGATAAGCGGCAGCAGGGCCAGCAGGCCCAAGGCGCCGGCCAGCCACTCGTTATAGAAACTCGGGATGGGCGGCAGATGGCTGGGCGCGAGAAAGGGCAGACAGAACAGGCCGGCCAGGCCGAGCAATTCGAAGGGCTTGAGTTGATTCATGTTTCGTCGGGCAAAAAAAACCGCCCCTAAGGGCGGTTTGATCGAAAGGCTCAATCCATTATTGGCAGGCCGTGGGGCGGTAATCAGGTTCTAGCGTGCCACCATTACAGGCCCAGGTTTTGCCGCCATCGTTGGTTTGTAGTTGTACGGTATCGCCGGAGATGACAGAAGCGACGCCGGTGGTCTTCATCGTGGCCTCCAGGATCAGTTGCGAGGCAGTCGGGCTACCGGAAACGGCGATGGAGTTGACATACTTGCCAGTGGTGGTGGCGGTGCTGGGCACGGTGTAGCTGGCCAGGGTGCCATTGTTCTGGAAGGCCTCGGCGGCGCTGGCTTTGATGCCGTCGAGCAGGATGAAGGCCTCGGACGCCTGGGCGCGGGCGGTATAGCTCTGGTAGGCCGGGATGGCGACGGCGGCGAGGATGCCGATGATGGCCACCACGATCAGAAGTTCGATCAGGGTGAAGCCGGCTTGGACTTTGCGCATGGCTTGCATAGTGAATCTCCTAAAAAATAAGCGGGTAACCGCTTGGCGCGGCCCGGTATGTGCAGCCAGAAGCGTGCCAGCCTCGTCGATCACAATATAATCAATAAGTTACGCAGATTGCGTGGTAGAAATGCTCTTGAGGACTGACAATTTGCGTCACTTCGACTGACCGGGCACGTCAATCCCGGCCGATTACAATCCCGCCATGACCGCCGCGCCGTCTCCCCTGATTGCCGCCCTCGACCCTGGCACCAATGCCGTGGTCGAGGCCTGTGCCGGCAGCGGCAAGACCTGGCTGCTGGTCTCGCGCATGATCCGGCTGCTGCTGGCCGGGGTCGAGCCTTCGGAGTTGCTGGCGATCACCTTCACCCGCAAGGCGGCGGGCGAGATGCGGGCGCGGTTGCTGGAATGGCTGGAACATCTGGCACTGGCCGATGAGGCCGAGGTGCTCGCATTCCTCACCCAGCGCGGCTTGAGCGCGGCCGAGGCGAAGGCGCTGCTGCCCAAGGCGCGCGGCTTGTTCGCCGCCGTGGTCGATGCCCGGCCGGGGCCGGAGATCACCACCTTCCACGGCTGGTTCTTGAAGCTCTTGGCCCACGCCCCGCTCATGCAGCGGCCGCCGGCCATGCTGATCGAGAGCACCGCCTTGCTGCTGGACGAGGCCTGGCTGGGCTTTGCCGAGTCGCTGCGCGACAAGCCGGGCGCGCCCGAGGAGGCCGCCTTCCGCGCCCTGGTCACCGAGCTGCCGCTGGCCAGCGTGCGTGAGCTCTTGAGTAATTTCGTGCACAAGCGGGCCGAGTGGTGGGCCTGGGCCGAGGGCCGGACCGAGCCGCTGGCCGAGGCGGTGGCCGGGTTGAGTGAACTGGCCGGCGTCGACGAATCGGACGATGTGCTGACGCCGCTTATGGCCGATGAGATCTTCGCGGCAGCGCTGCGCGAGTATTTGCCGCTGCTGGCCAAGAACGGCGAGGGCGTGAAGGAGGCCGCGGAGCGGGCGGATCATTTACAAAAGGCGTTAAGCCACTTGGCTGGCAACCCTTCCCTCACCCCCGGCCCCTCCCCCGAGGGGGGAGGGGGGAACATCCCCTCTCCCTCCGGGAGAGGGGTAGGGGTGAGGGAGTGTTTTGAGTTGTTGCAGGCCGCTCTGCTCACCCAAAAAGGCGAGCCGCGCGCCTGGAAGGCCTCGAAAGAGATGGACAAGCGCCTGGCGCCGGCCACGAGCGCGCAGTTCCTGGAGCTGCATGGCCGTCTGTGCGATCGCGTGCTCGCCACCCAAGCGCGACTCGACGAACAGGACGCGCTGAAACTCAACCGCTGGGGCCTGACCGCCGGCCTCGCCTTTCTCGATTTCTACCAGCAACTCAAGGCCGAGCGCGACGGCCTCGACTTCACCGATGCCGAGTGGGAGGCCTGCCGCCTGCTCGGCGACGAGGAGACCGCCGCCGCGATCCAGATGAAGCTGGACGCCCGTTACAAGCACCTGCTGCTCGACGAATTCCAGGACGCCAACCCGCTGCAGTGGCGCATCCTGCGCCAGTGGCTCGCGGCCTACGGCGGCGCCGGCGAGCGGCCGACGCTGTTCGTGGTGGGCGACCCCAAGCAGTCGATCTACCGCTTCCGCCGGGCCGAGCCGCGGGTGCTGGCCGAGGCGCGCGGCTTTCTCGAACGCCACTTCGACGCGAAATACTTTCCCCAGAACGAGACCTGGCGCTGTGCGCCCAGGGTGGTCGCCTGGGTCAACGCCATGCTGGGCGGCCGGGCGGATTACCCGATCTTCGCCGAACATACAGCGCACCAGGCGCAACTGCCTGGCTGGTGCGAGGTGATCGCGGTCCCCCTGCCGGCCTCCCCCACGTGTGGGGGAGGGGAAAACCCCCTCCCCGCTGGCGGGGAGGATAGGGGTGGGGAGTTTCGCAACCCGCTGACCACGCCCGCGCCGGAGGAGCCGGAAAAACGTGCCAACGAAGCCGAGGCCGTGGCCGCGAAGATCCAGGCCATCGTCGGTCGACTGCAGGTCGGCGCGCAGCCGCGCCCCGCCCGCTACGGCGACATCCTGGTGCTCTCGGCCACGCGCGCGAAGCTTGAGGTGTTCGAGGCGGCCTTCAAGCAGGCCGGCATCCCCTTCGTCGGCAACCGGCGCGGCGAGTTGCTGGGCACCTTGGAGGCGGGCGATCTCATCGCCCTGCTCACCTTCCTGACCATGCCGTTCAACGACCTCGCCCTGGCCCAGGTGCTGAAGAGCCCGATCTTCGGCCTGAACGACGCGGACCTGATGGCCCTGGCGCAAGGCGGCTCAGGGCCCTGGTATGCGCGGCTGCAGGCCTGGGCGCCGCAGGCGATGGCACCCATCCAGCGCGCGGCCCGCCTGCTCGCCGGCTGGCTGGCCGAGGCCGGCCGGCTGCCGGCGCACGACCTACTCGACCGCATCTTCCACGAGGCCGAGCTCGAAGCGCGCTACGCGGCTGCCGTGCCCGAGCGCCTGCGCCCCGGCGTGCTGGCCAATCTGCGCGCCTTCCTCGCCCTTAGCCTCGAGGTCGGCGGCGGCCGCTACCCCAGCCTGCCGCGCCTGCTCGACGAACTCAAGGCCTTGCGCGACAAGGCCGGCGGCGACGCGCCGGACGAGGCGGTGGCCGATCACGGCGACGCCGTGCGCATGCTCACCATCCACGCGGCCAAGGGACTGGAGGCGCCGGTGGTGTTCCTGATCAAGGCCGACGAGGAGGGCGGCGAGCGCGAACACTACGGCGCCCTGATCGACTGGCCGGCGGCCGAGGACAGGCCGCGCCATTTCTCGCTGTTCGGCGCCAGAAACTGGCGCGGCCGCAGCCGCGATGCCCTGTTCGAGCAGGAGCGGCAGCTGTATGAGCGCGAGCGCTTGAACCTGCTCTATGTGGCGCTGACCCGGGCCGAGCAGGCGCTGTTCGTCACCGGGCTGGATACCGGCAAGGGTTGGCTGCCGGGACTGCAGGCGGCGCTGGAGATGGCCCAAAAGGCCGTCTGGCCCGAAATGGCCTGGCAGGCAAACGCAGCGGCGCCGTCCCTGGCAACGGCGGGGCCGATCAGCTTGCCCCCGAGCCGGCCGGTCGGCCGCCTGCGCCCGACGGCCGGTGCGGAGGCGGATTTCGGCATCTGGGTGCATCGCCATCTCGAGGCATTGACCGGCGGTCCGGCCCTGGCGCCGCAGGAGCTGGCGACGGCGCCGGCCCTGCAGGAGGAGGCGCGCCTCACCGCCGAGCGCATGGTCGCGCAGCCCGCGCTGGCCCGCTTCTTCGATGCCGGCCGATACCGCCGCGCCCGCAACGAGCTGGAATACCTCGGCGCCGACGGCGCGCTGCGCCGGATCGACCGGCTGGTCGAATTCGACGACGAGGTCTGGGTGCTCGACTACAAGACCGGCGGCCTGGACGAGCCCGACCTCGCCCGCCGCGCCGCGCCGCATCTGGCCCAGATCGCCGACTACCGCCAGGCGGTGGCCGCGCTTTACCCGGAGCGGCCGGTGCGCGCCGCCCTGGTCTTCACCGACGGCCGGTTCTACGTCGCCGACTGAGGCCGGCGTAAAATGGCGCTTTCGTCCCTTTCGAAAGCGCAGCGAACATGCCGGTCAAACTCTCCGCCCCCGATCCCGCCAGTCTTCTGCCCGTGCCCGGCGTCGAGCTGGGCATCGCCTCCGCCGGCATCAAGAAGCCGGGCCGCAAGGACGTGCTGGTCATGCGGCTCGCGCCCGAGTCGGAGGTGGTCGGCGTGTTCACCCAGAACCGCTTCTGCGCCGCGCCGGTGACACTGTGCCGGGAGCATCTGCACGGTGAGTCGGGTATCCGCGCCCTGCTGGTCAACACCGGCAATGCCAACGCCGGCACCGGCGAGGATGGCCTCATGCGCGCGCGCGAGACCTGCGCCGCCCTGGCCCGGCAGCTGGCGCTGAAGCCGCAGCAGGTGCTGCCCTTCTCCACCGGCGTCATCCTGGAGCCGCTGCCGCACGACAAGATCATCGCCGCGCTGCCTGCCGCCAGCGCCGACCTCAGGCCGGACAACTGGGCGAGCGCCGCCGAGGCGATCATGACCACCGACATCGTGCCCAAGGCCGCCTCGCGCAAGGTCACGCTCGACGGCGTCGAGTTCGTGGTGACCGGCATCGCCAAGGGCTCGGGCATGATCCACCCCAACATGGCGACCATGCTGGCCTTCGTCGCCACCGACGCGCCGGTGTCCTGCGAGGCGCTCGAGGCCATCCTGCGCTACGCCGTGAACAAATCGTTCAACTGCATCACCGTCGACGGGGACACCTCGACCAACGATTCCTGCCTCCTCATCGCCACCGGCGTGACCCAGGCACCGGTGCTGATGGACGACGGCGACCCGCGTTTCGTGCCGCTGCGCGATGCGGTGACCGATCTCATGATCGAACTGGCCCAGGCCATCGTGCGCGACGGCGAAGGCGCCACCAAGTTCATGACCGTGCGGGTGGAAGGCGGCCGCAGCGAGGCCGAGTGCAGGCAGGTTGCCTATGCCGTGGCCAAATCGCCGCTGGTGAAGACCGCCTTCTTCGCCTCCGACCCCAACCTCGGCCGCATCCTCGCGGCCATCGGCTATGCCGGCATCAACGACCTCGACGTCGGCAAGATCAAACTGTATCTGGGTGACGTCGTGGTGGCTGAAAACGGCGGCCGTGCCGCCAGCTACCGCGACGAGGACGGGCGCCGGGTGATGGCCGAATCCGACATCCTGGTGCGCATCGAACTCAATCGCGGCCCGGCCGCCGCCACGGTGTGGACCTGCGACTTCTCCTACGACTACGTCAAGATCAACGCCGAGTACCGCACCTAATCGTCATTCCCGCCCCCGACTCAAGCGCTCGGGGGCAGACTACGGGAGTGCTAGGCCATGCAGCCCTGTGTTTACATGCTCGCCAGCCGAAGGAATGGGACGCTTTATATCGGCGTGACATCCGATCTGGTCAAGCGTGTTTGGCAGCACAAGAATGATTTGGTCGAGGGCTTTACGAGCCGCCATGCTGTGCACACCCTGATTTGGCATGAACTTCATGAGACCATGGAGTCGGCCATTGTCCGGGAAAAGCAATTGAAGAAATGGAACCGTGCATGGAAATTGCGACTCATCGAGGAATCGAACCCGGAGTGGCAGGATTTGTATGAAACCATTGCCTGACTGGGCTCCCGCCTGCGCGGGAGCGACGATATGGTTACTCGTCAACGCATCCCGTCATTCCCGCGTAGGCGGGAATCCAGAATAATGACGATTATGAACGACCCGCTTTCCCAATTTCTTGCACGTGCTGAAACCTTGCTCCATCGGCTCGATGCCTGGCTGCCGCCGGCAGCGCCGGCCATCGACTGGAAAAAAACCCTGGCGGCGCGCTGGCAGCGCCATTTCCAGCACGGCGCCCTGCTGCCGGTGGTCGCGCCGCAGCTCGTGGCCTGGAAGAGCCTGCGCGGCATCGATGAGCAGAAGAGGGAACTCGACCGCAACACCCGGCAGTTCGTGGCCGGCCTGCCGGCCAACAACGCCCTGCTCTCCGGCAGTCGCGGTTGCGGCAAATCCTCCCTGGTGCGCGCCATGCTCGGCCGTCATGCCAAACAGGGCCTGCGCCTGATCGAGGTGGACCGGGCCGACCTCGTGCACCTGCCCGAGATCGCCGCGGCCATCGCCGGCCAGCCCTATCGCTTCCTCGTCTTCTGTGACGATCTCTCGTTCGAGGCCGACGACCCCGCCTACAAGGCGCTGAAGGCCGCGCTCGACGGCAGCATCGCCGGCGCGCCCGAGAACATGCTGATCTACGCCACCTCGAACCGACGCCACCTGATGCCCGAGTTCTTCAGCGAGAACGCCGAGGCGAGCCGGCACGGCGGCGAGGTGCATCCGGGCGAGAGCACCGAGGAGAAGCTGTCGCTGGCCGACCGCTTCGGCCTCTGGCTGTCCTTCTTCCCCTTCGACCAGGACGCCTATCTCGACATCGTCGAAAGCTGGGTTGTCGCGCTCGGCGGCGAGGTCGACGCGACCATGCGCCGCGAGGCCCTGCAATGGGCCATCTTGCGCGGCGGCCGCAGCGGCCGGGTGGCGCGCCAGTTCGCCGCCGACTGGGTCGGGCGGCGGGGGTTGAAGAAATGAATCAACGGCCTGCGCCCTCTCACCCCTGCCCTCTCCCGCAAGCGGGAGCGGGGGACGCGGTGTCGCTGCGCGACGCTCCTCGTACCGAAGTGGCGGCCGCGGTGATCGAGCGGCCCGACGGCAGCTTCCTCATGGCCTGCCGGCCCGAGGGCAAGGCCTATGCCGGCTGGTGGGAGTTCCCCGGCGGCAAGGTCGAGGCCGGCGAGACCGCGCGCGAGGCCCTGGTGCGCGAGCTTGAGGAGGAGCTCGGCATCGCGGTGACCGGCGCCTATCCCTGGATCAGCCGCTGCTACGACTACCCCCACGCCCAGGTGAACCTGCGCTTCTTCCGGGTCACCGGCTGGCAGGGCGAGCCGCAGCCGCACGAGGGCCAGCAGCTGGCCTGGACCCACGCCAGCCGGCCCGAGGTCGAACCCATCCTGCCGGCCAACGGCCCCATCCTGCGCGGGCTGTCGCTGCCGCTGGTCTATGCCATCTCCGATGCCGAGAACCTCGGCGTCGACATCTTCCTCAAGCGCCTGGACGAGCGCCTCGCGGCCGGCCTGCGCCTGGTGCAACTGCGCGAGAAGGCCATGCCATCCAGGGACTTCGAGGCGCTGGCGCGCGCCGTGGCCGAGCGCTGCCGCGCCGCCGGGGCGCAGCTTTTGATCAACGGCGACATCGAACTGGCGCGCGCGCTGGGCGTCGGCGTCCACCTCGGCTCGAAGCAGTGGCTCGAATTGAAGCAGCGGCCCGAGCTGAGCTGGGTCGGCGCCTCCTGCCACGATGCCGGGGAACTCGCGCGCGCCGTCGAACTCGGCGCCGATCTGGCCGTGCTCTCGCCGGTGCTGCCCACCGCCTCGCATCCGGGCGCCCCCACCCTGGGTTGGCCGCGCTTTGCCGAGCTGGTGGCGCATAGCCCGATCCCGGTCTTCGCACTCGGTGGCCTGGCGGAAAACGACCTCGACCTCGCCCGCCGCCATGGCGCCCACGGCGTGGCGCTCAAAGGCTGGGCATGGCGCTGAGCCGTCGACAACTGTTGCTGGCGGCGCCCTGGCTGGTCATCGGCCTCATCGTCGCCCTGCTCGCCGCCTGGCAGATGCGCGCGCCCGAGCCGGCCAGGGTCGTGTCGTGCCCCGATCTCCGGGCAGGTTGCTCGCTGCCGTTGGATGGCGCGACGGTCGGCGTCGAGGGCGAGCTGCGGGTGCTCAAGCCCTTCCAGCTCTGGCTCAAGGCGCCGGGCGCGCGCCGGGTCCAGGCCCATTTCACAATGGCCGGCATGGACATGGGCTTCAACCTCTATACCCTGCGGCCGGATGCCGACGGGGTGTTCCGCGCCCGCATCGTGCTGCCGGTCTGCGTCAGCGGTCGGCGCGACTGGGTGATGTCGCTGGAAATCGACGGCCGCCGAATCGAGCTGCCCTTTGTCACCGAGTTGTCATAATGCGCCTGCCGGCCGCGTTTATAATGGGGTGAGCGGCCCTGCCGCCGGTAGAACTACAGAGAGGACGTCATGCCCACGGAACATACCTACAAACAATTCGATGCCGAACTAGAGGCGGTGCGCGCGCGCGTCCTCGAAATGGGCGGTCTGGTCGAAGAACAGATCAACCGCGCGGTCGATGCCCTGGTCAGTGGCGACATGGACCTGGCCGACCAGGTGATGGCCATGGACCACAAGGTCAACGCCCTGGAAGTGGCGACCGACGAGGACTGCACCCACATCATCGCCCTGCGCCAGCCGGCGGCGAGCGATCTGCGCCTGATCCTAACCATCATCAAGACCGTGACCGATCTCGAGCGCATCGGCGACGAGGCCTCGAAGATCGCGCGCATGACCAAGAAGATCTACGAGGGCGATCGCCTGACCGGGCCACGCTACAGCGAGATCAAGTACATGGCCGGCCTCGCCATCAAGATGCTGCACAACGCCCTGGACGCCTTCGCCCGGCTCGACACCTCGGTCGCGGCGCAGCTGGCCCGGGCGGACATGGAGGTGGACGAGGAATTCCACATGATCACCCGCCACCTGATCACCTTCATGATGGAAGACCCGCGCACCATCTCCACCGTGATCGACCTTCTGTTCGTGGTCAAGGCGCTGGAGCGCATCGGCGACCACTCCAAGAACATGTCGGAATACGTGGTCTACATGGTCAAGGGCAAGGACGTGCGCCACACCTCGATCGAGGAACTGGAAAAAGAGGCCTGACCGGCCTTCCCGCCAAACGAAAAAGCCGGCATTGCCGGCTTTTTCGTTGTGGGCGCGAGGCTCAGTGCTGATGGCCGTGCTGCATGGGCATGCCGCCCGGCTCGCGCACCTCGGCCGAGACCTTGATCTGTTGTGTCTTGCCCTTGGCATCGCGCACCGTCAGCACCAGCGGCAGCGGTTCGCCGACCTTGAGCGGGGCCTTGAGCCCGATCAGCATGATGTGCAGGCCGCCCGGCTCCAGGGTCACCGCCTTGCCCATGGGCAGGTCGATCCGCTCCATGCGGCGCATCACCATCACGCCCTTGTCCATGGCCATGCTGTGCAGCTCGACCTCGGTCGCCACCGGGCTGGCGGCGCCGACCAGGGCGGCATCGGTATCGGCGGTCAGGGTGAGGAAGGCACCGCCGACTTTCTGGCCGGGGGCCGTGGCCCGGGCCCAGGCGTTCTCGATCTTGATCCCCGCCGCGCTGGCGGCGGTCGAGACGAGCAGGCCGGCAAAGACAATCCAGTGGCGCAAAGACATAGGTTTCTCCTGAAGGGTGCGCATCGAATGCCGCAATTGTAGGGAAAACCACTAGCAACGGCTGCGGCATTTCGTCGCACCGCGCGGCGCCGCGACGGGACAGTACAATGCGGCCATGTTGACCCGAGACCCCCCGGCCCCGGCCGCGACCCTGCTTCGGCGCCTGGCCTGGCTGCGCAATCTGGCCATCGTCGGCCAGCTGCTGGCCATCGTCGTGGTCGTCCTCGGCCTGGGCATGCCCTTGCCGTTGGCGCCCATGCTGACCATTACCGGCTTGCTGCTGCTGCTGAATGCGTTGACCTGGTGGCGCTTGAAACAGCCCTGGCCGGCGAGCCAGCCGGAGGTGTTCACCCAGCTCGCCGCCGACACCATGGCCCTGGCCGGCCAGCTCTTCTTCAGCGGCGGTTATGCCAATCCCTTCGTCTCGCTCTTGCTGCTGCCGGTCATTCTCGCCGCCACCGCGCTGTCGGCCGGCTACGCCTGGCTCGCCGCCCTGTTCACCGGCACCGTCTACAGCCTGCTCATCGTCTGGCATGTGCCGCTGCCGGCGGCAGGCGAGCTCGATGCCTTCAACCTGCACCTGCTCGGCATGTGGTTCAACTTCTTGATCAGTGCCGCCCTGGTCGCCTGGTTCGTCGTGCAGCTGGCCGGCAGTCTGCGCCGACGCGAGCAGGAGCTGGCGGCCGAGCGCGAGAGGGCGTTGCGCGACGCCGGCGTTTTCGCTCTCGGCATGCAGGCCGCCGGTGCCGCTCACGAGCTGTCGACCCCGCTGGCGACCATGACCGTGCTGGCCCGCGAATTGAAGGAGGAGCACCGGCAGGACGGCGAACTGGTCGAGGGCCTGGACCTGCTCATCCAGCAGGCCGAGCGCTGCAAGACCCTGCTCACCCGGCTCACCGTCAGCGCCGGCGTCGGCCGCGAACTCGCGCCGGTGCCGCTCGACGCCTGGCTGAACGAAACCATCGAACATTGGCAGCTGATGCGGCCGAGCATCGTCGTGGTTCGCCGGATCGAAGGGGTACGGCCGGTGCCGTCGATCCGGCCCGACCCGGTGCTGGCCCAGGCCCTGGTGAGTCTTTACAACAATGCGGCCGATGCCTCGCCCGATGATGTGGCGATCGAGGCCGAGTGGGATGCCACGCGCCTGCAGGTGCGCGTGCTCGACCGCGGTCCGGGCCTGAGTCCGGAACTGGCCGAGGCGGCCGGCCGCCTGGCCTGGAGCAGCAAGGGCACGGGCCGCGGCATTGGCCTCTTGCTCACCCATGCCGGCATCGAGCACCTGGGCGGCGAAGCGACCCTGCTGCCGCGCGCAAGCGGCGGCAGCCTGGCCCGGGTGACCGTGCCCTTGATTGCCCTAAAGGCGCGATGAAAAAGCTGCCGTTCAAGGACCTGCTGCTGGTCGACGACGACGAGGCCCTGCGCCTGGTGCTGGCGCGCGCCCTCAGCCGGCGCGGCCTGACGGTGCGCCAGGCGGCCGATGTCGAAGCGGCCTGGCAGCTGGCCGAGGCGCAGCCGCCCGAGGCGGCCGTGCTCGATCTGCGCCTGCCGGGCGAGTCCGGCCTCACGCTGATCGAACGCCTGAAGGCGCTCAGGCCGGACATGCGCATCGTGCTTATGACCGGCTATGCCAGCATCGCCACCGCGGTCGAGGCGATCAAGCTCGGCGCCACGCACTACCTGGTCAAGCCGGCCGAGGTCGACGCGATCCTCGCCGCCCTGCAGCGCGACCAGGGCGATGCCGGGGTGGAACCGGCCGAGGCGCCGCTGCCGGTGAAGCGGCTGGAATGGGAACACATCCAGCGGGTGCTGGCCGAGCACGACGGCAACATCTCCGCCACGGCGCGCGCGCTCAAGATGCACCGGCGCACCCTGCAGCGGAAACTGGGCAAGAAGCCGGTCGGTGCCGACGATTGAAGCCGGCGCGACGAAGCCGCCGCCGTCCGGCGCTTACAAAGTCTCGATGGTGAAATTGCGGTTGGTATAGATGCAGATGTCGCCGGCGATCTCCAGCGATTTCTCGACGATCTCGCGCGGCGCCAGCGCGCTGTGATCGATCAGGGCCCGGGCCGCGGCCTGGGCATAGGCGCCGCCGCTGCCGATGGCGGCGATGCCGTATTCCGGCTCCAGCACGTCGCCGCTGCCGGTGATGACCAGGGTGGCCGTCTTGTCCGCCACGATCAGCATGGCCTCGAGCCGGCGCAGCATGCGGTCGGTGCGCCAGTCCTTGGCCAGTTCCACCGCGCTCTTCACCAGCTGGCCCTGATGCTTCTCCAGCTTGGCCTCGAAGCGCTCGAACAGGGTGAAGGCATCGGCCGTGCCGCCGGCGAAGCCGGCCAGCACCTTGTCCTGATACAGCCGTCGCACCTTGCGCGCGGTGGCCTTGATCACCACGTTGCCCAGAGTCACCTGGCCGTCGCCGCCCATGGCGACGGCCTCGCCCTTGCGGACGCTGAGGATCGTGGTGCCGTGCCAGGTGTCGCTGCGCATGGGATGGGCTTCAGTCGTTGCGGGATGCCGCGATTATACGCGCGGCGAACAGGGCGCAGAGGGCGAGCATGAGCACGATCACCGCACCGGCTGGCCAGTCGAGCCAGGCCGACAGAGCGAGCCCGGCACCATAGCCGAGCGCGCCGAGCCCGAGGCCGATGCCCCAGGCCGCGCCGCCGCGCCGCCGGCCGACGGCGAGCGCGGGCAGGATCAGGCTGGCGAACACCAGCCAGACCCCGACCACCTGCACCGAGGCGGTGACGCACAGGGCCAGCACCGGATAGAAACCCCAGCGCCGGCCCTGCAAAACGCGCCAGGCAAGCAGGGCCAGGCCGGTGAGCAGGCCGAGCCAGGCCACCTGGGGCCAGTTCACCCAAAGGATCTGGCCGACCAGCAGATCGCGCAGATGTTCACCGCCATGCGGGTCGTGGGCCGAGACCAGGGCGGCCAGGCTGGCGGCGAGCACGAAGCCCACGCCGATCAGCGGCTCGGCCAGATGCGGCCAGCGGCGCTCGAGCCAGGCCAGCAGCCCGGCACCGACGAGCGCCGCGCCGAAGGCGGCGGCCTGCACGCGCCAGCCGGCCGGCTCCCAGCCCAAAGCGTGGGCGGCAATCACGCCCAGGCCGGCGATCTGGGCCACGGCCAGATCGACGAAGACCACGCCGCGGCGCAACACCTCGCGCCCCAGCGGCACATGGCTGGCCAGCACCAAGAGGCCGGCGAGCCAGGGTGCGGCGAGCAGCGGCAGATCGAGTTGCCAGTTCATCGCGCCGCCGCCAAGAGGCGGTCCAGGGTGTCGTCGAACAGGCCGAAGAGATCGCTCGCCCGGTCCGAGCCGCCCACGGTGAAGGGCAGCACCGCGATCGGCAGGCCGGTGCGCTCGGCCAGCCACTCGCTCGGCCGCGCCGGCTGATAGGCGGCGCGCACGATCAGGCTGGCGGGCCGGGCCTTGAGCGCCTCGGTGACCGCGCCCAGGTGGGCGACCGAGGGCTCCAGTCCCGGCTTGGGCTCGAGCGTGGCCACCTCGACCAGCCCCAGCCACTGGTAGAGATAGGGAAAGCCGTTGTGCTGCGACACCACGCGCACGCCCCTGAGCCGGGCCGCCCGGGTCTCCCAGCGCTGTTGCGCGGCCTGCCAGCGCCGGGTGAAGTCGGCGTGCCGGGCCTGGTACCAGGCCGCCTGATCCGGCTCGAGCCGGGCCAGGCGCTGGGCCAGGGCCTCGGCCACGCGCGCGATCTGGCGCGGGTCGGTCTGGATGTGCGGGTTGCCCTCGGGGTGGACATCGCCCTCGGCCCGGCTCACGCGCTGCGGCTTGTCGAGCAGGGCGACGAAATCGGCCGCCAGGAAATAGCCGGGCCGGCCGGGCTGGATGCGGGGGTTGGCCGATTCCCGCAGCAGCACCGGCAGCCAGCCGATCTCCAGCCCGGCGCCGGTGCAGACCACGAGGTCGGCCCGGCGGGCACGGGCGATCAACGAGGGTCGGGCCTCGATCCGGTGCGGGTCCTGCCAGGCGCTGGTGGCCGCAGCCACCTCCGCACGCTCGCCCGCCAGTTCCGTGACCAGGGCCGCCCACTCCGGCTCGCAGGCCAGCACCTTGAGCGCGGCCTGGGCCGGCCACGCCAGCGCGGCAAGACAAAGCAACAAGTACTTGCGCATGTTCGCCTCCTAAAACTTATGCGCGCCGTGGGCGCCCAGGCTCATGATGTACTGCAAGGTCACCTGGTTTTCGTCGATGCCCTGCATCGAGCGGTCGCGCGCGAACTGCAGGCGGATGCGGGAGAACTCCGAGGGCGACCAGTCGAGCATCAGGCTCGTCTTGTCCGGGTTGTAGTCGGGCGCATCCAGCGGCAGGCCGCCGAAGTCGAGCGTGCCGGAGTCGAGCCGCTCATAGCGCAGGCCGGCACGCCAGCGTGGCATGAACTGGTAGACGGTCTGGGCATACCAGCCGGACTGCTTGGAGCGGTGGCGATCGCTGGGATCGCCCGCGCACAGGGTGCCGGCGCCGTCGCAGGCAAGCCGGCCCGATTCCTCGCGCCGGAAATACTCCGCCTGCAAGGTCAGGTTGCGCGTCTTCGGATTGCCCTGGGGCGCCCATTTCCAGACGAAGTCGGCGATCCAGGCCTTGGAATCGCCGGTGAAGGTCGTGCCCACCGCGTCGCCGTTGGCGTCTTCCCAGTGCGCCGTGCGCGCCTTGGGATTGGCCGAGAGATAGGCCAGGCCCGCGCGCCAGCTGTGGGAGGCGCCAAGATCGCCGCCGATCTTGGCGAAGGTGCTGAAGGCGCCGATGCCGCTGCTGTTGCCGTTGGCGCCGGGGAAGGCATTGCCGTTGCCGGCCTCGACACCGAATTCGAGGAAGGTCTCGGTCGGCGCCAGCCATTTGAGCTGCATGCCGTCGTGGGCGAAGCGCTCGCCGAACAGGGCCTGGTACATCAGCGGGGCGTCGGCGAAGTCCCAGGCGTGGGGATGGCGCTCATTGAGATAGCCCAGGCCGGAATAGAAGCGGCCGGCCTTCAGGCTGAAGCCCTCGCCCAGCCCCAGGGTCTGGAACCAGGCCTCTTCCACTGACACGCTCTGGTCGATCAGGGCGAAGTTGGCATAGCCGCGGAAGGTCGGGTCGATGTCGGCGCTCAGCACCAGCTCGGTGTGGTCGACGCTGAAGCCACGCTCGCTGCCGTGGACGTGGCCGGCCGGCAGGAAGCCGGTGATGGTGCGTTCCGGGATGTCCTTGCGCTGGGCATACTGGCCCTGCAGGATCAGCGAAACATCGGGGTTGAAGCCACGGCCGTGGTCGTGATCGTGGCTGGCCGCGGTGTTGGCGGTGCTGCCGACGGGCCGGCCCTCGGCTTCTTTCAGCCTGGCCTCCAGGGCAGCGATGCGGGCCTCATATTGGGCCTTCATCTGGGCGATCTCCTGGCGGATGGCATCGAGATCGCCTTCGGCGGAACTGGGCTGCGCCACAGTCAGAAGGGCGCAAGCAAGCAGGGTGCGCTTGAACATGGGTCATCCTCATCATGAACGACAATGCAATCGACCGGCGTGGTGACGTCGGTCGGGTCGAGAGTTCAGATGAGGTGGGTGGGCGGGGCGCGGCTGAGGTAGGGCCGGGCCTCGACGGCCTGCAGCGCCCGATAGGCCGAGGACTGGACGAGTGGATAGGCCTGGGCAACGGCCTCGGGCTTGGCCGTGGTGTCGGCCAGGCCGTGGTCGAGTGCGGCATAGGCCACGCACAGCTCGCAGGGAGTGTGCGCACGATCGTGGTCGTCGTCGAAATGGGAGAGCGCATGCGCCGCTCCGCCCCACTGCAGGGCGAGCAGGAGCAGGAGCAGCGAGAAAATGCGCAGGGCCTGGCCGATCATGGCTGGATTATAACGGCTGCCGGTCTTACTTCGGCGGCGGCACCGGGTCGTGGCCGCCGGGGTGATAGGGGTGGCAGCGGCCGATGCGGCGGATCGCCAGCCAGCCGCCCTTGAGCGCGCCGTGTCGCTTCACCGCCTCCTTGGCGTATTCGGAGCAGGTCGGCGTGAACCGGCACTGGCTGCCGAAGTAGGGCGACAGGGCGATCTGGTAGAGGCGGATCAGGCCGACGAGCAGGCGTTGGATGGGGTTCATGGTTGCTTGGTCTGGGCCGATGCCGCCATGCGGCGCAGGTAGTCGGCGAACTCGGGGTCCTCGCCGCGCAGCAGTTCGGGCAGGGCGGCACGGAAGTCGGCGCGGGCACACCATTCCTCCATGTAGTCGGCCCAGTTCTGCCACAGGCGCTGGCGCTGGTGGCTCATGCGCGCTTCATGGACCATGACGTAAGCCTGCTCGAAGATGGAGATCAGGATACCGAACAGCAGGAAGCGGCGCTCCTCCTGTTCCTCGCTCAGCACCGGTGGCTCGGCCCGCTGCCGCAGCAGGTGGAGGTCGGCGTTGTCCAGCAGCAGCTTGAGGAAATCGGTGTAGGCGTTGGACAGTCGCTGGTGCAGCTCTTCCTCTTCGGCCAGGCGCTCGCGCCGCTGCTCCCAGAGGAAGACGAAGATGGCCAGGGGCAGGCCGACCACCGTGACGACGTAGCTGAGGAACTCCCAGGTTTCCAGGTTCAGCACGATGCTTGTGCCACGGCGGCGGCCGGGCGGCCGGGTTTCAGTCGGCGAACAGCCGCTCGCGCCGCTCGTGCTTCTCCTGGGCCTCGATCGACAACTCGGCGGTCGGCCGGGCGATCAGGCGGGCCAAGCCGATCGGCTCGCCGGTCTCCAGGCAGTAGCCGTATTCGCCCGACTCGATGCGGCGCAGGGCGGATTCGATCTTCTTCAGGAGCTTGCGCTCGCGGTCGCGCACGCGCTGCTCGAGCATGTTCTCTTCTTCCACCGTGGCGCGGTCGTTGGGGTCGGCGAAGACCTCGTTTTCCTTGAGGTGCTCGCCGGTCTCGCGCGCGTTGTCCAGAATCTCGGCACGCATCTCCAAGAGCTTGGCCTTGAAGAAGCCGAGCTGCTTGTCGTTCATGTAGTCCTTGTCGGACATCTTCAGGATATCGGCCTCGCTCAGGCCGGAGGCGTTGGGCTGGCTGGTAGGAGCGGCCTTGGCCGGCTTGGCCGGGGCGGCGGTTGCAGTCTTGGTCACGGCAGGTGTTGCTTTCTTCACGGTCGGGGTTGCTTTCACTGGCACCGGTTTCTTGGCCACCGGCTTGGCGGCGGCCTTGGCGGGTGCCGGCTTCTTGGCCGCTGGCTTGGCAACGGCCTGGGTGGGGCTGACCTTCTTGGCAGGGGCGGCCTTGCTGGCCACGACCTTTTTCGCCGCCGGCTTGCTCGCCTTCGCGGGCGCCGCCTTCTTGGCTGTGCTGGCCTTGGCCGGCATCGGTTTCTTGGCAGCGGGCTTGCTCGCCTTGGCGGGGGCGGCCTTCTTGGTCGCCGGCTTGCTCGCCTTCGCGGGCGCCGCCTTCTTGCTGGCGCTGGCCTTCACCGGTGCCGCCTTCTTGGCCACGGGCTTGCCCGCTTTCGCGGGCGCGGCCTTCTTGGCAGCGGGTTTGCTGCCGGCCTTAGCGGATGCCTTCTTGCTTGCAGTAGCCACGGCGTTCCTCCTGCTTTTGTATGAAGGTACAAAATTGGCGGTGCATTATGCCACGGATGGTCGATTGAGAACCCCCTGGCCGGCCGCCTGGGTGAAGTCGTCCAGCAGCTTGGCCACGAAGGCCTCTTCCAAGTCGCTGACGATAAAGACAAAACGGCTGCTGTGGTCGGCATCCGGCCAGGCCGTCAGGCGCTCCGGGGGATAGACCACGTGCTGCACCGCATGCAGCACCACCGGCCCCGGCTCGCCCTGGATGTTGACGATGGCCTTCATGCGCAACAGGTTCTGGGCGCGAAAGGCGGTGAGCATCTCCAGGGCGCTGTGCACCCCGGTCCAATCCAGGGGCCGGTCGAAACGCAGGCTGAAGGCGCGGATGCGCTCGTCGTGCAGCCCGGCCGTCGCCGGCTTGCCCAGCAGGCCGGCCGCGCGTGCCGGCTTGTAGCGCTCGGCGTTGAGCCAGCGGCGCACGTCCGGGTGCTTGCGCTCCGGGTCGTAGAGGCCGACGTGGAGGATGAGTGCGGGATCGATCTCGCCCTTGAGCACGGTGTGGATGGGGGCGGCCGGGTTGAGCGCCGCCACCCTGGCCCTGGCCGCCTCGGTCAGCTCGGGCCCGGCCAGGTCGCTCTTGGTGATGAGCAGCCGGTCGGCCACCGCCACCTGGCGCACCGCCTCGAAATAACTGTCGAGCTGCGGCTCGGCCAGCACCGCGTCCACCGTGGTGACCACGCCGTCGAGCTGGTGACGCCTGGCCAGCCAGCGGTCATTCAATAAGGTGTCGAGGATGGGCGCCGGATCGGCGATGCCCGTGGTCTCGATGATGATGCGCTCGTATTTCGGGATCTCGCCCTTCTCGCGTGCCATGTACAGGTTCTTCAGGGTGGGCGCGAGCGAGCCCTGCACCTGGCAGCAGACGCAGCCGCCCGAGAGCAGGGCGAGCGGGCCGCGGCTCTCTTCCAAAAGCTGATGGTCGAGGCCGATCTCGCCGAACTCGTTCATCACCACGGCGGTGAGCGGCAGCTGGCGCAGCAGGTGGTTGAGCAGGGTGGTCTTGCCGCTGCCCAGAAAACCCGTCAAAAGCGTGACAGGAATGGGATCGTTCATAGTCGAGATGATGTAGTGTTAACTCAGGCCCTGACGGGTTTCAGTGCAGGCTAACATGCCGAAGGCATGTTAAAGGCCGCAGGCCGGCCGGAGCTAAAACCCGTCAAAAGCGTGACAGGAATGGGTTCGTTCATCTATGCGGACAATTCACAAGCTCCCCCTCCCGACCTCCCCCATAAATGGGGGAGGGGTCTGAGGCTGGGCTGGGTTTGAGCCCCTCCCGACCTCCCCCATAAATGGGGGAGGGGTCTGAGGCTGGGCCTGGATTGAGCCCCTCCCGGCCTCCCCCCACGAGTGGGGAGGTGCAAAACTCCCTCCCCACTTGTGGGGAGGGCAGGGGTGGGGAGGTTGAAAAGGCGGGTCATGATAGCCGATTGCCGTAAAATGCGGTTTTTCAAGACATTTCCAGATATGGCCGATTTAGAACTGCACAAGGGCCGGGCCAAGACCGCGCGCATCCCGATCAAGGTGGTGGCCAAGCCCCGGCTCAAGATGCCGGCCTGGATCCGCGCCAAGTCGCCCAATGCGCCCGAGGTGGCCGAGTTGAAAGCCGTGCTGCGCGACAAGGGCCTGCACACCGTGTGCGAGGAGGCCTCCTGCCCCAATCTGGGCGAGTGCTTCCGCCACGGCACCGCCACCTTCATGATCCTGGGCGACCTATGCACCCGGCGCTGTCCCTTCTGCGACGTCGGCCATGGCAAACCCTTGCCGCCCGATCCCAAGGAGCCGGCCCACCTGGCCGAGACCGTGGCCGCGATGCGGCTCAAATACGTGGTCATCACCAGCGTCGATCGCGACGACCTCAGAGACGGCGGCGCCCAGCACTTCGCCGACTGCATCCGCGCCGTGCGCGAGGCCTCGCCCGGCACCCGGATCGAGATCCTGACGCCGGACTTCCGCGGCCGGCTCGAGGTCGCCCTCGACATCCTGGCCGCCACGCCGCCGGACGTGCTGAATCACAACCTGGAGACCGTGCCCCGCCTCTACAAGGCCTGCCGGCCGGGCGCCGATTACGCCCATTCCTTGAAGCTGCTGCAGGAGTTCAAGGCGCGGCTGCCGAACGTGCCGACCAAGTCCGGCATCATGCTCGGCCTGGGCGAGACCGACGCAGAAGTCATCGAGGTCATGCGCGACCTGCGCGCGCACGATGTGGACATGCTCACCATCGGCCAGTATCTGCAGCCCTCGGGCCACCATTTGTCTGTAGAGCGCTACGTCACGCCCGAGCAGTTCGCCGAGTTCGAACGGCAGGCCTATGCGATGGGATTCAGGAATGCCGCCTGCGGGCCGATGGTGCGCAGTTCCTATCATGCTGACCGGCAGGCGGCAGGGGTGTAATCGTGCCGGGCATCGCCAGGACGCCGGAGCCACCTTATTACGCCGTGATCTTTTCCTCGCGGCGCAGCCCCGGCGATGAGGGCTACAGGCAAATGGCCGAGAGGATGGTCGAGCTGGCGGCAGCGCAACCCGGCTTCCTTGGCATGGAAAGCGCGCGCGAGCAGGACGGCTTCGGCATCACGGTCTCCTACTGGGCCTCGATTGAGGCGATCAGGCATTGGCAGGTGAACGCGGAACATCTTGTCGCCCAGGAGAAGGGCAAGCGTGCCTGGTACGAAGACTACGAGGTGCGCGTGGCCAAGGTCGAGCGGGCCTATGGCAAACATGAATAGAGGCATCCTGCACGCTGGGCGCGGCTTCATGGTGGATAATGCGCCCACGGATTTTCTGATTCGATAACTACAAATGCACATTCACATCCTCGGCATCTGCGGCACCTTCATGGGCGGCATCGCCGTCATCGCCAAGCAGGCGGGCCACCGGGTCACCGGCTGCGACGCCAATGTCTATCCGCCGATGAGCACCCAGCTCGAAGCCCAAGGCATCGAGCTGATCCAGGGTTTCGGCGCCGAGCAGGTCGAACTCAAGCCCGATGTCTACGTCATCGGCAACGTGGTCACCCGCGGCAAGCAGCCCCTGATGGAGGCCATCCTCGACCGCGGCCTGCCCTACATCTCCGGCCCGCAGTGGTTGTATGAAAACATCCTGGGACCCCAGGATGTTTCGGCGCAGGCTAATATGCGCGAAGCGCATGTTAAGCCGCAGAGCGGCGGCCGAAGCCAAAACGTGCGCACACCAGGCAAATGGGTGCTTGCCGTCGCGGGCACCCACGGCAAGACCACCACCTCGGGCATGCTGGCCTGGATTCTGGAAGACGCCAAGCTGAACCCCGGCTATCTGGTCGGCGGCGTGCCGCGCAACTTCGGGGTCTCCGCCCGGCTCACCGAATCGCCCTTCTTCGTCATCGAGGCGGACGAATACGACACCGCCTTCTTCGACAAGCGCTCCAAGTTCGTCCACTACCGGCCGCGCACGGTGGTGCTGAACAACCTGGAATACGACCACGCCGACATCTTCCCGGACCTCGGCGCGATCGAGACCCAGTTCCACCATCTGGTGCGCACGGTACCGGGCAACGGCCTCATCATCGCCAACGGCCGCGAGGCGAGCCTGGAGCGGGTGCTCGCCCGCGGCTGCTGGACGCCGGTGGAGCGTTTTGGTTCCTCCTCGCCCCAGCCCTCTCCCGCTTGCGAAAGAGGGGGCCAAGGGCAGTTACCCTCCCCCACTTGTGGGGGAGGGCAGGGAGGGGGATGGCAGGCCGTCGAGCAGGGGCCGAACGCCTTCGACGTGCTGTTCTGCGGCCAGCTGCAGGGCCGGGTCGAGTGGGAACTCCTGGGTGAGCACAACCGGATGAACGCCCTGGCGGCGATCGCCGCCGCCCGTCACGCCGGGGTGCCGGTCAAGGCGGCGATCGAGGCCCTGGGCCGCTTCCAGAACGTGAAGCGGCGGCTGGAGCTGCGCGGCGAAGTGAATGGCATCACCGTCTACGACGACTTCGCCCACCACCCGACCGCGATCGAGACCACCGTGGCCGGCCTGCGCGCCAAGGTGGACGGCGCCCGCATCCTGGCGGTGCTGGAGCCGCGCTCCAACACCATGAAGCTCGGCACCATGAAGGCCCAGCTGCCCGCCAGCCTCAAGGGTGCCGATGCGGTGTTCTGTTATGCCGGCGGGGTCGACTGGGACGTGGCCGGTGCCCTGGCGCCCCTGGGCGACAAGGCCATGGTCCAGCAGGACCTCGATGCCCTGATCGAGGCCATTGCGCGCGCGGCCAAGAGCGGCGACCATGTGCTGATCATGAGCAACGGCGGCTTCGGCGGCATTCACGACAAACTGCTGGCGAGGTTGGCCCACTAAGCGGGAGCTGGCTTGGGCGCACAAGCGGCGGCATCCACACCCTGGCATCAACTGCGGCAAGAGGCCGCGGGCTGCACCCTGAGCCTGCGCGGCCGCTGGTGCCTGGACGAGCTCGCCGTCCTCGATGCCGCCATTCCCGGCCTCAGCATCCCGCGCGACGCCATCGTCACCCTCGACGGCAGCGAACTTGCGGCACTCGACAGCGCCGGCGCCATGCTGCTGGTGCGCCGGCTCTGGCAGGCCGGCGTGGCCTGGGCCAACGTCCGCTTCCAGGCCATTCCGCCGCGCCAGGTCGAGCTGCTCAACCTGGTCGACGAGCGTTTCGAGCAGGCGGTCTACCAGCCGCGCCAGGAACTGGGCCGCCTGGCCCGGCTCGGCCGCTGGGTGTCGATGCAGCTGAGCGATGCCCACAGCCGCCTGCGTTTTCTCGGCCACGCCGCGGCCACCTTCGCCCATGCCCTCTACCAGCCGCGCCAGATGCGGCCGCGCGAGCTGTTCGTCCAGCTCGAGCAGGTGGGGCTGCGCGCCATCCCCATCGTGATGGCGATGAACTTCCTGATCGGCATGGTCATCGCCTATCTCACCGGCATCCAGATCCAGAAGTTCGGCGCCAACATCTTCATCGTCGATGCCGCCAGCCTCGGCATCTTCCGCGAGCTGGCGCCCGTGCTGGTGGCGGTGCTGCTGGCCGGCCGCTCGGGCGCCGCCTTCACCGCCCAGATCGGCGCCATGAAGGTCGCCGACGAGATCGCCGCCATCATCACCCTCGGCCTGTCGGCCTTCCAGGTGCTGGTGCTGCCGCGCCTGCTCGCCCTCGTCCTGGTCATGCCCCTGCTCACCTTCGTCGGCGGGCTGGCCGGCATTTACGGCGCCATGCTGGTCGCCGATGTCCAGCTCGACATCGGCCACCTCGCCTTCCTCGAGCGCATGCAGGCGGTGCTCAAGATGAAGACCGTGATCATCGGCCTGGGCAAGGCGCCGTTCTTCGCCGCCGCCATCGGCCTCATCGCCTGCCACAACGGCCTGCGGGTCAGCCGCGATGCCCGCAGCGTCGGCCTCGCCACCACCGCCACCGTGGTCCAGAGCATCGTCGCGGTGATCGTGATCGACGCCTTCTTCGCCATCCTGCTGAGCGAGCTCGACCTGTGAACCCGAACGGTCAGGGCCCTGCCCGTTTCCCTCACCCCGGCCCTCCCCCAAAGGGGGAGGGGGACGCGGTGTCGCATGGCGACGCCGGGGCGCCATGCGTGATCGAGGCCGAAGGCATCCGCACCCGTCTGGGCGGGGTCTGGGTCCACGACGGCATCGGCTTCAAGGTGCGCCGGGGCGAGCTGGTCGCCCTCATCGGTGGCAGCGGCAGCGGCAAGACCGTGCTGCTCAATGAATTGATCGGACTCATGCGGCCCACCGCCGGCCGCGCCCGCCTGCTCGGGGTCGATGTCGGCGTCGCCGATCATCCAACGCTGAATAAACTGCGCCAGCGCTTCGGCGTGCTGTTCCAGGATGGCGCCCTGTTCTCCTCGCTCACCGTGGCCGAGAACGTCGCCGCGCCGCTGCGCGAGCACACCCGGCTGCCCCGGCACCTGGTCCAGCAGCTGGTCGAGTTCCGCCTGAGCCTGGCCGGCCTGCCGCTGGCGGCGCTGAACAAGCTGCCGGCCGAACTGTCCGGCGGCATGCGCAAGCGCGCCGCCCTGGCCCGCGCCCTGGCGCTGGAGCCGGAGATACTCTTCCTCGACGAGCCGACCTCGGGCCTCGATCCCATCGCCGCCCGCGCCTTCGACCAGACGGTGCGCACCCTGTGCGACAGTTTCGGCCTCACCGTCTACATGAACACCCACGATCTCGACACCCTCTGGGGCGTGGTCGACCGGGTGATCGTGTTGAGCGGCGGCAAGGTCATCGCCGACGGGCCGGTGGCCGAGGTGGCCAAGGTTGCCGAGCCCTGGATTCAGTCGTATTTTTCAGCCCATGTGCCGCATCGCGGCGGATAGGGGGAGGCATGGAATCGGAAGCGCGCTACGCCTGGGTCGGTGCCGTCATCGTCGGCCTGCTCGCACTGGTCGCCGCCGGCCTGCTCTGGCTGCACGGCGGCCTGGGCAACCATGACTTCAACCGCTTCACCATCTATTTCCGCCAGCAGTCGCTCGACGGCCTGCAGCTCAACAGCGACGTGAAGATGTACGGCATCAAGGTCGGCAAGGTGGTGGACTATCAGATCCTGCCGACCGAAGCCAAGAACGTGCGCGTGGTGATCGAGGTCAACGCCAAGGCCCCGGTGATGGAGGGCGCCGTGGCCATGGTCAACCGCAACCTGCTCACCGGCCTGGCCAGCATCGAGCTGAACAACCAGGCCGGCAAGGCGCCGTTGCTGACCAAGGCGCCCGAGGGCGAGCCCTACCCGGTGCTGAGCGAAGGCAAGGCCAAGCTCACCCGCTTCGCCGAGCGCATGGAAGGCGTGGCCGAGCGGGCGGACGAAACGCTGGGTCGGCTCAACACCCTGCTGTCCGACCGCAATCTGGCGACGGTCGAGCAGACCCTGGGCAATCTCAACGACACCAGCGCCGCCGTGGCCCGGGGCATGCCCGAGTTGCAGGCGACGCTCAAGGCCAGCCGCGAGGCGGCGGTGCAGGCAAACCAGCAACTGGCCCGGCTCGGCCCCAAGCTGGAGGCGACCCTGGACGACACCCGCCAGGCCGCCGCCCAGCTGCGCCTGACCACCGACCTGGGCCTGCAGGAGCTGCAGACCACCGGCCGCGCCCTGCGCAACGCCAGCCAGGCCGTGGGCGATGCCGCGCGCACCTTGAAGGAGCCGGCCGGCGCCCTGTTCGGCCCGGCCGAAGACAGTCTGGGCCCGGGGGAGACGGCACCATGAAAAAGATCTGGTCCGCTTTGCTCTTGGCCGGCCTGCTCGCCGCTTGTGTCAATCTCGACGTCGAGCCCAAGGCCAAGCAGTTCTACGTGCTCGAAGACAACGGCCATGGCGGCCAAGCCGGTGGCCGCAGTCCCTGTCCCAAGCCGGCCGGCGGCCTCGGCCTGCTGATCGACGTGCAGATGCCGGCCACCTTCTACAACGGCACCAATCTCGCCTTCAGCCGCGGCCCCGGCAGCCGAGGTCACTATCAATACGCCCAGTGGACCGACCGCCCGACCAGCCAGATCGGCCACCTGTTGCGCGACCGCCTGCGTCAGGATTGCCACTATCGCCAGGTCGCCCTGGTCGGCGAGGGCCTGACCGGCGAGCAGTTGCTCTCCCTGCGCCTGCTCGAGCTGTATCACGACGCCGCCAGCCAGCCGGGCCAGGCGGTGATCGAGCTCGACGTCCAGTTGGTTCGGCGCGATGCCGGACGCCTGATCGCGCAAAAGACCTTCCGGGCGACGGCGCCGGCCGCCAGCTATGACGCCAAGGGCGCCAGCCTCGGCTTCAACCAGGCCCTGGGCCGGCTGCTCGATGAGCTTGAGGCCTGGTTGGCCAGGCAACCGCGCGGCTGACGCCGAGGGCCAGCTCGGGTAGCATTCGGGCTTTTCCTGCGCGGCATCGCCGCGCTGCCGCCCATCCATGCTGATTTACATCCACGGCTTCAACAGCTCCTCGCAGTCCGGCAAGGCGCGCGAGCTTCAGGCCTGGCTGGCCGAGCGCGGCCGGGCCGGCGACTGCCTCTGCCCCGACCTGCCGCACCGCCCGGCCGCGGCCATCGCCCTGCTGGAAAACCTCATCGCCCAAAGCCCGACCCCGGCCAAGCTGGTGGGCAGCTCGCTCGGCGGCTTTTACGCCACCTATCTGGCCGAACGGCACGGCCTCAAGGCGGTGCAGATCAATCCCTGCGTGCGCTGCGACGAAAAGCTGGCGGCCGAAGTGGGCAAGATGCAGAAGAACTGGCACAGCGGCGAGGCATACACATTCACCGCGCAGCACCTGGCCGAGCTCGCGGCGCTCAAGGTGCCGGCGATCAGCCGACCCGAGCGCTATCTTTTGCTGGTCGAGACCGGCGACGAAGTGCTCGACTACCGCGAGGCGGTGGCCTATTTCGCCGGCGCCCGGCAGGTGGTGCTGGAAGGCGGCGACCACGGCTTTTCCCGCTTCGCCGAATACATCCCGACCATCCTGGAGTTCTGAACGCCATCATGTACGTCTATTACGAGGAAGATGGCGACATCAAGGCCGGCACCCTCCTGGCCGACAACGAGGCCTCGGTGCAGCTGGAATCGCAGCACGGCAAGCGGACCAAGCTGAAGGCCGCGCATATCCTGCTGCGCTTCAAGGAGCCGGCGCCGGCGGCCGCCATGGAGGGCGCGCGCCGGCTGGGCGAAGAGCTCGACCCCGATTTTTTGTGGGAAGTGGCGGGCGAGGCCGAATTCGGCTTTGCCGAGCTCGCCCGCGAGTATTACGGCCACGAGCCCACCGCGCCCGAGGCCGGGGCGGTGCTGATGAAGCTGCACGGCTCGCCGATCTACTTCTACAAAAAGGGCAAGGGCCGCTACAAGGCGGCGCCGGCCGAGGCCCTGGCCGCGGCCAAGGCCGCGCTCGAGCGGCGCGCGCGCGAGGCGGCGCAGAAGGCCGAATGGGTGGCGCAGCTCAAGGCCGGCCAGTTGCCCGAACCCTTCCGCCATCAGGTCTTCCACCTGCTGCACAAGCCGGACAAGAACAGCCTCGAATTCAAGGCCCTGAGCGAGGCCTGCGCCGAAACCGGCCTCACCCCGGTGCGGCTCCTGGACCGCTGCGGTGCGATCCCCTCCAGCCACGACTACCATTTGCAGGCCTTCCTGCTCGAGCACTTCCCCAAGGGCATCGGCTTTCCCGAGCTGCACGCGCCGCCGCCGCCGCCCGAGCTGCCGGCCGGCGACGCCCCGGCCTTCAGCATCGACGATGCCGCCACCACCGAGATCGATGATGCCTTCTCGGTGATCTTCCGGCCCGACGGCTCGGTCCGGGTCGGCATCCACATCGCCGCGCCGGCGCTCGGCATCGCGCCCGGCAGCGAGCTCGACCGCATCGCCGCCAGCCGGCTGTCCACGGTGTACATGCCGGGCGGCAAGATCACCATGCTGCCGGAGACCCTGGTCGAGCGTTACACCCTGGCCGAGAACCGCGACTGCGCCGCGCTCTCGCTCTATGTCGAGGTCGGCCCCGACTACGGCATCCGCGAGCTGCAGACCCAGGCCGACGTCATCCGCATCGCCGCCAACCTGCGGCACGAAACCCTCGAGCCCTTGTTCAACGAGGACACCATCGGCGCCGGTGGCGCGGACTATCCCTTCCGGCGCGAGCTGGAATGGCTCTGGGGCTTCGCCTGTCACCTGGAGGCGGCGCGCGGCAAGGCCGATCAGGTGCAACGCCTGGACTACGTGTTCAAGGTGGAGGACGACAGGGTGCAGATCCTGCCCCGGGTGCGCGGCAACCCGATCGACAAGCTGGTGTCCGAGCTGATGATCCTGGCCAACAGTCGCTGGGGCCGCCTGCTGGCCGAGAGCGGGGTGACCGGCATCTACCGGGCCCAGATCCAGGGCAAGGTGCGTTTGACCCTCAAGCCCGCCCCGCACGAAGGCCTGGGTGTCGAGCATTACACCTGGAGCACCTCGCCCCTGCGCCGCTACGTCGACCTGATCAACCAGCGCCAGATCCTGGCCGTCAGCCGGGGCGAGCCCCCGGCCTACGCCGGCAACGACCCCATGTTGTTCGCCCACGTGCGCGACTTCGAGCTGGCCTACGACGCCTATGCCGAGTTCCAGCGCCGGATGGAGCGCTACTGGTGCCTGCGCTGGCTGCAGCAGGAGGGCGTGCACGAGACCGAGGCCACGGTCTGGCGCGAGAACCTGGTGCGCTTCGACGGCATGCCGCTGATCGCCAAGCTCACCGGCGCCCCGGCGCTCAACCCGGGCGAGCGGGTGCGGCTGACGGTGGGTGCCATCGACCTGCTCGATGTTGAGCTGGCCTGCCAGTTCGTCACCCGTTTGGAGGCATAATCAGCGCGTGACATATACGCAGATGACCTCGACCGATTGGGATGACCGCTTCAGTCAGGCGATCATCCTGTCCATCATCGCGCACGTCGTCGTCATCTTCGGCATCCACTTCGTGCCGGCCAATTCCAAGCTGTTCGAAAGCCAGCTGCCCATGGAGGTGGTGCTGGTCAACAGCATGAGCCCGGACAAGCCGCTCAAGCCCGACGTGCTGGCCCAGGCCAACCTCGACGGCGGTGGCGATGTCGACGCCAAGCTGCAGGCGAAAAACCCCCTGCCCGCGCTCACCCAGGACAGCGCCGCCTCGGCCGAGAACCGCCTGACCGCCCGGGCTCAGGCCCTGGAGGAACAGGCCCGGCTGCTCATGCAGCAGGCCAAATCCAATTACGCCGTGCGCGACCCCAAGAGCCGGCCGGACAGCGCGCCGCGGCCACCCGAGCCCAACGTCGCCCCGGCCGACCTGGTCACCCGCAGCCTGGAGATGGCCAAGCTCGCCGCCCGCATCGACCAGGAGTGGGAGGCCAACCAGAACCGACCGCGTCGCGCCTTCGTCGGCGCCCGCGCCCAGGAGTTCGTCTTCGCCCGCTACGTCGAGGACTGGCGCCTGAAGGTCGAGCGCTACGGCAACAACAACTATCCGGAAGAGGCGCGGCGCCAGGGCCTGTACGGCACACTGGTGCTGACCGTGGAGATCGGCTCGGACGGCCGGGTGATCGACGTCCACGTCGATCGCCCCTCCGGCTCCAAGCTGCTCGACGCCGCCGCGGTGAAGATCGTCGAGAACGCCGGGCCCTATTCCGCCTTCCCGGTCGAGATGCGCAAGAAGGTCGACATCCTCAGCATCACCCGCACCTGGTCGTTCACGCGGTCCGATCAACTGACGACGCAATAAGCCTGGGGCGCTCCGGCAATCCCCACCCTGGCCTTTATCCTCGCGAAGCGGGGGCTCCCCATGAATGGGGAGGGAACGCCTCGCGCCCGCCTCCTGTTTGGCCCGAACCCCTCCCCCATTTATGGGGGAGGCAGGGAGGGGGATGATTTCGCCCTAGTCACAGAATGCTTATAAAAAACCCTAATGCTCTGATAAAATTCGCGATTCTTCATTTTTGAGCCATCGCGAGGGCAGCATGCATATCGGTACCACCCTGACCCAATTCCTGATCGAGGAACAGCGCCACGTCAAAGGCGCCACCGGCGACTTCACCGGCCTGTTGAATGACGTCGTCACCGCCTGCAAGATGATCTCCAACGGCGTCAACCACGGCGGCCTGCTCGGCGTGCTGGGCGCGGCCGGTTCCGAGAACGTCCAGGGCGAAGAGCAGAAGAAGATGGACGTGCTGTCCAACGAGATCTTCCTCAAGCGCAACGAGTGGGCGGGGCATCTCGCCGCCATGGCCTCGGAAGAGATGGACGAGGTCTACCAGATCCCGGCCGGCAACCCGCGCGGCAAGTACCTGCTGCTGTTCGATCCGCTCGACGGCTCCTCCAACATCGACGTCAACGTCTCGGTCGGTTCCATCTTCTCCATCCTGCGCTGCCCGGGCGGCGAGAACGTCGACGGTCCCACCCCGGTCGAGGCCTTCCTGCAGCCCGGCGTCAAGCAGGTCTGCGCCGGCTACGCCATCTACGGCCCGTCCACCATGCTGGTGCTGACCACCGGCCACGGCGTCAACGGCTTCACCCTCGACCCCAACGTCGGCGAGTTCGTGCTCACCCACGAAAACATGACCATCCCGGCCGACACCAAGGAGTTCGCCATCAACATGTCGAACTACCGCTTCTGGGAAGAGCCGGTGCGCCGCTATGTCGACGAGTGCCTCAAGGGATCGGCCGGCCCGCGCGGCAAGGACTTCAACATGCGCTGGGTCGCCTCCATGGTGGCCGAGGTGCACCGCATCCTCACCCGCGGCGGCGTCTTCATGTATCCCATGGACAGCAAGCTGAAGGAAAAGGGCGGCAAGCTGCGCCTGATGTACGAAGCCAACCCGATGAGCTTCATCGTCGAGCAGGCCGGCGGCGCCGCCACCACCGGGCGCGAGCGCATCATGGAGATGCAGCCCAAGGGCATCCACCAGCGCGTGCCCGTGGTGCTCGGCTCGAAGAACGAGGTCGAGCTGATCACCCGCTACCACACCAGCCCGGAAGCCGCCGCCGCCTAAGGCGGTAGCGCCCCTCCCCCATTTATGGGGGAGGCCGGGAGGGGGAGCTTCCGTTCTTCCCGCGGTTAACAAAACGGCCCGCCCGGCAACAGGCGGGCCGTTTTGTTTTGGTCGGGGTTGGGCGCTGGACAACTATACGCCCAAGGCGTATAAACGAACCGTGCACACCGTCGTCGAAACCCTGTTGTTCCAGCGGCAATGGCCCCTCTACTGGACGGAAGAGGAACGCGGTGCCTTCGCCGCTTACATCGCGCAGCACCCCAAGGCCGGTGATGTCGTGCCCGACTCCGGCGGCATCCGCAAGGTGCGCTGGGGCAGGGCGGGTTCGGGCAAATCGGGCGGCGTGCGGGTGATCTATTTCGTTCGCAACGCCGAAGGCGAGGTCGTCCTGCTCACGCTGTATGCGAAGTCGAAAACCGACAACCTCACCGGCCCCCAATTGAAGGAGATACGCCGTGCCCTCGAAGAGTAAGAAACTCAGCCCAGCCGAATTGGCCGCCTACGAAGCCAAGCGCGACCTCGGCGCCGAACTGCTGCAGTCCGTGCGCGAAATGAAGGCCGGCAAGGTCGCCGTAGTCACCTCGCCGGTGATCGAGGCGCGCAGGAAGACCGGCCTGTCCCAGTCGCAATTCGCCGCGCTCATCGGCGTTTCCGTCCGCACCCTGCAAAACTGGGAGCAGGGCCGCAAGCAGCCGAGCGGCGCGGCCAAGACCCTGATCAAGGTGGCCGAGCGGCATCCGGAGGTGCTGCAGGAGTTGGCCGCCTGAGTGCGGTGACGCGATGCACATTCGGCACATTACGCCTGTCGGCTAATGTGCCCTACGAGCTCTACCAGATAATCCGCAGTGCGTCCCCAAGCGACAAGGTAGCCCCTAGCCAGAGGGAGAGAAAGGAAGACGATGAAAAAATGGGTTTTGTTGTTGTGTCTAGTAGCGTTCCCGGCTCTCGCCGATGATGTAAAGGTGGTAGAAGATGAGAATAGCATTGTAATCACCATCAAAAAGCAACCGAAGAAGGTAAAGCGCAAAAAAGACCCAGCCAAAGAGCAGGCAGCGGCAGAGGCGAAGGCCAAGCGTAAGCCGGTTAGCGATGCCGATCTGCTGGCCATTCCGGCAATGAGGCCCAGAAAAGAGACAAAGGCCGAGCGCAAGCCTGAAAGTGATGCCGAATTGCTTGCCATTCCAGCGATGCGGCTCAGCAAATAAGCTGGCCTTGTAGGAGCACCCCCGGGGTTTGTAAACGGCCAGACAAATATTATAGGGAGTAGCCATGGGGATTGAGGACAACCTAAGAGAACTTGAATTACATATCAAGAGCCAAGAATTGGACGTGGATTCAAATTCGAAGTGCAATTTTGATTAACTGGAAGGTGGGTCAGAATGCGTGAGCATTTTGCTCCATCAACCGCCAAGTCGAAGTTGCCCAATGAACTACACCCATCTGACCCAGAACGAACGATACCAAATTTACGTCCTCCTCAAAGCCGGCCATACACAGCGCGAGATCGCCCAGTTGCTCGACCGCCACCCTTCCACCATCAGCCGCGAGCTTGCCCGCAACAGCGGATTACGCGGCTACCGGCCCCGGCAGGCGCAGCGCCTGTCCGAGGCGCGGGCGGCCAATAGCCGCAACGCGCCGCGCATCCTGCCGGAAGTATGGGAGGAAGCCCAAAGACGACTTGCCCTGCAGCACAGCCCCGAGCAGATCGCCGCGCATCTGCCGATCAGCCATGAGGCGATCTATCAGCGCGCCTATACCGACAAGCGAGCCGGCGGCACATTGTGGCGCCACCTCCGATGCCAGAAACAGCGTCGCAAACGCTATGCCTCGGGCCGAAGCCTGCGCGGCCAAATCCCCGGTCGCAGGCCGATTGCCTTGCGCCCGCAGGCCGTCGAGTCGCGCAGCCTGGTCGGCCATTGGGAGGGTGACACCCTCATCGGCGCTGGCCGCAAACAGGCCATCGTCAACCTCACCGAGCGCAAGTCGGGTTTCTGCCTCTTGGCCCACGTGCGCAACAAGACCAGCGAGGCGGTAAGCGAGGCCATCATCCGCTTGCTTTCACCCTTCAAGGCCCGGGTGAAGACGCTCACCTTCGACAATGGCCTGGAGTTCGCCCGCCATGGCGAGATCGACCGGGCACTCGAATCCACGTCCTATTTCGCCGACCCTTATGCCTCCTGGCAACGCGGCACGAACGAGAATACCAACGGCCTCATCCGGCAGTACCTGCCCAAATCCAGGCCCTTTCACACCGTCACCCAGGAGGAACTGGCCATGATCATGGAGCGCCTGAACCACCGCCCCAGAAAACGCCTGGGCTGGAAAACCCCGCATCAGGTTTTTATGCAATCATTCAGCCGTGTTGCACTTCGTGGTTGAATCCGCCGGAGGTAAAGAAAGCCGAGGAACGAAACAAAGCATGGGAGTTGTATAACGCCTTCGCACGCGACACAAGAATGCGCGCCGATGGTTTGGTGCGCGCCATATTACTTATCAGTGGCGGCGCCCTAACTCTCTCAATTGGAGCATTCCTGCGGCCCGAGCACCCCGTCCTCTTCCCCGCCTGCCTCAATCTATTGCACTTGTCTTGGATTCTTCTTGTCGCCTCAATGATTCTTGCAGTGGCAGTCGTTTTTGGCGGCGTCTTGGCTTCTGATCTACACAGCCGGCACTGGCTAAGTTGGCTCAGGGGAGGAAGAAAGAACGAACTGAAGCAGCCCAGGAAGGCCAATTACATTCTGTGGACATTTGGCGTCTTGGCAATTCTGTCACACTGGACTGGCCTTGGCCTGCTTGCTTATCTCGCAACCAAAGTGGTTACTACTTGAGCTGAGTTCAGGTAGGGCGCAATAACCGAAGGGCATTGCGCCGTATGCGGCATACCGCCATTCGGCGCAATACGGCTTTCGCCTATTGTCGCCCTACAATAAATGCCCGCCGCTGACCCTCGGCTGCCCCGCCAAGTCCTGCTCCAGAAACACCTCGGCATAGCCCGCCGTTTTCAGTAAAGCCTGCACCGCCTCGCCCTGGTCGTAACCATGCTCGAACAGCAGCCAGCCGCCGGGGGCGAGGTGGCGTTTCGCCTGGTCGATGATGAGGCGGATGGCGTCGAGCCCGTCCGGGCCGGAGGCCAGGGCATTCTTCGGCTCGAAGCGCAGGTCGCCTTGAGACAAATGTTCGTCGGCTGTGGGGATGTAGGGCGGGTTGCTGACGATGAGTTCGAACCGGCGTCCAGCGAGCGCGCTGAACAGGTCGCTCTCGATGAATTCAATCTCCGCATGCAATGCCTCGGCATTGGCGCGAGCGAGGCTGAGCGCGGTGGGGCTTACATCGACGGCGGTGACGCTGAGGTCGGGCCGCTCCAGCTTCAGGGTGATGGCGATGCAGCCGCTGCCGGTGCCGATGTCGAGCACGCTAATTTTATTCCCCTCACCTTTTGGGAGAGGGGTGGGGGAGAGGGGGAGCAGTCGGGTAAGCGCCGCCTCGACCAGGTGCTCGGTCTCGGGCCGGGGGATGAGGACAGAAGGGCCGACCTGGAATTCGCGCCCGTAGAACTCGCGCCGGCCGATGAGGTAGGCCACCGGCTCGCCCGCGCAGCGGCGGCGGAACAAGGCCTCGATCTTGTCCGTGAGCTCGCCGGCCAGGCGGTCGCGGCCGTGGGCGACGAGCCAGACGCGGGTGACCTCGAGGGCGTGGGCGGCCAGGGCCTGGGCCTCCAGCCGGGCCGCAGCCGGGTCGAGCCCGAGCTTGTGCTGGAAGCCGTGGGCGCCGTGGCGCAGCAGGTCGTCGAGGGTGGACACGGGTGCGTCTCCAGGGGGCGATGCGGTATTGTATGCGGCGATTGCGCGAACCGATAACCATGACCGACACCACGCTAGCCAGCTACGACGACCTGCCCTACGACAGCGTGCCGATCACCGACACCCACCCGGACGGCCTGCGCGCCATCGCCCGGCTGTTCGGGGTGAACGCCCGGCCGGCCGGCCAATGCCGGGTGCTGGAGCTGGGCTGCGCCGGCGGCGGCAACCTGATCCCCATGGCCTTCTATCTGCCGGGCAGTTCATTCGTCGGCATCGACCTGGCCCGGCAGCACGTCGACGAGGCCAATGCGCTGATCGCCGAGCTGGGCCTGAACAACGTGCGGGTGCTGCACCGCAGCGTGACCGACGATCTGTCCGACCTGGGCGAATTCGACTACATCGTCGCCCACGGTCTGTATTCCTGGGTGCCGCGCGTCGTGCAGGACAAGGTGCTCGCGGTGTGCGGTCGGCAGCTGGCGCAGCACGGCATCGCCTACGTGAGCTACAACACCCTGCCCGGCTGGCACGCCCGCGCCCCGTTGCGCGACATGCTGCTGGCCTTCTGCGACAAGCGCGCGCGCGCCTCGGTGCGGCTGAACGAGGCCCATGCCCTGTTCGACCTGCTGGCGCCGGCGCTGCAATTGCAGGACACGCCCGAGGCCCGCGGCCTTTTGGCGGAGATCGAATACCTGCGCCGTGCGCCGGCCTCCTACCTCTATCACGAGTACCTGGAAGAGACCAACGAGCCGCTCTGGTTCAGCGAGTTCATGGCGCGGGCGGATGCCGCGGGCCTGGCCTACCTGGCCGACGCCGTGCTTTCGACCATGCTGCCGGCCACCCTGGGCGATGCGACCGCGCGCGCGCTTTCCGGCCTGAACGACCGCATCCGGGTCGAGCAGCTGATGGACTACGCCCGCCTGCGCAAATTCCGCCGCACCCTGCTGGTGCGGCGCGAAGTGGCGGTGAACGTGGCGCCCGATCTGGATGCCTTCGAGGCGCTGGCCTTCCACGCCGATTTGAATACGGATGAGGAGATCGACCTTGCCAGCGACAGGCCGCAGAGCTTCCGTCTCGCCAGCGGCGGCGAATGCCGCATCGCCCACCCGCTGGCCAAGGCCGCGGCGATGACCCTGGCCCTGCGCTATCCGTCCGCTCTGGGCTGGTACCCGCTGCTGGCGGCGGCCAGCGCCCTGGTGGCCGAGCATGGCGATGAGAAGTTCATAGGCGAGGTGGCCGCGTTCAAGACCGAATGGTTCAGCCTCGTGGCCTATCAGAGCGTGCGCATTGCAGCCGAGGCGCGCACCTATCCGGTCGACCTGCCCGAGCGGCCGGCGGCCCATGCCCTGGCCCGGGCCCAGGCCAAGCGCGGCCGGGTGCTCGCCTCGGTGCGCCATGCCGCGGTGGAGCTGGACGAATTCGGCGCGCTGCTGGTGCGGCAGCTGGATGGCACGCGCGCCCTGGACGAGCTGGTCGACTGGCTGCTGGCCGAGCTGCAAAGGCTGGGCCATGCGCCGGCGCGCGCGGCGCTGCGGCCGGCCTGCCAGCAACTGCTGTGGACCCTGGGCCGCGCCGGGCTGCTGGCCTGAATTATTTTCGGTCGGCGCGAAATAATGCTTGACTCGCCTGCCATTGGCACCCATAGTGCGTGGGCGCTTCTCGTAGTCAGAGTAATTCGCCAGCTGTGTCTCGCTGCTAGTCGGTTGTCCAGTTGTCCGTTATTCCCCTGTCCTGAGAGTCCGTAGCCGCCGATCTTTGTCGGCATCTCAATTTTGTATAAGGAATACACACCATGGCACTGGGTACCGTTAAATGGTTTAACGACTCCAAAGGTTTCGGCTTCATCACCCCCGACGAGGGCGGTGAGGACCTGTTCGCCCACTTCTCCGCGATTCAGGGCAACGGCTTCAAGTCGTTGAAGGAAAATCAGCGGGTCAGCTTCGACGTCACCACCGGCCCCAAGGGCAAGCAGGCGTCGAACATCGTTCCGGCCTGACCGGACTGTCGTCCCAGCGAGAAAAGCCCGGCCCCGCCGGGCTTTTTTCATTTTCGAAATTCGCTCGGCGGGTAGAACCCGCCGGCAGCCAGAAGGACATGAAACGATGGCCAAGGAAGAACTGCTCGAAATGGAAGGCGTGGTCGCCGAGGTGCTGCCCGACAACCGCTTCCAGGTGACGCTGGAGAACGGCGTGGCGGTGACCGCCTACGCCGCCGGCAAAATGCGCAAGCACCACATCCGCATCCTGGCCGGCGACAAGGTTGCCCTGGAGATGTCGCCCTACGACCTGACCAAGGCCCGCATCACCTTCCGCCACAAGGACGAACGCCCGGCCGCGACCGGCGCCGCGCCGCAGTTCCGCCGCCGCTAAGGGCGGTTGAAAAAAGGGGGCGCGTGCGCCCCCTTTTTTCTAGCCGCTTAGGCCTGGCAGTTCCTCGCCTGTGAAATCCGCAGCAGGCGATCCTTTCGGGTTTCGAGCTCGAGCAAAAGCTTCCTGGTGTCCTCTTGCTGATCCATGGTCAGCATCAGGGGGCTAAAGATCAGGATGCCTGCGATGCCCTTGCCCTGGTTGTCGGACTGCGCCGCCCTGAGGCGCTGATCCAGTTCGGCAGCCTGATGATTGGCGAGGGTCAGCTCACGGTGCAATTCAGTGCAAGGCAAAGCATATTCCCTGCTCTGCTTGTCCTCCGCCAACAAGCGCTCGGGTGCCGGCCTGGCGCTGAGGTTCGGGGGCAATTCCCTTGCTGGCTGCGCACAGCCGGCCAGGCCGGCAAGCGCCAGCAGGCTAGCGAGTAAACTTGATCGCACGGCCTTTGCCATCGAGGCTGCCCCAGCTCATCATCGAAATGCCCACCGTGCCGTAGCGAACGAAGATCACGGCATCGGCGCCCAGGTTGGCGGCCTCTTCGCGGAGCTTGGCATTGACCATCTCGCGCGTCGGATCGGCATTGAAGATGGTGGTTTTGTTGACCGTAACGGAAATGTCGCCGAGCACGGTATAGGGCCGATCGGTAATGTCGGCCTCGGTGACCAGGACCTGGTTCGGAGCGGTCTTTACCGGGGCGACATCGGCGGCTTTGACGTTGCTGACATCGCTTGCCGACCAGGTGGAGCAGCCGCTCAGGGCGGCCGGAATCAGAATAAGCGCCAAGCGGGACGCGATGCTCGACCGTGTAGATTTCATTACGAATCCCCTTTGATTGTTGTCTCTAATCTCGCCGCCGTTCAGCCAGCAGCGAGGCAGTTATACGGGAGAATATTTTTCTTGGCAATTCGCGGAATTGCCTGCTGGCGCCGCGGTGCGTCTGGATGACTTAATCCCCGCCCAGCGCCGCCAGTTGCTCGGCCTGGTGCTCGGTGGTGAGCGCGCCGATCAGCTCCTCGAGGTCGCCATCCATGATGGCGTCGATCTTGTACAGGGTGAGGTTGATCCGGTGGTCGGTGACCCGACCCTGGGGAAAGTTGTAGGTGCGGATGCGGTCCGAGCGGTCGCCGCTGCCGACCAGCGACTTGCGGGTGGCCGCCTCTTTCGCCTGTTGCTCCTGTAGCTGCTTGTCCTTCAGGCGCGCCGCCAGCACCGACAGGGCCTGGGCCTTGTTGCGATGCTGCGAGCGGTCGTCCTGGCACTCCACCACCAGGCCGGTGGGCAGGTGGGTGATGCGCACGGCCGAATCGGTCTTGTTGATGTGCTGGCCGCCGGCGCCGCTGGCGCGGAAGGTGTCGATGCGCAGATCGGCCGGGTTGATGTCGATCTCGCCCACCGCGTCGGCCTCGGGCAGCACCGCCACGGTGCAGGCCGAGGTGTGGATGCGGCCCTGGGTCTCGGTCTCGGGCACCCGCTGCACGCGGTGGCCGCCCGACTCGAACTTGAGCTTGGAATAGGCGCCCTGGCCGACGATGCGGGCGATGATCTCCTTGTAGCCGCCGACCTCGCCTTCGCTCGCCGACACCACCTCCACGCGCCAGCCCTGGCGCTCGGCATAGCGCGAATACATGCGGAACAGATCGCCGGCGAACAGGGCCGATTCGTTGCCGCCGGTGCCGGCGCGGATCTCCAGGAAGATGTTGCGCTCCTCGTTGGGATCCTTCGGCAGCAGCAGCTTCTGCAATTCGATCTCCAGCTGCGCGATCTTTGCCTTCGCGGCCGCGATCTCGCCCTCGGCCAGTTCGCGCAGCTCGGGGTCGGCCAGCATCTCCCCGGCGGTGGCCAGATCGTCCTGGGCCTGGCGGTAGGCCTGGTAATGCTCGACCAGGGGCGTGAGTTCGGCATGCTCGCGCGAGAGTTTGCGAAAGCGTTCCATGTCGGCGGCGGCGTCTTCGGCCGCGAGCAGCAGGTTGAGTTCCTGGTGGCGCTCGGCGAGGCTCAGCAGTTTGGCGGCAAGGGAAGGTTTCATGTCTGTGGGAAAAGCCGGTTGCGGGCCGGCCCTAAGGCCGAAGGCGGGCGGGGCCCGACCTACAAGTCGTCGCGCAGGTTGTAGAGCCGGGCCAGGTGCTGGGCCAGGGCCTCGCGCTCTTCGCCGCTGGCATGGTTGAGGACGTGGCTGGGGTCGTGCAGCAGCTTGTTGGTCAGGCCGCGGCTCAAGGCCTCGATTACCGCTTGCGGGTCGTCGCCGCGGGCCAGGGCCTTCACGGCCTTGTCCATCTCGTGCCGGCGCATGCGCTCGGCATGGTCGCGCAGGCTGCGCAGCACCGGCACCGCGCGGCGGCTGTCGATCCAGTGCATGAATTCGCTGACGTTGGCGGCGATGATCGCCTCGGCCTGGCTGATCGCGGCGTGGCGCGAGTCATGGCCGGCACGCACCACCTCGCCCAGGTCGTCCACGGTGTAGAGGAAGACGTCGTTGAGCTCGCCGACCTCGGTTTCGATGTCGCGCGGCACGGCCAGGTCGACCATGAACATCGGCCGGTGCCTTCTGAGCTTCACCGCCCGTTCGGCCATGCCCAGGCCGAGGATGGGCAGCGGGCTGGCGGTGGAGGTGACGACGATGTCGAATTCGGGCAAAAGCTCGGGCAGAGCGGTGAGCGCCGCGGCCTCGCCGCCCAGTTTATGGGCCAGCTCGCGCGCGCGCTCGATGGTGCGGTTGATCACCATCACCCGGCGCGGCTTGCGCGCGACGAAGTGGGTGGCGACCAGCTCGATCATCTCGCCGGCGCCGATGAACAGGATGGACTGGTCCTCGATCGAGGGGAAGATGCGCTCGGCCAGGGTGACCGCGGCGGCGGCCATGGACACGGTGTTGGCGCCGATCTGGGTGGCGGTGCGCACCTCCTTGGCCACCGAGAAGGTGCGCTGGAACAGGCGGTTGAGCAGCAGGCCCAGGGTGCCGGCGTCCTTCGCCCGCTCCGCGGCCTGCTTCATCTGGCCCAGGATCTGGGTCTCGCCCAGGACCATGGAGTCGAGGCCGGAGGCGACGCGGAAGGCGTGGTTGGCGGCCTGGTCGCTCGGCAGCAGGTAGAGGTAGGGTTTGACCTCTTTCGCCGGCAGGGAATGGAAGTCGGCCAGCCATTCGGCCACCGCCTCGGGCTGCTCGGTATTGCAGTAGATCTCGGTCCGGTTGCAGGTCGACAGGATGGCGGCCTCGCGCGCGACGCGATTGCCGGTCACGTCGACCAGCGCCCGCTCGAGGATGTCGGGCGGGAAGGCGACGCGCTCACGGATGGCGACGGGCGCGGTATGGTGGTTGACGCCGCAGGCGAATAGCTGCATCGGGCAGAAAATCGTCAGATTTCAGTGGAGGCTCATGTTTGCCGTGCAAACGTGATGCCGGAACTAAAAAGTCAGCAAAAACAGAATACCGGCATTTTACGCGAAATTGCCCGTGATGCCGGGCCGGATCGGCCCGTCGGCGGGCTTGGCAGGCCGTTGAAAACGTAGCGAGGATGGCCAGATGCAAGGCGATTGGGGCGCAGCGACCGAGAAAACGAACGAAGTGAGTTTCGGCGCAGCCACATATCAAGCAGATAGGCGAGGGAGCGAAAACGCAGTTTCGGCGAAGCCAAAACGCAGTTTCGGCGCAGGCTAACATCGGCGTAGCCGATGTTAAGCGAAGCGGCCGAAGCCAACACCGCGCAACGCCGCAGACGGCCCGCCGCAGTAGTTTTTCAACGGCCTGTTAGAAGAAGTAGCCCTCGCCTCGCCACGGATTCGGCCAGGCCGGCTCCGGTGTCTTGGGCGGCTCCGGTTTTTCCGGCCTTGGCTCGGCCTTTGCCTCCGGCTTGGCGGCGGGCGCCGCGGGTTTGGCCGGTTTGGCCGGTTCAGGCAAGGCCGGGGTGGGCTGGGCGCTCGGCACTGCGGGTGCGGCCGGCGCCGGCAGCACAGGCTGGGTCACCGGCGCTTTCTCCGCCGGCGGCGGCAGCTTGGCCGCCTCGGGCTGCGGGCCGCCGGCGAGGACCAGGGGCTGCAGGCTGGGCTCGAGCAGCTTGAGCAGCTGGGCCGGCAGGCCGCTGGTGAAGCGGAACTGGCCGGCGGCCTCGCCCGGGACATAGGCGGTGATCACGCCGTAGAAGCGGTCGCCCAGAAAGAAGGCGAAGGTGGCCACCCGGTTGACCACGCGCGACTCGAGCACCGAGCCGTCCGGGGCGTAGACCTCGAAGCGGTTGTCGCCGGTGCCGGTCTTGCCGCCCAGGGCGAGCTGGCCGCCCTCGGGCAGCTGGAACGACTTGCTCAGGCGGCGGGCGGTGCCTTCCTGCACCACGTTGATCAGGGCCTTGCGCACGACCTGGGCGACGGCGACCGGGATCACCCGTTCGCCCTGCGGCGGCCTGCGCGCGAAAGTGGTGTGATAGGGCGTGCCGGCGGCGAAATCGAGCCGGTTGATCGCGGCCACCGGCAGGCGCACGCCGTCGTTGCGGATGACGCCGATCAGTTCGGCCAGGGCGGCCGGCCGGTCGGCCGAGGAGCCGATGGCCGAGGCATAGGACGGCACCATGCTGGCGAAGGGGTAGCCCAGGCTGCGCCAGCGGCGGTGAATCTCCTGGAAGGCCTCGATCTCCATCAGGCTCTGGATGCGGCTGTCCTGGGCGTCCTTGCCGGCGGCCTTGAACAGCCACTGGTAGACCTCGATCCGCTGGGCGCGGCCGTTCCTGACCAGGTCATCCCAGTGCGCCTTGGGGTTGGCGATCAGGTAACCGGCCAGCCACAGCTCCAGCGGATGAATCTGCGCGATGTAGCCGCGGTCGGTCAGGCTGTATTTTTCCGGGCCGTAGTCCTGGTAGAGACGGGCCAGGGTCTTGTCGTCGTAGGCCCCGGCATTGGCCAGGCGGCTCTTCATGAAGGCGCCGAAGGCCGCAAGGTCCTGCTGGGGATGGATGTAGCGATAGACCGCCGCCAGCCGGCGCGGGTTGGCCGCCAGGTGGTTGATCAGCTGCGCCATCACCTGCTCGGGCGCCAGGCCCTTGTACTTCTTGTAGAAGCGGCCGAGGTAGAGCTGGCCTTCGCGGTCGGCGAACTTCTCCAGGTAAGTCTTGCGCTCGGGGTGGTCGGCATCGGCCAGCACCTGGGCGGCGGCGCCGGGCTGGCGGTAGATCAGGTGGCGCACGATGTCGCGCATCAGGCGGATGAAGGGCAGGTTGACCGAGTTGCGGGTCGCCTCCCACAGATCCATCACCTTGCGGTTGTCTTCGTTGTTGAAGTTGTTGAAGTGGTGCAGGCCGCCGCCGGTGAAGAAGCCCTCCTTGGGATCGGCCGAATACATCCGGCCCATGGCCGCCTCGAGCATGGCGGTGAGGCTGCGGTTGTCGGTCTGGCGCAGATAGGCGATGGCCCATTGGCTGAGGGCGTCTTCCCGCGCGGTCTCGATCTTGGCCAGCTGCTCGTCCTGCATCCAGGCGTATTGGGCGTGCAGGTCGGCGACGATCTGCAGATAGGTGATCAAGGTGCGCAGCTTGGCCGAGGAGCCCATGTCCAGCTTGGCGCCCTGGTTGATGTCGAACGGCTGGTTGAGGTTGTCGGCCTGTACCCGCAGCTGGCCGCCGGCCGGGGTCTGCTCGTAGAGGGTGAAGCTGTAGATCACACGGGACAGGTCGTTGCCGGGCGAAAACAGGTACTGGCCGTAGAGACCGAGTTCGGCCACCCTGGCCGGGTCGCGCAGCTGCTTGAAGAACTCGGTCACCGCCCGCTGGGTCGGCAGGTGCAGGCTGGTGTCGACCGTGAGGTCGAGCCGGTCGAGGTCGTACAGCCGGCTGATGCCGAGCATCCTGGCCAGCTCGACCCGGATGGCATTGGTCGCCTTGTTATCGACGAAGGTGTCGCCGTTGGGTGCCGGCCGGGCCTTGTGGTCGGCGAAGACGATGCGCTCGCGCAGGGCCAGGTCGCGCAGGGCGGCGGGGATGATGCCGGCATCGGCCAGCAACTTGAGGTGGACGTTGGCGAGGTCGTTCAGCTGGTGGCGGCCGGCCAGCAGGTAATAGGACGGCTTGCGCTGGGCAATGAGCAGGGCCAGCACGTGCTTGTAGGCGCGGGCGGTCTCCGGCGTCGGCCGCGGGTTCCAGAGCAGTTTGTTCACCGCCTCGAAGTCGAGGCCGAACCAGGCCGCCAGGCCGTCGCCGATGCCGTGCACCTCGCCGTAGCCGGGCGCGGCCGCGAGCGGCACGGTGTTCAAATAATCCTGCACGATCCGGCGCCGGGTCACCCGGGTGTCGGCGCCTTCCAGATAGGCGCGGACCGAGGCCGAGGCCATCTGGGTCAGCTTGTCGCCCGCGGTGAGGGTGAGGCCGTCGGGCGAGTGGCGATACTTCTCGATCTGGGTCGCCAGGGTCGAGCCGCCGGGTACGTTGCGCTTGGGGTCGACGATCTGCATGCCCTTCTCGAGGATCGCCTGGGCCAGGCGGTCCCACTCCACGGCGGGATTGCGCCGGGGGTGGTTGGGGTCGAGCAGCTCCCGGTTCTCGATGAACAGCAGGGTGTAGGCCACCGTGCGCGGGATGTCGATGAAGCGGCTGTAGCTGTAACGCGGGTAGGGCGCGCTGAACAGGGTCTGGCCCCGGCTGTCGAGCAGGGTCAGGCCGGCCACCGATTTTTCCCGGTAGGGCAGGAACAGGCCGTAGCCATCGAGCTGCTTCATGGCATTGGAGATGCGGGCCTGCTGGCTGATCTCGAAATCGCGCTTGAGCAGGCGCCGGCTGAACTCGGGCAGCCGGGCGTAGCCCAGGCGCAAGTCGTAGGGCCCGGCCTTGGGGAAGCGAATGCTGTCGCTCGGTCCGTCGCCGGTCTTGTAGGTCAGCTTCCTGGCATAGTCCGAGAGAAACAGCGCCTGCAATGGCGAGGCGGTGAACTCGAAGAGAGCGATCGCGCTGAATACGGCGGTACCGATGATCAATACGCGCTTGATCTTGCGCCGGCGGTTCGCCTGTCGTTGCTCCAGACTTTCGAACATCAGGCCGGCTCGTTCACCCAGTCACGCGGTTGCAGGAAGACCTCATACAGCCTCGCCTCGGGCGTGCCCGGCTCGGGTGACCAGTCGTAGCGCCATTTCACGATCGGCGGCAGCGACATCAGGATCGATTCGGTGCGGCCGCCCGACTGCAGGCCGAACAGCGTGCCGCGGTCCCAGACCAGGTTGAACTCGACATAGCGGCCGCGGCGATAGGCCTGAAAATCGCGCTCGCGCTCGCCGTAGGGCGTGTCCATCCGGCGCTCGAGAATGGGCAGATAGGCCGGCAGGAAATGGTCGCCGACCGATTCGGTCAGGTTGAAGCAATGCTGGAACGCAGCATCGCGCAGCGATTCCGCGTCCCTGTCCCCCACCGGGGGAGAGTTGGGAGAGAGGGCTGAAGCCCCGTTTAAATCGTCGAAGAAGATGCCGCCCACCCCGCGCGGCTCCTGGCGGTGCCTGAGATAGAAGTAGTCGTCGCACCACTGTTTGAACTTCGGATGGTAGTCGGCGCCGAACGGCTCCAGCGCCTTGCGGCAGGTGCGGTGAAAGTGCACGGCGTCTTCCTCGAAGCCGTAGTAGGGCGTCAGGTCCATGCCGCCGCCGAACCACCACACCGGTTCGGCGCCCGGCTTCTCGGCCTTGAAGAAGCGCACATTCATGTGCACCGTGGGACAGTATGGGTTGCGCGGATGCAGCACCAGCGACACGCCCATGGCCTCGAAGCGGCGGCCGGCCAGCTCGGGCCGGTGGGCCGAGGCCGAGGGCGGCAGATGGCTGCCGGCGACATGGGAGAAATTGACCCCGCCGCGTTCGAACACATTGCCATCCTCGATCAGGCGGGTGAGGCCGCCGCCACCTTCGGGCCGGGTCCAGGTGTCGCTGCGGAAGGGTTTGCCGTCGATCTGCGCCAGGCGCTCGACGATGAGTTCCTGCAATTGCAGCAGGAACGCCTTGACCTTGCTTGTCTCCATCTTGCTCATCTGGTTGTCTGTGGCGCAATTCTATCAGGCACTGTCGCGGTTCCGCCGGGCCGGCGCGGCAATTTGTCACATTCCGCAGACCAGTGTCGGTAATTAACATGGCGGCCTTTCCAAACCTTGGCCTGTCTGCCATTCCGACCATGCATCCTTATCGCCTGCATCCCTTAAGCTGTCTCGTTCTCGCTTCCCTTGCCGCCCCGGCCCTGGCAGAAGACGCCAATCTGCTGGGCGAGGTGGTGGTCACCGCACCGCGCATGGCTGAACCGCTCACCGTCAGCCTCGACCCCCGCGCCCCGCAGCAGCCGGTGCCGGCCAACGACGGCGCGGCCTTCCTCAAGAACATCCCGGGTTTCAGCATGATCCGCAAGGCCGGCACCGACGGCGACCCGGTGCTGCGCGGTCTGGCCGGCTCGCGCCTGAACGTGCTGCTCGACGGCGCCGATTTCCACGGCGGCTGCGGCATGCGCATGGACCCGCCGACCGCCTATGTCTTCCCCGAGGCCTTCGACCAGGTCACGGTGATCAAGGGCCCGCAGACCGTGCTGCACGGCAACGGCAACAGCGCCGGCGTGGTGTTGTTCGAGCGGGCGCCGCAGCCGGCGCCGGGCGTGACCGGCTTCGCCAGCCTGATGGCCGGCAGCTGGGGCCGGCTGGACGCCGTGGCCAACGCCGCTGCGGCGGGTGACAAGGCCTATGTCGAGGCGACCGCCAGCCACGCCGAATCCGACGACTACGAGGACGGCGCCGGCAGGAGTGTGCACTCCTTCTACCAGCGCCAGAGCCTGAACGCGCGCGCCGGCTGGCGGCCGGAGCGCGACACCCGGCTCGAGTTCTCCGCCACCGGCAGCCGGGCCGAGGCGGCCTATGCCGACCGCAGCATGGATGGCGTCAAGTTCGACCGCGAGGGCTACGGCGTCAAATTCGAGCGCGGCAATCTCGGTCCGCTGCTGCAGGCGGTGAAGGCGCAGGTCAATTACAACTACATCGACCACGTGATGGACAACTACAGCCTGCGCACGCCTCCCACCGGCGTTAATCCCAATTTCTTCAAGGTCAACAACCCCGACCGGGAAACCCAAAGCGCGCGCGTCTCCGCCGACCTGGCCTTGTCGGACAAGACGCGGCTGACCCTGGGGGCGGATTGGCAAACCAACGAGCACACCCTGCGCAAGATCGAGAACGCGACCACGGCGGCGGCGGCGGATGCCTACAAGAGCCTGCCCCGCATTCTCGACATGGCTACCGACACCTGGGGCCTGTTCGCCGAGTTGCGCCATGAGTTGACCGACGATAAGCGGCTGATCGGCGGCGTGCGTCTCGACGATTGGTCGGCAGACCGTTACCAGTACAGCACCTATGCCAGCACCTATATGGCCGGCGCCAGCGAGACGCTGAGGAGCGGCTTTTTGCGTTACGAGCAAAATCTCGCCGGCCGACCGGTCACCGCCTTCGTCGGCCTGGGCTACAGCGAGCGGCCGATGGATTACTGGGAGGCATCGACCTACAACGGCATCCTGGCCAGCGGCCAGCTCAAGCCGGAGAAGAACACCCAGCTCGATGCGGGCCTGATGTGGAAAACGGCCAAGCTGAGCGCTTCCGTTTCCGTTTTCTACAGCAAGGTGAACGATTACATCCTGACCTACTCGGGCGCCACGCTGCCGAGCGCGAGCGGCCGGGTGATGAACTGCGGGCCGCTGACCATGGGCAAATACAATTGCAGCGGCAACATCGACGCCACCCGCTACGGCGGCGAGGCCGACCTGGCCTGGCGCTTCGCCCCGGCCTGGACCCTGCGCGGCAGCCTGGCCTATGTCCACGGCGACAACGACACCAACGACGTCGCCCTGGCGCAGACCCCGCCGCTGGAAGGCCGGCTCGGCCTCGACTACACGACCGGGGCCTGGACCTTGGGCGGCGTGCTGCGCATGGTCGCCGAGCAGGATCGCTACGACATCAACTATGGCAATATCGTCGGCCAGGACTACGGCCGCACCGCCGGCTTCGCCACGCTCTCGCTCAACGCCGCCTACAAGGCGGGCAAGGGCCTGTTGTTCACGGCGGGTATCGACAACGTGTTCGACAAGAACTACGCCGAACACCTGGCGCGCGACAACAGCTTCGAGGCCGGCGCCAATACCCGGGTCAACGAGCCGGGCCGCTTCGTCTGGGCCAAGCTGAGCTACACCTACTGACCGGCCGCTGCGACAACGTGTCGCATTCCGGCGCGAGCCGACGCCGCTTAACATCGCCCCGCCCACCCTGCGGGGCTTTTTTATCCAACGACGTCGCGCGTTATTTCCTGGATCGAGATAACAACATGAAACCCGACATTCGTCTGAAACTGCTGCCGCTCCTTTGCCTGCAGGCCGCCGCCGGCTGGGCCGCCGCTGCCGAGCGCCTGGAGGAGGTCAGCGTCACCGCCACCCGCGAGGCGCGCGCCACCGCCGAGGTGCCCCAGGCAATCGCCGTGGTCGGCAAGGCCGAGCTGGAAGACAAAAAAATGTTCAACCTGAAAGAGGCCACCCAAGGCATCCCCGGTGTGCTGATCGACAGCAAAAACGGCGGCTTCGACGCCCGGCTCATCATCCGCGGTGCCGGCCTCAAGGCCGCCTACGGCATTCGCGAGATCATGGTGCTGCGCGATGGCGTGCCGCTGTCGGACCCCGACAGCTTCACCCGCCTGGATTTCATCGATACCCAGGACATCGAGCGCATCGAGATCGCCAAGGGCCCGGGCAACCTGTTCGCCGCCGGCAGCGTCGGCGGCGCCGTCCAGATCCTCTCGAAATCGGTGTTCGACGACGCGGCGAACAACCTCAAGCTGGGTGTGGGCAGCGAGGGCACGCAGAACTACCACCTGCGGTATGGCAAGACCGGCGGGCAACAGGCGCTGGCGCTGACGGCCACCCACCGCAAGATGGACAACGACTGGCGCTACTGGAACCAGTTCGACACCACCCAGACCTCGCTCAAGCACGGCCTGATGCTGGATGGCGGCACCCTGGAGAGCGAGGTCTCCTACGCCGAGGCCAATATGCAGCTGCCCGGCGCCATGAACCAGGCGCTTTACGAACAGTTCGTGCGCACCGGCGAGCAGACCGGCACCTCCGAGGCCTGGAAGCATTCCGGCCGCTACTCCAAGGTCTGGTTCCTCAACAGCAAGTACGAGAAGGAATTCGGCGACTTCACCTTCAAACCCAGGGTCTATTACAACACCTGGTACCACTATCACCCGGTCACCGGCATCATCAACGAGACCGAGGACTGGGTGTGGAACCTCGGCGCCGACATCGAAGGCCAGTGGCGGCACCGGGGTGGCAGCCTGGTCGGCGGCGTCACGCTGCGCCAGGAACGCACACCGGATGCGCGCAAGTACCAGTACCGCGACTACACCACCGGCTTCGGTGGCCGCATCACGGCCACCCTGTCCGACGCCAAGGGCGCGCTCGCCGAGATCGACGACGCCACCAGTCTGCTCACCGGCGTCTACCTCCAGGAATCCTGGCGGCCCACGGAACGTTGGATCGTCGATATCGGCCTGCGCTACGACGTGGTGCGGTTCGAGGACGACAACAATCAAATCTGGAAATACGACTACGTCAGCGGCAAGTATGTCGCCGGTGCGGGTATCACCCATTCGGAAAAAACCTTTCGCCTGCCGGCGCCCAAGCTCGCCGTCAGTTACCGGCTGAGCGACGGCTTGCATCTGTTCGGCATGGTCGCCCAGGCCGGCCAGATTCCCGCGCAAAGCGAGTTCTCCAGCAATCCGGCCTTGAATGCCCCGATCTCGCGCAACCACGAGCTCGGCCTCAAGGGCCGGGGCAAGGGCTGGCAGTTCGACGCCAGCGCCTACTACAACCCGGTCAAGAACGAGATCGTCCAGCAAAGCAACGGCGGCGTGACCAGCTACGTCAATGCGGGCAAGACCGACAAGCGGGGCATGGAACTGACGGGCAGCGTAGAACTGGGCAGGGGCTGGGAAGTCGGTGGCCACTATGGCTACGCCGACTACAGCTATGAAAGCTTCAACGAGGTCATCGGCGGCACCAACTATGACCGATCAGGCAAGCAGCTGCCCTTTGTGCCCAGGCATCAGTATGGCCTCTTCCTCGGCTGGAAACCGGCGAGCGGTTGGCGCCTGCGCCTGGCTTCCAATTCCTGGGGCGAATACTGGCTCGACAATGCCAATTCCCAGAAGTATGAGGGTTGGGAATGGATCACCAATTTGTCGGTGGCCTACGAAAGAGACGGGCACTCGCTCACCCTGAACCTCGACAACCTGTTCGACGAGCACTATGCGGCCGAGGTCAAGAAGGACACCACGGGCAAGGTAAGCTACACGGCGGCGGCGCCGCGTACGCTGATGCTGACCTACCGCTATGGCTTCTGAGGCGCGCGCCATGCTTCGTCCGACCCTGTTCTGGCTGGCCGCCGCACTGGCCACGGCGGTGCAAGCTGCTCAGCCGACCGCCGACTGCCGCCGCTTGGAAGCGCGCGCCTTCAGCAGCCTGCCGATGCTGGTGCCGGCCGGCCGCGGCGACCGCGGGCAGGCGCCTTACTGCCTGGCCAATCTGCATGCCGACACGGTCGCGGTGCACGCCGGGGCGGGCAGCCCCTGGACCGTGCCGGTGGCGCAGGGCGGTTTTGCCGTGGCCACCCGCAAGGCGGGCAACTACCACTGGCTGCAGGTGCGGCAGGAAACGCAGCAGGGCATCGTCAGCGCCAGCACGGTGCATTACTTCGCCAACCCCGGCCCGGCGCCGACGGCCATGTTGCTGGGCCCCAAGGCCGAGCTGGAGATCGTGCCCCAGCCGTTGCCGCGCGAGCACTGGCGTTACCGTGCCGGCGAGACTTGGGCGTTTTTGGTGCGCTTCAAGGGCCGCCCCCTGGCCGGCGCCAAGCTGCGTCTGGAGACCAGCGGCGGCACTCGGCAGGTATTCAGCGCCGACGGCCGGGGCGTGGTGCGGGTGACCTTCCCAGACGATATCGGAGCGGGGCAGAGCGGCCACGGCGCCGGCCACCATGGCGGCGAGCCGGAGAACCGTTTCGTCCTCGCCATCGGCCATACCGACGCGGCCGGGCATGATTACCTGAGCGCCTTCAATTACAAGTACGGCCAGGCCGACGCTGCCGGCAAGAGCCTGGGCGCCGGCCTGGGTTTTCTCCTGCTCGGTGGCACGCTCGGCCTGCCGCTGGTCCTTGGCAAACGGGGGAAGAAACATGGCTGAACCGTCACCGCGCTTCACCCTCGGTCGGCTGCGTCTGCTGGTCCAGCTGGCCATGCTGTTCGTCACCGTCTACGGTGGCAGCCTGGTCGGCTATTACGCGGCGGAGAAGCTCTCCAACGCCCTGCCCGCCCTGTCCTGCGCCTACGACAAGCAGGACGGCGCCTATTGCGTCCTGATCCCGACCCAGCACCAGCTGCACCACCGCATCGGCGAGGCCATCGCCCAGGCCGGCCACTTCGCGCTGTCGATGGCCCTGCCGCTGGCCTTCACTTTCCTGAGCTTCTATCTCTTCTTCATCTTCCTCAACAAGGCCTTCTGCGGCTGGGTCTGCCCCCTGGGCACGGTACAGGAGCTGCTCTACCGATTCGGCCGCCTGCTCAAACGACCGTTCCGCGGCCTGTCGGAGCAGGCGGCCCTGCGCCTGCGGCCGGTGAAGTGGGCCATGCTGCTGGTGCTGGTCATGGCCCTGCCGCTGCTGGCCGGTCTGGGCGTGACCCCGCATGTCACCGGCGACGCCTTCTGTCAGGTCTGTCCCTCGCGCATCGCCACCACGCTGCTCACCGCCGATGCCAGCCAACTGGCCATCGACGAGCGCGGCTGGCTGGAATTCGGCTTCGGCGCGCTGGCCAACACCCTGTTCGGTTTCGTCGTCATCGCCGCCCTGGCGGTGCGTCAGCCGTTCTGCCGGATCTGCCCGCTGCTGGCGCTCAACGCCGCCTTCCAGCGGCTGTCGCCCATGCGGCTGGTGAAGCGGCAGCATGCCAAGTGCGACAAGTGCGGTATCTGCCGTCAGGCCTGCCCGATGGACATCCCGGAGATTCACCGTGCCCACGGCGCCAAGGCCTTCAGCGAGGATTGCACCTTGTGCGGCCGCTGCGCGGAATTCTGTCCGGACGACGATGTGATTCAGATCAAGCTGGGGCCGCTCGCCCTGTTTCGCTCGCGCCGCGACTACTACAAGACCAGGCTGAAGCGGGAGAGCCCGCAGGGCGAGCTCAAGGTCGTCCGCTGGTTCGCCAAGCCGGCCGGAGACCGGCGTGCCTGAGCTGGGCGAACTGGGGGGCATCTGGCTGCTTGGCCTCTCCCTGGGGCTGACCGCCTGCACCGTCACCTGCCTGCCCTTCATGGGCACCTGGGTGCTGGCCCGCGAGCGCGGCGCGGTCTGGGCCGACACCTTCGCCTTCCTGGCCGGCCGCATCGCCGCCTACGCCGGGCTGGGCCTGGCGGCAGGCCTGGCCGGGGCCTGGCTGGCGGCCACGCTCAAAGCCGGGGTCGGTCATCTGGCCATCGGCCTGGCCAGCGGCGCCGCCGGCCTTTGGCTGTTGGCCGAGACGGGGCATCGGCCCTGCGCTGTGCAACGGCGGGCCGCGCAGTTATCGCCCTTTGCCCTGGGCTTTTCCCTGAGCCTGGTGCCCTGCGCCCCGCTCGCCTCGCTGCTGGCCTTCGCGGCGCAGACCGGCTCGGCTCCGGCCGGCGCCGCCTACGGCCTGGTCTTCGGCCTGGGCGCGGCGGCGACGCCGCTTTTGCTGGTGCTGCCCCTGCTCGGGCGCCTCGGCCAGCGCCTGCGCGCGGAACGGGCCTGGCTCGGCATCTGGTTGCGCCGCGCTGCCGGGCTGGTGCTGGTGGTTTTGGGCGTGTATCGCCTTCGATTGGGGTTCTGAATGGATGGACTGAATCAACTGGTGGAATGGGGCGTCATCGGCCTGCTCTTCGCCCTCTCGGTGTGGGCGCTGGCGGTGGCGCTGGAACGCTTCGCCTTCTATCGCCGGCTCCAGCCGGCCGACTACGCCACGCGGGTGGAACTGGAAGTGGCGCTGACCCGGCGCCTCACCGTGATCGGCACGGTGGCGGCCAATGCGCCCTACATCGGCCTGCTCGGCACCGTGCTCGGCATCATGCTCACCTTCCAGAGCATGGGCGCCAGCGGCGACATGGACGTGAAGAGCATCATGACCGGCCTGGCCCTGGCCCTGAAGGCCACCGCCATGGGCCTTCTGGTCGCGATCCCCTGCGTGGCGCTGAACAACGCTTTGCGCCGCCGGGTGCGCGAGCGGCTGGCCGAATTCGACGCCGCCAAGGAGCGCGCGGGTGGATGAGGATATCGACGGCATCAACGTCGTGCCTCTGGTCGATGTGATGCTGGTGCTGCTCACCATCGTGCTGACCACGGCCACCTTCATCGTCACCGGCCGCATCCCGGTCGACCTGGCCGAGGCCAGGCACGCCGGCAGCGCGCTCGAACGGCCGGTGGTGGTGACCCTGACCCTGCACAAGGCGATCTACGTTAACGAGCGGCCGGTGAATGATCTCGCCGCGGCCCTGGCCCCGGTCGGCCGTGCCACCCCTATCGTGGTGCGGGCCGACGGCGGCCTGGAATTGCGCGCCTTCGTCGAATTGGCCGACCGCATCAAGGGCATGGGTTTCGATCAGGTCGCCCTGGAGGTCCGCCGCTTGTGAAGGCCTGGGCCGCCTCCCTCGCCCTGCATGGCGTGGCGGTCGGTGCGGCGGCCCTGCTCTGGCTGGAGCGCAGCCCCGAGACGCCGAGCGCGCCGCCGCTACGCTGGCAGGTATCGTTCGCCAGCGCACCGGCCGAAGCGCCGCCGCCGGCCACGCCGCCCCGACCGGCGCCGCCGCCCGAGTCTGGCAGCGCCGGGCTGACGCCGCCTGAAGCGGTGCCGCCGTCGTTACCGACCCGGCTGGCTGCGGCGCCGATCGTCGCGGTGCCCGCAGCGGCCACGGTGGCCGAACCGGCGCCTGCCGTTGCAGCCGCACCCAGCCAGACGGCGACAGAGGCCGCGGCCGCAGCGGAGCGCCGCTGGCAAGCGGCCCTGGCGGAAAAGCTGCGCCTGCTGAAGCGCTACCCCCTGGCCGCCCGCCGCCTGGGGCAGGAGGGCGTGGTGGTGCTCAGCGCGGCGGTGACGGCCGACGGCCGGCTGGAGTCGGTGGCGGTCAAGCAGGGCCCGGGTTATCCCCTGCTCGAACGCGATGCCTTGAGCCTGTTGCAGGCGGCAGCGGCAGCGGTTCGCGCCGAAATGCAGCCGGAGCGACCCACCCGTTTGGAGATCCCCGTCGCCTACCGGCTGGAAGGTTGACGCGCTCAGGCGCGCAGCACGCCGCCGCTGGCGGGGTCGATGATGGTCGAGGGGCGACGGCGCCGGCCGATGCGCCCGGGCAGCACCCAGACTTTGCTGCCGAATTCGCGCCGGCAGGCGCGCGCCGTCTTCAGCGCCGGTCGGCCGGCGCGGTTGGCGCTGGTGGAGACCAGGGCCATGCCCAGTGCCCGGCACAGGCGGGCCGCGCCGGGATGGGCGGTGACCCGCACCGCCAGCTTGGTGTGCTCGCCGGTCAGCCATTTCGGGCAGCGCCTGGCGGCCGGCAGCAGCAGGGTATAGGGGCCGGGCCAGTAGTCCTTGAAGCGGGCGGCCAGATCGGGCGCGACCGGCGCCAGATAGCGGCGGAACTGGCTGAAGTCGGAGCCGATCAGGATCAGGCCCTTGCTCTGCGGCCGGCCCTTGAGGCGCAGGATTTTTTGCACCGCCTTGCGCTTGCGCGGATCGCAGCCGAGCCCGTAGCAGGACTCGGTGGCGTAGGCGATGACACCGCCCCTTTGCAGGTGGCGGCGGATGGCGGCGATGTCAGTCAGCGGGGGCACTGCCAGGTTCACTTCGACTTGTTGCCGCCGCGCTTGGCGAGGGCGCGGTGGCCGATGTCGCGCCGCATCTGGCAGCCGTCGAAGCGGATCTGTTCGGCCACCTCATAGGCGCGCATCTGCGCCTGCCTCACCGTGTCGCCCAGGGCGGTGACGCAGAGCACGCGACCGCCGGCGGTGACGACCTTGTTGTCCTTGAATGCGGTGCCGGCATGGAACACGTGGTAGTCCTCGCCGGCTGCGGGCAGGCCGCTGATGACATCGCCTTTCTTCGGGTTGTCGGGATAGCCGGCGGCGGCGAGCACCACGCCCAGGGCGTAGCGGCGGTCCCACACGGCCTCGATCTGGTCGAGCCGGCCGTCGAGGGCGGCCTCCAGGATCTGGGTGAAGTCGGTCTTCAGGCGCATCATGATCGGCTGGGTCTCCGGGTCGCCCATGCGGCAGTTGAACTCCAGCACCTTCGGCGTGCCTTGCGCGTCGATCATCAGGCCGGCATAGAGGAAGCCGGTGAAGACGCTGCCTTCGGCCTTCATGCCGGCCACCACCGGCCGGATCACCTCGCGCAGCACGCGGGCGTGCAGGTCCGGGGTGACGATGGGCGCCGGCGAATAGGCGCCCATGCCGCCGGTGTTGGGGCCCATATCGCCATCGAGCAGGCGCTTGTGGTCCTGGCTGGTGGCCAGGGGCAGCACGTGCTCGCCGTCGACCATGACGATGAAGCTGGCCTCTTCACCCTGCAGGCATTCCTCGATCACCACGCGGTGGCCGGCCTGGCCCAGGCTGTTGCCGGCGAGCATGGCGTCCACCGCGGCGTGGGCTTCGCTCAGGGTTTGCGCCACCACCACGCCCTTGCCCGCAGCCAGGCCGTCGGCCTTGATCACGATGGGCGCGCCCTCACGCTCGATGTAGGCATGGGCCGCCGCGGCGTCGGTGAAGGTCTGGTATTTCGCGGTGGGGATGCCGTGCCGGACCATGAAGGCCTTGGCGAAGTCCTTCGAGCTTTCCAGTTGGGCGGCCGCCCGGGTCGGGCCGAAGATCTTGAGGCCCTTGGCGCGGAAGGCATCGACGATGCCGGCGGCGAGCGGCGCCTCGGGGCCGACCACGGTGAAGGCAATGTCTTCCTTCTGGCAGAAGGCGATCAGGGCATCGAAGTCGCTCAGGGCGAGGTTCTCGACGCCTTCCTCGAGGGCGGTGCCGCCGTTGCCCGGCGCGACATAGACCTTCTGCACGCGCGGGCTCTGCTTCAGACGCCAGGCCAGGGCGTGCTCGCGGCCGCCGGAACCGATAACCAGAATCTTCATTTCATTCAGAGTGAGGAGTTAGGGGTTAGGAGTGAGGAAGCAAAGCGCGGATTTTACTCCTCACGCCTCACGCCCTACTAGTGTCTAAAGTGGCGCATGCCGGTGAAGACCATGGCCATGCCGTGCGCGTCGGCGGCGGCGATCACTTCCTCGTCGCGCAGCGAGCCGCCGGGCTGGATCACGGCCTTGATGCCGGCCTCCCCGGCGTTGTCGATGCCGTCGCGGAAGGGGAAGAAGGCGTCCGAGGCCATGACCGAACCTTCGACCGCGAGGCCGGCGTGCTCGGCCTTGATCGCGGCGATGCGGGCGGAGTTGACCCGGCTCATCTGGCCGGCGCCGACGCCGATGGTCATCTTCTCCTTCGCATAAACGATCGCGTTGGATTTGACGAACTTGGCCACCTGCCAGGCAAACAGGAGATCGGCCATCTCCTGCTCGGTCGGGGCGCGCCGGGTCACCACCTTGAGTTCGTTGTACAGCGTAAGGTCGGCCTCCTGCACCAGCAGGCCGCCGGTGACCCGCTTGTAGTCCAGGCGTGCGCCGGGCTGGGCCGGCCACTGGCCACACTCGAGCACGCGCACGTTCTTCTTGGCAGCGGCGATCGCCACCGCCTCGGCGGCGACCTTGGGTGCAATGATGACCTCGACGAACTGGCGCTCGACGATGGCCTTCATGGTCTCGGCGTCGAGCTCGCCATTGAAGGCGATGATGCCGCCGAAGGCCGACTCGGGATCGGTGGCGTAGGCGCGGTCATAGGCTTCCAGCAGCGTCCTGCCATAGGCCACGCCGCAGGGGTTGGCATGCTTGACGATGACGCAGGCCGGCGCCTCATTGAACTGCTTGACGCATTCCAGCGCGGCATCGGCATCGCCGATGTTGTTGTAGGAGAGTTCCTTGCCTTGCAGTTGCTTGGCGGTGGCGATGCTGGCCTCTTTGCTGCCTACCTCGACATAGAAGGCGGCGTTCTGGTGCGGGTTCTCGCCGTAGCGCATGCCCTGCGCCTTCTTGAACTGCAGGTTCACTGTGCGCGGGAATTCGGACTGCTCGACCATCTTGCCGAAATGGTTGGCGATGGCGCCGTCGTAGGCGGCGGTGTGCTCGAAGGCCTTGATCGCCAGGGAGAAGCGGGTGGCGTCGGACACCGCGCCGCCGCCCGCGCGCATCTCGGCAACCACGGTCGCATAGTCGGCCGGATCGGTGACGATGGTGACGAAGGCGTGGTTCTTCGCCGCCGAGCGCACCATGGCCGGGCCGCCGATGTCGATGTTCTCGATGGCGTCTTCCAGGGTGCAGCCGGGCTTCGACACGGTCTCAACGAAGGGGTAGAGGTTGACGCAGACCAGGTCGATGTTGCCGATGTTGTTGCGGTTCATCGCCGCCACGTGCTCGGGCAGGTCGCGCCGGCCGAGGATGCCGCCGTGGATCTTGGGATGCAGGGTCTTGACCCGGCCGTCGAGCATCTCGGGAAAACCGGTGTAGTCGGCCACCTCGATCACCGGGATGCCGGCCTCGCGGATGGCCTTGGCGGTGCCGCCGGTGGACAGCAGTTCGACGCCTTGTTCGTGCAGGGCGCGGGCGAAATCGATGAGGCCGGTCTTGTCGGAAACGGAAAGCAGGGCGCGTCTAATCATGATCGTAAGGAGTGAGGAGTAAGGAGTGAGGCGTGAGGAGTGAGGCGTGAAGAGCCGGCGGCGTGCCCGCCTCACTCCTCACGCCTCACGCCTAACGCCTCACTACTTTATGTCGTGCTGTTGCATCTTCTTGCGCAGCGTGTTGCGGTTGATGCCGAGCATCTCGGCGGCGCGGCTCTGGTTGCCGCCGGCCTTGTCCAGCACCACCTCGATACAGGGTTTTTCGGCGCAGAGCATCACCATGTCGTAGACGTTGCTGGCGGCCTCGCCGTCGAGGTCGCGGAAATACTGATTGAGCACTCGGCGCACGCAGGCGGCCAGTTCGCTTTCGTTCTTCAGTGACATCATCTTCCCTAAATGTGTTGTGTTAGGCCGCTTCCAGTTCGGCGGCTTGTGTTTCCGTGTAGATCAGGCGGCGGCCGCGCTCGGCCGTGCGCTGGAAGAACTCGTTGACCGCGGCCAGCTGCTCGCGGGTGGTCTCCAGCTGGTTCATGGCATGGCGGAAGCTGGCCGAGTCGGCCAGGCCCTTGGTGTACCAGGCGATGTGCTTGCGCGCCATACGCAGACCAGTGATCTCGCCATAAAAGCTGTAGAGGTCGTCGAGATGCTCCAGGAGCAGCTGGTGGATCTCGCTCACCTCGGGCGCGGGCATGACCTCGCCGGTTTTCAGAAAGTGTTCGATCTCGCGGAAGATCCAGGGCCGGCCCTGGGCGGCACGACCGATCATCACGGCATCGGCGCCGGTGTAGTCGAGCACGTATTTCGCCTTCTGCGGCGTCGTGATATCGCCGTTGGCGATGATCGGAATCCGCGCCTCGGCCTTGACCGCGCGGATGGTGTCGTACTCCGCCTCGCCGGTGTAGCCGCAGGCGCGGGTGCGGCCGTGCATGGCCAGGGCCTGGACGCCGGATTCCTGGGCGATGCGCAGGATGGAGAGCGCGTTGCGGTTGGCCCTGTCCCAGCCGGTGCGGATCTTCAGGGTCACCGGCACTTCGGGCACGGCCTCGACCACCGCCTCGAGGATGCGGCCGACCAGCGGTTCGTCCTTGAGCAGGGCCGAGCCGGCCATGACGTTGCACACCTTCTTGGCCGGGCAGCCCATGTTGATGTCGATGATCTGGGCGCCGCGGTCGACGTTGTGCCGGGCGGCCTCGGCCATCATCGCCGGCTCGGCGCCGGCGATCTGGACGCTGATGGGCTCCACCTCGCCGTCGTGGTTGGCCCGACGCTGGGTCTTGGCCGAGCCGTAGAGCAGCGAATTCGAGGTCACCATCTCCGACACCGCCATGCCCGCGCCCAGGCGCTTGCACAGCTGGCGGAACGGCCGGTCGGTCACGCCCGCCATGGGCGCGACGACCAGATTGTTCTTGAGCTGATGGGGCCCGATGCGCATTGAAATTTTGTGCCGGATGGGGTCTTGAAGGGGGGACGAATTGTACCCCAAAGCCTTACACTTGCATCTCTTTTAATCACGGTCAAAACACATACAAGAATCGTGCCGCGCCTCCCCGCATTGAATTCCTTGATCCTGCCCCTCGCCCTCGGCGCCTTGGCTGTCGCAGGTTTCGCGCCCTGGGGCTGGTTCCCTCTGCCGATCCTTGCCCTGGCTGTTTTGTACCACCTCGCTCGCACCGAGGCGGTGCGCGCTGCCGCATTCAAGGGCTTCGCCTTCGGGCTTGGCTATTTCGGCGGCGGGGTCTCCTGGGTCTACGTCAGCCTGCACGATTTCGGCATGATGCCGCTGCCCCTGGCGGTGCTGGCGACGGCCTTGTTCTGCGCCTTTCTCGCCCTGTTCCCTGCCGCGGCCCTGGCGCTCACCGCGCGCCTGGGCGGCCTGCGGACCTGGCGGGCGCTCACTGTCGCGCCGGCCCTGTGGCTGTTGAACGAGTGGCTGCGCGGCTGGCTCTTCACCGGCTTTCCCTGGCTCGCCCTCGGTTATTCGCAGGTGCCGCTAAGCCCCTTGGCCGGCTATGCGCCCATCATCGGCACTTATGGCGTTTCGGGCCTGGTCGCGCTGACGGCGGCGGCCTTGGCCCTGCGCCGTGGCTGGCCCCTGCTGCTGGCGGCCGGCCTCTGGCTCGGCGGCTGGGGGCTGCAGCAAATCGATTGGACCCGGCCGGTCGGCGCGCCGGTCACGGTGAGCCTGGTGCAAGGCAATGTGGCGCAGGAGATGAAGTTCCGGCCGGAGCGGGCCGTGCAGACCCTGCAGGACTATCTGCGGCTGAGCCAGTCGAGCAACGCGAAACTCATCGTGTTGCCGGAGACCGCCCTGCCCATGTTCCTCGACGACGCGCCGCCGGCCTATCTGGAACTGCTGCATTGGCACGCCCGCAGCATGGGTGGCGACCTCCTGCTCGGCGTGCCCGAGCGCCTGGCCGACGGCCGCTATTTCAACAGCGTGATCTCGCTCGGCGTCTCGCCTCGGCAGACCTATCGCAAGCAGCACCTGGTGCCCTTCGGCGAATTCGTGCCCTGGGGTTTCGGCTGGGTCGTCGATTATCTGCACATCCCCTTGTCCGACTTCTCGCGCGGCGACAAGGTGCAGCCGCCGCTGGCCGTGGCCGGCCAGCAGGTGGCGGTGAACATCTGCTACGAGGACGCCTTCGGCGAGGAGGTGATCCGCGCCCTGCCGGCGGCCAGCCTGCTGGTCAACGTCAGCAACGACGCCTGGTTCGGCGACTCCTTCTCGCCCTGGCAACATCTGCAGCTCGCGCAGATGCGGGCGCTGGAGACCGGCCGGCCCATGCTGCGGGCCAACAATACCGGCATCACCGCCATCATCGACGCCAAAGGCCGGGTCAGCGCGCAACTGCAACCCTTCGTCCAGGGCGTGCTGCACGGCCGGACCCAGGGGCATCAGGGGCTGACCCCCTACGCCCGTTTCGGCAACGGGCCGGCGCTGCTGCTTGCCGTGCTCGGCTTGCTGACGGCAAAGCTGCGGCCGCGCGGCCGCCAGCTGTTCAACTGATTCGCCATGCGCATCGCCCTGATCACGCCCTATCTGCCTGCCGCCCGCAACGGCAACGCCCACACCGCCGTGCGCTGGGCCCGCTGCCTGCGCGCGGCTGGCCATCGGGTACGCCTGGCGCTCGAATGGGACGGGCGCGCGGCCGACCTGATGGTCGCCCTGCACGCCCGGCGCAGCGCCGCGAGCATCCGGCGCTTTGCCGAGGCATACCCGGATCGGCCGCTGATCGTGCTGCTCACCGGCACCGATCTCTACCGCGACATCCAGGTGGATATCCCGGCGCAAGCCTCGCTGCGCCTGGCGACGCGCCTGGTCGTGCTGCAGGAGCGCGGCCTCGACGAGTTGGCGCCCGGGCTGCAAGCCAAGGCCCGGGTGATCTACCAGTCGGCGCCGCGGTTGCAACCCGCGCCGCGCGCCAAGCGCCATTTCGAGGTCGGCGTCGTCGCCCACCTGCGCGAGGAGAAGGACCCGCTGCGCGCCGCTCATGCCGCCGCCCGGCTGCCGGCCGACTCGCGCATCCGCGTGCGCCACGTCGGCCAGGCGCTCGGCCCGGAGTGGGCGGCGCAGGCCGAGCAGTGCGCGCAAGCCATCCCGCGCTGGCACTGGCTCGGACCGCGTAGCCACGGCGAGACCCGCCGCCTGATCGCCCGCAGCCATCTGCTGGTCAACAGCTCGCGCATGGAAGGCGGCGCCTTCGTCCTGATCGAGGCGATCACGGCCGGGGTGCCGGTGCTGGCCACGCGCATCCCCGGCAATGTCGGCATGCTCGGGGTAGACTATGCGGGCTATTTCCCAGTGGGGGACACAGCGGCCCTGGCGGCGCTGATGCGCCGGGCCGAGACCGAGCCGGACTTCTATGCCCGGCTGCAACAACAATGCGCGGCGCGTGCGCCGCTGTTCGAGCCGGCGCGGGAATGCGCCGAGATCGAACGACTGATCGACGAGGTCACATGACAGAGACAAACAAGGAAACCATCCGACTGACCCAGTTTTCCCACGGCGGCGGCTGCGGCTGCAAGATCGCGCCCGCCGTGCTGGAGAAGATCCTGGCCGACACGCCGTTCGCTACCCATGTGGCGGCCGCCTTCCCCGACCTCATGGTCGGCATCGAGCACGGCGACGACGCCGCGGTGTACAAGCTGAACGAGCAGCAGGCCGTGGTGGCGACCACCGACTTCTTCATGCCCATCGTCGACGACCCCTACGAGTTCGGCCGCATCGCCGCGACCAACGCCCTGTCCGACGTCTACTCCATGGGTGGCCGGCCGATCATGGCCCTGGCCATCGTCGGCATGCCGGTGGACAAGCTGCCGCACGAGGTGATCCGCCAGATCCTGGCCGGTGGCGAGGCGGTGGCCCGCGCGGCCGGCATCCCCATCGCCGGCGGCCATTCCATCGATGCGCCCGAGCCGATCTACGGCCTGGTCGGCATCGGCGTGGTCGATCCCAAGCGGGTCAAACGCAATGCCGACGGCGAGGTGGGTGATGTGCTGGTCCTCGGCAAGGGGCTGGGCGTCGGCATCTACAGCGCGGCGCTGAAGAAGGGGGCGCTGTCACCGGCCGGCTACGAGGCGATGATCGATTCCACCACCCAGCTCAACACCGCCGGCGCCGAGCTGGCGCTGATCGACGGCGTGCACGCCATGACCGACGTGACGGGCTTCGGCCTGCTCGGCCACGGCCTGGAGATCACCCGGGCTTCGCAAGTCGATGCCCGCATTGAGTTTTCCAAGCTGCCCGTGCTGCCCGGTGCTGCCGCGCTGGCCCAGGCCGGCCATGTCACCGGCGCCAGTCTGCGCAACTGGGCCGGCTACGGCCACGAGGTCGAACTGTTCGACGGCATCGCCGATTGGCAGCGCGCCATCCTCACCGATCCGCAAACCAGCGGCGGCCTGCTGGTGTCCTGCACCGAGGCGGCGGTCGAGCAGGTGATGGCGGTGTTCCGCAGGCAGGGCTTCGCCCGGGCCGCGGTGATCGGCCGTCTGGATGTCGGAACGGGGAAAGTGGTGGTGACGGCGTAAGGCTTGGCGGTCATTCCTGCGGTGCAGGAATGACCGCTATCAGGCTGCCGCGTTGCGCGCCTTCTGGGCGGCGCCCCAGAGTTCTTCCAGGTTGTAATACGCCCGCACCGTCGGGTGCATGACATGGACGATGACGCTGCCGGCATCGACCAGCACCCAGTCGTCGCCGGATTCGCCCTCGGTGCCGAGGATATCGATCCCGGCTTCCTTCAGCTTGTCGCGCACGTTATCGGCCAGGGCCTTGACCTGGCGGTTGGAGTCGCCGCTGGCGATGATCATGCGCTCGAACAGGGGCGAGAGGTGGGCGACATCCATGACGGTGATGTCCTTGCCCTTGATGTCTTCGAGAGCGGCGACGGCGATTTTGACGATTTGTTCGATATCCATTGCTTCTTACTGATAGAGATGATGGTGTTGGATGTAGTGGTGCACGGCTTCGGGCACCAGGTAGCGGATGCTCCGGCCGGCCTTGAGCCGGCTGCGGATGCCGCTGGATGAGATGTCCATCTGGGTGACGGCCTGCAGCCAGATGCGGCCGGCCGGGCGGTCGGCAAACTCCCGTGCATCGTTGCTGCGGCGCATGAGCAGCTGGGTCATCAGCGCCGGGGCGATGCGGTCGAGCCAGGTCTCGGGCGGAAAGCCGGGGCGGTGGGCGATGGCGAGATGGGCCAGGTCGAACAGGCGCTGCCACTCGTGCCAGCCATCCAGGCCCATGAAGGCGTCGCCGCCGACGAACAGCACCAGGGGTTGTTCCTGGCCGAGTTCGGCGCGCAAGGCGGTGAGGGTATCGACCATGTAGCAGGGTTCGGTCTTGTGGATCTCGTGCTCGTCGAGCACGAAGCGCGGGTTGCCGGCGATGGCCAGGCTGGCCATCGCCAGGCGATCGGCCGAGGAGGCCAGGGCGGGCGTGCGGTGCGGCGGCATGCCGGTGGGCAGGATGCGCACCTCGTCGATGTCCAGTGCTTCGGCCAGGTCCTCGGCCAGACGCAGGTGGCCGAGGTGGATGGGGTCGAAGGTGCCGCCGAGGATGCCGATGGGTTTCAACTTAGCCTCGGGTGTGCCCGTCGCCGAGCACGATCCACTTCTGGCTGGTCAGGCCTTCCAGGCCGACCGGGCCGCGGGCGTGGATCTTGTCGGTGGAGATGCCGATCTCGGCGCCCAGGCCGTATTCGAAGCCGTCGGCGAAGCGGGTCGAGGCATTGACCATGACCGAGCTGGAGTCGACCTCGCGCAGGAAGCGGCGGGCGCGCGTGTAGTCCTCGGTCACGATGCTGTCGGTGTGCTGCGAGCCGTAGGTGTTGATGTGGGCGATGGCGGCGTCCATGTCGGCGACGACGCGGATGGCGATGATCGGGGCCAGATATTCCTCCGCCCAGTCCGCCTCGGTCGCGGTCTTCATGTCGGGCACGATGGCGCGGCTCTTGTCGCAGCCGCGCATCTCGACCCCCTTCGTCCGGTAGATCTCGGCAATTCGGGGCAGCGCTTCGCGCGCCACGGCCTCGGCCACCAGCAGGGTCTCCATGGTGTTGCAGGTGCCGTAGCGGCTGGTCTTGGCGTTGTCGGCGATCTTCACCGCCTTGGCCAGATCGGCGCGGTCGTCGACGTAGACATGGCAGACACCGTGCAGGTGCTTGATCACGGGGATGCGCGCCTCGTTCATCAGGCGCTCGATCAGGCCCTTGCCGCCGCGCGGCACGATGACATCGACATAGTCCCGCATGGTGATCAGCTCGCCCACGGCGGCGCGGTCGGTGGTTCCGATCACCTGTACCGCGGTGTCGGGCAGGCCGGCGCTGGCCAGGCCTTCCTTGACGCAGGCGGCGATGGCCTGGTTGGAATGGATGGCCTCGGAACCGCCGCGCAGGATGGCGGCATTGCCCGACTTCAGGCACAGGCCGGCGGCATCGGCGGTGACGTTGGGCCGTGCCTCGTAGATGATGCCGATCACGCCCAGGGGCACGCGCATCTTGCCGACCTGAATGCCGGAGGGCCGGTATTTCAGATCGTCGATCTCGCCCACCGGGTCGGGCAGCGCCGCGATCTGGCGCAGGCCCTCGGCCATGGCGGCGACGGTCTTCTCGGTCAGCTGCAGGCGATCGAGCAGGGCTGTGTCGTAGCCGGCGCTGCGCGCGTGTGCCATGTCCTGGGCGTTGGCGGCCAGGAGTTTGGCGGCATCGCGCTCGATCGCCTCGGCCATCTTGAGCAGGGCCAGGTTCTTCTGGTTGGTGTCGGCCCGGGCCACCGCGCGCGAGGCCTCGCGTGCCTGGCGGCCCAAAGTCTGCATGTATTGCTTCACGTCCATCAAATTACCTCGGCAATTAGCGGCACTGTGCGCTGACCCATCAGCGACAGTCCCAGTTGTTTCATCAGTTCCCAGGCATCCTCGCGCAAGAGGCCCTTGGCGGCGCGGTCGATCAGGCCGACCTGGCGCAGGGCCTGGCTTAGCTGCGCCAGGTTCACTTGCTTCAGGGCGCGGCCGACCAGGGGCTGCCGGCTTTCCCAGATGCGCAGCTCGGCATACATGCCGGCCAGCGATTCGCCCCGGGCTTGGCCGCTGGCCAGACGGTACAGGTTGCGGATCTCGTTGGCCAGCATCCACACCGCCAGGGGCGGCGCCTCGCCCTCGGCCTTGAGGCCGTCGAGGATGCGGCAGTAACGGGTCGCATCGCCCTTGAGCAGGGCCTCGGGCAGGTCGCTGGCGTCATAGCGGGCGACATCCACGACCGCCTCGCGCGCTTGCTCGAGCTTGACCGGGCCGGGTGGCAGCAGCAGGGCCAGCTTCTCCACTTCCTGATGGGCGGCGAGCAGGTTGCCCTCCACCCGGGCGGCCAGCCAGGCCAGGGTCTCGCGCTCGGCCTTGAGGCCGTGGCGACCCAGGCGTTCGCCGATCCAGGCCGGCAGTTGTTCCAGCGTCGGCGGCTGCACCGTCACCAGTGCGCCGGCGGCCTCCAGCGCCTTGAACCACTTGGCGTTCTGCCCGGCGCGGTCGAGGCGGGGCAAGAGCACGAGCAGCCAGGTGTCGGCCGGCGGGCGGGCCGCCCAGGCCTCCAGGGTCTTGCCGCCCTCGACCCCGGGCTTGCCGGTGGGCAGGCGCAACTCGATCAGGCGCCGTTCGGCGAACAGCGAGAGCGAATCGAAGCTCGCCAGCCATTCCGCCCACTTGAAACCGGTCTCGGCCTGAAACGCCTGGCGTTCGGCGACGCCCGCCTCGCGCAAGGCGTGGCGGATCAGGGCGGCGGCCTCCTCGACCAGCAGCGGCTCGTCGCCGCTGACCACGTAGACCGGAACCGGCCCCTTCTTCAGCGCGGCAGCAAGCTGCTCGGGCCGCAGCTTCATTATGGCGCTTTGGCCACCCCGCCGGCCTTGGCGAAGCGCAGCCGGATCAGGATGGTGCGCAGGGCGTCCTGCTCCATGTTCTGGAACAGGGTGCCTTCCTCGTTTTCCTTGGCCAGGATCTGGGCGTCGCTATAGGTGAAGTCGCGCACCATCATAATCTCGGACTCGGGCAGCAACTCGTTGCCTTCGGCGTCGAGCGCCGACAGAGTCACCTTGTATTCCAGGCGGTATTCCGCCACCCGGCCGGCGCCGCTCAGGCTCAAGATGCTCTTGCCGCGGGTCGGGTTGGTGAGCTTGATGGTGACCTCGGCCTCTTCCCGCTTGGTCGCCAGGGTTTTGTTCGAGGCGCGCAGGCTGCGCTTGAGCTGCTCGGTCAGGCTGTTGCTCGGAGCGTCGATATAGGCCGAGGCGAAGGGCAGTTCCACCTGGCCGCGCAACTTGAAGCCGCAGCCGGCCAGCAGCACGGCCGCCAGGATGAACGAGAGCAGGGTGTTCAAGCGCACGAGTCTTCCTTTCAGACGACGATGTTGACCAGACGGCCGGGCACCACCACCACTTTCTTGGCTGGTTTGCCTTCCATATGCTTCTGCGCCTCGGGGCTGGCGAGCGCCGCGGCCTCGATCGCCTCCTTGGCGGTGCCGACCGCCACGGTTAGCTTGCCGCGCAGCTTGCCGTTCACTTGCAGCACCAGCTCGATCGCGTTCTGAACCAGGGCTGAGCTGTCGGCGCTGGGCCAGGCGGCCTGGGTGAAGGCGAAGCCGGGCTTCAATTCCGCGAGCAGGGCCTGGCAGATGTGCGGCACCATGGGCGCGAGCATCAGGGCCACGGCCTCCAGCGCCTCTTGGCGCAGGCTGCGGGTGACCGCATCGTCGCCTTCCAGCTTGGCCAAGGCGTTCATCAGCTCCATCACCGCGGCGATGGCCGTGTTGAACTGCTGGCGGCGCTCGATGTCGTCGCTCACCTTCTGGATGGTCTGGTGCAGCTGGCGGCGCAAGGCCCGCTGGGCGCTGCTCAACTCCCCGCCACTATAAGCGGCGACGGCGCCCGACGCCACATGGTCGTGCACCGCCTTCCACAGGCGCTTGAGGAAGCGGTGGGCGCCCTCGACGCCGGCATCCGACCACTCCAGGCTCTGCTCGGGCGGGGCGGCGAACATCATGAACAGGCGGGCGGTGTCGGCGCCGTACTGGTCGATCAGGGCCTGGGGATCGACGCCGTTGTTCTTCGACTTCGACATCTTCTCGATGCCGCCGATGATCACCGGCTGGCCATCGCTCTTCAGCCTGGCGGCGACGATGTGGCCCTTGGCGTCGCGCTCCACCTCGACCTCGGCCGGGTTGTGCCACTGCTTCTTGCCGTCGGCCCCCTCGCGGTAATAGGTCTCGGCCACCACCATGCCCTGGGTGAGCAGGTTGGCGAAGGGCTCGTCAATCGCTTTGGGCTTGGCCTTCGCTCCCTCTCCCTCCGGGAGAGGGTTGGGCTGAGGGCTGTCGGCGCCACGACGCACATGCTCCGCCCCAAACAACCCCACGTCCCGCATCAGCTTGTGGAAGAAACGGGCGTACAAGAGATGCAGGATGGCGTGCTCGATGCCGCCGATGTACTGGTCCACCGGCAGCCAGTGCTTGGCGCGGCCGTCGAGCATGGCCTGGTCGTTGTCCGGGCAGGCATAGCGGGCGTAGTACCAGGACGACTCGACGAAGGTGTCCATGGTGTCGGTCTCGCGCTCGGCCGCACCGCCGCACTTGGGGCAGGCGCAGCGCGACCACTCGGGCATCTTCTTCAGGGGCGAGCCGACGTCGATCACCACGTCCTCCGGCAGCACCACGGGCAGCTGGTCCTCGGGCACCGGCACGTCGCCGCAGGTCGGGCAGTGGACGATGGGGATGGGGCAACCCCAGTAGCGCTGGCGCGAGATGCCCCAGTCGCGCAGGCGATAGGTGATGCGCTTCTCGCCCAGGTTCAGGCTTTTCAGCACCAGGGCGATCTTCTCGATGGCGTCCTGCGAGCTGCGGCCGGAGAAGTCGCCGGAGTCGAACAGGGTGCCGTACTCAAGGTACGGCAAATGAGGCGTGAGGGGTGAGGCGTCAGGCGTAGAGGTGTTTTCCGCCTCACTCCTCACGCCTTTCTCCTCACTGGGCCGGATCACGGCCTTGATCGGCAGGCCATACTTCTTCGCGAAGGCAAAGTCGCGCTCGTCGTGGGCCGGCACCGCCATCACCGCGCCTTCGCCGTAGCCCATCAGCACATAGTTGGCGACCCACACCGGCACCGGCTGGTGGGTGAAGGGGTGATAGACCTTGAGCCCGGTGTCCATGCCCTTCTTTTCCATGGTGGCCAGATCGGCCTCGGCCACGCTGCCCTGCTTGCACTCGGCGATGAAGGCGGCGAGCTGCGGGTTGTCGGCGGCGGCCTGCTGCGCCAGCGGGTGCTCGGCGGCCACGGCGACATAGGTGACGCCGAACAGGGTGTCGGCCCGGGTGGTGAAGACCTTTAGGACTTCACGGGCGCTGTCGGCCCTCTCTCCTGACTCTCCCCCGCCTGCGGGGGAGAGGGACGCGCTGGCCTGCGGCCCTGGCTTTAACGGGAAGTGGATCTCGACGCCGAAGCTCTTGCCGATCCAGTTGCGCTGCATGGTCTTCACCCGCTCCGGCCAGCCGGGCAGGTGGTCGAGTTCGGAGAGCAGCTCTTCCGCGTAGTCGGTGATGCGGAAGAAATACATGGGGATGTCGCGCTTTTCGACCAGGGCGCCCGAACGCCAGCCGCGGCCGTCGATGACCTGCTCGTTGGCCAGCACGGTGTGGTCCACCGGGTCCCAGTTCACGGTGGCCAGCTTTTTGTAGATCAGACCCTTCTCGAACAGCTTCACGAACAGCCACTGCTCCCAGCGGTAATAGTCGGGCTTGCAGGTGGCCAGCTCGCGCGACCAGTCGATGGCCAGGCCGAGCGATTTGAGCTGCTTGCGCATGTAATCGATGTTGGCGTAGGTCCAGGCCGCGGGCGCGACCTTGTTGGCCATGGCCGCGTTCTCGGCCGGCAGGCCGAAGGCGTCCCAGCCCATCGGCTGCAGCACGTTGTAGCCCTTCATGCGGTGATAGCGGGCCAGCACGTCGCCGATGGTGTAGTTGCGCACGTGGCCCATGTGCAGCTTGCCCGAGGGGTAGGGAAACATGGACAGGCAGTAGTACTTGGGGCGGCTGTCGTCTTCGACGGCGCGGAAGGCCTGTTCGGCCTCCCACTGTTTTTGTGCTTCCGGTTCAATGAGTTCCGGGCGGTAATTGGCGTCCATGGTGATCGCTGTCGGGCTGAATGGCTTGAATAAACAAGCAATTATACCAGCCGGCGGGGTGACAGGCGGGCCGGCCGGCGTTTATACTCCGCGGTTCAGAATTATCCATCCTCCCCTCATCTGGAGAGCATTATGTCCAAGAAGCACCCCGTCGTGGTCGTGACCGGTTCTTCCGGCGCCGGCACCACCACCGTCAAGCGCGCCTTCGAGCACATCTTCCGGCGCGAGCACCTGACCGCCGCCATCGTCGAGGGCGACAGTTTCCACAGCCTGGGCCGGGTCGAGTTCAAGGCCGCCATGCAAAAGGCCGAGGCTGAGGGCAACAAGCACTTCTCTCATTTCGGTCCCGAGGCCAACGACTTCGAGGCCCTGGCCAACCTGTTCAAGACCTACGGCGAGACCGGTGGCGGCAAGCGCCGCTACTACATCCACAGCGATGAAGAGGCGGCCGAGCACAACGCCAAGCTGGGCACCAGCCTGAAGCCGGGTGAGTTCACCCCCTGGCAGGACCTGCCCACCCCGACCGACCTCCTGTTCTACGAAGGCCTGCACGGCCTGGTGGTGACCGACAAGGTCGACATGGCCCAGTACGTGGATCTGGCCGTGGGTGTGGTGCCCGTGGTCAACCTGGAGTGGATCCAGAAGATTCACCGCGACGCGGCCGAGCGCGGTTATTCGGCCGAGGTGATCGTCGACACCATCCTGCGCCGGATGCCCGACTATGTGAACTACATCACGCCGCAGTTCTCCCGCACCCATGTCAACTTCCAGCGGGTGCCGACGGTGGACACCTCCAACCCCTTCATCGCGCGCGACATCCCGACCCCGGACGAGAGCTTCGTCATCATCCGCTTCGCCGATCCCAAGGGCGTGGACTTCCCCTATCTGCTCAACATGATCCACGACTCCTTCATGTCGCGGCCGAACAACCTGGTGGTGCCCGGCGGCAAGATGGGCTTCGCCATGGAGGTCATCCTCGGCCCGATGATCGAGGAGATGGTGGAGAAGAGCAAAAAGGCCAAGTAAGCCGTTTTGCCTGACTGAAAAAGCCGCTCTTCGGAGCGGCTTTTTCATTTGCCCAAACAATCTGAACCAGCATGGGGCGCGGCGAACTGTTTTGGTGCGCCCTGCCGCCGCCGCGACGAGCGGCCCCCGATAAAACAAGGACTTCCCGCCTGGCATGGCGATTGCTAAATGAAACCTGCTGGCCCATGGCCGGCTAATCAGCGACTTGGACAAAGGCGTCCTGCCCGCAAGGGAGGACGCCTTTATTTTTTGGCGGGCGGCCTGGAGGCCGGGGAAGCAGATCATGGACAAACTGAAACTGGTGGTGGTGGGCAACGGCATGGCCGGCATGCGCACCGTCGAGGAATTGCTGAAGATCGCGCCGGACCTGTACGACATCACCGTGTTCGGCGCAGAGATTCACCCCAACTACAACCGCATCCTGCTCTCGCCGGTGCTGGCCGGCGAGCAGACCGTGCCCGATATCGTGCTCAACAGCATGGCGTGGTACGAGCAGAACAACATCCATCTGCATCTGGGCAAGAAGGTCACCAGGATCGATCGCAAGAATCGGGTCGTTCATGCCGAAGATGGTACGGCGGCCGAATACGACCGCCTGTTGCTGGCGACCGGCTCCAATCCCTTCATCCTGCCCATTCCCGGGGCAGACCTGCCCGGGGTGGTGTCCTTCCGCGACATCGCCGATGTGGAGGCGATGATCAATGCCGCCAGCCGCTACCGGCACGCCGTGGTCGTCGGCGGTGGCCTGCTCGGCCTGGAGGCGGCCAACGGCCTCAGGCTGCGGGGCATGGAGGTCAGCGTCGTGCACATCGCGCCCTGGCTGATGGAGCGCCAGCTCGACGAACCGGCGGCGCGCCTGCTGCAGCAGAACCTCGAAGCCAAGGGGCTGAAGTTCCTGCTGCAGAAGCAGACGATTGAGCTGGTCAAGGGCGAGAGCGGCCGGGTCTGCGCGGTGAAGTTCAAGGACGGCGATACGGTGCCGGCCGACCTGGTGGTGATGGCGGTCGGCATCCGGCCCAACACCGCCCTGGCCGAGGGCGCCGGCATTCATTGCGAGCGCGGCATCGTGGTCAACGACACCCTGCAGACCTACGACCCGCGCATCTATGCCGTGGGCGAGTGCGTCAGCCATCGCGGCGTCGCCTATGGCCTGGTCGCGCCCCTGTTCGAGCAGGCCAGGGTCGCGGCCAATCATCTGGCCGAATACGGCATCGGCCGCTACGAAGGCTCGGTCACTTCGACCAAGCTCAAGGTCACCGGCATCGACCTCTTCTCGGCCGGCGATTTCAGCGGCGGCGAGGGCACCGAGTCGCTGGTCTTCTCCGACCCGAGCAGCGGTGAATACAAGAAGGTGGTGCTGAAGGACAACAAGCTGGTCGGCGTCTGTCTCTACGGCGACACCCTCAACGGCGCCTGGTATTTCGACCTCTTGCGCGAGGGCACCGACGTCTCCCAGTTCCGCAAGACCCTGCTGTTCGGCCAGCGCCACCTGGGCGACTCCGGCCATGGCCCGGCCGACCACGTTGCCGCGCTGCCGGATACGGCCGAGATCTGCGGCTGCAACGGGGTGTGCAAGGGCGACATCGTCAAGGCCATCGTCGACAAGAAGCTGTTCACCCTGGACGAGGTGCGCGCCCATACCAAGGCCTCCAGCTCTTGCGGTTCCTGCACCGGTCTGGTCGAGGCGGTGCTGGCCCACACCCTGGGCGGCAATTATTCCGCCGCGCCGTCCAAGAAGCCCATGTGCAAGTGTACCGAGCACAGCCACGACGAGGTGATCGCGGCGATCCGTGACCAGTCGCTCAAGACCATGCGCGCCGTGTTCGACACCCTGGAATGGAAGACGCCGGACGGCTGCGCCAGCTGCCGGCCGGCGCTCAATTACTACCTGCTCGCGCGCTGGCCGGGTGAGTACCGGGACGATGCCCAGTCGCGCTTCATCAACGAGCGCGCCCACGGCAACATCCAAAAGGACGGCAGCTTCTCGGTGGTGCCGCGCATGTGGGGTGGCCTGACCAACCCCAGGGAGCTGCGCGCCATCGCCGATGTGGCCGAGAAATACCGGGTGCCGGAGGTCAAGGTCACCGGCGGCCAGCGCATCGACCTCTTTGGCGTGAAGAAGGAGGACCTGCCGGCGATCTGGAAGGATTTGTCGGCCGCCGGCTTCGTCTCCGGCCACGCCTACGGCAAGGCCCTGCGCACGGTGAAGACCTGCGTCGGTTCCCAGTGGTGCCGTTTCGGCACCCAGGACTCGACCGGCCTCGGCGTGAAGCTGGAAAAACTCACCTGGGGTTCCTGGATGCCGCACAAGTTCAAGCTCGCCGTGTCCGGCTGCCCGCGCAACTGCGCCGAGGCGACGATCAAGGACTTCGGCGTGGTCTGCGTCGATTCCGGCTACGAGCTGCACGTCGGCGGCAACGGCGGCATCAAGGTGCGGGTGACCGATCTTTTGACCAAGGTCGAGACCGAGGAACAGGTGCTGGAATACTGCGGCGCCTTCATCCAGCTCTACCGCGAAGAGGCGCATTACCTGGAGCGCACCGCGCCCTGGCTCGAACGGGTCGGCCTCAATTACATCAAGCGGCGCATCCTGGAGGATGCGCCGGGCCGCGCCGCCCTGTTCGAGCGCTTCAAGTACGGCCAGCAGTTCGCCCAGATCGACCCCTGGAAAGAGCGGGCCGAGGGCCTGGACGCCGGCGAGTTCCAGACCATCCGCATCACGGCCTGACCGAGAAAGGGAAAAATCAAATGTCTGATTGGATTGCCATTGCCAAGTTCGACGACCTGCCCCGACTGGGTGCCCGGGTCGTCCAGTTCGACACCGTCCGGGTCGCGGTCTTTCGCACTTCCACCGACGAGGTGTTCGCCGTCAAGGACGCTTGCCCCCACCGCGGCGGCCCGCTGTCGCAGGGCATCGTCCATGGCCAGTCGGTGACCTGCCCGCTGCACAACTGGCGCATCGATCTGGCCACCGGCGAGGCGGTACAGCCGGACCAGGGCTGCGTGCGCACCTTCGAGACCAAGGTGGAGGCCGGTCAGGTCTATCTGCGCCTGGCCGACACCGCCGAGGAAACCGCATCGGTCGCCTGTGCCGCCCATGGCTGAAACCCGAAGCGTCTGTTGCTATTGCGGCGTCGGCTGCGGCGTGCTGATCGCGCACGACGGCACTCGCATCACCGGCGTGCGCGGCGACCCGGCGCATCCAGCCAACTACGGCCGGCTCTGCACCAAGGGCGCCACTTTGCATCTCACCGCCCAGGCCGGCGGCCGCTGCCTGTATCCCGAGCTGCGGGAGGACAAGGCGGGTGAACGTCGGCGCGTGAGCTGGGATGCCGCGCTGGAGACGGCGGCCGACCGGTTCGCCGCCGTCATCCGCGAGCACGGCCCCGAGGCGGTCGGCATCTATCTCTCGGGCCAGCTCTCCACCGAGGACTACTACGTCTTCAACAAGCTGATGAAGGGCCTGATCGGCAGCAACAACGTCGACACCAATTCACGCCTGTGCATGTCCAGCGCGGTGGCCGGCTACAAGGCCACCCTGGGCGCCGATGCACCGCCGGCCTGCTACGAGGACATCGACCAGGCCGGCACGATCTTCATCGCCGGCGCCAACACCGCCTGGGCCCATCCCGTGCTCTATCGCCGGATCGAGGCGGCGCGCCAGGCCAACCCGCAATTGAAAGTCGTCGTCGTCGATCCGCGCCGCACCGACACCGCGCGCGAGGCCGACCTGCATCTGGCCATCCTGCCCGGCACCGACGTCGCGCTGTTTCATGCCATGCTCCACGTCCTGATCGCCGAACGGCGCATCGATGCCGATTACATCGCGGCCCACACCGAGGGCTGGCCGGCTGTGCGCGATCTGGTCGAGGCCTATGCCCCGGAGCGGGCCGCGCAGATCTGCGGCGTGCCGGCCGAGGCCATTGTGCGCGCCGCCCGCCTGTTCGCGACCGGTCCCACCCTCTCGCTCTACTGCCAGGGCCTCAATCAATCCAGCCACGGTGTCGACAAGAATGCCGCCCTGATCAATCTGCACCTGGCCACCGGCCAGATCGGCCGGCCTGGCTGCGGCCCGTTCTCGCTCACCGGCCAGTCCAATGCCATGGGCGGGCGCGAGGTCGGCGGCCTGGCCAATCTGCTCCCGGCCCACCGCGATTTGAACAACCCGACGCATCGCGCCGAAGTGGCGCGGCTGTGGGGCGTGGAAGCGGTGCCGGCCAAGCCGGGGCGGCCGGCGGTGGCGATGTTCGAGGCGGCGCGCCGGGGCGAGATCAAGGCCCTCTGGGTGGTCTGCACCAACCCGGCCCATTCCCTGCCCAACCAGACCCTGGTGCGCGAGGCCCTGGCCCGGGTGGATTTCCTGATCGTGCAGGAGGCCTTTGCCGACACCGAGACCGCCGCCTATGCCGACCTCCTGCTGCCCGCCGCCAGTTGGGGCGAAAAGGACGGCAGCATGACCAACTCGGAGCGGCGCATCAGCCGCCTCCGCGCCGCCGTGCCGCCGCCGGGCGAGGCGCGGGCCGACTGGGCGATCGCCGTCGATTTCGCCCGACGCCTGGAAGACAGGCTCGGCCGGGACCGGACCCTGTTCCCCTACGAGACGGCCGAAGAGGTCTGGAACGAGCATCGCGAATCGACCCGAGGTCGTGATCTCGACATCACCGGGCTCTCCTACGCCCGGCTCGATACCCAGGGGCCGCAACAATGGCCTTGCCCCGAAGGCGCGGCGGCGGGTCGGGCGCGGCTCTATGCCGACGGCGTGTTTCCAACCGTCAGTGGGCGCGCCCGCTTTCATTGCGCCGGCTGGCAGCCGGTGGCCGAGCCGGCCGATGCGGAATACCCCCTGAGCCTGACCACCGGCCGTCTGCGCGACCAGTGGCACACCATGAGCCGCACCGGCCTGGTGCCGCGCCTGTGGGGCCATGTCGAGGAAGTCATGCTGCTGATGCATCCCGAGGACATGGCGGCACGCCAATTGCGGGATGGCGAGCTGGTCAGGGTCAGGAGCCGGCGCGGCCAGCTCCTGGTCCGAGTCAAGGCGGAGGCGGACCAGCGTACCGGCCAGGTCTTCCTGCCCATGCACTGGGGTGGCCGGTTCATGGCCGGCCTGGGCACCAACGTCCTCACCGTCGCTGCCTGCGATGCGGTGTCCGGCCAGCCCGAGCTCAAGCATGCCGCGGTCGAGGTCGAGGCCGCCGGGCCCATGCACCCGCTGCTGCTGATGCTGCGCGGCAAGGCGGTCGAGTGGCTGGCACGGCTCCAGCCCCTGCTCGGGCAATTCGACTACGCCAGCCTGGGCCTTGCCGGCCGTGAGCGCGCGGTCGTCGTGCTCCGCGCCGCCAGCACGCAGCCGCTCGATGCCGCGCGCTTGGCCAGGATCGACCGCCTGGCCGGCCTCGACGATGCGGCGGTCATGAGCTACTTCGATGCCGGCAGCGGCATTTCCAAGCGGGCACGCTTGGATTCGGGCCGGCTGGTCGCCGTGCGTCTCTATGGCGAGACCGCCGCGCAAGACTGGCTCAAGCAGTGCATGGCCGAGGAGATGGACGTCAGCCCCCTGCGCCCCTGGCTGCTGGCGCCGTTGGCCGCACCGCCGCAGGGCCAGGTGGCGTCGGGGCGTATCGTCTGCAACTGCAAGAATGTCTCCGAGTCGGCCATCCGCGCCGCCATCGCCGAGGGCGCCGACCTCGCCGCGCTGCAAGCCGGTCTGGGCTGCGGCACCGAATGCGGTTCCTGTCTGCCTGAACTGAAGCGGCTGCTGGCGCAACAACCGGTGCCGGCCTGAGCGGCGGCACGGTCCTTGCTAGATATCCGTAACGGCAATTGATGAGAGAACGCGAGATGGAGTTTGCCAACGCCGCCGTGGCGCTGAAGATCCTGGTGGTCAGCCAGTCGCGCAAGCAGTTGAACACCCTGCTCGATGCCCTGGCGGCCTGTCCCGAGGGGCATCACGTAGTGGGCCGGCTCGATCGGGCGATCGATCTGCCGCGCTGGGTGGACGAGGTGGCGCCCGACCTCGTCATCATGGACACCGATTCGCCCAGCCGCGATACCCTGGAGCAGGTCTGTCTCGCCACCCAGGCGACACCGCGGCCGATCGTGATGTTCACCCAGGACGGTCGGCGCGAGGCCATCCAGTCGGCGGTACGGGCCGGCGTGACCTGCTATGTCGTCGATGGCCTCAAACCAGAACGGGTACAGCCCATACTGCAGCTGGCTCAGGCGCGGTTCGAAGAAATGCACTCGATGCGCCAGGAACTGCAGCGCGCCCGCCAGGAACTGCAGGAACACAAGCTGGTCGAGCGGGCCAAGCGATTGCTCATGCAGCAGGCCGGCCTCGACGAGGAGGCCGCCTATCGCCGTCTGCGCAAGGAGGCCATGGCCCGGCGCCTGCGTCTGGCCGAGCTGGCCAAGGCCCTGTTACAGCAAAGCTGACAGCGGATTTCATCGCATCCCTCTCGGCGGCCTGCGGGCCGCTTTTTTTTGCGATGAGCCGCGCTCGACACTGATTCGGTGCGCATCGCACCAGGGCGGTGCAAGGGGCGAGGGGAGAGCCAACCGGCATCGCCGGCTTGTCGGCCAATGGCCCCTGTTTTCAAGGATTTTGGTAGTTGGCACGCTACCTGCTAATTCCTGATCGGACTCGATCAATGTCGATCCGGGTTCACAGCCATGCGGCACCCTCGGGTGCATTTGGACAACGGCGTCCATCCGCGCGAGCGATCGCGTCGGCTGGGCGCCATTTTTTTGCGACGGCCTGCGCCGGATTTTTGGAGCCATGCGATGAACGAGGAATCGAAGCCTCAGGTTGAAACCGGGGTGCACAAAAGCAAGAGGGATTTCATGAAGAAGACCGCCGGGCTGTCTGCGGCTGCCGCCTTGATGTCACTGGTGCCGCCGGGCGTGCGCAGCGCCGCCTGGGCGGCCGGATCGGACAAGCCGGAAAAACCCGAGGTCAAGATCGGCTTCATCCCGCTGACCGATTGCGCCTCGGTCGCCATCGCCGCCGAGAAGGGCTTCGACAAGAAATACGGCCTCAAGATCACGCCGAGCAAGGAGGCCTCCTGGGCCGGTGTGCGCGACAAGCTGGTCAACGGCGAGCTCGACGCCTCGCACGTGCTCTATGGCCTGATCTACGGTTTGCAGCTCGGTGTCGGCGGGCCGCAGAAGGACATGGCCGTGCTGATGTCGATCAACCACAACGGCCAGGCCATCACCCTGAACAACCAGATCAAGGCCAAGGGCGTCACCGACGGCGCCGGTCTGGCCCGGCTGGTCAAGGCCGAGCCCAAGGAATGGACCTTCGCCCAGACCTTTCCCACCGGCACCCATGCCATGTGGCTCTATTACTGGATGGCCGCCTACGGCATCGACCCATTCAAGGAGGTGAAGGTGATCACCGTGCCGCCGCCGCAGATGGTAGCCAATATGCGGGTGGACAAGATGGACGGCTTCTGCGTCGGCGAGCCCTGGAACGCGCGTGCCATCCACGACAAGATCGGTTTTACCGCGGTGACCAGCCAGGACATCTGGCCCGACCACCCGGAGAAGGTGTTGGGCACCACGGCCGAGTTCGTCCAGCGCTATCCCAACACCGCGCGGGCGATGACCGCCGCCCTCCTCGAGGCCTCGAAGTACATCGACACCATGGCCAACCGTTCCGAGGTGGCGCGCATCATCGCCGGCAAGGCCTACGTCAACACCGAATTCGACGTGATCGAGGACCGCATGCTCGGCCAGTACGACAACGGCATCGGCAAAAAGTGGCAGGACAAGAACTACATGAAGTTCTACAACGATGGCGTGGTCAACTTCCCCTATCTGTCGGATGGCATGTGGTTCCTCACCCAGCACAAGCGCTGGGGCCTGCTCAAGGAACACCCGGATTATCTGGCCGTGGCCAGGAAGGTGAACCAGATCAAGCTGTACAAGGAGGCGGCCGCCGCGGCCAAGGTGCCGGTACCGAAGTCGGACATGCGCTCGGCCAAGCTGATCGACGGCGTGACCTGGGATGGCAAGAACCCCAAGGCCTATGCCGACGGCTTCAAGGTGAAGGCGTAACCGTCATTCCGGGCGCGGCGCGCAGTGCCGCTGACCCGGAATCCAGAAAATCAACTGGATTCCCGCTTTCGCGGGAATGACAAAACCAGGAGTCCGCCATGAGCGCAGTGACCATCAACGAAGGCAGTTTAGAAGAGATCATGCAACAGCCCGAAACCGTGATTGTGAATTCAGTCGCCGAGCCCGCGGCGCAACCGCGGCCCACCCCGTTCCTGCAGACCGAACGCGGCAAGGCCCTGACCGAGGCGCTGGCCAAGGCCTTTCGTGCCGCCTTGCCGCCAGTCATCGGCATCGCCTTGTTCATCCTGCTCTGGCAGATCGTCTCCGCCAGCGGCGGCGACAACGGCCTGCCCGGGCCGGTCAAGACCTGGCAATCGGCCCAGCAATTGTTCGCCGACCCTTTCTACGACCGCGGCCCCAACGACAAGGGCATCGGCTGGAACATCCTGCATTCGCTCTATCGGGTCGGCGCCGGTTTCGGCCTGGCGGCGCTGGTCGGCATCCCGCTCGGCTTCATGATCGGCCGTTTCAGGTTCCTCTCCGGCATGACCGCGCCCATCATCAGCCTGCTGCGTCCGGTCTCGCCCCTGGCCTGGCTGCCGATCGGCCTCTACGTGTTCAAGGAGACCGAACCGGCCTCGCTCTGGGTGATCTTCATCTCCAGCATCTGGCCGATCATCCTCAACACCGCCGCCGGCGTTGCCCGGGTGCCGCAGGACTACCTCAACGTGGCGCGCGTGCTCAATCTGTCCGAGTGGAAGATCTTCACCCGCATCCTGTTCCCCTCGGTGCTGCCGCACCTGATGACCGGCATCCGCCTGTCCATCGGCGTGGCCTGGCTGGTGATCGTCGCCGCCGAGATGCTGACCGGCGGCACCGGCCTCGGCTTCTGGGTGTGGGACGAATGGAACAACCTCAACGTCGAGCACATCATCATCGCCATCTTCATCGTCGGCTTCACTGGCCTGCTGCTGGAGCAGGGCCTGGTGCTGCTGGCGCGACGCTTCAGCTACGAATGATCAAGGGGACGAGCATGGACAAGTATCTGCAAATCGAAAACGCCAAGATGGTATTCGACACCAAGCAAGGCAGATTCGTCGCGCTGACCGATGTCAATCTCACGGTCAGGCAGGGCGAATTCATCTCGCTCATCGGCCACTCCGGTTGCGGCAAGTCGACCCTGCTCAACCTCGTGGCCGGTCTGCTCGATGCGAGCTCGGGCGTGCTGCTGCTGGGCGACAAGGAGATCAAGGGGCCGGGGCCGGAGCGGGCGGTGGTGTTCCAGAACCACTCGCTGCTGCCCTGGCTCACCTGCTTCGGCAACGTCTATCTGGCGGTGGAGCGGGTGTTCGGCGGCAGGGAGGCAAAAAAGCAGCTCAGGCAGCGGACGCGGGCGGCGCTGGAATTGGTGGGCCTGGCGCATGCCATGCACAAGCATCCGCACGAGATCTCCGGCGGCATGAAACAGCGGGTCGGCATCGCCCGCGCCCTGGCCATGGAGCCCAAGGTGCTGCTGATGGACGAACCGTTCGGCGCGCTCGACGCCCTGACCCGGGCCGGCCTGCAGGACGAGCTGATGCGCATCGTGCATGAAACCCGGGCCACGGTGCTCATGGTCACCCACGATGTCGACGAGGCCGTGCTGTTGTCCGATCGCATCGTGATGATGACCAACGGACCCGCGGCGACCATCGGCGAGGTGCTGCCGGTGACCCTGCCGCGCCCGCGCGATCGGCTGCTGCTGGCCGACAACGCGCACTATCACCAGCTGCGTGGCCGGGTGTTGGAGTTCCTCTATCAACGCCAGATGAGACACGCGGCCTGAGTCGACCCGCGCAAAAGCAAAAAGCCGCCCGCGGGCGGCTTTTTGCTTGGCCGGTGGGATCAGACCCTCAACCGGCTGGTGGCTTCCTGCAGGCGGCTGGCCAGTTTGTGCAGATGTTCCGCCGATTCGCTGGTGCGCTCGACCGACATGCTGTTTTCCTCGGCCATGTGGGCGATCTGTTCGATGTTGGTCGAGATCTGGGTGCTGGCGGACGACTGTTCCTTGACCGCGCTGGTGATGTTGCTCATGCCTGCGCTCGCCTGCTGCACCGCGGCGTTGGCCTCGGCCAGGGTCATGGCCACGGTCTCGACGAACTCCAGACTGGAGGCCAGGGAGGAATGACCGGCGTTGATCGCGGTCTCGACGCTGCCCGACTTCTGGTTCAGGGTCTGGGTGACGCTATCGATCTCGCTGGCGGCCTGGGCCGATTTCTCCGCCAGCTTGCGCACTTCGTCGGCCACCACGGCGAAGCCGCGGCCTTGCTCGCCGGCGCGCGCCGCCTCGATGGCGGCGTTGAGCGCCAGCAGGTTGGTCTGGTCGGCGATGTCCTTCACCTGCTGGGTCATGTTGGTGATGACGGCGGCATTCTGGACGAATTCGCGGACCGAGGAGGCGATGTCGTTCATCGCGGTCTCCACCAGGTCGATCTCGCCGATCAGTTCGGACACCTTCTCGTTGCCCTCCTGGGTGCTCGACAGGCTGGAATCGGCCAGTTTCTTCACCTCTTCGGCACCCTCGGCGACCGAGACGATGCTGGCGCTCATCTCCTCCACGCTGGCAGCGGCGGAGGCGGCCGCCTCGTTCTGGTTGGCCGAGCTGTTGGCCACCTGCTGCGAGGTATTGGTGAGTTCTTCGGCCGCTTGCGAGAGGGCCTGGCTTGAGTCCTTTACCTCCTGGATGATGCGGCCAAGCTCGACCCGGATGCGCTCGGCGCTGCGGCCGATCTCGCCCATCTCGTCCAGGCTCTCTGCCTTGATCGGCACGGTGAAGTCGCCGTTGGCCAGGCGGCCGAGGTCGGCCACCAGTTGCCGGGTCGGCTGCTCGACGGCCTTGCGTACCCACCAGAGGAACCAGAAGAAGGCGGCGACGATGGCGATGCCCATCAGGACCAGCGTCAGCTCGATATCGTGGATGCCCTCGGCATCCTGGATAGTCTCCAGGTTGTCCCATATCTGCCAGAAGCCATACAGGGCGGCACCGACCACGAAAGTGGTGCTCACGCCGGTGATCACCAGCAGCTTGTTGCGGATGCTGCGCCGGAACCAGCACATCAGGTTCAGTTTTTCGGCAGGCTTGTTCATCGTGTCTCCTCAAACACTTTATTTCAGTGTCCGGAACGCAATCGACCCGGGCAGAATCGGGATAATTCTATCGGAAATTTGCCGGCGGTGAATATTCGATGCAAATTCGGCACAAATCCGGGGTTTATTGATCCGAAACCTTTGAACTCGAAAAAACATCCGGCGCCATCAACCCTGATCCGCCCGGAAGCCGCACCAGGTTTCGGATCGATAACCATCAATCCACGTCTTGTTATTGAGGGGGAAATTCAAGAACTTGAATTTCCCCCTCAATAACGGTCAGAGCGCGACCATCTCAATGAAGGCGATCTCGTCGCCGGCCTTGATCGGCGTGGCGGGCGAGCCGTCCTGCTTGTTCACGGTGATGCGCAGCGTCGGCCGGGTCTGGGCGAAGGTCTGCTGCCAGTCGCCGCCGCGCATGGCCAGGATGCGCATCAGGCCGGCGACGTCCTGCACGCTGGCCGGCAGCCTGAGCTGCTCGCGGCCGATCTGCAGCTTGGCCATCAGGTCGCCGAAATAGAGCACGGTGATCGGGTTCATGTTCGCGGTGTCCTTTCAGTGCGCGCATTTTAGCGCCGATGCCGGCAGGGTGGCGGCGATATAATCCGGGCCTGTTTCCCGCCCCATATCCGCCATGCCCCAAGACCTCCTGACCGGCCTCAACCCCGAGCAACTGCGCGCTGTTACCTGGGGCCGCGGCTCGGCCCTGGTCCTGGCCGGGGCCGGCTCGGGCAAGACCCGGGTGCTGACCACCCGCATCGCCTGGCTGATCCAGACGGGGCAGGTTTCGCCCATGGGCGTGCTGGCGGTCACCTTCACCAACAAGGCGGCGCGCGAGATGTTTACCCGGCTCTCGGCCATGCTGCCGATCAACACCCGAGGCATGTGGATCGGCACCTTCCACGGCCTGTGCAACCGCCTGCTGCGGGCGCACCATCGCGACGCCGGACTGCCCCAGCTGTTCCAGATCCTCGATGCCCAGGACCAGCTCTCGGCGGTGAAGCGGGTGTTGAAGGCGCTCAACGTCGATACCGAGAAATACGAGCCGCGCAAACTGCAGGCCTTCATCAACGCCAACAAGGAGGCCGGCCTGCGGGCGAACCAGATCGAGGCCTACGACCCCTACACCCGGCGCCTGATCGAGTATTACGCGGCCTACGACGCCCAGTGCAACCGGGAGGGCGTGGTCGATTTCGCCGAGCTGCTGCTGCGCTCGTTCGAGCTGCTGTCGCGCAACGCCATGCTGCGCGAGCATTACCAGGAGCGCTTTCGCCACATCCTGGTCGACGAGTTCCAGGACACCAGCCGCCTGCAATACGACTGGCTGAAATTGCTGCGGGCACCAAGCAACGCCATCTTCGCCGTCGGCGACGACGACCAGTCGATCTATGCCTTCCGCGGCGCCAATGTCGCCAACATGGCCTTGTTCCAGAAGGACATGGGCATATCCGAGGTGATCAAGCTCACCCAGAACTACCGCTCCTACGGCACCATCCTCGATGCCGCCAACGCGGTGATCAGCCACAATGCCAACCGCCTGGGCAAGGACCTGTGGACCGACGCCGGCCGGGGCGAGCCGATCCGCCATTACGAGGCGGCCACGGATCTGGACGAGGCCCGCTTCGTCGTGGAAGAGATCCAGGAGCTGAAGCGCGAGGGCATGGCCTATGCCGACATCGCCGTGCTCTACCGTTCCAATGCCCAGTCGCGCGTGATCGAGCACGCCCTGTTCTCGGCCGGCATCCCCTATCGGGTCTATGGCGGCCTGCGCTTCTTCGAGCGGGCCGAGATCAGGCACGCCCTGGCCTATCTGCGGCTGACGGCCAATCCCGAGGACGACAACGCCTTTCTGCGCGTAGTCAACTTCCCTGCCCGCGGCGTCGGCGCCCGCACGGTGGAGGCGATCGACGCCGCCGCCCGCGCCGGCGGCGTCAGCCTGTGGGCGGCGGCCTGCGCCCAGGGCGCCGGCAAGAAGGGCCTCGCGGCCTTCATCCAGCTGATCGGGCAATTGCGTCAGGAGACCCGGGACATGAACCTGGCCGAGCAGGTCGAGCACGTGGTCGCCCGCTGCGGCCTGATCGAGTACTACCGGGGCGAGCGCGACGGCGAGGACCGGATCGAGAACCTGAACGAACTGACCAATGCCGCCAGCGCCTTCGCGGCGGAAGCCGAGAGCCAGGACCTCGCCGATTTCCTCGCCCATGCCGCGCTCGAGGCCGGCGAGCACGAGGCCCAGGCCGGCCAGGACGCGGTGCAGCTGATGACCGTGCATGCCGCCAAGGGCCTGGAATTCATGGCGGTGTTCATCACCGGCCTGGAGGAGGCGCTGTTTCCGCACGAGAACTCGCTGACCGAGCTCGACGGCCTGGAGGAGGAGCGGCGCCTGATGTACGTCGCCATCACCCGGGCCCGCAAGCGCCTGTATCTCACCCATGCCGCCCAGCGCATGCTGCACGGCCAGCCGCGCTACGGCCTGCCTTCGCGCTTTTTGCAGGAACTGCCGGCCGAGCTGGTGCAGAGCGTCGGCGGCTGGCGCGGCAGCTCGGACCTGGCGCCGGCCGGGGCCGCCGGGCCGGGTGCGCCGGGCCGGGCGGCGGCCCTGCCCTATCCGGTCGGCGCCCGGGTGCAGCACCCGCGCTATGGCGAGGGCGTGGTCGCCGGCTATCAGGGCCAGGGCGCCGAGGCCGAGGTGCGGGTGAGCTTCCCCCGCATCGGCGACAAGTGGTTCATCCTGGAATACGCCCGGCTGACACCCTGTTAGCCGCCGCCTGCCGGCGAGGTTGACGCTGCTCCTGGCGGCCTTTACAAATTAGGCCAGAAACCCGATAAATCGCCTGGAGGAGACCGAGTGTCTGGACACGAGCAGGTCGCGCATCGGCCCCTGCCGGAGTTGTGGAGTGTGCCGGTTGCGGTCTGGCTGACCCTGTTGTTCTCGCTGGCGACGACCGGGCTGGCCTGGTACTCGGTCAAGAGCAGCACCGAGCAGACGGCGACCGAGACGTTCTTTCGGCAGTTCGACGAAATCGGCGACGGCATCAGCCAGCGCATGGGTGCCTACGAGCTGGCCCTGCGCGGCGGCGTCGCTCTGTTCGATGCCTCGATTGATGTCTCCCGCCGGGAGTGGCGCGACTATGTGGGCAAGCTGCGCATCGCCGACCACTATCCCGGCATCCAGGGCATCGGCTTCGCCAAGCTGATTCCGCCGGAGAATCTGGGCCGACACATCGCGTCGGTGCGGGCCGAGGGTTTCCCCGATTACACGGTGAGGCCGGCGGGGCGGCGCGACGTCTACACCTCGATCATCTATCTGGAGCCGTTCAACAGGCGCAACCAGGCGGCCTTCGGCTACGACATGTATTCCGAGCCGGTGCGCCGCGACGCCATGGCCAGGGCGCGTGACAGCGGCCAGGCGGCCTTGTCCGGCAAGGTTGTCCTCAAACAGGAGATCACCCAGGACGTGCAGAACGGCTTTCTCATGTATCTGCCGGTCTACCGCAAGGACGTGACCCTGCTTACCCAGGCGCAAAGACGGGCGGCCCTGGTCGGTTATGTCTACAGCCCGTTCCGGATGAATGATTTCCTGCACAGTACCCTGGGCAAAAAGCAGGCCGATCTCGATCTGCGCATCTACGACGGACTGGTCACCGATGTCGTCAACCAACTCTACCAGAGCAAAGACAAGGTGCCGCCCGGCCTGTCGCCGAAATTCCTCGGTCGGAGGGTGCTCAAGCTGCCGGGCCACAATTGGCTGCTCGAGGTACGCTCGACCCCGGCCTACGAGGCGCGCATCGACTACACCAAGCAGCACATCGTGGCGGCGGCCGGCCTGGCCATCAGTTTTTTGTTCACCGCCTTCGTCTGGTCCCTGGCCACCCGTCGCCAGCGGGCCCAGGCCCTGGCCGATACCATGACCGTCACTTTGCGCGAACGCGAGGCCTACATCCGGGCCATCGTCGACCACGCGGCCGACGGCATTGTCGCCATCGACGAATCGGGCCACATCCTCTCGTTCAACCACGCTGCGGAAAAAATATTCGGCTATGCCCTGGCCGAGGTACTCGGGCGCAACGTCAGCCTGCTGATGCCGGAGCCCTATGCCTCGCGCCACGATGGCTACCTGGTCAACTACCGGCTGACGGGGGAGAAGAAGATCATCGGCATCGTTCGCGAGGTGGCCGGCCTGCGCAAAGACGGTCAGACCTTCCCGCTCGACCTGGCGGTGAGCGAGGTGAACCAGGCAGGTGGGCGCATCTTCGTCGGTGTCATGCGCGACATCACCGAGCGCAAGCGGGCCGAAGAGGCGCTGCGTGCGAGCGAGGAGCGCTTCGACCTGGCGATCCGCGGCGCCAACGACGGTCTCTGGGACTGGAACCTCAAGAGCAACACAATCTATTTCTCGCCGCGCTGGAAGGAGATGCTGGGCTATGCCGAGGACGAGATCGGCCAAAGCCTGGAGGAATGGAGCACCCGGGTGCACCCGGACGACCTGGAGTCGGCCATGGCCGCCGTGCGCGCGCATCTCGACGGCGAGGTGCCGCAGTACATCAACGAGCATCGCGTGCGCCACAAGGACGGCCACTATTTGTGGATCCTCGACCGTGGCATCGCCCAGCGCGACGAAAACGGCCGACCTTACCGGATGGTCGGCATCCACACCGACATCACCGAACGCAAGCGGGTGGAGAAGCTCAAGAGCGAGTTTGTTTCCACCGTCAGCCATGAGCTGCGCACGCCGCTCACGGCCATCCGCGGCTCGCTCGGGCTGATCGCCGGCGGCATGGCCGGCGAATTGCCGGAGCCGGCCAAGGATCTGGTCAATATGGCCATGGCGAACACCGAGCGGTTGCTCGGCCTGATCAACGATCTGCTCGACATGGACAAGATCCAGTCCGGTGCCCTGCAATTCGATATGCAGCCGCACGAGATCATGCCCCTGGTCGAACAGGCGGTCGAGGCCAACCGCGGCTATGCCGAGCAGTACGGCGTCAGCTGCCTGATCGAACAGCGACTGCCCGGCGCGATGGCCCGGGTCGATTCGGCGCGCCTGCTCCAGGTGATGGCCAACCTGCTGTCCAACGCCGCCAAGTTCTCCCGGCCCGGCGGCAGCGTCGAACTGGCGGTGACGGCCGAAGGCGATCGCATCCGGGTGGCGGTGACCGATCATGGCAGCGGCGTCCCCGAAAGCCTGCGCGAACGCATCTTCGAGAAATTCACCCAGGGCGACGCTTCCGATACCCGGCACAAGGGTGGCACCGGCCTGGGCCTGAGCATCAGCAAATCCCTGATCGAGCAGATGGGCGGCGAGATCGGCTTCACCAGCCAGCCCGGCCAGGGCGCCACCTTCTACTTCACCCTGCCGCGCTGGCAGCCGGAATAGTGGGATAATACGGCCATCACGGGGGGCGCGCGGCGTCCCCCGATTTTTTCAACGAATCCGTTTAGAGGTTTGAGATGAGCAAAGTAGGCTTCGGCAAGAACGTGAACATGAGCTTCGACGAGGCGGTGACCAAGGTCACGGCCGCCCTGCAGGCCGAGGGCTTCGGCGTGCTGACCGAGATCGACGTCGCCGGTACCCTGAAGAAGAAGCTGGACAAGGACATGCCCCCCTACCGCATCCTCGGCGCCTGCAACCCGCCGCTGGCCCATCGCGCCATCACGGCCGAGCCCGAGATCGGCATGCTGCTGCCCTGCAACGTGGTGGTGCGCCAGACCGAGTCCGGCGCGGTGCGGGTCGAGTTCATGGACCCCCAGGCCGTGCTGCCCCTGGTCGAGAAGCCCGGCATCGCCGAGGTGGCGAGCGAGGTGCGCGAGCGGCTGCAGCGGGTGATGAACGCGTTGTAATTACGCGCAGCATCATTGTTCCTTTATCCCCGCTTTGCGGGGGCTCTCCCTCTGTGGGGGAGAGTTAGAAGAGAGGGCGGGGCATCCCGCCCTTTTTTTATTTCGCCCAGCAGCTGCGTCGCCAGCGCGGCTAGGGTCGATTCCGGCGGCAGGGCCGCGCCGGCACCGATGGCGAACACGCTCAGGCGCTCCGGCAGCTGGCCGAGCTGTTCGGCCAGGCGCAAGGCCTCGGCCACGCCGATGCCGTGGCTGCTGCTCTGGCCGGCCAGCCCAAGCTCATCGAGCGACTCGACCCGGTGCAGCCGACCCGGGGCGATGCCCCGCGCGGCGTCGAGCAGCAGCACCGTCTCGGCGTCGCGCATCTCCTCCAGCAATTGCAGGCCCGGCCGGTCGAGCAGGCGCACCTCGCAGCCTGCCGGCAGGCCCAGCTCGCTCAGCCTTTTGCCGACGGCCCAGGCCACAGCGTCAGCGCCGAACGGTGAGCCGATGCAGAGCAGGCGCAGTCCCATCAGCGCTCGACCTTGAGCGTGAGGAAGTGGGTGGCGCAGGAGATGCAGGGGTCGTAGTTGCGGATCACCGTCTCCGCCCGCCGGCGCAGCTCGGGTTCCGGCGCCTCGGCCAGCGCGGCCAGGGTGGCGGCGAGGTCGGCCTCGATCCGCGCCTGGTTCTGCGCGGTCGGCGGCACGATGCGGGCCTGCCGGACCAGGCCGTGTTCATCCAGTTCGTAGCGATGCCAAAGGATGCCGCGCGGCGCCTCGGTGACGCCGCAGCCGCAGCCGGCGCGCGCACCCGCTTCGAGGTAGGGCGTGTCGTTCGGGGCGTAGTCCGAGAGCAGGCGCACCGCCTCGCGCAGGGCGTAGAGCACCTCGACGGCACGGGCGGCGGCGCTGTGGAACGGATTGCGCGAGGGCAGGGCGATGCCGGCCTGGTGCAACCGCTGCCGGATGTCGAGCGGCAGCCGGTCGGAATTGACGTTCAGCCGGGCCAGGGGGCCGACCAGGTAGGGCCGGCCGTCGTGCAGGCAATGGAAGGCGGTGGAGTGCGGCACCTGGTGCTCGCTGAAGTGGCGCTCGAATTCGCCGGCGCCGATGTCGAGGCCGCGGTCGGACGCGATGCGGCCGGTCTCGATGGCATAGCCGGCGGGGTCGCGCAGGGCGACGCTCTCGAAGACCTGATCGCTCTCGGGCAGCGGCCAGGCCAGCACCCAGTCGAGCAGGGCCTCGGCCTCGGGCAGGGCGGCCTGCAATTCGGCCAGCAGCGCCTGCGCCTCGGCCGCGCCCGGTGCGCGCCAGAAGCCGCCGACCCGGGCGCCGACCGGGTGGATGGAGCGACCGCCGAGGAATTTCAGGATGCGGTTGCCCAGGTTTTGCAGCTTCAGGCCGCGGCGCACCGCGGCGGCCTCTTTTGCGGCGAGCTCGACCACGCTGCCGCAGCCGAAGAAGTCCGGCGCGGCGAGCAGGTGCAGGTGGGCGCAGTGCGACTCGATCCACTCGCCGCAGTAGAACAGCCGGCGCATGGCGGAAATCCAGGGCGTCGGCGCGAGGCCGAGGATGGCCTCCAGCGCCTGCACCGCGCTCATCTGGTAGGCCGCCGGGCACAGGCCGCAGATGCGGGCGACGATGTCCGGCACCTCGCTGTAATGCCGGCCCTCCAGCAATTTCTCGAAATAACGCGGCGGCTCGAAGATGCGCAGCTTGAGCCCGGCGATGCGGCCCTGCGCGTAGGCGATCTCCAGCGCGCCCTCGCCCTCGACCCGGGCGAGCAGGGGCAGTTCGAGCGACACGGTCTTCGCCTCAGCCATGTTTTTCTCCGGCGGCGCGGAAGGCCTCGGCGGTGATGAAGGCGAAGCGGCGTTCGATCGCGTCGGGGGGCAGGCCGAGATTGGCGAACACGGTCTTGAGGCTGGCGAGGTTGGCCTGCGCGCTCGGGCCGAAACAACCGTAGCAGCCGCGCCCCTGGCCGGGGCAGAGCGCGCCGCAGCCGGCGCGGGTGACCGGCCCCAGGCAGGGCTCGGCGCGGCCGACCAGCACGCAGCCGTGGCCGGCCCGCTTGCATTCGCCGCAGACGCTGTCGCCGCTCGGCCGGTAGCGGCCGCCGGCCAGCAGGGCATTGAGCGCCGCCAGCAGCTGCGCGGCGTCGATCGGGCAGCCGAAGAGTTCGAGATCGACATGAACCAGCGCCGACACCGGCAGCGAGCGCTCGGCCGTGGCGATGAATTCCGGCTGGGGATACAGGGCGGCACGCCAGGCGCTGCCGGCCTCGGTCGCATTGCGCAGGGCCTGGATGCCGCCGGCTGTGGCGCAGGCGCCGAGCGCGACCAGCTGGCCGCTGCGCGCCCGGATGGCGCGGATGCGCTCGGCCTCCTCCGGGGTCGAGAGGCTGCCCTCGATCAGGGCGATGTCCACCGCCGCCTCCGGCGCATTGGGACCGGCCTCGGGAAAATGCGTGAGTTCGACCCGTTCGAGCAGGGCGAGCAGACCCTCGCCCTGGTTGAGCAGCGCCAGCTGGCAGCCGTCGCAGGAGGTGAATTTGTAGACGCCGAGCCTGGGCTTCATCACACCCCCCGCTTCCCCAAAAGCGGGCCGATGGTGGCGTAATCGAACACCGGCCCTTCGCGGCAGACGAAATGCGGGCCGAGCTGGCAGTGGCCGCACAGGCCGAGGGCGCATTGCATGTTGCGCTCCAGGCTGAGGTAGATGTCGCTGGTCTGAACGCCGCGCTGGGCCACCTTCTCGGCAGCGGCCTGCATCATGCCTTCGGGGCCGCACAGAAAGGCGATGGTGCGTTCCGGTTTCAGTTCCAGCGCATCGAACAGGGTGAGCACGTTGCCGGTATGCCAGGGCCAGTCGGCGCAGGGGTTGGTCTCGCAGACGGCCAATCGCACTTCCAGGTCGGGGTGGTCGAGCCATTCGGCGAAGCGCGACTTCAGCGCGAGGTCGCGGCAGTGGCGCACGCCCTCGAGCAGCACCACCCGGCCGTAGCGTTCGCGCCGGGCGAGCACGGCATGCACGGCCGAGACCGAGGGGGCGCAGCCCAGGCCGCCGGTGACGATGAACAGATCGCGGCCCTCGGCCGCCTGCATCGGCCAGCCGCGACCGAAGGGGCCGCGCAGGCCGATCACCGCTCCCGCCGGCAGGCGGGCCAGGGCCTGGGTGACCGAGCCGACGGCGCGGATGGTGTGGTCGATCAGGTCCGCCCGGGCATCGGACACGATGGAGATCGGCACCTCGCCGACGCCGGGCAGATAGAGCATGTTGAACTGACCGGGCGCGAAGCGGTATTGCGCGGCCAGCGCGGCATCCTCCAGGCGCAGGCGCAGGGTGAAGATGGTCTCGGTCTCCTGCAGGCGCTCGACGATGCGGGCCGGGGCCGGCAGCTCGATCAGCGGTCTCATGCCGCCTCTCCCAGGATGGCCGCCACCTCTTGGGTCAGATCGATGCCGGCCGGGCACCAGGTGAGGCAGCGGCCGCAACCGACGCAGCCGGATTCGCCGAACTGGGTCCACCAGTTGCCGAGCTTGTGCGTGAGCCACTGCCGGTAGCGCTGCGCGGTTTCCGGCCGCACCTGGAAGCCGGCCAGATGGCCATGCAGCTCGCCGAAGCAGGAATCCCAGTGCCGCGCCTGCTCCGCCGTCTGGTCGTCGGCGCTGGCCGTTTCGCTGCGCGCATGACAGAAACAAGTGGGGCAGGCCTGGGTGCAGTTGCCGCAGGCGAGGCAGCGCTGGGCCACCTCGGCCCAGTGTGGATGTTCGCTGTGGGCGGCGAGCCTTGCCGCCAGATCGCCGGGCGGCAGGTGCCGGGTCTGCCGCAGCGCCGCGGCGGCGACGGCCTTTTGCGCGGTGGCAAGCTGTTCCGCGCTGGCGGCGGCGAGGGCGAGTGGCTCGATCAGCCCGCGGCCACGCGGACTGCCGGCCTCGACCACGAAGCCCGTATCCAATTCGGTCAGGCCGATATCGAAGCGCATGGCGCGCGGACCGGTGCCGGTGCTGGCACAGAAGCAGCTCGCCGCCGGCCGGGTGCAGTGCACGGCGATGAACAGGGCATCCTGGCGCCGGGCCTGGTAATGCGGGTCATGCTCCAGGATGGCGTCCTGCCGGGCCACTGCGGCCAGATCGCAGGCACGCGCGCCCAGGATGGCGAGCGGTTTTTCCTGCGGCAGACAGGCCGCAAGCTCGAAGCCGTCAGATGTGCGGCGCATGCGCCAGAGCGGCTCGACCGGCGCGAAGAACCAGGGCTTGAGGCCCTGGGTCGGGGTGGCCCAGGCGAAGGCAAGTGGCTGTCCCGTGCGCTGCAGGCGATAGCGCCCCGGTGTCTGCTCGTCCTGCCAGCCCCAAGGTAGTTCGGTCGCGGCAGCCAACTCGCCATAGGCGATGACGCCTTCCTGCAAGCGGGGGCCGATCACGCGGTAACCGGCCGCCTGCAATTGCCGGATCAGGTCGTCGAGTCGGTTGTGGGGCAGGAAGCGCGGAGTGGCCATACCGGAATACTAGCAGGCCGCTTCCGGCGCCAAACCAGGCAGAAGCGGCGGCTCAGGGCGCCTTCCGCAACCGTTGTTCCGCCTCGGCGAGCTCGTCCGGCGTGTTGAGGTTGAGGAAGGCGCCGGCGTCGGCGAAGGTCAGCGTCTCGGCGGCGTGTTCGGCCTGCCAGGCCTGCAGCTTGAGCCGGCCGTTGGCGACGTGGGCGGCGAGGTCGGGCAACAGGTCGCGATGGAAGAGGAAACTGGTGTAGTGGGTCTGTCCGGGGTCGGCGGCACGCACCAGTCGGCAGCCCGTCTGGCGGGCATGGTCGAGCAGGCGTTGGGCGAGATCGGCTGGCAGGAAGGGCGTGTCGCAGGGCACGACGAGCAGCCATTCGCCAGCCGCACGGGCGCCGGCGGCGGCGATGCCGGCCATGGGGCCGCGATAATCGGGATGTCCGTCGGCGATCACCGGATGGCCGAGTCCGGCGTAGATATCGCGATGGCGGTTGGCGCTGATCACCACCTCGTCGACTTGGGGCGCGATGCGCTTCAGCACCCAGGCGATCAGCGGCCGGCCGGCCAGTTCGATCAGGCCCTTGTCCTGGCCGCCCATGCGCCGGGCCTCGCCGCCGGCGAGGATCAGCGCGGACAGTTCAGGATGGCTCGACATGGCGGAACAGGCGCAGGGCCTGGTCCTTGTGCCGGGGCCGCTGGCCGAGCCAGACGTATTCGTAATCGGGGCCGGGATTGGCGGCCTCGCCGCGGCGGCCCTGGATCAGGAGATAACCGCAGACCTGGCCGGGCCGGGCCAGGCGCGAATCGAGGTGATAGCGCAGGGCGATGGCGGTGTCGGCCTCGACCTGGGCCTGGACGCAGACGCCGGCCGGCAACTGCCGGTCGAGTTCGGCCAGCACCGGCTTCCAGGCCCAGCCCGCTTCGCCCCAGGGGCGGAACAAGGCCATCAGCAGCAGCCAGGTCAGGGTCATGCCGGTGGCCCAGACCAGGGCCGGACGCAGCTGGGCGCGGGGGAAGAAGGGGGTGGCAATGACCCACAGCAGGGTGGCGGCGACCGCCAGCCCGAGTCTCAGGCTGCCGATGCCGCCGCTTTGGTAGTCGGGGGTCATCCGGGCCAGGCGGTCGGCCAGCCGGGGCGGCCAGCCCCATTCCAGGGCGGCGAAATGGATCCAGAACACGATGGCGAGGAAGAAGAAGCAGAGCACACCGAACCAGTAGAAGGCCTGGGCGGCGCCGCGTTGCATGTGGCCGATGGCGAAGGCGGCGAGCAGGCTGAGCGGGGCGAGCAGCGGCAGTGCCCCGCCGTCGCGGGAGAAGGCAGGGGTGAGGGCGGCGTAGAACAGCACCAGCACGGCCAGCAGCGGCAGGTGCAGTTCGCTCGCCCGGCCCAGGCGTTTGTGCTCGTGCCAGATCGCCCAGGCTGCCAGCGGCCAGACCGGCCAGGCCGACCAGGCCAGCAGGGAGACGAGGTGGCCGGGGTCGTAGACCGGCAACAGGCCGGCCAGGCCGTGGCCGGCCAGCCAGGCATCAAGATTGCCCTGGAGCGTGAGCCAGGCCAGCCAGAGGCCGGACAGGACCAAGCCAACGGCGATGCCGAGGCCGACACCCTGGCGATAGGGCCGCTCACGCCAATCGCGCGAGACCAGCGGCAGCAGCAGGATGAAGAGGCCGAGCACGAAATCGGCCAGGCCGTCGATCAGGGTCAGGGCAAACAGGGCGCCGCCGATGACCGCCACGGCAGGCATCGGCTGGCGGCGGGCCAGCGTCGCGCCATAAAGCAGCAGGGCGTAGGCGGCCAGCTGTAGGCTGTCCGGCAGCAGGGCGTGGGCGCGCAGCATCAGGCCGAAGGCGCCCATCAAGAGCAGGGCCGCGGCCGGGCCGTAGCCGGGCCCGAGCAGGGCGCGGGCGGCCAGGCCGGTGCAGGCCAGGGCGACCAGGCTGAACAGGCCGCTGACGGCGCGGGCGGCGTCCTGGATGCCAAGCCAGGGGCCGAGTAGCTTGGCCGCCAGACCGGCGAGGAAAGTGTGCAGCGGCACGGTGCTGGCGTGGGCCTGGCCGTGTTCGAGCCAATCGAGCACCTGGCCCAGGGCCAGGGTCTCCTCGGCCTTCCAGGCATCGCGCCCGGTCAGGCCGTAGAGGGCCCACAGCACCATGAGGGCGGCGAGAAGGTAGATTTTGCGCGAGGTCAGCGGATGCATCCCTGGCCTTACTCCCCGGTATGAATAAAAAAGGCAGCCCGAAGCTGCCTTTTCCTATGGCCTGCCGCTGGCTTACTTCTTGCCGTATTTCTGGCGGAACTTCTCGACCCGGCCCGCGGTGTCCACGATCTTCTGCTTGCCGGTGTAGAACGGGTGGCAGGAAGAGCAGACTTCCACGGCCAGGGCCTTGTTCATGGTCGACCGGGTGACGAAGCTGTTGCCGCAGCTGCAAGTGACCTGGACTTCGTTGTATTCGGGATGGATGCCGGGTTTCATGACGGGCCTTCCAGTACTCAATTCGGAAAGGGCGCGATTATGGCCGAAAAATTCGCCGGGGGCAACCGCTCAATGAGCCTGCCCGATTTCGGCCAGCAGGCGCCCGATCATGGCCTCGGCCTGGCCGGCGTAAGCGCCGCCGAACATATTGAAGTGGTTGAGCACGTGATACAGGTTGTACAGGATCTTGCGCACGGGATAACCGGGGTCGAGCGGCCAGGCCTCGCGGTAGGCGGCGTAGAAGTCCGGGCCGAAGCCGCCGAACAGCTCGGTCATGGCCAGATCGGCCTCGCGGTCGCCGTAATAGACGGCCGGGTCGAACACCACCGGCTCGCCGTCGGCGAAGCCGTAGTTGCCGCCCCAGAGATCGCCGTGCAGCAGCGAGGGCGCCGGCCGATAGTCGGTGAAGAAGGCTGCCAGGACGGACATCAGGCGCTCGCCTTGGTCGATGAGCCGGCGGCCGGCGCCGTTTCGCGCCGCCAGGCGCAGTTGATGATGCAGCCGGCGGTCGCGCCAGAACTCGACCCAGTCGGCGCAGGGCGTGTTCGGTTGCGGGGTGTCGCCGATGGAGTTGTCGATGCGCCAGCCGAAGCGGGCCTGGCTGACCCGGTGCATGGCGGCGAGGTGTCGGCCCAGGCGCGTACCGCTGCCGCGGCCGGAGAGGTCGAGGTGTTCCAGCACCAGATAGGCCTGACCCCCGGCCGTGCCCCAGCAGATCGGCCGCGGCGCGCGCAGGCGGCGGCTGGCCAGGATCTCGTCCAGGCCCGCCGCCTCGGCCTCGAACATGGCTGCCTTGGCCGCCTCGTTCAGTTTGAGGAAAAAGCGCTCGCCAGCGCGGCCGTGCAGGACATAGGCCTCGTTGATGCAGCCGCCGCCGGCATGCTCATGGCGGCCCAGTTGGAAGGGCTGGCCGCTGGCGCCGGCGATGGCCGCGCCGATCTCGACCCAAGCCGTCATGCCTGGGGTCGGCTTACTTGATCAGCGTCTTCGGCTCGCGCGACTCGCCGGCCGCTTCCAGCCGGCGCAGGTATTCCTGCCAGTAGACGTCCTGGTGCTTGCCCAGGTCATACAGGTAATCCCAGGAATAGATGCCGGAGTTGTGGCCGTCGGAGAATTCCAGCACCACGGCATACTGGCCGACCGGCTCGATCCGCTTGATCTCGACGTATTTCTTGCCGACCTGCAGCACCTCCTGGCCCGGGCCGTGGCCGCGCACCTCGGCCGAGGGGGAGAACACGCGCAGGTATTCACAGGGCAGCTCGAAATGGCTGCCATCGTTGAAGGTCAGCTCCAGGATCTTGGATTGCTGATGCAGCTTGATTTCGGTGGGGATTGGGGAAGCGGGACTTAGGCCACCCATGATGCGTACTCCTGATGCTTTGCCAAGGTCGGCTAGTTTGCCAGCGGGGGAGGCCGAGGACAAGACCGAGTTTTTTACTCGGGTATGGCAGATGGCCCGCCCGGCGCGATTCGAACGCACGACCCCTGCCTTCGGAGGGCAGTACTCTATCCAGCTGAGCTACGGGCGGAGGACGCGAAGAATAGCATAGCCGCCTTTCAATTGGCAGGCGGCTCACCGTATAATCGCCGGGTTTTGCATACCGAAATTCAGGAAATAGAGCATGGCTGATCACCACGAAATGACTAAAACCACGCCAAAAGAATTCGCCATGGCCACCCTGGGTGGTCTGTTCGCGCCGGGCTTGGCGATCTTTCTCATTGTGATGCTGGTCGTCAGCATCCAATCGCGCCTGAGCGGCCAGGAGGCCGAGGCCGCCGCCGACAAGGCGGTACGCGAGCGGATCAAGCCCTTCGGCGTTTCCGTCGCCATCGACCCCAATGTCCCCCGTGTCGAGATGACCGGCGAGCAGGTCTACAACGAGGTGTGCACCAACTGCCACGGCTCCGGCGCGCTGGGTTCGCCCAAGTACAAGGATGCCGGCGCCTGGGGCAAGCGCATCGCCCAGGGCTGGCCGGTGCTGCTCGACCACGCCTTGAACGGTTTCAACAAGATGCCGGCGCGCGGCGGCGAGCCTGATCTGTCCGATCTGGAAGTGGCTCGTGCCGTGGCCTTCATGACCAACGCCGCCGGCGGCAAGTTCGAGCCGGTGCTGAAGAAAGAGGTCGAGCCGACCCCGGCCGAACTGGCCCGGGGCAAGGTGGTGTATGCCGAGAACTGCGCCAGCTGCCACGACACCGGCACCACCGGCGCCCAGAAGCTGACCGACGCCAAGGCCTGGGAGCCGCTGCTCAAGCAGGGCAAGGACTACCTCTACACCGCCGCGATCAAGGGCACCTTCGGCGGTCCGGCCAAGGGCGGCAACGACAAGCTGTCCGATGCCGACACCCGTCTGGCGGTCGACTACATGGTCGATCAGGCCCGCGCCAGCGTCGCCAAGGCGGCCAAGCCGGCCGAGAAGAAGGCGGCGGCCAAGTAATCGGCTGGTTCGCCCAAATAAAAAAGCGCGGCTGCGGCCGCGCTTTTTTTATGCCTGTCGCCGGGGCGGCGAGGAGGGAACTCAGAGAATGCGGCCGGTGAACTGCCCCTTCTTGATCTCGACCTTGAACATATTGCTGCACTTCTTGCAGACCACGACCTGGCTGCCGTTGACGGTGCTGACCAGGAAGGAATGACCTTCCCCGCACTTCGGGCATTTCGCGGTGTTGTTGCCTTGGGCCATGGCCCCTCCTTTTTGGGTATTGGCCGGCCAGCTTAGCGCGTTATTTGTTCGCCGCCAACATGGCCTTGAGGTTGGCCAGGCGGTTGCGCCCGGCCTCGCGGGCGGCGGCCGAATCGTCCTCCTGGCCGCTGTGCCGCAGTTCGGCACTGTCGATCTCGTCGAGGAAGCGCGAGGGTTCGCAGACCACCCAGTCGCCGCCCTTCTTGCGCTTGCCGCAGCAGGTGAGGGTGAGGCTCTTCTGGGCACGGGTGATGCCGACGTACATCAGCCGGCGTTCTTCCTCCAGCCGGCTGCCTTCCTGGCATTCGCGGTGGGGCAGGATGTCCTCTTCCACCCCGGCCAGGATGACATGGGGGAACTCCAGGCCCTTGGCCGCGTGCAGGGTGGACAGGCGCACGGCGTCGAGCTCGGCCTCGTCGCGGCCTTCGAGCAGGTTCATCAGGGAAACGGTCTGGGTCAGCTCGATCAGGCTCTTCTCGTCTTCCTCGCCCTTTTTCGACAGCCAGTCGACGAACTCGCTGACATTGCCCCACTTGGCCTTGGCCGCACGCTCGTCCTCGGTGTCGTAGAGCCATTCCTCGTAGCGGATGGCGGCGAGCAGTTCCTGCAGGAGCCGGCCGGCCGGCTCCTTCGGCGCCCGGAAGGCGAGGCGGTTGATGAAGTTGCCGAACTCGATCAAGGGTTCCAGCTGCTTGGCCGCCATCCGGCTTTGCAGCCCGGTCTCGAACGCGGCCTCGAACAGCGAGCAATGGCGCTCGGCCGCATACTGGCCCAGCTTCTCCAGCGTGGTCGGGCCGATGCCGCGCTTCGGGCTGGTGGCGGCGCGGATGAAGGCGGGGTCGTCGTCCTGGTTGGCGATCAGGCGCAGATAGGCGGTGAGGTCCTTGATCTCGGCCCGGTCGAAGAAGGACTGGCCGCCGGACAGGACATAGGGGATCTTGGCCGCGCGCAGGGCCTCCTCGAACAGGCGGGCCTGGTGGTTGCCGCGGTAGAGCACGGCGTAGTCGGCGAAGCGGGTGCGGTGCTCGAACTTGTGGGCGGAGATGCGCATGGCGATGGTCTCCGCCTCGTTCCGGTCGTCCTTGCAGCGCACGACCTGGATCGGGTCGCCGATGCCGAGCTCGCTCCAGAGGTTCTTCTCATGCACCCGTGGGTTGTTGCGGATCACGCTGTTGGCGGCCCTGAGGATGCGTTGGCACGAGCGGTAGTTTTGGGTGAGCGGGATGATCTTGAGCCGGCTGTAGTCTTCGGCCAGGCGCTTGAGGTTTTCGATGTCGGCGCCGCGCCAGGCATAGATCGCCTGGTCGTCGTCGCCCACCGCGGTAAAGCGGCCGAGCGGGCCGGTGAGCAGCTTCATCAGCTCGTACTGGGCGCCGTTGGTGTCCTGGTACTCGTCCACCAGCAGGTGGCGCATGCGGTTCTGCCAGGCCTCGCGCGCCTCGGCATCACAGCGGAACAGCTCCACCGGCAGCCGGATCAGGTCGTCGAAATCCATGGCCTGGTAGGCCCTGAGCGTGTCCTGGTAGGCGCGGTAGGCCACGGCCAGCTGCCGCTCGGTCTCGTCGGCCGCCACCTGCTGGGCCTGGTCGGGGGTGATGAGCGCGTTCTTCCAGTTGGAGATCACGGCCGCCGCTTGGCGCAGCGTGCCCTTGTCCGGCGCCTTGGTGATCTCGGACAGGATGGCCTGGGTGTCGGCCGCGTCGAGCACCGAGAACGAGGGCTTGTAGCCCAGGCGCTTGGCTTCCCGCCGCAGGATGGTCAGGCCCAGGGCGTGGAAGGTGCAGACGGTGAGGCCCTGGCCGGTCTTGCCCTCGAGCAGTTCGCCCACCCGCGCCTTCATCTCGCGCGCGGCCTTGTTGGTGAAGGTGACGGCGGTGATGGCGCGCGGGTCATAGCCGCAGTCGGCGATCAGGAAGGCGATCTTGCGGGTGATCACCCGGGTCTTGCCCGAGCCGGCACCGGCGAGCACCAACAAGGGCCCGTCCAGGTATTTCACCGCTTCGCGCTGCTGGGGATTGAGATTCGAGAGGAGAGACATGCGGCGGCGATTTTACCCCGCCATCCCGGGGCATTAAACTCGAGAAAAAAACAGGAATCGGAATGAGCACTTACGTCATCGGCGACGTGCAAGGCTGCCTGGGCGCCCTGCACGAACTCTTGGGCGCCATCGAATTCAAATCCGGCCGCGACCGCCTCTGGCTGGCCGGCGACCTGGTCAATCGCGGCGAGGACTCCATCGGCACCCTGCGCTGGTGCCTGGCCCACGACGCCGACATCGTCGCCATCCTGGGCAATCACGATCTGCATCTCTTGGCCGTGGCCGAGGGCTTCGTGCCGGCGCACAAGAAGGACACGCTGGACGAGATCCTCGATGCGCCGGACCGGGAGGAGGTATTGGAGTGGCTGCGCTTCCGGCCCATGGTCCATCGCGAGGGCAAGGACCTCATGGTCCACGCCGGGCTGCTGCCGCAATGGACGGCCGACCAGGCGGTGGCCCTGGGTCGCGAACTGGAGGCGGCGTTGCGCGGCCCCGGCTACCGGCCCTTCCTCCAGGCCATGTATGGCAACGAACCGCGCCACTGGGACGATGCACTCCAGGGCCAGGACCGGCTGCGGGTGATCGCCAACGCCATGACCCGGCTGCGCTTCCTGCATCCGGACGGGGGCATGGAGTTCCTGCACAAGTGCGGGCCGGAGGCGGCGCCGCCTGAGTTGACGCCTTGGTACGACGCACCCGATCGGCAGAGCACAGCTGTCCGGGTGTTCTTCGGCCACTGGTCGACCCTGGGCCTGTATGCACGGCCCGACGTGATCGGTCTCGACACCGGCTGCCTCTGGGGCGGCCGGCTCAGCGCATTTCGCCTGGACGACGGGCGGGTGTTTCAGGTGCCGTGCCACGCCCGGCGCGAGCCAAAGCATCACGGATAGCGGATTCCGCGGTTTGCGCCAGTTCGCGCCGGTGGCCGCCGGTCGCCGGGATCGGCGGCAGGAAGGTGACCTCGGCCTGCAGGCCGCCGCTGCGGAGGACGCGCATGACCGATTGAGCCAGGGTGGTGTCGTCGTGATAGGCCGCGGCCAGGGTCGGCTGGCCATTCAGGTCGAGATAACGGATCAGCACCGGCCAGACCTGGGCCTCGGCCGCCAGTGCCGGGTTGAACAGCGAGGCGTAGAAGGGCCTGACCTCGCTGCCGTCCGTGGTGGTGCCCTCCGGGAACAAGGCCAGGCATTCGCCGCTGCGCAGGTGCTCGGCCATCAGCTGGTTGATCCGCGCCGCGTCGCTCTTTTTCGTTCGCTCCAGGAACAGGGTGCCGGTCATTTCGGCCAGCCAGCCGATCAGCGGCCAGTTCTTGATCTCGGCCTTGGAGATGAAGCGGGTGAACAGCAGGCTGTGCAGCACATGGATGTCCAGCCAGGACACATGGTTGGCCACGATCAGCGCGCCCTCGCCGCGCACCGCCGGCGGCCGGCCGTGCATGACCACGCGCACGCCGGCCAGGCCGACCAGGCGCCCGGCCCAGACCGTCACCCGGCGCGCCCTTTCCTCGGCCGAGAGGTGGGGGAAGAGCAACAGGATGGTCAGCGCACCGGTCAGCAGGTGGCCCAACAGGCGCAGCAGTTGATAGGCCGGCCGCATCGCCTAGCGCCCTTCCCGGGCGGTCACTTCAGGAAGTGCCGGGCGTAGCTGCCATTGACGCTCTTCATCGACAACAGGATGGGCAGGTCGGCCGTGTTGAAGTCCGGGTCCCAGGCCGGTTCGCCGCAGATGTAGGCGCCGGCGCGCAGATAGCCCTTGATCAGCGGCGGCACTACCGGGGCGGCCGTGGTCTCCAGCGATTCCAGCGGCAGCGGACAACGCGGGGTGACGCGCCATTCCACGGGCGACAGGTGTTTGTCCTTCAGGGTGTGCCAGATGCCGGCCGCATTGTGGCCGCCGTCGGCCATGCCGATGCTGGCGCAGCCGATCAGATAGTCGTAGCCATGCTGCAGCATGTATTCCGCCAGGCCGGCCCAGAGCAGGGCGATGACGCCGCCGCTGCGGTGGTCGGCATGCACGCAGGAGCGGCCCAGTTCCACCATGCGTCCGCGCAGGTGCTGCAGACGGGTGAGGTCGAATTCCTGCTCGGTGTAATAGCTGCCGATACGCTTGGCCGCCTCGGGGCTCAGGATGCGGTAGGTGCCGACCACCTCGCCGGTGTCGGCATCGCGCACCAGCAGGTGCTGGCAATGGGGGTCGTAGAAATCGATGTCGAGGCCGGGCTCCACGGTGCTCAGCCGGGCGCCCATCTCTTCCGCGAACACCTTGTAACGCAGGCGCTGGGCCTCGCGCACCGCCTCGGGACTGTCGGCCAGGCCGACCTGATAGTGCCGCTTGACCCGGCCGCCAGCCTCCACACGTTCCTGCAGCATTGCCTTGTCCTTTTTCGGGTTGCAATGCGGCAGAAATTAGCGGGGCTGGATGACAGCGGGGTGACGGCGGCATTAAGGATTGGTTAAACGGCCGGCTCTGGCTTCAGTGCGTGACCCGGGTCTGGCCGCCGGATTCCAGCACGCGCACCCGGTCGCCGACATTGAAGCGCTCGCCGGTGTCTTCCTGCACGACGGCCAGGGTGCGCCCGCTGTCCAGGCGCACGGTGATCTCCAGGCCGGGCTTCTTGGTCACGCCTTTCTCCGCGGCGGCGCCGGCAATGCCGCCGGCGACGGCGCCGATCACGGTGGCCAGGGTCTTGCCCTTACCTTCGCCGACCTCGCTGCCGACCACGCCGCCGACCACCGCACCGGTGGCCATGCCGACGCCGGACTGGGTGCCTTCCAGATTGACGCTGCGCACGCTTTCGACCACGCCCATCTTCACCTCGTAGGCGCGGCGGGTTTCACTGCGCTCGTAATCGCCGCCACCCAGGCCGCCGACGCAGCCGGTCAAGGCCAGGGCGAACAGGGGGAGGATCAGGATGCGTTTGTGCATGACGGACTCCTTAAGCTTGTGCTTTCAACATTACAGGGCATAACCATATTCGGCCTTGAACCGCTGGGCAATTTCATCGTAGCCGAAGGCATGGTTCTGGCCACCCTGCCGGGCGATCTTCAGGGCGCCGAGCAGGCCGGCCAGGCGGCCGGTGGTCGGCCAGTCCATGCCCTGCAACAGGCCGAACATCAGGCCGGCCCGGTAGGCGTCGCCGCAGCCGGTGGGATCGATCACCGCGCTCGGCTTGGCCGGCGGGATCGCGTGCACCTGGCCGTCGGCGTGGATCTGCGAACCCTGGGCACCCAGGGTGACGATCAGGGCCTTCACCTGCCGGGCCAGCCCGGTCAGGCTCTCGCCGGTGCGCTCCTGCAAAAGCTGCGCCTCGTAGTCGTTGCAGGTCACGAAATCGGCCTGGCGGATGAACTGCTTGAGCTCCTCGCCGTTGAACATCGGCAGGCCCTGGCCTGGGTCGAAGATGAAAGGGATGCCGGCCTCGTGGAACTGGCGGGCGTGGTCGATCATGCCCTGACGCCCGTCCGGTGCGACGATGCCGAGTGCGATGTCGGCCGCGTCGCCCACGCGGTTTTCATGGGCGAAATTCATCGCGCCCGGATGGAAGGCGGTGATCTGATTGTCGTCCAGGTCGGTGGTGATGAAGGCCTGTGCTGTATAGCTGCCGTGGACATGGCGGATGTGCCGGGTGTCGATGCCATACTGATTCAGGCGCTCGGCGTATGGGCCGAAGTCGTCACCGACGGTGGCCATGATCACCGGCTCGCCGCCGAGCAGCTTCAGGTTGTAGGCGATGTTGCCGGCACAGCCGCCGAATTCGCGGCGCATCTCCGGCACCAGGAAGGAGACGTTCAGGATGTGAATCTTCTCGCTCAGGATGTGGTTCTTGAACTGGTCCTTGAACACCATGATGGTGTCGTAGGCCATGGAGCCGCAAATCAGGGTGCGCATAGGAGTCCTTCGTCGGAGCGGTGGTTTTGTCAGCCCGCTATGGTGGCCTGATGCGCGAGGTCAGGCAACTGCCGGAGCCAATCGAACCGCCACGGGTACGGCTTATCCTGAGAACCTGGAAGAAATTGGATGGTGGTGCAGGCCACCACTGATTTCGAACTCATCTCCCAAACTCCTGCGTAAACCTTCGGGCCAAAGCGAAATGTTTCGGGTTTTTGTCCATTTCACGCCGAACCCGCAGAAGCACGCAGGAGAGGAAGCAAATCACTTCAACCCGTACCACACGCCGCGCCCGCTGCCGTGCTGCTCCAGATGGTTGCGCTCGGTCAGATCGCGGAAATGTTGCTTCAGGGTGTTGCGGCTGGCTCCGGTCAGTTTGATGGCATCCATCATCGTGACGCGCCCGTGCTCTCGGGCGAATTCCACAATCTGCAGTGACAGCTCGGGCAGCGCGGCCAGCACGATCTTTTCGCGCTCGACCTTCTTCTCCAGACGCCGCACCTGCTCGGCCAGCGAGCGCAAGAAGAACACCAGCCATGGCTGCCAGTTGGGAGCCTCCGTGCGGATCGTGCCTTGGGTCTGGCGCAGGGCCAGGTAATAGGCTTCCTTGTTCAGCTCGATCACACTCTCCAGCGAGCTGTAGGGCACATAGGCGTACCCGGCCTGCAGAAGCAGCAGGGTCGTCAGCACCCGGCTCAAGCGCCCGTTGCCATCCTGGAAGGGGTGGATTTCCAGAAACACCACCACGAAGATCGCGATGATCAACAAGGGGTGTAGATGCCCCTTGTCCCGCTCATCATTCACCCACGACACCATTTCGGCCATCAACCGTGGCGTGTCAAACGGCGTGGCGGTCTCGAAGACGATCCCGATCTGTGTTCCGTTTTCATCGAAGGCGGCGACGCTGTTCGAATGGGTCTTGTACTGCCCCCGGTGGCGCGCATCCTTTTCGCTGTGGCGCAGCAGGATCTGGTGCAGTTGCTTGATGTGGTTCTCATTGAACGGGATGTCCTGCCACGAGCTGAACACCAGATCCATCAACTCGGCGTAACCGGCCACCTCCTGCTCGTCGCGGGTTTCGAAGGACTGAATGGCCAGGTTGGAGAGCAGGCGCTCCACCTCTCGGTCGGTCAGCTTGCTGCCCTCGATACGGGTGCTTGATCCGATGCTTTCGATGGTCGCCACCCGCCGCAGCGCTGAAAGACGCTCGGGCGCGAGCGTTCCCAAGGCCCGCCATGCGCCTTTGAATTCGTCGATCCGGGCAATCAGGCTCAGGATCTCGGGGGTGATCTGGAGGGTGTCTGAACGTAGCATGTAACCCATGCTACACCCATTAACACCCATTTTGAAGTTGAGCGGCCTTGGAATGGGTGTTAATGGGTGATTTCTTGGTCTGCTCTGAATCGAACGCGCTACGCGTCGGCCTCGTCAAGGTCGTAGGTGCTGTGAGAGAGAGTATGCCCGATTCTATAGTTCAAAGCCGCGCTCCATGAACAGCCGCAGACAGGCTTCGACCGCCGCCGGATCGTAGAGCCGGCCCTTGTTCCGGCTGCCTTTGCGCGGTGATGTCGCGCAGCACATGCAGGATGGCAATCGAGCGGAAAAACTCGGTACCGTATGGCGATGGCCCTTGGCCACTATACTGCACTGGCCTACCTTGCCAGCGCAAGGACTCGCCAAGGCAACTCGAAGTATTTCAGTTCCGCGCAGGATAGCAGTTGCCAGCTACAACCGACCGCCCCGAAACCCGCATGGTTGCGAGAGGTTGTCTCGCACACGCTCGCGAGGCAACTAGATAAAACCGGAGAACAGAGAGGCCCAGGCCGAAAAACGCCGCTATGGAGGGGGTGCCGCTCGCGAGGCGATTCCGCGAAGGCGCGCCAGGACTGGCACTGCGGGCGGGCGTAAAAAATCCCGAAACGGGTTCGGGCTTTTGAATATGGTGGCCAGGGACGGAATCGAACCGCCGACACGCGGATTTTCAATCCGCTGCTCTACCAACTGAGCTACCTGGCCACGTCAAAGCAACGCTTTACGACGCGGATTTTAGTTCCGGCCGGGCTTACGCCCTTAACTTGCTGCGCAAGTTAGCCTGCATTACAACCTGTCCGCTTGCGGCCAGGTTGCAATCCGCTGCTCTACCAACTGAGCTACCTGGCCGTCTGAAAAAAAGCTTGGCCGGGAGGGAGCCCGGCCGCAGGGATGCGCATTAAAGCCGGAAACGGCGGTTCCGTCAAGCCGAGCAGCCTCCGCTGCGGCCGTATGCCGCCCCGGGTGCGGGCCGGCCGGCAGGGTTGCTACACTTGTTGAACCCCGTTAGGAAAGTGCGCCATGACCGTCATTCGTCAGGAAGACTTCGTGCAGTCGATTGCCGATGCCTTCCAGTTCATCTCCTACTATCACCCGCTGGATTTCGTCGAGGCGGTGAAGGCGGCCTATGAGCGCGAGCAGGCGCCGGCGGCCAAGGACGCCCTGGCCCAGATCCTGGTCAATTCGCGCCTGTGCGCCGAGGGCCATCGGCCGATCTGCCAGGACACCGGCATGGCCGTGGTCTTTTTGCGCATCGGCATGAAGGTGCGCTGGGATACCGACGCCGGCCTCCAGGCCATGGTCGACGAGGGCGTGCGCCGAGCCTACACGAATCCGGACAACCCCCTGCGCGCCTCGGTGCTGGCCGACCCGGCCGGGGCGCGCCGCAACACCCGCGACAACACGCCGGCCGTGGTCCATGTCGAGCTGGTGCCGGGCGACACGGTGGATGTGCGGCTGGCGGCCAAGGGCGGCGGCTCCGAGAACAAGGCGCGCTTTGCGGTGCTCAATCCGAGCGATTCCATCGTCGATTGGGTGCTGAACGAGTTGCCGCAGATGGGTGCCGGCTGGTGCCCGCCGGGCGTGCTCGGCCTCGGCATCGGCGGCTCGCCGGAGAAGGCGATGGTCATGGCCAAGGAGGCGCTGCTGGCACCGATCGACATCCAGGCGCTGAAGGCGCGCGGCCCCGCGAGCCGGATCGAGGAACTGCGCCTGGAACTGTACGACAAGGTGAACGCCCTGGGCATCGGCGCCCAGGGCCTGGGCGGGCTGACCACGGTGCTGGACGTGAAGATCCTCGACTACCCGACCCATGCCGCCTCGCTGCCGGTGGCGTTGATCCCCAACTGCGCGGCGACCCGGCATCTGCATTTCACCCTGGATGGCAGCGGGCCGGCCCGGTTCGAGCCGCCACCGCTTGCGGCCTGGCCGCAGATCGCCTGGTCCGGCCCGGCCGGTGCCCGGCGGGTGAATCTGGATGCCCTGACCCCGGCCGAGATTGCACAGTGGAAAGCGGGCGAGGCCCTGCTGCTGTCGGGCAAGCTGCTCACCGGCCGCGATGCCGCGCACAAGAAGATCGCCGAGCTGGTCGCCCGCGGCGAGCCGCTGCCGGTCGATTTCAAGGGGCGTTTCATTTATTACGTCGGCCCGGTCGATCCTGTGCGCGGCGAGGCGGTGGGTCCGGCCGGGCCGACCACGGCCACGCGCATGGACAAGTTCACCGAGCTGATGCTGGGCCGGCTCGGCATCCTGGGCATGGTCGGCAAGGCCGAGCGCGGACCCGAGGCGGTGGCGGCGATCCGCCGCCATGGCGCGGTCTACTGCATCGCCGTCGGCGGCGCCGCCTATCTGGTGGCCAAGGCGATTCGGGCCGCGCGCGTCGTCGCCTTCCCCGAGCTGGGCATGGAGGCGATCTACGAATTCGAGGTGCAGGACATGCCGGTCACCGTGGCGGTCGACAGCCAGGGGCACTCGGTGCATGAAGAGGGCCCGCGCGAATGGCGCATCAAAATTGAACAGATCGCCAAGGCAGGGCATGCTTAGGGTTCGCAACTCAACGACGCTTCCGCAACCATAGGGAGGGGCCATGGAACTGGTCTGGTGGCATTGGTTCGTGCTGGGGCTGGCGCTGATCGCGCTGGAGATGTTGACCCCCACCTTCTTTCTGCTCTGGTTCGGCCTCGGTGCCCTGCTCACCGGCACCGCGGTCTGGCTCTGGCCCATGGGCCTGGCCGCGCAGGCGCTGCTGTGGTCGGTCACCTCGTTGATCATGATGGGGGTCTGGCTCAAGTTCTTCAAAAACCCGGTCGATACCCGGCCCGGGCTGGCCAAGGAGAGCGTGCTCGGCACCACCGGCCTGGTCACCCGGGCGGTGAGCGAGATGGGCCAGGGCGAGATCCTGTTCCAGCGGCCGGTGCTCGGCGCCGACCGCTGGCCGATCATCGCCGACGGCAGCATCGAGGCCGGCAACAAGGCGCGGGTGGTCGATGTCGTCGGCCAGATTCTCAAAGTCGAAAAGGTATAAGTCATGGGCATGCAAATCGTTTCCGTCGTCCTGATTGCGTTTCTCTTCGTCACCCTCTGGCGCGGCGTGCGCATCGTGCCCCAGGGCGAGGAGTGGGTGGTCGAGCGCCTGGGCAAGTACCTCGGCACCCTGTTGCCCGGCTTGCACGTGCTGGTGCCCTATATCGACCGGGTTGCCTACAAGGTGACGACCAAGGACCTGATCCTGGACATCCCCGAGCAGGAGGTGATCACCCGGGACAATGCGGTGCTGATCACCAACGCCATCGCCTTCGTCAAGGTGACCGATACCCAGAGCGCGGTCTACGGTGTGACCAATTTCCAACTGGCGGTGATGAACCTGGTGCAGACCAGCCTGCGCGCCATCATCGGCGACATGGACTTGGACCAGGCCCTGTCCAGCCGCGATCAGATCAAGGCCCGGTTGAAGGAGTCCATCTCCGACGACGTGGCCGACTGGGGCCTGACCCTGAAATCGGTCGAGATCCAGGACATCAAGCCCTCGCCGACCATGCAGAAGTCGATGGAACTGCAGGCCGCGGCCGAGCGCGAGCGCAAGGCCACGGTGACCCGCGCCGAGGGCGACAAGCAGGCGGCCATTCTGGAAGCCGAGGCCCGGCTGGAATCGGCCAAGCGCGACGCCGAGGCGCAGGTGCGCCTGGCCGCCGCTTCGGCCGAGGCGATCAAGCGCATCGCCGAGTCCATCCCGGAAAAGGAATTGCCGGCCTATTACCTGCTGGGCGAGAAATACATCGTTGCCCTGAAGGAGCTGGCCCAGTCCGGCAGCAGCAAGACCCTGGTCCTGCCGGCCGATCTGCTCAAGAGCCTGGAGGGCATGATGGGTCGACGCGCCTGAGCGCCATGCGGGGCGCGGCTTTGAGTCGATTTGGGTTTGCATTTCCTGAGAAATCGCTTAAAGTTTGGCCTGCAACTGCCGAATAAATTATGTGCCTGGAGCATGCCGGGCTTGGAGTGAGACCCAAGGAATGAGAAAGACGCTTCTCCCTCTGGTTTTGTCATTGTCCATCCTGGCCTGGCCTCTGGCCGAGGTGCAGGCGGCCGAAGGCAAGACCGGCAGCAGCCAGACCAAGGCCAAGAAGACGGCCAAGACCAAGCAAGCAGCCAAGACCAAGCAGCGGGTCAAGGTGAAATACAAGAACAAGAAGCTCGCCCTGAAAAAGCAACCGCGCTACCAGGCGGCGGGCGATGCCGAACTCGACCGGGCGTTAGCCCAGGGCAACTTGGCCTTGCGTTCCCACTCCGCCCTGGTGATCAACCAAGCCACGGGCGAGCCGATCTACACCAAGAATCCCGATGTCGAAACCCCGATCGCCTCGATCACCAAGTTGATGACCGCCGTGATCACCCTCGATGCCGGCCTGCCGCTGGATGAGGAGATCACCATCAATTCCGAAGACCTCGACCGGGTCAAGGGCACCGGTTCCCGCCTGCCGCTGGGCGCCACCCTGACCCGCGGCGAGCTGCTGCATCTGGCCCTCATCGCCTCGGAAAACCGGGCAGCCGCTGCGTTGTCCCGCGCCTACCCGGGCGGTCGCGATGCCTTCGTCGAGGCGATGAACCGCAAGGCACGCAGCCTGGGCATGCAAAACACCCACTATGTCGATGGCACCGGTCTGTCCAGCGCCAACCGCTCCACCGCCTTGGATCTCGCCCGTCTGGTCGATGTGGTCCATCGCAACTATCCCTTGATCCGCGACATCAGCACCACCGGCAGCTATGACGTCGAGGTGCCCGGCCGCAAGCGAGCTCGCCAGTTGGCCTATGTCAATACCAATGCCCTGACCCGCAACAAGGACTGGGACATCGGCATCTCCAAGACCGGCTATATCAGCGAGGCCGGCCACTGCCTGGTGATGCAGACCCAGATCGCCGGTCAGAAGATGGTCATCGTGCTGCTCGATTCCTGGGGCAAGTGGTCGCGCATCGGCGACGCCCAGCGGATCAAGCGCTGGATCGAGAACGGCGGCGCCGAGCGCCTGGCCAGCCGCGCCGGTCGGCCTACTTGAGTCGTTCCCGGCGACCGGGAAACGGGCGGCCTGGTCGCCCGTTTTCGTTTCCTGTCGCGGTTTTCCGGGTGATGCGGCCGATGGCGTGGCCCGGCGTTTCCCGGTATCCTTGCCCCTTTCAATTCAGCAACTTGGCATGACCTCCCCCTCGGTGTTATCGGCACACGGCCTCGAGTGCGCTCGTGGTGACCGCACCCTGTTTACCGGCCTGGGCTTCGAACTGGGGGCGGGCGAGTTGCTGCTGGTCCAGGGCGGCAACGGCCAGGGCAAGACCAGCCTGTTGCGGCTGCTCACCGGCCTGTCCAGCCCGGTGGCGGGCGAGGTGCGCTGGCGCGGTCGGGCCATCGCCCGGGCACGCGAGGACTATCACGGGGCCATGGCTTATCTCGGCCATGCCAACGGCATCAAGGAAGACCTGACCCCGCTCGAGAATCTGCGCTTCAAGGCCGGCCTGGCCGGCCAGAGCCTGGACGAGGCGCTGGCGGAATCGACCCTGCGCCGGCTCGGCCTCGGCCGCTGCCTGGACCTGCCGGCCCGTGTGCTCTCCTTCGGCCAGCGTCGCCGGGTCGCCCTGGCCGGGCTGCTCACCGCCGGCGCCCTGCTCTGGATCCTGGACGAGCCGCTGACCGGCCTCGATGTCCACGGCGTTGCCCTGGTCGAGGGCCTGTTGCGCGAGCACCTGGGCCGCGGCGGTCTGGTGGTGATGACCACCCACCAGCCGCTCACCCTCGACGGCGTCGCCGTGCGCGCCATCCAGGTCGGCCGGCAGGAGGGCGCCTGATGGGCGGTTTCCTGTTCACGGTCATCCGCCGCGACCTGCTGCTGGCAGCCCGCCGGCGCGGCGACTGGCTGACGGCGCAGTTCTTCTTCGTCATGGTGGTCAGCCTGTTCCCGCTCGGCATCGGGCCGGAGCCGGAATTGTTGAAACGCATCGCGCCCGGCGTGGTCTGGGTCGCCGCCACCCTGGCCTCGCTCCTGTCGCTGCCCCGGCTGTTCGCCGAGGACCACCGCGACGGCAGCCTGGAGCAGATGCTGCTCTCGCCCGAACCGGCGGTTCTGTTGACCCTGGGCAAGGCGGCGGCGCATTGGCTGATCTATGGTATTCCGTTGCTGGTGGTGACGCCGGTGCTGGGCATCCAGTTCGCCCTGCCGGTCGAGGCGATCGGCATCCTGGTGCTGTCGCTGGCGCTGGGCACGCCGATCCTGTCGCTGCTCGGCGCGGTCGGCGCCGCGCTCACCCTGGGTCTGCGCGGCGGCGGCGTGCTGTTGACGCTGTTGATCCTGCCGCTCTACGTGCCGGCCCTGATTTTCGGCGCCGGCGCGGTCGATGGCGTGCTGGCGGGAACCGGAGCCGAGGCGAACCTGTCTCTGCTGGGAGCGTTTTTTGTGCTGTCTTTGATCGTCACGCCGTGGGTGTCCGCGGCAGCCCTGAAGGTTTCGATGGAATGAGCATCAACTGGTACAAGTATTCGGCGCCGGCCACCTTCTACGGCCTGGCCGGTCGGCTGGCGCCCTGGTTCGGCTGGGCCGCGGCGATTCTCACGGTCATTGGCCTCTATTTGAGCTTCTTCGTGGCGCCGACCGACTTCCAGCAGGGCGAGGCCTACCGGGTGATCTTCATCCACGTGCCGGCGGCCTGGATGTCCATGTTCATCTATCTCGTCATGGCCGGCTGGGCCGCCATCGGCCTGGCCTTCAATACCCGGCTGTCGTTCATGATGGCCCGCGCCCTGGCGCCGACCGGCGCCATGTTCACCTTCGTCGCGCTTTGGACCGGCGCCCTCTGGGGCAAGCCGATGTGGGGCGCCTGGTGGGTGTGGGACGCCCGGCTGACCTCCGAGCTGATCCTGCTCTTCCTCTATGTCGGCATCATGGCCCTGTGGGCGGCGATCGACGACCCGCGCCGCGGCGACAAGGCCGGCGCCCTGCTCGCCCTGATCGGCGCGATCAACGTGCCCATCATCTATTTCTCGGTGCAATGGTGGAACACCCTGCACCAGGGTTCCTCGATCAAGCCTTCCGGCACCAGCATGGACGAGGTGATGCTCTACGGCATGCTGATCATGGCTATCGCCGCGTGGCTCTACACCATCGCCGTCGTCTTCGTCCGGGTCCGTCGCATCATCCTCGAGCGCGAGCGGCATACCGAGTGGGTCAAGCACGTGCTGGAGGGCGCATGATGGAATGGGGCAGCTGGGAGGCCTTCTGGGCCATGGGCGGCTATGGCCTCTATGTCTGGGGCTCGTTCGCCGTCACCGCCCTGGTCATCGTGATCGAGGTGGTGCAATTGCGTCAGGCCGGACGGCAGACGTTGCAACAACTCAAGCGACTGAATAAATGGGAATCTGAATGAAATCGCGCCACAAGAAACTCCTCGCCATCGGCCTGGCCGTCGCCGGTCTCGGCATCGTCGCCGCCCTGGTGCTCAATGCCTTCCAGTCCAATCTGGTGTTCTTCTTCTCGCCCTCGCAGGTCGCCGCCGGCGAGGCGCCGACCGGCCGCGCCTTCCGCATCGGCGGCCTGGTCGAGCCGGGCAGCCTCAAGCGCGAGGCCGACGGCCTGACCGTGCATTTCGTGGTGACCGACACCGCCAAGACCATCCCGGTGACCTACAAGGGCATCCTGCCCGACCTGTTCAAGGAGGGCAAAGGCACCGTGGCTGAGGGCACGCTGGGTGCCGACGGCGTGTTCGCTGCCACCCAGGTCCTGGCCAAGCATGATGAGAACTACATGCCCCCGGAGGCAGCGCATGCCTTGGAACAGGCCCAGAAAGCACAAGCCACTGTGGTGCAGCAATGAAACCCAGGCATGTAGTTCCGGCGCAGGCTAATGTGAGCGAAGCTCACGTTAAGCCGCGCAGCGGCGGCCGCAGCCAAAATTACATGCCGCCCGAGGCCGCGCATGCCCTGGAGCAGGCACAGAAGGCGCAAGCCACAGTAGTGCAGCAATAGAGAGGACTTCCCCATGATCCCTGAACTCGGCCATTTCGCGCTGATCGTCGCCCTCTTGCTGGCCCTGGCCCAGGGCATCCTGCCCATCGTCGGCGCCCACCGCGGCAATGCCGCTTTCATGGCGGTAGCGCGGCCGGCGGCGCAAGGGCAGTTCGTCTTCGTCGCCATCGCCTTCGGCTGCCTGGCCTATGCCTTTTTGACCCACGACTTCTCGGTCGAGAACGTCGCTCGCAACTCCTATTCCCAGCTGCCGGCGATCTACCGCTTCACCGCCACCTGGGGCTCGCACGAGGGCTCGCTCTTGCTCTGGGCGTTGATCCTCGGCGTCTGGACCACCGCCGTGACGGTGTTCTCCAGGCATCTACCGGAAGACATGGCGGCGCGGGTGATCGGCGTCATGGGCCTGATCAGCAGCGGCTTCCTCGCCTTCCTCCTGACCACCTCCAACCCCTTCCTGCGCCTGGTGCCGGCGGCGGCCGAAGGCAACGACATGAACCCGCTGTTGCAGGACCCGGGCATGGTGCTGCATCCGCCCATGCTCTACATGGGCTATGTCGGCTTCTCGGTCGCCTTCGCCTTCGCCATCGCCGCCCTGCTGTCGGGCAAGCTCGACGCGGCCTGGGCCCGCTGGTCGCGGCCCTGGACCACGGTGGCCTGGACCTTCCTCACCGTCGGCATCGCCCTGGGCAGCTGGTGGGCCTATTACGAGCTGGGCTGGGGCGGCTGGTGGTTCTGGGATCCGACCGAGAACGCCTCGTTCATGCCCTGGCTGGCCGGCACCGCGCTGATCCACTCGCTCGCGGTCACCGAAAAGCGTGGCGCCTTCAAGAGCTGGACCGTGCTGCTCGCCATCGCCGCCTTCTCGCTCTCGCTGCTCGGCACCTTCCTGGTCCGTTCCGGCGTGCTCTCCTCGGTCCACGCCTTCGCCACCGACCCGGCGCGTGGCGTGTTCATCCTCGGCTTCCTCGGCGTGGTGATCGGTGGCTCGCTCCTGCTCTATGCCTGGCGCGCGCCGCGGCTGGCCGCCGGTGGCGGTTTCGCCTGGTTCTCCCGCGAGTCGCTGCTGCTGGCCAACAACGCCCTGCTGATCGCGGCCCTGGGTTCGGTCCTGCTGGGCACGCTCTATCCCCTGTTCATGGACGCCCTGAACATGGGCAAGATCTCGGTCGGCCCGCCCTATTTCAATGCGGTGTTCGTGCCCCTGTTCACCCCGGCCCTGTTCCTGGTCGGTGTCGGTCCCCTGGTCCGCTGGAAGCAGGCCGACCTGCCTGAACTGGCCATCCGCCTGAAGTGGGCCTTCGCCGTCGCCCTGATCACCGCCGCCCTGCTGCCGCTGACCCAGGGGGGTCTCAACTTCATGGCCAGCCTCGGCCTCTTCCTCACTCTGTGGATCGTGTTCACCGTGGCGCTCGGCTTTGTCGGCCGCGTGCAGCACGGCGAAGGCAGCCTGAGCACTCGGCTCAAGGCGCTGCCGCGCAGCTTCTGGGGCATGCAGCTGGCCCATTTCGGCCTCGCCCTGGCGGTCTGCGGCGCCACCGTGGTCTCGCACTATCAGACCGACCGCGACGTGCGCATGAACATCGGCGACTACGTCGAGCTGGCCGGCTATACCTTCACCTTCAAGGGCGCCACCCAGGTGCCCGGCCCCAACTACCAGGCCATGCGCGGCCAGGTCGAGGTCAGCCGCGAGGGCAAGCCGTTGTTCACCTTGCAGCCGGAGAAGCGGGTGTACAACGCCTCCGGCATGCCGATGACCGAGGCCGGCATCGACTATGGCCTGCTGCGCGACGTCTATGTCTCGCTCGGCGAGCCGCTGGCGAACGGCGCCTGGAGCGTGCGGGTCTATCACAAGCCCTTCGTCGACTGGCTCTGGCTCGGCGGCCTGTTCCTCGCCATCGGCGGTGTCCTGGCCGCCTCCGACCGGCGCTACCGCATCGCCTTCAAGAAAGAGACACAGCAGGCCAAGCCGGCAACGGCGGCCGTGGAGGGCCAGCAGGCATGAAACGCTTCATCCCCTTTATCGTCTTCGTCGTCCTGGCCATCTTTTTCTACGTCGGACTGTCCTTGAATCCGCGCGAGGTGCCGTCGCCCTTCATCGGCAAGCCGGCGCCGGCCTTCGCCCAGCCGCAGCTGTTCGAGTCGGACAAGGCCTTCGCCCCGGCGGACATGAAAGGCCAGGTCTGGCTGTTCAACGTCTGGGCCTCCTGGTGCGTGTCCTGCCGCGAGGAGCACCCCTTCCTGGTCGAACTTTCCCAGGCCAAGCGCCTGCCCATCGTCGGCCTCAACTACAAGGACCAGCCGGACGCGGCCAAGGGCTGGCTGGCGCAGCTGGGCAATCCGTACACCCTGTCGGTGGTCGACCCCGAGGGCAAGATCGGCATCGACTACGGCGTCTATGGCGTGCCCGAGACCTACTTGATCGACCGTGCCGGCGTCATCCGCTACAAGCACACCGGGCCGGTGACGCGCGAGGCCTGGCAGGAGAAGTTCGAGCCGCTGTTGAAGGAGCTGGGGGTATGAAGCATCGCTATCTGATCGCCTTGTTGTGCGGCTTTCTGGCGCTGCCGGGCCATGCCGGCGAGGCCCAGCCCAATGCCGAAAACCCCGAGATCGAGCAGCGCATGAACAAGCTGGCCGAGGACCTGCGCTGCCTGGTCTGCCAGAACGAGTCACTGGCCGGCTCCCGCGCCGACCTGGCGGCCGATCTGCGGCGCGAAATCCGCGAGCAGATGCAGGCCGGCAAGAACGACCAGCAGGTGATCGACTACCTGACCAGCCGCTATGGCGACTTCGTGCTCTACAAGCCGCCGTTCAGGGCGGCGACCTTGCTGCTCTGGCTGGGGCCGGCGCTGTTCATCGCCATCGGCGGCATCGTCTGGTTCGTCACCCTGCGCCGCCGGCGCAATCTGCAGGCGCCGCAGATCGACGAAGCGGCCCGCCGGCAGGCGGCCAGGCTCCTGGCAGAAAACGAGGATAAACAATGAACATGCATTGGACCGTGGCCCTGTTCTGGGTGCTCGCCCTGATCGCCGTCGCCGTGGCCGTGTTGCTGGTCATGCGCCCCCTGCTGCGCGGCCGTAATCAGGCCGATGCGACGGAACGGAACCGGATCAACATCGCCGTCTATCGCGACCAGTTGCACGAGCTGGAGGCCGACCACCGCAACGGCCTGTTGAGCGACGAGCAGTACGCCATCGCCAAGGCGGAGTTGGAGGTGCGCTTGGCCGAGGACGCACTGGAGCCGGTCGAGGCGGGTGCCGCCGGCACGGGCCGCAGCCGCCGGCTGGCCTACGGCCTGGGCGCCGCGCTGCCGCTGGCCGCCTTCGGCCTCTATTTCGCCCTGGGCAATCCCCTGGCCATCCAGGTTGCGGCCGAGGGCCCCGAGGGGCCGGCCAGCGTCGAGGCCATGGTCCGCTCGGCCGAGCGCAAACTGGCGGCCAATCCCAAAGACGCCCGTGGCTGGTTCATGCTGGCGCGCACCTACGGCGCGCTCGAGCGCTGGCAGGACGCCAAGGCTGCCTACCTTAAGGCGACCGAACTGGTGCCGAACGAGGCCGCGGTCTGGTCCGGTCTGGCCGAGGCGACGGCCATGCTCCAGGGGCGCAATCTCGAGGGCGAGCCGATGCAGCTGGTGGCCAAGGCGCTCAGGCTCGATGCCAACGACCCCAAGGCCCATGAGCTGGCCGGCATTCAGGCCTTCCAGAAACAGGACTACGCCAAGGCGGTGACGCACTGGCGCGCCCTGCTGGCCCTGGCCCCGCCTGACTCGGGCTACGTCGCCGAGCTGCGCCGGGCCATCCAGGAGGCCCGACACTTGGCTGCGCAGGCCGGCAAGCCGATCGACCTCGGCCCCTCCATCCAGGGCACGGTTGATGTCACCGCCGGGCTCAAGGGCAAGATCAGCAACCAGGCCATCCTGTTCGTCTTCGTCCGCCCGGTCGGCGGTCAGGGCATGCCGCTGGCGGCCTTCCGCATGCCGGTCGGCGAACTGCCGCTGCCGTTCGAGATCGACGACACCATGGCCCTGGCCGGACAGAGCCTCGCCGGCCAGAAGCAGGTCCAGCTGGTGGCCCGCATCGCCAACTCCGGCCAGGCCAATGCCGGCAGGGGCGATCTCGAGGGCCGGCTGGAGCCGGTCAAGGTCGGCAGCCGCAACCTCAAGCTGGTGATCGACCGCGAACTGCCCTGAACCGACGCAACAACAGGGCCGCATCGCTCCTCGGGGTCGTGCGGCCCTTTGCTTTTCCGGGCGGTCTGTCTGACTACAATGAAGCGTGAACTCGGGAGAAGGGGATCTTATGTTCGAATCGGCAGAGCTCGGCCATCAGATCGACAAGGCGGTCTACGACAAGGAAGTGCCCAAGCTGCGCGAGGCCCTGCTCGACGCGCAATTCGACCTGGCCGCGGCCAAGAAATTCGAGGTGATCATCCTGGTCGGCGGCGTCGATGGCGCCGGCCGCAGCGAGACGGTCAACCTGCTCAACGAGTGGATGGACCCGCGGCACATCGAAGTCCACGGCATGGGCGAGCCTTCCGACGAGGAGCGCGAGCGGCCGCCAATGTGGCGCTTCTGGCGGGTGCTGCCGCCCAAAGGGCGGATCGGGGTGTTCATGGGCTCCTGGTACAGCTGGCCGATCCTCGACTACGTCTATGGCAATATCGACCAGGCCGCCTTCCACGAGAAGATCGAGCGCATCGTCAGCTTCGAGAAGATGCTGGTCGCCGAGGGCGCCCTGTTGATCAAGTACTGGTTCCATCTGTCCAAGCAGGGGCAGCGCAAGCGGCTGAAGGCGCTGGAGAAGGATCCGCGCACCCGCTGGCGGGTGAGCAAGCGCGACTGGGCCCATTTCGAGATGTACGACAAGTTCATCGACGCCGACGAGCAGGCCCTGCGCATGACCAGCACCGCCGAGGCGCCCTGGTACATCATCGAAGGTTCCGATGCCCGCTACCGCGAGCTCACCGTTGGCAACATCCTGCTCGAGGCGCTGCGCAAGCGGCTGGACGAGAAGGATGGGCCGGTCAAGGCCGGTCATGTGCCGCCGCTGCTGCCTTCGATCGACCAGCGCCACGTGCTCAAGTCGCTCGACCTCAGTCGCCGCCTGAGCAAGAAGGCCTATGAGCGCACCCTGGAAGAACAGCAGGGCCGTCTGGTGCAGCTGGTGCGCGACCCGCTGTTCAAGGAGATTTCCGTGGTGGTGGTGTTCGAGGGCAACGACGCCGCCGGCAAGGGCGGCAGCATCCGCCGCATCACCGGCGCGCTCGACGCCCGGCAATACCAGGTCATCCCGATCGCGGCGCCGACCGAGGAGGAGCGCGCCCATCCCTACCTCTGGCGCTTCTGGCGTCACCTGTCGCGGCGCGGCCGGATCAGCCTGTTCGACCGCTCCTGGTACGGCCGGGTACTGGTCGAGCGGGTCGAGGGCTTCGCGCCCGAGGCCGACTGGATGCGGGCCTACGGCGAGATCAACGATTTCGAGGACCAGCTCGCCCGGCACGACACAGTGGTGGTCAAGTTCTGGCTGGCCACCAGCAAGGAAGAGCAGATGCGCCGGTTCAAGGAGCGCGAGCAGACCGGCTTCAAGCGCTACAAGATCACCGACGAGGACTGGCGCAACCGCGAGAAATGGGACCAGTACGAGCGCGCCGTCTGCGACATGGTCGAACGCACCAGCACCGACTACGCGCCCTGGACCCTGGTCGAGTCGAACGACAAGTACTACGCCCGGGTCAAGGTCCTGACCACCCTGTGCGACCGGATCGAGGCCCGCCTGGCCGAGCGGCGCAAGCAGGCCAAGAGGCAGGCGGCCAAGGCCGCGAAGGCCAAAGCCAAGGCAAAGAAGAAGTAGGGGCCGGGCCCTAAGTCCATATTCCAAAATGGGTTTTTGGCTTGCACGCGTCTTGGCGAAAAAGTAGACTGACCAGTCTACTCATCGTCAGGTCCGCTATGGTCGCCGTAGAAGAAGCCCCTCAGGATACCCGCCAGCGCCTGCTGGACGCGGCTTGCGAAGCCTTCCGCGAGGAGGGCTACCAGGTCAGCATCGACCGCATCGCCGCCCGCGCCCGGGTCGCCCGGCAGACCCTGTACAACCACTTTCCCGGCAAGGGCGCCCTGTTCGCCGAGGTGATCCAGCACGCCATCCAGTCCATCCTGGTCACCCTCGAGGGCGACGGTCCCGTGCGCGAGACCCTGCTCGCCTTCGGCCAGGCCTATCGCGAGAAGCTGCTCAGCCCCGAGGGCCTGGCCATCTTCCGCACAGTAACCGCCGAGGCGCCGCGCTTTCCCGAACTGGCCCGGCAGTTTTTCCGCCAGGGGCCGGCCATCACCCGCAAGCGTCTGGCCGAGTACCTGGCCCGCGCCATGGCGGCCGGCAGCCTGCGCCAGGACGACCCGGACTTCGCCGCCGAGATGCTTGCCGCCATGCTGATCGATTTCGACCGCCTGCGCGGCCTGATCGATCTGCAAACCGATTTGCTCAAACCCGCCAAGACGGCACAGGTGGTCGATGGCTTCCTGCGCATGTACGCCGCCGGAAAGGACACGCAATGAAACGCCTCGCCCCGATTCTGCTTCTGCCCCTGTTCACCGCTTGCGGCCCTGGCGACAAGGGGGCCGGTCCCGGTTCCGGCCCCGGCAACATGCCGCCGCCCGAGGTCGAGGTGGTCGAGGCCGACCGCGGCGCCGTCACCCTCACGCCCGAGCTGCCCGGCCGGGTGGCCGCCGTGCGCACGGCGCAGGTGCGGGCCCGGGTCGAGGGCATCGTCGAGAAGCAACTGTTCCAGGACGGCAGCGACGTGCGCGCGGGCCAGGCCCTGTTCCAGCTGGATGACCGCACCTACCGCACCGCTGCCCAGGCGGCCGAGGCCGAGGTCGAGACGAAGCGGCTCAACCTGCAGCGGATCGAGGCGCTGCTGCCGATCAAGGCGGTCAGCCAGCAGGAGGCCGACGCCGCCCGGGCCGCGCTGAAGCAGGCCGAGGCCCAGCTCGCGCGTGCCCGCCTGGATCTGGAAAACACCACCGTGCCGGCCGCCATCTCCGGCCGCATCGGCCGCGCCCTGGTCACCGAGGGCGCCCTGGTCGGCCGCGGCGAGGCCACCCTGCTCGCCACCATCGAGCAGCTGGAGCCGGTGCATGTGCTGTTCACCCAGCCCAACGCCGAGGTCCTGCGCCTGAAGGCGGCGCTCGCCGCCGGCAGGTTGAAGGCGGCGGAGGGACGCAGCGTCGAGCTGGTGCTGGAGAACGGCCAGGTCTATCCGCACAAGGGCCGGCTCACCTTCAGCGACATGAGCGTGGACACGGCCACCGGCGCCATCACCCTGAAGGCGGAATTCCCCAACCCCGAGCGCCTGCTGCTGCCGGGCACCTTTGTCCGCGTCCGGCTGGCCCAGGCGGTGGCGCCCGATGCCATCGCCGTGCCCCAGCGCGCCGTGCTGTCCGGTCCCCAGGGCCAGTTCGTGCTGCTGGTTGGGCCGGAAAACAAGGTGCTGCCGCGGCCGGTGAAGGTGGGCGCCATGGCCGGCGACCGCTTCGTGATCGAGGAGGGCCTGGCCGGGGGCGAGCGCGTCATTGTCTCCGGCCAGATGAAGGCCAAGCCGGGTTCGCCAGTCAAGCCGATTGAGCCGGTCGAGCCGGTCGAGCCGGTCGCGGCGAAGCGGGCGAACTGAGATGGCACGCTTCTTTATCCATCGGCCCATCTTCGCCTGGGTCATCGCCATCCTGATCATGCTGGTCGGCGTGATCGCGCTGAAGAACCTGCCGGTCGCGCAGTACCCGCAGGTGGCGCCGCCGCAGATCGCCTTCAACGTCACCTATCCCGGCGCTTCGGCCCAGGTGGTCGAGGACACCGTGATCAAGCTGATCGAGCAGGAGATGAATGGCATCGAACATCTCCTGTACATGGAGGCCGCCTCCGAGCTGGGCGCCGGCACCCTCACCCTGACCTTCGAGCCGGGCACCAATGTCGACATCGCCTCGGTCGAGGCGCAGAACCGCATGAAGCGGGTCGAGGCGCGGTTGCCGGAAGACGTGCGCCGCCTGGGCGTGCCGGTGACCAAGCCGCAGCGCAACTACCTGATGTTCGTCGCCATCCATTCCAAGGACGGCAAGCGCAGCGCCATCGACCTCGGCAGCTACGCCGCCGCCAATGTGCTCGACGAGCTGCGCCGCCTGCCCGGGGTGGGCGAGGCGATCCTGTTCGGCAGCGAATATTCCATGCGCATCTGGCTCAGGCCGGAGCAACTCAACAGCTACGGCCTGACCCCGGCCGACGTCAAGCGCGCCCTGCAGGCGCAGAACGTGCAGCTCGCCACCGGCGAGCTGAACCAGGCCCCGGCGGCCCAGGGCGCCCAGGTCAACGCGGTGATCGTCACCCGCGGCCGGCTCGCCACGCCGGAGGAGTTCGGCGCTGTCGTGGTGCGCGCCCTGCCGAGCGGCGCCACGGTGAAAGTGAAGGACGTCGCCCGGGTCGAGCTGGGCGGCGACAGCTACGAGCGCTATGCCCGGATGAACGGCCAACCCATCGCCGCCATCGCCGTGCGCGTGGCGCCCGGCGCCAATGCGCTGGAGGTGGCCAAGTCGGTCAAGGCGCGCATGGCCGAGCTGGCCAAGTATTTCCCGGCGGGCATCGACTGGGCCATCCCCTACGACACCTCGCGCTTCGTCGAGATCTCCATCTTCGAGGTGGTGAAGACCCTGGGCGAGGCCATGCTCCTGGTCTTCGTCGTGATGTACGTTTTCCTCGGCCACTGGCGCACCACCCTGGTGCCCGCCGTGGTGGTGCCGGTGGCGCTGGCCGGCGCCACCGCCGGCCTCTATGCCTTCGGCTTTTCCATCAACGTGCTCACCCTGTTCGCCATGGTGCTCGCCATCGGCATCCTGGTCGACGACGCCATCGTCGTGGTCGAGAACGTCGAGCGCATCATGCGCGAGGAACACCTGGCGCCGCTGCCGGCCACGCTCAAGGCGATGGACCAGATACTCGGCGCCATCCTCGGCATCTCGGTGGTGCTCTCGGCCGTGTTCATGCCCATGCTGTTCTTCGGCGGCTCGGTCGGCGCCATCTATCGCCAGTTCGCCACCACCCTGATCCTGACCATGGGTTTTTCGGTGCTGATGGCGCTGTCGCTGACGCCGGCCATGTGCGCGACCCTGCTCAAGCCGAGCGAGGCCGAGGCCGACGCGAAGCGCTGGTTCAACCGCTTCTTCGGCCGGGTGACCGAGCGCTACCGCGGCACCACCGCCCGCATCCTCGCCCGCAGCGGGCGCTGGATGGCGATCTATCTCGCGGTCGTGCTCGCCACCGGCTGGCTGTTCGCCCGGCTGCCCGGCAGCTTCCTGCCCGAGGAGGACCAGGGCTATTTCATCACCCTGGTCCAGCTGCCCGGCGGTGCCACCCAGGAGCGCACGGTCGAGGTGCTGTCGCGGGTCGAGCGGTTCTACCTTAACCAGCCCGAGGTCGAGCGCGTGATCGGCGTGGTCGGCTTTTCCTTCTTCGGCCGGGGCCAGAATGCCGCGCTGGTGTTCACCCGGCTCAAGGACTGGGACGCGCGCGGCGGCAGGGAACACTCGGCCCAGGGCGTCATCGGCCGCGCCATGGGCGGCTTCATGCAGATCAAGGAGGCCATGGTGTTCGCGGTCAACCCGCCGCCCATCCCCGAGCTGGGCGCCGTCGGCGGCTTCGATTTCCGGCTGCTGGACCGCACCGGCCAGGGCCGCGAGGCGCTGCTGGAGGTGCGCAACAGGGTGCTCGGCCTGGCCAGCCAGGACCCGCGCCTGGCCGGCGTGCGGCCCGAGGGCCAGGAACCGGGGCCGCAGGTCTATCTCGACATCGATCGGGAGAAGGCCCAGGCCCTCTCGATCGACATGGCCGAGCTGAACGACACCCTGGCCTCGGCCATCGGCGTCGCCTACGTCAACGACTTCGTGCGCCAGGGCCGCATCCTCAAGGTGCAGATGCAGGCCGAGGCCGACCTGCGCAAGACGCCGGAAGACCTGATGCGGCTGCCGGTGCGCAACCGTCAGGGCGGCATCGTGCAGCTGGGCGAGATCGCCCGGCCGCAGTGGGTGGTCGGCCTGCCCAAGCTCGACCGCTACAACGGCAGCCCCGCGCTCAAGATCGCCGGCGGCCCGGCCCCGGGCCATTCCACCGGCGAGGCGATGCAGGCCATGGAGGAGATCGCGGCCAAGCTGCCGCCGGGCTACGGCTTCGCCTGGTCCGGCACCTCGTTCGAGGAACGCCTGGCCGGGGCGCAGGCGCCCATCCTGTTCGCGCTGTCGCTGCTGGTGGTCTTCCTCGCCCTGGCCGCGCTGTACGAGAGCTGGGCCATCCCCTTCGCGGTCATCCTGGTGGTACCGCTCGGCGTGCTCGGCGCCGTGCTCGCCGTCCAGCTGCGCGGCCTGCCCAACGACGTGTTCTTCAAGGTCGGCCTGATCGCCATCATCGGCCTGTCGGCCAAGAACGCCATCCTGATCATCGAGTTCGCCCGCAAGCTGCACGAGGACGGCATGGAACTGGTCGCGGCCACGCTCGAGGCCTGCCGCATGCGGCTGCGGCCGATCGTGATGACCAGCTTCGCCTTCATCCTGGGCGTGCTGCCGCTCGCCATCTCCACCGGGGCCGGCGCCGCCGGCCGCCATGCCGTGGGCACCGGCGTCATCGGCGGCATGATCGCCGCCACCCTGCTCGCCATCTTCCTGGTGCCGGTGTTCTTCGTGGTGGTGCGCCGCTTCTTCCCGGCGCGGCCGCCGCGAAAGGAAACGCAAAATGACTGATCGCCGCTTCCCCGCCGCCGGCCTGGCCGCGGCCCTCGCCGCCGCGCTGCTGGCCGGCTGCTCGCTGGTGCCCGAGTACCTGCGGCCGGCCCCGCCGGTGCCGGCGCAGTTCCCCGATGTCGAGGCCAAGGCGGCCGAGGCGGCCCTGCCGCCCTGGCGCGACTATTTCGCCGACCCGGCCCTGCAAGGGCTGATCGCGGCCGCGCTCGAACACAACCGCGACCTCAGGATCGCCCTGGCCCGGGTGGCAGAGGCGCGCGCCCTGGCCGGTGTCGCCCGTGCCGACCGGCTGCCCACGCTGGAGGCCCAGGCCACGGGCAGCCGCAGCCGCACCCCGGCCGATCTGAGCAGCAGCGGTGCCAAGCGCACCACCAGCCGCTACGACGCGGCCTTGGGGCTGACCGCCTTCGAATTGGATTTCTGGGGCCGGGTGGCCGCCCTGAGCGAGGCGGCACGGGCGCAGTACCTAGCCAGCGATGAGGCAGCCAGGAGCTTCCGCATCGGCCTCATCGGCGACGTCGCCAACACCTGGTACCAGCGGCTGGAACTGGCCGAGCGCGAGCGTCTGGCGGCCGAGACCCTGAACAGCCGGCGCGAGAGCCTGGAGCTCACCCGCAAGCGGCGCGATGCCGGCCTGGCCGGCGACCTCGACGTGCTCGCGGCCGAAAGCCTGGCCGAGTCGGTGCGCGCCCAGTGGGCCGAACTCAAACGCCAGCGCCAGCAGACCGAGAACGCCCTGCGCCTGCTCACCGGCATGGCTGCCGAGTTGCCGCCGCCGGCCAGACCCGCCGCCCTGGCCGAACTGGCACCGGGCCTGCCCTCGGCGGTGCTGCTGCGCCGGCCCGACGTGCGCGCCGCCGAGCAGCGGCTGATCGCCGCCAACGCCAACATCGGCGCCGCCCGCGCCGCCTTCTTCCCGCGCATCTCGCTCACCGCCGCCTTCGGCAGCGCCAGCGGCGCCCTGTCCGGCCTGTTCGATTCCGGTAGCGAGGCCTGGTCGTTCCAGCCCGCGCTCAAGCTGCCGCTGTTCGATGCCGGGCGCAACCGGGCCAACCTCGACCTGGCCGAGGCGCGCAAGGTGGCTGCCGTGGCCGACTACGAAAAGACCGTGCAGCAGGCCTTCCGCGAGGTGGCCGATGCCCTGGCCGCGCAGGCCGGCTACCGCGAGCAGCTGGCGGCCCAGGCGGCCAACCTGGCCGCGCAGCAGGCCCGGCTGCAGCGGGTACAGGCCCGGGCCGAGGCTGGCCTCGCCAGCTATCTGGAAGTGCTCGACGCCGGCCGCGAGGCCTTCGCCGCCGAGCAGGCCCTGGCCGCCGCCGAGCGCCAGGCCCAGGGCGCCCGCATCGCCCTGTACAAGGCCCTGGGCGGCGGCGACTGAGGTCGGGCCGGACGAAATCCGCCTGGCCAGCCGGCGGCGCTGTGCTATAGAAATATTAGCGATTCCTAATATTTCGGAGCGGCAGATGGCAACAGCGGACAAACCGGCCCCGGTCGACAAGCAAAACCTGGCGCAACAGGCCTACGACAAGGCGCTGCAATATGAACTCGACTACGGCTGCTGCCCGCAATGCGTGCTGGCCGCCATCCAGGAGACCGTCGGCGTCATCGACGACAGCGTGATCAAGGCCAGCCACGGCCTCTCCGGCGGCGGCGGCCTCATGGGCCAGGGCGCCTGCGGCGCCCTCACCGGCGGCCTGGTCGCCCTCAGCGCCAAGCGCGGCCGCGACCGCGACAAGCTGGACAAGGGCCGCTTCATCAGCAACTTCAAGAAGGGCCGCGAACTGGTCGAACGCTTCCGCCAGGAGTTCGGCGGCATCACCTGTGAGCAGCTCCAGCAATGCTTCACCGGCCGTACCTACGACATGTGGAACGAGGACGAGTACAAGGCCTTCGACGCGGCGCGCGGGCAGCAGTGCGCGCGGGCGACGGCGACGGTGACGAAGTGGGTGGTGGAGATGCTTTAGAAGTAGGGCGCATTAGCCGTTAGGCGTAATGCGCCGGATGGATTTGAATCACACACGGTGCAGTGGGACGGTGGCCTGGATAGAGGTTGTTGGTTCACGTAAGGCCTCCGGCCGGGCGCCCCCGGCCGGAGGACTGCCGTGTGCAAAAGGCGCCGGATAAATATTTCATGCGGCGCAATGAGTACTGCGCTCTAGCTAACCCCTGCGTTTGCGTTCGAACCGGGCACCAAGAAAACAACAGCAACATGAACGGGGGTACCAAAACCAAATACGTCCAACCCCACCAAAGCCCGCTGGCCCACGAAAGGCCGCCCGGAAAGCTGAGCAGCAGCATCTGTGGCAATAAGCCAATTTGGAGGAAGACGACATTGCCTTTGACGTCGGTGGTGTTGGCTGCGGCCGCAGCCCAGCATAGTGGCCAGATGAGGTAGATCAGGGCGAACCGGAGGCCGAGGCGGCTCATATCGTTGGTGGCGTCCCCATCAGTGGCCGCATGGTCGTGAGTAGATTCGCGAACAACTGCGGATGCTCCTTCTCCTGCTGTTCCAACAGCAGCTTCATCTGATACCGCTGCATCGGCATCGAAAAACACGCCGGGCAGTTCTCATGGATTACCGGCAGCCCCGCATTCTTCGCGAAGTCCCGGGTCTGGCGCTCGCGGGCGTAGACGAAGGGCCGGATGACGCGGACGTCGCCGGCGTCGTTCAGGTAGTGCGCCTGCATGGTGCGCAGCTTGCCGCCGAAGAAGGCGGACATGAGAAAGGTCTCGGCCAGGTCGTCCAGGTGCTGGGCCAGGGCGAGCACGTTGTAGCCGTTTTCCCGTGCGGTGCGGTAGAGGATGCCGCGGCGCATCCTGGAACAATAGGCACAGAAGGAATCGCCCTGCATGTGGGCCTGGGCCTGCTCGACGATGGGCTGGCTGTCGTAGAAATAGCGCACGCCCAGCTGTTCCAGGTAGGGCTTGAGCGGCGAGGGGTCGAAGTCGGGCGATTGCGGGTCGACAGTGCAGGCGGCCAACTCGAACTTGATCGGCGCCTTCTTCTGCAAGTGGAGCAGCACGTGGAGCAGGGACAGGCTGTCCTTGCCGCCGGACAGCCCGAGCAGCACCCGGTCGCCATCGCGGATCATCATGTAGTCGCCGATCGCGCGACCGGCGGCGGTGAGCAGGCTGCGGCTGGGTTTGACCGCTTCGAGCGCTTCGGTCACAACAGCGGCGCGACCAGCGCTTCCAGCTTCTGCTCGGCGACGGCGCCGGTGTAGGTGGCGGCGGGCTTGCCGTCGCGGTCGAGCACCAGGGTGTAGGGCAGGCCGCCCAGGCGGTTGCCGGCCAGCGTGCTCAACTGGCTGGCCTCGGGGCCACCGACCAGGATGGGATAGTGGATGCCGATTTCGTCGACATAGGCCTGCACCCGGCTTGGCTCGTCGAGGGCGACGCCGACGAAGACCAGGCCCTTGTCGGCGTATTTCTCGTGCAGCTTGATGAAGCCGGGGATCTCTTCGCGGCAGGGCGGGCACCAGGGCGCCCAGAAGTTGATGACCACGACCTTGCCGGCCCACTGGCTGAGGGGCTGCGGTTTGCCTTCGAGGTCGGGCAGGCTGGCGGCCATGACCGCGCCGGTGTCGATGCCCTCGCTCAGCCCGCCGTTGTCGGCGGCCGGCGTGGGGTCGCTGAGTTTCTTGTAGACGAAGGCACCGGCGACGCCGAAGACGGCGGCGACGATGAGGACGCTGAGGTGATGTTTCTTCAGCTTCATGGCATGCCCTTGTCCAGGCTCTGCAGGAATTTCTCCGGCGGCTCGTAGCCGATCACCCTAAAACCGGATTGTTTGCCTTCCTTGTCGAAGAAGATCAGGCCGGGCGGGCCGAACAGGTTGAATCGCTTGAGCAGGGCCTTGTCCTCGGCAGTGTTGCCGGTGACGTCGGCCTTGAGCAGCACCACATCCTTCAGCCGAGCCTGCACCTTGGCGTCGGAGAAGGTGAAGCGCTCCATCTCCTTGCACGAGATGCACCAGTCGGCATAGAAGTCGAGCATGACGTACTTGCCCTTGGCTTGGGCGATGGCGGCGTCGAGCTCGGCGCTGCTTTTCACCGTGCGGAACTGCAGCTTGGCCGGCTCGCCTGCGATGGCGCTGCCGGCGGCGCCGCCCTTGAAGATCTGCAGCGGCTGCAGCAGGTCGCGGCTGCCGCCCAGGGCGCCGAGCAGCAGGCTGATGCCGGCGATCAGGGCGATCATGCCGACGCCCTTCCACAGGCGGCGCCAGCCGCTGGCGCCGGCCTCGAGCGGGTCGATCGCGCGCAGGTACATGGCGGCGACGATCAGCAGCGCGGCCCAGAGCAGCATGACCACGACCGGCGGCAGCAGCGGCGAGACCAGCCAGATCGCGATGGCCAGCATCAGGGTGCCGAAGAAGCTCTTCACCGCCTCCATCCAGGCGCCGGCCCGCGGCAGCAGGGCGCCGGCCGAGAGGCCGACCAGGAGCAGGGGCACGCCCATGCCCAAGGCCATGAAGAACAGCGAGACGCCGCCCAGCAGCATGTCGCCGGTCTGGCCGATGTAGAGCAGGGCGCCGGCCAGGGGAGCGGCGACGCAGGGGCCGACGATCAGGGCTGAGATGGCGCCCATGGCGAACACGCCGGTGAACTTGCCGCCTTGCATCTTGTTGCTGGCCTCGGTGAAACGGCTTTGCAGGAAGCTCGGCAGCTGCAGGTCGTAGAAGCCGAACATGGACAGGGCGAGGGCGACGAAGATGGCGGCGCCGGTACCCAGTGCCCACGGGTTCTGCAGGGCGTTGGAGATCAGGGTGCCCGACATGCCGGCGGCGACGCCGGCCAGGGCATAGGTGATGGCCATGCCCAGCACGTAGGCAAGCGAGAGCATGAAACCGTGGCGCTTGGTGATGTCATGGCCCTGGCCGACGATGATGCCGGACAGGATGGGGATCATCGGGAACACGCAAGGCGTGAGCGCGAGCAAGAGACCGAAGCCGAAGAAGCTGGCGACCACCACCCAGAAGCTGCCGCCCTTGAGCATGGCGGCGATCTGCCCCGATTCCGAGGTGTCCTCCGGCTCGACGGCGGCTGCCTTGGCCGGTGCGGCCGGTGCAGTTGAGGTGGCGGCTGCGGCGCTGCCGAGCACGAGGTCGAAGCTCTTGTCGATCGGCGGGTAGCAGACGCCCTTTTCGCTGCAGCCCTGGTAGCTGGCTTTCAGCTTGACCGGCCCGCCGTTCGCGGACAGGCCCTCCAGGCGCACGGTGGCGCTGAAGCCGTCGTGGTAGACGAACATCTTGCCGAAGTTGGGGTCGGTCTTTTCCTCGGCCTGGGGCAGGTCGATGCCGGCGACCTTGGCGCCGGCCGGGCTGACCACGCTGAACTTGATCTTGTCGCGGTAGAGGTAATAGCTCTTGGCCAGGTCGAAGCGGGCGGTGACGGCATTGTTGCCGGCCGGGGTGAGGCTGAGCTTGAAGGCCTGGTCGGCCGGCAGCAATTCGGGCTCGCCGCCGGCGAGTTCGCCCGCCAGCTGCTTCAGGCTGTTGAGCGGCTGGAAGCCGGTCGCCGGCGCGGCCGCGGCCACGACCGGCTGCAGGGTAAAGGTGGTCTCCTGCGGCGGATAGCAGACGCCGGCATCGGCGCAGCCTTGGTAGCCGGCGATGAGCTTGAACGGTTTGGGCGCGCCGGCATAGCTGACCGGGATGCGCACCTTGAAGCTGTCGCGCAGGGTCTCGACCCGGCCGAAATATTCGTCGTCCTTGATCTGGCCCTTGGGCATGGACGGGGCGCCGAGCTTTGCGCCGCTGTCGGCGGAAAACTTGAACTTTTCCTTGTACAGGGCATAGCCCTTGGCCACCTGGAACTGCAGCTCGACATTGGCGTTGTCGACCAGGCGGGCGCTGACCCGGAAGGCCTGTTCGGGTTCCAGCAGGTCCTCCTCGGCGCGCAGGGGCAGGGCGGCCAGCAGGAGCAGGGCGGCGGTCAGGATATGGCGCATAGTGTCTCCAAGGTTTTTTCGGCTTAGATTTGCGCAGTCAGCCAGTCCAGGTAAGCTGGCAGGCCTTGCGTAATTTCGACGGCAATCAGTTCCGGTAGTTCATACGGATGGTTTTGCCTGAGGTGGCGCTCCAGCTCGGCATAACGGTCGGCCGTGGTCTTGATCAGGAGCGGGATTTCATTGTCCTTGTGAATGGCGCCCTGCCAGCGGTAGACCGAACGGCAGGGGGCGAGGATGCTGACGCAGGCGGCCAAGCGTTCCGCCACCAGGGACTCGGCGAGTTTGTCCGCGGCTGCCTGGTCGGGCAAAGTGGTGAAGCAGAGCAAGGCCTGGCTGCCTGACATGGAATAGGTGTATGAAATTATTGGTCTTCGCGATTATAGCTTTGGGCCTGCCGGCGCTGGAATTGGCAGGGATATACCAGATCTGGCAAATCATCGGCGCCTGGACCCTGGCCTGGCTGGCCCTGGCCATCCTGGCCGGCCTCGTGGTGCTGCGCATCGAGCGGGCCGAGCTGCTGCCGCGCCTGATGTATTCCGCCTTCGAGGGTCGCACGCCACTGGCCGTGCTGTGGGAGAGCGGCCGGCGCATCCTGGCCGGCGTGCTGTTGATCGTGCCCGGCGCGATCAGCGACGTGGTCGCCCTGGTCCTGCTCATCTGGCCCTCGCCGCCGCGGCCGCGCGGCCCGCGGGCCGCGAACGACGACTTCATCGAGGGCGAGTTTCGGCGCGAGGATTAATCGAGCTGCTGCTTGAGATGGCGCAGGCCGACCAATAGCGCGGCCGAGGCGGGGATGGCGAGCAGCACGCCGAAGAAACCGAACAGCTGGCCGAAGGCCATGAGCGCGAAGATCACCGCCACCGGGTGCAGGCCGACCCGTTCGCCGACCAGGCGCGGGGTGATGACCATGCCCTCCAGCACCTGTCCCAGGCCGAACACCGCCCAGACCGGGATCAGCGCGGTCAGCTCGCCGTGCTGCATGAGCCCGGCCAAGCTGCCCAGCAGCAGGCCGACGATCACGCCCAGATAGGGCACGAACACCAGCACGCCGGCGACCAGGCCGACGGCCAGGGCGTAATCGAGCCCGGCCAGCCACAGGCCGGCGCTGTAGAACACCGCCATGACCAGGATGACGGCGATCTGGCCGCGGACGAACTCGGCCAGCACGACATCGACCTCGCGGGCGATCTCGATGGTCTTGCCGGCCACGGGCCGGGGCAGCCAGCCGACCAGGTGGGCCAGGATGCGGTCCCAGTCGCGCAGCAGGTAGAAGGTGACCACCGGCACCAGCACCAGATTGACCAGGAAGCCGAGCACCGCCAGACCGCCCTCGCCCAGGGTGGGCAGATAGGCGGTGAATTGGCCCTGGCCGAGTTGGGCCTTGAGCCAGTCGCCGAGCTGGGCCTGGTCCTGCATGAGGTCGATGCCGAAGGTCTTTTCCACCCAGGGCAGCAGGGTCTGCTGCACCCAGTCCAGGGCGAGCGGCAGCTGGTTCATCAACAGCCGCGCCTCGGCCTGGACCAGGGGCGCCAGGATCAGGGCGAGCAGCACGAAGGCCAGCAGCAGGCCGAGCAGGACCAGGCTGGTGGCGAGGGTGCGGTTAAGCTTGTGGACCTCCAGCCGGTCGACCAGCGGGTCGCAGAGATAGGCCAGGGCGGCGGCGAGCAGGAAGGGGGTGAGGATGGGGGCCAGCAGGTAGAGCAGATAGAGGCCGCCGGCAGTCACCAGCAGGGTGAGCAAGGCACGATTGGCGGCGGGATTGGGCTGCATCTGCGGTAGAATAGCATTGTTTTTTCAACCTTTTCGGCCTGCTCTCCGTGACTACCCAATCTGGACTCTCCTATCGCGATGCCGGTGTCGATATCGACGCCGGCGATGCCCTGGTCGACCGTATCAAGCCCCATGCCAAGAAGACCCTGCGCCCCGAGGTGCTCGGCGGCATCGGCGGCTTCGGCGCCTTGTTCGAGCTGACCGGCAAGTACAAGGAGCCGGTGCTGGTCTCCGGCACCGACGGCGTCGGCACCAAGCTCAAGCTCGCCTTCCAGATGAACAAGCACGACACCATCGGCCAGGACCTGGTGGCGATGAGCGTGAACGACATCCTGGTCCAGGGCGCCGAGCCGCTGTTCTTCCTCGACTACTTCGCCTGCGGCAAGCTCGACGTGAACACCGGCGAGCAGGTGGTGGCCGGCATCGCCAAGGGCTGCGAGCTCGCCGGCTGCGCCCTCATCGGCGGCGAGACGGCCGAGATGCCCGGCATGTACCCGCCGGGCGAATACGACCTGGCCGGCTTCGCCGTCGGCGCCGTGGAGAAGTCGCGCATCATCACCGGCAAGACCATCCAGCCGGGCGACGCGGTGCTCGGTCTGGCATCGAGCGGCCCGCATTCCAACGGTTATTCGCTGATCCGCAAGATCGTCGAGGTCAGCGGTGCCGATCTCAACAGCGCCTTCCATGGCAAGACTCTGGGTGAGACCCTGCTCGAACCAACCCGCATTTACGTCAAACCGCTGCTGGCGCTGATGAATGAACTGCCGGTGAAGGGCCTGGCCCACATCACCGGCGGCGGCCTCTTGGAGAACATCCCGCGCATCCTGGCCGACAACCTCACCGCCGTGCTCGACGGCAAGGCCTGGACCTTCCCGCCGGTATTCCAGTGGCTGATGGAACAGGGCAAGGTCGAGCTGCGCGAGATGCACCGCACCTTCAACTGCGGCATCGGCATGGTGCTCGTGGTCGCCGCGGATGACGCCGAGCGCGCGGCCGAGTTCCTGAGCAAGCAGGGCGAGACCGTCTACCGCCTGGGCCGCATCGAGCAACGCGCCGAAGGCCAGCCGCAAACCGTCGTGGTTTGATGCGCGTCGTCGTCCTCATCTCCGGCCGTGGCAGCAATATGGAGGCGCTACTGCGCGCCGGGCTGCCGGTCGAATTCGCCGCCGTCATCAGCAACAAGGCCGAGGCCAAGGGGCTGGCGGTCGCGCGTGAGCTCGGGGTCGAGACCGCCGTGGTCAATCACAAGGACTATCCCAGCCGCGAGGCCTACGATGCGAAACTGGCCGAGGTGATCGACGGCTACGGTGCCGATCTTGTCTGCCTGGCCGGTTTCATGCGCATCCTCAGCGACGGCTTCGTCAATCGCTATGCCGGGCGCATGATCAACATCCATCCCTCGCTGCTGCCCGCCTTCACCGGGCTCGACACCCATGCCCGCGCCATCGCCGCCGGCGTCAAGCTGCATGGCTGCACCGTGCACTATGTCACGCCCGAGCTGGATGCCGGGCCGATCGTCGTCCAGGCCGCGGTGCCGGTGCTGGAAGACGACACGCCGGACAGCCTGGGGGCGCGCGTGCTGGAGCAGGAGCATCGCATCTATCCGCTGGCCGTGCGCTGGATCGCCGAGGGCCGGGTCGAGCTGAGTGCCGACGGCCGCGCCCGGGTGCGCAGCAACGCCCCCGCGGCCAACGCCCTGATTTCGCCTGCGGGGTAGCACCGGATGGGCGTGCTGAGCCAGTCGCCCTCCCGCCGCCTGCTGGCCGCCCTGGCCGTTTCCCTGCTTCTGCATGTCTGGATCGCCGGCGGCATCAGCCTGCCGGGGTTCGCCGAGATCGAGGCCGAGCCGCCGCCGATCGAGGCGCGGTTGATGGGGCCGGCCCTCAAGCCTGTTCCACCGAAGCCGGCGGTCAAGCCTAAGTCCGCGAGGCGCCCGCCGACATCGCCCATGCCGGCCAGCGAGCCGCTGCCGGTTGCCGCAGAGCCTGTCGCCGAGCCGGCGTCCTCGGACGAAGCCGCCCCCGTCGTCCAAGTCGCCGATACACCCGCCACCCCAGCGGCCGCCCTGCCCGAGGCCTTTCGCATCCGTTATATCGTCCAGGGCAACGAGGGCGGCCTGACCCTGGGCCAGCTCGATCACGTCTGGCGCCGCAGCGGCGAGCAGTACTCGCTGGTCGGCGTCGCCCGGGCGACCGGGCTGTTCGCCCTGTTCTATTCCGGCCTGCTCAGCCAGACCAGCAACGGCCGCATCGCCGCCGAGGGCCTGCGGCCGGAGAGCTATTGGATGCAGCGGGGCAAGAAGAGCTATACCGCCGCCTTCGACTGGGGCCGCGCCTCGGTCCGCCTGGGTGGGCCCTACGGTGCGCTGCCGGTCGCGGCGGGGGCGCAGGACTACCTGAGCGTGGTCTATCAGCTGGCCTTGTTTGCCCGACCGGCGTCCGGCACGGTGGTGGTGGTCAACGGAAAGCGGGCCAAGGAATATCGCTATCAGGAACTGGGCCGCGAGCTGATCCGGCTGCCGCTGGGCGAGATCGAGGCCATCCACCTGCGCATCGGCCAAGGTGGCGAGGAGGACGACATGGAGTTGTGGCTGCGGGCGCAGCCGCCACAGCTGCCGGTGAAGATGACCCTGGTCGACAACAAGGGCCGCACCGGCGTGCTGCTGGCCGAGGCGATCGAGTGATTAGTCGGTAATGCCGATGGCGGCGCGGGTGCTCATGGCCAGTTCCAGCGCCGCTTCCACCGTCGGGGCCAGGCAGTTGTAGTGGCCCATCTTGCGGCCCGGCCGGGCCTCGGCCTTGCCATAGAGATGCAGGTGTATGCCCGGGTGCTTGAGCAGTTCCAGCCAGCGCGGGCCGTGGGTCCAGACATCGCCCAACAGGTTGACCATGACCACCGGCGACAGCAGGCGGGTATCGCCCAGCGGCAGGCCGGCCAGGGCGCGCACCTGCTGCTGGAACTGGTCGCAGACCGTGGCATCCAGGGTGTAGTGGCCGCTGTTGTGCGGGCGCGGCGCCATCTCGTTGAACACGATGCGGCCGTCCTTGAGGACGAAGAACTCCACGGCCAGCACGCCGACGTAATTCAAGCCATGGGCGATTCGGCTCGCCATGTCGCGCGCCTTGGCGGCGACGGCCTCGGGCACCCGGGCGGGCACGATGCTGATGTCGAGGATGCCGTTGCGGTGCTGGTTCTCCGCCACCGGGAAGACGGCGATCTCGCCCTGGGCATTGCGTGCCAGCACCACCGAGACCTCGCGCTCCAGCGGCAGGAAGCCTTCGAGCAGGCAGGGTACCGAGCCCAGCTGTTCATGCGCAGCGACCAGTTCGTCCAGGCTGTTCACCCGCACCTGACCCTTGCCGTCGTAGCCCAGGCGGCGGGTCTTGAGCAGGGCGGGGGCGCCGATCACCGACCAGGCGTGGACCAGGTCGCCACTGTCTTCGATGTTGGCGAAGGGCGCGGTTTCGCAGCCGAATTCGCGCGCGCGGGTTTTCTCCGAGAGGCGGTCCTGGGCCACGGCCAGGCAGTCGGGGGAGGGCGCGACCGGGCAGCGCGCGCTCAAGAACGCCAGGCTCTCGGCCGGCACGTTCTCCCACTCGGTGGTCACCGCGTCGCAGGTCTCGGCCATGCGCTGCAAGGCATTCGGGTCGCGGTAGTCGGCGCACAGATGCTCGTCGGCCATCTGGCCGGCCGGGCTGGTGAAATCGGGGTCGAGCACCACCACCCGATAGCCCATGGTGCGGGCGGCGATGGCGAACATGCGGCCGAGCTGGCCGCCGCCGAGCACGCCCAAGGTGGCACCGGGTAGCAGCATCAGGCCTCCGGCAGTTGCATCGCCAGCACGGTCTCGGTCTGGCTCTTGCGGAAGGCGGTGAGCTTGTCGCGGATGCCGGCGTCCTCGTTGGCCAGCAGCGCGGCGGCGAACAGCGCGGCGTTGGCGGCGCCGGCCTCGCCGATGGCGAAGGTGGCGACCGGAATGCCCTTGGGCATCTGCACGATGGAAAGCAGCGAGTCCATGCCTTTCAAGGCCTTCGACATCACCGGCACGCCGAGCACCGGCAGGTGGGTCTTGGCCGCGACCATGCCCGGCAGGTGGGCGGCACCGCCGGCCCCGGCGATGATGCATTTCAAGCCCCGTTCGGCCGCCGTGCCGGCGTAGTCGAACAAGAGGTCCGGGGTGCGGTGGGCCGAGACCACGCGCTGCTCGAACGGGATGCCGAATTGCCGGAGCAGGTCGGCGGCGTGGCGCAGGGTGTCCCAGTCGCTGGTGCTGCCCATGATCAGGCCGACGAGAGGCTGGGACGCCGAGGACGATTTGGACATGGCGGGCTCGCGAAAAAGCCGTTGGCAAAGGCGTAATGATACCGGCCCCGCCCGGCCGCATCAAAAAGCGGGACGGGGCGGTCTGGTCAGAAGGGCAGCTCGAGGTCGGGCCGGGCGGCCAGCAGGACCTGGCGGAAGGCCGCCTGGATGCGGGCGATCGCCGCTTCGCTGTCGGCCTCGAAGCGCAGCACGATCACCGGTGTGGTGTTGGAGGCGCGCATCAGGCCGAAGCCGTCGGGGTATTCCACGCGCAGGCCGTCGATGGTGATGACGTTGGCGCCCTCGAACTTCGCGCTTTTTTGCAGCTGCTCGATCAGGGCGTGGGGTTCGCCCTCCTGCATCTTGATCTGCAGCTCCGGCGTGTTCACCGTGTCGGGCAGGCCGTGCAGGGTGGCATCGATGTCGGCCTGGCGCGACAGGTATTCGAGCAGGCGGGCGCCGGCATAAAGACCGTCGTCGAAGCCGTACCAGCGCTCCTTGAAGAACACGTGGCCGCTCATCTCGCCGGCGAGCAGGGCGCCGCTTTCCTTCATCTTGGCCTTGATGAAGGAGTGGCCGGTCTTCCACAGCACCGGCTTGCCGCCGCGCTGCTCGATCCAGGGATAGAGCTTGCGGGTGGATTTCACGTCGAAAATGATCTGGGCGCCGGGGTTGCGCGACAGCACGTCGTCGGCGAACAGCATGAGCTGGCGGTCGGGATAGATGATGTGGCCGTCCTTGGTCACCACGCCCAGGCGATCGCCATCGCCGTCGAAGGCCAGGCCGATCTCGGCATCGCCGGTTTTGAGATGCGCGATCAGATCCTCCAGGTTCTTCGGCACCGAGGGGTCGGGGTGGTGGTTGGGGAAGTTGCCGTCGACCTCGCAGAACAGTTCCTCCACCTCGCAGCCCAGGCCGCGGTAGAGCGCGGGCGCGAAGGCGCCGGGCACGCCGTTGCCGCAGTCGACGATGATCCGCATCGGCCGGGCGAGTTTCACGTCGCCGACGATGCGCTCGATGTAGGCCTGCGCGATGTCCTGCTGACGGTAGCCGCCGCTGCCCGAGGCGAGGTCGCCCTGCTCCAAGCGCCGGCGCAGGGCCTGGATGCTCTCGCCCGACAGGGTCTCGCCGCCCAGCACCATCTTCAGGCCGTTGTAGTCCGGCGGGTTGTGGCTGCCGGTGACCATGACCGCGGAGTTGGTGCCGAGGTGGTAAGCGGCAAAATAGGTCATCGGCGTGGCGACCATGCCGACGTCGATCACGTCGATGCCGGCGGCCTGGATGCCGCGGGCCAGGGCGGCGGCCAGGCGCGGGCCGGACAGGCGGCCGTCGCGGCCGATGACGATGGCGGTCTGCTTGCGGGCCGCGGCCTCGGAGCCGATGGCGCGGCCGATCTGCTCGACAGCGTCCTCGGTCAGCGTCTGGTCGACGATGCCGCGGATGTCATAGGCCTTGAAGATGGATGCGCTGGGTAAGGACATGCTGTTCTCCCTGTGGATGGGAGGATTGTAGCGCGAGCGCCGAGAACAAAAGCCGGGGGAAACCTCAGGACGAAAAAAAGCGGCATCGGTTGCCCGATGCCGCTGGAAAAACCGCCATTGCGGCGGTCAGGGAGGTTCGTTAAACCGTCATGAACATGATATCAAATTTAGGACGGGAAGATCAGTAATCAACCGCATTCTTGAATAGTCCAATCAGACTACTTCGATGTCTTTTTAAGAATCTACACCATAGCCGAAGGCTCGGCTATGAGACAGGCTCTTAGGGCGAAACCTAGTGCAGAAATGGGTTGGCCCGTGGTGCTTCCGCCACAGCCACCACGGCGGGCGAGGCGTGGTGCAGGATCAGGCGCCAGCCGCGATCGCCGCGGCGGTAGACGTTGGTCGCCAGCATGGGCGGCCGTGGCTTGTCCTCGCTGCCGACCTGGATGTGCTCGTAGAGCACGCTCACGGCCAAGTCGCCCGATTCGCTCAATTGCACCGGTTCGCGGGTGAAGCGCAGTCGTAACTCGCTGGCAAACACTTCCTGCCAGCTGCGACCGACCTCGGCCAGGCCGGTAATAACCTTGCCCATGGGATGGATACACGCGATGTCCGGTGCGTTATCCCATACCTGCATCATGCCGACGAGATCGGCCTGCTCGAAAGCCGCGTAGAAGGCGGCCTCCGCGGCCTCGGGGGTGTCGAAGCGGGGTAATGCGGCGGTCTTCATCGTCTTGCTTTTCTGGCGAACGCCCTCATAAAATCCTGACTTACCTCTCCGGAAACGGATCCTTTCCTGTCGCCGACGGTGACGGGGCACTGCGAGTCATCATGTCCGATCTTACTGCCCTGCTGGAAAAATACAGCAAGCCGGGGCCGCGATACACCTCCTATCCGACGGCCCCCTACTTCCACCCCGGCTTCACCGAGCAGGACTGGCGTGCCGAGTTGGCGGCCTCGCAGGATCCGAGCCGCGGCCTGTCGCTCTACTTCCACATCCCCTTCTGCGACACGCTTTGCTACTACTGTGGTTGCAACATGGTGGCGACCGGCGATTACGCCAAGGCGACGTCCTACCTCGATTACCTGGAGAAGGAGATGGCCACGGTGGCGGCCATGGCCGATCCCGCCCGCCAGGTCGAGCAGTTGCATTGGGGCGGCGGCACGCCGACCTATCTCAAGCCGGCCGAGATCCGGCGCCTGGGCCAAGCCATCCGCCAGCAGTTCAAGATCGCCGACGGCGCCGAGATGGGCTGCGAGGTCGATCCGCGCGAGCTGACGCCGGAGCATTTCGCCGCCCTGCGCGAGGTCGGCTTCAACCGCCTGTCCATGGGCGTGCAGGATCTCGACGCGCGGGTACAGAAGGCGGTCAACCGCATCCAGCCGGCGGCGCTGATCGACCAGGTCTATGCCTGGGCCCGCGAATACGGCTTCGGCAGCATCAACATGGACCTGATCGTCGGCCTGCCACACCAGACCGTGGAAAGCTTCGGCAAGACCCTGGACCAGGTGCTCATCTGGTCACCCGACCGCCTGGCGGTGTTCTCCTATGCCCACGTCCCTTGGCTGAAGAAGCACCAGAAGCTGATCGACGAGACCGCGCTGCCCAACTTCGCCACCCGGCTGCAACTGCAGCAACTGATCTACGACCGGCTGGGCGCCGCTGGCTACGTCAACATCGGTCTCGACCACTTCGCCAAGCCGACCGACGAGATGGTCAAGGCGCAGGTCAGCAAGACCCTGTGGCGCAACTTCCAGGGCTATACCACCCACAAGCACTGCGACATCTACGCCTTCGGGGCCTCGGCCATCAGCCAGACGCCGGAGGTCTATTTGCAGAACGAGAAGAACGTGAAGGCCTACCAGGCCAAGGTGCAGGCCACCGGTCTGGCGGTCGAGCGCGGCCTGCGCCTGTCGCGCGACGACCAGATCCGGCGCGACGCCATTACCAAGGTCATGTGTGACCTGGAGCTGGACCAGGCGGAATTCGAAAAGCGCTGGGGGGTGAACTTCGGCGATTACTTCGCCGATGCCCTGGCCGACCTGGAGCCGATCCAGGCCGACGGCCTGGTGCGGCTGGAGTCGGGCCGGATCGCCGTGACCGACAAGGGCCGGCTGTTCCTGCGCAACATCGCCATGTGCTTCGACGCCTACCTCAGGCAGGCGGACACCGAGAAGCCGCGTTACTCCCGAACCGTGTAAGGTTCAGTGGTGGTGGCCGACGACCGGGCCGCCCTTGAGCCGGTACAGCGTGCCGCAATACGGGCAGCGGGCCTCGCCCGTCTGCTCGACCGGCAGGAACACCCGGGGGTGGGCGTTCCATACCGTCTCCGCCGGCAGCGGGCAATGCAGCGGCAGGTCCTTCTCGGTGACTTCGACAACACGCGCAGTGTGCAGGGTCTGGCTCATAGCCGGTCCTTTCAGACGTGGGACAGCCAATCGGCGTGCTTGGCCGAGCGGCCCTGCACGCAGTCGAAATACATCGCCTGCAGTTGGGTCGTGATCGGCCCGCGCGTGCCCGCGCCGATGCTGCGGTTGTCCAGCTCGCGGATCGGGGTGACCTCGGCTGCGGTGCCGGTGAAGAAGGCCTCGTCGGCGGAGTAGACCTCGTCGCGGGTGATGCGCTTCTCGATCACCGGGATGCCCAGCTCGCCGGCGAGCTGGATGATGGTGTCGCGCGTGATGCCTTCCAGGGCGGAGGTGAGATCGGGCGTGTAGAGCTTGCCGCGGCGCACGATGAAGATGTTCTCGCCCGAGCCCTCGGCCACGAAGCCGTCGACATCGAGCAGCAGGGCCTCGTCGTAGCCGTCGTGCTCGGCCTCGCGGTGGGCCAGGATGGAGTTCATGTAGTTGCCGTTGGCCTTGGCCTTGCACATGGTGATGTTGACGTGGTGCCGGGAGAAGGACGAGGTCTTGACCCGGATGCCCTTCTCCAAAGCCTCCTGGCCGAGATAGGCGCCCCAGGGCCAGGCCGCGACGATGACGTGGGTGGACAGGGTCTTGGCCGAGATGCCCATGGCCTCGGCGCCGTAGAAGGCCATCGGCCGCAGGTAGCCGGACTCCAGCTGGTTCACCCGCACCACTTCCTTCTGCGCGGCGTTCAGGGTCTCCTTGTCGAAGGGCATCTTCATGCCCAGGATGTGGGCCGAGCGAAACAGGCGGTCGGTGTGGTCCTGCAGGCGGAAGATGGCCGGGCCCTTATCGGTCTTGTACGCGCGTACGCCTTCGAACACCCCCATGCCGTAGTGCAGAGTGTGGGTCAAGACATGGGTGGTGGCCTCGCGCCAGGGCACCAACTTGCCGTCGTACCAGATGAAACCGTCGCGGTCGGCCATGGACATGATGCAAAACTCCTAGAAATACGGCGAAAAACGGCATTTTACCGTATTCGACCGCGGCGCCGAACGGGGCGCATTTTCAGGGTCGGGAATAAACCGGGGACTGGGGGTGTTTACCCCATGCAAGCCAACTTGCGATCGAATCACCCATTCAATCTAGGAGGTTTTATGCGACTGACTCATTCCCTTCTGGCCACCGGCCTCGGTCTGGCCCTGCTGGCCGGTAGTGCCCATGCCGATCACCACACCCCGGCCAAGGTCATGGGCGGCGTGCTGACCAATGCGGCCGGCATGACGCTGTACACCTTCGACAAGGACCCGGCCGGCGCCGGCAAGAGCGTCTGCAACGGCGACTGCGCGGTGAAATGGCCGCCCTTGAAGGCCGGCGCCTTCGACAAGGAGGTCGGCGACTACCAGGTCATCGTGCGCGACGATGCCGACCGGCAGTGGGCCTACAAGGGCAAGCCGTTGTACCTTTGGATCAAGGACCAGAAGCCAGGCGACATGACCGGCGATGGCGTCAACAACGTCTGGCATGTGGCGAAGCCCTGAGTGAACCGGCAGAACGAGCTGATCCAGCACATCCCCCGACTGCGCCGCTATGCCCGGGCGTTGGCGGGGGACGCCGCTCGCGCCGACGATTTGGTCCAGGACACCCTGGAGCGGGCGCTGGTCAAGCTCGATCTCTGGCGGCCGGGCAGCGACCTGCGCGCCTGGCTGTTCACCCTGATGCACAATCTCTTCATCAACCAGCTGCGCGCCAACGGCCAGGTCCATTGCGAACTGGACGAGGCCGCCGATGTCCCGGTCAGCGGCGGCCAGGTCGAGGCCCTTGCCGTGCGCGACATCCATGCCGCCTTGGGCCGCTTGTCGACCGAGCAGCGCGAGGTGATCCTGCTGGTCGGCTTGGAACAATTCAGTTACGCCGATGCGGCGCGGGTGCTGGGCCTGCCGCTCGGCACGGTGATGTCCCGCTTGTCGCGGGCGCGTGAACGTTTGCGGGAAATCATGGAAGGCCAAACCGTTGTGAAGTTGCAGGTGGTGAAATGAGCGAGATCAGGGAAGACGAGCTGCACGCCTATGTCGATGGCCGGCTGCCGGACGAGCGCCGGGTCGAGGTCGAGGCCTGGCTGGCTGTGCACCCCGAGGACGAGGCGCGGGTGCGGGCCTGGCAGGCGCAGAACCGCAGCCTGCACGAGGCCTTCGATGCGGTGCTGAACGAGCCGCTGCCGCTCGAGCTGGTGCGCGCGGCCAACCCGGGCCGTCGCCATGCGCGGCCGGCCTGGCGTGTCGCAGCGACGGTGGCGGCCCTGAGCTTTACCGGCCTGATCGGCTACGGCATCGGCGTCTCAACTCAACCTGCCAACATGCAGTACGCGGCGCTGCCGCGCGATGCCGCCCTGGCCCATGTCGTGTTCAGCCCGGAGCAGCGGCACCCGGTCGAGGTCGAGGCGCGGCATGCCGACCACCTGGTGAGCTGGCTGTCCAAGCGTCTGGGCCATGAGCTGCATGCCCCCGATTTCCGCGCCCAGGGCTTCGAGCTGCTGGGCGGGCGTCTGCTCGCGGGCCAGGGCGGGCCGGTGGCGCAGTTCATGTACCAGGATCCACAGGCCCGTCGGGTCACGCTTTATGTCCGGCGCGACGGCGCCGGGCAGGCGGAGACCGGCTTTCGCCACGCCCGCGAGGATGGGGTCGAGGTCTTCTACTGGGTCGACCGCGACCTGGGTTACGCCCTGTCCGGTGTCATCGACAAGGCCGAGATGGGCCGGCTGGCTGATGCCGCCTATCACCAGATCGGCCAGTAGAGCCATGCCTGCGGTTTGACAGGTCGGCGGCTTTTGGTCACATTCGGCGCTGTTCAAAACAATAAGCCGGCTTGCGCCGGGCGATCGCGATGCCAGGGATGTTCGACCATCAAGATGCGTTGGAACGGCTGGATTCCAATGCCGACCTGATCGAGAAGCTGGGCTATCTGCACCAGATGCTGAGGGAGCGCTTCCCCTTTCTCGACCGCATCGCCTGCGCCATCCACGACCCCAAGACCGACCTGCTCAAGACCTTCATCAGCAGCGGACCGGACACGCCGCTGGCCCATTACCAGGCCAAGTTGGCGGAGTCGCCCTCGCTGCTCGAGATCGTCGAGGCCAAGCGGCCGCGGGTGGTGAACGACCTGGCCATCTTCCGCTTCAGCCAGCACGACCATGCCCGAAAGATCGACGCCGCCGGCTACCGCGCCAGCTATACCATGCCCATGTACAGCCGGGGCGAGTTCTTCGGTTTCGTCTTTTTCAACTCCTTCGAGAAGGACGTCTTCACCGAGGAGGCCTTGCACCAGATCGACCCCTTCGGTCACCTGATCTCGCTCACCATCATCCAGGACCTGAGCGCCCTGCGCACCCTGCTCGCCTCGGTCAAGACCGCGCGCGACATGATGCACGCGCGCGACTCCGAGACCGGCTCCCACCTCGACCGGATGTCCCGCTATGCCCGGCTGATCGCCCGCAGCCTGGCCGATCGGTACGGCCTGAACGACGAGCAGATCGAGCACATCTTCGTCTTCTCGCCCCTGCACGACGTGGGCAAGATCGGCATCCCGGACGGCATCCTGCTCAAGGCCGGCAAGCTGACCGAAGAGGAATACGAGGCGATGAAGCAGCACGCCGCCCACGGCCGTGAGCTGATCGACGCCATGCTGGGCAATTTCGACCTGGGTCAGCAGCCGCACATCGATGTCCTGCGCAACATCGCCGAACTGCACCACGAGGCCTACGACGGCAGCGGCTATCCCCATGGCCGCAAGGGCGACGAGATTCCGATCGAGGCGCGCATCGTCGCCGTGGCCGACGTGTTCGATGCCCTGACCAGCCGCCGGCCCTACAAGGCGGCCTGGAGCAACGACGAGGCCTTCGCCCTGCTCAGGCAGCTGAGCGGGGCCAAGCTCGATCCGGATTGCGTCGAGGCCCTGATCGCCAACCGCGCCGAGGTGGAGGAAATCCAGCGGCGGTTCAGCGAAGACCCGCTCGGCGCCTGAGCCAGGCCGCGCTCCCTCCCCGCTGGCGGGGAGAGCTGGGGTGGGGAGAATGCCTTCCCCTCCCTTCCTCCCCCATAAATGCACCCTGATGGGCATAAAGGGGAGGGGACACAGGACACATTGCCGTTTAACAGGCCGTTGAAAAACTACTGCGGTGGGCCATCTGCGGCGTTGCGCGGTGTTGGCTTCGGCCGCTTCGCTTAACATCGGCTACGCCGATCTTAGCCTGCGCCAAAACTGCGTTTTGGCTTCGCCGAAACTTCGTTTTCGCTCCCTCGCCTATCTGCTTGATATGTGGCTGCGCCGAAATTCACTTCGTTCGTTTTCTCGGTCGCTGCGCCCCAATCGCCTTGCATCTGGCCATCCTCGCTACGTTTTTCAACGGCCTGTAAAGGTGTCACGCCTCGAACGCCGCCTGCCACAATCGTTTCACCGCCGCCGCCGGCTCGGCCGCCAGCGCCGGCGCCACCCGGGCATAGTCCTCGCCCTGCAGCTTCACCGCATGCTGCAGGCGGCGCAGTTCGCGATAGGCATCGGCCGCCGGCAGGGCGATTTCGCCCGGCAGCAGGCCGAGCTCGCTGGCGCGCTTGAGCAGGGCGATGTTGCCGATATTGGCGGTCATCTCCGGGTGGGCGGCGGCCTCGGCCAGGATCAGGAACTGTACGGCGAACTCCAGATCGACCAAGCCGCCGGCGTCGTGTTTGAGGTCGAACAGCCCGCTCGGGTTGGGGTGACCCTCGTGCATCTTCTGCCGCATCTCCAACACCTCGGCCTTCAGCCTGGCCCGGTCGCGTGTCTGGCAGAGCACGGCCTGGCGGATCGCGGCGAACTGGCGGCCGACCTCGGCATCGCCGCAGACAGGGCGGGCGCGGGTCAGCGCCTGGTGCTCCCAGGTCCAGGCCTGGTTCTTCTGGTAGTCCTCGAAGGCCGCGGTCGAACTGACCAGCAGGCCGGCGGCGCCGTCCGGCCGCAGCCTGAGGTCGGTCTCGTACAGATGGCCGGCCGGGGTCAGGGTGGAGAGCCAGGTGTTCAGGCGCTTGGCCAGCTTGGCATAGATCTCCTGGGCATCGGGATGGGCATCGTCGTAGAGGAAGACCAGGTCGAGATCGGAGGCGTAGCCCATCTCCTTGCCGCCCAGCTTGCCGTAGGCGATCACCGCGAAGGCGGGCTGCGCGCGGTGCCTGCCGGGCAGTCCGGCCCAGACCAGGTCCAGGGTCTCGGCCAGGATCAGGTCGGCCAGATCGGCCAGGTGGTCGGACAGCTTCTCGATGGTCCACAGTCCGGCCAGGTCCTGGGCCAGCAGGCGGAAGGTCTCGGCCTGCTTGAAGTGGCGCAGCTCGTCCATCTGGCGCTCGACATCGCCGGCGAAGCCCGCCAGGCGCTGGTGCAGCTCGGCCCGCTTCTGCGCCCAGTCGGGCGCGGCGAACAGGGCGCGGGCGTCGAGCAGTTCGTCCAGAAGATGCGGCTGGCGGCTGAGGTACTGCGCGGCCCACGGGCTGGCGCTGAGCATCTTGGCCAGCTGGTTCAGGGTCTGGGGATATTCGCGCAGCAGGGCCAGATAGGGCGCACGACGGCCGATCGCCTCGAGCAGGGCCAGGATGCGGGCGAGGGTCGTCTCGGCGTTGGGGAAATGGCCGGCCAGCTCGATCAGGGGCGGCAGCAGGCCGTCGAGCGCGGTCTTGCTGTCGGCCGGCAGTTGCAGGTAACGCTGGCTGCGGCGAAAGGCGAGCAGCTGATCGAGGGCGGCCTTGGGTTCGCGGTAGCCCAACTCTGCGAGCATGGCCTCGGCCGCCGCCTCGGGCAGCTCGCACAGCCCGGCCAGGGGGTGGCTGGACTGGTCCTCCTGGGGCGCACCGAAGACCTGCTCGAACTGGCCGCTGACCCGGCGCCGCAAAGAATCGAGCCGTTTCAGGAATTCGCCGTAGTCGGCGAAGCCCATGGCCTGGGCCAGCAGGGCCTGCTCTTCCGGGCTGTGGGGCAGGGTCTGGGTCTGGGCGTCGTCCCGGTATTGCAGGCGGTGTTCCAGATTGCGCAGGAAGACATAGGCCGTCTCCAACTCGGTGGTGATCGCCTCGGGCATCAGGTCGAAGGCGGCCAGCTGGTGCAGGATGGCGCGGGTGGGGCGGGCCTGGAGCGAGGGCAGCTTGCCGCCGCGGATCAACTGGAAGACCTGGGCGATGAACTCCACCTCGCGGATGCCGCCGGGACCGAGCTTGATGTTGTCGGCCATGTCGCGCCTGGCCACTTCGCGCCGGATCTGGGCGTGCAGCTCGCGCATGGCCTTGAGCGCGCCGAAATCGAGGTATTTGCGGAAGACGAAAGGCAGGCGCAGGGCCTCCAGCTCCTCGATCCGCTCGCCGGTCAGCGCCCGGGCCTTGATCCAGGCGTAGCGTTCCCATTCCCGGGCCTGGGTGTAGAAATAGTCCTCCAGCATGGCGAAGCTGGAGACCAGCGGCCCGGAGTCGCCGTAGGGCCGCAGGCGCATGTCGACCCGGAACACGAAGCCGTCGGCGGTCGGCTCGCCGATGGCGTTGATCAGGCGCTTGCCCAGGCGGGTGAAGAATTCGAAGTTCGACAGCTTGCGCGTGCCGTCGGTCTCGCCGTCCTCCGGGAAGACGAAGATCAGGTCGATGTCGGACGAGGCGTTGAGTTCAAAGCCGCCGAGCTTGCCCATGCCGACCACGATCAGCCGCTGGGGCTGGCCCTGGCCGTCGAGCGGCTGGCCGTGGACCGCCGCCAGATCGGCGTGCAGCCAGTCCGCGGCCTGCTGCACGGCCAGCTCGGCCAGCTCGGTCAGGCTGCGGGTCACCTCGGCCAGGTCGGCCCGGCCCGAGAGGTCGCGCACGATCAGCCGGCACATGACCTCCTGGCGCAGCCGGCGCAGGGCCTGTTTCAGCCCGGCCTCGTCGGTCCAGGACCGCTCGGCCAGCCAGGCGGCCATCTCGGCCCGGCTGACGGGCTGCTCCAGCCGGGCCTCGAGTCCTGCCCGCAGCTCGGGATTGGCCACCAGCCGCCCCTGCAAATAGCGGCTGTATCGGCTGGCGAGATCGATCGATTCTTGCGGCGAAGGTATAGGCATAAAATAATGGCGTTTTCAGAATGGGTGACTTGGGTGACATTATTCACCCGGGCAGCCCACACCGGAACCCGCAGGAGAAAGCGTCCATGAGCACCATCGAATCCGTCTTGCAAGAAAACCGAGTCTTCCCGCCGTCGGCCGCCTTCGCCGCCCAGGCCAATGTCGCCGGCATGGCGGCGTATCAGGCCCTGGTGGCCAAGGCGGCGGCCGACTACGAGGGATTCTGGGCCGAGCTGGCGCGCCAGCATATCACCTGGAGTAAGCCCTTCAGTCAGGTGCTGGACGAATCCAATGCGCCGTTCTACAAGTGGTTCGCCGACGGCGAGCTCAACGTCTCCTACAACTGCCTGGACCGTCACCTGCCGGCCCGCGCCGACAAGACGGCGCTGATCTTCGAGGCCGACGACGGTACGGTGAGCAAGGTCACCTATCAGGAGCTGTATCATCGGGTCTGCCAGTTCGCCAACGGCCTGAAGAGCCTGGGCGTGCAAAAGGGCGACCGGGTCATCATCTACATGCCGATGAGCGTGGAGGCCGTGGTCGCCATGCAGGCCTGCGCCCGCATCGGCGCCATCCATTCCGTGGTGTTCGGCGGCTTCTCGGCCAAGGCCCTGCACGAGCGCATTCAGGATGCCCGGGCCAAGGTGGTGGTCACCGCCGACGAGTCCCTGCGCGGCGGCAAGGCCGTGCCGCTCAAGGCGGCGGTGGACGAGGCCATGGCCATGGGCGATGTCGACAACGTGCAGAAGATCGTGGTCTACCGGCGTTCCGGCGCCGCCGTGCCGATGCAGGCTGGGCGCGACCTCTGGTGGCACGACCTGGTCAAGGGCCAGGCCGACAGCTGCGAGGCGGTGCCGATGAACGCCGAGGACCCGCTGTTCATCCTCTACACCTCGGGCTCCACCGGCAAGCCCAAGGGCGTGCAGCATGCCACCGGCGGTTACCTGCTCGGCGCCATCCTGTCCATGCAATGGGTGTTCGACGCCAAGCCCGACACCGACGTCTACTGGTGCACCGCCGACGTCGGCTGGATCACCGGCCACACCTATGTCGCCTACGGCCCGCTCGCCCTGGGCATGACCGAGGTGATCTTCGAGGGCGTGCCGACCTACCCCTCGGCCGCCCGCTTCTGGGAGATGATCGCCCGGCACAAGGTCACCACCTTCTACACCGCGCCGACCGCGATCCGCTCCCTGATCAAGCTGGGCGCCGACCTGCCCCGCCAGCACGACCTCTCCAGCCTGCGCCTCCTGGGCACCGTGGGCGAGCCGATCAACCCCGAGGCCTGGATGTGGTACTACGAAGTGGTCGGCCAGTCGCGCTGCCCCATCGTCGACACCTGGTGGCAAACCGAGACCGGCTCCAACATGATCTCGCCCCTGCCCGGCGCCACCCCGATCAAACCCGGTACCTGCACCCTGCCGCTGCCCGGCATCATGGCCGAGATCGTCGACGAGACCGGCCACCCGGTGCCCCAGGGTTCGGGCGGCATGCTGGTGATCAAGCGGCCCTTCCCCTCGCAGCTGCGCACCCTGTGGGGCGATCCCGAGCGGTTCAAGAAGACCTACTTCCCCGAGGAGCTGGGTGGCAAGACCTATCTGGCCGGCGACTCCTCGCGCCGAGACGAGGACGGCTATTTCTGGATCATGGGCCGGATCGACGACGTGCTGAACGTGTCCGGCCATCGCCTGGGCACCATGGAGATCGAATCGGCCCTGGTGGCCAACCCTATGGTGGCCGAGGCCGCGGTAGTGGGCAAGCCGCACGAGATCAAGGGCGAGGCGGTGGTCGCCTATGTCGTGCTCAAGCGCGCGCGGCCGACCGGTGAAGAGGCGAAAAAGATCGTGGCCGAGCTGCGCGACTGGGTGGGCAAGGAGATCGGCCCCATCGCCAAGCCGGACGAGATCCGCTTCGGCGACAACCTGCCCAAGACCCGTTCGGGCAAGATCATGCGCCGCCTCTTGCGCGCCATCGCCAAGGGCGAGGAGATCACCCAGGACGTCTCGACCCTAGAAAACCCTGCGATCCTGGAGCAACTCAAGGAGGCGGTGGCGTGATCGTTCCGGCGGGGCTTTCGATGGCGCCACAGTTCGCAGGGTTTCGGCGCAGGCGAATGCCGGGTAGGGTCGGCGTTCAGCCCGCGCAAGCGGGCGGCCGTAGCCAAAACCCTGCGATCCTGGAGCAACTCAAGGAGGCGGTGGCGTGATCGTTCCGGCGGGGCTTTCGATAGCGCCACAGTTCGCAGGGTTTCGGCGCAGGCGAATGCCGGGTGGGGTCGGCGTTCAGCCCGCGCAAGCGGGCGGCCGTAGCCAAAACCCTGCGATCCTGGAGCAACTCAAGGAGGCGGTGGCGTGATCGTTCCGGCGGGGCTTTCGATAGCGCCACAGTTCGCAGGGTTTCGGCGCAGGCGAATGCCGGGTGGGGCCGGCGTTCAGCCGCGCAGCGGCGGCCGCAGCCAGAACCCGGCCATCCTCGACCAGCTGAAAGAGGCCGTGGCGTGAGTGCGCCGGAAGCAGGCAATCGCCGCCGGCTTCCGCGCGGGCCGCTCTGGGTCATCCTGGCCGCCCTGCTGCTGGTGGCCTGGGCCCTCTGGCAGGTGCGCCAGCCGTCGCGGCCCCTGCCCGAGGTGCCGCCGAGCAAGGCGATCCCGGCCGATCTGCCGCATCCGCAGGATCCGCGCCGGCAGCAGCCCGAGCCGGGCCCCGCACAAAAACCTTGACCGCTTGACAGGGAGGCGCCGTGAAAACCGATAGCCAGTACTTCAAATTCGTCGCCGGCCTGTTGAAGCTGATGGTGGACAAGGGCGGTTCCGACCTCTTCGTCACCGTCGGCGCGCCGCCGTCGATCAAACTGCACGGCGAGATGACTCCGGTGAACAACACCCCGGTCACGCGCGAGCAGGCCGAGGAACTGGTCGCCTCGGTGATGAACGACAAGCAGCGCCAGGAATTTCAGGAGACCCACGAATGCAACTGGGCGATCAGCCTGGAGGGCATCGGCCGGTTCCGGATGAACGCCTATGTCCAGCGCAGCTCGCCCGGCATGGTCTGCCGGACCATCAATACCACCATCCCCAACTTCGACGAACTGGGCCTGCCGCCGGTGTTGAAGGAGGTGATGATGGAAAAGCGCGGCCTGGTGCTGATGGTGGGCGGCACCGGTTCGGGCAAGTCGACCAGCCTGGCCGCCATGCTCGACCATCGCAACGTCAACTCCAAGGGCCACATCATCTCGGTCGAGGATCCGATCGAGTTCGTCCATCCGCACAAGGGCTGCCTGGTGATGCAGCGCGAGGTGGGGGTGGATACCGACAGCTGGTTCGCCGCCCTGAAGAACACCCTGCGCCAGGCACCGGACGTGATCCTGATCGGCGAGATCCGCGACCGCGACACCATGGACTATGCCATCGCCTTCGCCGAGACCGGCCACCTCTGCCTGGCCACCCTGCATGCCAACAACTCCAACCAGGCGCTGGACCGGATCATCAACTTCTTCCCGATCGACCGGCGCGACCAGCTGCTGATGGACCTCTCGCTCAACCTCAAGGCCCTGGTCTCCCAGCGGCTGATCCCGAAGAAGGGTGGCGGCCGGGTGCCGGCGGTGGAGATCATGATCAACTCGCCGCTGATCTCCGACCTCATCCTCAAGGGCGATGTACACGAGATCAAGCCGATCATGGCCAAGTCGCGCGACCACGGCATGCAGACCTTCGACCAGGCCCTGTTCGACCTGGCCATGGCCGGCCAGATCGAGCGGGAGACCGCCCTGCGCTACGCCGATTCCTACAACGAGCTGCGCCTGATGTTCAAGCTGCACGGCGGCGGCGAGGGCGACGAGGACGACAAGACCAAGGACCTGTCGATCGTCTGATCCGGCGGGGCGATAACCCTGGCTGGGCCAAGGTTGACCCTGCCCGGCCAGCGGCCGACAATAATCGGTCCTATTGCCTTCCTGCCTGGAGAATCAAGTGAGTGATGCCGAACTGACCAAGGAGCAGCAGATCCTGCGCGCCATGCGCAAGACCCTGGGCTCCATCGTGAAAGATGCGGCGCCGCGCGATGGCGAACCCAGCCCCCTGTCGGAGGCGACGGTGGAGAACATCCGCATGTGTTTCGGCCTGATCGCCAGCCGCGAGGCCGAACTGGCCGAGGCCCTGGGCCTGTCGCGCAACGAACGGCCGTTCTACTCCGACGAGGAGCCGAACGCCAAGGTGCTGCAGTTCAGCCCGACCAGCGGCAAGAAACCCAACTGATGGCCGAATCCGTCGCCAACCTGGTCTCCGATGCCGAGGGCCAGGTGGTCAGCACCGTCTATTGCGTGATCTACGCGCCCAAGGTGGGCAACCGCAGCCGCTTCCCAGAGGGCGTGGTCACGGTGCACGAGTCCGAGGCTGCCGCCCGGGCGGCAGCCAGGCCCGAGGCCGGCTACCACGCCGCCATCGCCTCCGGACCTTCCCGTTCCTCCGAAGGTTTCCGCTTGTTCTATCTGGTGCGCTGGCTGGACTGACCGGCGCCCCGCCATTGTCTGGTCGCCGGCCGACGTCAATAATGCTTTCTGTCAGCCGGAGCCGACCCGGCACGCTTATCCATCAACCACAGGAAGCCATCATGAGCGACGCATTGGATTATCTGGTCAAGGTGCGCGGCGACGCGCTCGGGCACTACTTCAAGTTCCTCAAGGATGCCGGCAAGCATCTCGACCCCAAGACCCGCGACCTGATCTCGATCATCACCAAGGTCCACGCCCAGACCGAGGGCGGTTTCAAGCAATACCTGACCCGGGCCCTGCGCGAGGGCTGCACCCCGATGGAGGTGATCGACGCCTTGCTCATGGCCTTCCCCGCCCTGGGGCTGGCCAAGATCGTCTGGGCGACCGAGATCCTGCTCGAGATGGACCTGCCGGAATTCTCGCCCGAGCTGATCAACGCCAAGCCGGAATGGCGCGACGTCATGGCGCTGGCCGACATCGCCGACGGCGAGGTCAAACGGGTCGATTGCGGCGCCCGCTCGGTCTTCGTCTATCGCGCGGGCGAGACCTTCAAGGTCTACGATTCGCATTGCCCGCACCAGGTCACCAACATCCCCCACCTGGCCTGCGAGGGCAAGACGCTCACCTGTCCCAAGCACCACTGGAAGTTCGACATCACCACCGGCGCCTGCATCGAGAAGGGCAAGCATCCGCTCAAGGAATTCGCCAGCAAGGTCGAGGGCGGTCGCCTGCTCGCCTGGTGGTGAGTCCTGCCCCGCCCGCCATTGCGGGTGGGGCCGATACCGGTTACAAATGCCGGACGGCAGGATATCAACGCAAACAACCATCGAGGGGACAAGATGAACCAATTGCTCGCGCCCGGCATGGCCTTCCTCGGCCGCTTCAGCTATCCCATCAAGTTCTTGATCCTCGGGGTCATCGCGGTCATCCCCATCGTCTACCTCACCTTCCTCGGCCTGGTGCCGCTGATGGATGCGGCCAAGATGGCGGCCACGGAGATGACCGGGGTGCGCTACATCGAGGCGGCCAAGCCTCTCTTGGCCAGCGTGCAGCAGCATCGCGGCCGTTCCAGCGGCTATCTGTCCGGCGACGACGCGGTCAAGCCCAAGATGGACGAGCAGGCGGCCAAGGCCGAGGCGGCGATCCAGGCCCTGGAGGCCCTGGATGCGGAAACCGGCGGCAATGAGGAACTCGGCCGGCGGCTGGCCGAGATCAAGGCCAAGTGGGCCGATGTCCACCAGAAGGCGCACAGCCGTGCCTTCACCCCGAAGGAGAGCTTCGTCGCCCATTCGGCGGTCACCGCCCTGATCCAGGCCTACATGGAAGATGCGGCCCACGAATACAAGCTGCTGCTCGACCCGGTCGAGGCCAGCTTCTTCCTGCAGGATGTTGCCGCGGTCCAGGCGCCGGCTCTGACCGAGGTGCTGGGCAAGATGCGGGCGATGATGACCGGCATCCTCACCCGCAAGGTCATCACCCCGGAGGAGAAGGCGGAAGTGGCCAGCCTCGCCGGCCAGATCGAGCTCATCCACAGGCGGGTGGTGAAGGGCGTCGAGCACGCGATCGAGGCCAAGGCCGATTTGAAAGAGGCCCTGAGACCTAAGCTGGAGACGCTGACCCCGGCGCTGCAGAAGCTGATGGAAACGACCCGGCGCGAGGTGGGTGCGACCGAATTTGCCCTGAGCGGCCAGGACTACTTCAAGGAGGCGACGGCCGTAGTGGACCTGGCCGCCGTGGTGTCTAGCGCGGCCTCCGAGCAGCTGCACGGCATGTTGGAGGCGCGCGTCCGCAAGGATCATGCGGCACTCTACAGCGCTGCGGCCATCGTGACGGCCCTGATGTTGCTGCTGATGTATTTCACCACGGCCATGCGCGCCACCATCATCCAGGCGGTGAACGTGGTCAACGACGGCACCGCCAGGATGGCGGCCGGCGATTTCACCCGGCCCATTGTCCTGGACACCCGGGACGAGATGGGCGAGATCGCGGCCGACATCAACCGGGCGCGCGAGGCCCTGGCCGGACTGATCGCCGAGGTACGGCGTACCGCCGACGAGGTGGCCCGCGATGCCGGCGAGGTGGCGGAAGGGGCGCGGCAGATCGCCATCGCCGCCGGCGAGCAGAGCGAGGCGATCTCCTCCTCGGCCGCCGCGGTGGAAGAACTCACGGTGGCGATCACCCACGTTGCCGACCAGACCGAGGAGGCCAACCGTACCGCCGACCAGGCCAACAGCCTGGCCGAGGATGGCCGCCGGGTGGCCGATCGCGCCAGCAACGGCATGACCGCGGTGGCTGAATCGGTGACGGCCACCGCCCATCAGATCGAGGGGCTGAATGCCCGCGCCGTCGAGATCAGCGGCATCGTCCAGGTGATCAAGGAGATCGCCGATCAGACCAACCTCCTGGCGCTCAACGCCGCCATCGAGGCGGCCCGGGCCGGCGAGCAGGGCCGCGGCTTCGCCGTGGTGGCCGACGAGGTGCGCAAGCTGGCCGAGCGCACGGCGGGCGCGACGACCGAGATCGGCAGCATGATCGAAGCCATCCAGCAGGAAACCCATGGCGCGGTCGACAGCATGGAGGCGAACAGCCGCAAGGCTCAGGAAGGGCGCGCCATCGTGACCGACGTCTCCGGTGCCCTGGGCGAGATCATGCAGGCGGCGCAGGCTGTGCTCGACCGGGTCGAGGAGATCACCAGTGCCTCGCGGGAACAGAAGGCGGCCAGCACCGAGATCGCCCAGAGCGTGGAGCGCATCGCCCAGATGACCGAGGAGAACAGCGCCAGTGCCAAGCAGGTCTCCAGCGCGGCCGGGCACTTGGGCAACCTTGCCGGCACCTTGAAGACCGAACTCGACCGCTTCCACGTCTAGCGGCCGGCAGCCGGTCAGATAGGATGGCCACGGACGGGGTCTTCCTTTTTGGCTCAGCCCTGGCCGAAGCGCTCCAGCCAGAGCAGGCCCATCACCGTCTTGCCCTCGCAGATGCGGCCGTCGCCGACCATGGCCAGGGCCTCGGTCATGGGGATGCGCAGGATCTCCAGGAACTCGTCGTGGTCCGGGTCGTCGCCGATGTGCTTGAGACCGCTCGCCCGGTAGAACACCAGTCGTTCGTCGGAGTAGCCGATACAGGGATAGAAGGTGGCCAGATACTGCCAGGCATCGGCGGCATAGCCGGTTTCTTCCAGCAGCTCGCGCTGGGCGCACTCCAGCTCGCTCTCGTTCGGGTCGAACTTGCCGGCGGGCAGTTCGAGAAAGTCGCGGCGCAGCGGGTAGCGATGCTGGCGTTCGAGCAGGATGTCGCCGTTGTCGAACACCGGGATGATCACCGCCGCACCCGGGTGGATCAGGTATTCCCGGCTCGATTCCTTGCCGTTGGGCAGTTTCACCCGGTCGAGCTTGGCGTGCAGCAGCCGGCCCTGGTAGACGGTGTCGGAACTCAGGGTGTGTTCGGTCAGGTCGGGTTTGCTCATGTCGGCGGTCCTGCGGGGAAAGGCTCAGTATAACCAGCCTGTTGGCCTGGCCGGCGCGGTGGCGTTAGCATAATCCCTTCCGGCCGCTCGTCGGCCGCCGCTTGCAGCGCAGACCAAGGAGACCGCCATGCCGCAAACCAAGATTCTGCTCGACGAGTCCGACATCCCCAGCCACTGGTACAACGTGGTGGCGGACATGCCCAACAAGCCGGCGCCGCCGCTGGGTCCGGACGGCAAGCCGGTGGGGCCGGAGGCGCTGGCGGCCATCTTCCCTATGGCGCTGATCGAGCAGGAGGTCTCGGGCGAGCGCTGGATCCCGATTCCGGAGGCGGTGCGCGAGGCCTACCGCATCTATCGGCCCTCGCCCCTGTTCCGCGCCCATCGCCTGGAGGCCGCGCTCGGCACCCCGGCCCGCATCTACTACAAGTACGAAGGCGTCTCGCCCGCCGGCTCGCACAAGGTCAATACCTCCATCGCCCAGGCCTGGTACAACGCTCAGGCCGGGGTGAAGCGACTGGCCACCGAGACCGGCGCCGGCCAATGGGGCAGCTCGCTCGCCCTGGCCGGCCAGATGTTCGGCATCGAGGTGCGGGTCTACATGGTCAAGGTAAGCTACGACCAGAAGCCATTCCGCCGTTCCATGATGCAGACCTGGGGCGCCGAGGTGCTGGCCAGCCCGACCAACCTCACCGAGTCCGGCCGCAAGATTCTGGCCCAGGACCCGAACTCGCCCGGCAGCCTGGGCATCGCCATCTCCGAGGCGGTGGAGGAGGCGGCCTCGCGGCCCGACACCAACTACGCCCTGGGTTCGGTGCTCAACCACGTCTGCCATCACCAGACCATCATCGGCTTGGAGGCGAAGAAGCAGTTCGAGAAGGTGGGCGAGTATCCGGACATGGTCTTTGCCTGCTGCGGCGGTGGCTCCAACTTCGCCGGCGCCGCCTTCCCCTTCCTGGCCGACAAGGCGGCGGGCAAGCAGGTGCGCCTGGTCGCGGCCGAGCCCACCTCCTGCCCGACCCTGACTCGCGGCCACTACGCCTACGACTTCGGCGATGCCGTCGGCCTCACGCCGATGATGCTGATGTACACCCTGGGCCACGACTTCGTGCCGCCCGGCATCCACGCCGGCGGTCTGCGTTACCACGGCGATTCGCCGCTGGTCTCCCAGTTGTACAAGGAAGGACTGATCGAGGCGGTGGCGGTGCCGCAGCTGGCCACTTTCGAGGCCGGGGTGACCTTCGCCCGGGCCGAGGGCATCATCCCGGCACCCGAGTCCTGCCACGCCATCCGCGCCTGCCTGGACGAGGCCCTGCGCTGCAAGCAGACGGGGGAGCCCAAGGTGCTGTTCTTCAACCTCTCCGGCCACGGCCACTTCGACATGGCCTCCTACGACGCCTATTTCGCCGGCAAGCTGGAGGATTACGCCTACCCCGAGCACGAGATCGAGGCGGCCCTGCATCGGCTGCCCAAGGTCGCGGCCTGAAGTTAGGCCAGGCATGAAAAAGGCCGCCTCTCGGGCGGCCTTGTTTTTCGGCGGGTTATTTCTTCAGGGCATCGCGAATCTCGCGCAGCAGCAGGATGTCTTCCGGTGTCGGCGGCGGAGCGGCCGGCGTGATTGGTTCAGGACGCTGCAGCCGGTTGATCGCCTTGATCGCGACGAAGATAGCCAGGGCGATGATGGTGAAGTCGACCAGGGCGTTGATGAAGGCGCCGTACTTGATCAAGGGTGCGCCGGCCTTCTCCGCCTGCTCCAGGGTCTCGAAGGTCTTGTCGCCAAGGTTGATATAGAGCTGCTTGAAATCGACCTCGCCGAGCAGCTTGCCCAGGGGCGGCATGACGATGTCCTTGACCAGGGAATCGACGATCTTGCCGAAGGCGCTGCCGATGATGACACCGACCGCCAGGTCGATCACGTTGCCGCGCATGGCGAAGGCCTTGAATTCCTGAATGAACGACATGGCTGCCTCCTCACTGGTTGGGGGTGGCCCGATTCTGCCACCGGCCAGCAACCGGGACTAGCGACGGCAGAAGCGGTGGTAGAGGAAGGACTGGCTGGCGCCGCTCGGGGTGCGGTGCCGTTCGGCGCGGGTCTCGAACAGGCGGAATTTTTCGCCCAGGGTCTCGGCCAGGGTCTCGGCACTGTAGCGCACCACCGGCAGGTTGCTGCAGCGATCGGGGCCGTCGGGCGCGAAGGCGGCGATGATCACCTGGCCCTGCGGGCTCAAGTGGCGGTCGGGCAGGGCATCGACCAGGCGGCAGGCGCCGCCGCCGACATCGAGCACGCGGGCGTCGGTGCCCAGACCGCTCGCCGCGATCAGCTCGAGCGAGAGTGTGGGCGAGGCCTGGTGCCAGCTCACCGCTTCCAGTCGATTGTCGCGATAGACCCGCTCCCAGTGGGCCTTGCGCACGTCCGTCATTCAGTCGCCGCTCTTGCCACGGACGTTGATGCCGGCCTGGCCGGCGAATTCGAGCATGCGATTGATCGAGTGCACGGCGCGGGCGCCGACCTCGGCCGGGACGTGGATCTCGTTGTGGCCGGTGGTCAGGGCCTGCTCCAGCCGGCTCAGCCAGTTCATCGCCATCCACGGGCAGTGCGCGCAGGAGATGCAGGTGGCGCCGCGGCCGCCGCTGGGCGCCTCGAGCAGGAGCTTGTTCGGCGCCACCTCGCGCATCTTGTGGAAGATGCCGATGTCGGTGGCGACGATGAAGCTGGGGTTGGGCAGTTGTTGCACGGCCTTGATCAGCTGGGTGGTCGAGCCGACCACGTCGGCCAGGGCGACCACCTCGGCCGGCGATTCGGGGTGGACCAGGATGGCGGCCTCGGGGTGCTGGGCCTTGAGCTCGCGGATGCCGTCGGCCTTGAACTTCTCGTGCACCACGCAGGAACCTTGCCACAGCACCATGTCGGCGCCGGTGGTCTTCTGCACGTAATCGCCCAGGTAACGGTCTGGCGCCCAGATGATCTTCTCGCCCTGGTCCTTCAGATGCTGCACCACCGGCACGGCGATGCTGGAGGTCACCATCCAGTCGGCCCGCGCCTTCACCGCGGCCGAGGTGTTGGCGTAGACCACGACGGTGCGGTCCGGGTGCCGGTCGCAGAAGGCGGCGAACTCGTCGGCCGGGCAGGACAGGTCGAGCGAGCACTCGGCATGCAGGTCGGGCATCAGCACCCGCTTTTCCGGGTTGAGGATCTTGGCCGTCTCGCCCATGAAGCGCACGCCGGCCACGATAATGGTCTTGGCCTTCGAGGCATGGCCGAAGCGGGCCATCTCCAGCGAGTCGGAGACGCAGCCGCCGGTCTCGATGGCCAGGTCCTGCATCTCGCCCGCGGTGTAGTAGTGCGCCACCAGCACCGCGTCCTGCTCCTTCATCAATTGCTTGATGCGGGCCTTGAGCGCGTCACGCTGATCGGGCGTGAGCTGTTCCTCCTCGATCGGAGGCACCTCGCCGACCGGATGCGCGGCCGGCGGAATGATGGTTTGCAGGGCAGCCATGGGATGCATGTTCAGGGGATCTGACGGGATTTCCAATGATAGCGTTTCTGGAGCGATTCCTCCCGAATGGGCTCTAGTAAAATAGGGTTATGCAGCAGCTCATCCTCGATATCCGTCCGGATGCCCCACCTCAGTTCGGCAATTTTCTGCCCGGCCAGAATGCCGAGGCGGTCGATGCCCTGGCCCGCTTCGCCGGCGGCGAGGCGGTCGAGCCGCTGATCTATCTCTGGGGCGAGGCCGGCAGCGGCAAGAGCCATCTGCTCAAGGCCAGCGTCGATGCGGCGCAGGGCGGCGTCTACTGTCCGGGCGAGCCCCTGCCCGAGACCCTGCCGCCGCTCTTGGCGGTGGACGATGTCGATGCGCTCGGGCCCGAGGCCCAGGTCGGCCTGTTCAACCTGATCAACCAGGCGCGCGAAGGCGCGGGCCGCATCGTCATGGCCGGCAAGCTGCCGCCTGCGCGTCTGGCCCTGCGCCAGGACCTGACCACTCGTCTGGGCTGGGGCCTGGTCTTCGCGCTCAAGCCGCTGACCGACCAGGAGCGTACTGCCGCCCTGCGCAGCCGGGCGGCCGCCCGCGGCATGCGCCTGCCGGACGAGGTGGCCGGCTACATGCTCAATCACTGCCGGCGCGATCTGCCGGGCCTGCTCGCCACCCTGGACGCGCTCGACCTGTTTTCCCTGAGCCGCAAGCGGGCGGTGACCCTGCCGTTGTTGCGCGAATTCCTGCAGCAGTAATGCACCTGCTGGTCGCGGTCAGCCATCACGGCCTCGGCCACCTGGCCCAGGCGGCGCCGCTGCTCGACCGGCTGCGGCAACTCAAGCCCGATCTGCGCTTCACCATGTACAGCGCCTTGCCGCGGGCCGCCCTGGCCGCGCGCATCGCGCCGCCCTTCGACCATATTGCGCAAGCCGCCGATTGCGGCATGGCCATGCACGACGCCTTGCGGGTCGACCGGGTGGCGAGCCTGGCCTGCTACCGGGAGTTTCATCGCGACTGGCCGCAGCGGGTGGCGCAGGAGGCTGCGCGCCTGGTCGATCTGGCGGTCGATGCCGTGCTCTCCGACGTCGCCTATCTGCCCCTGGCCGCGGCGCAGTCGCTCGGCCAGCGCTCGGCCGCGCTGTGCTCGCTCAATTGGGCCGACATCGTCCAGGCCTATCTGGGCGATGCGCCCGAGATGGCAGCGCCCCTGACGCAGATGCGCATGGCCTATCGCGGGGCCGATCTCTTCCTGCGCCTGGAGCCGGCCATGCCCATGACCGACCTGGCCAATGCCGTGTCGGTGCCGCCGGTGGCCGGCCGCGGCCGCTCACGGCGTGGCGAATTGCGGGCGCGCTTGAACCTGCCGTCGAATCAGCGCCTGGTCCTGCTCGGCATGGGCGGCATCGGCTATGCCTGCGATCTGGCGGTCTGGCCGCGCACGCGCGGCATCACCTGGCTGGCGCCTGGCGCGTGGTGCCGGGGGCATCCCGACTGCATAGCCTTCGATAAACTGGATTGGCCCTTTCTCGACCTGTTGGCCGGCGTCGATGCGCTGGTGACCAAGCCCGGCTATGGCAGCTTCGTCGAGGCGGTGTTGCACGCCGTGCCGGTGCTCTACCTGGACCGGCCGGATTGGCCGGAGGCGCCCTGTCTCAAGGCCTGGCTGCATGCCCAGGGCCGGGCGCTGCGGATCGAAGAGGCGGAGCTGAACGGGCTAAACTTGCTGGAGAAGCTGAACGAGCTGTGGGGCTTGCCGGCGAGGCCGGCGCCGCCTGCCGACGGGGTCGAGCAGGCGGCAACGCATTTGTTGACTTGGTTGGCTTAGGCCTCGGACTGCGATTCCTTGGCGATCTCTTCGTGCACCTTGGCCATGTCCAGCTCGCGGGCCTTGCCCAGCAGCTCGTCGAAGGCGCCGGCCGGCAGGGCGCCGGCCTGGGAGTAGATGATGACCTTCTCGCGGAAGATCATCAGGGTGGGGATGGAGCGGATCTGGAAGTGCGCGGCCAGGGCCTGCTGCTCTTCGGTGTTGATCTTGGCGAACACGATGTCGCTATGCTTCTCCGAGGCGGCCTCGAACACCGGGGCGAAGCCGCGGCAGGGACCGCACCAGGGGGCCCAGAAGTCGAGCACGACGAAGTCGTTGCTGAGGATGGTGTCTTCGAAGTTTTCTTCGTTCAGTTCGAGAACGGCCATGGCAGGGTGCTCCAGAGGATTGGCATATCGGGCCGGCAACCATATCATGCTTTGCAGGCCGTGCCTAATCAGCGGTCATGGAGGAGAACCCATTGAAGGATATCGAGAATTTCCGCCGCGGCGTCGAAGCGATGGTCGAGGAGTTGCGCGCGACCATGTTGGAACTGGGCAGCGAGGGACCGAATGAGACCTCGGTGGTCAGCAATGCCCGCGACCGTCTGCGCTATATCTCGGCCCTGACCGAACAGGCGGCCGGCCGCACCCTCACCGCGGCCGAGGCCCTGTCCGACCGGATCAAGGCGCAACAGGCGCTGGCGGCCGCGCTGGCGGGCAAGACCCGATCGCCGCAGATCCGCGCCTTTCTCGAGCAACTGCAGGCCGAGCATCAGGCCGCCGCCGGCCAGCTGGCCGAGATCATCCAGGCCCAGGAGTTCCAGGACTTGGTCGGCCAGGTGGTGAACAAGCTGCTCGTCATGGTGCAGAAGATGGAAGACAACCTGGTCCATCTGCTGATCGACGACGACCCCGACCCTCACCTGTCCGGCCCGGTCACGCGCGAGTCGGAACGGGTCAGCCAGGACGACATCGACGACCTGTTCGGTTGAACTTTCGCCGCTGCCGGCCGTCTTCCTGAAAAACCATCAGGAGCCAGCGCATGCTGATCAAGCGTCCCGCCGACATCCGGCCTTCCGAGATCACGCCCGAGGCGGTCTACCGCGACCGCCGCCGCTTCATCCAAGGTGCGGCCGCCCTGGCCGCCCTGGCCGCGCTGCCGGCCGAAGCGGCCTTGCCTCCATACAAGAAGGGGGCTTACGGCACCACCGAGCCGGTCAACAGCTTCAAAGAGATCACCAGCTACAACAACTTCTACGAGTTCGGCACCGACAAGGCCGACCCGGCGGCCCACGCTTACAGTCTGCAGACACGGCCGTGGACCGTGAGTATCGAGGGTGCCTGTCGCAAGCCCAAGGTCTGGGACATCGACGCCTTGATCAAGGCCTTTCCCCTGGAAGAGCGCATCTACCGGCTGCGCTGCGTCGAGGGCTGGTCCATGGTCATTCCCTGGCTGGGCTTTCCCCTGGCCAACCTGCTCAAGCAGGCCGAGCCGACCGGCGACGCCAAATATGTGGAGTTCTCCAGCCTGCACGACCCCAAGCAGATGCCCGGCCAGCGCCGCGCCATCCTCGACTGGCCCTATGTCGAAGGTTTGCGCCTGGATGAGGCCATGCATCCGCTGACCCTGCTGGCTGTGGGGCTCTACGGCCAGGAGCTGCCCAAGCAGAACGGCGCGCCCATCCGACTGGTGGTGCCATGGAAGTACGGCTTCAAAAGCGCCAAGTCCATCGTCCGCATCCGACTGGTCGAGCAGCAGCCGGTGAGCAGCTGGATGAAAGCGGCCCCACGGGAATACGGCTTTTATTCCAACGTCAATCCCGAGGTCGATCATCCGCGCTGGAGTCAGGCCAAGGAACGGCGCATCGGCGAGTTCCTCAAGCGACCGACCCTGATGTTCAATGGCTATGGCGACCAGGTGGCCCATCTCTATGCCGGCATGGACCTGAGAAAATACTTCTGAGCCGGGCATGGCGTTCCTCCGCGACCCCAAGCCCTGGCTGTTTCTGATCTGTCTGTATCCCCTCGCTCGCTTGGGTTATCTCGGCTACACCGACGGCCTCGGGGTCAACCCCATCGAGTTCATCACGCGCTCGCTCGGTACCTGGACCCTGACTGGTCTTCTGCTCACCCTCGCGGTCACCCCTGCTCGCAGGCTGACTGGACGCGCCAGCCTCGTGCGCCATCGCCGGATGCTCGGCCTGTTCGCCTTCTTCTATGGCGTCCTGCACCTGCTGTCGTATCTCTGGCTCGACCAGTTCTTCGATTGGGCGGCGATGGTCAAGGATGTGCTGAAGCGGCCGTTCATCACCTTCGGCATGGTCGCCTTCCTGCTGCTGCTGCCGCTGGCGCTGACCTCGACCCAAGCGGCCATGCGCCGGCTCGGCCGCAACTGGCAGCGCGTGCATTGGCTGATCTACCCGGCGGCGATCGCGGGCGTGCTGCACTATGGGTGGCTGGTGAAGAAGGATCTGACCCAGCCGCTGATCTACGGCGGCATCCTGGCCCTGTTCTTGGGCCTGCGGGTTTTCTGGCGCTACAAAAAAACAAAGGCGGGATGAACCCGCCTTTGTTCAGAGCAACAGACTAGCTGTTACTTCTTCTTGGCTGCCGGCTTCCGTGCGGCCGGACGCTTGGCCGGGGCCTTCTTGGCGGCCGGTTTTTTGGCGGCCACTTTCTTCACGGCGGGCTTCTTGGCCGCGGTCTTCTTGGCGGCCGGTTTCTTGGCTACTGCCTTCTTGGCGGCCGGTTTTTTGGCGGCCACTTTCTTCACGGCGGGCTTCTTGGCCGCGGTCTTCTTGGCGGCCGGTTTCTTGGCTACTGCCTTCTTGGCGGCCGGTTTTTTGGCGGCCACTTTCTTCACGGCGGGCTTCTTGGCCGCGGTCTTTTTGGCGGCCGGTTTCTTGGCTACTGCCTTCTTGGCGGCGGGCTTCTTAGCCGCGGTCTTTTTGGCGGCGGGTTTTTTGGCGGCCGGTTTCTTGGCTACTGCCTTCTTGGCGGCGGGCTTCTTAGCCGCGGTCTTTTTGGCAGCGGGTTTCTTGGCCGCGGCCTTCTTGGCAGCCGGTTTCTTAGCGGCGGTCTTTTTGGCGGCGGGTTTCTTGGCCGCGGGTTTCTTGGCGGCGGTGGTGGTGACGGAAGAACTGCTCACTGCGGTTTCAAGCGCGCTGCTGGTGGTTTCGGCAGTCATATTCGACTCCTCTATGAAGTTAAGTTGCCTGACTCACATGCCTGTATCCAAGCATTTCCGCGCATCTCCGCGCGATGAGGCAATTCTAGAACCAAAAAATATTTGCGCAGCAAGTGTTTATGTGCGAGGGCTACGACAATTTCTCGTAGTGTGTTATCGCGACAACAACACTTCATTCGCGAACAATGCAGCGATGTCTTCGCGTCGACGAATGAGGTGCGCGCGATCGCCATCCACCATCACTTCAGCGGCACGCGCGCGCGTGTTGTAGTTCGAGCTCATGCTCATGCCATAGGCGCCGGCAGAGAGGATGGCGAGCAGATCGCCTTCCGCCAGAACCAGTTCACGATCGTGGCCGAGGAAGTCGCCGCTCTCGCAAACGGGCCCGACGATTTCATAGCGACGCGCTTCACCCTGGCGAACCGTCACCGGCACGATGTCGTGCCAGGCGTCATATAGCGCCGGTCGCATCAGGTCGTTCATCGCGGCATCGACGATGGCGAAGTCCTTGGCCTCGCCGTGTTTGAGATACTCGACCCGGGTCAGCAGCAGGCCGGCGTTGCCGACCAGGGAACGGCCCGGTTCGAGGATGAGTTTCTGCGGCCGGCCCTTGAGTTTGCCGAGCAGGGTGCGGGCGTAGGCGTCGACTGCCGGCGGCGTCTCGTCACGGTAGCGGATGCCGACGCCGCCGCCCAGGTCGAGATGGCGCAGTGGGATGCCCTCGGCAGCCAGGGCATCGACCAGTTGCAGCACCTTGTCCAGGGCCTCGGCGAAGGGGGCGACCTCGGTCAGCTGGGAACCGATGTGGCAGTCGATGCCGACCACCCGCAGGTTCGGCAACGCGGCAGCGAGGCGGTAGACCCGCAAGGCCTCGTCGTGGGCGATGCCGAACTTGTTCTCCTTGAGCCCGGTCGAGATGTAGGGATGGGTCTTGGCGTCGACGTTGGGGTTCACCCGCAGGCTGATCGGCGCGGTCTTGCCAAGCTCGCCGGCCACCCGGTTCAGGCGGTGCAGCTCGCTTTCCGATTCGACGTTGAAGCAGTGGATGCCGGCGGTGAGCGCGGCGCGCATCTCCTCGGCCGTCTTGCCGACGCCGGAGAACACCACCTTGTTCGGGTCGCCGCCGGCCGCCAGCACCCGGGCCAGTTCGCCGCCGGAGACGATATCGAAGCCGGCGCCGAGGCGGGCGAACAGGTTGAGGATGGCCAGGCTGGAGTTGGCCTTCACCGCGTAGCAGATCAGATGTTCGTGGCCGGCGAAGGCGCGGTCGTATTCCCGATAGGTCGATGCCAGTGCGGCGCGGGAATAGACGTAGGTCGGCGTGCCGTGGGCGTGGGCGATGGTGTCCAGGGCCACGTCCTCGAAATAGAGGCGGCCTTCGCGTCGGGTAACCAGATTCATTGCGGTGCGGTGGGTTGGGGTTTCGGATCGTCCGGCAGGTAGAGCGGACCTTTTTTGCCGCAACCGGACAGGGCGATCAGCAGACAGAGCAGAAGCACTCGGGACATGGCGGCATCGGTAAAATAGCGGCGACGATTGAGTTTAGCATGGGGTGAACATGGACGAACGTGAATACCAGACGCAGGCCGACGCCGTTCTGGCTCGGATCGAGGAAGGCGTCGAAGGGTCCGGGGCCGAGGTCGAATGCGAGCGGGCCGGCAGCGGCATCCTGGAGCTGGAGTTCGACGACGGTTCCAAGATCGTGATCAACAAGCAGGCCGCGGTGCAGGAGATCTGGGTCGCCGCCAGGAGCGGCGGTTTCCACTATCGCTGGCAGGACGGCCAGTGGCGGGACACCCGCACCGGCGAGGAGTTGTTTGCCGCCCTGTCGCGCCTGGCCAGCGAGCAGGCCGGCGCGCCGGTTAATCTCGCTTAAGCCAGCTTCGCCCGGGCCCGGGCGAGGGCGGCGCGCACCTGTTCCGGCGCCGTGCCGCCGATATGCTTGCGCGCGGCGAGCGAGCCTTCCAGGGTGAGCACGGTGTAGACGTCGTCGGCGATCAGGTTCGAGAAGCCCTGCAGCTCGGCCAGGGTGAGCTCGGCCAGGTCGCAGCCCTTGGCCTCGGCCGCGCGCACGGCGCGGGCCACCGCCTCGTGGGCCTCGCGGAAGGGCAGGCCCTTCTTCACCAGATAATCGGCCAGGTCGGTGGCGGTGGCGAAACCCTCGGCCGCCGCCCGGCGCATCGCCTCGGGCTTGACCCGGATGCCGGGGATCATCTCGGCGAGCAGGGCCAGGGTGTCGATCAGGGTGTCGACCGCGTCGAACAGCGGCTCCTTGTCTTCCTGGTTGTCCTTGTTGTAGGCCAGCGGCTGGCCCTTCATCAGCGTGAGCAGGGCGACCAGGTGGCCGTTCATGCGGCCGGTCTTGCCGCGCATCAGTTCGGGCACATCCGGATTCTTCTTCTGCGGCATGATCGAGGAACCGGTGCAGAAGCGATCGGCCAGGTCGATGAAGCCGAAGCGCGGGGTCATCCACAGCACCAGCTCTTCCGAGAAGCGCGAGAGGTGGGTCATCAGCAGGGCGCCGGCGGCGAGGAATTCGATGGCGAAGTCGCGGTCGGACACGGCGTCGAGCGAGTTCTCGCACACCGCCTCGAAGCCGAGTTCCTGCGCGACGAATTCGCGGTCGATCGGGAAGGTGGTGCCGGCCAGGGCGGCGGCGCCCAGCGGCAGGCGGTTGACCCGGCGCCGGCAATCGGCCAGGCGCTCGGCGTCGCGCGACAGCATCTCGAAGTAGGCCAGCATGTGGTGGCCGAAGGTGACCGGCATCGCCACCTGCAGGTGGGTGAAGCCGGGCATCACAGTGTCGGCATGCTTTTCCGCCAGATCGAGCAGGGCGCTGCGCGATTGCTTGAGCAGGGCGAGGATCTGGTCGATGGCGTCGCGCAGGTAGAGCCGGACATCGGTGGCGACCTGGTCGTTGCGCGAACGGCCGGTGTGCAGGCGCTTGCCGGCGTCGCCGATCCTCGCGGTCAAGGCGCGCTCGATGTTCATGTGCACGTCTTCCAGGTCGAGCGACCAGTCGAAGCGGCCCGCCTCGATCTCGGCCCGGATCTCGGCCATGCCGCGCTCGATGGCCGCAAGGTCGTCGGCGGAGAGGATGCCGGCCCGATGGAGCATCTTGGCGTGGGCGAGCGAGCCCTGGATGTCGAACGGCCACAGCCGCCAGTCGAAGGGGATGGAGGCGGTGTAGCGCTTCACCCGTTCCGACACGGGTTCGGAAAAGCGGCCGGACCAGGTGTTATTGCTGTGCGGGGTATCGTTCGACATGCGGGTTCATCCTATCGGCGGCCGACATATATATGTCTATGTCGGTTTGCGGTTCGCCCGGATTTTACCCTCAATGACAAGACTCAGTGACGCGGGCTGGTCTGGCGCACGACGGCCAGGCCGTTCTCGATCACCTCGTTGAAGTAGTAGCCGTAGTAGTCGACGGTGGACAGGCCGATCAGGGGCTGACCCAGGCGCTTGCCGTCCGGGCTGAAGACGACCACGGTCGGCACCATGCCGATGCGCTGGCGCTCGGCGAAGTCGCCGTGGCTGATTCTGCGGCCTTTGAAGTCGCGCAGCATGCGGCCGCCGCCGACCTCGACCCGGCGCATGACCAGCTTGGTGTCGTAGTCGCGGTTGCGGCTGGTCGGGATCATGAACTCGTCGAGCACCACCTTGCAGTAGGGGCAGGATTCGCTGACGAAGGCGATCATGATCACGCCCTGGAAGGAGCGGGCCAGTTGGGCATCCTTGGCCAGGTCCTCGGCATCGGGCACCCCCTCGGCCGCGGCCGTCATGGCGGCCCATGCTAGAATGCCCGCCAGCAGCGTGAACAGTCGTTTCATGCGCAACTCCGTTAACTTCGATGGATTCTGACGTTGGCCGGCCGCCGGCCCAATAGTTCAATCATGCCGACCCGCGTTGTCATCGCCACCCGAGAAAGCCAGTTGGCCCTGTGGCAGGCCGAACATATCCGCGCCCGTCTGATGGCCCTGCACGAAGGTCTGCAGGTCGAACTTTTGGGCATGACCACCCAGGGCGACCAGATCCTCGACTCGCCCCTGTCGCGCATCGGCGGCAAGGGTCTGTTCGTCAAGGAGCTGGAGCAGGCCATGGCCGAGGGCCGGGCCGACCTGGCGGTGCATTCGATGAAGGACGTGCCCATGGTGTTGCCGGAAGGCTTCGTGCTGACGGCGATCACCGAACGGGAAGACCCGCGCGACGCCCTGGTCTCCAACCGGTACAAGCGTCTGGCCGAATTGCCGGCCGGGGCCGTGGTCGGCACCTCCAGCCTGCGCCGCCAGGCCCAGATCCGCGCCCGCTTCCCGCAGCTGAAGATCGAGACCCTGCGCGGCAACGTCAACACCCGCCTGCGCAAGCTGGACGAGGGCCAGTACGACGCCATCGTGCTCGCCGCCGCCGGCCTCAAGCGCCTGGAACTGGGGCATCGCATCAGCGCCCTGCTGGCGCCGGAAGAAAGCCTGCCGGCAGTGGGCCAGGGCGCGCTCGGCATCGAGATCCGCAGCGACCGTCCCGATCTCGTCCAACTGCTGGCGCCGCTAGCCGATGCCACGACCTCGGCCTGCGTCCGCGCCGAGCGCGAACTCGGTCGCGTGCTGCAAGGCGGCTGCCAGGCCCCGATCGGCGGCCATGCCGTCGTGGCCGAGGGCCGCCTGCACCTGCGCGGCTTCGTCTCCGACCTGGAAGGCGTCCGCTTCTACCGGGCCGAGGCCATGGGCGACATGGCCGAGCCGGAGGCGCTCGGCCGGCAAGTGGCCGAGGCCCTGCTCAAGCAGGGCGCCGACAAGGTCATGGCGGAGTTGCTCGGGCATTGACGGTGTCACTCGCGGGCAAGGGCATCCTGGTGACCCGGCCGCGCGAGCAAGCGGCGCCGCTGCTCGAACGCCTGCAGGCCGCGGCTGCCCGCCCCCTGCTGTTCCCCAGCATCGAGATCGCGCCACCGGAGGATACGGCCCGGCTGCATGACGTCATCGATCGCCTGGCCCAATTCGATTGGGCGATCTTCATCAGTCCCAGTGCGGTGGACATGGCCTGGCCGGTGATCGAATCGCGCCTGGGCCATTGGCCGGCGGCGGTGAAGATCGCCGCGGTCGGGCCGGGCACGGCGCGGGCCCTGCAACGGCATGGCATCGAGCAGGTGCGGCTGCCGGAACAGGGCGCCGACAGCGAGGCCTTGCTCGCCCTCGGTGAATTTCAGCAGCCGGCTGGCCGGCGCGTGGTCATCTTCCGTGGCGAAGGCGGCCGCGAGCACCTGGCCGAGACCTTGCGCGCGCGCGGCGCCCGGGTGGAATATGCCGAGTGCTACCGGCGCCGGCCGCCGCGGGCCGACCCGGCGCCGATCCTGGCGGCCTGGCGACGCGGCGAGATCGCTGCGGTCAGTGTGACCAGCGCCGAGGGCGTGCGCAATCTCGCCACCCTGCTCGGCACGGCCGGCCGGGCGTTGTTGCGCGCGACGCCGATGTTCGTGCCGCACGCGCGCATCGCCGAGGCGGCGCGCGCGCTCGGTGTGCAACAGGTGCAGGTGACCGCCAGCGGCGATGAAGGATTGCTGATGTCTTTGAATGAATGGTTTGCCCATGAACAGCCCCGTGCCTGACCCCGCCAAGCCGGGCCGTTCGCCCTGGCTGCCGCTCGCCCTCGCCCTGGCCGTGCTGGCCCTGATCGCGGCCGGGGCGGTGGCCTGGCTGCTGCACGTGCGCATGCAGGAACTCGAGCTGCAGCTGGCCAAACGCATCGGCGAGTTCGACAGCGCCAGCCGCCAGGCCCAGGCGGTGGCCCGGCAGGCCGGCACCACCCTGGACAGCGTGCTCGCGCGTCTGGATGCCCTCGAGGCGCAGTCGTTGACGGCGCAGAACCAGCAGCTTGCCCTGTCGGCCATGTACCAGGAACTGGCGCGTAGCCAGGACGAACGCGTGCTGGCCGACATCGAGCAGACCCTGTCCCTGGTGCAGGAACACCTGCAGCTGGCCGGCAATGTGCGCGCCGCCCTGATCGCGCTGGAGTCGGCCGAGCAGCGTCTGAGCCGGCAGGGCAAGCCGCAGTTCGCCGCCCTGCGCCAGGCGATCGCCCGCGACGTCGAGCGCCTGCGCCTCTTGCCCAATGCCGATGTCATCGGCCTCAACGCCCGGCTCGACGCCCTGATCCAGAACATCGACCTGCTCAAGCTGGAGTCGGAATCGGAGCCGGCGGCAAAGCCGGCAAAACCGGCCAAGACCGGCGCGGTCGACACCGCCAGCCGTTTCGGCCGCGAGATGTGGGAGGAGTTCAAGCAGCTGGTGCGCATCCGCCGGCTCGACCACCCGGACCTGCCGCTCCTGGCACCGGAGCAGATCTACTTCGTGAAGCAGAACCTCAAACTGCGGCTGCTCTCCGCCCGACTGGCTGCACTGCAGGGTGACCAGGCCACCTGGAAGTCCGACCTGACGGCGGCCCAGGCCTGGGTCACCCAATACTTCAACCGCAACGACCCGCTGGTGCGCGGCACGCTTGACAGCCTCAAGCACCTGGCCGCGGCCTCGGTCTCGGTCGAGGGGGCCGACATCTCGGGCAGCCTCAAGGCGCTGAACGAGGCACGCAAGGTGGTGCGCAGCTGATGATGCGGGCGGCCCTCTGGCTCCTGCTGCTGTTCGCCCTGGCGGTGCTGCTGGTGCTGGCGGCGCGCTTCGACCAGGGCTATGTCCTCATCGTCTACCCGCCCTGGCGGATGGAGATGTCCTTCCTGTTTGCTGTCGTCTTCGCCACGATCTGGTTCTTCCTTGCCTATGCCGTGCTGCGCATCCTGCGCGTTACCCTGCGCCTGCCCGGCGAGGTCAAGGCCTGGCGTGCCGAGCGGCGCCGGCGGGAGGCGGAGAACATCGTCTGCCAGGCCACCGCCGCCTTGCTCGCCGGCGATGCCGCGGAATCCCGTCGTCTGGCCGATCAGGCCCTGGGTAGCGAGGCGGTGCCGCTGGCCGCCCTGGTCGCGGCCCGCGCTGCGCTCGAACTGGGCGACCGCGCTGCGGCCCAAGGCTATCTGGCCCGGGTCGAGCCGGGCAGCGGTCAGATGGAAGCCACGCGCCAGGCCCTGCTGCGCCGCCTGGCTCAACCCTGATTCAGACCGCCTGCCCGGCCACCCAGCCGGACGACCAGGCCCACTGGAAGTTGTAGCCGCCCAGCCAGCCGGTCACGTCGACCACCTCCCCGATGAAATACAGCCCCGGCACCGGCGTCGCCTCCATGGTCTTGGACGACAGGGCACGGCTGTCGACCCCGCCCAGCGTCACCTCGGCCTTGGCATAGCCCAGGGTGCCCGAGGGCATCAGGCTCCAGCTTTGCAGGGACTCGATCGCCGTCTGCATGTCGCGCTTGCTGAACTGGGCCAGGGGCTTGTCCAGATTCAGCAGCATGCACCATGCCTGGGCGAAGCGGCGCGGCAGGTGGTCGGCCAGCAGGTTAGCCAGCAGGACGTTGCCATGTCGATGCGACTCCAGCCAGGCCGGCACGTTAAGATCGGGCAAGAGATCGAGCGCGATCGGCTGCTTCTTCTCCGCGCCGTATTCCTGCAGCTGCCAATAGCTGGAGACCTGCAGGATGGCCGGACCCGAGAGGCCGCGATGGGTGAGCAAGACATCCTCGCGAAAGCGCGGCTTCATCCCCGGGCAGCGGGTCTGTGCCTCGAACGAGGCGCCGGACAAGGGCTGCAGCCGCGCCAATGTTTCCGGCGCCAGGGCCAGCGGCACCAGGGCGGGCTTCGGCGCCACCACGGGCAGGCCGAACTGCTCGGCCACCTTGTAGCCGAAGGGGCTGGCGCCGATCTTGGGCGCGGCCAGGCCGCCGCTGGCGATCACCAGCGAGTGGCAGCGGAAGGTGCCCTCGGTCGTGGCTACCTCGAAGTGCATGCCGTCGGTCTCGCGGCGTTCGATGCGCTCGACCATACAGCCGGTCGCCCATTGCACGTCGCCCTGGGCGCATTCGCGCTGCAGCATGACGATGATGTCCTGGGCCGAGTCGTCGCAGAACAGCTGGCCATGCTCGCGCTCGTGATAGGGGATGCGGTGGCGCTCGACCAGGGCGAGAAAGTCGCGGGCGGAGAACTGCTTCAGCGCCGAGCGGGTGAAGTGAGGGTTCTGCGACAGGTAGTGCTCGGGCCCGACGTCGCGGTTGGTGAAGTTGCACCGGCCGCCGCCGGAGATGCGGATGCGCTCGCCGATCTTGTCGGCATGGTCGATCAGCAGCACCCGGCGGCCGCGCTGGCTGGCCCGGGCCGCGCACATCATGCCGGCGGCGCCGGCGCCGATGATGATGACATCGAAGCGCATCGGGTGCGGCCGACCCGGGATCGGATCAGTTGCCCTGGAAGTTGAAGGCGTCGGAGAAGAACTCGTCTTCCGGCAATCCGCGTGCGGTCAGGGCCTTGTGCGCGGCCTCGACCATGCTGGGCGCGCCGCAGGCGTAGACCTGGTAGCCGGAGAGATCGGAAAAATCCGCCAGCACGGCATCCTGGACATGGCCGGTGCGGCCGGGCCAGCCGGCATCGGGCTGCGACAGCACCGGGATGAAGCTGAAGTTGCGGTGCTGTTCCTGCCACTGGCCGGGCAGCGCGGCAAGATACATGTCCTCAAGCTTGCGCGCACCCCAGTAGAGGACGAACTGCCGGTCGCTCTGGTGGTGGAAGGCATGGCTCAGGATGCTCTTGATCGGGGCGAAGCCGGTGCCGGTGGCGAGGAAGAGCGCCGGCTTGTCCGACTCGCGCAGGAAGAAGCTGCCGAGCGGGCCGTTGATGCGCATGATGTCCTTCACCTTCATGGTGTTGAACACGTGCTCGGTGAAGGCGCCGCCGGGAACATGGCGCACGTGCAGTTCGAGCAGGGCGTCCTCCTCCGGCGCATTGGCCAGGGAGAAGCTGCGGCGCTTACCGTCTTTCAGCAGGAAGTCGATGTACTGGCCGGGCAGGAACTGCAGGCGCTCGTTGGCCGGCAGCTTGAGGAAGAGCTGCATGACATCATGGCTCAGGCGTTCCATGCGCTCGATCCGGCAGGGCAGGGTCTTGACCGGGATGTCCTTGGCCGCGCCGACCTCCTTCACTTCGATGACCAGGTCGCTTTTGGGCTTGGCCGAGCAGAACAGGGCCAGGCCGCGGTGGCGCTCCTCGTCGGTCAGGGTGCCGGGCTGGTAGTCGCCGTAGTCGACCTCGCCCGCCAGGAGCTTGCCCTTGCAGGCGCCGCAGGCGCCGTTGCGGCAGCCGTAGGGCAGGGCGAAGCCGGCGTCGAGCGCGGCGGAAAGCACGGTTTGACCCGCTTCCACAGTAAACTTGTGGCCGCTGGGCTGGATGGTCACCTGATACGACATCCCGAATTCCTCACGAATCAGCAAAGAAAAGACATGTTGCGCATACTCATCATCGGCTGCGGCGATATCGGCCTGCGCATCGCCCGCCAGCTTCAGGGCCGGGCCCGGCTGTATGCCTTGAGCCGCTCACCTGACAGCCGCGCCCGGCTGCGTGCCGCCGGCATCACGCCCATCGCGGGCGATCTCGACGATCGCCACAGCCTCAAACGCCTCGCCGGCCTGGCCGACTGGGTGTTGCATCTGGCGCCGCCGCCGGGCGAAGGGACGGGCGATCCGCGCACGGTCCGGCTGCTGGCGGCCCTGGGGCGGGGCAGTCTACCACGGGCGCTGGCCTACATCAGCACCACCGGGGTCTATGGCGATTGCGCCGGGGCCTGGGTGCCCGAGACCCGGCCGGCGCGGCCGCACAACGCCCGGGCCAAGCGCCGGGTGGCGGCCGAGCGGGTCCTGCGCGGCTGGGGCCGGGCCCATGGTGTGCGTGTGGCCATCCTGCGCGCGCCGGGCATCTACGCCGCCGGCCGCCTGCCCGGGGAGCGGGTGCGCCGCGGCTTGCCCGCCTTGTTGCCGGAAGAGGACATCTACACCAACCACATCCATGCCGACGATCTGGCCCGGCTGTGCGTGACCGCCCTGCTGCGCGGCCGGGCCAACCGGCTGTACAACGCGGTCGACGACAGCGGCCACAAGATGGGCGACTGGTTCGACCTGGTAGCCGACCACCTCGGTCTGCCGCGGCCGCCGCGGCTGCCGCGGGCAGAGGTCGAGGCGGCGGTGACGCCGGCCATGCGCAGTTTTTTGAGCGAGTCGCGCCGCCTGTCCAACCGGCGGATCAAGGACGAACTGCGTTTCCGCCTGCGCTATCCCACGGTGCAGGCGGGTCTGGCGGCGATATGAAGCAGGCAAGCGGCGGCATTCTGTTCCGCACGGGCAGCCAGGCCGAACTCGAGGCGGCCGACGCGGCCTTCCGCGCCCTGCTCGCGGCGCACGGCCTGGCCGCCGAAGTCGAATCCGGGCCGGCAGATAGGGCCGGTCGCCCCGCCCGGCGCTTCTGGCTCAAGGCCGCCACGGCCGAGGCCTGGGCGCCGGGCGGCGACACCCTGCAGCTGGGCGAGCGGCTTGGGCTCGACGGCATCGCCCGGCCGCAGGATTTGGAAAAGGAGATCCTCCTCGCCCTGCTGCTCGGTCCGGTGGCCTTCGAGTATCCCAGCTACGCCGAGCTCCTCGCCGCCATCCACATGCGGCGCTACATCGTCGAGGCCGCGCGCCGGACCGAGCTCGATTTCCACACCACCGAGGCCGAGCGCCCGGCCGACTATTGGCGCTATGTCGAGGACTGCGGCTTCGTCATCCTGCCCGGCAAGCCGCTGATCGAGGCCCTGCGCCTGGCCACCCAGCCCGAGCGCTCGGGCCGGCGCTATGCCTTCTCCTGCTACCGGGCGACCGAATACGTCATCCTGCTCGGCATCGCCGAGGAACTGGCCGCGAGCAACCCCGAGCTGCTGGCCCGGCTGCAACGGCAGTGGGAGCAGAGGCCCATCATGTCCGGCCGCTTCCACGACGTCTTCCTGCGCGAATACGGCACCATGGAAGACCCGCTGCCGATGAAATACTACGTGCCGGGCGACCGGCTCTGGTTCCGCAACCCGGACGAGGCCTCGTCCGACGTGGTCGGCTTCGAGGGCTCCTGGGTGTTCTATCTGGGCGGCGGCCTGTTCACCAATTTCTGGCGTCACGGCAAGCCCTTCACCCTGGTCGCAAAATGCCTGGAGATCTACCACTGGCGCCACGGCGCCTATCGCGACGCCGCCGGCGAATTGCAGATGGACGAGGCCAAGGTCGAGGCGCACGTCCAGGCCACCCTGCGCGATCCGGCCGAGACGGCGCGCATCCTCGAGCGCATGCTGCGCTATCGCGACCCCAAGGGGGTCTATGCCGAGGGCGGCTGCATCGACACCTCGCGCGAATACCCGCGCTGGGTCTGCCCGGGCACGGCCGACATGGTCCTGCCCGAGTAGCTGCTTTAGGCACGAGGTTTCTCGGCGCGGTTGGTTCCCGCCTCCACGGGGATTACAATGAAAAAAAGCCGAGCGCCGACCATGGACAATGCCAATTTCACCGACCACTTCCTGATCGCCATGCCCAACATGACGGACCCCAACTTTGCCGGGACGCTGACCTATATCTGCGACCATGGCGAGCAGGGGGCCCTGGGGGTGGTGGTGAACCGGCCGATCGACCTGTCGCTGGCCAAGCTGTTCGCCCAGATCGGTCTCGACCTGGACGACGCCGAGATCAAGGACGACCCGGTCTATTACGGCGGCCCGGTGCAGACCGAGCGCGGCTTCGTCCTGCACCGGCCGATCGGCGAGTGGGGCTCCACCCTCACGGTCGGCGACCGCGTCGGCCTGACCACCTCGAAGGACATCCTGGAGGCGACCGCCCGCCACGAAGGCCCGGGCGAGATCCTGGTCACCCTGGGCTACGCCGGCTGGGCGCCGGGCCAGCTCGAGGAGGAGATCAAGCAGAACGCCTGGCTCACCGTGCCGGCCGACCCCGAGGTGATCTTCGGCCTGCCGCCGGAGGCCCGGCTGCCGGCGGCCATGCACATCCTGGGCATTGATTTGTCGATGCTATCCGAAGAAGCCGGCCACGCTTGATGGAAACCCCTATAAACCTGCTGCGCGTCCCGTCTGCGGCGTTGCGTGCTCGCTCGACCCTCGCCGTACTGTCACGTACTGTCTCGGGTCTCGCTGTGCGGCGCCTTGCGGCCGGGAGTGCTCGCGACGGTTTCTAGGGGTTTCCAGTTGCGGCGCGGCACCGTACTCGCCTTCGACTTCGGCACCAAGCGCATCGGCGTCGCCATGGGCGAGTGGGAGACCGGCCTGGCCCACGCCCTGGAGACCATCGCCGAGGAGGCCAACGAGCCGCGCTTCGCTCGCATCGCCGCCCTGCTCGCCGAATGGCGGCCGGTCGAGCTGGTGGTCGGCCTGCCGCTCAGCCTCGAGGGCGAGGAACACGAATTGACCCGTCGCTGCCGGCGCTTCGCCAACCAGTTGCACGGCCGCTTCGGTCTGCCGGTGCATCTGGTCGACGAACGGCTGACCTCGGTCGAGGCCGAGGCGCGGCTGGCCGAAGCCGGCGTGCGCGGCGAGCGCAGAAAGGCGCTGACCGACAGCCTGGCCGCCGAACAAATTCTTCAGGACTACTTCGCACACCATGCAGCTACCCGACCCGAATGAACTGATCGATCGACTGGCCGAGCAGATCCGGCCCAGCTTGAGTCCCGAATGCGCCCTGGTCGGCATCCACACCGGCGGCGTCTGGGTGATGGAGGCCCTGGCCGAGCGCCTGGGCGCCGACCTGCCGCGCGGCAGCCTGGACATCGCCTTCTACCGCGACGACTTCTCCCGCATCGGCCTGCATCCCGTGGTCAAGCCCTCGCATATCGACTTCGACATGGAAGGCCGGCGCCTGCTCCTGATCGACGACGTCCTGTATACTGGCCGCACCGTGCGCGCCGCCATGAATCAACTGTTCGACTATGGACGCCCCGCGGCCATCCGGCTGGCAGTGCTGGTGGATCGGGGGGGGCGCGAATTGCCCATCTGCGCCGATTTCGCCGGCCTCAAGCTCGACCTGCCGGATGACCGGCACCTCTCGTTGACCCGCAGCGCCGACGGCCGCCTCGGTTTCGTCCAGGGGGCGGCATGAGTCCGAATATCCAGCTCAACGAAGACGGCAGCCTGCGCCACCTGCTCAGCCTCGACGGCCTGCCGGCCCGCATCCTGACCCAGATCCTCGACACCGCCGAGGGCTTCCTCTCGGTCTCCGAGCAGGAGGTGAAGAAGGTGCCGCTGCTCCGCGGCAAGGCCATCTTCAACCTCTTCTTCGAACCCTCCACCCGCACCCGCACCACCTTCGAGATCGCCGCCAAGCGGCTGTCGGCCGACGTGGTCAACCTCAACATCTCGGCCTCGTCGCAGAGCAAGGGCGAGACCCTGCTCGACACCGTGGCCAACCTGTCGGCCATGCACGCCGACATGTTCGTCGTCCGCCACAGCTCGGCCGGCGCCGCCCACCTGATCGCGCGCAACGTGGCCGAGCATATCCGGGTGATCAACGCCGGCGACGGCCGCCACGCCCACCCGACCCAGGGCCTCTTGGACATGTTCACCATCCGCCACTACAAGGGCGGCTTCCACAACCTGCGCATCGCCATCGTCGGCGACATCCTGCATTCGCGGGTGGCCCGCTCGCAGATCAACGCCCTGACGACATTGGGTTGCCCGGAACTGCGGGTGGTGGCGCCCAAGACCCTGCTGCCGCACGAGGTCGAGGGGATGGGCGTGCACGTCTACCACCGGCTGGAAGAAGGCATCGAGGATGTCGACGTGGTGATGATGCTGCGCCTGCAGAACGAGCGCATGCAGGGTGCCCTGCTGCCCAGCCCGCAGGAATATTTCAAGTACTGGGGCCTGACCCCGGACAAGCTCAAGCTGGCCAAGCCCGACGCCATCGTCATGCACCCGGGCCCGATGAACCGCGGGGTCGAGATCGATTCCGACGTGGCCGACGGCGAGCAGTCGGTCATCCTGCCCCAGGTCACCTACGGTATTGCGGTGCGCATGGCGGTGATGAGCATTCTGGCGGGAAATTGAGCCTATCTCGATGGGAATCATGCCCCGCGTTGAGACCAGAATCGGATGGATGCAAGGCGCAGTGCGCAGGCAATGGCCATCCCATTGCCAAGCGCTGCAACGCCGCAGACGCCGATTCTGGTCTCAACCCGAAGGGCCGGTTGCCTGCGGGCGCATTGCCTCGTTGCGGGTGACTCGTGGAGAATGACTACACTTCGTCCCCCGCGCCTTGCACTGCATCCCGCAGGCAATCGGCGCGGAGCATGATTCCCATCGAGATAGGCTCATAGATGAAGATACAGATCAAGAACGGCCGCCTGATCGACCCCAAACAGGGGATCGACGCCGTGCAGGACATCTATCTCGCCGCTGGCCGCATCGTCGGCCTGGGCCAGGCGCCGGCCGACTTCCACGCCAACCGGGTGATCGACGCCACGGGCCTGGTGGTCTGCCCCGGCCTGGTCGACCTCTCCGCCCGGCTGCGCGAACCGGGTTTCGAATACATGGCGACGCTGGAATCCGAGATGCGCGCCGCGGCCGCGGGCGGCATCACCAGCCTGGCCTGCCCGCCGGACACCGATCCGCCCCTGGACGAGCCGGGCCTGGTCGAGATGCTGAAGTTCCGGGCCAAGAGCATGCCCGGTCCGCGCGTCTATCCGATCGGCGCCCTGACCTGGAAGCTCAAGGGCGAGCGCATCACCGAGATGGCCGAGCTGCACGAGGCCGGCTGTCTTGCCTTCAGCCAGGCCGACACACCCATCGTCGACACCCAGGTGCTGATGCGGGCGATGGAATACGCCGCCACCTTCGACTTTCCGGTCTGGCTGCGGCCGCGCGATGCCCACCTGATCAAGGACGGCGTCGCCCACGACGGCGCGGTGGCGGCCCGGCTCGGCCTGCCGCCGATCCCGGTCGTCTCCGAGACCATCGCCCTGGCCAGCATCATCCTGCTGATGAAGGCGACCGGGGCGCGGGTACACGTCTGCCGGCTGTCCAGCGCCGCGGCGATCGACATGGTGCGTGCCGCCAAGGCCGAGGGCCTGCCGCTCACCTGCGACGTCAACGTGCACCATCTGCATTTGACCGAGCTCGATGTCGCCGACTTCAACCCGAACTGCCACCTCTATCCGCCCTTCCGCAGCCAGCGCGACCGCGACGCCATCCGCACGGCGCTGGCCGATGGCACCATCGACGCCATCTGTTCCGACCACGCGCCGGTCGACGACGACGCCAAGGAACTGCCGTTCCAGGAGGCGGAGCCGGGCGCGACCGGGGTCGAGCTGCTGCTGCCGCTGACCCTGCGCTGGGCCAGGGAGAGCGGCCGCAGCCTGAGCCAGGCGATCGATCTCATCACCCGCAAGCCGGCCGGCATCCTCGGCATCGAGGCCGGCCAGCTCGGCATCGGCGCCCCGGCCGATCTCTGCCTGTTCGACCCCGAGGCCTGGTGGCAGGTCACCCGCAAGAGCTTGCACAGCCTGGGCAAGAACAGCCCCTTCCTCGGCCTGGAGATGCAGGGCCAGGCGCGCTACACCATCATCGACGGGCACATCGACTTTGAGCGTAATCACACCGCCTAAAAGGCCGCGCAAGCTGGCCACTCGTAGCAAGAAGAAGACCGTGTTGCCGGTCGTCGTCAGCGACGGCGTGCCGGCAGCCTTGCCGGCCGAAAAACTGTATGGTCGCTGCGATCTCGGCGCACTGAAATTCAAGACCACGACCGATCTGCCCGACTTGCCGGGCATCCTGGGCCAGGAGCGCGCGGTCGAGGCGGCCGAGTTCGGCCTCGCTATCGCCCGTGAGGGCTACAACCTGTTCGTCATGGGCCCGGCCGGCACCGGCAAGCGCAGCCTGGTCACCCGCCTGCTGGACAAGGCCGCGGCCGAGCGGCCGACCCCGGGCGACTGGGTCTACGTCCATAACTTCGAGCAGCCGCACAAGCCGCGCGCCATCAGCCTGCCCGCCGGCCGCGGCAAGGAACTGAAGGCCGACATGGTGCGCCTGATGGAGGACCTGCTGACGGCCATCCCGGCCCTGTTCGAGAGTGAGGAATACCGTTCGCGAGTCGACCAGATCGAGAACGAGTTCTCCGAGCGAGAAGCGGCTGCCCTGCGCGAACTCGGGGCCGAGGCAGAGAAGCAGGGCATCGCCCTGCTGCGCACACCGAGCGGTTTTGGCCTGGCACCGATGAAGGACGGCGAGGTCATCGCGCCGGACGAATTCGAGAAGCTGAACGACGAGGAAAAGCAGCGCATCGCCCGCGTGCTGGAAGACCTGCACGAGCGGCTGCACAAGATCATCCGTCAGGCGCCGCAGTGGATGCGGGAGAAGAAGGAGCGCATCCGCGCGCTCAACCGCGAGTTCTCCATGCTGGCGGTGTCGCACCAGATCGGCGAGTTGCAGGAGAAATACCGCGACCTGGCCGAGGTCTGCGCCTACCTCGAGGCAGTGCAGAAGGATCTGGTCGATAGCGCCGACGAGCTGCGCAAGGCCCAGGAGGCGCCGGTCCAGGTCATGGGCATCACCCTCACCGCGCAGCCGACCTTCCGTCGCTACCAGGTCAACCTTTTGATCGACAACAGCGCTGGCCACGGCGCGCCCGTGGTCTGGCCCGATCACCCGAGCTATCCCAACCTGGTCGGCCGCATCGAGCACATCGAGCATCTGGGCGCCTTGGTCACCGACTTCAGCCTGATCAAGCCTGGCGCCTTGCATCAGGCCAATGGCGGCTATCTGGTGCTCGATGCCCACAGGCTGCTGACCCAGCCCTATGCCTACGAAGCCTTGAAACGCAGCCTGCGCTCGCGCCAGGTGCACATCGACAGCCTGGGCCAGATGCTCGGCCTGGCCCATACCGTCTCCCTGGAGCCGCAGCCGATTCCGGTCGAGTGCAAGGTGGTGCTGCAGGGCGAACGCCTGCTCTATTACCTGCTCTACGAATACGATCCCGAGTTCCGCGAACTGTTCAAGGTGGTGGCCGACTTCGAGGATGAGATGCCGCGCGGCGACGATGCGGTGCAGCACTATTGCCGGCTGATCGCCACCCTCGGCCGCAAGGAGGGCCTGCTCCCCTTCGACCGTGCCGCCTGCGCCCGCCTGGTCGAGCAGGCCTCGCGCGAGGCTGAGGACGTCGAGCGGCTGTCGACCAATATGCAGAACCTGCTCGACCTGATGCGCGAGGCCGATCACCTGGCGCGCATCGAGTTGCATGACAGCATCAGCGCCGACGCCGTCCAGGCCGCGCTCGACGCCCGCGAACGGCGCACCGGCCGTGTGCGCCAGCGTCTGCAGGAGGCGATCCTGCGCGACACCGTCGCCGTGCAGACCGAGGGCCAGTGGGTCGGCCAGATCAACGGCCTGTCGGTGATCCAGCTGGGCGACAGCCGTTTCGCTCACCCCACCCGGATCACCGCCACGGTGCGCCTGGGCGAGGGCGAGGTGATCGACATCTCGCGCGAGGTCAACCTGGGCGGCGCCATCCATTCCAAGGGTGTGCTCACCCTGGCCTCCTTCCTCGCCACCCGTTACGCCAACAACCTGCCGCTGTCGCTCTCGGCCAGCCTGGCCTTCGAGCAGACCTATGGCATGGTCGAGGGCGACTCCGCCTCCATGGCCGAGCTCTGCGCGCTGCTCTCCGCCATCGCCGACGTGCCGATCCGGCAGGCCATCGCGATGACCGGCTCGGTCGACCAGTATGGCCACATGCAGGCGATCGGCGCGGTGAATGAAAAGATCGAGGGTTTCTTCGACATCTGCCGCGCCCGCGGCCTCGACGGCAGCCACGGCGTGGTCATCCCCGAGGCCAACGTCAAGCACCTGATGCTGCGCAGCGATGTGGTCGCCGCCTGCGGCAAGGGCCAGTTCCACATCTGGCCGGTGCGCAATGTCGACGAGGCGATGGAGCTCCTGACCGGGCTGCCGGCCGGCCTGCCCGATGCCGAGGGCGTGGTGCCCGAGGGCTCGGTAAACTATCTGGTCGCCGCCCGGCTGATCCAGTTCTCCAGCCTGCGCCAGGTCTTCGCCGGCAAGGCGGCAACCCGCAAGGCCGCCACCCGCGCCAAGACGAAGAAGCGCACCACGGCACCGGCCAAGAAACGTGGCTAGCCTGCCGCCCGAAATCAAACGGGTTTTGCTCGGCTTGTCGGGCATGGAAGAGGAATGGGCTGCGCTCGATGCCGCCATCGAACTGGCCGATCGCCTGCAGGCCGAGCTGGCCACCCTGTTCATCGAGGACGCCGATCTACTGCGCGCCAGCCTGCTGCCCTGCGTGCGCGAGGTCGGCCGTTCCAGCGCGCAATCGCGCCAGCTGGAGTTCGACCAGTTGCAGCGCGCGTTCAAGGTGGCCGCGACAGAAGCCGAGCAGCGCCTGCGCCGCCATGCCGAGGCCCGCGCGCTGCGTTTCTCCTTCCAGGTCATGCGCGGCCGGCCGGTGCCACAGCTGCTCGACCTGGCTGACCGGCTCGATCTGATCCTGTTGCCGCCGCCGGGCTGGATGCGCCGGCGGCCCCCGCCCCATCGCCCGGTTGTTGTGTTCTACGATGCCTCGGCCGCGACCGAGCCGGCCCTGGCCATGGCCGCCGCCCTGGCCCGCAGCGCCGGCGCGCCGCTGCATGTGCTGATCGCCGCCGATGACGAAGCGGCCCTGCGTCAGGGTGCGGCCCAGGCAAGGGCACATGCGCCCGACCTCAGCCTGACGGTCGAGCGCGCTGGCGACCTGGCCGGGCAGACCAACCGCCAGGCCGCCAGCGCCCTGGTGCTGCAGGTGGCCGACGACATCGACGCCGCGGCCATCGACCGTATGCGCAATCGCCTGCACTGCGACCTTCTGGTCCTGCGATAAAAAATATAGGCTTGCCAAGCGCCGCCGATGGTGCTGAGATAAAACCGTTAACTCGTCAGCAGCACAGGGAGTAACGGCATGCCCCAGAAGATTCCCGAGACCCAGCACGATTACGACAAGACCCGGATCATCGAGCGGCCGGACGGCTTCTATTGGTTGGACAAGGAATCCGATGCCCAGTACGGACCCTTCGCCACTCTGTGGGAAGCCGTGCAGGACATGGAATACAGCGCCGAACCGGAAGTGGAAATCGAAGAGGATCTGCAAGAGGTCGAGGACGAGCTCGGTATTTCCGATTGGGTCGACCCCGACACCGGCGAACTGGCCGAAGAGACCTTCACCCATCTCGAGGATCACTGATCGCCACTGGCGACCCGCCACAGCCGGCAAGAATGCCGAGCGAGCGCCAATAAAAAAGCCGCGCACCTGGCGCGGCTTTTTGCTGCCGGTCGACCGCTTACTCTTCGGCCGCTACGGCGCGCGGGGTTTCGTGCGTCTTCACATCGCCGCGCTGCTTGTGGGCGAAGTCCTCCAGTTGGCGCTTGGCCGCGTCGAAGGCGTCGCGCAGGGCGACGTAGACGTCCTCGTTCTGGTGGTGGTTGACCACGATCTCGCTGCCCGGCACGGTGATGTCGATATCGACCTTGAACTCGTTGCCTTGATGCTTGTGCTTGCCGGCGATCTCCACCGTCACCCGGCAGGCCATGATCTGCTGGTGGAAACGCTCCAGCTTCTCGGCCTTCTCCTTGATGGCCGCCTCCAGGGCGTCGGATTGGGGGATGTCGCGCAGGGTGATCTGCAAAGGCAGTTTCATAGGTTGCTCCTTGTTGCGGTTAGGTGCGGGTCGCCGCTTCGCGCTGGCGTCCGCGGGAAATCATGTCGGCCATCTCGCTCAATTCCTCGGCGAGCAGTTCGAACAGGTCGTCGAGGGTGACGATGCCGATGAGCCAACCACCATTATCCACGACTGGCACCCGGCGTACACCCCGGCTGCGCATATAGCGGATGGTGTCGAACACGCCCACGTCTTCGCGCACGCTGGCCAGGTCGGTGGCCATGATGTCGCCCACGGTCAGGCTGTCCGGGTCGACTCCGGCGGCCACCACCTCGATCGCGATGTCGCGGTCGGTGACCATGCCAAGCGGTCGGCGCCGGCCTTCGACATCCTCGACCACGACCAGGGTGCCGACATGGTATTGCCGCATCAGGCGGGCAGCCTCGGGCACGGCCATGCCGGTCTCGGCAATGACGACTTCGCGGTTGCAGACTTCGCCGATAGCCATGGTGTTTGTCCTGTGGGGATGTGTATTGAGCGGGCTGACAATTCCATTAAAGCCCCTGGCCGGGATAAATCAACCGGGCCGTTGCCATATCAGCTCGCCGTTACGCCAGACCGCGCGTACCCGGTGGAAGGGCACGCTGTGGCCGACCCCGTCCTCGTCCAGGGCCTGAAAGCCGAAATGGTCGGCCGGGTCGAGCCGGATGTCGCGCAGGGGTACGCGCACGAGGCTTTGGCGCACCCGGTCGAAATAACCCAGTTCGAACTCGCCCCGGCCGAATTCCGGGTCCCACCGGATGCGGTGCAGCAATTCATGAATGGGGGTCATGTCACCCGGAAGTTCTTGAATTGCCAAGGATCGTCCAGGTCGAGGTCTTCCGGGAAGGGCCAGTTGCGGTTCTGCAGCGGGGTCCAGTCGGTGTACACCCCGGCCAGCTTGCCCAGATAGGGTTCGCACATGGCCAGGATGGCGCGGAAATCCAGCTCGTCCGGCTCGCGGATGCCCTGCTCGGGATGCCGGATGGCCCAGGCCATGGCGGCGACGATGCTGATGGTCACCTGCAGGCTGGTCGCGTTGTTGTAGGGCACCAGGCGCCGGGTCTCCTCGATCGAGAGCTGCGAACCGTACCAATAGGCACCGCGGCCGTGGCCCATGAGCAGCACGCCCAACTCGTCGCGACCGCCGATCAGGTCCTCGCGCGGGATGCGCCAGCGCGGTTGCAGCTGCCAGTTCTTGCCGGCCAGCTCGTGCAGCGACAGCACGGCGGCATCGCAGGGATGATAGGCATAGTGCACCGTGGGGCGGTAGCGCACCTGGTCCCCTTCGCGCACCGTCAAAAAATCGGCGATCGAGATCGATTCGCCGTGGGTGATGAGAAAGCCGTGATAGGGGCCTTCCAGCGGCGTCCAGCTGCGCACCCGGGTGGCGGCGCCGGGCCGATTCAGATAGATCGCGGCATCGCAGCCGTAGCCGTGGCGTGCGCCGTCGGCCGGGAAGTGGCGCTCGTGCGAGCCCCAGCCCAGCTCGGCCGGCTGGCAGCCCTCGCCGACGAAGGCCTCGACCGACCAGGTGTTGACGAACTCGCCCGGCAGCTTGCGTTCGGCGGCGAGCTGGGTGTCGCGCTCGGCGACGTGGATCACCTTCACCCCGAGCTGCATGGCCAGGCGCGCCCACTCCTCCCGGCTCTCGGGTTGGGCGTTGACGCCGGTGGCCTGGGCGATGTCGAGCAGGGCACGCTTGGTGAAGTGGGATACCAGGCCGGGGTTGGCGCCGTGATTGACGATGGCGGTCGGGCCTTTCGGGTGGGCGCGTCTGAGCGCCAGGGCCGCTTCGCGGAAGGCGTAGTTCGAGCGTTCCGACGGGCTGACGCCGGGATCGGTATGGCCGCCCGGCCAGGGCTCGATGCAGGTGTCGACATAGAGCACGCCGCGCTGCTGGCAAAATTCGATCAGGGCCAGCGAGGAGACGTCGAAGGAGACATTGACCAGGAAGTCGCCCGGCCCGAGCAGGCCATCGAGGGTGGCGACGTAGTTGTCCGGCGTCAGCGCCAAAGACAGCAGCTTCACGCCCAGGGCATGGGCCTCGCCCGTGGGATCGTTGCGCGGCTCGATGATGGTGATGCGCTCGGCCGGCACCGCCAGATGGCGCAGAATGAGGGGCAGGACGCCCTGTCCGATGGAACCGAAACCGACCATGACGATGCGGCCGGGAAAAGCGGCGTAAGTGGTGGATACACCCATGTCGCGATCTCCTGTTGTCGATATGTCCGGTGCGGCCGCTTCAGCGCAGCAGCCGACGCCGGGTGAGTTTGCAGGCCGCCCAGAAGCCGGCCAGGCCATAGGCGGCGAGCACGAAACCATGCCACAGGATGTCCTGCGGCCAATGCCCCAGAACCAGGGGCCGGGCCAGTTGCACCGCATGGGTCAGCGGCAGCCAGTCAGCCGCGGCCTTGAGCCAGGCCGGCAGTTCCGAGGCCGGGTAGAACACCCCACCCAAAAGCACCATGGGCGTGATCGCCAGGGTGAAGTAGTAGAGGAAGAAATCGTAGTTGGGCGATACCGCGTTGATCGCCAGCCCCAGCCCGGCGAAGCACAGGCCGGTGAGCACGATCACCGGCAAGAGCCCCAAGCTCATGAAGAAATCGGCCTGCAGCCCCAGGCCCCAGATCACCAGCAGGATGGCCAGGCCCGACAACAGGCTCTTCGACGCCGCCCAGAACCATTCGCCCAGCAGCACGTCGGTGAGTCCGAGCGGGGTGTTGAGAATGGCCGCCCAGGTCTTCTGCACGTGCATGCGGGAGAAGGCCGAGTACAGGGTCTCGAAGGTCGCGCTGTTCATCACGCTGTAGCACACGGTGCCGGCGGCGAGGAAGTTGAGGTAGGGCACGCCGTTGATGTCGGGCAACAGCCGGCCCAGGCCGTAGCCCAGGCCCAGCATGTAGAGCATGGGATCGGCCAGGTTGCCCAGCAGCGAGGGGATGGCCAGCTTCTTCCAGACCAGGAAGTTGCGTTGCCAGACGGGGAGAAAGCGCAGGTTCAACACTTCAACCCCTGAACCGCAAAGGACGCATCGACATTGCACCCCCTCTCCCTCCGGGAGAGGGGTGGGGGTGAGGGGCTGCGCCCAGGACGATATCCGGCGCCCATGCCCTCACCCGGCTTCGCCACCCTCTCCCGGAGGGAGAGGGGTGTGTGGATATGTTTCGTCTCGATAGTCATGGCACGCCCGCCTTTGCGGTTGATTCAATCCCGTAAATCCCGGCCGGTGAGCTTGAGGAAGACGTCTTCCAGATTGGCCGGCCGGTGCAGGTAGCGCAGGTGCGGCATGCCCTCCAGCGCGGCGATCAGGGCCTGCGGCTCGCTGCTGTAGCAGAACAGGGTCTCGCCCACCTGCTCGCAGCGCCGGCAATAGCGCTCGGCCAGCTTGTCGCACCAGGTGTTGGCATCCTCGCCGTCGATCTCCACCACATGCGCCTCGACGTGGGCGGCGATCAGTTCGCGCGGCGCGCCTTCGGCGATCAGTCGGCCGTGGTCGATGATGCTGATGCGGTCGCACAGGCGCTCGGCCTCTTCCATGAAATGGGTGGTCAGCAGCAGCGTCTTGCCCTGGGCGGTGAGCCGGCGCAGGCCCTGCCAGATCAGGTGCCGCGCCTGGGGGTCGAGGCCGGTGGTCGGCTCGTCGAGGAAGATCACCTCCGGGTCGTTGACCAGGGCGCGGGCCAGGGCCAGGCGCCGCTTCATGCCGCCGGACAGGGCCTCGATCCGGGTGTCGGCCTTGCCGGCCAGGCCGGCGAACTCCAAAAGCCCCGGCAGGCGCGCCTCGATCGTGCGTTGGCCAAGGCCGAAATAACGGCCGAACACCACGAGGTTTTCCCGCACCGTGAAGTCGGGGTCCAGGCTGTCGGCCTGCGGCACCACGCCGACCCGGCTGCGGGCCGCGCTCGCCTCCTGTGGCAAAGCGTGGCCGAGCAGCTCGATCGTGCCGGCGTCGGCCTCGATCAGCCCCAGGGCGAGGCGCAGGGTGGTCGTCTTGCCGGCCCCATTCGGCCCGAGCAGGCCGTGGCAGGTGCCGGGCGCGAGCTCCAGGTTCAGGCCGGCCACCACCTCGGCCGCGCCATACGACTTGTGCAGGTCTCTCAGGCTAAGTGCGGCTGACATAAGGCGAGCAACTGTTCCTGCAGGGCACGCAGTTTCTTGTGGAAGAAGTGATCGGCGCCGGCGATCACGTGCAGCGGGATGTTGTGTTGCTGCGCATAGGCCTGCACCGCGGCGAGCGGGATCAGTTCGTCGACCTCGCCGTGGATGATGTCGGTGCGGATGGCGGGCGCTTCGAAGGCATACATCGACACCGCCGGGCCGACCATGACCAGGCGTTCGGCCTTCAAGCGTCGGGCCACGCGGTGCTGGACATAGGCGCCGAAGGAAAAGCCATAGAGCTGCAAAGGCAGATCACCGAACCTGGGGCAGACGAACCCGGCCACCGCCAGCAGATCCTCGGTCTCGCCCTCGCCGTGGTCGAACTCGCCGTCGCTGGAGCCGACGCCGCGGAAGTTGGGCCGCACCGCGACATAGCCGCACTCCACGGCCGCGCGGGCCAAGGTGGTGACCACCTTGTTGTCCATGCTGCCGCCGTGCAGCGGGTGCGGGTGGGCGATCAGGGCCAGGCCCCGGCGGTTTTCCTCCGGGTCCTCGATCACCGTCTCCACCGCGCCGCCGTCGGCGCGCTTGACCCTGAGCTTGTAGCGCTTCATCGATCCGGCAAGCGCAGGCGCTCGACGATCTTGCCGTCGCGCAGATGCGATTCGACGATCTCCTCGATGTCGTGCTCGTCGACATAGGTGTACCAGACCGCATCCGGGTAGACCACGCAAACCGGGCCCTGGTCGCAGCGGTCGAAGCAGCCGGCGCGGTTGACCCGGCAGTCGCCGCCCTTGCCGTGCACGCCCAGCTTCTTGGCGTGTTTCTTGGCGTGCTCGAACATCGCCTCGGCGTTGTGGTCGGTGCAGCAGGGGCCGCCGTCCTCGCGCACGTTGAGGCAGAAAAACAGATGGTGCTTGTAGTAGCTCATGGTTCGGTCTCGTTGTATTTCCGGCAGGAGCCCTTGGCGAACTCCACCGGGTATTTGCGCGCATTGATCGCCAGCTTGTCTTCGGCGGCCTTCAATAAATCGATGTCCAGGGTGTTGGCCAGGCTGACGAGATAGATCAGCACGTCGGCCATCTCCTGGCGCACCGCCTCGCGCTTGTCGGGCGCCAGCGCATGGCTCTGTTCCTCGGTCAGCCACTGGAAGGGCTCCAGCAGCTCGGCCGCCTCCACGATCAGGGCGGCGGTCAGGTTCTTGGGCGAGTGGTACAGGTGCCAGTCGCGCTCGCGGCCGAATTGGCGCACCGCCTCGGCCAGCTGTTCGATCGTGTTGATGCTCATGGCCCAGCTCCAAAGGTGTGGGCCGATTTTACCATCCGGTCCCGGCTCGCCCGGCGGCCGCCCGGCAAGGCCGCCGGCGCCGTATAATGTCAGCCGATTCAGGAACTTCGAGCGAAGATGCAAACCCTCACCGTCGATCTTGGCGACCGCAGCTACCCCATCCACATCGGGGGCGGGCTGCTCGAGCGCGTCGATCTCATCGTGCCCCACCTTCCGCAGCCGCGCGCGGCCATCGTCACCAACACCACCGTCGGCCCGCTCTACCTCGAGCGCCTGACCAAGACGCTGGCAGGCGCGGGTGTCCAAGTCATCCCTATCGTGCTGCCCGACGGCGAGGCCTACAAGAACTGGGAAACCCTCAACCTCATCTTCGACGCCCTGCTCACCCACCGGGCCGAGCGCAAGACCACATTGATCGCCCTGGGCGGCGGCGTCATCGGCGACCTCACGGGTTTTGCCGCCGCCAGCTACCAGCGCGGCGTGCCCTTCATCCAGGTGCCGACCACCCTGCTTGCCCAGGTCGATTCCTCGGTCGGCGGCAAGACCGGCATCAACCATCCTCTCGGCAAGAATATGATCGGGGCGTTTTATCAGCCGCGTCTGGTGCTGGCCGACACCGACACCCTGAACACCCTGCCCGAGCGCGAGCTGTCGGCGGGCCTGGCCGAGGTCATCAAATACGGCCTCATCCGCGACCTGCCCTTCCTGGAATGGCTGGAGGCCAACATGGACAAGCTGGTGGCGCGCGAGACGGAGGCGCTCGCCTATGCCATCTATCACTCCTGCCGCAACAAGGCCGAGGTGGTGGCGGCGGACGAGCGCGAGGCGGGCCAGCGGGCGCTGCTCAACCTGGGCCACACCTTCGGCCACGCCATCGAGGCCGGCATGGGCTACGGCAACTGGCTGCACGGTGAGGCCGTCGCCGCCGGCACCATGCTGGCGGCCGATCTGTCGCGGCGCATGGGCCTGATCTCGGCGGCCGATGTCGCCCGGATCGAGGCCCTGCTGCGGCGCGCCAAACTGCCTACCGTGGCGCCGAATCTCGGTGCCGAGGTCTATCTCAACTACATGGGCGTGGACAAGAAGGTCGAGGCCGGCAAGTTGCGCTTCGTGTTGTTCAGGCGCGTGGGCGAGGCCTTCGTCACCGGCGACGTGGCGCCGGAGCTCTTGCGCCAGACCTTGACCGAGGCGGCGCGTGGCTGATCTGGCCCCCTATGCCGCCGACCCCGCCAAAAGCCGGGGCCGGCGCCATCCCGAGCCGCCCGCCAGCCCCCGCAGCGAATTCCAGCGCGACCGCGACCGCATCGTCCATTCCACCGCCTTTCGCCGGCTGGAATACAAGACCCAGGTCTTCATCAACCACGAAGGCGACCTGTTCCGCACCCGGCTCACCCACAGCATCGAGGTGGCCCAGATCGGCCGCACCATCGCCCGTCTGCTTGGCCTGAACGAAGACCTCACCGAGACCATCGCGCTCGCGCACGACCTGGGCCACACCCCCTTCGGCCACACCGGCCAGGACGCGCTCAACGAATGCATGCAGCCGTATGGCGGCTTCGAGCACAACCTGCAGTCGCTGCGGGTGGTCGACGAGCTGGAGCAGAAATATGCCGAGTTCGAGGGGCTCAACCTCACCTTCGAGGCGCGCGAGGGCATCCTCAAGCACTGCTCGCCGCGCAACGCCCCGCTCTTGGGCGACGTCGGCCAGCGTTTCCTCGAGGGCAAGCAGCCCTCGCTGGAGGCGCAGATCGCCAACCTGGCCGACGAGATCGCCTACAACAACCACGATGTCGACGACGGCCTGCGCTCGGGTCTGATCGCGCTGGAGCAGCTGGAGACCATCGCCCTGTTCCGGCGCCACCTCGACCAGGTGCGTGCCCGCTTCCCCGATCTCACCGACCGCCGCCTCATCCACGAGACCGTGCGGCGCATGATCAACAGCCTGGTCTGCGACCTGGTCGAGCAAACCCGAGCCAACCTGGCGCAGCATAAGCCGCAGTCGCTCGACGACGTGCGCGCCTGCCCGCCGCTGGCGGCCTTCAGCCCGGCCATGAAAGAGGCCCACCTGGAGCTCAAGCGCTTTTTGTTTCAGAACCTGTACCGCCACTACCGGGTGGTACGCATGAGCGAGAAGGGCAAGCGCCTGATCCGCGACCTGTTCGAGGCCTTCACCGCCAACGCCAAGCTGCTGCCGCCGGAATTCCAGGCCCGCGCCGAGCAGGACCTGGCGCGGGCGGTGGCGGATTACATCGCGGGGATGACGGATCGCTATGCGATCCGGGAGTACCGGCGGATATTCGATATCGAGGAATTGGCCTAGGAGCCTGTCGGGCTTATCGAGGGGAAACGAATCCACTTTACTTACCCTCTCCCACCGGGAGAGGGTGGCGAAGCCGGGTGAGGGAATGGGCGCCGATAGGCGCCCTGTCGGGCACCCACTTTCTCACCCTGTCCTCTGATAAGCCTCCATCCTTCGGTATCCCGGTGGGAAAGGGTCAAATACATTTGTTTCGGATCAATAAAACCATCTCGCCCGCTGTTCTTGTGGGCGAACTAAGGAAGGTCTGATTAAGCCGTCATGGCCGGAGCGTGGTTGTTGCCGCTTTAGCGGCTATACAACCACGGCCTGCCCCTTGCGGGTGCGCAGGCGGGCATCCAGTTTATTGATCTTTCTGGGTTCCCGCCTGCGCGGGAACGACAAAATCGGACATTTTCAGAGGCTCACTAAAGCATTCGATAGGCGTAATGCAGTAGGCCGGGGGCGCCCGGCAGCGCGCTACTTTCTTTGCTCGTGCAAAGAAGCCGAAGGCTTCAGTGCAGACTCACATGCGCAGCATGTTAGTCGGAGCTAAAGGTGGCCAAAGAAAACGAGGTTTCAGTGAAGGCTAATGCCCGCGCATGCGGGCGTTATGCCGGAACTAAAGCACGCCCCGCTTCCGCCGACTTCCCCGGTGCCAGAGGGGAAAGTGAAAACCACCCTCACCCCGAACCCCGCTCCCTCAGGGAGCGGGGTTCAGGGGGGTGCGATGGGCTTTGTTGAGTGAAGGGCTCAAGCCATCTGCGCCACCCACACCACCAAGGCCAGCCAGGTCGCGGCCGCCAAAGTCAAAATGCCGGGCGCAAGACAGAAGTCTTTGGTTTGAGTGCTATGCATGATTTTTTTCTCCCACGTCTATTTGCACTGCATTTTTATCGTATCTACGACACCCGGAATTGTGGAGGGCATCCTGTTACTTAAGTATTTCGGTGGGGCGAACTTATCGCCTCATCAAACAGCTGAAGCAGGCCGAAGGGTGAGTCAAAGACAAGAGGCGAGGCCGTGGCCCGGCGCGGGCCAGCATTGACGTGGGCTGGAGCGGCGTCATGTTGCGACGGTGCGCGCGATTGGCCACATCCGATTCGAGAAGGCGTGGCCTCGACGAGTCTCGTTTAGTCAGGCACCCCCAACCTTTTCAGGCCCTACTTCCTGGGCAACGTCCTTGCCACCACCCACGCCTGCACTTCAACCGCGCCCGCCTGCTTCACCGTCTTTGCCAGCTCGTTCAGGCTCGCGCCGGTGGTCATGACGTCGTCGACCAGGGCGATACGCTTGCCGCTCAAGTCCTCTCGGCAGGCGAAGGCGCCACGGATGTTCTTGCGCCGGTCTTTCAGGGGCAGGCTGGCCTGGGGCGGGGCGTTCCTGCTGCGGATGCAGGCGCTGAGCGAGACGGGCAGGGCCAGCCCACGGGCGAGGCGTTTGGCGATCTCGCCGGCCTGGTTGTAGCCGCGCTCAGCCAGTCGCTTGGGGTGCAGGGGCATGGGGATGAGCAGATCGGGCCGGCTGTCGATCTGGCCGGCGAGTTGCTCGGCCAGGAAACCCGCGAGGTGCAGGCCCTGGCCGTATTTGTAGTGTTGCAGCAGGGCGTCGAGCGGGTAGGCGTAGCGGTAGACGGCGCAGGTGACATCGAACGCCGGCGGGTGCTTGAGGCAGCCGCCGCAGACCTCGCCCATGGCGGTGGGCAGGGCGCAGACCGGGCAGCGGGGCGTGGCCAGGCGCGGCAGGTCGGCCAGGCAGCCCGGGCAGAGCGGGGCACCCTGCACATCGGCGCCGCAGAGCAGGCAGGGCTGGCCGAGACGGGCCTGTATAATAGATATGCACTTGTTCAGTGCGCGACGAATAATAATTGACAGTCTCCCTGGGCTCGCGGATCATGCGCCGGCCTTTAATTTGTGCGGATTGTCGCCGAAATGTCGGAAAAACACATCGTCACCGCCGCGTCCTGCCTGCGCAGCGCGCGCCTCTTCAATTACGCCAGCATCATCTCGATCAGCCTGTCGACCCTGCTGCTGGTCGTGGGGCTGAACATCAATACCAAGATGAGCTTCCTGCCTTTCGTGCTGTCGGTGCCGCCGATCATGCTCTGGCTGGCCGGCTCGATCTTCGTCTACGCCGCCATCGCCCACCATCCCGACGATCGCGTGGTGCATTACAACCGCTGGGCCGGCTATCGCTATTACGCCATGGTCGGCGCCATGGTGGTGGCGGGCCAGCCGCTCTACGGCATCTTCGAGGACGGCCGCGGCATGTTGCTGGTCTGGGGCATCATGGCCCTGGGCATCGTGCCGCTGGGCATTCGCGACATCGTCCGTGCCGGCAGGGAAGACTGGAAGGATATCGAAGTGGAGAGACACGCATGAACGATCTGGCTGAAAACACCCGCATCGCCCAGGACTGGAGCCCGGATTCGGTGCTCGACCTGTTCGCGCTGCCGTTCAACGACCTCCTGTTCCGGGCGCAGACCATACATCGCGAGCACTTCGACCCGAACGCGGTGCAGCTCTCCACTTTGCTGTCGATCAAGACCGGCGGCTGTTCCGAGGACTGCGGCTATTGCTCGCAGTCGGCCCGGCACGATACACATGTAGACAAAGACAACGAAGTTGCGGCGGCGGCTAATGCCGGCGAAGCCGGCGTTAAGCAAAGCGGCCGTAGCCAAAAGCTGCTCGACGTGGCCAAGGTGGTGGAGGCGGCGCAGGCGGCCAAGGCCAGCGGCGCCACCCGCTTCTGCATGGGCGCCGCCTGGCGCGGCCCGAAGGACAAGGACCTGGAGCCGGTGCTGGACATGGTGCGCCAGGTGAAGGCCCTGGGTCTGGAGACCTGCGTCACCCTGGGCATGCTGAAAGAGGGCCAGGCGGAAAAGCTCAAGGCGGCCGGCCTCGACTATTACAACCACAACCTCGACACCGCGCCCGAGTTCTATGGCCAGGTGGTCACCACCCACAGCTACCAGGACCGGCTAAAGACCCTGCAGGCGGTGCGCGAGGCGGGTCTTTCCGTGTGCTGCGGCGGCATCGTCGGCATGGGCGAGTCGCGTCGCGAGCGCGCCGGCCTGATTGCGCAATTGGCCAATCTCAAGCCGCAGCCGGAATCGGTGCCGATCAACATGCTGGTCAAGATCGCGGGCACGCCCATGGCGCACAAGGACGATCTCGACCCGCTGGAATTCGTCCGCACCATCGCCGTGGCCCGCATCACCATGCCGGCCTCGCATGTGCGTCTGTCGGCCGGCCGGCGGAGCCTGAGCGAGGGCGAGCAGGCGCTGTGCTTCCTGGCCGGCGCCAATTCCATCTTCTACGGCGACAAGCTGCTCACCACCGGCAACCCGGACGTCGAGGCCGACCAGAAGCTGTTCGACAAGCTGGGGCTGAAGCCCGAGGTGCACACCGAGCGCCGCTGCGCCGGACATGATTGATGCCCTCGCGCAGGCCCTGGCCGAGCTGGATGCCCAGGGCCTGAAACGCCGCCGCCGCACCCTGGAGACGCCGTCGCGGGCCCACATGCTAATCGAGGGCCGGCCGGTCGTCGCCTTCTGCAACAACGATTACCTCGGGCTGGCCGGCCACCCCGAGCTGGTCAACGCCGCCCGCCAGGCCACGGTCGAGGCAGGGGTGGGCGCCGGCTCGGCCCATCTGGTCGCCGGCCACCACAAGCTGCACGAGCAACTGGAGCGCGAGCTGGCCGACTTCGTCGGCATGCCGGATGCCCTGCTGTTCTCCACCGGCTACATGGCCAATATCGGCGCGATCACCGCCCTGGTCGGCCGCGGCGACGCCGTGTTCGGCGACAGGCTCAACCATGCCTCATTGGTCGACGCCTGCCTGCTGTCGCGCGCCGAGCTCACCCGCTATCCGCACGGCGACCTCGATTTCCTCGAGGCGAAGCTCAAGGCAAGCAGCGCCAAGACCAAGCTGGTGGTGACCGACGCCGTGTTCAGCATGGACGGCGATATCGCGCCGCTGCCGGAACTGCTGGCCTTGTGCGAGCGCCACGACGCCTGGCTGCTCATCGACGATGCCCACGGCTTTGGCGTGCTGGGCGAGCAGGGGCGGGGCGTGCTTTGGCATTTCCCCTCACTCCTGACGCCTCACGCCTCACGCCTGATTTACATGGCCACCCTGGGCAAGGCGGCCGGCGTGTTCGGCGCCTTCGTCGCCGGCCATGCCACCCTGATCGAATGGCTGGTGAACAAGGCGCGCACCTATGTCTACACCACGGCGACGCCGCCGCTGTTGGCCGCCGCGGTGTCGGCCAGCCTCAGGCTGATCGCCGCCGAGGACTGGCGGCGCGAGCGGCTCCACGCGCTCATCGCCCAGCTCAAGGCCGGCATGGCCGGCTTGCCCTGGACCCTGATGCCATCCGACACCCCGATCCAGCCGCTGATCGTGGGCGACAACGCGGCCGCCCTGCGCCTGGCCGAGGGCCTGCGCGCGCGTGGCCTGATGACCCCGGCGATCCGGCCGCCCACGGTGCCGGCCGGCACCGCCCGCCTGCGCCTCTCGCTCTCGGCCAGCCACGAGCCGGCCGACATCGAGCGCCTGCTCGCCGCGTTGCAGGAGCTGGCCTGATGGCGGCGCTGACTTTATTGCACGGCTGGGGTCTGCACGGCGGCATCTGGGACGCCCTGCGCGCCGCACTGCCCGAGCTGGCCATGCACACGCCCGATCTGCCGGGTTACGGCGGCAGCGCCCGCGTCAGCCCCTACACCGCCGAGGCCCTGGCCGACGCCATCGCCCCGACCCTGCCCGATGCCGGCCTGCTGCTCGGCTGGTCCATGGGCGGCATGGTCGCCCTGGCGCTGGCGGCGCGGCACCCGCAGAAGGTGCGGGCCCTGGTGCTGGTCGCCACCACGCCGAGCTATGTCAATCGCACCGGCTGGGACAAGGGGCTGACGCCCGAATTGCTGGCGGGCTTCGCCCAGGGCGTGCAGAACGATTACCGCGCCACCCTGCTGCGTTTCCTGTCCTTGCAAGCCCGCGGCGGCGATGCCGCGCGCGAGGTGATCGGCCGCCTGCGCGAGACGGTGTTCGCCCGCGGCGAGCCGGATGCGGCCGTGCTGGCCGAGGGCCTGGAGCTGCTGCGCGCGGTCGATCTGCGCGATGTGGCGGGCCAGGTGCAGGCGCCGACCCTGGTCGTGCACGGCGGCTACGACGGCCTTTGTCTGCCGCAGGCGGGGCAGTGGCTGGCGGCGACCTTGCCCAACGCGCGCCTTGCCCTGCAGCCCAAGGCGGCGCACGCGCCCTTCCTGTCGCACCCGGACTGGTTCGTCGACGAGCTGAAAGGTTTCCTGCGTGAACATGCCTAGGGTGCAGACCGTGCGGGTGCAGGCTCCCCCTCCCAACCTCCCCCATAAATGGGGGAGGGGATACGCCCTCCCCGCGTGCGGGGAGGGCTGGGGTGGGGAGAGGTTTATTCTGGAGCAGCCATGACCGTGAAGCAGGCCATCCGCCGCGCCTTCGAGCGCGCCGCGCCCACCTACGAGGCGGCGGCGAGTCTGCAGAAGGAGATCGCCCGGCGGCTGGACGATCACCTGGAGGAGATGAAGCTCCAGCCGGCGCGCATCCTCGATGCCGGCTGCGGGCCGGGCATCGGTTTCGACCATCTGCGCGCGCGCTATCCCCAGGCCGAGCTGATCGGCCTCGATCTTGCCCACGCCATGCTGCTCAAGGCGCGCGGCCATGCCGTGACGCCGACGCTGTTCGGCCGCCTGGCCAAGCTCTGGCAGTCGGTGCCCGATGTGCGCTACGTCTGTGGCGACATCGAGGCCCTGCCCTTGGCGAAGGACAGCGTGGACATGATCTGGTCCAACCTCGCCCTGCAATGGATGACCGACCTGCCGGCCGCCTTCCGCCAGCTGCATCGTGTCCTGCGGCCCGACGGCCTGCTGCTGTTCAGCAGCTTCGGCCCGGACACCCTGAAGGAGCTGCGCGCCGCCTTCGCCGGGCTCGACGGCCACAACCACGTCAACCGCTTCCTCGACATGCACGATGTCGGCGACATGCTGATGCATGCCGGCTTCGGCCACCCGGTGATGGAGATGGAGCTGATCACCGTCACCTATCCTGACCTGAAAGGCGTGCTGCGCGAGCTGAAGGCCATCGGCGCCCACACCGTGCAGGAGGGCGGCCGCATGGGCCTCATGGGCAAGCGCGAGTGGCGGCAGCTGGCCGAGAACTACGAGCGCTTCCGCCGCGAGGGCCGGCTGCCGGCCACCTTCGAGGTGATCTACGGCCACGCCTGGGCTGGCCGCAAGGACAAGCTCGAGGACGGCCGCCAGGTGATCGAGTTCAAGATCCGGCAACGCAAAGCGGGGCTGCGCTGATGCCCGGCATCTTCGTCACCGGCACCGACACCGGGGTGGGCAAGACCCGGGTCGCGGTCGCCCTGATCGAGGCATTGAAGGCGCAGGGCCTGCGCGTCGTCGGGATGAAGCCGGTGGCGGCCGGCTGCGACGAGGTCGCGGGCGAGTGGCTGAACGAGGATGTCGCGCGGCTGCGTGCCGCCGCCAACGTGGCGGCGCCCATGGCCTGGGTCAATCCCTATCGCTTCCCTGAGCCCATCGCGCCGCATATCGCGGCGGCCCGGCAAAACACGCGTATCGAGCTGGCGCCCATCGTGGCCGCCTATCGTGAGCTGGAACGCCTGGCCGATTGCGTGGTGGTCGAGGGCGCCGGCGGTTTTCGCGTGCCGCTGAACGAGGCCGAGGACAGCGCCGATCTGGCCGTGGCCCTGGGCCTGCCCATGGTGCTGGTGGTCGGCCTGCGCCTGGGCTGCCTCAACCACGCCCTGCTCAGCGCCGAGGCCATCGCCGCGCGCGGCCTGACGCTGGCCGGCTGGGTTGCCAACGGCATCGACCCGATCATGGCGCTGCGGGCAGAGAATGTGCGCGCCCTGCGCGAGCGTATTGCGGCGCCGTGTCTGGCCGAGTGGCCCTGGCTGGAGAAAAATGCGGGTGAGGTGACGAGCGCAATGCTCGACCTTGGCCCCATCCTGCCTCGATTCGTGCGCCGATAAAGAGAGCCGCAAATCCGCTTAAAGCCCCGTCCTGCGGGCGATTAGAAGAAATATACCTTGCCCGGAGCGCGACGCTCCGGTTACCTTGCCGGCGCGACACTTTGTCGCAGGCGCAAAAAAATCAATGCAAGAGACACCCGCGGCTGCGCCGGCCGCTTAGATGGAGGAAGACCATGGGACTTCGACGTGCCTTGCCCGTCGTGCTGGCCGCTGCCTGCGCCAGCCTGGCCGCTTCGGCCTGGGCCGATTATCAGATCAACTTCCAGTCACCCAAGAGCACGCTCGCGCACGAGATCAACGATCTGCACATCCTGATCATGTGGGTCTGCGTCGGCATCTTCGTGGTGGTGTTCAGCGCGATGTTCTACGCCATCTGGAAGCACCGCAAATCGGTCGGCCACCAGGCCGCGCAATTCCACGAGAGCACCACGGTGGAGATCATCTGGACCGCCATCCCCTTCCTGATCCTGATCGGCATGGCCTGGCCCGCGACCCGGCTCATCCTCGAGCAAAAAGACACCAGCAACCCGGACGTCACCATCAAGGTGACCGGCTACCAGTGGAAGTGGGAATACGACTATCTGCAGGACGGGGTGAAGTTCATGAGCGTGCTGGCCACGCCGCGCGAGCAGATCGAGAACAAGGCCCCGAAGGGCGCCAACTATCTGCTGGAAGTGGACGAGCCCATGGTGGTGCCGGTCGGCAAGAAGGTGCGCCTCTTGCTCACCGCCAACGACGTGATCCACGCCTGGTGGGTGCCGGCCCTCGGCATCAAGCAGGACACCATCCCGGGCTTCATCCGCGACGCCTGGTTCACCGCGACCGAGCCCGGCACCTACCGCGGCCAGTGCGCCGAGCTGTGCGGCAAGGATCACGGCTTCATGCCCATCGTGGTCGAGGTCAAGTCCGACGCCGACTACCAGGCCTGGCTGGCCGACAAGAAGGCCAAGGCCCAGGCCGCCGCCGCCGATGCCGGCAAGGTCTTCAGCAAGGACGAGCTGATGGCACGCGGCGCCAATGTCTACAACGCCAACTGCGCCTCCTGTCACATGCCGGACGGCAAGGGTCTGCCCGGCGTGTTCCCGGCGATCACCGGCTCCAAGGTGGCGACCGGCGCCAAGGAGGGCCACATTAAGATCGCCCTGATGGGCAGGCCGGGTACGGCGATGCCGGCTTTCGGCCCGCAGTTGAACGATGCCGATATCGCGGCGGTGGTGAGCTACCAGCGCAACGGTCTGGGCAACAATACGGGCGACCTGGTCCAGCCGGCCGAGGTCAAGGCCCTGCGCAAATAATCAAAGGAGACGAATCCATGCAAGCACACGCGATGGAGCACGGTCACGGCGCCCCCGGCGGCCTGTTGCGCTGGGTGACCACGACCAACCACAAAGACATCGGCACCATGTACCTCTGGTTCGCCGCGGTGATGTTTCTCCTGGCCGGCTCGATGGCCATGGCCATCCGGGCCGAGTTGTTCCAGCCCGGCCTGCAGCTGGTGAGCCCGGAGTTCTTCAATCAGCTCACCACCCTGCACGGCCTGATCATGGTGTTCGGCGTGATCATGCCGGCCATGACCGGCTTCGCCAACTGGCAGGTGCCGTTGATGATCGGGGCGCCCGACATGGCCTTCCCGCGCATGAACAACTGGAGCTTCTGGATCCTGCCGGTGGCGGCGATCCTGCTGGTGGTCTCCATGTTCCTGCCGGGCGGCGCCGCGGCGGCGGGCTGGACCCTGTATCCGCCGCTGTATATCCAGGGCGGCATCAGCTACGACCTGACCATCTTCGCCATCCACATCCTGGGCGCCTCGTCGATCATGGGCTCGCTCAACATCATCACCACCATCCTCAACATGCGGGCGCCGGGCATGACCCTGATGAAGATGCCGCTGTTCGTCTGGACCTGGCTGATCACCGCCTTCCTGCTGATCGCGGTGATGCCGGTGCTGGCCGGGGCGGTGACCATGCTGCTGACCGACCGCAACTTCGACACCCACTTCTTCAATGCGGCCGGCGGCGGCGACCCGGTGCTGTACCAGCACGTGTTCTGGTTCTTCGGCCACCCCGAGGTGTACATCCTGATCCTGCCGGCCTTCGGCCTGGTCTCGACGATCATTCCGACCTTCGCGCGCAAGCCGTTGTTCGGCTACGCCTCGATGGTCTACGCCACCGCCTCGATCGCCATCCTGTCTTTCCTGGTCTGGGCGCACCACATGTTCACCGTGGGCATGCCCGCCGTCGGCCAGCTCTATTTCATGTACGCGACCATGCTGATCGCGGTGCCGACCGGGGTGAAGGTGTTCAACTGGGTGGCCACGATGTGGAAGGGCAGCCTGACCTTCGAGACACCGATGCTGTTCGCCATCGCCTTCGTCGCCCTGTTCACCATCGGCGGCTTCACCGGCCTGGTGCTGGCCATGGCTCCGGTCGACATCCAGCTGCACGACACCTATTACGTGGTGGCGCATTTCCACTACGTGCTGGTCTCCGGCGCCCTGTTCGCCATCTACGCCGGCGTCTACTACTGGCTGCCGAAGTGGACCGGCCACATGTACAACGAGACCCTGGGCAAGTGGCACTTCTGGTTGTCCATGATCTCGTTCAACGTGCTGTTCTTCCCGCAGCATTTCCTGGGCCTGGCCGGCATGCCGCGCCGGATCCCGGACTACGCGGTGCAGTTCACCGAGTTCAACATGATCTCCTCGATCGGCGGTTTCATCTTCGGCGCCAGCCAGATCCTGATGCTGATCGTGATCCTGCAGTGCATCCGCGGTGGCAAGAAGGCCGAGGCCAAGCCCTGGGAAGGCGCCCAGGGCCTGGAGTGGACCGTGCCCTCACCGGCGCCGTATCACACCTTCGAAACGCCACCGGTGGTGAAGTGATGGACAAGGGGCGCGCCAAGAACATCCGTCTGGCCCTGCTGCTGGCGCTGATACCGCTGGCCCTGTTCGTCCTCACCCTGCTGGGGTTCGTCAAGTGAACACCGCCGTCGCCCAGGCCAACCGGGTGCTGTTGCGCCGGCTGTCGCTGATCGCGCTGGCCATGTTCGGCTTCGGTTTCGCCCTGGTGCCGCTGTATGACGTGTTGTGCGACATCACCGGGCTGAACCGGGGCGACATTCAGGCGCTGGCCAGGAACACCCAGATCGACTACAGCCGGCCGGTGCGGGTGGACCTGGTGGCCAGCGTGCCGCAGGGTGTGCCGATGCGGCTGAGCGCGCCGAGCCGGCCGCTGACCGCCCATCCGGGAGAGCTGATGCAGACGGAGTTCGTGCTGGAGAACCTGAGCGACCGGCCTTTGGTCGCCCAGGCCATCCCCAGCTATGACCCGCCGCTGATGGCGAAGTACTTCAAGAAGATCGAGTGCTTTTGTTTCCGCGAGCAGCGTCTGGCGCCGGGGGAGCGGCGCACCATGCCGCTGATGTTCGTGCTGGACCGAAAGATGCCGCGCGACCTGCCGACCATCGCCCTGGCCTACACCATGTACGAAAGCCCGAGTGCACCGAAGCCATGAGCGTGTTCCGGGTCTGGAAGGCGGTCTTCTGGAGCTTCTTCGGCATCAGGAAGGGGCGCGATCTGGAGTCCGATGCGGCGCACATCAAACCGGTGCATATCGTGATCGCCGGCCTGGTGGGTGCGCTGATTTTTGTGGTTTCGCTGATCGTATTGGTTAATTGGATCACGCGCTGAAAAGGGGGAGAACTGAATGAATGCGCAAAGCCATGGTGCTTACTATCTGCCGGCCCCGTCGTATTGGCCGATCCTGGGTTCGGCCGCGCTGCTCGGGCTGACGCTCGGCGCGACGCTGCTGATCAACCAGGTGGCCGGCGGCGGCTGGGTGCTGCTGGCCGGCTTCGTCCTGCTGGTCTGGATGCTGTTCGGCTGGTTCGGCCAGGTGATCGGCGAGAGCGAGAAGGGGTTGTACAACCAGCAGGTCGATGCCGGTTTCCGCTGGAGCATGAGCTGGTTCATCTTTTCCGAGGTGATGTTCTTCGCCGCCTTTTTCGGCGCGCTGTTCTACGTGCGCACCCTGTCGGTGCCCGACCTGACCAGCACCGACAATGCGCTGCTCTGGCCCGGCTACGCCGGCGGCTGGCCGACCCAAGGGCCGGGGATCAAGGAGGCCTTCGAGCCCATGGGCGCCTGGGGCATCCCGGCCTGGAACACCCTGATCCTGCTCTCCTCGGGTGTCACCGTGACCTGGGCCCACTGGGGCCTGAAGCAGGGCAGGCGTAGCCAGTTGATCGGCGGCCTCATCGCCACCGTCGCCCTGGGCCTGCTGTTTATCGGCCTGCAGGCCTACGAGTACCACCACGCCTACACCGAGCTGGGCCTGACCCTGGGCGCCGGCGTCTACGGCGCGACCTTCTTCATGCTGACCGGCTTCCACGGCTTCCACGTGACCCTGGGCACGATCATGCTGATCACCATCCTGGGCCGCAGCATTGCCGGTCATTTCACGCCGGAGCGCCACTTCGCCTTCGAAGCGGTGTCCTGGTACTGGCACTTCGTGGACGTGGTCTGGCTCGGCCTGTTTATCTTCGTGTATTGGTTGTAATCGAGAGGCTTACAGCCGGCCGGGCGCGATCAGGCCGGTGTAGCCGCCGAGCATGAGCAGGAGGAACAGGCCGAGCGAGAGTGCGATGCGCCAGGTCAGGGCCTTGACCGTGCGGCTGCTGCCGCCCTTGTCCTTGACCAGATAGACCAGCGCGCTGGCCAGGCTGAAGACGATGAGCAACAGGGCGGCGATGACGAAAAGGCGCATGGTGGGTCTCTCTTGTCCGGTGTCGGTCGGGCGGCATGAAACGGCCTGATTGGATTGTAGCTTGGCTGCCGGCCGTGGCCGGGGTGGCGGTGTTTCTGGCGGCGCTGGCCCTGGCCCAGTGGCAGCTCGAGCGCGCCGAATACAAGCGCGGCCTGCAGGCGCGCTGGGACGAAGGCGGCCGGCAGCCGGCCGAGCGCCTGGACCGGCTGCCGGGCGAGGCCGAGGAGGCCTGGCTTTATCGCCGGCTGCGCCTGGCCGGCCACTTCGAGCCGGACTACCAGGTCTTCCTGGACAACCGGCTGCACCGGGGGCGGGCCGGCTACCACGTGGTGGTGCCGTTGCGCTTGCAAGGCACGGGCGAGAGCGTCCTGGTCAACCGCGGCTGGCTGCCGGCCGAGGCCGACCGGCGTCATGCGCCCTACCTGGCGGTGCCGAAGGGCGGGCTGGCGGTGGAGGGCATCCTGGTCCGGGCGCAGACGCGCTACTTCGAGCTGGGGCCGGACACGGTGCGCGGCAGCGTCTGGCAGAACCTGGACCTGCGGCGCTACCGTGATTTTTACGGGCAGCCGCTGCCGGACTGGCTGCTGCTGCAAACGAATGAGGTCGGCGACGGCCTGGTGCGCGACTGGCCGCGGCTGGATGCCGGGGTCGACAAGCACATCAGCTATGCCGGCCAGTGGTTCGCCCTGGCGGCGACCAGCCTGGCCCTGACCCTGATTTATCAATGGAGACGCTACCGTGGCCCTAAAGCGCGGACAGATTAAGTTGCTCTTGATCCTCGCCATGTTCGTCGCGCCCTTCGCGCTGGCCGACCTGGCCTTTCGTTACTGGAAGCCGGACAGTTTCAACAACTACGGTGAGCTGGTTCAGGCGACGGAGTTTCGCCCGGCCGGCCTGCAGGCCGGCGACGGCGCGCCATTCGACCTGTCCGCCCTGCGCGGCAAGTGGGTGTTGCTGCTGGTGCAGGCGGGCGAGTGCGACGCGGCCTGCCGGCAGAACCTGTACCTCATGCGCCAGGTGCGCCAGGCGACCGGACGCGATCAGGGCCGGATCGAGCGGCTCTTGATCGCCGAGCGGCCGCTGCCGGCCGAGCTGGCGGCGCAGCATGCCGGTCTGCGCCAGGCGCGCTACCCGGACCTGGCCGTGCTGGGGCCACCGCTGGCGGGCGCCGAGAGCCTGGGCCGGATCCATCTGATCGATCCGCTCGGCCGCCTGGTGCTGCGCTATCCGCAGGCGGCGGACGGCAGCCGCATGCTCAAGGATGTGCAGCGCCTGCTGAAGTATTCGCAGATTGGATGAGGGCGGCCAGGGAGGCTGCGAGAGGAGCGAGAACATGGAAATGGTGACTGTCTGGAACCGGGCGCGCCTGCGCGACTACCTGGAATTGACCAAGCCCCGCGTGGTGGCGCTGATCGTGTTCACCGCGGTGATCGGCATGTTCCTGGCCCAGCCGGGCTGGCCCCCGCTCGGCCTGCTGCTGGCGGCCACTGCCGGCATCGCCCTGGCCGCGGCGGGGGCGGCGGCCTTCAACTGCCTGGTCGAGCGCACCATCGACGCCAAGATGGCCCGGACCCGCGCCCGCGCCACGGCGCGCGGCGAGGTCGGCACGGTCCAGGCCCTGGTCTTCGCCGGCCTGCTGGCCGGAGCCGGGCTCTCGCTGCTCTATGTCTGGGTCAATCCGCTGACCATGTGGCTGACCCTGCTCACCTTCATCGGCTACGCCTGCATCTACACCCTGTTCCTCAAGCCGGCCACGCCGCAGAACATCGTGATCGGCGGCGCCTCCGGCGCCATGCCGCCGGTGCTGGGCTGGGCGGCGATGACCGGCACGGTCGGCCACGAGGCCCTGCTGCTGTTCCTCATCATCTTCGCCTGGACGCCGCCGCATTTCTGGGCCCTGGCACTCTACCGCAAGGACGACTACGCCCGCTCCGGCCTGCCCATGCTGCCGGTGACCCACGGCGAGGCCTTCACCCGCTTGAACATCCTGCTCTACACCGTGCTGCTCAGCGCGGTCACCCTGCTGCCGGTGGCGGTGAACATGGTGGGGCCGATCTACGTCGCCGCGGTGCTGGCGCTCGACGGCGTCTTCCTCTGGTTCGCCTGGCGGCTCTATCGCGCCTATTCGGCCGAGCTGGCGAAGCGCACCTTCGCCTACTCGATCCTTTATCTCAGCCTGTTGTTCGCGGCCCTGTTGCTCGATCGGGCGCTGGCCGTCTGACGCATTCTTGCTTGTGGAATGCCGGGCATTGAGCCACTATAATCGGACATGGATATCCTCAGGAGTTGGATATGGTTTTATCCCGAACCAGCCAATATGCAGTGCAGGCCTTGATCTATATCGCCACCCAGCCGCCGGGCGAGCCGGTGCTCAATCGCGATATCGCTGATCGTCTGAGCGTGCCCTCGGCCTATCTGGCCAAGATCCTGCAGAACCTGTGCAAGCAGGGGGTGCTCGATTCCTTCCGCGGTCGTCTGGGCGGTTTCTGCCTGCGCGAGGGCATGCACAAGACCAACCTGATGCAGGTGCTGACCCTGACCGAGGGCCCGGATTTCACCAAGAACTGCATCCTCGGCCTCAAGGAATGTTCCGATGCCACCGCCTGCCCCATGCATTTCAAGTGGCTGCCGGTGAAGAAGAAGATCATCGCCCTGCTGGAAGACATGACCTTGGAAGACCTGGCCAAGGCCGTGCTCACCGGCAAATACCGCCTGTCCGACCTGCCCCTGGGTGCCATGGCCTGATGAAGGCCCTGCTTTGGCTGGCGCTGGCCGCCGGCATCCTGCTCGGCTGCGGCCGGCAGGCCGAACTGCAGTTCACCGGCACCGACATCACCGGCGCGGCCTTCGGCCGCCAGTTCACGCTCACCGACCACAACGGCCAGCCGCGTACCCTGGCCGACTTCAAGGGCAAGGCGGTCGCCATCTTCTTCGGCTATACCCACTGCCCAGACGTTTGTCCGACCACCCTGACCGATCTCAAGGCCGCCATGCAGCTGCTCGGTCCGGAACTGGCGGGAAAGGTGCAGGTGCTGTTCGTCACGGTCGACCCCGAGCGCGACACGCCCGAGGTGCTGCGTCAGTATGTGCCCTATTTTCATCCGAGCTTCCTCGGGCTTTACGGCACGCCGGAGCAGATCGCGGCCACGGCGCGCGAATTCAAGGTCCACTACGCCAAGCACACCGAGGCCGGGGCGAGCGATTACCTGGTCGATCACACCGCGGCCACCTATGTCTTCGACCCCATAGGCCGCATTCGCCTGTTCTGGCCCTATGGTCATCCGGCCAAGGACATGGCGCAGGACCTGCGCCAACTTCTGGCCGCCCAGTAAAGCCCCACTCTTAGTAGCAACTTACCGGTACAACTTGCGATGGCGCCTGGGCGCGGCTATACTCCCGCGTCTTTTCGTTCGGTCATTCCGCCTTGCGTTCGCCGCAGGGCTTGGTTTTGAGAGATGTAGCAACCTAGGAGGCGCCATGGCTGCGACCAGCAACCCGGCAACTGAGCAGTACAACTTCGACATCGTCAAAAAATTCGCCGTCATGACCCTGGTCTGGGGCGTGGTCGGCATGTTCGTCGGCGTGTATATCGCCTCGGAACTGGCCTGGCCCTTCCTCAACTTCGACAGCCCGTATTTCTCCTTCGGCCGTTTCCGCCCGGTCCACACCAGCGGCGTGATCTTCGGCTTCGGCGGCTCGGCCCTGTTCGCCACCTCCTACTACGTCGTCCAGCGCACCTGCCAGACCCGTCTGTTCGCGCCCGGGCTGGCCACCTTCACCTTCTGGGGCTGGCAGGCCGTGATCGTGCTGGCCGCCCTGTCCTACGTCATGGGCTACAGCCAGGGTCGCGAGTACGCCGAGATGGAATGGCCGATCGACCTTCTGATCGAAGTGGTCTGGGTCTCCTACCTGGCCGTGTTCGTCGGCACCCTGATGAACCGCAAGCAGCCGCACATCTACGTCGCCAACTGGTTCTACCTGTCGTTCATCCTGGCGACCGCCCTGCTGCACACCTTCAACAACATCGCCATCCCGGTCGGCCTGTTCACCCTGAAGTCCTACAGCCTGTTCTCCGGCCCGCAGGACGCCATGACCCAGTGGTGGTACGGCCATAACGCCGTGGGCTTTTTCCTGACCGCCGCCTTCCTCGGCATGATGTACTACTTCGTGCCCAAGCACGCCGGCCGTCCGGTCTATTCCTATCGCCTGTCCATCGTCCACTTCTGGGCGCTGTCCTTCATGTACATGTGGGTCGGTACCCACCACCTGCACTGGACCGCCATCCCCGACTGGACCTCGACCCTGGCCGCCACCTTCTCCATCATGCTGCTGCTGCCTTCGTGGGGCGGCATGATCAACGGCATCATGACCCTGTCCGGCGCCTGGGACAAACTGCGGACCGACCCGGTGATGCGCTTCATGATCGTGGCCCTGTCCTTCTATGGCATGTCTACCTTCGAAGGCCCGCTGATGTCGCTCAAGGACGTCAACGCCCTGTCGCACTACACCGATTGGACCGTGGGCCACGTTCACTCCGGCGCCCTGGGCTGGGTGGCGATGATCTCCTTCGGCTCGCTCTACCACATGATCCCGCGTCTGTGGAAAACCGAGCTGTACAGCGTGCGCCTGGTCAACCTGCACTTCTGGCTGGCCACCATCGGCGTGCTGCTCTACATCACCGCCATGTGGATTTCCGGCATCATGCAGGGCCTGATGTGGCGTGCCTTCGACGACTTCGGCAACCTGCAGTACTCCTTCGTCGAGTCGGTCGCCGCCATGCATCCCTTCTACGCCATGCGCGCCATCGGCGGCATGTTCTTCCTGACCGGCATGATCATCATGGCGTACAACTGCTACATGACCATTCGCCAGGGCCAGCGCGCCGAACAGGCCGCACCGGCTGCCGCGGTGGCTAGCGCCTGATTTCGGAGATCGTAGGCATGTTCAAGTTCAAGCACGAAAACCTGGAAACCAACGCCGGCATCCTGCTGGTGGCGACCATGCTGGCCATCAGCGTCGGCGGCCTGGTCGAGATCGCCCCGCTGTTCATGATCGACAGCACCATGGAGAAGGTCGACGGCGTTCGTCCCTACACCCCGCTCGAGCAGCGCGGCCGCGACATCTTCGTCCGCGAGGGCTGCTATACCTGCCATTCGCAGATGATCCGCCCCTTCCGCGACGAGCAGTTGCGCTACGGTCATTACTCCCTGGCCTCCGAGTCGAAATACGACCACCCCTTCCAGTGGGGCTCCAAGCGCACCGGTCCGGACCTGGCCCGGGTCGGCGGCAAGTATTCCAACGAGTGGCACGTCCAGCACCTGATCAAGCCCACCTCGGTGGTGCCCGAGTCGGTGATGCCGAACTACCCCTGGCTGCTGTCCACCCCGCTCGACTACGCCGATGTCGGCGACCGCATGCGCGCCCTGCGCACCACCGGCGTGCCCTATTCGGCCAATGCCGAGGAGTACAAGGCCAACGTCGAGAAATTCGGCGAGGCGGTGGCCAAGACCCTGCATATCCCGGACGCCCAGAAAAACCTGGTCGCCCAGGCGCAGGAAGGCAACTACGACGGCGACCGCACCAACGTGACCGAGATGGATGCCCTGGTGGCCTATCTGCAGGTACTCGGCACCATGGTCGATTTCAGGCAGTACAAGCCTGAAGACCTGGTGAAGTATCGCTGATCGTGTTGGACTGGCTGGCCCAGGCCGAGAATGCCAAACCGCTCGGCCTCGTGATCTTCTTCGTCACCTTCTGTGCCATCGTGCTCTGGGTGTACGGCAGCAAGAAACGGGGCGAGCGACTTGAACAACACAAGAATATTCCGTTCTTAGACGACGAAGACGAATCGAAGGATAAGTCCCATGGCTAACGAGACCCCGCGCACCCCAGTCCAGACGACCGGCCATGTCTGGGATGGCGACCTGCAGGAGTACAACAACCCCCTGCCCGCCTGGTGGATCTATGGTTTCTACATCACCGTCACTTTCGCGGTGATCTACTGGATCATCTATCCGTCCTGGCCGTTCGGTAAAAGCTTCCTGCCGGGCGTGAGCAAGGTCACCTACGTCAACGCCGAGGGCCAGGAAGAGACCTGGCACTGGAACACCCGGGCCAAGCTGCTGAAGGAGACCCAGGACGCGGCGGCCATGCAGAAGCCCTATTACGACAAGATCGCCAGCCTGCCCTATGACAAGGTGACCAAGGATCCCGAGCTGTCGAGCTTCGTGCTGTCCGCCGGCAAGGCCATCTTTTCCGACAACTGTGCCCCCTGTCACCAGGCCGGCGGCCAGGGCAAGGTCGGTCACTTCCCCAACCTGACCGACGACGACTGGCTCTACGGTGGCAGCTTCGACAAGATCAGCGAGACCATCCACAAGGGTCGCCGCGGCTACATGCCGCCGTTCGCCGAGGCGCTGGAGCCGACCCAGGTCGACGCCCTGGCCAACTATGTCCTGTCGTTGTCCGGCCAGAAGGTCGACGCCGCCAAGGCGGCCGAGGGCAACAAGCTGTTCCATTCCCAGGCTGCCGCCTGCTATTACTGCCACGGCGACAACGCCAAGGGCCGCCCGATCATCGGCTCGGCCAACCTGACCGACAAGGTCTGGCTCTGGGCCGACGTGCCGGGCGCCAAGGACGACGCGGCCAAGGTCGCTGCGGTCAAGCAGGTGATCAACAACGGCCTGAATCGCGGCGTGATGCCGGCCTGGGAGGGTCGTTTGAAGCCGGAACAGATCAAGCTCTTGACTGTCTACGTCCACGAGTTGGGCGGCGGCAAGTAAGGCTGATACCCGCAGTGTGTTCCACGAAACCCCGGCTTGCCGGGGTTTTACTTTTGTAAGGTCCGTTTGCAGTGTCCGATTCCGCCAAGCCGCAAGAGCTCTACGCCAAGCGCATCCCCATCGTGCCGCGCTCGATCACGGGGCCGTTCCGCAACTTCAAGACCGCCATCCTGGTCTTGGCCTACGCGGTGTATTTCGGCCTGCCCTGGCTGCCCTGGCAGCGGGCCGACGGCGCGTCCCAGGCGGTGATGTTCGACATCCCCGGCCGCCGCTACCTCCTGTTCGACCTGGTGGTGCATCCGCAGGAGGTGTTCTGGCTGGCGCTGCTGCTGTTCATCGCCGCGGTGTTGCTGTTCTTCGTCACCGCCCTGGTCGGCCGTGCCTTCTGCGGCTATTTCTGCTTCCAGACCTTGTGGACCGATGCCTTCATCTGGATCGAGCACCTGATCCAGGGCGAGCGGCCGAACCGCATGAAGCTGATGCGCGAGCCCTGGAGCAACAAGGAGAAGTTGCTCAAGGTCGGCCTCACCCGGCTGCTCTGGTGGCTTCTGTCGTTCTGGACCGCGCTGACCTTCATCCTCTATTTCGGTTATGCGCCGGAACTGGTGGTCGACTTCTTCACCGGCCAGGGCGCCGGCGCCGCCTACATCACCACCCTGGCGCTGACCGTCACCACCTATCTCGCCGCCGGCATGCTGCGCGAGCACGTCTGCATGTTCATCTGTCCCTATGGCCGGTTCCAGAGCGCCATGTACGACCCGGGCACCCTCTCGGTGCATTACGACAAGCGTCGGGGCGAAGGCACGGCCGGCCGCAGCGCCGCCCGTGCCGGTCTGCGCACCTTGGAGGAGCGCCACGCCCAGGGCCACGGCGACTGCATCGACTGCGGCCTGTGTGTGCAGGTCTGCCCGGTCGGCATCGACATCCGCCAGGGCATGCAGTTCAAGTGCATTTCCTGCGGCTTGTGCATCGACGCCTGCAACAACATCATGGCCAAGATGCAGTATCCGAAGGGGCTGATCCGTTACGACTCGGAGACCAACCTGGTCGCCGCCCAGCCCAGGCCCGGCCTGCATCTGGAGTGGAAGAACGTCAAGGTGCTCGGCTACGGCGCCTCGCTGGTGCTGATGACCGGCTACCTGTTCTACAGCATCGCCACCCGGCAGAGCTTCGACCACAGCATCCAGCAGATCCGCCAGCCGCTGTTCGTCACCTTGTCCGACGGCTCGATCCGCAACCGCTACCAGATTCGGCTGACCAACATCTCCGGCCACGAAGAGACCTACACCATCGAGGCCCGCGGCCTGCCGGCGGGGGCGTTGGACATCGGCAGCTTCAAACAGGTTGTGGTGAAGAACGGCAAGAGCGTCATCGTCCAGGCCAGCGTCAAGCTCGATCCGGCCCGGGCGCAGCGGCTCGATCAGTTCGAATTCGTCATCCGCAACAGCCAGGGCGACACCGTGGTCGACGAGGCCCGCTTCTTCGCCAAGTAATCAGGAATTTCGCATGAATCTGCTCTATAGCCTGTTCGGCGGCATGCTGCTCACGGCCGCTCTCTACGGCGGCTTGCGTTATCTGCGCGTGGGCAATTTCTGGGCGGCGGTGGCCGCCTCCGGCGGCGTCAGCCTCGCCTATATCGTCTACGCCATCATCGACTGGGGCGGCCTGGACATGCTGGCCATGCACCTGGTCGCCTATCCCACCGTGGCCGTGGTGCTGGCACAGCTCTATGACACGCGCAAGGCCCAGGCCCTGCACTGGGCGCCCAAGCTCATCGTCGCCCTGTTCCTCGCCGTCAGCGTGCTGTTCGGCGGTCTGGCCTACATCTCCAGCCACGGCCTGCCCCAGGCCGTGGCGCAATGGTTTCTGCCCGGCGCCCAGGGCAAGAACCTGCATACCGGCTTCGCCGGCGTGGTGGCCCACAGCGAGGAGGCGGCCAAGGGCATCGGCCAGCACCTCAAGGTGGAGCATGCCCTGGCCCAGTTGGGCTGGCAGATCGACGTCCAGGGGCTGAACGGGCTGGAGAGCGGGCAGGCGCAAACGGTGGTGGTGCAACTCCAAGACCGTGCCGGCCTTGGTATCGAGCAGGCCCGGGTCAGCCTGGCCCTGGGCCGGCCGGGGCAGCCTGCCGGCCAAGCCGAGACCCTGGCGGCGACCGGCGGCGGCCGTTACCAGGCCCACCTGCCGCCACACCAGGCCGGGGCCTGGGTCGCCTATCTGAGGATAGAGGCAGGTGGACAGGGCATTGAGCTCGAGCACACCGTCGAGGTGCGCTGAGCCCGTGGCTTATTCTTCTTCGCTGTAAGTCTCTTCCAGGAACTCGCGCGCGGCCTCGAGCAGGGCGGGCAGGGCATCCTCGGTCAATTCCAGTTGGGCCAGGCAGGCCGCTCCCATCTTCTGCCATTCCTGGGTGGTGTTGAGGCCGGTCAGCCTTTGCTGCAGCCATTCGGCCAGCTGGGCCAGGGCGATCAGGCGTCGGCTCGCGGCCGGCAGCGATTGCAGGCCGGCCCGCATCAGGATGTAGTCGTGCTGGTGACGGATCGCCAGGCAGGTCGGCTCCGGCAGCCACCAGCTCTGCGCCAGCAGGCAGCCGACCAGGGCGTGATTGGTCGGCAGGTAGGCCTCTTCCACCTCGGTGAACGGACGCTCGCCGTCCTGGTTGGCCTCGGCCAGGATGGCCGGGTAATTCGGGAACTTGCGCATCATGATCGGGATGCCGCAGTCGCGGAACAGGCCATAGGTGTAGGCGTCATCGCTCTGCACATCCGGCTGCGCGCCGAGCCTTTGCACTAGCCAGCCCGAGAGCTGGGCGGTGCGGTCGGAGGCATCCCAGAAGCGCTCAAGGTTGGGGCCGGTCGGCAGGGCATGCTTGAGGATGACGCCGGCCACGGTGCGGGCGGCGACCTTGAGCCCGAGCATGATCAGGGCGTCGCGCACGCTGCGCGCCTTGTGCCGGTAGCCGTAGAAGGGCGAGTTGGCGGTCTTGAGGAAGCTGGCGGCCAGGCTGACGTCGCGGCTGATCAGCAGGGCGACCCGGTTGAAGTCCGGTTCCTCGCTGCGCATCTCGCGGCTGATTTCCTCGAGGATGGCGGGTCGCGGCGGGATGCCGATCTCCTTCAGCGTAGCCTCGAGCTGGTTATTGAGCTGCTCGGGCAGGACCGGATCGTTCTGGGCCGGCTGGCTCATGTCGATCTCCTCATGGCTAACCATTCGTCGAATTGGGGTTCGGGCATCGGCCGCGCCAGGTAGAAGCCCTGGATGGCGGTGGCGCCCATCTCGCTCAGGATGGCGTATTGCTCCGCCGTCTCGACACCCTCGGCCACCACGCTCATGCCCAGGTCCAGGGCGAGATGGACGATGGCCTTGGCGATGGCGAAAGAGCGGGGGTTGTGCGGCAAGTCGGTGATGAAGGCGCGGTCGAGCTTGAGTTTGCGTGCGGGCAGGTCCTTCAGGCTGGCCAGGCAGGAATAGCCGGTGCCGAAATCGTCGATCGAGAGCGGAAAGCCCGCCTCCAGGGCGGCGCGGATGTTGCGCTGGACGACGTCCGAGCTGTCCATGAACAGCGACTCGGTGATCTCCAGCTCGATCAGCTCGGGCGGCGCGTTGGAGCAGGCCAGCGCGGCATACAGGGTCTGGGTGAACTTGGGCGCGGTGAGCTGCGCGCGGGAAACGTTGATCGCCACCTTGACCCGCTGCTTGTCGGCCAGCATGCGGCTGACGAAGCGGGCCCCTGTCAGCAGGCTCCACTCGCCCAGGCGGATGATCAGGCCGGTCTTTTCGGCGACCGGGATGAAGCGGCTGGGGGCGAAGATGGTGCCTTCGCAGTTGCAGCGCATCAGGGCCTCGACCGCCTCCAGGCTGCCGTCGGCCACCTGCAGGATGGGCTGGTAGTGCAACGACAAGCCCCCGGATTCCAGCGCCTTGTGCAGCGCTTCTTCCACCTCGAGCTCCTCGCGGGCCAGGAGCTTGCCCAGTCGGCCCGGGTGCAGGTCCTCGCCGGCGAACAGGTACTGGGCGCCGCCCAGGCGCTTGGCCTGGACCAGTGTGAGGTCGGCCCGTTCGAGCAGGGCGCGGGCGCCTTCATGTTCGAGCGACAGGGCGATGCCGATGCTGATCGAGGGATAGAGGCGCATGGTGCCGACGTCGAGCGGCTGCGACATCGCGGCCAGGAGGTCGCGGGCGATGTGTTCGGCGGCGGCGCGGCTGCAATCCTTCACCACCAGGACGAATTCGTCGCCGCCCATGCGCGCCAGCTGGCCCTGATTGCCGCTGGCCGTGGCCAGGCGGTGGGCCAGCTCGGCCAGCACGCTGTCGCCGACCAGATGGCCGAGGGAATCGTTGATCTGCTTGAAGCGGTCGATGTTCAGCCAGAACACCGCCAGGGGACGCAGACGTTCCCGGCTCGTGGCGGCCAGCAACTCGCCGACGGCGCGTACGCAGCCTTCCCGGTCGAGCAGGCCGGTGAGCGAGTCGAACTGACTGGGCGGAGGCTCATAGTGGCTGCTTAGCATAGGCTCGGCGACGGCACTCCTGGCGGGTTTTGTCAGCGGCATGAAGGCGCTGGTTTCGTTTGAACCATATCAATATAGGCCGAAAAGGCCCTGCGGCAGCGCGGGCGGGCCGCCTGGCCGCCGGTTGCCGCCGGTTTGTATGCGCCGGCGCCACACCTGCTGCGCTGCGCTCAGGCGCGGGCTTGCCGGCGCCAGAACTCGATCAGGCCGGGCAGCAGGGAGATGAAGATGATGCCTAGGATGACCAGGGTGAGGTTGCTCTTGACCCAGGCCAGGCTGCCGAAGAAGTAGCCGGCCGGCACCAAGAGGCCGACCCAGAGCAGGGCACCGAGGATGCTGAAGCCGAGGAAGCGGGCATAGGTCAGCCGACCCAGGCCGCAGACGAAGGGCACGAAGGTGCGCACCAGGGGGACGAAGCGGGCCATGACGATGGCCTTGGGACCATGCCGCTCCATGAAGGCATGGGTGCGCTCCAGGTTCTCCCGCTTCAGCCAGCGGCTGCCCTCGTGGCGGAATACGCGGGGTCCGAGGAAGCGGCCGAACCAGTAGTTGACGTTGTCGCCGCAGAGCGCCGCGGTCACCAGGGTGGCCATCAGCCAGCCGAGGTCCATGTCGCCCGCCGCCGCCACCGCCCCGGCGACGAACAAGAGCGAGTCGCCCGGCAGGAAGGGGGTGACGACGAAGCCCGTCTCCATGAAGACAATCAGAAACAGGATGCCGTAGGCCCAGGGGCCGTATTGCGCGACCAGCAGGGTGAGGTGCTGGTCCAGGTGCAGGACGATGTCGAGGAACTGGCTGAAAATCTCCATGGGGGCGGCGCCGACCGGGTCAAACCTGGGCGCCGTCGTCACTAGCCGCCTTGACCGGGCGGATGAAGTCCTCGCGCGAGACGCCCAGCCACATGGTGATCGGGCTGGCGACCAGCACCGAGGAATAGGTGCCGACCAGGATGCCGATGGCCAGGCAGAGGGCGAAGCCATAGAGCACCTCGCCGCCCAGGAACAGCATGGCCAGCACCATGAGCAGGGTGGTGCCGCTGGTGATGATGGTGCGCGACAGGGTGGCGGTCTTGGCGTTGTCCATCAGTGCGGCGACGTCTGCGATGCGGGTCTTGCGGAAGTTCTCCCGGATCCGGTCGAACACCACCACGGTGTCGTTCACCGAATAGCCGAGGATGGCCAGCACCGCCGCCAGCACGGTCAGCGAGAATTCCCACTGGAACAGCGACCAGATGCCGAGCACGATGAAGATGTCATGGGCGGTGGCGAAGATCGCGCCGACCGCCATGCGCCACTCGAAGCGCAGCATCAGATAGAGGGTGATGCCGATGGCCACCACCACCAGGGCGAGCGAGCCGTCCTCGAACAGCTCCTTGCCGACCTGGGGGCCGACAAATTCGACCCGGCGCAGCTCGGTGCTCGGGTCGGCCTGCTTGAGCACGGCCAGCACCTGCTCCGAGAGCTGGGCCGAGGTGACACCCTGCTTTACCGGCAACCGCACCAGGACCTCGTTGGCGCTGCCGAAGTTCTGCACCTGGGCATCGGCATGGCCGTGTTGCGCCAGCTGCGCGCGGATGGCGGGAATGTCGGCGGCATGCGGATAGCCCACCTCCATCACCGTGCCGCCGGTGAAGTCGACGCCCAGGTTGAGGCCGCGGGTCGCCAGCAGGGCGATGGAGGCGACGATGAAGGCGACCGAGAAGAAGATGGTGCTGCGCGCGAAGCGCATGAAGGGGATGTCGCGCTTGAGGCGGAAGAGCTCGATCATGCTGCGGCTCCGTTAAATCGAGACCTTGGTCAGGCGCTTGGCCCGGCCGTAGGTGAGGTTGACCATGGCGCGCGACACCGTCACGGCGCTGAACATGGAGGTGAGGATGCCCAGGCAGAGCACCACGGCGAAGCCGCGTACCGGGCCGGAGCCCAGCCAGAACAAGGCGATGCCGGCGATCAGGGTGGTGATGTTGGAGTCCAGGATGGTGTCCCAGGCGCGGTCGTAGCCGGCGAAGATCGCCGCCTGCGGCGAATTGCCGTTGCGCAATTCTTCCCGGATGCGCTCGGCGATGATCACGTTGGCGTCGATGGCCATGCCCAGGGTCAGGGCGATGCCGGCGATGCCGGGCAGGGTGAGCGTGGCCTGTAGCATGGAAAGCAGGGCGACCAGCAGGAACATATTGGTCGCCAGGGCCAGCACCGAGACCAGGCCGAAGCCCCGGTAATAGAAGACCATGAAAGTGGCGATCAGGGCGAAGCCGATCAGGGTGGAGTTGACGCCGCGCTCGATGTTGTCGGCGCCGAGCGAGGGCCCGACCGTGCGTTCCTCGACGATCTCCATCGGGGCCGCCAGGGCGCCGGCGCGCAACAGCAGGGCGACGTCCGAGGCCTCCTGGGGCGAATCCATGCCGGTGATCTGCACCCGTCCGCCGCCGATCTCCTCGCGGATGACCGGGGCGGTGATCACCTCGGTCTTGCCCTTCTCGATCAGCAGGATGGCCATGCGCCGGCCCACGTTCTCGCGGGTGACGTTCTTGAAGATGCGGGCGCCGCGGCCGTCCAGGTTGACGTGGACGGCGGCCTGGCTGGTCTGGTTGTCGAAGCCGGGCTGGGCGTCGGTGATGTATTCGCCGGTCAGCACCACATTCTTCTTCACCAGCACCGGCGCGCCGTTGCGCTCGTAATAGAGCTCGCTGCCGAACGGCGCCTGGCCGGCCAGGGCGGCCTGCACCCGGGCGGGGTCCTGCATGGCCTCTTCGTCGACCAGGCGGATCTCCAGGGTGGCGGTGCGGCCGAGGATCTCCTTGGCCTTGGCCGTGTCCTGCACGCCCGGCAGCTGCACCACGACGCGGTCGACGCCCTGCTGCTGGATCACCGGCTCGGCCACGCCCAGCTCGTTCACCCGGTTGCGCAGGGTGGTGAGGTTCTGCTGCAGGGCGTATTCCTGGGTCTTGAGCTGGGCCGGCTTCTTCAGGCGGGCGGTGAGCACCTGCTCCTCGCCGCTGACCGATTCGACCAGATCCAGGTCGGGGTAGGCGCTCTCGATCGCCCGTCGCGCCTCGTCGCGCTGGGCCACGTCGCGCAGCTTGAGCACCACGCTGTCGCCCTCGCGGCCGATGCCGGTGTAGCGGACCTTCTTCTCGCGCAGCAGGGCGCGGATGTCGTTCTGGTAGCGCTCGGCCGCCTTCTCCAGGGCGCGGGGCATGTCGACCTGGAGCAGGAAGTGGACGCCGCCGCGCAGATCCAGGCCCAGGTACATGGGCAGGGCGCCGATCGAGGCCAGCCACTGCGGCGAGGCCGGCAGCAGGTTGAGCGCCACGGTGTAGTTGCTGCCCAGGGCGGCTTGCAAGGCGTCCTTGGCCTTGATCTGGCTCTCGGTGTCGGCGAAACGGGCCTTGACGCTGGTGGTGTCGAGGGCGACCCCCGTGCTGGCGATGCCGGCCGTCTTGAGCGCGGTCTCCACCTGCTGCATCAGCGCGGTGTCCGCCTTCAGGCTGGCCCGGGTCGGCTGCACTTGCACCGCCGGCACTTCGCCGTAGAAATTGGGCAGGGTGTAGAGGAAGGCGACAGCCAAGGCCGTGCCGACGACGACATATTTCCAGAGGGGATAGCGGTTCATGGCGCTCAGGGATCAGAGGTCAGGTATCAGGTATCAGAAGCTGCGCAGCTGCGCCGCGCCTGACCTGGATCAGAGGTCCTTGATCGTGCCCTTGGGCAGGACGGTCTGGATGGTGCCGCGCTGGAAGATGCTCTCGGTGCCGCCGCCGATGTCCAGGGTGACGTACTGGTCGCCGATCTTGGTGACCTTGCCCAGCTGGCCGCCGGCGGTGATCACCTCGTCGCCCTTCTGCAGGTTTTCCTGCATCTTCTTTTGCTCCTTGGCCCGCTTCATCTGCGGCCGGATGATCATGAACCAGAACAGGACGAAGATGACGATGAGCGGTAAAAAGCTCATCAGGGGATCGGGCTGCTGGGCAGCGGGGTCGGCGGCGTGGGCCAGGCTGATCATTGCGGGTTCTCCCAAAAATTACGGCTGAATGGATCGGCGGATTCTAGCATGCCGGCCGCGGCCGCCTTAAGGCCCGAAAGCCCGCGCGGCCGCGTTCAGGCCCTGATCCCGCGGGCGGCGAGAAAGGTCTCGATGTGGGCGGCCAGGCGGCCCTGTTCGATGGCCTCACGCAGCTCGCGCATCAGGGTCTGGTAGTAGTTCAGGTTGTGGATGGAGTTGAGCCGGCCCGACAGGGTCTCGCCCGTCCGGAACAGGTGGTGCAGATAGGCCCTGGAAAAATGGCGGCAGGTATAGCAGTCGCAGGCCTCGTCGATGGGCGAAAGGTCGCTGCGGTACTTGGCGTTCTTGATCCGCAGTTCGCCCGTGCGGGTGAACAGCACGCCATGGCGGGCGTTGCGGGTGGGCATGACGCAATCGAACATGTCGATGCCGCGGCTCACCGCATGCACCAGATCTTCCGGCGTGCCCACGCCCATGAGGTAGCGTGGCCGGTCCTCCGGCAGGCGGGGCGCGACATGGGCGAGGATGCGTTCCATGTCCGCCTTCGGCTCGCCCACCGAGAGGCCGCCGATGGCATAGCCGTCGAAGCCGATGCGGCTGAGCTGTTCCAGCGACGCATCGCGCAGGTCCTCGTACATGCCGCCCTGGACGATGCCGAACAGGGCATTGGGGTTGCCGGCATGGGCGGTCTTCGAGCGCTCGGCCCAGCGCAGGGACAGCTCCATCGAGGTCTTGGCCGTGCGGTGGTCGGCCGGGTAGGGTGTGCACTCGTCGAAGATCATGACGATGTCGGAATTGAGCACGCGCTGGATCTCCATGCTCTTTTCCGGGGTGAGCAGCAGGCGGTCACCGTTGAGCGGCGAGGCGAAGCGCACGCCCTCCTCGCTGATCTTGCGCAGGTGGGTCAGGCTGTAGACCTGGAAGCCGCCGGAGTCGGTGAGGATCGGCCCGTCCCAGCGCATGAAGCCGTGCAGGCCGCCATGGGCGGCGATCACCTCCAGGCCGGGGCGCAGCCAGAGATGGAAGGTGTTGCCCAGCACGATCTGGGCGCCCAGGGCGCGCACCTCGTCCGGCGTGAGCGATTTCACCACGCCATAGGTGCCCACCGGCATGAACACCGGGGTCTCGATCACGCCGTGGGCGGTGGTCAGCCGGCCGCGCCGGGCCTGGCCATCGCGGCCGAGCAGTTCAAATTGCATCCTGGTTTGCAATCCTCTCGATGAGCATGGCGTCACCATAGCTGAAGAAGCGGTAGCGCTGTTCGACCGCGTGGCGGTAGGCCGCCAGCATCAGGTCCATGCCGCCGAAGGCGCAGACCAGCATGAGCAGGGTGGAGCGGGGCAGGTGGAAATTGGTGATCAGCCGCTCGACCACGCGGAATTCGTAGCCCGGGGTGATGAACAGATCGGTCTCGCCCTGGCCGGCGCGCAAACTGCCCGAGTGGGCGGCCGACTCCAGGGCGCGCAGGCTGGTGGTGCCCACCGCCGTCACCCGGCCGCCGTGGGCTTTCGCCAGTTCGACGGCGGCCACGGTCTCGTTTGGCACCTCGTAGCGCTCGCTGTGCATTTTGTGTTCGTGGATGTCGTCCACCCGCACCGGCTGGAAGGTGCCGGCGCCGACGTGCAGGGTGACCCGCGCGGTGGCCACGCCCTTGGCCTTCAGCGCGTCGAGCATGGCCTCATCGAAGTGCAGGCCGGCGGTGGGCGCGGCGACGGCCCCGGGTTCGCGCGCATACACCGTTTGGTAGCGCGCCTCGTCGGCCGCCTCGGGCCGGCGCTCCAGATAGGGCGGCAGGGGCAGCTCGCCGTAGGCCTCCAGCCAGTCCAGCACGGTTTTGGCCGGATCGAAGCGCAGGCGGTAGAGGTCGTCGCTGCGCTCGATCACCTCGGCCTCGAAGCTGTCGGCAAATCTCAGCCGCATGCCCGGCTTGGGCGACTTGCTGGCGCGGATGAAGGCGATGGCCTCATGCTCCGACAGCACCCGCTCGATCAGGGCCTCGATCCGGCCGCCGCTGGCCTTCTCGCCGAACAGTCGGGCCTTGATCACCCGGGTGTCGTTGAACACCAATAGATCGCCAGCCCGGAAGAACTCGGCCAGTTCGGCAAAGCGCCGGTCGCTAAAGCGCTTGTTGGGGCCGTCGACATGCAGCAGCCGGCTGGCCGTGCGCTCGGCCAGCGGGTACCGGGCGATCAGTTCCTCGGGCAGGGCGTAGTCGAAATCGGCGGTTTTCATCGGGGGCAGGGCCGCTTGGGTCGCGGCCCCAGGTCATAGGGGGTGGTGCCCGGAGCCGGAATCGAACCGGCACGCCATCGCTGGCGCGGGATTTTGAGTCCCGTGCGTCTACCTATTCCGCCATCCGGGCACGCATGCGAAGGGGACGATTATCGCGGAAACGCCCCGGTCAGGGCAACGTCGTCGCAGGCGTCACTTCACCCACTGCACCACCTCGGCCATCGGCCGCCGGGTCTTGGCGGGTTGCGGGTTCTTGCGGTAGCCGAAGGCCAGCATCGCCGCCAGGCCGAAGTTCCGGGCATCCAGCGCGCCGGCCGCGCTCAGGACCGCTTCCGCCTTTTCCTGGTCGAAGCCTTCGATCGGGCAGGTGTCGATGCCGATCATGGCCGCCGCCGTCATCATGTTGCCCAGGGCGATGTAGGCCTGGCGGCAGGCCCAGTCGAACACGCCACGCTCGTAGCCGAGCAGCTTGAAGTCGGATTCGAGAAAATTGCGGTAGACCTTGCTCCGCATTTCGATGCGCTCCGGCGGCAGTTTCTGGATGTCGTGCATGATGTGCTGGACATGGGGGTCCTCCGGCATAAGGCCGGTCTTGCGCGCCAGGATGGCGATGTAGTGGCTGGCGGTCGGCAGGGTCTTCTGGGCCCCCCAGGTGACGGGCAGCAGCTTCTCGCGCAGGGCCATGTCCTGGATCACCACGATCTGCCAGGGCTCGTGGCCGAAAGAACTGGGGCTCAGGCGCGCGGTCTCCAGGATGAATTCGAAGTCCTCCGGGGCGACCTTCCTGGTCGGGTCGAATTCCTTGCAGGCGTGGCGGTAGTTGAAGGCGGCGAGGATGTCCTGTTTGGCGATCATGATGGGTCCTGAATCAACGATGCGAGAAGGGCCGATTATCGCGAAAACCGGCGGCCATCGCGAAAATTGTCGGCAGGGCGCCGTATAATCGCCGCAGTTTTCGGCTTGGAACAGAATCGGATGATCTTCGGCATCGGGACCGACCTCGTGGTGATCGAGCGCGTGCGCGCCATGCATGCCCGGCACGGCCAGCGCCTGGCCGAGCGCATGCTCGCCCCGGCCGAGCTGCCCGGCTTCGACCTGGTCCCGGACAAGCCGCGCTTTCTGGCCAAGCGCTTTGCCGCCAAGGAGGCCTTCGCCAAGGCGGCCGGCACCGGCATGCGCGCCCCCCTCCACCTGTCCACCATCGGCGTGCGCCACAACGCCTTGGGCCGGCCCGAGCTGTTCTTCTCCGACGAGCTGGCCGCCTGGCTGCGCCGGCAGGGCGTGGTGCGCAGCCACCTGTCGCTGAGCGACGAGCAGGAGCACGCCATGGCCTTCGTCGTCCTGGAATCGGAAGCATCGTGAACCACCCCGGCCTGCACCTGCCGCTCGGCCCCCTGATGCTCGACGTGGTCGGCACCGCGCTGACCGAGGACGACCGCCGCCGCCTGCGTCACCCCCTGGTCGGCGGCGTGATCCTGTTCAAGCGCAACTACGAAAGCCCGGAGCAGATCGCCGCGCTTACCCGCGAGATCCACGCCCTGCGCAGTCCGCATCTTTTGATCGGGGTCGATCACGAAGGCGGCCGGGTGCAGCGCTTTCGCGCGGGTTTCACCCCCATCCCGCCCATGCGCCGCCTGGGCGAGGTGTGGGACGAGCATCCGCAGCGGGCCCGGCTGCTGGCCAAGGATGCCGGCTACATCATGGGCGCCGAGCTGCGCGCGGTGGGCGTCGACTTCAGCTTCACCCCGGTGCTCGACCTCGATTACGGCGCCAGCGGCGTCATCGGCGACCGCGCCTTTCACCGCAAGCCGCAGGCCGTGGTCGAACTGGCTCATGCCTTGATGCTGGGCCTGCACGAGGCGGGCATGAACGCGGTGGGCAAGCACTTCCCCGGCCACGGCTACATCGCGGCCGACTCCCACCTGGAGATCCCGGTCGACGAACGGCCGCTGGAGGACCTGGAGTTCGCCGACCTCATCCCCTTCCGCCAGATGATCGACTGGGGCCTGGCCGCGATCATGCCGGCCCACGTCATCTACCCCAAGGTCGACGACAAGCCGGCCGGCTTCTCCCGCCGCTGGCTGCAGGATATCCTGCGCGGCCGCCTGGGCTTCGAGGGCGTGATCTTCAGCGACGACCTCGCCATGGAAGGCGCCAGCGTCGCCGGCGGCGCCCTCGAGCGGGCCCGCGCCGCGCTCGAGGCCGGCTGCGACATGGCCCTGATGTGCAACCGGCCCGAACTGGCCGACGAGCTGCTCGCGCGCCTGCAATGGCCGCTGGCCCCGGTCTCCCTGGTCCGCCTGGCCCGCATGCACGGCCGGCCGCACCCGCCCAGCCGCGTCGCCCTGCACGAAAGCACCCGATACACCAAGGCGGTACACCACCTGGCCGGTCTCGGCCCGGTCGATGCCGAACTCGCCTTCAACGACCCGAGCAATACCTGTGGCAAAAACTGACAACTCCCTCTCGCTCGACCGTGGCACCGACCACGCCCACCACCACCTGGGCCATGCCGGCGGCCATTCGCATCTCACCGGCGCCCTGTTCTTCACCCTGGGCTTCGCCTTCGTCGAGGCGGTGGCCGGCTACTTCTCCGGCTCGCTTGCCCTCTTGTCCGACGCCGGCCACATGCTGACCGACTCCACCGCCCTGGGTCTGGCGGCGCTGGCCGCCTGGCTGGCCAAGCGGCCGCCGTCGCCGCGGCACACCTACGGCCTGGTCCGGCTGGAAATCCTGGCCGCGCTGTTCAATGCCCTGCTCATGTTCGGCTTGGTCGCCTTCATCGCCGTCGAGGCGATCGACCGCTTCGCCCAGCCGCGTCAGGTTCAGGGTGGGGTCGTCACCGTGGTCGCCGTCATCGGTCTCTTGGTCAATATCGGTGTCGCCTGGCAGCTGAGCCACGGCGAGAAAACCCTGAACACCCGCGCCGCCCTGCTGCACGTGATGGGCGACATGCTCGGCTCGGTCGCCGCCCTGGCCGCCGGCCTGGTCATCTACTTCACCGGCTGGATGCCGATCGACCCGCTATTGTCCTTGCTGGTCTCCGGCCTGATCCTGGTCTCGGCCTGGCGCCTGCTGGGCGAGGCGCTCAACGTCCTGCTGGAGGCGGTGCCCGGCCATATCGACATCGAGCGCGTGGCGCAGGACCTGGCCGCCATCGAGGGCGTGGCCGCGGTGCACGACCTGCATATCTGGACCCTGTCTTCCGGCAAGGTCGCCCTGTCGGCGCACATGGACGTGCGCGACTTCGCCGACTGGCCCCGGATCATGGCCGAGAGCCGGCAGCGGCTGATCACACACCACGACATCGGCCATGTCACCCTGCAGCCGGAGCTGGCCGACAGCACCGCCGCCCGGCCCGCCCACATCCTCCATCCCGTCCAGCACTGAAGGCCGCCATGAAACGCAGACGTCTCTATACCCGCCACCGCCTGAGCCGCGACGCCGAGCGCCTGGCCTGGCTGGCCACCGGCCTGGCCGATTCCGGCAGCCGGGCCGAGGATGCCTTCTGGGAGGGCGAACTCACCGTCCTGATCGACAAGCTCTTGCAGGCGAACGACGAGGAGGCCTTCAACCAGGCCCTCGACCGCCTGTACGAGACCCATTCCCGCGCCTACGACGAACTGGCCGACCTGATCGAGGCCGGGGCCGAGACCAGCCGCTTCGACGTCGACGGCGAGCCGCATGCCGGCCTGCTGCTGGCCCTGCCCGTCCTGGCCTGGTCGCGCTACGCCATCCCCACCCGCAGCCTGCCGAAGAACGCCCTGTCCGGCCTGCGCGCCCACCTGGCGGCGCATGTGCTGGCCGACGGCTGCCGTTTCGCCCTGATCGACTACCTGTTCAGCCCCGACCAGCTGCCGCGCGGCTACGGCGAGACGCGCCGTCTTGCCGCCGAACTGTGGCCCTCGGCCCTGCAAAACCGCGACTACAACATCGAGGCCAAGAAGATGCCGGAGACCGCCGCCTTCGTCTCCGACGTGCGCTACATCCTCGCCGCCGTGAGCGTGCCGGTCGGCCGACCCCTGTTCCGCTGGAACGAGCCGGACGGCGACCGGGAGAAGGCCCTGGCCCAGTGGCGCGAGCAGGGCGCCCCCAACCTGCAGTCGGTCATGGCCGGCTGCGCCTATGAACTGCTGTTGCCCGATGCCTACTTCGCCGCCTGGCGCCAGGCCGACCGCGAGATCCGACCCTATTCCCTGCGCGCCGCCGTGGCCTATCTGCAGACCGTGCTCGGTACCCCGGCCGGTCTGCTGCGCGCGGTGATCGCCCCCTTCTACGACCGCTGGCTGGTCGAATACCGCATCGGCTTCGCCCTCAGCGGCTCGGACGACCTGGTGCACGGCGTGGTCTGGCCCCTGCTCGGCACCGAAGAGGAGACCGGCGAGACCCCGGCCGAGATCGAGCGCATCCTGCGCGAGGCCGGGGTCGGCGAGGTCATCCTGCACAGCCAGCGCTTTCCCCTGGAATATTGCGACGACTGCGGCGCGCCGCTCTACCCCAACCCCGAGGGCGAGAGCGTCCACGCCGAAATGCCCGAGGGCGAGGAAGGCCCGCCGGCGCATCTGCATTGAGTGGGTAGTGGGTAGCGCGCTTCCTGCTCCCTCCCCATTCATGGGGAGGGAAGGGGAGGGGAGATTTTTTCGACGGAGCTTTCTCTCTAGCAAACGATCTGAATGAAACCAATCATGTTCGACCCCAACTGCACCGCCTGCCCACGCCTGGCCGACTTCCTGGCCGACTGCCGCGCCAGCCGGCCCGACTACTACGGCCGGCCGGTGCCGCCCTTCGGCGCGGCCAAGCCCCGCCTGCTCATCGTCGGCCTCGCCCCCGGCTACCATGGCGCCAACCGCAGCGGCCGCCCCTTCACCGGCGACTATGCCGGGGTGCTGCTGTACCAGACCCTGCACGCATTCGGCTACGCCAGCCGGCCCGAATCGACCGCGGCCGACGACGGCCTGGAGCTCATCGGCTGCCGCATCACCAACGCGGTGAAATGCGTGCCGCCGGAGAACAAGCCCACCCCGGACGAGATCAGGCGCTGCAATGGATATCTAAAAGCGGAACTGGAAGCGCTGCCCAAGGGCGCCGCGATCCTGGCCCTGGGCCAGATCGCCCACGGCGCCGTGCTGCGCGCGCTGGGCCTGAAGCTGAAGGATTACCCCTTCGGCCACGCCGCCGTCCATCAACTCCCCTCTCCCTCCGGGAGAGGGGTCGGGGGTGAGGGAAAACCCCGGGGTGAGGGAAAAGCTGAGGACGCAGGCACCCCCCTCCGCCTCTACGACAGTTACCACTGCAGCCGCTACAACACCCAAACCCGCCGGCTCACGCCCGAGATGTTCCAGGCCGTGTTCGCCCAGATTCGCAAAGACCGAGAGGAGGCCTGACCATGCCCGTCGTCACCATCAAGCTCGCCGGCACCTTCAGCCGGGAACAGAAAAAACAGATCGCCGAGGAGATCACCGACACCCTGGAGCGGGTCGGCGGCAAGCCCCGGCGCTACACCTACATCGCCTTCGAGGAACTGCCGGACGAGAATTGGGCGATTGCGGGGGAGTTGCTCGACGAAGAATAGCCGGGTTGGTATGCGCATACACTCCCCAGGGGAGCCACAATGCGCGCCGGCCAGAATCCTCATGCCCTGAAAAAGGCGGCAAACCTCAGCATCCGCGCCGACCTGCTGAGGCAGGCCAAAGACCTGGATATCCACCTCTCGGCCACACTGGAGCAGGCCCTGGCCGAGGCCGTCAGGCAAAAACTGCGGCAACGCTGGCTGGCCGAGAACAAGGCCGCCATCGAGGCCTACAACGAGCATATCGAAACCCACGGCGTATTCAGCGACGGCCTGCGAGGCTTCTGATACCGCAGTTCAGCGTACATCGAGACCCGCACCCGGCCACCAAGGCGGCCATTCCCTTGCTGCTCGATACACAGAGTGAACGGGTCGCGGATTTGGGCGCGCGTCGTCCTGCCGCTTCGCTTACAGGCCGTTGAAAAACGTAGCGAGGATGGCCAGATGCAAGGCGATTGGGGCGCAGCGACCGAGAAAACGAACGAAGTGAGTTTCGGCGCAGCCACATGGCAACGCCGCAGATGGCCCACCGCAGTAGTTTTCAACGGCCTGTTAAACGCCTCATCCCCTTGCCAGGCAAACGGCGCCCGCAGCCGCCACAGACTGCAATAAACTTGCCCCCATGACCGAAACCGCCGACCCTGCCGGCCCGGGCTTCGACCCGGCCGCCGTGCTCAAGACCCTGCCCAACCGCCCCGGCGTCTATCGCATGCTGGGCGAGGGCGGCGAGGTGCTCTATGTCGGCAAGGCGCGCGATCTGAAGAAGCGGGTGTCCAGCTACTTTCAGAAGACCGACCTGTCGCCCCGCATCCGCCACATGGTGGCGCGCATCCGCGACATCCAGATCACCGTGACCCGGTCCGAGGCCGAGGCCCTGCTCCTGGAAAACAATCAGATCAAGGCTCTGGCGCCGCGCTACAACATCCTGTTTCGCGACGACAAGTCCTACCCCTATCTTTTGCTCACCGGCCATGCCTGGCCGCGCCTGGCCTATTTTCGCGGCACGCCGGACAAGCGCGACCGGGTGTTCGGCCCCTTCCCCAATGCCTTCGCGGTGCGCGAGAGCATCCAGATCCTGCAGAAGGTGTTCCGCCTGCGCACCTGCGAGGACACGGTGTTCGCCAACCGCTCGCGTCCCTGTCTGCTCTATCAGATCAAGCGCTGCAGCGGGCCCTGCGTCGGCCTGATCTCGGAGGCGGACTACGCCCGCGACGTGAACAACGCCCTCCTGTTCCTGCAGGGCAAGGACGACGAGCTGGCGCGCGAGCTGACGGCGAAGATGGAGGCCGCCTCGCAGGCTTTGCGCTTCGAGGCGGCCGCCTTCTACCGCGACCAGATCCAGGCCCTGACCCGGGTGCGCGAGAAGCAGTTCGTCGAGAGCCGCAGCGCGCAGGATGCCGACGTGATCGCGGTGGCGCTGAAGGCGCCGGTGGTCTGCGTCTACCTGATGATGATTCGCGGCGGCCGCAGCCTGGGCGGCCGCGCCTTCTTCCCGGGTGCGGCCGAGGGCATCGAGGCGGCCGAGGTGGTCGAGGCCTTCGTCTCCCAGCACTATGCCGGCCGGCCGGTGCCGCCGCTCCTGGTGCTGGATGCCGCCGCCGCGCCCGAGGGCCTGGAGGACTGGCTGAGCGATGCCGCCGGACGCAGGGTGCAGGTGCTGACCAACCCGGTGGGCGAGCGCCGGGCCTGGCTGGCCATGGCCCAGAGCAACGCCGAGCTGGCGCTGACCGCGCGCGAGGGCCAGCGCGCCAGCCAGGAGAAGCGGCTGGCCGCGCTGAACGAGGTGCTGGGCGAGGAGGGTATCAACCGCATCGAGTGCTTCGACGTCAGCCACACCCTGGGCGAGGCCACGGTGGTGTCTTGCGTCGTGTATGACAAAGGCGCGATGCAGCCTTCGGAATACCGCCGCTTCAACATCACGGGCATCACCCCGGGCGACGATTACGCCGCCATGCGCGAGGCATTGACCCGCCGCTATGGCAAACTGGCGGCTGGCGAGGGCGTGCTGCCCGACCTGCTGCTGATCGACGGCGGCAAGGGCCAGCTCAACGTGACGGTCGAGGTGATGGCCGAGCTGGGTCTGACCGGGCTGCCGATGGTGGGCGTGGCCAAGGGCGAGGCGCGCAAGCCGGGGCTGGAGCAGTTGTTCCGGCCGGGCGCGGAACAGGCGATCAGCCTGCCTGCCGACCACCCGGCCCTGCACCTGATCCAGCAGGTGCGCGACGAGGCGCACCGTTTCGCCATCACCGGCCACCGGGCCAAGCGGGCCAAGCAGCGCACCAGCTCCAGCCTGGAGGGCATCCCGGGCGTGGGGCCGAAGCGGCGGCAGAGCCTGTTGCAGCGTTTCGGCGGTCTGCGCGGCGTGGTCGCCGCCGGGGTGGAGGAACTGGCGCAAGTGGAAGGGATTAGCCGAGAATTGGCGGAACGGATTTATCGGGAACTGCATTAAATGCCATTCAATTTGCCCAATGCCCTGACCTGGTTGCGCATTGGTTTGATCCCGCTGTTCGTGGTGGTGTTCTACCTGCCCGAGGGCTGGCTGCCCAAGCATTCGGTCAATTTCACCGCGACCCTGATCTTCGCCCTCGCCGCCGTCACCGACTGGCTGGACGGCTACCTCGCCCGCAAGCTGAACCAGATGTCGGCCTTCGGCGCCTTCCTCGACCCGGTGGCCGACAAGCTCATGGTCGCTGCGGCGCTGATCGTGCTGGTCGACCTGGATCGGGCCGGAGTGACGGTGTCGCTGATCATCATCGGCCGCGAGATCGCCATCTCCGCCCTGCGCGAGTGGATGGCCAAGATCGGCCGGGCTAGGAGCGTGGCGGTGTCCTTCGTCGGCAAGCTGAAGACCACGGCGCAGATGGTGGCGATCGTGATGCTGCTCTATCACGACCCGGTGTTCGGCTTCGCCCAGGTGGCGCTGGTCGGCAGCTGGCTGCTCGACCTGGCCGCGCTGCTGACCCTGATCTCCATGGCCTACTACCTGCGCATGGCCTGGGATGCGTTAAAAGATCAGCCGGCGGCTTGACAAGATTTTTTCCATGCATAAAATGGCGCCTCTTTGACGCGGGAATAGCTCAGTTGGTAGAGCGCAACCTTGCCAAGGTTGAGGTCGCGAGTTCGAGCCTCGTTTCCCGCTCCAGGATTCCCGGGGAAAACACTGGGTTTTGGTCGGCGTAACACATTGCGTGTTGGCCTTCGCCGAAACTGAGGTTTTCCCCTTTTTACTTTTGAGCCGGTTTTCGGCGCGGTAGCAAAGCGGTTATGCAGAGGATTGCAAATCCTTCCAGGGCGGTTCGACTCCGCCCCGCGCCTCCAGTTGTTTCCCCTCGTGGTCGATAGAGGCTGAACGCCGCCGCCCGGGTGGTGGAATAGGTAGACACAAGGGACTTAAAATCCCTCGCCGCAAGGCGTGCCGGTTCGAGTCCGGTCCCGGGCACCATCTCCGGGGCGTTTTTTTCCAAAAAAGTTGTTATAATCGCCGGGTTTACGGAATGGGCTTTGAGCCCATTTTTTGTTTCTGGCGGTTTTGTGTGTGATGGGTCCGGGTATGGATTTGCAGGCGTTGATCGAGCCGACGGTGGCCGGCATGGGCTACGAGGTGGTCGCTCTGGAGCGCGTTGGGCGGGGGCTGTTGCGTCTGTTCATCGACAAGCCGGGCGGCATCCAGATCGACGATTGCGTCCGGGTGAGCAACCAGCTGACCCGGCTGTTCACCGTCGAGAACGTCGATTACGACCGGCTCGAGGTGTCCTCGCCCGGCCTGGACCGGCCGCTGGTGAAGGAGGCGGACTTCGTCCGTTTCGCCGGCCAGCAGGCCCAGGTCAAGCTGCGCCTGCCCATGGACGGCCGGCGCAAATATGTCGGCCAGCTGGTCGGCGTGCAGGACGGCGCGGTGCAGATGCGGACCGAGCAGGGCGAGGTGGCGATCCCGATGACGGAGATCGAATCGGCCCGCCTGGTTCCACAGTTTTAACGGTTAAAGGGTTGACCCGGAGAAAGCGATGAGTCGGGAAATTTTGTTGTTGGCAGATGCGCTGGCGCGCGAGAAGAACGTGGATCTGGAGGTGGTCTTCGGTGCCCTGGAATCGGCCCTGGCCCATGCCACCAAGAAACGCCTCACCGAGGATGCCGAGGTGCGGGTGGAGATCGACCGCAAAACCGGCGACTACAAGGCCTTCCGTCGCTGGGAAGTGCTGCCCGACGAGGCCGGCCTGGAGCATCCCGATCACCAGTATCTGCTGTCCGAGGCCCAGGAGATCAACCCCGACATCAAGATCGGCGAGTTCATCGAGGAGCCGTTGGAGGCCGTCGAGTTCGGTCGCATCGGCGCCCAGGCTGCCAAGCAGGTGATCCTGCAGAAGATCCGCGACGCCGAGCGCGAACAGGTGCTGAACGACTTCCTGGCCCGCAACGAGACCATGGTTACCGGCACCATCAAGCGCATGGACCGCGGCAACGCCATCGTCGAATCCGGCCGCATCGAGGGCTGGCTGGCCCGCGACCAGATGATCCCGAAGGAAAACCTGCGCGTGGGCGACCGCGTCCGCGCCTATCTGTTGCGCATCGAGCGCGGCGGCCGCGGCCCGCAGCTGGTGCTGTCGCGTACTGCGCCCGAGTTCATCATGGCCCTGTTCGGCATGGAAGTGCCCGAGATCGACGAGGGCCTGATCGAGATCAAGGCCGCCGCCCGCGACCCCGGCATGCGCGCCAAGATCGCGGTCAAGTCGAACGACCCCCGGATCGACCCGCAGGGCACCTGCATCGGCGTGCGCGGCACCAGGGTCACGGCCGTGACCAACGAGCTGTGCGGCGAACGGGTGGACATCGTGCTCTGGTCGCCCGACCCGGCCCAGTTCGTGATCAATGCCCTGGCCCCGGCCGAGGTGTCGAGCATCGTGGTCGACGAGGAGAAGCACAGCATGGACGTGGTGGTGGACGAGGAGAATCTCGCCAACGCCATCGGCCGCGGCGGCCAGAACGTGCGTCTGGCCTCGGAGCTGACCGGCTGGACCATCAACATCATGACCGTTGACGAGGCCGATCAGAAGCACGAGCAGGAAGCCACCAGCATCCGCGACCTGTTCATGGAAAAGCTCGACGTCGACGAGGACGTGGCCGACGTGCTGGTGCAGGAAGGCTTCTCCACCCTGGAAGAGGTGGCCTACGTGCCGCTGAACGAGATGCTGGAGATCGAGGCCTTCGACGCGGACACCGTCAACGAGCTGCGTGCCCGCGCCCGCAACGCCCTGCTGACCGCGGCCATCGCCCGGGAAGAGACGGTGGAGTCCAACCCCGACCTGATGAGCCTGGACGGCATGGATACCGACACCGCTGCCCTGCTGCAGTCCAAGGGCGTGGCGACCACCGAAGACCTGGCCGACCTGGCCGTGGACGAGCTGGTCGAACTGACCGGCATGGACGAAGAGCGCGCCAAACAACTGATCATGACCGCCCGTGCCCCGATGCTGGCCGCGAGTGGGGAGTGAACGAGGAATAGATGAACGTCGAACAGTTCTCCAAGGAACTTAAAGTCGCAGTCGAGCTGCTGCTCGAACAGTTGCAGGCCGCCGGCGTCTCCGTCAAGAGCGCCGCGGACGAACTCAGCGATGAAGACAAGAGCCGTCTGCTCGATTATCTGCAGAGCAAGCACGGCGCCAAGCAGCCCAAGACCAAGATCACCCTGACCCGCAAGCAGACGACGGAGATCAAGACCGCCGACAGCAGCGGCAAGGCGCGCACGATCCAGGTCGAGGTGCGCAAGAAGCGGGTGCTGGTCAAGCGCGAGGAACCCCAGGCAGCCCCAGCCGAAGCGTTGGCTGCTCCGGTCGAGGCCCCGGCCCCGGTCGAAGTGGCGCCGGCCCCGGCTCCGGTGGAGGTCGCTCCAGGGCCCGTGGTGGCGGAAAAGCCCAAGGCCCGGAAAAAGTCCGAGGTCATCGGCGAGGCCGAGCTGAAGGCGCGCGAGGAAGAGGCCAGGCGCCAAGCCGAGCTGCGCGCCATCCAGGAGGCCGAGCTCAAGGCCAAGCAGGAACGCGAGGCTGCCCGCAAGGAGGCCGAGGCCAAGGCGGCCGCCGCCACGGCGCCGGCCCCGGCCCCTGAAGCGGCCAAGGCGGCCAAGCCGGCCGGCAGCGTGAAGCCGACGGTCAAGGCCAAGACCGACAAAGGCACCGGCAAGAAGGGCAAGGAAGAAGAGGCCGCCGGCAAGAAGGGCGGGCTCAAGGTGCGCGGCGCTTTCGAGGCCGACCAGGGCTGGCGCGGTCGCAGCAAGGCCAAGCACAAGGCCGAGCACGAGCCGCAGCATGCCTTCACCGCGCCGACCGAGCCGGTGGTGCACGAGGTGCTGGTGCCGGAAACCATCTCGGTCGCCGACCTCGCCCATAAGATGGCGGTCAAGGCCACCGAGGTGATCAAGGCTTTGATGAAGATGGGCTCCATGGTCACCATCAACCAGGTGCTGGACCAGGAGACCGCCATGATCGTGGTGGAGGAGATGGGCCATATCGCCAAGCCCGCCCCGATCGATACCCCGGAATCCTACCTGGAGGTGGAAACCGGTGAACACAAGGAAGTCGAACTCAAGCCGAGGGCGCCGGTGGTCACCGTCATGGGCCACGTCGACCACGGCAAGACCTCGCTGCTCGATTCGATCCGCCGCGCCCGCGTGGCGGCCGGCGAAGCGGGCGGCATCACCCAGCATATCGGCGCCTATCACGTCGATACGCCCAAGGGCATGATCACCTTCCTCGACACCCCAGGCCACGAGGCCTTCACCGCCATGCGGGCGCGGGGCGCCAAGGTCACCGACATCGTCATCCTGGTGGTGGCGGCCGACGACGGCGTGATGCCGCAGACCAAGGAAGCCATCCACCATGCCAAGGCGGCGGGCGTGCCCATCGTCGTGGCCGTGAACAAGATCGACAAGCCCGAAGCCAACCCCGAGCGCATCCGTCAGGAGGTCTCGAGCGAGGGCGTGGTGCCCGAGGAGTGGGGCGGCGACGCCATGTTCATCGACGTCTCGGCCAAGACCGGCGTCGGCATCGACAACCTGCTCGACGCCGTGCTGCTTCAGGCCGAGGTGCTCGAGCTGAAGGCGCCGGTGGATACCCCGGCCAAGGGCGTGGTGGTGGAATCGCGTCTGGACAAGGGCCGCGGCCCGGTCGCCACCATCCTGGTGCAATCCGGTACTCTGCGGCGCGGCGATGTCATGCTGGCCGGCACCGCCTTCGGCCGCGTCCGCGCCATGCTCGACGAGAATGGCAAGCCGGTGGACGCCGCCGGTCCGGCCATCCCGGTCGAGATTCAGGGGCTGTCCGACGTGCCGGGCGCCGGCGAGGACGTGCTGGTGCTGCCGGATGAGCGCAAGGCGCGCGAAATCGCGCTGTTCCGTCAGGGCAAGTTCCGCGACGTGCGTCTGGCCAAGCAGCAGGCGGCCAAGCTGGAAAGCATGTTCGAGCAGATGGGCGAGGGCGAGGTGAAGACCCTGGCCCTGATCATCAAGGCCGACGTGCAGGGCTCCTACGAGGGGCTGTCGCACGCCCTGCAGAAACTGTCCACCGACGAGGTCAAGGTCAACATCATCCATGCCGCGGTCGGCGCGGTGTCGGAGTCCGACGTCAACCTGGCCATCGCCTCCAAGGCGGTGATCATCGGCTTCAACGTCCGGGCCGATGCCCAGGCGCGCAAACTGGCCGAAACCAGCGGCGTCGACATCCGCTACTACAACATCATCTACGACGCCGTGGATGACGTGAAGGCGGCGCTGTCCGGGTTGCTCTCGCCCGAGAAGAAGGAAAACGTGCTCGGCATGGCCGAGGTGCGCCAGGTCTTCCGCATCTCCAAGGTCGGCGCCGTCGCCGGCTGCATGGTGACCGAGGGCCTGGTCAAGCGCTCGGCCCATGTCCGCGTGCTGCGCGACAACGTGGTCATCCACAGCGGCGAACTCGACTCCCTCAAGCGCTTCAAGGAAGACGTCAAGGAGGTCAAGTCCGGTTACGACTGCGGCCTGTCGATCAAGAACTTCAACGACATCGAAGAGGGCGACATGCTCGAGTTCTTCGAGGTGGTGGAAGTCGCCCGTACGCTGTAAGCAGACCGGCGGGGTGTTCGCCCCGTCGCTGCAAACCCTGGACCGGATTCCATGCCCACTGATTTCCCCCGCGCCCGCCGTGTCGGCGAACAGATCCGCCAGGAACTGGCCGACATCCTCTGGCGCGAGATGAAGGACCCGCGGGTGACCGGGGTCACCATCACAGCGGTCGAGGTCAACCCCGACCTGGAGCACGCCAAGGTCTATTTCAGCCTGCTGACCGGCGAGGCCGCCGAGGTCACCCGTGCCCTGCAGAAGGCGGCCGGCTTCCTGCGCACCGAGTTGTCGCGCCGCCTGCGCCTGCGCTGCGTGCCGCAACTGCATTTCCAGTTCGACGAATCGCTCGAACGCGGCAATCGCATCTCGCACCTGATCGACGAGGCCATCGCCGAAGACGAGCGCCATCACCACGATGACTGAGCCCCGCCGTCGGACCCCGCGGCGGAAGGTCGACGGCGTGCTGCTGCTGGACAAGCCGACCGGGCTGACCTCGAACGGCGCCCTGCAGCGGGCCAAGCGCCTGTTCGAGGCGGAAAAGGCCGGCCATACCGGCACCCTCGACCCCTTCGCCTCCGGCCTCTTGCCCATCTGCCTGGGCGAGGCGACCAAGTTCTCCCGGTTCCTGCTCGATGCCGACAAGGCCTACCGGGCCGAGATTCGGCTGGGTGTGCGCACGACCACGGCCGACCCCGAGGGCGAGGTGATCGAGACCCGACCGGTGACGGTGACGCTGGCGCAGGTGCAGGCGGTCTTGCCCCGATTTCTGGGCGAGATCATGCAGGTGCCGCCCATGCACTCCGCCCTGAAGCGCGATGGCCGGCCGTTGTACGAACTGGCGCGCCAGGGCATCGAGGTCGAGCGCCAGCCGCGCGCGGTGCGGGTGCACGAACTGACGGTCGAGGCGCTGGCGGGCGAGGTGCTGACCCTGGTGGTCCATTGCGGCAAGGGACTGTATGTGCGCACACTGGCCGAGGACATCGGTGCCGCCTTGGGCTGCGGCGCTTATCTCCAGGCCCTGCGGCGGCTCAAGGTGGGGCCGTTCAGCCTGGATCAGGCGGTCGGCCTGGCCGAGTTGGAGACCCTGGACTTGGCCGGCCGCGACGCCCGCCTGCTGCCGGAGTCCATCCTGGTCGCCGACCTGGCCCGGATCGAGCTCGATCTCGATGCAGCCTGGCAGATCTGTCACGGCCAGCCGATCTGGCGGCCCGGTCTGGTCGTGGGTCAGCGTTTCGCCCTGTTCGACCCGGCGGCCCGCTTTCTCGGCGTGGCCGAGGTCAATGTCGACGGCAAGCTGGCGCCCCGGCGCCTGCTGGCCGCCTGAGCCGCGCCGATCCGGCATGAATTGCTTGAGAAATTGCGGGGTTAGCGAGTAAAATCCGCCCTTTTCCAGTTTGTTTTGGAGTTGAGAGATGGCCATCACCACCGCCGACAAGGCGAAGATTCTGAAAGACTACCAGCGCGGCGCCGCCGATACCGGCTCGCCCGAGGTCCAGGTCGCCCTGCTGACCGCCCGCATCAACGACCTGACCGGTCACTTCAAGAGCCACGCCAAGGATCACCATTCCCGGCGCGGCCTGCTCAAGCTGGTCAGCCGTCGTCGCCGTCTGCTCGACTACCTGAAGTCCCGCAACACCGACGCCTATCGCTCGCTGATCGAGCGACTCGGCCTGCGCAAGTGAGGCGCCCTGGTCTGCGCAAGTAAACCCGCAGCGCCTTCGGCGTCTGCATCTTCATCGGTATAGCGAATACAGCGACGAGGTCAGCGTGAATCCTGTCAAGAAAACGTTTCAGTACGGCCGCCACCAGGTAACCCTGGAAACGGGCGAAATCGCCCGTCAGGCCGACGGTGCAGTCATCGTCAACATGGACGACACCGTGGTGCTGGTCACCGCCGTGGCCAAGACCGAGGTCAAGCCCGGTCAGGACTTCTTCCCGCTGACCGTCGATTACCAGGAAAAGACCTATGCGGCCGGTCGCATTCCCGGCGGTTTCTTCAAGCGCGAAGGCAAGCCGACCGAAAAGGAAACCCTGACCTCCCGCCTGATCGACCGTCCGATCCGTCCGCTCTTTCCCGATGGCTTCTTCAACGAGATCCAGGTCATTGCGACCGTGATTTCGTCCAACCCCGAGGTCGACTCCGACATCCCGGCCCTGATCGGCGCCTCCGCCGCCCTGACCCTGGCCGGCGTGCCGTTCAACGGCCCGATCGGTGCCGCCCGCGTCGGCTACATCGACGGCCAGTACGTGCTCAACCCCAGCAACGCCGAACTGAAGAACTCCAAACTGGACCTGGTCGTTGCCGGTACCGCCCATGCCGTGCTGATGGTGGAATCCGAGGCCGACCAGCTGCCCGAGGACGTGATGCTCGGCGCCGTGGTCTTCGGCCACGAGCAGATGCAGAAGGCGATCGACGCGATCAACGAGCTGGCCGACGAGGCCGGCAAGGAGCCTTGGGACTGGAAGGCGCCCGAGCCGCAAACCGCGCTGATCGAGCAGATGAAGTCCATCTGCGGCAACGACCTGTCCAACGCCTATTCGATCAAGCAGAAGCAGGCCCGCATGGCCGCGGTGGACGAGGTGCGCAACCGCGTGTTCGCCGCGATGATCACCGAGGACATGGACACCGTCCAGGCCAACGTGATCAAGGACCTGTTCCATCACCTGGAGGCTCAGGTGGTGCGTGGCCGCATCCTGTCCGGCGAGCCGCGCATCGACGGGCGCGACACCCGCACCGTGCGTCCGATCACCATCCGCACCGGCGTGCTGCCCCGCACCCACGGTTCGGCCCTGTTCACCCGCGGCGAGACCCAGGCCCTGGTGGTCGCCACCCTGGGCACCGGCCGCGACGAGCAGACCATCGAGGACCTGACCGGCGGCTACAGCGAGCACTTCATGCTGCACTACAACATGCCGCCGTTCGCCACCCGCGAGACCGGCCGGGTCGGCAGCCCGAAGCGGCGCGAGATCGGCCACGGTCGCCTGGCCAAGCGTGCCCTCTACGCCTGCCTGCCGGCCAAGGAAGAGTTCGGCTACACCATCCGCGTGGTGTCCGAGATCACCGAGTCCAACGGCTCCAGTTCCATGGCCTCGGTCTGCGGCGGCAGCCTGGCGCTGATGGATGCCGGCGTGCCGATGAAGGAGCATGTGGCCGGCATCGCCATGGGCCTGATCAAGGAAGGCAACCGCTTCGCCGTGCTGACCGACATCCTGGGTGACGAGGATCACCTGGGCGACATGGATTTCAAGGTGGCCGGCACCGACAACGGCGTCACCGCCCTGCAGATGGACATCAAGATCGAGGGCATCACCAAGGAGATCATGCAGGTCGCCTTGACCCAGGCGCGCGAGGCCCGACTGCACATCCTGGCCCAGATGAAGGCCGCGATCAATGCGCCGCGCCAGGAGATGTCGGCCTTCGCCCCGCGCATCATCAGCATGAAGATCAATCCGGAGAAGATTCGCGACGTCATCGGCAAGGGCGGCGCCACCATCCGCGCGCTGACCGAAGAGACCGGCACCCAGATCGACATCGCCGAGGACGGCACGGTCAAGATCGCCTGCACCAGCATGGAGGCCGGCGAGGCCGCCAAGAAGCGGATCGAGGACCTCACCGCCGAGGTCGAGGTGGGCCGCATCTACGAGGGCGCCGTGTTGAAGATTCTGGATTTCGGCGCCATCGTCAACGTCCTGCCCGGCCGCGACGGCCTGCTGCACATCTCGCAGATCGCCCAGGAGCGGGTGAACGCCGTGACCGACTACCTCAAGGAAGGCCAGGTGGTGCGGGTCAAGGTGCTGGAGGCCGACGAGAAGGGCCGCCTGCGCCTGTCGATGAAGGCCGTGGCCGAGGCCGAAGCCCCGGCTGCCACCGAGGCCCCGGCCGCGCCGACCGAGCCGGAATCGGCCGCCTGAGTTTAGGCCGGCCAGAAAAAAAGCGGCCTCGGCCGCTTTTTTTTCGCCGCCTCCGCCTGACTCAATGGACGCCGATGCTGTCGAGAAAGCCCTGCCACCAGCGCCGGCGGTTTTGCGGAACCAGGTGGCTGGGGCTCAGGTCGGAAGGGGGCATCAGCGACATCACCCAGCCGGGCAGCACGCGATAGCCGATGGAGCCGCAGGAACTGCCGAGGTGGTTGGGGTCGTAGATCTTGATGAGGCGGGGGTGTTCCAGGTCATCGGCATAGACGATGCCGCAGTAATCCTCGTGATGATCCTTGTGCAGCAGGGCATCGATCTCACGGATGAAGCTGCCGACATGTTCGGCATCGGCCGGTGATTCCGGGCGGTCTTCGCCCAGGGCGTAGAGATACCAGCCGGCCGAGGGGTCGACGCGTTGCCAGAATTCGGCCAGTTGCTGCCAGGACAGCAGGCTGTAGAGCATGCCGTCGAACAGGGCGTCGAATTCGGGATTTTGCTCGGGATGGGGCATCGGCCTGTCTCCGGCTTGGGTGATCGGGGGCGGTATTGTACCGCTTATGACCCTTTTATGAAGCAAAGGTTTAACGGTTGTTTCAACGGGAATCAAAGAGATGAGTGAATTGAAAGCGCTGTTGTTCGACGTCGACGGCACCCTGGCCGATACCGAGCGGGACGGCCATCGTCCGGCCTTCAATGCGGCCTTTCGCGAGTTCGGCCTGGACTGGGAATGGGACGTCGAGCTGTATGGCCAATTGCTGGAAGTGACCGGCGGCAAGGAGCGGATGAAGTTCTACGTCGAGCGCTTCCGCCCCGACTACCGGAAACCGGCCGATTTCGACGATCTGGTCGCCGAGCTGCACAAGGCCAAGACCCGGCATTACACCGAATTGCTGGCCCAAGGCGGCATTCCGCTGCGCCCCGGCGTGAAGCGCCTGCTCGAGGAGGCGCGCGCGGCCGGCCTGATCCTGGCCGTGGCCACCACCACCACGCCGGAGAACGTCACCGCCCTGCTCAAACACAGCCTGGCGGCGGACGGTGCCGACTGGTTCGCCGTGATCGCGGCCGGCGACATCGTGCCGGCCAAGAAGCCGGCGCCGGACATCTATCTCTGGGCCCTGCAGCAGCTGGGCCTGGCGCCCGAGCAGTGTCTGGCCTTCGAGGACTCGGAGAACGGCATTCGCGCCGCACGCGGCGCCGGGCTCAAGACCGTGGTGACGGTGAACGAGTACACCCGCGACCACGATTTCACCGGCGCGCTGGCGGTGCTGTCCGATCTGGGCGAGCCGGGCGCGCCCTACCGCCGGATCGACGCCGCCGACGAGGCGGGCTATGTCGATGTGGCGCGGCTCAAAGGCTGGCTTGCCGCTTAAGGGTGGTGAACGGCCGCCGCTTCCAGGGTGTTCTGGAGCAGGGTGGCCACGGTCATCGGGCCGACGCCGCCCGGCACCGGGGTGATCCAGGCGGCCTTGTCCCGGGCGGCCTCGAACTCGACATCGCCGACGATGCGGCCGTCGTCCAGGCGGTTGATGCCGATGTCGATCACGGTGGCGCCCGGCTTGATCCAGGCGCCCTGCACCATCTGCGGCCGGCCGACCGCCGCGACCACGATGTCGGCCCGGCCGACATGACCGGCCAGATCCTGGGTCGCGCTGTGGCACACGGTCACCGTGCAGCCGGCCAGCAGCAGTTCCAGGGCCATGGGCCGGCCCACATGGTTGGAGGCACCCACCACCACGGCATGCTTGCCGCGCAGCGGTTCGCCGGTCGCGGCCAGCAGCTTCATCACGCCGTAAGGGGTGCAGGAACGCAGGGTCGGCATGCGCACCGCCAGCCGGCCGATGTTGTAGGGGTGGAAGCCGTCGACGTCCTTGTCGGCGCGGATGCGCTCGACCACGGCCTCGTCGTCGATCTGCTCGGGCAGGGGGGCCTGGACCAGGATGCCGTCCACCGCCGGGTCGGCGTTCAACTGATCGATCAGCGCCATCAGCTCGGCCTGGCTGGTCGTGGCCGGCAGGTCGTGCGAGAACGAGCGCACCCCGGCCGTCTCGCAGGCGCGGCGCTTGTTGCGCACATAGATGCTCGAGGCCGGATCGCCGCCGATCAGGATGACCGCCAGCCCCGGCACCGGCTTGCCGGCGGCCACGCGGGCGTCGACCTGGCGTTTGATGTCTTGCAACAGCCTGTCGGCGATGGCCTTGCCGTCGAGAATGCGGGCGCTCATGTCGTTACTGGGCACAAAGGGATCGGAAAGCGTGATTTTAGCCGAGCGGCCGGCCGCCTCGCATTGATTTTTACGGTCCGCGCCGGTATAGTTCGCCGCTCGGTTTCGGCATGACGCCGGCTTAGTGGCGCAGTGCCCACACTGAAACTCAGTTTCGGGGTGTAGCGCAGCCCGGTAGCGCGCCTGCTTTGGGAGCAGGATGTCGGGGGTTCGAATCCCTCCACCCCGACCAGCGTTGACCGGGCCTCGTTTGCAGCCAGCCCGCGGGAGATCTGCCCGTAGCTCAATTGGATAGAGCACCAGCCTTCTAAGCTGGGGGTTACAGGTTCGATCCCTGTCGGGCAGGCCAGTTTTAGTGGCGGTGGTAGCTCAGTTGGTAGAGCACTGGATTGTGGCTCCAGGTGTCGTGGGTTCGATCCCCATCCATCGCCCCATCTTCCCTTTCCTACTTGGCGGCGATCCGCCCGTGCCGGGCGGTTGGATTGTAATTCCGGCCGCGCCTGCGGCGCTTAACCCTCACCTGCGGCTCGGGTTAGCCTCCATTGCAGCCGGGCTACGCCAGGCTGGGCTCCAGGTGTCGTGGGTTCGATCCCCATCCATCGCCCCATCTTCCCTTTCCCCCCTTGGCGGCGACCCGCCCGTGCCGGGCGGTTGGATTGTAATTCCGGCCGCGCCTTCAGCTCGTGGCTTGGAGCAACTGCTTGACCTCTTCGGCGCGACTGGCCTGGCAGGCGCGATAGGTCAGGTACCGGGCCCGGTGGCTGTCGGTCTGGCGTACGGTGGCCGCCAGCCAGGGCAGGGTCACGGGGGCCACGGAAAAGCAGCGGTAACCCAGGCCGATCAGCACGGGCAGCACGCCGGGCAGTTGCGAGAGCAGACCGCAGACCTGGATGGCCGGGGTCTTGGGGCCGGCACGGCGCGCCACCATGTCGAGAAAGCGGTAGAGCGTCGGCGCATAAGGATCCAGCCAGCGGCTCAGTTCCGGCTGGTCGCGCTCGGCCGCGAACAGGCATTGCATCAAATCGTTGCAGCCTAGGGCGGCAAAGTCGGCGGCGCCGAGGAATTCGTTGACCGCCAGGGCGGCGGCGGGGGTCTCCAGCATGCTGCCCAGCCGGACCGGCTTGGGCAGGTAAGTCCGAATCTCCGTCAGCAGCTGCTCCAGTTCCGCTACATCCGTGACATAGGGGAGCAAGGCCGCCACGCGGTAGGTCCCGGCGAGCTCGGCCAAGGCCGCCAGCTCGTTCAAATAGACCTGGCGCACCGGCTCGGTCCGATACAGCCGGGCGCCCTGTAGGCCCAGCACGCCGGCGATGCCGGGGATCTCGCCCAGCCAGGGCGGTCGCTTGTCGCCCGCGATGTCGATCAGGCGGAAAGTGACGGACAAGGGCGCGGCCGCCTGGCACAGTTCGGAGAAGGCCCTGGTGAGATAGGCGAGATCGGGCTGGCGGCCATCGGCCGGAAACAGATATTCCGATCGCACCAGGCCGATCGCCGCGGCGCCCTGGCTCAGGGCCCAAGCCGCGCCGGCGACGCTGCCCACGCTGGCGCGCAGTTCGATCGCCACGCCGTCCGCCGTGTCGATGGTTTCGCCCGGTGCCGGTGCGAGGGGGACCGCCGCGGCCGGCAGCGCCTGGCGGCTCAACAGGCCAGCTTGGCCATCCAGGTGCAGCAACATGCCCTCGGTCAGGCCCGAAAGGCTTGCCGTGGTCGCCAACACGGTGGGAATGCCCAGGCTCAAAAGGCGCAGGGCGGGATGGGAAAAGGGCGCGCCGTCTAGGAGGATGACGCCGGCGGGCTGTCCCTGCAGCGCGGTGAGCTCGTGTTGATGCAGCACGACGAGGCTGTCGGCGGCCGCCGCGGCGGCGCCGAAGCGCAGCGTGCCGCTCGCCCGTCCGGGGACGAAGGGGGCGACGCCAGGGCGTGAGTCTGTCTGCGGGGACATGGGCAATCCTCCTTCCCTCTCAAACTAGACCGATTCGACCGGGCGAAACGCCCGGCCGCTGGCCTTGACCGCCGCTGGCGGGAAATCGCCTAGATTGATAGAAGGTCCGCTTGGGACAATGCCGGCAGGCTGGATGTCCGCCGGACGATCGAGCGGCCCCGCCCTTTCCGAGCCAGGGGGTTCCAGATGCAGATCCGTTCCAGCGCCTTCGCGCACAATGAGCCGATTCCCGCCAAGTACACCTGCGACGGTCAGGACCTGTCGCCGCCGCTCGACTGGAGCGATGTGCCTGCCGAGGCCAAGAGCCTGGTGCTCATCGTCGACGATCCCGACGTGCCTGACCCGGCCGCCCCGCGCCGGAGCTGGGTGCATTGGCTGCTGTACAACCTGCCGCCGGACTGTCCAGGAGTGGCGGAGGCGACCCGAAGCCTGCCGCCCGGGACACGCGAGGGCGTCAACGATTGGGGCCGCACCGGCTACGGCGGGCCCTGTCCGCCGATCGGGCGCCATCGTTATTTTCACAAGCTCTATGCCTTGGACGTGGTGCTGCCCGACCTGGGCAGGCCGAACAAGGCCGCGCTGGAGCGTGCCCTGCAAGGGCACGTCCTGGCCCATGCGGAATTGGTGGGCACCTACAGCCGTCGGCGCTAGGAGCTTGTCGGACTTAATCCCCCCTGCGCGTTGTCCCGACAGGCTCCTAGCCGTGCAGCGTCACCAGGGGCACCTGCATCTCCGCGGGGCTCAGCCCGCCATGCACGCCGATGTGCCGGTAGCGCTCTTCGCCCAAGAGCCAGTCGCGCAGGATGGTGCGGCCCTGGGCGATGAGCACATAGTCACCCAGACGCTCGGCCAAGGCCGGATGGGGTGCCCCGGGCCCGAGCCAGGCGCGGGCCAGCACCTCGTCGCGCTTGAGGCACAGCACGCGCCCGGCCCATTGCGCCTCGACATAGGCCTCGAACTGCCGCTCGTGGCCGGGCCGGACATAGGCATAGGCCACGCGCGGCTCGCCGCATAGGGGCAGGCGCAGGGTTTGGCGCAGCTGCGGGTGCTCTTCCAGATCGAGAGTGTCGGCCGGCGTGGTGTCGATGAAACCGTGATCGGCGGTGACGATGATCAGGCTGTCGCTGCCGCGCGCGCTGGCGAACAGCTCGGCGCAGGCGGCATCCAGCTCGGCCAGGGCCTGCGCCGCCGGGGCGCTCACGCTGCCGTGCTCGTGCGCCAGACTGTCCAGTTCGGGCCAATAGGCATAGAGGTAGCTCGGTTCGGACTCACCCAGCAATTGGCGCAAAAGGGCGAACAGTTCTGCCAGTTTGCCGTAGCCGTGGCGCCGGGCCCGGCCCGAGAGGGCGACATTGAAATCGGAATGGACGATGTGCTGGGGTGCCAGCACATGGCAGGGCCGGGCCAGGCGGTCGCAAAGGGGGCTCAGCCCCAAAAGCGCGGCCGGGCTGACCCCCGCCGCGCGCAGGGCCTGGCGTCCGGTGCGCAGGCGAAAGGGCAGGGGGGCGGCGATGGCGCCGATTTCGCGGAAATACATGTGCCAGCCGGTCAGGCCATGCTGTTGCGGGGCTAGGCCGGTGAGAAAGGTCGGGATGGCGCTCGCCGTGGTCGAGGGGAAAACCGAGGTCATCGCCCCGCGCAGGTGCCGGCGCAGGGTGTCGGTGCCGCGCTGTAACCAGGCGTGGCCCAGGCCGTCCACCACCAGGAGCAGCACATGGCGTGCTGCCGCCACTTCCTGGGGCGGCAGCAGCTGGAGTGGGGGATAGGGGCTTGCCGCGCCCAGGCCGAGGGTGAGGCTGCTCATGAGATTGACCAGGCTGCCGCCGGCATAATCGGGCAGGCACAGGGGGGATGTCCCGGCTGGGTCCATCGGCGCCATGCCGTTTACCAGGCCGTTGAAAAACTACTGCGGTGGGCCATCTGCGGCGTTGCGCGGTGTTGGCTTCGGCCGCTTCGCTTAACCTCGGCGGCGCCGAGGTTGGCCTGCGCCAAAACTTCGTTTTCGCTCCCTCGCTTATCTATTTGATATGTGGCTGCGCCGAAACTCACTTCGTTCGTTTTCTCGGTCGCTGCGCCCCAATCGCCTTGCATCTGGCCATCCTCGCTACGTTTTTCAACGGCCTGTTACCGGGCGCGCGCTCAGCCGCCTTTTTTGATCGGTCGCGGCGCCGGCTGGAAGCTGGCCGGCAGCACCCCGGTGGTCCAGCGCTTGCGCCAGGCGGCGTAGACGGCGTTGGGGTATTGGGCCTGGCCCAGGCTGCCGTTGTAGCGGCCGAGCGCCCGGAACAGGTCGCCCCGCTCGATATCCAGATAATGGCGCAGGATGGTGCAGCCATAGCGCAGATTGGTGCGCAGATGGAACAGATTCTGCTCGCGGCTGCCGATCAGGTCCACCCAGAACGGCATCACCTGCATGTAGCCGCGGGCCGAGGCGCTGGACACGGCGTATTTGCGAAAGCCGCTCTCCACCTCGATCAGGCCCAGCACCAGCTCCGGGTCGAGCCCGGCGCGGGTGGCCTCGTAATGGACGGTTTCGAGGAAGTCGCGGCGGTATTCGGCATCCGGGATGAAGCGGGCCAGGCGCTGGGAGAGCACGCTCAGCCAGGCCTGGACCTCGGGCGCATCGGCGAAGGCGGCCTCGACCGCACTGTCGGCCACGGTCTTCGAGAGCTGCGCCTTGACGCTGTCGGACAAGGGCTCGTATTTCTGGGCGCCGGCCAAGGCGGCGCCCGCCGTCAGCCCCAGCGCCAGAATCAGAGCCCGAATCCCGTCCTTGCTCACGCCTTGACCCGCTCCTCGATTTGCTTCGCCGCCTCGGCCTGCGGCAGCTTGGTCGCCGTCGCGTCCTGCCGGCCCTGGTATTCCAACTGGCCCTCTTTCAGGCCGCGTTCGCTCACCACCACCCGGTGCGGCACGCCGATCAGTTCCATGTCGGCGAACATCACGCCCGGCCGCTCGTCGCGGTCGTCCAGCACCACATCGATATCGGCCGCTTTCAGCTGATTATAGAGGGCGTCGGCCGCCTCCTTGACCGCCGGGTTTTTGCGGTAGCCCAGGGCGACGATGGCCAGCTCGAACGGCGCGATGCTCGGGGGGAAGACGATGCCGCGCTCGTCGTGACCCTGCTCGATGGCGGCGGCGACGATGCGCGATACCCCGATGCCGTAGCAGCCCATGATCATGGTCTGGCTCTTGCCCTGCTCGTCGAGGAATTTGGCCTGCAGCGCCTCGGAGTACTTGGTGCCGAGCTTGAAGATGTGGCCCACCTCGATACCCCGGCACAAGCCGAGCTGGCCCTTGCCGTCCGGGCTGGGGTCGCCCTCGACCACGTTGCGGATGTCGGCGAACATCGGCTCCGGCAGGTCGCGGCCGAAATTGACGCCGGTGAGGTGATAACCGGCGGCATTGGCGCCGCAGACGAAGTCGGCCAGGTTCATCAGCGCGCGGTCGGCGATGATGGGCAGCTTGAGGCCGACCGGACCGATCGAGCCGGGCGGACAGCCGACGGCGGCATGCACCTCGGCGTCCGAGGCGAAGGTCAGGGGGGAGAAGACCCCGGTCAGCTTGCCGGCCTTGACCTCGTTCAGCGCGTGGTCGCCGCGTAGGAGCAGGGCGATGAGGCCCTTCTCGCCCTTGACGATCAGGGTCTTGACCACCTTGTCGGCCGGGACCCCGAGGAAGGCGCTGACCTCGGCGATGCTGTGCTTGCCCGGAGTGGCCACTTCCTGCATGGCCTGGCCCGGTGCCGGCCGGCTGCCCGTGGGCGGCAGGGCCTCGGCCATCTCCACGTTGGCGGCGTAGTCCGAGTTGGGGCAAAAGGCGATGGCGTCCTCGCCCGAGTCGGCCAGCACGTGGAACTCGTGCGAGCCGGAACCGCCGATGGCGCCGGTGTCCGCCGCCACGGCGCGGAACTTGAGACCCAGCCGGGTGAAGATGCGGCTGTAGGTGTCGTACATCGCGCAGTAGGTCTCGTCCAGGCTGGCCGCGTCGGCATGGAAGGAATAGGCGTCCTTCATCAGGAACTCGCGCGCGCGCATGACGCCGAAGCGGGGCCGGATCTCGTCGCGGAACTTGGTCTGGATCTGGTAGAAGTTCACCGGCAGCTGGCGGTAGGAGCGGATTTCCTTGCGGGCGATGTCGGTGATCACCTCCTCGTGGGTGGGGCCGAACAGAAAGTCGCGCTCGTGGCGGTCCTTGATCTTCAGCATCTGCGGGCCGAACACGTCCCAACGGCCGGATTCCTGCCACAGCTCGGCCGGGATCACCGCGGGCATGAGCAGCTCGATCGCGCCGGCGCGGTCCATCTCCTCGCGCACGATGGCCTCCACCTTGCGCAGCACGCGCAGGCCGAGCGGCATCCAGGTATAGAGGCCGGAGCCCAGGCGCTTGATCAGGCCGGCCCGCAGCATCAGTTTGTGACTGACGAGTTCGGCCTCGGCCGGGGCCTCTTTGCTGGTGGAGAGGAAAAATCGGGAGGTGCGCATGATAGGCTTGGGGGCTTTGGAATAAAGCGCGGATTCTAGCAAATGCGGTTGTTTTCAAGGCAGCGCCAGGGGCAAGGGGGCCTCGATCCGGTCGAGGTGAGCGAAAAGGGCGGCATCCGCTTCCTGCATCTGGGCGGCAGCGCCGTGCAGAGCGCCATGCGCCTGCGCGATCCGTTCGCCCTGGAGCTGGAATATACCCGGGCGATGATGGGCTTTCTGCTGTTCCATCCCGCGCCGCGCGAGGCGGCGCTGATCGGCCTGGGCGGCGGCTCCATCGCCAAGTACTTCCACCGCAAACTGCCGGCATGTCGGCTGACCGCGGTGGAACTCAATCCGGAGGTGATCTTGGCGGCGCGCGCCTATTTCTTCCTGCCGCCCGACGACGAACGGCTGACCGTGCTGGCGGCCGATGGCGCGGCCTTCGTGCGCGAGCAGCCGGAGAGCCGGGACGTGCTGCTGGTCGATGCCTACGATGCCAAGCGCATCGTCGAGGCGCTGGCCAGCGAGGCGTTCTACCGGGACTGCCATGCCCATCTGCGGCCGGGCGGGGTGGCTGCCTTCAACCTCTGGGGCTCGGAGGACCGCTTCGGCCTCTACCTGCACCGGATCAATGCGGCTTTTGATCACCACACCCTGATCCTGCCGGCTGAGAGGAAGAGCAACATCATCGTGTTCGGCTTCAAGCCGCCGCTGCCGGAGACGGGTTTCGTGCCCCTGGCCGAACGGGCGCGGGCGCTGGAGCGCGGGCTCGGCCTGGAGTTTCCGGCTTTCCTCGAGCGCATGCGGGTGTTCAATGCCGTGAGCGACCAGGGCTTCGTCCTGACTGGCGGCTGACTTTTCTCCCGCCGCGAAGGGTGGGAGAATGTGACCGGTTTATGAATAGGTAAGGTGCGGCCATGATCGACAAGGACGGTTACCGGCCGAACGTCGGGATTGTGCTCTGCAATGCCCGCAACGAAGTGTTCTGGGGCAAGCGCATCCGCCAGCCCTCGTGGCAGTTTCCCCAGGGCGGGATCAAGAGCGGCGAATCGCCGGAAGAGGCCATGTTCCGGGAGCTGACCGAGGAGGTCGGCCTGGCGCCCGAACATGTGCGCATCCTCGGCCGGACCCGGGGTTGGCTCAAATACGACGTGCCCAAGGACTGGGTGCGGCGCGAATGGCGCGGCCATTACCGCGGCCAGAAGCAGATCTGGTTTCTGTTGCGCCTGACCGGCCGCGAATGCGATGTCCGGCTCAAGGCCAGCGAACACCCGGAATTCGATGCCTGGCGCTGGAACCAATACTGGCAGCCGGTCGAGGAGGTGGTCGAGTTCAAGCGCGAGGTCTACCGCCTGGCCCTGGGCGAACTCGAACGCTTCTTGCAGGTTGACGCCCTGCCGCGGGTGCGTCACCCTTATCTCCACCCCGCCCATGCCCATGGTGGCCGTGGGAATGATAGATAACTTCATGATTCAATAGGGAAAATACATGAGCAAGAGCTATAGCGCCATCCCCTCCGCCCCGGTCCAGAAAGGTGCCACCTTCCAGAAGCCGACCCAGGAGCTGGCCAATAGCGTGGGTCTGGACGACCCGGCGCTGATGGTGATGACCGACTTCCGCGAGGTGACCGCGCATACCACCCACCCGCTGGAGAATATCGAATCGGCCCGGCTCAAGATGATCAACCGCGCTGTCCGCCTGCTTCTGGTGGTGGACGAGCAGAACCATATCCTGGGCCTGGTCACCTCGACCGACCTGACCAGCGAAAAGCCGATGCAGATCATCCAGACCCAGGGCATCCGCCATACCGACGTCCTGGTCAAGGACATCATGAGCCCGCGCGAGAAGCTCGAGGTGCTGTGCATGGACGACGTGATCAAGGCCAAGGTCGGCGACGTCATCGCCACCCTGCAGGCCTGCGGCCGGCAGCATGCCCTGGTCGCCGAGCGTCAGACCGATCGCAGCCAGATCGTGCGCGGCCTGTTCTCCGCTTCCCAGATCAGCCGCCAGCTTGGCGCCCCGGTGCAGACCATGGAAGTCGCCCGCACCTTCGCCGAGATCGGGGCGGAACTGATCCGCTAGTCATGCGCCTGACGGTGCGCTCGGCTCAGGCGGTCCTGGGCGCACCGAACTGGCAGGCCAGCCAGCCGCTCTGGCAGCGGGTACCGAAGCGCGATGCCGAAGGGCAGCGCTTGGCCGATTTCATGATGATCGCGCCCGCGCTCAAGGGTCGCGATGCGGAGGAGCTGGCGCCTTGGCTGACCCTGGTCGAAGGGGTGCTCAAGCGCTTCGATTCGGCGGTGGTCTTTGCCGACTTCAATTTGCAGCTCAATCTGCTTTGGGTGTCCCACCGCTGCCGGCCGGGGCTGGGGTCGGAGCTGGTGGCGGCCTTGCGGGCTGCGGCCCCGCAGTTGCGCCTGGTCGGCCATGTCCCGGACATGGCCGGCTGAGCTGGCCGACAGAATCGGAGTGGTCAGGCGGATAATAATTGAGTAAAATACTAAACTACTAATGGTTTCGGCTGCCTGGCGGTCTTCCTCGCCGGTGGCCTTGAAATTCCACGGATCGCCATCACTTGTCCCGAACCCCTTGTGCGGGAAGCGGCCTGGCGTACGGGCGATAGCTTTATTTATTTTGAGCAGAGGTTGAACGATGTCGGTTACCGAACAGCAAGTCCAAACGGCCCTCAAGGAGCTTATCGATCCCAACACCCAGCGGGATTTCGTCAGCACCAAATCGGTGCGGAACATCAAGATCGACGGCGGCAAGGTCAGCCTCGACGTGATCCTGCCCTACCCGGCCAAGATGGTCCAGGGCGAGATCAAGCAGATGGTCGAGGACAAGATCAAGACCATGGCCGGGGTCGAGTCGGCCACTGCCAACGTGTCCTGGAAGATCGTTGCCCATGGCGTGCAGAAGGGCGTCAAGCTGATCCCCGGCGTCAAGAACATCATCGCTGTCGCCTCCGGCAAGGGCGGTGTCGGCAAGTCGACCACCGCGGTCAACCTGGCCCTGGCCCTGGCCGCCGAGGGTGCCAGCGTCGGCATGCTCGACGCCGACATCTACGGCCCGTCACAGCCGACCATGCTGGGCATTCACGGCCGCCCGATGTCCGAGGACGGCGAGAGCCTGGAGCCCATGATCGGCCACGGCATCCAGGCCATGTCCATCGGCTTCCTGATCGACGTCGACACCCCCATGGTCTGGCGCGGCCCCATGGTCACCCAGGCGCTCGAGCAGCTGCTCAACAACACCAAGTGGAAAGACCTCGATTACCTGGTGGTCGACCTGCCGCCGGGCACCGGCGACATTCAGCTCACCCTGGCCCAGCGCGTGCCGGTGACCGGCGCGGTGATCGTCACCACGCCGCAGGACATCGCCTTGATCGACGCGCGCAAGGGCCTGAAGATGTTCGAGAAGGTGGGCGTGCCCATCCTCGGCGTGGTCGAGAACATGAGCCTGCACATCTGCTCCAAGTGCAGCCACGAGGAGCCGATCTTCGGCGTCGGCGGCGGCCAGAAGATGTGTGCCGACTACGGCGTCGAGTTCCTGGGCGGCCTGCCGCTCGACATCCGCATCCGGGAGGAGACCGATGCCGGCAAGCCCACCGTGGTGGCCGAGCCGGAGTCGCGCATCGCCGAGATCTACCGCCAGATCGCCCGCCGGGTGGCGGTCAAGGTCGGCGACCTGGCGGTGGACCACAGCGCCAAATTCCCCAGCATCGTGATCCAGAATACCTGAGCCTCGTTGGGCTTGGCGAAAGCGTGAGGTATCATGCCTCACGCTTTTTTCATTTTTGGGCCTAAATTCGCGATGAGCATCAAATCGGACAACTGGATTCGGCGCATGGCCGAGCAGCATGGCATGATCGAGCCGTTCGAGCCGGGCCAGGTCAAGAACGTCAACGGCCGCAGCATCGTGTCCTATGGCACCTCGAGCTATGGCTACGATGTTCGCTGCGCCAACGAATTCAAGCTGTTCACCGATATCAACACCACCATCGTCGATCCCAAGGCCTTCGACCCCAACAGCTTCGTCGAGGTGAAGGGCGAGTCCTGCATCATCCCGCCCAACTCCTTCGCCCTGGCCCGCACCGTCGAGTACTTCCGCATCCCGCGCAACGTGCTGACCATCTGCCTGGGCAAGAGCACCTATGCCCGCTGCGGCATCATCGTCAATGTCACCCCCCTGGAGCCGGAGTGGGAGGGCCACGTGACCCTGGAATTCTCCAACACCACGCCGCTGCCGGCGCGCATCTATGCCAACGAGGGCGTGGCCCAGATGCTGTTTTTGGAGTCGGACGAGGTGTGCGAAACCTCCTACCGCGACCGGGGCGGCAAATATCAGGGCCAGACCGGCGTCACCCTGCCTAAAATATAGGCAAAATCGCCGTGTCGGGCGGCAATGCAATTTCTGCCCCACGCCGGCCGGATGCTCCCTATAATCCGCGCTTTCCTTTAATCCCCTCTGCCTCCGGGATTTATGCCCTGTAGGGTAGAGGGTTAGGGTGAGGGCTCGGACGATTCAACCCTCACCCCCGGCCCCTTTCCCGGTGGGAGAGGGGGTGAATGGAGTTAGGTCATGCGCTTCCGTTTCCCCGTCGTCATCATCGACGAAGACTTCCGCTCCGAGAACCAGAGCGGCCTGTCCATCCGCGCGCTGGCCAAGGCCATCGAAGACGAGGGTATGGAGGTGCTGGGCGTGACCAGCTACGGCGACCTGTCCTCCTTCGCCCAGCAGCAGTCGCGCGCCTCGGCCTTCATCCTCTCGGTCGACGACGAGGAACTGGCCAACGAGGAGGAGGAGACCATCGCCGAGTTGCGCGCCTTCGTCGAGGAGATTCGCTTCCGCAACGCCGAGATTCCGATCTTCCTGCATGGCGAGACCCGCACCTCGCGCCATATCCCGAACGACATCCTGCGCGAGCTGAACGGCTTCATCCACATGCTGGAGGACACGCCGGAATTCCTGGCCCGCTACATCGTGCGCGAGGCCAAGACCTATCTCGACTCCATCGTGCCGCCCTTCTTCCGGGCGCTCACCCATTACGCCTCGGACGGCTCCTATTCCTGGCACTGCCCGGGCCACTCCGGCGGCGTCGCTTTCCTGAAGTCGCCGATCGGCCAGATGTTCCACCAGTTCTTTGGCGAGAACCTGTTGCGCGCCGACGTCTGCAACGCGGTCGACGAGCTGGGCCAGCTGCTCGACCACACCGGCCCGGTGGCGGCCTCCGAACGCAATGCCGCCCGCATCTTCCATTGCGACCACCTGTTCTTCGTCACCAACGGCACCTCGACCTCGAACAAGATGGTCTGGCACTCCACCGTGGCGCCGGACGACATCGTGGTGGTCGACCGCAACTGCCACAAGTCGATCCTGCACTCGATCATCATGACCGGGGCGATCCCGGTGTTCTTGATGCCGACCCGCAACCACTATGGCATCATCGGCCCGATCCCGCTGGAGGAGTTCAAGCTCGAGAATATCCGCAAGAAGATCGAGGCCAACCCCTTCGCCAGCAAGCTCAAGGACAAGAAGCCGCGCATCCTGACCATCACCCAGTCGACCTACGACGGCGTGATGTACAACGTCGAGACCATCAAGGAAATGCTCGACGGCCAGATCGATACCCTGCATTTCGACGAGGCCTGGCTGCCGCACGCCGCCTTCCATGATTTCTATGGCGATTATCACGCCATCGGCGAGGGGCGTTCGCGCTGCAAGGACTCGATGATCTTCGCCACCCAGTCCACCCACAAGCTGCTGGCCGGCCTGAGTCAGGCCTCGCAGATTTTGGTCCAGGACTCGCAGACGCGGCAATTGGACCGCGACGTCTTCAACGAGGCCTATCTGATGCATAGCTCGACCTCGCCGCAATACGCCATCATCGCCTCCTGCGATGTGGCGGCGGCGATGATGGAGCCGCCGGGTGGCACTTCCCTGGTCGAGGAGTCGCTGGTCGAGGCCATGGACTTCCGCCGCGCCATGCGCAAGGTCGAGCGCGAGTTCGGCGAATCCTGGTGGTTCAAGGTCTGGGGTCCGCAATACCTGGCCGAGGAGGCCGAGGGCGTGGGCGACCAGGAAGACTGGATGCTCAAGGACAACGAGCGCTGGCATGGCTTCGGTGACATCGCCCCCGGCTTCAACATGCTCGACCCGATCAAGGCCACCATCATCACCCCCGGCCTCGACGTCTCCGGCGAGTTTGCCGACGGCGGGATTCCGGCCGCCATCGTCACCAAGTACCTGGCCGAGCACGGCGTCATCGTCGAGAAGACCGGCCTCTATTCCTTCTTCATCATGTTCACCATCGGCATCACCAAGGGTCGCTGGAACACCCTGCTCACCGCGCTGCAGCAATTCAAGACGGATTACGACGTCAACCAGCCGCTGTGGAAGGTGCTGCCGGAGTTCATCGAGAAGCAGCCTCGTTATGAAAAAATCGGCCTCAAGGATCTGTGCGAGCAGATTCACAGCATCTACAAGGCCAACGACGTCGCCCGGCTGACGACCGAGATGTACCTGTCGGAAATGGCGCCGGCGATGAAGCCGGCCGACGCCTTCGCCAAGATGGCCCACCGCGAGATCGAGCGGGTGGAGATCGACAAGCTGGAGGGCCGCATTACCAGTGTCCTGCTGACCCCTTACCCGCCGGGTATTCCGCTGCTGATTCCGGGCGAGCGTTTCAACGGCACCATCGTTCGCTATCTGCAGTTCGCCCGCGACTTCAACGAGCAGTTCCCGGGCTTCGAGACCGACATCCACGGCCTGGTCAAGGAGGCGGTCGACGGCAAGGTGCGCTATTACGTCGACTGCGTCGCGTGAGCCGCGTTTACGGCTTGCTATCCGCCTGATTTTTCATTAGAATTCCGCCCCTTTCCCGGTCTTTACACCGAAGGCCGGGTTCCTTGCTCCACCGCTGCATCCGGCGCCAGCCTGGTCTGACGGGGGGCCGTTAGTCCGAAAGGAGTGTTATGCGTCACTACGAAATCGTCTTTATCGTCCATCCGGACCAGAGCGAGCAGGTGCCCGCCATGGTCGAGCGTTACCGCAGCCTGATCACCGCCAAGGGTGGCCAGATCCATCGCCTGGAAGACTGGGGCCGCCGCCAGCTGGCCTACAGCATCCAGAAGGTGCACAAGGCCCACTACGTGCTCATGAACATCGAGTGCGACCAGGAGACCCTGGACGAGCTGGATCATGGCTTCCGCTTCAACGATGCCATCCTGCGCCATCTCGTCATCAAGCGCGACGAGGCCATCACCGGCGCCTCGCCGATGATGAAGGAAGAGAAGTCCCGCAACATGCTGGCACCGCAGTCGCAGGAGGCGTCGGCCGAGGCTGCCGCCTGAGGGTGGCCAATCGGGTCGAGCTGACCGGGCAAATCCTGGCAACCAGCGGCCTGCGCTTCACCCCGGCCGGTGTGGCCACCGTAGAGATGCGGTTGGCCCACGGCTCGGAGCAGAACGAAGCAGGTCGGCCACGTCAGGTGGTGTGCGAGGTTGAGGCGATCGCCTTCGGCGAGACCGCCCGGAAACTGAGCCAGAGCCCAGTCGGAAGCCAGGTAAGCCTCATCGGCTTCCTCGACCGCAAGAGCCCCCGCAGCAGCCTGCTGACCGTGCACGTAACCGATTACGAATTGATCTAAGGAGTATCACCATGGCGTTTTTCCGACGCAAACCCGATGCCAAGGGCAAGGGCAAGACTGGCGGCGCCCTGTTCCGCCGCAAGAAGTTCTGCCGCTTCACCGCCGAAGGCGTGAAAGAGATCGACTACAAGGACATCGAAGTTCTGAAGGACTTCCTGACCGAGCAGGGCCGCATCATCCCCGGCCGCATCACCGGCACCCGCGCCCACTATCAGCGCCAGCTGGCCACCGCCATCAAACGGGCCCAGTTTCTGGCCCTGATGCCGTATACCGACCTGCACGAGTAAGAGGAGCACGACATGGAAATCATTCTGCTGGAAAAGGTCGTCAACCTCGGCGGGCTGGGCGATGTGGTCCGGGTCAAGGACGGTTTTGCCCGTAACTTCCTGATCCCCCAGGGCAAGGCCAAGCGGGCCACTGCCGCCAACCGGGAAGAGTTCGCTCAGCGTCGCGCCGAGCTGGAGAAGGTCGCCGCCGAGAAGTTGGCGGCCGCCCAGGCCCGGGCCGAGAAGCTGGCCGGCTATATGTTGCAGATCACCCAGAAGGCCGGGGTCGACGGTCGTCTGTTCGGTTCCGTCACCAACGTCGACATCGCCGAGGCCCTCAAGGCCCAGGGTTTCGACGTGAGCAAGTCCGAGGTGCGCATGCCCGCGGGTCCGTTCAAGATGGTCGGCGACTACGACCTGACCCTGGCCCTGCACAGCGACGTCTCGGTCGACATCAAGGTGTCGGTTCTGGGCGAGCACTAAAAACTCAAGTCCCTCTCCCACGGGTAGAGGGGTGAAAACCGCTATCCCCTCCCCCTTTGGTAGGGGGGTGAAAGCCGCGATCCCCTCTCCCTCTGGGAGAGGGGTGGGGGAGAGGGAATATGGGCGTGAGTTTTCGTCCATGAGGCTGTTAGCAGGCCGCTACGCGACCCCCTCACCCTACCCTCTGTGAAACCCCTGCCCTCCGGAATCGCGGGGGGAGAGGAATTCCTCTGACATCTGGCCGCGCGAGCGGCCTTTTGTCATTCAGGGGGCGGGACTACAATGGACCCCCCAAACGAGCCAACCCCATGTCCGCCGTCTTCGCCGATCCCGAACTGTCCGCCATCAAGCTGCCACCCCATTCGGTCGAGGCCGAGCAATCGGTGTTGGGCGGCCTCATGCTGGAGAACGGCGCCTGGGACCGGGTGGCCGATGCCATCTCCGAATACGACTTCTACCGGGCCGATCACCGCCTGATCTGGAAGCAGGTCACCCGCCTGATCGAGGACAACAAGCCGGCCGACGTGATCACCGTGGCCGAGGCGCTGGAGTCGCACAACCAGCTCGACGAGGTCGGCGGCCTGGCCTATCTCACCGCCCTGGCCCAGAACACCCCCTCCGCGGCCAATATCCGCCGCTACGCCGAGATCGTGCGCGAGCGGGCCGTGCTGCGCCGGCTGGCCGAGGTCGGCGCCGAGATCGCCGAGCTGTCCTACAACCCGGCCGGGCGCAAGGCCAGCGAGATCCTCGACGAGGCCGAGGCCAAGGTGTTCGAGATCAAGGAGGCCGGCGCCCGCGGCGGCCAGGGTTTCCAGCCGATCAAGCCGGTGCTGATCGAGGTGGTCAACCGGATCGACGAGCTGTACAACCGGGAGAACCCGAGCGAGATCACCGGCGTGCCCACCGGTTTCGCCGACCTCGATGCCAAGACCTCGGGCCTGCAGCCGGGCGACCTCGTCATCGTCGCGGGCCGTCCGTCCATGGGCAAGACCGCCTTCTCGCTCAATATCGCCGAAAACGTCGCCCTGGCCGCCGGCCTGCCGGTGGCGGTGTTCAGCATGGAAATGGCCGCGACCCAGCTGGTCATGCGCATGCTGGGCTCGGTCGGCAAGCTCGACCAGCACAAGCTGCGCACCGGTCGCATCAGCGAGGACGACTGGCCGCGGCTGACCCACGCCTTGGGCCAGTTGGACGAGGCGCCGGTGTTCATCGACGAATCCGGCGGCCTGACCTCGATGGAGGTGCGCGCCCGTGCCCGGCGCCTGGCCCGCCAGTGCAAGGACGGCCGCCTGGGCCTGATCGTCATCGACTATCTGCAGCTGATGGCCGGCAGCGGCGGCGGCGAGAACCGCGCCACCGAGATCTCGGAGATCTCCCGCTCGCTCAAGAGCCTGGCCAAGGAGCTGCACGTGCCGGTGATCGCCCTGTCCCAGCTCAACCGCTCGCTCGAGCAGCGGCCGAACAAGCGGCCGGTGATGTCCGACCTGCGCGAATCCGGCGCCATCGAGCAGGACGCCGACGTCATCCTGTTCATCTATCGCGACGAGGTCTACAACCCGGACAGCCAGGACAAGGGCACGGCCGAGATCATCATCGGCAAGCAGCGCAACGGCCCCACCGGCACCGTGCGCCTGACCTTCATGGGCGAGTACACCCGGTTCGAGAACTTCGCGGCCGACATCTACCTGACGCCGAACAACTGATTATTCAGGTTGCGATGCCGAAACGCCCGCATCTTTCTATCCAAAGGGGGCGCGCACTGCGCGAGGCCCAGACCGATACCGAGGCCAAGCTCTGGCAGGCGCTGCGGAACCGACAGCTGGAGGGTTGCAAATTTCGCCGTCAGCATGCCATCGGACCATATATCGCTGATTTTGTGTGTCTCGAAGCGGCACTTATCCTGGAGCTGGATGGTGGTCAGCATGCTGCCGCCACCTCTGAAGATGCCAGGCGGACGGCTTATTTGCAGAGGCAGGGATTTAGGGTGCTGAGGTTTTGGAACAACGAGGTACTCGGTAATTTGGCGGGCGTGCTCGAGGTGATCCGCCAGGCATTGCTAAAGGCTCGACCTTCACCTCAACGCTCCGATCAAGCCCCTGCCTTTCCTTACCCCCAAGAAGGGGGCGCGGCCACGGTAGGCGCATCCGCCCCCCTCACCCCAGCCCTCTCCCCGGAGGGGAGAGGGGGGAAGGCGAAGGCGGACTTATCCCCTCTCCCCTCCGGGGAGAGGGTTAGGGTGAGGGGCGATAATCCACACCGTCTCTTTTCCCCTCTCCCAAGCGAGCCCGTGTGAAGGGCCAACACTAACTATGTCCCGCCCGCTCGTCGCCCGCATCGACACCGCCGCGCTGGCCCACAACCTCGGCCTGGCCCGGCGCCTGGCCGGCTCGGCCCGCGTTCTGGCCGTGGTCAAGGCCAACGGCTACGGTCATGGCCTCTTGCGCGTGGCGCGTGCCCTGCGCGCCGCCGACGGCTTCGCCGTGCTCACCCTGGACGAGGCCGAGGCCCTGCGCGCCGCCGGCTTCACCCATCCCATCGTGCTGCTGGAGGGCTTCTTCCATCCCGACGAGTTGCCGGCCATCGCCCACTGGCGCCTGCAGCCGGTGGTTCATCGCGAGGACCAGGCCGAGATATTGGCCCGGACTCGGCTCGATCATCGGATCGATGTCTTCGTCAAGGTCGATACCGGCATGCACCGCTTGGGGCTGAGTCCCAGGCGGCTCAAGGAGGTGGTGGAGCTGCTGCAGGCGGCCGAATCGGTCGGCAGCATCACCCTGATGACCCACTTCGCCAGCGCCGACGAGTTCGAGGTGGGCGTCGCCGAGCAGATGCGGGAGTTCCGTCAGGCCGCCGAGGGCCTCGCTCTGCCCGTGAGCCTGGCCAATTCCGCCGCCCTCATGCGCTACCCGGAAACCCTGGGCGACTGGGTGCGTCCTGGCATCATGCTCTACGGTGCCTCGCCCTTCGCCGACGAGCCGGGCGGCCACCTCGGCCTGCTGCCGGCCATGACCCTGGAGAGCCGGCTCATCGCCCAGCGCCCTTTGCGCCGCGGCGAGGCGGTCGGCTACGGCGGCGCTTTCGTCGCGCCCAAGGACATGCGCATCGGCATCGTCGCCTGCGGCTATGCCGACGGCTACCCGCGCCACGCCGGCACCGGCACGCCGGTCCTGGTCGAAGGCCAGCACACCCGCACCCTGGGCCGGGTGTCCATGGACATGCTGTGCGTCGATCTGACGCCCATTCCCAACGCCCATGTCGGCAGCGTCGTCACCCTCTGGGGCGAAGGCCTGCCGGTGGAAGAGGTGGCGGCCAGCGCCGGCACCATCGCCTATGAACTGCTCACGGCCATCGCGCCGCGGGTGCGCATCGAAGAACACTGATCAAGGCGCCAAGCCAGGCGCCGGGAAGACCGCCATGTCCGACATCCTCGACCAGATCCTTGCCGTCAAACGCGAAGAAGTGGCTGCCGCCCGCCGGGCCGAGCCGCTCGAAGCCATGCGCGAGGCCGCCGAGCTGGCGCCGCCGCCGCGCGACTTCGTAGGCGCCATCCGGGCCAAGCTGGCCGCCGGCCAGCCCGCCGTGATCGCCGAGATCAAGAAGGCCAGCCCAAGCAAGGGCGTCATCCGGCCCGATTTCAAACCGGCCGAGATCGCCCAAAGCTACGAGCAGGGCGGCGCGGCCTGCCTGTCAGTGCTCACTGACCGGCAATTCTTCCAGGGCGCGCCGGATTACCTGCGCGAGGCGCGCGATGCCTGCACCCTGCCGGTTTTGCGCAAGGACTTCATCATCGACCCCTACCAGGTCTATGAGGCCCGGGCCATGGGCGCGGACTGCATCCTGCTCATCGTCGCCGCCTTGAGCCTGCCGCAGATGCAGGAACTGGAGGACCTGGCCATGCAACTCGGCATGGCCGTCCTGGTCGAATCGCACGACGCCGCCGAGCTGGAACAGGCCCTGCAACTCCAGACCCCGCTCATCGGCATCAACAACCGCAACCTGCGCAGCTTCGAGGTCAGCCTGAAAACCACGCTCGATCTCTTGCCACGCATTCATACTTCTCCCCCTCCCAGCCTCCCCCACCCAGTGGGGGAGGGGCCTGACGCCCTCCCCGCAAGCGGGGAGGGGTGGGGTGGGGAGAGAATCGTCATCACCGAAAGCGGCATCCTCGCCCCGACCGACGTCGCCCTGATGCGGCAAAACGGTGTCAACAGCTTCCTGGTCGGCGAGGCCTTCATGCGGGCGGCCGAGCCGGGGGAGGCGTTGGCCCGGCTGTTTGCCGGCTAAGTCAACGTTGTCATTTCAGGACTGAGCGGAGTTTGGCAACCCGCTGTGGCGTTCACCAGAGCCGGTTGATGCCGTAGATGTCGAGTGACTGGTCGGCGCTGACGAAAGGCAGGGCCTCTGCCAGGGCTTGGGCCACGAGCATACGGTCGAATGGGTCGCGGTGCTGAACAGGTAAGCGCTCGACAATGGCGATGTGCATAAGCTGAATGGGCAGGAAAGCAAAACCGTTGGCTTGAACCTCTCTTTCGAGAAAGGTTGCGGCCGGCTCGGTCAATTCCAGACGGCCGATGCTGGTCTTGAGCGCCAACTCCCATGCGGTGGCGTGACTCACCAGGCACAGCACGGGCCAGCCTCCAGGCAGACCGGCGAGGCCTCCATGCCGGCCGCTGAAACGGGGAAAGTATTGGCCGGGCTGTTCGATTTCACCAAGAACATCTTGTAAGTTGTTGATTTGTCGTGCATGGTTGGAAATTACCCGCCTCCGCCTTGTTGCTGGCGAGCAACAAGCCCACCCCCACCCCTAGGTAAAAGTCACAAAACCTTGGAGCCCCCCTGCCCGGCTTTGAGAAAATCCGTCCTGAACTTCTCGCGCGAGAGGTTACCGGTTCCCGGAAACCCGGGTGCTTTTTTAAACAAAGGAGAGTTATATGAAGAAGTCTCTGATTGCTCTGGCCGCCCTCAGCGCTTTCGCTGCCCCGGCCTTCGCTGCCACCTCCAACGTCGACGTCTACGGCAAGCTGTCGTTCGCCGTTGACTACGCTGATGTCGACAATGGCGTTGCTGGCGCTGACAAGTCCGACCTGGTGACCGGTGTCAACCACACCTCCTACATCGGCTTCAAGGGCACCGAGGATCTGGGCGGTGGCATGAAGGCCGTGTGGCAGGTCGAGTCCGAGGTTGGTAAGCTGGCCGCTACCACCGACCCCGTGTTCGCCAACCGCAACACCTTCGTCGGCCTGGCCGGCGGTTTCGGTGAGGTCCGTCTGGGTCGTCACGACACCCCCTACAAGATGGCTACCGGCGGTCTGGACCCGTTCGGTGACTCCGTGGGTGACTACAATGCCATCATCGGCAGTTACGACGGTGGCGCTGGCAAGTTCGACACCCGTGCGGCTGCTACCGTGGCCTACATCAGCCCCAACTTCAACGGCCTGACTGCCGCTGTCGCCTACATTGGCGTGCAGAACCCTGAGACCGCCGGCCAGGACAACAAGGACGCCTGGAGCGCGGCCGCCATGTACGACAATGGCCCCCTGTTCGCTTCTGTCGCTTATGAAGTGTACAACGGTGCCGCTGGCGCTGCCTCTACCGCCAACAAGTCCCACGATGCCTGGAAAGTCGGCCTGGGCTACAAGTTCGGCGACACCAAGGTCGGTGTGGTCTACGAGAACATCGAGAACGACACTGCTGCCTCTGCCACTTCGCGTGACGCTTGGTACCTGAGCCTGGCCCACACCATGGGCCCGATGGTCCTGAAGGCCGCCTATGGCAAGGCCAACGAGAGCGATGCCAACGCTAGCGACGATGCCACCCTGTGGACCGTGGGCGTGGACTACAACATGTCCAAGCGCACCACCCTGTACGCTGTCTACGCCGATCTGAGCCAGGGCACTGGTGGTGACTATGGCATGGGCGACGGCGGCAAGCTGTACACTCCTGCCACGGGCAAGGATGCCAGCGCCTTCTCCGTCGGCATCAAGCACACCTTCTAATCTGGCCTGGCCAGTTAGTCTGTGTTGAACGGGCACCTTCGGGTGCCCGTTTTTTTTGTTTGTAGCGTTTAGGCATCTATAACTTTTGGCCTGGTCGCCTCATCCATTTGGCCGATTCTCCCGCCGGCAGGCCTGGTTTAGGCTTGTTCTGCGCCGATCGGGCGCGATTCCAATATAGGGAGATTGATCATGAAAAAACGGCTGTTCGTATTGCTTGTTGCCTGCGGTCTGGCCTCGCCCGCCTGGGCGGCGCTGGACATCAACAGCGCCACGCAAGCCGATCTGGCGGCACTCCCCGGCCTGGGTCCGGCCAAGGCCAGGGCAATCGTCAAATATCGTGAAAAACACGGCCCGTTCAGGAATCTGAACGACGTGATCAATGTGAAGGGGATGAGCAGGGAGAGCGTGGCCAAGCTGGGAGAAGAGCTGGCCAAGGCCGAGCCACAGCCAGCCGGCAAACACAGGAAGTAGTTTGGTTATGACCCGCAAGCGCCCCGAAAGGGGCGTTTGTCATTCTGGCCGGTGCAGAAATCGGTGCTGCCGCGAAAGCCTGGTAGCGCTGATTTATTTGATTTCGTCGTTCCCGCGTAGGCGGGAACCCAGTCAAATGAAAGAATTAGATACCCGCCTCCGCGGCTATGACGGTTTAATCAGCGCTTTCCTAGACCGGAAGGCGCTTCAGGGCTTGGCGCTGCTCCAGCAGAAAGGGGCGGTCTATGTGATGAGCCAGTTCGTCGAGGTCGGCATTGGCGAGGCCCAAGCCGGCGAAGTGCGCACGCCAGCCGTCGACAACCTGGGCCACCTTGCGTGCCTCAGTCAAGGCCTCATGCGGCGTCAGCCAATACTGGGTGGCTGCAGTCAGCGCGTTCTCGACGGACGATTCTGCGCCCCGCTCGCCGACCACCATCGCCTGGCAGCCCAGCGACTGGGCAATGGGCAGGATGTCGAAGGCTGGCGCCAGGACATAGTGCTGGTTGGCCGTGACCAGGAGGACGTGGTTTTTTTCGTGGTCGTCGGTGTTGTCGATGAGGATGTTGAAAACCAGACGGCGAAAGAGCTCGTGCATCTGGGCGCGATGGATGTCGATGACGCCACGACGCCTAAGCAGTAGTGCCAGATTGGGATAGGACAGTTCGGCGTTGGCAGCCTTCAGCGCGACATTGGCGGAAATCGCATGTAGGCGCTTGCCAGCCCCATGGTCAAAGCGGCGGTCGAACCGGCGGACAGCCACGGCTACGCCGTCCCTAAGCCGAATGGGGCGAGTCTCGGCGACGGTGATTCCGGCCTTGGCCGCCAGCGTCATGGCCGCGTGCTCGATCAAGGGCTCGGCGGGCCGGTCGGCTTCTGCGAATTTGAGAACCCATTCCTCGTCATCCAGTTGAAGCAAGGCCTTCGGCCGGGCGCCGCCCATGGTGACGCCCGGGGCCAGCAGGCGCCTCTGTAGTTCGTCGACCGGCTCCTGCGCCAGAATGCGGCGAATTACTTCGTGTACCGCGTCGACGTCGGCCAGTTTGGGCAAAGGCCCGATTTCATGTGGCTGGTAGTCGAGTCGGGAGGTGGAAACACCCAGGGCGCCGAAGCGGTCATCGCCGGCGTAGTAGAGGAATTCCAATAGGGAGAGCCGTGGCGGGCGGTCGAGTAGGCGAATGACGCGTTCGCCCCAGCGGTCTGGCCGGGCGTCATCGACGGCGCCTGCGGCCGTGTCCTTCTCCCGCGGGAAGTGCTCGATGTCGCTGAGCGGCAGGTCCTCGCTGAGTGGAAACCCATGATCAAGCCAGGCTTGGTCGTAGCGCAACGAAACGCCGCGACGGTTCATGACCAGGTGGAGATCGCCAACCAGGACAGGGGCTTGCGGATTGCCAAGGTACCAGAGGTAGAGTGTGTCAGGGGGACGCGAACTCATGGTTCCACCTTCTTCCTGCCACGCAGCGCTGCCTGGGATGTTCGGGCCCTGGCCGCCCGCAGTCGGCTGGCCTGACGGACATCGGTTTCCAGGGCTCGCATGTCCTTGCTGGGGGCGGCAAGCTCCGCGAGACCGCCCGAAAGACCCAGGAGCCAAAGCGCCGTCGCATACACGCCCATGCTGACGCTGGGATCGCCTTTTTCCAGGCGAATCAGGGTGGGAACGGACACGCCCAGGCGGCTGGCCCACTGTTTTTGGGATTCTTTGCGCCGCAGGCGCGCCAACGCGAACTGCTCACCCAGGGTTTGCAGAGAGGCCGCCGCCTCGGGGGGCAGCGAGTTGATAGCTAAAGACGATTTCGACATAGCATAAAAGTTATCATATTCCGGCTTAATGGTAAAGTATATTTACTATAGAAGGTGCCGTGGCTTTTTCGCCTAGCCAATATGGAGATGTGCCTTTGCACAACGAAGGCTATAACTTTTGGCCGATTCTTCCGGTGGCAGGCCTGGTTTAGGCTTGTCTTGCGCCAATCGGGCGCGATTCCAATGACAGGGAGAATGACCATGAAAAAACTGCTGTTCGTCCTGTTTCTTGCTTGCGGTCTGGCCTCGCCCGCCTGGGCGGCGGTGGATATCAACACGGCGAGCCAGTCCGAGCTGGAGGCGGTCAAGGGCCTGGGGCCTGCCAAGGCGCGGGCGATCATCGAGTATCGCGAAAAGCATGGCCCTTACCGGAGCATCGATGACCTGACCAAGGTGAAGGGGCTGGGCAAGGCGAGCGTGGCCAAGCTGAAGCATGAGTTGGCCATGGGCGAGGTGAAGCCGGCCGAGAAACCGAAGAAGTAATTCGAAGTCTGCCTGCAAACGCCCCGAAAGGGGCGTTTGTTGTTTGGGCTCGGTGTCGTTGAGCCAGCCAGGACGATGCGCTAGAATGCGCGGCAACCGAAACTGCGGAGCTGGAAATGAAAGAGCTGTTCAACAAGACCAATCTGCCGATGACCGTGGTCGTGGCGCTGATCACCTGGGCCTGGCTGAGCCTGTTCACCGTGTTGATCGGCAAGCTGTTGTAATTTCCCCTCGATACCAACAAAAAGGCCCGCCTAGGCGGGCCTTTTTGTTTTCTTGGCTACGTCGCTCAATGGCTCAGGGCGGCGCGCATCTTCTGCAGGGCCTTGGCCTCGATCTGACGCACCCGCTCGGCCGAGATGCCATATTCGGCGGCCAGCTCATGCAGGGTGGCGGGGTCCTCCTCGTTCAGCCAGCGGGCCTGTATGATGCGGCGGCTGCGCTCATCCAGGCTGTCCAGGGCTTGGGCCAGGCCGGTGGTGGCGAGGTGTTCGCGTTCCTTGCGCTCGATGTCGGCGATGGGTTCGGCATCCGGCGCGGCCAGATAGGCGATGGGGGCGAAGGCGTGGCTATCCTCGTCATCGCTTGAAGCCTCGAGCGAGACATCCTGGCCATAGAGCCGGGTCTCCATCTCGCGCACGTCGTCGGGGCTGACCTTGAGGGTCTGTGCCATGGACTCGACCTCGTCGGGGCTCAGGCTGCCCTCGTGCTGCTTGAGGCTGCGCAGGTTGAAGAACAGCTTGCGCTGGGCCTTGGTGGTGGCCACCTTGAGCAGGCGCCAGTTCTTCAGGATGTACTCGTGAATCTCGGCCTTGATCCAGTGCACGGCGAAGGAGACCAGGCGCACGCCGCGCTCGGGATCGTAGCGCTTGACCGCCTTCATCAGGCCGACGTTGCCTTCCTGGATCAGGTCGGCATGCGGCAGGCCGTAGCCGAGGTAGCCGCGGGCAATGGAGACGACCAGGCGCAGGTGCGAGAGCACCAGCTGACGGGCGGCCTCCAGATCCTGTTGCTGATGGAAGCGTCGGGCGAGTTCGAGTTCTTCCTCGGCGCTGAGGATGGGGAAGCGGTTGACCGCCTGGATGTAGTTCTCCAGGCTGCCCAGACTGGACGGGACGGGGAAGCTCAGGCTCTGTGCAGTCATGACCATACCTCCGGTTAAGTTGAAGCCGATTTTAGCACTCAACCATTGAGAGTGCTAATGGCCCCAAGTTCCCCAAGACAATGATTCCTTAAGGGATATCCAAAGACCGCTGGGTATGGAGGACGGCCACCCAGGCGCCGAGCAGGCCGAGCAGGCCGGAGGCGGTCAGCAGCGCGGCGACGTCGAGGAGGCCCAGGCCGGACAGGATGAAATGGCTGCCATAGGCCTCGGCCAGGCGGCTGACGCTACCTTGCAGCAGGGTCAGCAGGAGGGCGGTGAGGCCCCAGGCGGCCAGGCCGCCGAACAGGCCCTGCAGTCCGCCGAAATAGAGGAAGGGCCGGCGGATGAAGCGGTCGGTGGCGCCGATCAGGCGGGCGACCTCGATCTCGTCGCGCTGGGCATAGATCTGCAGGCGGATGGTGTTGCCGGTGATGGCCGCCAGCGCCAGACCGAGCAGGCCGGCCAACAGCCAGACCGCCTGGTTGCCCAGGCCGAGCAGGGCGGCGAGGCGCCGGGCCCATTCGCCATCGAGGCTGACCTCGGCCACCGGCTTTTGCTGGCGCAACTTGGCGGCCAGACCCTCCAGGGCACTGGGATCGCTGTCGCGCGCGGTCACGGCGACGGCATGGGGCAGGGGGTTGGCCGGCAGGCCGGCGGTGATTTCGCCCAGGCCCAGTTTCTGTAGGCGTTGCAGCGCCTCGTCGCGGCTCACGAAGCGGGCGGCGGCCACCTCGGGCCAGGCGCGCACCGTCTCGGCAAGCTGGCGGGCCTCGGTCTCGGGCACCTCGATGCGCAGGAAGATATTGATCTCGGCGCGCGGCTCGATGCCGGCCACCGCCTGCTTCACGTTGTCGAGCACCAGGTACAGTCCGGCCGGCAGGGTGATGGCGATGCCGATCACCAGCACGGTGAACAGGGTGGCGAAGGGCGCCTGGCGCAGGCGCGAAAGCGCGATGCGCAGGCTGTGGGCGTGATGGGTGAGCCAGGCGTTCATACCAGCTTGCCCTCCGCCAGGGTCAGGCTGCGGCCGCCAAGGCGGCGGATCAGGTCCTGGTCATGGGTGGAAATCACCAGGGTGACGCCGACCTGATTGAAGGCCTGAAACATGGCCATGATCTCGCCGGCATAGGCCTCGTCGAGGTTGGCCGTCGGCTCGTCGGCCAGCACCAGCTGCGGCCGGCTGACGATGGCGCGGGCGATGCACAGCCGCTGTTGCTCGCCGCCCGAGAGGGTGATCGGCCGGGCGCGCTCCTTCTTGAGCAGACCCACCTTGTCCAGTGCCGCCCGCACCCGCTTGCTGGCATCCTGTCCGGTCACGCCCTGGATGTGCAGGGGCAGCAGCACGTTGTCGAATACCGAGCGGTCGTAGAGCAGCTTGTGGTCCTGGAAGATCAGGCCGACGTTGCGGCGGAAATAGGGCAGGGCGGAGCGGCGCATGCGCCCGAGGTTCTGGCCGAAAACGACCACGCTGCCGGCGGTGGGGCGCTCGATCGCGGCGATGAGCTTGAGCAGGGTGCTCTTGCCGGCGCCGGAATGGCCGGTGAGGAAGACCATCTCGCCCTTGTTGATCTGCAACGAAACGTGGGAGACCGCTTCATACCCGCCGGGGTAGCGCTTGGTGACGTCGTTCAGTTCGATCATGCGGGCCGTTTCATTTCAAACCGCAAAGGGCGGAAAAAACAGGCGACAGATTAAGTGCCCGGTTGGCCGCTGTCCAATGCCGATGCTGTGGATGGCTGTTGGGGGCGAGCAGGCGACGTGTGTGGCTCCCCACCCCAGCCCTCCCCGCAAGCGGGGAGGGGGTTTTCACGGCCCCGAGATCGAGGTGCATCACGGCCAGCCCTCTCCGCAAGAGGGGAGGGGGTGTCTCTCCCCCATTTATGGGGGAGATTGGGAGGTCAGGGCAAACGGCCAAGCACGCCCCATCAAATACCCCTCCCCCATTTATGGGGGAGGTTGGGAGGGGGAAGAGGTGAGCCATAGCGAAAGCCAAATTTGCCTGTACCCCTCAGGCGAACAAAGCGTCCACGAATTCATCCACCCGGAACGGCTGCAGGTCTTCCAGGCCCTCGCCGACGCCGATGAAGCGGACCGGGATCGGCCGGCGCTTGGCCAGGGCGGCGATCACCCCGCCCTTGGCGGTGCCGTCGAGCTTGGTCAGCACCAGGCCGGTGACGCCGATGGCCTCGTCGAAGGCCTGGGCCTGGGCGAGGGCGTTCTGGCCGATGTTGGCGTCGAGCACCAGCAGCACCTCGTGCGGGGCGCTGGGCTCGGCCTTCTGGATCACCCGGCGGATCTTCTTCAGCTCTTCCATCAGATGCAGCTGGGTGGGCAGGCGGCCGGCGGTGTCGGCCAGCACGACATCAATGCCGCGGGCGGTGGCCGACTGGATGGCGTCATAGATCACCGCCGCCGGGTCGCCGCCCGAGCCACCGACCACCTCGACCTGGTTGCGCGCCCCCCATTCCTCCAGCTGCTCGCGGGCGGCGGCGCGGAAGGTGTCGCCGGCGGCGAGCATGACGCGCTTGCCTTCCTGGCGGAAGCGCCAGGCCAGCTTGCCGATGGTGGTGGTCTTGCCGGCGCCGTTGACGCCGGCCAGCATGATGACGAAGGGCTTGTGCCCCGAAAGCACGAGCGGCTTTTCCAGCGGGGCCAGCAGTTCGGTCAGCACCGACTTGAGCGCGCCCCTGAGCTGGTCCACCTCGGTCAGGCCATCGCGCTTGACCCGCGCGCGCAGGGCGGCGAGCAGGTGTTGCGTCGCCTCGACCCCGACATCGGCGGAAAGCAAAATGGTCTCCAGCTCCTCGTAGAGCGCCTCGTCGATCCGGGCATGGCCGGCGAACAGGCTGGCGAAGGGCTGGGTCAGTGCCGTTCGGGTGCGCGACAGGCCCGCCTTCAGGCGCTCGGACCAGCTTGCGGCTGGCCTGGTCGATTCGGCCGGACCGGCGGCAGGGTCTTTTTTGAAGAAACTAAACACGAAATTCAGCAGTCGGAAGGTGCGTCCATGGCCGGGAAATTCTATCATGCCGACCCCATTGCCTTTTCCGACGAGTCGAACCGATATGCGTCTTTTTCGATGGCTGCTGCCGCTGCTGCTGGCAGCCCTTCCGCCGCTGGCCCAGGCGGGCATTGCCGAGCGTACCCTGGCCAACGGCATGCGGGTGATCGTGAAGACCGACGCCCGGGCGCCCGTGGTGGTGAGCCAGGTCTGGTACCACGCCGGCAGCATGGACGAGGGTTATGGCGAGACCGGCGTCGCCCATGTCCTGGAGCACATGATGTTCAAGGGCACGCCCACGGTGCCGGCCGGCGAGTTTTCCCGCCTGATCGCGGCCGCCGGCGGGCGCGAGAACGCCTTCACCGCGCGCGACCACACGGCCTATTTCCAGACCCTGCAAAAAGACCGGCTGGAACTGGCCCTGAAGCTGGAGGCCGATCGCATGGTCAACCTCACGCTCGCCCCCGAGGAATTCGCCAAGGAGATCCAGGTGGTGATGGAGGAGCGGCGCATGCGCACCGAGGACGAGCCGCGTTCCCGGCTCTATGAGGATTTCATGGCCACCGCGCTCAAGGCCCATCCCTACCGGCATCCGGTGATCGGCTGGATGAACGATCTGAAGCACATGACCGTGGCCGATGCCCGAAGCTGGTATCAGCGCTGGTATGCCCCGAACAACGCCACCCTGGTGGTGGCGGGCGATGTCGAACCGGAGACGGTGTTCGCCCTGGCGGAAAAGTATTTCGGTCCGATCCCGGCGCGCGCCCTGCCCGAGCGCAAGACCCAGGCCGAGCCGGAACAGGCGGGCATGCGGCGCGTGGTCACGCGGGCCCCGGCCAAGCTGCCTTATCTGATCATGGCCTGGCCGGCGCCCAAGCTGGCCGACCCGGCCCAGGACTGGGAGCCTTATGCCCTCCAGGTGCTGGCCGGGGTGCTCGACGGCAATGCCTCGGCCCGGCTGCCCCAGCGCCTGGTGCGCGAGCGCAAGCTGGCCACCGATGTCGGCGCCGGCTACGACGAGTCGGCCCGCGGCCCGGTGCAGTTCATGCTCGACGCCACGCCGGCCGAGGGCCACAGCGTGGACGCGGTGGTCGCCGCCTTGAAGGCCGAACTCGCGCGCGTCCAGCGCGAGGGCGTCGATCAGCAGGAACTGCAGCGGGTGAAGGCGCAGGTGCTGGCAAGCCAGGTGTTCCAGCGCGATTCCCTGTTCTACCAGGCGATGCAGATCGGCCAGTGGGTCACGGCCGGGCTCGATTACCGCCTGCTCGACCAGCGCTATGAAAAGATTCGTGCGGTGACCGCCGAACAGGTGCGCGAAGTGGCGCGGCGTTATCTCAGCGACGACAAGCTGACCCTGGCCGTGCTCGATCCCCTGCCGCTGCCGGCAGGACAAGCCGAGAAACCGGCCTCGATGGGAGCTCGCCATGTCCGCTAAACATCACACCATGCCGTCATTCCCGCGCAGGCGGGAATCCATCCTTTTCTGTAACTTCCTGGATTCCCGCTTCCGCGGGAATGACGATAGAGGTTTCTTCCGTGCCCTCGGCAGACTGGCATGGCCGTTGCTCTTTGCCCTCATCGCCCTGCCGGCCCAGGCCGCGCTCGACATCCAGCACTGGTTCACGTCCCAGGGGGCGCGTGTGGTCTTCATCGAGAACCACGACCTGCCCATCCTCGACGTCTCGGCCGATTTCGCCGCCGGCAGCGCCTATGACCCGCCGGGCAAGTACGGCGTGGCCAGCCTCACCCGGCATTTGATGAGCCTCGGCGCCGGACCCTGGAACGAACGCCGGATCGCCGAACGTCTGGCCGATGTCGGTGCCGTCTTTTCCGGCAGCTTTGATGCCGACCGGGGCGGCTTCGAGCTGCGCACCCTGAGCAGTCCGGCCGAACGCGAGCAAGCCCTGTCGGTGCTGGAGGCGGTGCTGCAAAAGCCGCATTTTTCCAAGGCCGTGCTTGAACGGGAAAAGGCCCGTACCATCGCCAGCCTGAAGGAGGCGCGCACCCAGCCCGAGGTGGTCGGCGGCGAGGCCTTCCAGATCGCGATCTATGGCGCGCATCCCTATGCCGCGGCCAGCCGGGTCAGCGAGGCCGGCGTGGCCAAACTGACGCGCGCCGACCTGGTCGAGTTCCACCGCAAACACTACCGGGCGCAGAACCTGTCCATCGCCATCCTGGGCGATGTCAGCCGGGCCGAGGCCGAGGCCATGGCCGAGCGCCTGGCCCGAGGTCTGCCTGCCGGCCCGGCCTCGGCAGCGATCCCGGCGGTGGCGGCGAACCCGGCCGGCAAGGTGCAGGTGCTGCCGCACCACGCGACGCAGAGCCATCTGTTCATGGGCCTGCCCGGCCTCAAACGCGACGATGCGGATTACTTTCCGCTGCTGGTCGGCAATTACATCCTGGGCGGCGGCGGTTTCGATTCCCGGCTGATGAAAGAGGTGCGCCAGCGCCGCGGCCTGGCCTACAGCACCTACAGCTATTTCTCGCCCATGGCCGAGCTGGGGCCGTTCCAGATCGGGCTGCAGACCAAGCGCGAGAGCACCGACGAGGCGGTGCGGGTGGTGCGCGAGACCCTGCAGGGCTTCATCGAGCAGGGCCCGAGCGAGGCCGAACTGGCGCAGGCCAAGAACAACATGATCGGCGGCTTCCCGCTGCGTCTGGACAGCAACAAGAAGATCATGGGCTACCTCAGCGTGATCGGTTTCTACCGGTTGCCGCTCGATTGGCTGGATCGCTATCCCGAAGCGGTGGCGGCGGTGACGCGCGAGGACATCGTGCGCGCCTTCCGCCAGCGGGTGCCGCTGGCCGCCGTGCAGACCGTGATCGTGGGCGGCCAGGCCGATGGCGCAGCCGGCAAATAACCAGGTCCGCATCATTGGCGGCCGCCACCGGGGCCGCAAGCTGCACTTCCAGGCGGTGCCCGGCCTGCGGCCGACGCCGGACCGGGTGCGCGAGACCCTGTTCAACTGGCTCGGCCAGCGGTTGGACGAGCTGCGCTGTCTCGATCTCTTCGCCGGCAGCGGCGCGCTCGGCTTCGAGGCGGTCTCGCGCGGGGCCGCCGAGGTGGTGCTGGTCGAGCGCGACGCCAAAGCCTGTGCCGCGCTGGAACGCAATGCCGGCCTGGTCGGCGGCCAGGTGGTGCGGGCCGACGGCCTGGCCTATCTTCAAGGCCATTGCGGCCCCTTCGATGTCATCTTCATCGACCCGCCGTTCGCCGAAGGGCTCTGGGCCAAGGCCTTGGCGCTGGCGGCGACACGGCTCACGGCCGGGGGTAAAATCTATCTCGAACACGATGGTTCGCTCACGCGCACCCAACTCGCCGACGACGGCTGGCAGGTGCTGCGCGAAGGCCGGGCCGGGCAATCGCATTTTTGTCTGCTGGAGCGGGCATGGTCCGAATCATTGTCGCGCAGCGACGCGACGTCCTCCTCTCCCTCTGGGAGAGGGTAGGGGTGAAGGAAGCGCTATGAACGTCAGGAAGATCATCTATCCGGGCACCTTCGACCCCATCACCCGTGGTCATGAGGATCTGGTGCGCCGCGCGGCGCGCATCTTCGACCAAGTGGTGGTCGCGGTGGCCGACAGCGCCAACAAGGCGCCCTGCTTCAGCCTGGCCGAGCGGGTGGACATGGCGCGCGCGGCCTTGGCCGACGTGCCCGGCGTCCAGGTGGTCGGCTTTTCCGGCCTCTTGATCCAGTTCATGGCCGAGCAGCAGACCAATCTGCTGCTGCGCGGCCTGCGCGCGGTGTCGGACTTCGAATACGAGTTTCAGCTGGCCGGCATGAACCGCAGCCAGAATCCGGAGATCGAGACGGTGTTCCTGACGCCGTCCGAGCAGTACATGTTCATCTCCGCCAGCATTGTGCGGGAGATCGCCCGGCTCAAGGGCGATGTTCGGCAGTTCGTGAACCCCGTGGTGGCCGAGCGATTGGCCGCCCGTTTTAACGCTTGAGTTTGAGGAAATTGCATCATGGCCTTGATGATCACCGACGAGTGCATCAACTGCGACGTTTGCCTGCCTGAGTGCCCGAACGACGCCATTTCTCAGGGCGAGGACATCTACGTCATCGACCCCAACAAGTGCACCGAGTGCGTCGGCCACTACGATACGCCGCAGTGCCGCGAAGTCTGCCCGGTCGATTGCATTCCGGTTAACCCGAACTATGTGGAAACCAAGGAACAGCTGCAGGCGAAATTCGAGCGGCTGACCGGCAAGAAATAAAGCTCTTTTGTGCGCGGCCGGGGTGCTCCTGCAGGTCAGCCCTTTTGGCAGTTCGGGCAGTAGTGGCTTGCCCGGTTGGCCTGCCGCAGTGATTTGATGGTCGTGCCGCACTGGCGGCAGGGCTCGCCGGCCCGGCCGTAGACGAAATAGCTCTGCTGGAAATAGCCCGGTTCGCCGTGGCCGTTGACGAAGTCGCGCAGGCTGCTGCCGCCGGCCTTGATCGCCCGGCGCAGGGTGTCCTTGATCGCCTCGGCCAGGCGATGGCAGCGCGGCCGGCTCAACTGGTCGGCGCGCAGCGTCGGCCGGATGCAGGCCTGAAACAGGGCCTCGTTGGCGTAGATGTTGCCGACGCCGACGATGAGGTGGGCGTCCATGATCAGGTGCTTGATCGCCGTCGTCTTGCCCCGGCTCAGCCGGTATAGCGCCTCGCCGTCGAAGCCGCGGCTTAAGGGTTCGATGCCGAGCGAGGCCAGCAGCGGATGCGCCGCGGGTGCTTCGCTCCACAACACCGCGCCGAACCGGCGCGGGTCGCGCAGGCGCAGGGCCTGGCCCGAATCCAGCAGCAGGTCGACGTGGTCGTGTTTTTCCGGCGGGGTGGCGGCCGCGACCAGGCGCAGGCTGCCCGACATCCCGAGATGCAAGAGCAGGCCGCCGTGCTCCAGGCCGAGGATGAGGTATTTGCCCCGGCGTTCGAGGGCGGTGATGCGCTGGCCCTTGACCAGGCGGTCTAGCCCGGCCGGCACCGGCCAGCGCAACCGAGGGTGGCGCACGCGGGCCCCGCGCAGGCGATGGCCGACGATGTGGGGCGAGAGTCCGCGGCGAACGGTCTCGACTTCGGGCAGTTCAGGCATGGCGCGATGATAGCTTGCGCTGCTGTCGTCTTGCATAATGCGTTGTCACGACAACAGATAAGGGCCGGTCGAAGAGGCTCCCAATTCATGATCCGCTATCCGCTATTTGCCTTCATCGCCGTCCTCGGCCTGGCTGCCTGCAGCCGCAACCCGGTCGTACCCGCGGCACCGGCTCCGCTGCCAGCTGCGCCCGCCGCCCCCGTAGCCGAGGCGCCCACGGTCGAGGCGCCGGTCAGGCCGGCCGGTCTGCCGGCACAGGAATTGACCGGCCAGGTGCTGTATCAATTCTTGCTGGCCGAGGTGGCTTGGCAGCGCGGCGAGCGCAAGCTGGCGGCCGAGGCCTACGCCGACCTGGCTCAGCGCACGCGCGATGCCCGCATCGCCCGCCGTGCCACCGAACTGGCCCTGTTCGCCCAAGCGATCCCGCAGGCGGTGCAGTCGGCCAAACTCTGGGTCGAACTGGAGCCGGCCTCGGAGCGGGCCCAGCAGACCTGGATTTCCCTGCTTGCGGCGAACGGCCGCCTCGAAGAGACCCGGCCCTACCTGGGGGCCCTGCTCAAGGCCGCACCCTCGGCCGGGCCGGTGTTCCTGCAGTTGCATTCCCTGTTCGGCCGCAATGTCGATCCCCGGGCGGCGCTTGCGCTGGTCAGCGACCTTGCCCTGGGCTACCCCCAACTGGCCGAGGCGCATCTGGCCGTGGCCCAGGCCGCTTGGGGCGCCAACCAGCCTGAGCAGGCGGAGCAGGCCCTGGACCGGGCGCTTCAGATCAAACCGACCTGGGAGGCCCTGGTCCTGTTCAAGGGTCAGCTGCTCCAGCCGCGCGGCGAAGAGGTGCTGCTCGGCTATTGGCGCGATTATCTGGCCCGCTACCCGGCGGCCCGCGAGGTGCGCCTGGCCTATGCCAAACGGCTGGCCATGCTGGGGCGCTATGCCGAATCCCGCCAGGAGTTCGAGCGTCTGCTCGAAGGGGCGGCCGGCAATCCCGAGGCACATCTGGCCGTGGGCCTCTTGGCCATGCAGTCGAACGATCTGGCCGCGGCCGAGACGCATCTGCTCAAGGCGCTGGAATTGCAGCACCCGGAGTCGGACCAGGTGAAGCTCTACCTGGGCCAGATCGGCGAGGCGCGGGATCGGCCGGAGGACGCCTTGCGCTGGTATGGCGAGGTGGCCAAGGGGCCGCGCTACCTTGAGGCTCAGCTGCTGCGCGGTCTGCTGTTGGGCAAGCTGAACCGCGTGGCCGAGGCGCGGGCGGTTCTGCAGGGGCTGTCGCCGGCCAGCGAGGCCGAGCGCATCCAGATCAGCCAGACCGAGGCGCAGGTGTTGCGTGGGGCCAAGGATTACGCTGCAGCCTATCAATTGCTGTCGGAGGCGCTGGCGCGCTACCCGGATTCGCCCGAGCTGCTCTACGACCGGGCCATGGTCGCCGAGCGCCTGAATAAACTGGAGGAGCTTGAGCGAGACCTGCGCCGGCTGATCCAGATGAAGCCGGAGCACGCCCACGCCTACAACGCGCTCGGCTACACCCTGGCCGACCGCACCCCGCGCCTGGCCGAGGCGATGGAGCTGCTGCAGAAGGCCCTGCAACTGGCGCCGAACGATCCCTTCATCCAGGACAGCATGGGCTGGGCGCTGTACCGGGGCGGGCGTTTGACCGAGGCCGAGGGCTATCTCAAGCGGGCCTATGCCGCCCGGCCCGATCCCGAGATCGCTGCCCATCTGGGCGAAGTGCTCTGGCAGCAGGGCCGGCAGGACGAGGCCAGGCGGCTGTGGGAGGCGGGGCTCAAGGCCGATCCCGATAACGAAGCCCTGCGCGAGACGGTCTCGCGGTTCAAGCCCTGATGCTGCGGGCGCTGGCTGGGCTTGGCGCCCTGGCGTGGCTGACCGCCTGCGCGCCGTTGCCGCCGATTCAGGCGGCGGCCCCCGAGGCGAGACCGCAGCCCACAGCCGAGGCGTTTCACCTGGAGGGGCGGGTGTCGGTGCGTTCGGCTGGGCAGCAGTTCGCTGGTGGCATCGTCTGGACCCGTCAGGGCGAGCGCCAGGAAATCCTCTTGCGCACCCCTTTGGGCCAGGGCGTGGCCGAGGTGCGCCTCGGCCCGGCCGGCGCCAGCCTGACCGATGGCGCGGGCAATGTCCGCGAGGCGGCCGATGGCGAGGCCCTGCTGCAAGAGGCCATCGGCGTGGCCCTGCCCCTGGCCGGGCTGGGCCATTGGCTGCGCGGCCGGCCCGATCCGGCTCGGCCCTTCGCCGGTGTTCCGGATGGCCAGGGCGGCTGGGCCAGCCTGGAGCAGGACGGCTGGCGCATCGAATATGGCAGTGTGACCGAGGCCGGCCTGCCCAGCCGGCTGACAGCGTGGCGCGGCGACGATCTGGAAATCCGTCTGGTGGTGGACGCATGGCAGGCACCCTGACCCTCGAGGCCCCGGCCTATGCGGCCCCGGCCAAGCTCAACCTCTTCCTGCACGTGGTCGGCCGCCGGGCCGACGGCTATCACTTGCTGCAGACGGTGTTCCGCTTCCTCGATTTCGGCGACATCCTTCACATCGAGTCGCGGCCGGACGGTCGGATTCGCCTGTGCCAGCCGATTCCGGGCGTGCCCGAGGAAAAGGACCTCTGCCACCGGGCGGCCAGCCTGCTCAAAGCCCGCACCGGCTGCCGGCTCGGCGCCGAAATCGGCCTGGACAAGCGCCTGCCCATGGGCGGCGGCCTGGGCGGCGGCAGTTCGGATGCCGCCACCGTGTTGCTGGCGCTCAATCGCCTGTGGGGGCTCGATCTGCCGCGGGCCGAATTGCAGGCGCTGGGCCTTGAACTGGGGGCCGATGTCCCGGTCTTCGTCTTCGGCCGCTCGGCCTTCGCCGAAGGGGTGGGCGAACGGTTGCAGGCGGTGGCCTTGGCGCCGGCCAGCTACGTGGTGCTGGTGCCGCCGGTGCATGTCTCCACCCCGGCCATCTTCGCCTCGCCGGCATTGACACGAAATACGCCAGCCGTCAAAATGCGCGTCTTTTCCGAGGGCTTCGGTCATAACGACTTGGAGCCCGTGGTCTGCGATCTCTACCCGCAGGTGGCCGAACATCTGGCCTGGCTGCGGCAGTTCGGGGATGCCCGCATGACCGGGTCGGGGGCGTGTGTGTTCGCCGCGTTTCCCGATCGCGCAACGGCCGAGCGAGTTTTCGCGGCTCGCCCGGATGGGATGAACGGTTTCGTGGCCGATGGGCTCGATACCCATCCGCTTCTGGGTTGGGCGGCATAGGACGGTTCGCTGTCCGGCAACGCTTGGGGAGTCGCCAAGTGGTAAGGCACCGGATTTTGATTCCGGCATTCGTAGGTTCGATCCCTACCTCCCCAGCCACTAGATCAAGCGTGTAGCCCTGTCTCTACACGCTTTTTTATTTGCGCGCCGTTGTTGATTGCGCCGCTTTAATTTAGCGCAGGGGTTCCGCGTGGGTTACGACAGCTTGATGGTGTTTACCGGCAATGCCAATCCCAGGCTTGCCGAAGATGTGGTCCGCCACCTCAATCTCCGTCTGGGCCGGGCGACCGTCGGCCGCTTCTCGGACGGCGAGACCATGGTCGAGATCATGGAGAACGTGCGCGGCAAGGACGTCTTCGTCCTTCAGTCCACCAGCATGCCGACCAACGACAACCTCATGGAAGTCATGTTGATGGTGGACGCCCTGCGCCGGGCATCGGCCGGCCGGATCACCGCGGCGATCCCCTATTTCGGCTATGCCCGCCAGGACCGCCGGGTGCGTTCGGCCCGGGTGCCGATCACCGCGCGGGTGGTGGCCGACATGCTGACCGCCGCCGGGGTCGACCGCCTGCTGACCATGGACCTGCACTCGGACCAGATCCAGGGTTTCTTCGACATCCCGGTCGACAACATCTACTCGGCGCCGATCCTGCTGGGCGACGTCTGGAAGCAGAACTACGAGAAGCTGATGATCGTGTCGCCCGATGTCGGCGGCGTGGTCCGGGCCCGCGCCTTCGCCAAGCGCCTGGACTGCGACCTGGCCATCATCGACAAGCGGCGGCCGAAGCCGAACGTGGCCAAGGTGATGCACATCATCGGCGAGGTATCGGGCCGCACCTGCATCATCATGGACGACATGGTGGACACCGCCAACACCCTGTGCGAGGCTGCCCGTGCCCTGAAGGAGCACGGTGCCAAGCGGGTACTGGCCTATTGCACCCACCCGGTGCTGTCGGGCAGCGCGATCGAGCGGATCAACAATTCCGCCCTGGACGAGCTGGTGGTGACCGATACCATCCCCCTGCAGGACGAGGCCAAGGCCTGTGGCCGCATCCGGCAACTGACGGTGGCCGAGCTGCTGGCGGAGACCATCCGCCGCATCAGCAATGAAGATTCGGTGAGTTCGCTGTTCGTGGAGTGAATTCAAAAAATCCCTCTCCCACTGGGAGAGGGTAGGGTGAGGGAATCGATGCCATCACCCACCCGCCCCCTCTTTCATCGTGTGAGGGGAGTATAGAAACCGCCTGGTCGCGGGCGGCTTTTTTGTTTGTTTAGGAGTTGAACCATGAAATTCGAAGTGATCGCTAGCAAGCGCGATGTACAGGGCACGGGTGCGAGCCGCCGCCTGCGTCACGCTGGCAAGGTGCCGGGCATCGTCTACGGCGCCGGCAAGGATGCCGTGGCCCTGGAGATGGACCACAACGACCTGCTGCAGCAGCTGCGCAAGGAAGCCTTCCATTCCTCCGTGCTGACCCTGAACGTGGGCGGCGAGAAGGAGCCCGTGCTGCTGCGCGACGTGCAAGTGCACCCGTTCAAGCGCCAAGTGCTGCATGTCGACTTCCAGCGCGTCGACAAGACCCACAAGATCCACATGAAGGTGCCCCTGCACTTCCTGAACGGCGAGAACGCCCCCGGCGTCAAGCTCCAGGGTGGCGTGCTGTCCCACGTGATCACCGAGGTCGAGGTGAGCTGCCTGGCCGACGAGCTGCCCGAGTACCTCGAGGTCGACCTGTCCGAGCTGGCCGCCGGTCACTCCGTGCACCTGTCGCACGTCAAGCTGCCCAAGGGCGTCGAGTGCGTCGCCCTGCAGCGCGGCGAGGATCCGACCGTCGCCACCATCCTGGGCGTGCGCGGCGAGGCGGAAGCCGAGGCTGCCGCCCCCGCTGCCCCGACCGAGGGCGCCTGAGCCTGAGCGGGTATGGAGGCCGGCATCCGGCTGATCGTCGGCCTCGGCAACCCGGGCAATGAATACGCCGACACCCGGCACAATGCCGGGTGCTGGTGGCTGGACCGGCTGGCTTCGCGCCACGCCGGTCTTTTTCGTTCTGAGGCCAAGTTTTTCGGCGAGGTCTGCCGCATCCAGGTGAGCGGCAATGACCTCTGGCTGCTGAAACCCACGACCTACATGAATGCCAGCGGCCGGGCGGTCGCCGCGCTGGCCAATTTTTACAAGATTCCGGTCGGCCAGATCCTGGTCGCCCATGATGAGCTGGACCTGCCGCCCGGCGCGCTGCGCTTGAAGCTGGGTGGTGGTCATGGCGGCCACAACGGTGTGCGCGACATCAGCACCGCGCTTGGCGCCGACTACTGGCGGCTGCGCATCGGCATCGGCCACCCGGGCGACAAGTCGCAGGTCTCCGATTTCGTGCTGCACCGGCCCGGCCGGGCCGAGGCCGAACTGATCGAGGGTGCCATCGACCGCGCGGTGCCGGTCCTGCCGGCCCTGCTCAAGGGCGAATTTGATTTGGCCATGCGCCGGCTGAATATCCGGCCAAAACCTGAAAAGAAAGTGGTGACAGAAGAATGAGTCTGAAATGCGGCATCGTCGGCCTGCCCAACGTGGGCAAGTCCACCCTGTTCAACGCCCTGACCCGCGCCGGCATCGCGGCCGAGAACTACCCCTTCTGCACCATCGAGCCCAACGTCGGCGTGGTCGAGGTGCCCGACCCGCGTCTGGCCGAACTGGCCAAGATCGTTCAGCCGCAGAAGGTGCTGCCGGCCATCGTCGAGTTCGTCGACATCGCCGGCCTGGTGGCCGGGGCCTCCAAGGGCGAGGGCCTGGGCAACCAGTTCCTGGCCAACATCCGCGAGACCGATGCCATCGTCAACGTGGTGCGCTGCTTCGAGGATGCCAACGTGGTGCACGTGGCAGGCCAGGTCGACCCGATCGCCGATATCGAGGTGATCGGCACCGAGCTGGCCCTGGCCGACCTGGCCACGGCGGAGAAGGCCCACGCCCGCGACGTGAAGAAGGCGCGCGCCGGTGACAAGGAGGCGCAGAAGCTGATCGCCGTGCTCGACAAGTTGCTGCCGCACCTGAACCAGGCCAGGCCGGCGCGCAGCCTGCAGCTATCCGCGGAAGAGGTGGAGCTGATCAAGCCCCTGTGCCTGCTGACCATCAAGCCGGCGATGTACGTGGCCAACGTGGCCGAGGACGGCTTCGAAAACAATCCGTATCTCGATCGACTGCGCGCCCATGCCGAGGCGGAAGGGGCGCCGGTGGTGGCCCTGTGCGCCGCGATCGAGGCCGAGATCGCCGATCTGGACGACGCCGACAAGGCCGAATTCCTGGCCGAAATGGGTCTGGAGGAGCCGGGCCTCAACCGCCTGATCCGGGCCGCCTACGACCTCTTGGGCCTGCAGACCTATTTCACCGCCGGGGTGAAGGAGGTGCGGGCCTGGACCATCCACAAGGGCGACACCGCGCCCAAGGCGGCGGCGGTTATCCACACCGACTTCGAAAAAGGCTTCATTCGGGCCGAGGTGATCAGTTACGCCGACTTCATCGCCTACGGTGGCGAGCAGGGTGCCAAGGAGGCGGGCAGGATGCGGCTGGAGGGCAAGGACTACGTGGTGCAGGACGGCGATGTCATGCACTTCCGTTTCAACGTCTGAGACCGGCGCCGGCTATTCGCTGTTGTACAGGGCCTGGTAATAGGCCATCAGCGTCTTCAGGGTGTCCATGGCGTCCTCGCTGATCGGTTCGAAGCCTTGCAGGCCGAGCGATTCCAGGATGTGCCGGCCCTTGGGGTCCTCTTTCATCGCCACCAACAGCGACTGAATCTCCTCCTTGCGCTCGGTCAGTTCCGGCGCGATCAAGAAGCAGTGAAAGGCGATCTGATCCCGGGTCTCGGCCAGGATGTCGAGCTGAGCGCGGGTGCTCTCGGACAGGTTGTGCCAGGTGTCGTTGAAGACGAAGGCGAGCGCGGCCTGCTCCTTGAGCACGCTGTGGATCGAACGCATGTGGGAATCGACCACCTTGAATTCGCATTCGGCCTGGGGGATCTTCAGGCCTTCGAGCAGGCTCAGGCCAAGGGTGTGGGTGATCAGCTCGCCCGAGGCGGTGGCGATGGTGAGCGGCCGCTGCTCGGGAATGCCGGCGCTTTTGCGCGCCACCAGCAGGGTTTCGTCATAGAGCCCGATCGGCTTGACGATGGGGATGAAGTCGAGCTCCTGGATATAGGTGCAGGCACTCAGCGGATTGGCGTAGCACAGCTGGTAGCCGCCCGAGAGGACCGCCGTCTGTTCCAGGATGAAGCTGTCGATCGGCTCGAAGTGGATGGGACAATCCAGCTGGCGTTGCAGATAGGTGTTGAACTGGAACCACTCCACCATGTGCTTGGCCGTGTCGTGCGGACAGACGGAGAGCTGGTACATGCGCGACGTCTCCTTTGGTGATGTGCTTGCGCTTGCGGGATCGGCGTTCAGAGGATGTCGGCGATCGCCTTGGCGGCGCGCTTGGCGTCCAGGAAGATCAGGCCCAGCTTGGCATCCTTGCGGGCGATGACGGTGAGCACCGCATCCTTGCCGGCGTGACTCATCAGGATGTAGCCGTCCTCGCCTTTGACCATGACCTGTTCCAAGTCGCCGCGGGCCAGCTCGCGCGCGGTGCGCTCGCCGAGCGAGAGCATGGCGGCGGCCATGGCGCCGACCCGGTCCTCGTCGACGTCCTGCGGCAGCAGGGCGGCCATGGTCAGGCCGTCGGCCGAGATCACGGCGGAGGCCTCGATGTCGGCCGAGCTGCCGTTCAACTCGCTGAGGATGGATTTGAGCATCTGTTCACGCATGGTTTGTCTCCTGATTGCGGGGGTGACGAATGGGTGGGATCGGATCAGGCATAACGTCGGCTCAGCGCCTGCACCAGGGTGACGAAGCCGTCGCCTTGTAGCTGCGGCGTGCCGCCGATGATGAGGACGAAGGACTGCTTGCCGACGTGCAAAGGGTAAAAACCGAGCTCGGCGTTGCCCGAGGGGTCGGCGATGGCCCAGGCGCTGCTGCCGATGTTCAGGTTGTTCTTCAGCAGGCGGGCATGGCGCTGGCTGAGCGACAGGATGTCGCCGGCCAGGGCGGCGATCTCCTCCGCCGCCTCGTGCAGAAAGCCGGCGCTGCCGAGGTAGAAGCCGTTGTCGTCGGCCAGCAGGGCGCGACCGGCCTGGGACAGGCCGCCGAGCAAAGCGGGCAGCATGGTCTCCAGGTTGTCCTGCGGCGGCGCGCTCGGGGCGCTGGCGCCCTGGACGAAATCCAGCTGTTGCAGGCGGTAGAGCAATTGCAGGGCCTGCTCGAGCGAGCGGGTGCCGGTCCAGGCCATGAGCCGGCCTTGGTTGAGGGTGCCCTTGTGCCCCTCCTTCATGATGTTGATCAGCAGCTTGCGGCTGGGGTCGGGGGTTGGGCTGGCCACGGCATAGTAGGCGCCGGCCGCGGTGATCTGGGCGTAGAGCGCCTCCTTGAGGCTTAGGCGTTCGGACATGGATCAGCCTTCCAGGCCCGGATCGATGGAGAAGAGCAGGGCCATGACCAGGTTCTTCACATCGTCGCGGCTGCGGCCGTCGATCTCGAAAATGGGCGGCCGCTGATCGACCCGGGCCAGGATCTCGGCGTAGTTCTTCACGCTGGGCGAGGGTTTGAGGTCGGTCTTGGTCACCCCGATCACGAGCGGCGCATCGCGCAGAAAATCCTTGAAGGCATTCATGAAGAACTGCATGTCCTTCATCGGATTCGGCCGGCTGTTGTCGAGCAGCAGGATCAGGCCGATGCCGCCAGTGCTGAGGATGTCCCACATGAAGTCGAAGCGTTCCTGGCCCGGCGTGCCATAAAGGTGGACCTTGGCTCCGCCGTCGAGGTTGAGCACGCCGTAGTCCAGCGCCACCGTGGTGTGGCTTTTGCGGTGCAGGGTCATGTCGGAGGCGGCGGCATCGGTCTTGATCGGCGGGACGTCGCTGATCGAGCCGATGGCCGTGGTCTTGCCCGCGCCGACCGGGCCGGTGAAGATGATTTTGTTGTCGAGCCGTTTCAAGTCTTGTCTCCTCAGTATTGTGATCGGCCTAGAGGCCGGCGACTTTCTTCAGCAAGCGCGAAAGGAAGCCGCTGCGCTCGGCGCTGCCGGCATCGGCGCCGACACGGGCGTCCGGCTGCGCCGGCGTTGTGGCAGCGGGCGCCGCGTCCGGCTGCTGGGCGGCCTTGCCCGCACCCTTGAGCAGGCTGGAATCGAGGATGCCGATGCTGTAGCTCGCCGCCAGGAAGCTGAAGACCTGTTCGGCCGGCAGACCGAGCATGCGCACGGTGAGCCGCAGGTTGGCGGGCGCGCGCGACCAGAAGGCGGCAATGCGCATGCCGTTCGGAACCGGGGCGAGCCGGGTGAGATTGGGCCAGTGCCGCAGCCGGATCGGGGCCTGGTCGGGGAAGCCGGCGATCAGGCGACCGTGGGAGGTCCAGAGGGCGACTTGCCAGGTCAGTGCGGTCAGGTTGGCGGGTTCGGCGTTGGTGGTGTCTTCGGCCGTGAGTGGCTGGCTGCTGACGGCAATGGCGTCATCCAGGCAGGCCGCCTGCAGTTGCCGTTCGTTATGCAGGGCGATGACCCGGTCGAGTTCGGGCAGCACGATCAAGGCCTTGCTGCCGGCGAGGCTGATCACGCAGGGGGTGCGGGTGCGGCGTGCCTGCAGCAAGGCGCCGAGCAGGCCCTGGCGCGGATCGAAATACTCGATGTTGTCGGGCCAGGTGGCGCCGGCCGGGGCCGGGCGAACCGCGGCGGGCTGGGGCGAGGCAGTCGGCTGGGGCGGGGTGTCCTGGGATTGCGCCGGGGGCGGTAGTTCGTTCGGCCGAGCCGTTTGGGCCGGCGGGACGATCGCTGCCTCGCCGCCGGTGAGCAGTTGGCGCAGGCGGGGGAACAGGCTTTCGACCCGGATTGGCTTGAGCAGGACCGGCGCCGGCGGGCTTGCCGGCGTTTCGACCGTGACGATCAAGGTCGGCAGGCTCGGGTGCTCGCTGCGAAAGGTCTGCCAGGCCGAATCGGCATCCGGCCGGTCGAGGTCGAAGATGGCCAGATGCGGCGGTTCGTCCGGCTGGTCCTCGAGCAGGCGGTAGTGATGCAGGGTGTGCATCTTGAAGGCCATGCGGAAGATCGCCTGTTTGCGGCTGTCCATGCCGACGGTCATGACGTTGACGGTTTTCTGGGGCGGTTGGGGATCGCTCATGGCCTCACCTTGATTTATGCAGCGAGTCGTTCTCTGCGGCTTTTCATGCGTTGGAACAGACCGGTCATCATGGCGACCACCTCTTCGGGCGGGCGCTGGGCGCGGCGCTTGATTCCGCTGGCCAGTTCGGTCAGCCGGCGAAGATCGTCCATGCGTTCATAAAGCTCAAGCAGCGGCGGGTAGAGGTGGATCGCCGCAGGGTCGGCCAGGATGGCCGACTCCAGCGCCTCGACCGCCTGGTCGATTTGGCCGAACTCGAGATAGCTGTCGACTTCCTGGAGGACGTCGCCGCCGGCTTGATCGAGCGTCGGCCGGCTGGTGCCGCTGATCTCGACCAGGGGGTTTTTGGGCATGGGCATGACGTCTGCGGCATGGAAACCGAACTGGCGGCCGATCGCCTCGATCTGGCCGCGTTCCCTGGCCTGGGCCAGGGCCTCGAACAGGGGATGGGGGCCGAGGCTGAAGCCCTGGGCCAGCAGGCGCTCTTTCAGGGACTGGCCGGCATTGCCCAGGGCCGCGTACAAATGCCAGAGGGTGCGGGCGTACTCGTCGACATTGCGGCGGCCGTGGTGGATCTTGAGCAGCTCGGTGAAATGGACCAGGGCATTGGGTTGCTTGCGCAGGGCCCGGTGCAGCGCGGCGATGGCCTCGTCGTGGTTGTGCATGGCCAGGTGCAACCTGGCCGCCTGGGCCGGGGGCAGAAAGCTGCGGACGACCAGTTTTTCGGTTTGACTGAGCGGCGCGATCGGGCCCCGCCCCTCGATCAGGCGCAGGTTGCCTGATGTTTGCTCGCCAGGGCTTGCGGCCGGCGCGCCGGGCTCGCTGTCTGCCGCGGCTGGCACGGGCGGCCTGGCCGGCGCGTCGATCGGGACCGGTGCCACCGGCTCGAGGCCGAGCAGGGCATTGATCTGGTCGACATCGAGTCCGAAGTAATTGATGGCGAGCACCCGCAGTTGCAGATTCTCCGGGTCGATTTTCAGGCCTTCGAGCAAGGCTTGGCGCTGCGTCTCGCCCGGCCCGGACAGGAGCAGCAGGCGTTCGAGGATGTCGGCGAAGTCGTCCACCCGCTCCAGCTTGAGGTAGGCGTCGCCCAGCATTTGCAGGACCTGGGCTTGCGCCTCGCCCGCGTCATCCAGGTACCAGCGCAGCAGTTCGGCGGCGCGGTCGTGATAGCCGTACATGATGAAGATCGAGGCTTCGGCCAGGGGGTCGGCCTCGGACACCGTAATCGCGTCGCTGCCGGCGGCCTCGTCGTCGAAGTCATAGGTTTCCGCGGCATGGCGGGCATTGTATTGCCGGCTGCCGTAGCCTGGGGTGCCATCCCAGGGGATGCCCGGCTCCGGCTCGGAGGCGGCTGCGGGAGCGAGGGCGTGCGGGCCATTGCTTAAGGCGGAGTCCGGGATATAAATCTCGATGCGGTCAGCCTGGGTGGTCGAACGCCGGCGATGCCGGCGCAGGCGCAGCAATAGCCAGATCAGGATGAGGGCGGCGATGACCAGGAGCGCAAAAGACACCGGCTGGCCGATGCCGGCGGCCCAGGGTAGATCGGGCAGTTCACGGCTAAGGCGCAGCAGGACGGCGTTCCAGGGGGCTTCGTACGGCATCATGAGCGGGCGAGTGGGCAAGCAGCCGGCCGGTGACCGGATTGGCGTAACCAGTGTCTCCCTCTGCTTATCTGTGCAGTTTCTAGTTGGGCCAAAAGTGGCAAAAGCATACCATCGGCCTGCGCGGTGGGGGCGGTCGGATGCGCTGCCGGTGCGAGTGATTCTGTTTATGGGGGTATAAGCGAGACCCGGCCGAGAGCTATTTTCGGCAGCGGATTGCGGATAAAACCAAAAGCCTGATTGACATCAATTGCGCAGATTAGGATAATTCCGCGCTTTCGCGGAGGGGTTCCCGAGCGGTCAAAGGGATCAGACTGTAAATCTGACGGCACTGCCTTCGAAGGTTCGAATCCTTCCCCCTCCACCAAGGTTGTTAAGCGCGAAAAGGCTGAATGCGGGTGTAGTTCAATGGTAGAACCTCAGCCTTCCAAGCTGATGACGTGGGTTCGATTCCCATCACCCGCTCCAGGGCTTGGCGCGCGAAATGAATATGCCCATGTGGCTCAGTGGTAGAGCACTCCCTTGGTAAGGGAGAGGTCGCCAGTTCGATCCTGGCCATGGGCACCACGAGTTTTTGTGATTGTTGTTTTCAGTGTTGATTTTGCTGAGAGGTATTGAGTCATGGCCAAGGAAAAATTTGAGCGGACGAAACCGCACGTAAACGTGGGTACGATTGGTCACGTGGACCATGGCAAGACCACGCTGACGGCGGCGATCACGACGATTCTGTCGAAGAAGTACGGTGGTGAGGCGAAAGGTTACGACCAGATCGACTCCGCCCCGGAAGAGAAGGCGCGGGGTATTACCATCAACACCGCCCACGTCGAGTACGAGACGGCGAACCGTCACTATGCCCACGTTGACTGCCCGGGTCACGCCGACTACGTGAAGAACATGATCACCGGCGCCGCCCAGATGGACGGCGCCATCCTGGTGGTAAGCGCGGCCGACGGCCCGATGCCGCAGACCCGCGAGCACATCCTGCTGGCCCGCCAGGTGGGTGTGCCCTACATCATCGTCTACATGAACAAGGCCGACATGGTCGACGACGCCGAGCTCCTGGAGCTGGTCGAGATGGAAGTGCGCGAGCTCTTGTCCAAGTATGACTTCCCTGGCGACGACACCCCGATCATCAAGGGTTCCGCTCTGAAGGCCCTGGAAGGCGACCAGTCCGAGATCGGCGAGCCCTCCATCTTCCGTCTGGCCGAGGCCCTGGACAGCTACATCCCGACTCCTGAGCGTGCCGTGGACGGCACCTTCCTGATGCCGGTGGAAGACGTGTTCTCCATCTCCGGTCGCGGCACCGTGGTGACCGGCCGTGTCGAGCGCGGCATCATCAAGGTCGGCGACGAAATCGAGATCGTTGGCATCAAGCCCACGATCAAGACCACCTGCACCGGGGTCGAGATGTTCCGCAAGCTGCTGGACCAGGGTCAGGCCGGTGACAACGTCGGCGTGCTGCTGCGCGGCACCAAGCGGGAAGAAGTCGAGCGTGGCCAGGTGCTGGCCAAGCCGGGCTCGATCAACCCGCACACCAAGTTCAGCGCCGAGATCTATGTGCTGTCGAAGGAAGAGGGTGGTCGTCACACCCCGTTCTTCAACGGCTATCGTCCGCAGTTCTACTTCCGTACGACCGACGTGACTGGCTCGATCGACCTGCCGGCTGGCACCGAGATGGTGATGCCTGGCGACAACGTGTCGATCACGGTGAGCCTGATCGCGCCGATCGCGATGGAGGAAGGCCTGCGCTTTGCCGTGCGCGAAGGCGGTCGTACCGTCGGCGCCGGCGTCGTGGCGAAGATTATTGAGTAAGCGCGTGATCTAAAAGGTGTTCCAAGCCAAAGCGCCCCGCGTTGGGCGCTTTGGTGTCTCTGCCGCAGGGGCATAGCTCAATTGGCAGAGCGTCGGTCTCCAAAACCGAAGGTTGGGGGTTCGATTCCCTCTGCCCCTGCCATTTTTGAGATGAACAACCAAACGGGGTTAGGCCAGAAACGAGTTTAGATGGCGGATAAGATCAAGTTGCTGATTGCCGGCCTCCTGGTGGTGGCGGGCATTGCCGGTTTCTACCTGCTGGCGGATAGCCCGACCGTGGTCCGGGTGCTGGCCGTGCTGGCGGGCATTGGCTTGGCGCTGGTCGTGGCTTGGTTCACCGAGGCCGGCCGCGCCTTTTTCGGTTTTAGCCGCGAGTCGATCGACGAGGCGCGCAAGGTCGTCTGGCCGACTCGGAAGGAAACCTTGCAGATGACCGGCGTGGTCATCCTGTTCGTGGTGGTCATGGCGCTGTTCCTGTGGCTGGTGGACGGTGTGCTGTTGTGGCTTGTCAAACTGCTAATGGGCAGAGGGAACTGATGGCGAAACAGTGGTATGTGGTGCACGCCTACTCGGGCTTCGAGAAAAGCGTGCAACGTGCGCTGAAGGAGCGGATCGAGCGTGCCGGCATGCAGGACATGTTCGGCGAGATCATGGTGCCCGTGGAAGAGGTCGTCGAGATGAAGGGCGGCCAGAAGAGCATCACCGAACGCAAGTTCTATCCCGGCTACGTCCTGGTCCAGATGGAAATGAACGATGCCACCTGGCACCTGGTCAAAAGCACGCCGAAGGTGACCGGCTTCGTCGGCGGCACCCCGAACAAGCCTTCGCCGATCAGCCAGCGCGAAGTCGACGCCATCATGCAGCAGATCCAGGAGGGCGTGGAGAAGCCGAAGCCGAAGATCACCTTCGAGGCCGGCGAGATGGTGCGTGTGATCGACGGCCCCTTCACCGACTTCAACGGCACGGTGGAAGAGGTCAACTACGAGAAGAGCAAGCTGCGCGTGTCCGTGACCATCTTCGGTCGGGCGACGCCGGTGGAATTGGAATTCGCTCAGGTCGAGAAAGCTTAAGTTCGCTTATGCGGGCTTAAGCTTTTCGGCGAGAGCCAAAAGGCCTGAGTTTAGGTGGCCCGGGCGACCGGGCCGATTGGGGAGGGACGGCCAGTCCCGTTACAACCCGTTTACTGGAGTGAAACATGGCAAAGAAGATTATCGGCTACATCAAGCTGCAAGTGCCGGCCGGCAAGGCCAATCCCTCGCCGCCGATCGGCCCCGCGCTGGGTCAGCGCGGCCTCAACATCATGGAATTCTGCAAGGCCTTCAACGCCCAAACCCAGGGTGTCGAGCCGGGCCTGCCGATCCCCGTGGTGATCACCGCCTATGCGGACAAGTCCTTCACTTTCGTGATGAAGACCCCGCCTGCCACCATTCTCCTGAAGAAGGCGGCCGGTATCGACAAGGGCAGCCCCAAGCCGCATACCGACAAGGTGGGCAAGGTGACCCGCGCCCAGCTGGAAGAGATCGCCAAGACCAAGATGCCCGATCTGACCGCCGCGGACATGGATGCCGCCGTGCGCACGATCGCCGGCAGCGCCCGCAGCATGGGCCTGAATGTGGAGGGGGTGTGAGATGGCCAAGCAATCCAAACGCGTACAGGCCCTGAAGGCCAAGGTTGACCGCAACAAGCTCTACGCCGTGGACGAGGCGCTGTCCCTGGTGAAAGAGGCGGCCACCGCCAAATTCGACGAATCGATCGACGTCGCCGTGAACCTGGGCGTCGACCCCCGTAAATCCGACCAGGTGGTCCGTGGCTCCGTGGTCATGCCCCGTGGCACCGGCAAGACCGTGCGCGTCGCCGTGTTCGCCCAGGGTGCTGCTGCCGAGGCGGCCAAGGGCGCCGGCGCTGACATCGTCGGCTTCGACGACCTGGCCGCCGAGGTCAAGGCCGGCAAGATGGACTTCGACGTGGTCATTGCCACCCCGGACGCCATGAAGGTGGTCGGCCAGCTGGGTCAGATCCTCGGTCCGCGCGGCTTGATGCCTAACCCCAAGGTCGGCACCGTGACCCCGAACGTGACCGAGGCGGTGAAGAACGCCAAGGCCGGTCAGGTCCAGTATCGCACCGACAAGGCCGGTATCGTCCACGCCACCATCGGCCGCGCCTCTTTCGGCGTCGATGCCCTGAAGGAAAACCTGGCCGCTCTGGTCGAGGCCCTGAACAAGGCCAAGCCGACCGGCGCCAAGGGCATCTACATGAAGAAGCTGGCTATTTCCTCGACCATGGGTGTCGGTGTCCGTGTGGATCAGGCGAGTCTGGTCCAGTAAGGGATTTTGAAGTAGCAAGGAATTTTGGGCTGCCCGCCGCCCGCTCGGGGCGGGCAGGTTGTCCAAGACCGTAGATGCCGAAAGGCTTAATTGGAGGATGGCTGGGGTTTCGGGGTTTTTGTCCCTGATTCCTGAGCACCGATCCCTGTCTACGCAGACGGCGTCACCCGGAACAGGTTTAACGCAAGTTGCTCCTGAATCAGGTCGCCGTATGGGTGATGTCAGCCCGATAGGGCCGGCATCGTGTGTGGCTTGAATGGAGGAAGGACCTCATGGGTCTCAATCTGGAAGACAAAAAAGCCGTCGTGGCTGAGGTGTCGGCGCAGTTGGCCAACGCCCAGACCCTCGTCCTGGCCGAGTACGCCGGCATTCAGGTGGAAGACCTGACTGCCCTGCGCGTCAAGGCCCGGCAGTCTGGCGTTTACCTGCGCGTGCTGAAAAACACCCTGGTCCGTCGCGCCGTGGCGGATACGCCGTTCGCGCCGCTGGCCGAGCAAATGACCGGCCCCCTGATCTACAGCATTTCCGCGGATCCGGTGGCGGCGGCCAAGGTGCTGAACGAGTTCGCCAAGGGCAACGACAAGCTGGTGCTCAAGGTCGGCTCCTATGCCGGCAAGGTGCTCGACAAGGCGGGTGTGCAGGCTCTGGCCTCGATCCCCAGCCGCGACGAGCTGCTCGCCAAGCTGCTCGGCGTCATGCAGGCGCCGGTATCCGGCTTTGCCGGCGCCCTGGCCGCCCTGGCCAAGCAGCGCGAAGAAGCCGCGGCTTAATCGTCACGTATATCTGATTTAGGAGTAATTGAAATGGCTGTTACCAAAGAAGACATCCTGGAAGCCGTAGGCGCCATGACCGTGATGGAACTGAACGACCTGGTCAAGGCGTTCGAAGAGAAGTTCGGCGTTTCCGCTGCCGCCCTGGCTGTGGCCGCTCCGGCCGGCGGTGCCGCCGCCGGTGGTGCTGCCGCCGAAGAGAAGACCGAGTTCGACGTGGTCCTGGCCAGCGCTGGCGCCAACAAGGTCAACGTCATCAAGGTCGTCCGTGCGGTGACCGGCCTGGGCCTGAAAGAAGCCAAGGACCTGGTCGACGGCGCGCCCAAGACCGTCAAGGAAGGCTGCCCCAAGGCCGAGGCCGAGGACATCAAGAAGCAGCTCACCGAAGCTGGCGCCACTGCCGAGATCAAGTAATTTCGGCGTGCGCCGGGCTAGAACCGGTGTTTGTGGCTGGTGGACCCGGGTCTGTGGAAAGCAGGCCCGGCCCGCCGGCCTTTTGGTTTTGAAAAATTCGTTCGTTGTCAGTGGAGGCAGAAGCCAGATGAAAGAAGTCGCAAGCCGCAAGACCTTCTCTCACCTGTCTTTTGCGCAGGAAATGGTCCATTTCCGTTCCTTGATCTCCTTCTCCTGATAAGGGGTCGCCATGAGCTACACATTCGCCGAGAAAAAACGCATCCGCAAGAACTTCGCCAAGCGCGTCAGCGTCTTGCCGGTGCCCTACCTGCTGACCACCCAGCTTGAGTCCTTCTACGAGTTCCTCCAGGAGCATACCCCTGCCGATCAGCGCAAGGATGTCGGCCTGCAGGCGGCGTTCAAGTCCATCTTCCCGATCACCAGCCACAACGGCGGTGCCCGCCTGGAATACGTCAGCTACACCCTGGGCCAGCCGGTGTTCGACATCGTCGAGTGCCAGCAGCGCGGCCTGACCTTCGCCGCCAGCCTGCGGGCCAAGGTGCGCCTGGTCATCCTCGACCGCGAGAGCACCAAGGAGAAGATCAAGGAAGTGAAGGAGCAGGAGGTCTATATGGGCGAGATTCCGCTCATGACTCCGACCGGTTCCTTCATCATCAACGGCACCGAGCGCGTCATCGTCTCCCAGCTGCACCGCTCGCCCGGCGTCTTCTTCGAACACGACCGCGGCAAGACCCACAGCTCGGGCAAGCTCTTGTTCTCGGCCCGGATCATCCCCTACCGCGGCTCCTGGCTCGATTTCGAGTTCGATCCCAAGGACTTCGTCTTCTTCCGGGTCGATCGTCGGCGCAAGATGCCGGTCACCGTCCTGCTCAAGGCCCTGGGCTACAGCGCCGAAGAGATCCTGGCCATGTTCTTCGAGTTCGAGACCTTCCATCTGACCAAGAAGGGCATCGAGTACGAGATCAAGCCTGAGCGCCTGAAGGGCGAGACCGCCCGTTTCGACATCGTCGGCAAGGATGGCAAGGTCATCGTCGCCAAGGACAAGCGGATCACTGCCAAGCACATCCGCGACATGGAGGCCGCCGGTGTCAAGAAGCTGACGGTCGACGGCGAGTTCATGCTCGGCCGGATCGTGGCGGCCAACATCGTCGACAAGGAGACCGGCGAGGTCATCGCCCGCGCCAACGACGAGATCACCGAGGCCCTGCTGGATAAGCTGCAGGCCGCCGGCATCGCCAAGTTCGAGACCCTGTATACCAACGAGCTGGATCACGGCGCTTACATTTCGCAGACCCTGCGCAGCGACGAGACGGTGGACCAGTGGACCGCGCGCGTCGCCATCTACCGCATGATGCGTCCGGGCGAGCCGCCGACCGAGGATGCGGTCGAGGCCCTGTTCCAGCGCCTGTTCTTCAGTGAAGAGTCGTACGACCTGTCCAAGGTCGGCCGCATGAAGTTCAACCGCCGCATCGGCGTCGATGAGCTGACCGGTGCCGGTACCCTGACCCGCGAGGATATCGTCGCGGTGATCAAGATCCTGGTCGAACTGCGCAATGGCCGCGGCGAGGTCGACGACATCGACCACCTGGGCAACCGTCGGGTGCGCTCGGTCGGCGAACTGGCCGAGAACCAGTTCCGCGCCGGCCTGGTCCGCGTCGAGCGCGCGGTCAAGGAGCGCCTGAACCAGGCCGAGAGCGAGAACCTGATGCCGCACGACCTGATCAACGCCAAGCCGATCTCGGCCGCGATCAAGGAGTTCTTCGGCTCCTCCCAACTGTCGCAGTTCATGGACCAGACCAACCCGCTGTCCGAGATCACGCACAAGCGGCGGATTTCCGCCCTCGGTCCGGGCGGCCTGACCCGCGAGCGCGCCGGCTTCGAGGTGCGCGACGTGCATCCGACCCACTACGGCCGGGTCTGCCCGATCGAGACCCCGGAAGGTCCGAACATCGGTCTGATCAACTCCCTGGCCCTGTACGCCCGGACCAACGAGTACGGCTTCATCGAGACCCCGTATCGCAAGGTGGTGGACGGCAAGGTGACCGACCAGATCGATTACCTGTCGGCGATCGAGGAAGGCCAGTACGTCATCGCCCAGGCCAACTCGGCGCTCGACGCCAAGGGCCGCTTCACCGACGATCTGATCTCGGCCCGTCACCACAACGAATTCGCCCTGTCGACCGCGGACAAGATCCAGTACATGGACATCGCCCCATCGCAGATCGTCTCGGTGGCCGCCTCGCTGATCCCCTTCCTCGAGCATGACGACGCCAACCGCGCCCTGATGGGTTCGAACATGCAGCGTCAGGCCGTGCCCTGCCTGCGTCCGGACAAGCCGCTGGTCGGCACCGGCATCGAGCGCACCGCCGCGGTCGACTCCGGCACCGTGGTCACCGCCCGCCGCGGCGGCGTGGTCGACTATGTCGACGCCAGCCGGATCGTGGTCCGCGTCAACGACGACGAGACTGCCCCGGGCGAGGTCGGTGTCGACATCTACACCCTGACCAAGTACCAGCGTTCCAACCAGAACACCAATATCAACCAGCGGCCGCTGGTGAAGGTGGGCGACAAGCTGGCCCGAGGCGACGTGGTCGCCGACGGCGCCTCGACCGACAAGGGCGAACTGGCGCTGGGCCAGAACATGCTGGTCGCCTTCATGCCCTGGAACGGTTACAACTTCGAGGACTCGATCCTGATCTCCGAGCGCGTCGTGGCCGAGGACCGCTACACCTCGATCCACATCGAGGAGCTGTCGGTCGTCGCCCGTGACACCAAGCTGGGCCCGGAAGAGATCACCAAGGATATCTCCAACTTGGCGCCGCAGCAGTTGGGCCGCCTGGACGAGGCCGGCATCGTGCACATCGGTGCCGAGGTCGAGGCCGGCGACGTGCTGGTCGGCAAGGTCACCCCGAAGGGCGAGACCCAGCTGACCCCGGAAGAGAAGCTCCTGCGCGCCATCTTCGGCGAGAAGGCCTCCGACGTGAAGGACACCAGCCTGCGCGTGCCGACCGGCATGAGCGGCACCGTGATCGACGTCCAGGTCTTCACCCGGGAAGGCATCGAGCGCGATTCCCGCGCCAACCAGATCATCGACGACCATCTGCGCAAGTACCAGAAGGACCTGGCCGACCAGATGCGCATCGTCGAGCACGACGCCTTCGCCCGCCTGCGCAAGCTGATCCTGAACAAGGAGGCCAAGGGCGGCCCGAAGAAGCTGGCCAAGGGCGCCAAGGTCACCAATGACTACCTGGACAGCCTGAACCCGCACGACTGGTTCGACATCCGCTTGTCCAACGAGGATGTTGCCCGCCAGATGGAAGGCGTCAAGGAGTCGCTGGCCAAGGTGCGCGAAGAGTTCGACCGCATGCTGGAGATCAAGAAGAAGAAATTGACCTCCGGCGATGAGCTGTCGCCCGGCGTGATCAAGATGGTCAAGGTCTACCTGGCGGTCAAGCGCCGCCTGCAGCCCGGCGATAAGATGGCCGGCCGCCACGGTAACAAGGGCGTGGTGTCGAAGATCGTTCCGGTCGAGGACATGCCGTTCATGGCCGACGGCACCCCGGTCGACATCGTGTTGAACCCCTTGGGCGTGCCGTCGCGGATGAACGTCGGCCAGATTCTGGAAACCCATCTGGGCTGGGCCTCGCGCGGCCTAGGCCTGCGCATTGGCGAGATGCTGCAGCAGCAGGCCAAGATCGCCGATCTACGCAAGCTGCTGGACAAGATCTACAACACTTCCGGCAAGAAAGAGGACATCGCCAGCCTGACCGACGACGAGGTCAAGGAGCTGGCCGAGAACCTGAGCCGTGGCGTGCCCTTCGCCTCGCCGGTGTTCGACGGCGCGCACGAGAGCGAGATCAAGGCTATGCTCGACCTGGCCTATCCGGACGATGCGGAGCACACCAGGAAGGTGGGCTTCACTCCGGCCAAGACCCAGGTCCGCCTGTACGACGGCCGCTCCGGCGAGATGTTCGACCGCCCGGTGACCGTGGGCATCATGCACATGCTCAAGCTGCACCACCTGGTCGACGACAAGATGCATGCCCGCTCGACCGGCCCATACTCCCTGGTCACCCAGCAGCCGCTGGGCGGCAAGGCCCAGTTCGGCGGCCAGCGCTTCGGCGAGATGGAAGTCTGGGCGCTGGAAGCCTACGGCGCCTCCTACACGCTGCAGGAGATGCTGACGGTCAAGTCGGACGACGTCTCGGGCCGGACCAAGGTCTACGAGAACATCGTCAAGGGCGAGCACAAGATCGATGCCGGCATGCCGGAATCCTTCAACGTGCTGGTGAAGGAAATCCGCTCCCTGGCGATCGACATCGATCTCGAGCGTTATTGATTTGGCAAGAAGAGCGCCGCAAGGCACGTTTCTGCACACGATTTAACCCTAACGGGGGTATTGCACGATGAAAGCACTGCTTGATCTGTTCAAACAGGTGACCCAGGACGAGGAGTTCGACGCCATCAAGATCGGCCTGGCGTCGCCGGAGAAGATCCGCTCCTGGTCCTACGGCGAGGTCAAGAAGCCGGAGACCATCAACTACCGCACCTTCAAGCCGGAGCGGGATGGCCTGTTCTGCGCCAAGATCTTCGGCCCGATCAAGGACTACGAGTGCCTGTGCGGCAAGTACAAGCGCCTGAAGCACCGCGGCGTGATTTGCGAGAAGTGCGGCGTCGAGGTGACCCAGAGCAAGGTGCGCCGCGAGCGCATGGGCCACATCGAGCTGGCCAGCCCGGTCGCCCACATCTGGTTCCTGAAGTCGCTGCCCAGCCGCCTGGGCATGGTGCTGGACATGACCCTGCGCGACATCGAGCGCGTGCTCTACTTCGAGGGCTTCGTGGTGACCGAGCCGGGCATGACCCCGCTCGAGCGTGGCCAGCTGCTGACCGAGGACGACTATCTGGCCAAGCTGGAAGAGTACGGCGACGAGTTCAAGGCCAACATGGGCGCCGAGGGTATCCGTGACCTGCTGCGCAACCTCGACCTCGACAGCGAGATCGAGAAGCTGCGTGCCGAGCTGGACAAGACCAGCTCCGACACCAAGATCAAGAAGATCGCCAAGCGCCTGAAGGTGCTCGAGGCCTTCCAGAAGTCCGGCATCCACCCCGACTGGATGATTCTGGAGGTGCTGCCGGTGCTGCCGCCCGAGCTGCGTCCCCTGGTGCCGCTGGACGGCGGCCGTTTCGCCACCTCCGACCTGAACGATCTGTACCGTCGGGTCATCAACCGCAACAACCGGCTCAAGCGTTTGTTGGAGCTGAAGGCGCCGGAGATCATCGTGCGCAACGAGAAGCGCATGCTGCAGGAGGCGGTCGACTCCCTGCTCGACAACGGCCGGCGCGGCAAGGCCATGACCGGCGCCAACAAGCGCCCGCTCAAGTCGCTGGCCGACATGATCAAGGGCAAGGGCGGCCGCTTCCGGCAGAACCTGCTGGGCAAGCGCGTCGACTACTCCGGCCGTTCGGTCATTGTGGTCGGCCCGACCCTGAAGTTGCACCAGTGTGGCCTGCCCAAGCTGATGGCGCTGGAGCTGTTCAAGCCCTTCATCTTCCATCGCCTGGAGGTGATGGGCCTGGCCACCACGATCAAGGCCGCCAAGCGCATGGTCGAGGCCCAGGAGCCGGTGGTCTGGGACATCCTGGAAGAGGTCATCCGCGAGCATCCGGTCATGCTGAACCGGGCGCCGACCCTGCACCGCCTCGGCATCCAGGCCTTCGAGCCGGTGCTGATCGAGGGCAAGGCGATCCAGCTGCATCCCCTGGTGTGTACCGCCTTCAACGCCGACTTCGACGGCGACCAGATGGCAGTGCACGTGCCGCTCTCGCTCGAGGCCCAGCTGGAAGCGCGCACCCTGATGCTGGCTTCCAACAACGTGCTGTCGCCCGCCAACGGCGAGCCGATCATCGTGCCCTCGCAGGACATCGTGCTCGGCCTGTACTACATGACGCGCGAGCGGATCAACGCCAAGGGCGAGGGCATGCTGTTCGCCGATGTCGGTGAGTTGCGCCGCGCCTGGCAGTCCGGCCTGGTCGACCTCAACGCCAAGGTCGTGGTCCGCATCCGCGAGCGGCTGCATGACGAAAATGGCCAGTTGGTCGAGAAGGTCAGCCGCTACGAAACCGTGGCCGGCCGTGCCATGTTGTCCGAGATCCTGCCGCCCGGTCTGTCCTACGCCCACGTGAACAAGGTGCTGAAGAAGAAGGAGATCTCGCGCCTGATCAACTCCAGCTTCCGCAAGTGCGGCCTGAAAGAGACCGTGATCTTCGCCGACAAGCTGATGTACACCGGCTTCTCCATGGCTGCCCGCGGCGGCATCTCCATCTGCATGCAGGACATGCTCATGCCGCCGCAGAAGCACGACATCCTGTCCGCGGCCGAGGCCGAGGTGAAGGAGATCGAGGAGCAGTACATCTCCGGCTTGGTCACCCAGGGCGAGCGCTACAACAAGGTGGTCGACATCTGGGGCCAGGCCGGCGACAAGGTGGCCAAGGCCATGATGGAGCAGCTGTCGCACGAAGAGGTGGTCAACGCCAAGGGCGAGAAGGTCAAGCAGGAGTCGTTCAACTCCATCTACATGATGGCCGACTCCGGCGCTCGCGGCTCTGCCGCGCAGATCCGCCAGCTCGCCGGCATGCGCGGCCTGATGGCCAAGCCGGACGGCTCCATCATCGAGACCCCGATTACCGCGAACTTCCGCGAGGGTCTGAACGTTCTGCAGTACTTCATCTCGACCCACGGCGCCCGTAAGGGTCTGGCCGATACCGCGCTGAAGACTGCGAACTCCGGCTACCTGACCCGGCGTCTGGTCGACGTGACCCAGGATCTGGTGATCACCGAGGACGATTGCGGTACCGGCAACGGCATGCTCATGAAGGCCCTGGTCGAGGGCGGCGATGTGATCGAGCCTCTGCGCGAGCGGATTCTCGGCCGTGTGGCGGCAAGCGATGTGGTGAGCCCGGATACCGGCGAGACCGTGATCGACGCCGGCACCCTGCTCGACGAGGCCATGGTCGACCTGATCGAGCAACAGGGCATCGACGAGGTCAAGGTCCGCACCCCGCTGACCTGCGAAACCCGTTGGGGCCTGTGTGCCAAGTGTTATGGCCGCGATCTCGGCCGCGGGCACCTGGTCAACTCGGGCGAGGCGGTCGGCGTCATCGCCGCCCAGTCGATCGGCGAGCCGGGTACCCAGCTGACCATGCGGACCTTCCACATCGGTGGTGCCGCTTCGCGTGCCGCCTCGGCCAGCCAGGTCGAATGTAAATCCGCCGGTACCGCGCGCTTTGCGCCGACCATGCGCTATGTGACCAACGTCCGTGGCGAGCAGGTGGTCATTTCCCGTAACGGCGAGGTGCTGATCGTCGACGACAACGGGCGCGAGCGCGAACGGCACAAGGTGCCTTACGGTGCCACCCTCGGCGTCAAGGATGGCGCTGCGCTCAAGGCCGGCACCGCCCTGGCCACCTGGGACCCGCATACCCGCCCGATCATCACCGAGTACGCGGGCCGGGTGAAGTTCGAAAACGTGGAAGAAGGCGTCACCGTCGCCAAGCAGATCGACGAGGTGACCGGCCTGTCCACCCTGATCGTCATCGACGCCAAGCGCCGCGGCAGCGCAGCCAGCAAGGGCTTGCGCCCGCAGGTCAAGCTGATCGGTGCCGACGGCAAGGAAGTCAAGGTGGCCGGCACCGACATCACCGTCAACATCGGCTTCCAGGTCGGCTCCCTGATCACCGTGAAGGACGGCCAAGAGGTCAATGTCGGCGACGTGCTGGCGCGGATCCCGCAGGAGACCTCGAAGACCCGCGACATTACCGGTGGTCTGCCGCGTGTGGCCGAGTTGTTCGAGGCCCGCAGCCCGAAGGATGCCGGCATGCTGGCCGAGATCACCGGCACGGTGAGCTTCGGCAAGGACACCAAGGGCAAGCAACGCCTGGTGCTGACCGACATGGATGGCATCGCCCACGAATACCTGATCCCGAAGGACAAGCACGTCACCGTGCACGACGGCCAGGTGGTGCAGAAGGGCGAGACCATCGTCGACGGTCCGGCCGACCCGCACGACATCCTGCGTTTGCAGGGGGTCGAGGCGCTGGCCCGCTACATCATCAACGAGGTGCAGGACGTCTACCGCCTGCAGGGCGTGAAGATCAACGACAAGCATATCGAGGTCGTGGTCCGGCAGATGCTGCGCCGGGTCACCGTGGCCGATGCTGGCGATTCCCGCTTCATCCCGGGTGAGCAGGTCGAGCGTTCCGATCTGCTGGAGGAGAACGATCGTCTGATCGCCGAGGGCAAGCAGCCGGCGACCTATGACGACGTGCTGCTCGGTATCACCAAGGCCTCGCTGTCGACCGACTCCTTCATCTCGGCGGCCTCCTTCCAGGAGACCACCCGTGTGCTGACCGAGGCGGCGATCATGGCCAAGAAGGACGATCTGCGTGGCCTCAAGGAAAACGTCATTGTCGGCCGCCTGATCCCGGCCGGTACTGGCTTGGCCCACCACCGCAACCGCCAGCAGCGGGCGGCGATGGAGGCCATGGAAATGGAGACCGGAGTCGAGGAAGTGACGGTGGAGAGTGCGGGCGGCGAGGAGGCTTGACAGCCCTTGGCCGAGACCATACAATCCGCGGTCTTTTTCTTGCTGCGGCCTGCGAGGCGACTCGCGGGCCGTTTGTACAGGCAAAACGGATTTTAGTGAGCTGATTTTTCGAGAAGGCGCAACCCATGCCAACCATTAACCAGCTTGTGCGCAAGGCGCGCAAGGCCCCGATTGACAAGAGCAAGGTACCGGCCATGGAGGCCTGCCCGCAGAAACGCGGCGTCTGCACCCGTGTCTATACCACCACCCCGAAGAAGCCGAACTCGGCGCTGCGTAAAGTGGCCAAGGTTCGTCTGTCCAACGGTTTCGAGGTGATCGGCTACATCGGCGGCGAGGGTCACAACCTGCAGGAGCACTCGGTGGTGCTGGTGCGGGGCGGCCGGGTCAAGGACCTACCGGGTGTGCGTTACCACATCGTCCGTGGCAGCCTGGATACCCAGGGCGTCAAGGACCGGAAGCAGTCTCGCTCGAAGTACGGCGCCAAGCGCCCGAAAGCGGCCTAATGCTGGATTGAGGATAGAGAGCTATGCCACGTCGTCGTGAAGTACCCAAGCGCGAGATCCTGCCGGATCCGAAATTCGGCAACCAAGAGGTTGCCAAGTTCATGAACGTGATCATGAGCAGCGGCAAGAAGTCGGTCGCCGAGCGCATCGTCTATGGCGCCTTCGACCAGATCAGCAAGAAGAGCGGGAAGGACCCCCTGGAGGTCTTCTCCCAGGCCCTGGGCAACATCAAACCCGTGGTCGAGGTGAAGAGCCGTCGCGTCGGCGGCGCCAACTACCAGGTCCCGGTCGAGGTGCGCCCGGCCCGCCGTCTGGCCCTGGCGATGCGCTGGCTGAAAGAGGCCGCTCGCAAGCGTGGCGAAAAGTCCATGGGCGCCCGTCTGGCTGGCGAACTGATCGACGCGGCCGAGGGCCGCGGCGGCGCCATGAAGAAGCGCGAGGAAGTGCACCGTATGGCCGAGGCGAACAAGGCCTTCAGCCATTTCCGTTTCTAATAACAAGGTGAAGTAAAGTGGCCCGTACCACCCCCATCGAACGCTATCGCAACATCGGCATTTCGGCGCACATCGACGCCGGCAAGACCACCACGACCGAACGCGTCCTGTTCTATACCGGCAAGTCGCACAAGATCGGCGAGGTGCATGACGGCGCCGCCACCATGGACTGGATGGAGCAGGAGCAGGAGCGTGGCATTACCATCACCTCCGCTGCGACTACCGCCTTTTGGCGCGGCATGGATGGCAAGTATCCCGAGCATCGCATCAACATCATCGACACCCCGGGCCACGTCGATTTCACCATCGAGGTGGAGCGTTCCATGCGCGTGCTCGACGGTGCTTGCATGGTCTACTGCGCGGTGGGTGGCGTTCAGCCCCAGTCCGAGACTGTCTGGCGTCAGGCCAACAAGTACGGTGTGCCCCGCCTGGCCTTCGTCAACAAAATGGACCGTTCCGGCGCCAATTTCTTCAAGGTCTACGATCAGATGCGCGCCCGGCTGAAGGCCAACCCGGTTCTGTTGCAGGTGCCGATCGGCGCCGAGGACAATTTTGCCGGCGTGGTTGACCTGGTCAAGATGAAGGCGATCTACTGGGACGAGGCGTCTCAGGGCATGAAATTCGAGTACCGCGAGATCCCGGCCGAGTTGGTTGACACCTGCAAGGAGTGGCGCGAGAAGATGGTCGAGGTGGCTGCTGAGGCCAGTGAAGACCTGATGAACAGATACCTTGAGGAAGGCGATCTGCCGGAAGAGGAAATCAAGAAGGCCCTGCGTCAGCGCACCATCGCCGGTGAGATCGTGCCGATGCTGTGCGGTTCCGCCTTCAAGAACAAGGGTGTCCAGGCCATGCTGGACGCCGTGGTCGACTACCTGCCGTCGCCGGTCGATATTCCGCCGGTCAAGGGCGAGAAAGAAAACGGCGAGCCGGACGAGCGCAAGGCTGACGATGCCGAGCCGTTCTCCGCATTGGCGTTCAAGATCATGACCGACCCCTATGTCGGTCAGCTCACCTTCTTCCGGGTCTATTCCGGCGTGGTGAACTCGGGCGACACCATCTACAACTCGGTCAAGGGCAAGAAAGAGCGTCTGGGGCGTATCCTGCAGATGCACGCCAACAACCGGGAAGAGATCAAGGAAGTGCGCGCGGGCGACATCGCCGCCGCTGTGGGCCTGAAAGAGGCCATCACCGGCGATACCTTGAGCTCGCTGGACAAGCCAATCATTCTTGAGCGCATGGAATTCCCCGAGCCGGTGATTCACGTCGCCGTCGAGCCGAAGACCAAGGCCGACCAGGAGAAGATGGGCCTGGCCCTGAACCGTCTGGCCCAGGAAGACCCGTCCTTCCGTGTTCGCACCGACGAGGAATCCGGTCAGACCATCATCTCCGGCATGGGCGAGCTGCACTTGGAGATCATCGTCGACCGCATGAAGCGCGAGTTCGGCGTTGAAGCCAACGTCGGCGCCCCGCAGGTGGCCTACCGCGAAGCCATTCGCAAGTCGGTCGAGGTCGAGGGCAAGTTCGTCAAGCAGTCCGGTGGCAAGGGGCAGTACGGCCACGTCTGGATCAAGATGGAGCCGAACGAGGCCGGCAAGGGCTACGAGTTCGTCGATGCCATCAAGGGCGGCTCGGTGCCGCGCGAATACATCCCCGCGGTCGACAAGGGCCTGAGGGATTCCCTGCCGAATGGCGTGCTGGCCGGGTTCCCGGTGGAAGACGTCAAGATCACCCTGTTCGACGGCTCCTACCACGAGGTGGACTCCTCCGAACAGGCCTTCAAGATGGCCGCCAGCATGGCCTTCAAAGAAGGCATGCGCAAGGCCAACCCGGTCCTGCTTGAGCCGATGATGGCGGTCGAGGTCGAGACCCCTGAGGACTACATGGGTGACGTCATGGGCGATCTGTCCTCCCGTCGCGGCATGATCCAGGGCATGGAGGACCTGCCCGGCGGCAAGGCGATCAAGGCCGAGGTGCCGCTGTCCGAGATGTTCGGCTATTCGACCCAGCTGCGTTCGCTGACCCAGGGCCGTGCGACCTACACCATGGAATTTAAACACTACTCCGAGGCGCCCAAGAACGTCGCGGATGCCATCATCAACAAGAAGTGAGGTTATTGAGTCATGGCCAAGGAAAAATTTGAGCGGACGAAACCGCACGTAAACGTGGGTACGATTGGTCACGTGGACCATGGCAAGACCACGCTGACGGCGGCGATCACGACGATTCTGTCGAAGAAGTACGGTGGTGAGGCGAAAGGTTACGACCAGATCGACTCCGCCCCGGAAGAGAAGGCGCGGGGTATTACCATCAACACCGCCCACGTCGAGTACGAGACGGCGAACCGTCACTATGCCCACGTTGACTGCCCGGGTCACGCCGACTACGTGAAGAACATGATCACCGGCGCCGCCCAGATGGACGGCGCCATCCTGGTGGTAAGCGCGGCCGACGGCCCGATGCCGCAGACCCGCGAGCACATCCTGCTGGCCCGCCAGGTGGGTGTGCCCTACATCATCGTCTACATGAACAAGGCCGACATGGTCGACGACGCCGAGCTCCTGGAGCTGGTCGAGATGGAAGTGCGCGAGCTCTTGTCCAAGTATGACTTCCCTGGCGACGACACCCCGATCATCAAGGGTTCCGCTCTGAAGGCCCTGGAAGGCGACCAGTCCGAGATCGGCGAGCCCTCCATCTTCCGTCTGGCCGAGGCCCTGGACAGCTACATCCCGACTCCTGAGCGTGCCGTGGACGGCACCTTCCTGATGCCGGTGGAAGACGTGTTCTCCATCTCCGGTCGCGGCACCGTGGTGACCGGCCGTGTCGAGCGCGGCATCATCAAGGTCGGCGACGAAATCGAGATCGTTGGCATCAAGCCCACGATCAAGACCACCTGCACCGGGGTCGAGATGTTCCGCAAGCTGCTGGACCAGGGTCAGGCCGGTGACAACGTCGGCGTGCTGCTGCGCGGCACCAAGCGGGAAGAAGTCGAGCGTGGCCAGGTGCTGGCCAAGCCGGGCTCGATCAACCCGCACACCAAGTTCAGCGCCGAGATCTATGTGCTGTCGAAGGAAGAGGGTGGTCGTCACACCCCGTTCTTCAACGGCTACCGTCCGCAGTTCTACTTCCGTACGACCGACGTGACTGGCTCGATCGACCTGCCGGCTGGCACCGAGATGGTGATGCCTGGCGACAACGTGTCGATCACGGTGAGCCTGATCGCGCCGATCGCGATGGAGGAAGGCCTGCGCTTTGCCGTGCGCGAAGGCGGTCGTACCGTCGGCGCCGGCGTCGTGGCGAAGATTATTGAGTAAGAAGGCAAATCATGCAGAGCCAGAAAATCCGCATCCGCCTGAAGGCGTATGACTACAAGCTGATCGATCAGTCGGCCATGGAAATCGTGGACACCGCCAAGCGGACCGGCGCCGTAGTCAAGGGCCCCGTGCCCTTGCCCACCTCGATCGAGCGCTTCAACCTGCTGCGTTCGCCGCACGTCAACAAGACCTCGCGCGACCAGCTGGAAATGCGCACCCACAAGCGCCTGATGGACATCATCGACCCCACGGACAAGACCGTGGATGCCCTGATGAAGCTGGATCTGCCTGCGGGTGTGGACGTAGAGATCAAACTGCAGTAACATTGCCCGCTTTTCCGCCGGCCGGAACCCGTTTCCCGGCCGGCGGTCTTGGTGAGCTTGAATTTGAAACCGCCGGCCAATTGAAGTCGGCGCCTTAAGAGGAAACGAAAAATGAGTCTAGGCCTTGTCGGTCGCAAGATCGGCATGACCCGCATTTTCACCGACGACGGCAGTGCCGTGCCGGTGACCGTGCTGGACATGTCGAACAACCGCGTCAGCCAAGTCAAGACCGTGGCGACGGATGGCTACGATGCCGTTCAGCTCGCTTACGGCAGCCGCAAGCCCAACCGCGTGGCCAAGCCCATGGCGGGCCACTTCGCCAAGGCGGGCATCGAGGCGGCGGCAGGCATGACCGAATTCCCCGTTGCCGCTGATGTCGCCAGCCAGTACCAGGCGGGCGCCAGCGTGACTGTCGAAATCTTCCAGGCTGGCCAGATGGTCGATGTCTCCGGCGTGACCCAGGGTAAGGGCTTCGCCGGCACCATCAAGCGGCATAACTTCGCCTCCCAGCGCGCCAGCCATGGCAACTCCCGCTCGCACAACGTGCCCGGCTCGATCGGTCAGGCGCAGGACCCGGGCCGAATCTTCCCCGGCAAGCGCATGTCCGGCCACATGGGTGCCGTCAACCGCACCATCCAGAACCTGGAAGTGGTCCGCGTCGACAGCGAGCGCCAGCTGCTGCTGGTCAAGGGTGCCGTGCCCGGTCCCAAGGGTGGCGACGTCGTCGTGCGTCCGGCCGTGAAAGGGGGCGCATAATGGAATTGAAGCTGATTAACGCCAAGGGTGCCGATGCCGGCGCCGTCTCGGCCGCCGACACCCTGTTCGGCCGCGAGTACAACGAAGCCCTGGTCCACCAGCTGGTCAAGGCCTTCCTGGCCAACGCCCGCCAGGGTACCCGTGCCCAGAAGGACCGCGAGCAGGTCAAACACAGCACCAAGAAGCCGTTCCGCCAGAAGGGTACCGGCCGCGCCCGCGCCGGCATGACCTCCAGCCCGCTGTGGCGCGGAGGCGGTCGCATCTTCCCGAACAGCCCGGACGAGAACTTCACCGAGAAGGTGAACCGCAAGATGTACCGTGCCGGCATGGCCTCCATTCTGTCCAAGCTGGCTGCCGACGGTCGCCTGAAAGTGGTCGACGGCTTCAGCGTCGAGGCGCCGAAGACCAAGCTGATGGCCGCCAAGATCAAGGATATGGGCATGAGCAACCGGGTGCTGATCATCACCCCCGAGATCGATGACAACCTGTGGCTGTCCTCCCGCAACCTGCACAACGTGCTGGTGCTGGAGCCGCACCAGGCCGATCCTTGGAGCCTGGTCCGCTTCGACCATGTCCTGCTGACCCGCGATGCGGTGAAGTCGTTCGAGGAGATGTACGCATGAATGCCGTGAAGATGAACGAGGAGCGCCTGATGCAGGTCATCCTCGCGCCGGTGATCTCCGAGAAGAGCACGCGCGTGGCTGACCAGAACGAGCAGGTCGTGTTCCAGGTGGCGCCGGACGCCACCAAGCCCGAGATCAAGGCCGCGGTCGAGCTGCTGTTCAAGGTCGAGGTCAAGGATGTCAAAGTGGCCAACGTCAAAGGCAAGGTGAAGCGCTTCGGTCGCTTCTTCGGTCGCCGTGACAACTGGAAGAAGGCGTATGTCTGCCTGAAGCCGGGCCAGGAACTGAATTTTGTGGCAGGGGAATAAGCCATGGCTCTGGTAAAAGTTAAACCGACTTCCAACGGCCGTCGCGCCGTGGTCAAGGTGGTCACGCCTGGCCTGCACAAGGGTGCCCCCCACGCTGCCCTGCTGGAGAAGCAGAAGCAGAAGGCCGGCCGCAACAACAACGGCCACATCACCACCCGGCACAAGGGCGGTGGCCACAAGCATCATTACCGGATCGTCGACTTCAAGCGCGATAAGGACGGCATCGTGGCCAAGGTCGAGCGTATCGAATACGACCCGAACCGCAGTGCCCACATTGCTCTGCTCTGCTACGCCGACGGCGAGCGTCGCTACATCATCGCCCCGCGCGGCCTCGAGGCCGGCGCCCAGGTGGTGAGCGGTGCCGAGGCCCCGATCAAGCCGGGCAACACCCTGCCGCTGCGCAACATCCCGGTCGGTAGCACCGTCCACTGCATCGAGATGCAGCCGGGTAAGGGCGCCCAGTTGGCCCGTGCCGCCGGCACCAGCGTCCAGCTGCTGGCCCGCGAAGGCAGCTACGCCCAGCTGCGCCTGCGTTCCGGCGAGATCCGCAAGGTCCACGTTGATTGCCGCGCCACCATCGGCGAGGTCGGCAATGAAGAGAACAACCTGCGTTCCTACGGCAAGGCCGGCGCCATCCGCTGGCGCGGTATCCGCCCGACGGTGCGTGGTGTCGCGATGAACCCGGTCGATCACCCGCATGGTGGTGGCGAGGGCCGCACCGGCGAGGGCCGCGTGCCCGTGTCGCCGTGGGGTCAGCCGACCAAGGGTTATCGTACCCGCAGCAACAAGCGTACCGACAATATGATCGTGCGCCGCCGTCACAAAGCGTAAGGGGTGAGTTGATATGGCTCGTTCAGTAAAAAAGGGCCCGTTCGTCGACGGGCATCTGATGAAGAAAGTGGAAGCGGCTACCTCCGCCGGTGACAAGCGCCCGATCAAGACCTGGTCGCGTCGTTCGACGGTCCTGCCCGATTTTATCGGCCTGACCATCGCCGTGCACAACGGTAAGCAGCACATCCCCGTGTATGTCACGGAAAACATGGTTGGCCACAAGCTCGGCGAATTCTCGCTGACCCGGACGTTCAAGGGTCATGCCGCCGACAAGAAGGCCAAGAAGAAGTAAGGAGCGAAAAGATGAGAGTTTCTGCCGTACTGCGCGGTACTCGGCTTTCCGCCCAGAAGGCCCGCCTGGTGGCTGACTTGGTCCGCGGCAAGCCCGTGGACAAGGCCCTGAGCATTCTCGCCTTCACCCCGAACAAGGGTGCCGGCGTGATCAAGAAGGTTCTGGAGTCGGCGATCGCCAACGCCGAGCACAATGAGGGCGCCGACATCGACACCCTGAAGGTCGCCACGATCTTCGTCGACGAAGGTCCTGTGCTCAAGCGCTTCACCGCGCGTGCCAAGGGCCGTGGCAACCGGATTACCAAGCCCACCTGTCACATCACCGTGACCGTCGGCGACTGAGGAATAGACATGGGACAGAAGATTCATCCGACCGGCTTCCGCCTGAGCGTGACCCGCAACTGGTCCTCCAAGTGGTTTGCCAACAGCAAGGGCTTCGGCGGCACCCTGATCGAGGACATCAAGGTGCGCGACTTCCTGAAAAAGAAGCTCAACCATGCTTCCCTGAGCCGCATCCAGATCGAGCGTCCGGCCAAGAACGCCCGCATCACCCTGTTCTCGGCGCGCCCGGGCGTGGTGATCGGCAAGAAGGGCGAGGACATCGAGAACCTGCGTAAGCAGGTGCAGGCCATGATGAGCGTGCCGGTGACCCTGAACATCGAGGAGGTGCGCAAGCCCGAGACCGATGCCCAGATCATCGCCGACTCCATTGCCAACCAGCTGGAAAAACGGATCATGTTCCGCCGCGCGATGAAGCGGGCCATGCAGAATGCCATGCGCTTCGGCGCCCAGGGCATCAAGATCATGAGCTCCGGTCGTCTGAACGGCGCCGAGATCGCCCGTACCGAGTGGTACCGCGAAGGTCGTGTGCCCCTGCACACCCTGCGCGCCGACATCGACTACGGTTTTGCCGAGGCCAATACCACCTACGGCGTGATCGGCATCAAGGTTTGGGTCTACAAGGGCGAAAACATGGGCCGCGGCGAGAAGCCTGTCGCCGCCCCTGAGCCCGAGAAACGTGGCAAGAAGTCAGGAGTGAAACATGCTGCAGCCGGCTAGAAGGAAATACCGCAAGGAGCAGAAGGGCCGTAACACCGGCGTCGCCACCCGCGGCGCCAAGGTGAGCTTCGGCGAATTCGGCCTGAAGGCGATCGGCCGTGGCCGGATTACCGCCCGTCAGATCGAGGCTGCGCGTCGCGCCATGACCCGCCACATCAAGCGGGGCGGCCGCATCTGGATCCGCATCTTCCCGGACAAGCCGATTTCCCAGAAGCCGGCCGAAGTGCGGATGGGTAACGGCAAGGGCTCGCCCGAGTACTACGTCGCCGAGATTCAGCCGGGCAAGATGCTGTACGAGATGGAAGGCATCAGCGAGGAGCTGGCGCGTGAGGCGTTCAAGCTGGCCGCTGCCAAGCTGCCCATTCCCACCATGTTTGTGACCCGTCAGATCGGGGGCTGATCATGAAAGCAAACGAGTTGAGAACCAAGAGCCAGGATGAGCTGCAGAAGGAGCTCATGGACCTGCTGCGCGCCCAGTTCAGCCTGCGCATGCAGCTTGGCACCCAGCAGACCAACAAAACCCACGAGCTTCGCAAGGTGCGCCGGGATATCGCCCGTGTGCGCACCATCATGCACGAATCGAAGCTCAAGGCCGGCAACTGAGAGGTAGATGATGGCCGAGCAGGAAAAAGCCAAGAACGTTCGCACGCTGACCGGCAAGGTCGTGAGCGACAAGATGGACAAGACCGTCACCGTGCTGGTCGAGCGCAAGGTCAAGCACCCGCTCTACGGCAAGGTGATCCGCCTGTCCAAGAAGTACCACGCCCACGATGAGAAGAACGAGTATCGCGAGGGCGATATGGTTCAGATCGAGGAGTGCCGCCCGCTGTCCAAGACCAAGGCCTGGACTGTGAGCAAGCTCGTCGAGAAGGCGCGCATCGTTTAATTTGTGCTTGCAAACCGGAAGGTCCGCAGGTAGAATCGCGGACTTTTCACCGTGTCTTGGGCTGTGGGTTGGTTCTCAGAGCCTTGGCGCAAAACCCTTCGGGATCCAAAACTGCTCGGCGCCGCCGGGTCAAGTTGGATTGGAGTTAGATCATGATTCAAATGCAGTCCATGCTGGACGTGGCCGACAACACCGGCGCGCGTACCGTGATGTGCATTAAGGTGCTGGGTGGTTCCAAGCGCCGGTATGCCAGCGTAGGCGACATTATCAAGGTGAGCATCAAGGATGCGGCCCCGCGCGGTCGCGTCAAGAAGGGCGATGTCTACAACGCCGTGGTCGTGCGTACGGCCAAGGGCGTGCGTCGTCCCGACGGCTCCTTGATCAAATTCGACGGCAACGCAGCCGTGTTGCTCAACAACAAGCTCGAGCCGATCGGCACCCGTATCTTCGGGCCGGTCACCCGCGAGCTGCGCACGGAGAAGTTCATGAAGATCGTCTCCCTGGCGCCCGAGGTTCTGTAAGGAGTCTGGTCATGCGTAAGATTCGCAAAGGTGACGAGGTCATCGTCCTGACCGGCAAGGACAAAGGCAAGCGTGGCACCGTGCTGCGCGTGCTGGAGAGCCATGTGGTCGTGGAAGGCGTCAATCGCGTCAAGCGCGCGGTGAAGCCCAACCCCATGAAGGGCACGACCGGTGGTTTCATGGACAAGGACATGCCGATCGACATCTCCAACGTGGCGCTGTTCAACACCGCCACCGGCAAGGGTGATCGCGTCGGTATCAAAACGCTGGAGGACGGGCGCAAGGTGCGCTTCTTCAAGTCCAACGGCGAAGTCGTGGATGCGTGAGGACTGAGCCATGGCGCGTTTGTACGATTACTACAAGGACACCGTGGTTGCCGAGCTGACCAAGCAGTTCGGCTACAAGTCGGTGATGGAAGTGCCCCGGATCGAGAAGATCACCCTGAACATGGGCGTCGGCGAGGCCGTCGGTGACAAGAAGGTCATGGAATTCGCCGTCGGCGACCTGACCAAGATCGCCGGCCAGAAGCCCGTGGTGACCAAGGCCCGCAAGTCGATTGCCGGCTTCAAGATCCGCGACAACTACCCGATCGGCTGCAAGGTGACCCTGCGTCGTGACCGGATGTACGAGTTCCTCGATCGTCTGGTCAACATTGCCATTCCCCGGATCCGCGACTTCCGCGGCATCGGCGGCAAGGGCTTCGATGGTCGTGGCAACTACAACATGGGCGTCAAGGAACAGATCATGTTCCCCGAGATCGAGTACGACAAGATCGATGCCCTGCGTGGTATGAACATCACCATCACCACCACGGCCAAGACCGACGCCGAAGCCCGCGCGCTCCTGGCTGCGTTCAAATTTCCGTTCAAGAGCTGAGGTTGACATGGCCAAGACCGCGTTGATCAACCGTGAAGACAAGCGCCGCCGCATGGTCAAGAAGTACGAGGCCAAGCGTGCAGAGCTGAAAGCGATCATTAACGACGCCAGCCGTTCCGACGAGGAGCGGATGGCTGCCCGTGAGAAATTCCACGCGCTGCCGCGCAACGCCAGCCCGATCCGGCTGCGCAACCGCTGCCAGCTGACCGGCCGTCCGCGCGGCGTGTTCCGCAAGTTCGGCCTGTGCCGTAACAAGATCCGTGAGATCGCCATGCGTGGCGAGATCCCGGGTGTGGTCAAGGCCAGCTGGTAAGGGAGAGACGATATGAGTATGAGTGATCCCATTGCCGACATGCTGACCCGCATCCGCAACGGCCAGATGACTGAGAAGGCCAGTGTCCGGATGCCGGCTTCCAAGCTGAAGAAGGCGATTGCCCAGGTTCTGAAGGACGAGGGCTACATCGAGGACTATGCCGTGCGCGAGAGCAACGGCCTGCCCGAGATGGAAGTGGCCCTGAAGTACTACGCCGGCCGTCCGGTGATCGAGAAGATCGAGCGCATCAGCAAGCCCGGTCTGCGCGTCTATAAAGGCCAGGGCGACCTGCCTCGCGTGATGAACGGCTTGGGTGTGGCGATCGTTTCCACCTCCAAGGGTGTGATGACCGACCGCAAGGCCCGCTCTCTGGGCGTGGGCGGCGAGGTCCTGTGCGTTGTGGCGTGAGGTAAGCGATGTCTCGAGTTGCTAAGAATCCGATTGCGGTGCCGTCCGGCGTGGAGGTTTCCATCGCTGCCGACGCGATTTCCGTCAAGGGCCCGCTGGGCACTTTGAAACAGGCGCTGACCGGTCGCGTCAAGGTGAGCCAGGCCGAGGGCAAGCTGCAGGTCGCCGCGGTCGACGACAGCCGCGAGGCCAACGCCATGTCCGGCACCACCCGCGCCCTGCTGGCCAACATGGTCCAAGGGGTGTCCAAGGGCTTCGAGCGCAAGCTGACCCTGGTCGGCGTCGGCTACCGTGCGCAGGCCCAGGGCAACAAGCTGAACCTGAGCCTGGGCTTCTCCCACCCGGTCGAGCACGTGATGCCCGAGGGGATCAAGGTCGAGACCCCGAGCCAGACCGAGATCGTGATCAAGGGCGCCGACAAGCAGAAGGTCGGTCAGGTGGCGGCCGATGTCCGCGCCTACCGCAGCCCCGAGCCCTACAAGGGCAAGGGCATTCGCTATGCCGACGAAGTTGTGGTCTTGAAAGAGACCAAGAAGAAGTAACCTGGAGCGCTTGAAATGGACAAGAATATCCGGCGTCTGCGCAGGGCGCGCAAAACCCGCGCCAAGATTGCAGAACTGGCTGTGGCCCGTCTGTGCGTGCATCGCACCAATAGCCACATTTATGCGCAAATCATCGATCCGACCGGCGGTCGCGTGCTTACCAGCGCTTCCACCGTCGAGAAGGACGTGCGCGGCCAGATCAAGAATGGCGGCAACGTCGAGGCGGCCAAGCTGGTCGGCCAGCGTATCGCCGAAAAGGCCAAGCAGGCCGGCGTCAGCGCCGTTGCCTTCGACCGTGGCGGCAATGCCTATCATGGCCGGGTCAAGGCCCTGGCCGAGGCGGCGCGCGAGCACGGACTGAGTTTCTAAGCGAGGATTAAGATGGCTAGAGTCGAACAGCAGCAGGACGAGCGCAGCGACGGCCTCAAGGAAAAGATGATTGCGGTCAACCGCGTCACCAAGGTGGTGAAGGGCGGCCGCATTCTGAGTTTCGCCACCCTGACCGTGGTCGGTGACGGCGACGGCGGCATCGGCATGGGCAAGGGCAAGGCCCGCGAAGTGCCGGTCGCCGTGCAGAAGGCCATGGAAGAGGCGCGCAAGAAGATGATCAAGGTGCCGCTCAAGAACGGCACTTTCCACCACTCGGTGGTCGGCAGCCATGGCGCCTCCAAGGTGCTGATCCAGCCGGCCTCCGAAGGTACCGGCATCATCGCCGGCGGTCCGATGCGCGCGATCTTCGAAGTGATGGGCGTGCACAACGTGCTGGCCAAGTGCATCGGTTCAACCAATCCCTACAACGTGGTGCGTGCCACGCTGGACGGTCTGTCCCAGATGATGACCCCCAGTGAAGTTGCTGCCAAGCGCGGCAAGACCGTGGCCGAAATCCTGGAGTAAGCCATGAGCGGCAAGATCAAAGTGACTCTGGTCAAGAGCGTGATCGGTACCAAGCAGAACCACCGCGAGAGCGTGCGTGGTCTGGGTCTGAAGCGGCTGAATCAGAGCGTGGTCCTGGAAGACACCCCGTCCGTGCGCGGGATGATCAACCAGGTGCGCTATCTGGTGAAGAGCGAGGTGATCTAAATGCAACTGAACAATCTGAAACCCGCTGTCGGCAGCACCCACGCCAAGAAGCGTGTCGGCCGTGGCATCGGCTCCGGTCTGGGCAAGACTGCGGGTCGCGGTCACAAGGGCCAGAAGTCCCGCGCCGGCGGCTTCCACAAGGTCGGTTTCGAGGGCGGCCAGATGCCGCTGGCTCGTCGTCTGCCCAAGCGTGGCTTCATCTCGCTGAACCGGGCGTTCAAGGCCGAGGTGACCCTGTCCGATCTGAACAAGCTGCCGATCGACAACGTCGATCTGCTGGCGCTGAAGCAGGCCGGTGTCGTGCCCCAGATGGCCAACACCGTGAAGATCATCCTGTCGGGCAAGATCGAGCGTGCGATCAAGGTCGTCGGCATCGGCGTGACCAAGGGCGCCAAGGCTGCCATCGAGGCGGCCGGCGGCAGCATCGTCGAGGCCTAAGCGGGAGCGTCCTTGAGCACAGCGGCAGGCAACCTCTTCGGCATGACCAGCAAGATGGGCGACCTTAAGCGTCGCCTTTGGTTTCTGCTGGGGGCCTTGATCGTCTACCGGATCGGCACCTTCGTGCCGGTGCCGGGGATCGATCTCGCTGTCATGGACCAGCTGTTCAAGAGCCAGCAGGGCGGCATCCTGGGCATGTTCAACATGTTCTCCGGCGGCGCCCTGTCGCGCTTCTCCGTATTCGCCCTGGGCATCATGCCCTACATCTCCGCTTCCATCATCATGCAGTTGATGACGGTGGTGTCGCCGCAGTTGGAAGCGCTGAAGAAGGAAGGCGAGGCGGGCCGGCGCAAGATCACCCAGTACACCCGCTACGGCACGGTGGCCCTCGCCCTCTTCCAGGCCCTGGGCATCTCCATTGCCTTGGAAGGTCAGGCTGGTCTGGTCCATGCACCCGGTCTCGAATTCCGTCTGACCGCGGTGGTCACCCTGGTTGCCGGTACCATGTTCCTGATGTGGCTGGGCGAGCAGATCACTGAGCGCGGCATCGGCAACGGTATCTCGATCATCATCTTCGCCGGTATCGCGGCGGGCCTGCCTCATGCCATCGGCGGCACTCTTGAGCTGACCCGCACTGGTGCCTTCTCCATCCCCCTGGTGCTGATGCTGTTCGTCGGCGCCCTGCTGGTGACCGCCTTGGTTGTCTTCGTCGAGCGCGGTCAGCGCAAGATTCTGGTTAACTATGCCAAGCGCCAGGTCGGTAACAAGCTGTATGGTGGACAGACCTCGCACCTGCCGCTGAAGATCAATATGGCCGGCGTGATTCCGCCAATTTTCGCCTCCAGCATCATCCTGTTCCCGGCTACCTTGGCCGGCTGGTTTGGTAGCCATGAGAGCATGTACTGGCTGAAAGACATCGCCGCGGCGCTGTCGCCCGGTCAGCCGGTCTATGTCCTGCTTTATGCGGCGGCGATCCTGTTCTTCTGCTTCTTCTATACCGCCTTGGTGTTTAATCCCCGGGAGACGGCAGACAACCTGAAGAAGAGCGGCGCCTTCGTGCCAGGAATCCGCCCCGGTGAACAGACCGCCCGCTATATCGACAAGATCATGACGCGGCTGACCCTGGTGGGTGCCATCTACATCACCTTGGTCTGTCTGCTGCCTGAGTTCCTGATCGTGAACTGGAATGTGCCGTTCTATTTTGGCGGCACCTCGCTCCTGATTATTGTGGTGGTGACCATGGACTTCATGGCCCAGGTTCAGGCCTACATCATGACCCACCAGTATGAGAGTCTGCTGAAGAAGGCCAACTTCAAAGGCGGCTTGGTCGGGCGCTGAGGGGTATGTCGAAAGAAGACGTAATACAGATGCAGGGGGAAGTATTGGAAATGCTTCCCAACGCTACCTTCCGGGTGAAGTTGGAAAACGGTCACATCGTGTTGGGGCATATTTCCGGCAAGATGCGGATGCACTACATCCGGATTTTGCCGGGTGACAAGGTCACCGTGGAGATGACGCCGTACGATCTCTCCCGGGCTCGGATCGTTTTCCGGGCGAAATGAGTTTTTAGAAGGAGCCGAACATGCGTGTTCAAGCCTCTGTGAAGAAGATCTGCCGCAAATGCAAAATCGTGCGCCGCAAGGGTGTGGTGCGCGTCATCTGCAGCGAGGCGCGTCACAAGCAGCGCCAGGGCTGAAGACTTGCATTGCGCAAGCTTCAATTGTTATAATTTTTAGCTTTCTTTTGCTGGGAGTTTTTCATGGCCCGCATCGCCGGGGTGAACATCCCCAACCACAAACATGCGGAGATCGCCCTGACGGCGATCTATGGTATTGGTCGCGCCCGCGCCCGCCTCATCTGTGCCGAGGCTGGCGTCGTGCCGTCGACCAAAATGAAGGATCTGACTGACGCCGAGGTCGACAAGCTGCGCGACCTGGTGGGCAAGTTCACGGTCGAGGGTGACCTGCGCCGTGAAGTGACCATGAACATCAAGCGTCTGATGGATCTGGGCTGCTACCGCGGTCTGCGTCATCGCAAGGGCCTGCCCGTGCGTGGCCAGCGCACCCGCACCAATGCGCGTACCCGCAAGGGCCCGCGCAAGCAGCAGCAAATCAAGAAATAAGGTAAAGCGACATGGCTAAGGCTCAAGCGACGCGAGTGCGCAAAAAGGTCAAGAAGAACGTGGCTGAGGGCATCGCCCACATCCACGCCTCCTTCAACAACACCATCATCACCATCACCGACCGGCAGGGCAATGCCCTGGCTTGGGGTGCTTCCGGTGCGGCCGGCTTCAAGGGCTCGCGCAAGAGCACGCCGTTCGCCGCTCAGGTTGCCGCCGAGACCGCCGGCAAGCTGGCCCAGGAATACGGTGTCAAGAACCTGGAAGTGCGGATCAAGGGTCCGGGCCCGGGTCGCGAGTCTTCCGTCCGTGCGCTGAACAATCTTGGCTTCAAGATCACCAGCATTTCCGATGTGACGCCGATGCCGCACAACGGCTGCCGTCCTCCCAAAAAGCGTCGGATCTAATTAGGAGTACAGCAAAGTGGCTCATTACATTGGACCCAAATGCCGTCAGTGCCGTCGGGAAGGCGAGAAGCTGTTCCTGAAGGGCGAAAAGTGCTTCACCGACAAGTGCGCCATGGAGCGCCGCGCGCACGCCCCCGGCCAGCATGGCGCCAAGCAGGTGCGTCTGTCCGACTACGGCACCCAGCTGCGCGAGAAGCAGAAGATTCGCCGTATCTACAACGTGCTGGAAGGCCAGTTCCGTCTGACCTACAAAGAGGCCGATCGGCGCCGCGGCGTGACCGGCGAGAACCTGCTGCAACTGCTGGAATCCCGTCTGGACAGCGTGACCTATCGCATGGGCTTTGCCGCCTCCCGCTCCGAGGCCCGTCAGGTCGTGCGGCACAACAGCATCCTGGTCAACGGCAAGCGGGTGAACATCCCCTCCTACCAGGTCAAGCCGGGCGATGTGGTCGAAGTGGCCGAGCGCTCGAAGGGCCAGCTGCGCATCAAGGGTGCCTTGGAAGCGGCCGAGGGTCGCGGCTTCCCCGAGTGGGTCGAGGTCGACGCCAAGGCCATGAAGGGTGTCTACAAGGCGCGCCCGCAGCGCTCCGAGTTGCCGCCGACGATCAACGAGCACCTCGTGATCGAACTGTATTCCAAGTAATCCGTCCGCCTAAAGGTCTAAAACATATGTCGAACACTGGCGAGTTGCTGAAACCCCGTATCGTCGAGGTCAACAGCATTTCCCCGCGTCAGGCGCGGGTTACGCTGGAGCCGTTCGAGCGTGGCTACGGTCACACTCTGGGCAACGCCCTGCGCCGTATCCTGCTGTCTTCCATGCAGGGCTACGCGCCGACCGAGATCCGCATTGCCGGCGTCGTGCACGAGTACTCCACCATCGAGGGCGTGCAGGAAGACGTCGTCGACATCCTGCTCAACCTCAAGGGCCTGTCGGTCAAGCTGAACAGCCGCAACGAAGCCACCCTGAGCGTGAAGAAGGAAGGCGAGGGCGTGGTCACCGCCGGCGACCTGCAGGGTGGCCACGATGTCGAGATCCTGAACCCGGATCATGTCATCGCCCATGTCACCAAGGGTGGCAAGCTCGACATGGAAGTCAAGATCGAGGCGGGCCGCGGCTATGTGCCGGTCACCGCGCGCACGGTCAAGGACGAGACCCGTCCGGTCGGCGTGATCATGATGGATGCCCTGTACAGCCCGGTGAAGAAGGTCAGCTTCAGCGTCGACAGCGCCCGCGTCGAGCAGCGCACCGACCTGGACAAGCTGGTGCTCGAGGTCGAGACCAACGGCGTGATCGAACCGGAAGAGGCCGTGCGCGGCGCCGCCCGCCTGCTGATCGAGCAGCTGATGCCGTTCGCCGACCTGAAGGGCGTCAGCCTGTCGTCCGAGCAGCCCAGCGCCGCCAGCGGTGCCCAGATCGATCCGATCCTGCTGCGTCCGGTGGACGAGCTGGAACTGACCGTGCGCTCCGCCAACTGCCTGAAGGCCGAGAACATCTACTACATCGGTGATCTGATCCAGCGCACCGAGAACGAATTGCTCAAGACCCCCAACCTGGGCCGCAAGTCCCTGAACGAGATCAAGGACGTGCTGGCCGCGCGCGGTCTGACCCTGGGCATGAAGCTGGAAAACTGGCCGCCCGTTGGCTTGGAAAAGCCCTAAGCCGCGGCTCGAACAAAGAGGTAATACAAAATGCGTCATCGCCTGTCCAACCGCAAACTGAACCGCACCAGCAGCCATCGCTCCGCGATGCTGCGCAACCTGACCAACGCCCTGTTGCGTCACGAGGTGATCAGCACCACCCTGCCCAAGGCCAAGGAACTGCGCCGCGTGGCCGAGCCCCTGATCACCCTGGGCAAGAAGCCGAGCCTGGCCAACCGCCGTCTCGCCTTCGACCGGACGCGCGATCGCGACATCGTGGCCAAGCTGTTCGACGATCTGGGCCCGCGCTTCATGGCCCGTCCCGGCGGCTACCTGCGCATCCTCAAGGCCGGCTTCCGCAAGGGCGACAACGCGCCCATGGCCCTGGTGGAGCTGGTGGACCGGCCCGAAGCGCAGGAAGGTTCTGCGGCGGCTGAATAAAGCGGCGCAAGCTGTGGTAAAAAGGCCGGCATTGCCGGCCTTTTTTCATTTCCCGCGATGATTGCGCTATTCACCGATTACGGCTGGGCCGACCCCTATGTCGGCCAGGTCAAGGCCGTGCTGGCCCGCGAGGCCCCGGCTGTACCGGTCATCGACCTGCTGCACGGCGCGCCGGACTTCAACGCCCATGCCGGGGCGCAGCTGCTCGACGCCCTGTGTCGCGCCTTCCCTGAAGGCAGCGTGTTCTTCTGCGTGGTCGATCCCGGCGTCGGCGGGCCGCGCCAGGCCGTGGTGCTCGATGCCGACGGCCGCTGGTTCGTCGGCCCGGACAACGGCCTGCTCTCGGTAGTGGCCGCCCGGGCCCGCCAAGTACGCTACTGGCAGATCACCTGGCGGCCAGAAAACCTGTCCGACACCTTTCACGGCCGCGACCTGTTCGCGCCGATCGCCGCCTGGATCGCCGCCGGCCGTTTCCCTGAAGACAAGCTCAAGCCCATCGCCCAGCTCGAGGTGCAGTTCGACCCGGCCGACCTGGCGCGGATCATCTACATCGACCATTACGGCAATGCCTGGACCGGTCTGCGTGGCGGCCTCATGACCGGGCAGACGGCGCTGGAGGTGAAGGGGCAGGCGCTGCGCTATTTCCGCACCTTCGGCGAGGCCGGCAAGGGCGAGGCCTTCTGGCATGTGAACAGCTCGGGCCTGGTCGAGATCGCGGCCAACCGGACCAGCGCGGCTGAGCTGCTGGGCCTGAAGATCGGGGACAAGGTCGGCCTGGCCGGGCCGGCCGCCGAGGCGCTGCACTAGAAGCGCTCGTCCTCGCGCAAATAGCGCCACTGGCCCAGGGGCAGCTCGCCCAGGCGCACGCGGCCGATGCGCACGCGCTTGAGCCCCACCACCTTGAGCCCGACCAACTCGCACATGCGGCGGATCTGGCGCTTGCGGCCTTCCTTCAGAATGAAGCGCAACTGGTCGCGGTTTTGCCAGCTGACCTTGGCCGGCCTGAGCTTGTGGCCGTCGAGCGACAGGCCGTGGTTGAGCAGGGCCAGGCCTTTCTCGTCGAGCCGCCCCTCCACCCGCACCAGATATTCCTTTTCCACCTGGGAGTCGTCGCCGATCAGGTGCCGGGCGATGCGTCCGTCCTGAGTGAGCACCAACAAGCCTGTGGAATCGATGTCCAAACGGCCGGCCGGGGCCAGGCCTTTCAGCATGGCCGGGCTGAAGGCCGGGCCGCGGCTCTCCTGCCATTGGGTGTCGCGCTGGATCAAGGCCAGCGCGGGCGTGAAGCCCGGCTCCGGCTGGCCGGAGACATAGCCCACCGGTTTGTGCAGCAATATGGTTACCCGGCGCTGCTGTTGTTGGTCGGCCTGCTGGGCAAGCCGGATCTCGCAATCGGGGGCGACCTTGGTGCCGAGCACGTCGACCTTGAGGCCGTCGACAAAGACCCAGCCGCGCTCGATGTAAGCGTCGGCTTCGCGCCGCGAGCACAGCCCGCGTTCGGCCATGAGTTTGGACAGGCGGATGAGTTCAGTCATCTTTCGGCGTGACGAATCCGATGGGGCGTTTCTTGGTTTGTGGTGGTTTCATCAGTTCCCGGATGGTCTGGATCAAACCGGCGATGGCTTGGTCATGGGTCTGAAGCTTGGCCTCGACCCGCCGTTCCAGTTCATCCAGCCGCTTGGCCAATTCCTTGTTGCCGGCCAGCATCTCACGCAGTTGGACGAAGGCGCGCACGACGTAGACGCTCATTTCCACGGCGCGGGGCGAATTGAGCACCGTGGCAGCCATGATCGCGCCATGCTCGGTAAATACCAGCGGAGGCTTGCGGCGGCCACCCCAACTTGAAGTCGCAATTTGCGACTTCAAGTTGGCATATTCATCCTGGCTCAGCTCGAAGATGAAGTCGGGCGGAAAGCGGTCCCGGTTACGCCGGACCTGCTCGTTGAGCCGTTTCGTCTCCACGCCATAGAGCGCGGCCAGGTCTGAGTCCAGCAGAACGCGCTGGCCGCGCAGGACAAGAATGGAATGGGTCAGATGCTCGACAAGTGGGGCAGATACGGCAAGGGTCTTTTTTGGCATGGTTCCTCCCTTTTTGCGGGGAAGCTTACCGTAAAACTGCCTTGAGATACCGGCCGGTATGGCTGTCCGGGTGCTTGGCCACCTGCTCCGGCGTGCCCTCGGCGATGATGCGGCCGCCGCCCTCGCCGCCTTCGGGGCCGAGGTCGATGATCCAGTCGGCGGTCTTCAGCACGTCGAGGTTGTGTTCGATCACCACCACCGTGTTGCCGTGGCCGACCAGGCGATGCAGCACATCGAGCAGCAGCGAGATGTCATGGAAGTGCAGGCCGGTGGTCGGCTCGTCCAGGATGTACAGGGTGCGGCCGGTGTCGCGCTTGGACAGCTCCAAGGCCAGCTTCACCCGCTGCGCCTCGCCGCCCGACAGGGTGGTGGCCGACTGGCCCAGGCGGACGTAGGTGAGGCCGACGTCGATCAGGGTCTTCAGCTTGCGCGCCACGGTGGGCACCGGCTTGAAGAATTCGTAGGCCTCCTCCACCGTCATCTGCAGGACGTCGTGAATGCTCTTGCCCTTGTACTGGATCTCCAAAGTCTCGCGGTTGTAGCGCTGGCCGTGGCAGACGTCGCAGGGTACGTAGATGTCGGGCAAAAAGTGCATCTCCACCTTGATCATGCCGTCGCCCTGGCAGGCCTCGCAGCGGCCGCCCTTGACGTTGAAGGAGAAGCGGCCGGGCCCGTAGCCGCGCTCGCGCGCCTGGGGCACGCCGGCGAACAGCTCGCGGATCGGGGTGAACAGGCCGGTGTAGGTGGCCGGGTTGGAGCGCGGGGTGCGGCCGATGGGGCTTTGGTCGACGTTGATCACCTTGTCGAAGAACTCGACGCCGTCGATGTCCGCGAACGGCGCCGGCTCCAGGGCCGAGCCGTAGAGCAGGTTGGACACCGCGGCGTAGAGGGTGTCGTTGATCAGGGTCGACTTGCCCGAGCCGGAGACCCCGGTGATGCCGACGAAGAGGCCGAGCGGCAGCTTGAGGGTGACCTCTTTCAGGTTGTTGCCGCTGGCGCCGGTCAGCACCAGCTGGCGATCCGGGTCCGGCGCCTTGCGCTTCTTCGGCACGGCGATGGCCTTCTTGCCCGCGAGGTACTGGCCGGTGAGCGAGGCCTTGCTGGCGATGATCTGCTTGGGCGTGCCTTCGGCCACCACCTCGCCGCCGTGCTCGCCGGCGCCGGGGCCCATGTCGACCACGTAGTCGGCGGCGCGGATGGCATCCTCGTCGTGCTCGACCACGATCACGGTGTTGCCCAAATCGCGCAAGTGCTTCAGGGTGCCGAGCAGGCGGTCATTGTCGCGCTGGTGCAGGCCGATGGAAGGCTCGTCCAGCACGTACATGACGCCGGTGAGGCCGGAGCCGATCTGGCTCGCCAGGCGGATGCGCTGGGCCTCGCCGCCGGACAGGGTGTCGGCCGAGCGCTCCAGTGAGAGGTAATCGAGGCCCACATTGTTGAGGAAGGACAGGCGGGCGACGATCTCCTTGACGATCTTGTCCGCCACCTGGGCGCGGTGGCCGGTCAGCTTCAGCGCATCGAAGAACTTCAGGGTCTGGCGGATGGGCAGGCGCGACAGGGCGTGCAGGGTCTGGCCGCCGATGGTGACGTGGCGCGCCTCCACCCGCAAACGCGAGCCCTCGCACTCGGGGCAGGGCCGGCTGGCGATGTACTTGGCCAGTTCCTCGCGCAAAAGCTGGGATTCGGCGTCCCTGTAGCGCTTTTCCAAAATCGGGATGACGCCGTCGAAGCTGTGCTGGCGGGTGACCTTGCGGCCGCCCTCGCCCAGGTAGTGGAAGGGGATGACCTCGCCGCCGCTGCCGTAGAGCACGATCTCGCGTACCCGCTCGGGCAGCTCCTCGAACGGCGCCTCGATGTCGAAGCCGTAATGCAGGGCCAGGTCGGTCAGCATGCGGAAGAAGAAGGCGTTGCGCCTATCCCAGCCCTTGATCGCGCCGGAGGCGAGCGAGAGGTGGGGGAAGGCGACCACCCGCTTGGGGTCGAAGAAGGTGATCGCGCCGAGGCCGTCGCATTTGGGGCAGGCGCCCATGGGGTTGTTGAACGAGAACAGCCGCGGCTCCAGCTCGGGCAGGGCATAGTCGCATACCGGGCAGGCGAACCTGGCCGAGAACAGCTGCTCGTGGCCGCTGTCCATGTCCACCGCCAGGGCACGGCCGTCGGAGTGGCGCAGGGCGGTCTCGAACGATTCGGCCAAGCGCTGCTTCACCTCGGCGCGGACCTTGAGCCGGTCGACCACGGCCTCGATGGTGTGCTTCTTGTTCTTGTCGAGTTTGGGCAGGGCGTCGATGTCGTAGACCTCGCCGTCGACGCGCAGGCGGACGAAGCCCTGGGCGCGCAGCTCGTCGAACAGCGCCAGCTGCTCGCCCTTGCGGCCGACCACCAGGGGCGCCAGGATCATCAGCCGGGTGTCCTCGGGCAGGCTCAGCACCTGGTCGACCATCTGCGACACCGTCTGCGCCGCCAGCTCGATGCCATGCTCCGGGCAGCGCGGGGTGCCGGCGCGGGCGAACAGGAGGCGCAGGTAGTCGTGGATCTCGGTCACCGTGCCCACGGTGGAGCGCGGGTTGTGGCTGGCGGTCTTCTGCTCGATTGCGATGGCGGGCGACAGGCCCTCGATCAGGTCGACGTCGGGCTTTTCCATCAATTGCAGGAATTGCCGGGCATAGGCCGAGAGCGATTCGACATAGCGACGCTGGCCCTCGGCATAGAGGGTGTCGAAGGCGAGCGAAGACTTGCCCGAGCCGGACAGGCCGGTGATCACGATCAACTGGTGATGCGGCAGATCGAGATTGACGTTCTTCAGGTTGTGGGTGCGGGCGCCCCGGATGCGGATCATGCTGTGCGATGTGGAATCAGGACAATCCGCCAATATACCGGTTTCAGCCGGTTCGCCCAAATGGGCAGGACGGGACCTCAGTAGACTTCCCGGGCCAGCTTGAGCAGCTGGGAACTGATCGACAGTCCCGCGCGCCGGGCGGCGCTCAGGTTGATCTTGAAGGCGATGCGGGGGCCCTCCCGGATCAGCTCGATCATCACGCCGCGCGCGGCCATGCCTTCCTCCTCGCCGATGGTGAGCACTGGCGCGGTGCCCAGTCCGGCCAGCACCCGGTTCAGGTTGTCGGCCCCGGCGATGAATAGCACCTGACAGGTCAGGGCGGCCTGGACGCTGGCCGGCCGGGCGATGCTGACCGCGCCGTTCCTGAGCGGCTTGCCCTGCAGGGAATCGAGGGCGGGGCCGAAAGGGTCGGGGCCCAGCACGCAAAGCATGGCGCCCGGGCGGGTGCCGGCCGGCCAGTCGATGAACTTGGGAAAGTTGTAGAGCATGGCGGCCTTGGCCTGATATTCAGTCAGGCCCTCGGCCCGTGCCACAGAGCCAAGGGCAGCCAGCAACGCCAGCAAGGCGAGCAGGGGCCGGTTTGACCAGGTCGGGCGGAGCCCAAGCGGCATGATCAGAAGCGGTAGCCGAGTTTCAGCCGCCAGGTGCGGCCGTCCTGGTGCAGCAGGGCCTGGCTATGCTCGTCCGAACCGGGGTCCACGCAGTCCTGGTCGAACAGGTTGTAGATGCCGGCGGAGACCTCCAGGCCCTTGGCCAGTTTGCTGCTGGTGAGCGTGAGGTTGGTCACCACGCTGCTGCCGGCGCTGATGCCCGGGTGGCTGGTGCGGCGGCTGCCGAGGTATTGCAGCTCCAGGCCGCTGCGCCAGCGGTTGCCCAGGATCGGCTGGCTCCAGTTCAGTTTGGCCAGATGGCGCGGCGAGTTGTCCAGCCAGGTGCCATCCTCGCGCTCGGCCAGTTGCCAGCTATAGCTTGCCCTCAGTTGGCTGCCGTCGGCCCAACGGCGCTCGGCCTCGAGCTCGATGCCGTTGGCCTTGGCCTGGGCGATGTTGTTGAACATCAGGTCGCCCCCCGGCAGGGTTACCTGCTCGATCAGATTGTCGATGACATAGTGGTAGGTCGCTGCCGTCAGCCGGATATCGCTGCCGATCACCTTCTCCAGCACCAGTTCATAGGTCTTGATCTTCTCCGGCCGCAGATTGGGGTTGGCCAGTTGGTCTGGCGGGCCGAGGGCGGTGTAGTAGAGCTCATAGGCATCAGGGGCACGGAAAGCGGTGCCATAGAGGGCCTTCAGCGTGGTCGTGTTGTCCCATCGATGGATCAGGCCCAGGCGGGGATTGACGCTCTCGTGGCCTTCGGCCGAGCGGTCGAAGCGAAGGCCGGCGCTGAGCAGGGTGCGCTCGCTCAGGCTGTATTCGTCCTGGAGGTATAGCCCCCAGCGCTGACTCCGACGTCGGTCGTCCAGGTAGACCGCATAGGGGTCGAGATCGTAGTTGGCCTGATCGCGCTGCCCATCGCGCTGGTACTCGGCACCGAAGACCAGCTTGTGGTTCTGGAAGGCGGTGTGCACGAATTTCAGTTCCCCGCCCCACCAGCGGCCGTCGGTCCGGTCGTGGTTGACTACCCCGGAATAGGGGTAGTCGCCGCTGAAGTGATACAGCCCATAGTAGGCCCGGCCGGTGAACTCCAGCTGCTCGGTCAGGCGCTGCTGGTATTGAAGATCGAGGAAGGACTGACGGTCGATGGTCGCTGAGCGCGGATCGTTGAAGTCCTGGCCGTAAGAGGCAGTGGGAACGCCCTTTTTGCGGTCGGCATGGGCCAAGGAAAGCGTGAAATCGGCGAAGCTGAACTTGCCGTAGAAGTTGTCGGCGCGGTCGTGATCGAGGCCGACCGCGGTGCCGCCGAACTCCGGGTAGAAGAGATTCTGTCCCTGGCTGTCGTAGCGGCCGATGGAGAGCAGGACCTCGAGGCCGTTGTCGAGCCGGCGGCCGTAGCTGGCGCGGGTCTTCCAGGTATCGTGGCTGGCGACCTCGGCCGAGACCTCGGCGCCGTCGAGCTGGCGGCCCTGCTTGGTGATCACGTTGATCACCCCGAATAAGGCGTTGTTGCCGTAGATGGCCGAGCCGGGGCCGGGCACGAACTCCACCCGTTCGATCAGGTCGACGTCGAGGATGAAGTCGCTGCCGACCAGGCCGCCGTCGTAGACGTTGTCGTTGACTCGGTGCCCGTCGACCAGCAGGAGCAGGCGGGTGTTGTAGTCGCCCGGCCGGCCGAAGCCGCGCACCCCGACATAGCTGTAGTTGCGGTCGTAGCTGACGTAGACGCCGCGGATCGTCTTGAGGATGTCGGCCAGGGTGCGGTGGCCATAGGCCATGATCTCCTCGGCCGTGATCACGGTCACCGCCGAGGGCGCCTCGCTCGCCTTTTGCTGGAATTTGGAGGCCGAAAAGACCTCCATGTTGAGCAGGTCTTCCAGGGCGAAGCTGGCGAGATCGGGGGGCGCGGCCGTCGCGGCGACGGGGCCGGCCTGCCAGGCGAGGGCGGCGAGCAGGGCCGGCAAGAGGTGGGGCCGGAACCGGTGGCAACGGGTTGAATCTGGGGCGCGGCTTGGTCGAATCCTGTCCATCTTCCACTCCTGGCTCGGTCTGGCGCCGTAAACCGGCTAATATATGGCCATTTTCGCGCAAACCTTCAGCCATGTCTTCCGAAGTCGCTCCCATGACCCGCTCCGAGCGCCGGGCCGCCGCTTCGCTGGCCGCCATTTTCGGCCTGCGCATGCTGGGCATGTTCCTGATCCTGCCGGTGTTCGCCCTCTATGCCCAAGACCTGCCGGGCGGCGACGACCATGCCCTGGTCGGCCTGGCCCTGGGCATGTACGGCCTGACCCAGGCCCTGTTCATGCTGCCCTTCGGCATGGCCTCGGACCGCTGGGGCCGCAAGCCGGTGATCATCGCCGGTCTACTACTGTTCGCCTTGGGCAGCTTCGTCGCGGCGGCGGCGGACGACATCTACATGGTGATCCTTGGCCGGGCCCTGCAGGGGGCGGGCGCGATTTCGGCGGCGGTCACCGCCCTCTTGGCCGACCTGACCCGCGAGGAGAAGCGCACCCAGGCCATGGCCATGGTCGGCAGCACCATCGGCCTGGCCTTCGCCCTCTCCCTGGCTGCCGGCCCGCTGTTCTATCGCTGGATCGGCGTGCCCGGCATCTTCGCCATGACCGGGGTGCTGGCCTTGCTCGCCATCGTCGTCGTCAAGTTCGTCACGCCCAATCCCGGCCTGACCGTGTTCCACTCCGACGCCCAGACCAATCCCCGCCGCCTGGGCGACGTGCTGCGTGACGGCGAGCTGCTGCGCCTGGATTTCGGCATCTTCGCCCTGCATGCGGCGCAGATGGCCATGTTCCTCATCGTGCCGCTCGCCCTGAGCGACGCCGGCGGCCTGCCGGCCGACGCCCACTGGCAGGTCTATCTGCCGGTCCTGCTCGGCTCCTTTGTCTTCCTGGTGCCGGCGGTGATATATGGGGAGAAATACGGTCGGATGAAGCCGGTGTTCGTCTCCGCCATCGGCCTTATGTTTTTGGCCCAGCTTGGTTTCAGCCTGTTCATCGGCCATTTCTGGGCGGTAGTGGCCACCCTGCTGGCCTATTTCGTCGCCTTCAACATCCTGGAGGCGACCCTGCCCTCGCTGGTGTCCAAGGTGGCCCCGGCCGAGGCCAAAGGCACGGCGATGGGGGTATACAATACCGCCCAGGCCTTGGGCCTGTTCTTCGGCGGCGCAGTCGGCGGCTGGCTGGCCAAGGGCTGGGGGCAATCCGCGGTGTTCGTCTTCTGCGCCGCGCTGATCGGCGTCTGGCTGGTGCTGGCCAAGGGGATGCGGCCGCCGCTGCGGGTGAAGACCCAGATGTTCCATGTCGGCCACCTGGAGGCCGCCGCCGTGCAGCAGCTGGCCGCCCGGCTCTCGGTGTTCGCCGGGGTCGAGTCGGTGACCGTGCTGGTGGACGAGGGCGTGGTGATGCTCAAGGTGAGCCAGCTGGGCTGGGATGAAGAAGGTGTGAAGCATGTCTTGCAAGGGGGAGAATGAATGGCTTCGGTGAACAAGGTAATTCTGGTCGGCAATCTGGGCGCGGACCCGGAAACCCGTTACATGCCCAGCGGTGACGCGGTGACCACCATCCGGCTGGCGACCACCGACCGGTTCAAGGACAAGAGCGGCGAGCGCCAGGAGCGCACCGAATGGCACCGGGTGGTGTTCTTCGGCAAGCTGGCCGAGATCGCCGGGGAATATCTGAAGAAGGGGCGCTCGGTCTATGTCGAGGGCAGCCTGCGCACCCGCGAATGGGAGAAGGATGGCGTCAAGCGCTATTCCACCGAGATCGTCGCCAACGAAATGCAGATGCTCGGCGGCCGCGGCGAGGGCGGCGGTGGCGGTTCCTGGAGCGGCAGCGAGGAATCCGGCGGCGGCCGCAAGTCGGGCGGTTCCGGCGGTGGTGCGGGCGGCGGCTTCGACGATCTGGACGACGACATCCCGTTCTGACCGGCGCGACCTGCCATGAAGGCCATCCTGGCCGATGATCACGCCCTGTTCCGCGACGGCTTCGCGCTGTTGCTGAAACAATTGGAGGCGGATGCCGAGGTGTTGGAGGCCGCCAGCCTGGACGAGGCCTTGCTCCAGGCCCGGCAGCACCCCGAGGCGGACCTGCTCCTACTTGACCTGTCGATGCCCGGCATGGACGGCATCGACAGCGTGCAGCAGGTGCTGGATCAGCACCCGGACATCCCCGTGGTCATCCTCTCCGCCTCGGAATCGCGGCCCCAGGTCGAGGCGCTGATGGAGATGGGCGTCGCCGGTTTCATCCCCAAATCCTCTTCTTCCCAAGTCATGTTCTCCGCCCTGCGCCTGGTGCTGTCGGGCGGGGTCTATGTCCCCTCGCAACTGGTCGGCGCCAGCGGCCCGGCGATCCCTGACGACAGCGTCCTGGCCCGGTTGACCGAGCGTCAGCGCGAGGTCCTGCGCCTGCTGGCGGGCGGCCGGACCAACAAGCAGATCTGCCGCGAGCTGAATCTGAGCGAAGGCACGGTCAAGGTCCATCTCAACGCCGTCTACCGCGTGCTCGGCGTGGCCAATCGCATCGAGGCCGCCCTCCTGGCGCGCCGTCTCAATCTCGTGCTGTAAAGGGCGGCCGGCGATGCCCTGCGCGAGGGTGCTGACATGAAGGTACGCACCCAGGTCTTGCTGCTCGGCTTTCTGCCCATGATCGCCGTGGCACTGCTGCTTGGCGGCTATCTGATCCAGGCTCGCCTGCAGGATCTGGAGCAGTCGATCCATCAGCGTGGCCAATACTTCTCGGAACATCTGGCGCAGCATGTCCAGGTGCTGGCTCAGCATGGTCCTCTGAGTTCCCCTGCCTTGGCGCAACTGCTCAGGCGGGTGGTGGCCGAAGAGGGCGTGCTTTATGCCCGCGTCTGGTCGGACCAGGGGCACTTGATCGGCGAGGTGTCGGCCCCCGATGGCTTGGCCCGCGAAATTGGCCCGCTATGGCAGGGCGGCAAAAAACGCGCCGTGTTTGTCTCCCTGGTGCCAGAGTCGCGTTTTGGCATGGCCGGAGCGCCCGCGATCGCCCGGGTCGAGTTGGCCCTGAGCTATGCCGATTACTGGCAGACGGTGCGGGGGATGCTGTGGGTGGCCTTGCTGATCCTGGGCCTGGGTCTGTTGTTGGCCGGCCTGTTGGCGCATCACCTGACACGGGCCGGGCTGAAGCCGCTGATGGAGGCGATTGCCACGGTGCGGCGCATCGCCGGCGGCGATCTGCAGGCCCGCGTGGCCCTGAGCGAAACCAACGAGATCGGCCAGTTGCAGCAGGGCATCAACCAGATGGGCGAATCGCTCGAATCGCTGCGCGACAACATGCGGCAGCGGGTGGCCGAGGCGACCGCGGAGCTGGCGCGGCAAAAAGAGACGGCCGAACTGGCCAACCGGGCCAAGTCCAAATTCCTCGCGGCGGCCAGCCATGACCTGCGTCAGCCCATGCACGCTATCGGCCTGTTCGCAGCCGCACTGCAGCCTCATGTGACGACGACCGAAGGTAAGGCAATCCTGGACAAGATTCAGGCTTCGCTCGCCGCCACCGAGAGCCTGTTCAGTACCGTGCTCGATGTCTCCAAGCTCGATGCCGGCATCATCACCCCGCAAGTGGGCAGGGTGTCGGTGGCCCACTTGCTTGATCGTCTGCGCGACGACTTCCAGTATGAGGCGGCATCCAAGGGGCTCAGGCTCAAGCTGCGCAGTCTACCCTTGCAGGTGATGAGCGACCCGGTGCTGCTCGACCGTATCCTGCGCAACCTAGTGACCAACGCGCTGCGCTACACCGATCGCGGCGGCATTCTGATCGCCGCCCGTCGCCGCGGCGAGATGATCCGCTTCCAGGTGTGGGACAGCGGTATCGGCATCGCGCCGGAGCATTTCGCCGATATCTTCGCCGAGTTCTACCAGGTACAGACCTTGAAGCGCGATCGCGCCAAAGGGCTGGGCCTCGGTCTGGCCATCGTCGATCGCCTGGTGCGTCTGCTCGATCACGACCTTGAGGTGCGGTCGACGCCGGGCAAGGGCACCGTGTTCAGTGTCGACGTGCCCCTGGCCGGCATCGAAGCCGGGGCGCACGCCATCGCGGGCCAGGCGGCGGTAGCCGCCTATACCCGACTGCACGGTCGGGTGCTGGTGGTGGATGATGATGAGAACGTGCTCGATGCCCTGGCCGCCCTGCTACGGGGCTGGGGGCTGGAGGTGGTCATGGCGCGCAACGGCGACGAGGCCGTGGCCCTGGCTCCGCGGCCGCCTTCCCTGCTGCTCACCGATTACCACCTCGGCCCGGGCGAAACCGGCCTTGATGTCGTGGAGCGCCTGCGCCATCGGCTGCGCGGGAGCGAATTCCCGGTCGTGGTCGTTACCGGGGATACCACCGAGGCCGGCATGCAGGCCATCGCCGACAAGGGCTATCCCTTGCTGCACAAACCGGTGCAGCCGGCTAAACTACGGGCCTTGGTAACCCGGTTGCTGCGGCGCGAAGCGGCTTCGGCCTGAAGCGTCGCGAGAAAAGATTAGGAGGGTGCAATGCGGATCAAGATGCTGTGTGCCATGCTCGGCCTGGGCCTGAGCGCCGGCGCTTGGGCCTCCGGCTTCAAGCTGATGGAGCAGAACGCCAGCGGCCTCGGCAATGCCTATGCCGGCCAGGCCGCCTCGGCCCAGGATGCCAGCACGGTGTATTTCAACCCGGCCGGGCTGCTGCGCATCGAGGGTGAACAGCTGGTCGTCGTCGGTCATCTGATCCGGCCTTCGTCCAAGTTCACCGATCAGGGCAGTACTGCGGCCGCGCTTGGGACGGGTGGCGACATCGGCGGCCTCAATTTCGTGCCCAATGCCTACTATGCCCGCGACGTCGGGCCGGGCTGGAAATTCGGCTTTGGCATCAGCAGCCCCTTCGGCCTCAAAACCGAATACGACAACCCCTGGGCCGGTCGTTCGCAGGCCCTGCTTTCCGACCTGAAGACCATCAACCTCAATCCCAGTCTGGCCTGGCTGCTCAACGACAAGATCGCCTTGGGGGCAGGTGTCAGCCTGCAATACATCGAGGCCGAGTTGACACAGTGGACCGGCCAGCTGACCACCCTGAAAGGGGATGACATTTCCTTCGGCTACAACCTGGGTGTCTTGGCCCGTTTGGACAACAACACGCGCATCGGCTTGGCCTATCGTTCCGCCATCGACCACACCCTCGAGGGCAAGGTCAGCAATCATCCTGGCGGAGATGGCCCGATCAAGGCGGACGCCAACCTGCCCGGCAGCGCTTCGCTGAGCGTGGTGTCGCGCTTGAACGATGCCTGGGAATTCCTGGCCGATGCGACGTGGACTGGCTGGAGTTCCTTCGATCGACTGAAGGTCGTGCGTGCCACCACCGGTGCGACTGTGACCGATATCGACGAGAGCTGGGATGACACCTGGCGCATCTCGGTCGGCGCCAACTACCGGCAGAACCCGAAATGGCTCTGGCGCATGGGCATGGCCTATGACCAGGGGCCGGTGCCCGATGCCCAGCATCGCACCCCGCGCATCCCCGATGGCGACCGTATCTGGCTGGCCTTCGGCGGCCAGTACAAGGTCTCCGACAAGGGCTGGCTCGACGTCGGCTATGCCCACCTTTTCGTCGAGACGGTGAAGATCAACCATACTGAAACGGTGTTGGTGAAAGGCGAATACAAGGGCAAGGTCGACATCCTCAGCGCACAGTACACCCACACCTTCTGACGCATCGTGTAGGTCCGATGTGCCCTGATGCCCCATCCGCCGGCGACCACTCGGTCGCGGTCTGGCCGGCGCAGCCGTTCGATTTCGATTCCCGTCATACCCTGTTTTCCGCTCTGGTCGCAGCCATGCGTCGCCACGGCCGGCATCGACCGGACCGAGTCGAGGATATGCGGCCCGGCCAGTACAGCTATGGCGAGCTGCTGAAGATCAGCTTGGCGCTCGGACGCCTCGCCTGCAAGCTGACTCAAGCGGGCGAGCATGTCGGGGTGTTCATGCCCAACATGGTGTCCACCCTGGGCCTGATCTTCGGCCTCAGCGCCTTCCGCCGGGTGCCCTGCCTGCTCAACTACACGGCCGGGCCGGAAGTGATCCAGAACGCCTGCGAGACCGCCTGCATCCGCACCGTGCTGACCTCACGCGAGTTTCTGGCCAAGGCCAACCTGGCCGGCGTGGCCGCTGCGCTCAAGGGGGTGCAGCTGATTTATCTGGAGGATCTGCGGCCCCGTTTCAATTGGCTCGACAGGCTGTGGCTGCTGGGTTTCGCCCTGTGGGCGCCGAATCTGGCCGTGGCCAAGGGCGATCCGGAGGCGCCGGCCGTCGTCCTGTTCACCTCGGGCACCGAGGGGCGGCCCAAGGGCGTGGTGCTCTCGCATCGGGCCATCCTGGCCAACATCGCCCAGATTCGCCAGGCTTTCCCGTTCACAACGCAGGACCGTTTCTTCAATGCCCTGCCTATCTTTCATTCTTTCGGTCTGACCGCGGGCACCTTGTTGCCGCTGTTCGCCGGCTGCCATCTGCTGCTCTATGTCAGCCCGCTGCATGCCAAGACCATCATCGAATTGGTGCGGCGTGACGGCAGCACCGCCCTGTTCGGTACCGGCACCTTCCTCAATCAGTACGGCCGAGCGGCCGAACCGGCAGATTTCAAGTCGCTGCGCTGCGTCATCGCCGGGGCGGAAAAGCTGGCCGAGCCGGTGTATCGCCTGTGGCACGAGAAGTTCGGCATCGAGATCCACGAAGGTTATGGCGCGACCGAGATGGCGCCGGTGTTGGCGGTGAATCCGCCCGGCCGCAACCGACCCGGCACCGTCGGCCCCCTGTTGCCCGGCGTCGAGGCCAAGCTGCTGCCGGTGGAGGGCATCGCCGGCGGCGGCGAGCTGCATGTGCGCGGCCCCAACAGCCTGTCCGGCTATTACCGCTACGAGGCCCCCGGGCTGCTGCAGCCGCCGGGATCGAAGGCCGGCCCCGGCTGGCACAACACCGGCGATGTGGTCGAGATCGACGCCGAGGGCTATCTCACCATCGTCGGCCGGCTCAAGCGTTTCGCCAAGGTGGCCGGCGAGTTGATCTGCCTGGAGATGACCGAGGCCATCGCCCGCGCCGCCTCGGGCCAGGCCCAGCATGCCGCGCTCACCGTGCCCGATCTGGCGCGCGGCGAGGCCATCATCCTGTTCACCACCGATTCCGCGCTCAGCCGCGAGCAACTCGCCGCCGCCGCCCACGGCCTGGGCTACCCGGAGCTGGCGGTACCACGCCAGATCCGGGTGCTCGACAACCTGCCCGTGCTGGGCTCGGGCAAGGTCGACTATGCCCGCTTGCGCCATGCCTATTTGCGGGCCTAGTCGGACCTTGCGGCCGGCTGCGGTAGAGTAGCGCCCGTGCGAATGAGCCGATTGAATATGCTGTGCCAGCTTGCCGTGCTGGCTCCCATGCTGATGGCGCAGTCCGTCTGGGCGGAGGTGTCCGAGGACCTGTTCCTGATGGAGCTGCCGACGGTGCTGACCGCCGCGCGCATCGCGCAGTCGCCGCTGGATGCGCCGGCGCCGGTGACGGTGATCGACCGGGACATGATCCGGACCTCGGGGGCCAGCGAGATCCACGATCTGTTCCGGCTGGCGCCCGGTTTTCTGGTGGCCGACTGGCCGGACGGATCGCCCATTGTGGTCAACCGTGGGCTGGGCGACGGCTATTCCCGACGCTTGCTGGTGCTGCTCGACGGCCACTCGGTCTTCGATCCCTTCCGCGGCGGTGTCGACTGGCAGGACCTGCCGCTGCGGCTCGACGACATCGAGCGCATCGAGGTGGTGCGCGGGCCCAACCAGGCCAGTTACGGTGCCAATGCCTTGCAGGGCGTGATCAACATCATCACCCGGCTGCCTGTCCAGGATGCCGGCATCGCCGCCTATGCCGCCTATGGCCGCCAGGGCCACTACGATGCCTATGCCCGGGCCGGTGGTGGCGACGGCGAATCGGCCTGGCGGTTCAGCGCCTCCAGCCGGGCGGCCACCAACTTCCAGGATCTTGGGCGTCAGAATTACGACTGGCAAGAGGGCATCCAGCGCCAGACCTTCTATGGCCAATGGCATTACCGGCCGCGAGCGGCGGATGAGTGGCGGCTCCAGTTAGGCTTCAGCCAGGGCACCGACGAGGTTGGCAGCAACAAGCTGACCAATATCGAGCCGCACCACGACCGCGACAACCGCAACCTTTTCCTCCAGTTGGGTTGGCGCCGGGCCTATGACCAGGGCTCGGAGATCGCCTGGCAGTACTACCACTACAGCCGCGCGGAGCGGGAGCGTTACCTGGTGTATCCGACCGATCCAGCGGCGGTGGTGCCGTTCATCCCGGTCAACCTCGATGTCGACATGCGGCGGGATGACCTGGAGCTGCAGCAAGCCCACGTCTGGAACGATCGGCTGAAGGGGGTGTGGGGCCTGGGTGTGCGCCGGGATGCGGTGGAGTCGGCGCATTATCTCCATGGTCTGGGCGAGGTCAGCGGCACCCAGTGGCAGGTGTTCGGCAACATCGACTGGCAGTTCCTGCCGCGCTGGCTGCTGCACCTTGGTGGCATGGTGGAAAAACACTATCTGACCGACACCCTGTTCTCGCCCCGCCTCGCCCTCAACTATGCCCTGACGCCCCTGCACAGCCTGCGCCTGAGCGTCGGCCGGGGCTATCGAGCGCCCAACCTGTTCGAGATGAAGTCGCGCGAGGTCTACACCTACGGCGGCGGCATCGCAGAGGTCGGCTACTGGTCCTATCAATCGCTGCTGCCGGAGGCCGTGGCCTTCCGCGAGGTGGCCTACATCGGCCGCTTCCCCGAACTGCGGGCACAGGCGGGACTGCGCCTGTTCATGGAAGATCACAGCAATTACATCGATGCCAAGACCTGTACGCTCGACACCGCCGCCTGCCCGTTCACCGCGCCGGCCGGTTATGCTCGACCCTTCGGCTATCCAGGCAAGTTCCTGATCGGCGACAAATTCGGCAATCCCAAGGCCTACTACTTTTACAACGCCGGCGATGTCCGCGTGCGTGGCGGCGATGCCAGTCTGGATTGGCGGCATCCGCAGTTTGGCCGCTTCGTCCTGTCCCACGCGGTGACCACTATCTCCACCCAGGGCGAGGTCGATGTCGATTGGCGCGATTCGGCCCCCATGCAGTCGACCAGTCTGCTCTGGTCCCGCGGTTTTTCCCGTGGCCTGCAAGTCAGCGTCGCGGCCTACTGGCTGGGCGACATGATGTGGCCGAGCGACGGCGACGTGCAGCCCGGCTACCGCCGAATCGACCTGAAGCTCGCCAAACGGCTGGGCAAGGCCGGTTCGGAGGATGAGATCGCCCTGACGCTGCAGAATCTGGGCGACAAGCATATGGAATTCTCCGATTACACCGCCGAACGCCAGGCCTTTGTTAGCCTCCGCCTGGGCTGGTGAACCGGCCATTGAAATCCGGCCGGACTGCCTAAATATAAGAATTCGTTGATATAATTCCCCCCAAACTTGGCAATCTGGAGGCAACCATGCCGATTTATGCTTATCAGTGCGCTTCCTGCGGGCACCAGGAAGATGTCATGCAGAAGATTTCCGATGCCCCGCTGACCACCTGCCCCAAGTGCGGCCAGGCGAGCTACGGCAAGATGCTGACGGCGGCCGGTTTCCAGCTGAAGGGTTCCGGCTGGTACGCCACCGACTTCAAGGGCGGCAGCGCGCCCAAGAAGGAAGAGGCGCCGGCCCATGCCTGCGGCGCCGGCGGCTGCGGCGGCTGCGCGGCCTGAGGCGGGCAAGGCAGTTCGGCACACAGGGCGGGGCGCGGCTCCGCCCTTCGTTTTAACGCAAGCATTTTTTGAATAGGTCATATGGCCTCTGTCAGGCGCTACTTCATCACCGGTTTGCTGATCTGGGTTCCGCTCGGCATCACGGCCTGGGTGCTCGATGCCCTGATCGGCGCCATGGACCAGAGCCTGCTGCTGTTGCCCGAGCAGTGGCGACCGGAGGTATGGCTGGGCTTTCGCCTGCCCGGCCTGGGCGTGCTGCTCACCGCCCTGGTGATCTTCCTCACCGGCCTGCTCGCCGCCAACCTGATCGGCCAGCGTCTGTTGCGCTTCTGGGAGGCCCTGCTCAATCGCATCCCGGTGGTGAAGTCGATCTACGGCAGCGTCAAGCAGGTGTCCGACAGCCTGCTGTCGGGTTCCGGCATGGCCTTCAAGAAGGTGCTGCTGGTGCGCTATCCCCACCCCGAGGCCTGGTCGCTCGCCTTCCAGACCAATGTGCCGGACGAGGTGGCGGCCAAGCTCGACGCCGAGTACGTGGCAGCCTTCATCCCGACCACGCCCAGCCCGGTCAACGGTTTTTACTTCTACGTGCGACGTGACGAGGTGATCGAACTCGACATCTCGGTCGACACGGCCCTGAAATACATCGTGTCCATGGGCATGGTGGTGCCGCAAGCCAAGGCGGCCAACTACCCCGGCGACTGAACTCTCAAGGATTTTCCGAATGCGTAGTCATCACTGCGGCGCGGTCACCCGCGCGGACATCGATCAAACCGTCACCCTCTGCGGCTGGGCCCATCGCCGACGCGACCATGGCGGCGTGATCTTCATCGACCTGCGCGACCGCGAGGGCACGGTGCAGGTGGTGATCGACCCCGACACCCCCGAGGCGTTCAAGATCGCCGAGGAGGTGCGCGCCGAGTACGTGCTCAAGGTGACCGGCCGCGTGCGCGCCCGTCCGGCCGGCACCGAGAACCCGAACATCCGCACCGGCGAGATCGAGGTGCTGACCAAAGAGATCGAGGTGCTCAACCCCAGCGTGACGCCGCCCTTCCTGCTCGACGACGAGAACCTGTCGGAGAACGTGCGCCTGACCTACCGCTATCTCGATCTGCGCCGGCCGGTGATGCAGAGGCACATGATGCTGCGCTACCGCACGGCCAAGCTGATGCGCGACCATCTCGACGGCAACGGCTTCATCGAGGTCGAGACCCCCATGCTCACCCGCTCCACGCCCGAGGGCGCGCGCGACTACCTGGTGCCGTCGCGCGTGCACGACGGCATGTTCTACGCCCTGCCGCAGTCGCCCCAGCTGTTCAAGCAGCTCCTGATGGTGTCCGGCTTCGACCGCTACTTCCAGATCACCAAGTGCTTCCGCGACGAGGACCTGCGCGCCGACCGCCAGCCCGAGTTCACCCAAGTGGATTTGGAAATGTCCTTCGTCGAAGAGAACGACGTGATGAACCTGGTCGAAGGCATGATCCGCGAGACCTTCAAGGCCGCCATCGACGTCGACCTGCCCAAGCCCTTCCCGCGCATGGCCTACGCCGAGGCGATCAACCGCTACGGTTCGGACAAGCCGGACATGCGCGTCACCCTGGAGATCACCGAGGTGACCGATGCGGTGAAGGATGTCGCCTTCAAGGTCTTCTCCGGCCCGGCCAATGATCCCAAGGGCCGCGTCGCCGCCCTGCGCGTGCCCGGGGGCGCCGCCCTCAGCCGTGGCGAGATCGATGCCTACACCGAGTTCGTGAAGATCTATGGCGCCAAGGGTCTGGCCTACATCAAGGTGAACGACGTCACCCAGCTCAATGAAACCGGCCTGCAATCGCCCATCGTCAAGAACCTGAACGAGGCGGCCCTGCGTGCAATCATGGAGCGCACCGGGGCGCAAAGCGGCGATCTCATCTTCTTCGGCGCCGACCGCGCCAAGATCGTCAACGACGCCCTGGGCGCGCTGCGCCTCAAGCTCGGCCACGAGAAGGGCTACCTCGACGGCCGCGCCTGGGCGCCCTTGTGGGTGGTCGACTTCCCCATGTTCGAGTTCAACGAGGACGAGAATCGCTGGGACGCCCTGCACCACCCCTTCACCAGCCCCAAGGACGGCCACGAGGACTATCTCGCCAGCGACCCGGGCCGCGCCCTGTCCAAGGCCTACGACATGGTGCTCAACGGCTGGGAGGTGGGCGGCGGTTCCATCCGTATCCACCGCGAGGCGGTGCAGGAGAAGGTGTTCGCCGCGCTCAACATCGGCGAAGAAGAGCGGCGCGAGAAGTTCGGCTTCCTACTCGATGCCCTGAAGTTCGGCGCGCCGCCGCACGGCGGCCTGGCCTTCGGCCTGGACCGCCTGGTCGCGCTGATGACCGGCGCCGAGTCGATCCGCGACGTCATCGCCTTCCCCAAGACCCAGCGCGCCAACTGCCTGATGACCCAGGCGCCCAACGTGGTCGACGAGAAGCAGCTGCGCGAGCTGCACATCCGCCTGCGCAACCCGGTGGCCGCGTCGCCGGCCGAGGCCGCCAAGGGCTGAGCGCCCGCGTTTCGGCCCGGCAAAGGGGCGGCTTGGCCGCCCTTTTGCTTTCTTCGGCGTCGGATCGGCCGGAAGGGCGGCAGGGCTTGCCCGGCCTGCGGCAGGCTGAAACAATCGGGCCATGCCCTACAAGATCCCCGTTTCCGTCCTGGTGGTGATCCATACGCCGGACCGGCAAGTCCTGCTGCTGGAGCGGGCCGACCACCCCGGCTGGTGGCAGTCGGTCACCGGCAGCCAGGATGCCGGCGAGACCCTGATCGACACCGCCCGGCGCGAGGTGCGCGAGGAGACCGGCCTGGACGTGGCCGAGTTCGTGCTGAGCGACTGGGGCTATCACACCGTCTACGAAATCTACGACTGCTACCGGCACCGTTACCCTCCGGGCACCACGCACAACACCGAACACGTCTTCGGCCTGCTCGTGCCCGAGCCATTGCCGGTCACGCTCGCCCCGCGCGAGCATCTGCGTTACCAGTGGCTGCCCTGGCGCGAGGCGGCCGAGGCCTGCTTCTCGCCAAGCAATGCCGCGGCGATCCGCCGGCTGGGGGAAGGCGGGCAATGACCCGGTTGAGCCTTTGGCAGGGCGACATCACGACGCTCGAGGTGGACGCCATCGTCAATGCCGCCAACGAAAGCCTGCTCGGCGGCGGCGGGGTGGATGGCGCCATCCACCGAGCGGCGGGGCCGGAACTTCTGGCGCATTGCCGCACCCTGGGCGGCTGCCCGACCGGGCAGGCGCGGCTCACGCCCGGTTTCCGTCTGCCCGCCAAGTGGATCGTCCACACCGTCGGCCCGATCTGGCGTGGCGGCGGGCACGGCGAGGCCGAGCTGCTGGCGAGCTGCTATCGCGAGAGCCTGGCCCTGGCCGTGCAGCAGGGGGCCCGGCGGGTGGCCTTCCCGGCCATCAGCTGCGGCGTCTACGGTTATCCCTTGGTTGAGGCGGCGCGCATCGCGGTCGATACGGTGCGGGCCTGGTGCCGCGAACATCCCGGTTTGGACGAAGTGATCTTCGTCTGTTTCGGCGACACCATCTGCCAGGCCTATCGCCAGATCCTGGCCGAGGACTGATTCGGCGCGGCTTTCGCGTTATAGTTTTGGCCGGAGCCACCGATAACAACTTATCCGACTGTCCATGACTGCCATGATGCGAATTGCCGCCTTGCTGCTGATCCCCTTCCTGCTCGCCGGTTGCGATGTGGTCAAGGACCGCATGGGGATCAAGGACCCGGTCAAGGTCGAGGCCGAGGCCAAGGCGATCGGCGCCTCCTGCCGCTTGTCCGGCCGTGGCCTGGAAGACTGCTACAACCTCAACCCTGGATCGCCGCGTGCGGCGATCTACGCCGGCTGGCGCGAAATGAACGAATACATGGCCGAGCGCAAGATGGAGGCCCAGCCGCCTGAACTGGACGCGGAAGGCAAGCCGATCGCCGCGCACGACGAGGCGACGAAATCCGGCGACAAGGAGCCGGCCAAGGCCGACGCGAGTGGCAAGGAATCGGCCAAAGAGCCGGTGAAGGAAGCCGGCAAGAGCGCGGCGGCCAAGACCGAGGCCGGCCAGGAGGCGGGCAAGGACATCCGGCCCAAGCTGAAGCCCGATCTGTCCAAGGAGGCGGCGGCCGCCAAACGCTAAGCGCCGGCTCGGCGTAAAATGGGCACATGAGCCAGCCGCTGCGCGTCGCCTCGTACAACATCCACAAGGGCCTGTCCTTTTTCAACGGCCGCATGGTCGTGCACGAACTGCGCGACCGTCTGGTCAGCCTGAATGCCGATCTGGTGTTCCTGCAGGAAGTGGTCGGCGAGCACGCCCTGCATGCCGGCCGCTTCGAGACCTGGCCGGTCGAGCCGCAATACGAATTCCTGGCCGATGAGATCTGGCCGGAGTTCGCCTACGGCAAGAACGCGGTGTACGACCACGGCCACCACGGCAATGCCATCCTGTCGCGCTACCCCATCCTGCGCTGGGACAACCTGGACATCTCGGCCCATCTGTTCGAAAGCCGCGGCCTCTTGCACTGCGAGATCGCCGTGCCCGGTTATGAGCAGCCGCTGCACGCCATCTGTCTGCACCTGGCCCTGAACGAGGCGGGCCGGCGCAAGCAGCTGCGCATCCTGTCCGAGCGCATCCATGCCCTGGTGCCGGACGATGCGCCCCTGATCATCGCCGGCGACTTCAACGACTGGCGCCAAAAGGCGGCCAGCTACATGGCGCACGAGCTGCAATTGAAAGAGGTGTTCGAGGTGGCCCATGGCCGGCCGGCGCGCAGCTTCCCGGCCGCCTTTCCGCTGTTCACCCTCGACCGCATCTACGTCCGTGGCTTCGAGGTCGAGTCGGCCCAGGTCCTGCATGGCAGCCGCTGGCGCCGGCTGTCCGACCACGCGCCGCTCACCGCGCAATTGCGTCTGGCGCCATTGCAGTCCGTGTCTGCCGCCGCCTGAGATGCGAGGGGTCGGCGGTAACCGCATCACCCTGCTGGAGAACGGCGGCCAATATTTTCCCGCCCTGCTCGTGGCCATTGCCGCTGCCGAACAGGAGGTCCACCTGGAAAGCTACATCTTCGAGGCCGATGCGCTCGGCCTGGCGGTGGCAGAGGCGTTGGCCCAGGCGGCCCGGCGCGGGGTGCGGGTGCGGGTGCTGCTCGACGGTTTCGGCGCTCGTCTGTTGCCGCAGGCCATCCAGGCAATGTGGCGGGCGGCCGGGGTGGAGCTGCTGTTCTACCGGCCCGAGCTGGCCCCGTTCAAGCTGCGCCGGCACCGGCTGCGGCGCATGCATCGCAAGCTGGCGGTGATCGACGCCCGCCTCGCCTTCGTCGGCGGCATCAACATCATCGACGATCTGAACGGCCCGGCCATGACCGCGCCGCGCTACGACTATGCGGTCCAGGTGGAGGGCCCGCTGGTGGCGCGGGTGCACCAGGCCGCGCGCCACCTCTGGCAGTTGGTGCAATGGAGCCGCCTGCACGTGCGCGCGCTGCAGGAGCCCTGGCTCACGCCGCAGCCCGGCAAGGCCGGTGACCAGCGCGCGGAATTTTTGGTGCGCGACAACCTGCGCAACCGGCGGCGGATCGAGCGGTCCTATCTCTGGGCGATCGGCCACGCGCGCGCGGAGATCCTCATCGCCAACGCCTATTTCCTGCCTGGCCGGCGCTTTCGCCACGCCCTGCTCGATGCCGCCCGGCGCGGGGTGAAGGTCACGCTCCTGCTACAGGGCCTGGTGGAGTACCGCCTGCAGCACTATGCCACCCGGGCCCTGTACCGGCAGTTTCTGGAGCACGGCATCGAGATCTACGAGTACCGGCGCAGCTACCTGCATGCCAAGGTGGCGGTGATCGACGCCAGGTGGGCCACGGTCGGCTCCAGCAACATCGACCCGTTCAGCCTGCTGCTCGCGCGCGAGGCCAATGTCGTGGTGCACGATGCCGGCTTCGCCGCCGAACTCGGCGCCAGCCTGCGCCGGGCCATGGCCGAGGGCGCGCACCAGGTGCATCGCGGCGACTGGCACCGGCTGCCCTGGTATGTCCGCTGGCTGCATGGCGCCAGCCTGGGGCTGGTGCGCCTGCTCATGGGCTGGCTCGGTTATGCCCAGCGCTTCGAGGCGGGCGGCCGCCGGCAGCGCAGGCGAGCCAAGCCGGTGGCAGCCTAGGAGCCTGTCGGACTTAACACCCCGTGCGCGCCGGCCCGCTGCGGGATGCAGCGCAAGGCGGCGGGGCGCGCCGTAGTGCGGGCCACTACAAGCGCCCCGCAGCGCGGCGCGCCGTCAGCAGAAACACCGGGTAGGCGCGGCTGCCTGCCCCGGTTTCCTTGACGATCTCGAACACGGTGTCGAACTGGATGTCGGCAAAGCCGGCCTGTTCGGCCTGGGCGGCGAGGTTGGCGCGGTCGAAGCCGTGGTGCACCTCGATCTCGGGGCCGTGAAAGGAGCCGTCCTCCTGGTCGAGGTCGGCGATGCACAGGTAACCGCCCGGGTTGAGCAGCGCATGGAAGACGCGCAGGATCTTGGCCGTGTCCGGGATGTGGTGCAGGGTCATGGCGCTGTAGATCAGGTCGTAGCGCTCCTCCGGCAGGGGTTCGGCGGTGAGGTCGGCCTGGCGCACCGTCATGTTGGTGACGTTTTGCGCGGCGATCTTTTCCCGCAGCACTTCGAGCATGCCGGCCGAGCTGTCCTTCAGGGTGATGTGGCCCAGCGCCTCCTTGAGCGGAAAGCTCAAGAGGCCGGTGCCGCAACCGTAGTCCAGGGCGCGCATGGTTCGGTCGAGCGGCACCCGGGCGCGAATGGCCTGGGCGATCTTGCGGCCGCGCTCGACGAAGACGGGGTTGCCGTCCCACTGACGGGCCTTGCTGTCGAAGTCGATGGTCATGTCTTTTCCTCTAACGCCGGCCGCCGAGCAGCGAGCCGAGCACGCCGCGGATGATGGCGCGGCCGAGCTGGCTGCCGATGGCGCGGGCCGCGCTCTTGACCATGGCCTCGGCCACGGTCTGGCGGCCGGCGGCCGGGGCGCGCCCGGGCTTGGCCGCGGGTTCGGCCGCAGTTTGCTGTTGTTCGCTTCGGCCTTTGAGCAACTCGTAGGCCGATTCCCGATCCACCGCCTTTTCGTAATGGCCGTAGAGCACGGAACCCTGGATCAGCGCGGCGCGCTCGGCCGCCGTGAGCGGTCCGATCTGGCCGCGCGGCGGCACGACGAGGGCGCGCTCGACGATGGTGGGCTGACCCTTGGCGTCGAGGCAGGAGACCAGCGCCTCGCCGACGCCGAGTTCGGCGATGGCCGCGGCCTCGTCCAGTTCGACGTTGTCGCGCAGGGTTTCGGCTGCGGCGCGCAGGGCCTTCTGGTCCTTCGGGGTGAAGGCGCGCAGGGCGTGTTGCACCCGGTTGCCCAGCTGGCCGGCGATGCTGTCGGGGATGTCGGCCGGGTTTTGCGTGACGAAGTAGACGCCGACGCCCTTGGAGCGGATCAGCCGCACCACCAGCTCGATCTTGTCGAGCAGGGCCTGGGGCGCGTCCTTGAACAAAAGATGCGCCTCGTCGAAGAAGAACACCAGTTTCGGCTTATCGAGATCGCCCGCCTCGGGCAGGTTCTCGAACAGCTCGGCCAGCAGCCACAGGAGCAGGGTGCCGTAGGCCTTGGGCGATTGCATCAGCCGGTCGGCGGCGAGCAGGTTGATCACGCCACGACCCTTGTCGTCGGTCTGCATCAGATCGTGGATGTCGAGCATGGGCTCGCCGAACAGCCGATCGCCGCCCTGGCTTTCCAGTGCCAACAGGCCGCGCTGGATGGCGCCGATGCTGGCGGCGGAGAGGTTGCCGTATTCGGTGGTGTAGCGCTTGGCGTTCTCGCCGACGTATTGGAGCAGGGCGCGCAGGTCCTTGAGATCGAGCAGCAAAAGGCCTTCGTCGTCGGCGATTTTGAACGTCAGGTTGAGCACCCCCTCCTGGGTCTCGTTCAGACCCAGCATGCGCGCGAGCAGCAGGGGGCCCATGTCGGACACCGTGGCGCGGATGGGGTGGCCCTGTTCGCCCCAGACATCCCAAAACACCACGGGGAACGCTTCCGGTGCGTAATCGGCGAGATTCAATTGCCGGGCCCGTTCGGTCGCTTTGCCGACCCCGCCCGGCTTGGCCACCCCCGAGAGGTCGCCCTTCACGTCGGCCATGAACACCGGGGTGCCGATGCGGCTGAAGCCTTCCGCCAGGGTCTGCAGGGTGACGGTCTTGCCGGTGCCGGTGGCGCCGGTGATCAGGCCGTGGCGGTTGGCCATCTGCGGCAGCAGGTAAATCTCGTGGTCGTCGCGTTGGGCGATGAGCAGGGGGGCGGTCATGGAATCTCCTGAAAACTAGGCTTCGATTTTACCGCCGGGCAGCAAGCGGGCACGGAACCCGGCGCTCAGGGCGCGTTCGCGGAACCAGGCCAGGGCGCGGCCGCGGTGGCTGGCACGCCAGGCCAGGGCCAGCATCTCGCGCGGCTTGCCTTCCTCCGGCGTTTTTTCCAACAGCCGGCCGGCGGCGATCTCGGGCCGGGCCAGATATTCCGGCAGGAAACCCACGCCAAGGCCCGCGATCTGGGCCGCCAGCTTGGCCGCCATGTCGGGCACGGTCAGGGTCTCCTGGCCGGAGAGCAGGCCGACGCTGCGCGCCGGCAGCCGGCGCGAGCTGTCCGCCACCACCACGGCGCGGTGGCGGCCGCGCTCGCTGGCGGGCAGGGGGTCCGGCAGCGCCGCCAGCGGATGGTGGGGTGCGACGGCGAAGACGAAATCCAGCTCGCCCAGGACCTGGCTGCGATAGCCGCCGCCCGGCGGCGCATCGCCGCTGGCGCCCAGCACCAGATCGGCCCGGTTGTCGGCCAGGGCGTCCCAGGCGCCGGTCAGGGTCTCCTCGATCAGGCGGATCCGGGTTTCGCCGTGTGCCGCATAGAACTCGGCCAAGAGCTCGAGCACGGGCGCCATCGGCAGCAGGCTGTTGACCGCGATCACCAGCTCGGCCTCCCAGCCCTTGGCCACCTGGCGCACCCGGCACTCCAGGGCGCCGGCGGCATTGAGCAGGTGCCGGCCCTCCTTGAGCAACTCCGCTCCGGCCTCGGTCAGAACCGCCCGGTGGCCGCGGCGGTCGAACAGCAGGGCGTCGAGATCCTGCTCCAGTTTCTGGATGGTGTAGGTGAGGGCGGACGGCACCCGGTGCAGGGCGCGGGCGGCTGCGGCGAAGCTGCCGTGGCGGTCGATGGCGTCCAGGGCCTCGAGGGCCTCGAGCGAGAGCTTCATGTTCTAAAAAACTGAATGATTCACTCAAATCATTTCGGTATCAATGGTGACTTATAGTGCCTAACATGGTTCCTGTCATTCTTTATATTTGCACGAAATAGATGAAACCGGCCGCCTACAACCGCACCGCCATCGCCCTGCACTGGCTGATGGCCGGCCTGATCCTGGCCGCCCTGCCCCTGGGGCTGACCATGACCGAGCTGGCGCTGTCGCCGACCAAGCTCAAGCTATACGCCTGGCACAAGTGGCTGGGGGTGACGCTATTCGGCCTGGCCCTGGTCCGCGTCTTTTGGCGCCTGACCCACCCGGCCCCCGCGCTGCCGGCGACGATTCCGGCCTGGCAGCAGACCGCCGCCCATGTCCTGCACGGCCTGCTCTATGTCCTGATGCTGGCGATCCCTCTCTCCGGCTGGCTGATGAGTTCGGCCAAGGGCTTTCAGACCGTCTATCTGGGCTTGCTGCCCATCCCCGATCTGCTGGTCAAGGACGCGGCCCTGGCCGAGACCCTGGCCGCCCTGCACACGACGCTCAACTACGGTCTGATCGTCCTGCTGCTCGCCCATGTCGGGGCCGCGCTGAAACACCAATGGCTCGAGCGCGACGCCGTGCTGGGCCGCATGTTGCCCTGGTTGAACAAGGCCCGGGAGGCGCCATGAAACGTTTTGCCCTGATCCTGCTCATGCCCCTGTCGCTCGCGGTCCAGGCCGCGCCGTTCGATCAGGTCCGCCTGGACCAGAGCCGGCTCGGCTTCGTCTCCAAACAGATGGCGGTGCCGGTGGAAGGCCAGTTCCGCCGCTTCAATGCCCAGCTCAGTTTCGACCCGGCCCGGCCGCAGGCGGCGCAGGCCGGCATCGAGATCGACCTGGCCAGCATCGACGCCGGCTCCAGGGAGGCGAACGAGGAAGTGGTGGGCAGGAACTGGTTCAATGTGCGCCAGTACCCCACGGCTCGTTTCGTTTCATCCGGTGTCAGGCCCCTGGGCGGCGACCGCTACGAGGTGCGCGGCACGCTCACCATCAAGGGCAAGAGCCGCGAGGTGACGGCGCCCTTCAGCTTCCGCCCGGCCGGCGGCCAAGGCGTGTTCGAGGGCGGCTTCGCCCTCAAGCGCCTGGATTTCGGCATCGGCGAAGGCCCCTGGGGCGACACCGGCATCGTCGCCGACGAGGTCCAGATCAAGTTCCGCATCGTGGCGGCCAGTACCCGGCCCGCCCGAAAACCCTGAAGCCACCACCCAAGAGAGGACAGACCATGAACCAGAAGACCATCATCGCCGGCCTGATCGGCATCACCCTGACCGCCCCCGTCTTCGCCGCCGACAGCTACAGCATCGATTCGCGCCACACCTTCCCGGTGTTCGAGGTCAATCACCTGGGCTTTTCCACCCAGCGCGGCCGCTTCAATCAGGTGAGCGGCAAGATCACGCTCGACCTTGCCAAGCAGAAAGGCAGCGTGGACGTGACCATCGCCACCGATTCCATCGACATGGGCCTGGACGACTGGGACAAGCACATGAAGAGCGAGGACTTCTTCAACGTCGGCCAATACCCGACCATGCGCTTCAAGTCGGACAAGTTCGTGTTCAACGCGAACAAGCCGGTGGCGGCCGAGGGCAGCCTCACCCTGCTCGGCGTGACCAAGCCGGTGCGCCTCGCCATCGCCGGCTTCACTTGCGGCTTCCATCCACTCAATCGCAAGGAACTGTGCGCGGCCGACGTCAGCACCAGCATCAAGCGCTCGGAGTTCGGCATGACCAAATACCTGCCGGCGGTGGGCGACGAGGTGCGGATCAACATCCCGGTCGAGGCCTTCAAGGACTAAGGCGGGCATCATGATCACCCTGCGACCCGCCCATGCCCGCGGCCACGCCGACCACGGCTGGCTCGATTCCTGGCATACCTTCTCCTTCGCCGATTACTACGATCCGCAGGAGATGGGCTTTGGCGTGCTGCGGGTGATCAACGACGACACCGTGGCGCCGGGCGCCGGCTTCCCCAGCCATGGCCATCAGGACATGGAGATCATTTCCTATGTCCTGGAAGGTGCGCTGGAACACAAGGACAGCCTGGGCAACGGCTCGGTCATCCGGCCGGGCGACGTCCAGCGCATGAGTGCCGGGCGCGGCATCCGCCACAGCGAGTTCAATGCCTCGGATGCGGCGCCGGTGCATTTCCTGCAGATCTGGATTCAGCCGGCGGCGCGCGGCATCGCGCCGGGCTACGAGCAGAAGTCCTTCGCGCCGGAGGAGAAACGCGGTCGGCTGCGCCTGGTGGCCTCACCCGACGGGCGCGAGGGCAGCGTGCGCATCCATCAGGACACGGCCCTGTATGCCGGTCTGCTCGGCCCGGGCGCAAGCCTCGCCTTCGATCTTTCTCCTGGCCGCAAGGCCTATCTGCATCTGGCTCGCGGTAAGATGCGCCTCAACGGCCGGCCGCTGGCGACCGGCGACGGCGCCAAGGTCGTCGAGGAGGCGCGGCTCGAACTCGTCGGCGAGGCCGAATCCGAAATCCTGTTGTTCGATTTACCCGCTTAAGGACTTTTGCATGACCCGCATTCTGGTGTTTGCCGGCAGCACCCGGCAGGGCTCCTTCAACAAACAATTGGCCCGCCTGGCCGCACGCGAGGTGGCAGCCAACGGGGCCGAGGCGACTTTTCTCGACCTGCGCGAATTCCCCATGCCGCTCTATGACGGCGACCTCGAGGCCGGCGACGGCCCGCCCCAGCACGCCTTCCGCCTGCAGGAGATCGTGGCCCAGCACCACGGCCTGATCGTTGCCTCGCCCGAATACAACAACTCGATCTCGGCCGTGCTCAAGAATACGATCGACTGGGTCTCGCGCACGCCGCGGGTGCGCGGCACCAATCCCTTCGCCGGCAAGCCGGCGGCCTTGATTTCCGCTTCGCCCGGCAGTCTGGGTGGCCTGCGCGGCCTGGATGCCGTGCGCAATGTGCTCAACACCGTGGGCATGCTGGTGCTGCCGGGCATGGTCGCGGTCGGCCATGCCGACCAGGCCTTCGATCAAGACGGCGGGCTGAAGGATGCCGATCTGGCCAGGCGCCTGCGCGATCTGACCGCCGAGACCGTGCGCATGAGCCGCGCCCTGTCGGCCTGAAGCCCCTGCGGCGGAGTAGAATACCGGCTTTCATTTTTGTGGCATTAGGCAGGAATCATGGCCGGACATTCGAAATGGGCGAACATCCAGCACCGCAAGGGCCGTCAGGACGCCAAGCGGGGCAAGATCTTCACGCGACTGATCAAGGAAATCACCGTGGCCGCCAAGCTGGGCGGCGGCGACCCCGGCGCCAACCCGCGCCTGCGCCTGGCCATCGACAAGGCCAAGGCCGAGTCCATGCCCAAGGACAACATCGAGAACGCGATCAAGCGCGGCACCGGCCAGCTCGAGGGCGTGAACTACGAAGAGGTGCGCTACGAGGGCTATGGTCCGGGTGGCGCCGCGGTGATCGTCGACTGCCTGACCGACAACAAGACCCGCACCGTGGCCGATGTGCGTCACGCCTTCGCCAAGAACGGCGGCAACATGGGCACCGACGGCTGCGTCGCCTTCCAGTTCAAGCACTGCGGCCAGATCATCCTGGAGCCGGGCGCCAGCGAGGACGCCGTGATGGAGGTCGCGCTGGAGGCGGGCGCCGAGGACGTGATCCCGAACGAGGACGGCTCGATCGAAGTCATCACCGCGCCCTACGACGACCTGACCAATGTGAAAGAGGCCCTGGAGAAGGCCGGCTTCAAAGTGGCCATGGCCGAGACCGTGATGAAGCCCCTGAACGAGACCGAGGTCAGCGGCGAGGACGCCGTGAAATTCCAGAAGCTGCTGGACATGCTGGAAGGCCTCGACGACGTCCAGGAGGTCTACACCTCCGCCATCCTGCCGGAGTGATCAGAGTGAGGAGTGAGGAGTGAGGAGTGAGGCGTAGACATCACGACCTCAAGGCCTGGCAACAGGCTATCGAGTTGGTGAAGGCGATTTATACGCTGACGGCCTCTTTCCCACCATCCGAAATGTATGGCCTTGTCGCCCAGATGCGACGGGCGGCAGTCTCGGTGCCGAGCAATATTGCAGAAGGCGCGGCCAGAGAGACATCCAAGGAATTTGCCCAGTTTCTGATAATCGCCAGAGGGTCTCTTAGCGAATTGGAAACCCAGATACGAATCAGCGTGGAGCTGGGTTTCTGTCCGCGCGAGAATAAAGCGGATGGGATTGTGGACGAGATGTTTAAATTGCTTGCTGGCCTAATCAAGGCGCAACGCCAGGAATCCTGATGCCTTCCTCCTCACGCCTCACGCCTCACCCCTCACGAATCCGCATCCTGGGCATCGACCCCGGCCTGCGCGCGACGGGCTATGGGGTCATCGACCAGGATGGCCAGAAGCTGAGTTACGTCGCCAGCGGCGTGGTGCGCACCCAGGACGGCGAACTGCCGGCGCGGATCAAGATCCTGTTCGCCGGGCTGCAGGAGATCATCGAGACCTTCAAGCCCGAGGCCTGCGCGGTGGAAAAGGTGTTCGTCAACGTCAATCCGCAATCCACTCTGTTGCTCGGTCAGGCCCGGGGCGCGGCGCTGGCCGCCCTGGCCCATGCCGACCAGAGCGTCTACGAATACACCGCCTTGCAGGTGAAGCAGGCCGTGGTCGGCAACGGCCACGCCGACAAGCAGCAGGTCATGCACATGGTGATGCGCCTGCTCAAACTGCCGGGCGAACCCAGCCCCGACGCGGCCGATGCCCTGGCCTGCGCCATCTGCCATGCCCACGGCGGCCAGGGCCTGGGTGGCCTGGTCACCGCCGCTCGCCGTCGGCGCGCCGGGCGCATGTTGTGAGGAGACAAAATTGATCGGACGCCTCACCGGCACCCTGCTGGAAAAACACCCGCCGCAGATCCTGATCGACGTGAATGGCGTCGGCTACGAGCTCGATGTGCCCATGAGCACCCTGTACAACCTGCCGGCCACCGGCGAGCGGGTGACCCTGCTCACCCATTTCGCCGTGCGCGAGGACGCCCAGCAGTTGTATGGCTTTCTCACCGCGACCGAGCGCGAGACCTTCCGTCAGCTGATCAAGATCAGCGGCGTTGGCCCGAAGCTCGCCCTGGCCGTGCTCTCCGGCCTGTCGGTGGCCGATCTGGCCGAGGCGGTGGCCTTGCAGGAGGTGGGGCGCTTGACCCGGATTCCCGGCGTCGGCAAGAAGACCGCCGAACGCCTGCTGTTGGAACTCAAGGGCAAGCTGGCCGACGAGATCGTCGGCGCCACCGGCGTTGTCGCGCCGCGCGCCGGCGGCGACGTGCTCAACGCCCTGATCGCCCTGGGCTACAGCGAGAAGGAGGCGGCGCTTGCGGTGAAGGCCCTGCCCGAGGGTGTCGCGGTGGAGGAGGGCATCCGTCTGGCGCTCAAGTCCCTGGCCAAGGTCTGAGCCGGCTCCAAGGTTTGACCCGGCCCCGCGACTCCGCTAAGTTCCCGCCATGCTGCAACCCGACCGCCTGATCTCGCCCGCCGCCACTTCCCGCGAGGAAGAGGCCTTCGAACGCGCCCTGCGCCCGCAAAAACTGTCCGAATACGTCGGCCAGGCCCGCGCCCGCGAACAGCTCGACATCTTCATCACCGCTGCCAAGAACCGGGGCGAGGCGCTCGACCACGTGCTGCTGTTCGGCCCGCCCGGCCTGGGCAAGACCACCCTGGCGCACATCATCGCCAAGGAGATGGGGGTCAACCTGCGCGTCACCTCCGGCCCGGTTTTGGAACGGGCCGGCGACCTGGCCGCGCTGCTGACCAATCTGGAGCCGCGCGATGTCCTATTCATCGACGAGATTCACCGCCTGTCGCCGGTGGTCGAGGAGATCCTCTACCCGGCGCTGGAGGACTACCAGCTCGACATCATGATCGGCGAGGGCCCGGCCGCGCGCTCGGTCAAGCTCGACCTGCCGCCTTTCACCCTGGTCGGCGCCACCACCCGGGCCGGCATGCTGACCAACCCGCTGCGCGACCGTTTCGGCATCGTCGCCCGCCTGGAGTTCTACAACGCCGAGGAGCTGACCCATATCGTCACTCGCTCGGCCCGGCTGCTCAATATCGAGATCTCGCCCGAGGGCGCGCTGGAGATCGCTCGCCGCTCGCGCGGCACGCCGCGCATCGCCAACCGTCTGCTGCGCCGGGTGCGCGACTATGCCGAGGTCAAGGCCGGCGGTCGCATCACCGCCGAGGTGGCCGATGCCGCGCTGGTGATGCTGGAGGTGGACCAGGGCGGCCTCGACGTGATGGACCGCAAGCTCTTGCATGCCCTGTTGGAGAAGTTCGCCGGCGGGCCCGTGGGCCTGGAGAATCTGGCCGCCACCATCGGCGAGGCGGCCGACACCATCGAGGACGTGCTCGAACCCTATCTCATCCAGCAGGGCTTTCTCGCCCGCACCCCGCGCGGCCGGGTGGCCGCGCCGCTGGCCTATCGCCACTTCGGCCTGGCCGCGCCGACCCGGATCCAGAATCAGGATCTGTTCGATGAGTGAGGCGCAGTTCGTCTGGCCGGTGCGGGTGTATTGGGAAGACACCGACGCCGGCGGCGTGGTCTATTACGCCAATTACCTCAAGTTCATGGAACGCGCCCGCAGCGAGTGGCTGCGCGGTCTGGGCATCGAGCAGACCGATCTGGCGGAGCAGGACGGCCTGGTCTTCGTTGTGCGCCATGTCGAGGTCGATTACCTGAAGCCTGCGCGCTTCGACGATGCACTCGATGTGGTCTGCAGTCTGGCCGAGCTGAACAAGGCCAGCCTGGCCATGGCCCAGCGCATCGAACGTGCAGGCGAACCTTTGGTCACGGCCCGGGTCAAGATCGCCTGTGTCACGCGGGAGCAATTCCGCCCCGCTAAAATCCCGGTCCATATCCAACAACGCTTGGGGTGCTGAATGGCGCTGTCGCTCGAAACCGAAATGTCGCTGATCAGTCTGGTGGCCAACGCCAGCTGGGTGGTCAAGCTGGTGCTGCTGCTCTTGCTGGCCGCCTCTTTCGTGTCCTGGTGGATGATCTTCACCAAGTACATGACGCTCAAGCGCGAACGGCAGCTGGCCGACGAGTTCGAGAAGGAATTCTGGAGCGGCGGCGAGCTCACAACCCTGCATCAGGACGTGAGCCAACTGGGCGACCAGGCGAGCAGCATGGAACAGGTGTTCAGCGCCGGCTTCCGTGAATTCCTCAAGCAGACCCGGCAGCCGGGCCTGAACCCGCAGGCGATCCTCGACAGCTCGCGGCGTGCCATGCGCGCTGCCTACCAGCGGGAGATGGATGCGCTGGAGTCGCACCTGCCCTTCCTCGCCACGGTCGGCTCGGTCTCGCCCTATGTCGGCCTGTTCGGCACGGTCTGGGGCATCATGAATGCCTTCCGCGGCCTGGCCAACGTCTCCCAGGCCACCCTGGCCCACGTCGCGCCCGGCATCGCCGAGGCCCTGATCGCCACTGCCATCGGCCTGTTCGCCGCCATCCCGGCGGTGGTCGCCTACAACCGCTTCACCCATGACATCGACCGCCTGGCCAACCGCTTCGACGTGTTCATGGAAGAGTTCTCCAACATCCTGCAACGCCAGATCCTGAAGGCCTGAGCGTCATGAGCCGCCGCCCGCGCAAGGCGATGAACCAGATCAACGTCGTGCCCTACATCGACGTGATGCTGGTGCTGCTGGTGATCTTCATGGTCACGGCGCCCTTCATCAATCCCGCCCAGGTCGAGCTGCCCAGCGTCGGCAAGAGCGCAACGCCGCCGGTGCCGCCGCTGGAGCTGACGATCAAGGCCGATGGCTCCTACTGGCTGCGCGACCGCAATGGTTCGGCAGACCCGGTGCGGGTGGCCGAGGCCGACTTGGCCGACAGCGTGCGCCGGCGGGCCAAGGCCGAACAGCCGGTAGTGATCGCCGCCGACAAATCGGTGCGCTACGAAGCGGTGATGCGGGCGATGGATGTCCTGCAGCGTGCCGGCATCGCCCGGGTCGGCCTGCTGGTGAAGCCGGTGCCGTGAGCCCGCTGACCAGTCGTCAGCAGTGGTCGGCCGGGGCCCTGGCCCTGCTGTTCCACGCCGTGTTTTTTCTGGCCCTGGTGTTCAGCGTGTCCTGGCGGCAGGCGCCGAGTCTGCCGGTGATGGCCGAGCTCTGGACCAGCCTGCCGGCGCCGCCGGTGCAGGCCGAGCCCAGGCCCCTGCCGCCGCCGCCGCCCAAGCCGGCCGAAGTAAATCCGGAACCAAGCCCGGCGAAGCCGGAGCCGAGCAAGGCCGACATTGCGCTCAAGGCCAAGGAGGCGGCCAAGCAGCGCGAGGCCGAGTTGCAGCGTATCGAGCAAGAGAAAAAACGGCTCAAGCTCGAGCAGGAGAAAAAGCTGGAGGCCGAGCGCAGGCAGAAGGAAGAGGCGGCGCGCAAGAAGGCGATGGAGGAGCGCAAGCGCGCCTTGGACAGGACACTGGCCGAGCAGATGGACAGCGAACTGGCGCAGGAGGCCGCGCAGCTGAACCAGATGCGCCAGCAACAGCAGGCCAGCGCGGCGCGCAACAAATTGATCGCAGACTACCAGGAGCGCATCCGGCAGAAGATTCGCAGCTACATCCGCCTGCCGCGCAATCTGACCGGGAACCCGGAGGCGGTGTTCCGGGTCGAGTTGCTGCCCAACGGCGAGGTGCAGCGGGCGGTGCTGGTTAGGACCAGCGGCCAGACCGCCTACGACCAGGAGGTGGAGCGGGCCATCCTCAAGGCCTCGCCCCTGCCGATGCCGCCCGACCCGGCCGCCGCAGCCAGCTTCCGCAGCGGTCTGACCCTGAAATTCCGGCCCCAGGAGGGCTGATACAATAGGCTGAAAATGTTGATTCGTTCCCTCTCCCGCCGCGCTTGTCTGCTGCTCCTCGCCCTGTGTGCCATGCCGGCCTGGGCAGCGATGACCATCGAGATCGTCGGCGGCGGGGCCAACCGCATCCCCATCGCCGCCGCCGCGTTCGCCGCGCCGGCCGGCGTGCTCAATCCGGCCGAGGTGATCGGCGCCGATCTGCAGCGCAGCGGCCTGTTTCGCCTGGTCGACGGCCAGGATGTGCGGCCTCAGCCGGTCGAGCCGCAGCAGGTCAGTTTTCCCGTCTGGCGCGGCAAGGGTGCCGACGCCCTGGTCATCGGCCAGGTCATCGCCCAGGCCGGCAACCGCTACGAGGTGCGTTTCCGCCTGCTCGATGTGGTCAAGGGTCAGCAACTCCTGGGCATGAGCTATACGGTGCCGGCGCAGAACCTGCGCCTGGTCGCGCACAAGATCGCCGACGCCGTCTATGAGAAGCTGACCGGCGAGCCCGGCGTCTTCAGCACCCGCATCGCCTATGTGCTCAAGCGCGGCGGCCGTTATGAGTTGCAGGTGGCCGATGTCGATGGCTACAACGCGGTCACCATCGCCAGTTCGCCCGAGTCGCTGATGTCGCCGGCCTGGTCGCCCGACGGCAGCCGCCTGGCCTATGTCTCCTTCGAGGACAGGAAGCCGGTGGTCTACGTGCAGAATATCTTCGATGGCCGGCGCCGTGCCGTGGCCCGGTTCAAGGGCTCCAATTCGGCGCCGGCCTGGTCGCCCGACGGCCGGCAGCTGGCCGTGGTGCTATCCAAGGACGAGTCTTCGCAGATCTACCTGATCGACCTGGAGGGCGGCGCGCCCCGCCGCCTGATGAGCAGCAGCGGGCTCGATACCGAGCCGGCGTTCAGCCCGGACGGCCATTGGCTGTACTTCACTTCCGATCGCGGCGGCAGCCCCCAGATCTACCGGATGCCGCTGGCTGGCGGCGCGGCCCAGCGCCTGACCTTCGAGGGGGGGTACAATGTGTCGCCCGCCCTGTCGCCGGACGGCAAGACCATGGCCTTTCTCCATCGCCGCGATGGCCGCTTTCTGGTGGCGGTGATGGACCTGGCCACTGGCCAGAGCCAGGTGCTGACCGATACCGACCACGACGAGTCGCCCAGCTTCGCACCCAACGGCCGGATGATCCTGTATGCCACCCGGACCGGCAATCAGGCCACGCTGGCGACGGTGAGCGTCGACGGCCAGGTCAAGCAGCGGCTGTCGCAGTCGGGCGATCTGCGCGAGCCCGCCTGGGCGCCGCTGAAGAATCAGTAAGGCAGGGATGCTGTTTCCAATTTGAACGATTTGCAGAGGAGTGCTTGAGATGAAATATGCAGTCTACGGTGTGGTGCTGGCCGCGATGCTGGCCGGTTGTGCCCAGCAGCCGGGCAAGGATGCCGCGATCGAGGACCGTTCGGCCGGTGGCGCCGGTGGCGCCCAGTCGACGGTGCAGACCCAGGGCCTGGCCGGCAGCGACGCCAGTGGCACCGCCCTGGGCGCCGGTAATCTGGTTGCCCCGCCCAAGAATGCGCCCGGCGCCCTGGGTCAGCGCGTGATCTATTTCGATTACGACAGCTCGGCCATCCGCAATGAATACCGCGCCGTGCTCGAGGCCCATGCCGGCTTCGTCAAGGCCAACGCCAAGGCCAAGGTCAACCTGGAAGGCCATGCCGACGAGCGTGGCAGCCCCGACTACAACATCGCCCTGGGGCAGCGCCGTGCCGACAGCGTGCGCAAGGCCATGCAATTGCTGGGTGCGCCCGAGGAGCGTATGGAGTCGGTCAGCTTCGGCGAGGAGAAGCCCGCCGTGCCGGGGCATGACGAAGCGGCCTGGAGCAAGAACCGTCGGGTCGAGATTCGCTACGACGGAGAGTGAGCAGTAAGGCATGAACGTCTTTCAGCGTAGCCTTGTGTCCCTGCTGTGCCTCGTCTGGGGCACGGCAGGGGCGGCGCCTGCGCCGGTGATCGAGGCGGGCCAGCCGCAGCCGGCAGCGCTGATGCAGGCGTTCAAGGCGCTGGAGGATCGTTTCAACAAGCTTGAAGGCCAGTTGGAGAACCAGGGCGTGCTCGCCCTGTTCAACGAGGTCGAACAGCTGAAGGCGGAACTGGCGAAGCTGAAGGGGGTCCAGGAGGAACTGGTCCATCGTTTGGCCGCCGCCGAGAAACGCCAGAAGGACTTTTATACCGACCTGGATGACCGGTTGAAGGAGTTGGCCGCGAGGCCGACCCCCGCCGCCACTGCCCCGGTCGCCGCAACGCCGGCGACCGATGCCGGCGCTTCCGAGCAGGAGACCAAGGTCTACCAGGATGCCTTCGCCGCGATCCGTGCCGGCAACTATCAGGCCGCGATCAAGGATTTCCAGGCCTTCCTCAAGGCCTATCCGAACAGTGCCCTGGCCAGCAATGCCCAGTACTGGATCGGTTTTTCCCAATTCTCCCTGGGCGACTACAAGGCCACGGTCGAGTCGCACCAGCGGCTGCTGCAGCTGTATCCGGACAGCCCCAAGGCGCCGGACGCCATGCTCGGCCTGGCCCGGGCCAGGATGCAGCTGGGCGAGACCAAGGCCGCCCAGGCGACCCTGGAGCAGATCGTCAAGCAGCATGCCGGCAGCCGGGCGGCCGAGAGCGCCCAGAAGCTGCTGTCCACCCTGAAATAAGCCAAGCCCATCGTGTCTGAACCGCGGCTTCGGGTCACCGAAATCTTCTATTCGATCCAGGGCGAGACCAGCCGCGTCGGTCTGCCCACGGTCTTCGTCCGCCTCACCGGCTGCCCCCTGCGCTGCGGCTATTGCGACACCGCCTATGCCTTCCAGGGTGGCGAGTGGATGACCCTGGCGCAGATCCTTGCCGCGGTGGCGGCCTATGCCCTGCGCCAGGTCACGGTGACCGGCGGCGAGCCCCTGGCCCAGCGCGATTGCCCGGCCCTGCTCACGGCGCTGTGCGATGCCGGTTACGACGTGTCGCTCGAGACCAGCGGCGCCCTGGACATCGCCCCGGTGGATAAGCGGGTGGCGCGCATCGTCGACATCAAGACCCCGGGCTCGGGCGAGGTCGAACGCAATCTCTGGTCCAACATCGAGCAGCTGACGCCGCATGACGAGGTCAAGTTCGTCATCGTCGACGAGGCCGATTACCGCTGGGCGGTCGAGCTGTTGCGCCAGCATCGCCTGGCCGAGCGCTGCGAGGTGCTGTTCTCGCCGGTGTTCGGAAAATTGCAGCCGCGCCAGCTGGCCGAATGGATCCTGCGCGACCGCTTGCCCGTGCGCCTGCAGGTGCAGTTGCACAAGGTCCTCTGGGGCGAGGAGCCAGGGCGCTAATGAAAACGAGCCCGCGCAAACAGCGTCTTGGGGCGAGTTTCGGCGGAGGCTAATGTGAGCGAAGCACACGTTAAGCGAAGCGGCCGGAGCCAACAGCGTGCGGTCGTGCTCCTGTCCGGCGGCCTCGATTCCGCCACCACCCTGGCGGTGGCGCGCAGCGAGGGCTGCGAGTGCTTTGCCTTGAGCTTCGATTACGGCCAGCGCCACGGCGCCGAACTGGATGCGGCGCGCGCCGTGGCCAAGCAACTCGGCGCCTGCGAGCATCGGGTGCTCTCGTTGGATCTGGCCCAGTTCGGTGGCTCGGCGCTGACCGACCGCAGCCTCGCTGTGCCCGAGCAGGCGAGCGAGGGCATCCCGATCACCTACGTCCCGGCCCGCAACACCGTGATGCTCGCGCTGGCCCTGGCCTGGGCCGAGGTGCTGGCGGCCGAGGCGATCTACCTCGGTGTCAACGCCGTGGACTATTCGGGCTATCCCGACTGCCGGCCCGAATACATCGAGGCCTTCGAGCGCATGGCCAATCTGGCGACCAAGCGCGCGGTCGAGGGCCAGCCTTTGCGTATCGCCGCGCCGCTGATCCATCTGTCGAAGGCCGAGATCATCCGCCTGGGCCAGCGCCTGGGCGTCGACTATGGCCTGACCGTGTCCTGCTATCAGGCCGATGACCGGGGCCGGGCCTGCGGCCGTTGCGATTCCTGCCGCCTGCGGCGTCAGGGATTCCTTGATGCCGGCGTCACCGACCCGACCCGTTACCAAGTCTGAATCCGGCTTGGTATGATCGAACCAAACGGCGGCTGAATCAGTAATTTTTCTTTGCCCGGCGCCAAGCAATAACGATAATTCGCGGTCAGACGCGCTCCCCGGTCGGCGGGTGCGCATCAAGCTCGATAAGGAGACAATCAGCATGGTTTTCGAACATTTCGCACAGGCCCAGTCGATGTTGCTCTGGGTCACCTTCGCCATCGCCCTGGTCATGGGCGCGGTGGTCAACAAGACCAATTTCTGCACCATGGGTGCGGTGTCCGACTGGGTCAACATGGGCGACACCGGCCGTCTGCGTGCCTGGCTGTTCGCCATCGCCATCGCCATGATCGGCGTCGCTGGGCTGGAATATGCCGGCATGGCCAAGCCGGATGCGGCCTTCCCGCCCTATCGCGCCAGCCAGCTGGTCTGGGCCGAGAACCTGCTCGGCGGCCTGCTGTTCGGCATCGGCATGACCCTGGCCTCCGGCTGCGGCAACAAGACCCTGATCCGCATCGGCGGCGGCAACATCAAGTCCATCATGGTGCTGGTCGTGATCGCGCTGATTGCCTATTACATGGTCAATCCCTTCCCGGGCTCGGACAAGACCCTGTTCAGCGTCCTGTTCTATGACTGGATCCGTCCCCTGGCGGTCAACCTGAACACCAGCCAGGACGTCGGTGCCATCGTCGGCGGTGCCGGCGGCAGTGCCATCGCCCGCCTGGTGGCCGGCCTGGCGATCGGTCTTTTGGTATTGATCTACGTCTTCAAGTCGGAAGAGTTCCGCAAGAGCTTCGACAACATCCTGGGCGGCCTGGTGGTCGGCCTGGCCGTGCTGGCGGCCTGGTATGTCACCAGCAACCTGGCAGTTTCGGCCGATGGTCAGCCCTATGCCCTGCAGAACTTCGTCGCCGAGCAGTGGGACCTGTATGCCGGCGAGGGTGACGTCAAGCCGGCCGACAGCCGCTCCCTGGCGCCGCAGTCGTTCACCTTCATCAACCCCATGGGCCAGGCCTACGGCTACGTGGCCGGCGGTTTCGACAAGACCCTGCTGACCTTCGGCCTGATGTCGCTGTTCGGCGTCATCGCCGGCTCCCTGCTCTGGTCGTTGATCTCGCGCAATTTCCGCATCGAGTGGTTCGCCAGCTTCAAGGACTTCGCCAATCACCTGATCGGCGCGATCCTGATGGGCTTCGGCGGCGTGCTGGCCATGGGCTGCACCATCGGCCAGGCCGTGACCGGCGTCTCCACCCTGGCCGTGGGCTCCATCATCACCTTCGTCGCCATCGTGCTCGGCAGCGCCCTGACCATGAAGGTGCAGTACTACAAGATGGTCTACGAAGACGAGGCCACCTTCTTCAAGGCTCTGATCACCGGCCTGGTCGACCTCAAGCTGCTGCCGACCAGCATGCGCAAGCTGGACGCGGTATAAGCGACGTTCGGCCCAGCAAAAAGCCCCGCTTCGGCGGGGCTTTTTGTTGACAGTATTTCTGTGCGCTTTATAATGCACGGCTTTTCGGGGGTCGGTAGCTCAGCCGGTAGAGCAGCGGACTTTTAATCCGTTGGTCGCGAGTTCGAATCTCGCCCGACCCACCAAATTCAAGGGTTAGCGCTTAAGGCGTCTAGCCCTTTTTGTTTTTGACGGCCCTTTGCGTTGTGGGGGATGGCGATGCCGACTGGGAAACGATATCTGACAGCCTGGATCATGGCCATGGGCCTGGCGTCCGGGGCCGCCGTGGCGGAGACCGGGCAGAACGGCGCCTCGCTGCTGCAGATGTGCCGCGGTGCCGGCAAGGTGCAGGTGCTGTCGGTCATGTGCCACAGCTACGCCAACGGCTTCATCGAGGCCACCCGCTTCCATGCCGGGAACGGGGCCAAGCCGGGCAGGGCCTTCTGTCTGAGCGAGGCGGACCACGCCCGGTTGCCGGGCGAGATCGTGACCTGGCTGCAGGCGCATCCGGAACAGGCCAAACAGCCGGCCGCCGCCGTGTTGAATGAGGTGCTGGTCAACCGTTTTCCCTGCAAGAAGTAGCCCGGGTCCCGGACGATCGACCCAGGCGGCGGCTTGACCGATCAGGCCGCTAACGATACTGTTCCAAGCTTTCCCTGTTTCTGTTTAAAGAACAAGAATTTCATGGCCGAGTTGGAATTGACCGGTGCGGAGATTGTGATCCGCTGTCTGCATGCCGAAGGCGTGAAGTATGTCTTTGGTTATCCCGGCGGCGCGGTACTCAATATCTACGACGAGATCTACAAGCAGCAGGAATTCGAGCATGTCCTGGTCCGCCACGAACAGGCCGCTGTGCACGCGGCCGACGCCTATTCCCGAGCGACCGGCAAGGTCGGCGTCGCCCTGGTCACCTCCGGCCCCGGCGCGACCAATGCGGTGACCGGCATCGCCACGGCCTATATGGATTCCATCCCCATGGTGGTGATCAGCGGCCAGGTGCCGACCGCCGCCATCGGCCAGGACGCCTTCCAGGAGGTCGACACCGTCGGCATCACCCGGCCCTGCGTCAAGCACAACTTCCTGGTCAAGGACGTGAAGGACATCGCGCCGACCATCAAAAAGGCCTTTTACATCGCCGCCACCGGCCGGCCCGGCCCGGTCCTGGTCGACATCCCCAAGGACATCACCCAGCACAGCTGCGTTTTCGAGTATCCGGAAACCATCAGCATGCGGTCCTACAACCCGACCAGCAAGGGGCACGCCGGCCAGATCAAGCGTGCCATGCAGATGCTGCTCGAGGCCAAGCGGCCGGTGATCTATACCGGCGGCGGCGTCATCCTGGGCGATGCCTCGGCCCAGTTGACTGAACTCTGCCGCGAACTGGGCTACCCGGTCACCAGCACCCTGATGGGCCTGGGCGGCTACAAGGCGAACGACCCGCTGTTCCTCGGCATGCTCGGCATGCACGGCACCTACGAGGCCAATATGGCCATGCAGCACTGCGACGTGTTGATCTCGGTGGGCGCCCGCTTCGACGACCGGGTGATTGGCAATCCCAAACACTTCGCCAAGGAGGCGCGCCGGATCATCCACATCGACATCGACCCCTCGTCGATCTCCAAGCGGGTGAGGGTCGACGTGCCCATCGTCGGCGATGTCGGCCAGGTGCTGGAAGAACTGAATCGCCTGCTCAAGGCCAGCAGCGAGCGGCCCGATGCGCAGGCGCTCAAGGCCTGGTGGGCGCAGATCGAGCTGTGGCGGGCCCAGGATTGCCTGAAGTACGACCGCGGTGCCAGCGTGATCAAGCCGCAGTATGTCGTGGAAAAACTATACGAAGTGACCCGCGGCGACGCCTTCGTCACCTCCGACGTCGGCCAGCATCAGATGTGGGCGGCGCAGTACTACAAATTCGACCAGCCGCGCCGCTGGATCAACTCCGGCGGCCTGGGCACCATGGGCGTCGGTCTGCCCTACGCCATGGGCGTGCAGTTCGCCCACCCGGATGCCATGGTGGCCTGCGTCACCGGCGAGGGCAGCATCCAGATGAACATCCAGGAGCTGTCGACCTGCAAGGAATACAAGCTGCCGCTCAAGATCATCCTGCTCAACAACGGCTATCTCGGCATGGTCCGCCAGTGGCAGGAGTTCTTCTACGAGGAACGCTACGCCGAGTCCTACGTCGCCTCGCTGCCCGACTTCGCCAAGCTGGCCGAGGCCTACGGCCACGTCGGCATGCGTATCGAGAAGCCGGAGGACGTCGAGCCGGCCCTGCGCCGCGCCTTCACCGAGCACAAGGACCAGCTGGTGTTCATGAACTTCATCACCGACCCGCGCGAGAACGTCTACCCGATGATTCCCGCCGGCAAGGGCCTGTCGGAGATGATCCTGGTATGAGGCACATCATTTCCATCCTGATGGAGAACGAGGCGGGCGCCCTGTCCCGCGTCGCCGGCCTGTTCTCGGCCCGCGGCTACAACATCGAGTCGCTCACCGTGGCGCCGACCGAGGACGCCACCCTGTCGCGCATGACCATCGTCACCACCGGCTCCAATGAAATCATCGAGCAGATCACCAAGCAGCTGAACAAGCTGGTCGACGTGATCAAGCTGCAGGACCTGTCCGACGGCGACCACATCGAGCGGGAGCTGATGCTGGTCAAGGTCCGCGCCGCCACCGGCGAACAGCGCGAGGAGATGAAACGCCTGGCCGACATCTTCCGCGGCCGCGTCATCGACGTCGCCGACAAGACCTACACCATCGAGCTGACCGGCCCCGGTTCCAAGCTGGATGCCTTCCTCGATGCCGCCGAGCCCGGCGTCATCCTGGAGACGGTGCGCACCGGCGCCTCCGGCATCGGTCGCGGCGACCGCATGCTCAAGATCTGAACCCGCGAATTCACTAAATCGTTGTCGAAAGGAAGCACCATGAAGGTCTACTACGAAAAAGACGCCAACCTGTCCCTGATCAAGAAGAAGAAGGTTGCCATCATCGGCTACGGCTCCCAGGGCCACGCCCATGCCAACAACCTGAAGGACTCCGGCGTCAGCGTGACCGTCGGCCTGCGCAAGGGCGGCGCTTCCTGGGACAAGGCCAAGAAGGCCGGCCTGACCGTGAAAGAGGTCGGCGCCGCGGTGAAGGACGCCGACGTGGTGATGATCCTGGTGCCGGACGAGCAGCAGCCGGCCGTCTACTACGGCGAGATCGAGCCCAACATCAAGAAGGGCGCCGTGCTGGCCTTCGCCCACGGTTTCAACATCCACTACAACCAGATCGTGCCTCGCGCTGACCTCGACGTGATCATGGTCGCGCCCAAGGGCCCCGGTCATACCGTGCGCTCCACCTATCTGCAGGGCGGCGGCGTGCCTTCCCTGATCGCCATCTACCAAAACGCCTCGGGCAAGGCCAAGGACATCGCCCTGGCCTATGCCGCCGCCAACGGCGGTGCCCGCGCCGGCGTGATCGAGACCAGCTTCCGCGAAGAGACCGAGACCGACCTGTTCGGCGAGCAGGCCGTGCTCTGCGGCGGCGCCGTCGAACTGGTGAAGATGGGCTTCGAGACCCTGACCGAGGCCGGCTACGCCCCGGAGATGGCCTACTTCGAGTGCCTGCACGAGCTGAAGCTGATCGTCGACCTGATGTACGAGGGCGGCATCGCCAACATGAACTACTCCATCTCCAACAACGCGGAGTACGGCGAGTACGTCACCGGCCCCGAGGTGATCAACGAGCAGTCGCGCGCCGCCATGCGCAATGCGCTCAAGCGCATCCAGACCGGCGAGTACGCCAAGATGTTCATCCTGGAAGGCAAGACCAACTACCCGGCCATGACCGCCCGTCGTCGCCTGACCGCCGAGCACCCGATCGAGGTGGTGGGCGAGAAGCTGCGCGACATGATGCCCTGGATCAAGGCCAACAAGCTGGTCGACAAGTCGAAAAACTAAGTGAGGAGAGAGGAGTGAGGAGTCAGGGGCCGTTTCGCCCTCTCGCCTTGCTCCTTACTCCTTACTCCTTACTCCTTACTCCTCACTCCTATGTGCATCGGTATGGCACCTCAAGCCAAGACCCCCTGGCCTCACCCCTTGATTGCCCGTGAGGGCTGGGGGCATCTCGCCCTGGCCGTGGCGCTGGCGCTGCTTGTCACCTGGCTGGCCGGCTGGCTCTGGGCCTTGCCGTTCTGGGCCTTCCTGGTCTTCGTCCTGCAGTTCTTCCGCGATCCGGCCCGTCAGGCGCCGGTGGGCGACAAGCTGGTCATCGCCCCGGCCGACGGCCGCATCGTCGCCGTGGAAAAGACCGAGGATCCCTGGCTCAAGCGCGAGGCGCTGAAGATCAGCGTGTTCATGAACGTGTTCAACGTCCATTCCAACCGCAGCCCGGTCACCGGCGAGGTGAAGCAGCAGTGGTATCACGGCGGGGCCTTCGTCAACGCGGTGCTGGACAAGGCCTCGGTCGAGAACGAGCGCAACGCGATCTGGATCAAGACGCCGGCCGGTGTCGACATCACCTGCGTCCAGGTCGCCGGCCTGATCGCACGGCGCATTCTCTGCTATGCCAAGCCGGGCGACAGCCTGCAGCCGGGCCAGCGCTACGGCTTCATCCGCTTCGGCTCCCGGGTCGACGTCTACCTGCCGACCGATGCCCGGCCGCGCGTCGCCTTGGGCGACAAGACCCGGGCGGGCGAGACCGTGCTGGCGGAGCTGGTCTGAGCATGGCTGAACAGCCGAGCCACCGTCCCAATCCCTTCGCCCGCGGGGGCATCTACCTGTTGCCCAACCTGTTCACCACCGGCGCGCTGTTCGCCGGCTTCTACGCCATCGTCCAGGCCATGAACGGCCGCTTCGAGCATGCCGCCGTGGCCATCTTCATCGCCATGGTGCTCGACGGCCTCGATGGCCGGGTGGCGCGGCTGACCCGCACCCAGAGTGCCTTCGGCGCCGAGTACGATTCGCTGTCCGACATGGTCTCGTTCGGTGTGGCGCCGGCGCTGGTGATCTATACCTTCGCCCTGAAGGACATGGGCAAGTTGGGCTGGCTGGCCGCCTTCGTCTACTGCGTCGGTGCCGCCCTGCGCCTGGCTCGGTTCAACACCCAGATCGAGGTGCAGGACAAGCGCTGGTTCCAGGGCCTGCCCAGCCCCTCGGCCGCGGCCCTGGTCGCCGGCCTGGTCTGGGTCATGCACGACTACGAGGTGGCCGGCCACAGCATCCGCTGGCTGGCCTGGGTGCTGACCGTGGTCGCCGGGCTCACCATGGTCAGCAACCTGCCCTTCTACAGCGGCAAGGACATCAACCTGCGCAAGAGCGTGCCCTTCATCGCCGTGGTCCTGGTCGCCCTGGGCTTCATCCTGGTCTCGGCCGATCCGCCGACCGTGCTGTTCGCCCTCTTCGTCGGCTACGGCCTGTCCGGCTACGGCCTCTGGCTGTTTCGCCGCCTGCGGGGGCGCCAGAGCAGTGTGGAGCAGGACCCGAAATAGGCCTTGCCTGATTTTGAATCCACGTTTATATTCAAGGCCATGCGAACCGATTTTGACTCGTTCCAATTCCACTTCCTGGTTCGGCACGCCACGCGCCTGCTGCTGCCCCCGCGCGGGCGCTAATCTCTCTCCCTCTCTTGTAGTTCGCGGTTTCGGTTATAACTTCCTGCCGAGTGTGCGGCAGAGCACCCATTGGAGCGTGCCATGAAAACAAACGAAGTGCGTTTCGGCGCAGCCAAAGACCAGTTGATCATTTTCGATACGACCTTGCGTGACGGCGAGCAGAGCCCTGGCGCGTCGATGACCAAGGAAGAGAAGGTCCGCATCGCCAAGCAGCTGGAGCGGATGCGGGTAGACGTCATCGAGGCCGGCTTCCCGGCCGCCAGCAACGGCGACTTCGAGTCGGTGAAGGCGGTGGCCGATGTCATCAAGGACAGCACGGTGTGCGGCCTGGCCCGCGCCCTGGAGAAGGATATCGCCCGTGCCGGCGAGGCCTTGCGTGGCGCCAACTCCGGCCGCATCCACACCTTCATCGCGACCAGCCCCATCCACATGGAGAAGAAGCTGCGGATGACGCCGGACCAGGTGGTCGAGCAGGCGGTCAAGGCGGTACAGTGGGCGCGGCAGTGGACCGACAATGTCGAGTTCTCGCCCGAGGACGCCGGCCGTTCCGACCTGGACTTCCTCTGCCGCGTGCTCGAGGCGGTGATCGCCGCCGGCGCCAGGACGGTCAACATACCGGACACCGTGGGCTACAACATGCCCTGGCAGTTCGGTGGCTTGATCAAGAATCTTAGGGAGAAGATTCCGAATTCGGACCAGGCGGTGTTCTCCGTGCACTGCCACAACGACCTCGGCCTGGCCGTGGCCAACTCCCTCTCGGCCGTGTTGAATGGCGCCCGCCAGGTCGAGTGCACCGTCAACGGCCTGGGCGAGCGGGCGGGCAACGCCTCGCTCGAGGAGATCGTGATGGCGGTACGTACCCGGCAGGACATGTTCAGCTGCGACAGCCGCATCGACACCACCCAGATCGTGCCGGCATCGCGCCTGGTCTCGGGCATCACCGGCTTTGCCGTGCAGCCGAACAAGGCTATCGTCGGGGCCAACGCCTTCGCCCACGAGTCGGGCATCCACCAGGACGGCGTGCTCAAGCACCGCGAGACCTACGAGATCATGCGGGCCGAAGACGTGGGCTGGAGCACGAACAAGATGGTGTTGGGCAAGCACTCCGGCCGCAACGCCTTCAAGACCCGCTTGAAGGAACTCGGCATCGAGCTGGACAGCGAGGAGGCCTGGAACGCGGCATTCGCCCGGTTCAAGGATCTGGCCGACAAGAAACATGAGATCTTCGACGAAGACCTGCATGCCCTGGTCTCCGACGAAGCCACTTTCGCCACCCAGGACCGCTACAAGCTGGTCTCGCTCAAGGTCTGCTCGGAGACGGGCGAGATCCCCCATGCCGTCGTGGTGTTGTCGGACAACGGTGTGGAGAAGCGGGCCCAGGCCGATGGCGGCGGTCCGGTCGATGCGGCGTTCAAGGCGATCGAGAGCCTGGTCAAGAGCGGCTCCGACCTCACCCTCTACTCGGTCAACAACATCACCAGCGGCACCGATGCCCAAGGCGAAGTCACCGTGCGAGTCAACCGCGGCGGCCGTATCGTCAACGGCCAGGGTGCCGACACCGACATCGTCATCGCCTCGGCCAAGGCCTATCTGCATGCCTTGAACAAGCTGGCCTCGGACGAGACCCGGGCACACCCACAAGTCTGATTTCACGGGTACGGCAACAATAGAAAAGGGCGACCCGCGGGTCGCCCTTTTTCATGGGGTGAAGTCAGGCTGTCTTAGATGCTCGGCAGCCGACCTTCCTCCTCGACGATCTCCTTGGGCAGCTTGTAGAACCAGAGCTGGTACATGGAGATCAGCCACATGGTGGCGAAGGACAGGCCCATCACCGCGCCGCTACCGATCACCACCCAGGCGAAGCCGGGCCAGACCTTGGTCAGGTACCAGGAGCCGACGTCGGTGATCAGCACCACGAAGGGGGCGGCGAGAACCACGCACTTGACCCAGGTCGGCCGCACGTAGGCGTGGCTGAAGATGAAGCCGGTGATGAAGAAGATGAAGGTGATCGAGAACAGGTGGATGTGGGAGACCCGAACCAGGGTCGGAATGGTCATGCCGGTGTCCTTGGCCGCCACCTTCATCACGCCATCCTGGTTGGTCAGGTCCGGCAGGTGCGGGTTGACCGAGGGGGAGTGGCACATCACGCAATGCTCTTGCAGGATGGGATTGATCTTGCTGTCGAATTCCTCGCCCTTGGCGCCTTCGTGCAGCCAGGTGAAGATCACCTCGCGTTTTTCCGGCGGCAGCATGTCGGCCATGGGGCCGCGCAGGGCGGATTCCAGCTTGGTGCCTTCCGGGTTGCCGCCATAGGCGATCATCAGATCCTTGCCGGAGATCATCGGGTTGCCGTCGCGGCCGGCGTGGGATTCCCAGACCTGGATCATGGCCATCAGGTAGCCGGTACCGAACACCAGCAGCACCATGGTGAACAGCACGCGCATCGACATCGGCAGGTAGGTGAAATGGGTCGAGCTAACTTTCGTCATTGTGGCTCCTTCGCGGGTAAGAACGACAGCGCAAAAAGGATACTGAGGTCCTGGTTGTCCTGTCCACCCGGTTTGAGAAAAAACTGACTTAAATCAGATTTTTTGTTGGCTTAACGCCCGACTGGCCCGAATGAACAGCACCGCCGAGACCAGGAACAGCAGGGACAGGACCAGTTCCGCCAAGGCCAGCCGGGCCGAGAGGCCGGTATCCGACCAGGCCCGCACCGTGGCCTCGGTAAAGTATAGCCAGATCAACAGGCTGGACCATTTATACGTATAGAGCCGGCCGCGCAGGATGCCGAACAGGGGGGCGAGCAGGGGCAGGGCCTTGAGCGCCAACCAGGAGCCGCCCGGCCGCAGGGGGGCCAGCCACAGCTCCCAGGCCAGGCAGAGCCCGATCAGGGCGATCAGGCTGGCAATGCTCAGCCAATGGGTGACGGTCCTCAGATTCTGCATTGCTGCACCATTTCGACCAGGGCCTGGCGTGCCCCGCCGGCATCGACGATGGCTTGGGGAAAGTCGAAGCGCAGGACGCGGCCATCGGCGCGGCAATCGAAGCCGTCGCCATCGATGCCGATCATCTCGACCGCCTCCGGGGTGGCACCATGGAAATGCCGGCAATACTCGAACAGGGCGTCGCTGTGCTCGCGGTTCATGTGATCGAGGATGCCGGCCTCTGCCTCGGCCAGATGATTGGCACCGGCCAGATAGGCGGCCGCCTCGATCCAGTGGATCTTGCCGAAGCCGCCGATGTAGCGGATGCGCTCCGGCCCGATCCGGTAGAAGGCGAAATCGTGCATGGCCAAATAGGCCTCGGCCTGGGGGAAGTAGCGCAGATAGCGCGGGCCGAGCGCGTCCTTGCTCTCCAGTCGTTCGGCCCGGCCGACCAGGGTCACCCGGCCCGCCCCCTGCATGTCCGGGGTGAAGGGCTGGACGATCAGCGACACGCGCGGGTCGGCCACGATGTTCCGGGTGTGCTCGGCCAGGGTCGAGATCAGGACCACCGGCCGGCCCTGCGCATCCAGGATGAAGGGCGCCACCGAGCCGAAGGGGTAGCCCGCGATGCGCTGCGAGATCGTGCAGAGCACGCCGTTGTGCTGACCGCGCACGAAGCGGCGGGCCTCGTTGCCCAATTCTGTCATCTCGTATATCCGCTCATGTCGCTGCCAGTTTCAACGCGATTTCAGCCAGGCGCTTGCCCTGGGCAAAGGCGAGCTTGCGCTCCTCGTCCGTGACCGGCTGCTTGCCGTCCGGGCCCGCATAGTGGGAAACGCCGTAGGGCGTGCCGCCGGCGCGGGTCTGGTTGAGTTCCGGATTGGTGTAGGGCAGGCCGACCATGACCATGCCGTGATGCATCAGCGGCAGCATCATGGAGAGCAGGGTGCTCTCCTGGCCGCCATGCAGGCTGGCGGTGGAGGTGAAGACGCAGGCCGGCTTGCCGGCCAGGGCACCGTTCAGCCAAAGCCCGGAGGTCGAATCCCAGAAGTATTTCATCGCCGCCGCCATGTTGCCGAAGCGGGTGGGCGAGCCCAGGGCGAGGCCGATGCACTGCTCGAGATCGGCGTGGCTGACATAGGGCGCGCCCGCGTCCGGCACCAGTCTGGCCGGGCCTTCCGATTCGGCCGCCACCTTGGGCACGGTGCGGAGGCGGGCCTGGGTGCCCGGCACCGACTCGATGCCATGGGCGATGTGGCTGGCCAGCTGCTTCACCGAGCCGTGCAGGCTGTAGTAGAGAACCAGGATGTCTTTCATGGCGTAATCCTTCGCGAGGGCATCAATGCTACCGGATTCCACCCTGGCCTGCCTTCGCGCGTAAAATAGCGGCTTTGCCATTGAGCGGATTCGCTTCATGAACCTGCACGAATACCAAGCCAAGGCGGTGCTGCGCGAGTACGGCATCGCCACCCCGCGCGGCGTCACCCTCACCGATCCGGCCAACTGCGCCCAGGCGGCCAGCCAGCTGGGCGGCAGCGCCTGGGTGGCCAAGGCCCAGATCCACGCCGGCGGCCGCGGCAAGGCCGCCGGCGTCAAGGTCTGCAAGTCGGTCGACGAGCTCGCGGCCACGGCCAAGGGCCTGCTCGGAAAGCGGCTGGTGACCTACCAGAACGCGCCCGACGGCCAGCCGGTGAACACCCTGCTGATCGAAGAGACCCTGGCCATCGCGCGCGAGCTGTACCTCTCGATCACGGTGGATCGCGCGGCCGAGCGCATCGGCATCGTCGCCTCGGCCTCTGGCGGCATGGAGATCGAGGAGGTCGCCGCCCGCGAACCGGAGAAGATCCTGCGCGAGACCGTGAACCCGATCACCGGCCTGATGGACTATCAGGGGCGCAACCTGGCCTTCGGCCTGGGGCTGGCGGGCGACCAGATCAGCGCCTTCGTGAAGCTGCTCAAGGCCTGCTATCGCGTCTTTCTGGAAAAAGACCTGGCGCTGATCGAGATCAACCCGCTCATCGTCACCAATGACGGCCAGTTGCTGCCGCTCGACTGCAAGATGGGGCTGGACGACAACGCGCTCTATCGCCAGAAGGACTTGGCCTGCCAGGCCGACCTGTCGCAGATCGACCCCAAGGAGGCCGAGGCCCACGCCCACAACGTCAACTACATTGCCTTGAGCGGCAACATCGGCTGCATGGTCAACGGCGCGGGTCTGGCCATGGCGACCATGGACCTGATCAAGCTCTCGGGCGGCATGCCGGCCAACTTCCTCGACGTCGGCGGCGGCGCCACGGCCGAGACGGTGGCCCGTGCCTTCCAGATCATCCTGGCCGACAGCAACGTCAAGGCGGTGCTGATCAACATCTTCGGCGGCATCGTCCGCTGCGACCTGATCGCCGAGGGCATCATCCAGGCGGTGCGCGAGGTCGGCGTCAAGGTGCCGGTGGTGGTGCGCCTGGAGGGCACCAATGCCGACAAGGGCCGCGAGCTGCTGGCCAATTCGGGTCTGGCCATCATCGCGGCGAACGATCTGACCGAGGCCGCCAAGCGCGCCGTGGAGGAGGCGGCGAAATGAGCATCCTGGTCAACAAGCACACCAAGGTCATCTGCCAGGGCTTCACCGGCAAGCAGGGCAGCTTCCATTCCGAGCAGGCGATTCGCTACGGCACCTGGATGGTCGGCGGCGTCACCCCGGGCAAGGGCGGCCAGACCCACCTCAATCTGCCGGTGTTCAACACCGTGCGCGACGCGGTGCGCGAAACCGGCGCCAATGCCAGCATGCTCTACGTGCCGGCGGCCTTCGCCGCCGACGGCATCCTGGAGGCGGCCGATGCCGGCATCGAGGTCATCGCCTGCATCACCGAGGGCATCCCGGTGCGCGACATGATCAACGTCAAGGCCGCGCTGCGGGCCAACGGCGCCAAGCTGATCGGCCCCAACTGCCCGGGTCTGATCACCCCCGGCGAATGCAAGATCGGCATCATGCCCGGCTTCATCCATCAGCCGGGCAAGGTCGGCATCGTCTCTCGCTCGGGCACGCTCACCTACGAGGCGGTGTGGCAGACCACCCAGCTCGGCCTCGGCCAATCCACCTGCGTCGGCATCGGCGGCGACCCGATCAAGGGCCTCGATTTCATCGACTGCCTGGAGCTGTTCCAGAACGATGCCCAGACCGAGGCCATCATCCTGGTCGGCGAGATCGGCGGCACGGCGGAAGAGGCGGCGGCCGAATACATCAAGGCCCATGTGAAGAAGCCGGTGGCGGCCTACATCGCCGGCCTCACCGCGCCCAAGGGCAAGCGCATGGGCCATGCCGGCGCGATCATCGCCGGCGGCAAGGGCACCGCCACCGAGAAGATCGCGGCGCTGGAGCAGGCGGGGGTCGTCGTGGCGCAATCGCCGGCCGGCCTGGGCGCGGCGGTGGCGGAGGCGATGCGCCGAGGTGCTTGAATACACCCTCTCCCCTCGGGAGAGGGTAGGGTGAGGGCATACAGCCTGAAAGGCTGTGTCACCGTGTGGCGCTTAGGTATCTGACAGGCGCCACTTTCCCTCACCCGGCTCCGCCACCCTCTCCCGGAGGGAGAGGGGCTACTCGTTGACTAGCGGCGCAGGCCCAGTTCCTTGGCGAAGGAATGCGCGCGCATGTGGAAGGCGACCGGACCGTCTTCCTCGGCGTGGATGAACTGATGGACGAAGGGGTCGCGGGACTCCAGCATTTCCTTGGCCGGGCCTTCGGCCACGACCACGCCGCCGTCGATGAAGTAGACGTAGTCGACCACCTTGAGCGATTCCGAGACATCGTAGGTCACCACGATGGAGGTGACGCCCAGCGCCTCGTTCAGGTTGCGAATCTTGTTGGCGATGACGTTGAGCGAGATCGGGTCCAGCCCGGCGAAGGGTTCGTCGTACATGATCAGCATGGGGTCGAGCACGGTGGCGCGGGCCAGGGCCACCCGCCGCTCCATGCCGCCCGACAGCTCGGCCGGCATCAGGCCGTGCGCCCCGCGCAGGCCGACCGCGTGCAGCTTCATCAGCACCAGGTCGCGGATCATCCGCTCCGGCAGGTCGGTGTGCTCGCGCAAAGGGAAGGCCAGGTTGTCGTAGACCGAAAGGTCGGTGAACAGGCCGCTGACCTGGAACATCATGCCCATCTTGCGGCGCAGGGCGTAGAGGCCCTCGTTGTCCAGCTCGTGCACGTTCTGGCCGTCGATATGGACGCTGCCCTTGCTGGGCTTTTCCTGGCCGGTCATCAGATGCAGCAGGGTGCTCTTGCCGCAGCCGGAAACGCCGAGGAAGGCGACCAGCTGGCCGCGATGGACCGACAGGTTGATGCCCTTGAGCACATGGTGGTGGCCGTAGGCGAAGTGCAGGTTCTGGATTTCGATCAGGGGTGCCGATTCGGAAGTCATGATCTAGCCCGGGTGGGAATGGCCCAATTAAACCATCGGCCGGCCGGTCCGCGCTAGAAGCCGGCCATGCAGTATGATTGGCGGCCATGACCCGGGTCGATTTCTATTTCAACGCCGACGACAAGGCCGAGGTGGCGCGCAAGCTCGCGGCCAAGGCCTATCAGGCCGGCCAGTGCGCGCTGCTCTATACCGCCGACGAACGCCTGGCGGGCGAGCTCGACGAGGGCTTGTGGACTGCCCAGCCGCTCGCCTTCATCCCCCATGTCCGTTGCGGCCACCCCCAGGCGGCGGCAACTCCCATCCTGATCGGCGCCAGCGACGAGGGCTTGAAGACGCACGACCTGCTGATCAATCTGGCCGATGAGCGGCCGCCGCAGTTCAGCCGCTTCGAGCGGCTGATCGAGATCGTCAGCCGCGACCCGGCCGACCGCGAGCGCGCGCGCGAACGCTATCGCTTCTACCAGGAACGCGGCTATCCTTTGCACAATGTGGACTTGGACAAGAAGAACAGCCGATGACCAAGGACGAGTCGGACCTCTACGGCGAAATCGACGCCCTCTACGGCAAGCTGGACCAGATGCTGGTCCGGCGGGCGCCCGATGCCCTGGCCGAGCACGACCTGGGCGATCTCGATTTTCCCCGGCTGACCGAGGTGGTCGAGGCGGGGCGACCCCTGCCGACATCCCGGCCGGCAGCCGATGCGCCCCGCTTCCCGCCCCGGGTCAGGCAGGCCCTGTCCGGCCCGGTGCCTGCCAAGGCGGCCGATCCCGCCCCGCTGCATGAGCCGTCGCCCGAGTTGATGGCCGCCATCGAATCCCGGCTGTTCGACCTCCTGGCCCGGCACCAGCAGGAGGTGGACGCGGCCGTGCGCCGCATCGTCCAGGAAGAGCTGGCCAAGCGCCCCGGCAAGTGAACCGGCCCTCGCGGGGCCGGCCTCAACGCCCTTATAATTCAGCCTTTTAGTGCGCCGGCACGGGCCGGCGCCTTTCATTTTCGGCAGGCACCATGGAATTCAAAAAGCGCGAGCTCGCCAAGAGCTTCGAACCCCACGAGATCGAAAAACGCTGGTACCGGACCTGGGAGCAGTCCGGCTGGTTCGGCATGGGCCGCGAGGAGGGCAAGCCCTTCTACTGCATCATGCTGCCGCCGCCCAACGTCACCGGCACCCTGCACATGGGCCATGCCTTCCAGCACACCCTGATGGACGCGCTGACCCGCTACCACCGCATGCAGGGCGACAACACCCTGTGGCAGCCGGGCACCGACCATGCCGGCATTGCGACGCAAATCGTCGTCGAGCGCCAGCTCGATGCCCAGGGCCTCTCGCGCCATGCGCTCGGCCGGGAAAAATTCCTGGAAAAGGTGTGGGAGTGGAAGGAGCGCTCCGGCTCCACCATCACCCGCCAGATGCGCCGCCTGGGCACCTCGCCCGACTGGTCGCGTGAGCGCTTCACCATGGACGCCGGGCTCTCCCACGCGGTGACCGAGGTCTTCGTCAAGCTTTACGAAGAAGGCCTGATCTACCGCGGCAAGCGCCTGGTCAACTGGGACCCGGTGCTGCAGACCGCGGTGTCCGACCTGGAGGTGGTGAGCGAGGAGGAAGATGGCTTCATCTGGGAGATCAGTTATCCCCTGGAGGATGGCTCGGGCATGCTCACCGTCGCCACCACCCGCCCCGAGACCCTGCTTGGCGATACTGCCGTCGCGGTCAACCCCGAGGACGAACGCTATAAGCACCTCATCGGCAAGCGCGTACGCCTGCCGATTGCCGAGCGCAGCATTCCCATCATCGCCGACGACTATGTCGATCGGGAATTCGGCACCGGCGTGGTGAAGATCACCCCGGCCCACGACTTCAACGACTGGCAGGTCGGCCAGCGGCACAAGCTGCCGGCAATCAACGTGTTCACGCCGGATGCCCGGATGAACGACTTCGCCCCGGCCGAATATCAGGGCCTGGACCGTTATGAGGCGCGCAAGAAGATCCTGGAAGAGCTGCAAGCCAAGGGGCTTCTTGTATCGGCGAAACCGCACAAGCTGATGATCCCGCGCGGCGACCGCACCCATGCCGTGATCGAGCCCATGCTCACCGACCAGTGGTTCATGAGCATGGAAGGCCTGGCGAAAAAGGCCCTGGCCGTGGTCGACAGCGGCGAGCTCAGGTTCGTGCCGGAGAACTGGACCACCACCTACCGCCAGTGGCTGGAGAACATCCAGGACTGGTGTGTGTCGCGCCAGCTCTGGTGGGGCCACCGCATCCCGGCCTGGTACGACGAGGCCGGCAACGTCTTTGTTGCCCGCAGCGAGGACGAGGCGCGCCGCCAGGCCGGCCCCGGGGCGGTGCTCAGGCAGGACGAGGACGTGCTCGACACCTGGTTCTCCTCCGCTTTGTGGCCATTCTCGACCCTGGGCTGGCCGCAGGACACCTGGGAACTCAAGCACTACCTGCCGACCTCGGTGCTGGTCACCGGCTTCGACATCATCTTCTTCTGGGTCGCGCGCATGGTGATGATGTCGTTGCATTTCACCGGCAAGGTGCCGTTCCGCGAGGTCTACGTCACCGGTCTGGTGCGCGACGCGCACGGCAACAAGATGTCCAAGTCCAAGGGCAACGTGCTCGATCCGATCGACCTGATCGACGGCATCAGTCTGGACGACCTGGTGGCCAAGCGCACCACCGGCCTGATGAATCCCAAGCAGGCCGAGAGCATCGCCAAGGCCACCCGCAAGGAGTTTCCCGAGGGCATCCCGAGCTTCGGCACCGATGCCCTGCGCTTCACCTTCGCCAGCCTCGCCACCCACGGCCGCGACATCAAGTTCGACCTGGCGCGCTGCGAGGGCTACCGCAACTTCTGCAACAAGCTGTGGAACGCCACCCGCTTCGTGCTGATGAACTGCGAAGGCCAGGACGTCGGCCAGGACGAGGCGCTGCCGCTGGAATACAGCTTCGTCGACCGTTGGATCATCGGCCGTCTGCAGGAGGCCGAGGCCGCCGTGCGCGACGGCTTCGACCACTACCGCTTCGACCTGGCCGCCCGCGCCATCTACGAATTCGTCTGGGACGAGTACTGCGACTGGTATCTGGAACTGGCGAAGACTCAGATCGCCAACGGCAGCGAGGCCGCCCGGCGCGCCACCCGACGCACCCTGGTGCGGGTGCTGGAGGCGGTGCTGCGCCTGGCCCATCCCATCATCCCCTTCATCACCGAGGAGCTGTGGCAGGCGGTGGCGCCGCTGGCCGGGGCGGCCGGGCCGAGCATCATGCTCGCCGAGTATCCCGCGCCGAACCCAGGCCGGATCGATGCCGCAGCCAATGCCGAGATGGCCACGCTCAAGGCCCTGATCAACGCCTGTCGCAACCTGCGCGGCGAGATGAATCTCTCGCCGGCGCAGAAGGTGCCGCTCATCGTCGAGGGCGATGCCGAGCGCGTGGCTGTCTATGCCCCCTACATGCAGCTGCTCGCCCGCCTGTCCGAGGTGCAGGCCGTGGCCACGCTGCCCGAGGGCGACGCGCCGGTCGCGATCGTGGGTGACTGGCGCCTGATGCTCAAGGTCGAGATCGACCGCGCCGCCGAGATCGCCCGCCTGGACAAGGAGATCGCCCGCCTCAGCGGCGAGATTTCAAAGGCCAGGGGCAAGTTGTCCAACGCCAGCTTCGTCGACAAGGCCCCGGCCGCCGTGGTCGAGCAGGAGAAAAAGCGCCTGGCCGACTTCGAGGCCACCTTGGCGAAGGTTGAGGCCCAGCGCCGCCGCCTGGGCTGATCCGCGAGCCCTGCAAGGAAAAGGGGCGGCCGCGGCCGCCCCTTTTCTTGGCTCGGCGCTCAATCAATCGTGGTCATGACCGTGGCCATGCTGGTGCTTGTGTTTGTGCTTGTAGTGGCCGAGCTTCTTGCCGTGGTCGTGAGGGTGCTTGCCGCTCACCACGATCACTTCCTTCCGGACCACGACTTTTTCCTTGGCCTGGGTCTGCTGGCTGCCGATGCTGGCGCCGACCGCGCCGCCGATGGCGCCACCGACGACGGCGCCGTTTTTGCCGCCGGAGGCCGAGCCCACGGCCGCGCCGGCCGCGGCGCCGATGGCGCTGCCGACGACGGCGCCGCCGTCGATCGAAGAATCGGCCAGGGCGGGCAGGGACAAACCGAGGCTGAGCACGAGGACAGTGAGTGGGCGATAAGACATGGTGTTTCCTTTACGACTGGGTTGAAGACGCCTCCAGCTTAATCGCGTGGCAATGGCGATGGCCGAAAGGGCGGCGTTTCCGATTGTTACCAGGTGTTTCCTACTGGAATAGGCTCTTATTTCTGCCAGCGGGCGGCGGCGGTGTCGTCCGACTCCCGCGCCTCTACCCAGCGCGCGCCGTCCGGCGTCATCTCCTTCTTCCAGAACGGCGCCTGGGTCTTCAGATAATCCATGACGAACTCGCAGGCGGCGAAGGCATCCTGCCGATGGCTGGAGGCAACCGCCACCAGCACGATGGGCTCGGTCGGCTTCAGTTCGCCGACGCGGTGGATCACCGTGCAGTCGAGCATGTCCCAGCGCGACCGTGCTTCCTCGACGATCCTGGCCAGCGCCTTCTCGGTCATGCCCGGGTAGTGCTCCAGGGTCAGCGTGGCCACGCCGTCGCCCTCGTTCACGTCGCGCACCAGGCCGAGAAAGCTGGCCACCGCGCCGACCTTGGGGTTGGCGGCGTAGAGCGCGGCAAGCTCGGCGTTGAGGTCGAAGGCGGCGGTCTGGACTTGGATTTTCACTTAGCCACCCGTCACCGGCGGAAAGATCGCCACCTCGTCGCCGTCTTTCAGCGCGGTGGCCGGATCGGCCATGTCCTGGTTCACCGCCAGGCGAAAGGCGCGGCCTTCGGCCAGCTCGGTCGCCCAGTGGCCGCCGCGGGCGCGCAGCCAGGCGACGAGATCGCCCAGGGTTTTCACCTCCGCCGGCAGGGTGGCGGCCTCCGAGGCGGTGCCGAACTGTTCGCGCAGGCGGGCGAAATAGAGCAGAGTGACGTTCATCCTAATCAGCCTCGGTGATTTGGCTCAATTCAATGGCAATGAAATAAGTGTGTGGGTTTCCCTCACCCGCCGCTTCGCGTCGGCCTCTCCCGGCGGGAGAGGCAATATGGAATCCCTCTCCCTCCGGGAGAGCACCCTGAAGGGCATAAAGGGTAGGGGTGAGGGAAATGAGTGCACGGCACTCATTATTTGAGCAACTCCGTCAGCGGCCAGAAGCGCACGTCGTCGCCTTCGCGCACGGTGTGGCCGCTCTCGATGTCGACCAGACCGTCGGCCCACGCTACCGAGGTGAGCACGCCCGAGCTCTGGTTCGGGTAGAGCACGGCGCGGCCGTGCTCGATTCTGGCACGCAGGAACTCGCGCCGCTCGCCTGGTTTTTTCCAGTCGAAGCCGGCCGGCACGGTGAAGCTCAGCGCCTCGGCCCGGGCGGCACCCATGCGTGCCAGCAGGAAGGGGCGCACGAACAGGCAGAACACCACGAAGGCCGAGACCGGGTTGCCCGGCAGGCCGAGGAAATCGGTGTCCACCCCCGCAATAGTGTTCAGGCGGCCATAGACCAGGGGCTTGCCCGGCTTCATCGCCACCTTCCACATCTCGATGCGGCCGAGCCTTTCCACCGCCGCCTTGACGTGGTCCTCCTCGCCGACCGAGACGCCGCCGCTGGTGATCACCACGTCGGCATGGCGGCTGGCCTGTTCCAGGGCGTTCACCGTGGCGTCGAGGTTGTCGGCGACGATGCCGAGGTCGTGCACCTCGCAACCCAGGCCTTGCAGCAGGGCGAGCAGGGTGGCGCGGTTGGAGTTGTAGATCTGGCCGGCCTTGAGCGGATGGCCGGGCAGGACGATCTCGTCACCGGTGAAGAACAGCGCCACCTTCAGCTTGCGATGCACGGTGAGCTCGGTGGCCCCCACCGAGGCGGCGACGCCGAGCCTGGCCGCGTTCAGGCGCTCGCCGGCCTGCAGCACGGTCTGGCCATGGGCGATGTCCTCGCCGGCGCGGCGGATATGGGCACCCAGCTTGGGCGGTTTGGCGATGCGCACGTGATCGTCGCGCACCTCGCAGTCCTCCTGCATCACCACGGTGTCGGCGCCCTCGGGCACGGGCGCGCCGGTGAAGATGCGGGCGGCGGTGCCGAGCGTGAGCGGGTGGCCGAGCTGGCCGGCCGGGATGCGCTGGGCCACGTGCAGCCACTTGTCCTCGGCCCAGTCGGCCAGGCGCAGGGCGTAGCCGTCCATGGCGCTGTTGTCGAGCGGCGGCACCGTCACCGCCGCGATCAGCGGTTCGGCCAGCACCCGGCCCAGGGCCGCCTCAAGGGGGATGGCCTCGGTCTGCCGCACCGGCCTTGCGTTGTCCAGGAGTTTCGCCCGGGCCTCGTCTGCGCTCAGCATGTCTCGTGTCCTTCGATGTTCAGGGTGGTGAGGATGAAGCGGCCAATGGCCTCGACATCGTTCAAATCGATATGGCGCAGGCCCGGCGGCGCCTGGTCGGCGGCCACGGCCAGGATGCGCCCGTCCTCCGGGTGCAGCCAGGGCTTGGCGTTGGCGCTGCGCCAGACCTCCAGCTTGGGCAGCTCCGCCCGCTTGAAACCCTCCACCAGCACCAGGTCGCAGGGCGACAGCCGGGCCAGGTGTTCTTCCAGGCTCGGCTCCGGCGCGCCGCGCAGCTCGTGCATCAGCGCCCAGCGGTAGGGCGAGCTGATCAGCACCTCATAGGCCCCGGCCTGGCGATGACGCCAGCTGTCCTTGCCCGGCACGTCCACTTCGAAGTCGTGGTGGCTCTGCTTGATCACCGCCACCTTGAGGCCGCGCGCCAGGAACCAGGGCAATAGCCGCTCGATCAACGTGGTCTTGCCGCTGCCGCTGTAGCCGACGATGCCGAAGGCCTGCATAACTGACTTCCTTGTCCGGAATTCGATGGTGTTATATTCTGTCAGATATAACGCTCAATTTCTACGCAGATGAGTGAACTGATCGACCCCTTCGGCCGGCGCATCGAATACCTCCGCATCTCGGTGACGGATCGTTGCGACCTGCGCTGCAAATACTGCATCCCGGAGGGCTTTACCGACTTCGAGGAGCCCGAGCACTGGCTCTCCTTCGACGAGATCGCACGCCTGGTCCGCCTGTTCGCCCAGCTCGGCTTGAAACGCGTGCGCCTCACCGGCGGCGAGCCGCTCTTGCGCCGCAACATCGCCGACCTGGCCGGCCGCATCGCCGCCGTGCCCGGCATCGAAGACCTGTCGCTGTCGACCAATGCCACCCAGCTGGAAAAACACGCCGTCGCGCTCAAGGCGGCCGGCGTCACCCGGCTCAATGTCAGCCTCGATTCGCTCCGGCCCGAGCGCATCGCCCGCATCAACGGCCGGCCCGCCTACGACAGGATCATGGCCGGCATTGCGGCCGCCAAGGCCGCCGGCTTCGCCCCGATCAAGATCAACATGGTGGCGCTGGAAGGCGACAACGACGACGAGATCGACGCCATGGTCGAGTGGTGCATGGCCCAGGGCTTCGTCCTGCGCCTGATCGAGAACATGCCCATGGGCGACACCGGCCGCAACGTGCGCTACCTGGATTTGCAGCCGGTGAAGGAGCAGATCCGCCGGCGCTTCGACCTGGTCGAGACCGTGCTGCCCGGCGGCGGCCCGGCCCGCTACCTGGGCACGCCCGACGGTCGTTTCACCGTCGGCTTCATCACCCCCATCTCCCAGCACTTCTGCGCCACCTGCAACCGGGTACGGCTCACCGTCGACGGCGTGCTCCATCTCTGCCTGGGCCAGGAGGATCGCTTCGAGCTGCGCCCCCTGCTGCGCGGCGGCGCCACCGACGCCGAGATCGTCGAGGCCATCCGCGCCGCCATCGCCAGAAAACCCGAGCGCCACGAATTCCGCGAACAGCCGCAGAAGCTGGTGCGCTTCATGAGCATGACCGGCGGCTGAGCCGGTCGTCCACTAGCAGGTCACGTGGAACAGGCCGATTGCCCGGCCCTTTGCCTGGTTCCAGAGTTCGATCGCCTCGGGTGTCGGCAGCAGCGTCACCTTGCAATGGTGCTGCTTGAAAAAGGCGGCCGCCGCGTCCGATAGCTGCACCATGCCGTTCTGCCCGGCGCCGACGATCAACTGATCGGCCCGGTCCTTGAAGATGTGCTCGGCCTCGTCCAGCGAGATGGTGTGCGAGGTGCCGTAGATCGCCTTCGACAGCTGCTTCTTGCGCTTCCTCACCGCCCCATCGGGCCGGATCAGCACGTCATGGTCGAAGGTCTCGCCCTCGATGGTGATCGAGCCGAATGCGGTGGCGTCGATCCTGGGTTTCATGGGCAAACCCGGCCAGGCCCGTTCAGGGTTTGGCCTTGTTCTCGTTCATCGTGAACGGCGCCGTCGAGAAATTGGTGCCGCCGGTGGCCGGGTTGGGCGTGAAGATCATGGGCACCTCGACCAGCTGCCCGCACAGGCGGAAGGTCCAGTCCTCGGTCCAGACGCCCTTGAGGGTCTTGCCGCCTTCGCTCACGTCGTGCGGCGGCGCGCTGACTTTCATGTCGAACACGTCGATCTCCTTGCAGTCTTTCAGGCCGGAGCGAATCATGGCGCCCATCAGGGCGGCCGGCAGGGCGTCCTTGATCAGCACCAGGTTGGCGTTGCTGGTGCCGGGATAAAAAGGCCGCACCGCGGGCGGCTGGCCGTTGTCGGCGGCAAGGTGGATGGCGTTGTAGACCTTGCTCTCGCCGCAGCGCTCGAACTGGTAGCGGGAATTCCAGGCGCCCTTGGTCGGGTGCGGCTTGTCGTCGGGGAAGTCGATGGGCGCCAGCACGCTGATGCTGACCGGCTTCACCTGGTACTGCGTCTTGCACTCCGGCTGCAGGCCGAACTTGCGGTCCTGGGCCACGCCCAGCCGGTACATGTTCTCCATCATCGGCCGCGAATACATATAGGCCGCGGTCTTCGGGCTTTGCAGCAGGTCGTTGGTGACGTTGACGGTTTCGGCCTGGGCGGCGGTGGCGGCAAGGGCGAGAACGGCGGCGGTGCGGGCAAACATTTGCGGTTGGATCAATTCGATACTCCCTTTGGGGGTGGTGTGCGGGTCTGACTAAAGCAGTCAGAAGCTCGATCATCGGACTGCGGCTCAGCTGCCGCCAGCGCCGCGCCCTTCAGGCCCACGTCCTCGTCCAGCACCACGCTCACCGGCAGCTGCCGGGTCCACTCGGCGAAGCGGCCCTTGGCGTGGAAGCCCTCCAGGAATTCGGCGTGCTTGAGCAGGGGCAGGATCTTGGGCGCGATGCCGCCGGCAATAAAGACGCCGCCCAGGGCCTGGCCGAGCAGGGCGAGGTCGCCGGCGGTCTGGCCGTAGATGCGGCAGAACAGGCGCATGGCCTCGATGGCTTGCGGCTCGCTTTGAGCGAGTGCCGCCTGGGTGATGGCGGCGGCGGGCAGCTTGTCGTGCAGCAGGGTATCGGGCTCGAGCGGGTTGCGTCCGGCCTCGCGCAGGCGGAAGCGGTAGAGGGCGACGATGCCGGGGCCGGAGAGGATGCGCTCGACCGAGGCGCGCTTGTATTCGGCGCGCAGAAAGGCGAGCAGGCGGTCCTGCTCGGCATCGGCCGGGGCGAAGCCGATGTGGCCGCCTTCGGAGGGCAGGGGCTGGTGGCGTCTGCCATCCCAGACGCAGAGCGAGACGCCCAGGCCGCTGCCGGCGCCGAGCACGACGCGAGGTGCTTCTTTTACGACATGGCCGGTCTGGAGTACGGCGAGGTGGTGTGGATCGACGGCGTCGATGCCGTGGCCGACGGCGCGGAAGTCGTTGACCAGGCGCACGCGCGGAATCCTGAACCGGGCTTGCAGTGCCTCGGCGTCGATGGCCCAGGCCAGGTTGGTCAGCTGCGCGTGGCGGCCGTCGGTGGGGCCGGCGACGGCGAAGCAGGCGGCCTCGGGTGCCGGCAGGTGGCCGAGGAAGGTCTGCAGGTGCTCGGCCAGGCCGGCGGCGTTGGCGTTGAGATAGCGCTCGCGGTGCAGGATGTGGACGCCGCCGTCGAGCTCGCACAGGGCGAGCCGGGTGTGGGTGCCGCCGATGTCGCCTGCGAGGACCCGCATCGGCGGCTCAGTGGACGTGGATGGCGATGTCGCGGCTGGCGCGCGACTGGGCGCAGGCGGCCAGGCCGGCGCTCATCACCCGGTCCAGGGTTTCCCAGTTGCGCGGGATGTGGACCACGCCCAGGCTGGTGCTGACCAGGTAGTCGGCCTTGCCCCAGAGCAGTTTGTGGTGACTCAGGCTTTCGTGCAGGGTGCGGGCGATGCGCTGGGCGATCTCGTCCGGGCAGGCCGGCAGCAGCACGCCGAACTGGGTGTCGTCCAGGCGGCCGACCAGGTCGGTATCCCGCACGCGGGTCTGGATCAGGCGGGCGATCTGGATCAAAAGTTCGTTGGCGGCCGCCTGGCCTTCGCGCTGCAGCACGGCGGCGTGGCTGTCGACGCCGACCACCAGGAGGGTCATGGGGTATTCGCTGGCGCGCTTGCTGTTGATCGACTTGGCCAGGTGCGCTTCGAAGGCCTTGCGGTTGAGCGCGCCGGTGAGGGCGTCGTGCTCGGCCAGCCAGGCCTGCTTGCGGCCCTGCTCGCGCGCCTCGGTGACGTCGCGCATGATCAGTACCGCCTCGATGGCCCGGCCCTTGGCCGAGAGGATGGGTGCGGCCTCGCCTTCGACTTCCAGCTCCAGGCCTTCGTGGGTGATCAGGCAGGCCTGCTCGCCCAGGCCGGCGAGGTTGCCCTGCCTGAGCGCGTCGAGCAGGTCGGCGGTGAGCGGCTGCCGGCTTTCGTGTTCGATCAGCCTGAGGCTGTCGTGCACGCGGCGGCCGGCGGCCTCGGCCTGACTGATGCCGAGCAGGCGCTCGGCGGCGGGGTTGAGCTGGCGGATGCGGTCGTCGAGGCCGAAGCGGATGACGGCGCTGGGCAGGGCGTTGAGGGTGAGGTCGGCCTCGCTGGCGCCGACGATGCCGCCGCCGACGCGGCCGCCGCGCAGATAGGCGGCCACGCCCAGGACAGCGAGCCAGAGGCCGAGGCCGGCCAGGCCCCAGGTGAGCCAGCGGGCGCGTTGTTGCAACTGGTCGGCCAGGGCCATCACCTGCTCGGCCTGGGCCTGCTGGCGCAGGTGCTGCATCTGCTGGCGCGCGCCCTCGGCCGGCTGTTCGAGCAGCACCTTGTGCACGCTGGCGGCGACCTGCAGGCGGCTGCTCAGGGCGTAGATGTGGAAGACGCCGAACACGGCGGCGACGAGCAGCAAGAGCGCGACGGCCTTGCCGGCGCGGGCCGTGATCGATGGGGGGGTCTGGGTCATGTCGCCTCCTGTGCCTTGCGGGCGCGGGCGCCCGCCGCGGTTCTTCTCGGTTCGCCCCGATACTGAACAAAACCGCGGCCGTTGGCAATCGGCCAGGGCAGAGGCGGGACGCTCAGTCGAGGATTTCGAGGCCGAGCAGGTCGTCGCTGAGGCTTTCGTGGTCCGGCCCGATGACGTGGACCAGGCGGTTGTCCTGACCCATCTCGGAGGCCTGGCCGTAGGCGTCGGCGTGGATCACCAGGGCACCGTCGATCGGCTCCAGCACCAGGGCGAGCGGGTCGTCGAGGATTTCGACGACGCAGCAGACCTTGCCTTCGTATCTCACCTTGACGCCGACCAGGCCGTGCAGATTGGGCAGGTGGCGAAGATTGAGTTCAGTCATGATCAAGTCCTTTGATCCAGTGGCCATACAGCCGCTCGGCCACCCGGTTGAGCGGTGCCAGGTGTTGCGGCGTTTGGGCCAGGATGGTGGCGGGGGCCTGCACCGCGGGGCCGGGCGAGCCGGCGATCTCGTCGGCGCCGTTGTCGCACCAGGCGCGGATCATGGCCTCGGTCATTTCGACATGGCATTGCATGCCCAGATGTTTGCCCAGGACGAAGGCCTGGTTGGCGCAGTAGGGGCTTTCCAGCACGCGCACGGCGCCCTCGGGGATGCTGAAGGTCTCGCCGTGCCAGTGGAAGGATTCGAAGCCTTCGATGTCGCCGAACCAGGCGCGGGCCTCGGGCCGGTCGAGCACCGCCACCTTGCCCCAGCCGATCTCCTTCACCGGGTTGCGGCCGACCGTGCCGCCCAGGGCCTTGGCCATGAGCTGGCCGCCCAGGCAGTGGCCGAGCACCGGGATGTCGTGGTCGACGGCGCGGCGGATGAGGCGCAGGCTGCGGGGAATCCAGGGCAGGTCGTCGTTGACGCTCATCGGCCCGCCCATGAAGACCAGGCCGGAGAAGGCGGTGGGGGCGTCGGGCACCGGGTCGCCGGCGTCGATGCGGATCAGCCGGTGGGGGATGCCGTGGCGGTCGAGGAAGTCGGCGAGGGTGCCGGGGCCTTCGGTTTCGGTGTGGCGGAAGATGGCGACGGGTTTCATGGGTCGGGGTCGGCTAATGCCATCTGCATATTAGAGCCTATCTCATAAAATCCTATGGAGCGCGTTGCCGTCAGAAACGGATGGATGCAAGGCGTGGTGCGCGGGCAATGGTCGTTCCATTGCCAAGCGCCACAACGCGGCAGACGCCGTTTCTGACGGCAACCCTTCGGGATGGGGCGATTTTGCCACAGGCCTTTGTCGCGCGCCGCTTGTTTGGAACGACCAAACCGCGCGTTGCGCTTCGCGGCCTGCGTCAAAATCGCCGCCATCGCGCCCACAGGATTTTATGAGACAGGCTCTTAGCCTATGCAGGGAGGCCGGCGGCTTCCCACCTCGGAGGTGGGAATTCCCCCTCCCAGCCTCCCCTTTATGCCCTCAAGGGTGCACGAGTGGGGGGTGATACTCCCTCCCCACAGGTGGGGAGGGTTGGGGTGGGGATGAAGTTTTGGTGGGACAAGGTGCATGGAATGCACCCTTCGGCTTAGCTGGCCTTCTTGTCGCGCTCGATCAGGGCATAAGCGGAATGGTTGTGGATGGATTCGAAGTTTTCACTCTCCACCACATAGGCGTCGATCCGGTCGTCCGCGTTCAGGGTGGCGGCGACGTCGCGCACGATGTCCTCGACGAACTTCGGGTTGTCGTAGGCACGCTCGGTGACGTACTTCTCGTCGGGGCGCTTGAGCAGGCCGTACAACTCGCAGGAGGCGTTGTCCTCGGCCATGCGCACGATGTCCTCGATCCAGACGAAGGTGTTGGTGCGGGCGGCGATGGTGATGTGCGAGCGCTGGTTGTGGGCGCCGTAGTCGGAGATCTTCTTCGAGCAGGGGCACAGGCTGGTCACCGGCACCACGACCTTGATGGTCTGGATGTATTCGCCGTCCTTGATCTCGCCGATGAAGGTGACGTCGTAGTCGATCATGCTCTCGACGCCGGAGACGGGGGCCTTCTTGTTGATGAAGTAGGGGAAGTTCATCTCGACGTGGCCGGATTCGGCCTCCAGCCGCTTGACCATCTGGCGCAGCATGTCCTCGAAGTTCTCGACCGAGATCTCGCGCTCGTAGCTGTTGAGGATCTCGACGAAGCGCGACATGTGGGTGCCCTTGAAGTGGTGCGGCAGGTACACGTACATGTTGAAGCTGGCGATGGTGTGCTGGACGCCGCCGTTCTTGTCGGCGACGCGCACCGGGTGGCGGATCGACTTGATGCCGACCTTGTCGATGGCCAGCTTGCGCGAGTCCGGATAGTTCTGGACATCGGGGATGGCGTCCTTGGTCGGGCAAGGGGCCGCGGTATGGCAGACGGCGTCGCAGGTGGTGCTCATGGCGAAATTCCTTGAATAAAGTAGACCAAGTATAAGCCAGCCGAATAGTTGAGTAAACTACTCGGATACTATTTTTTCAGCGCGGCCAGCACGCTTCGCTCGATGCCGGCGGCATCCAGCCCGACCCGGGCCAGCAGCACGGTCGGCTCGCCCTGTTCGATGAAGCGGTCGGGCAGGCCCAGGTGGACGATGGGCGTGGCCAGCCCCAGTTCGGCCAGCAGCTCGGCCACCGCCTCGCCGGCGCCGCCGGCCACGGCGTTCTCCTCCACCGTCACCAGCAGCGCGTGTGTCTCGGCCAAATGCTGGATTAGTTCACGGTCGAGCGGCTTGATAAAGCGCATGTCGGCCACGCTGGCATCGAGGTTTTCCCCTGCCGCCAGGGCGGCCGTCAGCGGTGCACCGAAGGCGAGGATGGCGACGCGCCGGCCCTGGCGACGCAACAGGCCCTTGCCGATGGGCAGCGGCTCCAGATCCGGCTCGATCTCGGCGCCCGGGCCGGTGCCGCGCGGGTAGCGCACGGCACTCGGGCCGTCATGCCGGTAGGCCGTGGTCAGCAGGCGGCGGCATTCGGCCTCGTCCGAGGGCGCGGCGATCAGCATGTTGGGCACGCAGCGCAGGAAGGAGAGGTCGAAGGCGCCGGCATGGGTGGGGCCGTCGGCGCCGACCAGGCCGGCGCGGTCGATGGCAAGCATCACTGGCAGGTTCTGCAGTGCAATGTCGTGGATGAGCTGGTCGTAGGCCCGCTGCAGGAAGGTGGAGTAGATCGCCACCACCGGCTTCAGGCCCTCGCAGGCCATGCCGGCGGCGAAGGTGAGGGCGTGCTGCTCGGCGATGCCGACGTCGTAATAGCGCCCGGGGAATTGTTCGGCGAAGCGGGTCAGGCCCGAGCCTTCGCACATCGCCGGGGTGATGCCGATGAGTCGGCTGTCGGCCGCCGCCATGTCCACCAGCCAGTTGCCGAAGACCTGGGTGTAGCTCGGCTTGCCGCCGGCCTTGGCGGTGACGCCCTGGGCCGGGTCGAACTTGCCGACGCCGTGGTAGCCGAGCGGGTTTTCTTCCGCCGGCACATAGCCCTTGCCCTTGCGGGTGACCACGTGCAGGAACTGCGGGCCGCTCAGTTGCTTCAAGTTGGTGAGCGTCGCGATCAGGGCGTCGAGGTCGTGGCCGTCGATGGGGCCCAGATAGTTGAAGCCGAATTCCTCGAACAGGGTGCCGGGCATGACCATGCCCTTCATGTGTTCCTCGGCCTTCTTCGCCAGCTCCTGCAGCACGGGCAGGCCCGAGAGCAGCTTCTCGCTCTGGCGGCGCATGGTGTTGTAGACCCGGCCCGAGAGCAGGCGGGTGAGGTAGTTCGACAGGGCGCCGACGTTGGGCGAGATCGACATCTCGTTGTCGTTGAGGATGACCAGCAGGTTGGCATCCATGGCGCCGGCGTTGTTCAGGGCCTCGAAGGCCATGCCCGCGCTCATGGCGCCGTCGCCGATCACCGCGACGCAGCGGCGGTCCTCGCCCTTCACCTTGGCCGCGGCGGCCATGCCCAGCGCGGCCGAGATCGAGGTGCTGGAATGGCCGGCGACGAAGGCGTCGTATTCGCTTTCCTCGCGCTTGGTGAAGCCGGACAGGCCGTCGGTCTGGCGCAGGGTGTGCATGCGCTCGCGCCGCCCGGTGAGGATCTTGTGGACATAGGTCTGGTGGCCGACGTCCCAGACGATGCGGTCGCTCGGGGTGTCGTAGACCGCGTGCAGGGCCAGGGTGAGTTCGACCACGCCCAGGTTGGAGGCGAGGTGGCCGCCGGTCTTGGACACCGAGTCGATCATGAAGGCGCGGATCTCGCCCGCCAGTTCCTTCAGTTCGGCGCGCGAGAGCTGCTTGAGATCAGCCGGCGAATCGATGCGTTCGAGCAGGCTCAATAGGACCTCTCCACGATGAAGCGGGCGATGTCGGCCAGACGCTCGCCGCGCGCACCGAAGTGGCTGGCGGCGACGACGGCGTCCTCGACCAGCTCCTGGGCGTAGGCGCGGGCATCCTTGGCCGACATCAGGGTGAGATAGGTCGCCTTGCCCTGGGCGGCGTCCTTGCCGGCGGTCTTGCCCAGGGTGGCGGTGCTGGCCTCGGCATCGAGCACGTCGTCCATCACCTGGAAGGCGAGGCCGATGCATTTTGAATAGTGTTCCAGCCGGGCACGGGCAGCGGCGTCGAGCCGGCCGGCCGCGAGGGCGCCGAGCAGGACGGCGGCGCGGATCAGTGCGCCGGTCTTGTGGATGTGCATGAACTCCAGCTCGGCCAGTTCCAATTGCTTGCCGGTGCTGGCCAGATCGACCGCCTGGCCACCGCACATGCCGCGCGAGCCGGCGGCGTGGGCCAAAAGATGCAGCATCTCGACCTGGACCGCAGCATCGGCATACAGACCGGGCGCGGCGAGCAGCTCGAAGGCCAGGCTCTGCAACGCATCGCCCACCAGCAGCGCGGTGGCCTCGTCGTAATGCACGTGGCAGGTCGGCTTGCCCCGGCGCAGGTCGTCGTCGTCCATGCAGGGCAGGTCGTCGTGGGTGAGCGAATAGACGTGGATCAGTTCGACCGCGCAGGCCGCCGGTTCGATCTTTTCAACTTCGGCGCCGACCGCCGCGCCGGCGGCGAAGGCGAGCATGGGCCGGATGCGCTTGCCGCCGCCCAGACAGACGTAGCGCATGGCATCGTGCAGGCGTTCTGGGGCGATGCTGGCGGCGGGCAGGCAGCGGGCCAGGGCGGCCTCGGTGCGCTCCTGGGCGCTCTTGGCCCAGGCGGCGAAGCTAGTCATCGTTGCTGCTTTCCGCTTGGAAGTCCTTCAGGCGACCGTCTTCGAGCAGTTTCACCTGCTGCTCGGCCGCGTTCAGCTTCTGCTGGCAATAGCTGGTGAGCTCGATGCCGCGCCGGTAGGCGGCGAGCGACTCCTCCAGCGGCAGCTGGCCGGATTCCATGCGCTCGACCAGGCCTTCGAGTTCGGCCAGCGCGCTCTCGAAATCCTTGGGTGGGGTGGTCTTGCCGGTCTTGCTCATCGGCGGCCTGCAGGGTTCGGTGGAAACATCGAATATTAGCCGATGGGCGCCGGCCCCTTCAAATCCGGCATGATGCCGAAACGCGGCTATGGGTTTGGTTTGACAGCGATATTTGCAGCGAATCGGCTTGCCCCGGGGGGGGGAGGGGGGCATAATCCCCTCCCCCTTGATCAACCGCGATTCCTGATTGGGAATGGGCCATGTCCGACCTGACTCGCGCTTCTGTTCTCACGAAAACCAGCCCCGCCCTGAGCGTGGACTGGTATTTCGACCCCAAGATCTACGAATTGGAGATGCAGCTGCTGTTCCGGCAGGGGCCGGGCTATGTCGGCCATGAGCTGATGGTGCCGGGCCTGGGTGACTATCAGGTGCTGGACTGGCTCAGCGGCGGCGGCAAGATGCTGGTGCGCAACGACGGCGGTGTCGAGCTCCTGTCCAACGTCTGCCGCCATCGCCAGGCGCTGATGCTCAAGGGCCGAGGCAATGCCCAGCACATCGTCTGCCCCTTCCATCGCTGGACCTATGGCCTGGACGGCCAGCTCAAGGGGGCGCCGCACTTCCCGAACAACCCCTGCCTGCATTTGAACAAGAGCCAGCTGCAGTCCTGGCACGGCCTGCTGTTCAACGGCCGGCGCGACGTGCTCAAGGACCTGTCCGGTATGGCGGCCGCGGCCGACCTCGACTTCTCCGGCTTCGTCTATCACAGCACGGTGGTCACGCCCTACAACTTCAACTGGAAGACCTTCATCGAGGTGTATCTGGAGGACTACCATGTGGTGCCCTACCACCCCGGCCTGGGCAATTTCGTCAACTGCGACGACCTCAAGTGGGAATACGGCGAGTGGTATTCGGTGCAGACCGTGGGCGTGAACAACCACCTGGCCCGCGCCGGCAGCGCGGTCTACGGCCAGTGGCACGAGCAGGTGAAGCGCTATTACGAAGGCAAGGACCCGGCCCACGGCGCCATCTGGCTGACCTATTACCCGAACATCATGGTCGAGTGGTATCCGCATACCCTGGTGGTGTCGCACATCGTTCCGACCGGCATCGAGTCCTGCCTGAACGTGGTCGAGTACTACTACCCCGAGGACATCGCCCTGTTCGAGCCCGAGTTCGTCGCGGCCGAGCAGGCGGCCTATCGCGAGACCGCGATCGAGGACGACGACATCTGCTACGGCATGCACAAGGGGCGCCGCGCGCTGTACGAGCAGGGCATCAGCCAGGAGGGGCCGTACCAGTCGCCAATGGAGGACGGCATGGTCCACTTCCACGAGTTCCTGCGCCGGCAGATCGAGCCGCATCTCTGACCACGCTGCGTCATCGGAAAAAAGGCCGCCTGCGCGGCCTTTTTTCTTGGCGGGTTAGAATGGTTGCATGCGGTTGACCCCCATCCCTCTTGCGCTGCTCTGCCTCGCGGCCCTGCCGGTGCACGCCCTCGACGACCCGGCCCAGGTCGGCCGCCTGGCCGCCGTCGGCGCGCCCGATCTCGCCCTGCAACTGGCTCAAGCCGCCCTGGAGAAGACGCCACACGATGCCGCCTGGCGCGATGCCTACTGGCAGGCGGCCGCCCAGTCGCGGCGGCCGGCCGACCCGAAGGTGCTACCGCCGGGCGAACAGGCGCCGGCTGCGGCCTGGGCCGGCTATCGGCTGACCCTGGCCCGGCAGGCGGTGGCTCGCGGCGACTGGCCGGCCGCGCGCCGACAGTGGGCCCAGGCCCTGTGGCGGGGTGGTCTGGCGCCCGAGACCGTCAACGCCCTGCGCGCTACCATCGCCCAGTCCTGGCTGCAGCCTGCGCAAGCGCAGCCGGAACTGATCAATCCCGTGGTCCTGCGCCTGCTGCAGGACGACCCCAAACAGCTGCCGGTGGCCGAGGCGGCGGCCCTGCGCCTGCTCGACCTCGATCGGCCGCAACCAGCGCTGGAGCTGCTCGACACCCTGGCGCCGCAAAGCCCCCTGCGCGTACTGGCGCAGCAGCGACTGGGCGCGCTGACCGAGGAGCAGGCCGAGACCCGGCTGCGCGCCGAGGCGAGCGGGCCGGCCAAGCCGGCGGCCTGGCAGGCCCTGCTGCGCCTGGCGGAAACGCGCAACGACGCCGGCCTGCGGGTGGCGGCGCTGGAGGCCCTGATCGGACTCGGCGTCGACAGCGAGCGCCATGCCCATGCCCTGTGGTCGGCCTATCAGGCCTTGGCCGAGCAGGCGGCCAACCGGCGGCAACTGCTGGTCGGCATGGAGGCCGCCTGGCTGGATGAGGCCCGGCTGGCCTTGAAGGACAACGCCGGCGAGGGCCGTGCCTTGCTGGCCTGGCTGGCGCGGCAGGGCAGCGACATAGCCCTGCGCATCCAGGCCGTCGAGGCCCTGGCCGAGAGCCTGTCCGCCTCCCCGGGGTTGCTCGCCGCCCGGTTGCTCGGCAATGCACCGGTCGGCCTGCCCCGCCTGCCGGCCAGCCTGCGCTATCGCCTGGGCGAGCAGGCCCGCGCCGGCGGCGACGATCGCCTGGCGGCCGGCTGGTGGCAGGGGGTGAGCGCGACCGAGGCGGGCCGGCCGGCGCGCAACTGGTATCTCAGCCAGGCCGAGATCAACAGCCGCGCCGGCCGCGAGGCCGCGGCCCTGCAATGGCTGGACCATGCCCTGGCCCCGGGCGCGACGTTGAGCGCCAACGAGGCCCGCACCGCCCTGACCCAGTTGCAGCAGCGCCTGCGCCAGGGCCGAACCGACCAGGTCGAGGTGCTGGCCGGCAGGCTCATCGCGATCGCCCCGCCGGCCGAGCAGCGCAAGGCGATGCAGCTCATCGGCGAACTCAAGGAATTGCAGGGCGCCTGGGCAGAGGCGGCCGCGCGGCAACTGCTGTCGGCCGGCGAGCCGGCGGACAAGGAGGCGCAGGCGACCCGCAGCCGGGCCGTGCGCAATCTGGAGCGGGCGGGCCTGCATGACGACGCGGCCCGGCTGGGCGAGCCGGCGAGTGCGCCGGTCCAGATGCCGGTCGAAGCGATGACCCCGGCGCCAGTCCAGGCAGCCGCCCAGCCGTCGGCCCAGGCACCCGTTCAGCCGATCGTGCCGCCACCTGCCCAGCCGCAGGCCAAGGTCAAGGCGCAGATCCCGGCCACAGCGCCGGCCAAGCCGTCGGGCACGGCCAAGCCGGTGAACAAGAGCAAGCCGGTTATCAAGAGCAAGCCGTCGAGGAAGGCCAATGCCGCACGCTGACTACGATGCCTGCCTGGCCATGCCCTTCGGTGCGCTGGGCGTGCGTGTCGAGGCGGGCGAGCTGACTCGGCTGGAATTCCTGCCGGCGGGCACCCCGGCCTTCGCCGGCCGGGACCCGCTGGTTACGGAAGTGTGCCGCCAGTTGCAGGCCTATCTGGCCGACCCGCATTTTGTCTTCGACCTGCCCTTGCGTCTTGCCGGCACGCCCTTCCGCCAGCGGGTGTGGCAGGCCTTGCGCGAAATCCCGGCGGGCGAGACCCGCACCTACGGCGAGCTTGCCCGGCAATTGCGCTCGAGCCCGCGCGCGGTCGGCCAGGCGCTGGGCGACAACCCGGTGCCCATCGTCCTGCCCTGTCATCGCGTGGTGTCGGGCGCGGGCCTGGGCGGCTTCAATCACCACGCGGCAGGCGCCGCGATCGAGGTCAAGCGCTGGCTGCTGCGCCATGAGCACGCCACCTGATTCGCTGCTCGACAGCTTTTGCGATGCCCTCTGGCTGGAAGATGGTTTGTCGCAGCGTACGCTGGAAAGTTATCGCCGCGACCTGGCGCAATTCTTTGCTTGGCTGAACGAACGTAGCAGCGATCCGCTCGCGGCCGGCAAGGCCGATATCGAGCAATTCCTCGCCCACCGCACTTTGGGTCAAGGCGTGGCGGCGCGCAGTTTGGCGCGCCAGCTCTCGGCCCTGAAGCGCTTCTATCGCCACTGCCTGCGCGAGGGGCGCAAGGCCGACGACCCCACGCTCACCATCGAGCCGCCGCGCCTGCCGCGCGCCCTGCCCAAGAGCCTGACCGAGGCCGATGTCGAGGCCCTGCTCGATGTGCCGGACACCGACACGGCGCTGGGCCTGCGCGACCGCGCCATGCTGGAGATGCTCTATGCCGCCGGCTTTCGCGTCTCGGAACTGGTGCAGCTGCCGGTGGCGGCGGTGAGCCTGGACATGGGCGTGGTGCGCGTCTTCGGCAAGGGGGCGAAGGAACGGCTGGTGCCGGTGGGCGAGGTGGCGCTGGATTGGCTCAAGCGCTACCTGAAGCAGGCCCGGCCGGCGCTGCTCGGCCCGCGCGCGAGCGAGGCCCTGTTCGTCACCGCCCGCGGCGGGGCGATGACCCGGCAGGCCTTCTGGTATCTGATCAAGCGCTATGCCCGGCAGGCCGGCATCACGGCGCCGCTATCGCCGCACACCCTGCGCCATGCCTTCGCCACGCATCTGCTGAATCACGGTGCCGACCTGCGCGTGGTGCAGATGCTGCTCGGCCACGCCGACATCTCGACCACCCAGATCTACACCCACGTCGCGCGCGAGCGGCTGAAACAGCTGCACGCCCGGCATCATCCGCGCGGCTAGGAGCCTCCGAAAAAGTCCGACCTTCCCTAGGTCCAGGCCTTCCACAGCAGCGAGCCGCCGCTCAACAGCAGCAGCGCGCCGATGATCCGCGTCATCTGGGCGTTGGACAGGCCGACGTGGACCTTGCTGCCCAGCCAGAGGCCGAGCGCCAGCATGGGCAGGCTGCCGAGAAAGGCGAGCAGCAGTTCCTTTTGCAAGAGCAGGCCGGTTGCAATGAAGACCGCGCTGCGCAGGCCGCCTTCCATGAGAAAAAGCAGCGAGGTGGTCGCCCGGAACACGCCCTTGTCCCGGATGCGGTGCGAGAGGTAGATCACATAGGGAGGTCCACCGGTGCCGAACAGGGCGCTGACGGTACCGCCGACCAGCGAGGCCGGCCAGGCCCAGAGTCGGGAGATGCGCTTGTCGCCATGCAGGTAGAGCAGGCTGCGCAGGGCGAAGGCAAGAACGAACAGGCCCAAGGTGGTGAGCAGGGCCGACTGGTCGAGATTGAGCAACAGGGTGGCGCCGGCGACGACGCCGATGATGCTGCCCGGGATCAGCGGCTTGAGTTCGCTCCAGTCGACCTGCTGCCGGTTGCGGTGGCCGAGCGCGGCCGAGGCGGTGAGGTCCATGACCAGCATGAACGGCACGACGAAGGTGAGCGGCAGAAACAGGGCCAGCAGCGGCACCGCGACCAGGCCCGAGCCGAAGCCGGAGATGCCGCGGATGAAATAGGCCAGCAGCAGGATGCCGCCGGCGGAGAAAAGATCGAGACTGCTGAGGCCGTCCATGCGCTCAGGCCATCGGGCCGGATCAGATCCGGCTGCCGCGTTCGATGATGATGCCCAGTTCCTTCACGTTGCGCAGGATGGCCTGCTTGCGCACGGCGATGCGCACCCAGGGCGCGCCGAACTCGCCGCGCACGATCTCGGCGATGTGCTCGCCCAGGGCCTCGACCAGCTGGAATTCCTTGGTCGCGATGCTCTCCTGGATGCGGGCGGCGACCTTGGCGTAGTCGATGGTGTCGACCACGTTGTCGGTATGGCCCGCCTTGTGGTCGTAGAGGCCGATCTCCAGGTCCAGGATGACGGGCTGCGGCGCTTTACGCTCCCATTCGTAAAGACCGATAATCATCTCCAGGCGGAAATCCCGCAAAAACAGAATATCCATCACGACATCCAACAGGCAAAGGCCGCCATTTTACGCACATGACCGAACTCGCGCTGCTTCTGATTGCCGCTTATCTGATCGGCTCCATCTCCTTCGCCATCGTGATCAGCCGTCTTTACGGCCTGCCGGACCCGCGCGGCCACGGCTCGGGCAACCCGGGCGCGACCAATGTCCTGCGCACCGGCAGGAAGTCGGCGGCGGCCCTGACCCTGCTGGGCGATGCCCTGAAGGGCGTGGCCGCGGTGCTGCTGGCCAGGTGGGCAAGCGAGGCCTGGGGCCTGCCCGGCTATGCGCCCTATCTGGCCGCCCTGGCCGTGTTCCTCGGTCACCTGTTCCCGGTCTTCTTCGGCTTCCAAGGCGGCAAGGGCGTGGCCACCGCCCTGGGCGTGCTGCTCGCGCTCAACCTCGGGGTCGGTTTGGCCTGCGCGGCGACCTGGCTGCTCATGTTCGCCCTCACCCGGGTGTCCTCGCTCTCGGCCCTGGTGGCGGCCGCGCTGGCGCCGCTGTATGGTTACTGGCTGGTGGGCGGTGCGGCCGAGACAGCCTTGCTGGTGGTGTTGAGCGCGATGGTCTTGGCCCGGCATCACGGCAATATCCGTCGGCTGATACGAGGCGAGGAGGCGGTGTTCAAGAAACGGAGCTGACATGGCCTGGTTCGAGAAAGAGATGGATTACGCGCGGGAGAGCCTGACCCAGGTCTCCCAGGCGGCGATCGAGCGTGCCGGCGACAAGCTGGGCGAGGTGATGCGCGAGGGTGTGAAGCACGCCGGCGACGAGCTCAAGGAGGTCGTCCAGGGCGCCAGCCAGGAGATCGACAGCAAGCTCGACAAGATCTCGGCCGAGTTGCACAACCAGCGTCAGTTCACCAAGGACGACGTGAAGGAACTGGTCGACTACGCCGCGGACAAGCTGTCCGCCGTGCTCGACGACCGCATCCAGCTGATGAAGCGCGAGATCTCCGACCTGGTGCAGGACCGAACCGAGTACTTCAAGCGCGAGGTCGACAACTTCTTCATCCAGCGCCAGCAGGACCTGGCGCGCGAACGCCGGCGGCTGGCGATCAACATCGCCCTGGCCTTTGTTGCCTCGGTGGCGGTAGGTGCCGTGTCGCTGTTCTACAAGCGGCTGGATCGGGCGCCGCTCGACATGTTGACGGTCTTCCGTATCGTGCTCGGCTCCTTGGCCGGCGGCTATGCGGTCTATCTGATCGCCAGTCTGCTGCGGCGTTGGCTGGCCATGGCCGAGCACAAGAAGGACATGGTGTTCCTGGCCGCCCGTTATTGGGGTTGGTTGCGGCCCTCCAGCGTGTTCGCCACCTTTCTTACCCTGATCATCCTCGCCATCCTCAGCCTGATCCTGGTCTTCCCGCTGGAGACGCTGAAGCTGTTCGGTCGGCCCGAGTGGGTGCCGATGGTGATGCCCGGGCGCTGAGCCGGCGAAGCAAGCCAATCAATAAAATAGAGGAGGAGGTTTTATGGCACATCCGATTTTGCTTGCCAGCGCGGCGCTGGTCGGCCTGACCGCCGTAGTTTGGGCGCTGGCCCTTTATGAACGGATCGGGGAGATGCGTGCCCGTGCCATTTCGCCGCAGACCCTGGCGACCTCGCGCGAACGGGCGAGAACCCTGCGCCGGGTGCAGGCCCTGGACAACTTCACCAACCTATTCGAATTGCCCGTGCTGTTTTATGTGCTGTGTCTGGCGGTGGCGGTGGTCGGCGCAGAAACGCCCGCCTTGGTCGGTGCGGCCTGGGTCTTTGTCGGCTTGCGTGTCGTGCACAGCCTGATCCACCTGACCTACAACCGCGTGATGCATCGCTTTCTTGTCTGGACGGTGGGTGCGCTCTGGCTGTTCGGCATGTGGATCGCATTCACGATCCCTTTGCTGGGTTAAGGCAACCAGGGGCTTCAGGCACGCGGTGCGCTTAGGCTGCCCAAATCCCAGCGCGGCTTCACGGTGAAGCGGCCGTCGCGGCTCCGGGCCTCGGCCAGGCGCATGGCGCCGGCGAAGGCGATCATGGCGCCGTTGTCGGTGCACAGCGCCAGCGGCGGGTAGAACACCGCAAACCGTTTCTGCTCGGCCTCGGCGTCGAGCCGGCTGCGTAGGCTGCGGTTGGCGCCGACGCCGCCGGCCACCACCAGCCGCTGCAGCCCCGTCTGTTTCAGGGCCGCCAGGCACTTGGCGGCCAGCACCTCCACCGCGGCCGCCTGGAAGCCGGCGGCGATGTCGGCCGCCGCGGCCATGCCTTCCTTGCGTACCAGGGTGAGGGCCGCGGTCTTGAGTCCGGCGAAGCTGAAGTCCAGGTTGTGGCTGTTGAGCATGGGCCGGGGCAGCTTGAACCGATAGGCGTCGCCCTGCTCGGCCAGCTTGGACAGGGCCGGGCCGCCGGGATAGCCCAGGCCCAGCAGTTGCGCGGTCTTGTCGAAGGCCTCGCCGGCGGCGTCGTCCACGGTCTCGCCCAGGAGTTCATAGCGGCCGACCCCGTCCACCCGCATCAGCTGGGTATGGCCGCCGGAGACCAGCAGGGCGACGAAGGGGAACTCGGGCCGCGGCTCGGAGAGCAGGGGCGAGAGCAGATGGCCTTCCAGGTGATGGATGCCGATGGTCGGCTTGCCCAGGGCCAGGGCGAGGCCGCTGGCGATGCTGGCGCCGACCAAGAGGGCGCCGGCCAGGCCCGGACCCTGGGTGTAGGCGATCGCGTCGATGTCGGCCAGCTCGACCCGGGCCTCGGTCAGCACGAGCTTGAGCAGGGGCAGGGCCCGGCGGATGTGGTCGCGCGAGGCCAGCTCCGGCACCACGCCGCCATATTCGGCGTGCATGGCGACCTGGGAGTGCAGGGCGTGGGCCAGCAGGCCGGCCTCGGTGTCGTACAGGGCCAGCCCGGTCTCGTCGCAGGAGGATTCGATGCCGAGGACACGCATTGGCTTAGGGCGGGGGTCAAAAAAAACCGTATTTTGCCTTGATCGAATCGCCCAAGTGGATATAATTCACGGTCTTTTTTACCGCCTTAGGTGTTTTTCACATGCCGAGTGTACGCGTTAGGGAAAACGAGCCGTTTGAAGTCGCCATGCGCCGCTTCAAGCGCACCATCGAGAAGACCGGTCTGCTGACCGAGCTGCGCGCCCGTGAGTTCTACGAGAAGCCGACCCAGGAGCGCAAGCGCAAGCTGGCCGCCGCGGTCAAGCGCCATCACAAGCGCCTGCGCAGCCAGACCCTCCCGCCCAAACTGTACTGATTTCGTTCCGTTGGCATCGACATGTCCCTCAAAGAGCGCATCAATGAGGACATGAAGGCCGCCATGCGGGCCAAGCAGGCCGAGCGCCTGTCGACGGTGCGCCTGCTCCTGGCGGCGATCAAGCAGAAAGAGATCGACGAGCGCATCGCGCTCGACGACGCCGGGGTCACTGCGGTCATCGACAAGATGATCAAGCAGCGTCGAGACTCCATCGCCCAATACGATGGCGCCGGCCGCACCGATCTGGCCGACAAGGAACGGGCCGAACTGGCCGTCCTGTCCGCCTACCTGCCCCGAGCCCTGTCCGCCGACGAGATCGCCGCGCTGATCCGCGAGGCCGTGGCCGAGACCGGCGCCGCCGGCCCCAAGGACATGGGCAAGGTCATGGCCTGGCTCAAGCCGAAGCTGGCCGGCCGTGCCGACATGCAGGCGGTGTCTGCGCAGGTCAAAGCCGCGCTTAGCTGATTCTCTGAAAATCCCGTCTACAATCCTGGGAAGGCCGATATGATTCCCCAGGATTTTCTCGATACCCTCCTCGACCGCGTCGACATCGTCGATGTCGTCGAACGCTATGTGCCGCTGAAGAAGGCGGGCGCCAACTATCAGGCGCGCTGCCCCTTCCACAACGAGAAGACCCCTTCCTTCACGGTCAGTCCGACCAAGCAGTTCTATCACTGCTTCGGCTGCGGTGCCCACGGCAGCGCCATCACCTTCCTGATGCAGCACACCGGCATGGGTTTCGTCGAGGCGGTGAAGGAGTTGGCCGGCCGGGTCGGCATGACCGTGCCCGACGACGGCAGTCGCAGCGACCCGGAAGACGGTCGGCGCGAACAGCTCTACGAATTGATGGAAATGGCCGCCCATTTCTACAAGGGCGAGCTGAAATCGAGCGAGGCGGCGGTGGCCTATCTGAAGAACCGCGGCCTGACCGGCGAGACCGCCGCCCGCTATGGTCTGGGCTATGCCCCGGACGATTGGCAGGGGCTGGCGCGGGCGGTGGCCGATTACCAGGACAAGGCCTTGGAGGAGACCGGCCTGGTCATCGCCGGCGAGGCCGGCAAGCGCTACGACCGCTTCCGCCACCGGGTGATGTTCCCCATCCGCAACGAGCGGGGCAAGGTCATCGCCTTCGGCGGCCGGGTGCTGGACAAGGGTGAGCCCAAATACCTCAACTCGCCGGAAACGCCGCTGTTCCACAAGGGGCGCGAACTCTACGGCCTGTTTGAAGCGCGCCGCGCGATCCAGGCGGCCGGCCGGGTGGTCGTGGTCGAGGGCTACATGGACGTGGTCATGCTCGCCCAGCACGGGGTGGAGAATGCCGTGGCCACCCTGGGCACGGCGGTGACCAGCGACCAGGTCGAGCGCCTGCTCCGGCTGGCCGACGCCATCGTCTTCGCCTTCGACGGCGACGCCGCCGGCCGCAAGGCGGCCTGGCGCGCCCTGGAGAACAGCCTGCCCCAGGTGGTCGACGGCAAGCGCCTGGGTTTCCTGTTCCTGCCCGAGGGCGAGGACCCGGACAGCTTCGTCCGTGCCCAGGGGCGCGCCGCCTTCGAGCAACTCCTGGACAAGGCCGTGCCGCTGTCGCAGTTCCTGCTCGACGAGATGGGCGCCAAGACCGATCTCAACAGCCCCGAAGGCCGGGTGCGCTTGGTCAAGCTGACCGAGCCCTATCTCGACCAGATGCGCAAGGCCCCCCTGCTCGCACGCAGCCTGCGCCGACAGCTGGCCGCCCAGAGCGGCATGGCCAGCCGGGAGGCCGGCCGCGACAGCGCCCGCTTCACGCCGGGTTCGCGGGCAGCGTCTATACCGAAGCGTGGCGGCTTGCTCAGCCCTTACCGCGTGGTGCTCCAGGCCCTGATCCACAAGCCGGAGCGCGTGGCCCAATTGCCGGCCCAATTGCCGGCGGACGCCAGCCCCGAGGCGGCCGCCCTGGCCCGTGCCGTGGCACTGCTGCGCGAGCGGCCTGATTCCGGCAATGCCCGGCAGCTGGTCGAAAGCTTCCGCGACAGCCCGGAGCAGGCCGTGATGGAAGCGGCCGAGGCGGCGGTGCTGATTTGGGAAGAGGTCGGCCATGATGTCGAGGCCGATTTCCTGGGTGCCCTGGCCACCCTGCAGGAACAGGCCGGCCGTCAGCAGGCGAAGACGCTGAGTCATAAGCGGCCGAGCGAGATGACGCCGGAAGAGAAGGCGCGCTTCCTGGAATCGCTGAAAGCCAAGAAGCTTTCGGCCCTGGCCCCGACCGACGCGGCTCCCGGGCAGGGTGACTTAACTAGTTGATTGTTATAGAATGCACAACTTTTTAGTTTCACTTGCGATCAGGGGGTATTGAGACCATGGCGACGGCAAAGAAGCAGGCGGCACGACCGGTCCAGAAATCCGCGAAGAAGCCGGCGACGCAGGCCAAGAAGACGGCGGCCAAAGCGGCTCCGGTCAAGAAGGCGGTCGCCAAGAAGACCTCCGCGCAAGTGAAGGCGGCGCAAAAGAAAACGGCGGTGAAAAAGCCCGTTGCCAAGGCCGCTGCGGCCAAAAAGCCGGTGAAGAAGGCTGTCCTCGCCAAGAAGCCCGCTGTCGCCAAGAAGCCGGTCAAGAAGGTGGCGGCCCCCGCCAAGAAAACCGCCACCGTGAAAAAGCCGGCGGTGAAAAAGCCTGCCGCGAAGAAAGTGGTGGCGAAGAAGGCCGTGCCGGCCAAGAAGCCGGTCAAGGCCCAGGCCAAGCCGGCGAAGAAGGTTCCAGTTCAAAAGAAGACGGCCCCGGCCAAGGGGAAGTCTGTCGTTGCCGTGAAAAAAGCGGCAGCCCCGGCGAAGAAGCCCGTCGTGCAGGCGAAGAAGCCCGCCGCCGCACTCAAGAAGAAGCCAGCCCAGCCCGCCAAGGCGGCCGTGCCGGCGCATAAAACCGCCGTGCCCGCCCCGAAGGCGGCCGTGCCAGAAAAGAGAACCATGTCGAAAGAAACCAAGAAACCGCAAGCAACTGCAGTACAGGAGAACAAAGCAGCACCCGCGCCTTCCACCGAAGAGCAGCTGGCCGCCCTGACCAAGGGCAAGAAGCTGTCCAAGGCCGCCATGAAGAAGGCCGAGCAGGTCGCCATGGCCGCCATGGCCAATTCCAGCATGGACACCGAGACCCGCCGCACCCGGCTCAAGGCCCTGATCCTGCTGGGCAAGGAGCGCGGCTATCTGACCTACGCCGAGATCAACGACCACCTGCCGGACGACATGCTCGACGCCGAGCAGATCGAGAGCGTGATCAGCATGATCAACGACATGGGCATCCAGGTCTATGACGAGGCGCCCGACGCCGAGACCCTGCTGATGTCCGAGGCCCCGGCGCCGGTTGCCGACGAGGATGCCGCCGAGGAGGCCGAGGCCGCCCTGTCGACCGTGGACGCCGAGTTCGGTCGCACCACCGACCCGGTGCGCATGTACATGCGCGAAATGGGGTCGGTCGAGCTGCTCACGCGCGAAGGCGAGATCGAAATCGCCAAGCGCATCGAGGAAGGCCTCAAGCACATGGTGCAGGCCATCTCCGCCTGCCCGCTGACCATCGCCCACATCCTGGAGATGGCCGAGAAGGTCGAGAAGGACGAGATGCGCATCGACGAGCTGGTCGACGGCCTGATGGACAGCGCCGGCGCCGATATCGTCATGGAAATGGCCGAGGAGGAAGTGAGCGAGGCGGCCGAGAGTGACGAGGACGAAGAGGACGAGGGCGGCAGCGGCGGCATGAGCGCGGCCAACCTGGCCCAGCTCAAGGCCGATGCCCTGGAGCGCTTTGCCGCCGTGCGCAAGTGCTACAACAAGATGCGCAACGCCATGACCAAATATGGTTACAGCAGCCCGCAATACAAGAAGCTGCAGGACGAGCTGTCCGGCCACCTGATGGGCATCCGTTTCACCGCGCGCCAGGTCGAGAATCTGAGCGACGGCCTGCGCAATCTGGTGGAAGAGATCCGCGGCCACGAGCGCGCGATCATGGAACTGGCCGTGACCAAGTGCGGCATGCCGCGTGCCCACTTCATCAAGACCTTCCCGGGCAACGAGGGCAACCCCAACTGGGTGGCCAAGGAGATCAAGGCCGGCCACGGCTACAGTACCGCCCTGGAGCGCGTGCAGTACGACGTCAACGAGCACCAGGAAAAACTCAAGGCGTTGCAGGAGAAGGCCGGCCTGCCGGTGAAGGAGCTGAAGGACATCAACAAGCAGATGTCCACCGGCGAGGCCAAGGCGCGCCGCGCCAAACGCGAGATGATCGAGGCCAACCTGCGTCTGGTGATCTCCATCGCCAAGAAATACACCAACCGCGGCCTGCAATTCCTCGACCTGATCCAGGAAGGCAACATCGGCCTGATGAAGGCGGTGGACAAATTCGAATACCGGCGCGGCTACAAGTTCTCGACCTACGCCACGTGGTGGATCCGCCAGGCGATCACCCGCTCCATCGCGGACCAGGCGCGCACCATCCGCATCCCGGTGCACATGATCGAGACCATCAACAAGATGAACCGGATCTCCCGCCAGATTCTGCAGGAGACCGGCCAGGAGCCGGATCCGGCCACACTGGCGCTGAAGATGGAGATGCCCGAGGAGAAGATCCGCAAGATCATGAAGATCTCCAAGGAGCCGATCTCGATGGAAACCCCGATCGGCGACGACGAGGACAGCCACCTGGGCGACTTCATCGAGGACTCGGCGACCATGGCGCCGGTCGACGCCGCGCTGTATTCCAGCCTGCAGAACGTCACCGAGGAGATCCTCGACAGTCTCACCCCGCGCGAGGCCAAGGTACTGCGCATGCGTTTCGGCATCGAAATGAACACCGACCACACCCTTGAGGAAGTCGGCAAGCAGTTCGACGTCACCCGCGAGCGCATCCGTCAGATCGAGGCCAAGGCGCTGCGCAAGCTGCGCCACCCCTCCCGCTCGGAGCGCCTGCGCAGCTTCCTCGAATAAGCCGCGCGGGCTTGCCTGCCGGGCCTGTAGCTCAGTCGGTTAGAGCAGAGGACTCATAATCCTTTGGTCCTGGGTTCGAGCCCCAGCGGGCCCACCAAAGACAAAAGGCCGCCTTCTGGCGGCCTTTTGCTTCGTGTTGCAGCCGCGCATAGATCGCGGCGGCCGCGGCGGCCGTCAGGGCCGGGTTTGCCTGAACAATAGTCGTGGGCTGTGCTTTAATCGGGTGGACACAGCCAAGGGGACTGCGGATGGAGCCAACGGAAACAACCGAACGACCCGACATTACGACCTTTCTCGCGTCGGCGATTCACGACATGAAGAACTCGCTCAACATCCTGGTGGGCTTCATGGAGGAGAACCTGAACAAGCCGGAGGTGCGCGAGCACCCCCTGGGCAAGCAGATGGCACCGATGCTCTACGAGGTGAAGCGCCTCAACGGCAACCTCATCCAGCTGCTTACCCTGTACAAGGTCGACCAGAAGTTCTATCCCTTCGACTTGGCGGAAAATTCGCTTGAGGAATTCCTGGTCGAGATCGGACAGCAGAGCGCAACCCTGCTGTCCACCCACAACGCCGAACTGGCAATCGATGTCGATTCCGCTCTCTACTGGTATTTCGACCGCGACCTGGTCACCGGCGTGGTCTCGCATGCCCTCAACAATGCCTCGCGCTACAGCCGCGGCAAACTCCATCTCTCGGCGGCCGAGGCCGACGGCGGCCTGGAGATCCGGGTCGAGGACAATGGCAGCGGCTATCCGCAGGCCATGATCGAGGCGGGTCATGCCGCCAACCGCGGCGTCAGCTTCGGCGACGGCAGCACCGGCCTCGGACTTTATTTCTCCGCCCTCGTCGCCCAGATGCACAAGAACCGCGGCCAGGCCGGGCGAATCCGGCTGGAAAACGGCGGCCGGCTGGGCGGCGGTTGTTTCGTGCTTTGGCTTCCCTGAATACCGGCGAGAGGGATAGATCGTGTTTACCAGCGATACGCATGCGGCATTCGCCAACAAACGGTTCCTGATCATCGACGACTTCCAGGGCATGCGCTCCATGTTCCGGGAGATGCTCAAGTCCTGCGGCGCCAAGGACATCGACGCCGCCTCGAACGGCGCCGAGGCCATCTCCATCCTGGAAAAGAACAAGTACGACGTCGTCCTCTGCGACTACAACCTCGGCCTCGGTCGTAACGGCCAGCAGGTGATGGAGGAGGCCAAGTTCCGCAATCTGATCGGCCTGGCAACGGCCTGGGTGGTGGTCTCGGCCGAGAAAACCGCGGAAATGGTGATCGGCGCGGCGGAGTATGTGCCGGACGACTATATCGTCAAGCCGGTCAACGAGGCCACCGTTCGCGCCCGCCTGGCCAAGGTGATGGACCGTAAGGCGGCGCTGCTGGATATCGAGAAGGCGGTGAAGGCCAAGGACTACAAGCAGGCGATCGCCTTGTGCGACCAGAAGCTGGCCGAGCGTTCCGGCTATACCTCGGATTTGTTGCGGATGAAGACCAACCTCCTGCTGCAGTCGGGGCAGCGCGACAAGGCGAAGGCGGTATTCGAGCAGATTCTGGCCCAGCGCGACATCCCCTGGGCCAAGACCGGCCTGGCCAAGATCCATCTGCTGAACAAGGAATACGACGAAGCGCGCCGTCTGCTGAACGAGGTGGTCGAGGAAAGCCGCACCTATCTGGAAGGCTACGATCTGCTGGCCAAGATGCTGGAGGAGATCGGCGAACTCGACGAGGCCCAATATGTGCTGATCCGCAGCGCCGAGTTGTCGCCCAACTCGATCAGCCGGCAGAAGTCGTTGGGCGAGATCGCCCAGAAGCGCGGTGATCTCGAGGTGGCGGAGAAGGCCTTCCGCAAGACCATCTCGCTCGGCGAGAACTCCATCCTGAAGACGCCTGCGGCCTATCTTGGCCTGGCCAAGGTCTGCTCGGAAAAGGGCAATACCTCCGAGGCGGTACGTCTGCTCGGCGAAGTGCACAAAACCTTCGACGACCCAGAGGCGACTCTGCATGCCAAGATCATCGAAGGCGCGGTCTACAGCAAGAGCGGTGACCTCAACAACGCCCGCAAACTGGCGGCGGAGGTGGCCACGATCATGAAGGAATCGGCGGCCCGTCTGCCGGCCCAGGTGACCCTCGAGGCGGCCGACCTGATCATGGGCACCGGTGACAAAGACACGGCCTCGGAACTGCTCAAGGTCGTGGTCAAGAACAACCACGAGAACGAGACGCTGATCGATCAGGTGAAAGGGGTCTTCGCCAAGGGCAACATGGAGGAACAGGGCGGCGCCATGGTCGAGGACATGCGCCGGGAGGTGGTGCAGACCAACAACAAGGCCGTGGCCCTGGCCAAGGAGGGTAAGCTGGAAGAGGCCGTTTCGCTCATGCGCAATGCCAAGGGCATGATGCCGAATAACAAGCGGGTGCTGCTCAACCTGACCTACGCCATGATCCTGCTGTTGAAGAAGAACGGCCGAGAGGCCGCCCTGGAGCGCGAGGCCCGCGACTGTCTCGACCGCATCCAGAAGCTGGATCCCGGCGAGAAGCTTTGTGCCGATTACCGGGCGATGATCGAGGAGATCGCTGCTGCCGGTTGAGATGCAGCCAACTGGCAGCAAAAAGGCCGCCTTCGGGCGGCCTTTTTATTGGGTGCGGAGGTGGGACGTCTCAGCGGCCCATGCGGTGGCCGATTTCACGGCGATGCTGGTGCTGTTCGTGGCGCATCTCCATCTGGCGGTGCATCTTCTGCTGCATCGCGGCCTTTTCTTCGGGCGACATCTGCGATCGCGTCTCTTTTTTGGCCAAGGCGGCCTCCCTGTGTTCGGCCCTCATGGCCTGTTTTTGCTCGAGGCTGATCTGCTGCCAGGCTTGCGTGGCCGGGCTCGGCGGCAGCGGGGCGGCGTCATCAGCAAAGGCGGCGTTGGTGAGGGCGGCTGCGGCAAGCAGCACTGCGGCAAGGGTGATTTTCATGGTGAACTCCTGTGTGGTTTCAAGGGGCATTGCATCGCCAGCGGGCGATGACGTCATCCTCACTGCCCGGCGTTTCGCTGCCATGTCGTGGTGGTATGCAAACGCATCAAGTTGTTACAGGGCGTTGCAGAAGGAGCTGTCTAGCGTCTGGCGATTGGCTTTCTGGCTGCGGTTTCGACGCAACCTCATTCATCATTTGTTGATTTTAATCAATCACTTCTGGCGACATTGCCAATAGATTGCCGGCTTGGATGGCAAGTGTCGTTGTCAATTCGATCGCTGACTCAGGGGGACGGTTATGGCCGCAGAACAGAAAAATTTTTTGGATGAAGCGGTGACGGCTCATGGCAGGTGGAAAGTGCGTTTGCGCAATTTTGCTGCTGGCATGGAGGCGATTAACCCGGACGATGCTTCGAAGGATTGTCTTTGCGCCCTTGGCAAGTGGATTTATGGCGAAGGGGCGAAGCTTGCCAATAAGGAGGGCTTTAGCCAGCTCAAGTCGGAACATGCCAATTTTCACCGTTGTGCCGGCGCCATCGCGCAAAAAATCAGCGATGGCGAGGTCAAGCAGGCCAATATCTTGCTCGACGATGAAAACTCGGATTTTAACCTGGCCTCGAAGCGCACCATCGCCGCCATCAAGCAGTTCAAGGAAACGCTCAGCCAATCGACCAAGGGGCTGGCGAACAAGAGCCTGCGCACCAAACTCATGTATCTGCTGGCTACCCCTATTCTGGCTCTGGCGGTCTATTCGGCCATGGTGGTCAAGGAGCATGCCGAGGAGTGGCAGTTATATTCCACCTTGGGGCGCAGCATGGATGTCTCGGTCAGCATTGGCGCGCTAGTGCACAAGCTGCAGGTCGAGCGCGGCTTGAGCAGCGGTTTCGTCCAGTCGCACGGAGAGCGTTTCGGCAACGAGGTGAAGGCGGCGCGCAGCGAAAGCGATGAGGCGGTAGGCGGTTTGCGTCAGGCCTCCGACCAGGTGAAGGACCGGATGCCCGAAACGGTGGCGGCATCCTTGGCCGGCGCCTTGCAGGCGCTGGAGCAACTGCCGGGCCATCGGGACAAGATCGGCCAGCTTGCCCTCACCCCTGCTGCCGCGACCAGCGTCTATACCAGCCTGATCGGCCAGTTGCTGAATACGGTCCCAGGCATTGCGGAACACAGCAGCGACGCCAAGATCGCCCTGGCGGTCGCCGCCTATAACGCGCTGATGCTGGGCAAGGAGAATGCCGGGCAGGAGCGGGCGCTGATGACGGCGGTGGTGACGGCGGGCAAGTTCGAGCCGGAGCAGGCGCGCAAGTGGCGGGAACTGCTGGCCAAGCAGCAGGCCTATTTCCGGCAGTTCGAGGCCTATGCCACGCCGGAGGTCAAGGCCTATTACCAGGATAAATCCAAGGCCGCGGCCTTCGCCACCGTCGACGCAATGCGCAAAGCGATCGACGGCGAAGGGGGCGCGATGCCCGATGCGGAGGCCTGGTTCAAGTCGGCCACCGAGCGGATCAACCTGCTGAACGAGGTGGAAAATTTCGCTGCGGCAAAGATCAAGGCGCGCAGCGATGAACTCATCGCCCACGCCAAGATCACGCTGTTCGTCCAGGGCGGCGTCGGACTCGTCGTGCTGGCCCTGACCATCTTCTTCGGCTTCTGGGTGATGAACCATATCCAGCGGGCGCTCAGGGGCCTGACCAACAGCATCCAGGGCGTTGAACAGAGCGGCGACTTCAGCCTGCGGGCCCATGTCGCCGGCAGCGACGAGATCGCCATGGCGGCCAAGGCGTTCAACAACCTGATGGATTCCTTCCAGGCCGTCGAGACCGAGATCAGCTATGCCTCGCGCATGGTGGTCGGCAGTTCCGACGAGATGACCGCCGCCCTGAACAGTTTGCTGGCCAGCTCCCGCGAGCAGTCCGAGGCGGCGGCTTCGATGGCTGCGGCGGTGGAAGAGATGGCGGTGAGCATCGGCATGGTGGCGGACAATGCCTCGGAGACGGAGAAGCTATCGGAAAAGGCCACGGAGGAATCCCAGGCCGGTGAGCAGGTGGTGCAACGGGCGGCCGAGGAGATGGCGCAGATCGCTTCGAGCGTGGACAGCTCAGCGCAACATATCCAGTCGCTGGCCGAACACTCCGGCCAGATCAGCGGCATCGTCGGCGTGATTCAGGACATTGCCGAGCAAACCAATCTCTTGGCGCTGAATGCCGCCATCGAGGCGGCCCGGGCCGGCGAGCAGGGGCGCGGCTTTGCCGTGGTGGCCGATGAGGTGCGCAAGCTGGCGGAGCGGACGACCAAGGCGACCTCGGAAATCGCCAGCCTGATCGAGCGCATGCAGAAGGAAACCGATGTCGCCGTCTCCAGCATGACGTTGTCCAAGGAGCAGGCCGGCAAGGGGCGGACCATGGCCCGGGAGGTCGGTGAGGCCCTGGCCCTGATCAGCGACAATATCCGCCAGATGGGGGCGCGTATTGCCGAGATCGCCCATGCCGCACGGGAGCAGAACAGCGCGACCCAGCAGATCGCCGGCAGCGTGGAGCATATCGCTCAGATGGCGGAACGGAACCACGGCGTCGTCAGCGGCATCACCGAGACCTCGGTGGAACTCAAGCGCCTGTCCGACGGCATGCAGCGGGCGGTGGCGCACTTCAAGGCATAGTGGGCGGCGGCAGGCCGGCAGCACGCGAGGTGGCTGGGGGCGCCTGCGGGCGGCCCCTTTTCATGCCGGTTGGCTAGCCAGGCGCGCCCGCAACTGGCCACAGCCGCCTTCGACGTCCTGGCCGGCCGAATGCCGCAGCTTGGTCAGGATGCCCTGGCGGTGCAGGCGGCGAGCCATCTCGGCAGCGCGTTCCCAGGCGGGGCGCCGGAAGCCGAGGCCGGACACGCTGTTGTAGGGGATCAGGTTCATCAGCGCATACTTGCCGGCGAGCAGGCGGACAATGCCGGCCACCTCCTCGTCGCTGTCGTTGACCCCTTCGAGCAGGGTCCACTGGTACTGGATGGGGTAGCCCGTCGCCCGGGCATAGCGCTCGCCGAGCTCGACCAGTTCGGCCGGGTCGATGCGGGGTGCCTTCGGCAGCAGCCGGGCGCGCAAGTCGGGGTTGGTGCTATGCAGGGAGAGCGCGAGCGCCGGCTTGACCGCGCCCAGAGGCAGGCGCTCGAACACGCGTCGGTCGCCCACCGTGGAGAAGACCAGATTCTTGTGGCCGATGCCGCCGGCCGTGCCGAGCAGTTCGATCGCTTCCAGCACGTTGTCCAGGTTGTGCGCCGGCTCGCCCATGCCCATGAACACCACCTTGTTCACGTTGCGCAGGCCGCGGGCGAGCACGACCTGGGCGACGATCTCGGCGCTGCCGAGCTGGCGCAGCAGGCCACCCTGGCCGGTCATGCAGAAAACGCAGCCGACCGCGCAGCCGACCTGGGTGGAGACGCACAGCCCCTGGCGCGGCAGCAGCACGCTCTCCACCGTCTGGCCATCGGCCAGTTCGACCAGCAGCCGGGCCGCGCCGTCCGCGCCGGCGTGCTGGGAATGCAGGCGGGCGAGCCGATCCAGGTCCGCTTCGAGCGCGGGGAGGGCATGACGCAATGCCAGCGGCAGGAAGTCCTCGGCCTTTTGCCGGCGCTTGTCGAGCGGGCGCACCTGGGCCCAGGCGCGCAAGACGCGGCTTTCGTGGCAGGGTCTGGCGCCATGCTCGCGCAAGCGCTGTCGGATTTGTTCGATTCGCATGGAAGGGCCGAATGCTAGCATCGGCCCGGGGCGGCGTCTGCATAGCCTTGTCGGCGCTGGGAGTTTCGTACCAGCCAGAAGGAAAATTGAGCTGAATCAATTCGGTAGCCTCGGCTTCCCGGTAGCTTGGAGGCCACTGTCACCAGATTGCCGGCGCTTATCGGGCCTCCCCACTTGAACTTGTCCGTTTATCCCTTCTTGCGGAGGCATTCCGGCAGGGTCTTGCTCCATGCCCTGGCCTTGTTCGTCGGCTGGCCGACGCCGGCCTTCACTGCCGAGCCGGAACGGTTTTTGCGGGAGGTGGTCATCGGCGTCCAGACCCTGCGTTCGCCGGAGCAAACGCGCGCGGACTGGCAGCCCACCGCCGATTATCTGAGTCGGCAATCGCCCGGTTATCATTTCCGGGTCGAGGCGCTGGATACCGAGCGGCTGACGCAGGCCGTGGCCGGCGGCCGCCTCGATTTCGTCCTGACCAATCCGTCGCATTACGTCGCGCTGGAAGCGAGTCATCGGGTGCGCCGCATCGCCACCCTGGTCAATGCGGCGGGTGGCCATGCCCTGCACCAGTTCGGCGGGGTGATCCTGGTCCATGCCGAAACGCATCCGGAGATTCGCGGCCTGGCCGATCTGAAGGGGCGTCGCATTGCCGCCGTGGGATCGAGCTGGCTGGGCGGCTACCATGCCCAGGCCGCCGAGTTGCAACGGGCCGGGATCGATCTCGAGCGTGACGTCAGCATCTATTTCCGTGGCGAACCGCAGGATGCCGTGGTGATGGACGTGGCTACCGGTCGGGCGGCGGCCGGTTTCGTCCGCACCGGCATCCTCGAGGAGATGGCCCACGAAGGCCGGATCCGGCTGGCGGATTTCCGCATTCTCAATGCCCAGTATCGGCCGGGTTTCCCGCTGCGGCTGTCGACCCAGCTCTACCCCGAATGGCCGTTTTCCGCCTGCCCCCACACCGATAGTGAGCTGGCCGGGCGTGTTGCCGTGGCCTTGCTCGGCATGGCGCCGACCGAGCAGGCGGCACGCCGAGGTGGCTATTACGGCTGGACGATCCCGGATGACTACCAGTCGGTACATGACCTGATGCGTGAGCTGCGCCAGCCGCCCTACGACGGGCCGCAGCGTTTCTCCCTATGGGATGTCGTCCATCAGTACGAGGCGGCAATCTTCACCGCGCTGGTTGCCGCCCTGTTGCTCGCCCTGTTAGTGATCGGTCGCTTCCAGCGGCTCAACCATGTGATCCAGTCGCAGTTAGGCGATATTCGCTGGCATGCCGAAAAGCTGGAACGCGAAGCGGCGGCGCGGGCCGAGGCGGAGGGGCAATTGCATCTGGCGGCCAGTGTGTTCGAGCATTCCAACGATGGCATCGTGATTGCCGATGCCCAAGGCCGCATCCTCGAAGTCAATACCGCCTTTACCCGCGTCACCGGCTACAGCCGCGAGGAGGCCGTGGGCCGCAATCCGCGCATGCTGCAGTCCGGCCGACACGATCGTGCCTTCTATCAGGCGATGTGGAAGCAGATCGATGAGACCGGGCATTGGCAGGGCGAAATCTGGAACCGACGCAAGAGTGGCGAGTTCTATGTCGAGCTGCTCGATATCACGGCCATTCGCAATGCGGCTGGCGAGGTCGTGCGCTATGTCGGGGTGTTCAGCGACGTCACCGATCTGCGCCAAAGCCAGGACAAGCTGGAGCAGCTGGCCCATTTCGACGCGCTGACCCACCTGCCCAACCGGGTGCTGCTGGCCGATCGCCTGCAGCAGGCCATGGCCCAGGCCGACCGCTCCGGCCGCTTGCTCGCCGTCTGCTTCCTCGACCTCGACGGTTTCAAGCCGATCAACGACAACTACGGTCACCACATCGGCGACAAGCTGCTGATCGAGATCGCGGCGCGGTTGAAGGCCAAACTACGCGGCGTCGATACCGTGGCCCGGCTGGGTGGCGACGAATTCGTCCTGCTCATCACCGATGTCCAGGATGTCGAGGAGATGGAGCAGACGGTGTCGCGCGTCATCGAGGCCATCGAGACCCCCTGCCAGATCGGCGAGCTGAAGCTATCCGTTTCCGCCAGCATCGGGGTCAGTCTCTACCCGCTGGATCAGGCCGAGCCGGAGCTCTTGATCCGCCACGCCGACCAGGCCATGTACATGGCCAAGCGGGCCGGGCGCGGACGGTTCAAGCTGTTCGACAGCCGGGAAGACCGGCTGGTCGAGGCGCGGATGCATGAATTGGAACGCATCCGCTCCGCCCTTCGGGACGGCGAGTTCGTTCTGCATTACCAGCCCCGGGTTGACATGCGCGCCGGGCGGGTGATCGGCGTCGAGGCTCTGATCCGCTGGCAGCACCCCTCGCTCGGCTTGTTGCCGCCGGCCAAGTTCCTGCCGCTGGCGGAGCATGACCCGGTCATCATCGAAATCGGCCGCCGGGTGCTGTCCGAGGCGCTCGATCAGCTCCAGGCCTGGCTGCGCGCCGGCTTGGACCTCAAGGTTTCGGTCAACGTCGCGGCACGCCAGCTGCAGTGGCCGGGTTTCGTCGAGGATCTGCGTCTGCAACTGCTGCAGCATCCAGAGGTCCATCCCGGGCGGCTGGAGTTGGAGATCCTGGAATCGGCCGCCCTGGAAGACGTGAGCGGCATGCACGACGTGATCAATGCCTGCAGGGTGATGGGCGTCGATTTCGCCCTCGACGATTTCGGCACCGGCTATGCCTCGCTGTCCTACCTCAAGCGTCTGCCCGTCGATGTGGTCAAGATCGACCAGACCTTCATCCGTGAATTGCTCGACAACTCGGAGGACCTGGCCATCGTCGAGGGCATCGTCAGCCTGGCCCGCATCTTCCGGCTGCGCGTGGTCGGCGAAGGGGTGGAGACCCCAGAGCACGGCGTGATGCTGATGCGCCTGGGCTGCGACCAGGCCCAGGGCTATGGCATCGCCCGCCCCATGCCGGCGGCCGAGGTGGCCGGTTGGTGCCGCCGCTTCCAACCCGACCCCCAATGGTCGATCTGGGCCGACGTGCCTTGGGATTACGCGGATTTTCCTTTGCTGGTGGCGCAAAGCGAGCACTACCGCTGGATCAAGCAGATCACTCGCTACGTCGAGGGCGAGTCGCCCTATCTCGAGATGCGGGAAGTGGAAGACAACCATCACTGCCGCTTTGGCCGTTGGTATTACGGCGAAGGCCGGCAGCGCTATGGCAAGCTGGCGGAATTCATCGAGATCGAGGCGATCCACGAAGAGGTGCACCGCATCGGGCACGAAATCCTGGGCTTGATGGCGGCCGAGCAGGTGCAAAAGGCGCGTGCCCGTCTGCCCCAGCTGATGGAGCAGCGGGATCGGATTCTCATGCGACTGTGCGCCCTGCAGATGCTGGTGACCGGCCAGCGGCTGTCGGCGGGGGAGCGGGTGGAGTGGCTGGTCGACGCCCCGCAGAGGCTCAAGGGCCCGCCGAAATGAAAAAGGCCGCTCCGGGGAGCGACCTTTTGCTTGGAGCTGGCAGGGAACCGGTCAGTCCTTCTTGGCGGAGGACAGCTTTTCCTTGATCCGGGCCGACTTGCCGGAACGCTCGCGCAGGTAGTACAGCTTGGCGCGGCGCACGTCGCCGCGACGCTTCACCTCGACGGCGGCCACCAGCGGGGAGTAGGTCTGGAAGGTACGCTCGACGCCCTCGCCGGCGGAGATCTTGCGCACGGTGAAGGCGGAGTTCAGGCCGCGGTTCTTCTTGGCGATGACCACGCCCTCATAGGCCTGCAGACGCTCGCGGTTGCCTTCCTTCACCTTTACCTGCACCACCACGGTGTCGCCGGGCGCGAAGTCGGGCAGGGTCTTGCCCAGGCGGGCGATCTCTTCCTGTTCCAGTTGTTCGATCAGGTTCATTGCTGCTTCCTTTCACATTGTTGGTGCCAGAGGTCTCGCAAGACATGCACACCGTTTCTTCATCAGGCCGGGTCATTCCCGCCTGCTTCCTGCGCTCGGCGAAACTCGTCGAGCAAATCCTGTTCTTCCGGGCTCAGCCTGCGGTCTTGCAGCAGGTCCGGCCGGCGCTGCCAGGTGCGGCCCAGGGCCTGCTTCAGGCGCCAGCGCCGGATCGCGGCGTGGTTGCCGCTGAGCAGCACCGGCGGCACCTTCAGCCCCTGGTAATCCTCGGGCCGGGTGTAGTGCGGGCAATCGAGCAGGCCGTCGGCGAAGGAATCTTCCTTGGCCGAATCGGCATCGCCCAGCGCGCCGGGCAGGTGCCGGATCACGCTGTCGAGCAGCACCATCGCCGGCAGCTCGCCGCCGGAGAGGACATAGTCGCCGATCGACACCTCCTCAAGCGGATGGCGCTGAAACACCCGTTCGTCGATGCCCTCGTAGCGGCCGGCCAGCAGAATCAGGCCCGGTTCGGTCGCCAGTTCCAGCACCAGCGCATGGTCTAGCCGCCGCCCCTGGGGCGAGAGATACACCATGCGCGACTGGTCCACGCCTGCCGCCCGCAGCGCCGTCTTGGCCGCGGTCAGGGCCAAATCCAGCGGCTCGGCCAGCATCAACATGCCGGGGCCGCCGCCGAAGGGCCGGTCGTCCACCGTGCGGTAGGCATCCTGCGTGAACTCGCGCGGATCCCACAACTTCAGGTCGCACAGGCCGTTGCGCAAGGCCCGGCCGCTAACGCCGAACCCGCTCAGCGCCGTGAACATCTCGGGGAACAGCGTGATGACGTGATAATGCGGCTTCACGTCAGTAGTCCGCGCCCCAGTCGACCTTGATGCGACCGGCCTTCAGGTCGACCTCCACCACGATCGGCTCGGTGAAGGGAATCAGCCGCGGCCGTTCGCCTTCGACCTCGAGCACGTCGTGGGCCCCGGTTTCCAAGAGGCCGGTGACCTTCCCCAGGTTCACCCCGTCCAGGTTGACCACGTCGAGGCCGATGAGGTCGTCCCAGTAATACTCGCCTTCCTCGGCCTCGGGCAGTTCGTCCCGGGCCACCGCGATCTCCAGGCCCTGCAGGGCCTCGGCCTGGCTGCGGTCGTTCACGCCTTCCAGCTGGGCGATCAGGCTGTTGCTGTGGATCCTGGCGTCAAGGACGCGGTATTCCTGCCAGCCCGTCTTCTTGCCCAGCCGCCAGACCGGATAGTCCAGCAGGCTGTCGAGGTATTCGGTAAAGGGCTGGACCTTGATCCAGCCGCGTATTGCGTAGGGGGCGGCCACCCGCCCCATTACGACTAGGTCTTCAGGCGGCTTTGGCCTGGCCACTGCGCACCAGACGGGCCACGGTGTCGGAGACCTGGGCGCCATTGCCCTGCCAGTAGGCCAGACGCTCGCTGTTCACGCGCAGGCCTTCTTCCTTGCCGGAAGCGACTGGGTTGTAGAAACCGATGCGCTCGATGAAGCGGCCGTCACGGCGGCAGCGGGAATCGGCCACCACGATGTTGTAGAAGGGACGCCCTTTGGCGCCGCCGCGAGCAAGACGGATCACGACCATGATGTGTTCCTAACCTTTGTTAAATTACCGCCAAACCAGGCGGCAAACCGAAAACGGAAAACCTCGGATTCTACGCGAAAGCCAGGGGGGTGGGCAAGCTTATGTTTTGTCGGCGGTTTTGTCCGGCAAGGCGGGGCCTCGTCCTGCCGGTGAAATCTGAAAACCCATTGCTTTCAATGGTTTAGCGAGGCATCCCCGGCAGCATGCCCTTCATGCCCCGCATCATCTTGGCCATGCCGCCCTTGGAGAAGGTCTTCATCATCTTCTGCATCTGCTCGAACTGGGTCAGCAGGCGATTGACGTCCTGCACCTGCACCCCGGCCCCGGCGGCGATGCGGCGCTTGCGCGAGGCCTTGATGATCTCGGGCTGCTGCCGTTCCTTGGGGGTCATGGAATTGATGATGCCCTCGATCCGGCGCATCTGTTTTTCGCCCTGGGCCAGGTCGCCGGCCTTGAGCTGGCCCATGCCCGGCAGCTTGTCGATGAGGCCGCCCAGGCCGCCCATCTTCTGCATCTGCTGGATCTGGCTCTTGAAGTCGTCGAGGTCGAAGCCCTTGCCGGTCTTGAGCTTCTTGGCGACCTTGATCGCCTCGGCCTGGTCGACGCCCTTCTGCGCCTCCTCGATCAGGGAGAGCACGTCGCCCATGCCCAGGATGCGCGAGGCCATGCGCTCGGGGTGGAAGACCTCGATGCCGGAAAGCTTCTCGCCCACGCCGACGAACTTGATCGGCTTGCCGGTGATCTGGCGCACCGAGAGGGCGGCGCCGCCGCGGGCGTCGCCATCGAGCTTGGTCAGGATGATGCCGGTCAGCGGCAGGGCGTCGCCGAAGGCCTTGGCGGTGTTGACCGCGTCCTGGCCCTGCATGGCGTCGACCACGAACAGGGTCTCGACCGGCTTGAGCGCCGCATGCAGCTCGCGGATCTCCTGCATCATCGCCTCGTCCACGTGCAGGCGGCCGGCGGTGTCGACGATGAGCACGTCGAAGAAGTGGCGGCGGGCGTAGTCGAGCGCGGCCAGGGCGATGTCGAGCGGCTTCTGGTCGGGCGAGGAGGGGAAGAAGTCGGCCTCGGCCTGGGCGGCCACGGTCTTCAATTGCTCGATGGCGGCCGGGCGGTAGACGTCACAGCTGACCAGGAGCACCTTCTTCTTGCCCTGGGCCCGGATCATGCGCACCAGCTTGCCGCTCGAGGTGGTCTTGCCGGCGCCCTGCAGGCCGGCCATCAGATAGACCACCGGCGGCTGGGCGGCGAAGGAGAGCGGCGCCGCCTGCTCGCCCATCAGCGCGGCCAGTTCCTTCTGCACGATGCCGATCAGCATCTGGCCCGGGGTCAGGCTGGAGAGCACGTCCTGGCCCAGCGCCCGTTCCTTCACCCGGGCGATGAAGTCGCGCACCACGGGCAGGGCGACGTCGGCCTCGAGCAGGGCCACGCGCACCTCGCGCAGGGCGTCCTGGATGTTGGATTCGGTCAGCCGGCCCTGGCCGCGCAGGTTTTTGACGACGGCGCCGAGGCGCTGGGAGAGGTTGTCGAACATGATCGGAGGATGGTGATGCGTTAAACTGCCAAAGTCTAACAAATTTCCTCGATGCCCTTATGCCGGACACTGCGCTTTATCTGATTGCCGCATTTGCCTACCTGGGCTTGGCGGCCTGGCTCTGGCCGGGCCGTCCGGGCGAGCGTAACCGGACCTGGAGCCGACTGCTGCCCCTGGCGCCGCTGGCCCTGCATCTTGTCCTGCTGCAGCAGGACGTCCTGGGCGCCGGCGGGGTCAGCCTGGGTCTGGCCAGCTCGCTGTCCGCCATCGCGGCGCTGACGGTGCTGATCTACAGCCTGGCCTGCTGGCTCTACCCCATCGCGGGGCTCACCGCCTTCGTCCTCGCCTTTGCCGGGGCCAGCGTGCTCTTGCATGCCGTGCTGCCGGCCGCCCACATGATTCCCTACAGCGAGCAGCCGATATTCCGCCTGCACCTGTTGATGGCGATGACCGCCTACAGCCTTTTCACCATCGCCGCCCTGCATGCCGTGCTGATCGCCCTGGCCGACCACCACCTGCACAAGCCGGTGCCGCCGGCCATCGTTGCCGGTCTGCCGCCCTTGCTGACGCTGGAAAGAATGTTGTTTTATCTGATCGAGGCCGGCTTCGTGTTGCTGACCCTGACCCTGGTCAGCGGCATCGTGTTTTCGGAAGCGATCTTCGGCAAGCCCTTACCGCTGAACCACAAGACGGTGTTCGGCGTGGTGTCCTGGCTGACCTTCGCCGCCCTGCTCTGGGGGCGCCGGCGTTACGGCTGGCGCGGCCAGCGGGCAATCGTCTGGACCCTGGCCGGCTTTGTCAGCCTATTGCTGGCCTACGTCGGCGTCCAGTTCGTGCTGGAAATGGTGCTGCACCGCATCTGAATCTGGGTGGTAAGGTGCATTTTGTGCACCTAGGGCCGATTTGGTCTGGTGCGCAAAGGGCACCCTACGCCAGGCCCTTCGGCAGCGGGAAATTGATCTTCTCCTCGATGCCGGCCAGCGGCTCGACCCGTTTGACCCCCAATTCGCCCAGCCGGGCGATAACGCCCTGGACCAGCACGTCCGGGGCCGAGGCGCCGGCGGTGACGCCGACCTTCTGCTTGCCGGCCAGCCAGGCCGGATCGATCTGGTCGGCATTGTCGACCATGTAGGCGGCCACGCCCAGATTGGCGGCCACCTCGCGCAGGCGATTGGAATTCGAACTGTTGGGCGAGCCAACCACGATCACCAGGTCGCTTTGCCTGGCCAGCACCTTGACCGCGTCCTGCCGGTTTTGCGTGGCATAGCAGATGTCGTCCTTCTTCGGCCCGACGATGCGGGGGAAGCGGGCGCGCAGCGCCTCGACCACGCGGGCGGCATCGTCGACCGAGAGCGTGGTCTGGGTGACATAGGCTAGCTTTTCGGGATCGGCCACCTCAAGGCGGGCCACGTCATCCGGTGTCTCCACCAGATACATGCCGCCCTGGCTCTGGCCCATGGTGCCCTCCACCTCGGGGTGGCCCTTGTGGCCGATCATGATGATCTCGAAGCCCTGTTCGCGCAGCTTCTTCACCTCGACATGGACCTTGGTCACCAGCGGGCAGGTGGCGTCGAACACGGTCAGGCCGCGCCGGGCCGCCTCCTCGCGCACCGACAGCGGCACGCCGTGGGCGCTGAAGATCAGGGTGGCGCCGTCGGGCACGTCGGCCAGGTCCTCGATGAAGATGGCGCCCTTGGTCTTGAGGTTTTCCACCACGAATCGGTTGTGCACCACCTCGTGCCGAACGTAGATCGGCGCGCCGAATTTTTCCAGGGCGCGCTCGACGATGGCGATGGCGCGGTCGACCCCGGCGCAGAACCCGCGCGGGTTGGCCAGCAATATTTCACTCGGCATGGGGGTGGCCTTTCACGATGTCCAGTATCTCCACCTCGAATTCGACCGGCAGGCCGGCCAGCGGGTGGTTGAAATCCAGTTGCACGCTGTCGGCGTCGAGCGCCAGGATGCGGCCTTGCACGGTCTCGCCATTGGGCAGCTCGAAATCGACCAGATGGTCGACTGCGAGTTCCATGTCGGCCGGGAAGTCGCTGCGCGGCAGGCGCTGCACCAGTTCCGCGTGGCGCTCGCCGAAGGCCTGCCAGGGCGCCAACTGGAACAGGCGATGCTCGCCCTTGCGCAGCCCGGTCAGGCACAGTTCCAGACGGGGATCGATCTCGCCCTGGCCCAGGCGAAAGGTCTCCGGCCCGGTCTCATGGGTGCTGGCCACTTCCTGCTCCAGGCAGCGGATGCGGTAGTGCAGGGTGACCTGGTCGTTCAGGCGCAGGCCGGCGGGCGCTGACTCGCTCATGGTTGCTTGCGCAGGCTTTGCCAGACCAGCAGGACGGCGCCGACGGTGATGCCGGAATCGGCCACGTTGAACGCCGGCCAATGCCAGTCGCCCAGGTGGAAATCGAGAAAGTCGACGACGTGGCCATAGGCGAGGCGGTCGATCACATTGCCCACGGCGCCGCCCAGGATCAGGGCCAGCGCGAGGCAGAACAGCGGCCGGCCCCGGGTCTTGCGCAGCAGATGGAGAATGACGCCGCTGGCGACCAGACCGATCGCGAGGAAAAAGATGCGCTGCCAGCCGGGCTGGTCGGCCAGCAGGCTGAAGGCGGCGCCGGTATTGTGCGCGCGCACCAGGTTGAAAAAGTCGGTGACCGGGATGGCGTCGTGCAGGGCCATGGTCTGGATCACCGCCAGCTTGGTCATCTGGTCGAGCACCAGCACCAGGGCGGCGAGCCAGAGCCAGGCCAGGCCACTTTGCCGATTCCTGATTTCGGACTTCTGACCCCTGATGTCAGGCGTGTTCACGCGGTTCGCCTTCGCCGAACAGATTGCTCACGCAGCGGCCGCATAGGCCGGGATGTGCCGGATCGGCATCGACATCGGCGCGGTAGTGCCAGCAGCGCTCGCATTTGCCATGCGTGCTGGGCACCGCCTCCACCCGCGGCTCGCCCGCGCTCTGCACCACCCGGGTGCTGGAGGTGATCAGCACGAAGCGCAGGTCGTCGCCCAGCGACTTGAGCAGCGCGTAATCCTCGCCATCGGCATGGAAGCTGAGTTCACCCTGCAGGGAGGAGCCGAGCTTGCCCTCGGCGCGCAGCTCTTCCAGCCGCTTGGTCGCCAGGCCACGCAGTTCGCGCAGGCGGGTCCAGCGCGCGTGCAGTACGGCCTCGTCGGCCTGCTCCGGCAGCACATGCCACTGGTCGAGGAAGACGCTCTCGGAGTGGCCGACCAGGGCCCAGACCTCTTCCGCGGTGAAGGAGAGGATGGGCGCCAGCAGCCGGCTCAGGCTCTGGGTGATGTGCCACAGCGCGGTCTGCGCCGAGCGGCGCGGGCGGCCGGTCTTGGCCGTGGTGTAGAGCCGGTCCTTGAGGATGTCGAGGTAGAAGGCGCCGAGGTCTTCCGAGCAGAAGTTGTGCAGGCGCTGCACAGCGGTATGGAAGCTGTAGTTGCGATATTCGCCGGCCACCTCGGCCTGCAGGGTGCGGGTCAGGGCCAGGGCGTAGCGGTCGATCTCCAGCCACTGCTGGACCGGCAGGCCATCCTTCGCGATGTCGAAATCGGCGGTGTTGGCCAGCAGGAAGCGCAGGGTGTTGCGGATGCGGCGATAGGCCTCGACCACGCGTTTCAGGATTTCATCGGAGATCGACAGCTCGCCCGAATAGTCGGTCGTGGCCACCCACAGGCGCAGGATCTCGGCGCCCATGCTGTCGGACACCTTCTGCGGCGCGATGACGTTGCCCTTGGACTTGGACATCTTCAGGCCCTTGCCGTCGACCACGAAGCCGTGGGTGAGCAGGGCGCCGTAGGGGGCGTGGCCGTCGGTGGCGCAACCGGTGAGCAGGCTCGATTGGAACCAGCCGCGATGCTGGTCCGAGCCTTCGAGATAGAGGTCGGCCGGATGGGCCAGCGCCGGCCGCTGCTTGAGCACGCAGGCGTGGGTGACGCCGGAATCGAACCAGACGTCGAGGGTGTCCTTCACCTTCTCGTACTCGTTCGCCTCGGCGCCGAGGAATTCGGCCGCATCGAGGCTGAACCAGGCCTCGATGCCGATCTTCTCGACCCGGCGGGCGACCTGCTCCAGGAGTTCCAGGCTGCGCGGGTGCGGCTCGCCGGTCACCTTGTGCACGAACAGCGGCATCGGCACGCCCCAGTTGCGCTGGCGCGAGACGCACCAGTCGGGCCGGTTCTTGATCATCGCCGTGAGCCGCTCGCGGCCCCAGGCCGGGTAGAAGCGGGTCTGCTCCACCGCCTGCATGGCCAGGTCGCGCAGGGCGGGGTTGCCCTTCTCGGCGACCTCCATGCCGATGAACCACTGGCGGGTGGCGCGGAAGATGATCGGGGTCTTGTGCCGCCAGCAATGCGGGTAGCTGTGACTCAGCTTGACGTGGGCGAGCAGCAGGCCGTTCGCTTCGAGCGTCGCCAGCACGGTCTTGTTGCCCTCCCAGATCGACTGACCGCCGACCAGGGGGGTATCCGGATAGAACCTGCCGTCGTTGCCGACCGGGTTGTCGACCTTGAGCCCGTAGCGCATGCCGACGACGTAGTCCTCCAGGCCGTGGCCGGGTGCGGTGTGGACCAGGCCGGTACCGGCCTCCAGCGTGACGTGATCGCCCAGGATCACCGGCACCTGGCGCTCGTAGAAGGGGTGCAAGAGCTTTAAGCCTTCAAGCAGCTCGCCGGTGCACTGGCCGACCACCTCCACCGTCTCGAAGCCGTAGCGATTGATCGCCGCCTCGGCCAGGTCGCGGGCCAGGATGAGCAGGCCCTTGGGCGTCTGGATCAGGTCGTAGATGAACTCGGGGTGGGCGCACACGGCCTGGTTGGCCGGCAGGGTCCAGGGCGTGGTGGTCCAGATCACCAGGTAGGCCGGCTCGCTCAATGCGGGCAGGCCAAGGCGTTTCGCGAGGTCGGTGAGGTCGGCGACGGGGAAGGCGACGTCGATCGCCGGCGAGGTCTTGTCCTCGTACTCCACCTCGGCCTCGGCCAGGGCCGAGCCGCAATCGACGCACCAGTGCACCGGCTTGGCGCCCTGGTAGAGATAGCCGCGTTCGAAGATGCGGCCGAGGCTACGCATGATGTCGGCCTCGAACCTGAAGTCCATGGTGCGATAGGGATTGTCCCAGTCGCCGAGCACGCCCAGACGGATGAAGTCGGCCTTCTGCCGCTCGATCTGGCTCGCGGCGTATTCGCGGCACAGCTCGCGGAACTTGGCGGCCGGGATGTCCTTGCCGTGGGTCTTCTCCACCATCAGCTCGATCGGCAGGCCGTGGCAGTCCCAGCCCGGTACATAGGGGGCGTCGAAGCCATCCAGGGTCTTCGATTTGACGATGATGTCCTTGAGGATCTTGTTCACCGCGTGGCCGATGTGGATGTCGCCATTGGCGTAGGGCGGACCGTCGTGCAGGATGAACTTGGGTCGGCCGGCGCTCTGGGCGCGAATCTTTTCGTAGAGTTTCTTCTCCTGCCACTGCTTGATCCAGCCCGGCTCGCGGCGGGGCAGGTCGCCGCGCATGGGGAAGGGCGTGTCGGGCAGGTTGAGCGTGTCTTTGTAGTCGGGCATGGTGCGCTGTTCGCTAGAAATGGCGAGTCAAGTGTTGTGCTGCGTGGATTGGCCGGGGGCCGCCCGGCAGCGGGTTACTTTTCTTGCTCGGCCAAGAAAAGTAACCCAAAGAAGGCCGCCCCGCTGCCGTCGAAACCCCGAGGATTTTGGCTTTGCCTGGGCAGCGAAAGAACTCGCTTCGCTCAGACAGCTTTCGCTGGCCTTCGGTTTCACCAGTCAAAGCCAAAATCCTTGGCTCCGGAAGAGGGGGATAAAGCGCTCCGAGCACCCCCTCTAGTCCCCTCTGAGTCGCCAATTTTCTCGCGGCTGTTCGGGGGGTGTCGGCGAGCACTGTCTGAGCCCGCAGGGCGAGTTGCGCAGCCGCCCGAACAGGCGCGGGAAAATTGGGCACCCGAAGGGCGACGAAGCGGGGCGTGCTTTCTTTGGTTGCTTTCTTTGCACGAGCAAAGAAAGTAACGCGCTGCCGGGCGCCCCCGGCCAACTGCGCTCCAATAACCGTATGACGGCGATCGTTAGCCAAGCCCAACTCACACATTCAACAGCTCCCTCGCCTGCTGCGCATCTTTGTCGATCTGCGCGACCAGGGCCTCCAGGCTGTCGAATTTGGCTTCGTCGCGCAGCTTGTGCAGGAACTCCACCCGCAGGTGGTCGCGGTAGATGCTGCGGTCGAAATTGAACAGGTGGACCTCCAGCGTCGCTCGGCCGTTGGCGTGCACCGTGGGCCGGGTGCCCAGGCTGGCGACGCCCGGCCAGTCGGGGGTGTCGAGGCCCTGCACGCGCACGGCGAAGATACCGGCGATGGGCGGGCGGTTGTGCTTGAGCTGGATGTTGGCCGTGGGGTAGCCGATCTTGCGGCCGAGCTTGTCGCCGCCGATCACCCGGCCGGAGATCGAGTAGGGCCGGCCCAGGAGCTGGGCGGCCAGCGCCATGTCGCCGGCGGCCAGGGCCTCGCGCACGGCGGTGCTCGAAGCGCGCTGGCCGGCCGCGGCCACGGTGGGCAGGGCCTCGGCCTCGAAGCCGAGCTGCGCGCCCATCTGCTTGAGCAGGGCCAGGTCGCCGGCGCGCTTGGCGCCGAAGCGGAAGTCGTCGCCGACCAGGACATAGCGCGCCTTCAGGCCCTCGGCCAGGATGCGCCGGACGAAGTCCTCGGCGGAGAGGGCGGCGAAGGCGCGGGTGAAGCGGCAGATGTGGACGTGGGCCACGCCCAGGTTGCGCAGGATCTCCAGTTTTTCCCGCAGCGAGGTCAGTCGGGTCGGCGCGGCGGCGGGAGTGAAGATCTCGCGCGGATGCGGTTCGAAGGTCAGCACCGTGGGCAGGGCGCCGACCGAGGCGGCCCGTGCGGTCAGCCGCGCGAGCATGGCCTGATGCCCGAGATGGACGCCATCGAAGTTGCCGATGGTGACCGCGTTCGGACGCAAGGCATGGGGCCAGCCGTGGGTGATGCGCATGGGAATATGTTTATGAAAAAACTGGAATTTTAGCCGCCGGGCGGGATTCGCGTCTATTCGGCGGCCCGCCGGCGGAACTGGCTGGGCCTGAAGCCGAGCAGCCAGAGCGTGGCGAAATAGCTGCCGGCGCCGCCCGCGACCAGTCCGCTCAAATGGGCCACCCGTTCGCCAGCGCGATAACCCAGCCATTGCGCCTCGCTGCCCATGCCGAACCAGAGCACGGCCGCCATCGCCAGCAAGGCGAGGGCGAGCTTGAGCAGGAAGGTCGCCCAGGCCGGTTGCGGCTGGTAGATCCGCTGCTTGCGCAATTGATGGAACAGGATGCCGGCATTGATGCAGGCGCCCAGGCCGATGGCCAAGGCCAGGCCGGCGTGCTTGAGCGGCCAGATGAAGATCAGGTTCATCGCCTGGGTGGCGAGCAGGGTGAAGATGGCGATCTTGACCGGGGTGCGGATGTTCTGCCGGGCGTAGAAGCCGGGGGCGAGCACCTTGACCAGGATCAGGCCGACCAGGCCGGCGCTGTAGGCGACCAGGGCGGTGCGGGTCATCTCGACATCGTGCACGGTGAATTCGCCGTAGAAGAACAGGGTGGCGATCAAGGGCACGGCCAGGACGGCCAGGGCCACGGCCGAGGGCGCGGCCAGGAGCAGGGTCATGCGCAGGCCCCAGTCGAGCAGGCGGGAATATTCGCCGCCGTCGTTGTCGGCATAGTGCTTGGCCAGGCTGGGCAGCAGGATGGTGCCCAGGGCGACGCCGAGCATGCCGGTGGGGAACTCCATCAGGCGGTCGGCGTAATAGAGCCAGGACACGCTGCCGGTGACCAGGAAGGAGGCGAACAGGGTGTTGATCAGCAAAGACACCTGGGCGACCGAGACGCCGACCGCGGCCGGGCCCATCAGCTTCAGGATGCGGCGTACGCCCTCGTCCTTGAGGTCGAGGTCCCAGCGCGGGATCAGGCCCAGGCGCTTCAAGGCCGGCAGCTGGATGGCCAGCTGCAAGAGGCCGCCCAGGAAGGCGCCCCAGCCCAGGGCCAGCACCGGCGGGTCGAACCAGGGCGCGGCCACGGTGGCGGCCAGGATCATGGCGACATTGAGCAGGGCGGGGGTGAGCGCCGGCAGCGAGAAGCGGCTGTAGGTGTTGAGCACGCCGGCGGCGAGCGAGGTGAGCGAGATGAACAGGATGTAGGGAAAGACGATGCGCAGGAGGTCGACCGTGAGGTCGAACTTGTCCGGTGAGGCGAGGAAACCCGGGGCGCTGATCGCCACCACCAGCGGGGCGGCCAGGATGCCGAGGCCGGCCACCACGATCAGGGCCAGGAACAGGGCGGTGGCGACCTTGTTGACCAGGACGTGGGTGGCCTCGACCCCGCGTTTGTGCTTGTATTCGGCCAGGACCGGGACGAAGGCCTGGGAGAAGGCGCCTTCGGCGAACAGGCGGCGCAGCAGGTTGGGCAGCTTGAAGGCGACGAAGAAGGCATCGGTGGCGGCGCCGGCGCCGAAGACCCGGGCGATCACGGCGTCGCGGACGAAGCCCAGGATGCGGGAGATCAGGGTCATGGAGCTGACGGCGGCAAGGGCTTTGAGCAGATTCATGGGCTTATCGTTGGTTTTCGTTGGTTGGCTGTTGTGATTTAGGCTTGTCTGCCCTAAACAAAGGCAATATAATCCGCGCCTTTCAATTGCGTCCAGGCAACAGGAGTATCGAATTATGGCCAACAGTGCCCAGGCCCGGAAACGTGCCCGTCAGAGCGCCAAGCAGCGCCTGCATAACATGGCCCTGCGTTCCGCTTACCGCACTGCGGTGAAGAAGGTTCAGAAGGCGATCGAGGCCGGTGACAAAGGCGCCGCTCAGGCCCTGTTCCAGACCTCGATGAGCGTGATCGACCGCATCGCCGACAAGAAGATCGTTCACAAGAACAAGGCTGCTCGCCACAAGAGCCGTCTCTCCGCCGCCATCAAGGCGATGGCCTGAGAGCCTGTCTCACAAAATCCCGCGGAGCGCGTTGCCGCCAGAAACGGATGGATGCAAGGCGCGGTGCGCCGGCAATGGTTGTTCCATTGCCAAGCGCCGCAACGCGGCAGACGCCGTTTCTGGCGGCAGCCCTTCGGGACGGGGCGATTTTGCCGCATGCCTTTGTCGCGCCCCGCTTGTTTGGAATGACCAAACCGCGCGTTGCGCTTCGCGGCCTGCATCAAAATCGCCGCCGTCGCGCCCGCGGGATTTTGTGAGGCAGGCTCTGAGCCTGCCGCCCGTTCCGACGGGCGGTACGTCATTCTTAGTCCCGGGGGACGTGGCGGCCTTCCACCACTTGCAGGTCGTTGTCCCGGGCGAAATCCATCAAGAACCGGAACGCCATCGGGTCCGCCTCTTCCAGCTGGCGCTTGACCACGACGCAGTACAGACCCTCGCGGGTGATGGGGGAGATGTACGGGGAATAGCGGGTGCGGTTGTCCGACCCGATTGTGGCGAAGACGCCGCAGAGCCGTTCGGCCCAGTCGCTGGGGCGGAATTTCTTGCCGGCGTTGGTCAGGCCGCGAATGACGAGTTCTTCCTGGTTGGGCATGCTGGATGAGGCGAGTCTCCCTGGGGGCGCAATTGTACCAGCAACCGGGCGGTTTCAGGCGAGCTGAATGGGTTTTGACCGGCAGCCGTTAGGCTGTTTTTGTTTCGAGGAAAGCATGAATCTGGATCGAGTGTCTTCCGGCCGCGACGTGCCGAACGACTTCAACGTCATCATTGAAATCCCCGCCCACGGCGAGCCGATCAAGTACGAGGTGGACAAGGAAACCGGCGCCATGTTCGTCGACCGCTTCATGTCCACCGCCATGCACTATCCCTGCAATTACGGCTACATCCCGCACACTCTGTCCGACGACGGCGACCCGGTCGACGTCCTGGTGATCACGCCCATCCCGCTGATCACCGGCGTGGTGGTGCGCTGCCGCCCCGTGGGCATGCTCAAGATGACCGACGAGGCCGGGGTCGATGCCAAGCTGATCGCGGTGCCGGTCGACAAGCTGTGCAACCTCTATACCCAGGTGCAGAAGCCGGAAGACCTGCCGCCGCTGTTGCTCAACCAGATCGCCCACTTCTTCGAGCACTACAAGGATCTGGAGCCCAACAAGTGGGTGAAGGTGGAAGGCTGGGTCGGCGCCGACGCGGCCCGCGCCGAGATCATCGCCGGCGTCGAGCGTTACAAGGTGGCGCCCGAGAAGCCGATGTTCTAATCCAGGTGCTCAGTCATCAGTTGGCAGTCGTCAGATATTGACGGCTGACGACTGCATACTGCCGACTCCCATGAAAGTCTGCATCCTCTCCGACAGCCACGATAACCGCCGCCTGCTTGATCACGCGGTGGAGGACGCCGCGCGCTGCGGTGCCGAGGCCGTGCTGCACTGCGGCGACGTCGTGGCGCCGACCACGCTCAGGGTGCTGAAAAAATACGGCCTGCCGGTGCATGTCATCCATGGCAACAATACCGGCGACCTCTACAGCATGACCCGGTTGGCGGCCGAGCCGGACAGCCCGGTGCGCTATCACGGCCAGGATGCCGTGCTGCACCTGGCCGGGCGCGCGATTTTTCTGGTGCATTACCCGCATTACGCCGCCGCCTTGGCGCTGACCGGCGACTACGATCTGGTCTGCTGCGGCCACGACCACAAGGTCAGCATCGATGCCGTCGCCAACGTCAAGGGCGGTGTCACCCATCTGATCAATCCGGGTACCGTGGGCGGTGTCGGCAAGCCGCCGACCTATATCCTGGCCGACTTGGTCGATCTCAGTTTCGAGATTCGTTCGGTGCCGACCGAGCAGGGCGAGGCCTGCAACGCGCAGCCGGTCAGCGTCCACTCCTGACAGCCGTTTCGGTCGTCACCAAGGCCACCTGGCGTCACCGGGTTTTTAAACCCTCCGCATCAGTCCAATTTATGCAATCTATTTGCATATAAGCACATTCGATCTTGATGTCCGGCCAATAGCAGGGCCATTGCGAGTAACATTCGAGACATCTTCAGCCCGATATATTCTGGGCTGCCCGATTTTCTGTCTTCACCCATCGGAGGCGATTCATGACGTCAGTTGTGGCGACCAACCAGACCATCCTGGTCGTGGGCGGCGGCATCTCCGGCATGACCGCGGCGCTCGAAGCGGCGGAAACCGGCAAGCATGTCGTACTGGTGGAGAAGAACCCGTACCTGGGCGGTCGCACCGCGCAGCTCTACCGGTACTTCCCCAAGATGTGCCATCCCACTTGCGGCCTGGAAATCAATCTGCGCCGGCTCAAGGCCAATCCGCGCATCCAGGTCCTGACCATGGCCGAGGTGACCGGCATCTCCGGCACCAAGGGCGATTACACGGTCAACCTGAAGACCACGCCGCGCTTTGTCAACGAGAACTGCACTGCCTGCGGCGAATGCGCCAAGGTGGTGACGGCCGAGATCGACGACGCCTTCAACTACAACCTGGGCAAGATCAAGGCGGCCTATCTGCCGCACGCCATGGCCTATCCCCAGCGCTATGTCTTGGATGCCTCGATCATCGGCACCCCGGACGCCGACAAGGCCAAGGCCGCCTGCAAGTACAACGCCATCGACCTCGGCCAGAAGGAAGAGACCGTCAGCCTCAAGGCCGGCGCCATCGTCTGGGCCACCGGCTGGCAGCCCTACGATGCGGAGAAGATCACCCCGTATCGTTATGGCGAGTTCCCCAACGTCATCACCAACGTCGAGTTCGAGCGCCTGGCCGACCCGCACGGCCCGACCGGCGGCAAGATCCTGCGGCCGTCCGACGGCAAGGAGGCGAAGAACATCGCCTTCATCCAATGCGCCGGCTCGCGCGACGAGAACCATCTGCGCCACTGCTCGCGCTTCTGCTGCATGGGCTCGCTCAAGCAGACCCACTATGTGCAGGAGGCCTACGGCGACGAGGGCAAGTCGACCATCTACTACATCGACATCCGCGCCATCGACCGCTTCGAGGACTTCTACGCCAAGGTCAAGGCCAACCCCAACGTCAGCTTCGTCAAGTCCAAGGTCGCGCGCATCAGCGAGGACAAGGACCGCAACCCGGTGTGCTGGGGCGTCAATACCGAAGGCTATGTCCGCTACTCCAACCCGCACGACCTGGTGGTGCTCGCCGTCGGCATGCAGCCGTCGGTCAAGGGGGTGGACATCCCGGCCGAGGTGATGGCCGATTCCTCCGGCTTCATCATGGCCGACCCGCAGAACGCCGGCATCTTCGGTGCCGGCTGCGCCACCAATGCCCTGGATGTGAACCGGGCGGTGCAGAGCGCCACCGCCGCCGCCTTGCGCGCCATCCAAGTCGTCAACAAAGTCGCCCGTGCGGAGGCCTAAGCCATGGCTGATATGAAAACCGCTGCATACATCTGCAAGGGCTGCGAACTGGGCAATCGCCTGGATGCCGCGTCCCTCGTGAAGGTCGCCACCAAGGAAGGCAAGATGAACCTCGTGCGCGAGCACGACTTCCTCTGCTCCGCCGAGGGCGTGGCGATGATCCAGAACGACATCGACAACGAAGGTGTCACTCACGCCGCGATCTGCGCCTGCTCCCGCCGGGCCAAGACCGAGGCCTTCAACTTCCCGACCACCGCCATCTCCCGCGCCAACCTGCGCGAGGGCGTGATCTGGGTGCGGCCCGACACCGACGAGGCGCGCGAGACCACCCAGGAGATGGCCGAGGACTACGTGCGCATGGCCTGCGCCGAGGTGAAGGCCATGACCCAGCCCAAGGGCAACCCCAACACCGGCGGCGTCAAGACCCTGCTCGTGGTCGGCGGCGGCATCTCCGGCATGACTGCCGCGCGCGAGGCCTCCAAGGCCGGCTACAAGGTTGTGCTGGTCGAGAAGACCGGCGCCCTGGGCGGCTGGACCGCCAAGCTGCACAAGCGCATCCCCACGCGTGAGCCGTTCAAGGCGCCGGAGGACAACGGCATCGCCGACCTCGTCGCCCAGATCGAGGCCGACGCCAACATCAAGGTCTATCTTAACGCGACCGTGGCCAAAACCGCCGGCGCACCCGGCCGGTTCAAGGTCGAGATCGCGATCGAGAGCGGCCCGACCGCGACCGAGGACATCGGCGCCATCGTCCAGGCCAGTGGCTTCGAACTCTACGACATGAACAAGCTGCCGCACCTGGGCGGCGGCCAGGCCCATGTGGTCGACCAGGCCGGCCTCGAGGCACTGGCGAAGGCGGCCAACGGCGGCCCGATCAAGCGCGCCGACGGCAAGGAAGTGAAGTCCGTCGTGTTCGTGCAGTGCGCCGGCCAGCGCGACACCACCGGCGAGCACCTGCAGTACTGCTCGGGCCACTGCTGCAACACCAGCATCAAGCAGGCCATGTACTTCAAGGACAGCAACCCGGACATCGACACCGTGGTGCTGTTCACCGATCTGCGCACCCCCGGTAACGGCGAGGACTTCTACCGCTCCGCCCAGAACAAGGGCGTGATCTTCTCCAAGGGCGTGGTGTCCAAGGTGGAGAGCAGCGGCGACGGTTGCAAGGTCAAGTTCAAGGACCTGATCCTGAACGAGGAGACCGAGACCGATGCCGACCTGGTGGTACTGGCCACCGGCATGGTGCCGACCTCCGGCCCCGACCTCGATGCCCTGGCCGAGGCCAATCGCGCGGCCGAGGGCGGCGACGAGGGTGCCAAGCAGCAGGTCGTGCAGATGATGTCCACCTCCGTCCTGAACCTGAACTATCGCCAGGGTCCGGACATACCGCAGTTCAAGCACGGCTTCAACGACAGCCACTTCATCTGCTTCCCCTACGAGACCCGCCGTACCGCGATCTACGCCGCCGGCCCCGTGCGCCGGCCGATGGACACCGTGCAGGCGATCGAGGATGCCACTGGCGCCGCGATGAAGGCGATCCAGGCCATGGAAAACGCCGGCCTGGGCAAGGCCGCGCACCCGCGCGCCGGCGACCTGTCCTTCCCGACCGCGCGTCTGGAAGGCTGCACCCAGTGCAAACGCTGCACGGTGGAGTGCCCGTTCGGCGCCATCGACGAGGACGAGAAACGCTTCCCGCTGTTCAACGAGTCGCGTTGCCGTCGTTGCGGCACCTGCATGGGCGCCTGCCCGGTGCGGGTGATCTCGTTCGAGAACTACTCGGTCAACACCGTCGGCGCCCAGATCAAGGCGGTGGACATCCCGGACGAGTTCTCCGAGAAGCCGCGCGTGCTGATCCTGGCCTGCGAGAACGATGCCTACCCGGCGCTCGACATGGCCGGCATGAACCGCCACGAGTACGACCCCTTCGTCCGCGTCATCCCGGTGCGCTGCCTCGGCTCGGTCAACACCATCTGGATCACCGATGCGCTCAACTCCGGCTATGACGGCGTCATGCTCATGGGTTGCAAGCACGGCGAGGAATACCAGTGCCACTTCGTCAAGGGTTCCGAACTCGGTCGCTACCGCATGTCCAAGGTGTACGACACCCTGAAGGGCATGAACCTGGAAGAAGAACGTCTGATGGATCTGGAGGTGGCGATCACCGACATCGAGACCTTGCCGCAGAAGATCAACGACTATGCGGCCAAGATCGTCGAGATGGGCATGTCGCCCTTCAAGGGTCTGTGAGAGGAGGCTGGCAATGAGCGATATGAATCAACAAATGGCGGCCCGCTACAAGAACAACTTCCTCAAGGAGATCGAGGAACAGGCCGAGATGGGCAACTGGGTGAAGATGTGCATGCAGTGCGGCGTCTGCTCCGGTTCCTGCCCGACCAACTTCCACGGCGGCTGGGACCACCCGCCGCAGGAATTGTTCATGATGATCCGGGCCGGCAAGCGCGACGAGGTGCTGAGCTCCAACTCGATGTGGCAGTGCGTCTCCTGCTACAACTGCTACGTCCGCTGCCCGCGCAAGGTGCCGATCACCCATGTCATGCACGGCATCGCCGAGTATGCCTACCGCCTGGGCCGGGCGCCCAAGATGCAGCCCACCCTGCACCTGTCGCAGACCTTCTGGAACAACGCCACCAAGTACGGCCGAGTCAACGAAGTGAAGCTGACCCAGTCGCTCTACTTCAAGGACGGCATCGCTTCCGGCATCAAGAAGGCGATGGAGATGCAGAGCGTCGCCCTCGGCTTGGTCAAGGCCGGGCGCCTGAACATCATGGAAGCCCTCGGCGGCGGTCACAAGTGCAAGGACCTCAAGGGCATCCAGGCAATGCTGGCCAAGGCGCGCGAGCTGGAAGCGAAGCGCAAGGGCCGCCAGCCGGCATAAGGAGATTAGACAGATGGCACGCAAGGAATACGCTTTCTATCCGGGCTGCTCTTCGCAGAAGGGCGCCTCGGCCTCCAATTACCTGACCTCGGTCGAGTCCATGTGCAAGACGCTGGACATCAAGATGACCGAGATCCCCGACTGGAACTGCTGCGGCGCGTCGATCAGCTACGCCGAGGCCGGCGAGCTGCCGCGCCACGTGATGAACGCCCGCAACTTCGCCCTGTCCGAGCAGAACCTGCCGGGCCAGGACATCGTCGCCACCTGTGCCGCCTGCTGGCTGGGTGCGCGCGAGTCGAAGGAGCGGCTGGAGCACAACTCCGGCCTGATGGCCGACACCCAGGAGGCGCTGAAGGAGGCCGGGCTCAACATCAAGGTCATCCCCGAGGTGCGCCACATGGTCGAGGTGCTGATCGAGGACCTGGGCTACGACGAGCTGAAGAAGCCGGTGAAGAAGCCGCTCGACGGCTTCAAGTTCGCCGGCTACGTCGGCTGCCAGACCAACCGGCCGTTCGGTATCCATGGCGAGTCGTTCGAAAACCCGATGTACCTCGACAAGCTGATCGAGACCGTCGGCGCCGAGGCGACCAAGTACGACCAGAAGGTGACCTGCTGCGGCGGCGCCCTGGCCTTCTCCGAGCCGGACAAGGCTCAGGCCCAGATCAAGGACATCATCGAGGCCGCCTACGACTCCGGCGCCGAGATGCTGGTCACCCCGTGCCCGCTGTGCCAGGCCAACACCGAGGTCTACCAGGGCCAGATCAACAAGAAGTACGGCACCAAGTTCAACATGCCGGTGCTCTACTACAGTCAGTTGATGACTCTGGCCTACGGCGGTTCGGCCAAGGAGGCCGGCCTCGACGGCAACGTCATCCGCGCCCGCAAGCTGGAGGAGTTCGCCAGCAAATAAGCCGGCCGGCTGTGGCATACTGACAGGGGCGCCAAGCCCCTGTTTTCATTTGGCCCCCTGCTTTTATTTGGCGCCCCTGTTTGTTTTGGTAGTGATGGAGTTGAGTAGCAAGCATGAAACGACCCAAGACCGTCGACGAATATGTCGACCTGGTGCACCAGGCGGTGTACGAGATCGACGAATTCCGCACCAGCATGGATTACGAGCCGGAGAACGCCGAGATCTTCGGCCCCTTCATCGAGCAGCTCGATGCCATGGTGCGCAAGGTTTACAACGACATGATCAACGGCACCTACGAGTGGGGCATGGGCGAGGACCTGCCCTATATGCCGCTGGTGGTCAAGTTCGGCCGCTATATCCCCTTCCAGCGCCTGCTGGTGCTGGTCAACGACACCCACAAGAACGGGCTCGACATTGGTTAAGCTGCTGATCTGGCTGGCCATCGGCCTGGCCGCCGTGTTCTGGTTCCGGGCCGTAAAGCGCGGGCAGGTGGCGCCGCCGCCCGAGACCAAGCCGGGGGTGGAAGACATGGTGCGCTGCAAGGTCTGCGGCGTGAATCTGCCCCGCTCCGAGGCCATCCTGAGCCGCGGCCGCTTCTACTGCAGCCCTGAGCACCAACAGCAGGACCACGGCTGATCCTGTGACCCAGGCGGCGACGCTCCCCGAAAGCTTCTGGCGCTCCCTGCGCCATCTCAACCAGTATCGCCTGTTCCTCGCCTTCAGCATGACCATCGGCGTCTGGGCCTTTCCCCAGTACGCGCCGATCACCGAGGACGAAGTCCAGCTCTTTCTCGCCAGCGGCGTGCTCTACGGCACGGCGGCCATCCTGCTCGCCGGCATGGAACGTCTGCGCGAGATCGCCTTCAACAAGCAGCTGTATGCCCAGGTCGGGGTCGACATCGTCGCCATCAGCTGGCTGATGCATCTGAGCGGTGGCGTGGCCGGTGGCCTGGGCCTGCTCCTGATCCTGCCCCTGGCCGCGGCGGGCCTGCTGCCTTCCATGCGTGCCGTGCTGGTGGCGGCCTCGCTCGCCACCCTGCTGATGCTGTTCGAGCAGAGCTGGCGGGCGCTCGGCAGCGAGTTCGCCTTGGGCGGTTTCGTCCGTGCCGGTCTGCTGTCCATGGGCCTGTTCGTGGTGGCCCTGTTGTCCCACGCCCTGGCCAAGAGCGCGCGCAGCGCCGCCGAGCTGGCCGGCGAGAAGGCCCGGCTGGCCGAGCAGCTGGCCCGGATCAATGCCCGGGTCATCCAGGAGCTGCCCTTCGGCGTGCTCGTGGTCGATAGCGGCGGCAATATCCTGCTGGCCAATTCCCAGGCCGAGGAACAGCTGCGCGGCCAGTTCCATGCCGAATGCACGCTCGACCGCTGCTCGCCGCATCTGGCCGAACTCTGGGCCGGCTGGCGGCGCGAGGGCCGGGTCCAGGCCCATCCCTTCCAGGTTGCCCGCGAAGGTGCCCGTCTGCGCGCCCGCTTCATCGAACTGGAGCCGGAACGCGAGGCCGGCGCCATCGTGGTGATCGAGGACGTTACCGAGCTGGAGGCCGAGGCCCAGCGCATGAAGCTGGCGGCCCTGGGCCGGCTGACCGCCAATCTGGCGCACGAGATTCGCAATCCACTGTCAGCGGTCAATCACGCGGCCCAATTGCTGAAGGAGGAGCCCGATGCCGAGGTGCGGACGCGGCTGTGCAAGATCATCGAAGACAATGCCAGCCGCCTGAACTGGCTGGTCGATGACGTGCTCAGCCTGAACCGGCGCGACCGGCAGAATCGGGAGGAACTGCAGGCGGCTGAAATCATCCCGGCCTTCGTCGAGGAGTTCCGGCGCAACGAATCGGTGCCGGCCGAGGTGATCCGGCTGGAGATCGAGCCGGGTGCGGGCTTCTGCTTCGATCGCTTGCATCTGCAACAGATTCTGTGGAATCTTTGTCGCAACGCCTGGCGCCACTGCCGCAAGGAGGCAGGCAGCATCCGGATCAGCGTGCGCCGTTACGAGACAGGGGCCGACCTGGACATCTTCAACGACGGGCCGCCGATCGAGGCCGAGCTGAAGCTGCACCTGTTCGAGCCCTTCTACACCACCGAGCAGAAGGGCAGCGGCTTGGGTCTCTATATCTCGCGCGAGCTGGCCGAAGCCAACCAGGCCCAGCTGCGCTATGTCGAACAGGCGGGCGGGGTTATGTTCCGTCTGAGTTGCAGTATGTCGCTTTGCTGAGGAATCCAGCGCATGGCCGCACCCACCGTGTTGATCGTCGATGACGAACCCGATCTGCTCGATCTGGTCGAGCTGACCCTGGTGCGCATGGGCCTCGATGTCGAGCGGGCGAAGACCGTGGCCGAGGCCAAGGCCCGCCTGCAGGCAAGGCACTTCGAATTGTGTTTGACCGACATGCGACTGCCCGATGGCGAGGGCCTGGAGATCGTGCGCCATGTCGCCGAAACCAGCCCGACGACGCCCGTGGCGGTGATCACCGCCTTCGGTTCGGCCGACAACGCGGTGGCCGCGCTCAAGGCCGGCGCTTTCGATTACGTGTCCAAGCCGGTCAGCCTGGAGCAACTGCGTGCCTTGGTGCGCACGGCGCTGAAGACGCCGGACGTCGAGCCGGCGCCGGAGTCGACACAAGGACTGGTCGGCGAGTCGCCGGCCATGCGGCAGGTGCGCGGCCTGGTCGAGAAGGTGGCGCGCAGCCAGGCGCCGGTCTTCATCCACGGCGAGACCGGCACCGGAAAGGAGGTCGCGGCGCGGCTGATCCACGGCAAGAGCCATCGGGCCGGCAAGCCCTTTGTCGCGGTGAACTGTGGCGCGATCCCGGAAAACCTGATGGAGAGCGAGTTCTTCGGTTATCGCAAGGGCGCGTTCACCGGGGCCGAGGCCGACCGCGACGGTTTCTTCCAGGCGGCCGACGGCGGCACCCTGTTCCTCGACGAGGTGGCCGACCTGCCCATGGCCATGCAGGTCAAGCTCTTGCGCGCCATCCAGGAGAAGCGGGTGCGCCGGGTCGGCGGCCCCCAGGAGGAAACGGTCGACGTGCGCCTGATCAGCGCCTCGCACCAGGACCTGGCCCGTGCGGTGGAGGCCGGCCGTTTCCGGCACGATCTCTTTTACCGGCTCAACGTCATCGAACTGAAGATGCCACCTTTGCGCGAGCGGCGCGAGGATATCCCGGCCCTGGTCGACCACATCATGACGCGCTACGGCCTTGGCCAGGCGGCCCGTTTGAGCGAGGCGGCGATGGCGGCGCTGATGACCTACAGCTACCCGGGCAACGTGCGCGAACTGGAGAACATCCTGGAACGGGCCTTCGCCCTGAGCGAGGGCGAACTCGGCCCGGCCGATCTCAACCTGGCGCCGGAGCCGGTGCCCAGTGGCGACCGGAGCGGCCAGCAATCCTTGCAGGACTATCTGGATGCGGTCGAGCGTCAGGCGGTGCTCGCCGCGCTGGAGCAGAACGGCGGCAACAAGACGGCTGCCGCCAAGCAACTGGGCGTGACCTTCCGCTCGCTGCGCTACCGGTTGGAGCGGCTGGGCATCGACTAGGCGAGCGCGATCGTCAGGTACAGCGCGTACAGCGCGCCATTCACCCCGAGGTGCCAGACCCGCAGCTGGCCGCGGGCCAGCATGATGCGCAGCCAGGTGGCGGCGGCCAGGGTGATGACCACGCCGGCCAGCACTTCCTTCTGCGGTGCCCAGGGCGTGAGCAGGATGCCGATGGCCGGCAACAGGGTGCCCTGGAACACCATGGCGCCGGTGATGTTGCCGAAGGCCAGGGTGTCCTTGTGCTTGCGGATCCACAGGATGGAATTCACCTTCTCCGGCAGCTCGGTGGCGATCGGTACCACCATCAGCGACAGCAGCAGCGCGGAGATACCGAGCAGCGGTGCGGCCTGCTCGATGCCATGGATGAAGCCCTTGGCGCCGGCCACCAGCAGGCCCAAGCCCAGGCCGAGCTGGATGAAGATCGCCGGCCAGCCGTGCTTCAATCCCAGCTTGGTCAGCAGCATGGGCTTGTCGGCCTCGGTGCCGTGGCCTTCCTTGACCAGGCTGGCCGAGGCCTTGATCGTGAGCAGCACATAGAAGAAATAGATGGTGACCATGACGAAGGCCAGCATGGCGCGGATGCCCCCGGTCTCATGCGGCACGAACAGGGCGATGCAGGACAGGGCGAAGGCGCCGAGGAAGAAGTTGAGGTCGCGGGTGAGGCCGCTGCGCTCCGGGCTGAGGTGACCCTGGCTGCCGCGGTGCTTCCATACCGCCAAGGTCATCAGGAACAGCGACAGGGTGGACAGCATCAAGGGGGCGCCGAGGATGGCGCCGACGCCGATCTCCTCATTGAGCTGCTGGTTCTGGGTACCGCCGAAGATGGCGAGCAGGGGCACGATGGTCTCGGGCAGGGCGGTGCCGACGGCGGCGAACAGCGAGCCGGTGACGCCCTCGGAGATCTTCAGCCGCTCACCCAGGTGTTCGAGGGCGTTTACGAAAATCTCGGCAGCGATGAGAATCAGGAACAGGAAAAACAGGAGTTCGAGCAGCAGCATGGCGCACCTTCAGCAATCAAGCCGGCCATTCTAACAGCCGCCCGCCGCTTTTCTCATGCATGGCCCACAGCTGATCCCCATCGACGAGTTCAACTTTCACGCCCGGCTGAGGCAGACCGAGGGCCCCGCCCTGGTGCTGTTTTCCGGTCCCGACTGCGGTAGCTGCCGGCAGGTCGAGCGGCGCCTGCCGGCGGCGGTCGGCCCCGGCATGACCTTGTTCAAGGTCGACGTGCAGAAAAGCACCGCGCTTGCCCGCCAGTACGAGGTGTTTCACCTGCCCGCCCTGTTCCTGTTCCGCGATGGCCATTACCATGCCAGGCTCGAATGCGAGGTGACGCCGGAACGGCTGGGGCGGGCCATCGAAGCCGCCCTCGCTCGACCGGCCGAAGAGGAGCCGTGATGGAACAAGGTCTGGATTCAGAGGGTTGGCTGTTCGAGGCGCGGCGCATTCCCTCGCCCAATTGCGATGCACGGCCCGAGGGGGCGGCAGTCAGTCTGCTGGTCGTGCACAACATCAGCCTGCCGCCGGACGAGTTCGGCGGCCCCGGCGTGATCGAGCTCTTCACCAACCGGCTCGACCCGGCGGCGCACCCTTACTACGAGACCATCAAGGATCTGCGCGTCTCGGCCCATTTCTTCATCCGGCGCGACGGCGAATTGATCCAGTTCGTGCCCTGCGCTCAGCGGGCCTGGCATGCCGGGGCTTCCACTTGGGCGGGGCGGGAACGCTGCAACGATTTTTCCATCGGGGTGGAGCTGGAGGGCAGCGACAACCAGCCCTTCACCGAGGTGCAATATGCACGACTAGCGGAACTGGCGCGGATGCTGCGCGCGGCCTACCCGGGGTTGCATGACGTGGCCGGGCATTCCGACATCGCGCCGGGGCGCAAGACCGACCCGGGGCCGCACTTCGATTGGGCTAAATTCAGGGCGCTGGCCGGCTGGCCAGGGAAGAGTTAGAGCCTATTTCAGTAGGGCTCATGCCCCGCGTTGCAGCCAGGATCGGATGGATGCAAGGCGCGACGCGCAGTCGATGGTCGTTCCATCGACAAGCGGCGTAACGCTGCAGACGCTGATCCTGGCTGCAACCCGAAGGGCCGCTGGCCTGCGGGCGCTTGGCGGCGTTGCAGGTGGCTCGTGGAGAATGACTCCACTTCGCCCCCTGCGTCTTGCCCTGCATCCCGCAGGCCAACGGCGCGGGGTATGAGCCCTACTGAAATAGGCTCTTAAGCGGCCTGGGCCGGGATCTCGCTGCCGATGCGCTTGATCCGGTTCTGCTCGTCGACGTAGACCAGCCTGGGCTGGTAACGCGCCAGTTCGATCTCGTTGTAGACCGCGTAGGTCGCGATGATTAGCACGTCGCCCACCGCGGCCTTGTGTGCCGCCGCGCCGTTGACCGAGATCATGCCGCTGCCCCGTTCGCCGCGGATGGCGTAGGTGGTGAAGCGTTCGCCGTTGCTGACGTTGTAGATCTGGATCTGCTCGTACTCGCGGATGTCGGCCGCCTCCAGCAGCGACTCGTCGATCGCGCAGGAGCCTTCGTACTCCAGCTCGGCGGCGGTCACGTGCACGCGGTGCAGCTTGGATTTGAGCAAAGTCCGTTGCATGGGCGGCTAATCCATTGAAAGGGCGGCAATTATACCCCCGTTAGCCGGGGAGGCCCACCTCGATATTGTCGATCAGCCGGGTGCCGCCCAGTCGGGCCGCCGCCAGGGCCACCAGGGCGGTTTCACCGGGCTGGGGCGCCAGCAGCGTGGCCTGGCTGCGGATGGCGACATAGTCCACGGCCCAGCCGTGCCGGGTCAGCTCGGCGCCGGCCGCGGCCTCGAGGGTGGCGAAGTCGCGGCGGCCGCCGGCCAGCTCGGCGGCAATGGCGCGCAGGGTGGCATACAGGCGGGGCGCCTCGGCCCGCTCGGCGGCGCTGAGATAGCCATTGCGCGAGGACAGGGCGAGGCCGTCCGCCGCCCGCACCGTCTCGCCTTCGAGGATTTCGATCGGCAGGTTGAACTGCCGCACCATCCCTTTGAGGATGAACAGCTGCTGGTAATCCTTCTTGCCGAAGGCGGCAAAGCGCGGCCGCACCATGTTGAACAGCTTCAGCACCACCGTGGCCACGCCCTGAAAGTGCCCCGGCCGCTGGGCGCCGCATAGCTCGCCGGCGAGCGGCGGCAGCACCTGGTAGGTCTGCGGCTCGGGGTACATCTCGGCCGGCTCCGGCGCGAACACGATGTCGGTGCCGGCGGCCGCGAGTTGCTCGCAATCGGCCGCCAGGGTGCGGGGATAGTGTTCGAAGTCCTCGCCGGCACCGAATTGCAGGGGATTGACGAAGATGCTCGCCACCACCGGCCGGCCGGCCTGGCGGGCCTGCTCGATGAGGGCGATGTGGCCGCGGTGCAGATTGCCCATGGTCGGCACGAAGGCGGTGTTCTCGGCGCCGGCGAGCGCCGCGCGCAACTCGGCGACGCGGTGGATGACCTGCATGGTCAGAACTGGTGCTCGGCGCCGGGGAAGCGGCCGGCCTTCACGGCCTCGACATAGGCGCGGACCCCGGCCTCGATGCCGTCGGCGCCGGGCATGAAATTCTTGGCGAAGCGCGGCGGCTGCTCGGTCAGCCCGAGCACGTCGTGCAGGACCAGGACCTGGCCCGAGCAGTCGCCGCCGGCGCCGATGCCGATGGTCGGGATGGCGAGGCTGCGGGTGACCTCGGCGGCCAGGGCGGCCGGGATCGATTCCATCAGCAGGATCTGGGCGCCGGCGGTCTCGAGTGCCTTGGCGTCCTGCAGCAGTTGCGCCGCCGCGGTCTGATCGCGGGCCTGGGCGCGGTAGCCGGTGAGGTTGACCGATTGCGGCAGCAGGCCGACATGGGCGCAGACCGGGATGCCGCGCTTAACCAGGAAGCTCACGGTGTCGGCCATGACCGCGCCGCCTTCAAGCTTGACCATGTTGGCGCCGGCCGCCATCAACCGCGCCGCGGCCTCGAAGGCCTGGGCCGGGCTGGCCTGGTAGCTGCCGAAGGGCAGGTCGGCCATGACGAAGGCACCGGTTCCGGCCTGGGCGACGCCGCGGGCGACCGCCTCGGTGTGGTAGGCCATGTGCTCCAGGCTGACCGCCAGGGTGGTGGCGTGGCCCTGCACGGTCATGCCCAGGGAGTCGCCGACCAGCAGGATGTCGACCCCGGCGCGCGCGAGCGCGCGGGCAAAGCTCGCGTCGTAGCAGGTCAGCGCGACCAGCTTTTCGCCTTTGGCTGTTTTGGCCAGCAGTTGCGGCAGAAACATCAGGCCCCCCGGTTGAAGAACTCGCGCGCGCCGCGCATCTCGCAGATGCGCTGGAACAAGAGCTCGAAGTCCTCTTCGCTGTCGGCGAAGTTGAGCCGTTCGCTGTTGACGATGAGCAGCGGCGCCGCGTCGTAATGATAGAAGAATTCCGTGTAGAGCCGGGCCAGTTCGGCCAGGTAGGCCTCGCCCATGCCCTGCTCGTAGGGCAGGCCGCGCCGGCGCACGCGCTGGGCCAGGGTGGCGGGCGCGGCCTGGAGGTAGATGACCAGGTCGGGCGCCGGCGTCTGCGGCTGCAAGTCCTGATAGAGCTTCTGGTAGAGCCGGAACTCGGCCTCCTCCAGGTTGAGCCGGGCGAACAGCATGTCCTTGTCGATCAGGTAGTCGGACACGGTGGCGCCGGCGAACAGGTCGCCCTGCGCCAGCTGCCGGCATTGCTCGGTGCGCGAGAGCAGGAAGAACAGCTGGGCGGCCAGGGCAAAGCGGCGCTTGTCTTCGTAGAAGCGGGCGAGGAAGGGATTTTCCGCCGCCTGCTCCAGGATCAGCTCGGCCGAGATGCGCGCAGCCAGGCGCCGGGCGAGGCTGGTCTTGCCCACGCCGATGGGGCCCTCGACCACGATGTAGCGCAGGTGTGCCGGCAGCATTCAGTTCAGCTTGGCCGCCAGGCTCGGGTGTGCCAGTTTGTGCAGGCCGCAGCTGTCGACGCCGCAAATGGCGGCGGCCGGGCCGATGCCGGGGATGCGGCAGTCGGGCGCGATCTCGAGCAGGGGCAGCAGGACGAAGCCGCGCTCATGCATGCGCGGGTGCGGCAGGGTCAGGCCCGGCTCGTGCATGATCAGGCCGTTGTAGAGCAGCAGGTCGAGGTCCAGCGTGCGCGGGGCATTGCGGAATTCGCGCCGGCGGCCGTGCCGCTGTTCGATCGCCAGCAGGGCGTCGAGCAGGGCGCGGGGCGTCAGGGCGGTTTCGAGCTCGGCCACGGCGTTGATGAAATCCGGCTGGTCGGTATAGCCGACCGGCTTGGACAGGTAGAGCGAGGAACGGGCGACCAGCCGGGTTCCCGGCAGGCGGGCCAGCTCGGGGAAGGCGCGCTCGACCTGGCTGGCCGGACCCTCCAGGTTGGCGCCGAGGGCGACGAAGGCCTGCACCGGCTTAGGCAAGATTGCTTGCTCCCTCGTTGCCGCTTCTGCGCGGCTTGCGCGGCCGGCGGCGGCGCTTGCCCTCGCCGGCCTTGGCCGGCAGCAGCATGGCGGCGCGCTCGGTCTCGCTGGCCTCCTGGAAGCGGGTCCACCAATCGGCCAGCTCCTGCGGCGCATCGCCGCCCTTGGCTCGGATCAGCAGGAAGTCATAACCGGCGCGGAAACGGGGGTGGGTCAGCAGGCGGTAGGGCCGGGCGCCGCTGCGCTGCTCGAAGCGCGGCTGCAGGGCCCAGATCTCCTTGATCATGCCGTCGAAGCGGCGGGGGAAGGCCAGGGTGTCGCGTTGCTGTTCCAGCACCTGGTCCATGGCGGCGAACAGCGCGGCCGCGGCCGGTTCGCCCTGATCCTGCAGGCGCTGCCAGGCCGTGTTCATGTCGAACCAGAGCAGGCAGGCGATCAGGAAGGCGGGTGAGGCCGACTGGTCGTTGCGCACGCGCTCGTCGGTGTCGTGCAGGGCGGCATGGATGAAGGGCTGCCGCTTGGGGTCGTCGAGGATGGCATCGAGCATGGGGAAGATGCCGTGGTGCAGGCCCTCGGCCCTGAGCTGGCGCACCCCGCGCTCGGCATGGCCCGAGAGCAACAGCTTGATCATCTCGTCGAACAGGCGCGCCGCCGGAATGCGCTCCAAAAGCGGGGCCAGCCTGGCGATCGGCGCGCGGGTCGCCGGGTCGATGCGGAAATCGAGCTTGGCGGCGAAGCGGGCGGCGCGCAGCATGCGCACCGGGTCCTCCCGATAGCGGGTCTCCGGGTCGCCGATCATGCGCAGGATGCGCTTCTTGGCATCATTCACGCCACCGTGGCTGTCCCAGATCTCTTCCCGCTCCGGGTCGTAATACAGGGCATTGACCGTGAAATCGCGACGGGCGGCATCCTCGGCCTGGCTGCCGAACACGTTGTCGCGCAGGATCAGGCCATCCTCGGCGGTTACCCGGTCCTCGTCGGCCTCGGGCTCGCCTTGACTGGCGCGGAAGGTGGTGACCTCGATGGTGTCGTTGCCGCAGTAGACGTGGACGATCTGGAAGCGGCGGCCGATGATGCGCGAGCGGCGGAAGCACCGGCGCACCTCCTCCGGGGTGGCGTCGGTGGCGACGTCGAAGTCCTTGGGTTCGCGGCCGATCAGCAGGTCGCGCACGGCGCCGCCGACGACGAAGGCGGCGTAACCGGCCTCGCTCAGGCTGCGGGTGACCTTGAGCGCGCAGGGGTGGATCTGTTCCCGGCGGATGCCGTGCCGGGCCAGGGGCAGGATGGTCGGCTTGTCGGCATCGCTGCCACCGAAGACCTTGCGGATCAGACGGCGGATCATTCGCAGTGCGGCCAAAGGCGGTGAAAGAGGAGGCAAAACAGGCGCATGGCGCAGGCGTCAAGCATGGAATGCGGCATTATACACGGCACCCCGACGTCGCCGGCTTGCCCGGTAACCCTGGTGCCAGTAGAGTTACGCGATTGCCAACCCCTGAGGAATCGCCAGTGTTAGCCCTTATCGAAGCCGCCGGCTGGCCCATCTGGCCGCTGATCATCGCCTCCATCATCGCCCTGGCCATTGTTTTCGAACGCTTCTATACCCTGCGCCGCAATCAGATCGTGCCGCCGCAGTTGCTGGAGCAGACCCTGGAGACCCTGCGCCGGCAGGGGGCGAACCCCGAGGTGCAGCGGGTGCTGGCCGAGAATTCGCCCATGGGCCGCATCTTCGCCGCCGGCCTGAAGAACCTGGCCAGCAGCCGCGAGGTGATGAAGGAGTCGCTGGAAGAGGCCGGCCGCGCCGTCGCCCACGACCTCGAGCGCTATCTGACCTCGCTCGGCACCATCGCCGCTGTCGCGCCGCTGCTCGGCCTCCTTGGCACCGTGGTCGGCATGGTCGAGATCTTCGGTTCCCAGTCGCCCACCGGCAGCAATCCGGCGGTGCTGGCCCACGGCATCTCGGTCGCCCTCTACAACACCGCTTTCGGCCTGATCGTCGCCATCCCCAGTCTGATCTTCCACCGCTTCTTCCGCGGCAAGGTCGAGGCCCTGCTGGTCGAAATGGAACAGCAGGCGATCAAGCTGGTCGAGATCGTCCACGGCGAACGCAAATGAACTTTCAACGCGGCCGCCACCGGGAAGACCCGGAGATCAATCTGATCCCGCTGATCGACGTGCTCCTGGTCATCCTGATCTTCCTCATGGTGACCACCACCTATGCCCGCTTCTCCGAGTTGCAGATCAACCTGCCCCAGGCCGCGGGCGATACGGCCAAGGAGCAGCCGGCGCAGATCGACGTCAACGTCGATGCCGCCGGCAACTACGTGATCAACAACGCCAAGGTCGCCTTCGCCGGCGTCGAGGGCCTGTCCGCGGCGCTGACCCAGGCCGCGGCCGGGGCCAAGGAGCCGGTGGTGGTGATCAGCGCCGATGCCAATGCCAGCCACCAGTCGGTCATCCATGTCATGGATGCCGCGCGGCGGGCGGGTTACGGCCGGGTGACCTTCGTCACTCAAACCACAGCCGGCGATTAGCCATGGAGCGGCTGGTCCGCTGCTGGTATCGGCCCTGCCCCTGGCGCTATCTGCTGACGCCGGTTTCCCTGCTGTTCTTCCTCGCGGTCTGGCTGCGCCGGCTGGCCTATCGAGCCGGCTGGCTGGGCGTCGAGCGTCTGCCGGTGCCGGTGGTGGTGGTCGGCAACATCGCGGTCGGCGGCACCGGCAAGACGCCGCTCACCATCTGGCTGGCCGAGCAGCTGCGCCAGGCGGGGTGGCATCCTGGCATCGTCAGCCGCGGCTATGGCGGCCGCCGCAGGGATGCAGCCCCGGTGCAGCCCGACAGCGACCCCGAGGATGTCGGTGACGAGCCGGTCTTGCTGGCGCAGCGCACCGGCTGTCCGGTCTGGGTCGGCCGGCGCCGCGCCGAGGCGGCCAGGCAATTGCTGGCCTTTCATCCCGAGGTCGATGTCATCCTCGCCGACGATGGCCTGCAGCACTATGCCCTGGCGCGCGACGTCGAGCTGGTCGTGGTCGATGGCGAGCGCGGTTTCGGCAACGGCTGGCTGTTGCCGGCCGGGCCCTTGCGTGAGCCGCGGTCGCGCCTGGACTCGGTGACGGCGGTGGTGGTCAACGGCGGCCAGATCCTGGCCGACCTGGCCGCGCCGCAGTTCGCCATGACCTTGTCCGGCCGTCGCTTCTGGCGCCTGGGCGCGCCGCAGACCGTGGTCGAGGCCGGGCATTTCGCCGGTCGCGCTGTCGAAGCCGTGGCCGGCATCGGCAACCCGGCGCGCTTCTTCCGCACCCTGGCCGACCTGGGTATCCGCGCCCAGCCGCATGCGCTGCCCGACCACCACCGCTACCGGCCGCAAGACCTGCCGGCCGGTACCGTGTTGATGACCGAGAAGGATGCGGTCAAGTGTGCCGCCTTCGAGCCGGCGGATGCCTGGGTGCTGAGGATTGACGCCGAGGTCGGCGCCGGACTAAAAAACATCATTCTGGAAAAGATAGGATCCCCCGATGGACGCCAAACTGCTTGATATCCTGGTCTGCCCCTTGTGCAAGGGACCGCTGGTCTACCTGAAGGAGGCGCAGGAGCTGGTGTGCAAGGCCGACCGCCTGGCCTTTCCCATTCGCGACGGCATCCCGGTGATGCTGGAAGATGAGGCGCGACGCCTGGCGGAGACCGAAGAAATCCGCTAAGCCATGGTCCGCTTCTCGCTCCAGCCCCTGTTGGAGCATTCGCAGCATCGGATGGAGGCCGCCGAAAGGCTCCTGCGCATGCTCAAGCGCAAGCAGGACGAGGCCAAGCGGCAGCTGGAGCAGTTGCACCAATTCCAGGGTGAGTATCAGGCGCGGCTGAAAACGGCCACGACCTCGGGCATGGGCATCCAGCAGCTGCGCGATTACCAGGGTTTCCTGGCCAAGGTCCAGGGGGCCATCGAGCACCAGCGGCAGGAGGCGCATCTGGCCGAGCAGCGCTGGCAGGCGGCCCACAAGCAATGGCTGGAGCTGCGGCAGAAGGTCAAGGCCTACGAGACCCTGGCCGCCCGCCATCGGGCCCAGGAAAACCGGCGCATGGAAAAACGCGAACAAAAACTCACTGACGAGCGTGCCAGCCGGCGAGTGGGCCGGGAGGATGAGGATCTGGCATAGCCCTTGCTTTTATTTCTGCCGTCACCAACGCACGAGTCGAACATGGCAGAGATTCTGGCAGGCCCTTCGGTTATCGCGGTCCCCAGTGCGGGGTCTGCTCAGGCAGCTAACGGCAAGCCCGCGGCAGGCGGTGCCGATGTCTTCGCCGGCGTGCTGTCGGGCCGAGTGGCGGCACTGGCCCAGGGCGAGACCCCGGCCAAAGGGGTGTCCCTGGCGGCCTTCGCCGGCAAATCCCATCTGTTCGGCGTCCCGGGGCTGCTGGCGGCCGACAAGGCTGCGGCTGTCGAAGGCGGGACAGTGGATGCCGCTTTGGATCCTGCGCTGCTGGCGGCCCTGGCCGGCGGCATGCCGATCGATCCAGCCCTGTTGGCGATGCTGGGCGCGAAGGGCAAGGCGGTCTCCGCCCAGGTCGATGCAGGGGCGGCAGATGTTGCCGTCGATGGCAAGGAATTGCCGGTTTCGGTGGCGCAGGACAAGAAGGCGCTGCCCGCCGCGAACGCGGCGGATGTGCTGACCGAACGCCTGGCGGCCGACCGTCCGGAAGCCGGCGACCCTGCCGGCCGCGACGCGGCCAAGGGGCTGCTGCTGGCTCAGGCGAACGTCCAATCCCAGGTGGATGCGAAGATCGTCGATGCCTCACTCAAGGCTGCGAACGTCCAAGTCGGTGGCGAAGCCCTGGCGGCGACCGGACAGGCCGTGGCGCGCAGCGACGAGCTGGCGCTGGCCGGTGTGGTCCAGCACAAGGGTGCGTCCGAGTCCTTGTCGCAGACGGTGCTGAGCGTGCGTACCCCCTTGCAGGCAGCCAACTGGGCGGCCGATTTCAGCCAGAAGGTGGTCTGGCTGGTCGGTCGCGAATCGCAGTCGGCCCAGATGATCCTGAACCCGCCGCAATTGGGGGCGGTCGAGGTGCGTTTGACTCTGACCGGCAGCGAGGCCGGTGCCCAGTTCTTCTCGCCCCACCAGGGCGTGCGGGAGGCGATCGAAGCAGCGATCCCCCGTCTGCGCGACATGATGGCCGAGGCAGGGCTGTCGTTGGGTCAGGCCTCGGTCAGTCCGGAGTCGTTCCGCGATTCGCGGACCCAGGATCGGCAGAGCGGCGGTGCTGGCGGCTCGGCTGAAGATGATGGCGGGGATGTGGGCATGATCGCCAATCTGCCGCCGGCTCGTCGCGTGATGGGCCAGGGTCTGGTCGATCTCTACGTCTGACGCCCGATTCCGTTGTTGTTACCGAGCAAATCCTTGATCTGGTGCGGCTGTCGCCTTGCGTTTCATCTTGCCCTGTCGTAATAAAAAACTTAAGCTTGCGCGGGAAAGTATCTGTTTTTTGAATCATTTTCTCGCAGGTTCTGCGTCAGGTAAGTAGTGGGGGTTGCATGGCCAAAGGGAAAGACGACGATCAGTTGCAGGATGAGGCGCTCGAACAGGCTCCGGCGCCCGGCAGAAAAAAAAGATTGCTGTTCATGCTTATCGGCATCGTGGCCCTGCTGGTGCTGGTCGGTGGCGGCGTCGGCGTCTGGTTGTTGATGGCGCCGGCAGAAGAAGGCAAGCAGCAGACCGAGCAGGCGGCCAAGGAGGAAGAGCATCCTCCGATCTACGAAAAACTTGAGACCTTCACGGTCAATCTGGCGGATCGCGAACATTATCTGCAGGTCGAAGTCGCCTTGAAGCTGTCCGATTCCGAAGCGCAACAGAAGGTGAAGCTGTACATGCCCGAGGTGCGTGATGTGCTGCTGCGCCTGCTGTCGAGCAAGACCTATGAAGAGCTGGGCAGCCAGGAAGGCAAGGACAAACTGGCCAGTGAAATCCAGGCCCAGCTCAATGATGTGCTCCGGATCAAGGAGCGCGGCAAGGGTGTGAAGGGCGTGCTGTTCAACTCATTTATTATTCAGTGAGAGGGGCGTGGCGGACGATATCCTTTCCCAGGAAGAAGTCGATGCCCTCCTGCGCGGCGTCACCGGCGAGCCGGAAGAGACGGCAGCAGAGGAGGCTGGGGAGGGTATCCGCTCCTACGATATCGGTCGCCAGGAACGGATCGTCCGTGGGCGCATGCCCACGCTCGAGATCATCAACGAGCGCTTCGCCCGCAACTTCCGCATCGGCCTGTTCAACCTGATCCGGCGCACGGCGGAAATCTCCGTCTCGCCGGTCACGGTCATCAAGTACAGCGAGTTCGTTCGCAACCTGGTGGTGCCGACCAACCTCAATCTGATCCACATGTCGCCGTTGCGCGGCACCGCATTGTTCGTGTTCGATCCCAATCTGGTGTTCCTGGTGATCGACAACATGTTCGGTGGCGACGGGCGTTTCCACATGCGGGTCGAAGGACGCGACTTCACCCTGGCCGAGCAGCGCATCATCAAGAAGATGCTGGAAGTCACCTTCGAGGAATACCGCAAGGCCTGGGAGCCGATCTATCCGATCCAGTATGAATATGTGCGCTCGGAGATGAACACCCAGTTCGCCAACATCGCGACGCCGACCGAGGTGGTGGTGGTGTGCACCTTCAACATCGAGCTGGGCGCCGGCGGCGGCGATTTCCACGTCTGCATGCCATACAGTATGATTGAGCCTATACGCGACCTGTTGACCAGCACCATGCAGGCCGACCGCGCGGAGGCCGACGAACGCTGGGTCTCCCAGCTTTCCTTGCAGGTGCAGGATGCGCAGGTCGAATTGGTGGCGGACCTCGGTCAGACCTCGGTGACCCTGGGCCAGATCCTGGACCTTAAGGTGGGGGACGTGATCTCGCTCGATTTGCCGGATGCCGTGGTCGCCGCAGTCGATGGCGTGCCCTTGTTCGAATGCCAGTATGGCCAGAAAAACGGGCAGTACGCCCTCAAGGTGGGCCGGGTGCTGGAAGGTTATGAGCGTGTATCCCGGGCCGGAGGCAAGCGATGAGCGAAGAAGCCGAGAAGGAAATATCCGCTGACGACTGGGCGGCCGCCATGGCCGAGCAGGAAACCGCGGACCAGGCGGCCGCGGGCTCCGGTGCCGACGACTGGGCGGCTGCGATGGCGGAGCAAGCCGCGGTCGATGCCGCCGCGCCTGCGGCCCAGAAGGCCAACGTCTTTCAGCCGCTCACCGCCGACGCGACGCAGCCGGCGGCGGCCAACAATCTCGATCTCATCCTCGACATCCCGGTTTCGCTCAACGTCGAACTGGGCCGGACCAAGCTGGCCATCCGCAATCTGCTGCAGTTGGCCCAAGGCTCCGTGGTCGAACTCGACGGCCTGGCCGGCGAGCCGATGGATGTCCTGGTCAATGGCACCCTCATCGCCCAAGGCGAGGTGGTGGTGGTCAATGACAAGTTCGGTATCCGCCTGACCGACATCATCAGCCCGGCCGAGCGCTTGCGCCGCCTCAACCGATAATCATGCGGCCTACCCCGCACTTGCTGGGCTTCCCGGCCTTCCTTGCGCCGTCTGCCTTGCTGGCGGCCGATTCGGCCTCGGTGCAGACCTCGACGGCGGGCGCCTTGTTGCAGACCTTTCTCGCCCTGGTCGTGGTGCTGGGCATCCTCTACGCCTTTCTCTGGCTGTTGCGACGTTATGCGCCATCCCAGACCGGTACCCAGGGCGTGGTCAAGGTGGTGGGGGGGGTCATGCTCGGACCTCGGGAAAAGGTGGTGGTGGTCGAAGTCGGCGAGACCTGGCTCCTGGTTGGCGTCGCACCGGGTCAGGTGAGTGCCCTGCATACCCTGCCCAAGCCCGAGGGCTATATCGTCAGCCCAACCGCCTCGCCCCAAGCCCCTTTTGCCGGCAAACTGGGCGAGTTGCTGGCCCGCCGCAAGAACTGACATGCGTTGGTGGTGGCTGGCCCTGCTGTTGATGCCTGCCGCGGCCTGGGCCGCACCCGGCATTCCTGCCTTCACCAGCACCCCAGGTCCTGGCGGCAGCACCAATTACAGCTTCAGCCTGGAGGCCCTGCTCCTCCTCACCGCCCTGACCTTCCTGCCGGCGGCCCTGCTGATGATGACCGCCTTCACCCGGATCGTGATTGTGCTCGCCCTGTTGCGCCAGGCCATCGGCACCATGCAGGCGCCGCCCAACCAAGTGCTGGTCGGCCTTGCCCTGTTCCTGACCTTTTTCATCATGGCCCCGGTGTTCGACAAGATATACGATGAGGCTTGGCAGCCTTACTCGAAGAACCAGATCAACTTCGTCGAGGCGGTCGACCGTGGCGCCCAGCCGCTCAAGGCCTTCATGCTTAAGCAGACCCGGCAGGAAGACTTGGCCCTGTTCGTCAAGCTGTCGAACCACCCGCCCTTGCAAGGGCCGGAGGAAACGCCGATGAAGATCCTGGTGCCGGCCTACGTCATCAGTGAGTTGAAGACGGCCTTCCAGATCGGCTTCATCGTCTTCATCCCCTTCCTCATCATCGACATGGTGGTCGCCAGCGTGCTGATGTCCATGGGTATGGTGATGCTGTCGCCGGTTCTGGTCTCGCTGCCGTTCAAGCTCATGCTGTTCGTGCTGGCCGACGGCTGGAGCCTGCTAATCGCCTCTCTGGTGCAGACCTTCGCGATATGACCCCGGACACCGTCGTCGCCCTCATGCGTCAGGCCCTGGAAGTGGCCATGCTGGCGGCCGCGCCGCTTCTGATCGCCTCGTTGGCGACGGGTCTTATCATCAGTATTTTCCAGGCCGCCACCCAGATCAACGAGATGACCCTGACCTTCATCCCCAAGCTGGTGGTGATGTTCGTCGTCTTGGTCATCACCGGTCCCTGGACCATCGAGTTGCTGGTCGATTACACCCAGCGACTACTCAACAACATCCCGGGCATCATCGGCGGATGATCAGCGTCACGTCAGACCAGTTGACTACCTGGCTGGCATTGTTTTTCTGGCCCTTTGTCCGCGTCATGGCTTGGCTGTCGGTTGATCCTCTCCTGGGTAACCGGTCGGCGCCGGTGTCGGTGCGCGTCGCCTTCGCTTTTGTCCTCACTCTCGTGGTCGCGCCCGTCCTGCCCGAGATGCCCAAGGTGCCGCTGGTGTCCGGCGAAGGCTTCCTGCTGCTCAGCCAGCAGATCCTGGTCGGCCTGAGCCTGGGCTTCGTGCTGCGCCTGGTCTTTGCCGCCATCGAATTCTCCGGCCAGTTCATGGGCCTGCAGATGGGCCTGTCCTTCGCCACTCTGTTCGACCCGATCCACGGCGCCCAGACCCCCGTGCTGTCCCAGTTCATGGTGCTGATGGCGGCCCTCATGCTGTTCGCTACCAACGGACACCACTTGGTGATCGGCGCCCTGGTCGATAGCTTTCGCCAGGTGCCGGTGACGGTGGAGCCGCTGTCCGCGCGTGGCCTGTATACCGTGGTCGAGTGGGCCGGCAGCATCTTCTCGACGGGGCTGCAGATTGCCCTGCCGGTGAGCGCCACCTTGCTGGCGACCAACCTGGCGATCGGCATGATGACGCGGGCGGCGCCGCAGTTGAACATCTTCGCGGTCGGCTTTCCGCTCACCCTGACTGCCGGCTTCTTCATTCTCTACACGGCCATCGGCTATTTCCCGCCGCTGATCGAGCGGGTCTGGCATGAGGCCATCGGGGTCATGGGCGCGACGGCCAGGGGGCTGGCACCGTGAGCGCCTCGCCCTGGGTCGCCCGTTGGGCAAAGGTAATTCCGGCAGGCGGTCGGGTGCTGGATCTGGCCTGCGGCTCAGGTCGGCATGCCGTTTATCTGGCCGGGCAGGGCTATCAGGTCGACGCGGTCGACCTCGACCTCAATCTTAGCCAACCGGTGCGCGACACGGCGGGGGTGCGCTGGTTGCAGCAGGACCTGGAACAGGGGGGCTGGCCGTTCGAGTCGGCGGCCTATCAGGGCCTGGTGGTAGTGAATTATCTGCACCGGCCCTTGTTTCCCCACTTGATCGACGCCCTGGCGTCGGGCGGTGTGTTGATCTATGAGACCTTCGCCCTGGGTCAGGAGCGCTTCGGCCGGCCGAAGAACCCGGCCTACCTGCTGCTGCCGGGGGAACTTCTGGAACTTGCCCGCGGTCGGCTGCGTGTGCTCGCCTACGAGGACTTGACCGAGTCGGAGCCGGCCCGCCGGCTGCAGCGGCTGTGCGCGATCAAACCCTAAGCCCCCGCTTTTGAGTACAATCGTGTAATTTTTCGGACCCGATGGACATGTTTACCGGCAGTCTTGTTGCGCTCGTCACCCCCATGCGCCCCGACGGCGCCCTCGATCTCGATGGCCTGAAACGGCTGGTCGACTGGCACGTCGAGCAGGGGACCGACGGTCTGGTGATTGTCGGCACCACCGGCGAGTCGCCCACCGTCAGCCAGGAAGAGCACTGCTTACTGATCCGCACCGCCGTCGAGCATGCCGCGGGTCGCATCCCGATCATCGCTGGCACCGGCGCCAACTCGACCGCCGAGGCCATCGAGCTGACCCGCTGTGCCAAGGCGGCCGGCGCCGCCGCCGGGCTGTCGGTCGCGCCCTACTACAACAAGCCGACCCAGGAAGGCCTGTACCGGCACTTCAAGACCATCGCCGAGGCGGTCGACCTGCCGATGATCCTGTACAACGTGCCCGGCCGCACCGTGGCCGACATCGGCAACGATACCGTGCTGCGCCTGGCACAGGTGCCCGGCATCATCGGGATCAAGGACGCGACCGGCAATATCGAGCGCGGTAGTGACCTGATCAAGCGCGCGCCCAAGGGCTTTGCCATCTACAGCGGCGACGATGCCAGCGGCCTGGCCCTGATGCTGCTGGGCGGCCACGGCGTGATCTCGGTCACCTCCAACGTGGCGCCCAAGCTGATGCACGAGATGTGCGCCGCCGCCTTCGCCGGCGACCTGGCCCGCGCCCGCGAGATCAACTTCAAGCTGCTCGGCCTGCATCAGAAGCTGTTCGTCGAGGCCAACCCGATCCCGGTCAAGTGGGCCCTGGCCGAGATGGGCCGAGTCGAGCGGGGCATCCGTCTGCCGCTGACCGAACTGTCGGCCGCCCACCACGAAACCCTGCGCGCCGCCTTGCGCGAAGCGAACGCCCTTTAAGGATTCAAGACCTATGCGCACGACTGCCCTTGCCCTGTTAGCTGCAGCCCTGGTTCTTGGCGGTTGCTCCTTCGTCGAATCGAAGAAGATCGACTACAAGTCGGCCGGCAGCCTGCCATCGCTCGAGGTGCCGCCCGACCTGATCCTGCCCAGCGGCGACAAGCGTTTTGCCGTGCCCGACACGGCGGTCAAGGGTAGCGCCACCTATTCCGCCTACAGCGCCGAGCGCAGCGGCCAGAAGACGACCGGCAACAGCCAGCTGTTGCCGGCGATCGACAAGGTCAGCATCCAGCGCTCGGGCAGTCAGCGCTGGCTGGTGGTCCAGTTGCCGCCGCAGGAGGTCTGGCCCGTGGTCAAGGACTTCTGGCAGGAGATGGGCTTCCTGGTCAACCTGGAGTTGCCCGACGCCGGCGTGATCGAGACCGACTGGGCGGAGAACCGGGCCAAGATTCCGCAGGACATGATCCGCAACTTTCTGGGCAAGGTGATCGATTCGGTCTATTCCACCGCCGAGCGCGACAAGTTCCGCACCCGCCTGGAGCCCTCGGCCGACGGCAAGTCGACCGAGATTTACATCAGCCATCGCGGCATGTTTGAAGTATTCGAAGGCACCGTCGGTGGCGGCGACCAGGGCACCGGTCGCACGGTCTGGCAGCCGCGCCCAGCCGACCCCGAACTGGAGGCCGAGATGCTGCGCCGCCTGATGGTTCGCTTCGGCGTCGAGGAGGTACGGGCCAAGAGCATGCTGGCCGAAAAGGTGTTCGAGCCGCGCGCCAGCAAGATCCAGAGTGCCGATGGCGCGGCCATGCTGAGCATTCCGGAAGGCTTCGATCGTGCCTGGCGCCGTGTCGGCCTGGCGCTCGATCGGGTCGGCTTCGCCGTCGAGGATCGCAACCGCGCCGCCGGCGTCTACTATGTCCGCTATGCCGACCCCGATGCCGGCAGCAAGAAAGAGAAGGGCTTCCTGTCCAAGCTGGCATTCTGGAGCAGCGACGACAGCAAGGCCCTGAGCCAGCGCTATCGGGTTCAAGTGGCCCAGAAGGGCGACGCCACCCAGGTGGCTGTGCTCGAAGAGAGCGGCCAGCCGCTGAAGAACGAGACGGCCCAGCGGATCATCAATCTGCTGTACGAGCAGTTGAAGTAAGTTAAGAACCGCCTGCAGGATGCGTTTCGCCTGTCTCGGTAGCGGCAGCCGGGGGAACGCCTGGCTGGTCGAGGCGGGCGGCACCCGGGTCCTGGTCGATTGCGGTTTCAGCGCCCGGGAAACAGCCAAGCGCCTGGAGCGACTGGGGGTCGAGGCAGATTCGGTCGATGCCTTGCTGCTGACCCACGAGCATGCCGATCACGCGCGCGGCGTGGCTGGTTTCTCGGCGCGCTATCGCTGCGAGGTCTGGTTGACTCACGGCGCCCGCGGCATGCTGCAGGCCACCGACAGCCTGCCCCAGCGGGTGCGCGAGATCGATTCCCACAGCGCTTTTGCCGTGGGCGATCTGGCGATCACACCGGTGGCGGTGCCGCACGATGCGCGCGAGCCGGTCCAGTTCGTGTTGTCCGATGGCCAGCATCGCTTGGGCATCCTGACCGACGCCGGCCATGTGACGCCGCATATGGAGACGATGTTCAGTGGCTGCGACGCCCTGGCCATCGAATGCAATCACGATGTCGAGCTGCTGCGTCAGGGCAGTTACCCGCCGGCCCTGAAGACCCGCATCCTGGGGCGTTACGGCCACCTGGACAACGGCACGGCGCGGCAGCTGCTGGCCCGGGTCGCCTCTGGCCGCCTGCAGCATGTCCTCGCGGCGCACTTGAGCGAGGAGAACAACCGCCCTGAGCTGGCCCGGCGTGCCCTGGCCGGGGCGCTGGGTTGTGAAGAGGATTGGATCGGCGTGGCCGATCAGGAACAGGGCAGCGATTGGCGCCAGATTGTTTGAACGTGAGTTTATTGGATAGCGATGAGTGAGTCGTCGGCCTTGGAGGCCGCCAGCAGTTTTGCCGAATTGAACCTGAGCCCCGAGATCCAGCGGGCGCTGGACGACATGGGCTATCAGACCCCGACGCCGATCCAGAAGCAGGCCATCCCCCTGGTGCTGGCGGGGCGCGATCTCATGGCCCAGGCCCAGACCGGCACCGGCAAGACCGCCGCCTTCGCCTTGCCGCTGCTGCAGAAGATGCAGCCCTTCGCCAACACCAGCACCTCGCCGGCGCGCCACCCCGTGCGCGCCCTGGTCCTGGCGCCGACCCGCGAACTGGCGATCCAGGTCTACGAGAGTGTCGTCGCCTACGGCAAGCATATTCCGCTGCGTAGCACCGTGGTCTACGGCGGCGTCGGTCTCGACACCCAGACCCCGCAGCTGCGTGCCGGGGTCGAGGTGCTGGTGGCGACGCCCGGCCGCCTGCTCGACCATGCCGGCAGCCGCGTGCTGAGCCTGGCCCAGGTCGAATACCTGGTGCTGGACGAGGCCGACCGCATGCTGGACATGGGCTTTCTACCCGACCTCAAGCGCATCCTCAGCCTGCTGCCACAGAATCGGCAGACCCTGCTGTTCTCCGCCACCTTCGACGACAGCATCACCCGTCTGGCCCAAAGCTTCCTGCGCGACCCGCTCAAGGTCGAGGTCGCCCGGCGCAACACCGCGGCGGAAACCGTGGAGCAGGTGGTGCACAAGGCGCGGGAGGAAGAGAAGATCGACGCCTTGGTGCGGGTGGTCAGTGCGCGGGAGATCAGCCAGGCCATCGTCTTCACCCGGACCAAGCTGACCGCCGACCGCCTGGGCCGGCAACTGCAGCGGCGCAGCCTCGAGGTGGCCGTGATCCACGGCGACAAGGCGCAGAGCGAGCGCCTGCTGGCCCTGGAGGGCTTCAAGCAGGGCAAGACCCGGCTGCTGGTGGCGACCGACATCGCCGCCCGCGGCCTGGACATCGCCGAGTTGCCCTGCGTGATCAATTTCGAGCTGCCCTATTCGCCGGAGGATTATGTCCACCGCATTGGCCGCACCGGCAGGGCGGGGGCGGAAGGCCTGGCGGTGTCGCTGGTGGCGCCGGACGAGGAAAAGCTGCTCGCCGCCATCGAGAAATTCATCAACAAATCCCTGCCGGCGGCGCCCCTGCCCAAAACGGCGGCGCCGGTTGCCCCCAGTTGGACCGCTCCGGCCGCGCCGGTCGTCCCGGGGCGTGTGCTCGCCGCGGCCGGCCCGCGCGGTCGCCGGACCGAACCGGTCTGCGCTCTGCTGCTGCCGCCGGTGCGGACCGAAGGCGAAGCCAGCCCGGAATGAGCGGCGAGTGGCTGGCCCTCGGCGCGCTCGCCGCCGCCGGCTGGCTCTGGTGGGATGGCCTGCAGAAGCGTGAACTGGCCATCGCCGCCGCGCGTGTCCTCTGCACTCGGGCCGGCGTCCAGCTATTGGACGAGACCGTCTCCCAGCGCCGTTTGCGCCTGCGCCGCGATGACCGGCAGCAGGTCCGCTTCTACCGGGAATTCGCCTTCGAATACGCCACTACCGGCGACGAGCGCCTGCCGGGTCGGGTCTATCTCCTGGGCAGCCAAGTGCTGGACGCCCACCTGATCGAATCGGCCTGAGGCGCTTCATGCCTGGACATTCTCCCGTCCGGGCATATAACAAAACCTTCACCCCAGCGTGGTAAAACCCGTTGACAGGCTCGGGGTCGAAAAATAAACTAGATTTACGATTTAGATTGATTCTAAAACCGTGCACCCGCAGCCCGGCTCGGGAGTCAGCCGGGCAATATCGATAGAGGAGCTCAACCATGCAACTGAAAGGTTCCAAGACCGAAGGTCACCTGAAGGCTGCCTTCGCCGGCGAGTCCCAGGCCAACCGTCGCTATCTGTATTTCGCCGCCAAGGCCGACGTCGAGGGTTACAACGATGTCGCTGCCGTGTTCCGTTCCACCGCCGAAGGCGAGACCGGCCATGCCCACGGCCACCTGGAGTACCTTGAGGCCTGCGGCGACCCTGCCACCGGCCTGCCCATCGGCGGCACCTCCGACAATCTGAAGGCCGCCATCGCCGGCGAGACCCATGAGTACACCGACATGTACCCGGGCATGGCCAAGGATGCCCGCAGCGAAGGCTTCGACGAGATCGCCGACTGGTTCGAGACCCTGGCCAAGGCCGAGCGTTCGCACGCCAACCGTTTCCAGAAGGCCCTGGATACCCTCGGTCAGTAAGCGCTGTACCGGCGGGCTGTGCGAGCGGCCCGCCGCTTTCTATTTACACAAGAATTCTGAGGAGTTGCAGCATGGCCCAACGCGAAGGCAGCCTGGATGCCCCGACCCGCCACGCCCTCGACTGGCAGAACCCCAAGTTCTACGACGAGGCGGACCTGTTTCATGAGTTGGAGCGGGTCTACGACATCTGCCACGGTTGCCGTCGCTGCGTAAGCCTGTGCACCTCCTTTCCCACCCTGTTCGACCTGGTCGACGAATCGCCGACCATGGAGGTCGACGGCATCAAGAAAGACGACTACTGGAAGGTGGTCGACCAGTGCTATCTGTGCGATCTCTGCTTCATGACCAAGTGCCCCTACGTGCCGCCGCACGAGTGGAACCTGGATTTCCCGCACCTCATGTTGCGGGCCAAGGCGGTCAAGTTCAAGAAAGGCGAGGTCAAATTCCGCGACAAGCTCCTGTCGAGCACCGATGCCCTGGGCAAGCTGGCCTCGATCCCGGTGGTCACCCAGGTCACCAACTTCGCCATCAACAACGGTGCTGCCCGTTCGGTGCTGGATGGCGTGTTGGAGATCCACAAGGATCGCAAGCTGCCCGAATACGCCGGCCGCACCTTCCGTGCCTCGGCCAAGCCGCGCAGCGATTTTCCGGCCCGGCCGGGTGAGCGCACCCCGGGTAAGGTGGCGATCTATTCGACCTGCTATGTGAACTACAACGAGCCCGGCATCGGCCACGACCTGATCAAACTGCTCGAGCACAACGAGATTCCGAGCATCGTGGTCGAGAAGGAGGCCTGCTGCGGCATGCCCAAGCTGGAGCTGGGCGACCTGGAGACGGTGGCCAAGCACAAGGACATCAACATCCCCATGCTGGCCAGGCTGGCGCGCGAGGGCTATGCCATCCTCACCGCGGTGCCGTCCTGCACCCTGATGTTCAAGCAGGAACTGCCGCTGATGTTCCCCGACGACGCCGAGGTCAAGGCGGTGCAGGAAGCGATGTACGACCCCTTCGAATACCTCATGCTGCGCCACATGGACGGCCTGCTCAAGACCGACTTCAAAGAGCCCCTGGGCAACGTTTCCTACCACGTGCCCTGTCATTTGAGGGTGCAGAACATGGGCAACAAGACGCGCGATGCGCTCAAGCTGGCCGGGGCCGAGGTCAACATGGTCGAGCGCTGCTCCGGCCACGACGGCACCTGGGGCGTGAAGAAGGAATATTTCGACAACTCGATGAAGATCGGCCGGCCGGTGTTCAAGCAGATGGGCGACAAGACGCCGCAGTGGATCAGCTCCGACTGCGCCATCGCCGGTCGCCACATCCAGCAGGGCATGGGCGAGGCCGGCGCGCAGGCGCGCAAGGAGCACCCGCTCACCCTGCTGCGCATTGCCTACGGACTCTAAGAGGAAACCATGCCGAAGATCACCCGTGACAGCCTGATGTCGCTCGAGGCCTATGCCAAGGCCCGACCGGAATTCCGCACCAAGATCATGGCGCACAAGAAGAACCGCATCGTCCACTTGGGTACCCACATCACCCTGCACTTCGAGGACGAGCTGACCATGCGCTACCAGGTGCAGGAGATGCTGCGCGCCGAGCGCATCTTCGAGGAAGAGGGCATCCAGGAGGAACTCGATGCCTATAACCCGCTGGTGCCGGACGGCAGCAACTGGAAGGCGACCATGATGATCGAATACCCCGATATCGAGGAGCGCAAGGTCAAGCTGGCCGAACTCAAGGGCGTCGAGAACCGCGTCTGGGTTCAGGTGGCGGGGCACGACAAGGTCTATGCCATTGCCGACGAGGACCTGGAGCGCGAGAACGAGGAGAAGACCTCCTCGGTTCATTTCATGCGCTTCGAGCTGGCCCCGGCCATGGTCAACGCCGCCAAGGCGGGAGCCGCCATCGGTGTCGGCGTCGACCACCCGGCTTATATGGAGGCGGTCAGCCCCCTGCCGGCCAACATCCGCGATTCGCTGACAGCCGATCTGTCGGCCTGAACCGTTGGATAAGTTTTAAGGCGTTGTGGCGTCCGGAGGGTGAACTATAAATAAATCCCGATGCGCGGCCGGGCCGCTCAATCGGGCATAACAAGCGGTTGTGTCCAATGTGGCAAATGGAGGTGGGACCATGCTACGGGATGTCTTATTGCAACAGTTTCAGGCGCGGCTTCAGGGGCTGCCCCTGCGGGTGCAGACCTGGCGCGGCGATATCCTCGAAGGTGCCGGGGCCAAGGTGCATCTTGAACTGCACACGCCCAAGGCCCTGAAGGTGCTGACCAGCCCGACCATGGGCGGACTGGCCCGCGCCTATGTCGAGGGCCTGATCGACCTCAAGGGCAAGGCCGAGGACATCCTGCGCCTGGGCCAGGCCTTCTGCCGGGCCGACGCCTGCCGCACCGGCAAAGGCAGCGAGGCCTGGAAGTGGTGGCGGCACACCCGTCTGCGCGACCGTAAGAACATCGCCTATCACTACGACGTCTCCAACGATTTCTATAGCCTCTGGCTGGACAAGAATCGGGTCTATTCCTGCGCCTATTTCGAGGCGACCGAAGATACCCTGGACAGCGCACAGGAGAAGAAGCTCGACCTGATCTGCCGCAAGCTCATGCTACAGCCGGGCGAACGCCTGCTCGACATTGGCTGCGGCTGGGGCGGGCTGATCCTGCGTGCGGCCGAGCATTATGGCGTGCAGGCCACCGGCATCACCTTGAGCCAGAACCAGCACGACTATGTTCAGGAACAGGTTCGGCAACGCGGCTTGCAGGGCAAGGTCGAGGTGCGGCTGATGGACTACCGCGACGTGCCGGAAGACATCGGTTACGACAAGATCGCCAGCGTCGGCATGTTCGAGCATGTCGGCCGGCGCAACTTGCGGCCCTATTTCGACAAGATCGCCCGCCTCTTGCGGCCGGGTGGCCTGGTGATGAACCACGGCATCACCTCGGTGGCGCTGAACAGCAAAGGGCTGTCCAGCGGCATCTCTGAATTTGTCGAGCAGTATGTCTTTCCCGGCGGCGAACTCGTTCATGCCTCGACCGTGATGCAGGAAATGGCCGCTGCCGGCATCGAACCGCTGGATGCGGAAAACCTCCGGCCCCATTACGGCCGCACACTCTGGGAATGGGTCAACCGGCTGGAGGCGCGGGAGACCGAGGCGATCCGGATGATCGGCGAGAAGCGCTACCGCATCTGGCGCATCTACATGGCCGGCTCCGCCTTCGCCTTCGACAACAACTGGCTGGCGCTGTTCCAGATATTGGGCGGCAAGCCGGACGCGGCCGGCCGGCAGGTCTATCCCTTCAATCGCAGGCACGTCTACGCCACTTGATACGGGCAGGGTATCATTCCGGTCATCGACCCGGAGTGACCCCATGCGCCAGCTGCTGCTCTGCCTCGCCCTTGCCGCTGCCCTGCCTGTTCAGGCGGACAGCTATACCTGGGGCAAAAAACAATTCGAATACGATTACGACGAAGAGAAGAAACCCTGGGAAGAAATCCAGGCCCAGATGCCAGCTGCGCCCAAGGCCGAGGCGCTGATGCCTTTTACGCTGGATGCCACGGCCACCGGAAAATATTACATCGACGGCAACTCGCTTTCGGTCGGCGAGGACGGCGTCGTCCGCTATACCGTGGTGATCGTGTCGGCGCAGGGTGCACGTACCGTCAACTTCGAAGGCATGCGCTGTACCACCGGCGAGCGCAAGATCTACGCCTTCGGTCGCCCCAACGGCGAGTGGGCGCGCAACCGCTATCCGCGCTGGGAGCCGATCAACGCCCGGCAGCAGTCCAGCTATCATCGCGAGCTGTTCTTTTCCTACTTCTGCGCCGGTGGCGAGGGACTGCCCGATCTCGCGCGCATCCAGTACCGGCTGAAGACCGGTGGCTACCGGCCGCCTCAATAGCACTCCGTACGACCCGTACGACGTTGGCGAATTCTTGATGTGAATCAAGCGGCCGGGCTGTTCGATTTCCCGTTCCAGGCCATCTCCGTTAAAATTCCCCCCGCTTCAGGTGTCCGCAATCGAGAGATTGCGGGTGAAACTGGGAAACAGGTGCGATGCCTGTGCTGCCCCCGCAACGGTAAGCGAGTGTGGGTGGGTCCTGAATGCCACTGGGCAAGATTGCCCGGGAAGGCGACCCGCCATGTTCTTGCAAGCCCGGAGACCGGCCTGAGGTGAGCTGCGGACTACGGGGATGTGGTCGGCGACGCCGCCTCGCGCGTTTCTCTTCAGCCCTTCCCCTGCCCGCGTTACCACAACCCAACCCCGCGGGCGGCGGGGAAAACGAAGGGCTTCACATGAAACAAAAACTCATCGCCTTGGCCGTGCTCGGCTTGCCGGCTGTCGGCCATGCCGCGGATAACGAACGCGAACTCGATACCATCATCGTCACCGCCACGCGCACGGCGCAAACAGCGGATGAATCCCTGCAGTCGGTCACGGTCATCACCCGCAAGGAGATTGAGCAGAGCCAGGCGCGCGACCTGATGGGCCTGCTGGGTGAACAGGCCGGGATCAACGTCGCCCGCACCGGTGGCGAAGGCAAGGGCACGAGTGTCTATCTGCGCGGCACCTATGCCAAGCACGTGCTAGTCTTGGTCGACGGCGTGCGTGCATCCGCTGCGACTACCGGCGAATACGACTGGAATGCCCTGTCGCCCGACCAGATCGAGCGCATCGAGATCGTGCGCGGGCCGAGGGCGAGCCTGTACGGCTCGGATGCGATCGGCGGTGTCATCCAGATCTTCACCCGCCGGGCCATGCGACCAAGTCTGTCCGCCACCGTCGGCAGCCGCGGCACTCGCAGCGTCAATGCTGCGATTGGCGGCGGCGAGGCCTGGCATTACAGCCTGGAGGCGGGTCGGGAGGTGACCGATGGCGTCCCGACCTATTCGAATGGCACCAAAGCCTATGGCTTCGACCGCAGCCACCTCAACTTCGGCATCGACGGCAATGCCAGTCAGTCGCTGGCGCTGGCCTTCAGGCTGGCCCAATCCTGGGGGCGCAGCGATCTCGATCCCAGCACGGGCGACAGCGATTACAAGAATCGAACCGCCAGCCTCAAGCTGGCCCAGCAAGTGAACGATGACTGGCAGCAGACCCTGACGCTTGGCAACACGCTCGATCAATACACCTCACACAGTCCATACCTGCCGGCAACCATCGAGACCCTGCGCCGGAGCCTGTCCTGGCAGCATGACGTGTCGCTGGCCGGCGGACTGTTCTCCACCGGGCTCGATCATTGGAATGATGCGGTGAGCAAGGATCGCAGCGGCACCATCGACAAGCGCATTGAGAACACCGGCGTGTTCGCCCAATACCAGTTCTCGGCCTTGGCTTCCGATTGGCAGCTTGGCGCCCGGCGCGACCACCACGATGTCTTCGGTGGCCACAACACCTGGAACCTGGGCTGGGGGCGCGACCTGGGCGGTGGCATCCGGCTCACGGCAGGCTACGGCACGGCTTTCAAGGCGCCGAGCGTGAATGATTTCTTCTGGCCGTACAGCACGAGTCAGGATGCCTACAGCTATGGTGGCGTGTTCTTCAGCGATACCTATGTCACCCAGGGCAATCCGAATCTGCGGCCGGAAACCTCGCGCAGCGCCGAGATCGGCCTGCGCTATCGGAGCCAGGGCGTGGAGCTGGCGGCCAATGCCTATGAGACGCGCATCCGCAACCTGATCGATTGGGTCTACGACACCATACCGGGCGGCGGCAGCGGTGCCAATGCCGGCGATCCTATCCTGACCACCTACAACTGGTATCCGGACAACATCGGTTCCGCCCGCATCCGTGGTCTCGAGCTGACGGCGCGCCTGACCTGGCTGGCCTGGGACTGGCAGGCGAACTACACCCGCCTGCATGCCGAGAATCAGGAAACCGGATTGCAGCTCGACCGGCGTGCGCCCAGCAGCGTGTCGCTCAAGGCAATGCGCAGCTTCGGTCCGCACCGGCTGCGCCTGGAGGCCGAGGGCTATTCGCAGCGCATGGATTCCAAGGGCGCGCGCACGCTCGACGGCTATGGCCTGCTGCACGCCGGCTACGAATACGCCATGACGAAGGATGCGCTCCTGGGCGTGCGCGTGGAGAACCTGCTCGACCATGAATACGCCTTGGCACGCACCTACTCACGGTACTATGCTGCACCAGGCCGCAGTGTGTTCCTGAACCTGCGCTACCAGTTCTGATTTACTCCACCGTTAGGAGACTTCACCATGCAAGCCATCTCTTCCCGCAACCAACTCTTCATCGGCCTCGGCCTGGCCGCGCTCATGGCCCTGACTCGCAGCCATCACTTCGCTGGCCTGCATCACCTGCCCGAGGCCTCGTGGGCGGTGTTCTTCCTGGCCGGCGTCTATCTCAGCCGTGGCTGGGTATTTCCTGTTCTGTGCCTGGAGGCGGCCGTGGTCGATTACCTCGCCATCGTTTATGGTGGCACCAGTGGTTTTTGCGTGAGCCCGGCCTATGCCATGCTGGTGCCGGCCTACGGCGCGTTGTGGCTGGCCGGCCGCTGGTATGCCCGGCATCACCGCGAGGCGGTCGCGACCCTGATGCCGCTTGCCGGCAGTATGCTGGTCGGCGCCGTGCTGGCCGAGCTGTTCTCCAGCGGCGGTTTCTATCTCTTCTCCGGCTATTTCGCCGCACCCAGCCTGGCCGAGTTCGCCGCGCGGGTGGCGCGCTACTTCCCGGCCTATCTTGGTGCCCTGGCCCTTTATGTCGGTATCGCGGCCCTGGCCCATGGCCTGCTCATCGGGCGAGGCCGGACGATGAGCGGACACACCGCTCAATAAGCCGCGACCAAATAAGCCATGACCGAGGCGGACAAGGCGGAGCGTCATCGCCAGCGCATGCAGCGCAAGAAGGCGGTGGTCGACGCCGGCATCGAGCGCGCCACCGAGGAACGCGGCCTGCTGCTGGTCAATACCGGCAACGGCAAGGGCAAGAGTTCGGCCGCCTTCGGGCTGCTCGCCCGCGCCCTGGGCCATGGCATGAAGGTCGGCGTCGCCCAGTTCATCAAGAGCCGCACCGACACCGGCGAGGAGGCCTTCTTCAGCAAACAGCCGGGGGTCGAGTGGCACGTGCTGGGTGAGGGCTTCACCTGGGAGACTCAGAACCTCGAGCGCGACATCGCCACCGCGCAACAGGGCTGGGCCGTTGCCCGGCGCATGCTGGCCGATGCCAGCCTGGGCCTGGTGGTGCTGGATGAACTCACCTATCTGCTCAAGTATGGCTGGCTCGACACCCAGGCCGTGCTGGCCGACATCGCCGCCCGGCCGCCCATGCAGCACGTGGTGGTCACCGGCCGCGCCGCGCCGCCGGCCCTGATCGAGGCAGCCGACACCGTGACCGAGATGAACGAGATCAAGCATGCCTATCGAGCCGGGGTGAAGGCGCAAAAGGGCATGGACTTGTGAGCCTGGCGCTGTCGGCCGTGGCCGCGGCGGCGCTGGACCGCGTCCTGGGCGAGCCGCGCCGCTGGCATCCCTTGGTCGGCTTCGGTTGCTACGCGGCGCTGGTCGAGCGTGTGTTGTACGGCAACGCTGCTTCGCGTTTGCGTGGCGCCCTCGCTGTGCTGCTGGCCATCCTGCCCTTTGTCCTGCTCGCCTCGGCCACCGCCTGGCTGCCGTATGGTTTCCTGCTCGACGCCCTCGTGCTCTATCTCGCCTTGGGCTGGCGCAGTCTCGACGAGCATGCCCGCGCGGTGAGCGCCGCGCTGGCCAGTGGTGACATTTCAGAGGCGCGTCGCCGCGTCGGCTTCATGGTCAGCCGCGACACCGTCGACATGACGCCGAGCGAGGCAAGCAAGGCCACGGTCGAGTCGGTGCTGGAGAACGGCAACGATGCCGTGTTCGGCGCCCTGTTCTGGTTCGTGCTGGCCGGCGCACCAGGGGCGGTGGCCTACCGCCTGGCCAATACCCTGGACGCCATGTGGGGCTACAAGAATGCGCGCTACCGGCAGTTCGGCTGGGCCGCGGCGCGGCTGGACGACCTGCTCAATTTCATCCCGGCCCGCCTGACCGCGCTGAGCTACGCCTTGTTCGGTCGTACCGCCCAGGCCCTGGCCTGCTGGCGTCGGCAGGCGCCGGCCTGGGAGAGCCCGAACGCCGGCCCGGTGATGGCGGCCGGCGCCGGCGCACTCGATCTCGCCCTCGGCGGCAGTGCCTGTTACGAGGGCGTGCGCCATCAACGGCCCCTGCTCGGCAGCGGCAGCGCGGCGACGCCAAGGGATATCACACGCGCCCTGAATCTGGTGCGCAACAGCCTGTTCCTGTGGCTGGCCATCATCGTGGCGTGGGAGGCGCTGCATGCTTGAGCACGGCGGCCGCCTGCAGCGCGCGGCGCAGCAATATGGCATCCCGCTCGGCGACTGGCTCGACCTGTCCACCGGTATCAACCCGCAGGCCTGGCCGGTGCCGCCAATTCCGGATTCGGTCTGGTCGCGCCTGCCCGAAGAGGAAGACGGCCTGACCCAGGCGGCTTGCGATTACTACGGTTCTGCCCACGTCCTGCCCGTCGCCGGCTCGCAGGCGGCGATCCAGGCCTTGCCCCATCTGCGGCCGCGCGGCCGGGTCGGCGTCATCAGCCCCGGTTATGCCGAGCATGCCCACGCCTGGCGGGTTGCCGGCCACAACGTGATGCCGCTGCCGCATGAATCGCCCGGCCGCGCGATCGGCGCTTGCGACGTCGTGGTCCTGATCCAGCCCAACAACCCCACCGGCACACGCTTGCCGAAAGAGGCCCTGCTGGCCTGGCATGCCGAGCTGTCGGCGCGCGGCGGCTGGCTGGTGGTGGACGAGGCCTTCATGGATGCCACGCCCGAGGCCAGCCTCGCCGCATTCACCGACCGGCCCGGCCTGATCGTGCTGCGCAGCCTGGGCAAGTTCTTCGGCCTGGCCGGTGCCCGCGTCGGCTTCGTGCTGGCGCGGCCCGATCTTTTGCAGCGCCTGGCCGAGCGCCTGGGGCCTTGGCCGGTGGCCAATGCCTCCCGTTACATCGCCCGGCAGGCCCTGCGCGACACGGCCTGGCAGCAGGCCACGCGCCCGCGCCTGCAGGCGGCAAGCCGGCGTCTGGCCGAGCTTCTGCGCGAAAACGGGCTGGCAGCGGAAGGCGGTTGCGCCCTGTTCCAATGGCTGCGCACCGAGTCTGCGCACGATATTCACAAACGGCTAGCGCGGCGCGGCATCCTCACCCGCTGCTTCGAGGAGCCGGCCAGCCTGCGTTTCGGCCTGCCCGGCAGCGAGGCCGAGTGGGCGCGTCTGGCATCGGCCTTGTCGGAGCTGAAAGCGTGAAGGCCGCCACGCTGATGGTGCAGGGCACCACTTCGGATGCCGGCAAGAGCCTGCTGGTCACCGCCCTGTGCCGCTGGCTGGCGCGCCAGGGCGTGCAGGTGGCGCCGTTCAAGCCGCAGAACATGGCGCTCAACAGCGCGGTGACCGAAGACGGCGGCGAGATCGGCCGCGCCCAGGCGGTGCAGGCCCAGGCCTGCCGATTGGCGCCGCACACCGACATGAACCCGGTGCTGCTCAAGCCCAACACCGATGTCGGGGCCCAGGTCATCGTCCACGGCCGCGCCGTCGGCAATATGGATGCCCAGGACTATCACGCCTACAAACGGCGGGCGCGGGCGGCGGTGCTGCAATCGTATGCGCGCCTGGCCGCGCAATATGAGGCGGTGGTGGTCGAGGGGGCGGGCTCGCCGGCCGAGATCAATCTGCGCGCGGGCGACATCGCCAACATGGGCTTCGCCGAGGCGGTGGACTGTCCGGTGATCCTGATCGCCGACATCGAGCGCGGCGGGGTGTTCGCCCATCTGGTCGGCACCCTGGCCTTGCTGTCCGAAAGCGAGCGGGCGCGCGTCGCCGGTTTCGTCATCAACCGCTTCCGCGGCGACATCGCCCTGCTGCAGCCCGGCCTCGACTGGCTGGAGCGCGAGACCGGCAAGCCGGTGCTCGGCGTGCTGCCCTATCTTGCCGGTCTGCACCTGGAGGCGGAGGATGCCTTGCCGCCTTCCCCCTTCGGGGCAGGCGATGGGGGAGTGGGGAAAATTCGCGTCATCGTGCCGGCCCTGCCGCGCATCAGCAACCACACCGACTTCGATCCCCTGCGCCTGCATCCGCAGGTCGACCTGCGCTTCGTCGGCCCGGGCGAAACCTTGCCACCAGCCGATCTCATCATCCTGCCCGGTTCCAAATCGGTGCGCGCCGATCTCGCCTGGCTGCGCGCCCAGGGCTGGGAGGCCGCCATCGCCCGCCATCTGCGCTATGGCGGCAAGCTCATCGGCCTCTGCGGCGGCTATCAGATGCTGGGCGAGGCCATCCACGATCCGCACGGCATCGAGGGCGAGCCCGGCAGCAGCGCGGGCCTGGGTTATCTGGCCATGCAGACGGTGCTGGCGCCGGAGAAGCAATTGCGCAATGTGTGCGGTCGGCTGGTGCTCAACGGTGCCGAGGTTCGGGGCTATGAAATCCACGCCGGCGTCAGCCGCGGACCGGCCCTGGCGCGACCGGCATTGATGCTCGACCACGGCCCGGACGGCGCGATCGGCGATGACGGCCAGGTGCTCGGCACCTATCTGCATGGCCTGTTCGAATCGTCCGCCGCTTGCGCGGCGCTGCTCGCCTGGTCGGGCCTGCGCGAGGTGCTCCCCCCCGATTACCAGGCCTTGCGCGAGCAGGCGATCGACCGCCTGGCCGATTGCGTGGCCGAGCATCTGGATACCCGGCGCCTGGCTGGTCTGCTCGGCCTTGCCGGGAAGGAGAGCCGCGCATGGGCCTGACCCTGATCCTCGGCGGTGCCCGCTCCGGCAAGAGCGGCCATGCCCAGCGGCTGGCGCAGTCCTTCAATCTGCCGGTGACCGTGATCGCCACCGCCGAGGCGCGCGATGCGGAAATGCTCGATCGCATCCGGCGTCACCGGGCGGAGCGGCCGGCCGCCTGGCGGACGGTGGAGGCGCCGCGCCAGCTGGCTGAGGCCTTGGCGCGCGAGGCGGGCCCGCGCAAATGCCTGGTGGTCGACTGTCTCACCCTCTGGCTCAACAACTGGCTGGACGAGCTGCACAGCCCGCGCTATCCGGCGGCGAAAGACCAGTTGCTGACGACCCTGCCCAAGCTGCCGGGCGAGATCATCCTGGTGGCCAACGAGGTCGGCCTCGGCATCGTCCCGCTCGGCGAGCTATCCCGCCGCTTCGTCGACGAGGCCGGCTGGCTCAACCAGGCCATCGCCAAACTGGCCGACGACGTCGTCTTCGTCGCCGCCGGCCTGCCCCTCAACCTGAAAGCGACCCCGCGCCATGACCCCTACTCCGAATGAATCCGACTGGTGGCGCCAGCCAGCCAAACCCCTGCACCGACCTGCCGGCGAGGCCGCCGCGCGCCGCCAGGCCCAGCTGACCAAGCCGCCGGGCGCGCTGGGCCGGCTCGAGGCCATCGCCATCCAGCTGGCGAGCATGCAGGGCCGGGAACGCCCCGCGCTGGAGCGCGCGCAGATCACGGTGTTCGCCGGCGATCACGGTGTCATGGCCGAGGGCGTGTCGGCCTTTCCCCAGGCGGTGACCGGCGAGATGGTGAAGAACTTCGCCCGCGGCGGCGCCGCGATCAGCGTGCTGGCGCGCGAGCAGGGGGTGCGGCTGGAGGTGGTCGATCTCGGCACGGTGAACGATCCGGGCCCGCTCGATGGCGTCATTCGGCTGCGGCTGGCGCCGAGTACCGCCAATTTCACCTCTGCGCCGGCCATGACCGAGTCGCAGTTCGAGCAGGCCCTGGCCGCCGGCCGGGCGGCGGTGGCGCGGGCGGCCGGCGCCGGGGCGCAGCTATTCATCGCCGGCGAGATGGGTATCGGCAACACCACCGCGGCGGCGGCGCTGGCCTGCGGTCTGATCGGCCTGCCGGCGCAGTTGATGGCCGGGCCGGGCACCGGCCTCGACGCCGAAGGCGTGGCGCGCAAGGCGGCGGTGATCGACCGTGCCCTGGCATGCCATGCCGGGCAGCTGGCCGAGCCGGCCGAGGCCCTGCGCCGGCTGGGCGGCTTCGAGCTGGCGGCGATCGCCGGCGCCTGCATCGCCTGCGCGCAAAAGGGGCTGCCCATGCTGGTCGACGGCTTCATCGTCACTGCCGCGGCACTGGCCGCGGTGCGCATGCAGCCGACGGTGCGCGACTGGCTGCTGTTCGCCCACGCCTCGGCCGAGCCGGGCCATGGGCACCTGCTGCAGATGCTGGGTGCCCAGCCACTGATCGATCTCAATCTGCGCCTGGGCGAGGGCAGCGGCGCCGCCGTGGCCCTGCCCCTCCTGCGCCTGGCCTGCGCCCTGCACAATGGCATGGCCACCTTCGCCGAGGCCGGCGTGAGCGAGAAGCATGGCTGAGCCGGTCAGGGTCACGGTCTTGCGCCACGGCGAGGTGGCCGGGCCGGCCCATGTCTTTCGCGGCCGCAGCGATCCGCCGCTGACCGCGCGCGGCAGCGAGCAGATGCGTGCTGCGTTGGCCGATAGGCGCTTCGATGCCGTGGCCACCTCGCCGCTGTTGCGTTGCCGGGCCTTTGCCGAAGCGTTCGCCGCCGAGCAGGGCATCGCCTGCCGTGTCCTGGCCGACATGCGCGAACTGGATTTCGGCGACTGGGAGGGCCTGAGCGGCGCCGAGGTGGCCGAGCGCGACCCCGCGGCCTATCAGCGCTTTCGCAGCCGCTGTGACGACTGTGCCGCCTCCGGCGGCGAGCGCATCGGCGACTTCCGCCGGCGTGTGCTGGCGGCATGGCAGGACTGGCTGGCCGATGCCGCCGGCGGTCAGCGCCTGCTCATCACCCATGCCGGCGTCATGCGCATCCTGTTGCAGCAGGTGCTTAAGCTGCCGGCATCCGGCCTCTATCGCATCGCCCTGCCCGAGGCGGCGCAGTTCCAGGTGTCGCTCCTGGCCGGCGAGGCCCCGATTTTGTTGAGCCTGAACCCATGCGCGGATTTTTCCTAGCCCTGCAATTCCTCACCCGGCTGCCGACGCCGGCGGTGCGCGGCTTCCAGGCCGAGGACCTGGCCCGTTCCGCCGCCTGGTTTCCTGCCGTCGGCCTGCTGCTGGGTGCCTTGCTCGCCCTGGTCGGCTTTGCCGTGCAAGGCTTCGACCCCTGGCTGGCGGCGCTGCTCACGCTGATTGCCTGGGTCTGGCTGACCGGCGGCCTGCATCTCGATGGCCTGGCCGACACCTTCGATGCCCTGGGCGCGGCCCATCGCGACCGCGAGCGTTTTCTTCAGGTCCTGAGCGACCCGCATGTCGGCAGCTTCGGCGTCATCGCCCTGGTACTGCAGCTCATGGCCAAACTGGTGCTGCTCGGTCTGGCGTTCAGTCACGGCATCTCGCCTTGGGCGTTGCTGCTGATCCCGGCCTGGGCCCGCTTAGGTGCCCTGTGGTGGTCGCAGTCGCTGCCGCCGCTCAAGCCGGGCCTGGGTGAGCGTTTCACATGGCGGGCGGGGCGTGGGCTGCCGCTGCTCTGGCTGGGTATTCTGTTTGCGCTAAGCCTGCCTTTCGCCGGACTCTGGCTGGCACCCCTGATCTTGGTGTTTTGGCGCCACTTTCTGGGGGCCAAGATCGGCGGCATGACGGGCGACTGTCTCGGGGCCGGCGTCGAGGTGAGCGAGGGCCTGATGTTGCTGGCGGTTGTCCTGGGCAGGATGCTTCCGCTATAAGGGCGTTCGAGGAGAAAAACATGTCCGAGTTCTACGCCGTCGTCCCGGCCCGTTATGCCTCCACCCGCCTGCCGGGCAAGCCGCTGCTCGACATCGCCGGCCGGCCCATGGTGGTCTGGGTGGCCGAGCGGGCGCGCGCCAGCGGCGCCAGGGAGGTTTGGGTGGCGACCGACCACGACGAGGTCGCCCATGTGGTCAAGCAGCACGGCTTCGAGGTGTGCATGACATCAATCGACTGCGCTTCGGGCACCGACCGCCTGGCCGAGGTGGCGGCGCAGCTCAAGTGGCCGGATGATGCCGTGGTGGTCAATGTCCAGGGTGACGAGCCGCTGATCGAGCCGGAACTGATCCGCGCCACCGCCCAGACCCTGGCCGGGCACCCCGATGCCGCCATCGCCACCGTCTGCCATCCCCTGCACGACATCGAGCAGGTGCTGAGCCCCAACGTAGTCAAGGTGGTGTTGGACAAGGCCGGCTATGCCCTCTATTTCAGCCGGGCGCCCATCCCCTATGCCCGCGACGCCTGGGCCCGGGGCCGGGAACTGCCGGGCGCCCTGCCGGTGATGCGTCATGTCGGGCTCTATGCCTACCGGGTCGGCTTTCTCCACGCCTACCCCAGGCTGGAGCGGCCCGCGGTCGAGGCCTTCGAATCGCTCGAACAGCTGCGCGCCATGTGGCACGGCTACAAGATCGCCGTGTTGACCACCGACCAGCCCTCGTCGCCGGGGGTGGATACGGCGGAGGACCTGGAGAAGGTGAGGCGGATCATGGCCGGCCAAGGCTGAGGCAGTAATAACCTCGGCTTATAAGACAATCGAAAAAATTGACTGTCCATGCCTTGGCAGGTTGAATACCCTCTTTCGGATTGAGCCATCCGGTTATTTGTTCGATTCAACCCGTTGTCATTGGAGATCCACATGCGACTGATTCTTCTGGGCGGCCCCGGCGCCGGTAAAGGTACTCAGGCAAACTTCATCAAGGAGAAATATGGCATTCCGCAAATCTCCACCGGCGACATGCTGCGCGCCCACGTCAAGGCCGGCACCGAGCTGGGCGTCAAGGCCAAGGCGATCATGGATGCCGGCGGTCTGGTCTCCGACGACATCATCATCGGCATGGTGAAAGAGCGCCTGAAGGAAGACGACTGCAAAAAGGGCTACCTGTTCGACGGTTTCCCCCGCACTATCCCCCAGGCCGAGGCGATGAAGGCTGCCGGCGTGCCGATCGACGCCGTGGTCGAGATCGACGTGCCGGACGAGGAGATCATCAAGCGCATGTCCGGTCGCCGCGTGCACGTGGCCTCCGGCCGTACCTACCACGTGGTGTTCAATCCGCCCAAGGTCGCGGGCAAGGACGATGTCACCGGCGAGGACCTGATCCAGCGCGACGACGACAAGGAAGAAACCGTGAAGAAGCGGCTCGACGTCTACCACGCCCAGACCGAGCCGCTGGTGAAGTTCTACGGCGACTGGGCTGCCACTGGCGATGCCAAGGCGCCCAAGTACATCAAGGTCTCCGGCGTCGGCTCGGTCGAGAGCATCACCAACGCTGTCTTTGCCGGCCTGGATTCCGTGAAGAAATGAGCGGTATCGCCGGCTTCAGCGATGCCGACCTGCATCTGGTCCAGGCGGCCTTGCGCGAGCGCTTCGGCCGTCAGGTTCAGGTGGAGGAAGTGGAGACCGAAATCCGCCTGCACCCGGCCGACCGCGAGCTGACGGTCTGCCCCGCGCTGTACTGGAAGGAAGACGACTGCAACTTCGTCGTGTCCAAGACCGGCGACAACCAGTTTCGCAGCATGTTCTTCTGGTCGATCAAGGACCGCTTTGCTACCGGCAAGGAGGAGTATGACAACCTCGGCGATTGCCTGGTGACCACCTTGAAGATGCAGGAAGAGGCGGCGCATCGCCGGGCGGCGGAGACCGCGGGCGGTTGACAGATCGTAAGACGCGAACCTGGGTGTTCGCGTTTTTTTTTGCCCTGAATTATTGAACGATGTGTGAGGAGTAGAACATGGCGAAGAAAAACGCCTTCTATGCCCAGTCGGGCGGTGTGACTGCAGTGATCAACGCGTCGGCCTGCGGCGTCATCGAGACTGCGCGCAAGCACAAGGACAAGATCGGCAAGGTCTATGCCGGCCGCAACGGCATCATCGGCGCCTTGACCGAGGACCTGATCGACACCACCAAGGAATCCGCCGCCGCTATCGCCGCCCTGCGCACCACGCCGTCCGGCGGTTTCGGTTCCTGCCGGTTCAAGCTGAAATCGCTGGAGCAGAACAAGCGCGAATACGAGCGCCTGATCGAGGTGTTCAAGGCCCACAACATCGGTTATTTCTTCTACAACGGCGGCGGCGACTCGGCCGACACCTGCTACAAGGTCAGCCAGCTGTCCGAGAAGATGGGCTATCCGGTGCAGGCCATCCACGTGCCCAAGACCGTGGACAACGACCTGCCGATCACCGACTGCTGCCCCGGCTTCGGCTCGGTCGCCAAGTACATCGCCGTTTCCGCCCTGGAGGCCTCGTTCGACGTGCGCTCCATGGCCAAGACCTCGACCAAGGTCTTCGTGCTCGAGGTGATGGGCCGGCACGCCGGCTGGATCGCCGCCGCCGGCGGCCTGATCGAGGACCAGGGCATCCCCGTGGTCATTCTGTTCCCGGAGATCGAGTTCGATCAGCAGAAATTCCTGGCCAAGGTCGATGCCAACGTCAAGCAATACGGTTACTGCACCGTGATCGTGTCCGAGGGCTGCCATTACCCGGATGGCCGTTTCCTGGCCGAGCAGGGCACGCGCGATGCCTTCGGCCATGCCCAGCTGGGCGGCGCCGCCCCGGTGGTGGCCAACATGATCAAGGATGCCCTGGGCCACAAGTTCCACTGGGCCGTGGCCGACTATCTGCAGCGCGCCGCGCGCCACATCGCCTCGAAGACCGACGTCAAGCAGGCCTACGAACTGGGCAAGAAGGCGGTCGAGCTGGCGCTCAAGGGCCACAACTCGGTGATGCCCACGGTCGACCGCATCTCCGACGCGCCCTACAAGTACAAGATCGGCATGGCGCCGCTGTCCAAGGTGGCCAACGTCGAGAAGTTCATGCCGCGCGACTTCATCACCAAGGACGGCTTCGGCATCACGGCCAAGTGCAAGCGCTACCTGACGCCGTTGATCCAGGGCGAGGACTATCCCAAGTACAAGGATGGCCTGCCCCAGTACGTGACCTTGAAGAACGTGGCGGTGGCGAAGAAGCTGCCGGAGTTCAAGCTTTAAGGAAAGCCGGCAGGCGAAAGTCATCAGGCATGATTGCTGCCAACCGCCCGCTGCCAACTTGAAAATGACCCTGGATCGCGCCCGACAGCTTCTGAAGGTGCAGGCCGACTTCGGCGGTTTCTACAACGCCAATTCGGCCAAACTGATCCTGTCCGAGGTGCAGAAGGAGCATGGTCAGGCCGCGGTCGACGGTCTGATCCTCGAGCTTCATCTCGATACCATTTTCGGCTTCGAGCCGGGCACCCGCTTCGAGGGTGGCCTTGCTATCGGAAAATCTTAGGGCGTAATTGGTATTTTTGATGTGACAAAAAGGATCAGAAAGTCCTAATGTACTAATACGATTCTGCTGACATAATCCGAATGTACCAATTGGGTTGGGCAGAAATTATCTGATTTCAACGTAGCAAGCTGTGACTGGCCTTTGCCATTGGGGCGCTGGCTAGAGACTCGCCAAGAAAGGAGACAAAGCGATGAGTGAAGGTCTAGTGTTCGCCCTCGTGGCGGCAGGATTGGCCCTGGTCTATGGGGTCTTGTCGATCCGATGGATCCTGTCCCTGCCTACCGGCAATGACCGGATGAGGGAAATCTCGGCGGCAGTTCAGGAGGGGGCCCAGGCCTACCTCAAGCGGCAGTACACCACCATCAGCGTTGTCGGCGTGGTGCTGTTCGTGCTCATCGCTGCCTTCCTCTCGATGTCCACCGCCATCGGCTTTGCGCTTGGCGCGGTGCTGTCCGGCGCCGCTGGCTTCATCGGCATGAACGTCTCAGTCCGCGCCAACGTGCGCACCGCCCAGGCGGCCAGCCAGGGCCTGAATGCCGCCCTCAACGTCGCCTTCCGCGGCGGCGCCATCACCGGTCTGCTGGTGGTGGGGCTGGGCTTGCTCGGCGTGGCCGGCTACTACGCCGTGCTCACCGCCGGCGGTGCCAGCACCAACGAGGCGGTCCACGCCCTGGTCGGTCTGGGCTTCGGCGGCTCGCTGATCTCCATCTTCGCCCGTCTTGGCGGCGGCATCTTCACCAAGGGCGCCGACGTCGGTGCCGACCTGGTGGGCAAGGTCGAGGCCGGCATCCCTGAGGACGACCCGCGCAACCCGGCGGTGATCGCCGACAACGTGGGCGACAACGTCGGCGACTGCGCCGGTATGGCCGCCGACCTGTTCGAGACCTACGCCGTGACCATCATCGCCACCATGCTGCTCGGCGGTTTGATGGTGGCGGGCGCGAGCGCGGCCAACGCCGTGATCTACCCGCTGGTGCTCGGTGGCGTGGCCATCGTCGCCTCCATCGTGGGTTCCTACTTCGTCAAGGCGCGTGAAGGCGGCAAGATCATGAACGCCCTCTACCGCGGCCTGATCGTGTCGGGCCTGATCGCAGTCGTCGCCTTTTACCCCATCACCACCTGGATGATGGGCGAGGGCGTGCAGATGGCCGATGGCAGCATGATCTCCTCGATGAACCTGTATCTCGCCGCGATGGTCGGCCTGGTGTTGACGGCGGCCATGGTGGTGATCACCGAGTACTACACCGCCACCGAGTACGCCCCGGTGCGCCACATCGCCCAGGCCTCCACCACTGGTCACGGCACCAACATCATCGCCGGCCTCGGCGTGTCGATGAAGTCCACCGCCGCCCCGGTGCTGGCTGTGTGTCTGGCCATCTGGACGTCCTTCGAGTTGGGCGGTCTGTACGGCATCGCCATCGCCGCCACCTCGATGCTGTCGATGACCGGCATCATCGTGGCGCTCGACGCCTATGGCCCGATCACCGACAACGCCGGCGGCATTGCCGAGATGGCCGAGTTGCCCGACGAGATCCGCAACATCACCGACCCGCTGGACGCCGTGGGCAACACCACCAAGGCCGTGACCAAGGGCTATGCCATCGGCTCCGCCGGCCTGGCCGCCCTGGTGCTTTTCGCCGACTACACCCACGCCCTGGAAGCCAAGCTGGGCATTACCACCGCATTCGACCTGTCCAATCACATGGTCATCATCGGCCTGTTGATCGGCGGTCTGGTGCCCTACCTGTTCGGTGCCATGGGTATGGAGGCGGTCGGTCGCGCGGCGGGTTCCGTGGTGATCGAGGTGCGCCGGCAGTTCAAGGAAATCCCAGGCATCATGGAAGGCACGGCCAAGCCCGACTACTCCAAGGCGGTCGACATGCTGACCAAGGCGGCGATCAAGGAGATGATGATCCCCTCGCTGCTGCCCGTGCTGGTGCCCGTGCTGGTCGGCGTCATCCTCGGCCCGCAGGCCCTGGGCGGCGTGCTGCTCGGCACCATCATCACCGGCATCTTCGTGGCCATCTCCATGACCACCGGTGGCGGTGCCTGGGACAACGCTAAGAAGTACATCGAGGAAGGCAACTACGGCGGCAAGGGTAGCGACACCCACAAGGCCGCGGTCACCGGCGACACCGTCGGCGACCCCTACAAGGACACCGCCGGCCCGGCCGTGAACCCCTTGATCAAGATCATCAACATCGTCGCCTTGTTGATCGTGCCGCTGCTGTAATTCTCGGCGCTAGAAATGCAAACGGCCCGGAGCGATCCGGGCCGTTTTGTTTTGAGTTGCCGTTTTGCTCAGGTTTCCTCGGAAAAATCCTCCGGTTCGTCCTCGAAGAAGCCCACCCGCTGCCAGGAGTTCTCGTTCAACTGCACCTCGTACTTGGCCCAGCGGGCGAATTCGTCCAGGGTACAGACGCCGGTCTTGCGTCGGCAGGTGCCGGCCAGGCCCTTGAAGGAGACGGTCTCCTCGCCGCTCTCCGGATCGAGTGAGAGTTCCAGCACCTGGCGCACGCCCCAAGTGCGGCCGTAGGCGCCGTTGCTGTAATGCTTGCCGGGCAGGATGGCGTCGTGGGCGATGGGCATGGCGGACTTGGGAATTCAAATGCGGTGATTTTAACGGAATGTGGCGGTGGGGCTGGGTTTGGCCCTATGCGGGGTAGGGTTTGGCGCGCTGCGCACGGTTTTTGATTTCTGGATTCCGGGTTTCCCTCACCCTAGCCCTCTCCCAGAGGGAGAGGGGAATAGATGTATGACGGTCAGGTGGTCAGCCGGCGGTAGATGTCGGCGACCTTGATCGGCAGCAGGCGCACCTCGTCGAGGATGATGTAGCGGGCGGCGCCGTACATGTGGGGCAGGTAGTCGCGCGCCTCTTTGTCGATGGTGATGCAGAAGGGGTGGATGCCGCTGCGCCGGGCCTCGATCAGGGCCATGCGGGTGTCTTCGATGCCGTAGGGGCCGCGGTAGCCGTCGAAGTAGTCGTCGGGTTTGCCGTCGGACAGGGTGATCAGCACGCGGGTTTTGGCCGGCACCTCGTTCAAGAGTTTCGACAGGTGGCGGATGGCGAAGCCCATGCGGGTGTAGTCCTGCGCCTCGATGCCGGCGATGCGGGCGCGCACCGCCTCGGAATAGGGCTCGTCGAAGGCCTTGATGCGGAACAGCTCGCAGCGCTTGCGGGTCTGGCCGGAGAAGCCGTAGATGGCATAGCGGTCGCCCAGGCGTTCGAGCGATTCACTCAAGAGAATCAGCGCCTCGCGCTCGGCTTCGTTGATCCAGCCGCGGGTGCTGCCGGACATGTCGACCATGAAGGCGACGGCAATGTTGCGCTCGGCCCGGTGCAGGCGGGTGAACAGGCGGTCGCTCATCTCGCGGCCGTCGGTGGCGTCGGCGATGGCCTCGATCAGGGCGTCGAGGTCGACCTCGTCGCCGTGCACTTGGCGCTTCTCCAGCCGGTCTTCGTCGCGCAGGGCCTCGAAGCTCTTGCGCAGGTTACGCAGCAGGCCAGCGTATTTGTCCAGGGTGGCGCGATGGAAGGCGGGGTCGCCCGGCTTCACCTCCTTCTCGCGCATGACGCACCAGTTCTTGCGGTAGTGCTGGCGCTGGTAGTCCCACTCGGGATAGAACAAGGCGCCTTCCTCGTGATAGGTACCTTGCCAGACGGCATCGGGGTCGGCGGCGCGGTCGGCGAACAGGCTGGGGTCGTAGTCGCCGGGGCCGGCCGGCACCAGGTATTCGTCGGGGATCTCGCCCAGGTCGAGCTGGATGGAAGTGAGCAGGTCCTTCACCTGCTGGGGCGGGGCGACCGGGGCGCCGTCGAGGGTTAGTTCGAAATCGAGGTGCTCATTTTCCTCGCGTGTTTCGACATCGAAGCGCCGTGTTCCCTCACCCCCATCCCCTCTCCCGGGGGGAGAGGGGGGCTCAGCATCCTCGGCCAGCTCGGCCAGTTTTACCCGCAGCAGGGTCTTTTCCTTTTCCATGCGTGCGGCCATGCAAGCGGTGACCGCTTCCGGGCGCAGCTCGCCGCCGAAGCAGAAGTGAGGCAGGTCGTTCAATGCATAGGCCTGGGGCAGCAGGCGCAGGCTGTCTTCCAGCGTGGCCTCGCGAGTCAGCAGCGGCGCGCCGAGTGCCTGCCATTCCGGTGACAGGCCTTCATCCTGCTGGGCTTTGAGTTGCTGCATGACCCGATGCAGGCCGGGCAGTTCGCGCCCGAGGCAGGCCTCGATGCGGATGTTTTCCAGGGCTTGCAGGTGAGCGAGGGCTCGCTCGGGCTCGGCGTAGCCGGCGCAGGCGGCGGCCAGGTCGGCGCGGAAGCTGCCGTAGCGGGTCTGGCCCCAGAGCACGGCGACCGTGGCCTTGGCCAGGCGGAAGTTGTCTTCCAGCGTGGCCATCCGGGCGACGACAGCCGGCAGGAAGATGCGTTCGCTGTCGGTATAGGCGGCATCCCCCCGTTCCAGCTTGAGCCGTCGGCCGGACAGGCCGCGCAGGAAGTTGGCCAGGATCGGGGCGATATCATCGAACAGGGCGCCGGCGGCATGCTCGTGGCGGATCTGCACGAAGTTGTGCACCTCATCGATTACCCGCAGCGCGGCACGCAGGCCTTCGCGGTCGTAGGCATCGCAGGCGTGCACGGCCCAGGCTTCGATCAGACGCCGGTCCATGTGGCTCAGCAGCCCGGGTGCGCGCTGGGCGAACTGGTGAGCGATGGTGAGGTGGGTGCTGGCGATGCGGCGCACCCAGTCGAGCACGAAGCGCAGATCTTCCTGCGGCAGCGTGACCAGTTGCGCTGCGAGTTCATCGGCCCGGATGAAACTGAACTCGACATCGAGGCTGATATTCAGCTCGGCCTCGATCTCCGCGGCGGTCAGCGCGGCTTGCGCCATGTCAGAAGATGGAGGAGGAGAGTTCTTCCACCGCCGCCAGCATGTCGGCGTCGTCGGTGAGGGCTTGGGCCACGGCGGCGCGGCAGGCCGAGACCGGCTCGACCCCGCTGGCGATCAGCTTGCCGGCGTGGACCAGAAGGCGGGTGGAGGCACCTTCCTCCAGGCCGGAGCCCTTGAGGTTGCGGGTGAGCTGGGCGAATTTGACCAGCTTCTCGGCCAGGGCCGGATCGACCTTGGCCTCGTTGGCGATGATCTTGCGCTCCAGTTCGGGCGACGGGTAGTCGAACTCCATGGCGACGAAGCGCTGGCGGGTGGACTGCTTGAGGTCCTTGAGCACGCTCTGGTAGCCCGGGTTGTAGGAGATGGCCAGGCAAAAATCGCTCGACGCCTCGAGCAACTGGCCCAGCTTTTCCATGGGCAGGGCACGTCGGTCGTCGGCCAGGGGGTGGATGACCACCATGGTGTCCTTGCGCGCTTCCACAATTTCATCGAGATAGCAGATGCCGCCCACGCGCACGGCGCGGGTGAGCGGGCCGTCGACCCAGACCGTCTCGCCGCCCTTGACCAGGAACCGGCCGACCAGGTCGGAGGCGGTGAGGTCGTCGTGGCAGGACACCGTGATCAAGGGCCGCTTGAGGCGCCAGGCCATGTATTCCATGAACCGGGTCTTGCCGCAGCCGGTGGGGCCTTTGAGCAACACCGGCAGTCGGTTCTTGTAGGCCGCCTCGAAGATGGCGACCTCGTCGCCCACCGCCTCGTAATAGGGCTGCTCTCGGATGTAGTGTTCTTCCGGGACGAGGCTGTGGGCGTCCATGTCTGAATAGTCGTCAGTTGGTAGTCGGCGGTTTGCAGTCAGGGGCCGTTTTTTCTGACAACTGCCCACTGACCGCTGTCAACCTGGATCAGTCGTTGCCACCGCAGCTGAGGTCGCCGGGCTGGCACTCGCCGGAGTACTTGAGGTCTTCCAGCTTTTCCCGGTCGGCCTCGAATTCGGCGCGCATCTGCTCGGCCTTGGCCTTCAGGCGCTCCATGCGCGCTTCGTAGGCACCTTCCTTCTCTTCCACCACCTTGCCTTCGTTGAATAGGATCTGGAGCAGGAACTTGTGACTGAACTCGAGCAGTTTCTCGTCGTCGGCGACGATCTCGGCCATGGTCTCCACCGGCACGTCATAGGTGCGGTTGAAACTCTCGCTGACGACGAAGGCGCGAAAGCGGTCGAGGTCGTAGCTGGCCATGAAGAACAGCTGGTTGGAGATCGCCGGCGGCTTGCCAACGCCGGGACCGGCCGACTTGCGCTTGAGCACTAGTTGACGCCAGCCACGGCCCTTTTCATCGTAGTCGGCGACGCCTTGTTCGGCGCGGTACTGGTCGATGGTGAGCTTGCGGTCTTCCTGGTGGCCCAGACAGGTCTTTTCCGTGACCAGGGCATAGGCCTGGCGGTCGGTGTATTCATCGGCGCGGCGGATGGAGAGCAGAGCGACCGGGTAGTAGCGGCAGGCGGTCGGCCGGTCCTGGTAGACGCTGCAGCCTTCCTCGACCATGAATTGGCAGGCGCTGCCACCTTCCACGGGGCGCAGCTTGATGCCGGGCATGCCGTCCTTGTCGATCTCGTAGGGCATGGTGTATTGCTTGAGGAACTCGCCGGAGGAAATGTTTAGGTGGTTCTTCAGGCGCAGGACATCGTAGGGGGTGAGGGTGATGTCGATATTGCTGCAGCAGACGTTCCAGCACTTCACGCCGCGGTGGCAGCGGAATTGAATCTCGGCGTCACCCTCCAGCATGTTGGGCATGACCGGGCTTTGCTCGAAGGGGGCGTCTTCGGCCAGGTTCTTGAATTGGGCATCGTAGTCTTGCATGGGGGGTACCTCTAGGCTTGCTGAACGGCTCCTGCCTTCGAACACGAAGGCGGAAAGACACTCATGTTACTGGATTGGCGCGTTTCCGTCTTGGTGCTTAACCGTACCGGGCTTGGGTTTATTGCCGTGGCAAAAAAACCGGGCGCCTTGTGGGCGCCCGGTTTTACTGGTGCTGTGCCTGCGGCTTAGTGGGCGGCGGGCTTGAACAGCTTGGACTTGTCCACCAGGTCGACGTGCTTGCGCTTGAAGCAGGTCCACTTCTTGGTGTTCTTGTCGTAGATCGAGTTCACGAAGCAGTGCCAGTTCTCCTCGTCGACGAAGTTCTTGTCGGCGCGGTAGTAGAAGCCGGGGTAACGGCTCTCCTGGCGGAACAGGATGTGCTGCAGGTGAGCTTCCGCGGTCAGGATGCGGTGGTAGTTCTCCCAGGCACGCAGCAGCTCGTGCAGGTCCTTGGCACGCATCTTCTGGGCGTCTTCCTTCAGCATGTCCAGTTTCTCCTGCGCCACGTTGAGCATGTGCTCGTTGGTGGTGTAGTAGGTGGCCACGCCGGCTACGTACTCGTCCATGATCTTCTGCAGGCGGAACTGCAGCATCTTGGGCGTGATGTAGTTGGGGTTGACGTCGATGGCGGTGGTGTAGTCCTTGAACTCGAGGTAGTTGCGAACCGGCTTGTAGATCAGCTCGGCGATCTGGTCCGGGGTCTCGGCGAACTCAACCTTCAGGTCCTTGTTGTCCAGGCAGTACTTCACCATGGCCTTGGCAGCCAGGCGGCCCTCGGTGTGGGAACCGGAGGAGAACTTGTGACCGGAGGCGCCCACGCCGTCACCGGCGGTGAACAGACCCTTGACGGTGGTCATGGAGCGGTAGCCCCAGTTCCAGCCGGAAGGCAGGTGGGCCGGCACGCCGTCGTACTCTTCCTTGGTCGGGGCGCCGACGTCCTCGGGACCGGACACCCAGATGCCGCAGCAACCGGAGTGCGAACCGAGCAGGTAGGGCTCGGTCGGCATCAGCTCGGAGTTCTTCTTCTCCGGCTCGATGTTCTCGCCAACCCAGATGCCGCATTGGCCGACGCACATGTCGAGGAAGTCTTCCCAGGCCTCGGCTTCCAGGTGCTTGACCTCGCGCGGCGACAGGGTCTCGCGCATCTTGGCCAGGGCGGTCACGGTGTCCATGTAGATGGGGCCGCGGCCTTCCTTCATCTCCTTGAGCATCAGGTGGTTGCGCAGGCAGGAAGCGGGAACGGCAGCCTGACCGTACGGGGGGTAGTCGTTCAGCAGTTCCTTGTTCTTCTGCATGTAGACTTCGCCGTTGGCGTTGACGGCCTGGGCCTTGAACAGCAGGAACCAGGCGCCGACCGGGCCGTAGCCGTCCTTGAAGCGGGCGGGCACGAAGCGGTTTTCCATCATGGTCAGCTCGGCGCCGGCCTCGGCGGCCATGGAATAGGTGGAGCCGGAGTTCCACACCGGGTACCAGGCGCGGCCGGTGCCTTCACCGACGGAGCGCGGACGGAAGATGTTCACGCAACCGCCGGCGGCCAGCAGGATGGCCTTGGCCTTGTAGATGTAGATCTTGTTCTCGCGGGTGGAGAAACCGGCGGCACCGGCGATGCGGTTCTTGTCGTTCTTGTCATTGATCAGGTGAACGATGAACACGCGCTCCTGGATGCGGTCCAGGCCCAGGGCCTTCTTGGCGGCCTCGGCCACGATCCACTTGTAGGACTCGCCGTTGATCATGATCTGCCACTTGCCGGAACGCACGGGCTTGCCGCCGTCCTTCAGCGGGGTCATGCCCTGGGAGCCGTCGTGACGCTCGCCGTTCTCGTCGGTCTTCCAAATGGGCAGGCCCCACTCTTCGAACAGGTGCACGGAGTCGTCGACGTTGCGGCCCAGGTCATAGGCCAGGTCGTCACGGGTGATGCCCATCAGGTCGTTGGAGACCATGCGGGCGTAGTCGGCCGGATCCTGCTCCGGGCCGATGTAGGTGTTGATGGCGGACAGGCCCTGAGCCACGGCACCGGAACGGTCCATGGCGGCCTTGTCGACCAGCTTGATCTTCAGATCGACGCCAGCGGACTTCTTGGCAGCATCGGCCCAACGCATGATCTCGTAACCGGCACCGCAGCAAGCCATGCCGCCGCCGATCAGGAGGATGTCCACTTCTTCCTGGACAATCTCGGGATTTCCAAATTCACCAGCCATTTTTATTCCTTTCCAAATTACTTGCGGATCAGCTCAGCGGGGTTACCGGCACGATAGCCACCCATCACCGCGGAGGTGAAGGTGTTGGTCTTGCTGATATCGGCCATGTTGGCCTCGGGCTTGCCGCCATAAGGATCGATGGAACCCTCGGGGGTGGTCCGGATCGGGAACTTGAAGCGCTTCAGGGTGCCGTTACGGAACTTGATGGTCCACATGATGGAATCGGAACCACGCAGGGGCTGCACCTGACCGCCCAGGGGGACGATGTCGGCGTAGTGGCGGGCTTCGATGGCCTGCTGCGGACAGATCTTCACGCAGGAGTAGCACTCCCAGCACTGCTCGGGTTCCTGGTTGAAGGCACGCATGGCGTGGCCGGTCTCGGAACCATCCTTGTCCAGCTTCATCAGGTCGTGCGGGCAGATATACATGCAAGCGGTCTTGTCCTGACCCTTGCAGCCGTCGCACTTGTCGGTACGCACGTAGGTTGGCATTTAACTCTCCTTGTTAGCTAACAATCCGCATTTGGTATGCGGTCCATTCAGAAAACCGGACCCAACCTTGGCCGGGGCGTATCGCGAATCCGCTTCCGGCGGGAACGGCAGTTCTAAATTCTCACAATCAGTGGAGAGCCGAGAGTGATGAGTCGAGAGACTGTTATCTCCACTCGCGCCTCTCTGCTCTCAACTGGATTTACGCCGCCGAGTGGCCTTTCAACTCGATCTTCACGTTCTGCTCGGCAGTCAGGCTCTTGTAGTACTTCTGTAGCACCTTGGCTACTTCCGGACGGCTGAACTCGACTGGCAGGTCCTGGCCCTCGGACAGCATGGCGCGTACCTTGGTGCCGGACAACAGGATGCGGTCGTCCTTGGTGTGCGGGCAGGTGCGCTGCGAGGCCATGCCGCCACACTTCTTGCACCAGAAGGTCCAGTCGATGTTCATGTTCACGGTCTCAAGCGAGCCCTTGGGAATCTCGTCGAAGATCTTCTGGGCGTCGAAGGGGCCGTAGTAGTCGCCCACGCCGGCGTGGTCGCGCCCGACGATCAGGTGCGAGCAGCCGTAGTTCTGGCGGAACAGGGCGTGGAGCAGGGCCTCGCGCGGGCCGGCATAGCGCATGTCCAGCGGGTAGCCGGCCTGGATCACGGTGTTGGGGGCGAAGTAGTTGTCGATCAGGGTGGCGATCGCCTCGGAACGGACCTCGGCCGGGATGTCGCCCGGTTTCAGGGCGCCCAGTAGGGAGTGGACCAGCACGCCGTCCATGGTCTCGATGGCGATCTTGGCCAGATACTCGTGCGAGCGGTGCATGGGGTTGCGGGTCTGGAAGGCGGCCACGCGGCTCCAGCCCATGGACTCGAACTTGGCGCGGGTCTCGGCGGGGGTCATGAACTGCTCGCCGTACTTGGCCTTGAAGCCGCCGTCGGACAGGACCTTGACCGGGCCGGCCAGGTTGTACTTGCCCTGGGCCATGACCATCTTGACGCCGGGGTGCTCCAGGTCGGTGGTCTTGTACACCTGCATGCACTCGTGGGCCTTGTCGATGGTGTACTTCTCGGTGATCTTCATGGTGCCCATGATCTCGCCGGTGTCGCTGACCAGGGCGACCTCGTCGCCTTCCTGGACGCCCTCGTCGTCGGTGGACAGGGTCACGGGGATGGGCCAGAACAGGCCGTTGGCCATCTTGTAGCCGTCGCAGATACCCTGCCAGTCGAGCTTGGTCATGAAGCCGTCGAGCGGGGTGAAGCCGCCGATGCCCATCATGATCAGGTCGCCGGTCTCGCGCGAGGACATCTTCACCTGCTTGAGACCCTTGGCGCGAGCGAGCTCGTCTTTCAGGGCGGTGCCGGTCAGCAACAGGGGCTTGAGTTCGCCCCCACCATGGGGTTTGACGAGTCGGGACATCTTGAGGCTCCTAGAGATACTATGGGATTGACCTACAGGGATTGGAGCGCAGGGTAACACTTAGGGCAGTAGGGCTCTAATCCAAGATATTTATTAGGAAATAAACTTTTTAGATAAAACAGTCCGCTTTTGCAACCGCACGGAATGCCGCGCCAGACAAGGGATTCAAGAGTTTGACTAATTTCGACGGGTATAGGCCATACCATGCACTCAAGTAGGGTTATTGCCATTTGCAAATCCTGTTGTCGTCGGCCCAAAACTGCCGCAACGGCTGCCCTGAAATCACGATCGAAGAGGCATGTGCGATGAGGATGGTGATCGCCGCCGTACTGATGTTGGCGCTGCTCGCCGGCTGCAGCCAGCCGATCAAGCGCAAGGACGGCGCCAGCAGCGCCCGGACCTTCAGCCTGGGCAATCTGGCCAAGGCCGAGGCCGACATGCTGACCGAGATCAACCAGCGCGAGGTGCTCAAGAGCCTGCGCCTGCTGACTGAAAAGCTCTACCGGCGCAATCCCCAGGAATACCGCAAGGCCGGGCTCGACTCGGCTGAGGCCGCGACCCAGCAGTTGTTCGCGGAACTCGATCACTGGCCGGAATCGGTCCTGGCCCGCCTCGACTGGGAACGTAGCTTCCGTCAGAGTTTCGACGAGAGCTACGCTGGCGACCGCGTGCAGTCCTTCATGGCGGGTCTCTTGAGCATGGTGATGGCGGCCTACGAGCACAAGCGGGAATTCTATCTGGTCGACGAACTCGATGCCCAGAAGCTCTACAACAGCGCCCGTAATGTCGAGACCGCGGTGTGGAAGCTGTCGACTGCGCGCCAGGCCGGCGGCGCCCGGTTCCTGCTCAGCAACAGCATCGAAGGCGAGGTGCAGAACCTCAGCTTCGAGCGCGAGTTCGCCAAGATCATCGCCTTGCAGGACCTGCTGGCGCTCTATGTCGAGGACCGCAGTAACCGTTCGATCGCCCGGGTGGTGCAGGGGGCGGCTTCTTTCGTCTTCCTGCCGATCTGATGCCCGACTGGCGCGATCACGCGGGTTCGGTGGGGCGCGGGCCGACGAATTGCAACACGGCAGTGGGATAATGTTTCTGCGCTTCGACTTGGTCTGGTCGCGGGCCGCGCGACTGGGCCCGCTCCGCGCTGCAGGGGCGCTACCGCAGAATTCTGTTATTCGACGATTGAAGCAAGGAGTTTTGATATGGCGATGGACGTAATCGATTACGACATCTTCGGCGATGACATGCAGTATGTGGAGATCGAACTCGATCCGGGCGAGGCCGCGGTGGGTGAGGCCGGCATGATGATGTATATGCAGGACGGCATCGAGATGGAGACGGTGTTCGGCGACGGCTCCGCCGCGCAGGCCGGCCTTTTGGGCAAGCTGATGGGCGCCGGTAAGCGCTTGCTCACCGGCGAATCCCTGTTTACCACGATCTATGCGAACCAGGCGGCGACCAAGCGCCGGGTGGCCTTCGCCGCTCCATACCCGGGCAAGATCGTGCCGATGGATCTTCAGGCCCTGGGCGGCAGCCTGATCTGCCAGAAGGATTCCTTCCTTTGCGCGGCCAAGGGGGTCAGCCTGGGCATTGCCTTCCAGCAGCGCCTGGGTGCCGGCCTGTTCGGCGGCGAGGGTTTCATCCTGCAAAAGCTCGAAGGCGACGGACTGGCCTTCATTCATGCCGGCGGCACCCTGGCCGAGCGGGATCTGGCGCCCGGCGAGAGCATCCGGGTCGACACCGGCTGCGTTGCCGCCCTACAGCCCAGCGTCGATTTCGACATCCAGTACGTGGGCAAGATCAAGACCGCGCTGTTCGGCGGCGAGGGCCTGTTCTTCACCCGGCTGACCGGTCCGGGTAAGGTCTGGCTGCAAACGCTCCCGCTCTCCCGTCTGGCCAATCGAATCCTGGCTGCAGCGCCAGCGGCAGGTGGCCGACAGGTGGGCGAGGGCTCACTCTTGGGTGGGCTGGGGGGGCTGCTCGACGGCGACAACCGATGAATGCCCTGCGCGGCAGGCCAAGCGTCGCGGAACGACTGTTATGGGCACCCCGATGATCGGCCGAACCGGCAATGCCCGAAGGGGGCGGATATGGACTTGATCCTTTGGCGCCACGCCGATGCCGAGGACGGCCTGGTGGACATGAACCGAGCCTTGACCGACAAAGGGCGCAAGCAGGCCGAGAAGATGGGCTTTTGGCTGGCCCAGCGCCTGCCCAAGGATGCCCGTGTCCTGGTCAGCCCGGCCAAGCGGGCGCAACAGACCGCGGCCGGCCTGGCTCGTGCCTTCGAAACGGTGAAAAGCCTCGCGCCGGGAGCCGATCCGGCCCATCTGCTGGCGGCGGCCCATTGGCCCGATGCGTCGGGCACGGTGCTGCTGGTCGGGCACCAGCCTAGCCTGGGACGATTGGCGGGTCTGCTGTTGTGGGGGGAGGCGCGCGATTTCAGCCTGAAGAAGGGCGCCATCCTCTGGTTGAGCAACCGCACCCGTCAGGGCGAAGGCCAGGTCGTGCTGAAGGCGGCGTTGACGCCGGAGATGGTTTGACGCGGCTATCTAGCCGTCAATGCCGAGTTGCTCGACCCAGGCCAGGGATTGCAGGTGTGCCGTGTTGACTTGCTGTGGGCTGAGGATCAGGTTTTCCGCCTGCCTGGTTATCTGGGTGGCGTCGCCCATCTCGGAGGCCTCGACCAGGGCGAGGATCGGGCCATAGGGGCCCTTGCGGCCGAGCAGGGCTTCGGCCACCGGTTCAGGGATGATGACACGATCGAGGATGGTCTCCATCGGCGCTTCCATCATGGCATCGAGCAGGGAGAAGACCCCGGTGATGAATAGGTTGTCCTGTTCCTCTCGGCCCATGTGATAGCTGGCGAGCAGCTCGCAGAAGCGACCGCGGGATATCGCGGTCCGGGTCAGTGCCGGTGCCGTCGGGTTGGTGCTGGCCGTGGCCAGGAGCAGGCTGAGCCAGCGGTAAAGCGGCTGCAGGCCGAGGATCGACACGGCATGGCGGATCGACTGGACCTCGACATTGAGGCCGAAGCCGGCCGAGTTGATGTAGCGCAGGAGCTTGAAGGTCAAGGCAACATCTCGCTTGAACAACTCTTCGAGCTTGCGGATGTCCTCGCCGGCGCGGACCTTGTCCATGAGTTCCACCACCGTGGTCTGGGTCGGGTTCAGCGGCTTGGATGTGCTGGCCGTCGCCGGTTTGGTGAAGTAGTAGCCCTGGAAGTAATCGAAGCCTAGTTCCTTGCACAAGCGGAACAGTTCTGGGGTGTTGATGTTCTCGGCGATCAGCTTGGTGCTCGGGTTTTTCTTCAGCTTGCGCAGCAGGTCTTTCGACTCCGGCAGCAGCATGGCCTTGCCATCGGTCTTGATGTAGTTGGCCAAGGGCAGGATGGCTTCGAATTCTGCCTCTGCAACGAAATCCTTGAAGGCGAAGCGATAGCCCAGCTGTTTGAGCGACTGGATCCGGGCGACCAGTTCGGGTGAAAAGTGCATCGGCTCGAGGATTTCGTAGACGGTTTTCTCGGCCGGCAGCAGGGTGGCGACGTCGCCAAGCAGGCTGGCCCCGTCCATGTTGGTGAAGGCCAGTTTGGCCTTCAACGGCCACTCGGCGCCCAGGTCGCACAGCACGTCGTCGATCAGGGTGATGCCGACACTGGCGTCATCGCCGATGCCATTGGGGTCGACGAAGCGAAGTTCGTAGGCAACCAACTGGTGGCGGGCGTCAGCAATAGGCTGGCGTGCCAGGAAGGCATTTGTATCCATTTGTCGTTATTCTAGCCCGCTGGCGAATTGCTGTCAGTTGGCCTTGGTGAACAAGCTGCTTGGCGTGTCGCTCGGAACGGTGGTCAACAATTCTTCCATGTCCAGCACCAGGACAATGGAGCCATCGCCCGACAGCGTGGCCCCTGCGATGCCCTTGGGCTTGATGTCGGCCAGGGGCTTGATCACCACGTCATCCCGGCCGACGAAGCCGTCGACCGCCAGGATGAAGGTCATGTTGGCCGCCTGCATCAGCACGCCATAGGCGGGGGCGTGCTTCTGCTCCCAGCCGACCAGGGTCGCAAGCGCCCGAACCGGCAGGACCTCTTCGCGCACGATCATGGTGGCGCGGCCGGAGACCCGCTGGATCTCGTCCTGCTTCATCGGAATGATCTCGCGCACCATCGACAGCGGCACGGCAAAGGACTGTTCGTTGAGCCTGACCACCAGGACCGGCAGGATGGCCAGGGTCAAGGGCAGGGAGATGGTGAAGGTAGTGCCCTGGCCCGGCACCGAGACGACATCGATCTTGCCGTTGAGTTTGGTGATGTTGGTCTTTACCACATCCATGCCGACGCCGCGGCCGGAAACGCTGGATATCTGATCCTTGGTCGAGAAGCCAGGCAGGAAGATGAGTTGCAGGCTCTGGCGGTCGTCTAGGGTGTTGGCGGTATCGGCATCGATGATGCCCTTCTCGACCGCCTTGCCACGGATCACATCGGGCCGCATGCCCTTGCCGTCGTCGGAGATCTCGATGTAGATGTGGTCGCCCATCTGGCTGGCCGAGAGGGAGACGATGGCCTTGGACGACTTGCCGCTGGCTTGGCGTTCCTCCATCGACTCGATGCCGTGGTCGACCGCATTGCGCACCAGGTGGACCAGAGGGTCGTTCAGGTCCTCGATCATGGTCTTGTCCAACTCGGTCTCCTCGCCGGAGAGGACCAGTTCGACATCCTTGCCCAATTGGCGGGCCAGGTCGCGCGCCAGGCGGGGGTATTTCTGGAACAGCCGACCGATCGGCTGCATGCGGGTCTTCATCACCGCGTTCTGCAGGTCGGAGACTAACAGGTCGAGCTGGTTCACCGCCATGTCCAAAGTCTTCAGGGTTTCGCTGTCGGTCTTGCCGTGCAGGATTTGCGACTTGAGGTTGGAGATGCGGTTCTTGGTCAGGCCGATCTCGCCAGACAGGTTAAGCACCTGATCCAGCCGGACGGTGTCGACCCGGATGGTGGTCTCCTTCTGCAAGCTTTGTTGCGGCGCGCCGCCGCCACCGCCAGCCATCATCGGGGTTCGGCTGATCGTCTCTGCCGGGGCGGGCTGAGGCACTGGGGCGGCAGGAGCCGCGGTAGGGGCGGGGGGGGTGGCCGGGGCGGCTTGTTGCGGCACCGGCGCGCCGGTCAAGACGGCATGCAGCGCGTCCCAGTTGATGTCGTCGCCGGCGGCACTCGCTTCAGCTTGGGGTGCGGTTTCTGCTGGCGCCGCCGGCTCGGTGGCCGGGGCGGCGGCGTGATGGCTGCCGGCAGGGGTCAGGGCCTGGCCGGCCAGGGCGGCCTCCAGATTGGCGATGATGGCCGGGTCGGCGGCCTGCGGCTGGACGTGGCTGGACAGCTCGCTGAACATCTCGCGCACACTGCCGGTAGCGGCCATGATCACATCCATCAGTTCCGGAGAGAGGTGCAGTTCGTTGTTGCGCAACTTGTCGAACAGGTTCTCTGTGCGGTGGCAGAGGGAGACCAGGTTTTCGACGTTAAGAAAGCCGGCCCCACCTTTGATGGTGTGGAAACCGCGGAAAATGTCGTTGAGCAGGTTGATGTCATCCGGCCGCTTTTCCAGTTCGACCAGCTTGTTGTCGACTTGGGCAAGCAATTCCCCTGCCTCAAGCAGAAAGTCCTGCAACAATTCTTCCATGCCGGCGAAATCGCTCATGGTCGGCTCCTTGTTTCCTGTCCTGCCGTATCAGGCCAATACTTCCGGCCCGTTGCACTCAATTGCCCAAGCCGGTCAGGGCCTGGTCTCATTCCCGTCGAGCCTTGGCTAAAAGCCCAAACTCTCCAGTAATTCATCGACCTGCTCCTGGCTGGTTACCACATCCGACCGACCCGCTGCATTGATGATCGGGCCTTCGAGCAGTCCAGGGCGCACGCCCACCCGTTTGTCTTCCGGCGTGGTCTCGACCAGCAGGGCGATCAGCTGCTTTTCCAGGTTTTGTGCAGCTTCCAACACTTTCTTGATGACTTGTCCGGTCAAATCCTGGAAATCCTGCGCCATGATGATTTCCATCAGTTGGGCATTGCTGGCCTCGGTCTGCTGCGGGACCTGGTGCAGGTAGCTTTGAGTGTCCTTGACCAGGGCGCGGAACTCGTCGACGCCCAGTTGCTTGCTGAACAGGCGATCCCACTTGCTGGCCAGGTCGCGGGCGGTGTTGCCGAGCTTGTCTTGGATCGGTTGTACGGCTTCGGCGGCAGTCAGGGTGCGCTCGGCTGCCTGGGCGGTCATGGTGGCGATGTAGTTGAGGCGGTCGCGATTGTCCGGCAGGTCGGAGGCCGCCTTTTCGATCGCCTTGTCGACGCCCAGCTCGCGCAGCATGTCATGCAGGCTGCGGGTCATATGGCCGATCTGGGAGAAGACATGTTCGGTGCAGCTACCATCGCCACTCTCCTGGCTGGCGCCGTCCCGGGTGATCGCATGGGCGATGCTGTCGAGCAGGGCCTCGACCTCGGGCGGCTGATTGGTCACTGCCGCCACCGGTTGGGCCGTGGCCTCGCTGGCGATGCTGTCAAACAGGGCCTCGAGTTCGGGGTTGTCACCGCCAGCATTGCTGGCCGCCGGCGCGGGGGTCTTGGCTGGTGCTGCAGCAGGCTGGGCGATGCTGTCAAACAGGGCTTCCAGTTCAGGAGAGTCTTCGCTCATCCTTGGTCTCCTTATTCGGTCAGGCGGCAGTCGCAGGCATGCCGCCTGACTTCATGGCGAAAAATCGCCGATTGGGGGCGTGATCGATGCGGACGCGGACGCTTTCAGCCATCGCAGTCACATCCCGTATTTCTCGAAAATCTTGTTCATCTTTTCTTCCAGCACGGCGGCAGTGAAGGGCTTCACGATATAGCCGGAAGCGCCGCTTTGGGCGGCTTCGACGATGTTTTCCTTCTTCGCTTCTGCCGTGATCATCAGTACCGGGAGGTGCTTGAGTGCCTCGTCGGCACGAATTGCCTTGAGTAATTCGATGCCCGTCATGTTGGGCATGTTCCAGTCGCTGACCACGAACTGGAAGTTGCCGACGGTCTTGAGCTTCTGCAGGGCGACGGCACCATCCTCGGCCTCGTCGACGTTGGTGAAGCCCAGTTCCTTGAGCAGGTTGCGCACAATCCGGCGCATGGTCGAAAAGTCGTCCACCACCAGAAACTTTAGATTCTTGTCGGGCATGTCTTTCCTCAGCTGATTGGGCTACCCCGTATTCTACCTAGCGTTTGATGAATGCCATGAGGGTATCGGCCAGGACGGCCGGATCGAACTTGGCGACGTAGGCATCGACCCCGACCCGCTGGCCCATGGTGCGGTTGGCCTCGGAAGACAGGGAGGAGTGCATGATCACGGGGATGCCGGCAAAGCGGCTGTCAGACTTGATGTTCTTGGTCAGCACGTAGCCGTCCATTTCGGGCATTTCGGCGTCGACCAGGATCAGCTGAATCTGATCGCGCATGGGGCGCCCCTCGGAACCGGCGCGGTTGGCCATGTTTTGCAGCTTTTCCCAAGCCTCCAGGCCATCGTTGGCCTGGACATGGCGGGCGCCCAGCTTGTCCAGCACCATCATGATCTCCTTGCGGGCGACGGTGGAGTCGTCGGCAAAGAACACCGTGGTTTCCTGCGTAGAGTCGAGCTTTGGCAGGGTCGGCAGCGGCTTCTCGCCGAGCACTTCGGCCAGGATGCGCTCGACGTCGAGGATGGAAACCAGGCGGCCGTCGGCAAGTTCGGTGATTGCGGTGATCAGTCCTTCTTGGCCGGCGATCATGTTCTCCGGCGGTTTGACCTTGTCCCAATCGACCCGGATGATGCGGTCGACCTCATCGACCAGGAAACCCTGGGTGTGGCGGGAGAACTCGGTGACGATCATGGTCTGGCCGATGCCTTCCGGTGCATTCTCCAGCTTGATGAACCTGGCCAGGGAGATGACTGGAATGATGCTGCCGCGCAAGGAGATCACGCCTTCCACGCCATAGGGCATGTTCGGGGTCAGGGTGATCGGCGGGGTGGGCGATACCTCGCGGACCTTGAACACATTGATGCCGAAGATCTCGTGCGTACCCAGAGAGAAGAGCAGCAGCTCCATCTTGTTGGAGCCGGCCAGCTTGGTTCGGCCATCGACGGCGTCGATCAGCTTGGATTGTTCGAGTTCGTTCATGGCATAGACCTCACTTCAGCATCCGGCCAAGGACTTCAGCCAGGCGGTGCGGTTCGAATTTGGGGACGTACTCGTCGACGCCGACCGAGATGCCCAGGTTCTTGTTGGCCTCAGAGGACAGCGAGGAATGCATGATGACCGGGATGCCCTTGAACCGCGGGTCGGATTTGATGTTCTTGGTCAGCACGTAGCCGTCCATTTCGGGCATCTCGACATCGGTCAGCACCAGTTGGACATAATCGATTACCGGGCGGCCAGCCAGGTCGGCTTGGGCGGCGATCTTTTGCAGCTCCTCCCAGGCCTGTTTGCCATTGATGGCCGACAGGCCCTTGACCCCAATGGCTTCTAGGGTGCGTTCGATCTGGTTTCTGGCCACAGAGGAATCGTCGGCATAGAACACGGTCCGATCCGGCTTGTTGATCGGCGCCAGTGCCTGGAACAGGTGGCTGTCGTCGTAGTGGGTGGTGTCGGACAGGATCTTTTCCACGTCCAGCATCATCACCAGCCGGCCGTCGCGCAGTTCGCTGACGGCGGTGACCAGACCGCCCATCTGGGCGGTCAGCATGGCTGGCGGCACCCGCATCTCGGACCAGTCGATGCGCAGGATGGTGTCGACCTCGCCGACCAGGAAACCCTGGGTCTGGCCGTTGTATTCGGTGACGATCATGATCGCCGGCGGCGCATCGGTCATGACGCCGATGTATTTGGCCAGGTCGATGACCGGCACCAGGGCGCCGCGCAGGCTGACCATGCCTTCCACCGCGGAGGGCATTTCCGGCGCGCGCGTGATCTCGGGGATGCGCATGACCTCCCGGACCTTGAACACGTTGATGCCGAAGGTCTCCTTGCGCCCGGTGTTCTGATCGACGCCCAGCGTGAAGAGCAGGATTTCGAGTTTGTTCGCCCCGGCCAGCTTGGTCCGGGCGTCGATGCGTTTAAGCAGTTCTGACATCGTGTGTTCCTGTCTGCTTGATTGGTGCGTTAGTTATACGTCAACTTGAACCGGCTGACAGTATCTTTCAGCCGGCTCGATAGTTCGGTCATGCCTTGTGCTGCTTCGGCAGAGCTTTCCGCAGCGTTTCTGTTTTGTTTCGCCGTCGCCAGAATTTCATCGACCTGTTGGGCAATCGCCTGGCTGGCGGCATCCTGCTCCCGTCGGATATGGTCGATATTGTGGATGAGCGCGGTGGCATTTGTCACGACTTCGCTGATCTCGGCAATGGCCTTGCCGGCCTCCATTGCCATTTCCACACCATGGGCGACTTCCTGGCTGCCCTGCTCGATGGCCGAGACGGCCTTGCCGGTCTCGCTTTGGATGGTGGCGATGGTGGTCGAAATCTCGGCCGTGGCCTTGGTCGTCCGCTCGGCCAGCTTGCGCACCTCGTCGGCCACCACGGCGAAGCCACGGCCCTGCTCACCGGCCCGGGCCGCCTCGATCGCGGCATTGAGGGCGAGCAGGTTGGTCTGGTCGGCGATGTCCTTGATCACATTGACGATGCGGCCGATCTCCTCGGAGTACTCGCCCAGGGTCATCACCACTTCGGAAGAGCGGTTGACCGACTCGGAGATGGCCTGAATGCCCTGGGCCGCCTTGTTGACCACGTCCTCGCCGTGACGGGCGAGCTGGCTGGCTTGATCGGCGATGGACACCATGTTCTCGATGTTCTCGCCGACCCGGGCGACGGTCGCCGACAGGCTGTGGGCGGTCTCTGCCGCGTCGTTGGCAATAGCCTCTTGGCGGCTGGACGCGGCCAGGACGGCGCTGCTGTCCTCGGCGGTGCGGCCGGCGGCCTGGCTGACCTCCTCGGCCGATTGCCGGATGCCCCCGATCAAGTTGGAGAACTCGGTGCTCATGTGGTTGAAAGCGGTGGCCACCCGGGACAGTTCGTCCTTGCCGACCACATTGGCGGTTCCGGTCAGATCGCCCTTGGCCAGGCGACCGGCCGCCTGCTCCAGGCCGCTGGCGCAGCCGACGATGCTGCGGCGGATGGCCAGGGACAGGAGGATGGAGAGCACCAGGCCGGTGGCCATGGTGGCGACCGCCAGGGTGAGCAGGATCTTCGACAGCCGGCCGATCTGGTCGCGGGATCTTTGGGCGGCCTGGAGCTGGTAATTGATCAGGGCATCAGTGTCGTTGGAGGCGGCGGCAAAGGTCGGGTTGACCACCGATTTGTAGTGCTGGTCGGCACCAGGCCAGTTTTCCGCGCTATAGAGGTCGCGCAGCCGCATCAGGCCTTCCTGGCCGAACTTCATGCGGGATGCTGAATATTTCTCGAACAGGGCCTTCTCCTCGGCCGTCATCGCGCGCTGGCCATAGGCATTGAGGATCTCGGTGATGGTCCGGATTTCCTTGTCGATCTCGTCGAATTTCTCCTGGGCCAGGAAGGCATCGGCACCCAGTCGGGCCTCCAGGGCCAGGTTGCGGATGCGCATCTGCTTGTGCCGGACCAGCTGCATGTCGTTGATCGCGCTGACGTTCTTGTCGTAGATCTCGGAAATGGCCTGGGTCGCTTCGCGAATTCCCCAGATTCCGGCCAAACCGGTGGCGAGCATCATGACTGAAAGGAACAAGGTCAGACCGAGAAGGCGGGTGCCGATGGTGAAATGATTCAGTGCCCGTATCAGCTTCATTACCAGCGAATGAGGCATGTTTGCGGTCTCCATCCGGTATTTTATTGAGTATTGGACAATAGCCTAACAACAAAACCTTAGATCAGGCCAGTACTTAAGCAAACTCCGTCATCACTTTGTTATTATGTGTTAAACCTGCTTCTAAAGATTGCATGCCCGCTCCAACCGAGGAAACGCCATCAGAAGAGCTGAAAGAGGCCTTCGCCCTGTTCAGCGAGACCTCGGCCAAGCTGTCCGAGGCCTATGAGGAACTGCAAAGCCAGGTCGCCCGGTTGTCGGCGGAACTGGCCACAGCCAACGGCGAACTGGCCCGGCGCGAGCGACTTTCGGCCTTGGGCGAGATGGCGGCCAAGCTGGCCCACCAATTCCGCACCCCCCTGGCGGCGGCCTTGCTTTACGTCGGGCATCTGGCCCGGCCCGGCCTGGCCGATGCCGACCGCATCCGTTTTGCCGAAAAGACCCTGTCCCGTCTGCGGTACCTGGAGCGCCTGATCCAGGACATGCTCTCCTTCGTCAAAGGCCAGCAGGGTGAGCCGACCGCCATTTCGGTCCAGGGACTGGTTGAGGAACTGGAGCAGGTCATGGAGCCCCAGGCTACGGTGCAGGGTGTGAAGCTCGAGGTCGAGGTGCCTGGAGCACCCCTGCAGGTCTGGGCCGACCGGCCGGCCGTGCTCGGCGCCTTGATCAACCTGATGGAGAACGCCTTGCAGGCCAGCCCGGTGGGCGGCTTCGTTCGCCTCGGGGTCAGCAGTCATGGCAGCCCATTCGTCGCTTTTCGGGTCGAGGACCAAGGGCCGGGGGTGCCGGAATCGAACCGAGGGCGCCTGTTCGAGCCTTTCTTCACCACGCGGGGCGAGGGCAGCGGTCTCGGGCTGGCCATCGTCAAACAGACGGCGGATGCCTACGGTGGCTGGGTCGAAGTCGAATCCGAGCCGGGCCGGGGTAGCGCCTTCAGCCTGTTTCTACCCTTGCACAAGGAGGCCGGCGCGGCATGAGCGCAAGACAACCCAAGCTTTTGGTGGTCGAGGACGATGCCGCCCTGCTCGAGGCCCTGACCGATACCCTCAACCTTGCCGGCTATCAGGTGGATACGGCGGCCAACGCCGAAGCCGCCCTGGCCCTGCTGCGCCGGGAAACGCCGGGGCTGGTGCTGACCGACGTGCAGATGCCGGGCATGGACGGTCATGGCCTGCTCAAATCGATCAAGGCCGCCAGCCCCGGACTGCCGGTGGTTCTGATGACGGCCTATGGCCAGATCGAAAAGGCGGTCGAGGCCATGCGCGACGGCGCTGCCGATTACCTGCCCAAGCCGTTCGAGCCCGACCGCCTGCTGGCGGTGGTGGCCCGATACCTGCGCCCGGTCCAGGAGACCGGCGGCGAGGCCCTGATCGCCGAGGACCCGGCCAGCCGGGCCGTGCTCGATCTGGCCCGGCGGGTGGCCGCAACCGATGCCACCGTGCTGCTGACCGGCGAGTCGGGGGTGGGCAAAGAGGTCTATGCCCGCTTCCTGCACCGGCATTCCAACCGGGCCAAGGGGCCTTTCGTGGCGGTCAACTGCGCCGCCATCCCGGAAAACCTGCTGGAAGCGACCCTGTTCGGCTACGAGAAGGGGGCCTTTACCGGCGCCACCGGCAGCCAGCCGGGCAAATTCGAGCAGGCCCAGGGTGGCACCCTGCTGCTCGACGAGATCACCGAATTGCCCCTGCACCTGCAGGCCAAGCTCCTGCGGGTCCTGCAGGAACGAGAGGCCGAGCGCGTCGGCGGCCGCAGCCCGGTCCAACTCGACGTGCGGGTCATCGCCGCGAGCAACCGGGACTTGGAAGAGACGGTTCGCCTCGGCCGGTTCCGCGACGACCTGTATTACCGGCTCAACGTCTTCCCCCTGGAGATACCGCCCTTGCGCGAGCGGCCCAAGGACATCCTGCCCCTGGCCGAGCACTTCCTCGAGCGCTTCGCCGCCACCGTCGGCCGTAGCCGCATGCGCTTCAGTGCCGCAGCCAGGGCTGAATTGACCGGCTATGACTGGCCGGGCAACATCCGCGAGCTGGGCAACGTGGTCCAGCGGGCGATGATCCTGGCGCCGGCCGAGGAGATCGGGCCGGAGCATTTGATGCTGCCCCGTTCGATCCCCCGGCCGGCGGCGGCCGAGGTCGGCGGCAAGGCGATCAAGGATGTCGAGCGGGACATGATCCTGCAGACCTTGGAGCGCTGCGGCGGCTCGCGCAAGCAGGCGGCCGAGGAGCTGGGCATCAGCGAGCGGACCCTGCGCTACAAGCTGCAGCGCTACAGGGCCGAAACCGGCGAGGACATCTAACCTCTAAAACGCTGGATGAAGACGGGGATAGCCTCCTATAATGGCGCGTGATGGAGGTGGAGCCATGAACAATCCGGGCATCGAACAAATGGTAAGCCAGCTGCGGGCGGTCGCTGCCCAGGCGGGCCAGTCGCCGTCGACATCGGCGACCGAGGCCGGCGGCCAGGATTTCTCGGTATTGCTCAAGTCGGCCCTCGACCAGGTCAGCAACGCCCAGCAGGAGGCCAAGCAACTGACCCAGCAGTTCGAGCTGGGCGACCCCAACGTCAACCTGCAGGATGTCGTGCTCTCCCTGCAGAAGGCCAGCGTTTCTTTCCAGACCATGGTTCAGGTGCGCAACAAACTGGTTTCCGCCTACCAGGAAATCATGAATATGCAGGTCTGATAAGGCATGGCAGCCACGCCTGAGCAGTCGTTCAGCAACATCGTCCAGCGCTTCAACGAGCTTCCCAACACCCGAAAATTCGCCATTCTGGTCAGCCTGGCCGCGGCGATCGCGCTGGTGGTGGGCCTGTTCATGTGGGCGCGCACGCCCGATTACCGCGTCCTCTTCTCCAACCTGTCCGAGCGCGACGGCGGCGCCGTGGTCACCGCCTTGCAGCAGATGAACATCCCCTACAAGATGGCCGAGGGCAGCGGCGCCATCCTGGTGCCGGCCGAGCAGGTCTACGACCTGCGTTTCCGCCTGGCCTCGCAGGGCCTGCCGCGCGGCGGCGCCGTCGGTTTCGAGCTGATGGACAACGCCAAGCTCGGCATGACCCAGTTCCAGGAACAGGTCACCTACCAGCGCGCCCTGGAGGGCGAACTGTCCCGCACCATCCAGTCGCTGTCGCCGGTCGAATCGGCGCGGGTGCATCTGGCCATCCCCAAACCCTCGGTGTTCATTCGCGACAAGCAGGCGCCTTCCGCCTCGGTCCTGGTCAGCCTCTATCCCGGCCGGGTGCTCGACGTCGCCCAGGTCAACGCCATCGTGCACATGGTCTCCAGCAGCGTGCCGGAACTCGGTGCCGACAGCGTCACCGTGGTCGACCAGGCTGGCCGGCTGCTCACCGCCAAGAACGACAGCAATAGCCTGAAAGGCCTGAACGCGAATCAGCTCGACTATTTGCGCGAGATCGAGGCCTATTACGCCAAGCGGGTCGAGGCCATCGTCTCGCCCATCGTCGGCGAGGGCAACGTCCGGGCCGAGGTGCGGGCCGATCTCGATTTCTCCGAAGCCGAGTCGACCAGCGAGAGCTATAAGCCCAATCCGACGCCCGACCAGCAGGCGGTGCGCAGTCGCCAGTCGGTGCAGAGCATCAACGGCGATGGCGGTCAGGCCGCCGGCATCCCCGGCGCCCTGACCAACCAGCCACCCGGTCCTGCGGCGGCGCCGCTGACCGCCCAGCCCGGCGCCAATGCCGGCACGGCCACCGGCCAAGGACAGGCCAACGCGGGCTCCCGGCGCGAGGAAAACACCATCAACTTTGAAGTCGACCGGACCATCCGCCACGTCAAGGAGCCCTTGGGCCGGGTCAAACGTTTGTCCGTTGCCGTGGTGGTGAACTACCGCCAGCAGGCAGGCCAGGCGGCCAAGCCGCTGGCGCCGGAAGAGATGCAGCAGGTGACCAATCTGGTGCGCGAGGCGATGGGCTTCAGCCAGGAGCGGGGCGACACCGTCAACGTGGTCAATGCCGCCTTCACCGAGACCAAGGTCGAGCCGGTCGACATCCCGCTCTGGAAGGATCCAAGCAACGTCGCCTTTGCCAAGGAGGCCCTGAAGAACCTGTTGGTGATCGGTCTGGCCTTCTATCTGGTGTTCGGTGTCCTGCGACCCTTGCTCAAGGATTGGATGAAGGCGACGGCGAAGAAGCCGGCGGCCGAGGCGCCAGAGGAAGAGATGGACCTGCTGGCCGCCTTCGATGCCAAGCTGGCCCAGCGGGAGCTGGCCGGCTATGACGCCCACATTGCGTCGGTACGCGAATTCGCCAAGCAGAACCCGAAGGCGGCGGCCGACATCATCCGAGAATGGATGGCCAAGGAATGAGCGAAGACGGCCTGCACCGTAGTGCGATTTTGATGCTATCGCTGGGCCACGATGAGGCCTCGGAGGTGTTCAAACATCTGGGCCCGCGCGAGGTGCAGAAGCTCGGCTCGCACATGGCCAAGCTGGCCAACGTCGGCCGCGAGGAGATCGAGAAGGTGCTGGAGGATTTCCGGCTGGAGACGGTGGGGCGGGTGAGCCTGGCCGATTCCGACGAATATCTGCGTACCGTGCTGCGTAAGGCCCTGGGCGACGACAAGGCCACCCACATCATCGAGCGCATCCTGCAGGGGCAGGACAACACCGGCATCGAGGGTCTGAAGTGGATGGACGCGGCCTCGGTGGCCGAGATGATCCGCAACGAGCATCCGCAGATCATTGCCACCATCCTGGTCCATCTCGATCGCGACCATGCCAGCGAGGTCATGCAGTACTTCGTCGAGCGCCTGCGCAACGATGTGATGATGCGCATCGCCACGCTCGAGGGCGTGCAGCCGGTGGCCCTGCGCGAGTTGAACGACGTGCTGTCGCAGCTGTTGTCCGGCAGCGACCGGACCAAGAAGAGCTCGGTTGGCGGCGTCCAAGCGGCGGCCGACATCCTCAACTACATGGCCGGCACCCAGGAGGCCTCGGTGCTGGCCAGCATCCGCGAGCAGGACCCGGAGCTGGCCCAGGCCATTCAGGACAAGATGTTCACCTTCGACAACCTGCTCGACCTGGACGACCGTGCCATCCAGCTGCTGCTGCGCGAGGTCCAGTCCGAGAGCCTCATCGTCGCGCTCAAGGGTACGAACCAGGAACTGCGGGAAAAGATCTTCAAGAACATGTCGAGCCGGGCCTCCGAGGCGCTCAAGGAAGACCTCGAGGCCAAAGGCCCGGTGCGCCTGTCCGAGGTGGAGTCGGAGCAGAAGGAAATCCTCAAGATCGTCCGCCGTCTGGCCGACGAGGGCCAGATCGTCCTCGGCGGCAAGGGTGGCGAGGAAAGCCTGATCGAGTAAGCCCGGAACGCCAGACATGCCGTCCCGCATCATCCCGAAAGACGAACTCACCGCTTACCAGCGTTGGGAGCTGGGCGCCTTCGAGAGCCAGGACAAGGCCGCCAGCCAGGAGGCCGAGCCGGCCGAGGAGGTGCGGCTGCCGACTGCCGAAGAGGTCGAACGCATCCATCAGGAGGCCTATCAGGAGGGCTATCAGCTGGGTGAGGCCGAAGGCCGCCGGGTCGGCGAGGCATTCAGCCAGCAGGCCCGGGCCCTGTTTCTGGCGCTGGAGCAGGAGAAACTGCAGCAAGACCAGGCCCTAGCCGAGGAAGTGTTGCAGCTGGCTCTGGCCATCGCCCGGCAGGTGGTCGGTACGAGTTTCCGGGCTCAGCCCGAGCTGATGCTGAAGACCGTGCAGGATGCCCTGGCCCACCTGCCTGCCTTGAGCGGCCACCCCAAGCTGATCGTCCACCCGAGCGATGCCGCCATTGTTAGGGACTGGCTGGCGCACGAGCATGGCCATCTGAATTGGCGGGTGAGCGAGGATGCCGCGATGCAAGCCGGCGGTTTCCGTATCGAAAGCGCACAGGGTGAACTCGATGCCACGCTGCCGACGCGCTGGCAGGAGGTCGTCGCGGCCCTGGGGGCGAATCCCGAGTGGCTCAAGTAAGCCGGGCCGCCGGGCTCAAGGACTATCTGCGCAACTGCCGGGAGGCCTTGGACCATGCCGCTTCCTGGCATGTCAGCGGCCGGCTCACCCGGGTGGCGGGCCTGGTCATGGAAGCGGTGGGGCTCAAGCTGGCCACCGGCGTCAGCTGCCAGGTCTCGATGCCGGGCGGCGCCCGGGTCGATGCCGAAGTGGTCGGCTTCTCCGGCGACCGCCTGTTCCTGATGCCGGCTACCGATATCTATGGCCTGATGCCCGGCGCCCTGGTCGAGCCTTGCAACGCTTGCAAGGTCGATCCACCCCAGCTCTACCAGCCTTATCACCACAGCCGGCGCAACGAGGACCGTATCCGCCAGGTCACGGTCGGGCCGGAACTGCTCGGCCGGGTGATCGACGGCGCCGGTCGGCCGCTAGATCGCTTGGGCCCGGTCACCGCCCAACGCCAAGGTCCGCTCTACAGCCGGCCGGTCAATCCCATGGAGCGCGAGCCGATCCGCGAGGTGCTCGATGTCGGCGTGCGCGCGATCAACGCCCTGCTCACCGTCGGCCGTGGCCAGCGCATGGGCCTGTTCGCGGGCAGTGGCGTCGGCAAATCCATGCTGCTGGGCATGATGGCTCGGTATACCTCGGCCGATGTGGTCGTGGTCGGCCTGATCGGCGAACGTGGCCGCGAGGTGAAGGAGTTCATCGAGAATATCCTGGGCGAGGAGGGCCTGCGCCGGGCCGTGGTGGTGGCCTCGCCCGCCGATTCGCCGCCGCTGCTGCGCCTGCATGGCGCGGCCTACGCCACGGCGGTGGCGGAATATTTTCGCGATCAGGGTCAGCATGTGCTCTTGATCATGGATTCGCTCACCCGCTATGCCCAGGCCCAGCGCGAGATTGCCCTGGCGGTGGGCGAGCCGCCGGCGACCAAGGGCTATCCGCCCTCGGTCTTCGCCAAGCTGCCGCAGCTGGTCGAGCGGGCCGGCAACAGCCACGACGGTTCGGGTTCGATCACCGCCTTCTACACCGTGCTGACCGAGGGCGATGATCAGCAGGACCCGATTGCCGACGCCGCCCGGGCCATCCTCGATGGCCACATCGTGTTGTCGCGCCAGTTGGCCGACCAGGGGCATTACCCGGCGATCGACATCGAGGCCTCGATCTCGCGGGTGGCGACCGAATTGCTGAGCCGGAATGAGTTGGAATTGGTCCGCCGCTTCAAGGGGCTCTACGCTCGCTACCAGCGCAGCCGGGATCTGATCACCATCGGCGCCTATGTCCGGGGCAACGATGCCCAACTGGACGAGGCGATCGCGCTCTATCCCAGGATGGAGGCCTTCCTCGCCCAGGATTTCCTGGATAAGGAAGATTACACAGCCAGCCGCCTCCAGTTGGAGGCGTTGCTGTCTTTGCCTGTCTGATCGTCCTGATCAGTGCCCTTCGCGGGCGTATTTCGTGAAGCGGTACCAGAGGAACAGCCCCATGGCGATGATGAAGCCAAGGGTGAACAGGGCCAGCAGGCCGATGTCGGTGGTGAACAGCTCCTTCATGATGACGTCCATGCTTGCATCTCCTTTTTGGTTTGGTTGTACAGGGCCTTCAAAGGTGTGCTTGCAGCGTCAACCGGTCGGTGAACGGGCTGTGCCATTCTCCGGTCAGGCGCCAACTGCGATCGGGCGGTTCCAGTCGAATCTGATACCTGCCAGCCGTCAGGGCGGGCAGGGGCGTGATGAATTCGTGTTTGCCCACCGCCTTCAGGGTGAGGGTGATGTCCTGTCCGGCCTGGGTGGGGTGGATCAACTGGAGCTTCAAGTGGCCGATGCTGGTGGGCAGCTTGTCGCCCAGGTTGACCTTGAGGATGCCGGCCTGGACATCCAGCTTGGCGCTGAGGCCGAGTTGTTCGGCCCGGGCGTCGCGTTCCACCACCTGGCGGATGGCCAGGCCGTCCTTGTAGTAATCGTCGCTGACCAGGTCGTCGGCGTTGCTGGTCGCCAGCCAGATGGTGACGATGCCGCCGATCACCGCGCTCATCGGCAGCGCCATCAGGAACCACGGCCATGGGTGCCGCCACCAGGGCAGCTTGTGCTCAGGGATCAAGGCGGGTTCGCTCATCTGAGAAAACTCGATTTTGCTTCCTGGACGATGGTTTTGTCATCCATGGCCCGGACCTCGAAGATGATGGGGGTGCTGGGGCGTTCCAGGCGCATGGGCTGGGTGCGCAGGTTGACGTTGATGTTCGCCGTTTCCAGGGCGGGGATGTCCACCTGCTGGCCAGTGGCCACGGTCAGGCCTTCGACGCCGCGGGCGGTGATCTGGTAGCGGTGCGGCCGCTGGTCCATGTTGATGATCTGCATGCGGTAGAGGTTCTCGACCTGACCGTCGGGCGCCTCCCGGGCCAGGGTCTGGCGGTCGCGCATGATGTCCACCCGCAAGGGGATGCGCCCGGCCAGGGTGTAGAGGAAGGTGCCGATGATGCCGAGCAGGATCAGGCCGTAGACCAGGGTGCGCGGCCGCAGGCTGTGGCGCCAGATGGCCGAGTCGGGGTACTTGCCCTCGATGGCGTTCTCGGTGGAATAGCGGATCAGGCCCTTCGGGTAGCCCACTTTGCTCATCACCTGGTCGCAGGCGTCGACGCAGGCGGCACAGCCGATGCACATGTATTGCAGACCGTTGCGGATGTCGATGCCGGTCGGGCAGACCTGGACGCAGATACCGCAGTCGACGCAATCGCCCAGCCCCTGCGCCTTGTGGTCCAAGCCCTTCTTGCGAGAACCGCGCGGCTCGCCGCGCTTGTAGTCGTAGGTGATGATCAGGGTGTCCGGGTCGAACATCACGCTCTGGAAGCGGGCGTAAGGGCACATGTATTTGCAGACCTGCTCGCGCATGAAGCCGGCGAAACCCCAGGTGGCAAAGCCGTAGAACAGGATCCAGAAGGTCTCCCAGGGGCCGAGTTGCAGTTGCAGCACTTCCTGGCCGAGCACTTCGATGGGGGTGAAATAGCCGACGAAGGTGAAGCCGGTCCAGAGCGCGAGCAGCACCCAGGTTACATGCTTGCCGCCGCGGCGAAGAATCTTTTCCAGATTCCAGGGCGCGGTTTCCAGCTTGCGGCGGCGGATATGGTCGCCCTCGAAGGCCTGTTCGATCCACATGAACAGCTCGGTGTAGACCGTCTGCGGACAGGCGTAGCCGCACCACAGGCGGCCGGCCACCGCGGTGAACAGGAACAGGGCGAGGGCGGAGATGATCAGGAGTGCGGCCAGCCAGATGAAGTCCTGGGGCCAGAGCACGAGGTCGAACAGATAGAACTTGCGGGCGGCCAGATCGAACAGCACCGCCTGGTGATCCTGCCACTGCAGCCAGGGCAGGCCATAGAAGACGATCTGGGTGAACAGCACCAGCGCGATGCGCCAGTTGTTGAACCAGCCATGGACGGCTCGGGGGTGAATCTTCTGCCGGACTTCGAGCAGCTGTTGCTCCATCTCGCCGGTGCCGGGCGCGTTCTGGGGTTCAACCATCTTGCAGATAGCCTCTCAAACAATGGTGCCTTGCCGGCACTCGTAGGAAGCCGCGGCCGGTTGCCCGGCCACGGCTGGGGACTCACTTGCTAGCGGACAGGGACAGCACGTAACCGGCCAAGAGGTGCACCTTGGCTTCGCCCAAGTGCTCCAGCTGCGCCGGCATGCCGCCTTTGCGGCCCTTGACGATGGTCTCCATGATGCCGCTCTCGGTGCCGCTATAGAGCCAGGCCTGGTCGGTCAGGTCGGGCGCGGAGATGGCCAGGTTGCCCTTGCCGTCCTCGCCGTGGCAGCCGGCGCAGATCGCCCATTTGGCCCGGCCGGCGGCGGCCAGATTGGTGTCGTGCGGCTTGCCCGAAAGCGACAGGACGTAATTGGCCAGTTCCTTGGCGCCGGCCTCGCCGCCCACGGCATCGCCCAGCGCCGGCATTTCGCCCAGGCGGCCGTAGGCGATGCTGGCCTTGATCGCCTCGGGGTCGCCGCCGCCGAACAGCCACTCGTTGTCGGTCAGGTTGGGGAACAGGCGGCTGCTCTTGGCGCCCTTGCCGTCGGTGCCGTGGCAGGTCGAGCAATAGGCCATGAACAGGCGCTCGCCCATCTCCCGTGCCTTGGGGTCGGCCGCCACCGCCTTCAGGTCCATGCCCAGGAAGGGCTGGAACTGGGCGTTGAACTGGGCGTCGACCCGGGCCTTTTCCTGCTGATAGGCATCGGCCGAGGTCCAGCTCCAGCTGCCGGCGAACTTGCCGAGGCCGGGGTAGAGCACCAGATAGGCGATGCTGAAGACGATCAGGAAATAAAACATGTACAGCCACCAGCGCGGCAGGGGGTTGTTCAGTTCCTGCAGGTCGCCGTCCCAGGTCGGGGCCATCAGTTCGGCCTGCTCGCCGGCGGCGAGCTTGCGCGTGGTCTGGCTCTTCAGGAACCAGATGATGCCGACAATCGAAATGACGGTGATGATGGCAATGTAGTAGTGCCAGAACTCGCCGATGAAATCAGGCATGCCGTAGTTCATTGCGCTTTCTCCTCAGAATGGGCCTGGGTGCGGCGTTCCGCCTCGTCTTCCTCGAACGGAAGCCGTCCCGCCTGCTCGTATTTCTCGCGGTTGTCCTTGTGGTAGGCCCACCAGACGATGCCGACGAAGAGCAGGAAGAAGATGACGGTGACGGCGGAGCCGATCAGGCCGGAGTCCATATTCAGTTAGCCTTGGGTGCGTGGATGCCGAGCGATTGCAGGTAGGTGATCACGGCATCAATTTCGGTTTTGCCGTTCACCGCATCCGCGGCCTGGGCGATCTCGTCATCCGTGTAGGGATGACCGGCCCAGTCCTTGAGCACGCGCATCTTCTTCTGGATCTCGGCGCCATCGAGGGTGCGATCGGCCAGCCAGGGGTAGGCCGGCATGTTCGATTCCGGCACGACGTCGCGCGGGTTCATCAGGTGCACGTAATGCCATTCGTTGGAATAGCGGCCGCCCACCCGGTGCAGGTCGGGCCCTGTGCGCTTGGAACCCCAGAGGAAGGGCCGGTCGTAGACGAATTCGCCGGCGACCGAATAGTGGCCGTAGCGTTCGGTCTCGGCCCGGAAGGGACGGACCATCTGGGAGTGGCAGGTGTTGCAGCCTTCCCGGATGTAGATGTCCCGGCCGGCCAGTTCCATCGCGCTATACGGCTTCACCCCAGGCATCGGCTCGGTGGTCGATTTCTGGAAATAGAGCGGGATGATCTGGACCAGGCCGCCGATGCTGATGACGAGGATGGTCAGCACGATCAGCAGACCGATGTTCTTCTCGATGAGCTTGTGAGCAATCATGTTCGGTCTCCTTCGGATCAGGCGGCAACCGCTTCGGGGATGCGCGCGTCATTGACGGCCTTGCCCGCTGCCACGGTTTTCCAGACGTTGTAGGCCATCAGCAGCATGCCGCCGAAGAACATCAGGCCGCCCAGCAGACGGATGTAGTAGAAGGGATACATCACCTCCACCGACTGGACGAAGCTGTAGGTCAGGGTACCGTCGGCGTTGGTTGCGCGCCACATCAGGCCCTGGGCCACGCCGGCGATCCAGAGGGCGGCGATGTAGAGCACGACGCCGATGGTGGCGACCCAGAAGTGGGTGTTGATCAGCTTCACGCTGTACATCTCCTCCCGGCCGAACAGGCGCGGGATCAGGTAGTACATGGAGCCGATGGTGATCATCGCCACCCAGCCCAGGGCCCCGGAGTGCACGTGGCCGATGGTCCACTCGGTATAGTGCGACAGGGCGTTCACCGTCTTCACCGACATCATCGGGCCCTCGAAGGTCGACATGCCGTAGAACGACAGGGCGGTGATCAGGAACTTCAGGATGGGGTCGGTGCGCAGCTTATGCCAGGCGCCGGACAGGGTCATGATGCCGTTCATCATGCCGCCCCAGGACGGCGCGATCAGCATCAGTGAGAAGATCATGCCGAGCGACTGGGCCCAGTCGGGCAGGGCGGTATAGAGCAGATGGTGCGGGCCGGCCCACATGTAGATGAAGTTGAGCGACCAGAAGTGCACGATCGACAGCCGGTAGGAGAAGATCGGCCGGCCGGCCTGCTTGGGCACGAAGTAATACATCATGCCGAGGAAGGCGGTGGTCAGGAAGAAGCCGACCGCGTTGTGGCCGTACCACCACTGGACCATGGCGTCATGCACGCCGGCATACATGGAGTAGGACTTGGTCAGGGTGACCGGGAACTCCATGCTGTTGACGATGTGCAGCACGGCGATGGTCACGATGTAGGCGCCGAAGAACCAGTTGGCCACGTAGATGTGCTGGGTCTTGCGCTTGATGATGGTGCCGAAGAAGAGCACGGCATAGGCCACCCAGACCACCGCGATCAGGATGTCGATCGGCCACTCCAGCTCGGCGTATTCCTTGGCGCTGGTGAAACCGAGCGGCAGGCTGATGGCGGCGAGCAGGATGACCAGCTGCCAGCCCCAGAACACTAAGGCGGCCAGGCCGTCCGAGATCAGGCGGGTCTGGCAGGTGCGCTGGACGATGAACAGGGAAGCGGCGAACAGACCGGAACCGCCGAAGGCGAAGATCACCGCATTGGTGTGCAACGGCCGGATGCGGCCATAGGAGAGATAGGGTGCCAGGGGCCCGAGGGCCTCGGTCAGGGTCGGCCAGATCAACTGGGCCGATAGGATGACGCCGACCAACATACCGACAATGCCCCAGACGACTGTCATGATGGCGAATTGCCGGACGACCTTGTAGTTGTATGTCGTTGCTTGCATACAGGCCTCCTTCGCGGGTTGAGGTGAACAGCTTTTGGTTGAGCGAACTACTAACAGCTAATTAAGACTTCGAAATCCTAATATTTGGTCTTGACCTGTGTCAATTGGTCGCAGGTACTAATCGCGGTTCTTGGCCGGCGGTTCGTCGTCGTCATCCATCAGGATGCGGTGGGCCGGCCCTTCCATGTCCTCGAATTGGCCGCTTTTCACGGCCCACAGCAGGCCCATCGCGATCACCGCGACGAAGACGATGCTGAGTGGGATGAGCAGATAAAGAATATCCATAATTTATAAACTTAGTACAAAAGTCCGTCGCCATCAGACCCGGTTCAGCCGCATGGCGTTGAGCACCACCAGCAAGGAGCTCATCGACATGCCGATGCCGGCCAGCCAGGGCGAGACATAGCCCAGGGCCGCCGCCGGGATGGCGATGACGTTGTAGAGCACCGACCACAACAGGTTCTGCCGGATGATCACCTGGGTCTTGCGCGCCAGGCGCACGCCGTCCGCCAGCCGGGCCAATTCATTGGACAGCAGCACCATGTCCGCCGCGGCCTGGGCCGCCTCGGCCCCCTGGTCGACCGCGATCGAGACCTGGGCCTGGGCCAGCACCGGGGCATCGTTCACGCCGTCGCCGGTCATGGCGACGATGGCGCCCTGTTCTTGCAATTCCCGCACCGCGGCCAGCTTGTCGGCCGGCAGCATGCCGCCGCGGGCGTCCTCGATGCCAAGGGTTCGGCCCATGCGAGCGACGTTTTCCGGCCGATCACCGGAATACAGGCGCAGGCGCAGGCCCAGGGCCTTGAGCTGTGCGACCAGGGCCGGCGCCTGCGGCCGCAGTTCGTCGCCCAGTTCGAACCAGGCGAGTGGACCGGCCTCGTCGGCCAGGGCGATGACGCTGCCGTTAAGGCTGGCCGGCAACTCGTGGCCGGGTGCGGCATAGACCGGCGCGCCCAGGCGATAGGTCCGCCCGGCCACCCGGCCCTGCACGCCCTGGCCCGGCAGATAGTTCAGCTCTTCCGCCTGCAGGGCGGCAGCGCCCGCCGCCTCGCGGATGGCGCTGGCCACCGGATGGGTGGCGCCCTGTTCCAAGGCGGCGGCGATGGCCAGTGCCGAGGCCGCGTCTCCGCGCACGGTTTCAGTCTGCAACAGACGGAAGCGGCCGGTGGTCAGGGTGCCGGTCTTGTCGAAGACGAAGTCGGTGGCGCGGGCCAGGGTTTCCAGGGCGTGGCCGCGGGTGGAGAGCAGCCCCAGTCGGGTCAGGCGGCCCAGGGCCACGGTCAGCGCCGCCGGCGTGGCCAGGGCCAGGGCACAGGGGCAGGTGACCACCAGGACCGAGACTGTGATCCAGAGCGCGCGCGAGGGATCGATGGCATACCATGCCATCGCCACCCCGGCCGAGATCAGGAGGACCACCAACACGAACCAGTGCGCCACCCGGTCGGCGGCCAATGCCAGCCGCGGCTTTTCGGCCAGGGCGCGGTCGAGCAGGCGGACGATGCCGGAGAGCACGGTGTCGGCGCCGACCTTCTCCACTTGGACCACCAAGGGGCTGTCCAGGTTGAGGCTGCCGCCGATAACAGCCTGGCCCTGCTGCTTGGCCAGCGGCGTCGATTCGCCGGTGAGCAGCGATTCGTCGGCGGTCGAGGCGCCTTCCACCACCCGACCGTCGGCCGGGAAGCTCTCGCCCGGACCGACCAGGATGTGGTCACCCGGATTGAGCTTGACCGCGGCCACGGTCTCCTCGGTCCGGTCGGCCGGGTAGTGGGGCAGGCGTACGGCGGCGGCCGGGATCAGCTTGATCAGGCTCTCCGCCGCCTCGGCCGAACGCTTGCGCGCGCTCATCTCCAGGAAGCGGCCGGTGAGCAGGAAGAAGACGAACATGGTGACCGAGTCGAAATAGACCTCGCCCGACCGGCTGAGCACGGCCCAGACGCTGGCCGCATAGGCCACGGCCACGCCCAGGGCCACCGGCACGTCCATGCCCAGGCGGCGCACCGCCAGGTCGCGGGCGGCGCCCTGGAAGAAGGGCCAGGCCGAATAGAACACCACTGGTGTGGTCAGCACCATGCCGGCGATGCGCATGAGCTGCAGGATGTCCGGCGTCATGGTGCCTTCCTCGGCCAGATAGACCGGGATGGCGTACATCATCACCTGCATCATGCCCAGGCCGGCGATGGCCAGGCGACGGATCGCGGTATTGCGCTCCTTGCGGTAGAGCTCCTCCTGCCGGCTGGTGTCGAAGGGGTGGGCCAGGTAGCCGATCTCCTGCACCGCCTTGAGGATCTGCGACAGCTTGACCCGGCCTTCGTCCCAGCGCACCCGGGCGCGGCGGGTGGAGAAGTTAATGTCGGCCGAGATCACCCCCGGCAGTTGCCGCAGGTGGCGCTCGTTCAGCCAGACGCAGGCGGCGCAGACGATGCCTTCCAGGATCAGGCTGGCCTCGCGTACCTCGCCTTCGGCCTTGACGAAGCCGGCCTGCACCTCGGGCAGGTCGTAGAGCTCGAGCTTCTTCAGTTCCTCCAGCGCGGCCTCGGCTGTGGCCGGGAAATCGGTGCGCAGGCGGTAATAATCGGCATTGCCCGAATCGATGATGACCTGGGCCACCGCCTGGCAGCCGCGGCAGCAGGCTGGCTTGATCTCGCCACGCAGAGTAATGGGGTAATCGGCGCCGGCAGGCAGGGCGTCGCCGCAGTGGAAACAGCGCGGCGTTTCGGGGGAAGGGGCGGGGGAGGTCATCGGGGGAATTTTCTCGGTCCGGCATTTTACAATAGGGGCATGATTCCCTGGCTCGCCGGCGCCGCGCCCTTTCCCCCGCTCGAAGCCGCCCTGCGCGAGCCCAACGGCCTGCTTGCCGTGGGCGGTGACCTCTCGCTCGAGCGCCTGCTCGAGGCCTACGCCCGCGGCATCTACCCCTGGTTCAACCCGGGCGAGCCCATCTTTTGGTGGTCGCCCGACCCGCGCATGGTGCTCTATCCCGACGAATTCAAGGTATCGCGCTCCCTGGCGCGGCGCCTGAAGAAACCGGACTACGAGATCCGGGTCGACACCGCCTTCGCCGAGGTCATGCAGGGCTGCGCCGAGCCGAGAGCGGGCCAGGCCGGCACCTGGATCACGTCCGAGATGCAGGCCGCCTACGGCCGGCTGCATGCGGCGGGCTATGCCCATTCGGTCGAAACCTGGCTGGACGGCCGCCTGGTCGCCGGCCTCTATGGCGTCGCCCTGGGCCGGGCCTTCTTCGGCGAATCCATGTTCACCCGCATCAGCGATGGCTCGAAACTGGCCCTGGCCCATCTGGTGCGGCAACTGAAGCGCTGGGGTTTCGGTCTGATCGATTGCCAGATGGTGACCCGGCATCTGGCCTCGCTCGGCGCCCGGCCGATTGCGCGGCCCGAGTTTCGGGCACAATTGGACTGCCTGACCGCCGAACCCGGCCGTCCCGGCAAATGGACCTTCGATCATGACCTCGTTGCGCGAACTGCCCATCCATAGACTGCAGTTGTATCTGACGGCGCCCTATCCCTGCAGCTACCTGCCGCAGCGGCAGGCCCGTTCGCAGGTGGCCACGCCCTACAGCCTGATCGACACCACGGTCTATTCCGAGCTGGTGCGCGCCGGCTTTCGCCGCAGCGGCCTGTTCGTCTACCGGCCGCGCTGCGATACCTGCCGGGCCTGCGTGCCGGTGCGGGTGCCGGTGGATGCATTCGTGCCCAACCGCAGCCAGCGCCGCTGCAATGCGCGCAACCAGGACCTCGTGCTGGAACTCAAGCCCCTGAGCTTCGAGGAGGAGCACTACCGCCTGTATCGCCGCTACCAGCAGTCGCGCCACCCCGGTGGCGGCATGGACGAGGACGACCGCGAGCAATACCGCAGCTTCCTCCTGAAAAGCCAGGTCGACAGCGCCCTGGCCGAGTTCCGCCTGGACGGCGAGGTGGTCATGGTCGGCCTGATCGACCGCCTGCTCGACGGCCTGTCGGCGGTCTACACCTTCTACGAGCCCGCGCTGGTCCGACGCAGTCTGGGCGTCTACGGCGTGCTGGCCGAGATCGAACTGGCCCGCAAGCTGGGTCTGCCCTATCTCTATCTGGGCTACTGGATCCAGGAGAGCCCGAAGATGGCCTACAAAACCCAATACCGCCCGATCGAAGGCCTGCTCGACGGTCAGTGGCAACGCTTGCAGGAGGAGAGTTGATGGCCCAGCTGCCGGCCGCCGCCGAACAGATCTTGCGGGTGCACGCCCAGTTCATCCACGCCGTGGTCCAGGCCATGGTCAATCCCGCGCTCAAGGCCGAGCTGGACGGCGCCTTGCAGGCGGCCGAGGCCCAGGGCTGGGGTCGCCTGGTCGGCGCCATCCGCCAGATCGGCCAGGGCAGGCGTGACCGCAGCGTGCTCCTGGGCCTGGACGACGAGGATCGGGTGATCGCCGAGGCCATCCTGGCCGGCATCATCGACCCGGCAACCTTGCCGCCGCTGGACAGCCAACCCGAGGCCGGCGCCGCCGCGCCGGGCCTGGCCGCCATGATCGAGGCGGCCGCGCGGGGCGATGTCCAGGCCTTCGCCGCCTTGGCCAACATGGCCGAGCAGATGGTCAAGGCCGGGGGCGACATGGCCCGACTGGGCGGCATCATGCGCCGGCTGATCGACGGCGAGCGGGATGCCGACCTGCTTACCCGTGGCATGGGCGGCTTAGGTCGCGAGCTGGTTTTGGATATACTCGGCCAATTAGCCAAGCAAAACAAACACTAATGAGAGAGCGAGACAGTTCCGCCAAAGCCTGGGGGGTTCATGGCTGAAACGAAGGATCTGGTCCGCATCCGGGCCTCCGAGATCGTGGTCGGCCAGCCGCTGCCCTGGTCGGCCTATGACGCCAACGGCCGCCTGCTGCTGAGCCGCGGCCAGGTGGTGCAGAGCCTGAACCAGGTGCACGGGCTGCTCCAGCGCGGCCTGTTCCGCGAGGTGTTCGGCCGCGAGCGCGGCCCCGCACCCGAGGTGGTGGCCGACGAGACCCGGGTGAAGGCGGCCGAGCTCACGCCGTTCGAGGATCTCAAGCTGGCACCGGGCGAGGTGGTGCAGTTGCAGCCGCTGGCGGCCGGGGCCAAGGAAACCTACAAGGTGCGCCTGGTCGGCTACAGCAAGGGCCACAGCATCCTGATCAGCGTGCCTGAGGCTGGCGGCAAGCTGCTGCCCATCAGCGATGGCCAGATCTTCAATGTGCGCGTGTTCTCCGGCCTGGTCATCGGCAGCTTCACCGCCAAGGTGCTCAAGGTGTTGTTCGCGCCATATCCCTATCTGCACCTGTCCTATCCGAACGGCGTGCAGACCATGCGCCTGCGCAAGGCTATGCGGGCGGCGGTGGAACTGGAGGCCACGGTGTATGACAAGGAGGGCGGCAGCCCGCTCGCCACCGGTCTGATCAACGACATCAGCGTCGGCGGTGCCCGGCTGCTGCTCGGCAAGGCGGTCGGCGACAAGGAGCGAACCCTGGTCGTCGGCTTCAAGGCCCATGTCGGCGAGATCGAGGAGTCGGTGCAGGTCACCGCGGTGGTGCGCTCGGTCGTGGCCGACACCGGTCCGGACGGCCAGCCGCGCAACGTCTACGGCCTGCAGTTCGAGAACCTCAATCAGCATCAGCAGCTGTTCCTGATGAACCTGGTCTACAAGCTCATTTACAAGGACACCATCTAATGCAGCAGTATCACGACCTGTTGCGCCATGTGCTCGCCCATGGCGTCGAGAAATCCGACCGCACCGGCACTGGCACCCTTTCCGTGTTCGGCTATCAGATGCGGTTCGATCTGGGCCGGGGTTTCCCCCTGCTCACCACCAAGAAGGTCCACCTCAAGTCCATCATTCACGAACTGCTGTGGTTCCTCAAGGGTGACACCAACATCCAGTACCTCAAGGAAAACGGCGTGACCATCTGGGACGAATGGGCCGACGAGCAGGGCAACCTCGGTCCGGTCTACGGCTCGCAATGGCGCTCCTGGCCGGCCGCCGACGGTCGCCACATCGACCAGATCAGCCAGGTGGTCGAACAGATCAAGACCAACCCCGATTCGCGCCGGCTCATCGTCTCGGCCTGGAACGTGGGCGAGCTAGACAAGATGAAGCTGCCGCCCTGCCACGCCTTCTTTCAGTTCTACGTCGAGCCCGACCGCGCCGGCGGCCAGGCCCGGCTGTGCTGCCAGCTCTACCAGCGCAGCGCCGACATCTTCCTCGGCGTGCCGTTCAACATCGCCAGCTACGCCCTGCTGACCATGATGATGGCCCAGGTCTGCAATCTGCGGCCCGGCGATTTCGTCCACACCCTGGGCGATGCCCACATCTACCTCAACCACATGGAACAGGTGAGCCTGCAGTTGTCGCGCGACTTCCGCCCGCTGCCGACCATGCGCATCAACCCCGAGGTGACCGACATCTTCGGTTTCAAGTATGAGGACTTCACCTTGGAGAACTACGACCCGCATCCGGGCATCAAGGCGCCGGTCGCGGTGTGAGCATGGCGCGCATCAACGTCATCGCCGCCATGGCGAAGAATCGGGTGATCGGCATCAACAACACCCTGCCCTGGCACCTGCCGGAAGACCTCAGGCACTTCAAGGCGCTGACCATGGGCCATCACATCATCATGGGGCGCAAGACCTATGAGTCCATCGGCCGCCCGCTGCCGGGCCGCACCACCGTGATTGTGACCCGCGATCCCGACTACCGGGTCGCGGGCTGCCTCACCGCCCATTCCCTCGACGCCGCCATCGCCGCCTGCGGCAGCGATGCCGAGGTCTTCTTCGTCGGCGGCGCCGACCTCTACCGCCAGATCCTGCCCCGCGCCGACCGGCTCTATCTCACCGAGATCCAGGCCGAGTACGAGGGCGATGCCCATTTCCCCGCCTTCGATTTGGCGGCCTGGCAGGAGACGGCGCGCGAGCGGCACGTCAGCGCAGCCGGCCTGGCCTACCACTTCGTCACCTACGACCGGGCCTGATCAGGCGGCCGCGGCCTCCTTGGCCGGCACGGCGGTGCGGATCAGGTGATCGAAGGCCGACAGGCCGGCCTTGGCCCCCTCGCCCATGGCGATGATGATCTGCTTGTAGGGCACCGTGGTGCAGTCGCCGGCGGCGAACACGCCGGGCACCGAGGTCTGGCCGCGGGCGTCGACCACGATCTCGCCGAACTTCGACAGTTCGAGCGTGCCCTTGAGCCAATCGGTGTTGGGCAACAGGCCGATCTGGACGAACACGCCTTCCAGAGCGAGGGTCTGCGACTGGCCGCTGGCCCGGTCGATATAGGTCAGGCCGTTCACTTTGCTGCCATCACCGTTCACCTCGGTGGTCTGGGCGCTCTTGATCACGCTGACGTTGGGCAGGCTCATGAGCTTGGCCTGCAACACCGCGTCGGCGCGCAGGGCATCGCCGAACTCGAGCAGGGTGACGTGACCAGTGACGCCGGCCAGGTCGATCGCCGCCTCGACGCCGGAGTTGCCGCCGCCGATCACCGCCACGCGCTTGCCTTTGAACAGGGGGCCGTCGCAGTGCGGGCAGTAGGCCACGCCACGGCCGCGGTATTCCTGCTCGCCCGGCACGTTGAGCTCGCGCCAGCGGGCACCGGTGGCGAGGATCACGCTCTTGGCCTTGAGCACCGCGCCATTGGCCAGACGCACCTCGTGGTAGTTACCTGCCTCGCCGGGGATCAGGGCCTCGGCACGCTGCAGGTTCATGATGTCGACCTCGTATTCCTTGACGTGCTCTTCCAGGGCGCGGCCGAGCCTGGGGCCGTCGGTGTGGGGCACCGAGATCAGGTTCTCGATCGCCAGGGTGTCCATGACCTGGCCGCCGAAGCGCTCGGCCAACACGCCGGTGCGGATGCCTTTGCGCGCCGAGTACACCGCCGCCGCGGCGCCGGCCGGGCCGCCACCCACCACCAGCACGTCGAACGGGGCCTGCTCCGCCAGCTTCGCGGCCTCGCGGTCGGCCGCGCCGGTGTCGACCTTGGCCAGGATTTCTTCCAGCGCCATGCGGCCGTCGGCGAACGGCTCGCCGTTCAGCCAGACGCTGGGCACGGCCATGATCTGGCGGGCCTCGACCTCGGCCTGATTGAGGCCGCCGTCGATCATGACGTGCCGGATGTTCGGATTCAGCGCGGCCATGGTGTTGAGGGCCTGCACCACGTCCGGGCAGTTGTGGCAGGACAGGGAAATGTAGGTCTCGAAGCGGAACTCTCCAGTCAGCGACTTGATCTGCTCGACCTGCGCGTCGCTGATCTTGGGCGCGTAGCCGCTGGCCTGCAGCAGGGCCAGGATCAGCGAGGTGAATTCATGGCCCATGGGCAGGCCGGCGAAGCCGATGCGGGCGGTCTCGCCCACCTTGCCGACGGTGAAGGACGGCTTGCGGGCGTCGTGGCCGTTCTCCAGCAGAGATACCTTGCCGGACAGGCTGGCGATGTCCTCCAGCAGTGTGCGCATCTCGGCCGACTTGGCGCTGTCGTCCAGGCTGGCAACCAGTTCGATCGGCTGCAGGAGTTTTTCGAGGTAGGCCTTCAACTGGGCCTTGATGTTGGCGTCGAGCATGGTGTTCTCCAGCAATCTGTTCGGTTCGGATGGCAAGATGAAGGCGCCGGCGCGTGAGCCGAGCGCCTTGGTTTTGCCATCTGGGGAATGCGCCCGGGGTGACACGGGCACGGTGAGGCTTAGATCTTGCCGACCAGGTCCAGAGACGGCGTCAGCGTGGCTTCGCCTTCCTTCCACTTGGCCGGGCAGACCTCGTTGGGATGGGCGGCGACGTACTGGGCGGCCTTCAGCTTGCGCAGGGTCTCCTTCACATCGCGGGCGATGGCGTTGTCATGCACTTCCATGGTCTTGATGATGCCTTCGGGGTTGATGACGAAGGTGCCGCGCAGGGCCAGGCCGGCTTCCGGGATATGCACGCCGAAGGCGTTGGTCAGGGCGTGGGTGGGATCGCCGACCAGCGGGAACTTGGCCTTGCCCACGGCCGGGGAGGTCTCGTGCCACACCTTGTGCGAGAAATGGGTGTCGGTGGTGACGACGTACACCTCGGCGCCAACCTTCTCGAACTCGGCATAGTTGTCGGCGGCGTCCTCGATCTCGGTCGGGCAGTTGAAGGTGAAGGCGGCCGGCATGAAGATCAGGACGGACCACTTGCCGTGCAGATCCTTCTCGGTGACCTCGACGAACTTGCCATTGTGGAAAGCCTGGGCCTTGAAGGGCTGAACCTGGGTGTTGATCAAAGACTGCATTTAAATCTCCTTAAGTTAGTGGGTCGGCTCGTCGTGAAGCGACGGGGCGAATATTAGGGAGATCTAATTGATTTATCTAATGAATAGTTACGATTGTATCGATTGATAAATTAGATTGGAGGCCGGGCTGCAGAAAGCAAAAAAGCGGGACCTGCCCGCTTTTTTGCTTGGTGTGAAGATCGACTTACAGGCTCATGATCCACTTGGCCAGGGCGGCGGAGTCGCCAGCGGCCTTGGCCTGCGGCGGCATCGGCACCTTGCCGAACTTGTCCTTGCTGCCCTTGACGATGCTCTCGGCCAGGATCTTCTCGGCCTCCTTGTTGCCCTTGTACTTGGCGGCGACGTCCTTGAACGAGGGGCCCATCAGCTTCTTGTCGACGCTGTGGCAGTTCATGCACATGTTCTTCTTGGCCAGGGCCTCATCGGCGGACACGGGGCCGGCGATGGCGAGACCGGCGGCAACGAGAACGAGGGTCAGGGTCTTCATGGATGCTTCCTTTCGACTGGGTTGTTCGACTGCTACGAGTTAAGGGGCTTCACTGCCATTATCGCTAATGCGATGCATGTGTCCTTGATTTGCATCAAATCGTTTAGTTCAGTTTGAAGGCCTTGACCGCGTCGTCGAGGTTGTTGGCCTCGTTGGTCAGGCTGCCGGCCATGGCCACGCCCTGCTCGCTGTTCTCCAGGGTCTTGCGGTTGAGTGCATCGATCTGCCCCAGGTTGTGGAGCACGTTCTGCACGGCCTGGTTTTGCACACCGGTGGCCTGGGCGATCTCCTGCACCATGCTGGCGACCTGGTCGAAGCTGGCGGTGATCTGCTGCAGGGCGTCGCTGGTGGCGCGGACGGTGCCGACGCCGGATTCGGCCTCCTGCATGCCCTGGCCGATGGCCTCGATCGCCTGCTGGGTTTCGCTCTGGATGCTCTGGATCATGCCGCTGATCTCGCTGGTCGCCTGGGCGGTCTTCTCGGCCAGCTTGCGTACCTCGTCGGCCACCACGGCGAAGCCGCGCCCCTGTTCACCGGCGCGGGCAGCCTCGATGGCGGCGTTCAGTGCCAGCAGGTTGGTCTGGTCGGCGATCTCCTTGATCACCGCGACGATGGCACCGATTTGTTGCGAGCTTTCGCCCAGCTTGGCCACCCGTTCGGTGGCGCTGCTGACCGAACCGTGGATGCGCTCCATGCCCTGGATGCTCTGCTGGGCCTTGCTTACGCCCTGGCGGGCGATGTCGCCGGCCTCGTTGGCCTTGTCAGCGGCGTTGGAGGATTTCTCGGTGATCTCGCCGATAGTGCCGGCCAGGTTTTGCATGGAGTTGCCGATCTCATCCATGCGGGCGGCCTGATCGTCGACGTTGTTATGGATCTCATCGACCTGGGAGCGGATGCTGTTGGTGTCGCGGCGGACGCGGCTGCTCAGCTCGGAGGTGCGGCCAATCAGGTCGCGCAGCGTGCCGGCCATGTCGTTGAAGCTCTGGATGATGACGCCGATGGTGTCGTTGCTCTGGATGTTGCAGATGAAGGAGAGATCCTTGTTGGCGATGGCGCTGGCCACTTGGGAGATGCGCTTGAGCTTGGACACCAGCACCAGGTTCATCACGTAGTAGTTGGCGATGCCGATGAACAGGCCGGCGATGAAGCAGCCGAACACGAACCAGACCAGCATGCCCGGCTTCCACTCGACGAAGAAGTTGGCGTAGAAGGGAAACATGCCGGCGGCGAAGGCGCCCAGGCCCAGGAAGGAATAGAGAACGCGACGCAGGATGCTGTTTGTCATGGAACACCCGATTTCTTGATGTGAATCAAATTATAGGAATGATAAGCCGCTTGGTAATTACGTACCTCTTGCTAAGTAATCCGTATGGGTGGCTCTAGGGGGGGGCGTCACCATTTCACAACATGGACGTTGTTGAGCGAGCGACCGAGGAAGCGCTCGCCGATGGTCTGGAAGCGCAAAGGCACGTCGGTGACATGGAAATGATAGTCGGCCGGCGCGCGCGCGGGGGTGTGCAGGTTGAGGTCGGTGAGCAGGGCGGCGGTGCGCTCGGCCATGGCCTCGGCCGAGTCGACCAGGGTGGTCTGCGGGCCGGTCACGTCGGCAAGCAGCGGCTTGAGCAGGGGGTAGTGGGTGCAGCCCAGGACCAGGGTATCGACCCGTTCGGCCAGCACCGGCTTGAGATATTCCTGGGCGGTCAGCCGGGTCACCGGGTGGTCGAGCCAGCCCTCTTCGACCAGGGGCACGAACAGGGCGCAGGCCTGGGACACTACCCTGGCGTCCGGCTCCACCTCGTGGATGGCGCGGGCGTAGGCGTTGCTGTTGATGGTGGTCGGGGTGCCGATGACGCCGATGCGCCGGCTCTGGCTGGCGGCCAGGGCGGCCAGGGCGCCGGCCTCGATCACGTCGAGCACGGGCACCGGCGACAGGTCGCGCACCACCTGGGCCGAGACCGAGGCCATGGTGTTGCAGGCGATGATCAGGAGCTTGACCTGGCGCTCGAGCAGGAACTGGGCGATCTGGGTGGTGTAGTGGGCGATGGTCTCGACCGATTTCACGCCATAGGGCACCCGGGCGGTATCGCCGAAATACTCGATGTGCTCGAACGGCAGGCGCTCCATCAGGGCGCGCACCACGGTCAGGCCGCCGACGCCGGAATCGAAGACGCCGATGGGATTGTTGGGGTTGATCTGCATGCTGGGCCGGGCTCCGCTGGGTTGGCGCTATTGTAATTTACTTTGCGCCAGCGGCCTGCCGTGCGAGCGCCCACTCCACGTGTTCGCGCACTAGCGCCGAGGCATGGTCGCGCCGTGCGGCCAGGGCGGCCTGGGCAGCCGGCGAGGCCGGGGCATTGCCCAGGGCCACCGCGAGGTTGCGCAGCCAGCGATCAAAGCCGATGCGGCGGATGGGCGAGCCGGCCAGCCGCGCCTCGAACTCGGTCCCGGACCAAGCGAACAGTTCGATCAGCGTGGCCGTGTCGAGGCCGTTGCGCGGGGCGAAGTCGCTCTCGCGCGTGGGCTGGGCGAAGCGGTTCCAGGGGCAGGCCAGCAGGCAGTCGTCGCAGCCGTAGATGCGGTTGCCCATGAGCGGCCGCAGCTCGGTCGGGATGCTGCCGGCCAGTTCGATGGTCAGATAGGAGATGCAGCGCCGGGCATCGACTTCGTAAGGCGCGACGATGGCCCGGGTCGGGCAGATGTCGAGGCAGGCCTGGCAGCTGCCGCAGTGGTTGGCCTCCGGCGGATCAGGCGCCAATTCGAGGTCGCAGTAGATCTCGCCCAGGAAGAACCAGGAGCCGGCCCGGCGGTCGATCAGCAGCGTGTGCTTGCCTCGCCAGCCCAGGCTGGCCTGGGCGGCCAGTTCCACCTCCAGCACCGGGGCGCTGTCGGTGAACACCCGGTAGCCGAACGGTCCCACTTCGGCCTCGATGCGCTCGGCCAGTTTCTGCAGCCGGTTGCGCAGCACCTTGTGGTAGTCGCGGCCCAGCGCGTAGCGCGAGATGTAGGCGCGCTCGGGCCGGGCGAGAATGGTCTCGGCCGCGTGGCTGGCCGGCAGGTAATCGAGCCGGACGCTGATCACCGAGCGGGTGCCCGGCACCAGTTCCGCCGGCCGGGCGCGCTTTGTGCCGTGGCGGGCCATATAATCCATGTCGCCGTGATAGCCCTTGGCCAGCCAGTCGAGCAGCCGGGCCTCGGCCGCCGGCTGCTCGATGCCGGCGAAACCGACCGCGCCAAAGCCCAGCTCGCGGCCCCAGCCGCGAATCGCGGCCTTGAGCGAATCCGATGAATGAGAAGACACGCGATGCCCCATGCCGCCGATGATAGCCTGAGCCTGACCTTGCCCGACGAATCGGCGACCCTGAATCTGGGTGCCCGTCTGGCCGCGGTGCTGCGTCCGGGGATGACGGTCTACCTCTCTGGCGACCTCGGCGCGGGCAAGACGACCCTGGTGCGGGGGTTGCTCAGAAGCCTCGGTTTTCGCGGTCGGGTGAAGAGTCCGACCTACACCCTGGTTGAACTTTATGAAGTTTCGAGCTTAAATTTATATCACTTTGATTTGTATCGGTTTGCCGACCCGGTCGAATGGGCGGAGGCGGGATTCCGCGAATACTTCAACGCCGGCTCGATCTGCCTGGTCGAATGGCCGGAAAAGGCGGCAGGGCTGCTGCCCGAGCCCGATCTGGCGCTGCGCCTGAGCTGGGCGGGCGAGGGGCGGCAAGCCGAACTGGTTGCTTACACGGAGGCAGGAAGACGTTGCATCGCATCGCTCAAGACCGCTTGAAACCTTGGCTGCTGCTGGCGCTGGGCTGGGCCTGCGCCTGGGCGTTCGCCGCCCAGGCCGCGGTCGGGGTCAAGGCGGTACGTCTGTGGCCGTCGGCCGACTACAGCCGCATCGCCATCGAACTGAGCGAAGAGATCGGCTTCAAGCAGTTCCAGCTGAAGAACCCCGAGCGCATCGTGCTCGACCTCGAAGGCGTCGAGCCCGAGGCCGCGCTGACCGAGCTCGGTGGCAAGATCGGCGCCCAGGACCCTTACATTGCCGGGGTGCGGGTCGCCCGCAACCGGCCCGGCGTCACCCGCATGGTGATCGACCTCAAGCAGGAGAGCCGGCCGCAGATCTTCACCTTGAAGCCGTTCGGCGACTACGGCCATCGCTTGGTGCTCGATGTCTATCCGGCTGCGACACCGCCGGCCCTGGACAAGCAGGTGGAAAGCGCCATCGCCCAGGCCGAGCAGGAGGCCAAGCCGGCGGACAAGATCGCCTCGATCAAGCCGGGCAAGGCGGGCAAGAATGAGATGGTGCGTCTGGTCACCGTGGCCATCGACCCCGGCCACGGCGGTGAAGACCCGGGCGCCATCGGCGCCAATGGTTCGCGCGAGAAGGAGGTCACCCTGGCGGTGGCCCGCCGGCTCAAGGCCCAGATCGACCGGCTGCCCAATATGCGGGCCTATCTTACCCGCGACGGCGACTACTTCATCCCCCTGCACGAGCGGGTGAACAAGGCGCGGCGGGCACAGGCCGACCTCTTCGTCTCCATCCATGCCGATGCCTTCATCCGGCCGGATGCCCGCGGCTCCTCAGTCTTCGCCCTGTCGGAGAAGGGCGCGACCTCGGCTGCCGCGCGCTGGCTGGCCAAGCGGGAGAACGACGCCGACCTGATCGGCGGCGTCAACATCGACGTCAAGGATGTCTACCTCAAGCAGACCCTGCTCGACCTGTCGCAGACCGCGACCATCGCCGACAGCCTCAAGCTCGGCCGCGCCGTGCTTGATGAGCTGGGCGAGATCAACACCCTGCACAAGCCGCACGTCGAACAGGCCGGCTTCGCCGTGCTCAAGGCGCCGGACATCCCCTCGATCCTGGTCGAGACCGCCTTCATCTCCAATCCCGAGGAGGAGCGGCGACTGACCGACGATGCCTACCAGGACAGGCTGGCGGCGGCCATCGCCGGCGGCATCAAGGCCTATTTCGACAAGAATCCGCCGTTGGCCCGCACCCGCGTGGTTCAGAGCTTTTGACCTGAACTGACCCTGCGGGTACTATCGTTTCCCCGGTAATTGCCCAGCCTTCCCGCCGTGACCCAGCAGGACGTCACCGTCTCTCCGCTCCATCGCATGGATTCGCCCGCCGATTCGGCCGAGGTTGGTGCGCCCGCGCCTGGTGCCTTCGAGGTCAGCCAGCCGGCGGCGCTGGAGGTGCTGGCCGAGATCGCCGGCAGCATGAGCAGCGAGAGCAATGTCGAGCAGATGCTCATGCGCTTCCTCGAGATCATGGTGCGGCTGTCCGGCGCCAAGGCCGGCGTGGTGCGCATCCTCACCGCGGATGGCGGCCACCTGCGCCTGGCCGGCTCGATCGGGCTGCCCGACGCCGTGGTCGAGAAGGAGCGCTTCATGCCGCTCGAATGCGGCATCTGCGGCCAGGCCACGCTGACCCAGGACACCCAGCTCGGCCAGGTGCTCACCGTCTGCCAGAAGCAGGTGCGTCACATGTACGTGGCCAACCAATGCCGGACCATTTTCGCCGTGCCGCTGCGGCACAAGGGCAAGGTGCTCGGCGTCTATAACCTGTTCATGGACACCGATCAGCGCCTGTCCGACGACGTGCGCTATCTGTTCAACTCGATCAGCGAACACCTGGGCATGGCCCTGGAGAATGCCCGGCTGACCCGGGAGAACATGCGCATCTCGCTGATGAACGAGCGAACCATGCTGGCCAACCAGATCCACGATTCGGTGGCGCAGACCCTGGCCTATGCCAAGATGCGCCTGTCGGTGTTGACCGACGCCCTGGCCGACGGCGAGATGGACCGCGCCAACGGCTATATCGCCGATGTCGAAGAGGCGGTCGATGTCGCCTATGCCGAGATCCGCAACCTGATCACCCAGTTCCGCGATCGCATCGACCCGCGCGGCCTGGTCCATGCCCTGCATGAAATGGTGGACAGCTTCCGCAAGAAGGCCAATGCCGACGTCGACTTCCTCAACGTCGCCCAGGACGTGATGCTGACGCCGGAAGAAGAGGTGCAGGTCTTCCACATCATCCAGGAAGCCCTGTACAACATCAGCAAGCACGCCCGGGCGCGCCATGTCATCGTCACCCTCGACCTGCACGACGGCCAATACATCGCCAACGTCGCCGACGACGGCGTTGGCCTGCACGGCGGCAATGCCTCGAGCGTGGGCAAGAGTTTCGGCCTCACCATCATGCGTGAGCGGGCAGCCAAGCTGAACGGCAAGCTGACCATCGAGAGCCGGCCAGCCGGCGGTACCCTGGTCCGGCTTACCTTCCCGGCCCGGCAACCGGAGTCCGGCAGCAAATGAGCCACCAGATCCGCATCATCCTTTGCGACGACCACACCCTGTTCCGCAAAGGGCTGGTCGAACTGCTGGAGCGCGAAGGCCTGATCGAGGTCTCCAACATCACCGGCAACCCGGCCGAGGTGGCCGAGCTGCTGCGCGAGCACAAACCCGACGTCCTGCTGCTCGACCTCAACATCGGTGGCGTCGACGGCATCAACGTCATGCAGGAATTGCGGGCGGAGGGCTTCACCCTGCCGGTGCTCATGCTCACCGTGAGCGAGGCCGAGGACGACCTGGCCCGCGCCCTGCGCGGCGGTGCCAACGGCTATCTGCTCAAGAGCATGGAGCCGGACGAGGTGGTCGACGCCATCCAGCGCGCCCACAAGGGCGAGACCGTGGTCGCCCCGGCGATGACCGCCAAGCTGGTCAGCCTGCTCGACCAGAAGAGCAGCAGCAGCGCTTCGCTGCTCGATTCCCTGACCCAGCGCGAGCGGGAAATCCTCACCCATCTGGCCCGCGGCGAGAGCAACAAGGCCATCGCCCGCCAGCTGGAGATCAGCTACGACACGGTCAAGCTGCACGTGCGCCACATCCTGGCCAAGCTCAACCTGTCCTCGCGGGTCGAGGCCGCCGTGTTCGCGGTGGAGCACAAGCTGACCCCGGGCCTCGACAGCAAGAAGCCATAGGCTGTCCCCGCGCAGCGGGGACAACCTGCATCGCGAATCGCTTAAAGTCCCGCCAGCACCTTGATATGCGCCGCCACGCTGCGGCCAAGGGCACTCAGGTTGTAACCGCCTTCCAGTAGCGACACCAGCCGGCCCCGCGCATGTTTTTCGGCCACGGCCATGACCTGCTCGGTGATCCAGCCATAGTCGGCCTCGACCAGGCGAAAGTGCGCGAGGTCGTCCTCGCGGTGGCCGTCGAAGCCGGCCGAGCAGAAGACGAATTCCGGCTTGAACCTCTCCAGCGCGGGCAGCACTTTGGCCTCGAAGGCGGCGCGGTAGGCCGTGCCATCGGTGCCGGCCGGCAACGGCACGGGCACGATATGATCGCTCAGGGTGTCGGCGCCGCTGTGCGGGTAGTAGGGGTGTTGGAAGCTGGAGCAGAGCAGCACGTGCGGCTCGTCGGCGAAGATGTCCTCGGTGCCGTTGCCGTGGTGCACGTCGAAGTCGACGATGGCGACGCGTGCCAGCCTATGTGCCGCCAGGGCGTGGGCGGTGGCGACGGCGACGTTGTTGAAGATGCAGAAACCCATGGCCTGGTTGCGCGTGGCATGGTGGCCGGGCGGGCGCACGGCGACGAAGGCGTTGGCCACCTCGCCGGCCATCACTTTATCCACCGCCAGCACGGCGCCGCCGGCGGCGCGCCGGGCCGCCTCCAGCGTGGCGGGGCACATGGCGGTGTCGCCATCGAGCTGGATCAGGCCTTCGCTCGGCGCCGCCCGCTCGATCGCCGCGACATAACCGGCGTCATGCACCCGCAGCAGGGCCTCGCGTTCGACCAGCGGGGCGTCGTAATGGCGCAGGAAGTCATAGAGGTGGGCGGCGTGCAGCCGGTCGTCGATGGCGCGCAGCCGGGCGGGCGATTCCGGATGCCAGGGCCCCATGTCGTGGCCGAGACAGGCGCGGTGGGTGATGTAGGCGGTGTGCATAATTGAAATATAGGCCGCCTCATGATACCCCCGATTCATGGCAGCGTAAGACGGACCCGCTATCATGAGAGCGTTGCCAGGCAAGCGAGACACCATGGGTCGCCATTATCTGCATCCCCTGTTCAATCCGCGCTCGGTCGCGGTCTTCGGCGCCAGCGAACGCGCCGGCTCGGTCGCCGGGGTGATCTACAAGAACCTGCTCGATTCCACCTTCGCCGGCCATCTGTATCCGGTCAATCCCAAGCACGGCACGGTGTTCGGCCAGAAATGCTATGCCTCGGCGGCCGATTTGCCGGAGACGCCGGATCTGGTGGTGATCGCGACGCCGGCCCATACCGTGACCGCGATCCTGCACGAGTGCGGCGAGCGCGGCATTCGCTTCGCCGTCGTGCTGTCGGCCGGCTTTCGCGAGCTGGGCGATCAGGGCGCCGCGCTTGAGCGCCAGGTGCATGAGGCGGCCAAGCAGCACGGCATCCGCTTCATCGGGCCCAACTGCCTGGGCATCCAGCGGCCGGCGATCGGGCTCAACGCCACCTTCGGCCCCGCCGCCGCGCGCAGCGGCGACCTTGCCCTGGTCTCGCAGTCCGGCGCGATCTGCACCGCCATGCTCGACTGGGCGGCGGCCAACGACATCGGTTTTTCCAGCATCATCTCCAGCGGCGCGGCGGCCGACATCGATTTCGGCGAGATCCTCGACTACCTGGCGGTGGATGCCTCCACCCGCAGCATCCTGCTCTACATCGAGGGCATCCGCGATGCCCGCAGCTTCGTCAGCGCCCTGCGCGCGGCGGCGCGGCTGAAGCCGGTGATCCTGGTCAAGGTCGGCCGGCACGAGGCGGGCACCCGCGCGATCCAGTCGCACACCGGCGCCCTGGTCGGTTCCGATGCGGTGTTCGATGCCCTGATCCGGCGCGCCGGCGTGGTTCGGGTCAACACCATCACCCAGTTGTTCGCCGCGGCGCGCGCCTTGTCCAGCCACATCAAGCCCAGCGGCAACCGCCTGGCCATTGTCACCAACGGCGGCGGCCCCGGCGTCATGGCCACCGACCGCGCCAGCGACCTGTGCGTGCGCCTGGCCGAGTTGGCGCCGGAGACCCTGCGGGCGCTCGATGCCGGTCTGCCACCGACCTGGTCGCACGGCAACCCGGTCGACATCCTGGGCGACGCCGGCGCCGAGCAATACCGGCTGGCCTTGCAGGCCTGCCTGGACGATGCGGGCGTCGACGGCGTGCTGGCCATGCTCACGCCCCAGGCCATGAGCTATCCCCTGCAGGCGGCGCAGGCCCTGGTCGAGGTGGCGAAGGGCTCGCAGAAACCGGTGCTCGCCTGCTGGATGGGCGAGACCCAGGTCAAGGAGGCGCGCGGCCTGTTCCGTGAGGCGCGCATCCCCAGCTTCACCACGCCGGAGCCGGCGGTGGAGGTGTTCTCCTTCCTTTCCGCCTACTACGAGAATCAGCGCCAGCTCATGCAGACGCCGGGGCCGATCTCGCAGCAGGCCGAGCCGGACGTCGAGGGCGCCAAGCTGATCGTCGAGGGGGCCCTGGCCGAGGGCCGGCACGTGCTGACCGAGGTGGAATCGAAGGCGTTGCTCGCCGCCTTCCACATCCCGGTGGCGCAGACCATGATCGTCCGTTCGCCGTCCGAGGCCATCCTGATGGCCGAGCAGCTCGGCTTCCCGGTGGCGATGAAGATCAACTCGCCCGACATCAGCCACAAGTCCGACGTCGGCGGCGTGCGCCTGAACCTGACCACCGGCCATGCCGTGCGCAGCGCCTATCAGGACCTGCTCGACCATGTGCACAAGGTGCGGCCGGAGGCGCGGCTGGAGGGGGTGGTGATCGAGCCCATGGTGGTCAAGCAGAACGCGCGCGAACTCCTGATCGGCATCGCCTCCGATCCCGTGCTCGGCCCGGTCATCACCTTCGGCGCCGGCGGCGTCGCGGTCGAGGTATTCAAGGACCGCTCGGTCGCCCTGCCGCCGCTCAACTCCTATCTGGCGCGCGACCTGATGCAGCGCACCCGGATCTATCCCATGCTCGGCGAATTCCGCAACCTGCCGGCCGTGGCCGAGGACGCGCTGAAGGGCGTCCTGCTCCGGGTGTCGGAGATGGCCTGCGAGCTGCCCTGGATCCAGGAACTCGACATCAACCCGCTGTTGGCCGACGAGCATGGCGTGCTGGCGGCCGATGCCCGCATCATCATCGCGGCCCGGCCCTCCGGCGCCGACCGCTACGGCCACATGGCCATCCACCCCTATCCGGCGCATCTGGTGTCCAAATGGCAGCTGGCCGACGGCCGCAACGTCATCATCCGGCCGATCCGACCGGAGGACGCCGAGATCGAGCAGACCTTCGTCCGCAACCTGTCGCCCGAGACCAAGTACTTCCGCTTCATGGACAGCCTGCAGGAACTCAAGCAGGAGACCCTGGTACGGCTGACCCAGATCGACTACGACCGGGAGATGGCCTTCATCGCGGTGACCGAGATGGACGGCAGGGAGGTGGAGCTGGGGGTGGTGCGCTATGCGATCAACCCGGACGCCGAGTCCTGCGAGTTCGCCCTGGTCGTGTCCGACCAGTGGCAGCGCAAGGGCATCGGCTACAAGTTGATGGAGGTGCTGATGGACAGCGCCCGGACCAAGGGCATCCGGCTGATGGAGGGCGAGGTGCTGGCGAGCAACCGCAAGATGCTGAGCCTGGTCGGCAAGCTCGGCTTCCGCAGCGAGCCGCACCCCGAGGACCCCGGCGTGCGGCGCATCCAGCGCGAACTCTGACGGCGCCCGCCGTCAGGGATTTACAGGCGGGTCGGCTGGTCCAGCGGCGTTGCCGCGGCCGGAGCCTCCGGCTTGAACCAGGCCAGCTTCTCGTGCAGCTTGACCACGTGGCCGACGATGATCAGGGTCGGCGGCTTCAGTTGCGCCGCTTGCGCGACCTGAGGCAGGGTGCCGACGGTGGCGGTGACCACGCGCTGGTTCGGCGTGGTGCCCTGCTGGACGATGGCGGCCGGGGTGTCGGCCGGGATGCCCCGCTCGATCATGCCCTGGCACAGCGAGGCGATGCCCTTGAGCCCCATATAGATCACCACGGTCTGGTTCGGCCGGCCGATCGAGGCCCAGTCGAGGTGGACCGTGTTGTCCTTGAGGTGGCCGGTGACGAAGGCGACCGACTGGGCATAGTCGCGATGGGTGAGCGGGATGCCGGCGTAGGAGGCGACGCCCGAGGCCGCGGTGATGCCGGGCACCACCTGGAACGGCACGCCGTGCTCGGTCAAGGTCTCGATCTCCTCGCCGCCGCGGCCGAAGATGAAGGGGTCGCCGCCCTTCAGCCGCAGTACCCGCTTGCCCTCCTGGGCCAGACGCACCAGCAAGAGGTTGATCTCCTCCTGCGGCACCGCATGGTTGTCGCGCTCCTTGCCGACGTAGATGCGGTCGGCGTCGCGCCGGCACATGTCGAGAATGGGCTGGGTGACCAGGCGGTCGTAGACCACCACATCGGCCTGCTGCATCAGGCGCAGGGCACGGAAGGTCAGCAGGTCCGGGTTGCCCGGGCCGGCGCCGACCAGGTAGACCTCGCCGGTGGGCAATTCGAGGTTGTCGCTCTCCAGCAGGCGGTTGATGGCAACCTCGGCATCCTGCTCGCGGCTGGCGAAGACCATCTCCGCCACCGGCGACAGGAACACCCTTTCCCAGAACTTGCGTCGCTCGGCGCTGGTGGGAAAGCGCGCCCGCACCTTGTCGCGGAAACGGCCGGCCAGTTGGGCCAGGCGGCCGTAGGCCGAGGGGATCAGGGTTTCCAGCCGGGCCCGCAGCATGCGCGACAGCACCGGCGCCTCGCCGCCGCTGGCGATGGCGACCAGGATCGGCGAGCGGTCCATGATCGAGGGCATGATGAAGCTGCACAGTTCCGGGGTGTCGACCACGTTGACCGGCAGGTGCCGGGCGCGGGCGGCCTCGTAGACCTGGCGATTCAGGGTGTCGTCCTCGGTCGCGGCGTAGACCAGGTCGAAACCATCAAGTTGCTCCGGCGCGAAGCTGGCCTGTCGGTGATGCAGGCGCTCGGCGCCCGGCAGCTGGGCGAAGGCCGGGTGCAGCGGGGTGGGGCTGAGCGCGGTCACCTCGGCACCGGCATTCAGCATCAGCGAGGCCTTGCGCGCGGCCACCTCGTCGCCGCCGACCACCAGACCCCTGCGGCCGCGGACATCCATGAAGATCGGTAAGTAGTCCATACCCTGATCGAATCAATATCCCATCGACGAAACGAAGCCAGAGTTTAGCGGCTGCCGCAGCCGCCGGAACCGCAACCGCCGGAACCGCAACCGCCGCCACCGCCGCTGGAGCCGCAGCTGCCGCCACCGCCCTGCGGTTCGGGCATGGAGAAGACGAAGCCCATCTGGCCGGGGGAGACTTCACCGAAGTCGAGGGTGATCTCGTTGAGGTAGGGCGCGCTCTGGGCGTTGACCAGCACGGTCACGCCCCATTGGTCGCTGACGGAATCGTTGCTGCGCTCCTGGTCGAAGCCCATGCCGATCTCCAGCATGCCTTCGTCGTTGACCTTGGCGGCGATGCGCAGGCCCAGGTTCTCGGAATCGTTCTGCGTGGCGGCCTGGCGAATCTGTTCGGCGGCGGCCTTGGTCACGGTGATCATGTTTCTGTCCTCTAGAAATTAGGCCGCATGGGCAGCCGGGTTGTTGCGAGCGATACGGCGCGCGTGTTCGACAAAGCGCCCAATCCACCCGTTCGGTCCCGCCCCCCGGAAATGACAGTAGGAGGCGAGCACGTTCTTGTAGACGATACCATCGTGGCGACCATCGATGCCGTGTCCGCGGCTGACATCGTAGGCATAAGTGGGGTCGCCCGAGAGATTTTCCAGGTGCGAGTAATGAAATTCGTGGGCCGGCAGCCGGGTGCCGGCCGCCGGCAGGTAGGCGCCCTGGCCGGTGGCGACGAGTTCGGCATAACCGCGGCCGACCGGCCGTGCACCCATCACCGCGTCGCCGGCAAACAGGCCGACCATCTCGGCCTGGCGGCCTTGCCAGTGAATGGAGCGGGACAGGTACATCAGACCGCCGCACTCGGCGTAGATCGGCAGGCCGGCCTCGGCGGCCCGGCGGATATCGGCGCGCAGGCCGCTGTTGGCCGCCAACTCGGCCATGAACACCTCGGGGAAGCCGCCGCCGATGACGAGGCCGTCGACTGCTGGCAGCCGGGCATCGCTCAGGGCGTCGATGGGCACCAGTTCGGCGCCGGCCTCGCGCAGGGCGTCGAGGTCTTCGTTGTAGTAGAAGCCGAAGGCGCGGTCGCGCAGGATGCCGATGCGGATCGGCGCGGCCGGGCTGGCTGCCGGAGCGGCAGGCGGCTTCGGCTGGGCGGCCTGCTGAGCGATCTCGATCAGGGCATCGAGGTCGATCCGCTCGCTGACCTGGGCGGCGATGACCTCGATCTTGGCCTCGGCCTCGGCCGATTCGTTGCCCGGGATCAAGCCGATGTGGCGCTCGACGATCTCCAGCCGGCCATCGCGCGGCAGGCTGCCCAGCACCTTGAAATCGGTGTAGCGCTCGATGGCGGCGCGCAGCTTCTGCTCGTGGCGAGGGCCGGCCACCTTGTTCAGGATGACGCCGCCGAAGCGGATGGCCGGGTCGAAGGCCTGGTAGCCGATCAGCAGTGGGGCGATGCCGCGGGTGATGCCCTGGCAGTCGATCACCAGAACCACCGGTGCTTGCAACAGCTTGGCCAGGCCGGCGTTGCTGTCGCTGCCTTCCAGGTCCATGCCGTCGTACAGGCCCTTGTTGCCTTCGATCAGGCTGATCTCGGCATGGCTGGCGTGGCGGGCGAACAGATCCTCGATCTCGGCCTGTCGCATCATGTGGAAGTCGAGGTTGTAGCAGGGCCGGCCGGCGGCATGGGAGTGCCAGACCGGGTCGATGTAGTCCGGCCCCTTTTTGAATACCTGGACCTGCCGTCCCCGGTTCCTCAGGGCGCGGGCCAGACCCAGCGTTAGCGTGGTCTTGCCCGAGGACTTGTGGGCGGCGGAGATGTAGACGTGGGCCATGGTCCGGTCAGCGGCTCGCCCAAAAAGCAAAACCGACCAAATTGGTCGGTTTTGCGGAGGGAGTGGTGCGCTGCATGGGTGCATCCGCACCCGCCATGAGGCGGGTTACTTGGCCCCGTGCAGGGCGCTGACGATCTCGTCGTCCAGGCGCTCGGGCAGGAAGCGCAGCACCTTGACCGCGAAGGCCACCAGGATCAGGGCCACGGCGACGCCGCCCAAGCCGAGCATCAGTTCCAGACCGCTCGGGCTGTAGGCGTGCACCACGCCGTCGTAGAAGCTGCTGCTGACTTCGTAGCCGGGGAACATCTCGATCGGGTAGGCCTGGCCGCCGATGATGGTGACGTACATCTGGGCCAGACCGCCGAGGATGGCCAGCAGCGAGGCCAGCGCGATCCAGCCGCGGTTGTTGCCCAGGTTCGGGCTGAACAGGATGGCCATGGGCAGCAGATAGCCAAGAATGATCTGACCCACCCAGAACAGCAGGGTGTGAATGCCGCCATTCATCAGGATGAAGGCCTCCAGCCCGTGGTGCTTGGTGAAGTACAGATTGGTGATGTGGTAGACGAAGACGAAGTAGAGGCTGGCGGCGATGAACACGCCGAGCAGGTTCTTCATCCGATTGACCATCTTGTCGCCAAGGGCGCGGCCGGTGCCGGCATAGAAACCCATCAGCACCAGCAGGAACACGGCCAGACCGTAGTTGAACGAGAAGACGATGAACGTCGGCGCCAGCAGGGCGGCGTCGTAGGCCTCGCGCGCGACCAGGAAGCCGAAGATCGAGCCGGTACCGGTGGTCAGGATCAGGCGCCAGACGAAGGCGAAGGTACCCACGGCCTTGTACCAGGCCTGGCCCTTCTGGTCCATCATGGTCCACAGGTAGGCGATCACGATGGCGAAAAAGCCGTTGTACAGGATCACGTTCCAGGCAAAGATGGACTTGAAGTTGTAGTAGGTCATGGCCACGATCAGGCGGTCGGCCCGGCCCAGGTCGAGCACCAGCACCATCAGGCCGCCGGCGAGCAGGGCGATGGCGAGCAGGCCGGACAGGCGGTTGAGCGGCTTGTACAGGGTCTTGCCGAACACCGTGGCGATCGAGGCCACGTTGAGGGCGCCCGAGGCCGCCACGATCAGAAACACGGCGAACACGTGCGGCAGGCCCCAGACGATCTGGTTGTCCATGCCGGTGACGATGTGGCCGTGATGCTCCATGTACAGGGCGGAGCCGACGCCGAGCGCGGCCAGAACAGCCAGCACGGCGAGCAGACCCCAGTAGCCCTGGCTCTTGCCTTCGATTTCGCGGAACGCAATTTTCATCGTTAAATCCTTAGCGATTCATCGTCCCCCTCTTCCGCAGGCGGGAGAGGGCAGGGGTGAGGAGACGATCATGGCGCGCCATGATCGTCAGATCCCTTGATAACGTACGCCGGTGTTCAGGTTGAGATCGGCCCGCACCTCGGTGGTGGCGTAAGTCTTCACCGTCTTGGCGATCTCCGATTCCGGGTCGTTCAGGTTGCCGAATACCATGGCCTTGTGGCCGGCCGCATCACATGCCTCGACGCAGGCGGGGGTCTCGTCGCGGTCGACGCGCTGCACACAGAAGGTGCAGGCCTCGACGCAGCCCATGCCGCGCGGCACTTCCGGGTTCTGGTCGGTCAGCGGCTCATGCACCAGCGAGCGGGCCTTGTACGGGCAGGCCATCATGCAGTAGCGGCAGCCGATGCAGATGTGGCGGTCGACCAGGACGATGCCGTCGGCCCGCTTGAACGAGGCGCCGGTCGGGCAGACGTCGACGCAGGGCGGGTGCTCGCAGTGCTGGCAGGGCATCGGCAGGCTGTGCTTGGCGCCGGTCTGCAGGTTCTTGATCTCGACCTTGCGGATCCACTGGGAATCCTGCGGGCCGGTCTTGCCGGCCAGGCCGTTCTCGGTGTTGCAGGCGGTGACGCAGTCGGTGCAGCCAGTCGAGCACTTGCTGGTGTCGATCAGCATGCCCCAGCGCACCTTGGCGCTGACGGCCTCTTCCGCCGGCTTGGCCTGGGCCATGCCGTAGAGCAGGACGCCGGGCGCGACGGCGGTGCCGGCCACCGCGGCAGTGGCCGCGAGGAAGGCACGGCGGTCGCCGTTTTCGATCTTGTCTTCAGGACGCAGTGGCTCGCTCATTGCTTCGCGCCTCCGTTCTGGGTGGTCGCCATCAGGGGCGAGGCCGTGACCTCGGCCTGCGGCTCGGTCTTGCCGGGCTTCTTGGCCATCGGCTTGGTCGCATGGCAATCCCAGCAGTCGAGTTTGACGCTGGCATAGCTGTGGCAGGCTGCGCAGAAGTCTTCCTTGGTCGCGGCGACGCTACCGGTCTTCTCGCTGGCATGGCACTGTACGCAGCCTTTCAGGCTGTGCTTGGTGGTGCGAATGCCCTTGTGCATCGTCTCGTCGCGATGATGCTTCAAGAGGTCCATGTGGTTGCGGCGCATGAAGTCGGTGTCTTCGACACACTTTTCACCCTTGCCGCGTTCCAGTTTCGGCTTGTCGGCACCCGCTGCCGCCTGAAACGACGGGGCGGCCAGAACGGCCGCCGCGCCAATCAGGGCGGCGAGTCGGAGCCAGCTGCTCAGTCTCGCCATGCCTGCCATGCTCCTATTAGTCGCCCATGCCCATGACGATGTAGCCGGTCGGGCACACGTCGGCACAGATGTGGCAACCGATGCACTTGGTGTAGTCGGTGTCCACGTAACGGCCAGTGGTGGGGTTGTCCTTCTTCTTGACCTTGAACACGGCAGTCTGCGGGCAGTAGATCACGCAGTTGTCGCACTCGAAGCACAGGCCGCAGGACATGCAACGCTTGGCTTCGTCCACCACTTCTTTCTCGGACAGTTGGCCCAGGCGGTCCTGGAAGTTGCCCAGGGCGCTGTCCTTGTCCAGATGGATCACGTTCCGCTTGTTGCGCGGGGTGTGGGCGAAGTGGCCCAGGAACAGCTCGGTCGAGGGGATCACGTAGCGGCTGGAGCGGTCCTCGAAGTTGTGCAGCAGGTCCTTCTTGGCGGAGGTGCCCCACTCCTGGCCGTGGTGCTCGTTGTACTCGTGGCCGGTCTCGACCCAGCGGCGGACCATGTCCCAGTGGGCGACGTCGACCTTGGGCCGGCGATCCAGTTCCTCGCCAGCCAGGTAGGCATCGATGCCGTCGACGCAGATGCGGGCGTGGCCGATGGCGGTGGTCAACAGGTGCGGGCGGATCACGTCGCCGGCGATGAACACGTTTTCCTTGCCGGGGAAGCGGTAGTTCTTGTCGGTCTTGATCAGGCCGTTGTTGTTGTTGTAGCTCTCAAGGCCGGTGAAGTCGACGGCCTGGCCGATGGCGGATACGATCAGGGTGGCCGGGATGTCGCGCTCGGTGCCTTCCTTGATCTTCATGTCCTTGCCGACCATCTCGAAATCGGCCACGCGCAGGGCGGTGGCGCGGCCGTCGGCACCCTTGATCACGGCGACCGGGGTGACGCCGCCGACGATCTCGATGCCCTCGGACTGGGCCTGCTCGATCTCGTGCTTGTTGGCGGCCATCTTGTCGATGGTGGCGCGGGAGATCAGCACCACGTCAACACCCTGGCGGGCGGCGATGGTGGCGACGTCATGGGCGACGTGGCCGGCCAGCACGTTCTCCGGCAGGTCCTTCTCGGAGATGTTGGTGACCTTGCCCAGACGGCGGGCGACGGTGGCCACGTCGATCGAGGTGTCGCCACCGCCGATGACCACGACCTTGTCGCCGACGTGCTGCAGACGACCCTCGTTGAAGGCGCGCAGGAAGGACATGGCGGTCACGCAGTTGGGGGCGTCGGCGCCCTCCACCGGCAGGGCGCGGCCGGCCTGGGCGCCCAGGCCCATGATCACGGCGTCGAAGTCCTTCTCGATCTGCTCCATCGAGATGTCCTTGCCGACGCGGCAGTTCAGCTTGGTTTCGACGCCCAGGTCGAGGATGCGCTGGATCTCGCCGTCCAGCACCTCACGCGGGGTACGGAAGCCGGGGATGCCATAGCGCATCATGCCGCCGAGTTCGGCGTGGTCGTCAAAAATGGTGCAGGCGTGGCCCTTCAGGCGCAGCTGATAGGCGGCAGCCAGGCCGGCAGGGCCGCCGCCGATGATGGCGACCTTCTTGCCGGTCTCTTTCGCGGGCTTGTTGAAGGCCAGCTTGTTCTCCAGCGCCCAGTTGCCCAGGAAGTGCTCGACCGAGTTGATGCCGACGTTCTCTTCCACCTGGTTGCGGTTGCAGCCCGATTCGCACGGGGCGGGGCAGACCCGGCCCATGACGGCGGGGAAGGGGTTGGCCTCGGTCAGGCGACGCCAGGCGAATTCCTGCCAACTCATGGTCGGCTTGCCATCGGCGCCGACCGGCGGCTTCTCGATGCCGCGCACGATGTTCAGGTAGGAACGGATGTCCTCGCCGGCCGGGCAGGAGCCCTGGCAAGGCGGGGTGGACAGCATGTATTCGGGGCACTTGTGGGTCCAACCGGCCTGGAAAATGATCTCCTGGCGGTCGCGCCAGTCGGCCTCGGATTCGCCATCCTTGAACCGGCGCCAGGTCTTGCCTTCAGTCTTCTTTACATCTTTGGAAGTGACCGACATTCTCGCTCTCCTATCGTCTAAATCTCGCGGTGAGTCCGCATTAATCCAATTTGATGGCCGTGCTGACGAGCTGGTGCACGCCGCCGACCTGGCCCATGTCGAAACCGTAATAGGGCAATACCTTGGTGAACTGTGCCTTGCAGATGGCGCAGATCAGGGCAAGGAAGTTGACGCCGTTTTCCTGGGCCACTGCGTTGTAGGCATTCATCCTGGGCAGAGCACCCTTCACCCGCACCTCGATCAGGTCGTCGGTCAGCACGCCGCCACCGCCGCCGCAGCAGAAGGTGCCCTCGCCGATGGTTTCCGCCGCCATGTCGTGGAAGTTGTTGGCCACGGCCTTGATGATGTTGCGCGGGATGGTGAACTGGCCGCCGGGCTCGTCGCCCATGCGCGAGCCGCGCGCCACGTTGCAGGAGTCATGGAAGGTGATGACCCGGTGGTCGTTGGCCGACTTGTCGAATTGAAGGCGGCCCTGCTGGATCAGGTCCCAGGTGTACTCGCAGATGTGCATCGGCTGCGGGTAGCGGTGATCCAGTTGCTGCTGCAACTCGATCGAGAACGGATCCTTGCCGTCGAAGCCGATGCCGGTCAGGGTGTTCCAGAAGCTGTAGGCGACACGCCAGGCATGGCCGCACTCGCCGACGATGATGCGCTTGACGCCCAGTTCCAGGGCGGCGTCGCGGATGCGCATGGCGACCCTGCGCATGGTCTCGTAGTTGCCGTTGAACAGGCCGAAGTTGCCGGCCTCCGAGGCGTGGCTGGACAGGGTCCAGGAGGCGCCGGCGGCATGGAACACCTTGGCGTAGCCGATCAGCGACTCGACGTGCGGTTCGGAGAAGAAGTCGGCCGAGGGGGTGACCAGCAGGATCTCGGCGCCCTTGACGTCGAGCGGCAGCTTGACCGGCACGCCGATGTCGGCCTCGATGTCCTCTTCCAGGCCGGCCAGGGTGTCTTCCAGGGCCGGGCCGGGCAGGCCGAGGTTATTACCGATCTTCTGGACCTTGCCCAGGATCTCGTTGGAGTACTTCTGACCGTAACCGGCGTAGTTGAGGATCTCGCGGCCGGCCATGGTGATCTCCGCGGTGTCGATGCCGTAGGGGCAGTACACCGAGCAACGGCGGCACTCGGAACACTGGTGGTAGTAGTTGAACCACTGGTCCAGGGTTTCGCGGGTCAGGTCCTCGGCGCCGACCAGCCAAGGGGCGATCTTGCCCGGCAGGGTGAAATAGCGGCGATAGACCTTGCGCATCAGTTCCTGGCGGGCGACCGGCATGTTGTTCGGGTCGGCGGTGCCGAGGAAGTAATGGCACTTGTCGGTGCAGGCGCCGCAATGGACGCAGGCGTCCATATACACGCGCAGGCTGCGGTATTTCTTGAGCAGATCGCCCATCTTGAACAGGGTGCGCTCTTTCCAGTCCTCACCCAATTCCCAGGGGTAGCCCAGGTATTCCTGAGCGGCCTGGCCGGCGACGAAGGCCTTGATGTGGGACATCGAGCCTTCCTGGACCTTGGGGACTTCCGTGTTGGCGGTATCCGCAAGCTTGGGGACTTCGAACTGAGGTGCGGCCACAAATCGCTCCTTAATTAATCTTCGTCTGTGTCGTCAACAGATAGCTCAAGCCTTGTCGCGTTCCAGGGCAGCGGCCCAGCTCGCGATATGACGGTGCTCGCGCGGGTTGTCAGCCTGGTTGCGGCTCGGGCTGAAGAAGATTCCCGGCGCGTGCAGCAGCTTGCTGATCGGGAAGATGATCATCAGCAAGGCCACCAGGGTCAGGTGCACCAGCAGCGGGCCGTCGGTCGGCAGCGGCTGGAAGTCGAAGGTCATCAGGCCGAGCATGAAGGCCTTGAGCGCGACGATGTCGGTGTGCGACACGAAGGTCATCATCATGCCCGAGGCACCGATGCCGACCAGCAGGGCGAGGATCAGGTGATCCGACGGCGTTGAAATGTAGCGCACGCGGTCGACCAGGAAGCGGCGGGCCCAGAGGCCGAGCAGGCCGGCGACCATCGCGAGACTGGCGTACTTGCCGAAGGGCTGGATGATGTTGACCCAGAACCAGACCGGCTCCTGGAAGTAGCGGATATGGCGCAGCAGGACCAGCAGCAGGCCGACATGGAACAGCCAGCCGAACACCCAGATCCACTTGTTCGACTTGAACAGGCTTTCGAACAACACGACCTCGCGCGCCATGCGATAGGCGACGCCGGCGTTGGTAGTGGGCGCCGGGGTGGTCGGAATCTTGAGCGGGGCCGGGGTGCGGCTGTACTCGTAGATGCGATAGGCCAGGCCGGCGATCAAGATCAGCGTGGCGACGTAGAACAGACCAATGTAGAACAAGGTCAGAGAATTCATGCGTTCCTCTTACCAACAGTCGAGAGTAGAGAGTTGAGAGTCGAGACCTATTGGCTAGGCGCTCTCGACTCTCGACTCTCGGCTATACAGCAACAGCCGAGATGCCCAACCCGGGGCGAACCCCGGGATCGGACGCTTTAGATGCAGCCGGTCGGCTTGGGCAGGCCGGCGATCTTGCAAGCCTGCTTGGCGGGACCGTAGGGGAACAACTCGTACAGGTACTTGTTGTTGCCCTTGTCCGGACCCAGCTTCTTGGCGATGGCCTTGGTCAGCACGCGGATGGCCGGAGCGATCTGGTACTCGTTGTAGTACTCACGCAGGAAGTTGACGACTTCCCAGTGGCTCTCGGTCATCTCGACCTTCTCTTCCTGGGCCAGGTAGGCGGCGACGTCTTCGTTCCAGTCAGCCAGGTTGGTCAGGTAACCTTCTTCATCCACTTCAACGTCTTTGCCGGCGATATTCACGGTGGCCATATGCAAACTCCTTAATTAAAAATTACAACCAGGACTGGCAGTTATTGTGTTCAGCAACCAGGTCGACAAACCCGCTGTAGTCCACAAGATTGACACCCTCGATGGCGCGCCCGGCGAGGCCGCGCGCTTCCAAGTCGGGCGCAAGGGCGTAAACCTTCAGGTTGGCCATGGCCGCCTGAACTTTCGCCGCAACCGCGTTGCCTTTCGTCGCGGCATAGACCGCATCTTCGATCAGCAGCACGGCAGAACCTTTGGTCGCCAGACGCAGGCAGCTATCCACTGCGTTCCGCTCCAGGGGCGATTTGTTGACGATGTGTAGCATCTTCGTCTCTCCTTAGAAGCTGATGACGACGTCCTGCTCGGCCATGATGTTGGCCATAGCAGCGGAGTCCATAACCTGCACGTCGACCAGGAGGTCTTCCTCGGTCAGGCCGCGGGCCTCCAGGGACTCTTTCTCAACATAGAGCTTCTCGATGTCGTAGCCTTCGAGGGCACGATAGGTTGGGGAGAAGTTTTTCTGGTCGATACCTTTGGTGTGCTGACCCTTGACGATCTGGTAGACTCCGTCGTCAACGAAGGCCAGGCTCACGTCCTGGTCGAAGGCCGCGGAGATCAGCACGACCTCCAGCGACTCGAGGGCATAAATGGTGCCATAGGGCGCCTTGCGGTTCAGGAACATGAACTTCTTGACTACACCTTCGGTTTCGTCATCCATATCAATCCCGCCAGTCACGTCACTCACAATACAACTCCTTAATCACCGAACGTCACGAGGCGGTCATATTGGATGCCCGCTTCCACCAGCTGGCCGAGGCCAGAGATGCGGAAACCAGGGGCAAGCACCTCGTCCTTGATGCCGCGGCGCAGACCGGCGGCAACGCAAACAACCAGGTCGACCTTGTGGTCCTCGGCCAGTTTGGACCAGCGGGCCACGATGTTGCGGTCGTCCTGCGGCGGCTCGGTCAGCTTGGTCGAGTTGTACACACCGTCGTGGTAGAAGAACACGCGGGGCACCGTATGACCCTTTTCGATGGCCGCTTTGGCGAATTGGTAGGCCGAATCAGTCGCCTGATGGTTGTACGGCCCTTCGTTAACCAAAATACCGAATTTCATTTAAATATCCCTAACTCCAGTTATCCGAATGCAATCAAGCGCCCGGGTGTCTTGCGAGCACCCAGGGCGTCTCGATCAGAAGCGGATGTGCGCCGACGCGTTCAGGCTGGCGCGGGAGCCACGCCAGTTGTCGATGTGATACTTGGTGAACGGCAGACCGGTCTTCTCGAAGAAGGCGGGCCAGCCGATCCGGTCGATCCAGTCGTTCATGCGCTCCCACGGACGGCCGTCGGCCTTGTAGGTCGCCAGGATCTTCTTGACCACTTCGCCAACCTCGGGCCAACGCGGGGCGTTGTTCGGCAGGCCGGACGCGACCAGTTTGTGGAAGGTCGGACGGGAGCGGGCGTTGGAGTTCTTGCCGCCCACCCAGATCGCGATCTTGGAGTGCTCGGGGTCGTTGATCTGCATCGGCGGGCAGGGCGGGAAGCAGGCACCGCAGCAGATGCACTTCTTCTCGTCCACTTCCAGGGAGGGCTTGCCGTTCACCAGGGCGGGACGGATAGCGGCCACCGGGCAGCGGGCGACGACGGAAGGACGCTCACACACGTTGGCGACCAGATCGTGGTTGATCTTGGGCGGCTTGGTGTGCTGAACGATGATGGCGATGTCGGCCTGGCCGCCGCAGTTGATCTCGCAGCAGGAGGTGGACAGCTTGACCCGGTTGGGCATCTCGCACTTGACGAAGTCGTCGTACAGCTCGTCCATCAGGGCCTTGACCACGCCGGAGGCGTCGGTGCCCGGGATGTCGCAGTGCAGCCAGCCCTGGGTGTGGGCGATCATGGACACGGAGTTGGCGGTGCCGCCGACGGGGAAACCGTTGTCGGTCAGGGCCTTGATCAGCGGCTCGACCTTCTTCTCGTCGCTGACCATGTACTCGATGTTGGAACGGGCGGTGAAGCGCACGAAACCGTCGGCGTACTGGTCGGCCAGGTCGGCCAGCTTGCGCACGGTGTAGTGGTCCATCTGACGCTGGGTGCCGGCTTTCACGGTCCAGATCTGGTCGCCGTTCTCGGCGCGGTGATAGAGGACACCCGGTTTCGGATGGCTGTGGAAAACCCACTTGCCATAGTTCTTCTTCATTACCGGGTGCATGTACGGCATCGGATCCGGGGCGCCGGATTCGATGGTCTCATGAGTCCTTTCAGCCATGCTTCTCTCCAAACTTAGTGAGATCGGAAAATCTTTAATTGCCATGTGGACCGACGCCGGGGCGTCGGTCCTTGGGGGGTACTAACTTAGGCGGCGGCCTGCTTGCGCTCGAACCACTTGGCGGCTTCCTCGTCCCAGCCGTCGGTACGGACGTAGGGGTTGGTACGCGGATGCACGATCATGCTCGGATCGATCGGGATATCCAGGCCTTCCAGGAAGTTGACCAGGCCGATACGCTCGATCATCTCGCCGGTGCGCTCGTGCTCGAGGGCGTTCTCGGCGAAGAAGTCCAGGATGTTGCGGGCCAGGTCGTTCAGCTTCTCGAAGTCCTCGTCGGATTCCAGCTTCATGAACGGGATCACCACGGTACCCATGGTGGCGCCGATCTTCAGCACGCCCTTGCCGCCGACCAGGATGGTCACGCCCTTGTCCTTGCCGGGCAGCAGGGCGCCAGGCATGACGTTCAGGCAGTGCATGCAGCGCACGCAGTTGTGGTTGTCGATCTCGATGCAGTTGGCGTCGGACACGGCAACCTTGGTGATGCCTTCGCCGGCGGCCTTGCCGTCGTTCTTGGTCAGCTGGATCGCCTTGGTCGGGCAGTGGTTGATGACCATGTTGATCAGATCTTCCATGCTGTGGGCGGCCATCCACTCGCGGGCCAGCTTCTCGTCGGCGCGGATGCTGTCGCGCCAGGTGCCGATGGTGGCCATGTCGGAACGCTGGATGGCGTTGACACAGTCGTTCGGGCAGCCGGAGAACTTGAACTTGAACTTGTAGGGCAGGGACGGACGGTGCATGTCGTCCAGGTTGTTGTTGATCACGGTGCGCAGGGCACGGGCTTCGTCGTAGCAGGACATTTCGCAACGAGCGGCACCGACGCAGGACATGGAGGTGCGCAGCGCGGGGCCGGCGCCACCCAGGTCGAAGCCCATCTCGTTGAACTTGTCGAACGAGCGCTGGACGTCATCGGTCTTGATGCCCTGGAACATGATGTCGCCGGACTGGCCATGGAAGGCGATCAGGCCGGAACCGCCGGTCTCCAGCCAGGCGTCGCACATCTGGCGCAGCAGGTCGGAGGAGTAGTGCATGCCGGCGGGCGGCTGGATGCGCAGGGTGTGGAACTCGGCCGCCTCGGGGAACAGGGGCTTGTGGTTCTCGTCCTTCAGCTCGGTGAAACGGGGGATGACGCCGCCGCCGTAGCCGACCACGCCCACGGTACCGCCCTTCCAGTAGCCGAACTTGGATTTGTAGGAGGTTTCCAGCTGACCCATCAGGTCAACCATCATGTCGTTGTCCTTGGCCAGGCGCTTCAAGCCGGTTACGAAGCTGGGCCACCGACCTTTCTCGAGTTCGTCGAGGTTCGGGGTGTCGTACATTTTCTTAGCCATCTTAAGATTCTCCTTCAAGTCTTTTGACCATCACAGGTTATCTAAACCTTGCAGCATTTGCCCGTCGGCATATTGCTTACACATGACGAGTGCTGGGCATATTAGGGGAGGCTGATGGAGTAGACCATCATTCCGATGGGGTAAGTCGGGGATTTGAGGGGGGTAGGTGGATACTACCCGATCGGGTAGGTTGGTCTTACCCGGATACGGGAAGTGCATATACCCGACAAAAAATGTCAAATTCAGCGCTTCACCGTATTCTAATACACTATGGACCAGATCACTTCGCTGTTGAAATTCCGCAACCCCTACGGCAACCAGGAAATCGAATTGCAGCAGGTGGATTATGCGGCGGGCGGCACCCCGATGATGCGTTTGCGTATCAAGGAACGCGGTGCCCGTTTCACCATTTTCGACGTCGATCCGGTCACGGCCCAATCCTGGGCCGAGGCCATGCTGGCCTGGGCCAAGCCCCTGGCCGAGCAGGCGGGGGCGGCGCCCGGCAGTCATGAGGTATCCGAATGAGGATGTACAATCCCGAATGGGAAGCCATCAAGGAATTCAATTACCAGGCCAGTATGGCCGAGGTGCAGTTCGACCTCGCCGGCCTGGAGATTCCCGAGGATCATGGCTATGCCCTCTATCAGGAGCTGTGCCGGCTCTTGCCCTGGCTGGCCGAGACGGCGGACGCCGGGGTGCAGTCGGTGCATGGCGCCCCTTCCGGCCGCAATGCCAATCTGGTGATCAACCGCCGGGTGAAGCTGGTGTTGCGAGTGCCGGTCGATCGGGTCCAGGCGGTCGAGGCCCTGGTCGGCCAGACCATCGATCCGGGTGCCGGGCCGATCACTATCGGGGCCTTGAAAGTGCGGCAACTGATGCCATCTCATACGCTGTATGCGCATTTCGCTGATTTCGGCACCGCGGACGAGGCCGAGTTCCTTGCTCGCGCCAAGGCCGAATTGGAGGCCATGGGCATCCAGTGTGGCCTGATGTGTGGTAAGAAGCGCCACCTGAGCACGCCGGAAGGGCAGCTTGAAGGCTACAGCCTGATGCTGCATGACCTGACCCTGCTGCAGTCGATGCAGGTGATCGAGAGGGGTCTGGGCCGGCATCGGGCGTACGGTTGCGGCATCTTCGTGCCGCACAAATCGATTAAGGAAGTCGTGGCCCACTAAACTGGGCTGCACATTATTGGCAACTTGTAACGTGTAAGGAGATAGACCATGGGTTACGTTCTGAATGGCGAAGAGCTGGAAGTGGACGACGAGGACTTCCTGACCGAGCCTAACTTCAGCGACGAGATCGTGCCGATCATCGCCGAGGCCGAAGGTATCAAGCTGACCGACGACCACTGGACCGTGATTCGCTTCATGCGCGAGCGCTACCAGGAAGACGGGCACACCCCGAACTTCCGCAACATGGTGGCCATGCTAGAAGAGCAGGACGACAGCATCGACTGGAAGAAGAAGTTGTACGAGCTGTTCCCCAAGCAGCCCAACCGTCAGTCGGCGAAGGTGGCCGGTCTGCCCAAGCCTTTCGGCAAGGGCGGCTACTAACGCATAGTCGTCAGTTTGCAGTTGGCAGTCCTCAGCAAATCGCTGTTTGTGCTGCCAACTGTCGACTGCTGACTGACATGTTTATCCATGTACTCCAATACTCTCGTTTCCACCGAAGAGCTCGCGCAGCATCTGGACGATCCGCAGTGGATCGTGTTCGATTGCCGCTTTACCCTGACTGATCCCGAAGGCGGGCGTCGGGCCTATGAGGCCGGTCATATCCCGGGGGCGCGCTATGCCCATCTGGACGACGACCTGTCGGCGCCCATCGTGCCGGGTGTCACCGGCCGCCATCCGTTACCGGACCCGGAGGTGCTGGCAAAAAAACTTTGTCAGTGGGGTGTCGGCGTCAACAAGCAGGTCGTGGTCTACGACGACAGCTTCGGTTCGATGGCGGTGCGCATGTGGTGGCTGCTGCGCTGGCTCGGCCACCCGGCCGTCGCCCTGCTCGACGGTGGTTATCCCAAATGGCTGCGTGAGCATCACCCGGTGACCACAGCGCTGCCCGAGGTGCAAAAGATGCAGTGCGCCTGCCTGCCCGAGCGCAGCCTGTGGGTCGATACCAAACAGGTCGAGCAGGCGATGGGGTCGAGCGATGTCCTGATGCTCGACGCTCGGCCGGATCGCCGCTTCACCGGCGAATACGAGCCGCTCGACCCCGTGGCCGGCCACATCCCGGGCAGCATCAACTGGTCGTTCGAAGAGAACCTCGACATCGATGGCACCTTCCTGCCGCCCGAGGCCCTGCGCGAGAACTACCAGGCCCTGCTCAAGGGCCGTACCCCGGCCCAGGTCATCCATACCTGCGGTTCCGGCGTCACCGCCTGTCATAACCTGCTGGCCATGGAAGTGGCCGGCCTGCCCGGCTCCCGGCTCTATCCCGGCTCCTGGAGCGAGTGGATCACCGACCCTAGCCGGCCGGTCGCCTTGGGAGAATAACGTGGCTGCCCCAACTCGCGTCAAAACGATCTGGTTCAAGAAAGACGGTGTCCAGCGCGGCGCCGACGAGGTGGCCAGCGCCCTGGCCACCACCATCTGGCGCATGGCCGACCGCACCGTCGACAATCTGTCGAAGGCCGAATACGACATCATCACGCCGCAGCGCGGCTTCAAGATCATCGGTGAATTGACCGCCTTCGCCGTGCATTACGTCGATCGCCTGGTCTATTCGCGCATGAGCCAGGAAGAACGTGTCGAATTGATCAGTGCCTTGGGCATCCGCCTGGCCGAGATCATGGAAGGCAATATCCTCGATTTCACCGGTGGCCAGAAAGATCCGGACTACGACTACAAGGCCGGTTACATCGACATGCTGAACCGGCGCATGGCCGATTACGCCGAGTTCGAGTTCCCAGTCGACAAGGCGAGTTTCCAGGCCTTGCGCTTCCTCTCGCTGCAGATTCGCGAGGGCATGGAAAAGTCCGATCAGACCTGGATTCAGGACCAGTTGATGGACATCGAAGTGCCCGAGATCATGGGGACGGTGAAGAAGCAGGTCGACGGTTTCTACCCCGCCCGAAGCGAAGCGTAATCCTTGCCCATAGCGCATCCGTCCATGATCCCGCTCGACAGCCCCTTCCATCCCGACAACGAGGCCGGCTACCAGGCCTGGCGCAGCGCCAAGCTGGCGGGCTATCCCAGCCGCGGCGAGGAACTGATCGTGCCGGTCAAGGATCCGACCAAGCTTACTGCGGCTGAATACGAGGCGATCTGGCGCCTGTGCCAGAAGACCAACATGGCTATCTACGCCACGGATCTGGGCGAGGCCGAGGACAAGGAATCGATCCGCCGGCTCGCGGCCCAGTTTGGCCTGGAGCACCTCGACGCCAACTGGCTGGCCGACGAGGACGGCATATCCAGCCTGACCCCGCAGGACGAGGAGGGCAAGGCGCGGGGCGAATACATCCCCTACACCCACCACCGCATCCGCTGGCACACCGACGGCTACTACAACCCGCCCGAGCGGCGCATCTTCGCCATGACCCTGCATTGCGTGCGCGAGGCCGACGAGGGCGGCGAGAACGACCTCATGGACCACGAGCTGGCCTATCTTTACCTGCGCGATGCCAACCCCGAGCACATCCGGGCGCTGATGGCCGAGGATGCCATGACCATTCCCGCCCGCACCGATGAGATGGGCGTAGCCCGGCCCGACGAGATGGGCCCCGCCCTGCTGGTCGACAACGGCCAGCTGCACCTGCGCTACACCGCCCGGACCAAGAGCATCGCCTGGAAGCAGGATGCGCGCACCCTGGCCGCGGTCAAGGCGCTGGAGGACCTGCTCGCCGACCGCCCGGCCGGCGTCTTCACCCTCAAGCTCAAGCCCGGCATGGGCCTGCTTTGCAACAACGTGCTGCACACCCGTTCCGGTTTCACCGATCGCCCGGAGCACCGGCGCCTGCTCTACCGGGCGCGCTATCACGACCATATCCGCAACCTGCGCCAGCAGTGAACTCGCCAGGTCGGATACCGGCCACGGCCTGGACCTAGACTGAAAGACCAATGAAAAAGGCCCGCCTGGAAACCAGGCGGGCCTTTGCCTTTCAGCTTACCGCGATCAGGCGGCGGCCGCTTCTTCCTTCACGACCAGGGCCGGGCGGGTTTCCCGCTTGCCGATGGTCATCAGGTCCCAGGCCAGCAGCACGAAGCCGGCGGCGAAGACCCAGCCGAAGATCTGGCGCCAGTAGATGCCCTGCTGGAACCAGTGGTGGGCCTGGGCGGCGAAGTAGCCGGTCCAGGTCGAGCCTTCGATGGCGCGTTCAATCTGCGACTGTTCGTAGCCGGAGATCAACAGGCCCATGACCATGCCGATCATGCCCAGGTGCAGCAGGCCCAGGGCCCACTTCCACTTCCAGCCGTTGTCGGCCAGGCCGCCGCTCATCCAGACATTGCCGCGCCACTTCTGCAGGGCCAGGTAGACGAAGCCGATGACCAGGGTGGCATAGGCGCCGAAGAAGGCCAGGTGGCCATGGGAGGCGGACCACTGGGTGCCGTGGGTGTACAGGTTGATCTGGGGCAGGGTATGCATGAAGCCCCAGACGCCGGCGCCGAAGAAGTTGCCGAAGGCGTGGGCGATGATCCAGGCCAAGGCCGGATGGTTGGTGTTCTTCATCTTGTGCACGCCGGAATCGAACACCGAATGCACCACCATGGCCACCAGGGGAATCGGCTCCAGGGCGGAGAAGAAGCCGCCGATGGTGAACCAGTACTCGGGGGTGCCGATCCAGAAGTAGTGGTGACCCAGGCCCAGGATGCCGGAACCGAACATCAGCGCGACCTCGATATAGAGCCAGGTCTCGACGATCTTGCGACGCACGCCCAGGGTCTTGATCAGGGCATAGGCCATCAGACAGCCGACCAGCACTTCCCAGGTGGCCTCGACCCAGAGGTGGATCACCCACCACCACCAGTACTGATCGACCGAGATGTTCGGGGTGTAGAACACGCCGGCAAGGTACAGGCCAGCCAGGGCGACCAGATCGAGCACCAGGACGCCGCCGATGCCGGTGTACTTGCCCTTGGCAAAGGTGGCGGCCACGTTGAAGAAGAACACCAGCACCGAAACCACGATGCCGATATCCGCCCAGCGCGGCGCTTCGATGTACTCGCGACCTTCGTTGATCAGCCAGATCGTGCTTTGGTCACCGGGGCCGACCTGGATCAGGAGGTAGACCACGACGACGACGGCGACGGCCAGGGTGAGCACCCAGAAGATCAGGTTGCCCAGGGCCAGGCCGACCACACTATGGCCGGATTCGTCCTCCAGCAGCCAGTAGGTCGAGCCGATGAAGCCATACAACAGCCAGACCACCATGGCGTTGATGTGCACCATGCGGTTGACGCTGAAGTCGAGCACCCCGTAGAGGAAGTCCGGCTTCAGGTACTGGATGCCGGCCAGCAGGCCGAACAGGACCTGCGCGCCGAACAGGGCGATTGCGACGGTGAAGTACTTCACCGCCAGTTTTTGGCCACCATTGAGGTTGGCGCTATCGAGCATTCCAAGAGCTGCCATTTCTAGCCTCCTTAGTTTTGAGCCGGGGTGCCGGTCGCTTCAGGGGCGGCGGCAGCGGCAGGGGCTGCCGGGGCCGGGTCCGACTGATCGATCGGTTTGAAGTTGTAGGGGAAGCCGTTGGTGTCGATGGAGCTCATCCATTTGAGGAAGGCCACCACCGCACGCGCCTCTTCGTCGGTGATGCCGAGATTGGGCATGCGCCGGCCGACGGCGTTGTGCAGCTTGTCGGACGGATCCTTGAGGAAGTCCACCATCAGCTGCTCACGCGCCTCCTTCGAGCCCCAGGACGGGTCGAGCCAGGCCTTGGTCAGGTCAGGCGCGAAATAGGCGCCGTTACCGAGCAGGGTGTGGCAGTTCATGCAGTTCTTCGCCTGGGTGGTCAGCTTGCCCTTGGACACCAGGGCCGCGGCTTCTTCCTCGGTCAGCTTCTTGCCGAACAGCGGTTCTTCCGGGCCGATGACCGGCACCTGGAAGTTGCGCGTCTCATCGAACTTGTAGTCGATGCGGTGGTTGATCACCGAGTAGGCAGGAACCCGCTTGGTGCCGGCGGAGATCTGCGACAGGCTGTCGAAGGTCAAGAAGATCAAGATTACGAACGAGCCGGCTGTTACCCAAATGGCGGTTTTTCGCCAGAAGGATTCAGACGCCCACCAAGTTGCCTGTGTCATGGCAATTTCCTCCTACTCAGGGCTGTTGAAAAAAGTTACGCGCTTGCACTTCGCTTTCGTCCTCATGCTCGTGCTCGTGGGTTCTCGTGCACAGGTGCCAGATGCCGTGCGGTGCCAGCAGGTAGCCCACGAGCATGAGAACGACAATGAAGGTCCAGAAGGTGTTCTGGAACAGATTGGCGGCATCGCCCAGCACCAGCACCGAGACGAACAGGCCGGCATAGGCGGAATAGGCCAGGTGCATCAGGCGGGGTACTGACTTTACCCGCGAGTAGGCGAACAGCAGGGCATAGAGCGCGCCGAACAGGATGACCATGGCGGCGGAGAAGAAGACCGTGAAGAAATCGGCGAGCTCGACGGGTTGGATCATGTGCGTTCTCCTTTTGCAGGTTGCGGCGATACTAGACCTGCCGATCGAAAAAGGCCTTTGACCTTGGTCAACTTTTCGGTGCGAGACCCAACGTGAGAAAAAGTTGATGCACGTCAATGCCGCATCCCCCACCGACGGGCTTATCGTTAAGCCCGCAACGAAGGCGTGGTTTTCTGTGTGGGCAATCCATTGCGAAGGAGGCAGTAGAGATGAAGATGAAACGATTGAGCACCCTGTCCCTGCTGGCGGCGCTGCCGCTGGCGGTATCCCTGGCCTGGGCCGCGGATGCGCCGAAGGGGCACGATGTTGGTGCGGGTGGTGAATACATGGGTGGCGCTGGCGGCCCCTCCGGCCTGAGCGGCGTCGAGATGTACCAATCCACCGATCCCAAGGCGCCGCCGATGACCAAGGCGGAATTCGATCAGGCCCGGCAGATCTATTTCGATCGCTGCGCCGGCTGCCACGGCGTGCTGCGCAAGGGCGCCACCGGCAAGCCGCTGCTGCCGGACATCATGCAGAAGCTGGGCACCGATTCGCTCAAGGTCTTCATGACCTACGGCACCGCCGGCGGCATGCCCGGCTTCGGCACCTCGGCGGAGCTGTCGGAGAAAGAGATCGACATCATGGCCCGCTACATCCAGCAGCCGCCTCCGCAGCCGCCCGAGTGGGGCATGAAGGAGATGAAGGCTTCCTGGAAGCTTATCGTGCCGGTCGACAAGCGGCCGAAGAAGCAGATGAACAAGCTCAACCTGGAGAACATCTTTGCGGTGACCCTGCGCGATTCCGGCGAGCTGGCCCTGATCGACGGCGACTCCAAGAAGATCGTGACCATCCTCAAGACCGGCTTTGCGGTGCATATCTCGCGCCTGTCCAAGTCCGGCCGCTACCTCTACACCACCGGCCGCGACGGTCTGATCAACCTGATCGACCTGTGGATGGAGACGCCGCAGACCGTGGCCACCATCCGCACCGGCTCCGATGCGCGCTCGATCGACACCTCCAAGTACAAGGGCTATGACGACAAGATCGCCATCGCCGGTTCCTACTGGCCGCCCGCCTATGTGCTGATGGACGGCTTCACCCTGGAGCCGCTGAAGATCATGTCGACCCGGGGCTACACTTACGACGAGCAGGAGTTCCACCCCGAGCCGCGCGTGGCCTCCATCGTGTCCTCGCACATCAAGCCCGAGTTCGTGGTCAACGTGAAGGAGACCGGCAAGGTCCTGCTGGTGAACTACTCCGACATGAAGAACCTGAAGACCACCGAGATCGAGGCCGAGCGCTTCCTGCATGACGGCGGTTGGGATTCGTCCAAGCGCTACTTCCTGGTCGCCGCCAACATGCGCAACACCGTGTCCGTGGTCGACACCAAGGACGGCAAGCTGGCCGCCAACGTCAAGGTCGGCAACAAGCCACACCCGGGCCGCGGTGCCAACTGGAGCGACGTGAAGTACGGTCCGGTCTGGGCCACCGGCCATCTGGGCGATGACACCATCGCGGTGATCGGCACCGATCCCGCCGGGCACAAGCAGAACGCCTGGAAGGTGGTGCGCAGCCTGAAGAACCACGGCGCCGGGTCGCTCTTCGTCAAGACCCATCCGAAGTCCAGCAACCTCTGGGCCGATGCGGCCCTGAACCCGGATGCCGAGGTACGCCAGTCGGTGTCGGTCTGGGATCTGAAGAACCTGGACAAGCCGGCTCAGGTGATCAACCTGGCCAAGGCCGCCGGCATCAAGGAAGGCCGGGTGACCCATCCCGAATACAACAAGGCCGGCGATGAGGTCTGGTTCTCGGTCTGGGGTCCGAAGAACGGTGAATCGGCCCTGGTCGTGGTGGACGACAAGACCCGCAAGGTGAAGACCGTGATCAAGGACAAGCGCCTGGTCACCCCCACCGGCAAGTTCAACGTCTACAACACCCAGCACGACGTGTATTAAGCCCGCAGTGCTTCCAACCGCCTCCGGGCGGTTGGAAGATTTCCACAGTGCCTCGGAGCGTGGGACACTGTGAAAATCTTCCGAACGGATGCTGAAATGCACCGCACATCACAGTCGCTCGTTGTCTCACTGATGTTGCTGGCCGCGGCCGCCCAGGCCGCAGAGCCGCTGCCGTCGACCGAACGGCAAAAAGAGCTGGTCCGTTTCGTCCGCCAGGAATGTGGCTTCTGCCACGGCCTCAAGCTCACCGGCGGCCTGGGCACGCCGCTGACCCCCGATGCCCTGCAGGACAAGGACTTCGACGGTCTGGTCGGTACCATTCTCACCGGCCGGCCGGGCACCGCGATGCCGGGCTGGCAACCCTTCATCACCGAAGCCGAGGCCCGCTGGATCGTCCGCAACTTGCAGAAAGGGTTCCCGCAATGATTCGGAGCATGATGCTCGCCGGTGGTCTGCTGTTGGCCTTGTCGGCCGGTCTGGCGCAGGCCGGCGAATTGCGCGGCACCGGCGATCTGGGCATTGCCGTGGAGCGGGCCAAAGGCTCGCTGCAATGGCTCGACACCACACACAAGACGGTGCTCGGCCGCATCGAAGGCTTGGGCGACCTTTCCCACGCCTCGGCGGTATTCTCGCGCGACGCCCGCTATGCCTACGTCTTCGGCCGCGACGGCGGCCTGACCAAGGTCGACCTGCTTACCGGCAAGATCGTCAATCGCATCATCCAGTCCGGCAACTCCATCGGCGGCGCCATTTCCCAGGACGGCCGCTATATTGCTGCGGCCAACTACACGCCGGGCGGGGTCAAGATCTTCGATGCCGAGACCCTGGAACTGGTGGTCGACATTCCCGCCTGGTCCGAAGAGCTGAAGGGCCTGTCGCGCGTGGTCGGCCTGGAGGACGCCACGGACAACCGCTTCGTCTTCAGCCTGTTCGATGCCGGCGAGATCTGGATCGCCGATCTTTCGGACGACCCGAAGCAGCCCAAGCTGACCAAGTTCAAGAACATCGGCCGCGAGCCCTACGATGCCCTGGTCACGCCCGACGCCCGCTGGTACATCGCCGGCCTGTTCGGCGAGGACGGCATCGCCGTGCTCGACCTCTGGCAGCCGGAGAAGGGCGTGCGCCGTGCCTTGCCCGACTATGGCCGCGGCCAGGAGAAACTGCCGGTGTACAAGATGCCGCATCTGGAGACCTGGGCGGTGTCCGGCAATCTGGCCTTCATCCCGGGCGTCGGCCGGCACGAGGTGGTCATCGTCGATATCGAGACCTGGCAGAAGGTGGGCACCATTCCCGTGGCAGGTCAGCCGGTCTTCGTCATGGCCCGGCCCGACGGCCGCCAGCTCTGGGTCAATTTCGCCTTTCCCCACTACGACACGGTGCAGGTGATCGACGTGCCCAGCCGGCAGATCGTGCACACCATGAAGCCGGGCAAGGCCGTGCTGCACATGGAGTTCACCCCGCGCGGCGAGGCGGTCTGGCTCTCGGTGCGCGACGGCAACCGGCTCGAGGTCTACGACACCCGCAGCTTCAGGAAGCTGACGGAACTGCCGGCCGACGCGCCGAGCGGCATCTTCTTCACCTCACGGGCCCACCGGTTCGGACTATGAACGCACTGACCGATCTCGAATTCCGTCTGCTCAACGACTGGCAACGCGACTTTCCGCTGACAGCCCGTCCGTTCGCCGAACTGGCGCGCCGCCTGGACGCCTCCGAGGCCCAGGTGCTTGCCAGCCTGGCCGAACTCAAGACGCGCGGCCACCTCTCCCGCATCGGCGCGGTGTTCCGGCCGCACATCCTGGGCTGGAGCACCCTGGCCGCGGTGGCGGCGCCGCCGGAGCACATGGAGCGGGTGGCCCAGCTGATCTGCGAGTTTCCCGAGGTCAACCACAACTACGAGCGCGAGCACGTCTACAACCTCTGGTTCGTGGTCACCGCGGCCAGCCAGGAGCGGGTGAGCGCAGTGCTGGCCGAGATCCAGCGCCAGACCGGGCTCAAGCCGCTGGACCTGCCGATGCTGGAGGACTACCACATCGACCTCGGCTTCGATCTCTCGGGCGCCGTCAGCCCGCACGCCGGCTCGGCCCGGCCGTTGCAGGACCTCGAATCGCTGCGCCAGGCCGTCGAGCCGGTCGACTACTGCCTGGCCGCGGCGCTGGAACCCGGTCTGCCGCTGACCAGCCGCCCCTACGAGCGGCTCGCCGCCGCCTGCGGCATGAGCGAGAGCGCCCTGCTCGAGCGCATCGGTGCATTGCAGACACTCGGCATCATGCGCCGCTTCGGCGTCGTGGTCCGGCATCGGGAACTGGGCTACCGGGCCAACGCCATGGTGGTCTGGGACGTGCCCGACGCCGAGGTGGCTAAGATCGGCCGTCGCCTGGGCGAGGAGTCCTCGGTCACCCTGTGCTATCGCCGGCCGCGCCGCCTGCCCGACTGGCCCTACAACCTGTTCTCCATGGTCCATGGCCGCGACCGCGCCTCGGTACTCGATGCCCTGGCCCGGATTCGCAACCGGCTCGGCCTGGAAACCGTGCGCCACCAGCCGCTGTTCTCCCTGCGCCGGTTCAAGCAGTGCGGCGCCCACTACGCCAGCCTGGCTCAGGCCAAGGCGGCTTGAAGATATAGTCTAGAAAGACCTTCTGGTTAGATGGCTGCCGAAAAAATCCCCACCCCGACCCTCCCCATCAATGGGGAGGGAGACAATCCCCTCCCCCGCGGGCGGGGGAGGCTGGGAGGGGGAGCTGTTGACGACCTGGACGAGACCGATCGCCGCATCATCAACGCCCTCCAGGGCGGCTTCCCGGTCTGCGAGCGGCCGTTCCAGCAGGCAGCCGAGACGCTCGGCCTCGACGAACAGACACTGATCGAGCGCATCGAACACCTGCTGGCGCAGAAGGTGCTCAGCCGTTTCGGCCCGCTCTACAACGCCGACCGCATGGGCGGGCGCAATGTGCTGGCCGCCATGGCCGTGCCCGAGGACCGCTACGAGGCGGTGGCCGAGGCGGTCAACGCCCTGCCCGAGATCGCCCACAACTACCGGCGCGAACATGCGCTCAATATGTGGTTCGTCGCTGCCTCCGACAGCGACGCCACCCTGGAGGCGGCCTTTCGCCGCATCGAGCAGGAGACCGGGCTGCCGGTCTATCGCTTCCCCAAGGAACGCGAGTTCTTCGTCGAGCTCAAACTGACGGTATGAACGCGCCCGAATCCGGCCTGATCCTGGATGCGGTGGACCGGCAGATCATCCGGGCCACCCAGGCCGGTCTGCCGCTGGTGCCGCAGCCGTATCACGCCGTGGCGGCGCAGCTGGGGCTGGCGGCCGGCGAGGTCATGGCCCGGATCGAGCGCATGCAGGCGGCGGGCATCATCCGCCGCATCGGCCTGGTGCCCAATCACTACGCTCTGGGCTACAGCGCCAACGGCATGACCGTCTGGGATGTGGCCGATGATCGGGCCGAGGCCATGGGCGAGCAGGTCGGCCGGCTGGCCTTCGTCAGCCATTGCTATCTGCGGCCGCGGCACCTGCCGGCCTGGCCCTACAATCTCTTCGCCATGGTGCACGGCCGCAGCCGGCAGGAGGTGGCCGGAAAGGTCGCGGTGATCGCCGCCTTGCTCGGCGATGCCTGCCATGGCCACGACGTGCTCTACAGCAGCCGCATCCTGAAAAAAACCGGCCTGCGCCTGACCGATTGAGCTATCTTTGACTGCAGTCATGGCGGTCACATTGACGCCGTCGCATTCTGGACCTGTCTCAATCCGGTCGCCGCCATATCCCTTGGCCGAGCCGATTAGCTAGGAGAATCGCATGTTCCGCGTCACGCAATTCATGCAGGAAATCCTCGATCCCAGGCCGATCGGGCCCAGGCGCAATCCGCCGGGGCCGGTGGTGATCTGGAACCTGATCCGGCGCTGCAACCTGACCTGCCTGCACTGCTATTCGATCTCGGCCGACAAGGATTTTCCCGGCGAATTGAACACCGCGGAAGTCTTCCGGGTGATGGACGACCTCAAGGCCTTCGGCGTGCCCGTGCTCATCCTCTCCGGCGGCGAGCCCCTGCTGCGGCCCGACATCTACGACATCGCCCAGCGGGCCAAGGCCATGGGCTTCTATGTCGGCCTGTCGAGCAACGGCACCCTGATCGACGAGACCAACGTCGACAAGATCGCGGCAGTCGGCTTCGACTACGTGGGCATCAGCCTGGACGGCCTGAAGGCGACCCACGACAAATTCCGCCGCAAGCCGGGCGGCTTCGAGGCGGCGCTGGGCGGCATCCGCCTCTGCCGCGACGCCGGGGCCAAGGTCGGCCTGCGCTTCACCCTGACCCAGGACAACGCCCAGGACCTGCCCGGCCTCTTGGACCTGATGGAGGCCGAGCGGATCGACAAGTTCTATCTGTCGCACCTCAACTACGCCGGCCGCGGCAACCGCAACCGCAAGCACGACGCCCATTTTCGCACCACCCGCCAGGCCATGGATCTGATCTTCGATCGCTGCTGGCGCCATGTCCGCGCCGGCCGGCCGCTGGAGTTCGTCACCGGCAACAACGATGCCGACGGCCCCTACCTCCTGGCCTGGGCGCAGGAATACTTCCCCGAACGGGCCGAGCACATCCGGCAGAAGCTTTTGCAATGGGGCGGCAACGCCTCGGGCGTGAACGTCGCCAATATCGACAACCTGGGCAACGTCCACCCGGACACCATGTGGTGGAACTATTGCCTGGGCAATGTGCGCGAGCGTCCCTTCTCCCGGATCTGGCCGGATGTCTCCGACCCGCTCATGGCCGGGCTCAAGCGTTCGCCCCGCCCGGTCAAGGGCCGCTGCGCCGCCTGCCGGCACCTGGCGATCTGCAACGGCAACACCCGGGTGCGCGCCTGGCAGACCACGGAGGATTTCTGGGCCGAAGACCCCGGCTGTTATCTCACCGACGAGGAGATCGGCCTTGTGGGATCGGAGGCCAGGCATCAGGGATCAGAGGTTGTCGTCACACCTTGATAAGAATCCATACAATGAAACCCATCACCCTACTTGCACTGCTGGGCATCCTGGCCGGCAGTTCGCATTCCGCCCTGGCCGCCCCCAACCCTGAGAAACTCTACGAAACCTGGTGCCAGGGTTGCCACGGCGCCGGCCGCCTGGGCGGCACCGGGCCGGTGCTGCTGCCGGAGAGCCTGTCCCGGCTGAAGCGGGCCGACGCCTTCAAGGTCATCGCCGACGGCCTGCCCGCCACCCAGATGCCGGGCTTCAAATCGGCGCTGTCCGAGGGCGAGATCCAGGCGCTGGCCGACTGGATCTACACCGAGCCCGCGGTGAAGCCGAAATGGGAGGCGGCCGACATCGAGGCCAGCCGCATCGTCCACAAGGAGGCCCTGGACCTGCCGGCCAAGCCGGTGTTCCAGGCCGACCCCATGAACATCACCCTGGTGGTCGAGCACGGCGACAACTCGATCACCGTGCTCGACGGCGACAAGATGGAGCCGATCACCCGCTTCGCCACCCGCTATGCCCTGCATGGCGGGCCGAAGTTCACCCAGGATGGCCGCTTCGTCTTCTGGTCCACCCGCGACGGCTGGGTGACCAAGTTCGATCTGTGGAACCTCAAGGTGGTGGCCGAGGTGCGCGCCGGCATCAACACCCGCAACGTCGCCGTGTCGTCCGACGCCAGATACGTGATGGTGGCCAACTATCTGCCGCACACCCTGGTCGCCCTGGACACCCGCGACCTCTCGCTGGTCAAGGTCATCCCGGTGGTGGGCAAGAACGGCAAGACCTCCCGCGTCTCCGCCGTCTACGACGCCCGGCCGCGCGCGAGTTTCATCGCCGCCCTGCGCGACATCCCGGAGGTCTGGGAGATCCCTTACGACGGCCGGCCGGTCTACAAGGGCATGGTCCACGACTACAAACTGAAGGAGGCGATTGCCGAGCCGGGCCCGTTGCCGGTGCGCCAGATCGAGCTGACGGATTATCTCGACGATTTCTACTTCGACCAGGACTACAAGCTCATCCTCGGCGCCTCGCGCAGCAGCCCCAAGGGCCAGGTCGTCCACCTCGACGCCGGCCGCAAGATCGCCGACCTCGACCTGCCCGGCATGCCCCACCTGGGCTCGGGCATCACCTGGCAGTATCAGGGCCGGCCGGTCATGGCCAGCCCCAACCTCAAGGAAGGCCTGATCTCGGTGATCGACATGAAGACCTGGCAGACGGTCAAGCAGATCAAGACCGAGGGTCCCGGCTTCTTCCTGCGCAGCCACGAGAACACGCCCTATGCCTGGGCCGATGTCTTCAGCGGGCCGAACAAGGATGTCATGCAGGTGATCGACAAGCGCACTTTGGAGATCGTGGCGACCTTGAAGCCAGAGCCGGGCAAGACCTCGACCCACGTCGAGTTCGACCGCTATGGCAAATACGCCTTGGTCTCGCTCTGGGAGCAGGATGGCGCCTTGATCGTGTATGACGCCGCCACCCTCAAGGAGATCAAGCGGCTGCCGATGAAGCGTCCCGTGGGCAAGTACAACGTCTGGAACAAGACTCGGCTGTCGGAGGGCACCAGTCACTAAGCCCGGGCCAGCATAGTCAGGGGTGCGCCGTCGGCACGTCTGACAGGGCGGCCGGGGCGTATTTCTCGGTCTGATCGAGTGCCTGCAGCAGCAGCTTGCGCAGTCGATGGCGCGAGATGGCCAACCCGATGAGCTTGCCGGTCAGGCCGCAAAAAAAGAAGGCCGCAGCACCCAAGACAAGATGCGCCCATGGGCTGTATTCAGCGCCCCAATCGGAATGGGTGGCGACCGCGGCATAGACCCCGGCGGCTGCGATTGCCGTCGCGGCACCTGCTCCGCAACCGCAGGCGATGATCAGGCGGTTGCACTGTTTGCTTAGGCGATCGTTTTCTTCGTCGGGTAGATGAGAGAGGGCAAAGCGTACCTTGGAGAGCGGGTTGCCCTGGCTGCCTGGTGGTTGTGCCACCAAGGCAGCCAAGGCTTCCCGGCTATCGATCAGGCGCAGGGTCACCGGTCAAAGATAGATGTGGTTGTCGGAAAGATCGGCCAGTTCCTCGCGCAGTCCCTGGAGCAGCGGCCCCATGAGCGGATCTTTTTCCGCCTCGCGCAGCCAGACCTTTACTTCCGCGCCGGGGGCGCCTTTCTCGCCGAATTGCCAAACCACGATCGCTTCGTCCGGGATGCCCGGGCGGGAGGGGAACTTGCGGTCCCAGTTGAACTGGCTGGCCTTCAGCAGCAGGTCGATCGGGTCATGGTGTTTGAGCGTGCCGGTGTAGTGGGTGGGCAATTGCTTGGCGGTTTCCACAGCGCCCCTGATCTTGCCCAGCCATTCAGCGGTGACGTGGCCGTCGCCTGCCAGGGTCATCCGGGTCAGGCCATGCTCGGACAGCATGTCGCCGACCTCGATGGTGATTTGGTAGTTCTCGGGGTGCGTCTTGTCAAAGATCGGTCTTTGGTTCGTCATGATCGGTCTCCTGATTAACTGGCCTGATAGGTGCAGCAGGTACGATTGGACAGCCAGTTGGCGAAGCTCGCATAGTGCCGCGCCAGGACGGTGCCGGTCTGCGAATTCTGCATGATGCTGCCGTCGCTGGTGACATTGCGGTCGGGGCAATTGCTGTCGGCATACTCATCGACGTTGCCGAACATATGCCCGGCCTCGTGCGCGGCCGTGCCGCCGGTGCTGTTGACGTACCAGTTGGTCATGTCGGCACGTCCGGAACCGGGGTGCACGATCACCGTGTGGTGCGCATTGTTGTCGACGAATTGGACATCCACATTCACGGTGTACTGCTCGCAGGTGCATGAGCCGCCGGTCATCCTCAAGCGGAATTGGCCAGACCAGGCGGCCTCGATGGCGGGTTCCCAACGTGCCCGTACCGTTGCGATATCGGCTGCGCTGACCCCCTCGTCCGCGACCAGGCGGATGCGCAGGGTGATGTTGAGCCGGCAGTTTTCGGTGTCGAGATCGGCCCGATAGGCGCTGGTCCAGCCGTAGACACACTCGCTCTTCAGTTGCCAGAATTCGTTGGGCGCCAACAGTCGTCGCAGGCTGCAGTAAATCAGGCACCAAGTGTCAAGCACGAAGGCCCAGGTCCGGCAGACCAGGGTGGTGACGATCACCCACAGCGTGCACACGACGGTGGTGACCAGGGTCCAAACTCGGCAGACGGTGGTGGATACCCAGGTCCAGGCGTCGCAGACCGTCTTGGTCACCCAGGACCAGGCTCGGCAGACGGTGGTGGATACCCAGGTCCAAGCCAGGCAGAGCCAGCGGAAGATGACGATCCAGTCCGAGCATTCCTGGATGCGCTCCGTTTCCCAGCGGTCGCATACTTGCTCGGTCTCGGTATGCGATTGGGTACAGCGTTGCTCCCAGGTGGTTTCCCAGTTGTCGCAGCGTTGCGCTTGCTCTGTGCGCCAGTTGCGGCATTCGGCCCTTTGCTGGGTTTCCCATTCCAGGCAGTGTCTTCTCGCCCTGCCTGCGGTGTCTTTGCAAGCCATATCGATCTCCCATGTGTGATTGCTATGAATAAAGCGGGGTCGAGCGCAGCGTCTTGCCACGGCAGATTGTGCGATCTCTCCCTTCCTTTGGCATTTGCCCGATTGCTTCGGGTTCTTCATGCCTTGCGGCAGCATAAGTGATCGATGGATATCGATGCGCCGGAGTGTGGGGTAAGCCAAAGCGCGCAGGCCGAGGTGGCGGCGCAGGCCAAGACGACGATGGCGGTCTCCCATGCTTGTTGCGGCTTCATGTGGGGTGGCCGCAATCTGCTGCGTTTATAACCGCTTGAGGCAGTTCTGGGAAGAAATTTTTGTTCCCGACCGGCATGATCGGGAATTTGGGACGATGTTTCCTGGGCCGAGGTTCACTCCGGCAGGGCGATCTTGCCGTCCTTGCTGAACTGGTAGTCCTTGAAGATATGCTCGGCGGTCAGGATCTGGTAGCTGCCGTCCGCCAGTTTGCGCGTGGTGTCCTTCAGCCGGTAGGTGTAGTGGCCGCAGGTCCAGCAGTCGAAGTTGCGCATGTGGGTGCACAGGCAGGTCTTGTCGTAGACGTGGATCTCCTTCGCGCCCGGATGCGCCGCCACCTCGCGGTAGTAGGCATCGATGTAGGCGCAGTGGCCGTTGGCGTCGAGCAGATAACCATAGGCCTCGCAGTTGGGGCGGATGCCGGCGCCGATGGCCGGGCAGTTCTTCAGCATGCGCATCGGGTAGCCGGTGGGCGAGACGCCGTTGACCACGATGTCGTCCTCGCTGGCCTTGAAGTATTCCTGCTGCACCTTCTCCGGCAGGCCGCATTCCTGGGCCACGGTGAAGCGGGTGGCCACCTGCACGCAGGCGGCGCCGTTTTCCAGAAAGCCCACGGCATCGCTGCCGGTGAAGATGCCGCCGGCCGGTATCACCGGGATGTCCAACTGTTCCTGCTTGAGATAGGCGATGACCTCGGCGGTGATGGTGGCGAGATCATACTTCCACCAGTCATCCAGGCCGAAGCCCAAATGGCCCCCGGCCAGCGGGCCTTCGACCACGATGAAGTCGGGTAGGCGCTTGAGCCGCGCGTTCTTGCGCAGGAACAGCTGCAGCGCGCGCAGCGAGGAGACGATGATACCGAGCTTGGCGTCGCGAAAGCGCGGGTGGTCCTCGATCAGGGCGAACGAGCCCAGGTGCAGGCCGGCCGACAGCGTGATGCCGTCGATGCCGGCATCCAGCGCGGCCGACAGGCGCACCTGCAGGGTCTCGCGCGGGGCGTTCATGGTCAGTTTTTCCATGCAGTTGATGAAGATCATGCCTTCACCCCGCTTGGCCTCCATGGTCCGGCCCACGTGCAGGCGGGTCGCTTCCTCGATCTGGCCGAGGTCGAACTTGACCGCCGACTTGTCGATGTTGGCGACGTTGTACTTGTACTGCTTCTGTTTTTCCTTGACGAAGCCGGTCTTGAACCGGCGGTCCGACACGGTCGAGATCATCGCGTCGGAGATGTGACCGACGCCGCCCAGGCGGGCCGCTTCCAGGGCCAGTTCGGCGGTGGAGATATCCACCCCCATGCCGCCGATCATGATTGGCACCAATTCCCGCTTGCCGAAGCGCAGGCGGAAGTCATCCACACATTTCATTGCTTGTTCAGTCCAGAGTCGAAAGCGTTAGCCGGCCGGTGCGGGCCCGGCCGTAAAAAAACCAACATGATACAGGAGGCGGGCTTCTTGCACCGGGATCGCGCAAATGGCCCGTCAGCCCGGCTTGCCATCGGCACGCGGGCGCCAGTAATAGGGGGCGTAGCGCCAGGCCCAGCCGCCGAAGGCGATCAGCCAGATCACTGCGGCCAGCGAGGCGATGCGGTAGGGGGCGATGTCGGGCAGGAGGTCCGGCAGCAGGCGGACCAGGGCGGCGGCCTGGATCAGCCAGAATAGCCACCAGGTCAGGCGGTCGGCCTCGAGGGCGTGGCCGGAGTGGCCAAGGCTGACCCGGGAGGCCATGCCGATCAGCATGGAGCCGAAAAAGCCGATGCCCAGGGCGTGCAACGGGCCGAAGCCGCCGGTCCAGGGCCAATCCAGCCACAGTCCCAGGGCGCCCAGGGCCGACAGGCCGAAGGCCAGGGTGGCCCAGACGAAGGCGATATGCAGCATAGCCAGGAGGCGCACGTGCAGGCTGCGGGCGATGCCCCAGCGCAGGGTGAACCAGAGCGCGATGGCGGCCAGCGGCAGGTCGGTCAGCCAGGTCAGCGGCGAGAGCCCCGCCGTTTCCAGCAGGGCGTGGCCCAGGCTGGCGGCGAGCATGGCCCAGAGCAGGCCATAGGGCCGGATCATCACGTAGTTGCTGACGACGCGGCTGGTGAACCACGGAATCATGCGATGGCAGACGGTGAGGAAGACCGGCGTGAGGAAGCCCCAGACCGCCAGGGCCTGGGCCAGCATCAGCCAGGCGGGCTGTTCCAGGTGCAGCCAGGCCAGAAAGGCTAGATCGCCGGTCACCCCCGTCAGGATCGCCAGGCAGATGGCCCAGGCGTGCCGGCGGTCGTCAACCGTGGCCTTGACCAGGCTGTGCCAGAGGGCGGCCAGTGCCACCGCCATGCCCAGGGCATGCAGCGCGACGGCCGTCGCCGCCAGCGGCAGGTGGTAGATGCCCGGGTAGAACAGGGCCGCGCCGGCGGCGAGCGGCAGGAAGCTGCCGACATAGGCGGCCGGCGGGATTTTGCTGCTGTTCAGCCAATTGGGCACCGCGGTGAAGGCGAAGCCGAAGATGAAGAAGGGGAAGAAGCCGTAGAGCATCAGCCAGGCATGGGCCGGTGCCGGTGCCAGGGCGGTGACCGGCAGGGCGAGCGGGCCGATGCCGGATTCCAGCTCCAGCAGCCACCACACCATGATTGCTACACCCTGCAAGGCGCCGGGCAGGAACATCACCCGGTGCGGGGCGGCGCTGAAGGTTTGCCAGAGCACGGATAGAAAAGGGCGGGAATGAGGTGCGGCCATGTTAGCGGTGTTTGCTTTCGATAGGATTGATGCGGGTCAATGCCTTCCAAAATAGCTGAGCTGGCCCACGCATTCTATTTGAAGGCCGATAGGCTTGGCTTATGCTTAAAAATTGAAGATCAGATAACGAATATCCGCCCGATGACCGCTCACGGTGACCACCTCAAGTTCCGCAGCCAGCCGGGGGTGACCAAGGCCCAGCACCTGCAAGGGGAAACGCTGAATCTGGTGTTCCGCCAGTCGCGGGCCAGCATGTTCGCCCATGTGGTGCTGTTGCCCTTGATGTTGTTCATCTACAGCCATGACGTGCCGGCAAGCCGGGTCTGGCTTTGGGGTGGCGCGACGCTGGCGGCGGTGGCCTGGCGCTTGCGCTTCCTGAGCGATTATTTCAAGCATCCCATCTATGCCGAGGACCTGCCGGACTGGCAGCGCGGCTTCGTCTTCAGCCTGTTCCTGGTCGGGCTGTGCTGGGGGCTGCCCGGCGCCCTGTTTACGTCCTATCTGGATCAGACCGACCTGATCGTGGCGACCCTGGTCATCATCGGTTTGAGCGGCGGCAGCATGGGGGCCTTCGGCCACCACCGTCCCTCGCACATCGCCTTCAGCTGGCCCCTGATCCTGCCGCTGGCGGGGTATTGGCTGTGGCAGGGCAGCAGCGGGGGCGTCGTCATCGGTCTGTCGCTGCTGCTCTATCTGCTGTTGACCACGCGCATCGTCACCGGCTTCCAGAAGGGCCTGATCGAGGCGATGGCCGCCCGCTACGACCAGCAGGCCAACATCAACGAACTGACCGCGCTGACCCGACGGCTCGATGCCGCCAATCACGCCCTGGCCGAGAAGAATGCCCTGTTCAGCAGCCTGTTCAACAACAGCCATCAGCTCATGGCCTATCTCGACCGCCGGTTCAATTTTGTCTTCGTCAACGAGGCCTATGCCGCGGCCGGGAAACGGCCGGCCGGCGAATATGTTGGCCTGAACCACTTCGCCCTCTATCCCGATGCCGAGAACGAGCGCATCTTCCGCCAGGTGTTGGAGACCGGTCGGGCCTATCGGGCCGATTCCAAGCCCTTCGTGCATCCCGATCAGCCCGAGCGCGGCACGACCTACTGGGACATCGACCTACTGCCGATTCACGATTCCGAAGGCGGGGTATGCGGCCTGTTGCTGTCGCTGTTCGACGTCACCGAACACGGCGCGGCCCTGCAGAAGTTGGCCGAACGCGAGGAATACCTGGGGGCAGTGCTCAATGCCATGCACGATGGTCTGTGCGTCTCCGACGAGCAGGGCCGCATCGTCGGGGTGACCCCTTCGCTCTGCGCCATGTACGGCTATGCCGAGGCCGAACTGATCGGCCAGGACATCACCCGCCTGATCGGCGGCCATGACCGGACCCGGCATGCCGGTTATGTGCACGAGCACGTGGCGCGGCACAAGAAGCTGCTGTTCAAGCGCGTGGTGGTGGGCCAGGGCGTGCGCAAGGAGGGCACGGCCTTCCCGGTCGAGGTCTCCCTGACCGAAACCACGGTGGGTGGTCGCCAGCTGTTCGTCGCCTCGATCCGCGACGTCACCGAGCGCCAGGCCATGATCGACCGGCTCGAGGAGGCGCTGGCCGATCTGCGCCAGGAGAAGGAAAAGGTGCAGGCGGCCAACGAGGAGCTGGCCTTCCTCTCCACCCATGACAGCCTGACCAACCTGGCCAACCGGCGCCATTTCGACGATTTTTCCAGCCGGCTCTGGCGCCAGGCCCAGCGCCGCCACGAGTGGGTGGCGATCCTGCTGATCGATATCGATCACTTCAAGCAGTACAACGACCATTTCGGCCACCAGGCCGGCGATGTCTGCCTGAGCCGGCTGGCCGAGGTGCTCGGCCGCGAGATCAGCCGCGCCGGCGACCTGGCGGCCCGCTATGGCGGCGAGGAGTTCATCGTCTTCCTCGGCAACACCGATGCCGGCGGCGCCGGGCATATCGCCGAAACCGTGCGCAGCCAGGTGCAGGCCATGGCGATCCCGCACCCGAGCACGGCCTACGGCGTGGTCACGGTGAGCATCGGCCTGGCGGCCTGCGTGCCGGGCAAGGGTGCGCGCATCGAGCCGCTGATCGGTCGAGCCGATGCCGCGTTATATGCGGCGAAGGCGGCAGGACGAAATTGCCTGGAAGTGTCGGCCACCGACCCGACGGGGAGCTGTGCGGCCGACTGAGCGCCTGGCGAAATAGGCGCTAGCGGCCTCGTTTTCTCTCGATCGCCCACACCGCCGCCTCGACCCGCGAGCGCAGGTTGAGCTTCTTCAAGAGGTGCTTGACGTGGACCTTGACCGTGCCTTCGGTGATGTCGAGTTCCCGGGCGATCAGCTTGTTGCTCTTGCCCTCGGCGATGAGATCGAGGATACGGCCCTCCTGTTCGGTCAGACCGGCCTCGTCCAGGTCCTTCGGCCGGCCGTCGTCGCGCATGGCGTGGGCGAGCAGTCCGGTCAGCCGCTCGGTCAGCGGCAGGCGGCCGGCGGCGGCGTCCTTCAGCCTGGCCACCAGATCCTCGGGCTCCATCTCCTTCAGCAGATAGCCGTCGGCGCCGGCGCGCAGGGCGGCGATCAGGTCGGCCGCCTCGTCGGAGACGGTGAGCATGACCACCCGCGCCTCGCTGTCGGTGGCCTTGATCGCCTTGAGCACCTCGATGCCGTTCATGTCCTTCATGTTGAGGTCGAGCAGGATCAGGTCCGGCTGCAGTTCCCTGGCCAGGCGGCATCCCTCGCGGCCACCGGAGGCCTCGCCGATCACGTTGAACTCGGCTGCCGGCTTGAGCAGCTGCAGCACGCCTTTGCGGAACAGCGGGTGGTCGTCGATGATCAACAGACGTTGGGGGGATGAGGTATTCATAGATTGGCGATCTTGATCGGGACAACGGACTGACGCTGGCCGTTGAGAGGAAAGTCGAGCACGACGCGGGTGCCGCCGCCAGGCCGTTCCTCGTAGCGGATCTCGCCCTGCAGGGTGCGGGCGCGTTCTTCCATGATGGTCATGCCGTAGTGGTGGACGTCGGCCGTCTTGCGGATGCCAATGCCGTCATCCTCGATCACCACCTCAAGCCGGCCGTCCGGCCGGCACTGCAGGCCGACCGCGGCCCGGCTGGCATGGGCATGGTTGAGTACGTTCGACAAGGCCTCGCGGATGACATGGAGGACATGGATCTCCCCGTTCGGCGACAGCGGGCAGTCGAGCCGGCTGGTGTCGAGCTCGATCTCGATGCCGCCGCGGCGGGCGAATTCCGCCACGGTATGGGCGAGCACGCTGTGCAGGTCGCCGCCCTCCATCTTCAGCCGGAAGGTCGACAACAGCTCGCGCAGCTGGCGATAGGCGCCGGACAGGCCGGTGCGCAGCTCGGCCAGCAGCTGCTCCGCCGCGCCATGCTGCTGCGGATCCTTCAGCGCCGCCTGCAGCAGGCTGACCTGGATCTTCATGTAGGCCAGCGATTGGGCCAGCGAGTCGTGCAGCTCGCGGGCGATCACCGCCCGCTCTTCCAACAAGGCGAGCCGGCGGCTCTGCTCCACCCGCTGCTCGGCACCGATGGCGACGCCGATGTGACGCGACAGCGCTTCCAGCAGTTGTACCTGCCACGCCTCGGGGTGCGCGCCTTCCGGCAGGTCGATGATCAGCACCCCGTATTGGTGTTCGGTATCCGACAGCGGCAGGGTGAGCAGCTGGCGGCCGTCGTCCATGATGCTCACCCGCGGCGTGCGGGTGTTGTGGCATAGCGCGCAGTCGGCCTTGTCGCAGGGGCTGGCGTCACCCGAGACCATGCTCGAGGCGATGGCGCGGCCCGAGCTGCCGCCGGGTTCGCCCAGGCAGACGATGCCGTGGCCGAGGCCGAGCACCATCTCGATGTCGCGCAGCACGGCCATGTAGGTCTCGCGGCCGGGCGGCGCGCCGTGCAGGCGGGCGATCGAGTGGTAGAGCAGTTCGAGCGAGCGATTACTGCGGGTGAGTTCCGCCGTTTTCTGCGCCACCCGCGACTCCAGGTCCTGGTAGAGCTTGGACAGGTCTTCCGCCATCAGGTTGAACGCCTGGCCCAGGCGGCCGAGCTCGTCCTCGCCGATGTATTCGGTGCGCACCGAGAGATCGCCCTGGCCGACACGGGTGGCGAAGCCGAGCAGCTCATGCAGCGGCTTGACCAGGCCGGTGTGGATGAGATGGATGGTGAGCAGCACCACCAGCACGGTCACCACCAGGGCGACGCCGAGCACCATCTGCAGGACCAGGATCTTGGATTCGGTCGCCCGTTCCATCTGCTTGACCAGATGGTTGATGTCGGCGACGAAGGCGCCGACCTCGGCCTGCATCGCCGCGACCTGCGCCGGGCCGGGCCGGGCGGCATCGGCGGTTGCGGCGGCGACGAAGTGCGGCCGGATGCGCTGGCGCCAGTCGCTGCGCACCCGGTGGTAGCTGGCGACCAGATCGACCTCGCCCGGGCCGGGCAACATCTCGACGATGGGCCGGGACATCAGGGTGATGTCGAAATCGGTGATGGCCTCGCGCAGCGCCGCGCGGCCCCGTTCCGCATCGCCGTTGGCCAGGGCGAGATAGAGGCTGGCCATGCGCCAGCTCTGCATGCGCAGGCTGCCGGCCAGGTTGATCGCCTCGCTGCTGCCCTGGGTGGAGAGGGCGACCATGCCCGAGACCGACATGCCCAGCACCGCCAGCACGGCAATAGCCGCGATGGCCCCGCCCAGCCGGGTGACCAGCGATTGTTCGATATGCCGCCAGGTTGAGCGTGCCAAGCGAAAGCCTCGTCAGGCGCCGGGCCGGTGGCGACGATGACACGGGCCCGGGCGAATCTATGGGGATACCACCATTGCGCCGGCAGATTGCACCGGCAGCAATGCGATTTTTCAAGTCTCAATATAACAGCCACTTAGGCGGCTACCACCATACCTCTTAGGTGGTAATCGCGCCTGCCGTTCGTCGCTGCACCCCTCTGGAAACCGCGCCGCTACTGGCTAAAACTCGCCCCAGGCAATTTCGATTTGCGTTGTTTTTCTACCCGAGGCGACCGGTATGACGACACAGACCCAAAAGCAGATCTCCGTTTTGGCGATGAGCACTATTGCCTTCACGGTGTGCTTCGCGGTCTGGATGATGTTCGCCGTGATCGGCATTCCGATCAAGCAGGAACTCGGACTGAACGAGACCGAGTTCGGCCTGCTCGCCGCCACCCCGGTACTCACCGGCTCGCTGATCCGTCTGCCGCTGGGTATGTGGACCGACCGCTTCGGTGGCCGCATCGTCTTCTTCCTGCTCATGCTGTCGACCGTGCTGCCGATCTGGCTGCTCGCCTTCGCCACCGAGTTCTGGCAGTTCCTGGTCGCCGGCCTGTTCGTCGGCATCGCCGGCGGTTCCTTCTCGGTCGGCATCGCCTATTGCGCCCGCTGGTTCGGCAAGGCGCGCCAGGGCTTCGCCATGGGCATCTTCGGCGCCGGCAACTCCGGCGCGGCGGTGACCAAGCTGGTCGCCCCGGTCATCGTGGTCGCCTACGGCTGGCAGATGGTGCCACAGGTCTACGCCGGGGTGATGCTGGTCACCGCCCTCCTGTTCTGGCTGTTCACCTACGACGAGCCGGCGCACAAGGTCGGTGGCCACGTCACCCTGCGCGAGCAGCTCCATGCCCTGCGCGATCCTGCGGTGTGGAAATACTGCCAGTACTACTCCATCGTCTTCGGCGGCTATGTCGCCCTGGCGCTGTGGATGACCAAGTACTACGTCAGCGAGTACGGCTTCGATCTCAAGTCGGCCGCCCTGCTGGCCGCGGCCTTCTCCCTGCCGGGTGGCGTGTTGCGCGCGGTCGGCGGTTGGATGGCCGACAAGTGGGGCGCCCATCGGGTGACCTGGTGGGTGCTCTGGGTTTCCTGGATCTGCCTGTTCATCATGTCCTACCCGCAGACGGCCTTCACCGTGCAGACCGTGACCGGGCCGCGCACCTACCACATCGCCCTGTCGCCCGAACTGTTCACCGCCTTGCTGTTCACCGTCGGCGTCGCCTTCGCTTTCGGCAAGGCCTCGGTGTTCAAGTACATCTCCGACGAGTACCCGCACAACATCGGTGTCGTCTCCGGCATCGTCGGCCTGATCGGTGGCCTTGGCGGCTTTCTGCTGCCGGTCATCTTCGGCGCCCTGGTCGACCTCACCGGCATCCGTTCCTCCGCCTTCATGCTCATGTATGGCGTGGTCTGGGTGTCGCTGATCTGGATGTACACCACCGAGGTGCGCAAGCTCGATCATCTGGTCAAGCGCGGACGCCGGCCGGTAAACGATCCCATGGAATGAACGCCAACCTTCAACACACCTGACGGAGCACGAAGACGATGAGTATCGACATCAAGGAATGGGATGTGGAGGACCCGAAATTCTGGGAGTCCACAGGGCGCAGAATCGCTTACCGCAACCTGTGGATATCCATCCCCAGTCTTTTGCTCGGTTTTGCCATCTGGATGATGTGGGGCATCATCACCGTGCAGATGCTGAACCTCGGCTTCCCCTTCTCCAAGGAAGACATGTTCAGCCTGACCGCCATCGCCGGGCTCTCGGGTGCGACCCTGCGCATCCCCTCGTCCTTCTTCATCCGCATCGCCGGCGGCCGCAACAGCATCTTCCTGACCACGGCCCTGCTGATGATCCCGGCCATCGGCACCGGTATCGCCCTGCAAGACAAGACCACGCCGCTGTGGGTGTTCCAGCTTCTGGCCCTGCTCTCGGGCATCGGCGGCGGCAACTTCGCCTGCTCGATGTCCAACATCAGCACCTTCTTTCCCAAGCGGCTGCAAGGCACCGCCCTGGGCATGAATGCCGGTCTGGGCAACTTCGGCGTCACTACCATGCAGATCCTGATCCCCCTGGTGATGACCGGCGGCATCTTCGGCGCGCTGGCCGGTGCGCCGATGGAGCTGGTCAAGGACTCCGGCTGGATCCTGGGCAAGATCGCCGCCGGCACGCCGACCTGGATCCAGAACGCCGGCTGGGTCTGGCTGCTGGCCCTGGTGCCGCTCGCCTTCCTCGGTTACTTCGGCATGAACAACCTGCTGCCGATCTCGCCCGCCATCGGCTCCACCCTGGGCGCCTTCGCCAAGATCCTCTGGCTTTATGGCCTGGCCGCGGTCACCGCCGGCGTCGGTCTCTACCTCTACCTGCCGAACGCCGCCGGCGGTCTGGGCCTGCTCAACATGTGGCTGGCGCTGCCCTTGATCATGGTCGGCACCCTGTTCGTCATGCGCCTGTTCGCCATCGGCGAGATGAAGGCCGGCATCCAGAAGCAGTTCGCCATCTTCTCCAACAAGCACACCTGGTCGCTGACCGCGCTCTATGTGGTCACCTTCGGTTCCTTCATCGGCTTCTCCGCCGCGGTGCCACTGTCGATCACGGTGATCTTCGGCGACATGCACCTTTATGACGCCGCCAGCCAGACCTGGAGCCACGTCAAGAACCCGAACGCACCATCGGCCCTGACCTATGCCTGGATCGGTCCCTTTGTCGGCGCCCTGGCCCGGCCGCTCGGCGGCTGGATCTCGGACAAGGTGGGCGGCTCCATCGTCACCCAGGTGATCTCGGCAATCATGGTCGCCGCCTCGGTCTATGCCGGCTACCTGATGATGCAGGCCTACCACTCGGCCACGCCCGAGATCTACTTCACCCAGTTCATGATCACCTTCGTCGTTGTCTTTGCCGCTTCGGGCATCGGCAACGGCTCCACCTTCCGTACCGTAGGTGTCATCTTTGACCGGGCTCAGGCCGGGCCGGTACTGGGCTGGACCTCGGCTGTGGCGGCCTACGGCTCCTTCATTGCGCCCGAGGTGATCAAGGGGCAGCTCAAAGCCGGCACCCCGGAGAACGCCATGTACGGCTTCGCCCTGTTCTATGCCGCCTGCCTGATCCTCAACTGGTGGTTCTATCTGCGCCGCGGCGCCGAGATCAAGAACCCTTAAGCCCGCCCGGAATTCTTAGGAGAAAACCATGAGTCACTTTCTCGATCGCCTGACCTTCTTCAGCCAACCGCGCGAGTCCTTTTCCAACGGCCACGGCGTGCTGACCATCGAAGACCGCAAGTGGGAGGACGCCTACCGCAACCGCTGGCGCCACGACAAGGTGGTGCGCTCCACCCACGGCGTCAACTGCACCGGCGGCTGCTCCTGGAAGATCTTCGTCAAGAACGGCCTGGTCTCATTCGAGATGCAGCAGACCGACTATCCGCGCACCCGCGACGACCTGCCCAACCACGAGCCGCGCGGCTGCCAGCGCGGCGCCTCGTTCTCCTGGTATCTGTACAGCCCGCACCGGATCAAGCATCCGATGATCCGCGGTCGCCTGCTCGACCTCTACCGGGCCGAGCGCAAGGCAGGCCGCGACCCGGTCGAGGCCTGGGCCGCGATCCAGGCCGATAGCGCCAAGCGCGACAAGTACGTCAAGGTGCGCGGCCTGGGCGGCTTCGTTCGCACCCACTGGGACGAGGTGCTGGAGATCGTCGCCGCCGCCAACATCTACACCATCAAGAAATGGGGTCCGGACCGCATCTACGGCTTCTCGCCGATCCCGGCCATGTCCATGATCTCCTACGCCGCAGGCAGTCGTTATCTCAGCCTGATCGGCGGCGCCTGCGGCTCCTTCTACGACTGGTATTGCGACCTGCCCATCGGCAGCCCGCAGACCTGGGGCGAGCAGACCGACGTGCCGGAGTCGGCCGACTGGTACAACTCGACCTACATCATCATCGCCGGCGCCAACCTGCCGATGACCCGCACGCCGGACGCCCACTTCGCCATCGAGACCCGCTACAAGGGGACCAAGATCGTGTCCATGGCGCCGGACTACGCCGAGTTCTGCAAGTTCGCCGACCTCTGGATGCCGATCCGCCAGGGCACCGATTCCGCCGCCTTCATGGCCATGGGCCACGTCGCGCTCAAGGAGTTCTATATTCAGCGGCAGACCCCATACTTCCAGGAATACGCGCGCAAATACACCGACCTGCCGATGCAGGTGATGCTGCGCAAACACGGCGACGGCTATGTCAGCGACCGCAACCTGCGCGCCTCCGACTTCGTCGGCAACCTGAACGAGACCAACAACGCCGAGTGGAAGACCATCGGCTTCGACGAACTGTCCGACCAGTTCGTCGCACCCAACGGCTCCATCGGCTTCCGCTGGGGCGAGGAGGGCAAGTGGAACCTGCTGGAAAAAGCCGCCGGGAGGGACACCAAATTGGAGCTGAGCTGCCAGGGCAAGCCCGGCACCGAGGTGGTCTCGGTCGGCTTCCCCCACTTCGCCCACGACGAGCCAAGCCTGCTGTTCCGCAACGTGCCGGCGCGCCGGGTCAAGCTGGTCGACGGTTCCGAGGTACTGGTCGCCTCGGTGTTCGACCTGCTGGTCGCTCAGTACGGCGTCGACCGCGGCCTGGGCGGCGGCAACGTGGCCAGCGACTACAACGACGCCAACGTCGCCTATACCCCGGCCTGGGCCGAGAAGATCACCGGCGTCAAACGCGCCGACATCGAGCGCACCGGCCGCGAGTTCGCCGACAATGCCGCCAAGACCCGGGGCAAGTCCATGGTCATCATGGGCGCGGCGATCAACCACTGGTATCACCACGACCAGTCCTACCGTTCGATCATGAACCTCTTGCACCTGTGCGGCTGCGTCGGCCAGTCGGGTGGCGGCTGGGCGCACTACGTCGGCCAGGAGAAGCTGCGGCCCCAGGCCGGCTGGGCGCCGATCGCCTTCGCCCTCGACTGGCACCGTCCGCCCCGGCATCAGAACTCCACCTCCTACTGGTACTTCCACACCGACCAGTGGCGCTACGAGACGGTGAAGCCGGACGACCTGCTGTCGCCCGCGGGCAAGAACCGCAACAAGGGCTACAGCCTGGCCGACTACAACGTGGTCTCCACCCGCCTGGGCTGGCTGCCCTCGGCGCCGCACTTCAACAAGAACCCGCTGGAACTGGCGGCCGAGGCGGCCAAGGCCGGCGCCACCGACGAGGCGGCCACCGCCAAGTATGTGGCCGAGCAGCTGAAGTCCGGCGCCCTCGACGTCGCCTACGCCGACCCGGATAACCCGGTGAACTGGCCGCGAAATTTGATTGTCTGGCGCGGCAACCTGATCGGCACCTCGGCCAAGGGCCACGAGTACTTCCTGAAGCACCTGCTCGGCGCCCAGAATGGCGTGCTGCAGGAGGGCGGCGTCGGCAACGACTGCAAGGAGGTGAAGTGGGTGGACCAGGCTCCGGCCGGCAAGCTGGACCTGATGGTGGACATCAACTTCCGCCTGAACTCCACCGGCGCCTATGCCGACATCATCCTGCCCACCGCCACCTGGTACGAGAAGCACGACCTCAACACCACGGACATGCACCCCTTCATCCATCCCCTGGCCGAGGCGGTGAGCCCGGGCTGGGAGTCGAAGTCCGACTGGCAGATCTTCAAGGCCCTGGCCAAGAAGTTCTCCAGCCTGGCCGGCAAGCACCTGGGCGTGCAGAAGGACGTCGTCGCCCTGCCCATGCAGCACGACTCGCCGTTCGAGCTGGCCCAGCCCCTGGGTCAGGTCAAAGATTGGAAGAAGGGCGACTGCGAGCCGATCCCCGGCAAGACCATGCCGCTGATCAAGCTGGTCGAGCGCGACTACGCCAGCACCTACAACAAGTTCATCGCCTTGGGCCCCTTGATGGTCAAGATCGGCAACAACGTCAAGGGCCTGGACTGGAACACCGAGCAGGAATACAAGGAGCTCGCCAGCCTCAACCGCACCGTGACCGAGCCGGGCATCTCCCAGGGCATGCCCAGCCTGGAAGAGGACATCGCCGTGTGCGATTCGGTGATGCGCATGGCGCCGGAGACCAACGGCGAGGTGGCGCACAAGTCGTGGACGGCGCTGTCGAAGAAGACCGGCATCGACCACCACCACCTCTATGCCGGCCGGCACGAGGACAAGATCACCTTCCGCGACATCCAGGCCCAGCCGCGCAAGATCATCACCGCGCCGACCTGGTCCGGCATCGAGTCGGAAAAGGTGTCCTACACCGCCGGCTATACCAACATCCACGAGCACATCCCGTTCCGCACCCTGACCGGCCGCGCCCACTTCTACCAGGACCACGAGTGGATGCTGGACTTCGGCGAGGGCTTCTGCTGCTTCCGGCCACCGGTGGACATGCAGGAGCACAAGAAGGTGCCCGAGAGCGTGAAGAAGTCGCCGCATCTCGTGCTGTCCTGGATCACCCCGCACTCCAAGTGGGGCATCCACTCCAGCTACCAGGACAACCTGCGCATGCTCAACCTGTTCCGCGGCGGCCCCTACTTCTGGATCTCGGAAGAGGACGCCAAGAGCGTGGGCATCGCGGACAACGACTGGGTCGAGGCGGTCAACGCCAACGGCGCGACGGTGGCCCGCGCGGTGGTCTCGCAGCGGGTGCCGCGCGGCATGGCGCTGATGTACCACGCCCAGGAGAAGAACGTGAACGTGCCCGGCAGCCCCACCACCGGCAAGCGCGGCGGCATCCTCAACTCGGTCACCCGCGTGGTGGTCAAGCCCACCCACATGATCGGCGGCTACGCCCAGCTGGCCTACAGCTTCAACTACTACGGTCCGGTCGGCAGCAACCGCGACGAGGTGGTGGTGGTGCGCAAGATCGCCGACCAGGACGTCGACTGGCTGGAGCGGCCGTTGACCCCCGAGCGGGAAGAGCAGCGCAACCCGGCCGGTGTCGGCCCCCGCTGATGCGATCAGGAATAGGAGAAAACCATGAAAGTCAGAGCGCAATTCGCCTTCGTCTTCAACCTGGACAAGTGCATCGGCTGCCACACCTGCTCGGTCACCTGCAAGAACGTCTGGACCAACCGCAAGGGCGCCGAGTACATGTGGTTCAACAACGTCGAGTCCAAGCCCGGCATCGGCTATCCCAAGCAGTGGGAGAACCAGGACATCTGGCGCGGCGGCTGGGAGCTGAAGAACGGTAAGCTGGAGCTGAAATCCGGTTCGCGGCTCACCCGGCTGGCCAACATCTTCGCCAACCCCGACCTGCCCGAGATCGACGACTACTACGAGCCGTTCACCTACGATTATGCCCGGCTGCAGAACGCGCCGCTGTCCGAAGCGGCGCCCACCGCGCGCCCGGTCTCCCAGATCACCGGCGAGAAGATGGAGAAGATCCATTGGGGCCCGAACTGGGAGGACGACCTGGCCGGCGAGTTCGACAAGCGGGCCCGCGACCGCAACATGCGCGACCTGGAGAAGGCGATCTACAAGCAGTTCGAACACACCTTCCACATGTACCTGCCGCGCATCTGCAACCACTGCATCAACCCGGCCTGCGTCGCCGCCTGCCCGTCCGGCTCGCTGTACAAGCGGGAAGAGGACGGCATCGTCCTGGTCGACCAGGACAAGTGCCGCGGCTGGCGCATGTGCGTGTCGGCCTGCCCGTACAAGAAGGTGTTCTACAACTGGGAATCGGGCAAGGCCGAGAAGTGCATCGGCTGCTACCCGCGCGTGGAATCCGGCATGCCGACGGTGTGCTCCGAGTCCTGCGTCGGCCGCATCCGCTACAACGGCATCATGCTCTACGACGCCGACAAGATCGAGGCACTGGCCTCCACCCCGAACGAGCAGGACCTCTACCAGGCCCAGCTCGACATCTTCCTCGACCCGAACGACCCGGCGGTGATCGAGCAGGCCCGCAAGGACGGCGTCCCCGAGGACTGGCTGGAGGCCGCGCGCAAGTCGCCGATCTGGAAGATGGCGGTGGAATGGAAGATCGCCTTCCCCATGCACCCCGAGTTCCGCACCCTGCCCATGGTCTGGTACGTGCCGCCGCTCTCGCCGGTGCAGTCGCAGATCGACCAGGGCGCGCTGCCCGGCACGCCGGACAGCGTGATCCCGCCGGTGGAGAACCTGCGCCTGCCGGTGAAGTACCTGGCCAACCTGCTCACCGCCGGCAAGGAGGCGCCGATCGTCCACGCCCTGAAGCGGATGATCGCCATGCGCGCCTACCAGCGCTCGGTCCACGTCGAGGGCCAGGCCGACACCCGTGCCCTGGAAGAGACCGGCATGACCGTGGAGATGGCGCTGGAGATGTACCGCTATCTGGCCATCGCCAACTACGAGGACCGCTTCGTCATCCCGACCGGTCATGCGGAGGTCACGCTGGAAGACTTCTACGGTTTCCAGGGCCAGAACGGCTTCTCCTTCGGCAACGATTCCTCGCCCGGCATCTCGCCCAACTCCCTGTTTCCCGAGCGGCGCCGCGAGACCGTGGAATCGCGCGAGCCGGCCCCCTCGGCAGACGACTAACCCACCGGAGACCCGACCATGTTTTATCGCATCCTATCCAAGCTCCTGGACTACCCGGACGCGGCGCTGCTCGAAGCGCTGCCCGAAGCGCGCGAGCGGGCCCGGTCCGGCGTCGGGCTCGCTGCCGACGAACGGGCGGTGCTGGCGACCTTCCTCGATCATCTGGAGTCGCTCTCGCTGACCGAGCTGCAGGCGGCCTATGTGATGACCTTCGACCTCACGCCCGAGCATTCGCTGCACCTGACCCACCATCTGTTCGGCGACGACAAGAATCGCGGCCCGGCCCTGATCGACCTGACCGAGTTCTACCAGGAATTCGGCCTGGAGCTGGCGGCCAACGAACTGCCCGACTACCTGCCGCTGATGCTGGAGTTCGCCGCCGAGCTGACCGAGGACGAGTCGCGCATGTTCTTCAGCCAATGGCTCAAGGTGCTCAAACAGCTGGCGAACAACCTCGCCGAGGCGCAGAGCCCGTACGCGCCGCTGATCCGCCTCGTCGAACACCGCGGCCAATTGATCAAGGCCGCCGCATAAGGAGATTGCTATGGACCTGCATCAGATCGTCTTCGGGGTCTATCCCTACATTGCCCTGGCTACCTTCGTCCTGGGTAGCTGGATCCGCTTCGACCACGAGCAGTACACCTGGAAGAGCGATTCCAGCCAGCTGCTGTCGCGCCGCTACATGCGCTTCGCCAGCAACGTCTTCCATATCGGCGTGATCGGCATCTTCTTCGGCCACCTGGTCGGCCTGCTGACGCCGCACGCGGTGTTCCTCGCCCTGGGCATCTCCGACATGGCCCACCAGGGCATCGCCATCTTCGCCGGCGGCATCTTCGGCGGCATGGCGATCCTGGGCGGCGTCATGCTCTGGCTGCGGCGCATGTTCAACCCGCGGGTGCGCGCCGCCAGCCGCTGGATGGACATCAACATCCTGGGCTGGATCATCCTCACCGCCATGCTCGGTTTCTCGACCATCTTCTTTTCCATCGAGCATGCCAGCAAGGGCGACGCCACGGTGATGATCCGCCTGGCCGAGTGGGTGCAGAGCATCGTCGTGCTCCAGCCCAAGCCCGAGCTGCTGCACGAGATCGACACCGTGTTCAAGCTGCACATCTTCTTCGGCCTGTCGGTCTTCCTGTTCTTCCCCTTCACCCGTCTGGTCCACATCTGGAGCGCGCCGATCGGCTATCTGTTCCGCGCCTACCAGGTGGTGCGGGCCAGGCGGGTCTGAGGCCTTTGTTTTCCAACCACCGTGGCCGTCAATCCCTCCCGTGCCTCCTTCGCGACGTCCAACCCATCATGGGCGGGGTCCGCGGTGGTTTTTTTCTTCCTTGCCCGGCCGGCGCGCGGCGCATAGCCACGTTGCCGGCAGTGGCATTGCCGCTGGTTCCATGACATCGATCAAGGTTTTGCCCAGGCAGGCGACCTAAGATGCAATCCCCAGTAAATTTGTAAACTAATAGGAGTCTCGCCATGCAAGGCCACCTGCATCTGTCCCCCGACGCCATCTATCCCTTCGACGCCCGCGGCATCGCCAAGCGCTTCCGCCACGCCGCCATCTTCGGCGCCCTGGATGCCCTGACCCCCGGCGAGCGCATGCGCTTCGTCAACGACCACAACCCCATCCCCCTGCTGCAGCAGATGCAGGCCCGCTACGGCGACAAGGTCGAGGTGAAATATCTGGAGCAGGGTCCGCAAGGCGTGGTGATCGACTTCATCAAGCAATAAGCCCATACGGCAGTAGACGCTCTAGATGCTGATCGGCCTGCTCGCCATCACCCTGGCGCTGCTCGCCGGCGCCCTGGCCCTGCCCCGGGCGCTGGTGGCGCCGTCGGCGTTCTGGGCGCACCTGGTGCTGGCCATGGGGGTGATGAGCCTGATCTTTGCCGCCATGCAGCACTTCGTGCCGGTGCTCACGCGCGGCCAGGGTGTCTCGCCGCGCATGGCCCGGCTGCCGCTGCTCATGTTCGCGGCCGGCGCCCTGGCCTGCTTCACCCTGCTCGGTGTCGTGCCCTATCCTGGCCTCAGCGCGGCCGCCGCCCTGGCGCTCGTCGGCCTGGGCCTCATGCTCCGCTGGGTGTTGGTCCGCGGCCGTCAGGCCGTGGGCCGGCCGCATCCCGGTCTTGGTTGGTACGTCGCCGCCCTGGCCTGTCTGGCCGCCGGCCTGGTCGCGGCGTTGCTGATCCCGCTCTGGCCCGGGCAGCATGGCCTGCTGCGCGGCTTTCACCTCAACATCAATCTCTACGGTTTCGTCGGTCTCACCGCGGTCGGCACCCTGCAGGTGCTGCTGCCCACGGCGGCCGGCAGCGCCGACCCCGGCGTGGCCGCCCGCCTGCAGGCCGACCTCAAGTGGGCCCTGGCCGGCAGCCTGGCGCTGGCCGTGGGCCAGGCCGGGGCGTGGATCGGGCTCGCCGCCCTCGGCGCCGCCGCCTGGGCCTGGCCCTTGGCGCGCATGCTGGCCGCCTGGTGGCAGGCCTATCGCGCCCGCATCTTCGCCTGGCACGGCGCCGCGCCGGTGCTGGCCGCCGCCGCTTTAGGCCTCGTCAGCGCCCTCGCCGGCGGCTTGAGCGGGCGCGAGGCGATCGGGCCGCTGACCATCCTCCTGCCCGGCTTCCTCTTTCCCCTGGTGGTCGGCGCTGCCAGCCAGCTCGCCCCGGTCTTTCTCCGCCCCGGTGTCGCCACCGACTGGCACGTCCGCTCGCGCGCGACCCTGGGCCGCTGGTCCGGCCTGCGCGCGCTGCTCTTCCTCAGCGCCGCCTGGCTGCCGCTGCTAGGCTACAAATGTTCCGGCATCCCGGCCCTGGTCGCCTTGCTCTGGTTCCTCGTGGTTTTTGTCATCTGGTTGTTCAGGGATTAGTCGTGGCCCTCTCCGACGTAGTGAATACCTTCGGTCAATGGTTGCTCGCCAAGCATGGCGAGCGGGTGCACAAGATCGCGCTCGACGCCGGCTTCACCTGTCCCAACCGCGACGGTGCCAAGGGCATCGGCGGCTGCACCTTCTGCAACAACGCCTCGTTCAGCCCCAACGCCCCGGCCGGGGCGGGCGGCGACAGCGCGGTGCCGCCCCCGGTATTGTCCCAGCGGCGCGGCCGGCCGGCCCGGCCGCTGGAAGAGCAGCTCGACGCCGGCCGCGCGGGCATCGCCCGGCGCACCCGCGCCCGCAAATACCTGGCCTATTTCCAGGCCTATACCAACACCTATGCCGACGTTCAGCAGCTCAAGGCCCTGTACGACCAGGCCCTGGCCGTGCCCGGCATGATCGGGCTGTCGGTCGGCACCCGGCCCGATTGCGTGCCGCCGGCGGTGCTCGATTTGTTGGCCAATTATCGACAAGAAGGTCTTGAAGTCATTCTGGAGTTGGGCTTACAGTCAGCCTTCGACGAGAGCCTGGCCCGGGTCAACCGCGGCCACGGCCTCAAGGAATATGAAGTCACCTGCCGGGCGGCGCGCGCGCGCGGCATCCCGGTCTGCACCCACCTGATCCTGGGCCTGCCCGGCGAAGACGACCGGCATTACCAGCGGAGCTTGGATATCGTGCTCGACATCGGCACCGACGGCCTCAAGCTGCATCCCCTGCACGTGGTGAAGGGCACCCAGCTGGCCAATGAATGGCGGCGCGGCGAATACACGCCGCTCAAGCTCGACGACTACGTGCGCGCCGCCGTCGACCTGATCGAGCGCACGCCCTGGGACGTGGTCTATCACCGCCTCACCGGCACCGCGCCGGCCCGGCTGCTGCTGGCGCCGCGCTGGTGCGCCAGCAAGTGGCCGGTGGTCAACGCCATCGTCGCCGAACTCGAACGCCGCGGCAGCCGGCAGGGCGCGGCGGCGGCCAGCCTGCGAGAGGTTTCCCATGCCTGCCCTGCTTGAACTGATCTGCCCGGCCGGCAGCCTGCCGGCGCTCAAGGCCGCGGTCGACGGCGGCGCCGACGGGGTCTACCTCGGCTTCAAGAACAACACCAACGCCCGCAATTTTTCAGGTCTCAATTTCGACGATGCCGCCATCGCGGCCGGCGTCGACTATGCCCACGGCAAAGGGCGCAAGGTGCTGCTGGCGCTCAACACCTATCCCCAGCCGGGCGAGGTGGCGCGCTGGCAGCAGGCGGTGGACCGCGCGGCCGAGCTCAAGCTGGACGCGGTGATCCTGGCCGACCCCGGGCTCATGGCCTATGCCGCGAAACGCCACCCCGACCTGCGCCTGCATCTCTCGGTGCAGGGCTCGGCCACCAGCTACGAGGCGATCAACTTCTACCGCGAGCGCTTCAACATCCAGCGCGCCGTGCTGCCGCGGGTGCTGTCGCTGGCCCAGGTCGAGACGGTGGCGCAGAACACCGAGGTCGAGCTGGAGCTGTTCGGCTTCGGCGGCCTCTGCGTCATGGTCGAGGGGCGCTGCCTCTTGTCGTCCTACGCCACCGGCGATTCGCCCAACACCTGCGGGGTCTGCTCGCCCGCCCATGCGGTGCGCTGGCAGCAGACGCCCTTGGGGCTGGAGTCGCGCCTGAACGGCGTGCTGATCGACCGCTACGCCGACGCGGAGAAGGCCGGCTACCCCACCTTGTGCAAGGGCCGCTTCGAGGTGCAGGGCGAGACCTACTACGCCCTGGAGGAACCCACCAGCCTCAACACCCTGGAGCTCTTGCCCCAGATGGCCAGGCTCGGCATCGCCGCGATCAAGATCGAGGGCCGCCAGCGCAGCCCGGCCTATGTCGCCCAGGTCACCGGCGTCTGGCGCGCGGCGATCGATGCGGTCAAGCGCGCGCCGGAGACCTTCGCCGTCGCGCCGGCCTGGCACGGCCAGCTCGACAAGGTGTCCGAAGGCAGCATGCACACGCTCGGCGCCTATTACCGGCCATGGAAATGAAACAAGCCTTCAGTCGGCAGTCTGCAGTCAGCAGCAAGACCGTGCAGTTACTGTCGACTGACAACTGCAAACTGCCAACTTGATCACGATGAAACTCAGCCTCGGACCGCTCCTTTACTACTGGTCGCGCGACGACACCTTCGCTTTCTACCAGGCCGCCGCCGCCTGGCCCGTGGACAGCGTCTATCTGGGCGAGACGGTCTGCTCGCGCCGGCACACCCTGCGCCTGCCCGACTGGTTTTCCCTGGCCGACCGGCTCGCCGCCGCCGGCAAGGAGGTGGTGCTGTCCAGCCAGGCCCTGATCGAGTCGGAGTCCGATCTCAAGCTGCTCCGCAAGATCGCCCGCAATGGCAAGTTCCTGGTCGAGGCCAACGACTTCGGCGCCGTGCGCCTGCTCGCCGAGGCCGGCGTGCCCTTCGTCGCCGGGCCGACGCTCAACGCCTACAACCCCGATACCCTCGCCATGCTGCATGAGCTGGGTGCCGTGCGCTGGGTGCCGCCGGTGGAGATGCCGGCCAGAATGCTCGCGGCCATGCCGGTGCCGGCGAGCATGGCGACCGAGTTCTTCGCCTACGGCCGGCTGCCGCTCGCCTTCTCGGCCCGCTGCTTCACCGCCCGCCACTACAACCTGCAAAAGGACGACTGCCAGTTCAAATGCCTGGACCATCCGGACGGTCTCACCCTGCGCACCCGCGAGGGCGCGGCCTTCCTCACCCTGAACGGCATCCAGACCCAGTCGGCCCGGGTCTACAGCCTGGCCCACCGCATCGACGAGCTGCGCGCCGCCGGCGTGGGCCTGCTGCGCCTGTCGCCGCAAGCGCAGCGCATGGCCCAGGTGGTCGAGGTCTTCCATGAACTGATCACGGGCGGGCTCGCCCCGGCCGAGGCGCCGGCCCGGCTCGCCCGGCTGATGCCGGGCGAGCCCTGCGACGGCTACTGGCTGGGCCAGGCCGGGCTGGACTGGCAGCCCGAGCGCGCCGCCCTGCCAAGCTGAGAGGAGAAGCGCATGCCCCTGCCCGCCATTCCCAAACCCCTCGCCCGCGCGCTCGGCATCCTGCCGGCCTTTCCGGCCTCCTTGGCCTTCTGCACCGCCGGCAACCTCTCGGCCTGGCCGACCCTGCGCGAACTCGACTGGTCCGAGGTGCGGGGCCGTCGCTTCTGCATACGGGTGCGCGACCTTAATCTCAAGTTTCATTTCAGCGTCGGCCCGCGCGGTTTCGTGCCCGAGGTGGCGCACAGCGCCGACGTCACCTTCACCGCCACGGCGGAAGACTTCGCCCGCCTCGCGCTGCGGCTGGAAGACCCGGACACCCTGTTCTTCAATCGCCGGCTCCTGATCGAAGGCGACACCGACCTGGGCCTGCGGGTGAAGAACATGCTCGACGGGGTGGAGCTGGAAACCCTGGCGCACGGCCTGCCGCTCGGCCTCGGCCGGGTGCTGCTGGCGCTGCGCGAGCGCGCCATGCAGCCTTCCTGATCAGGCAGATGTAGCTCCCCCCCTGCCTCCCCCACAAATGGGGGATGTGCGCCCCCTCCCCACATGTGGGGAGGGTTGGGGTGGGGAGCGATATTGGCTTGAGCTTGTTCCTGCGGGCCTCAGGCCAGCCGGCCGCCGTACTGGTCGAACAGCCGCTTGGCCCGGTGCAGGTTTTGCCACTGCACCCAGCCGCTGGCGGCCAGCAGCACGAGGCCCGGTGCGCTCAGCGGCGCCGGCAGGAAGGGGGCGGGCAAGAGCAGCAGCACCCCGATGACGTGCAGCCGCAGGTGGCGCATGGCCAGCGCTTCGGGCATGAAATCCTTCATGTTGGGAATGGTGCCGGCGCGGGCCTGGGTCTGCGCCTGCAGGTGGAACCAGGCGAGGAAGGGCACGATCTTGTAGAGCATGCCGGCCACCACCGAGACCGCGAAGCCGAGCAAAAAGACGATGCCCAGCAGCACCTGCAGGCCGTCACGCCAGGCCTCGGGGCCGGAGACGGCGAGCGGCGCGAGGCCGACGCAGGTGAGCAGCGAGGTCATGGCGAAGCGCCAGAAGTACAGGGTGGTGTCGGGCAGCTTGCGCCGGCGCCGACGCTGGATCTGCAGGGTGGCCACGGCGTACCAGGCGCTGGTGGCGCCGGCCAGCAGCCAGGCCGCCCATTCCATCGCCGTCGCCGCCGCGGCCGGCAACAGCAGGGCCAGCGCGTGCAAGACCAGGGCGGCGAGCAGCAGCCAGGTCAGCCAGCGCATCAGGCCATCGGGGTAGGGCGGGGTCAGTTGCAGCATGGGCACCACGTGATAGGCCACGCCGGCGACCAGGATCAGCACCCAGCCGAGCAGGCCCCAGGCCGCGTGCAGCTGGGTGAGGGCCTGCATCTCGATCAGCGGCCAGGCGCCGGCGAGGCCGCCGCCCAGATAGAGGCCGAGGCCGAAGGTCACCAGCAGCGCCAGCCAGGCCTGGCGGATGGGTTGCAGGATCATGTTGGCGGCGCGGGCGCGGAGGAGGCTGACCGCCGCCGCCGCGAGAAAGACACCGAGGGCGACGGCCAGCAGCGCCAGCGCGGCCTGGATCAGCCAGGGCACGGCCTGCCACAGGCCGGCGGCGAGCAGGAGGGCGCCCAGGCTCAAGCCGGCGTGGGCGATGCCGGCGACGCTCATGGCCGCCGGCACCGGCGAGCCGATCACCACCGGCAGCATCTGCAAGAGCGAGCCGACCATGACCTGGCCCAGGTAGCCCAGGGTGATGAGGTGGGTGAGGCCGAGCGCGGCCGGGCTCCAGCGGCTGGCCAGCCACTCGTCCTCGAGCGGGATGGCCGCGACGGCGGCCAGGATGAGGAACAGCGGCGCGGTCAGGAAGAAGCGCAACGGCGCCGAAAAGGGCGGCGCCTGTTGGTAGTCGAGGCCGGCTTGGGCGATGGCGCTACCTCTTCTCGGTCAGTTCTCCGGCTCGAAGATCAGGACCTCGTAGCAGTGGTCCTCGATCGGCCGGGTGCGGTACGTGAGCCCCATCTGTTTGAGCAGGTTGTACAGCGGCAGGGGCTCGCGGTGGATCAAAAAGCGGATGCGCTGGCCCGGTTCCAGGCGGCCGATGGCGTCCATGGCCTTTTCCATCGGCTCGGGCGGGTCCAGCCAGCGGGCATCGACTTCGATGTCGGGCTTCATGCCTTGGCGTGCAGCGCTTCGTCCAGTTGCTCGATCAGGGCGGCATCGCCGCCCAGGGTGCGATCGGTCATCGGGTAGAGGATTTGCTCCTCCTTCATGTTGTGCTGGCGCATGAGCATGAGCAGGGTCTCCGACAGGCCGAGGAAGGCGGCGTCGTTTTGCCGCTCGACCGCCGCCTGCATCTGCTCCATCAGCTCGCGCATCTGGCTGTGCTCCATGCGCATCACCTGGGTCGGGCCGCCGCTCATGCCGGTGCGGGCCTCGAAGGCGGGGAACAGGGTGTTCTCTTCGGCATCGAGATGGCGTTCCATCGCCGCCCGGAATTCGCCGAAGCGGCTGGCGGCATCGGGCCAGGCCTTGCCGGCGACCAGGTTCTCGGCCTCGGCGAACAACTCGTCGCAGGCGCTGTGGTCTTGGGATAGCAATTCGGTGATCTGGGACATGGCGTAACCTCTCTCGGTGAGTTTTTGTTTATTGTCCCCCGCGGCCTTTCCGGGCTTCCTTGATCAAGCTCAATGAATCTTGCAGGAGCCAGGCGGAAACTGGCGGCCTTGTCTTTCAGGGCCGCCACCATGTCTTTCCCCCCCTTCTTCAAGGAAGTCCGCCGTATCCGTCTGAACGACCCCCTGGCCGCCCTGCTGGGCGCGGCCGAGGCCGGCGAGCTGGAATACCGCTATGAGGACGCGGTGAAGCTGGCCGGGCATTCCTGCCCCACCGTGGCCGGCGCCTACCTGATGACGCTCAAGGCCCTGGGCCGGCTCTATCCGGACCGCCTGCCCGAGCGCGGCGGGGTGAGGGTGGAACTGCGCGAGGCCCAGGCCGCCGGCACCACCGGCGTCACCGCCGCGGTGGCCGGCCTCATCACCGGCGCGGCCGGCGAGGGCGGCTTCAAGGGCCTGGGCGGGCGCTTTAGCCGCCGCGGCCTGCTCAGCTTCGCTGTTGATATGGCCGGCGAACTGCGTTTTACCCGGGCCGACACCGGCGCGGCGGTCGAGGCGGCCTATCACCCGGAGATCGTGCCGCCCGACCCGGCCATGCAGCCGCTCATGGCCCGGCTGATGAGCGGCGAGGCCAGGATGGATGAGCGCCAGGAATTCGGCCGGCTCTGGCAGCTACGGGTCAAGCGCCTCCTGATCGACCATATCGACGACCCGGATTTAATTGTTCTGAGCTAGCCCACCCCAGTCCTCCCCATAAATGGGGAGGGGGAATATCCCTCCCCACTTGTGTGCCCTGAAAGGTATGAAGGGGAGGCGGGGAGGGGGAATTCAGGTGGTGGTGCCAAGCACCCGCTTTCCTGGGGTGTGCGTGATAAACTGGGGCACGCCAGTCCGGTCGTCCCCATGCCCCTCATCCGTCTTCTCCCCGATCTGCTCATCTCCCAAATCGCCGCCGGCGAGGTGGTCGAGCGTCCGGCCTCGGCGCTGAAGGAGCTGTTGGAGAACAGCCTGGACGCCGGCGCCAGCGACATTCGCGTGGACCTGGAGGAGGGCGGCATCAAGACCATCCGCGTCGCCGACGACGGCGCCGGCATCGCCCGCGACGACCTGCCCATGGCCCTGGCCCGCCACGCCACTAGCAAGATCGAGAGCCTGGCCGACCTGGAGCGGGTGGCGAGTTTGGGTTTTCGCGGCGAGGCCCTGGCCAGCATCGCCTCGGTCGCCCGCGTCGCCATCGTCAGCATCGCCCGGGGCGAGCGCCATGCCTGGCGCATCGAGGCGCAGGACGGCGCGGTCTCGGCGGTCGAGCCCGCCGCGCTCAATCGCGGCACCGTGGTCGAGGCGCGCGACCTCTTTTTCAACACCCCGGCCCGGCGCAAGTTCCTGAAGACGCCGGCCACCGAATACGCCCACTGCCTCGACGCCTTCACCCGCCTGGCCCTGGCCCGGCCCCAGGTGGCCATGACCTTGAGCCACAACGGCCGGGTCATGGCGCGCTACCCGGCGCAGGACTGGCAGGCGCGGGTGCTGGCCGTGCTCGGCGACGACTTCGCCCGGCAGGCGCGGCTGATCGACGAGGCGGCGGGGGATGTGCGTCTCTATGGCTGGGCCGGCCTGCCGGCCTATGCCAAGGCCAGCCGCGACGCCCAGTTCCTCTTCGTCAACGGCCGCTTCGTGCGCGACAAGGTGCTCAGCCACGCCGCGCGCGAGGCCTATCGCGACATCCTGCACGGCAGCCGGCACCCGGCCTATTGCCTGTTCCTAAAGATCGACCCGGTCCGGGTCGACGTCAACGTGCATCCGGCCAAGACCGAGGTGCGCTTCCGCGACGCCCAGGCCGTGCACCGCTTCGTCTTTCATGCCCTGGAGCGGGCGCTCGCAGGCAATCAATCTGGCAGCGAGGCGAATGCCGGGGAAACCATCCCCCTCCCCCCCTCCCCCATGAATGGGGGAGGAGCCACCCCCTCCCCATTTATGGGGAGGGTTGGGGTGGGGAGTTTTACGCCACCGCCTCACCAGCACAACCTCGGCCTCGCCGTTGCCGAACCCGCCGCCTACTACCAGATGGTGGCCGAGGCGCTGCAGGCCGCGCCGGCCCGGCCGGCCGTGGTCGAACCCGGCGCCGAGGCGCCGCCGCTGGGCTACGCCCTGGCCCAGCTCGCCGGCATCTACATCCTGGCCGAAAACGATAAGGGCCTGGTCGTGGTCGACATGCACGCGGCGCACGAGCGCATCCTCTACGAACGGCTGAAGGCCGCCCTGGGGGCGAAGCAGGTCGCCATGCAGCCCCTGCTGGTGCCGGTGGTGTTCGCCGCCACCGCCAGGGAAATCGCCGCGGCCGAGGCGCATCAGGCGGAACTCCTGGAACTGGGCCTGGAGCTGTCGGCCGTCTCGCCCACCCATCTTGCGCTGCGTGCCCTGCCGGCTATGCTCAAGGACGCCGACGGCGAGACCCTGGCGCGCGAGATTTTGAAGGAGGTGGCCGAGTTCGGCGCGGCTCACGCCATCGAGGCGCGGCGCAACGAGCTCTTGGCCACCCTGGCCTGCCATGGCGCCGTGCGCGCCAAGCGCAAGCTCAGCCTGCCCGAGATGAACGCGCTTTTGCGCGACATGGAGCAGACCCTGCGCGCCGACCAGTGCAACCACGGCCGGCCCACCTGGTTTCAACTCACGGCGCATGAGCTCGACAAGATGTTCATGCGTGGAAAATAGGTTTAATGCCAGCGGGTGCAGCCCTCACCCCCAGCCCCTCTCCCGCCGGGAGAGGGGTGCGCGGCAGCGCGGGTGAGGGAGGTTTTGGTGGCATGATGTACATATATTTATCGACAGGATTTTGGAAATGAGCCAAGGCAAACCCCTCGACATCCCCATCCGCATCGCCCCGGCCGAGCCGACCATCCCGGGCGCCGAAGAGGCCAAGAGCTGCGCCTCGGGCGAGCCCTATGCCCTCATGGTGCTGGGCGACTCCATGCTGCCCGAGTTCGAGGAGGGCGAGATCATTGTGGTCGAGCCCGAAGGCCTGGCCAGGGACGGCTCCTATGTGGTGGCCTGGGCCAACGAGGAATACATCTTTCGCCAGCTGGTGCAGCACCCCGAGGGCTGGATGCTCAAACCCTTGAACCCGCTCTACCCCAACATCCCCATCGACGACCCGAAACAGGCGGTCAAGGGCGTGGTCATCATGAAGAAGAAGCCGGGCAAGCGCAAAGAGCAGAAGTCCTACGTCTGAGGCTGCCCGCCCGGTTGGCGGCCGCCTTTCACATCATCCTGCCAGCGCATCGTAGGCGGCTTTGGCCGCGGCGACGAGGATGATGACGGCGAACATGCGCTGCAGCGCCTGCGAGGACAGTTTCCGCTCGGCGAGGCTCGCGCCGATGAGACCGCCGACCAGGGCGGCGGCGGCCAGGGGCAGCATGAGCATGGGCTCGATGGCGCCTTTCAGGCCGTGCGCGGCCAGAGCGATGGCGGAGAGGATGAGGATGAGGGTGGAGTTCATCGCCGCCACCTGCTTCGGCCCGGCCCAGCCGAGGAAGAGGACGATGGGGCCCAGGAAGACACCGCCGCCGACGCCGAGAAAGCCGGAGATCACGCCGACGACAAGGCCGGCCGGAATGCCGATCAGGTAGAGCCAATGCCGTTCGGGCAGGCCCTCGCGTTCTTGGGCCTGGGGCGCCTTGATCAGCATGGCGATGGCGGCGAGGGCGAGCACGCAGGCGAGCAAGGCGAAGAAGATTTGCTTGTCGGCCGTGATCAGGCCGCCGAGGAAGGCGGCCGGCATGGCCGGCAGCAGAAAGGGCAGAAACAGCGGCCACTTGATGCGGCCGGCCAGGCCGAAGCGCAGCGCGGCGGCGCCGGTGACCACCAGGTTGAGCATCAAGGCGGTGGGAATCATGGCGGCGGCGGGCAGGCCGGCCAGGGTCATGATGGCGAGGTAGCCGGTGCCGCCACCCAGGCCGACCGAGGCATAGGCCCCGGCCACCAGCAGCACCAGGGGGATCAGCAGCCAGAGCAGGTCGAGCGGCAGGGCGTCGGTCATGGTGAATTGCTTATGTCGACCTGAGTGGGGCGCCGTTTCCCTCACCCTCGATCCCTCTCCCGGAGGGAGAGGGAAGCATGCACCCTTCTCCCGCGGGGAGAAGGGTTGGGATGAGGGGGTTTTTTAACATGCCAAGCGCCAGGTGTCCTGCCTAATCGAACTGCACCCGGAAGCTGTAGCCGTGCTTTTCGAAGCCGAGCTGCTCATAGAAGGCGTGGGCGCGCTGGCGGCTCAGGTTGGAGGAGAGGGCGACCTTGTAGCAGCCCTTGGCGCGGCAGGTGGCGATGGCGTGGCGCATCATGGCCTGGCCGATGCCCTGGCCGTGGCAGGCCGGGTCGACGCCGACGTCCTCGATCACGCCGGAGGGCGCGCCGAGGTGGCAGATCGTGTCCATGATGAGCAGGGCATAGGTGCCGACGATGCGGCCCGCCTTTTCGGCGACGTACAGCGTGTAGTCGGGATAGCTTTGCATGCGGGCGAACTGGCGCTCGGCGGCGTCCAGCGGCAGCCTGGCGCCGTTGTCGAGCTCGGGCTGGGCGTAGAGCCGCAGCACCTCGGGCAGGTCGGCCACGGTGGCGGGACGGATGGCAAGCTCGGCGTCGGGCATGGCGGGGCGGGTATCATTGGCACCGAGTTCGACTTTATGCCCAGCCTTTCGCGATGTCCACCGACGCCAAGCTGCCGCCCGCCATCTTTCTCATGGGCCCCACCGCCTGCGGCAAGACCGATCTGGCGGTGCATCTCACCCGGCATCTGCCGTGCGAGATCGTCAGCGTCGATTCGGCCCTGGTCTATCGCGGCATGGACATCGGCACCGCCAAGCCGGATGCGGCGACGCTCAAGCGGGCGCCGCACCATCTGATCGACCTGATCGAGCCGACCCAGAACTATTCCGCCGAGCAGTTCCGGCAGGACGCCCTGCGCCTGATGGCCGAGATCACGGGGCGCGGCCGGATTCCGCTGCTGGTCGGCGGCACCATGCTCTATTTCAAGGCGCTGAAGGAAGGCCTGGACGCCTTGCCCGAGGCCGACCCCGAGCTGCGCGCCGAGATCGAGGCGCGGGCGGCCGAGCTGGGCTGGCCGGCGCTGCATGCCGAGCTGGCGCGGCTGGACCCAAAGACGGCGGCGCGCCTGAAGCCCACCGATGCCCAGCGCATCCAGCGCGCTCTGGAGGTCTGTTATCTGAGCGGCGAGCCGATGAGCGCGTTGTTCGCCCGGCAGCAGGCCGAGCCGCCGCCCTATCGCCTGATCGAGATCGCCTTGATTCCCTCCGACCGCGCCGCCCTGCATGCGCGCATCAACCAGCGCTTTGCGGCCATGATCGAGGCGGGCCTCATCGACGAGCTGCGCGGCTTACGCGAACGCTTCGATTTGAACCCCGGCCTGCCTTCGATGCGCTGCGTCGGTTATCGCCAGGCCTGGCAGTTCCTCGAAGGCGAGATCGATGCCGCCGGCCTGTACGCGACCGGCGCGGCGGCCACCCGGCAGCTGGCCAAGCGCCAGCTCACCTGGCTGCGCGGCTGGCAGGGGGCAGTGGAATTCGATTGTCTGCGGCCGGATCTGGCCGAGGCGGTGCTGGGCTATCTCGAAATGCGTTTGGCCGAGTAGGCTCGGCCGGAAGTTAGGCGTCCCGCACCTTCGTCACCTGCGCCCCCACTCCGCCCTGGGCCAGGGTGACCTCGATCTCGCTCCCCACTTTCAAGCCCTTGCTGTCGCGCACGATGCGGCCTTGGCCGTCGCGCACGATGCTGTAGCCGCGTTCGAGCACGGCCTGGGGGTTGAGGTGGTTAAGGTGGCTGGCCAGGGTGTCGAGCCGGGCGGCAAGGGTGGCGAGCCGGTTGTGCACGCCGCGTTGCAGGCGTTGCTGCAGGAAGTCGAGTCGTTGCCGCCGCCCGCCCAGGTCGGGCCGCAGCCCGTGCAGCCGGGCCGCCAGTTGCTCGCTGCGCCGGTGGCCCTGTTGCAGCCGGCCGCCCAGGGCGTGTTGCAGGCGCCGGGCGAGGTGGTCGAGGTGGCGGCGCCGGTTCTCCAGCCGCGCGGCGGGGTGGATCAGGCGCCGGGTCAGGCCGTCGAGGCGCTGGGCCAGGTTGTCCAGACGGCGGCGCTGGCCGAACTGCAGGCGGCGGTAAATATGGTCGAGCTGCTGGGCCAGCTCCGTCCGGTCCGGCGTGGCCAGCTGGGCGGCGCCGGTCGGCGTGGGCGCGCGCAGGTCGGCGACGAAATCGGCGATGGTGAAGTCGGTTTCGTGACCGACCCCCGAGACGGTGGGGATGGGGCAGGCGGCAATCGCCCGGGCGACCGCTTCTTCGTTGAAGGCCCAGAGGTCTTCGATGCTGCCGCCGCCGCGCACGATGAGCAGCACGTCGCACACGGCCCGCGCGCCGGCCGCCTCGATGGCGGCGGCGATCTGCGCGGCCGCGCCGGTGCCCTGCACCAGGGTCGGGTACAGCACGACCGGGGCGGCCGGCCAGCGCCGGCGCAGGGTGGTGAGCACGTCGCGCAGGGCGGCGGCCTTGGCGGAGGTGACGATGCCGATGCGCTGCGGCAGGCGCGGCAGTGCTTTCTTGCGGGCCGGGTCGAACAGGCCTTCGGCTTCCAGCTTTTCCTTGAGGCGGTTGAAGGCCTCGAACAGGGCGCCCAGGCCGGCCCGGCGCAGGGTCTCGACCGAGAGCTGGAATTCGCCGCGCGCCTCGTAAAGCGTGGCGAGGGCGCGCACCTCGATGTGGTCGCCCTCGCGCGGCTGCCAGTCGAGGAACTGGTTGCGGTTCTTGAACATGGCGCAGCGCACGCTGGCCTGGGCATCCTTCAGGGTGAAGTACCAGTGGCCGGAGGGGGCGCGGGTGAAGTTGGACACCTCGCCGGCCACCCAGCAGAGCGGGATCTGGCCTTCGATGGCCCGGCGGGCCAGGCGATTCAACTGGGTGACGCTGAGGACATCAGACTCGGCAGGGTTCATCCCGCGATTATCGCCGCAAAGGGCCGGGCTGTCTGGTGCCGGGGTAAAAACCCACGGTTTTACGCGGGTTCCGGCCCGGTTTCAGGGGCGATTAATCCACAGTTCGCAATTAGTTCCCGGTGCGCCTTGCCTAAGTGATTGCCACCCAAGGGAATTTTCATAAGTCATTGTTTTTATTAGGCGTGACAGGCGATTAAAAAATAGCCTTCGGCCGTGAAACAGTTTTGCAACGGCCACTTAGCGCTTCTGTACCCGGCTTATTCACAGAGTTATCCACAGCTTCTGTGGAATTCTTGTCGCCGGTCAAGAACGGCCCGCCGAGACATATATATAGGCGCATACATGGGCGCATTGCCGGCCGCCCCATGCGGGGCGGCAAGTGCGGGGCCGGGGCGCGAGGTTTTTTTATTAAGGCGATGGGTTTATAGTTAGCCCTTTTTCCACGGCGGCTTGCGAGCCGCCGTATGTTTTTCATTCCGATAGTGGTTGTGGGTAGCGATGACCGATTTCCTGATGCAAACCTATGCCCGCCAGCCCGTGGCCTTTGTCCGCGGCGAGGGCGTCTGGCTCTACGACGAAAAAGGTGACAAGTACCTGGACGCCCTGGCCGGTGTGGCCGTGGACGGCCTGGGCCATGCCCATCCCAAGCTGACGGCAGCCCTGTGCGAGCAGGCCGGCACGCTGATCCACACCTCGAACATCTACCGCATCCTGAAACAGGAAGAACTGGCCAAGCAGCTGTGCGGCCTGTCGGGCCTGGAGCGGGCCTTCTTCTGCAACTCCGGCGCCGAGGCCAACGAGGCCGCGATCAAGATCGCCCGGCTGTATGGCCACAACAAGGGCATCGACAACCCGGCCATCGTGGTCATGGAGAAGAGCTTCCACGGCCGGACCATGGCCACCCTGTCGGCCACCGGCAACCGCAAGGTCCAGGCCGGCTTCGAGCCCCTGGTCACCGGCTTCGTCCGGGTGCCGTTCGGCGATGCCGAGGCGGTGGCCAAGCTGGCCGAGCACCACAACAACATCGTCGCCGTCCTGGTCGAGCCGTTCCAGGGCGAGGGTGGCATCAACGTGCCGGCGGCCGACTACCTGGCCAAGCTGCGCGCGATCTGCGACACCAACGAATGGCTGCTGATGCTGGACGAGATCCAGACCGGCGTCGGCCGCACCGGCAAGTGGTTCGCCTTCCAACACACGAATGTCATGCCCGACGTGATGACCCTGGCCAAGGGCCTGGGCTCGGGCGTGCCGGTCGGTGCCTGCCTCGCCCGCGGTATCGCGGCCGAGACCTTCGTGCCGGGCAAGCATGGCTCCACCTTCGGTGGCAACCCCTTGGCCTGTGTCGCCGCGCTCACCACCTTGCAGGTGATGGCGGAGGAGCGGCTGCTGGAGAACGCGGCCGACGTCGGCGCCTATATCCGGGCCGACCTGGCCCAGCGCCTGCAGGGCGTGAACGGGGTGCGCGAGATTCGCGGCCAGGGCCTGCTGATCGGCATCGAACTCGACCGGCCCTGCGGCGACCTAGTTGCGCAGGCACTGGAGCAGAAACTCCTGATCAACGTCACCTCCGACACGGTGGTGCGGCTGCTGCCGCCCCTGATCATGTCCCGGCAGGAGGCGACCTTGTTGACCGAGAAACTTGCCGGGCTGATTCGGGCGTTCCTCGCCTGAGGAGGTGCTTATGACTCGGGATGTGAAACACTTCCTGCAGTTCAAGGATTTGTCGCGCGAGGAGCTCGCGCACCTGTTCGCCCGCACCGGGGTGATCAAGCAGCGGTTCAAGCGCTACCAGCCCTACCATCCGCTGGCCGACCGCACCCTGGCGATGATCTTCGAGAAGAGCTCGACCCGCACCCGGCTGTCGTTCGAGGCCGGCATGCACCAGCTGGGCGGCGCCGCCATCTACCTCAACACCCGCGACACCCAGCTCGGCCGCGGCGAGCCGGTGGAGGACGCGGCCGAGGTGATCTCGCGCATGGTCGACATCGTGATGATCCGCACCTTCGAGCAGGAGATCATCGAGCGCTTCGCCGCCCACTCGCGGGTGCCGGTGATCAACGGCCTGACCAACGAATACCACCCCTGCCAGATCCTGGCCGACATCTACACCTTCATCGAGCACCGCGGCGACATCCGCGGCAAGACCGTGGCCTGGGTCGGCGACTCGAACAATATGTGCAATACCTGGCTGCAGGCGGCGGAGGTGTTGGACTTCAACGTCCACGTCTCGACCCCGCCCGGGTATGAAGTGGAGCCCGAGCGGGCCGGCCTGTTCGGCACCGACCACTACGAGGCCTTCGCCGACCCGATGGAGGCCTGCAAGGGCGCCGACCTGGTGACCACCGATGTCTGGACCAGCATGGGCTTCGAGGCCGAGAACGCCGAGCGGATGAAGGCCTTCGCCGACTGGCAGGTCGACGCCGAGATGATGAAGGTGGCCAAGAAGGACGCCCTGTTCATGCACTGCCTGCCTGCCCACCGCGGCGAGGAAGTGGCGGCCGAGGTGATCGACGGTCCGCAGAGCGTAGTCTGGGACGAGGCGGAAAACAGGCTCCATACCCAGAAAGCCTTGTTGGAATATCTGTTGCTCGGGCGTATCGAAAAATAGGATTGAGTGAGTTGTGGAGCCTGTTTCAGTGAAGGCTAACCTGCGCAGCAGGTTAAGCGCGGAACGCGCGGCCGAAACTAAAATCGCCTGCACACGCAACCTGGATTCCCGCCTCCGCGGGAATGACGGATACCCCGTTTGGAATGACGAACACGGAAGCAACCGAATGAACATCGCCTACTTCAAAGACACCGACTCCCTCTACATCGAGCTCTCGCCCGAGGATCCGGCCCATGCCTGGGAGGCGCACGAGGGTGTGGTGCTCAACATGAGCGCGGACAACCGCGTGGTCGGCATCGAGATCGAGCAGGCCAGCCTCAAGGCCAACCTGAACATGCTGCGCATCGGCAACTTCCCCGGCGAGGTCCACACCGTCGAGGGCGCCGCCCACTGATTTGGAGGACGATCATGACCAGACTGCTGATCCTGCTTGCCGCCTTGCTGCCCGCCCTGGCGCTGGCCGCCGAGCCGAAGCTGCCCGAGGACCCGCGCGCCCTGGTCAAGATGCCGCCCCTGCAGCAGGCCCTGATGCGGCAGGACATGGTCGCCCACCTCGGGGCCCTGAACACCGTGCTCAGCTTCCTGGCCGAGGGCAAGCTTAACCAGGCGGCCGAGGTGGCCGAAAAGGAGATCGGCGTCAGTTCCATGGGCAAGCATGCCGCCGCGACCGGCGGCCAAGGCCCCGGCCGCTTCATGCCCGAGGCCATGCGCGGCATCGGCGTCGGCATGCACCAGGCGGCGAGCGAGTTCGCCGAGGTGGCGAAGAAGGGCGACCGGGCCGCGGCCTACCGTGCCCTGGAGCCGGTGACGGCGGCTTGCGCGGCCTGCCATAGTGGTTTCCGCATCCGCTGAACGGCGGCTGCATTTATTTTTTCGGTAGCGAGTGGATATGTCTGACGTTAAAAAAGTTGTGCTGGCCTATTCCGGCGGCCTGGATACCTCGGTCATCCTCAAGTGGCTGCAGGACGAGTACAAATGCGAGGTGGTGACCTTCACCGCCGACATCGGCCAGGGCGAGGAGTTGGAGCCGGCCCGGGAGAAGGCCAAGAAGTTCGGCGTCAAGGAGATCTTCATCGACGATCTGCGCGAGGAGTTCGTGCGCGACTTCGTCTTCCCGATGTTCCGCGCCAACACCATCTACGAAGGCGAATACCTGCTCGGCACCTCCATCGCCCGGCCCCTGATCGCCAAGCGGCTGATCGAGATCGCGAAAATGACCGGCGCCGACGCCATCTCCCACGGCGCCACCGGCAAGGGCAACGACCAGGTTCGCTTCGAGCTGGGGGCCTATGCGCTCAACCCCGAGATCAAGATCATCGCCCCCTGGCGCGAGTGGGACCTGCTCTCGCGCGAGAAGCTGTTGGCCTATGCCGAGAAGAATGGCATCCCGGTCGAGATGAAGCACAAGGCCGGCGGCTCGCCCTATTCCATGGACGCCAACCTGCTGCACATCTCCTACGAGGGGCGCCACCTGGAAGACCCGGCGGCCGAGCCGGAAGAGGACATGTGGCGCTGGACGGTGTCGCCCGAGAAGGCGCCGGACGCGCCCGAGTACATCGAGCTGGAGTACGAGAACGGCGACCCGGTCGCGCTCAACGGCAAGCGCCTGTCGCCCGCGACCATGCTGGCCGAGCTCAACCGCCTGGGCGGCAAGCACGGTATCGGCCGGCTCGACCTGGTGGAAAACCGCTACGTCGGCATGAAGTCGCGCGGCTGCTACGAGACCCCGGGCGGCACCATCATGCTGCGCGCCCATCGCGCCATCGAGTCGATCACCCTCGACCGCGAGGTCGCCCACCTGAAAGATGATTTGATGCCGCGCTACGCCAGCCTGATCTACAACGGCTACTGGTGGGCACCCGAGCGCGTGGCCCTGCAGACCCTGATCGACCATACCCAGTCCACGGTCAACGGCTGGGTGCGGGTGAAGCTGTACAAGGGCAACGTCATCGTGGTCGGCCGCGACTCCAAGACCGATTCGCTGTTCGACCCGACCATCGCCACCTTCGAGGACGACAAGGGCGCCTACAACCAGGCCGACGCCGGCGGCTTCATCAAGCTCAACGCCCTGCGCATGCGCATCGCCGCCAAGCGCAAGCATCGCTGAACAAAGGAAGAACCATGTCCCAATTCGATAACGTCTCCGTGGTGAAAAAGGCCAACGTCTATTTCGACGGCAAGTGCGTCTCGCACAGCGTGCTGTTCGCCGACGGCACCAAGAAGTCGGTCGGCGTGATCTTCCCCTCGACCCTGACCTTCAACACCGGCGCGCCCGAGATCATGGAGATCAACGGCGGCCGCTGCCGCGTGCGCCTGAAGGGCGATGCCGACTGGAAGGAATACGGCGCGGGCCAGAGCTTCGCCGTGCCGGGCAATTCCAGCTTCGACATCGAAACCCTGGAGCTGCTCGACTACGTCTGCCACTTCGGCAACTGAGCCCGTGAATAAACCTACTGCGCAACCCGATTGCTGCGTTACGCGGTGCTCGCTCCCTCGCCTACCTACATGGTATGTCTCGGTCGCTGCGCTCCGGGTGCCTTGCACTCGGGTTGCTCGCGACGGTTTCTTTCACAGGCTCTGAACATATGACCACCATCGCCGTCGTCAAGAAGAACGGCGTCATCGCCATCGCCGCCGACACCCTGACCAAGTGGGGCAGCGGCAAGGAGTCGGCCGAGTACATCGTCAACCACGGCAAGTTCATCCGCGTCGGCGAGAGCCTGATCGCGGTGTCGGGCAACGCCACCTTCAAGCACGTGCTCGACGACTACTTCGCCTCGGACGAGCGGCAGGCCACGCCCCTGCGCACGGTGCAGGAAATCTTCACGGCCTGGCAGCAGATGCACAAGGTACTGAAGGAGGAGTACTTCGTGCGGCCGGAGGAGAGCCAGGACGATGCCCTGGAGTCCTCGCGCATGGATGTGCTGATCGCCAACCCCTATGGCATCTTTGGTGTCTCCGGCATGCGTACCGTGCAGGAGTTCGTCAAGTTCTACGCCTATGGCAGCGGCACCGATTATGCCTTGGGCGCGCTCTACGCCAGCTACGACCGGCCGGAGCTCGATGCCGAGAGCCTGGCCCGGCTGGCGATCCAGACCGCGGCCGAGTTCGACGACGGCACCGGCGCGCCGATCGAGTGTCATCTCTTCATCCCGGTGAAATAAGGAGTTTGCATGCCTTCCTTCGATATCGTGTCCGAGGTCGACAAGCAGGAACTCAAGAACGCGGTCGACCAGGCCAACAAGGAAATCGCCAACCGCTTCGACTTCAAGGGCTCGGACGCCCGGATCGAGCAGGCCGAGTTCGTGCTGACCGTGTTCGCCGACGATGACTTCAAGCTCGACCAGGTGCAGGAGGTGCTGAACGGCAAGCTGGTCAAGCGCGGCATCGACATCCGCGCGCTCGACATCGCCGAGAAGACCGAGAAGGTCTCCGGCAACAAGGTCAAGCGCCAGGTCACGGTGAAGAATGGCATCGAGACCGAGCTGGCCAAGAAGATCGTCAAGCAGATCAAAGACAGCAAGCTCAAGGTCACCGCCAGCATCCAGGGCGAGAGCGTGCGCGTCTCCGGTGCCAAGAAGGACGTGCTGCAGGAGGCCATCGCCCTGCTGCGCAAGGTCATCACCGAAGCCCCGCTGCAGTTCCAGAACTTCCGCGATTAATCTTTTTTAGGCAGGTCGGCGGGGCGCGCTGCGCCCGGCCCTGCCATATCCCGCCAAGGGCCGGCACTGGTCTGTTTCGCCAAAATCGGTTTTCCTGCCCGGTCTGTCATGCCCGGGCGGTATCAATATTTTTTGGGGCGCCTAAAGATTAGCGTTTGCTAATATAAAAACAAGACAAAGCCATCCGAAATGCTCGCCATTCGCCTCGGCCGCGTTCCGAAACCGAATTCCTTGAACTGAAATATGGCAAGCAAAATGACAACAAGCGCCCGTTCCGTCCTCTATGTCCGCCTGCCCTGCTGGAAGATCTACCCGGGCGGGGTGATCTATGTCGCCGACTATGTGCACAAGCACCGGCCCGAGGTCGAGCAGCAGTTGCTCGACCTGGCCCTGGTGCCGAAAGCGCAGCGCAAAGAGGTATTGCGCGAGCGCATCGCGGCCCTGCGTCCGGACGTGGTCGCCTTCTCCTGGCGCAACATGCAGTCCTTCGGCCCGCACCCGGAGGACGACGCCCTCGACGTGGTGATGAACTTCGACCACGCCAAGAGCCCCTTGCGCCGGCTCAAGGCGGCCAAGGATGCGGTGCGCATCATCTACGACTATGCCGCAAGCCGCTTCGACAACTTCGGCTACATGAAGCTCGCCCGGCGCCTGCTGCCGGAGGCGCAGATCGTGGTCGGCGGCACCGCGGTATCCATCTTCGGCAAGTACGTGGCGGAGCGCTGCCCGGCCGGCAGCACCGTGGTGGTGGGCGAGGGCGAGGACACCATGCTCTCCTTGGTCGAAGGCGCGGCCGAACCGGTGGGTGAGTATTACCGCAAGGACAGGGAGGGCCGGATCAGCCACCATTCGCGCGGCGAGAACTTCGATCTGGCCAGCCGCACCGCGGTCGACTTCGACTACATCGAGGCCATCTTCCCCGAGATCCACAGCTACAAGGACGACTACATCGGGGTCAATACCAAGCGCGGCTGCCCGTTCCAGTGCCACTTCTGCATCTACAACAAGATCGAGGGCGCCCACCAGCGCTATCGCGACCCGGTCGAGATCGTCGACGAGATCGAGGCGCTGCAGCGCAAGTTCGGCGTGCGCAAGATCTGGTTCACCGACGCCCAGTTCTGCTCCACCCGGCGCAGCGTCAAGCACGTCGAGCAGGTGCTGGACGAGATCCTGGCGCGCGGGCTGAAGATCCAGTGGTCGGGCTATCTGCGGCTCAACTTCCTCACCCCCGAGATCGCTCGCAAGATGCTGGACTCGGGGCTGTCCAGCATCGACCTCTCGTTCACCGGCTCGCAGGAGGTGATCGACGCCCTGACCCTGGGCTATTCCCTCGACCAGCAGATGGACGCCTTCCGCATGTTCCGCGACAGCGGCTTCGCCGACCAGAAGGTCAAGCTCTACATGCCGCTCAATGCGCCGGGCGAGACGGTGCAGACCCTGCGCATGACCCTGGACCGGATCAAGGAACTGTACGCGATGTTCGGCCGCGACAACGTGCTGCCCTTCATCTTCTTCATCGGGGTGCAGCCGGGAACGCCGGTCGAGAAGCTGCTGATCGGTCAGGGCTACTTGAAGGCCGACTACGACCCGCTCACCCTCAACCCCTTCATCATCAAGAAGCTGCTCTACAACCCGAAGCCGCTGGGCCGGCTGATCGGCCGGGCCTATCTGGAGGCGATGGAGTCGCTCGACAAGACCAGCGACTACATCGGCCGGGCGACCATGGACATCCTCGACCGGGAGCTGGCCAAGCCGCAATGGCGGGCCCGGCTCAGGCCGACGGCCAGGCGCCAGGTCGTCAGCCTGTCGCCGCGGTTAAGCGTGGAGCCCGCGGCACGGCGCTAAGTCCTGCTGAATCGGGTGCTAAGGCGCCTGTTCGATCTTGGGCGCCATGGCGGCGGCCTGGCGCTGCCGTTTGTGCAGCCAGCGCCAGACCGTGCCACCCGGCACGTCGAGGCCGGTGAGCACGTAGGTCAGCAGGTTGCGGTCGCGCAGCACCTTGATCAGGCGCGAACGGGTGCCGGGCCGGGCGCAGAACAGGATGCGGTCGCCCGGCTGCAGGATGGTCGCGTCGTCGGGCAACAGCCATTCCTCTTTTTCCCGGCTCAGCAGCAGTGGCACGCAAGGCAGCCGGGTCTCGCGATCGGGGGGCTCGCGCAGCAGCTCGCCCAGATTGATCTGCCAGCCTTCATGCAGCAGCTGCCAGATACCGATCTGGCGGCGGGACAGGCGCAGATCCCAGATCTCCGGCACGGTGTCGCTGACTAGGCCGATGATGCGGCTGATCAGTTCGTAGGCCCAGGCATCGCCCTGGTTGCGGGCGAGCGAGAGGAAACGGCTGTGCAGGGGAGTGGTGAGCAGGGAGAAGAATTCCTGGGCGATGATGCGCGAGGGCTGCATGGTGATGTGGGCATCGAAGTGCTGGAACAGGGACAGGTTGGAATCCCGGTTCTGGCGCACGACGATGAACAGGCCCGGATTGAGCTGGCGGGCGGTCATCGCGATCGACAGGTTGTTGATGTCATGGTCGGTGCCGCAGACGATGCCGGTGGCCTCGGTAATGCCCGCCGCCAGCAGGGTGTCGGCCTCGGTGCCGCTGCCCCGGATGCAGTTGGGGCAGCCGGTCTTTTCCGGCTCGGCCTCGACGATGGTCAGCTTGAGCCCTTCCCATTGCAGGTTGCGCACCACCGCCTTGCCGAAGCGGCCATAGCCGCAGACCAGCCATTTGCCGGCCGGCGCCTTCAGGGGCTGGATCAGCGGGGTGCCGGGCACGCCGGTCAGCCATTCGTACAGCAGATACTGGCCGGGCGAGTTGAGGGCCATGGCCAGGTGCTCGCCGAACACCTCGAACGGGTTGATGATCTGGTTGCTGCCGAAGGAGGCCATGTTGGCGGCCACCTCCAGGGTGTCGGCCCGGCACAGCACCGGCAGTCTCGGCCGCAGCAGCTTCACCGTCATGGCCACGGCGAGGTTGGCCTGGTCGTCGTTGGTCAGGGCGATGACCGCCGTGCAATAGGGGCTGAACAGGCCGGCGTCGATCAGGCTCTCCGGCCTGCGGGCGTCGGCGACCAAGGCCGGGGTGTCGATGTGGTACTGGCCCAGCTCCAGGGCGTTGATCCGGGCGGTGTCGATGTCCATCACCACGGCCTGCTGGTTGCGGGCATCCAGTGCGCGCAGCAGCAGGCTGCCGGTCTCGCCGCAACCGCAGATCAGGTAGAAGGGCTGGCGCAGGCGGCCCACCTGACGCCGGAAGCGGCCGGCCCGGATTTCCCGGCGCATGTCAGGATCCTGCACCAGGGTCAGGATGTTGCCGATGCCATAGACCCAGGCGATGACCGTGAGATAGATGGAGACGGTCGCCCAGGCGCGCTGGGCATCGCTGAAGGCATGGGGCAGTTCGCCAAAGCCGATGGTGGTGGCGGTGTAGCTGATGAAATAGAAGGCATGGAAGATGCTCATGCCTGGGGTCGGTCGGCCCTCGGCGTCCACCCCGGGCATCAAAGTCATGCCGAGCACGGCGATGGCATAGCTCAGGATCAGCACCAGCAGCGGCGCCCGCATGCGCCGCAGCATGATGAAGACGACGCTGTTCGGAGCGGCAGGGGGCGGCGCGTGCCGGCCGTGCATGGCCTCGCGTTTGGGCTTCTCGGTTTCCTCCTCGGCCTCGACCAGCTTCAGTCGCCGCAGGATGACGGAGAGCAGGCTATTCACCCGGACGCCTCTTCAGCGGTGGAACAGCACGGTCTCGATGATGAGCATGATGACCGAGAGCACGTTGGCGACCAGGGCGCCGGCCGAGAGCGAGACGATGCTGGCCATGGCGTTCGGGGTGAGGCCGTCCGCGCTCATGTGGACGGCATAGGCCCAGACGCTGGCCGCGGCGATCAGTTGCAGCACGGCGACCAGGCTGGTCGCCAGGTGGATGGCGCCGATCTGCGTGCGTTCGCCGAACTTGAGCACGGTGGCGATCAGGTTGACCACGATGACCGCGAACAGCTCGGTGATGTTGTGGTGGGCGGGATTGTCGATTTCGCCAATGACGAAGCCGAAATTGAGGGTCATGGCCAGGATGATGAAGAAGCCGAAGATGACTTTTTCCAGGTTCATGCGGGGGTTCTCCTAGGCGTTGATTGTTGTCGATGAATGATAGCGTTATTGGGCATCGGCCAGGGGGCCGGTCAGCGGCACGAAGGCCACGGCCAGCACATGGCGGGTATGCAGCGTGCCGTCGGCCGCCTTCTCGATCACCTGCAGTTCCTGGTTCCAGCCGGCGCGGCCGACCGGGATGACCAGCCGGGCGCCCGGCTTGAGCTGCTCGATCAGCGGCTGGGGGATATGCGGTGCCGCGGCGGTGACGATGATGCCGTCGTAGGGCGCGTGTTCCGGCCAGCCTTGGTAGCCGTCACCCTGGCGCACCTCGATGTTGCGGTAACCCAGTTCGGCCAGTCGGGCCGCGGCCGCCTCGGCCAGGGGGGCGACAATCTCCACCGTGTAGACCTGCCGGACCAGTTCGGCCAGCACCGCGGCCTGGTAGCCCGAGCCGGTACCGATCTCCAGGATGGTGTCGCCGGCCTCGAGCTCCAGGAGGTCGCTCATCAGGGCCACGATATAGGGCTGCGAGATGGTCTGGCCATGGCCGATCGGCACCGGCCCGTTGCGGAAGGCCAGGTGGGCGAGGTCCGGCGGCAGGAAGCGTTGCCGCGGCACCTTGGCCATGGCCGCCATCACCCGTGGGTTGAGTGCCGGCTTGCCGATCCAGTGCCGGGTCAGCTCCACCTCGATGTCGATGTCGTCGAGCATCGCCTTGAGGCCGTCGCTTGTCATGTCCGCCTCCTGCCGGGTGTTGTATTGGGGGCAAATATTGTCAAAACTACTTATAACTATAGGTAGATACCGGCCTTGACCGGGTTTGGTACTTAGACGGAGTATCGATTCAATAAGGGCCACCCCAATAACGTCATGCCAGTGGCATGCGGCGACGAGACGAGGAGAAATCATGCCGTCCACCTTCCTGAACAACCTGTTCGCCAACCAGAAGATCAAGACCCAGCTGATCGTGCTGCTGGCGGTGATCTTCGGCTTTTTCGTGGTCTCGGCCGCCGTTTCCTACCGGGCGCTGAACCAGGCCAAGGCCGACTTCACCCAGTTCATCAGCCAGGACCAGAAGATCATGCTCTCGCTGACCGAACTGCTGGCCAACGGCCTGCAGATGGGCCAGGCCCTGCGCAACATCGTGCTCGACCCGGCCAACCCCAAGGCCTATGAGAACTTCGACAAGGCCAGCAGCCAGATGGACAAGCTGCTGAAGGAGACGCGCGAAGTTGCGGCCGCGGATGCCGAGCTGAGCGCGGCCCTGGCCAAGATCGGCGAGCTTCGGCAGAAGCAGGCCGCGGCCCAGCAGGCGGTCAAGGACAAGGTCGCGGCCCAGGCGATCGAAGAGGCCAAGACCGTGCTTAACAAGGAGGAAACCCCGGTCTGGCGCGAGATTCGCCAGACCCTGCTGGACCAGGCCAAGCTCAAAAAAGAGGCCATGGTGGCCAAGGAAGTGGCGGTGCAGGGCGAAGTGGCCAGAGCCCAGACCATCAGCCTGATCCTGACCGTGATCGCCATCGTGCTTGGCCTGGTGCTGGGCATGGCGGTGGTCGGCAACATCATCTCCCGCCTGAACATGCTGACCCAGTCGATCGAGGGGCTGGCCCAGGGCGAGGGCGACCTGACCACCCGCCTGCAGGTATCGGGCAACAATGAACTGTGTCGCATTTCGGCCGCATTCAACCAGTTCGTGGAAAACCTCCAGGGTATGGTCAACAGCATCAAGGCCAATGCCGATCAGCTGCATACCATGTCGACCGGCCTGTCCGACGCTTCGGTCAAGATCGGTACTGCCACCGCCGAGCAGACCGCGGCGGTTACCTCGACTGCCGCCGCCGTCGAGGAGATGAGCGCGACCATCGCCTCGATCGCCGACGGCACCGACCACATCAAGCAGGTCTCCAGCGAGAGCGCCGATTATTCCACCCAGGGCCTGCAGAAGATGGGCGAGCTGACCTCGGTGATGAACGGCGTGCAGCAGGCGGTGCAGGGCATGGCCGGCTCGGTGCATCAGTTCCTGGAGAGCACCCAGAGCATCATCGGCGCCACCCAGCACGTGAAGGACATCGCCGACCAGATCAACTTGTTGGCGCTCAACGCCGCCATCGAGGCGGCCCGGGCCGGCGAGCAGGGCCGCGGCTTCGCCGTGGTGGCCGACGAAGTGCGCAAACTGGCGGAAAAGACCGCGCTCTATGCCAACGAGATCAGTTCGGTCACCTCGGAGATGAGTTCGCGCTCGAGCCAGGTGGAATCGGCCATCCAGCAGGGCATGGGCGCCCTGGAAGAGAGCGGCCGCTCCAGCCAGCAGGTGTCCGAGGTGGTGTCGCAGGCCCAGCAGGCCGTGCTCAAGGCCGCCCACGGCATCGGCGAGATCAGCGGCTCGGTCAAGGAACAGTCCCTGGCCAGCAGCCAGATCGCCAGCAACATCGAGCGCTTGTCGCACCTGGCGGAGAACACCGAAGAGGCCATCGCCCAGTCCAACGCCACGGTGCAGGAGCTGCGCCAGGTGGCCGATACCCTGTACAACACGGTGTCCCGTTTCAAGAGCTGAGGCGGCGCCTTGTCAACGAACGGCCGGTGCGTCCGGCCGTTTTTTCTGCCGGCTATTCCAGCTTCTCGAAGCGCAGGAAATAGTTCTCGGTGAGCAAGGGCAGGTCTTCGACCAGGCGGAAGCCGGCCATCTCGATCTCCTGGATCACGGTCTGCTTGCCGGCACGGACGTGGCTCATCACCCAGTCGGACGACAGGCCGGGGACCTTTTGGTAATCGATGATCACCAGCTGACCGCCGGGCCTGAGCGCCTGGCGGATCGAGGCGAGCATGGTCTGGGGGTATTCGAAGTGATGATAGGTGTCGCAGACGAAGGCCAGGTCGATCGAGCGGGTTGGCAGGCTGGTCGAATCGGCCGGGTTGACCAGGCCGACCACGTTGTTCAGTTCCTGTTCCTTCGCCTCGCGCTGGATGGCTTCGACGAACCCGGGCACGATGTCCAGGGCGTAGACCTTGCCCGCCGGCGCCACCAAGGGAGCGAACAGCCGGGTGAACAGGCCGCTGCCGGCGCCGATGTCGGCCACCGTCATGCCCGGGGTCAGCTTCAGGGCGGCGACGATGGCCTGGCGCTTGGCATAGACCTCGCGGCCCTCGGCCTCGAATACGGCCTGCCAGCGCTCGAAATCGGGCTTGGCGTAAGGCGCGTTGATGCCGGGGGCGACGCTGGGTTCCTTGGCCAGGGCGAGGCCGAGGGCGAGCGGCAGGGCAAGGAGGAATGGAGTAAAGCGGCGCATGAGTGGACTCCCGAATAGCCTTTTCATCCTAGAACAAGCCGGCCGGCCCGTTCATGTCAAGCCTTGTCAGGCGGCCGGCTTTGCCCCATCCTGCCGGCCGCTGTAACGATTCCGCTTTTCCCTCACCCCTATCCCCATGCTGCCCCCCATCGAATCCCGCATCGCCGAGGAACTCGGCACCGCTCCCGCCCAGGTCAAGGCCGCCGTCGCCCTGCTCGACGAAGGCGCCACCGTGCCCTTCATCGCCCGCTACCGCAAGGAGGCCACCGGCGGCCTGGACGACACCCAGCTGCGCCATCTGGCCGAGCGCCTGGGCTATCTGCGCGAGCTGGAAGAGCGGCGCGCCGCGGTGCTCGCCTCGGTCTCCGAGCAGGGCAAGCTCACGCCCGAACTCAAGGCCGAGTTGATGCAGGCCGAGACCAAGCAGCGGCTGGAAGACCTGTATCTGCCGTACAAGCCCAAACGCCGGACCAAGGCGCAGATCGCCCGCGAGGCCGGCCTGGCGCCGCTGGCCGAGGCCCTGCTGGCCGACCCCAGCCTGCAACCCGAGGCCGAGGCCGAGAGATTCATCGACCTCGAAAAGGGCGTGGCCGACGTCAAGGCCGCTCTGGACGGTGCCCGGCAGATACTGATGGAACGCTTCGGCGAGGACGCCGACCTGCTCGGCCGCCTGCGCCAGCATCTGGCCGAGCACGGCGTGCTGGTGTCCCGGCTGGTCGAGGGCAAGGCGGAGGCGGGCGCCAAGTTCCGCGACTATTTCGAATACGACGAGGCCTGGAAGCAGATCCCCTCGCACCGGGCGCTGGCCTTGTTCCGCGGCCGCAACGAGGGCGTGCTGCGGCTGGAGTTGAAACTGCCCGAAGAGCTCCCCCTCCCACCCTCCCCCGCAAGCGGGGGAGGCGCTGCCCCCTCCCCGCTTGCGGGGAGGGATGGGGTGGGGAACAGCTGCGAAGGCATGATCGCCGGCCACTTCGGCATCCGCGATCAAGGCCGGCCGGGCGACCGCTGGCTGCTCGACACCGTGCGCTGGGCTTGGCGGGTGAAGCTGGGCCTGTCGCTGGAACTGGAGCTGATGAACCAGTTGTTCGAGCGGGCCGAGTTGGAGGCGATCCGCGTCTTCGCCCAGAACCTGAAGGACCTGTTGCTGGCCGCGCCGGCCGGCCCACGTGCGGTGATCGGCCTCGATCCGGGCCTGCGCACGGGTGTGAAGGTGGCCGTGGTCGACCGCACCGGCAAGCTGCTCGACACCGCCACCATCTACCCGCACGAGCCGCGGCGCGACTGGGACGGCGCGCTGCACACCCTGGCGCTGCTGGCGAAGAAACACAATGCCGAGCTGATCAGCATCGGCAACGGCACCGCCTCGCGCGAGACCGACAAGCTGGCGGCCGACCTGATCCGGCGGCAACCGGAACTGAAACTGACCAAGGTCGTGGTGAGCGAGGCCGGTGCCTCGGTCTATTCGGCCTCGGAGTTGGCCGCCCGCGAATTCCCCCAGCTCGATGTCAGCCTGCGCGGCGCGGTGTCCATCGCCCGTCGCCTGCAGGACCCGCTGGCCGAGCTGGTCAAGATCGAGCCCAAGGCGATCGGCGTCGGCCAGTACCAGCACGACGTGTCTCAGGTGAAGCTGGCGCAGTCGCTCGACGCCGTGGTCGAGGACTGCGTGAACGCGGTCGGGGTCGACGTGAACACCGCCTCGGTGCCGCTGCTGGCCCAGGTCTCCGGCCTCAATGCGACGCTGGCGTCCAACATCGTCGCCCATCGCGACGCCCACGGACCCTTCGCCAACCGCGAGGCGCTCAAAGCCGTGCCGCGCCTGGGACCGAAGACCTTCGAACAGGCCGCCGGCTTTCTGCGCATCGCCGACGGCGACAACCCGCTCGACGCCTCGGCGGTGCACCCGGAGTCTTATCCGGTGGTCGAGCGCATCCTGGCCGACGTCAAGCGCGGCGTGAAGGAGCTGATCGGCGATGCCGCCACGCTCAAGCGGCTGGACCCGGCGCGCTACACCGATGACCAGTTCGGTCTGCCCACCGTGCGCGATATCCTGAAGGAACTGGAGAAGCCGGGCCGCGACCCGCGTCCCGAATTCAAGACCGCCAGCTTCCGGGACGGTGTCGAGGACCTGAAGGATCTGCAACCCGGCATGCAGCTCGAGGGCGTGGTGACCAATGTCACCAACTTCGGCGCCTTCGTCGACATCGGCGTGCATCAGGACGGCCTGGTCCACGTCTCGGCCCTGGCCGATCGCTTCGTCAAGGACCCGCGCGAGGTGGTGAAGGCGGGCGACGTGGTGCGGGTGAAGGTGGTCGAGGTCGATCTCGCCCGCAAGCGCATCGCCCTGACCATGCGCCTGGGCGATGCGATCGAGAAGAAGACGGACACCGCGGCTGCGGCTCAATCGCGCGGCCGCGCGCCGGCCAAGCCGAAGCCGCAGCCGCAGCCGCAGGCCGGCGGCGCCATGGCCGACGCCCTGGCCCGGGCCTTGCGCCGCTGATCGCCTGCGGCCGGGTCGGCCGTTCAGGCGCCGGCCGGCTTGACCAGTTCGACGAACGCCCCGGCCGGCAGGGCGCGGCTGTAGTAATAGCCCTGCATGTAATCGCAGCCATGCTCGCGCAGATAGTGCAATTGCGCCTCGGTCTCGACCCCCTCCGCGATGACGCGCAGATTGAGGCTGCGGGCGATGGCGATGATCGCCTTGACCAGGGAGGCATCCTCCGGGTTGCTGCTGATGCCCTGGACGAAGGATTGGTCGATCTTCAGCTTGTTCACCGGCAGGCACTTCAGGTAGCTCAAGGAGGAATAGCCGGTGCCGAAATCGTCGATCGCCAGGGAGACGCCTAGCGCCTTGAGATGGGCCAGGATCGAGGCGGTCTCGGAATCGGTGCCCTCGATGAACAGGCTTTCGGTGATTTCCAGTTCGAGGCAGCGGGCCGGCAGGCCGGTCTCGGCCAGCACCTCTTTGACCAGACCGGCCAGCTCCGGCTTGAACTGACGGGCGGAGAGGTTGATCGCAAGCTGCAGCTCGGGCAGGCCCTGGGCCTGCCAGGCCATGGCCTGACGGCAGGCTGTGCGCATGATCCATTCCCCGATCGGCACGATGAGCCCGCTCTCCTCGGCGATGGGGATGAATTCGGCCGGCGGCATCATGCCCTTTTGAGGGTGACGCCAGCGGACCAGGGCCTCCATGCCCACGATGCGGCCGGTCGCGATATCGAGTTGAGGCTGGTAATGCAGTTCCAGCTCGCCGCGCTCCAGGGCGTGCCGCAGCTCGGTCTCCATGGTCAGACGTTTCTCGACCCGGGCAGTCATTTCGGCCGAATAGAACTGGAAGGTCTTTCGGCCGCAGTCCTTGGCGTGATACATGGCGGAGTCGGCATTGCGCAAGAGCAGGGAGGCATCGCTGCCGTCGAAGGGGTAGAGGGTGATGCCGATGCTGGCGGAGACGAACAGCTCCTTGCCGGCGATGGTGAACGGGCAGACGAATTCGTCGAGCACCTTCTGCGCGATCTGCACCACATCCTCGATGGTGGAGATATCGGTCAGGGCGATGGCGAACTCGTCGCCGCCCAGGCGGGCGACCGTGTCGCTCTCGCGCAGGCAGTGCTTGAGCCTGTCCGCTACCGCTTGCAGCAGGGCATTGCCGGTCTCGTGGCCCAGGGTGTCGTTGATTACCTTGAACTGGTCGAGGTCCATGAGCATGACGCCGACCAATTTCTGGTGCCGGCTGGCGGTGGCGATCGCCTGGCCCAGTCGGTCCTGGAACAGGGCGCGGTTGGGCAGGCTGGTCAGGGCGTCGTAGTAGGCCAGGTGATTGAGCCGTTGCTCGGCCTGCCGCTGCTCCGTGATGTCCTGCGCCAGCGAGGCGACGCCGATCACCCGACCGTTGTCGTCGACCAGCGGCGTGTTGTACCACTCGCAGGTAATGATCTTGCCCGACTTGGTGACGTTCTCGTTGCTGCTGCGGAAACCGCCGCCTTGGCCGAGCAGCTCGCCCCAGACCTTGGCGACATGGTCGGTGGCGGACTCGGGCACGATCAGTTCCATGGCATGGCGGCCGATCGTCTCGGCTTTCGTGTAGCCGAAGATGGCCTCCGCAGAAGGGTTCCAGTCGAGCACCCGGAAGTCGGCATCCCATTCGATCACCGCCAGCGGGGTCTGTTGGAAGTGCCTGTTCAGCCGCTGGGTGGTCTGGTCGAGCGCTTCTTTCGCCAGCCAGCGTTCGGTGACGTCGCGATCGACGCCCCGGTAGCCGCACAGGCTGCCGTCTTCGCGGAAGATCGGCGTGGCACTGGTCTCCAGGATCACGAGCCGGCCGTCCTTGTGCAGGTTGCGGTTCTCCATCGACGTGAACGGCTTGCCTTCGGCCGCGATGGCCTCGAACCGGCGCGAGAGTTGCTCGGCCTCTGACGGCGGCATCAGGTCGAACGGTCGGAGGCCGAGAATCTCGTCCGGCTTGTAGCCAAGGATCTCCTCGACCTTCGGGCTGACATAGACATAGCGCCAGTCGGCATCGATCTCCCAGATCCAGTCGTTGACGCTCTCGACCAGGGTGCGGAAGCGCTGTTCGCTCTCCAGCAGGGCCGCCGTCGAGTCGGCGAGCCGCCGTTCCACCCGGCCGATCAGCAGGGAGAACAGGCCGAGCAGGCCGCCGCCGATGGCGAGGCCGATGCTGCCCACGATCAGCGTCTGCTGCCGGTTGTTCTTGTTCAGGTTGGTGATGTCGCGAGCCATCAGCAGGTGGCCGACCTCGCGGCCGCTGACGTCGCCGATCGGCAAGGTGAGCGCCTGCAACACCTGGTCGCCGGACGTGACCTTGGTCCGGTTGTGCGCATGCGACAGGTCATGGGCCAGCAGCTTGCGCGTGGTATCTGCCGACACGGTCTCCGGCCGGTAGGTGACAACCGCTTCGCGCAGCATGTCCCATTCTTCGGTACGGCCGAGCATGGCCATGCCGGCCTGCCAGTCCTTGCGGGACAGGTGCCGTTTGTCGATGGTCAGATACAGGTCGATGCCGGTCAGGCTGCTGATGCGGCCGAGGATTTGTTCGATCTCCTGGCCCAGCTCGACATAGCCGATCAGGCGGCCGTCCTGATACCACGGGAAGACCACGCGCAAGGTGAAGGTGCCCAGGGGGCCGAGTTCCAGGCCGGCGGCGGGTTGGCCGCTCGCCTCGGCCTTGATCGCGGTGTAGCGGTCGATCTTGTCGCCGAAGCGTTCGGGCTGGTGCACCCGGAGAAAATTGATCCGGTCCGGCGTATGGAAATAGAAGTGGGTGATCCCCGATTCCCGGCGCAAATAATCGAAGGTCGGTTGGCTGTGTTGCAGCAACAGGGCGCGATCTTGTCGCTGCATGGCCCGGGCGAGGCCGGCATCGCGGACGATCAGCGCCAGGGCGGTCGACAGCTTTTCCGTCTCATCCGCCATGGCTGAGGCATAGGCCCGTTGGGTCGCAGCAAAGGCGCCATCGACGAAATCCCGGGTGAAGGCTTCTTCCTGCCGGGCGAAGCTGTAGGTGAATATGGCAACCAGCGCCGTCAACGACAGCGTCAGCGGCGCCAGGATGGCGAACTTAAGGCTGACTTTGGGCAGATGTGCCTTCATCCAAGCGGCTGATTGTTCTTGCTGTCAAAATCCACGCCCCACATGGCTGGCGTGCGGTCTCCATCGCCGGCACAGTATGCCCCCGAGTCATAACCATTTCAATAGAGTGGTTATGGCCTTGGGTATGTTCAGTTCAGGCGTTGTCGCCGACGAAGGGGTTGTCGCGCCGCTCGGCGCCGAAGCTGGACATCAGGCCATGGCCGGGGACGAATTCGACATCGTCGCCCAGCGGCCAGAGTTTGTTGCGGATCGAGCCGATCAGGCTGTCGTAGTCGCCGCGGGGAAAATCGGTGCGGCCGATCGAACCCTTGAACAGCACGTCGCCGACGAAGGCGAGGCGCTGGCCGCGGTGGAAGAACACGATATGGCCCGGGGTGTGGCCGGGGCAGTGGATGACCTCGAGCGTTTCGTTGCCGAGGCTGATGCGGTCGCCGTCCGACAGCCAGCGGCTGGGCTGGAAGGGCTCGGTATAGGGAAAGCCGAACATCGCGCTCTGCTGCGGCAGCGAGTCGAACAGGAAGTCATCCTCCCGGTGCGGGCCCTCGATCGGCAGGCCCAATCGCAGGCTGAGAATGCCCGCCGCGCCGACGTGGTCGAGGTGGCCGTGGGTGAGCAGCAGTTTTTCCAGCGTGACTCCCTGGCGCTCGACCGCCGCGAGCAGGCGGTCGATGTCGCCACCCGGATCGATCAGGGCCGCGCGGCCGGTGGCCTCGCACCAGATCAGCGAGCAGTTCTGCTGGTAGGGGGTGACGGGGAGGATGGTAAATTTCATGCGCTGAGTATAGCCGGGTGAATGCGATGATTGGATTGCTGCAAAGGGTGAGCGAAGCGAAGGTGACGGTGGGCGGCCGGGTGGTCGGCCAGATCGGCCGCGGCCTCTTGGTCCTGGTCGGGGTGGAGAAGAACGATAGCGAGGCGCAGGCCGATCGCCTGCTGGAGCGCCTGCTCGGCTACCGGGTGTTCCCCGACGAGGCGGGCAAGATGAACCGATCGCTCAAGGACATGGGCGGCGGCCTGCTGCTGGTATCGCAGTTCACCCTGGTGGCCGACACCGGCAGCGGCACCCGGCCGAGCTTTTCATCCGGGGCCTCACCCGAAGAAGGCAGGCGCCTGTTCGCCCATCTGGTCGCCCAGGCCCGGCAGAAGCATGGCGAGGTGGCGAGCGGCGAATTCGGCGCCGACATGCAAGTGGCCCTGGTCAACGACGGGCCGGTGACTTTCAGCCTGCGTGTGGCGCCATAAATTATTTCTTGGCGGTCGTCGCCTTGCGCACCACTTCGATCAACCGCCCGGTCGAGGCCGGCGGCGCTTCCTTGCCTTCCAGGATCTCCGCCGGCCGCAGGGCCTTGCCGTAGTAGCTTTCGTTGGCATCGTGGTCGATGGCGATGTTCGAGCCTTCAAGCGAGATGCCGGCGAACAGGCCGCGCGAACGGGAATAGGACAGGATCTCGGCCTTGAGTTCGGCGTCGGTGGCGGCCTCGCCCCGGCGGCCGACCGGGCCGGCGGCGATGGCGGCGTCGGCCCCCAAGGTGAAGGTGCCGCGCACGATGCCGTCGATGCTGCGCCGGGTCTTGAACACCAGCACCAGATCGGTCGACTGGGCGCCGATCTGCCAGCCGAAGCTGCCGGCGGCGAGGGCGACGAACAGGGGCGGGCTCCACTGGCCCTGGGCGTCGCGCACCAGCATCAGGCCCTTGCCGTAGCTGCCGCCGACCATGAAGCCGGCCTTGATTACGCCGGGGATGACGGCGATACCCTGGGCGTCGTGCAGCAGCCGGGGCGGGATGCCCTGCTCCGGCAGCCGGGTGGCCTTCTCCAGCACCTCCATCACGGCATCGACTTTTTCCTCCTGCTCGATGCGCGAGGCGAGGGCGGCGCTGCTGAGGAGGGCCAGCAGGATCAGGGCGAAGGAACGCAGGTAGGGGCGCATGGTCGGCTTCACTTCATGAAGGGATAGTCAGTGTAGCCCTTGGGGCCGCCGGTGTAGAAGGTGGCGGGGTCGGGCGCGTTGAGCGGGGCCTTGCCGGCGACGCGCTCGGCCAGGTCAGGGTTGGCGATGTAGAGCGCGCCGAAGGCGACGAGGTCGGCTTCGCCCTTGGCGAGCGCGGCATCGGCGCTGGCCGGGTCGTAGCCGTGGTTGGTCATGTAGATACCCTGCCAGAGCCGGCGCAGTTTTTTCACATCAAACAACGGACCGGCGGCGCCGGGCGCATCCTTGCCCAATTCGGTGATGTGCAGATAGGCCAGCTTCAAGGGGTTCAGCAATTCCACCACCCGGCTGAAGGTGGCCTCGGGGTTGCTGTCGCGCATGTCGTTGAAGGGCTGGATCGGCGACAGGCGCACACCCACCCGGTCGCTGCCCCACACCGCACAGACGGCCTCGAGCACTTCCATGAGCAGGCGCGCCCGATTGTCGATGCTGCCGCCATAGGCATCGGTGCGCCGGTTGCTGCCATCGCGCAGGAACTGGTCGAGCAGGTAGCCGTTGGCGCCGTGCACCTCGACCCCGTCGAAGCCGGCGGCCAGTGCGTTGCGCGCCGCCTGGCGGTATTCCTCGACGATGCCCGGCAGTTCGTCGATTTCGAGCGCACGCGGCGTGACATAGGGGTGCGGGCCGTCATAGGTGTAGACCTCGCCGGCGGGGGCGATGGCGGAGGGGGCGACCGGGGTGGCGCCGGCCGGCAGCAGCGAAGGATGTGAGATGCGGCCGACATGCCAAAGCTGCAGGAAGATGCGGCCGCCTTTTTGGTGCACCGCTTCGGTGATCGGCCGCCAGGCGGTGACCTGCGCCTCGCTCCAGATGCCGGGGGTGAAGGGGTAGCCGACGCCCATGGCGGTGACCGCGGTCGCTTCGCTGATGATCAGGCCGGCGCTGGCGCGCTGGCCGTAATACTCGGCCATGATCGGGGTGGGCATGCCGTCGCGCTGGGCCCGACAGCGGGTGAGCGGGGCCATGACCAGGCGGTTCTTGAGCAGGGTGGGTCCGAGTTGCAACGGGCTCAGCAGGTTGGCAACGGTCATGGGACATCCTTCTGGTTCGGGCAGCCTGGCCAGGCCGGTCTCATAAAACATTCCGGTGGGCTGGTGGCTAGATTTTATGGGACAGGTTTTTAGCGCTGGGTTAGCCTAACGCCCTCTCGCCGATAATGCTACCCACCCCATGTATATCGCGCCCGATGCCCTGCTCCTGATCTCCTCCCACTGCCCGCATTGCGCCACGGTGCTGGCGGCCATGACCGACCTGGTCAAGCAGGGCGTGGTCGGCCAGTTGAACGTGGTCAACGTCGAGCGCCATCCGGAAGTGGCCGAGGCGCATCATGTCCGTACCGTGCCCTGGCTGCAGATCGGCGGCTTCGAGTTCACCGGTGCCCACAGCACGGCCGAGCTCAAGGCCTGGGCGGAGAAGGCCAAGAGCGAGGAAGGTTGGGCCGATTATTTCCATCAGCTGCTGAAGGATGGCCGGGCTACGCATGTGGTGGAGATGGTGCAGGCCGCGCCCGAGCGGCTGGCGGCCATCCTGCCGATCATCGCCAATCCCGAGGCCAGTCTGAACGTGCGTCTGGGCGCCGGCGTGTTGCTGGAAGAGTTCGCCGGCAGTGCCGCCCTGAAGGCGCTGATTCCCCGCCTGGGCAAGCTGAGCGGTCATGCCGATCCGCGGGTGCGGGCCGATGCCTGCCACTATCTCAGCCTGACCGATGACCCGGCGGCCATCCCTTACCTGGAAGCCCGTCGGAGCGACGAGGACGCCGAGGTGCGCGAGATCGTCCGGGAGAGTCTGGCGGCGCTGGCGCCGGCCTGATTGCCAGGCCGGCTGAGCGATTATTTGCGACCTTTCTTGCCAGCCTTGGCCGAGCCGCCGTCTTCCAGCAGCACCCGCAGCATCCAGGCGTTCTTCTCGTGCACCTCCATGCGCTGGGTGAGCAGGTCGGCCGTGGGCTGGTCGTTGGCCGCATCGGCCACCTTGAAGGCGGCGCGCGCGGTGCGGGCCACCGCCTCCTGGCCGGCCACCAGCTGCTTGATCATCTCGGTGGCCGAGGGCACGCCTTCCTCTTCCTTGATGCTCGAGAGCTGGACGTAGCGCTTGTACGAGCCCGGCGCCGGATGGCCCAGGGCGCGGATGCGCTCGGCGATCAGGTCGAGCGCATTCCACAGCTCGGTGTACTGCACCATGAACATGCTGTGCAGGGTCTGGAACATGGGGCCGGTCACGTTCCAGTGGAAGTTGTGGGTCTTGAGATAGAGGATGTAGCTGTCCGCCAGCATCTTGGACAGCGCCTCCGCGATCTTGGCCCGGTCCTTGTCGCTGATGCCGATGTCGATTGCCATGGTTCGCTCCTTTCGTTGTGGTTGAAGAAAAAATCAGCCGAGGGTGGTGTCGAGCACCATCATGACGGCGAAGCCCGTCATCAGTCCGATCGTGGCCGAGGTCTGGTGGCCATTGCGGTGGGTCTCGGGAATCACCTCGTGCGAGACCACGAAGATCATGGCGCCGGCCGCGAGGCCGAGGCCGATCGGGTAGGCCAGGGCCAGACCGCTCGACAGGCCGATGCCGATGAGGGCGCCGATGGGTTCCATCAGGCCGCTGGCCCCGGCGATGAGCACGGCGCGGAGGGGGGTGAGACCAACCGCGCGCAGCGCCATCGCCACCGCCAGCCCCTCGGGGATGTCCTGGATGGCGATGGCCGTGGTCAGCGGCAGACCGACGCTCAAGTCGCCCTGACTGAAGGAGACGCCGATGGCCATGCCCTCGGGCAGGTTGTGCAGGGCGATGGCGAAGACGAACAGCCAGACCTTGCCCACCCGTTCGCAGCCGGCGCCGCAGGGGCCGCCGTGGGCATGCTCGTGCGGGGTGAAGTTGTCCAGGCCGAGCATGAGCAGCACGCCGAGGCCGAGGCCGGCCACCACGGTCAGCGCGCCCAGGGTCTCGTTGCCGGTGATTTGTTCGCCGGCGGCCAGGCCGGGCAGGATGAGGGAGAAGGCGCTGGCGGCCAGCATCATGCCGGCGGCGAGACCGAGCATCGTGTCTTCGATGCGATTGGACAGCCCGCGCAGAACCAGTCCGGGCAGGGCGCCCAGGGCGGTGGCGGCAAAGCCGGCGATGCCGCCGACCAATCCCAGGGTCAGCGCGGCATCGGCCTCGCCGGTCAGCACGCGATAGCCGCTGCTGGCGATCAGCCAGGCCATGGCCACGGCCGCCAACAGCAGCCCCGAGGCCGTGTAGCGATGAGCCTGGGCCTGCATCAGCCAGGTTGCGCGCCAGTTGGTCGGCGGCTTGCCTGCGAGTTCCATGACGACTCCCTTTTAGCCGATGCCGAGCAACGCTTCGTCGTCGCTGGCGGCCTCGGTATTGGCGGCCATGCCCACGAGGTTGCGGGCACGGGCCATGGCCGTCGGCGCAATGACGCGCCGGGCGGCGGCTTCCATGCGCTCGGCCTCGGCCTCGCGACGCCAGACATGGTAGGTGCTGTAGAGGCTCATGGTCATGATCGTACTCCTGTTTCGATTTGGCGAAGTGCCATCGACCGGGACCGGGCGTTGCGGTGTGGACCGCCGGCCGGCTCATGCGATGGCGTTGATGCCATTACAGCCGACCCGGGAATATTTATGAAATGAAAATTATGGAAGCATCTTATTTATAAATTAGATCAAGATCGGATCAGGTCTCGCCGCCGGCGGAAACCCCGGCAAGACCGAGGCCGAGCACGGTCAGGGCATGGAGGATGGCGCTCTGCAAGGGCTGGAAGTCGGCGATGCGCATGACGGTCTCCTTGGAAGAAAGCCCCGCCCCGGTCGGGGCGGGGGTTGGTCACAAATTGTCGGGCTTGCTCCGAGCGTGCCCGGCTCAGGCAAGATCGAAGCGATCCAGGTTCATCACCTTGGTCCAGGCCGCGACGAAGTCATCGACGAACTTCTTCTGCGCATCGCTTGCTGCGTAGACCTCGGCGATGGCCCGTAGCTCGGAGTTGGAACCGAAGATCAGGTCGACCCGGCTGCCGGTCCACTTCACCTTGCCTGTCTCGCGCTCGCTGCCTTCGAACAGGTCGCCCTCCTTCGAAACCGGCTTCCAGGCGGTGCCCATGTCGAGCAGGTTCACGAAGAAGTCGTTGCTAAGCTGTCCCGGACGCTCGGTGAAGACGCCGTGCTTGGTCTGGCCGAAGTTGGTGCCCAGCACGCGCATGCCGCCCACCAGCACCGTCATCTCCGGCGGGGTCAAGGTCAAGAGCTGCGCCTTGTCCACCAGCAACTCCTCGGCCGAGACCGTGTACTTGGCCTTCTGGTAGTTGCGGAAGCCGTCGGCGATCGGTTCCAGCACGGCGAAGGACGCAACGTCGGTCTGCTCCTGCGAGGCGTCCATGCGGCCCGGCACGAACGGTACCGTCACCGCGTGGCCGGCATCCTTCGCTGCCTTCTCCACACCGGCACAGCCGGCCAGCACGATCAGATCGGCCAGCGACACCTTCTTGCCGCCGCCGGCGGACTGGTTGAACTCGGCCTGGATGCCCTCAAGGGTCTTCAGCACCTTCGCCAGTCGCTCCGGCTGGTTGACCTGCCAGTCCTTTTGCGGCGCCAGGCGGATGCGGGCACCGTTGGCGCCGCCGCGCATGTCGGAGCCGCGGAAGGTCGAGGCGGAGGCCCAGGCGGTCGAGACCATCTCGCCGACCGAGAGGCCGGAAGCCAGGATCTTGGCCTTGAGGCTCGCGATGTCCTTGTCGTCGATCAGCTTGTGATCGACCGCCGGGATCGGGTCCTGCCAGATGAGATCCTCTTTCGGCACCTCAGGGCCGAGGTAGCGCGACTTCGGTCCCATGTCACGGTGGGTCAGTTTGAACCAGGCGCGGGCGAAGGCATCGGCGAACTCGTCCGGATGCTCCATGAAGCGGCGCGAGATCTTCTCGTAGGCCGGGTCGAAGCGCAGCGAGAGGTCCGTGGTCAGCATGGTTGGCACGAGCTTTTGGGCCGGGTCATGGGCGTGCGGAATCGTCGCGCCCGCCCCCTTGGCCACCCACTGGTGCGCGCCGGCCGGGCTCTTGGACAACTCCCATTCGTAGCCGAACAGATTCCAGAAGAAGTTCATGCTCCACTTCGTCGGCGTCGTGGTCCAGGTGACTTCCAGGCCGCTGGTGATGGTGTCGCCCGCCTTGCCGCTGCCGAAGCTGCTCCGCCAGCCCAGGCCCTGCTCCTCGATGGGGGCGGCCTCGGGGTCGGGGCCGACATGGCTGGCCGGGCCGGCGCCGTGGGTCTTGCCGAAGGTGTGGCCGCCGGCGATGAGGGCCACGGTCTCCTCGTCGTTCATGGCCATGCGGGCGAAGGTCTCGCGGATGTCGCGGGCAGCGGCGACCGGGTCAGGGTTGCCGTTGGGCCCTTCCGGATTGACGTAGATCAGGCCCATCTGCACCGCGGCCAGCGGGTTCTCCAGATGCTCGTGCTGGCCGGCATAGCGCTGGTCGTCCAGCCACTTCTTCTCGTTGCCCCAGTAGATGTCCTTTTCCGGCTCCCAGATGTCCACGCGGCCGCCGCCGAAGCCGAAGGTCTTGAAGCCCATGGATTCCAGGGCGACGTTGCCGGCGAGGATCATGAGGTCGGCCCAGGAGATCTTACGGCCGTACTTCTGCTTGATCGGCCAGAGCAGCCGGCGTGCCTTGTCCAGGTTGACGTTGTCCGGCCAGCTGTTGACCGGGGCGAAACGCTGGTTGCCGGTGCCGCCGCCGCCGCGGCCGTCGCCGGTGCGGTAGGTGCCGGCACTGTGCCAGGCCATGCGAATGAACAGCGGTCCGTAGTGGCCGAAATCGGCCGGCCACCAGTCCTGGGACTTGGTCATCAGCTCGCGCAGATCCTTCTTCACCGCCGCGAGGTCGAGCTTTTTGAACTCCTCGGCGTAATTGAAGTCCTCGCCCATCGGGTTGGACTTGTTGGAATGCTGGCGCAGGATGTCGAGGTTCAGCCGGTTCGGCCACCAATCCTGGATCGTGGTGCCACCGCCAGCGGTGTGATGAAACGGGCATTTGCTCTCGGACATGGTCAACTCCTATTGGTCAGACTTGGTTGGGAACCCGGGGCCGCCGGGCTTGAGTTCATTAAAGGCCAATGCCGTTGATCAAACCAATGAATTGTCTAGAATTGACTAATCGATACTCTCGATCGGAGTCGAGATGACCCTGCAGGAGTTGCGTTATCTGGTGGCGCTGGCGGAATTGGGTCACTTCGGCCAGGCGGCCGAGGCCTGTTTCGTCAGCCAGTCCACCCTGTCCACCGGGCTGAAGAAGCTGGAGGACTATCTGGGCACCACGCTGTTCGACCGCAGCCTGAAGCGGGTGACGCCGACCCCGGTCGGCCGCGAGATCGTCGAGAGCGCCCGCCTGATCCTGCAGGAGGCCGAGCGCATTCGCGAGCTGGCTCGTTTTGTCCAGGATCCGATGGACCGCACGGTGCAGATCGGAGTCATCCCCACCCTCGGCCCCTATTACCTGCCTCATGCCCTGATGCGGGTGCGCGAGGCCTACCCCAATCTGCGCCTGCTGTTGCGCGAGGTGATGACGCCGCAACTGCTCGCTCAGCTGCACGAGGGCAAGCTCGATGCCGGCCTGCTTGCCTTGCCGATCGACGAGGAAGGCCTGACCGTGGCACCGCTGTTCACCGAGCCTTTCCTGGCTGCGGTGCCGGCCGAGCATAAGCTGGCCAAGAAGGCCAAGATCAGCCTCGACGAATTGACTCAGGCCAATCTGCTGCTCCTGGAAGAGGGCCATTGCCTGCGCGACCAGGCCTTGGAGGTCTGCGGCCTGCAGGGCCTGGCCAGTGAGGAAGTGCGGGCGACCAGCCTGGAGACCCTGCGCCAGATGGTGGCCATGGGCATCGGCGTCACCCTGCTGCCACGCCTGGCCTGTAATGCGCCGAGTCTGCCGGGCATCGCGATCAAGCCGCTGGCCGGCTCCGGCGCCGGTCGGGTCATCGCCTTGATCTGGCGCAAGCGCACCCCCTATCTCGACACCATGACCAAATTGGCCAAGACCCTCACACAGCATCTGCCGGAGGGTGTGAAGAAGTTGGGCGACAGTTAGCCATGACGATGGAGACGCTGAGAAAAAGCCGCATTCTCATCCTCGGCGCTGCCGGCCGCGACTTCCACAATTTCAACGTGGTCTATCGCCTTGACCCGACGGTCGAGGTGGTCGCCTTCACCGCCGCCCAGATCCCCGGCATCGCCGGTCGGCGCTATCCGGCCAGCCTGGCCGGGCCGCGCTATCCGCAAGGTATTCCCATCGTCGACGAGAGCGAGTTGGAGGCGGTCTGCCGGCGCGAGCGGGTGGACCAGGTGGTGTTCGCCTACAGCGATGTGCCGCACGAGCACGTCATGCACCTGGCTTCGCGTGCCCTGGCCTGCGGCGCCGACTTTCTCCTGCTCGGGCCGGCACGCACGCAAATCCAGGCGGCCCGCCTGGTCATCGCCATCAGCGCGGTGCGCACCGGCTGCGGCAAGTCGCAGGCCTCGCGCTATCTCTCGCATTGGCTCAAGCAGCAAGGCCTGCGGGTGGCGGTGCTGCGCCATCCCATGCCCTATGGCGACCTGGAACAGGAGGCGGTGCAACGCTTCGCCGATCGATCCGATTTGACTGCGGCATGTTGCACGGTGGAAGAGCGCGAGGAATACGAGCCGCACATCGCGCTCGGCCACGTGGTCTACGCCGGGGTCGATTACGGCCGCATCGCCGAGGCTGCGGCGGCCGAGGCCGATCTCTTGCTCTGGGAGGGCGGCAACAACGACTTCCCCTTCCTCAAGCCGGACCTGCACATCGTGCTGACCGACCCCTTGCGGCCCGGCCACGAACTGAGCCACCACCCGGGCGAGGCGGTGCTGCGCATGGCCGACGTTGCCGTGGTCATGAAGACCGATTCGGCCGAGCCGGTGGCGATCCATGCGGTCGAGGCCAACATCCGCCGGCTGAACCCGGGCGCGACCATCGTGCGCGCGGCCTCGCCGGTGACCCTGGACGATGCCGCGGCGGTGCGCGGCAAAAAGGTTGTCGTGGTGGAGGACGGTCCGACCGTGACCCATGGCGGCATGGCCTGGGGTGCCGGCCTTTTGGCAGCGCAGCGGGCCGGTGCCGAGGTGCTCGATCCACGCCCTTGGGCGGCGCCGGAGATCGCCGCGGTGTTCGAGCGCTATCCGCACATCGGCCCGGTGCTGCCGGCGGTCGGCTATTCCGAGGCCCAATTGGCCGCCTTGGCGCAGACGCTGGATCGGGCCGAGGTTGCGGCCGTGATCGCGGCGACGCCGATCGACCTGGCCGCACTGATCCGGGTGAACAAGCCCATCGTCCGCGCCCGCTACGAATATGCCGAGGTCGAGACGCCGGGGCTGCTCGGCGAGGTTGCGGCCTTCCTTCGGCGCGCCGGTCTGAGCGTACGCTGAATAGGAGTGATGCGAATGCTGAACTTGAACGATGCCGGCCTGTTTCGCCAGGCGGCCTACATCGACGGCCAGTGGTGTGCAGCCGACGGCGGCGGCCGGCTGGCCGTGCACAACCCGGCCAGCGGTGCCCAGGTGGGCGAGGTGCCGGCCATGGGGCAGGCCGAGGCCCGTCGTGCCATCGCCGCGGCCGAGGCGGCCTTTGGCGATTGGCGCAGGCGCTTGGCCAAGGAGCGCGCCCAGGTGCTGCGCCGCTGGCACGAACTGATGCTGGCACACCAGGAGGACCTCGCGCGCATCCTCACCAGCGAGCAGGGCAAGCCGCTGGCCGAGGCGCGCGGCGAGATCGCCTATGCCGCCGGTTTCCTCGAATGGTTCGCCGAGGAGGCCAGGCGGGTGACGGGCGCGGTGATCCCTTCGCCCTGGGCGGGGCGCCGGGTGATGACCTTGAAGCAGCCGGTCGGCGTCTGCGCCGCCATCACGCCATGGAATTTCCCCTCGGCCATGCTCACGCGCAAGGCCGGCGCCGCCATTGCCGCCGGCTGCACCGTGGTGGCCAAGCCGGCCGCGCAAACGCCGTTCTCCGCCCTGACCCTGGCCGAGCTGGCCGAACGGGCCGGCCTGCCGCGCGGCGTGCTCAATATCGTCACCGGCCCGGCCGATGCCATCGGTGCCGAGCTGACGGCCAATCCGACGGTGCGCCTGTTGTCTTTCACCGGTTCGACCGAGGTGGGCAAGCTCTTGATGGCGGCCTGCGCCGGCACCGTGAAGAAGGTGGCGCTGGAACTGGGTGGCAATGCGCCCTTCATCGTGTTCGACGACGCCGATCTCGATCTCGCGGTCGAGGGCGCGTTGGCCTCCAAGTATCGCAATGCCGGCCAGACCTGCGTCTGCGCCAATCGCCTGCTGGTGCAGGACGGCGTCTACGACGCCTTCGCCGACAAGCTGGCGGCGGCGGTCGGTCGGCTCAAGGTCGGCGACGGCATGAGCGAGGGCGTCAGCCAGGGGCCGCTGATCAACGAAGCGGCGGTGGCCAAGGTCGAGGCGCACATCGCCGACGCCGTCGCCCATGGCGCCCGCGTGCTGTGCGGCGGCAAGCGCCACGCCTTGGGTGGCGGTTTCTTCGAGCCGACGCTCTTGGTCGACGTCACGCCCGCGATGCGAGTCTGCCGCGAGGAGACCTTCGGCCCGGTCGCGCCGCTCTTGCGCTTTCACACCGAGGCCGAGGCGATCCAGCTCGCCAACGCCACCGAATATGGCCTCGCCGCCTACTTCTATGCCCGCGACGCGGCGCGCATCTGGCGCGTGTCCGAGGCGCTGGAGTTCGGCATGGTCGGCGTCAACGCCGGCGTCATCTCGACCGAGGTGGCGCCTTTCGGCGGGGTGAAGTCTTCGGGCCTGGGGCGCGAGGGTGGCCGCGCCGGCATCGAGGAATATCTGGAAGAGAAGTATGTCTGTATCGGGGGGATAAGCGATGATTGAGACGGCAACCCTGGCCGGCGGCTGCTTCTGGTGCCTGGAGGCGGTGTACGAGCAATTGCAGGGCGTGAACGCGGTCGAGTCGGGCTATATGGGTGGCGCGCTGGCGCGGCCGAGTTACGAGGCGGTGTGCAGCGGCGAGAGCGGACATGCCGAGGTGGTGCAACTGCAGTTCGACCCGGCGCAGATTTCCTATCGGGAGATCCTGGAGGTGTTCTTCGTCATCCACGATCCGACCACGCTCAACCGCCAGGGCAACGATCGCGGCACCCAGTATCGTTCGGCCATCTTTTACCACAGCCCGGAACAGGCGGCAGTTGCGCGGCGGCTGATCGCCGAACTGACCGAGGCGCGGGCCTTCGACCGGCCCATCGTGACCGAGGTTGTCGCCGCCCAGACCTTCTGGCCGGCGGAGGCCTATCACCGCCAGTATTACCGCCGACATCCCGAGCAGGGCTATTGCCGGGTGGTGATCGCGCCCAAGCTGGCCAAGTTCCGGGCCAGCTTTTCCGGCCGCTTGAAAAACTAGTCGTTGTTGCCGCCGAACAGGTCGTCCAGCGCGCGCCGGGCGCTGTCGGGCTCGGCCGCGTGACCGGTGTCGCCGCCGAACAGGGCATCGAGTTCGGCTCGGGCGCCCGTCGTCTTCGCCGGCGTGGCATAGGCGCCGGCCTTGGGCTGGAACCAGTCGCAGAAATTGGCCCGGGTCTTGTCCTTCACATCCTCGGCCACCGGCTCCCGGCACTGTTTGGCCTTGGCCGGGTCGTAGTGCCGGCACAGGCGGCAGACATGCAGCTCGGCGCGGCAGCTCGGGCACTCGGCCCGGCGCGACAGGGGTTGCGGCAGCGCATCGAGCGCCGCCCCGCACTTCCAGCAGACCAATCCTTCAGGCATGTAAACGAGTCCTGTAACTTTATGATTTTAAATAAACACGGTTGGATTCTGCCCATGGCCGGTCTGGCGAGCGGGCGCGATCAGGGATACACTCTCGCCTCAATTTGCGGCAGAGGCAACAATCAAAACCAGGCCCGCCGATACAAAAAAACCCGGATGGTAGAGAGACAGCTGTAACCATGAATATCCTTGGGCAATTGTGGCGCCGCTTGACCGACCCGCTCCTGGTCGCGCGCTACCGCAGCCAGCTCGGGCTGGATCACCCGCATACCTATCGGGAAAGCGCCCATTGCTTCCGCATGCTGGTGAACTACATGCCCCAGGTCTTCTGGGTCTGGTCGCCGGACTGGCAGCGGGTGCATTACGTCAGTCCGGCCTATGAATCGGTCTGGGGACAATCGCGCGACCACTTGCTCGAGTCGCCCCGGGCCTGGCTGGAGGTCCTGCATTCCCAAGATCGCCCGGCCGTCGCCGCCGCCATCGGGCAAGACCCCACGCAACTGACCGAGCCTCTGCATCTGCCCGATTTCCGCATCGTCCGCACCGACGGCAGCATCCGCTGGATCTCGGCCTGGGCCTATCCGGTGCGCGACCGCCGCGGTCGCCTGCAGCGGATCACCGGCATCGCCAGCGACATCACCGAATCGCGCAGCACCGAAGACCGCATGCGCCAATTGACGCGCGCCATCGAGCAGTCGGCCGAGGCGGTGCTGATCACCGATCGTCAGGGTCTGATCGAATACGCCAACCCGGCCTTCGAGAAGATGACCGGCTACAGCCAGGCCGAACTGCTCGGGCAGAACCCGCGCATGATCCACAGCGGCAGCCATGATCCGGCGTTCTATCAGGACCTCTGGCACACCGTGCTGTCCGGGCAGTCCTTCTTTGCCACCTTCATCAACCGGCGCAAGAACGGCGAGCTTTATCACCAGGAAGAGACCATCTCGCCGGTGATGGACGGCAAGGGCGAGATCACCCATTTCATCTCGACCAGCCGCGATGCCACCCGCCTGGTCGAGACCCAGGAACGCCTGCATCACATGGCCTACCACGATGTGCTGACCGGCCTGCCCAACCGCATGCTGTTCCGCGACCGGCTGGAGCAGGCCATCGTCAAGTCGAGACGGAGCAAGCAGATCCTGCCGGTGATGTTCCTCGACCTCGACAACTTCAAGGACGTCAACGACACCCTCGGTCACGCCGTGGGCGACCTGGCCCTCAAGCACTCGGCCGAGCGCCTGGGCAAGCTGGTCCGCCAGGGCGACACCATCGCCCGTCTCGGCGGCGATGAATTCATCATTCTGTTCGAGGGCATGACCCAGATCGAGGAGGTGTCGGCCCGCGCCGCCGCCATCGTCGAGGCCTTCTCCCAGCCGTTCCAGGTCGAGGAGCACGAGGTCTTCCTAGGCTGCAGCGTCGGCATCGCCATCTATCCCAACGACGCCGACACCATCGACGACCTGTTCCGCGCCGCCGATACCGCGATGTATCGGGCCAAGGAGCGCGGCCGCTCCAACTACCAGTTCTTCACCGCCGAGATGGCGGCCAAGGTCATGCAGCGGGTCGGTCTGGAGCGGGCCCTGCGCCAGGCCCTGGAGAACGACGAGTTCACCATTCATTACCAGCCGCGGGTGACTCTGCCCTCGGGCCTGCCGACCTCGCTCGAGGCCCTGCTGCGCTGGGAGCGGCCGGGCCACGAATACATGTCGCCGGCCGAGTTCGTTTCCGCCCTGGAAGACACCGGCCTCATCGTGCCGGTGGGCAAGTGGCTGATGGACAAGGCCTGCGCCCAGGTGCGCGCCTGGCACGACCAGGGCCTGCGGGTCGGCGTCGCGGTCAACGTCTCCTCGCGCCAGTTCTGGGATACCGGCCTGGCCGACAACGTCGCCCATTGCCTGGAGACCTACGATCTGGAGCCGCGCTGGCTGGAGCTGGAGATCACCGAGAACCTGCTGCTCGAGCAGTCCGACCGGATCATGACCACCTTCGGTGCCCTGGAGGAACTGGGCATGCGCATCGCCATCGACGACTTCGGCACCGGCTTCTCCTCGATGAGCTATCTCAAGCGCCTGCCCATCCTGGTGCTGAAGATCGACCGCTCCTTCGTCCGCGACATCCTCACCGACCCGGAGGACATGGCCATCGCCAGCGCCATCGTCTCCCTCGGCCGCACCTTAGGGTTGACCGTGGTGGCCGAAGGCGTCGAGTCCGAGGCGCAGTTGCAGGCCCTGCTGCCGCTGGGCTGCGACGAGGGCCAGGGCTATTACTTCGCCAAGCCGATGTCGGCCGAGGTGGCCGAGGCCTGGCTGCGCGAGCGCCTGCAGCCGGCCGAAAGCGCCAAGCGGCGCTATCTGATTTGATCTAAAAGAACGCCGCTTTGTCGCCGGCCACCTGGCCGGCCAGGGCGGTGCTGGTCGCCGCGCTCGCCTGCAATCTTTCCAGCAAGGGCAGCGAAGGGTAGCCGTCGGCCGGCAGTTGGGCCGAGACCTGGTAGGCGCGGATGGCGGCGCGCGTGCGCGAGCCGATCACCCCGTCCGTTTCGCCGACCTTGAAGCCGAGCGCGGACAGGCGCTGTTGCAATTCGACCGCTTGTTCCCGCGTCAGCCGCCGGTTGTCGGCATCGCGGCCCAAACTGAGCGCGGGCTGGCCGGACAGGCGGTCGGCCAGGTGGCCCACTGCCAGGGCATAGTTCACCGAGCGGTTCCAGCTCAGCATGACATCGAAATTGCCGTAGACGAGAAAGGCCGGGCCGGCGTGGCCCTGCGGCAGCAGCAGGGTGGCTTCGATCGAATCGCCGGGCAGGGCGCTGCCGTCGATCTGCCTGACGCCCAGGGCGGCCCAGGTCGAGAGGGCCTGTTTCTGGCCAAGCCCGGCCAGACGCCAGTTGAAATCGGCCGGCAGCTGCACCGGCCGGCCCCAGCCCTGGCCCGGTTGCCAGCCGCTCTGGCGCAGGTAGTTGGCGGCCGAGGCGAAGGCGTCGTCAAGCGTGCCCCAGATGTCCTTGCGGCCGTCGCCGTTGGCATCCACGGCATAGCGGTTGAAGGTGGAGGGCATGAACTGCACCTGGCCCATGGCACCGGCCCAGGAGCCGAGCATGGCGGCCGACTTGACGTGGCCGGCCTGGAGGATGGCCAGGGCATCGAGCAGCTCATTGCGGAAGAAATGGGTGCGGCGGGCATCGAAGGCCAGGGTGGCCAGGGCGCCGGTGACCGGGAAGCGGCCGGTGACCTTGCCGTAGTGGGTCTCCAGCCCCCAGAAGGCGACCAGCACCGGTGCCGGCACGCCGTATTCGGCCTCGATCTTCTGTAGCACTGCCCGGTGCTTGTGCAGCAGTTTTTCACCGTTGGCGATGCGCTGGTCGCTGACCCGGGTGTCGAGGTAGTTCCAGAAGGTCTCGACGAATTCCGGCTGCTTCTGGTCGAGCTCGAGCACCCGCTCGATCGGCCGCAGGGTCGGCAGCGCCGCCTGCCAAGTGGCCTCCGAGACGCCGCGCCGGCGTGCCTCGTCGTGCACGCCTTCGAGCCAGGCGACGAAGCCGGGCTCCAGCGTGGCCTCGGCGCGGATAGCGAAGGCAGTGGTCAGCAACAGGGCGCCGGCCAGGCCGGACAAAAGGCGTGCGGTGTTCAGTGTCGTCTCCGGTTCAGGCCCGAGGCCTGTGTCTTATGGACCCAAGCTAACACAATGCCTGTCGGCCGAAAACCGCGCAGGGCATGCGACTGGCACAATAGCGGCTTTCTTTTGCGTCGCGCATACAGCCCATGACCGAAATTCCCCGCGTTCGCATCGGCGAACTCCTGCCCCGTTACGACGTCGTGCTGCTCGATGCCTATGGCGTGCTGGTCACGCTCGACGGCCCCCTGCCCGGAGCGTGCGAACTGGTCGAACAACTCAACCATAGCGGCCAGGCCTATTCCCTGCTGACCAACGGCGCGGCCCGGCTGCCGGAGAACGCGGCGCGGCGCTATCAGGGCTTCGGCCTGGCGATCCCGCCCGAGCGCATCATCACCTCGGCCTCGCTGCTCACCGCCTATTTCCGCGATCACGGCCTCGCCGGCCGGCGCTGCCGCGTGCTCGGCCCGGCCGACAGCCTGCGCTACGTGGAACTCGCCGGCGGCGAGGTGGTCGGATTGAATGAGCCGTTCGATGTCTTGGTCGTCTGCGACCAGTCGGGTTTTCCCTTCCTGGAGACGGTGGACGACACCCTCTCGCAGTTGATCGAGAGGATCGAGGCGGGCCGGCCGGCGGCCATGGTGCTGCCCAATCCGGACCTGATGTTTCCGACCGGGCGCGGCTTCGGCATCACCTCGGGCAGCATCGCCCTGGTGATCGAGGCGGCACTGGCTTTGCGCTATCCGCGGCGGCCGGAGTTGCGCTTCGCCCGACTGGGCAAGCCCTATGCCGCCATCTTCGAAGAGGCGGCCCGCCGCGCCGGCGGCCGCGACATGCTGATGATCGGCGACCAGTTGGAGACCGACATCCGCGGTGCCAACGACTTCGGCATCGATTCGGCCCTGGTCATGGGCGGCGTGGTCGGCATGGATGCGGTCGGCGCCGGCCAGCCGCGGCCGACCTGGCTGTTGGACACGCTGATGGCCTAGTTGCTCAAGTTTTCGGCAGGCTGGCCGATACTCCAGGCAACGGCGTGACAGATTTGTAGGAGTGAACCATGCGCTTGCCTGCCGATGCGATTCCCCCGGTGGCGGTCCCCGAAGACCGCTATCGCATCCACCAGCCCGATGCGGTGATGCCGACCCGGGCGGTGGCGGCGCGTGCCGGTTTCCGCCAGGCCTACCTTGAACAACGCCGCCAGGGCGGACAGGGCGGCAACCAGCAGCCGGCGCCTGAGGCCGGCACCGAGGAACGGCGCAGCGGCGAAGATCGCCGGCAAGAGGCGCGCCGTGCCAGCGAGCAGACGGTCCTGCTCGACACCCGCAGCGGTCAGGACCGCCGCGTCAGCCCCCGTCGGGAAGGCGATCTCGGCACCCACATCGACGAGGTGGTCTGATGTGCCGCTTCAGCCGTACCAGGGCATGCACTCACCGACTGCCGTCCGGCCGCCGGGCTGCGCCATGCCCCCTTCCAGGCCGGCCTTCCAGTCGGCCACGAATTGTTCCAGTGATTCGATAAACTCCGGCGCCTGTTCGCGCCGGTTGATGGTGCAATGGATCTGCGCCTGGCCGACCGGGGCGCTGCCCTCGACGGTGACAGTCCATTGCAGGCCGTTCGGGCAGGTCGGCAGGCTGAAGCGCACGCCGTCCCGGATCAGTTCCCGGTGCACCCGGAACTCGCCCCAGACACAGTAGATGTCGCCCTTGTCGCCCTGATTCTCCAGTACCTTGCTGATTGAGGCGCACCAGTGAGGCAGGTTGGCGATGCAGACATTCTTCTGTAGGTCGCTGGCACGCAGACGGATCTCGGCGGTGGCGAAAAATTCCATGTGGGCTCCTCGAAAAAAGGGGGGCGACAAGCGCCCCCCATTATCGCCTCACTACGCAATCAATTGGGTTTGACCGTGTATTTGCCGTCACCCTGGAACTTGAGCTCGGCATCGAGGAAGTGGACCGGCAGCTCGGCCTTGAGCAGCTTGATCATGTCGTAGGCCTCGCCCGCACGGGCGCCGGTGCCGCAGATGAAGACCGTGGGCTTGTCCTTGGGCAGGCTGTCGACCTGTTTCTCCAGTTGGCCGATCGGGATGTTGACCGCGCCGGGCAGGCTGCCCTTGGCGAATTCCTTGGCATCGCGCACGTCCACGATCAGCATGCCGGCCGGGTTTTCCTTGAGCAGGCGCTCGAACGAGGCGAGCGAGATCGAGCCCTTCTCCTTGCCGGGCTCGACCGCCACCTTGGCCGGCGCTGATGCATAGAGCTTGCTCCATTCCGGATAGCCTTCGGGGTAGGTCTTGACGTTGCTGTAGCCCAGCTTGATCAGCTTGTCGGCCACGTTGTTGCTGAGCACGCATTCCAGGCCGCCGCAGTAGACCACGATGGCGGCCTTCTTGTCCGCCGGCAGCTTGTCGAGGTTTTTGTCGAAGGCGGAATCGGGCACATTGATCGCGCCCGGGATGGCACCCTTTTCGAACACCCGCGCCGGTCGGGCGTCGATCACGGTGAGCGGGGCCTTCTCGTCGAGCTGCTTCTTGAGCCAGGCGCCCGAGACCGAGGTCTGCATGCCCTTGGCCACCCACTCCGGATAGCCGGCGGGATAGACCTTGATGTTGGTGTAGCCCAACTTCTCCGCCTTGGCGGCGGACTGGTGGCTCAAGGTACAGTCGACGCCCTCGCAATAGAAGATGAGCAGGGTATTCTTGTCGGCCGGCAGTCGGTCGACCATTTTGTCGAACTTGCTGTCGGGGATGTTGATCGCGCCCGGGATGTGGCCGGGGTCGAACTTGCGGGTGTCGGGGCGAGAGTCGATGATCACCACGCCCTTTTTGGGCGGGATCTCGACCTGCTGCTTCATGAACTCGAAGTCGACCAGGTTCTTGTACCAGCCCTCCTTGGCCTGGATGGCCGGGGCATCGGCGGCCAGGGCGGCGGTGGGGTAGATCGGCGCCGCGGCAAAGGCGGCTGCCAAGAGGACAGCAAGTAGGGTGGGTTGGGTCTTCATGGGCATCCTCCTCGGGTGCAGCGGTGGTCAGAGCAAAGTGAATTTCTCGGTCGATTCGTTGTAGCGGACCCAGAGATACCAGACGAGCAGGATGAGGCCACTGATCGCATAGGCCCAGGCCCAGCCATCGAACATCGCCGGGAAGTAGGCCTGATAGCCGAGCGGCGATTCCTCGATCAGGTCGAGGTTCATCTCGGCCACGGTCAGGCCGGTCTTCTTGAGCAGGGCGCTGGCGGTGGAGCCTGCCCAGGCGAAGAAGAAGGCGGCCACCCACAGCTTGATGTGGCCCTCGCCCATGCGCCAGAGCGAGCCCGAGGCGCAACCGCCGGCGAAGATCATGCCGATGCCGAAGATCACGCCGCCGGAAAGCGAGCCCATCCAGAAGGTGGCCGGAATCGCGATATAGGGATCGATCACCTTCATCTGGAACAGCAGCGAGGCGAGCGGGATGCCGATGGCCAGGCCGAGGATGATGGCCTTGGTCATGTCGCCCTCGGCGGTCATGAACGGTTCGCGGAAGGAGCGGGCGAAGCACAGGCGCGAGCGGTGCATGATGAAGCCCATGGCGAAGCCGGCCAGCACGATGATGGCGCGGGCGGTGAGCTTCTCGTCGCCCGAGGTGTACCAGTCGGCCGCCCAGGCGACGATGCCGACCATCACCGCCAGGCCGATCAGGGGGTAGGCCTTCTGCAAGGCCCCGGGCACCTTGATCGCCGGCGGCGCCTGCATGCCCCAACTAATGTTTTCCAGCGTCCAGAGCAGGAGCTTCAGGCCGATCACGGCGCCGGCGATGAGCCCCGCCCACATGGCCCAGCCGGCCGGTGAGGAGTGCAGCAGCGGGGTGAAGAAACCGCCGGTGGTGCAGCCGCCGGCCAAGGTGGCGCCCAAGCCCATGAGGGTGCCACCCAGCGCGGCCCAGAGGTACTCCAGCTTGGGCGGGCGGTTGACCAGGAACTGGCGCGAGAGCAAGGCGGCGGCGAAGGCGCCGATGACCAGGGTGATGTTCATCAGCGACATCCGGTGCATGATCGGGCCGTCCAGGTGTTGCGGCGTGCCGATGATCGGCCCCAGGCCGATGGCGTTGTTGAACCAGTCGCCCCAGAGCTTGAGCCCGCCGAACACGCCCCAGAACAAACCGGTGATCATCAGGCCGATGATCACCAAGACCAGCAGGATGATGCCGACGTAAGGCGACCAGGGCTCGACGAAAATGTCCTGGTAATCCTGCTTGAAGCCGGCCAGCCAGGCCGGACCGCTGTCCCCACTCATTTTTGGCTCCTTCGGCGAGGCCTGTGCCCCGGCCGCCGGGCGGCCCGCGCACAGGCTTGTCAGTCAGCGCTCAACTGCACTTGGCCGGCGCATCGCCGTCCTTCGCGCCTTTGTTGACGAAGGCCTTGATGTCCTCGAGCAGTTCCTGCTCGGGCACGTCGGCGAATTTCGCGGCCGCCTTGTTGGTGGCCTTGATGCTGTCGCGGTATTTCTGGCTGACGTAGAACTTGAGCGATTCCTTGCCCTTGGCGTGCTTGTCGGCCTGGATGTAGGCCGCCCATTCCGCCTTGGTCTTGGTCGACGGGGCGATGGCGCCGCCCTTGGTTTCATGGCAGGCGGTGCAGACCATGCGGTAATAGACACGGCCGCGCTTCCAGTCGGGGTCGTAGGCCTGGACGGCACTGGCGGCGCTAAGGCCGACGATGGCCAGCGCGAAAGTGATCGAAAGCTTGCGATTCATGATGGTCTCCATGGTTTACGTTGCATACAAAGCGGATGTCGCTGTCTTCAATATGGCCGGTATCCGCCAAATTCAATCGACCTCTTCCCAGCCGGTGATCATGGCCTTGATGTGCGAGGTCAGGGTATGGCCGGCGGTGGTGAGATAGACGTGGGCGATGAGGAAGATCAGCATCAGGAAGGCGGCCACGGTGTGGAAGAAGGCGACCCATTCCAGGGCGAGGTACTGATCCCAGCCCCAGTCGGGCCACTTGTCGTAGAAGATGTAGAACCAGCCGGTGAACCAGATCAGGGGCCCGATGAAGAGCATGACCCCGAGATAGGCCAGGCGCTGCAGCGGGTTGTGCTTTTTGAGCCGGGTGGCGCGGAAGGGGTGGGGCGCATTGGTGAAGATGCCGGTCAGGTAATACTTGAACATGGCATCGACCTTCTGCAGGGTGGGGATGTACTGCTTCCACTCGCCGGTGGTGAAGTGCCAGAAGATGGCGAAGATCCAGAGGCCGACCAGGGTCCAGGCGGCGATGGTGTGGGTGTTGACCGCCTTTTCGAAGCCGAACAGGGCATAGCTGCCGTGGACCTCGAAGCCGGTGAGCAGCAGGGTGATGATCAGCGCCGCCTGCGACCAGTGCCAGAAGCGCTCGAAGACCTTGAAGACGTAAATTTTCTCGCTCATTTTTCTACTCCGTAGAAGTCAGCGTCCCCCTCTCCCCGTCGGGGAGAGGGCAGGGGTGAGGGGCGAAGGCATCAGCCCGGGTGACATGCATCACTTCTTGCCCTTGCGCCAGAGGTAGAGGCGCAGACCGCCGTGGCCGATGACGCCGAGCAGGGCCAGGCCGGCCAGGCCCCAGCCGGCGGTGTTGAGCCACTCGTTGGCGCTGTGCCGTGGCATGTAGATGCCGGGCACGCCCTTGAGCCGGCTCGCCGCCTGGTGGCAGTCGGCGCAGGCCAGGGCGTCGGCCTTGGGCGCGACCATGTGGGTGATCGGCCAGGTCATCTCGGTCTCGATGAAGTCCACCTTGCCCGAGAAGGGCGCGCCGGCCGATTCCATGCCGCTGGCGATGGCCTTTTCCCAGCCGAAGTTCTTCCAGTAGGCGGTGTCGTCGTTGCCCGCGGTGTGCGGCTTGACCAGGGTCATGTTGACCGGGTCGTAGGGTTGCTTGCCGCGCATCACCTTGACCGGCCAGATCAGCGACTTGCCGTCGTCCGGGCTGCCCTCGAAGCTGTTGATGGGCACGATGCCGCCGGCCTTGATCTTGTCGCCGAGCAGGGTGTAGTTCACCTTGCCGTTGAACCACTTGTACTCCGGCACCACGTTCTCGCCCAGGACGAAGTCGCCCTTCTTGGCGTCGTAGATGACGTGGCCGTTTTCATCCTTCTTGATCAGGGGTTTGCCGTCGGGTCCCATCTTGCCGCCGGTCGACCAGTCCCAGGACATCTTGGTCGGCACGCCACCGCGGGCGAAGGTCGGGATGTGGCAGGTCTGGCAGGCGATCTTCCGGGCGTGGCTGTTGAGCCGGGCGATCTTCTTGTGCGGGGCGTTGTCGTGGCAGGCCACGCAGGTCGCCGGGTTGCGGCCTTCATGCTTGCCGCGCATCAACGGGCCCTTGGTGTCCTTGGCGGTGGGCGCGAAGCGGCTGCCCGGCACGTCGTGGGACGAGGTGGCGTGGCAGGTGCCGCAACCGAAATCGTTGCCGGTGGCATCCATGTGCACGTCGAGCGCTTCGTCCGGCGCCGACAGCGAGCTGTCCATGTCGCCGTGCTTGACGCCGTTGCCGCCGCCGCCATTGAAGTGGCAGCCGCCGCAGGTGTCGCGGCTGGTCTTGCCGACCTTCTGCGCCACCTTGGCCAGGTCGACCGGCTTGACGATGTTGCCCGAGCCGGGCGGAAACTCCATCTCACGGGTCACCACGTTGCCGGCCATGCCCGGCTGCTTGCGGTAGTTGCCGGTGGTGTCGTGGCAGACCAGGCAGTCGACGTTCTCCTGCTTGGTGAAGTCGAAGCTGTTGTCCTTGTAGCCGTAGCCGATGTGGCAGGTGGTGCAGAAGGGCTGGTTGGTCTCGACCGAGATGCAGAAGTTGTTGATCACATGCTTCTTGCCCAGCTTCTGATGGGTGGCCGGGTTGAGGAATTCCCAGGTCCAATGCTTGGTCCGCATCACCTGTTTGGCCGCCTCGGTGTGACAGGACAGGCAGGCTTGGGTCACCTCGGGACCGGAATTGAACGTCCGCTGCAATTCCTTGAACCGGCTATGGTCGGCGGTGCTCGTCGCACCGGCAGTCCCCGGGCCGAGAATGGCGGCGATGACCAGGGCGATCGCCCAACTGTAAGGCTGTTGCAGCTTGCTCATGAAGGTCTCCTTTTTTGGTATGACGGCGCCGGCCAAATAAGAAGTTAAAAACATCCTGAAATATTTATAGGCCAAATGGACTAATCGCTGCATCAAACAAATCTATATGCCGCGAGGCGGTCCCGGCCTGGAAATCCGGCATCGCTTGTCAGACTGGCCTTGGCTTTTTTCCTCAATATAGAACCATTAGCCGGGTTTATTTTTTCGGCATGGACAATCCCGGTTTCGCCACGTGCAGGCATCGGCTAAGGTCAGGGCATGACCATCGAGTGCTATGCCCAACGCCTGCTCAACCCCTTCCGCGGGGTGGTGCAGATCATCCGCTACGAAGCGGCCGAGGCCGTGAGCTCGGATGGCCTGAACTGGGACATCTACGTCAGCAACGACGAGCTGGCACGCGACCTGGCGCCGGGCACCCGGGTGCAGACCAGCGACATCCGCTATGGCAGCTGGTCGTCCGAGCGCGGCCTGAGGCGCGGGCCGCTCTATCCCTCCGACGACTTCCTGCGCATGGAGGCCATGGGTGCCATCGTCTACGAGCACCTGCTGCGGGTGCACGACCGGCTGCCGTTTCCCTTGCGCGATCGCTACGAATTCTGGTTGCTCGATACCGCCGGCCAACCCCTGGCCCTGCTCGACAGCGCCTGCGAGGAAGGGGATCTGGCGCAGGAATGCGGCACGCTCTGGCGGGCCGGCATCGCAGCCAGCGAAAGTTTCGTCAGCGAGGCCATGCAGGCGATCCAGCCGGGAGGTGATTCCGCTGCAGCCGATTATCTGAACAGCTACATCAACCGCAGTGCTGGCGAGCGCCACTCGGCTCAGTGGTTTTTGCGCGAGCCCGATGGTTCCGGTATGGGACTGCATGGCGCGGAACTCGACGCCACGCTGGTTGGCCGCAGGCTCGATGCCGTGGACTTTCCCGAATTTTTCATCGCCCGAACCGGGCACGATGCCGGGCACGCCCGCTTGATTGCCGACTACCTCGCCTGGCAAGCACCGTGGCTGCTTCTGCTGCCCAATCTCGATCCGGCTCAGCGGCGTCAATTAGAACAGCAGGCACGGGCACAGCCCTTCGTGGTCGAACAGCAGCACAGGCTTTATCCGCAGTTGGCCGATGTGGCAGTGATACAGGCCGCCCGGGTCGAGGCCATGCTCAGACGCAGCCAAGCCAAGCAGGATGAGGCGGCGGGGGCGATGTCGACTTTTTATATCGAGCTAAATCCCGCCGGCGGCAACTACACCTAGCCGCTGGCGGGATTCATTTCCGATAGGGTCAGACGACGCTGCCGAAACCCTTGTCGGCGGCACCGGCCGGCGGCGTCAGGCCGGCAAGGCGGCAACCCTGGGCAATCGGTCCGCCAGGGAAGAGTTGGTACAGATATTTGATGCCGCCTTCCGGATGGAAGAACTCGTCCAAAGCATCGTGCAGCTCACGCACGTTGATATGGCCTTCCTCGGCATGCTGCGCGTAATACTCCTGCAAGGCGCAGACGAGTTGCCAATGCTCTTCCGTCAGCTTCAGGCCCATTTCGCGCGCGGCGCGTTCGCCGGCCTCGCGGCTCCAGTCGATGGGGGCATGGGGGAAATCCGGGTCGAGAGTGGGTTCATACCCGGGGCGGACAAAGGTGTGGGTGATGGCAACCATGATCCTTCTCCTTAACGGGTTGGTGATCTCAAGCTAGAACAATTTCGCTGGGGTACAAGGCCGCAAAAACACTAGGCGAGATATTGCCAATCGCCAAAGCTGGCGGCCTGTCCGGCGGGATTCCCCTGTTCGTCGAACAGGTTCCACACCGTCGCCGCGCCGATGCTGAAACGCAGCCCGGACCTGGCGATCCGAATGCCGCTGTAGTCGTCGATGAAGCCATGATCGCGCACACGCTCGAGCAGGCGTTCGCGCTCCGCGCGCAGCATGGGCTCGGCAGAATAGCGCGAGGGCAGGCCGACGATCTCGGCCCAGGGCATCTCGAACAGCCGCTGCGCGCTCAGGTTGGCATAGCTGAAGCGGGGGTCGGCGGCAGTATCGTGCGCCAGCACGACGAAGGGGGCGTGGTACAAGGCCCGGGCCGCTTCCTGCGGCGGCAGGCCGGGGTCGATCAGATCGCGCCCGGTCCAGTGCCGGTGGCAGCGCAGCAGCAGGCCGGCATGCTCGGCCTGCCAGCCGTTGGCGGCGCACGGTTCATGCATGCTGCCACAGCCGGTCCAGGTCGGCCGGCTCCAGCCAGCGCCACTCGCCTGCCGCCATGTCGTCGGGCAGCACGAGGCCGCCGATGGCAATGCGGCGCAGGGCCTCCACCCGGTTGCCGGCGGCGGCGAGCATGCGCTTGACCTGGTGGTATTTGCCCTCGATCAGGGTGAGGTGGATCAGGTGGTCGTCGATCCGCTCGCAGGCCGCCGCGGCGATCGGTCTGGGCTCGTCGTGCAACTGCACGCCCCGGCGCAGGGCGGCGAGCTGGGCCGCGTCGACCGGGTGCTTGGTGGTCACCGCATAGATCTTGGGCACCTTGCGCTTGGGCGAGGTGAGGGCATGGATGAACTGGCCGTCGTCGGTCAGCAAGAGCAGTCCGGTGGTGTCCTCGTCCAGCCGGCCGACGCTCTGCACCGCGCGGCCGACCAGCGGCTCGGGCAGCAGCGAGAAGACGCTCGGGTGGTGCCTGGGCGCGCGCGAGCACTCGTAGCCCTGCGGCTTGTGCAGCATGACGTAGGCGTGCTCGCGGTAGCGCCAGGGCTCGCCGTCGACGCTGAACTCCAGGCCCTGGGGTTCCAGTTCGATGAAGGGGTCTGCGCAGACCTCGGCGCCGATGGCGACCAGGCCGTGACGGATCAGGGCCCGGCATTGCTTGCGGCTGCCGAAGCCTTGCGATTGCAGAATGCGTTCGAGTTGCATGGTGTAGGCTGAAAAATGCAGCCGATGCTTTACGGGTTGGCGGCGAGCGCGACCAGAATCTGCGGCAACAAAGTTGAGGCACCCAGGTGCGGCGTCAGCCGCACCTCGATGGCCGGATGGGCCTGACTGAATTGCTCGACCAGGTCGGGAATGTCGTGCGCGACATGGGTGCCGGCGGCCAGAAAGTAGGGAAAGGCGACGATCTCAGTCGCCCCGCGTGCCGCGCAGGCGGCCAGGCTGTCCGGGATGGAGGGCTCGGCCAGCTCGAGGAAGGCGACGTCGACGTGGTCGTAGGGCAGGTTCGGCAGGCGACGCACCTGCTCGGCCAGTTGCCGCACCTCATCGTTGGAGGCCTGGCGGCGGCTGCCGTGGGCGATGATGATCAGGCTGCGCATGGCGGATTCCGGTGGTTTATCGAGGCCGACATGCTACACCGCTACCGGGTCGGCCGGCAGCCAAACTCAAGGAGAGCGCATGACCGAGCAAGTCAGCCTCAAGCGCAGCTTAAGCCTGGCCCAGATCACCTATTACGGACTGGGCACCATCCTGGGCGCCGGCATCTACGTGCTGGTCGGCAAGGTCGCCGGCAGCGCCGGCCTCTACGCGCCCGTCGCCTTCCTGGTTGCCGGCCTCATCGCCGCCTTCACCGCCTTTTCCTATGCCGAGCTGTCGGCCCGCTATCCGCTGTGCGCCGGCGAGGCGGTCTACGTCCAGCAGGGCCTGGGCATCCGCAGTCTCGCCATCCTGGTCGGCGGCCTCATCGTGCTCACCGGCATCGTCTCCGGCGCCACACTGACCAGCGGCTTCGTCGGCTATCTGCAGCTCTTCCTGCCCTTGCCGCGCTGGCTGGCCATCACCTTGCTGGTCTACGGCCTCTGGGCCCTGGCCGCCTGGGGCATCGCCGAGTCGGTCAAGGCGGCAACGATCGTCACCCTGATCGAGGTCGGCGGCCTGCTCTTGATCATCGCCGTCTCCGGCCGGCATCTGCTCGACCTGCCGCAGCGCCTGCCGGAACTGCTGCCGCCCTTCGAGCCCGAGGCCTGGCACGGCATCCTGCTCGGCGCCTTCCTCGCCTTCTACGCCTTCATCGGCTTCGAGGACATGGTCAACGTGGCCGAGGAGGTGAAGGAGCCGCAGCGCAATCTGCCGCGCGCCATCCTGCTCGCCCTCGGCCTGGCCACGCTGCTCTATCTGCTGGTCGCCCTGGCCGCGGTGCTCACCCTGCCGCTGCCCGAGCTGGTGGCAAGCACCGCCCCGCTGGCCGAGATGTACCGCCAGGCCACCGGCCAGGAGCCCTTGCTGATCGGCCTGATCAGCCTGTTCGCGGTGACCAACGGCGCCCTGATCCAGATCGTCATGGGCTCGCGCGTGCTCTACGGCATGAGCCGGCAGGGCTGGCTGCCGCGCGCCCTCGGCTATGTCTCGCCCAAGACGCGCACGCCGCTGCTGGCCACCGCCGCCATGGCCCTGGCCGTGCAGGGGCTGGCCCTGGGCGTCGAGCTGGTCGCCCTGGCCAAGGCCACCAGCTTCATCATCCTGATCGTGTTCGCCCTGATCAATCTGTCGCTGGTGCGGGTGAAGCGGCGGCTGCCGGTGGTCGAGGGCGTGCGCAGCTATCCGCTATGGATGCCGGTTGCAGGTTTCGCCAGCTGTGTCGCCCTGGTGGCCTTTCAACTGGCAAGCTGGCTCAAGGCCTGATCAGGCCGGCCACAGCGGCGGCTCGTCCATCGCCGCGATCTGCTCGCGCAGTTCCAGGATGTGGTCCTGCCAATAGCGCTGGGTGTTGAACCAGGGAAAGGCGGCGGGAAAGGCCGGGTCGCTCCAGCGCCGGGCCAGCCAGGCGGCGTAGTGGATCAGGCGCAGGGTGCGCAGGGCCTCGACCAGATGCAGCTCGCGGCTGTCGAATTCCATGAAATCCTCATAGCCGGCCAGCACGTCGGAAAGCTGGCGGATGCGCTCGCCGCGCTCGCCCGAGAGCAGCATCCACAGGTCCTGCACCGCCGGGCCCATGCGGCTGTCGTCGAAGTCGACGAAGTGCGGGCCGTCGTCGGTCCAGAGCACGTTGCCCATGTGGCAGTCGCCGTGCAGGCGGATGGCGGCCACCTCGCCGGCGCGGTCGAAGGCGCGGCGCACGCCGTCCAGGGCCTGGTCCACCACCGAGCGATAGGCCTCCAGCAGGTCGGCCGGCAGCCATTCGCCGGCGAGCAGGAAGGCGCGCGGCGCCTCGCCGAAGCTGGCGATGTCGAGCACGGGGCGGTGTTCGAATTTCTTCAAGGCGCCGACCGCATGGATGCGGCCGATGAAGCGGCCCATCCATTCCAGGGTGTCGGGGTCGGACAGCTCCGGCACCCGGCCGCCCTGGCGCGGGTAGAGGGCGAAACGGAAGCCGCCGTGCCGGTGCAGGCTGGCGCCGTCGATGACCAGAGGCGCGACCACGGGGATCTCGCGCTCGGCCAGCTCCTGGCTGAAGGCGTGCTCCTCCAGGATGGCCGCGTCGCTCCAGCGCTCGGGCCGGTAGAACTTGGCCACCACCGCGCCGCCGTCCTCCAGCCAGATCTGGTAGACCCGGTTCTCGTAGCTGTTGAGCGCGAGCTGGCGGCCGTCGCCGCGCAGACCGACGCTGTCCAGGGCGTCGAGCACGGCATCCGGCGTCAGGCCGGCGTAGGGGGCGAGGGGTTCCATGGCCGCCATTGTAAGCCACAGACCTTTCCCCCTCCCGGCCTCCCCCACGAGTGGGGGAGGGGTGAGCCATCACCGCTTGTGTGCCCTAAAGGGCAGAAAGGGTGGATAGGGGCGGGAATCCGCGTGACTAATCGGCCGGCACGCTGATCGGCTGCGCGCCCCAGATCTGGCTGGCGTAATCGCTGATGGTGCGGTCGGAGGAGAACTTGCCCATGTGGGCGACGTTGAGGATGGATTTGCGCGTCCAGGCGTCCGACTCGCGGTAGAGCGCCTCGACCGACTGCTGGCAGGCGATGTAGGAGGCGTAGTCGGCCAGCAGCAGGTAGGGGTCGCCGCCCTGGGTCAGGGCGTCGAAGATCGGCCGGAAGCGCTCGCGGTCGTCGGGCGAGAAGTAGCCGTGGTTGATCATGTCCAGCGCCTGCCGCAGTTCGGCGTCGGCATGGTAGTAGTCCCAGGGGTTGTAGCCGGCGGCCCACAGCCGGCTCACCTCATCCGTGGTCAGGCCGAAGATGAAGAAATTCTCCGGCCCCACCTCCTGGCGAATCTCGATATTGGCGCCGTCCAGGGTGCCGATGGTCAGCGCGCCATTGAGCGACAGCTTCATGTTGCCGGTGCCCGAGGCCTCGGTGCCGGCGGTGGAGATCTGCTCCGACAGATTGGCCGCGGGCACGATCAGCTCGGCATTGGACACGTCGTAGTTGGGGATGAACACCACCTTCAGCCGATCGGCCACCGCCGGGTCGTTGTTGATGATGTCGGCCACGTCGTTGATCAGCTTGATGATGCGCTTGGCCTGCAGGTAGCCCGGCGCCGCCTTGCCGGCGAAGATCACCGTGCGCGGCACGCAGTCGCCGCCGGCGCGCAGCCGGTTGTACAGGGTGATCACGTGCAGCACGTTGAGCAGCTGCCGCTTGTATTCGTGGATGCGCTTGATCTGCACGTCGAACATCGAGTCGGGGTCGACCTGAATATGCAGCCGCTGCTCGATCACCTTGGCCAGGCGCAGCTTGTTGTCGCGCTTGACCTGGGCGAACTCGGCGCGGAACTCGGCGTCGTCGGCCAGCGGCACCAGGCGCCGCAGCTGGCTCAGGTTCTTCAGCCAGCCGCGGCCGATATGCCGGCTGATCAGGGCCGACAGCCCGGGGTTGGCCTGGTTCAGCCAGCGCCGGGGCGTGATGCCATTGGTCATGTTGATGATCTTGTGCGGCCACATGCGCTGGAAGTCGGCGAAGATGGTGTCCTTCATCAGCTGGGTGTGCAGCTCGGCCACGCCGTTCACCTTGTGGCTGCCGACGATGGCCAGGTGGGCCATGCGGATGCGCCGGCCATGGGTCTCGTCGATGATCGACAGCCGTGCCCACAGCCCCGGGTCGTCCGGGTAGCGGTGCATCACCTCCTTCAGGAAGCGGTGGTTGATCTCGTAGATGATCTGCAAATGGCGGGGCAGGATCTTCTCGAACAGTTCCACCGGCCAGGTCTCCAGCGCCTCCGGCATCAGGGTGTGGTTGGTGTAGGCGAAGGTGCGGGTGGTGATGTCCCAGGCATGGTCCCAGTCCACGTTATGCAGGTCGACCATGATCCGCATCAGCTCGGCGATGGCGATCGACGGGTGGGTGTCGTTGAGCTGGATCGCCACCTTGTCCGGCAGGGTGTCGAAGCCGTCGTGGTGCTTGTGGTGGCGAACCAGAATATCCTGCAGCGAGGCGCAGACGAAGAAGTACTGCTGCTTCAGCCGCAGCTCGCGGCCCATCTCGGTGGTGTCGTCCGGGTAGAGTACCTTGGACAGGTTCTCCGACTCGTTCTTGTCTTCCACCGCCTTGATGTAGTTGCCCTCGTTGAAATAGCGCAGGTCGAAGTCCCGGCTGGCCTTGGCCGCCCACAGCCGCATGTTGTTCACCGTCTCGGTGTCATAGCCGGGGATGGGGTAATCGTAGGCCATGGCCATGACGTCGTCGGTGTCCACCCAGTGGAAGCGCGGGTTGCCCTGCTCGTCGGCATAGTTCACCACCCGGCCATTGAACTTCACCTGATACAGCATCTCCGGCCGCGGAAACTCCCAGGGGTTGCCGTAGCGCAGCCAGTTGTCCGGGTGCTCGACCTGGTAGCCGTTCTCGATGTGCTGGTTGAACATGCCATATTCGTAGCGGATGCCGTAGCCATAGCCGGGAATGCCCAGGGTGGCCATGGAATCGAGAAAGCAGGCGGCCAGCCGGCCCAGGCCGCCGTTGCCCAGGGCGGCATCGAACTCCTGCTCGCGGATGCGCTCGGCATCCAGGCCCAGGCCCGCCATCGCCTTCTTGAAGTTCTCCTCGCAGCCGGTGTTGAGCACCGCGTTCATCAGGGTGCGGCCCATGAGGAACTCCATCGACAGGTAATACACCCGTTTGGCGTCCTGCTCGTAATAGCTGCGCATGGTCTTGATCCAGTGCTCGGTCAGCCGCTCGCGCGCGGCATAGGCGGCGCTGTAGAACCAGTCGCGGTCGGTCGCGGTGATCGGGTCCTTGCTGATCGAATAGACCAGGTGGTTGCCGAGCGAACATTCGATCGACTCGGCATCCATGCTCAGCTTGTTGATCTTCGCGCTGGCGTAATGGGCGGGTTTGTTCTTCATTGGTTTGCGCTTCCTCTACGGTCTAAGGAAGGTCTGATTAAGCCGTCATGCCCGGGTTGCCGCTTTATCGGCTATACAACCACGGCCTGCCCCTTGCGGGTGCGCAGGCGGGCATCCAGTTTATTGATCTTTCTGGGTTCCCGCCTGCGCGGGAACGACGAAATCGGACCCCTAAGCAGCATAGTCTCGCCCGGACAACGCCACAACCGCGGGTGTGGTGGCGATGGCCGTAGAATGGCGTCATGCTGAGCCCTCACGACTATGCCCGCTTCCAGCGGCTGCGCTGGACCGTCTTCACCCTGCTGGTGGTGTCCTACATGCTGGTCTACTTCCACCGCATGGCGCCCGGCGTGGTGGCGGCCGACCTGATGCAGGCCTTCCACACCACCGGCGCCCAGCTCGGCTCGCTGGCGGCCATGTACTACTACGTCTACACCGCCATGCAGCTCCCCTCCGGCATCCTGGCCGACACCCTGGGGCCGCGCATCAGCGTCACCGTCGGCGCCGTGGTCGCCGGCATCGGCTCCATCCTGTTCGGCCTGGCGCCCGACTTCGCCACCGCCTCGACCGGGCGCTTCCTGGTCGGCCTCGGCGTCTCGGTCGTCTTCGTCGGCCTCATGCGCTCCAACACCGTGTGGTTCAGCGAGCGCCGCTACGGCCTGGTCAGCGGCCTCACCCTGTTGCTGGGCAACCTCGGCTCCATCCTGGCGGCCGGGCCCCTGGCCGCGCTGCTCTTGTGGTTCTCCTGGCGCAACGTCTTCGTCGCCGCCGGCCTGCTGTCCCTGCTGCTGGCCGCGCTCACCTATGCCTTCGTGCGCAACCGGCCGGAAGACGCCGGCTTCCCCTCGGTCCGCGCCATGGCCGGCGAGGTTGAGCACGCGATGAGCGAGCGCCACTGGTGGCACGACCTCAAGGCCGTGCTCGGCAACCTCAAGGTCTGGCCCGGTTTCTGGGTCAACTTCGGCGTCACCGGCAGCCTGTTCGCCTTCGCCGGCCTCTGGGGCGTGCCGCTGATGCGCGACCTGTTCGGCCTTTCCCGCGGCGAGGCCTCGCTCTACACCACGGCCGCCCTGGCCGGCTTCGCCGTCGGCACCTTCTACATGGGCTGGCTGTCCGACCGCCTGCACCGGCGCCGGCCGGTCATCCTCGGCGCCGGCCTGCTGTCCTGCGCCAGCTGGCTCGGCCTCATCTTCCTGCCCTGGGGTCCGGGCTGGTCGGGCTTCGTCCTCTATGCCGCGCTCGGCCTGTCGGCCGGCGGCATGGTGGTCACCTATGCCGCAGCCAAGGAATGGGCGCACCCCGCCAACGCCGGCATGGCCATCGCCCTGGTCAACACCGGCCTCTTCCTCGGCGCGGCCATCATGCAACCCTTGTTCGGCTGGGTGGCCGACCTCGCCTGGGACGGCACGCTGCTCGACGGCGTGCGGGTCTACAACTGGGCGGGCTATCGCAACGGCCTGGCCGTCTCCGCCGGCTTCGCCGCCCTCGCCGTGCTCGGCGGCTGGCGCCTCAGCGAGACTAACTGCCGCAACCAGACCCTGAAATGAAAGGCAGCCGGAATCGGCTGCTGCATCTGCGGGTGCTATCGGGTGTGGTTGGGTTCAGTCGGAAGCGGCCTGCCGTAGCGCGGTCTGAAAGGACCGCTGCTCGGCCGAAGTGAATTCTGATGGACGCTATCGTTCCAGTCCGCCACCACTCCAAAAGAGTTAGCTAGAGAACCAAAGCTGATCCCTATTGTTGCTCGGTTCCCTCCGGCCTTCGGCCTCCGGTCGCCCCTGAGCTAGCACGTTGGGCATCTTGGGGTGGTGGTGACAATAGGCACACAGCAGCGTAAGATAATTTTATGAAACCGTTTCGTTGGAATGCCGAGAAGAATGAGACGCTCACGTCTGAGCGGGGAATTTCGTTCGAGCGCATCGTGGTCGCCATTGAGTCCGGTGGGCTATTGGACATCTTGGCTCACCCGAACCAAGCGAAATATCCAAAGCAGCGTGTTCTAGTCGTCTCGTGCGACAACTACGCCTACTTAGTGCCGTTCGTCGAAGAGGAAGACTATTTCTTCCTCAAGACTGTGATCCCCAGCCGCAAGGCTACTCGGGACTATTTGAATCAAGGTGAACCGGATGCCGAAAATTGATGCATACGAACTCGAAGTGCTGAGCGCCTTCGAGAAAGGCCAGTTGAAGTCCATTGCAACGAAAGCCGAACTTGCCAAGTTCAAAGCCGCCGCGCGCGCCACTGCAATCAAGGATCGGCGGGTCAATATCCGCCTGTCTTCTGGCGACCTTAACGATATTCAGGTCAAAGCCCTGGAGGAAGGGGTGCCGTACCAAACGCTAATCGCTAGCGTTCTACATAAGTATGTCACTGGCCGCCTTGCGGAGCGACCCAGTACCGTCACGAGCGCAACTCGCAAGCCCGCGGCAAAGCGTCGTGCTTCGTCAGGTCGCTAATCCATCGCCTTGGCCCAGACGCCCAACCCTTTGTTGCAGGGGGCCTTGCGCATAAGGCCGCGCTGAACTCGAACAGTGCGTCCGAATCTGGAAGTCGTGACGGGCTGCTTCGGCCGATATGCCGACCAGTTAGTTAGATGGGCAATCTGAGAGTCCGCTTCTGCCCCTGGCCCACCCGATGAGATCGGCGCTTGAATGGTTTCAGATCGGCCATAACGGCCACTGTCACCGTTTCGTGCTTGACCCGCCTCAGACCCCGGCAGGAATCTTGTTGGCCATCATCTTCCTCCGGTCCAGCTTGTCCCCGTCGACGATGAAGGTGCCGTCGCCCACCGCGTGCAGCGTGCGCTTCTCCTTGCGCGCCGTGTTCTTGTAGGCGGCCACGCCCTCCAGCACGATGAGGTTGTGCTTTCTGACCATGTCGACGACCCGGCATTCGATGTTGGCCAGGCACTCCTTGATCAGGGGCGCCTTGACGTGCTTGCCCGGCTCGGGCGTGAGGCCGAACTTGTCGAACTTGTCGGTGTCGGCGCCGGAGCAGGTGCCGATGCCGACCACCTCGTCCAGCAGGTCGACGGTGGGGATGGCAATGACGCACTCCCGGTGCTTGCGCAGCGCGGCGAAGGAGTAGTTCCACGCGCCGGTGCAGATGCCGAACGCCGGCGTGAAGTCCAGCACCATGGTCCAGGAGATGGTCATGATGTTGTGCTTCTTGCCGTCATGGGTGGTCACCAGGACGACGGGTCCGGGTTCCAGCAGGGTAAAGGCCTTGCCAAGTTCCATCTCACGCATGGGCGCGCCTCCTGGATGTCGGACTGTCAGACGCGGTCCGGTACATACCGGACCGCACACTTTGACAGTGTAGTCCCCGCCAAGAAAAACGCCGGCTCGGGGCCGGCGTTTTTTGTCGGGTGAAGTGGCTCAGTTCAGCTGCTGAATGCCCGCCACCACCCAGCCGTGGCTGCCGTCGGCCGGTTTGGTCAGGTGCCAGACCTCGTCGAAGGCCTCGGCAGCGCCGTTCGCCTCTTCCCGCACCAGGCCGTGGAAGCGCACGCTCACGCGCAGCTTGTTGCCTTCCTCGGCGCACTCCAGCACATCGGCGTTGAGCAGGGTCACGTCGGTCTGCTGCTTGGCGGCGCCGCGCTCGGTCAGTTGCAGGCGGATCTCGGCGAACATCTCGGGCGAGGTGAATTCGCGGATGTCGTCGATGTTGCCGGCGTCGTAGGCCGCCTGCATGCGCAGGAAGTTGAGCTTGGCCTCGCGGCTGAAGGCCTCGGCGTCGAAGCCGGCCGGCAGGGCGGCGGCGTGGCCGGCCTGGGGTGCGGCGCTGCCGTCGGCCACGGGCTCGGCCTGGAAGGGCATGACGTTGCCGCCCGCCGCGGCGCCGGCGTATTGCATGGCCGGCTGCTGGCGCTTGCGGGTGAGGAACTTGAACAGGAAGATCGCCGCCATGATCAAGAGCGCGATCATCAGGAAGTTGGCCATCTCCTCGCCGAAGCCGAAGTGCGAGGCGAGGGCGGCGAGCCCTAAGCCGGCGGCCAGGCCGGCGATGGGGCCCATCCAGCTGCGCTTGCCCGGCTGGGCGGCGGCGGCGCCGGCGTTGTTCTGGCTGGGAGCGGCGACGTTCTTCGACGGCGCGCTGGCCGGCTGCTGCGGGGTGATCTGGCGCTGCATGCCGGAGGACTTGCCGCCGCCGAAGCGCTTGGCCTCGGCATCGTGCAGGGGCAGGGCCAGGCCGACGAAGACGGCGAGCAGGGCAGTGAGGAAACGGGTCATGTACAGGCTCCTTGAGTGAAAGCGGCTATTGGTTTCAGTGTGTACCCGATAGAGATTGGGGCGAATCGAAAAAGTTCTAGTCCGCGGCCCCCAGCGCGCCGCCGCTCACCCAGAAATCGGTGCCCTTGCTGAGGAACTCGTTCACCGGTACGTAGTGCGAGCCGTCGCAGGAAAAGGTGAGGCCGACCACGCCGTTGAAGATGTTGAGCGTGCCGCTGCGCAGATAGAACATGTCGTCCATGAAGCGCAGGCTCTTCAGGTTTTGCAGCACCGGGCTGATCTGGCTGGCACGGACCTCGGCGTTCTTCGGGTAGGGCCGGCGCGGATAGGCCAGGCAGCTGTCGGGGCTGGTCAGTTCGTCGATGTCGAGCAGGCGGTAGCGGTAGGGGTCGTCGATGTGCCAGGCCACGGCGCGGCTGCTCGAGAAGTGCAGGATGATGTGATAGATGCCGTGCGCCACCATCAGCTCCCTGACCACGCCGATCACGGTGTCGATCTGCTGGTCCATGATGCTGTCGGACCGGGTCTGGTGGAACACCGTGCCGCGGATCGAGGGGTCGCCCTTGATCTGGCGCCACTGGGCGGGCTGCTGCAACAATTCGCGGGTGATCGGCAGGTCGCGCAGGTCGAAGTCGACGCCGACGAAGCCGAGCACCCGGCCCTCGGGGTTGCGCACGACGTGGATGGCGGTGAGCGAGGGCCGCTTGGCCCGCTCGCTGATGTAGGCCTGGGACAGCAGGAAGCCCTCGGCCGGCACCGCCTCTTTCATATAGGGCCGGTACGAACGGTCGCGGCCGAAGTCCTCGTCGATCAGGCCCTCGCGGCTCATGTTGCTGCTGACCTGGACGCCGTTGGTGTCCATGGCGTACATGAAGTTGCCGAAGGGCAGGGTGCGAAAGGCCTCGGTCAGCACCACGTCGAGGCTGACCCGGTCGCCCCAGGCCCGGCCGCAGGCCTCGGCCGCGCGGCCCAGCGGCACGCGCAGCATGTCGGTCAGCGCCTCGCGCTGGCGGGCGATCTGTTCCTCAAGGGTACCGGGCTGGGCGGGCATGACAAAAAAGCGGGTCGGGCGAAACGAAGCGCCAAGTATAGCAATGCTTGTTGACGTTTCCGTTGCGCCGGATCAATCGCCGAGCGATTCGAGGAAGCGGCGGCGGGCCGCCTCCAGCTCGGCGCGGGCCAGGCGGTGTTGGGTGGCGTCGCTCCCGGCGGCGTCGATCAGCCGGGCGCAGTCGGCGGCAAAGGCCTCGAAGGCGGCCAGCACCCGGGCCTCGTCCAGGGCGCGGGCGGCCTTCGGCGCCGGCCGGGCCGCGGTGTCCAGCGGCTTCAGCACGGCATAGCGGGGGATCAGCTTCTGCCCGCCCCGCTCGTTGCTGGCGGCGACGGGGCTGGTCTTCACGTAGACCTCGCCCTCGAAATCGAAACGGGCGCCGAGGGGCAGTTGGGCGAACTTCATGCGATTGGCCTCAAAGCGGCTTCTTCCGCTCCAGCTCGCGCAAGTAGCGGGAATAGCCCAGCTCCACGACCTCGCCCCGGCTCGCCCGCTGCAGGGCGGTGACGAAGTCGGGTTCGTCGTCCTCCGGGTCGTCCGCCACCAGCACCAATCCGCCCGAGGCCAGGCGGATGCGTATGCCGTTGACCAGGGCATTGGGGTCGGCCTCGGTGATGAGGTAGAGCGGGCATTCCTCGAAGGCCGCGATCTGGTCGAGGTTGAGATAGATCTCGGGCGCATCGAAGCGGGGCACGGCCCGGCAACGCGCCGGATGGCCGTGGCCGAAGTGCTCGGGGCTTTGGCCCTCGATTTCCTGGAGGGGATGGAGCTTGATGAAGGGCATGATGGGTCTGATGGCAGCGCAGCCCGTATTATGCCGGCACCTCAGGAACTGCACGACAGCATCGAGCAGCCCGCCTTCTGCCGGGCCCAGTCCGGCCGCCGGGCGGCGAAGCGCTCGCGTCCCGGCTGCTCGTCGTAGGGTTTGCGCACCAGGTCGAGCAGTTCGTGCACGCGCGACAGGTCGCCCTGCGTGGCGAGGTCGATCGCCTCCTGCGCCAGGTAGTTGCGCAGCACATAGCGCGGGTTGGTCGCGTTCATCCGCGCCCGGCGCGCCTCGGCCGGCTCGCCGTCCCCGCGCAGGCGCTCGGCATAGCCTTGCAGCCAGGCCTCGAAGGCTGGCCGGTGCTGCTCGCGCAAGGCCTCGGAATAGAAGGCCTCGGCCAGCGGCGCCAGGCTCGGCGCGGCAGTGTCGATCTCGGCCAATTTGCGGAAGAACAGGGTCATGTCCACCTCGGCCCGCTGCATCAACTCGAAGGCCTCGGCCACCCATTCGCTGTCCTCACGCTTGAGGCGATGCAGGCCGAACTTGGCCGCGGTCATCGCGCTGTGCGTCTCGGTGAAGACGTCGATATAGCGGTCCAGCCCGTGGTGCAGCGTGTCGGGCGTCGGGAAGGCAGGCAGCAGGGCATCGGCCAGTCGGCTCAAATTCCAGTGCGCGATGTGCGGCTGGTGGCCGAAGCGGTAGCGCCGGCCCTCGGCATCGGTGGTGTTGGGCGTCCAGTCCGGGTCGTAGTTGTCGATCCAGCCGTAGGGGCCGTAGTCGATGGTCAGCCCCAGGATGGACATGTTGTCGGTGTTCATCACGCCGTGGACGAAGCCCACCCGCATCCAGTGCGCGATCAGGCGCGCCGTGCGCTCGCACACCTCGGCGAACCAGCGGGCGCGCTTTTCCTGCGCATCGCCCTCGATCTCGGGGAAATCGCGGGCGATGGTGAAATCCACCAGCTTTTCCAGCAGCGCGGTGTCGTTGCGCGAAGTGAAGATCTCGAAATTGCCGAAGCGGATGAAGCTGGGCGCAACTCGGCAGACCACGGCGCCCGGCTCGTATTCCGGGTTGCCGTCGTAGAACATGTCGCGCAGCACCGGCTCGCCGGTGGCCACCAGGCTGAGCGCGCGCGTGGTCGGCACGCCCAGGTGGTGCATGGCCTCGCTGCAGAGGAATTCGCGGATCGACGAGCGCAGCACCGCGCGGCCGTCGGCCCGGCGGGCATAGGGTGTGGGGCCGGCGCCCTTGAGCTGCAGCTCCCAGCGTTCGCCTTTTGCGTTGACCGTCTCGCCCAGAATGATCGCCCGGCCGTCGCCCAGCTGCCCGGCCCAGCCGCCGAACTGGTGGCCGCCGTAGCAGGCGGCATAGGGGTCCATGCCCTCGATGAGTCTGTTGCCGCCGAAGACCTCGGCGAACTCCGCTGCCTGGATCGCCGCCTCATCGATGCCGAGCAGCGCCGCCACCTCGGGCGAATGGGCGAGCAGCTGGGGCTGCCGCACCGGCGTCGGCAGCACGCGCGACCAGCAGGCGCCATGCACCTGGCGCCGGCGCGGACCTTCCTCGGGGTCGCCCGGCAGTTCGGCGATAAAGCGGTTGTCGAATTTGAGAGCGAGCATGGAGAGGAAGGCTTGAAGAGGATGCCTAACGATATGCGGGCTGTCGGCCGGAAATCAAGGCCTGGCGCGGGTTTTCGGGCGGCATGTCCCTGGCCGGCGCAGGGTTAAGCCACGGTCTGCCTGTGCTACCGTAGCGTCATGAGCCAAGCCCTCGACAGCGTCCGCGCCTACCACGAGCGGACCAAGCATCACTTCCGGCGCTATGCCGACGGCCCCGGCGGCCTGGACTGGGCGACCCAGCCCGACCCCTTCCGCACCTATGCCGGCAGCCCGCAGACCCTGCTGCCGCTGCTGGCCGAGGCCAGCCCGATTCGCCAGCTGCGCTATGCCGAGCTCTACACGGGCGCCATCGCGCCGCAGCCGCTGACCCTTGTCCACATCGGCGCGCTGTTGGAGCTGGCCTTCGGCCTGTCGGCGTGGAAGCAATACGGCGCCAGCCGCTGGGCCCTGCGCTGCAACCCCTCCAGCGGCAACCTGCACCCGACCGAGGCCTATGTCGCGGTGCAGGGCGTGGCCGGCCTTGCCGACGGCGTGCATCACTATCTGAGCCGCGATCACCTGCTGGAACAACGCTGCGCCTTCGCCGCCCCGGCGCTGCCCGCGGGCGGTTTCCTCGTGGGGCTTTCCGCCATCCACTGGCGCGAGGCATGGAAATACGGCGAGCGCGCCTTCCGCTATTGCCAGCACGACGCCGGCCACGCCCTGGCCGCCGCCCGCTATGCCGCCGCCGTGCTGGGCTGGCGCGCGCGTCTGCTGGACGACTGGGCCGATGCCGACATCGCCGCCCTGCTGGGGCTGGACCGGGACGAGGACTTCGGCGCGGCCGAGCGCGAGCACCCGGATTTACTGCTGTGGATCGAAACGAACGCGAGCGATCGGCGGCCAGAGATCGACGTTCGGCCCTTGCGCGCGGCCGCCGGCCAGTGGACCGGCCGGGCCAACCGGCTCTCGCCCGAGCACAAGCACGACTGGCCGGTAATCGAGGCGGTGGCCGCGGCCAGCCGCAAGCCACGTACGCAGGCGGCCGTCGGCTCGCCGCCCCGCCTGCCGGCGCTCCTGCCGCTCGATTGCACGGCCGGCGCGGTTGCACTCATCAAGCAGCGGCGCAGCGCGCAGGCGTTCGACGGCGTCACTTCGATTTCCGCCCAGAGCTTCTACCGCATGCTCGATGCCACTCTGCCACGGGCGCAGGTACCGCCGTGGGACGCCGTCGCCTGGCCGCCGCGTATCCATCTGGCCTTGTTCGTCCATCGGGTCGAGGGTTTGCTGCCGGGGCTGTATTTCCTGCTGCGCCACGACGGCATCGAGGCGCGCATGCGCGCCGAGCTGTCGGGCGAATTCCAGTGGCAGGGCGTCGAAGGCTGTCCGCCCCATCTCAGGCTCTATCGCGTGCTGGCGGCCGACACCCGCAACGCCGCCCGCGCCCTGTCCTGCCACCAGGACATCGCCGCCGACAGCGCCTTTAGCCTGGGCATGCTGGCCGAATACGACAGCGCCTTGAACCAAGGGCCCTGGGTCTACCGGCAATTGTTCTGGGAGGCCGGCATGCTGGGCCAGGTGCTCTACCTGGAGGCCGAGGCCGCCGGGGTGCGCGGCACCGGCATCGGCTGCTTCTTCGACGACGGCGTGCACGACCTGCTGGGTATCCAAGGCCACTGGCTGCAAAGCCTCTACCACTTCACCGTGGGCGGCGCCCTCAGCGACGAGCGGCTGCAGACCCTGCCGCCCTATGCCCATCTGCAGCGCAGTTGAGAAGAAGAAGGGGCGAATCAGGCCTTGGGCAAAGGGCGGCGACGGTAGCCGTCGCGGTCCACCACGACAAAGCCGCCTATCAGGCCGTCCGACATTTCAGCAAACAGACGGGCCAGTCGTTCGGCAGGTTCTTCGGGGGTGCTGGGGATAAAACGCAGGTAGATCAACCCCGATGGGCAGGGCAGGCCGCGAACATAGATCAGTTCGCCATAGTCGCGGTCAAAGGTGAACAGCACGCGATCTTCATCGTGTGCCTGGCGTAGCACTTGTTCATCGGTGCTGCCGGCGGCCATTTCGACGATGCTGGCCACATCGTGCCCTTGCGTGCGCAGGCGGCGGATAGTGGCAAGCGGGATGTTCTCGTTGGCGAGCAGTTTCACGCCGCCAGTACCTGGCCGATGAACTGCTCATCGTGCAGGCAGGCGGCGCTGAAGGCGAAAACAGCCTGCAAGTTCTCGCGGCTGAGCTGGGGGTAGTTTTCCAGCACTTGGGTCTCACTCCAGCCCTGGGCGAACAGGCCTAACAGGAATTCGACGGACAGGCGGGTGCCCTTCACGACCGGCTTGCCGGCCAGAACCTGCGGGTTCACTTCGATATGCGGTTTCCAGTCCATGGCGCCCTCCTGTTGGCTGTGCCTAATTGTAGCCCAGTGCTGGAAAAACTCGGCACCAGAGAAACCTAGCGTCCCAGGTAATCCTTCTTGCCCAGCTCCAGGCCGTTGTGGCGCAGGATGTCGTAGGCCGTGGTGATGTGGAAGAACAGGTTGGGCAGGGCGCGGTTGAGCAGGAAGTCCTGGCCTTTATAGGTGGTCACCGTCTCGCCGCGCTTGAGCACGACCTCGCGCGTCTCGCTGCCGTCGATCTGCTCGGGCTTGAAGGTCTGCAGATAGGCGATGGTCTTCTTGATCCGCTCGATCAGCTCGGCAAAGCTTTGCTCGCCGCCGCCGAGCTCGGGCGCCTCCACCCCGGCCAGCCGGGCGGCCCCGTTCTTGGCGTGGTCGCAGGCCACCTGCACCTGCTTGGTGAAATGGAACATGTCGGGATACAGGCGGAAGCCGAGCAGGGCGGCCGGGTCGATCTTCTTCGCCTCGCAATGCGCCGCCGCCTTTTCCAGAATGGCGGCGAGGTTGTTCAAGGCGCGGATGAACACGGGCACCGAGGCCTGGTACATGGAAAGGGACATGGCTGCGCTCCTCGATGGAATGGCGGAGGGGCAGCCTAGCACATCCTGCCAAGGCAAAAGCCCCGCCGGCCTTGGGGTCAGCCCTGCTCCATCGCCGCCTGGTATTCCCCGCGCTGGGCCAGGCCGTTCAGCCGGGCGCGCTTGATGAAGGCGGCCTGGGCGGCGCCGGCGTTTGCCGCCTTGCCCTGCCAGGTGGCCATGGGCGGCTCCTGCAGGGCGCGGGCGTAGGAGAACGACAGCAGCCAGGGCAGGTTCCGGTAGTCGCGGTTCATGGCGTTGAGGAAGGCGCTGGCCTCCTGCGGCGTCAGGCCGCCCGACAGGAAGTTGACGCTGGGCACCGCGGCGGCCACCGTGCGCCGCATCACCCGCACCGTGCGCTCGGCCACCTCTTCCGGCGGGGCCTTGGCGGCGCAGGCCTTGCCCGGCACCACCATGTTGGGCTTGAGCAGCATGTATTCCAGCTGCACCCGGTGCCGCTTCAGGGCGTGGAACACCTCGTGCTGCACCGCCTCGGTCACCGTCTCGCATTGCTCGATGTCGTGGTCGCCGTCAATCAGTACCTCGGGCTCGACGATGGGCACGATGCCCGCCTCCTGGCAGATCGCGGCATAGCGGGCCAGCACCTCGGCATTGGTCTCGATCGCCAGCCGTGTCGGGTTGGCCGGGCCGATGGCATAGACCGCCCGCCACTTGGCGAAGCGCGCGCCCTGCGCCTTGTAGCCGGCCAGCCGCTCAGGCAAACCGTCCAGGCCCTGGGTCACCTTGTCGCCCGGCGCGTTGGCCAGACCGGCCAGGCCCTTGTCCACCTTGATGCCGGGCACGATGCCGGCGCGCCGCGCCAGTTCCACCAGCGGCGTGCCGTCGTCGGCCTTCTGGCCCAGGGTCTCCTCGAACAGGATCACCCCGGCGATGTAATCGCCGATGCCCGGCGTCGACAGCAGCAGCTGGCGGTAGGTGCGGCGGGTTTCCTCGTTGCACTCGATGCCCACCGCCTGGAAGCGCTTGGTGATGGTGGGCGTGCTCTCGTCGGCGGCAAGAATGCCCTTGCCGCGCTGCACCATGTCGCGGATGGTGGCTTGCAGATCGTCCTGGGTGCTCATGGCCTCGCCTCGGTAGGAATGTTCGAAGGACTTTAAGGCTAGCCCGTGACGCGGCCATTGCAATCTCGCGGCCGGGTGCATTCATGGGTTTTATTCGGGGCCGAGGCCGATTATCCTTGCGCCTGAGACGAATAACCCGCAGCCGCAGGCCCAGGCCGATGAACAGACAAGAGCCGACCAAGCAACCAGCGCCCGAGAACCTTCCGGTCAGTGAAATCCTCGTCCGCTTCGTGGAAAAACTGGGGGTGCAATGCATCTTCGGCATTCCCGGTTCGCACATCCTGCCGGTCTACGATGCGCTCTACGATTCGCCCGTGCGCTCGGTGCTGGTCAAGCACGAGCAGGCCGCGGCCTTCATGGCCGGGGGCTATGCCCGGGTCAGCGGCGGCGTCGGCGCCTGCATCACCACCGCCGGGCCGGGCGCGACCAACCTGGTCACCGCCATCGCCAGCGCCTATGCCGACCACCTGCCGGTGCTCGCCATCACCGGCGAGGCGCCCACCTACATCTTCGGCAAGGGCGGCCTGCAGGAAAGCTCGGGCGAAGGCGGCAGCATCGACCAGGTGGCCCTGTTCGCCGGCATCACCCGCTACCACAAGCTGATCGAGCGCACCGACTACCTGGCCACCGTGCTCAACCAGGCGGCCAAGCACTTGCTTTCGAAAACGCCCGGCCCGGTGGTCTTGAGCATCCCCTACAACATCCAGAAGGAGCTGGTCGATGCGTCCATCCTGGACGGCATCGCCTTCGGCCGCGCCAACGGCGAATGCGGCATGGCGCCGAACGCCATCGAGCAAAGCGTGGCCCTCATCCGCGCGGCCCGGCGGCCGCTCATCGTCGCCGGCTACGGCTGCATCCGCGCCGGGGCGCAGGCGGCCTTGAGCCGCATCAGCGAGCGGCTGAACATCCCGGTCACCAGCAGCCTCAAGGCCAAGGGCGCCATCGACGAACGCTCGGCCCTGGCCCTGGGCAGCCTGGGCGTCACCTCCGGCGGCCATGCCATGCGCTATCTGGAGCAGGAGGCCGACCTGGTGCTGGTGCTGGGCGCGAGCTTCAACGAGCGCACCAGCTACGTCTGGGACAAGCACCTGCTGGCGGGCAAGAAGATCATCCAGGTCGACAACAGCGCCCAGCAATTGGAGAAGGTCTTCCGCGCCGACCTCACCGTGCACACCGATCTGGGTACCTATCTCAAGACGCTGGATGCCGCCCTTCAGGCGCAGGCCGTCCCGGCCAAGTCGCCGGTGGACATCGCCGCCTTCATCAAGCAGGCCCAGGCCGAGTTCGATGCGGCCGGCGAGACCATCTTCGACAAGAAGTTCGATCAGGTGCGCGCCCTCTACGGCTGGCTGGAGCGCAAGTTCCCCGACGGCCTGGTCATGTTCGACGACAACATCGTCTTCGCCCAGAACTTCTACCGGGTATCCGCCAAGGACCGCTTCTACCCCAACACCGGCATCTCCGCCCTGGGCCACGCCGTGCCGGCCGCCATCGGCGCCGGCTGCGCGGTGCGGCAGCCCCTGTTCGCCATGATCGGCGACGGCGGCTTTCACATGTGCGCCATGGAGATCATGACCGCGGTGAACTATCAGGTCCCGCTCAATATTGTGCTGTTCAACAACAACACCATGGGTCTCATCCGCAAGAACCAGCACCACCTCTACCAGGACCGCTTCATCGACTGCGACTTCGTCAACCCCGACTATGCGCTGCTGGCCCGGTCCTTCGGCATCAACCACGTGCGGGTGGAAAGCGAGGCCGACCTGGCACGGCTGGAGGCGGTGAACTTCCGCCAGGGCATCAATCTCATCGAGGTGATGATCGAGCGGGATGCCTATCCGAACTATTCCTCGCGCCGCTAGGGTATGAGCGGTTGCAATCCCACGCGCTTGGCCGAGTGCATCGCCCGCCACCAAGCCGACATTCCCGGTTTGGCCGAAATCGGCCGGCAACTGCAAGGCATGCTCAGCACGTTCCCTCTGCCCGCTGGGGAGAGGGATAGGGTGAGGGGCGTCTTTGCCAGCCGGTCACCCTCACCCCAACCTTTATGCCCTTTAGGGTGCTCTCCCCTCAAGGGAGAGGAGGTAGAAAGGCTCATCGCCCTCTACGACCGGGCCTACCCCCTCCTGGAGGCGGCCATGTGGTCGGAGGGGGCGGACTTCCACGCCCTGCTGGCCGACTACCAGGCCTTGTTCCGCGAGCAGGAGGCGCTGATCCGGCAGTCCGGCCGGGACGAGCGCCACCACTTCATCCTCGGCATCCCCATCGCCGACCGGCCGCCGCATCTGCGCGCCTGCCTGGAGAGCATCCATCAGCTCTGCCGGCTGTATGACTATGGCGGCCAAACCGACGGCGTGTGGGACAGGGTGCAGGTGGTGGTGGCCGAGGACAGCCGCGAGGCGGCCAACATCGCCCGCGACCTCGAGCTGGTGGCGGAATACCGGGCCAAGGGCCTGCAAGTGCATCACTTCGGCCTGGACGAGCAATACGCCCTGCTGCAAGCCCTGCCGGCCGACACGCGCGCGCGCCTGGGCCGCCTGCTCACCACCCAGCCGCGCGAACGCTTTTATCTCAAGGGCCAGGCCGCCAACCGCAACCTCTGCTATCTCAAGTTCCTGCAGCTCACCCGGGACAAGGCCCGCACCCTGTATTACCTCATCGACAGCGATCAGGCCCTGTGTGTCAACCGGCAGACCGAAAACGGCGACGAGGCGGTGTACGCGCTGAACTACTTCCACTACATGGACAGGATTTTCCGCAGCACCGACATCTACATGCTCACCGGCAAGATGGTGGGCGATCCGCCGGTGTCGCCCTCGGTCATGGCCGCCAACTTCCTCGACGACGTCACGGCCTTCTTCAGCCGCCTGGCCACTCTGGGCGGCGGCGCGGCCTGCCGCTTTCACGGCGCGCGCGCCAGGCCGGGCGACGCCGCCTATCACGACCTGGCCGGGCTGTTTGGCTACCCGGCCGGGCAGGCGAGCTTCGATTACCCCTGCCGGCTCACCGGCGCGCACGACCATGCCGCCTGCCTGCGCGACTTCGCCGACCGGCTCGCCGCCTTCTTCTTCGGCGAGCACCTCACGCGCAAGACCCGGTTCGAGTACAAGGGCGATTTCACCCGGACCGGGCCCGCGCGCACCGTCTACCCCGGCAACTATGTGGTCAACTACGCCGGGCTGAAATACATCATCCCCTTCGGCCATTTGCGCCTGAGGATGTCCGGCCCCACCGCCGGCCGGCTGATCGCCGCCGAGATCGGCCCGCGCTTCGCCGCGTTCAACATGCCCAACCTGCACCGGCGCATCACCGAGGCCGGGCTGGCCGACGACTTTCGCCCCGGCGTGGAAGTGGGGCAGGAGGCCATCGACCTGGCCGACGAATTCGAGCGCCAGTTCTTCGGCGACCTGATGCTGTTTGCCACCGAAGCGCTGGTGAAAAGGGCCGACGTGAACCAGCCCTTCCCTCGGGCGGTGGTCGAGACCGTGCTGAATGAGAAAGAGGCCGAACTGCTGGCGCTGTACCGGCAAAAGCACGAGGCCATCGTGGCCAAGAGCCGGCTATTGCAAGAGCAGGTGTTCGAGCGCGGCCATTGGTGGCTGCAGGCGCCTGAGCTGGCCGAGTCGTTAAACCAGGTGCGCGCCTTCATCGCCAACATCGAGCGCAACTTCGGCGAACACGCACCGGCCTGGGGGCAGATCCAGTCCGTCGAGCACCGCGCCCAGCGCAAACGGCAGATTATTGATGCCTTGCTCAACTACCGGGCCGAGCGCGAGGTCTGGGACAGCCTGTTTTAACGGTGTTTTCTTATTTCAAGAATTGAGAAAGCAGGGAAGGGCGCTTGCCAAACCACACATCGCGCAATATTGCGCAACCAATTCTGAAAATACATTGCGCAATATTGCGCATTAATTGAAAATTACCAATATATCAATTGGTTGTGAAACAAGATGCTGTCATTCGAGCCGAGCGTAAAGCTCGAAAAAGCCCTCAAGCAGTTGCAAGGCCAGGTGGTCAATGCGGCCGCCGGGCTGAGCACGCTCGAACCTGCCGAGGCGCAATATCTGAACCGCTGCGCTTTGGTCAGCAACGTTGGCGCCTCGACGCGGATCGAAAACGCCCTGCTCACCGATGCCGAGGTGGAATGGGTTGACACCACGCTCTCGGTGGATGGCCGCGTCACGGCCTTTGAGCAGCACAAGGCCTTCATTCTCGACAAACTCTCCAAAGATCGCGAGCGCAGCGTGGAAGAGGTCGTGGGCTGCCGTGAGGTGTTGGCAACGGTCTACGCCCAGGCGCGCGACTTCGTGCCCCTCACCGAGATGGTGATTCGCGGCCTGCATCATGATCTGCTCAGGTTCTATCCCCAGGCCTCGCCCTATGCCGGCGCCTACAAAACTTCGCCCAACCGGGTGATCTCGAAAAACCATGCCACGGGCGAAGTGCGCACGGTGCTCGATCCGGCCGCGCCCGGCATCATCACCGAAACCGCCATGGCCGAACTGGTGGCCTGGTACAACGCCAATCGGCACGAAACGCCCTGGCCGCTGTTGGTGGCAACCGAATTCGTGTTTCGCTTCCTGGCGATTCACCCATTCCAGGATGGCAACGGCCGCATCGGTCGCGCTCTGTTCCTCTTGGCGTTGCTGCAATCGGACGATGCGCCCTTGGCTACGCTAATGCCCTATGTCGCTCTGGATCGGCGCATCGAACAGAACCGCGCAAAGTACTACGCGGTGCTGCATGAGGTCTCGCAAGGCCAGTTTCATGCCGACCCGGCGCAATACCACTATGAGCCGCTGGTTTGGTTCTTCCTAAAAATGTTGGAAGGCGCGCTGCGCGATGTGGCGCACTATCGCGAGCGCTATGCACGGTTGCAAAAGCTGTCGGAAGCGACGGCAACCGTGCTGCAAAGCTTTAAATTGCAACCCGAGCAACGTCTGCGCGTGAACGACATCGTAATCGCCACACAACTGCCGCGCCGCACCGTGCAATACGCCTTGAAGACGCTAACCGATCAAGGCTTTTTGCAGCGACTGGGCCAAGGTGCGGGCGTGCGGTATCAGCTGGTGTTTTGAGCGCAGGCTCAGTCGTCCACCTTTAGTGAATCTTTCGCCCGCTCGATAATCTGCCGCCGACACTCACGGTAAACCTCGCACGCCTCGTCCAGCACCTTTTGCGGCACCGAGACATGCGAGTAATCCACCGGCGTGCGGTCGATGCGGCCGCTGTGGATGCGGGGGGAGGAGTCGCCCTTTCTGGCCTTGCCGGTGTGGCTGAAGATTTGATAGCGCTCGCTCAAGGGCGAATCCAACTCCAGCCAATGCGTAAGCCTGGGCAGCAAAGCTTCCGGCGCGCGCTGGAACAGCTCGGCATCGAAATAGAAATAGGGCTGGCTGGCCGCGCGGCCGAACTCGGCCAGGGCCTGGATGCGCGCCACGTAGTAGTCGGCCGCCGCCTCCGGCGCGGCCAGCGGCTCGGGCGTCGGCTTCTGGCTGAACAGGTCGACGATGCTCTTGATGGTCTGCTCCGGCTCCAGCAGCGAGACCAGGATCTTCACCTCCGGCAGGTCCAGCCGCTCCGGGTGCAGGGCATAGTCGTTGTGCAGCAGCTTGTCGAAGAGATAACGGCTGCCCGGCTTGAACGTCTCGTCCTCCAGAAACACCTCTAGCTGCCGATCCAGCGCCGAGGCGTCCTCATAGCTGATGTGCATTTCGTAATAGCCGTTGATCTGCGGGTGCGAGCCGAGGATATGTCCGGCCAGGCTGGTAAAGGCCCGCATGTGGCTGAGCAGGAAGATTCGGGCGTGGTGCTTGGGCGGGGTATTCATGGCGTGAGTTCGGGGTGCTCCGCGGCCAGCCAGGCAGCCAGTTCGGCCAGCAGCTGTTCCGCCTCCTGAATGCAGGTGGCGAGCGAGGCCGGGTCGATCTCCTTGCCGGTGTAGTCAGAAAGGTTGCGCTTGTTACGCAAGGTGTCCAGCACCGCCACGCGCGCGGCCTTTAGGCCGATGGTCTTGGGCAGCGACTGGATCACGGTCTGATGATGGCCCGGCACTTTGGTATCCGGCCGGAATCCGTTGGCCATCAACGCCGCGAGGGCGCATTGCATGATGCACTTGTAGGCGGCGTCGAAGCGGTTTTCCGTGCTGATGTTCTCCGCCCGTGCATCGGCCAGGTTGCGCCGCCCTGCCGCCAGCAGGTGGCCGATCTCTGCCCGGTCGGTGGTGTGCCGCTTCAACTGGCCGATCTTGAGCAGGTTATCCAAGGTCATCGTCCGTCCCTATCAGAAACAGCTTGGGCTCGCGCAGCACCCGTGTCACAAAGCGCTCCTTGGCCTTGCGCTGGGCGGCAAATTCCGCCGGCGTCATCACCACCGGGTTCACCTCGCGCCCCAGCCGTTGCCGCAGCGGGGAGAGCAGCGCCACCACCTCGGAAAAATCCGCCTCGCCGATCACGAACACATCCACGTCGCTGGTTGCCGACCCCATGCCCTGGGCCAGCGAGCCGAACACGAAGGCCGCGGTAACCCGCCCGGCCAGAGGGGCCAGTGCCTCACGCAGCACATCGGCCAGACCCGCTGTCTTGCGAAAGATTTCCGTCAATTCCGGGTAGATCGGGCAGGCCCGGTTGGCCCGGTAGCGCACCTGGTTACCCGCCGGCTCGCGCTGCAGCAGACCGGCCTCGGTCAGCGCGCGCAATTCCCGGTGCAGCGAACCGGCCGGCACCCCGGTCAAGCGGGCGATCTCGCGCACGTGCAGGCTGTCGTCCGGCCGCAGCAGCAGCAGGCCCAGCACCTGGCGGCGGTAAGCGGAAAAGAGAAGGTCGATGGGGTTGGTGGGCATGTGCAAGTGTTCTCAAAAACGCTCCGATTGTAGCAAAAAAGAGAACACGTAAAAGCCCCTCACCTATCCAGCGCGGCAGCGTCCCAATAGCTGATGTGCATTTCGTAATAGCCGTTGATCTGCGGGTGCGAGCCGAGGATATGCCCGGCCAGGCTGGTAAAGGCCCGCATGTGGCTGAGCAGGAAGATTCGGGCGTGGGGACGGTGTGTCATGCTGATCCTCTCAAGGCTGAGGTCGAGGCTCAGGCAAGCAGGCGCTCGACCAGTGGCGTCATGTGCGAATAGGTCAGAAAGACCTCATGCGTGGCGCGGGTGATGGCGACATAGGTGAGCCGGATATCGTCTTCCAGGTCTTCCGACGCCATGGCGCCAAGTCCGCCGATCGCCACGCAGGGAAATTCCAATCCCTTGGCGGTGTGCATGGAAAGCAGCCGAACCGCATCGAGATTGGCCTGGACCCGGTTGCGGTTGCGCTTGGCGACATCGGGCGGAATGCCGTGCTTGTCCAGGATCTTTTCGAACCGGCGGCCGATTTCGTGCTCGGGATACAACACGGCCATCTGGCCCCACTGATAGCCCGCCGCGTGGCGGTTGAGCAGCCATTCCGCGATGGCGTGCGCCTCCGTCTCGAAATTCACGCATTGGCGCACCTCGGGTTCCAGGCCCTGGCGCCCGGCATCCTCCGGCAGGAGAATGGCCTCCTCGTTATCGGCGCAAAGGCCGGGTGCGCCCAGCACGTCGGCCGCCAGCTTGCAGGCGAAACGCAGGATCTGCGAGGTATTGCGGTAATTGACCTTGAGCACCGTGGTGCGGCCCGAGGCCTCGATGCCAAGCTGGCGCCACACCGGCCGCGCGCGGCCTTTGTAGATGGCCTGGGCATCGTCATACACGATCAGCAGGGACTTGGTATCCGGGTTGACCATCTTTGCCGCCAGGGCCAGCCATTGCGGCTCGAAGTCGTGTGCCTCGTCGATCAGCACGGCATCGTATTGCCCGCCCGGTATCAGCCCGCGCTGCACGGCGTCGATGACCGCCTGAACCCCGGCCGCCAGGCGCTCGCCATAATCCGGAATGTCCCGTTCGCTCGGCGCGGGAATGTCATAGGTGCGCAGCATGTTCCAGCACCATGAATGGAAGGTGGAGACGATCACCTTGTCCTCGACGCCCCGATCCTGCATGGCGTTTTCCAGGCGGCCGGCGATGCCGTTGGCGTAACACAGCACGAGCACGGGCCGGCTGGCCAGCCGGGCCAGGTGCTCGGCGCGGAAGGCCAGGATCAGCGTCTTGCCGGAACCGGCCACGCCGCGCACGATGCGATGGCCCTCGCCCAGATTGCGCGCCAGCAGTTCCTGCTGCAGGTCCATCACATCCAGAATGCGGTCGGCCAGGGGCGAGGGCGCCGGCTCCGCTTCATCGAACGGCAGGGCGATCTGGCGCACCCGCACTTCCGGAAAGAGCAGGGCGCGGATACGGTCGAGCTGCGGCACGGACAGCGCCGGGCCGAGTCGGGGCGACACCATCTTCCACAACTGCTCGCGAAACCGGTCGGGATCGCTGCCCTCGGTCATTTCGTCCCGGAACACGCACCGCTCGGGCGGAAACACCTCATCGAGATCGGTCGCCTGATACTGCCGGCGGGTGATATTGGTAAACACCACGCCATAACCAAAAGGCAGGACGGGTTTGCCCTTGAAGCGGCCCTGCTCGAACACCAGCAGGGGGTCGCGCCGCAGGGTGTTGACCACGTTGAACATGTAATTGCGCACCTGCTCGAACGGGTTTTCCAGCCGCACCTCGCCTTGCGGCATGAGCAGCGTGACCTGATGCTTGTCGGCCTGCTGCAGGGTGTCCAGCCGCCAGTCCTTCACCTCCAGCACCACCAGGCCCTGCTGCGGATTCAGCACCACGAAATCCGGGTGCCGGCCGAAGGGGCCCACCGGCAGGTTGTGCCAGACCAGAGTGTTGTCTTCGAGAAAATCCTTCAGCCGTTCGGCGAGGCGCAGCTCGCCACGGCTGTCAAAGCGCGCCGAGCCGATGGAGGGAATGAGTGTGGCCATATACAGGGCAAATGCTAGTCGCGCTCTGCGGTGCCGGTAAGATCGCCGGCGATCTCCCGAAACTGCGCCAGCGCCGCCGCCAAATCCTCCACGATCTCCGCCGCGATCACCTCCGGCGCGGGCAGATTGTCGGAATCGGACAGCGACTCGTCCTTGAGCCAGAAAATATCCAGGCTCGCCTTATCGCGGTTGATGAGCTCCTCGTAGTCGTAAGCGCGCCACCTTCCCTTCAGCCCCCTCTCCCCCTGGGAGAGGGCTGGGGTGAGGGCTGTCCCCTCTCCCTCTGCGAGAGGGCTGGGGAGAGGGGCGCTTTCATCAAACCACGTCGGCTTGCGGTCATGCCGATTCGCCGGGTTGTAGCACTGCACGAACTCGTCCAGGTCTTCGCGCTTCAAGGGGTTGGTCTTGAGCGTGAAGTGCATGTTGGTGCGCAGGTCGTAGATCCACAGCTTCTTCGTCCACGGCGTCTCGCTGGCAGGCTTCTTGTCGAAGAACAGCACGTTCGCCTTCACGCCTTGGGCGTAGAACAGGCCGGTGGGTAGGCGCAGCAGGGTGTGCACGTCGCAATCGTGCAGGAGCTTGCGGCGGATCGTCTCGCCCGCCCCGCCTTCGAACAGCACGTTGTCGGGTACGACCACGGCGGCGCGGCCGTTCTGCTTGAGCAGGGTTTTGACGTGCTGCACGAAGTTGAGCTGCTTGTTCGAGGTGGTGGCCCAGAAGTCACCGCGCTCGACGATGTCGCGCTCGCGGCTGACCTTGCCCTCTTCGCCCACGATGGTGGTGCTGCTCTTCTTGCCGAAGGGCGGATTGGTGAGGATCACATCGAAGCGCTCGCCGGGGTCGGCGGCGAGCGAGTCGGACACCACGATGGGCTCGAAGTCCTGGCTGCCGATGCCATGCAGCAGCATGTTCATGGCGGCGAGCCGCGCCGTGGCCTGCACCAGCTCCCAGCCCTTGAAGGTCTCCTCCCTGAGCCTTCGGCGCTCCTCCTTGGTGAGGTGCGGATTGTGTTTCACCACATAGTCGTGCGCCGCGAGCAGAAAGCCGCCGGTGCCGCAGGCCGGATCGCACACGGTCTCGCCGGGCTTGGGCGCCATGACATCCACAATGGCCTGGATCAGCGGCCGGGGGGTGAAGTACTGGCCGGCGCCGGACTTGGTGTCCTGCGCGTTCTTCTCCAGCAGGCCTTCGTAGGCATCGCCCTTCACGTCGGCGCTCATCGACACCCACTGTTCCTTGTCGATGAGATCGACCACCAGCCGCCGCAGCTTGGCCGGGTCCTGGAACTTGTTCTGCGACTTGTTGAAGATCAGCCCGAGCAGGCCCTTCTGGTTGCCCAGCGTCTCAAGGGTGTGGCGGTAGTGATCGAACAGCTCGTCGCCGTCTTTCTTGATGAGGCTCGGCCAACCGTACTGCTCCGGCACCGGGCTTTTCTGGTTGTATGGCGCCTTGGTGCGTTCGTCGGCCATCTTCAGGAACAGCAGATAGGTGAGCTGCTCGACGTAATCGCCGTAGCTCATGCCGTCGTCGCGCAGGACGTTGCAGTAGTTCCAGAGTTTTTGGACGATGGTAGAAGTGTTCATTCTTATCTTCTTGCTCTAATTCTTTGTAGATAGGCCTCAAGCCATTCTTCGTCTAGGCGCAGCCGTACTTGACGATATACACCGCCAATGCGGCCCGCGAGGTCCAGAAATGAAAATTGCTGTTGCTTTACCTGGGCAAGTGAGTGCGGGTCAGAACGAGCAGCCTGTACCAAGCCAAGTATTTCTTCTGGGATATCAAATTCCAGCCGAAACCAACGTGCGTCGCCTTCCCTTGAGTCGACCGGTGAAAAAGACCAGCGATCTGAGTCACGGCCATAAACTCGACACCGTATTTCATCTTGTTCAGCAAAAGTTATGGGCGGCAATGAACTCGATGAGAGCAGATGCATTGGCCATTTCCCCTGGAGCATGCCGAAGTAAGAGCCATTAATATCAAGCAGGGGCATAATGACGTTTGCGCGAAGGTGCTCGATTCCATCCCTACTAAACCCACAATCCGGATTCCAGTAAACATCACCACGTGCGCGGATCATCTCTCTAACTGTGCTTCTTAGCCGTTTACTAATGTCGTCATCGTCATCGCGCTGCCCTACCGTCGTGGACTCCACGTGTGTCTGACGTATTCCCCTGATGCCTTCTATTACAGGCACGAGCAAGCTAATTCGTTTGTATTGAATCAAGAAGATTTGATGAGCAATCGCATATTTCTGCGCGCCCGATGTGTACCCACTCGCAGAAAAAACAGCCGAGTGATAATTGAACCTCGGCGCCACTACGGGGCTTTCGCCTGGAGCAAGCGGCTGGTAAGTAAAATAATTTTCCGAAATGTCTTTTAGAACGCCCACAACATTCCGTACCACCTGGATACCTACCGGGTAACCAGGTGAATGGCACTTGGCCTCCACCATCAATCTGAGTGGGTACATAAAGGCTGGCGTTCGATCAAATGCTGCTAGAGCATCAATCTGGTGCCACTCGCCTCGCCCCTGCACCTCAAGACCTGAATGGCCTGAACGAGTTCCTTCCTCGCCGGCTGCAACCACGCGGTAACCAACAAGCGTGAGCAAATGCAGTACGAGTTCTTCAAGAATGAGGCCGCGAACACTGGATATATGCATGGCTAGGATATAAGTTGCGTGAAGAGGTGCCGCAGGCGCGGAAATTCAACACTGGATGGATGCGCTTTCTTTTCATTTACTAGTTGCGTTAGTCGTTCATCGTCGAGAACCATCACAAATCCACGATGATCACCAGCTGTGTCACGACAGCGCCTATCCATTAGGTCGGCATTTTCTAGCGAACGACAGAATAGGAGTCCAACCTTTCCTCTATTCGGACTGAACCTGCCGCTAATCTGATCTAGCTCAGGATTGCCAATTTCCTTCCCGTAGTTCTTGCATTCAACAAAAATCATTGCCGAGGGGTGATGCAGGCCAATCCAGTGAAAGAACCCACTATTGGCAGCGTTCGCATAAGTAATATCAACTCTTTTGCGCCCCTGATGAATGGGGTGCTGCTTGAACGGGTGAAGCAATGCTGGATAAAAAAGAGCTGTTAGCAGCGCCTCTATCGCGTTCTCGTAGTCCGTGGCACCTGCATTGCCTGGAACAACCTTAAGCACACGTTGTAGCAGTTGGTCCCAGTCAGGTATATCGGTATGTACTGCTTCAGCCACCTCGTCATGTGTCATCGCCCTGCCTGCGCGCTGTCTCTTGTCATTCCTATACTTGTTCAGCACTTGAGCTCGCGGAATGGTTAGATCGACACAGACGAGCTTGCCAGCTCCATATTTATCTACCAGGCTCTTTTTCGTAACACGGCGGCGTCCATCTTTGAGCAACTGAACAAGTCCAGAGTTGGCTGCCAGCTCTTCTTTCTGCAATTGTGGTAGTAAGTAATGTCGAAAGTACTCATCATTCGAGAATGAAAAATTTACACGCGCTATCACCTTTGGTACTAAGAGTAAGCGTTGGTGCTTTACAACTGGCAACTCGATGAGTTGCTCCTCCCACGACAGCGTTTGAGGATTCCATATTGGCCCCGAGGCCACTTCCGGCTGCATTGGAATCCCGTAGAACCTGCACATATCTTGGGTGTAGCGAATCAACGGTCCACGAATCACATTGCAGGCAGCATCCGACACCATATCTGGTCCGATACCTTCGATTAAGAGACAGGTATCCTCAATGTCTTGCAACAAGCCAGTCTTCGCCGCCTTGCTTTTGGTAAGGGCTTTCCAAACGTCAGATGCGTGCCCCGAGCCAAAGCCACGACCTTGAGACTCGCCAACAGAGAAGCCCAAATGGAACTCGTTTCGCTCGCGAAGCGAAGCCAGTAATGACATCGCTTCATTATTAGAGCCATTGGCTATCAGATTAAGTATGTGCTGGAAAAAGTGCTGAAGCAGAGATCTACATTCAGCACCCCAAGTTGTATCAAGGGCTCTTATGGCATTCGGGTCGACAAATACGGCAGTGTCGGTATCGACATGAACATCAACAAAATCGAGTGTCGGCTGAGTTCGACCTAAGGCGAAGCATTTAGATACCCGCATAAGAAAGCCCCCCCGAGAATGCGCGACCCAAGGTCGAGGCTCGCAATCGCTCTGCACGTTGGAGGTTGGCGTCCACCTGCGCCTCGACTTCGTGCAGGAGGGAGAGCCGACGGTCGACCTCGGCGACGATGCGGTGTTGTTCACCGAGCGGTGGAATAGGCACAACGAATTGTCGTATGTGGGCCAGCCCCAAATCAGGTTGGGTCACCCCCCTTACGTCACGCTTTATCTGCAACTGAATAACTTCTGACTTCAGGCACGTGGAAAGATAGCCTGTGCGCCATTCACCACGTACTGGCTTCAAGATCGCAATACTTGAAGCCTCCTCGGATATTCGGGCCAATATGAAGTAGAGTTTTCCCTGAAAGGAAGCTCTACATGAAGAAATCGAAATTCACCGAGCAGCAGATCGTGGCGATCCTCAAGGAGGTCGAACTGGGCGCCAAGGTCGGCGAAACCTGCCGCAAGCACGGCATCTCGGACGCCACCTACTACAAGTGGAAGTCGGCCTACGCCGGCATGGAAGTGTCCCAGCTCAGGCAGTTGCGAGACCTGCAGGCCGAGAATGCGCGGCTCAAGAAGATGTATGCCGAACTGGCCATGGTGCACAACGCCCTGCAGGACGTTGTCTCCCGAAAGCTCTAGCCCCGGCGCGCAAGATTGAGTTGGCCGACGTGCTGATGGATGCGCATGGCTTGTCCGAACGCCAGGCTTGCCGGGCGGTACGGCTAGCCCGATCCAGCCGGCACTATGTGCCGGTTCGGCGCGATGACAGCGCCGTCATCGAGGCGGTACAGGCCTACATGGCGGTCAATCCCCGGCATGGTTTCGGCCTGCTGCATGACAGCTTCAGGCTGCAACAGCAGCCTTGGGGCAAGACCGTGCTGTGGCGGGTGTATTGCCAGCTCAATCTGAACCTGCCGCGCCGGGGCAAGAAACGCTTGCCGGCTCGCATCAAGCAGCCTCTGGTGGCCGGGGCGCTGCCGAACGATACTTGGAGTTGTGACTTCATGGCCGATGCGCTGTGGAGCGGTCGGCGCTTCCGGACCTTCAACGTCCTGGACGAGTTCAGCCGCGAGGCCCTGCGTATCGAGGTGGACACTAGCCTGCCGGCGGCCAGGGTGGTGCGGGCCTTGAATGAATTGATTGAACTGCGGGGCAGGCCCCGCCGGCTACGCCTGGACAACGGCCCGGAACTGGTCAGCCAGGCACTGGCCCAGTGGGCCAGGGATAATGAGGTGGAATTGATGTTTACCCAACCGGGGAAACCAACCCAGAACGCCTATATCGAACGGTTCAACCGCTCCTACCGGACCGAGGTGCTGGACTGCTATGTGTTCGAGTCGCTGGCCGAGGTCAGGAAGCTGACGGAGGACTGGCTGCACCGCTACAACCATGAACGACCGCATGAAGCCCTGGGCAGGATTCCACCGGTGGCCTATCGCATGCAAAAATACCCAAACCCTCTACTTCTGAGTGGCACGGAATAACGAGGAGGCTTCATACTGTATGAGGCCTGAAATGGCAGATCCGTCTCCACAGTCCTTACCTCACCGACCGTCCCATATCTAGACAGTAGGATGTCACCACGAACTGGGCGCACTTTCTTACACAGGTTTTCGAAATCAGATGGCGATATGTGCTTGGCACCATCGAAGTCGATCTCGCTTTCACCGATGAAGTCTCTCGTACTGACATAAGGGATGCCCCCTTCAAATGGCTTCGGCATCTTATGGTCCACATCCGCGATTTGTGTGGTTAGCTGATCTAGAGACACATACACCCACCCCTCCGGCAATTCGGGCAGGTCGGTGGTGTCGGGTGCGGCGGGTTCTTTGTATTTGCCCTTGCCATTCCACTGCCTGCGGCGGGTTTCAAGGATGCGTTGCAGGAGTTGGGCGCCGGTTTCAATGCTGCGGCCTTCGCGGCGGGCGAGTTCGGCTTCGGTTTCGACGAGGCGGCCTTCGACGGCTGCTTTGAGAACGGCGGCTTTGTAGCGCTTGAGGTTGGCCTTGACGCGCTTGAGGTTGGCGACGGCTTGGTCGAGGCGGGAGAATTGCTTTTCGATTTCTGCGACGATGCGTTTTTGTTGGTCGAGGGGTGCGACGGGAATTGGAACCTGTGAAAGCTTTGAAGCATTGACGTTCGGTACCGCAATTCCAGATTTACTTGCGCCGATTGCATCCCAATATGCTGGGCTCTTGAGATAGTAGTAAAAGTACTTGGTAAGAATTTCCTTCTTGGGGCGGAAACGAATCAGGTATGACGCAAACACAGCGCGCTCTGGTTTGTTAATAAGGAAGCTTACCCCTACTGATCCTGCCCTTGAAATCAGCACGTCACCAGACTCAAGCAAGTACTTCTCAACATCTTCTGGCTCATCCGTACAGTAAGGAACAGATGACCAGTCGATCGAACCGGAAGTGATATCAGTGGTTCTTAACAGCTTTAGTCTGCCGGTGCTGTGATTCGCCTTCGTTGTCCAGCCGTATTGCGACTTCTCGGTGACATCGCCAAGTGTTGCCCACTTCCAACCCTCGGGAAGGTTGTTTCCTTCTTCAATTACAGTGCTGTCTCTGGTGCTCACGCTGCTGAGGTCTCGTTCAATTCTCCAATAATTGCATTCAGCTTGTCGCCGAACAGCTGATGCACCTTGCCGCCCTCACCCCAGCCCACTCCCAGCGGGAGAGGGGGCAGTGAATAAGGGACGTGGCCGCGCATCATTTCCACAGCAGCCGCTCCGCCTGCCCCAGCAGGTAGCACAGGATGTGCGCCGGCACCCTGAGGAAGCGTGTTGTCACGCCCGGCAGCTCGGTCACGCCGAAGTCGGTGTCCTGCTGGGTGACGAGGTAGGCCTGTTTGAGTTTTTCGGCATTGCAGTAGAGGGCCAGGCCGCTCTTGGCCTCCACTTCGGCGTGGCTGCGGTATTTGATCTCGAAGGCGAAGTGGTAGGCCGGGCTTTTGACGATGATGTCCACTTCCTTGCCGGTGACGGCGTCGCGCCAGTAGGCGATCTGGGGCGTGTCGCGGTAGTGGTAGGCGTAGAGGTGCCGCAACACGGTGGTTTCGACGATCATGCCCATGTCGTCGGCATTGGCCAGCACTTCTTCGCCGCGCAGGAGGACGGCGTTGCGCAGCGCGGCATCGACCAGGTAGTACTTGTTGCGTGCGCGCAGGACCTTCTTGCCGCTGATGGCGACGGGCGGCAGGCAGTAGACGAGGTTGGCGGCGCGCAGCAGTTCGAGGTGGTTGCCGACGGTGGCGGCAGAAGTCTCCAGATCGCGCGCGACGGTGTTATGCGCGAGGATGCCGCCGGTGTGCAGGCACAGGTAAATGAACAGCCGCTCCAGATCGTTGACGTTGCGCACGCCAAACAGCGCGGTCATGTCGCGCTTGAGCACACGCTCGACCACGTCTTCGCGCAACAGGCGCTGGCACAGGGCGATGTCGTCCTGGCGCGCCGTCTCGGGGAACCCGCCGGTGAGCAGATAGCGATTGAACAGCGGCAGCAAGGGGCGCAGTTGCGCGGCAATGTGCAGGCGGTCGGCATCCGTGGCGATGAACAGGTCGGCGGGCCGTTGCGTGGCGGAAAGGTCCGGTACGGCCTCATTGCGGATGTGCACGAATTCGTAGAACGAGAGCGTCGGCACGGGGAGGGTGATCCAGCGGCCAACGCCGCTTTCCGCGAGTTTTTCCTTGTGCACCACGCTGGCCGAGCCCGTGGCGACGATACGGTAGGCCGGCTGGTGATCGACCAGGAGCTTGACTTCGGTTTCCCAGCCGCTGGCGTACTGGACTTCGTCGAGCAGGAGCAGCGCGGGCTTGCCTTCCGGGTGGAGGTGGGCGTGGTAGAGCGCGAGGATGTCGCGCAGGGAAAGCAGCTTGAGTAGCGGGTGGTCGAGGCTCAGATAGAGGATGCTCTTGGCGTCGGCGCCCTCGCGCAGGAAACCTTCGGCGAGCTGCTGCAGCAGCGTGGTTTTGCCCACACGGCGCGGGCCGGAGAGCAGAATCGCGCGGCGCAGGTCCGGGTTATCCAGATAGGAACGGCAGGCTCCGTAGGCAAGCCGCCGGAACGACGGGACGGCATAGGGACGCCCGCTCCACCAGGGATTGAATCCATGGAGGACATTCAGGATCTCGGCGTTGTCGAAAAAATCCTTCAAGCGGCAGCCTTATAATGAAAAATAGTAAATATATAGTAACTGCACTTTGTATATATTTCAATTAAAGGCAATTTTCAGGCCTTATGCAACCAGAACGGCATTCAGCTCCGATACGAGCGGGCCGAGCTGATCGCCGAACAGTTGATGCACTTTGCCAAGGCCGCCGTGTTGTGAGAACGGCGCATATTCGAAGTCGTCCGGCTCGATGCCGAGGTTGGCGGCGATGTGGTCGCGGATCATTTCGAGCCACTTGAGTTGTTCGGGGGTGAAGCGGCCAACACCACCCTCACCCCGGCCCTCTCCCCGGGGGAGAGGGGGTTGAGAGGCCAGCCACGCCCTGAAGTTGGCGTTGACGCGCTCGGGGAAGGGGATGAGTTCGTTGTCCTGGTGGATGGCGAAGCGAACCAGCGAGACGAGGTCGGTGAGGATGCGGCGGCCGGAGGCGCCCTTGACCTTGGATTTTTCCAGGGCGGCGTAGGCGTTCCACAGTTGCGATTCGTTCCACAGGTAGGGCGGCTTTTCGATGGCGTCGGCGAGTTCTTTCACGGCCTCGAAGGTGAGGCGCTGCTTGTAGGGCTTGCCGTAGAGCACCTGCAGGGCGGTGATTTCGTCTTTGTGCTCGGCGATGAACTGCTCGAAGGACTGGACCATGCCCCTGGCGCGGTCGAGGGCGTCTTGGGAGAAGCCGGCTTCGAGGACCTGGTCGGCGCTGACGGTGTCGATGACGACTTCGTTTTTCTTCTTGATGGTGTCGATGGCTTCGCGCAGCTTGGGCTCGAAGAAGGGTTTGATGGCTTCCTGGATGACCTTGTGCCGGGCGGCGGCCAGCGCCGGCTCCGGGATGGGTTGGTCGTCGCCGGGGGCGAGCCCCAGGTCCAGCTTGGCCTGTTCGATGTGGCGGTCCGGGTCGAGGGCGGCGATGATGCGGTGGCTGAGCTGCTTGATGCTCAGGCCGCCGGAGAGGGCGCGGATTTGCCGGTCGTCTTCCGCGCTCATGCGGTGTTCCATGCGGGCCAGCCGCCCGGCGAGCGAGGTGAGCACGTCGTCTTCGGTGTTGCCGAAGGCGACGGCCTGCATGAGCTTTTCGAAGCTGACGGTGGGCTTTTGCTCCATGGGGCGGGAGTCGGTCTTGTCCTGCTCGCACACGCCCACCGCATCGACGATGACGAAGTGGTCCTTGGCGCGGGCGTCGGGGGTGACGCTCTGCAGGTCGTCGGGCGCAATCACGCGCACGCCGCGGCCTTTCATCTGCTCGAAGAAGGCGCGGGATTTGACGGCGCGCATGAAGAAGACGACTTCCACCGCCTTGATGTCGGTGCCGGTGGCGATCATGTCCACGGTGACGGCGACCCTGGGCATGGGGCTGGTGCGGAATTCGTTGATGAGGTCCTTGGGCTTGGCGCCAGTGGTGCGGTAGGTGATTTTCTGGGCGAAGTCGTTGCCCTTGCCGAATTCCTCGCGCACGATTTCGACGATGTTCTCGGCGTGGGCGTCGTCCTTGGCGAAGATGAGGGTCTTGGGCACCCAGGTGCGGCCGGGGAAGATTTCCGTGAACAGCTTGTCGCGGTAGGTCTGGATGATCTTGCGGATCTGGTCCGGGGCGACCACGTCACGGTCGAGCTGGTTGGGGTCGTAGCTGAAGTCGTCGTCGAGCTGTTCCCACCTCTTTTTACGCGTCTCGCGCTCCATGATCTGCACGGCGTAGCCGGACTCCACCTTGGAGCCCTGTTCGGTGATGGCGGTGCGGATGCGGTAGACGTCGTAGTTGACGTTGACGCCGTCGGCCACGGCCATTTCGTGGTTGTACTCCATCACCAGGTTCTGGTTGAAGAAGCCGAAGGTCTGCTTGCTGGGCGTGGCGGTGAGGCCGATGAGGTAGGCGTCGAAGTACTCCAGCACCTGCGCCCAGAGGTTGTAGATGGAGCGGTGGCATTCGTCGGTGACGATGATGTCGAAGGTTTCGATGGGAATGCTGGGGTTGTACTCGATGGGCTCGGGCTGCTTGAACAGGCTGCCGAGCTGGTCGACAGATTCCTCGTCCAGCTCTTCCGGCAGGTCTTTGCCCTTGAGCATGGCGTACAGGCGCTGGATGGTTGAGATGCAGACCCGGGCGGTGGTGTCCAGGGTGTTGCTGGAGAGGCGCTGGACGATGTACTCCTCGGTGAACTTGAAGTTGTTGTAGGGCGAGGCGTATTGCTGGAATTCCTTGAGGGTCTGGTCGGCGAGGTTGCCGCGATCGACCAGGAACAGCACGCGCCGGGCGCCGGCGAACTTGATGAGCCGGTAGATGAAGGAGATGGCGGTGAAGGTCTTGCCCGAGCCGGTGGCCATCTGGATCAGAGCGCGCGGGCGGTTTTCCGCCAGGGATTTTTCCAGGTTGCGGATCGCTTGAATCTGGGCGGGCCAGAGGCCTTCTTCCTTGAGCGGCGGCATGTGCTGGAGGTTGGCGAGGAAGGTGGCTGAAGGCTGGGCAACCGCGGGGGCTGTTCCCTCACCCCCGGCCCCTCTCCCGGAGGGCGAGGGGAGATAGGCCAGCCACTCGGCCAGGAGTTCGGGCTTATGGAAGGCGAATACCGGGCGGGAACGCGGCTGCGGGTCGAGGCCGTTGGTGAAGCGTGTTTCCACGCCGGTGGACTGGTAGGCAAACGGCAGCGGGTTGCTCCAGCGCGGCAGGCCGGCGGGCAGGCCCTGGGTGTATTTGTCTGATTGGGTCTCGACGCCGGTGAGGGTGACGCCCTCTTTCTTGGCCTCGATCACACCGGCGGCCTTGCCGTCCACATAGAGCAGGTAATCGGCGAAGCCGTGGCCGGACTTCAGGGGGAATTCACGAATGGCGACGCCCCGAGCGGCGTGGATGTTGGCCGCGGCGGCATCGCAGACATGCCAACCGGCTGCTTGCAGTAGCTTGTCGATGTTCTCCCGGGCTTGGGCTTCGAGGGTCATTTAGGTGCGTGGTCTCCCGCCGGGAATCCTATCATTTCAATGGCCTGGCGGGGATGGTGGGTTTGTTCCGGGCCGGTTAAAGTGCAGGCTCGACCTGGAGGGAGACGACCCATGATCAAGCTGCTTTATCTGTTGCATGTGCTGGCCACGGTGGTGTGGGTGGGCGGCATGTTCTTCGCCCATCAGGTGTTGCGGCCGGTGGCGGCGGCGCAGTTGGAGCCGCCCGCGCGGCTGCGCTTGTGGGCCGGGGTGTTCGGCCGGTTTTTTCCCTGGGTGTGGGCGGCGGTGGTGCTGCTGTTGGTCACGGGGCAGGCCATCGTGGCGCAGGTGGGCGGCTATGGCGTGGTGCCCAAGCATGTGCATGTGATGGCGGGCATCGGCTATTTGATGGCGGCGATCTTCGTCTATTTGTATTTCGTGCCTTACCGCCGGTTTGTCCGCTCGGTGCAGGCCGAGGCCTGGCCCACGGCGGGCGAGGGGCTGGTGGTGATTCGGCGGCTGGTGGGGACCAATCTCACCCTGGGTCTGCTGAATATCGTGCTGGTGTTTGTGTTGCCGGTGTTGATGTAAGGAATTCCCTCTGATGGAGCCTCTACCCTTCGGTAACCCCGGCCCTCTCCCCCAGCCCCTCTCCCGCTTGCGGGAGAGGGGAGGTAGCGCGGGGATGACGGAGGAGTGGATTGCCGCGCCTGCATGCAGGAAATTGCAGTCAATCTGAGTGACTAGCAGGTGGCGCTTGTCGGTTGGGTCGTAAAAATTGATTAGGCACGGCTTCAACTTTCTTATGGGCTTGGTTGAGGAAAGCGCATTTCCCTTTACCAAGCCGACAAAGTAAAGACACCTGTGGCAGACCCGATGGCATCGTGTTAAATTCTGGCCAGACAGGTCAGAATTGGCGGAGGGCATCATGCACAGCGAATGGCAATTGCAGGAAGCGAAAAGCAACTTCAGTCAACTCGTGAAGCGGGCGGCGGGCGGCGACGCGCAAGTGGTCACCGTGCACGGCAAGCCCACGGCGGTGGTGGTGTCGGCCGAGGCATATGCCCGCCTCACGCGCCGCAAAGGCAAGCTTTCCGATGCCCTGCTGCACCCCGAGCTCGGCATCGAAGACCTCGACCTGGCCCGCAGTCGCGATACCGGGCGCAAGTTTGAGCTATGAGCTGGTTGCTCGACACCTGCGCGCTTTCCGAGTATGCAAAACGAGAGCCCGCACAGCAGGTTATCGCCTGGCTGGACGAGCAGGACGAGGCCAGCCTTTATCTCAGCGTGATTACCATAGGTGAAATCGAAAAAGGCATCCTTAAGCTGCGTGTCACCGACCCGCGCCGCAGCCAGAAGCTCACCGCCTGGCTGGGCAAGGTGGAACAACGCTTCGCCGGGCGCATCCTGCCGCTCGATGCCGCGGCGCTGCATGTGTGGGCGCAGATCGCCTCACAAGCGGAACTGGCGGGACAGCCGTTGCCGGTGATGGATGGCCTGCTTGTGGCTACCGCGCAATGCCACGGCCTCACCATCGTCACGCGCAACGTGCAGGACTTCACCCTCTACCCGCAGGTGCTCAATCCCTGGACGTTGTAGCCGCTGAGGCTGGCGGCTTGGTGCCACAGCCCGGCTAAAGTGCCGCCTCGGCCTTGAGAGAGGCGCCCAATGACCAAGCTGCTTTATCTCTTGCATGTGCTGGCCACGGTGGTTTGGGGGGCGGCATGTTCTTTGCCCATCAGGTGTTGCGGCCGGTGGCGGCGGCGCAGTTGGAGCCGCCCGTGCGGCTGCGCTTGTGGGCCGGGGTGTTCGGCCGGTTTTTTCCCTGGGTGTGGGCGGCGGTGGTGCTGCTGTTGGTGACGGGGCAGGCCATCGTGGCGCAGGTGGGCGGCAATGGCGTGGTGCCCAAGCATGTGCATGTGATGGCGGGCATCGGCTATTTGATGGCGGCGATCTTCGTCTATTTGTATTTCGTGCCTTACCGCCGGTTTGTCCGCTCGGTGCAGGCCGAGGCCTGGCCCACGGCGGGCGAGGGGCTGGTGGTGATTCGGCGGCTGGTGGGCACCAATCTCACCCTGGGCCTGCTGAATATCGTGCTGGTGTTTGTGTTGCCGGTGTTGATGTAAGGAATTCCCTCTGATGGAGCCTCTACCCTTCGGTAACCCCGGCCCTCTCCCCCAGCCCCTCTCCCGCTTGCGGGAGAGGGGAGGTAGCGCGGGGATGACGGAGGAGTGGATTGCCGTGCCCGCTGTGCGGGCTCGCAATGACGGGCGGGTTAGGTGCGTTGGTGCCAATAGCCCGGTTGGCGACGGAAGTGGGCATAGGCCACGATCAGAATTTCGGTTTGGCTGGCGCGGTAGATGATGAAGTAGGGGTAGCGGTGCAGGGCATAGCGCCGCAGTTTGCTGCCTAACAGGCCGTTGAAAAACTACTGCGGTGGGCCATCTGCGGCGTTGCGCGGTGTTGGCTTCGGCCGCTTCGCTTAACCTCGGCGTCGCCGAGGTTAGCCTGCGCCGAAACTGCGTTTTCGCTCCCTCGCCTATCTATTTGATATGTCTCGGTCGCTGCGCTCCGTGCGCCTTGCATCTGGCCATCCTCGCTACGTTTTTCAACGGCCTGCTAAGGGGTGCCAGGCATGGGGAAACCGGCTGATCATCGCTTTGGCCAGCCGCACCTCATGCAGCATGGCGGCCGCCAAGTCGGGGTTTATTTCTGCGTAGTGGTCTAGGGCTTCTTCCAGGTCGCGGGTGGCGGCGGCCAGTTCCCGGATTTTCATTGTCGGCCGTATTTGCTGCTCAGGCGGGCCATGACTTCTTCGGATTCGTGCGCTTGCATCTCGCCCCGCTCGTAGGCGGCCAGGCGGTCTTCGCATTCTTTCAGCCAGGCGGTTTCCCACTCGGGCGTGGGCGGCGCCAGCATCTCGTGCAGGGCATCGGTCAGGATGGCCTGTTCTTCGGGGCTCAGGTGTTTGGCCTGCTCCACCAGCGATTCGACATTTGCGTTCATTGAGTTGGCCTTTTGAGGCGAAGGTTCGGGTTCAGATTAGCCTGTTGGGGTGTTGCTTTCAACTTGCACTCAAGTAAAGCCCAGGAAAACTGCCAGGGCGCGATTGACTGCCAGCATGGTTTCATCATCCAGGTGGCCGATGACCTTGCCGATTTTCTCGCGTGTGATGGATTGCGGTTTGTCCACCATGATCTGAGAAGGTTTGCTCAGCCCGTTTTCGTCGCTGGGTGCGAGCGCAATGCGAAACAAGGGTGCATCGCGTAGTTCGCTGGTGACCGGCAGGATGGTGACGGATGGGTGGGCGTCGAACAGATCGGACTGGATGACGAGGGCGGGGCGTGGTTTGCCCAGGTCGCCTTGCAAGGCGACCGTGACCAGATCACCACGCCTCACTGCCAGCCCTCGCGGTCGCCGGCGGTTTCAAGCCATTCCAGTGTTTCCTGTTCGTGCGCATCGTCTTGTAAGGCCAGCGATTGCCGGCGGCATTCTTCGGCAAAGCCGGGGCGGCGGGTATCGGGCACCCAAATCTGCAAGGGGCGCAGCCCGGCTGCGCGCAGCGCGTCGCGGTGCTTTTGCACCCGTTCGGATGTGCTGGTGGCCATGAAAACCTCCTGATAAGCAGCGTTACATGAAACGCATGATAGGCGGGTTTTTTGTTACATGCAACGGGTGATTGAGTGCTGTTTCAGGTGGGCGTGGAAGGTGAGACCGCACTGCATAGGCGTTGCATTAGCAGGCCGTTGAAAAACGTAGCGAGGATGGCCAGATGCAAGGCGCACGGAGCGCAGCGACCGAGACATATCAAATAGATAGGCGAGGGAGCGAAAACGCAGTTTCGGCGCAGGCTAACCTCGGCGACGCCGAGGTTAAGCGAAGCGGCCGAAGCCAACACCGCGCAACGCCGCAGATGGCCCACCGCAGTAGTTTTTCAACGGCCTGTTAGGGCATCGACGCTTTCGTTGCGAGTGGCGCGGCCGGCTTTGGCGTCTTCGAGCGAGGCCTTCAGGCGTGACAAGGCGGCTTCTTCCTGAGCTTCGCAAATCTTGGTAGTGTTCTTCGGTCAGCATCACGCAATGTGGTCGGTTGTTCTTGATGATGTGCACCGGGCCTTGGGCCAGGGCTTCATCCACAGCGGAGATGCCGTGGCGTTTTTAAGCGCCGTATTCGGTATTAGGCAAGCTGGGCCAGGGCCAGTTTGGCCGTGCGGCCTGGCTTCTTGGCTTGGTGTTACGCCGCCTCTTTTAGTGCCACCTTGATGTCGATTTCATCGAAAGGGGCGATCAGTTTGCCATCTTGCCGTTCCAGCAGGCCCAGGTCTTCCAATGCTTTTACGTCGGTGTGGACGTTTTTGTAGTCCCGCTCCAGGGCCTGGGCGAGTTGATGGATGTTCAGGGCTTCGTGGCTGGCGACATGGCGCAGCAGTTCCAGGCGCTTGTCGGTGATGGCGGCGAACAGTTCGGAAGGCGAGCCGAAGCCAATGGTGGCGGTGATCGCCTTGTCGCCGGCTTGGGCGCGTTGCCATACCGCTGCGGCATCTTTCAGCGCTTGCGCGGGTGTCGTGATGATGATTTCCACTTTGCTCATTGGTCCCACTCCCAGCCCGCCAATCGGGCACAGTCGTCACGAAAATCCGCAATCAGCTGGTCCACGCCGGTGAAGGCGTAGGATTCTTCCCCCTCCCCGTAGTGGCGATGGTCGCCCTTGCCCGATTCGTTGTCGTAGCGCACGAGGCATTCGCCATGGCGGCCGCAGTAGAACCGATATTTGATGCCATTGGGCCGGTCCGGCGTGCTTGCGGGCAGGCGCCAGATAACCATTTCCACGATGACATCGCCTTGTCGAAACTTCCGGCGGAACAGTTGCGCGGCTTTCATTATGGTCTACCTCACCATAGTTATCCAGCCCTTCGGGTTTTGTTGTGTGGCTAAGGGCTTGTTTGTGCGGGGAATGCTAGCACTGTTGTGCCAGGCCAGAGTTATTAGCGTTGGGCCAGGGCCAGTTTGGCCGTGCGGTCCAGCTTCTTCAGCGCGGCTTCGCGCTTGGCGGCGGCCGACCGGCTGTCTGCCGTTTCCGAATAGATGAGTTCTACCGGGCGCCGGCTGCGGGTGTAGCGCGCGCCCAGGGCGCCGCCCTGGTTGTGCTCGTCCAGCCGCCTAGCCAGGTCGGTGGTGATGCCGGTGTAAAGCGTGCCGTCGGCGCAGCGCAGGATGTAGACGTGCCAGCCCGGCAATCAGCGGTCCTCGGCTTCGAAGCTCGCGGGGGATACGCCGGCCCGGGTGAGGAATTCGCGCAGGGCCTTCACGCCTTCGCGGTCGAAGGTGCTGCTGTGGTGGGGGTGGTGCAGAAAGCCTTCCTGGCCGTTGAGCAGCACCTTGAAGCGCGCGCCGTGCGCCGCGCTCAGCTCGGCGCCGAGATGGACGAGCAGCGATTCGACCTCGCGCCAGTGCAGGTTGCCGGGTATCGGGTCTTGAAAGATGCTGCGCAGCAGCTGGACATGGTGTTTGTGGCTCATGGTGGGTTCCCCTTGCTTGAAGCATAGCGCGTTGCGGGCCGCTGCGGCAGGGCACCGTGTTCAGCAGGGCGTAGGGTGCATTCCATGCACCAGAAACCGGTGCGCGAGCGCACCCTACAAAACTAGGCGGGAAAGAGGCTCCCCCTCCCAGCCTCCCCCGCACGCGGGGGAGGTGAATGGGGTTTAACTATCCAGCTTCTGCCCGTGCTCGCGGGTGGCGTGGAATTTCACCTTGGGCCACTTTTCCATGAGCAGTTCCAGGTTGTAGCGGTTGGTGGCCAGGTAGACCGGGTTGCCGTCCACGTCCTGCGCCATGCGCAGCATCTGGTCTTTTTCGAACTGGCGGCGGGTGGCCTCGTCGGGAAAGCTCAGCCAGCGGGCGGTGTGGATGTCGGCGGCGTCGTACAGGGCGTCGACCTTGTATTCGGTGGCCAGGCGCTGGGCCACCACCTCGAATTGCAGCTGGCCCACGGCGCCCAGCAGCAGGGCGCCGCCGGCGGTGGTTTCGAACACCTGGATGGCGCCTTCTTCGCCCAGCTCCTTCAGGCCCTTTTGCAGCTGCTTGCTCTTCAGCGGGTCGCGGGCGCGGGCGGTGCGGAACATCTCGGGCGCGAAGTAGGGAATGCCCTTGAAGTGCAGGGCCTCGCCTTCGGTGAGGGTGTCGCCGATCTGCAGCTGGCCGTGGTTGTGGATGCCGATGATGTCGCCGGCCACGGCGTCTTCCATGTGCACGCGCTCGTTGGCCATGAAGGTGAGGGCGTTGCCCAGCTTCATTTCGCGGCCCATGCGCTGGTGCTGCACCTTCATGCCGGGCGAATAGCGGCCGGAGCAGACGCGGAAGAAGGCGATGCGGTCGCGGTGCTTCGGGTCCATGTTGGCCTGGATCTTGAACACGAAGCCGGTGAAGGGTTTCTCGGCCGGCTCGACCATGCGTGACCCAGCGTCGCGCTGTTGCGGCGGCGGCGCCCATTCGACCAGGGCCTGCAGAATCTCGCGCACGCCGAAGTTGTTGATGCCCGAGCCGAAGAACACCGGGGTTTGCCGGCCGGCCAGGAAGGCGGTGATGTCGAAGGGGTGGCTGGCGGCCTGGATCAGCTCGACCTCCTCGCGGGTGGGGCCCATTTCCATGGGGAACATCGCGTCCAGCTTGGGGTTGCCCAGGCCCTCGATCAGCTCGGTGGCGCCGCCGGCGTGCTCCTCGCCCGCCTGGAACAGCATGGTCTGGTCGTGCAGCAGGTGGTAGACGCCGCGGAAGTTCTTGCCCATGCCGATGGGCCAGGTCACCGGGGCGCAGTCGATCTTGAGCACCGACTCGATCTCTTCCAGCAGCTCGACGGTGGGCTTCACCTCGCGGTCCAGCTTGTTGACGAAGGTGATGATGGGCGTGTTGCGCAGGCGGCAGACCTCCAAGAGCTTGATGGTCTGCGCCTCGACGCCCTTGGCCGCGTCGATCACCATCACTGCGGCGTCGACGGCGGTGAGCACGCGGTAGGTGTCTTCCGAGAAGTCTTCGTGGCCGGGGGTGTCGAGCAGGTTGATGGTGTGGCCGGCATAGTCGAACTGCATCACCGAGCTGGTCACCGAGATGCCGCGCTGCTTTTCCACTTCCATCCAGTCCGAGGTGGCGTGGCGGGCCGATTTGCGCGCCTTCACCGTGCCGGCCATCTGGATGGCGCCGCCGAACAGCAGCAGCTTTTCCGTCAGCGTGGTCTTGCCCGCGTCAGGGTGGGAGATGATGGCGAAGGTGCGGCGCTTGGCAACGTCGCGGACCAGTTCGGGCGGGAAGGGGGGGGCGCTCATGCTATCGGTTTGAATAAAACGCAGTTTCGGTGGAGGCTAACATCGGTAGGCCGATGTTAAGCAAAGCGGCCGGAACCAAAAACAAAAACCGCCGGCCGGTGGGCGGGCGGTGGGTGGCGCGGATTGTAGCAAATTCAGAGCAGGATCACCCGGTTCCGTCCCGCGCCCTTGGCCCGGTACAGGGCCTCGTCGGTGCGCTTGTACAGGCTGCCGAAGTTGTCGCCGGGCAGGAAGCGGCTGGCGCCCAGGCTCACGGTGACCCGTTGGCCGATCTCGAAGTCGAAGCCCTCGACCAGTATGCGCAGGCGCTCGGCGGTGTCGTGCAGGTCTTCGCTGTTGTGGGTGTAGCTGATCAGGGCGAACTCCTCGCCGCCGATGCGGAAGAAGCTGTCGGCCTCGCGGGCGTGGCGCTTGATCAGGTCGGCCAGGCGGATGAGCACCTGGTCGCCCACGTCGTGGCCGTAGTTGTCGTTGATCTTCTTGAAGTGGTCGATGTCCAGGATGATCAGGGCCAGGCCGCGCTTGTAGCGGGCCTCGCGCTTGATCTCGTCCTGCAGGGTCTCGTCGAACTTGCGCCGGTTGTAGATGCCGGTGAGCGGGTCGGTGGTGGCCAGCTTGGACAGCTTGAGCTCGGCCTCCTTGCGCTGGCCGATCTCGCGCAGCAGGGCGGCGTTCTGCACTTCCAGGTCCTTGGCGAACTTCTCCAGCAGCGCCCGGTTGTAGCTCAGTTCCTGCTCGGCCGATTCGTGCAGCTTGAGCAGCATCGCCGCGATGGCGCCGAGGCCGATCAGGGCGACGCCGAGGAAGCTGCGCATCCAGATCTCGTGGCCGTTGGGCTGCAGCAGCGATTGCCAGAAATCGCTTTCCGGATCGAAGAAGGCGCTGTCGACGGCGGCGTCGATGAACCAGGCCGCCACCGCCATGCCGACGCCGCCCAGCGCGACCATTCGGCTGTCGAGTCGGCGGCTGAGGCGCTTGAGCGGCATGGGCGGCGGTGGCTAGGTGCGGGGCGGCTCGAAGGTGGCGTCGAGGTTGAGCTCGTCGCAGTAGTCGAAGAAGTCGCCGCGCAGGTTGGAGATGTGGGTGCCGCCGGGGATGCCGACGCGCATGGTCACCGAGAACATCGGCGTGCCGGTGTGCGGCGCCGGGTAGGTGCTGGTGTTGACGTCCTCGATGTTGATGCCGCGGCTGGCGAAGAAGTTGGCCAGGTTGTGCACGATGCCCGGGTGGTCCATGGCCACCACCTCGATCTGGTAGGGGATCACCGGCTGGGGCCGGCTGGCCTCGCGGGTGCGCTTGGCGATGAGCGAGAGGCCGAGTTCCTCGCCGATGGCGGGCAGCCTGTCTTCCAGCTTGGACAGCGCATCCCAGCGGCCGGAGACCAGCATGATGATGGCGAACTGCCCGCCCAGCAGGGCCATGCGCGACTCTTCGATGTTGCAGCCGGCCTCGGCCAGCTTGCTGGTGAAGCGTTGGACCAGGCCGACCTGGTCGTCGCCGGTGGCGGTGATGGCAAGGAAGTCGCGCGGGTTGTGTGAGGCCATGTTTATGAGCGGGCGAGTTGGTATGGCCTCATTGTAGCCGGCCACGGCCCGGCCCGGTCGTTTGGCCCTCAGGCGGCCTGCGGCATTTTGTCGCCATCCACCTGGGCATGTTGGGTGGCCAGCTGGTAGATGCGCAGCAGGTCTTCTTCGGAGATGTCGACGTAGGAATCGATCTGCGACAGGGCATAGACCAGGTCGCTGTGGGCGATGACCAGTTTTTCCTCGGCTTCGGTCGGGGCGGCCTCCGCGGTCGCCTGGCTTGCCGCGTTGGCGGCGCCCAGCTCGGCCAGCCAGCGCGGGTAGCGGCGGTGCAGGAAGGGGGCGTTGAACATCATGGCCACGCTCAAGAGCACCAGCACGTTGAGCAGCACCGGGGTGACCAGGTAGGCGAAGCCCAGGGCGCGCACCGATTCGCCGCCGACCACGGTGGCCAGGGCGGCGGCGCCGCCGGGCGGGTGCAGGCAGCGGGTGTAGAACATCACCGCGATGGATAGCGCCACGGCTACGGCGGCGGCGGTGAGCATGTCGTCGATCAGCATGGCGCAGACGATGCCGACCGTGGACGACAGCAGGTGGCCGCCGAGCACCGGCCAGGGCTGCGACAGCGGGCTGTGCGGCGCGGCGAACACCAGCACGGCCGAGGCGCCCATGGAGGTGACCACCAGGGCGGTCCCCTGGATATCGAGCACGTTGTTGCTGATGACCAGCAGACCGAGGATGCCGAAAAAGGCGCCGAGGGCGGACAACAGCTTTTCGCCATGGCTGACCGGGTGCGGGTCGTCACCGAACCAGCGTTTCCATCTCGTCCTGATGCCCAATTCCGCCCCCAACGCGCTGCCTGATAACCGGATAAGCGAAGTTTATGGAGGTGTTTTAAATCGAACAAACGATATATTTTGCATTAACGTATCGGGATATTCGATATAAGCTAACTGCCATGGACATCGAACACGCCCGCACTTTTCTCGCCGTGGTCGCCGCCGGCAACTTCGTCGGCGCGGCCGAGCGCCTGCATGTCACCCAGTCCACCGTGAGCAGCCGCATCCAGAGCCTGGAAGGCCAGCTGGGCGTGCGCCTGTTCACCCGCGGCCGCGGCGGGGCCGAACTCACCGCCGCCGGCCGGCGCTTTCTGCGCCACGCCAAGGCCCTGGTCCGCACTCTGGAGCAGGCCCGGCACGAGGTCAGCCTGCCCAGCGGCTTTTCCGGCAGCCTCACCCTGAGCGGGCGCATCGCCCTGTGGGAGGACTTCCTGCCGTTGTGGGCCGACTGGATGCGGCGCGAGGTGCCCGATGTCTCGCTGCGGCTGGAGATCGGCTTCGAGGAGGGCATCATGCAGGGGCTGGTGCAGGGCACCATCGACATCGGGGTGATGTACACGCCGGAGAGCCGGCCGGGGCTGGCAGTGGAGCGACTGTTCGACGAATCGCTGGTGCTGGTGAGCAGCGATCCGGCCCGGCCCTGGCCGGACCCGAACTACATCCACGTCGATTGGGGCGCGGAGTTCCACACCCAGTTCGGCAGCCGCTTTCCCGACCTCGACACCTCGGCCCGGGTGGTCAACATCGGCTGGCTCGGCCTGCAGTTGATCCAGGCCTATGGCGGCTCGGGCTACTTCCCCGAGCGCATGGTGCGCGCCGCGATCGAACAGGGCCGGCTCTGGCGCATGGACGAGCGGCCACTGATCCGGCTGCCGGCCTATATGGTCTACCCGCAGGACCGCAGCGATCCGGCCTTCATCCGCGCCATCGAAAAGCTGCGCGAGATGGGCGCTGAGGAGCGGGCGCGCTGAGCCGGTCCCGGTTTCCGGGGCGGCGACAGCGCCGTTGGTTCATCCTGCTGTCATAGTCGGCTGGCAAAGTCAGGCGCCCGTGCCGACCGCGCGGGTCCGGCCTTCCCATTCCCTTTCAGGAGAGCTTCGCGATGTCGCATCACACCAAGTCGTCACTCCGGCCGCTCGCCCTCGCGCTGGTCGGCGTTCTGGGTTTTTCCGTGCAGGCCGTGGCAGGGACGACCGGCCAGGCCCGCGTCGAGTTCGTCGGTATGCCGGCGCCGGCCACCGCGGCCGAGCGCGCCGCGTTTCTGAGCGGCGCGCGGGTGAAGGTTCGCTACCCGGATGGCCGCGAGGTCGAGCAGGCGCTCGAATATGTCACGTTGTTCAAGAATACCGACCGGGTCGGACGCAATCCTTTCCCGGCGGGGGCGCTGTACGACGTCGCGGGCCAGCCCATCCCCGATCCCACTGCGCCGGGTATGCCCCTCATCTCCGAAACACCGGACGCCAACAGCCTGATCCAGGTGGGCCGGGAGCTCTACCTGGTGACCCATTTCGAATACGACTGGCTGCTCGCCGACGGCACGGTCGCGGCCAAGTCCAAGGACAGCCGCTATCCGCGTGCCGATGGCAAGGAGGGAAACTGGCGCCGCAACACCCCCACCTCGATGATCCTGACCCGGCTCGAACAGGACGCGGTCAGCGGTGCCCTGAAGGCGGTCGATCAGCGTCCGCTCGACTTCTCGGCCTGGGGCGGCCTGGGCTGGCTCTGCAACGGCACGCACACGCCGTGGAACAGCCATCTGGGCTCGGAAGAGAATTACGACGTCGATGCCCGCGCGGTCGAGGCGAGCCGCAAGCTCGACCCGAGTGGCATGAACGATGCCATGACCGGCTTCACCAAGCTCTATTACAAGGGTGAAAAACTGGCGAGCCCGTATTACCGGGGCATCACGCCCGAGGTGAAGATCAAGCGGGGCGGCCAGACCGAGGTGGTCAAGCATTTCGCCCTTGGGCGCGGCACCTTCGAAATGGGCTATGTCTTCCCGGACCAGCGCACCGTGCTCTTCGGTCACGACGGTGACAACAAGCCGATGACCATGTTTGTCGCCGACAAGCCACGCGATCTGTCCAAGGGCACCCTGTACGCCGCGCGTCTGGTGCAGACAAGTCCCGACAACGCCGGCGACGGTGGCCGGTTCAAGGTGGAGTGGGTCAGGCTGGCCCGCACCGACAACGCCGGCGTCAAGGCACTGGTCGATGCCGGCATTCAGTTCAGCCACATCTTCGAGGTCAGCGACGCCAGGCCGGAGGCTGCAGGCTATGTCGCGGTCGCCACGGGCTCGACCAGGCCCGAGTACCTGAAGCTCAAAGGCGCCAACGCCGGCTTCAGCGCCCGGCAGATCGAGCTGGCGGCCGCCGCCCTGGAGACGATGCGTTATGCCGGCTACAAGGGCGCCACCACCGAGTTCAACAAGCTCGAAGGCCTGGCCTACAACGCGCGCGACAACGTCGCCTACCTTGCCGTCACCGACATCGCCAACGGCATGGAGACCGGCCAGGGCACGGGCGATGCCGGCGACCACATTCGCCTGGCCAAGCTACGCGCCGGCGCGGTTTATGCCATGGCCATGGCGAAACGGCAGAAGGACACCGACGGCAAACCGATCCGCAGCGATTACGTAGGCGTGGAGCTGTGGGTGCCGGAAGGCCTGCTGGGCGAGGACATCGCCAAGGATGCGGTGGGCAACACGGCCAACGAAGACAAGATCGCCAACCCGGACAACCTGTTCTTCGACGAAAAGCTGCGCACCCTGTTCATCGGCGAGGACAGCGCGACCGCGCACATCAACAACTTCCTCTGGGCCTACCAGGTCGACACCAGGCAGTTGGCGCGCATCCTGTCGCTGCCGGCGGGAGCCGAGGCCACCGGACTCAAGGTCTACCGGCTCGGCGGCCACGCCTACATCCTAAGCAATGCCCAGCATATCGGCGACTTCAGCAAGAACATCGACCCCGCCCTGAAGCAACAGATCGAGCCCCTGATCAACAAATTCGAGGCGCCGATCGGTTACCTGAAGGGCGTGCCCAAACTCTAGTCGGACTTTACCAGGCCGTTGAAAAACTACTGCGGTGGGCCATCTGCGGCGTTGCGCGGTGCTGGCTTCGGCCACCTCGCTTAACCTCGGCTGCGCCGAGGTTATCGAGGGGAAACGAATCCACTTTACTTACCCTCTCCCACCGGGAGAGGGTGGCGAAGCCGGGTGAGGGAATGGGCGCCGAAAGGCGCCCTGTCGGGCACCCTCTTTCTCACCCTGTCCTCTGATAAGCCTCCACCCTTCGGTATTCCGGTGGGAAAGGGTCAAATACATTTGTTTCGGATCAATAGCCTGCGCCGAAACTCACTTCGTTCGTTTTCTCGGTCACTGCGCCCAATCGCCTTGCATCTGGCCATCCTCGCTGCGTTTTTCAACGGCCAGTTAGTCCGCCTCTTCCGCTTCGTCCCCGCGGCGGATGCCGAGCCGCTTCATCTTTTCCCACAGGTTCTTGCGGCTGATGCCGAGCAGGCCGGCGGTTTCCTGGATCTGCCAGCTGCGGGATTCGAGGGCGCGGCTGATGTAGGTGCGCTCGCATTCGGCCAGGTAGTCGCTCAGGCGGCATTCCGGGACCTTGGGGCTGCAGATCGGCCGGATCGTCTCCTCGAACAGGTCTTCGGGTGTCAGCATCGGTCCGTCGGTCAGGATGCAGGCGCGCTCGATCGTGTGCTTGAGCTCGCGCACGTTGCCGGGCCAGGGGTATTCGGTCAGGGCCTGCTCGGCCGCCGGGGAGAGGAGCTTGCGCCGGCTGCCCTGTTCCTCGGCCTGGGCGTCGAGGAGGCGGCCGGCCAGCCAGAGGATATCCTCCCTGCGTTCCCTGAGCGGCGGCACCTTGAGCTGGATGACGTTGAGCCGGTAGTAGAGGTCCTCTCGGAACTGGCCCTGCTCGGTCAGGGCGCGCAGATCCTGGTTGGTCGCGGCGATGAGGCGGATGTCCACGGCTGTGGCCGTCTCGCCGCCCACCCGGACGATCTCCCTCTCCTGGATGGCGCGCAGCAGCTTCACCTGCATCGCCGGCGAGGTCTCGCCGATCTCGTCCAGGAACAGGGTGCCACCGTGGGCCTGCTCGAACAGGCCGCGCTTGGCCTTCACCGCCCCGGTGAAGGCGCCTTTCTCAAAGCCGAACAGTTCCGCCTCCAGCAGGCTCTCGGTCAGCGCCCCGCAGTTGACCGCGACGAAAGGCCGGTCCTCGCCGGCCAGGCGGTGCAGCTTGCGGGCGAGGCGTTCCTTGCCGACGCCGGACTCGCCCGTGATCAGCACCGAGGCCTGGCTTCCGGCGATGCGCGGCAGCATCTCCTCCAGGGCGCGCATGGCGGGCGACACTCCCAGCCCATCCGCCGCCATCTGTTGGCCAGGGGCGGTGCAGGCCGTCAGCAGCCTGACCTTGGCGAGCAGGGCATCCGGTTCGAAGGGCTTCAGCAGATAGTCCGCCGCGCCGAGCTTGATCAGGCGCACGGCCTGATCCACGGCGCCGAAGCCGGTGACGAAGATGAAGGGGGGCAGGGCGCCGCCTTCGTCCAGCAACCGGGTATAGAGCGCCTCGCCCGAGAGGTCGGGCAGCCGGATGTCGCTGATCACGGCACCATAGCGCCTCTTCTTCAGGGCCGCGAGCGCCTCACGGGCGGTTTTGAACCAGTCGAAGGCATAGCCTTCCAGTTCGAAGCGCAGGGTCAGCGCCCCGCCCATCACCTCGTCGTCCTCGATCAGGCAAAGACGGCACTGCGGCGTATTCATGCGCTCGGCTCCAGGGGGAGGGCCACCCGGAAGCGGGTAAGGCCATCATGGCTTTCCGCCTCGATGCGGCCCTTCAGCTGCTGCACGATCTGGTAGGTCACCCACAGCCCAAGGCCGTGGCCGCCCTCGCTATGGCTGGTGAAGGGCTCATAGAGACGATTCATCAGCTCCGGCGGGATGCCCTTGCCGTCGTTTTCCACGGCGATGTGCAGTTCACCCCGCTCGACGCCGAGGCGTGTGCCCACCCGACCCAGCTCGCCCGCGGCGCGGATGGCATTGGCGACCAGGTTCATCAGCACTTGCCGCACCAGACCCGCCGGCAGCGGCGCTTCGCCGGTGAAATCGTTCTGCCAGACCCAGTCGACCGACTGCTTGCTTGCCTCTTGGGCGAGCAGGGTATGCACATCTTCCAGTTCCTGGCGGGTGAGGGGCCGGTTTTGCGTGCGCGCCTCGACCAGCAGGGCGGCGACGATCTCCTTGATCTGCCTGAGTCCGCGCTCTAGCAGCGGCAGTACGCGGGCGGAGATGGGGTCCGGGGCGGCGTGCTGGCGGAGGGTGTCCACGGCGGTCATCAGGCCGCCGAGCGGGTTGTTGATCTCGTGCGCCACGCTGGCCGACAGCCGGCCCAGGGCGGCCAGCCGTTCGGAGCGCACCATCTGCGCCTCAAGGGCCTTCTTCTCGCGCAGCTCGGACAGCATGCGGTCGAAGGAGAGGAACAGGCGTCCCAGCTCATCCCTGTAGCGATACAGGTTCTTGCCCAGGGGCGGGGGCAGGTCTTCGCCGACCTCGTCCATGCGGTCGGCGAGCTGCCGCAGGGGCACGGTCATGCGCTGGCCCCAGTACCAGTTCAGCGGCAGCAGCACGGCCAGAGCCAGCAGCGTGATGAGTGTCGCGCGGCCGGCCAGGGCTTGGAAGCGGGGCCAGTAGAAATCCGCCGGGTGCACCATGACCAGGCTGCCGATGCGCACGCCATCGACCACGATGGGCAGCACCACCAGCAGCTTGTCCAGCTTTGGCAGTGCCACGCTGCGGGCCGTCTCGCCCGGTTTGGCTTCCAGGGCGGCCTTCAGGGCGCCGAAATCGGCATGCAGGTACTGGGCCTCCGTCAGCATGGGATAGGTCTCGGGTCGGGTGGAGACGAATACCCGCGACTTGTCGTCCAGCACGATCAGGTCTTCGGCCTGGAAGGCGGAGGCGCGTGCTGCGTCGCGGTAGGGGGCCCTGAGGATCTCGAAGGCGCGCCAGACGTCGTCGTGCAGGATGGCCGGCTGCAGGGTTCGCACCAGGGTGCGGCCAAGGGATTCGGAATTGGCCAGCATGTCCCGGCGCAGGTCCTCGTAGGCCTGGACCATGAAGGATAGCGAGAGGGCTACGGCGGTGACGATGATCAGCAGGCTGCCCCAGAGCGGCAGCTTGTAGCGCAGGCTGAGATCGAAGGGCCTCATCGGTGTGCGCCGTCCACCAGCCGGAACATCTCGGCCACCGTGGCGTACAGCTCGGGCCGGCTTTCAATGAAGCCGTCCAGATTGAGCTTGGCCAGCAGCGCGCGGCCCTCGGGATCCTGGGTCATGCCGGTGAGGACCTGACGCAGGGCGAGGAGATCGGCCTCGTTCACTTTACGGTTGGCGACGAAGGGCGGGAAACCGAATTCCTCGGAGCGCTGCACGATGCGCGTGCGGCTGGTCAGCTCCGGCTCCACTCGGGCCAAAGAATCCCAGATGTAGCTGTCCACCGCGGCGCCCTGGGCAAGCCCCAGGGCCACCGCCTCGATCGCCTTGCGGTGGGACCAGGTGAAGAAGGTCTTCCGGAAGAAGCCATCGGGGTTCTCGCCCAGCCGCTTGATCTCATAGCGGGGCGCGAGGTAGCCGGTATTGGAATAGGGGTCGGCATAGGCGAACACCTGGCCCTTGAGCTGGGCGATGCCGCTGGTGTAGCGGTCACGGGCCGGGACGATGAGATAGGAGCGGTAATATGGGCGCTTCTGGTAGAGCGGCGTGGCGAGCAGGCGCACCCGGGACTGGAGCATCACATAGGGATAGTCGCAGACCCAGGCGAAGTCGAGCCGGTCCTGCTCGATCAGGTCCATGGTCTCGCGGTAGCTGTCACGCAGCACAAAGTTCACCTGGCGATGGAGTTTCTTCTCCAGGTAGGCCTTCCATTCCTGCAGGAGGAAATGCTGGTCGTGCAGGAAGGCCGGTGTCAGCCCAAGCTCCAGCGGGCGCGCCGCCCAGACAGGCAGGGCCAGCAAGGCAGCGAGAAGCACGAGAGCAGAACGAAGCCTGGATGAAGTCATGGTGGACCTTGGCATCTGCATGTTACCGAATTGTAACGCCTGTTCTGCGTGGGAAAGAGCAGTTACGGTAAGGTAACACGATAGATCGTGTACGAATCTGCCAAGTTACCGCCTGGTGACGGAAGGCCCCCGGCGGCGCCGTGCCTGAATAAAAAACCTATTACAATACAATTGGTTACGAGCATGGCATGAATCCTGCTGAACCATGAGCGAGCGCAGAGGTATGCGTATGTCATTCGATCATGGAGGCAGGTATGAACAGTCCGGAAGAAAGCATCCTCAATCCCAGGATCACGCGTCGCCGTTTTCTGCAGGCCAGCGGGGCCGTGGCCGGTGCCGCGGGCCTCGGGGTCTGGGGCGGCAGCGGCACCCTTTTCACCCTCGATGCTGCCGAGGCCAAGACGGAGACCGGTGCGGCTGCCGCAGAGACGGTGATCACCAAGAGCTTTTGCCACCAGTGCCCGGCCCGTTGCGGCATCGACGTCTACACCACCAACGGCCGCGTGCATGCCGTCTACGGCACCCTGGACAACCCCCTCTCCAACGGCAAGCTGTGCCCCAAGGGCCACTATGCGCAATACCTGCTCTACGACCCGGACCGCATCAAGGGGCCCATGAAGCGTACCAATCCCAAGAAGGGCCGTCACGAAGACCCGAAGTTCGTGCCCATCTCCTGGGACGAGGCCTTGCAAACCGTGGCCGACCGCCTCAATGCCTTGCGTGAGAAGGGTGAATCACACCGCTTCGCCGTCCTCACGGGCCGGGGCTGGGGCTACACCGACGTCGGCCTCCTGAAGGAGTTCGGCGAGATGTACGGCACGCCCAACTACAACCTCGGCCACTCCTCCATGTGCTCGGACGCCTCCGAGACGGTCAAGCATTTCATGGACGGCCATCACGCCTACAGCGCCTACGACTACTCCAACTGCAACTACCTGCTGGTGTTCGGCGCCGGCTTCCTGGAGGCCTTCCGGCCCTTCAACGGCAACATGCAGAACTGGGGCAAGATGCGCACCAAGTCGCCCAAGACCAAGGTCACCGTGGTGGACGTGCATCTGAACACCACCGGCTCGGCGGCCGACCGCCTGCTGCTGGTCAAGCCCGGCCGTGACGGTGCCCTGGCGCTGGCCATGGCCCACGTGATCCTCACCGAGGGGCTGTGGGACAAGAACTTCGTCGGCGACTTCACCGACGGCGTGAATCACTTCAAGACCGGCGCCGAGATCGCCGCCGCCTTCACCGACAAGGACGTCAAGGCCTGGCAGGAAGAACAGGCGAGGAAGGCCGCCAAGAAAGCCGAGTCGGACGCCAAGGCCGCCGCCAAGAAGGCGGAGGAAAAGGCCAAGGCCCAGGCCGAGATCGACGGCCTGAAAAAGAAACTGGCCGCGGCCTCCGCCAAGGACAAGCCCGGCATCCAGAAGAAGCTGGATGAAGCGCTGAAGAAGCAGGCCGAGGCGGAGGCCTCGGCGAAGCGGATCGCCGAACAGCGTGCCGCCCTGGACAAGGACAAGAAGCCCGAGCCGCGTCCCGTGGCCGGTGCCGAGACCTTCCGCGAAAAGTGGACCGTGGGTCTGATCGAATGGTGGAACGCGGAGCTCAAAGACCGTACGCCGGAATGGGCCGAGCAGGTCTGTGGCATCTCCGCCAAGGAAATTATCGCCGTGGCGCGCGAGTTCGCCACCACCAAGCCCGCCGTGGCCCTGTTCGAGCGCGGCGCCTCGGCGCATACCAACGGCGTCTACAACGGCATGGCCATCCATGCCCTGAATGCCCTCACCGGCAACATGTTCGCCAAGGGCGGCCTGCGCGGCTACCAGATGAAGACCGCCTGGGCCAAGCTGCCGATCAAGCACGAAGACTACATGGACGACTACGCCAAGTCGCCCGAGCGCAAGAAGCCGCGCATCGACATGGCGAAGACCGAGAAGTGGCCGCTGGTGAAGAACATGATGCAGGAGATCGCCGTCAACCACCTGAAGGGCGAGCCCTACAAACTCGATACGGCCATCATCTACATGACCGGCGCGGTGTTCTCCGGCCCCGACTGCACCAAGTGGGAAGACGCCTGGCGCGAGGTCTTCGTCATCGACACCTCGCCCTATCCCGGTGAGACCAACCGCTTCGCCGACCTGATCCTGCCCGACCACACCTACCTGGAGCGTTTGCAGATCGCCGACACCTACCCGTATGAAGGCTATCCGATCTCCATGATCCGGGTGCCTGCGGTGAAGCCGCTCTACGATACCAAGGTGTTCGGCGACGTGATCATCGAGATCGGCAAGCGCATCAAGGGGCCGATGGCCGAGTACTACAAGAAGGTCGGCAACACCGAGAACATCATCAAGTGGATGTGCGAGGGCTTCAAGGACAAGCCCGGCGACAACGGCGTCGTGGACTTCGAGACCTTCAAACAGAAGGGCGTGTGGTACCGCAAGCCCTACGCCTACCTGCAGAAGGACGGCGTGTTCTATAAGTGGGACGGTCAAGGCTACAACTACGTGATGAGCGAAGAAGAGGTGAAAGTAGAGGTGATGCCCACGCCCACCGGCAAGTTCGAGCTCAAGGTCACCGAGCTGGAACACCACGCCGACTACGTGCACAAGCGCCTGGGCATCCCACCCGAGAAGGCACCCTTCCCGCAGTGGATCGAACCCAAGCACGGCGGCGACGGCGACCTGCACTTCATCTCGCCCAAGCTGGCCCTGCAGGCCGAAGGCCGCAGCGCCAACCTGCCCCATGCCACGGCGGCCATGCAGCCGGCGCAGGGCGGTCGACACGACGTGTTCCTGGAAATCCACCCCGAGACCGCCGCCAAGCGCGGCATCCAGGACGGCGACCGGGTGCGGATCAAGAACAAGATCGGCAGCATCGAGGTGCTGGCCCGAGTCACCCAGGCCACCCGCCCGGACACGGTCGTGTTGCCCATGATTCACGGCCATTGGGCCCAGGGCCGCTGGGCCGAGGCCAAGGGCCGCCTGCCCACCGGCAGCACCAACGAAGTCACGGAAAACCTGTCGGAACCCCTGTCCGGCCTGGCCTGCTACCACAGCGGCCTGGTCAGCGTCGAGAAAGTCTGAGGAGCCCAAAATGGCAAAGTGGGGAATGGTCATCGACCTCGAAAAATGTACCGGCTGCCAGGCCTGCACCGTCGCCTGCGGCATGGAGAACACCCGCATCCCGGGCGAACACTGGCAGGACGTCATCTTCTTCCAGGAAGGCACGTATCCGAACACCCAGCTCAAGTGGTTCCCGCGCCCGTGCATGCATTGCGAGAACCCCTCCTGCGTGGCGGTCTGCCCGACCCGCGCCACCACCAAGAACGAGGACGGCTTCGTCCTGGTCGACTGGGACCGCTGCATCGGCTGCCACTATTGCATGATCGCCTGCCCCTACGGTGTGCGCTGGTTCCAGAACCAGCCGCCCACCTACGGCGGCCCCGACATCATGAAGGAATTCCCGAGTGGTGACGGCCACACCCTGATCGGCGAGGAAGGCCGCAACTGGAACCCGCCCTGGGCGCTGCCGGAGGCGAAGCAGGATTGGAAGCACGGCGTCGGCGTCGGGCCGCGCAACGTGGTCACCAAGTGCACCTTCTGCCACCACCGCGTCAGTCAGGCCCCGAAGGGGGTGGCGGATCTGGATCCGTCCGACCCGAAACTGCGCGACTACACACCGGCGTGCGTGGTCACCTGCGCGCCGGGCGCCCGCTATTTCGGCGATCTGGCCAATCCGGACAGCCAAGTCAACAAGCTGATCGCCAACAAGAACGGTGTCCGCCTGCTCGACCAGTACGGCAACAAGCCGCAGGTCTACTACCTCACCGGCGAGGGCGGCTCGGTGCCGGCCAACCGCGTCATTAAGAAATCCTGAGGAGTCCAGCCATGATCGCAATCCGAGAACCCCGCGACTTCGCGGAAGTCTTCAAGACCCTGATGGCCATGTGGCGCGAGGAGGGCACGGTCCGCTTCGCCAGGACGGTGCTCCGGCTCGGCCACGAGCCGAGTGCCGCCGGTGTGATGTGGAGCATCGGCCTGATCGGAACCCTGATCACCTTCGCCTGGTGCATGTACATGGAGGTGGTGGAAGGTCATGCCGCCCTCAACATGCTCAGCGACGGCATCAACTGGGGCGCCCAGATCCCGACCTACGTGTTCTTCGCCCTGACCTCGTCGGGTCTGACCATGATCGCCGCGCTGCCCATGGTGTTCGGCTTCAAGCAGTTCTATCCGATCGCCAAGCGCGCCATCTGGCTGGCCATCATCACCCTCATCGCCGGCTTCGCCGTCCTGGCCTTCGAGCTGGGGCACCCGTTCCGCATGCTCTGGGCGGTGCCCACCGGCTTGCAGATCATGAGCCCGATGTTCTGGATGGGCGTGTTCTACACCATCGACCTCATCCTGCTCATCATCAAGTTCTACCTGCTCTGGCAGGATGACTGGGACAGCCCGAAGAGCCACATGGTCGGCATCCTGAGCTTCGTCGCGGTCATCCTCGCCTCCGGCATGCTGGGTCTGTTGTTTGGCTCGGTGGTGATGCGGCCGATGTGGTACGGCTCCTTCACCTCCATCTACTTCATGCTCACCGCCGCCCTGTCCGGCGCCGCCATGATCGTGCTGTCGACCTACATGGCCTACGGCTTCGACCGCGACAATATGCCGGCCACGCTCAAGACCCTGGCTGGCAGCGATGAGTTGCCCAAGGTGTTCGCCACCCTGGCCGGCATCGCCCTGGTGATGATCCTGACCCGCTTCTGGACCGGTATGTGGACCAACCTGGACGGCATGGAAGGCTTCAAGAAACTGGCCGCTTCGCCCTGGTTCCACCTGGAAATCTGGGTCGGCCTGGCGCTACCTTTCATCGCCATGATGCATCCTGCCACCAACCGCAAGGTAGGCTGGCAGGTCGCCTCGGCCGCGCTGGTGTTGATCGCCATGTTCATCAATCGCATCGAGTTCGTCATCAGCGGTCAGCTGGTGCCCCTGTTCAAGGGCACCTGGGTCAACAGCCTGATCGATTACACGCCTTCGTTCACGGAATGGATGAGCATCGCCATGGGCTTCTTCATCGTCCTCATGCTCTACGGTTTGGGCGAGAAATTGTTCAGGCTGCATGCCAGCCCCTCGACCGGGGCCGCCGGCGAGACAGCCAAGGTTGTCACCTCCGTGCCAGCCTGAGGGCGGTTCGGCCGCCGGCCTACTTGGAGAAAGCAAGACTCGAATGACCGCACAGCTCACACACCATCCGGCCGCCGAGGCGGCTGCCGCAACGATCCTCTGGGGCACCCTCGGACGCGTCTTTCTGCCGCCGCTGCAGGTCGATCTTTGGCGCGCCATGCAGGCCGAGTTGCCACTCGATTTGGCCGAATGGGTGGCTGAACTCGACCTGAACGATACGCTGCGTGTCGACGACCTGATCGGGGCCCTGCAGGCTTATCCGGAGCATGAGGCCCTGCTGGTGCACCACAGCGGCTTGTTCTACGTGCCACCCGTGCGCGTGCCGCTCAACCTGGGACAGTATCTGGACGGCGCTCTCAACGGGCCCTCGCTGGACGCGCTGGAGCGCTGGCATAGCGCTTTCGGCCTGCACAAGCGAGACGATTTTTACGATCTGGCCGATCACCTGACTGCGGTGCTCGAATTCCTGGCCCTGGTGGCCGAGCGGGGTGAACCCGGGCAGGCCGCGATCTTCGCCAACACCTTCCTGCTGCCGGCCCTGCCGCGGCTGATCGCCCGGATCGAGGTCGAGGCCGTCGATTCGCCTTACGCCTGGCTTGCGCGCTTCACCCACGCGGCCCTGGCACGCTGCTACCCGAGCGACGGATTGCCGACCGGGCGCGACCGGCCGCGCTACCGCATCCGCCCTGTGGGCGATGGCTGGCGGCGCTGCACTCGCTGCGACCAGCCCATTGCCACGGAGAGGGAACTGGCCGTCCTGGAAAAGGCGCTCACCGGGGCCGGCCTGCCAATCGATCACTTAAGCCTGTGCCTCGACTGTCGTGATGCGGCCCGTGGCTGGGAGCACCGGCCCCTGCCCACCATGCGCCGCTGAGGAGTAAGGCGCATGAATACAGCGCGCTCTCCAGCTGCGAGCGTGTTGCATCGGGTGCCCGGCAACTGCGCCCTCATCATCGGATCGGCCGATCTCTTGGCCAGGCGGCTCGACATGGTTCGCGCCGCCGGCCTGAAGCCGGCGCTGCTCGACACCGACGGGGGCGGATCGCTGCCGCGCGGGCCAAGGGCGTTGCCCGGCCGGTTGCACGATTTGTCCGGCTGGGCGGGCGCTTTCACCGCACGGCTGGCCACGGCGCGGGGCCCGGTAGACCTGGCCCCGCTCTCCTACCATGCCGACGGCCATTTCGACTGGGTGCTGGATTTCTCGGATCAGGCCACCTGCGCTGCGGAGCTGCCGCCACCCGGCTACTACCGGCTGGCGGCAGACGACTATCCCGGGCTCAAACGCGCCCTGATCGAGATCGCCCGCTCATTGCGCGAAGGCTTCGTCAAACCCGAGTACCTCCGTTTCGATGCCGTCCGCTGCCTCCATGCCCGCCAGGGCGTGGCCGGCTGCCGCCGATGCCTCTCCACGTGTCCGGCCGGGGCGATCCGGGCCGGCAGCGAGGCGGTGCACCTCGAATCCATGCTCTGCCAGGGCTGCCTCGCTTGCGTCCCGCTCTGCCCCACCGGCGCGTTGCAGTCGTCCCAACGCCAGCCCGCCGACGTGATGGCGGACCTGGAGGCGCGCTTGGCCGGCGGGGGGCGACAGGCGGCGGCTGCGCCTGAGGGGCTGTGGATCGGGGCGCCGGAAGCCCTGGCCGAGGCGCCGGCAGGTTGGCTCGTCTGGCCGGCTGAGGCCCCGGCCGGCCTGGGGCCGGCCATCTGGCTCGCTGCCCTGGCCCTGGGCTGTCGGCGCGTGGCAATCGCCCCGGCCCGGCCCGCATCCGTGCAGCGCACTTTGCAGGACGCGATCGCGCTTGCCCAGGGGCTGCTCACCGGGCTCGGCCTGCCGCCAGCCGTGGCGTCCGCCGCCGATGCGCTGACTCTGCCAGCCATTCCCGCCTTGCCGCCCCTGCCGCCGGCAAAATTGCGCGCTGCCGGCAGCGAACGCGACCTGCTCCTGGCCGCCCTGGATCATCTGGCCGCCGCGCGATCGGCGGCTGGCGCGCTGCCGCTGGTGGATGCCCCCTTTGGCGAAGTGGTCGTCGAGGCCGAGCGCTGCACCCTGTGCGGCGCCTGTGCGCGTCTTTGCCCGCAAGCCGCCTTGAGCCTGGCGGGGGTTGAGGGCCTCACCTTCACCGAGGCGCGTTGTGTGCAGTGCGGCCTGTGTGCCAATGCCTGCCCGGAACAGGCCATCGCGTTGCGTCCGCGCCTGCTCACTGACCGCTCGGCGCGCGAGATGCCAAGGCGGCTGGTGCAGGCGACGGCGCCGCATTGCCCAGGCTGCGGCGCGCCTCATGCCGGACCGGCTCCGAGTACGGGCAGCCGCGTTCTGGCGGAACAGGCGCGGTTGCGGCCGGAACTTGCCCGGTTGCTCGCGCTGTGTCCCGAATGCCGGCAGCGGGCCATGGCGGCGGACCTGGCGCGGGCCGCACCGACCTGAATCAGGCCCGGGCCGGAAAGATCAGGTCGAGCATCCGTGTCCGCTCCTGCGCCGTGGGCAGAGCGGCCGTCATCGGCGCCGAGGCCTCGCCCGGTCGGCGCGGATGGAAGGCCGGGCTGGCGCGCCAGTCCACCCGGCCCTCGGCATCGAAGGCGACCAGGCCCCAGGTCTCGTTCGCCACCGTCTCGGGTTCACCGTCTTTCAGGCGCACATACCATTCCGCCAGGCGCAGGGTGCGGCCGGCAAAATCCGGCGCCACGGCCTCGCCACGCGCCAGCGCCACGTAGAGGGCGTGGGGCAGGGGGTGCACCGTCCCCGCGTCGTCCAGCAGAAACACATAGGACGCGTGCCGCGCCGAGACCGCGGGAAGCGCGTCGTGGCGCCGGCGATATTCCATGTCGAGGCTATCGAGCAGGGTCAGCACCTCGTCGTAGACTTCGCGCGCCGTCGCGTCGCGCACCTCATCCCGGCGCAGGGTCAGGTTCTCACGCAAATCGGCCAGTGCGGCCAGCGTGCCTTCCAGGGCGGCGCGTTCGATGGCGAGGTCGCGCTGCGGCTGAACGGGGGCTGTCGGTTCTGTCATGAACGCTCCTTGTTATTCGTTTCCAGGCCGATTATTCCAGCCGGCGCGAGGATGCGTGTCACAGCGCAAACAATAGCGTTGCGCAGGCCGCGAGCGCGGCGGGTCCACTGCCGCTGTGGCAGGCGCCGTGCCATCCAGGACATGGCGGATGACTTCGATTACAGGGTTCACCGTTCACTCGGTCAGGACGATGCCGATCACGGTCGCGATGCCGGCCAGGAAGGCGAGCCAGGCGAAGGGACGGCGCTGGTGTTCGGCCTCAGGCAGCAGGTGGGTGGCGCCCACGTAGACCAGCATGCCGGCAGAGAGCGACAGCAGCGTGCCCAACAGCGGCGCGTCGATGCGGCTGATGAAAGGGTAGGCGGCGAGCATACCGAGCGGCGTGGGCGATCCAGAAGGACTGGGCCAAGGGCATTTCCGTCAACCCAACATGCCCAGGATGATCCTGTCCACCGCCGCCTCGGGCGAGAGCCCCCGTGCCATTAGGGCCTCGATCTGGCGTTCATCCACGCTGCCGATGGCCGCCTCGTGGGTGACCTTGGCCTGGGGATGGGTGACCTTCACCTCCGGCACGGCGCTGGCTACCGCATGGCCGCGCACGATCTCCAGGCAGTCGACGTGGCCGCGGGCACCGGCGGCGTTGCCATAGGTGGCGCCCAGGATGCGGGCGCGCGCCTCGTCCTCCACCGCCACCCGGGTCTTGACGAGGCCCCGGGCGTCTTCCCCGTTCAGGTGCACCCGCTCGCTGAGATCGATGCGGTCCGCGAGGTGGCCGTAGATCTTGCTCATGAGTTCGGCGGTGGCCGCGCGGCCCACCTCCACCTCGTAGTCGATGTCGAGCTTGCCCACGCGGCCCTGGGTGAGGCTGAAGTCGGCCCGGAAGTGGGCCTCCTCCCCCACCTTCACGCGGGCCTTGGGCACCACCTCGATGCCGCCCGACAGGCCGTGGTAATGCACCTCGTTGTAGGTCAGGCGCGCGCCGGGTTCGAGCTCGATGCGGGCGTCCATGGCGTGGCGGGCCATGTCGGGGAACATGAACAGGCAGTGGGACCAGAAGGTGGCGATGGCGCCCGCCTCCAGGGTGAGTTCCAGCTCCACGTTCTGCACCCCGAAACGCTCGAACAGGCCAAAACACAAGTGCACCGGCTGGGCGATCACCTGCCCGGCCTCCACCGTCACCCGGGCATGCACGCCCTTCTGGTCGGCGTGGGCCTCGACCGCCACCCCGGGAACCGACTGCTGGCTCACGAGCTGATGGCCGTAGGCCACGATGTGGGCCGTGTCCGGCGCCAGGATCACGCCGGGGTCCTCGCCCAGAGTGCGGAAGGCGTCGTAGAGGGTGGCAAGGTCAGCCATGGCAGGTCTCCCCGTCGCAGCGCCGGCAGCGCCGGGCCTTGAAGTTTTCGATCACGGCGCCCGGCGCCCCCGCGCAAACGATGCGCCCGCCGCACAGCTGGCTGGCCCGGTCGGCGCCGGCGGCAAGCGCCTCCTGGTGGGTGATGAGCAGTACCGCGCCCTGGTGGCGCAGGGTCCGGATGACGCCCTCGATCTCCGTTTGGGAGAGGAAGTCGATCCCCGCCGTGGGCTCGTCCAGGATGGCCAGGCGCGGCGAGAGCGCCAGCACCCCGGCCAACTCGATGCGCTTCCTCTCGCCGCCGGAGAGGGCCTTGTCCAGGGGGCGGGACAAATACGCCTGCGGCGCCAGGCCTACCTGGACGAGGCAGTCGGCGGAGGGGCGCTTGCCGCCCAGGACGAGGTAGTCCGCCACCGTGAGCCCATCGAAGCGGGCGGGCTCCTGCCAGGCCAGGGCCAGGCCCCGCCGGGCCCGTTCGTGCAGGGGCAGCGCGGTGATGTCCTCGCCGTCAAAGACGATGTGCCCGGCCTGGGGCCGGTAGCCGGCGCAGCCCATCAGGGCGTAGGCCAGGCTGGACTTGCCGGCGCCGTTCGCACCCAGCAGGACGTGCAGCTCGCCCTTCTCCACCGCCAGCTCGATGCCGTTCAGGATGCCTCGCCCGCCCAGGGTGAGGGTAAGGCCGGCGGTTTCCAGCAGTTTTGCCATGGCCATCGCGCTCAGCGCACAGGGATGGTCAGTACCGGGGCCTGGGGCAGGGCCCCGGATTCGGTGATGGACATGAACATCATCAGGAACACGAGCATGCGTTTCGAGGCCAGGTCGCGGTCGTCCACCCAGAACCAGCGGCCCCGGTAGGGCTCGACAAGCCTCAGTGCGCCTCCGACACGTTCTTGAACTCATTGTCCTTGCGTTTGCCGAGATCCTTGCAGGGCGGTTCCGGCCAGGCGTAGTCGGGGTTGACGGTGACGTCCACCGACTCGATCGCCGGTCGGCTCACCAGCTTCTTCGCGTAGGCCCATTGCAGGTCCTGGAACCGGTCGATGTCGGCGGGTTCGAACTTGCCCGACTCGATCTTCTTCATCTGGCTGCGCACGTCGTGGGGGTAGGTGGCGGCGTTGATCACCACCCGCACCGCCCGGCCGGTGGAGAGGCGCTTGACCACGAAATCGCTCTCTTTCAGCTTGGGGTCGATGAGGTGCGAGCCGAAGCGGGCGCGGGCGCCGGTGAGATAGGCCGCCACGTCGCCGCCGCAGGCGGAGTTGTTGGAGGCGATGATCAGATCGGTGCGGTCGATCATCTCACCGGGGAACAACCGGTCGAAGGCCACGCGCAAGGCCGTCGCGCCTTCCACCAGGCCGCCGCAGAAATGGCCGTGGAACTTGATCAGATCCTTGAGGGTGATGACCTTCGGCTCGCTGGCGTAGCGGCCGTACTTGTTCACCGTGTCGCGCACTTGGAACACCGGGGCATGGGGTGCCTCGGCCAGCCAGGCGGGATAGTACCAGTCGGCGGCATTGTCGGCCGGCGCCGCGGCCCATGTCGGGGTTGCGAGGGCAAGCAGAAGGAGGAGCAGTGTTTTCATGGCATTTTTCCTATCGGTCGTGCTTATGTTCATGATCGTGCGCCGGCAACTCGCGCCAATGCACGGTTCGGGTTATCGGTTCCGGCTGCAGGGTGGCATGGTGGATGCCGAAGCGCTCGGCCAGCAGGGCATGGCTGGCTTCCAGCACGCTCTCCCAGCGGGCGATGTCGTGGACCACCAGATGGGCGGAGAGCAGCGGCTCATCCGCCTTGACGTTCCAGATGTGCAGGTCGTGCACCGAGGCCACGCCGGGCACGCCGGCCAGCGCCCGGCCCACCGCTTCCGGCTCGATGTCGAACGGCGCCCCTTCCATCAGGCCGTGCAGGGCCTCGCGCAGCAGCCGCAGGCTGGAGACCAGGATCAGGCCGCCGATGGCCAGCGAGAGCAGCGGGTCGATCGGGGTCCAGCCGGTGAAGGCGATGATGAGGCCCGAGAGCAGGGCCGCCACCGAACCGAGCAGGTCGCCCAGCACGTGCAGCAGCGCGGCGCGGGTGTTGAGATTTTTTTCGCCGCGCGTGAGCAGCCAGGCCACCAGCAGGTTGATGGCCAGGCCAATAGCGGCGGTGACGGAGACCGCTTCACCCTGCACCGCCAACGGTGTCTGCAGGCGCTCGACGGCGGAAATGGCCAGCCAGGCCACCAGGGCGAGCAGGGCCAGGCTGTTGATCAGCGCGGCGATGAACTCGGCGCGGCCCAGGCCGTAGCTGTGCCGGGGCGAAACCGGCCGCCGCGCCAGCCAGGCCGCGCCTGCCGCCAGCGCGAGTGCGGCGGCGTCGTTGACCATGTGGCCGGCATCCGCCACCAGGGCCAGCGACCCGGCCCACAGGCCGACGCCGGCCTCGACGGCGGCGAAGGCGAGCGTGAGCAGCATGGCCAGCAACAGCGTGTTGCCGGCACTGGCCGGATGGCTGTGCGGGTGATTCATGCGGGACTTGTCTTCGCAAAGTTGTGGCGCAGCCAGGCCTCGATGGCCTCGGTGTGCGGCAGCCCGGAAAACACGATCGTTCCCTCCGCCAGCAGCGTCGGGGTTTGCGCATGGGGGATGCCCAAGGCCTCGGCGTCCTTGCGGATGTCCAGCTTCAGCGCCAGCCCCAGCGCGCCGGCGGCGCAGGTCAGACGTTTTTCCAGGCGCAAAAGCGGCTCGCCGCTGCCGACCAGGGTCAGGGCAACGCAGGGCGCGCCGCTGGCCGGAGGGGCGGCGCAATGGGTCATGGCATCGGTGCCCGCAGTGCCGGCCGGGCCATGGCCAGCCGCGGGGTTTCGCGTTCAGCCTGCATGGCTGTCTCCTTGCGCCGGCTGCAACCAGGCCTCGATCTGCCTGTGGCTGGGGACGCCGCCGCTGTGGACCAGCCGGCCGTCAATCGCCACCGCCGGTGGGCGCAACACCTGGTAGCCCAGGAGGCGGGCGGGCTCGGCGACCTTTTCCAGGCGGATGTCGAGCCCGAGCTCCCGTGCCGTCTCGTCGATGCGGCGGAAGGTCTTGTTGCAGGCAGGGCAGTCGAAACCGAGCACTTCGATGTGACGCATGGTCCGCACCTTCATGCCTTGCGCCGCAGCACGCCGGACAGTTCGGTGCCCGGCGCGAGGGTGTTGTAGACGGTGCCGAATTTCTTCACGTTCTCGTGCAGCAGTTCCAGGCGCCGGTCGGTCTCGTCGGTGTCGACCACGACCTCGTAAGCGATGGCGACCAGCTTGGGCGGGGACTCCTGACGCACGCCGCTGACCCGTACCTCCAGGCCGGAAAAGCGGAATTGCAGCAGCGGCGCCACCCGCTCGATGCCCTTGGCGATGCAGCCGGCCAAGGCCGCGAGCAGCAGCTCGGCCGGATTGAGGGCGTCGCTGCGGCCCTTGAGGTCGGTGTCGATGATGAGCTCTGCGTCCTTGCAGGAAAGCACGCTGCCGTGGGCATCGAGGCGTTCCAGGATCACTTGGTAGTCGCGCACTGTCCGTCCTTTGCGGGCCGCCGCCTGTCCAGCCGGCCTATTTCACCGGCACGGTCTTGGGCGTGAGGTTGGTCACCAGGCTGATCAGGCCGCCGTTGACGTAGACCACGTCCTTGAAGCCGATGGCCTTGAGCAGGGCCGTGGCGCCGGCCGCGCGGTTGCCGGAGTGGCAGACCACGACGATCTTGCCGTCTTTCGGCAGGCGGTCCAGGTTCGCCTTTTTGAACAGCTCGTGCATAGGGATGGACAGGGCGCTGGGGTGGGAGAGCTTCACCACGCCGGTCTCCTCGGGGGTGCGGATGTCGAGCAGGGTCAGCTTCTCCTGTTTGGCCAGCATCTCCAGCACCTGGGGCGCTTCGATCTTGCAGGGCTTGGTGACGAAGAACTGCCGGTCCATCTGGCCGGTGACGGTGTCGTGGATGCGGTCGGCCAGGGCGCCGTCGTAGGCCTGGGCGCCGAGGGACAGCGTGGCGGTCAGGAGCAGGGTGGAAAAATGCAGCAAGGGTTTCATAGTCGGATTCCTTAAACAGTGGGTTGGCAATGTCTCGCTCCATGCCTCAGGTGGCGTGGGGTTTTGTTGTCGTGGCAAGCCAGCGTTCGATCTCGCGCCGGATGGCGTCGCGCGCGCGGCGGAAGGCGGCCAGTTGCTCGGCCTGCGTGCCTGGCGCGGCGGTCGGGTCGTCGATGGCCCAGTGCAGGGTTTCGTTGTCGCGTGGAAAGTCGGGGCAGGATTCGCGCGTGCGGTCGCACAGGGTGATCACCCTGTCGAACCGGGTGTCGAGGAATTCGTTGAGGTGCTTGCTGCGCTGGCCGGCGATGTCGATGCCGGCCTCGGCCATGGCCTCTACCGCCAGGGGGTGCAAGGGTCTGGGCTCCAGGCCGGCGCTGTGGACCTCGAAGCCCGGGCCGCCCAGGGCCCGCAACAGCCCCTCGGCCATCTGGGAGCGGGCGGCGTTGCCGTCGCACAGGAACAGGACGCGCTGGGGTGTAGGCATGATCGTCTCCTGCCGGTGGGTGGCGGCTCAGGCGGCGCAGGCGCCGCAGGTCTTGGCCGGCAAGGCGGGCGCCATGCCGTCCTTCATGTGCCAGAGGATGCGTAGCGCCCAGGCGGGCAGCTCCGGGTGGATGCGGTAGTGCATCCACACCCCCTCGCGCCGGGCCAGCACCAATCGCGCCTCGCGCAGCACGGCCAGGTGCCGGGAGACCTTGGGCTGCGCTGCGTTCAGGCGCTGGTGCAGGTTACAGACACAGCACTCAGCCTCGTCGAGCAGAAAAACCAGAATGCGGCGGCGCAGGGGGTCGGCCAGGGCTTCGAACAGGGTCTGCGGGTCCATCGCATATATCCTTCATGGCATATATGCTTGATAGCCCGCAGTCTTTCAGAATGCAAGGACTGATTGGGTATAGGCGCCCAAGAGATATGTACTGGCGGATACGGGTGGGGATCGGCTCAGCCCAGCCAGCCCTCGATCTTCTTGCGGTCGGGCACGCCGCCGGCGTGGACCACCTTGCCGTCGATCACCACGCCGGGAGTGGACATGACGCCGTAGGACAGGATGGCGCCCATGTCGGTGACCTTTTCCACCGACACTTCGACGCCCTTGGTCTTGGCCACGTCCTGGATGAGTTTGGCGGTGGTTTCGCAGTTGGCACAGCCGCTGCCGAGTACCTTGATGTCTTTCATGGGATGTCCTTTCATTGCCAGCGCCGCGCGGGCGGCGTCCCGGATCAGGGCCTCCGGGATGGCCTCGTAAATTGTGCCATTCAGTTCGATGGCGCGGCAGCACACGGCCTCACCCACCAGCTCGCAGCAGGAGGCGCAGTGGGTTTCGGTCGCGCGCGCGCCGAGCCAGTCTTCGAGCGGACGGCCGTCGATCAGCACCAGGTTCGACTCGGGCAGTTGCTCGGGCCCGAGCGCGGTTTCGCGAAACTGCACGTCGATGCCGGCAGCGGCCAGCTCCGCGGCCAGCCGGGCCAGGGTCTGGCGCAGGGCGCTGCCGGTGTCGTCGCAGCGCGCACAGGTGTTGCCGTGGGCGACCAGGTGGCGCCATTCGATGTCGAGCGTGGCCATCAGCAGCAGGACTTGCCGCCCGGGGTGGGCGTGCAGCAGGCGCCGCCGGCCTCGGCGATGGCGATGGTCAGCGGCTTGCCCTTGGCGACCTTGGGTTTCCCTGCTGGCGCGGCCTCGGCGACTTGTGTCTGTGCCGCGGCGCGGGCCGCATCGAAGCTGGCGTCGAGCAGTTGGCCCGCCTCGTCGCGGATGTGGCGGGCGATCTCGATCACGGTGTCGATGTGGGCCTCGGGCACGCCGTATTCGCGCAGCTTGTCGAGTTGGCACAGGCCCTGTTTCGGGTGCTTGGCCGCGATGTTGGCGGCGAGCGCCACCAGGGCGACGATGGAAGGGTGCAGTTCGCTCATAGGACACTCCTCAGCGCATTGAAGATGACGCCGACCAGCACGAAGCTGACGGCGAGATAGCCGGCGAAGATGCCGAGCAGCGGCCACTTGGCCACCTTGCGCAATATCAGCATCTCGGGCAGGGAGAGGGCGATCACCGCCATCATGAAGGCGAGCACGGTGCCGATGGGCACACCCTTGCTGAGCAGGGCCTCGGCCACGGGGATGACGCCCACCGCGTCGGAATACATCGGCACGCCGGCGAGCACGGCGACGATCACGGAGAGCACGCTGCCGTCGCCGGCGATGCGGGCGACGAAGTCGGCCGGCACGTAGCCGTGGATGAGGGCGCCGATGCCGACGCCGATCAGCACGTATTTCCAGATGCGGCCGACGATCTGGCGCACCTCGTTCCAGGCGTAGTCGTGGCGCGCGCGCAGGCCGCCGTTGCCGTTCTCGGCCACCTGCGCCTCGCCCATGCGGATCTGCCAGACATAGTCCTCCACCCAGCGCTCCAGCTTGAAGGCCTGCAGCACATAGCCGCCGATGAAGGCGATGGTCAGGCCGGTCGCCACATAGATCAGCGTCAGCTTCCAGCCGATCACGCCAGCCAGCACCACCACCGCGACCTCGTTGACCATGGGGCTGGCGATCAGGAAGGACAGCGTCACGCCGAGCGGGATGCCGGCCTCGACGAAACCGATGAACAACGGGATCGACGAGCAGGAGCAGAAGGGGGTGACCGCGCCCAGGCCCACCGCCATCAGCCGGGCGCCGGGGCCGGAGCGGCCGCGCATCATGGCCCGTACCTTCTCCGGGGTGAGCAGGGCGCGCAGCCAGCCCATGAGATAGATCACGCTGGTGAGCAGCACCAGGATCTTGGCCACGTCCATGACGAAGAAATGCAGCGCCGCGCCGAGTGGCGAGGCCGGTGCGAGGCCGATGAGATCGAAGACCAGAAGGGTGGCGAGGGCGTCGAACATTTATTGCGCCTCGAACTCGGTGAAGGCCCGGTTCATGTTCGCCCGATGCAGCTCGCCGTAGTTCTGCAGATGGCGGAAGGCCGGCAGGTCGGCATAGCGGTCGAGCACTTCGCTCATCGGCTCCATCTCGCGCGCGGCCGTGCCGATCTTCCCGACCAGGAAATCGTAGTAGTCGCCGGTCTCGCGCTGCGCCTGGGCCAGATCGCAGACGCGGCCGTGGCCGGGCACGAGGCGCGCGGGATCAAGGGCCTTCAGGGCGGCGAAGGCGCGCTGGCCGTTCTTCACGCTCGACCAGGGCAGTACGCCGAGCAGGCGATCGACGTAGACCAGGTCGCCGGTGAACACCACCCGCTGCCGCGGCAGCCAGACCCAGGCATCGCCTGGGTAATGGGCATCGGTGTAGCGCAGGACGAGCGTCTCGCCGCCCAGCGTCAGGGTGGCCTCGTCACCCTCCAGGGTGTGCGAAGCCGGCCGCGGCTGCGTGCCTTTCAGGCGCGCGCCGAGAAAGCCCTTGAGGCCGTTCATCTGCTGCTCGGCATAGTGCGCCTGGGTGGCGGCGGTGCGGCTCATTGCGATGACCTCGGCACCGTGTTCGGCGAAATAGGCGTTGCCCAGCCAGCGGTGGTCCTGGCTGCCGGTGTTGATCACCCAGCGGATGGGCTGTGCCGTCACCGCGCGCACCGCGGCGGCGAGCTTCTCGGCGCCCAGTCGGCTGGCGCCCGAGTCGATCAGGATCACGCCCTGGGGCGTGACGATGAAGCCGTAATTGGCGTTGAGGCCGTCGTTCTCCGCGCTGCGCTGGCCCAGCGGGCCGACGATGGCCCAGACCTTGTCGGCGACCGGCTTGGCCTTGGGTTGATAGGTATCCCCGGCGTGCAGCGTCGTACTGCCGACGAGCATAGCGAAACAGAAAAACAAGGTGCGCAGCATGCGTTCTCCTTTGTGTTCAGAGGCCGAGGGCGGCACGCACTGCCGGCACCAGCCGGGCGCGAATGTCGTCGCGCACCGCGATGAACGATGCCAGAGGCTCGCCGTGCGGATCGTGGAAGGGCAGGTGGATGGCGCGCACCGGCTTGGGGAAGACGGGGCAGGATTCCTTGGCGTTGTCGCAGACGGTGACCACCAGGGCGATGTCTTCGTGCATCACCGCCTCGACATCCTTGGGAAAGAGGCCGTCGGTCGGCAGGCCGGCGAGCTTCAAGGCCTCGATGGCGCCGTCGGCCACCTTGGGCTGAGGCCGGGTGCCGGCGGAGATGGCGCGCACTTGGCCGGCCAGGTCGTGGTTGAGCAGCGCTTCGGCCATTTGCGAGCGGCAGGAGTTGCCGGTGCAGAGGACCAATACCGTGGGTGGCGACATGGGGTTTCCTTCTAGTTTGCGTTGGCGCCGGCCTCGTACCAGGCGCGACTGCGGTTGACGATCTTCACCACCGAGAGCATGACCGGCACCTCGATCAGCACGCCGACCACGGTGGCCAGCGCCGCCCCGGACTGGAAGCCGAACAGGGAGATGGCGGCGGCCACGGCCAGCTCGAAGAAGTTGGAGGCACCGATCAGGGCCGAGGGGCCGGCCACGCAATGGGCGACGCCGAACTTGCGGTTGAGCAGATAGGCCAGGCCCGAGTTGAAATAGACCTGGATCAGGATGGGCACGGCGAGCATGGCGATGATCAGCGGCTGGCTGAGGATGGCCTCGCCCTGGAAGGCGAACAGGAGCACCAGGGTGGCGAGCAGGGCGACGATGCCGATGGGGTGCAGGCGCTGCAAGGTGGCCTGGAATACGGCCTCACCTTTTAACCGCAGCCAGCGCCGCCAGGCCTGGGCCAATCCCACCGGGATGACGATGTACATCAGCACCGAGAGGAACAGGGTGTCCCAGGGCACGGTGATGGCCGACAGGCCGAGCAACAGGCCGACGATGGGGGCGAAGGCGAAGATCATGATCACGTCGTTGAGCGCGACCTGGCTCAAGGTGAAGTTCGGCTCGCCGCGCGTGAGGTGGCTCCAGACGAAGACCATGGCGGTGCAGGGCGCGGCGGCCAGGATGATGAGGCCGGCGATGTAACTGTCGATCTGCTCGGCCGGCAGGTAGGGCGCGAACAGATGGCGGATGAAGATCCAGCCGAGCAGGGCCATGGAGAAAGGCTTGACCGCCCAGTTGACGAACAGGGTGACCCCGATGCCGCGCCAGTGCCGCTTTACCTCGTGCAGCGAGGCGAAGTCGATCTTGAGCAGCATGGGGATGATCATCACCCAGATCAGCAGGCCCACCGGCAGGTTGACCTTGGCCACTTCCATCGCGCCCAGGGCCTGGAACGGCGCCGGGACGGCCTGGCCGAGGGCGATGCCGGCGACGATGGCGAGGAACACCCAAAGCGTGAGCCAACGCTCGAAAAAGCCGAGCTTCGCGCCGGCGGCCTGTTCGATGGCCACATTGCATTGGACGCTCATGCTGCGCGCACCTGCTCGGGGTTGCAGACGGGCAGGCAGGGCGTGCCGCCGCAGCAGTTTTCGGTGAGGGTGGCGATGAGCGCGTTCATCGCCGCGTAGTCGGCCGAGTAGTAGATGAAGCGGCCTTCCTGGCGCGACTGCACCAAGCCGGCATGGGCCAGTTCCTTGAGGTGGAAGGACAAGGTGGCCGGAGCGAGGTTCAGGGTCTCGGCGATGCGCCCGGCGGCCAGGCCGTCCTCGCCGGCCTGCACCAGCAGGCGGAAGATGGCCAGGCGGTTTTCCTGGGCGAGGGCGGCAAGGCGCTGGACGGTCTGTTTTATTTCCATGTTTTTATAATCATGGAAATGATGCTGGGCTGTCAAGCAAAAATCCCCCTCCCGACCTCCCCCATAAATGGGGGAGGGGTCTATGGCTGGGTTGGGTTTGAGCCCCTCCCGGCCTCCCCCATAAATGGGGGAGGGGTCTAGGGCTGGGCTGGGTTTGAGCCCCTCCCGGCCTCCCCCATAAATGGGGGAGGGGTCTAGGGCTGGGCTGGGTTTGAGCCCCTCCCGACCTCCCCCATAAATGGGGGAGGGGTCTAAGGCTGGGCTGGGTTTGAGCCCCTCCCGGCCTCCCCCATAAATGGGGGAGGGGTCTATGGCTGGGTTGGGTTTGAGCCCCTTCCGGCTTCTCCATAACTGAGGGAGGGAGGTTGGGTTTGAGCCCCGCCCAACCTCTACAACGAGCGGGGGAGGGCCCAAGGCTGGGCCGGTCGGGCCCGACGGCATTGGTGCCGGTAGCGCATACACCCTCCCCATTCATGGGGAGGGCAGGGGTGGGGACGATCTTGATCCCGGCCCTGAGGTCATGCCCGGCGCCTGCGCCTCAAGTCGAGCAAAGGGCGCGGGCTTTTACTGCCGCCTCCTTCCCGCAAGGTCGAAATAGGCGGCTGGCTATTTCCTGCCGAACACCTCTTTCAGGAAGGCGTCGGTCTGCGCCCAGGAGTCCTTGTCGGCGGCCGCGTCGTAGGCCAGGGGCATGTTGAACTGCTGGCCGTACTTGTCAGCGTCCGGGTTGGTGAAGCTGTGCTTTGCGCCGGGGTAGACCGTGACTTTGTAGTTGACGCCGGCCTTGTCCATCTCGGCCTTGAAGGCGGCCACCTGGTCCGCCGGGATCATCGGGTCGTCGGCGCCGGTGAACACGGCGACCCTGGCCTTGACCTTGCCCGGCTCGGCCGGGGTGGCGGTGCCCAGGCTGCCGTGATAGCTGACCACGCCCTTGAGGTCGGTGCCGGCGCGCGCCATGTTGAGCACCACCGCACCGCCGAAGCAGTAGCCCAGGGCGGCGATATTGTCCGGCTCGACGATGCGGCTGCCCCTGAGGTATTTCAGGCCGGCGTCGAAGCGCGCCTTGAGCGTGTCCATGTTGCCGGTCACCGCCATCATGAATTTCTTGGCGTCGTCCGGGTGGTTGGCGGTTTTGCCGTCGCCATACATGTCGACGGCGAGGGCGAGGTAGCCCATCTCGGCCAGCATGCGCGCGCGTTTGCGGGCGTAGTCGTTGTGACCCCACCACTCGTGCACCACCAGCACGCCGGGGCGCTTGCCCTTGATCTTGTCGTCGTAGGCGATGTAGCCCTTGAGCGTGGTGCCGTTCTGGCTATAGGTCACTTCATGGCTGCGGATCTCGGCCTGGCTGGTGCCAATGCCGAAGCCGAGAATCAAGGCGGCGAAGACGGGAATGAGCTTGCGCATGATGAGCCTCCTCTGGGTGATGGGCCAGCTAGCATAGCCGGAAATACTCGGCGCTGGTGTGAAGTCCCTGCTGGCTTCATGCCGATGCTGCTGCCGGGCAGAACCGGCGCAGCGGACAGTCGCCGCAACGCGGCTTGGGCCGGCAGGTCGACTTGCCCAGTTGCACGATGAGGGCGTGGTATTCGTTGTAGAGCGCGACGTCGCGCGGCAGGTGGGCCTCGAAGGCGGTCTGGATCGCGCCGTAGCTCTCGTCGCCTTCGAGCAGGCCCAGGCGGCCGAAGATGCGCCGGGTGTAGGCATCGACCACGAAGCTCGGCAGGTTCAGGGCATAGAGCAGGATGGAGTCGGCCGTCTCCTCGCCGATGCCATGCACGGCCAGCAGGCGGCGGCGCAGTTCCGGCAGCTCGGCCTTGTCGCGCAGCTTTTCCGGGTGGCGGGCGACGCCCTGGGCCTCGAGGAATGCGCACAGGTGCCGCAGCCGTTTGGCCTTGACGTTGAAGTAGCCGGCCGGCCGGATCAGCTCGGCCAGTTCGCCGCCGTTCAGCTTGAGTATGGCGCCGCAGCTCAGGGCGCGGGCGCGCTTGAGGTTGGCGATGGCCTTCTCGACATTGGTCCAGGCCGTGTTCTGGGTGAGCACGGCGCCGACCATCACCTCGAACGGCGTCTCGCCCGGCCACCAGTGCTGCGGGCCGTAGTGGGCGTGCAGGGTGCGGTAGGGGCGAAGCCAGTCTGGGCGGGGCATGGGCCGGGCGCGCTCAATCCTGCGCGATGCGGTCGGAGGCTTCCAGCAGCTGGCCGATCTTCTGTTTGATCTCTTCGAAGCGGTAGGGCTTGGCCAGATAGTCGTCCATGCCCGCCTCCAGGCAGCGTTCGCGATCGCCGGTGAGGGCGTGGGCGGTGACGGCGAGGATGGGGATGCGCCGGCCGCTGCCCAGCTCGCGGTGGCGGATGATGCGGGTGGCCTCGTAGCCGTCCATCACCGGCATCTGGCAATCCATCAGGATCAGGTCGAAGTCGCCGGCATCGAGCGCATCCAGCGCCTGCTGGCCGTTGCCGGCGAGCGTGTGGCGATAGCCCAGCTTGGCCAGGATGGTCTTGACCAGGGTCTGGTTGATCGGATTGTCCTCGGCTACCAGGATGTGGCGCTCCGCGGCGGCGATGGGCGCAGCGGCCGGTTCGGCGGCCGGCGTCGGCGGCTGGGCCGACGGAATTTCGACCACCGGGGCGGCAAGCTCGAACGGCAGGTCGAAATAAAAACTGGAGCCTTCGCCGGGCCGGCTTTCCAGCCAGAGGCTGCCGCCCATCAGCCGAGTCAGTTGCTGGCAGATGGTCAGGCCCATGCCGGCGCCGCCATAGCGGCGGGTGGAGCTGCCGTCGGCCTGGGCGAAGGCGTCGAAGATCTTCTGCTGGACCGACTCGGGGATGCCGATGCCGGTGTCGTTGACCGCGAACTGGACATGGGCCCGGCCTTCGGCTGCGGTGCCCAGGCTGGCGCTCAGGGTGACGCTGCCCGATTCGGTGAACTTGATGGCGTTGTCGAGCAGGTTGCTCAGCACCTGGCGCAGCCGCAGCGGGTCGCCGATCACCCGCTCGGGCAGGCCCGGGCCGAAGTCGCGCACGATGGTCAGGCCCTTGGCCCGGGCCATGCCGGCGAAGAGGTCGGCCGCGTCGTTGAGGCTGGCCGGCAGATTGAATGCGGTGGGCGCCAGCTTGAGGCTGCCTTGTTCGATCTTGGCGAAATCGAGCAGGTCTTCGATCAGGCTGTAGAGGTCGCGGCTGGACTGGTCGATGATGTTGAGCATGTCGCGCTGCTCGCGGTTCATCGGCGTGTCGATCATGAGCTGGGCCATGCCCATGATGCCGTTGAGCGGCGTGCGCAATTCGTGGCTGATGTTGGCGAGGAACTGCGATTTGGCCTCGCTCGCCCGCAGTGCGGCGTCGCGCGCCTCGGCCAGTTCCGCCGCCTGCAGCTCCAGGGCCCGGTTCTTGTCGGACAGCGCCTGCTCGCTGCGATAGAGCTTGCCCAGGGCATCGCGGAAGGCGTCGAGCGCGCTGTAGAGCGAGGCGAAGGCCGGGTCGCGCGCCGGCGCCGGCTGTGCCGGCGTGGTGTCGCCCTGGCGCAGCCGGCCCAGGCTGTGCTCGACGTGGCCGAACTGCTGCGACATGCCGCGGACCAGCCAGTAGATGAGGCCGGCCAGGCCCGCCACCAGCACGGCGATCAGACCGCCCAGCAGGAACATGCGCTGCTGGATGGTGGCCGATTCCCGGCGCATTTCCCTGGTCGTCTCCAGCCGGGTGTTCTCCATCAGCTTGAGGAAGATGTGGTTGATGCGGTTGAAGCGGTTGGACACCTGGTTGGTGTAGACCAGGCGCAGGTCGCGGTTGGCCAGGACCATTTCCAGGCCGATGATGGCGGTGTTCTTGTAGTCGGTCAGGTCCTGCTGCAAGTTGTTCATCAAGGCCGATTCGGTCGGGGCGATGCCGAAGTGGCTGGCGCTGGCTTGGGCCTGCAGGCGGTCGATGCGGTCGATCAGGTGGCGGCCCTGCAGATAGACCTCGCCCGGCTTGCCGATATCCTGCTGACGGTCCAGCAGCTTGAACACTTCGTTGTTGATCTCGGAGAACTCGATATAGCTTTTCGAGATCGCCTCCTGGCGCACCAGGTCGTCGCCGGTGAGGTGATCGAGCAGGGCGTTGTACTGGCGGGCGACGAAGAACAGGCTGGCGGCGATCAGGCCGATGGCCAGGCTGGCCAGCAGGGCGATCAAGGTCAATCGGCGGGAAAGCGCGCTGGTCTGGAGCATGGTCAACGGTTCAGGTTCTGCCAGAGATCGACCGGAATCCTGGCCAGGGGCGCGCCGGCCTGGCCATTCTCCGGTTTGAACAGGAAGGCGTCGCCTTCCTCGTCGGGCCAGATGCCGATGGCCTCCATGATGTTGGCGTTGTGGGCGACGATGACGGTGTTGCTGCCCTCGGCCGGCGCTTTGTCCAGCAGGCGCTTGAGGTGGGCCGTTTTGCTGGCGCGCTCGGGGGCGGTGAGCCGGGTGGCGAAGTAGAGGCCTTCGTCGGCCTCGCCTCGCTCGAAGGCGAGCCGAGCGGTGTCGATGGCACGGCAGAACGGGCTGGCCTTGACCAGGCCGACCGGAATCTTGTTTCGGCGGAAGGCGTTGCCGATGCTGCGGGCCTGGTTCCGTCCTTCATCCGAAAGCGGTCGCTGGGTGTCGCAGTTGCCCATGACCGGGTTGTCGTCGAGCATGAACATATCGGTGGCCGTGTGGCGGAAGTAGAAGACATAGCCGCCTTTCTGCAGCTTGGGCAGCAGAGCCTTGAGTTGCGCGGCGGTCAGCGTGGGTGGCTTGGCCATGGGCTCGGCCGCGGCGCTGGCCGTGGCCAGGCCGAGGGCCAGAACAGCGAAGACAAGTCGGCGCAGGGCCGGGTGCGACGTCACGGGATCAAAGCCTCCAATCAAACGGCAGCGGCAGGGCTGCTGTCGGTTTTGTTATGTTTTGTATGGCTCAATTCTGCCGGAATATTTACTTCATCGACAGTGCCGGCGTCCTGTATAAAGAAAGAAACAAGAGCGTGACATGACCATCAACCTGACCTTTTATGGCGCCGCCCGCGAAGTCACCGGTTCCTGCTATCTGGTGGAGTCGGCCGGCCTGCGCTTTCTGGTCGATTGCGGCATGTTCCAGGGCGGCAAGCCGGCCGAGATCAAGAACCGGCATACGCCGCGCTTCGACCCCGAGACCCTGGATTTCGTCCTGCTCAGCCATGCCCACATCGACCACTCGGGCCTGATCCCGCGCCTGGTCAACCTGGGTTTTCGCGGTCCGGTCTATTGCACCGACGCCACCGCCGACCTCTTGCAGGTGATGTGGCCGGACTCGGCCTTCATCCTGGAAAAGGAGGCGGAGTGGCGCAACTACGCCAAGCACAAGCGGCGTGGCGAGCTGAAGACCGAGGCGGCGCCGCTCTACACCGTGGCCCAGGCCCAGGCCGCGCTCAAGCGGCTGAAGCGGGTGGACTACGGCGAGTGCATCCAGCCGCACGAGCGGGTGCGCGCCTGCTTCCGTGACGCCGGCCACATCCTGGGCGCGGCCATCCTCGAGGTCTGGCTGCAGGACGGCGGCGAGACGCGCAAGCTGGTGTTCTCGGGCGACATCGGCATGCCGGGCCGGCCGCTGATGAACGACCCGACGCCGATCGCCGAGGCCGACTACCTGTTGGTCGAGTCGACCTACGGCAACCGCCTGCACAAGACCCTGGAGGCGACGGTGGAGGAATTCGTCGACGCCCTGAACGACACCCTGGTCAAGCGCCGGGGCAACGTCGTCATCCCGTCCTTCGCCGTCGGCCGCACCCAGGAGATCCTCTACCTGCTCACCCGCTTCATCCGTGAGGGCCGCATACCGCCGCATACCGCGATCTTCGTCGATTCGCCCATGGCGGCCGAGGCCACCGAGATCACCCTCAAGCACTGGACCGAGCTCGATGTCGAGGGCCGCGAGCTGGTCAACTGGACCCGCCACAACGACAACGGCAGGCCTTACATCCGCTTCACCGAGAGCGTCGAGGACTCGATGGCGATCAACAAGATCAGCCAGGGCGCGGTGATCATCTCCGCCTCGGGCATGTGCGACGCCGGCCGGGTCAAGCACCACCTCAAGTTCAACCTGCCGCGGCCGGAATGCTCGGTGATCATCTCCGGCTTCCAGGCCCAGGGCACCCTGGGCCGCCGGCTGGTCGACGGTGCCCGCTCGGTGAAGATCTTCAAGGAGTGGGTGCCGGTGCGGGCCAGCCTGTATACCTTGGGCGGCCTGTCGGCCCATGCCGACCGCGACGCCCTGCTCGGCTGGCTCGGCCGCTTCGAGCGGCCGCCGCAGACCGCCTTCGTCATCCACGGCGAGGAAGACACCGCGCTCGGCTTCGCTGATACCATGCGCAAGCAGTTGGGCTGGCCGGTTGAGGTGCCGGTGGCCGGTGCGGTCTATGATTTGCAGGGTGGCAAGGCGCGCCTGCGCCAACAGTAAAAGCAAGGAAACAACAAGCAGGAGGGGTGAGGGATGGAATGGCATATCCAATTGCTCGGCCGGGGCTTGCATGTCCAGATGAGCCAGGCGGCGGCCGCCGCGCTGGAGAACCGGGCAACGCCGCTGCATGTCGAGATGGAGCTGTATTTCAGCTGCCTGATCCGCAAACGGGTGCACTTCGATCGGCCCCAGCGGGGCGAGACGGCGCTGATCGGCCAGGACCTGAGCATCGGCTTTCGGCCGGTGATGAGCCGGGGCGGCTGCTCGGTCGCCGACACCGACCCCGAGGCGATGCTGGTCGACCTGCCCACCGGCGAGCCCCAGCGCTTCGTGCCGCGCTGGCTCAGATTGGACCACCGCAACGGCCGCTGGCAGGGCGAATTCGGTTACTGATTCGACGTGGCTTCGGCTAGCATAGTCGGACCCCTTTTCATTCGAGTCGGCCCATGCGCGTCGCCCTGTTCGTCACCTGCCTCGTCGACCTCATGCGGCCCAGCGTCGGCTTCGCCGCCGTGAAGCTGCTGGAAGGTCTGGGCGCCGAGGTGGTGGTGCCGCCGGAGCAGACCTGCTGCGGCCAGCCCGCCTACAACAGCGGCGACCTGGCCACGGCCCGCGATCTGGCCAGGCCGCTGGTCGACGCCCTGGCCGGCTTCGAGCACGTGGTGGTGCCGTCCGGCTCCTGCGCCGGCATGCTGGTCAAGCATTACCCCGAGCTGTTCGAACACGAACCCGAGTGGCACGCCAAGGCCATCACCCTGGCCCGGCGCACCCGCGAGCTGTCCGCCTTTCTGGCCGAGCATGGCGCGCGGCTCGCCGCCAGCCATGCGGGCAGGGTGGCCATGCACGATTCCTGTTCCGCGCGGCGCGAACTGAACGTGCTGGCCGAGCCGCGTGCCCTGCTGGCGCAGGTCGATGGGCTGGAACGCGTGGAGATCAAGGAAGCGGAAACCTGCTGCGGCTTCGGCGGCACCTTCTGCGTGAAGTACCCGGACATCTCGGCGCGCATGGTCGCCGACAAGGCCGCCGCCGTCATCGCCAGCGGCGCCGACACCCTGGTCTCGGGCGACCTCGGCTGCCTGCTCAACATCGCCGGCCGGCTCAAGCGCATGGAAAGCAGCGTGCGTGTGTATCACCTGGCCGAGCTGCTGGCCGGCATGACCGAGGTGCCGGGCATCGGCGAGGCCGGGCGATGAAGCCGACCGCGCACGCCTTCGAGCGCAACGCCCGCCAGGCCCTGCACGACGCCACCTTGCAGCAGGCCCTGGCCCGGGCGCGCGGCGGCTTCGTCGACAAGCGGCGCGCCGCCATCGAGGCCTTGCCCGAGTTCGCCGCCCTGCGCGCGGCCGGGCGCGCGATCAAGGACCACACCCTGGCCAACCTCGACCACTACCTGCTGCGCTTCGAAGCGCAGGTGCAGGCCAAAGGCGGCCAGGTGCACTGGGCCGAGACACCGGAAGAGGCCTGCGCCGCCGTGCTCGACATCTGCCGTCAGGCCGGCGCGAAGCTGGTGGCCAAGGGCAAGTCCATGGTCGGCGAGGAGATCGCCATCAACGATGCGCTGGAGGCGGCCGGTTTCGAGGTGGTGGAGACCGACCTGGGCGAATACATCATCCAGATCGCGCACGAGCCGCCCAGCCACATCATCGCCCCGGCGGTGCACAAGACCCGCCAGCAGATCACCGAGCTGTTCGAGGGCCTGCACCACCAGCCGGGCTTGACCCGGCCCTTGCAGACCGTGCCGCAGATCGTCGATGAGGCGCGCCAGGTGCTGCGCGACAAATTCCTCGCCGCCGACGTCGGCATCACCGGCGCCAACTTCCTCATCGCCGAGACCGGCTCGGCCGTCATCGTCACCAACGAGGGCAACGGCGATCTTTCCGCCACGCTGCCGCGGGTGCACATCGTGCTCGCCAGCATCGAGAAGGTGGTGCCCACCCTGGAGGACGCCTCGGTGCTGCTGCGCCTTCTGGCGCGCAGCGCCACCGGCCAGGAGATCACCAGCTACACCACCTTCTTCACCGGGCCGAGACGGGCCGATGATCCCGACGGCCCCGAAGAGTTCCATGTGGTGCTCATCGACAACGGCCGCAGTGCCATGCTGGCCGGGCCCTATCGCGAGATGCTGCGCTGCATCCGCTGCGGCGCCTGCCTCAACCATTGCCCGGTCTACGGCGCGGTCGGCGGCCATGCCTACGGCTGGGTCTATCCCGGGCCGATGGGCGCGGTGCTCACGCCGCTGATGGTCGGCCTGGAGGAGGGCCGGCCGCTGCCCAACGCCTCGACCTTGTGCGGCCGCTGCGAAGCGGTCTGCCCGATGGCGATCCCGCTGCCGAAACTCTTGCGCGAGCACCGGCGCCAGGAATTCGCCCGGCATCTGACGCCGCCGCGCGCCCGCTGGGCCCTGGCCGCCTGGGCCTTCTTCGCCAGGCGGCCGCAGCTCTATCGCCGGGCCGCGCGCCTGGCCGCCGGCCTGCTCGGCAAACTCGCCCGAGGTCGGGGGCGCTTCCGCAGTTTGCCTTTCGCTTCCGCCTGGACCGCGGCGCGAGACCTGCCGGCGCCGCAGGGCGAGACCTTCATGGACCAGTGGCGGCGGAGGAACAAATCATGAGCGGGGCCCGCGCCGCCATCCTCGACCGCCTCGGCCGGGCGCTGGGTCACGCCGGCGCGGCCGACGATGTCGAGGTCACCCGGCGTTTGCAGGCGCATCCGCGCGGGCCGCAGCCACAGTGGGCGGAAACCCCGCGCGTGCGTTTTCTGGCCAAGCTGGCCAAGGTGGCGGCCACCTATGCCGAATTGGAGTCGAAGTCGCAGATCGTGTCGGCCGTGCAAGCCTATTTCGATGCGCAGGCCCTGCCGCGGCAACTGGTGGCGGCACCGCATCCGCTCTTGAACGAAGTGGTGTGGCCGCAAGACTGGCAGGTGGCCCGGCGCCGTGCCCAGGGCGAGGACCGCACCGGCCTCAATGTGGCCTTCTGCGCCATCGCCGAGACCGGCAGCCTGGTTCTTCTGTCGGGGCCCGAGAGCCCGACCACGCTCAACTTCCTGCCCGAGGATTTTCTCTGCGTCCTGCCGGAGGGCCGCATCGTGCCGCGCCTGGAAGACGCCTGGGCGCTGCTGCGGGAGGAGCGCGGCGCCCCGCCGCGCGCGACCAACATCGTCACCGGCCCTTCGCGCACTGCCGATGTCGAGCAGACCATCCAGCTCGGCGCCCACGGCCCGAGGCGGCTGCATGTGCTGCTGCTGAAAACGCCCTGATGCTGCATGCCCTCCCCGCGAGCGGGGAGGGCGAGGGAGTGATTCGGCGGTGTTTCCCCCTCCCACAAGTGGGGGAGGTGCATGGTTTCCCCACCTGGTTGTGCTGAAGCCTGTAAACGGAAGGGGGAATCAAGCCGTCAAATCGGCCTCGACGCCGCCGGCCCACCAGATGCGGCAGGCCCCTTCGTCCGACACCATGCACGGCCCCACCGGGTGGCGCGGGGTGCAGGCGCGGCCGTAGAGCCGGCACTGGTTGGGGTAGCGCCGGCCGAGCACCACCTCGGCGCAGTCGCAGCCGGGCGGCATCTCGCCGGCGCGGCGGCGGCCGGGGGCGCTGTGGTCGGGATAGCGCTTGCGGGCGTCGTATCTGGCAAACGCGGGCTTGAGCGCATAGCCCGAAGCCGGGATGACACCGATGCCGCGCCAGTTGGCGTCGACCACGTCGAGCGTGGCCGCCATCAGCCGGCGGCCGGTGGGGTTGCCGCCCGGCATCACCACTTCGCGATAGCAGTTGTCGAGAAAGCGTTCGCCGCTTTCGAGCTGGCGCAGCACCGAATAGAAGGCGGCGAGCAGCGATTCGGGCGTGAAGCCGGCCACCGCCGCGGGGATGTTGTGCTGGTCCACCACGAACTGCCATTCCTCCGGTCCCATCACGGCGGAAACATGGCCGGGCGCGATCAGGGCGTCGAAGCCGGGCCGGCCGGAGTGAAGCAGCATGGCCACCGCCGGCCAGGTCAGCCGGCCGGAGAGCAGGATGCTCAGGTTGTTTGGGCCCCCTCCCCCGCTGGCGGGGGAGGGGAGTTTCATTTCGGCCAGCATGGCCGCCAGCGGCGCGGTGGTGGTCTCGAAGCCGGCGGCGAAGAACACCACCGGCCGTCCGGGGTTGTCCAGGGCGATCTTGCGCGCCTCGATCGGGCTGGCGATCGGCCGCACGTCGGCGCCGGCCGCCTGGGCCTCGATGAGGGAGCGGACCTCGCCCTTGGCCACGTTCACCGGCACCCGCAGCATGTCGCCGTAGGCGAGCAGGATCACCTTGTCCTGCAGGGCGAGCTGGATGGCCTGGTAGATGTCCTCTTCCGGGCAGATGCAGACCGGGCAGCCGGGGCCGGGCACCAGCTCCAGCCAGGCCGGCAGCGCGCCGCGCAGGCCGGCGTGGGTGATGGCGCGCTCGTGGCCGCCGCAGACGTTCATGATCTTGACCGGGCGGTCGAAGGCGAGGGCGTGGATCTTGCTGAGCCAGTGGCGGGCGTTCAATCCCCCCTCTGCCCCGTGCGCGGGGGAGAGGGAGGAATTTTTCGGGGGAGGTGCCGCGCTCATGCCGTGTGCAGTCGCACGCCGTCGGGCTGGATCTTCGGCAGCCGCGTCCGGCCTTGCGCCACGCGCGCGCGCTGCGCCGTCAGTTGCTCGCGCAGCCAGGCCAGCCACGCGGCCAGGCCTTCGCCCTTCTTCGCCGACAGCCGGAACACCGGGGCCGGGTTGGCCAGCTCGCGCAGATGCGCTTCGGCCTTGGCCGGGTCGAAGTCGTCGAGCACGGCCAGAAGGTCGGTCTTGCTGATGAGCATGGCATCGGCGGCGCGGAACATCACCGGGTATTTCGCCGGCTTGTCGTCGCCCTCGGTGACCGAGAGCAGGGTGACGTTGAGGTGCTGGCCCAGGTCGAAGCTGGCCGGACAGACCAGGTTGCCGACGTTCTCGATGAACAAGAGGTCGACGCCGTCGAGCTGCATGTGGTGCAGCGCATCGTGCACCAGATGGGCGTCGAGATGGCAGGCGGTGCCGGTGACGATCTGGTGCGCTTGCACACCCTGGGCGCGGATGCGTTCGGCGTCGTTCTCGGTCTCCAGGTCGCCCTCGATCACGGCGCAGTTGAATTCGTCCTTCAGCGCCGCCAGCGTCGCCTCCAGCAGCGCGGTCTTGCCCGAGCCGGGCGAGGACATCAGGTTGAGCGCGAGGATGCCGCGGGCATCGAAGTGGGCGCGGTTGTGCGCGGCCTGGTCGTCGTTCTTTTGCAGCAGGCCTTTCAACACCGAGACCGTGGTGGCGCTGGGTTCGACCGGCTTGTAGGCGAATTGCCGGTTGCCGGGAGTGAGGTTGCAGCCGCAGGTATCACACATGATGGGAGTGAGGCGTGAGGAGTGAGGGGTATCCCCCTCCCCGCCTCCCCCACAAGTGGGGGAGGAGTACTCCCTCCCCACTCGTGCACCCTGAAGGGCATAAAGGGGAGGTTGGGAGGGGGTGGTCTTTCCGTAGACAAAGATTCATAGCCATCCGCCTAAGACCATTACGGTGGACTTCCATAATTCAATGTTTCCATCGGTTCTTCTTGTGGTTCTTCCTGCAAATCGAGCTCCACGCGCTCCAAGAGCAGTTCGTCGCCGCTCACCACCTGGGTGTGCCAGTCGCCGCAGGCGGCGCAGAGCAGGCGGTTGATCGCGGCCTCGCTTTCGGCGCCGCAGGTCTGGCAGCGCACGCGGATCGGCGCCTCGATCAGGTCGAGTTCGGCCCGTTCGCAGCGGCTGCCGGCGGCGGCGAGCGGGAAGGCGCTGGTCAGGAGTGCCGGCACCACGCCGGCCAGGGGGCCGATGCGCAGGCGGATGCGCCGCGCCGCGCGGGCCCCATTCTGCTCGATCAGGCTTTCCACCGCGTCGACCAGGGCCTGGGCCACCGAGAGCTCATGCATCGGGCGCGGCCTTTAGCAGCTGGTCGAACACCTCCCACGCGGTGCGGGCCTCGGCCTCGCTCACGGTCTGGATGGCATAGCCGACATGAACCATGACGAAGTCGCCCACCCTGGGCATCTCGTCCTGCAGCATGAACAGGCTCACCTCGCGCCGGACCCCCTTGGCCTGGCAGCGCGCGGTGAAGCCATCGATGGCTTCGATCTGCATGGGAATGGCAAGACACATGCACTCAGTATATGAAAGATCGTCGGGGAAAAATCGACTTAGCAGGCCGTTGAAAAACTACTGCGGTGGGCCATCTGCGGCGTTGCGCGGTGCTGGCTTCGGCCGCTTCGCTTAACCTCGGCGGCGCCGAGGTTAGCCTGCGCCGAAACTGCGTTTTCGCTCCCTCGCCTATCTATTTGATATGTCTCGGTCGCTGCGCTCCGTGCGCCTTGCATCTGGCCATCCTCGCTACGTTTTTCAACGGCCTGTTAGATGCTTGGTTTTTCTGGCTTCTGCGCCGAAACAGGACAATTAAATCTTTTTATAAGTAATAAAAAAACTATTGCATATGCTGATAAGCAAAAGTGCCGCTCGCCGATGCGCATCGGTCGTCTTTTGTCATGGGGAACAGCATGGAACCCATCACTATCTTCAGTCTCGAACAATCCCCCGATGTGGCCGATGTGGAACGACGCCTCGGCATCTCCCGCCGCGACTTCCTCAAGTTCTGCGCCGCCATGGCCGCCACCATGGGCCTGCCGGCCGGCGCCGAGGCCGCCATCGCGGCGGCGGTGGCCAACCCGGCCCGGCGCCCCTCGGTGATCTGGCTGCACTTCCAGGAATGCACCGGCTGTTCCGAATCGCTGCTGCGGGCCGAGCACCCGACCCTGGAAAAACTCATCCTCGACGTGATCTCGCTCGACTATCACGAGACCCTGTTCGCCGCCGCCGGCCACCAGGCCGAGGCCGCGCGCCGCGCGGCGATGGCCGAGCACAAGGGCAAGTACCTCCTGGTGGTGGAAGGCGCGATCCCGACCAAGGAGAACGGCATCTATTGCAAGATCGGCGGCCAGACCGCGATCGACATGCTGAAAGAATGCGCGGCCGATGCCGCGGCCGTCGTCGCCATCGGCTCCTGCGCCTCCTGGGGCGGCATGCCCTCGGTGGGCCCGAATCCCACCGGGGCTTCCAGCGCCGGCGCCGTGCTGGGCAAGCCCGTGGTCACCATCCCCGGCTGTCCGCCCAACCCCTACAACTTCCTGTCCACCGTGGTGCACTACCTCACCTTCGGCAAGCTGCCGGCGCTCGATCACCTGGGCCGGCCCAAGTTCGCCTATGGCCGCCTGGTCCACGAGAATTGCGAGCGCCGACCCCACTTCGACGCCGGCCGCTTCGCCGGCGAGTTCGGCGACGAGGGGCACCGCCTCGGTTGGTGCCTGTACAAGCTGGGCTGCAAGGGCCCGGAGACCTACGCCAATTGCCCGGTCATCGGCTTCAACGATATCGGCGAGGTGTCCTGGCCGGTCGGCTGCGGCCACCCCTGCATCGGCTGCACCGAGCAGGGCGTCGGCTTCACCAAGCCCATTCATGCCCTGGCCGATCTGAAGTCGGTCAAGCCGCCTCTGGGCTATCCGCACATCAGTGAACCGCGCGGCTCCGGTGCCAGTCTCGCCGCCGTCGCCACGGTGGGTGCCCTGGCCGGCGCCGTGGCCGGTGCCACCTGGGCGATCAACCGGAACCTGGGCGAGAAGCTGGAGGTGGAAAAGACCCAGCCCGAGCACGAGGCGAAATCATGAGCCTCGACCGCCGCCAGTTTTTGAAGGGAATGCTGGCCGGCAGTGCCTCTGCGGTAGCCTGCACGCCCACCAGGGTAGAGGCCCGCGGCAACCTGACCATGCCGCCCAAGGCCATGGGACTCCTGTTCGACAGCACCCTGTGCATCGGCTGCAAGGCCTGCGTCGCCGCCTGCAAGGAGGCCAACGGCCTGCCGCCGGAATTCACCAAGCCGGACGATGTCTGGGACACCCCACTCGACATCTCGGGCAAGACCAAGAACATCATCAAGGTCTACCGCCACGGCAGCGGCCTGACCAAGGACGCCGAGGTCGACGGCTATGCCTTCATGAAGCATTCCTGCCTGCACTGCGTCGACCCGTCCTGCGTCTCCGCCTGCCCGGTCTCGGCCATGCGCAAGGACCCGGTCGACGGCATCGTCAGCTACGACGAGAAGGCCTGCATCGGCTGCCGCTATTGCGTGGTGGCCTGCCCCTTCAGCGTGCCCAAGTTCGAATACGACAAGGCCCTGCCCAAGATCGTCAAATGCGAGCTGTGCCGCCATCTCAAGCCGGGCGATGCCTTCCAGTATCCGGCCTGCGCCCAGGTCTGCCCGACCGGCGCCACCCTCTATGGGCCGGTGGCCGACCTCAAGGCCGAGGCCCAGCGCCGCCTGGCGCTCAAGCCCGGCAGCGAGGCCGAATTCCCCCGAGGCCGCATCGGCATGGCGCCCGGCGACAAGACGGCCGACGCCACCACCTGGGCCAGTCCGAGCCAGAAAGCTTCGTTCGCCGACAGCCACGTGGCCAGGGTGCCCCACTACCTCCAGCGCATCTACGGCGACAAGGAGCTGGGCGGCACCCAGGTACTCAAGCTCTCGGCCGTGCCCATGGCCAAGCTGGGCATGCCCGAGCTGCCGGAGCGCTCCTTCGCCTCGGTGTCGGAGACCATGCAGCACTCGCTCTATGGCTACCTCATCACCCCGGCCATCGTCCTCGGCGGCCTGATCATCGCCGCCAGGCGCAACGTCCGTCCGGAAGAGGATGAGGCGGGCCAGGCGCAAGAGAACGAATAGGAGCGCACGATGGCCAACCACGCGCATCCGGCCCCCGCCCCGCTCGGCGGCCCGTTCATCACGCCGCTGGCGGTCAACCTGGCGCTGCTCATCGGCATCGCCGGCATCATCCTGTTCCTCCGCTTCCTGTTCGGCATCGGCGCGGTCACCAACGTCAACGACGGCTACAGCTGGGGCATCTGGGTGGTCTACGACGTCATGGTCGGCTCGGCCTTCGCCTGCGGCGGCTATTCGGTGGCGCTCCTGGTCTACATCTTCAACAAGGGCGAATACCACCCGCTGGTGCGGCCCGCGCTCTTGGGCAGCCTGTTCGGCTACACCCTGGCCGGCGCCTCGGTCATCGTCGATCTCGGCCGTTATTGGAACACCTGGCACATCTTCTGGCCCGGCTATGCCCAGGTGAATTCGGTGATGTTCGAGGTGGCCGTCTGCATCACCCTCTACATCGTGGTGATGTGGATCGAGTTCTCGCCGGTGTTCCTCGAGAAGTTCGGCCTGAAGCAGATCAGGCGCCGGCTGTCGCGCTGGATGTTCCTGTTCATCGCCCTGGGCGCCTTGCTGCCGTCCATGCACCAGTCCTCGCTCGGCTCGCTCTTGGTGGTGTTCGGCACCGCGATCAACCCGCTGTGGCAGACCCTGCTGCTGCCCGTGCTGTTCCTGATGACCGCCATCACGGTGGGTTACGCGGTGGTGGTGTTCGAGTCGACCTTCTCGGCCATGGGCTTCAAGCGGCCCTATGAGCTGGACATCCTGTCCCGCCTGTCCAAGGTGATGTGGGGCATGCTGCTGGCCTATCTGGCCGTGCGCGTGGGCGACCTCGTGGTGCGCGGCGCCATCGTCGAGGCCTTCAGGCCCACCGTCGTCGCCCTGATGTTCTGGCTGGAGATGCTGTTCTTCCTCCTGCCGGCCTGGCTGCTGGCCAAGCCGGCCAACCGCCGCCGGCCCAACATCCTGTTCCTGTCGGCCGTGTACCTGATGCTGGGCACCTTCCTGCTGCGCATCAACGGCTTCCTCGTCGGCTACGACACCGGTGCGGGCTGGCGCTACTTCCCCTCGGTGCCGGAAATGCTGGTCACCCTCGGCATCATCGCCATCGAAATCCTGGGCTACATTGTCCTGGTGCGCTGGCTGCCCGTGCTGCCCAAGCATGAAGCGAAAGCTAGGAGCCTGTCGGACTTAACACCCCTTGCGCGCCGGCCCGCTGCGGGATGCAGCGCAAGGCGGCGGGGCGCGCCGTAGTGCGGGCCACTACAAGCGCCCCGCAACGCGGCGATGCGCCCGCAGCGGGCCGGCCCTTCGGGCTGCCCCGACAAAGCGCGTCTGCGGCGTTGCGAAGCTTGCGAAGGGAACGACCATTCGCCGCGCTTCGCGCCTTGCATCCATCGCTTTGTCGGGACAACGCGCATGGGGGATTAAGTCCGACAGGTTCCTAGATAACGGAGAAGAAGATGAGCAAACGCATCACCATCGACCCCATCACCCGCATCGAGGGCCATTTGCGCATCGACTGCGAAATCGACGGCGGCAAGGTCAAGAAGGCCTGGGCCTCGGGCCAGATGTGGCGCGGCGTCGAGCAGATCCTGCTCGGGCGCGACCCGAGGGACGCCTGGGCCATCACCCAACGCATCTGCGGCGTCTGCACCACGGTGCACGCCATCGCCTCGGTCCGCGCCGTGGAAAACGCGCTCGACATGGAGATCCCGGTCAACGCCCAGTACATCCGCAACCTGATCATCCTGGCCCACGCGGTACACGACCACATCGTCCACTTCTACCACCTCTCGGCGCTGGACTGGGTGGACGTCACCTCGGCGCTCAAGGCCGACCCGGCCAAGGCCGCGCAGCTGGCCGAGGGCCTGTCGAGCTGGAAGCTCAACGGCCGCCATGAGCTGGCCCAGGTGAAAGACCGCCTGGCCGGCTTCGTCGGCAGCGGCCAGCTCGGCGTGTTCGCCAACGGCTATTGGGGCCATCCGGCCATGAAACTGCCGCCGGAGGTGAACCTGATCGCCACCGCCCACTATCTGCAGGCGCTCGACATCCAGCGCAAGGCCAACAAGATCGTCGCCATCCTCGGCTCGAAGACCCCGCACATCCAGAACGTCGCGGTGGGCGGGGTCGCCAACTCGATCAACCCCGACAGCCAGTCGGTGCTCAACGTCGAACGGCTGCTGGCGGTCAAGGGCTGGATCGACGAGCTGGCCGATTTCGTGCACAACGTCTATCTCACGGACGTCGCCATCATCGGCGGCTCCTACGCCAACTGGACCAGCTACGGCGCCGGCATCACCGACTACCTTTCGGTGCCCGACCTGCCGCTCGACGGCAAGGGCACCCAGCTCGCGCTGCCCGGCGGCTACGTGCCCGGCGGCGATCTGGCCAGGTTCAAGCCGATCACCCGGTTCGGCGACGAGTACTTCGTCAAAGGCGTGGCCGAGAGCGTGAAGCACGCCTGGTACAAGGGCGGCAAGGGCGCCCTGCACCCCTATGAGGGCGAGACCGTGCCCGAGTACACCGACTTCCAGGACAACGGCAAATACTCCTGGGTCAAATCGCCCACCTTCTACGGCAAGCCGGCGCAGGTGGGCCCGCTCGCCCGGGTGCTGGCCATGGCCGCGGCCAAGCACGGCCCCACGCTGAAGTATCTGAACTTCGTGCTCGACACCGCCGGCAAGATCGCCGGCAGCCAGGTGCCGCTCTCCGCCGTGCATTCCACCATCGGCCGCCACGCCGCCCGCGCCGTGTCCTGCAACGTGCAGGTCGATATGCTGGGCGAGATGTGGCAGCGCCTGGTCGACAACATCGGCAAGGGCGACGTCGACACCTACAACAAGCCGGTCTTTCCCAAAGGCGAGATCTCCGGCGTCGGCTTCCACGAGGCCCCGCGCGGCGTGCTCTCGCACTGGGTGGTGATCGACGACGGCAAGATCAAGAACTACCAGGCCGTGGTGCCCACCACCTGGAACGCCGCGCCGCGCAACGAGGGCGACGTGCCCGGCCCCTACGAGGCCGCCCTGGTGAACAACCCGGTGGCCGACCCCGAGCGCCCGCTGGAAGTGCTGCGCACCGTGCACTCCTTCGACCCCTGCCTGGCCTGTGCCGTGCACGTGCTCGACACCGACGGCAGCCAAAAGTCGACGGTGCATGCCGGCTGCTACAGTCCGAGCTACAGTAACAGTTGCGAGCTGGGGTGAGGCGATGATCGAACCGAAGCTGACGTTTCTTACCCTCTCCCTCTGGGAGAGGGTGGCGAAGCCGGGTGAGGGAAGCGGCGCCGGCCCTCACCCCTACCCCTCTCCCGGAGGGAGAGGGGATGAAAGGGCGATTCGCTCTCCCATTGCGCAAATCCAATTCGAGGAGCCAGACCAATGAAACCCGCACGCACAGCCCTCATCCTCGCCGCCGCCCTGCTGCCGGGACTCGCCTGGGCCCATGCCGAGCCCGGCGGCCACTTCAGCCTGTTCACCGGCTTTGCCCACCCCTTCCTGGGCGCCGACCACCTGCTGGCCATGCTCATGGTCGGCCTCTGGGCCGCCCAGCAGCAAGGCTGGCAGCGGGCCTTGCCGCCGCTGGTCTTCGTCGGTTTCATGGCGGTCGGCTCGATGCTGGCCTATGCGGGCCTGAGCCTGCCGGCCACCGAGAGCGGCATCGCGCTCTCGGTGCTGGCCTTGGGCCTCTTTGCCGCCTTCGCCGTGCGCCTGCCGGTTGCTGTGTCGCTCGCGGTGATCGCCGGCTTCGCCGTCTTCCACGGCCACGCCCACGGTGCCGAACTGCCGCTGGCCAGCAGCGCCGGCTACCTGCCCGGCTATCTCGCTGCCACCGCCTTGCTGCACGGCATCGGCTACGTCTTCGCCAGCCGCGTGGTCCCGGCCCAGGGCCGCATTGCCCGCGCCGCCGGCGGTGCCACCGCCGTCACCGGCCTGGCCTGGCTGCTGGGCTGACCGCATACCGTCATGCCGGTGTAAACCGGCATCCAGCAACAACTTGAGAAGGCATCAAAGCCTCCCCCTCCCAACCTCCCCCATAAATGAATGGGGGAGGTTGGGAGGGGGAGTTTTTAAGGTGTGAGGAAATGCCGTCCACAACCCAAACCCGCATCGTCGTCCTCGGCGTCGGCAACATCCTGTTGACCGACGAAGGCGTCGGCGTGCGCGCCATCGAGGCGCTCGGCCGGCAATACGACCTGCCGCCCGAAGTGACCCTGCTCGACGGCGGCACCTCCGCCATGGAAATGCTCGACGACCTCGCCCACGCCGACCTGCTGATCATCGCCGACTGCGTCCGCGCCGGCCTGCCCCCCGGCAGCCTCATCCGCCTGGCCGACGACGAAGTGCCCGCCCTGATGAAACTCAAGATGTCGCCGCACCAGATCGGCCTGTCCGACGTGCTGGCCACGCTGGTGCTCGCCGGCGAATCGCCCAAGCGCATCGTCGTCCACGGCGTCGAACCCGCCAGTCTCGCCACCGACATGCGGCTCACCCCCACCGTCGAACAAAGCCTGCCCAGGCTGGTCGAGGCGCTGGCGCAGGAACTGCGCATGGCCGGCGTTGCCCTGGTGCCACGGCTGCCAGCCGAAGCGGCGGTTTGATTGTCTGAAGCGCGATACTGGCCGGGAACGGCAACAATGCCAGGGCGACCGAGGCGCTGATGGCGCTACTCCACGCGCCAAGGCGTCATCGAGCGACGGCGGGGGCAATGCTGCTGGCCCTGTATGTCGTCCATATGACGACTCTGTTGCAGGGCCCGGCTCCAGGTCAGGCGTTACTTCTTGGCGGAGGATTGCCGGGACTGGCGCAAGGGCGGGTTCAGGCTTTCGGGAATGGGGCTGGACTGCGCCGGCTTGGGCTTGCGGCCGGGGCTGGCCGGCGGGATGTAGCCCGAGGCCCGGCAGAGCATGCCTTCCACCGGCTTGCCGTTGGTGTAGCGCGTGGTGCGGCACATGATCACATCGCCCTTGGCCGACAATTCGGTCAGGAGCTGGCGCACGTTTTTCAGTGAAACCCCGGTGCCGGCAGCGATGTCGGCGTCGAGTTGCTCGCCGTTGGCTTTCAAATATTGCAGGATCTCTTGCATAGTTACGGCTCCTTGTCTGCCGGTGCTGTGGGGTGATCAATCGCACCGGGTCGACCAGTGTGCGCCTTTTGAGCAGTTTTTGCTTGGATTTTGTGCAATCACTCGCGCGCCGAATAGGTCGGCAGGGTGATCTTGTAGGCCATGGCGGCCAGGCGGATGGCCAGCACCAGCGCCATGCCGGCCCAGGTGGCGGCCACCGGGGAGACGTTTAGCGCCTGCAGGCCGATCAGCGCCAGGGCGCCGACCCAGGCGGCCGAGGCGTAGAGCTCGCCGCGCACGAAGATCAGCGGTACTTCGTTGCACAGCACGTCACGCAGCACGCCGCCGACCACGCCGGTGATCATGCCGAGCAGGCTGGCGGCCAGCCAGGGCGCGTGCCAGTCCAGGGCGATCCGGGTGCCGACGATGGTGAACAGGGCCAGGCCGACTGCGTCGGGGATGAGGAACAACCGGGGCGGCAGCTTGAGGTTGCGCACGGCGAAGAAGATCAGCACCGTGGTGAGCAGGGCGGCGAGCAGATAGCTCTGGTCGCTCAGCCAGAACACCGGGCGCTGGAGCAGGATGTCGCGCACGGTGCCGCCGCCCAAGGCGGTGGCCATGCCGACCATGACCACGCCGACCAGGTCCATCCGCTTGCGGCCGGCGTCGAGCACGCCGGTGAGGGCGTTCACCGCAACGGCCGCCAGGCCGATCCAGTACAGCAAGTCATCCATTGAAACATCGCCAGGTTGAGGCGGCCGGGCCGCCGGTAGAGTTGGCGCCAGTTTAGCAGCCGGGAACGCTTGGCGTTGCCGCTGGTCACTGGGAAGATAATTGAGCCAACCCGATCAGGAGCCCCCATGGACCGTCCGCCCGCCCGTGTGCCCAGTCATCGCGCCAGCCGTCTGCTGCATCTGGGCGGCCTGGCCGCCGGGCTGGCCGGCGGCATGCTGGCCGAGGGCGCCCGCCGCGTGGCGCGCGGCGAGCTGCCCGAGGCGCGCGCGCTGCTGCTCACCCCGGACAATGCGGCCCGTCTGGCGGAAAAGCTTTCGCGTCTGCGCGGGGCGGCGATGAAGGTGGGGCAACTGCTGTCGATGGAGGCGGGCGACCTCCTGCCGCCCGAGTTTACCGCGGTGCTGGCCCGGCTGCGCGAAGATGCCCATTTCATGCCCCTGGGCCAGCTGGCCGAGGTCCTGGAGGCGCAGTGGGGCACCGACTGGGATGCCCGCTTCGAGCGCTTTGCCTTCACCCCGATGGCGGCGGCCTCGATTGGCCAGGTGCACGAGGCGCTGCTCAAGGACGGCCGGCGTCTGGCGATCAAGGTGCAATATCCCGGCGTACGCCGCAGCATCGACAGCGATGTCGACAACGTGGCGTCATTGCTGCGCGTGCTGCCGCTGCTGCCGGGCAATGCCCGGCTGGACGAGCTCCTGGCCGAGGCCAAGCGCCAGTTGCACCAGGAGGCCGACTACCGGCAGGAGGCCGAGCACATCCGCCGCTTCCGCGCGCTGCTCGCGGACGAGGCCGAGCTCATGCTGCCCGAGGTGGTGGCGGAGCTCAGCACCGGCGACGTCCTGGCCATGAGCTTCATCCCGGGTGGGCCGGTCGAGGCCCTGGCCGATGCCGAGCCGGCCCTGCGCGACCGCATCGCCGGCCAGCTCATCCGCCTGCTGCTGCGCGAGTTCCTGGAATTCGGCGTGGTGCAGACCGACCCCAACTTCGCCAATTTCCGCTACGACCCGGCCTCGCAGCGCCTGGGCCTGCTCGATTTCGGCGCCACCCGGGTCTATCCGCCCGAGCGCATGGCCCAGGTGCGCCGGCTGATGGCGGCCGCCTGCGCCGGCGACGCCAAGGCCATTGCGGCGGCGGCGCACGAGGCGGGCTATTTGACCGAGACCGACCCGCCCGAGCGTCAGCAGGCGGTGACCGAACTCTTCCTCCTGGTGGGCGAGCCGGCGCGCCAGCCCGGCCCCTACGATTTCGGCGCGTCCGACCTGACCCTGCGCCTGCGCGATTCGAGCTACATGGTCGGCTTCGATCAGGGCCTGTGGCGGCCGCCGCCAGCCGACCTGATTTTCCTGCACCGCAAGCTGGCCGGCAGTTTTTTGCTGTGCGCCCGGCTCAAGGCGCGGGTGGACGTGGCCGCCCTGATGCGGGCGCAACTGGAAGGAGACATGGCATGAATGGAATCCTCAGCTTTACCGCCATCAGCGCCAGCGGTCAGGCCTATGACATCGATTTTCCGCTGCACCCCCAAACCCGTTCGGCCCAGGCCGTGTCGGATCTGCTGGGCGCCGTGCTGGACGCCATCAGCCGACGCGCGCAAGACGGGCGCGACCTGAGCGACGGCGACGTGCTGCAGGCCCTGGCCATGGCGCTGGCGATCCGCGCCCGCATGGTAGGGGGTTCGGCCGAGTCGGCCGCGGCGCTGGTGAGCGAGTTGTGCGATTCGGCCTTCACGGCTGCCTATGCCGCCGCGCCCTATGCCACGGGCCGGGCCTGAGGCCCAAATTTCATCTTTGCCCCGCCCTGAGGAGGGCCGACCATGGAAACGATGACCCTGAAACTGCGCGGCAAGGCCGCGGATGCAAGCGAGATCTACCGCAGCTATTACCTGGTGACCGATGGCGGACGCATGGCCGGGCGCGGCCGCGCCTCGGCCATTCCGATGTCGGCCGGCGCGCCGATGCCCGAGCTGGATTATGTGGAAGTGAGCCAGGGTGGCGAGGAGCAGGCGCTCAAGACCCTGGTCGCCACCCTGTGCGCCCTGCCCGGCAACCAGGGCTTGCAGATTGAACCCAGATTATCCATTAGGCCGGCCATGGCCCCGGCGGGCAATCGAGTGAGCCAATGCCAGCCGGGTCTTGGGGCGGGTCCTGCCGGCCTGCGCGCGCCCTGACGGGCGCCTGGCGGCGGCTGTGCGCCCGTCCTCCTCGCCCATAGAACGACTATGGGCTCGTCGCCCGTGCGCGAATCCGCTCACCATGCGCCTCGCCATCATCGCGCGCCCTAATGGACAATCTGGGTTGAACTGAACGGCCGCTCCAGCTGAAGCCGACCCGATCCACACCGCGCCACCCAGGAGGGACTGAACATGGATACCTTCGACGCTATCTACCAGCGCCGCGCCGTCAAGCATTTCGACCCGACGCACCGCCTGACACCGGACGAAGAGAAACGGCTGCTGGAGGCGGCCATCCAATCGCCCACCAGTTTCAACATCCAGCATTGGCGCTTTGTCATCCTGCGCGACCCCGAGCTGCGACGGCAGATCCGGGCGCTGGCCGCCGATCAGGCTCAGGTCACCGACGCCTCGCTGCTGGTGCTGCTGACGGCTGACGTGAAGGCCTGGCAAAAGCAGCCGGAGCGCTACTGGCGCAATGCGCCCAAGGACGTGGCGCAGATGGTGGTGGCCTGGATCGGCCCGTTTCACGAAGGGCGCGACTGGCTGCAGCGGGACGAGGCGCAGCGCTCGATCGGCATGGCGGCGCAGACGCTGATGCTGGCCGCCAAGGCGATGGGCTACGATTCCTGCCCCATGATCGGTTACGAGATCGAGCGGGTGGCCGAACTGATTCGCTTGCCGGCCGACCACGTCATGGGCCCGATGATCGCCATTGGCAAGGCGACCCAACCGGTCTGGCCCAAGCCGGGCCAATTGGCGCTGGCCGAAGTGGTGCTGGAAAACCGATTCCCGGCTTGAGGGGAGCGGCTTGGAACACGGCCCCTGACGGCCTCAACCCCAACTTCGGCTTCGTCGTCACGCCTGGGTGATCCTTATCGACTCCGGCGCCAGCCTGCTGGGGGCGAAGAAGATCAAGGCCGCCACCACCCAGGCTGAATCATTTCCATCCGGGCCATGCGTGCGCGTCCCCGACGCTGGATGCGTAGCGGCAATGCGCCGAACAGCCAGCACTTATCCTCTTCAAATCCAGATGTGCGGCCGTCGCGACACCCCGTCGCCCTTGACCAAAAAAAACGGGGCACTCGCGTGCCCCGTTGACAAGCCCAGGATCGGTCAGAACGCGTAGCGCCGCGACTTGAAGCTCACCGTCGCCTTGTAGGCGCCGCCGGTGATCTTGCGCAGGTTTGCCCAGGTGTGTTTGTAGTCCGGCACCACATTGCGATCCACCGCCTCGGTGGTGACGTCGCCCTGGATGCCGTTGTAGTGCCCGAACTGCATGAACACGTGATTGCGTTTGGCATCCTCGGTGAGGTACGCCATGGCGTAGGTCGAGCCGTAGTCGTTGTACAACTCGACGATGTCGCCGCTGGCGATCCCCAGTTCGGCAGCGTCGGCCGGGTTGATTTCCACCGGAGCCATCGGCCAGCGTTCCTTTATGTCCGGGTTGTACTGGTCGTGATACATGCTCTGCCAGGCTTCGTTGGTGCGGCCGCTGTTGACCCAGAAACGATACTTGTCCTTCTGCTTCTGTACCGATGGGAACAGTCCCTTCCACGGCGACGGCTTGAAGTGGGCGAGCCCGTCGTCGGTGCCGAACTTGTCGGTGTAGAGCATCTCGGTACCGATGAGCTTGTCGCCTTTGACTTCCTTGATCGGCAACTGAACGCCGTTGTTGCCCGCCTTGGCGAGCAGCGCGTAGGTCGCCAGATGGCCGGTATCCCCGCCCTGGCTGTGGATCTCGCCACCCACGTCCTTGATGCCGCCGTAGCGGAAGCCATCGTTGAACGCGTCCTCTTCGGTCTTCCAGTTGAAGCCCTTGAAGCGGTCGGCCATTTTGGCGTTGCCTTCCTTCTCGTACATCGCTTTCAGGGTATTGGCGATATCCGCGGCGATCAGGCAGTCGGGTTTGGCCGAGCCGGGCGGGTCCATGAACTTCTGCGACAGGCGCAGGCGCCGCTCGCCGTTCATGGAGGTGAGGTTCATCTCGCCCGGATGCGCGGCCGGAAGCAGCAGGTGCGCGGCCTCGGCCATCATCGTCGGGTACAGGTTGATGGTCGCGACGAACAGGCCCCCCTTGTTGGCGACGGCATCATAGATCGCCTCGACCATTTCCTGCGTGCTGGCGCCGCGCGCCTTGCGCATCGCCTGCTTGACGATTTCCGAGCGGCGCAGCACGGCGTCGCGGAATTGCTCGGCGTTGCAGGTGGTCTGGAAGGTGTTCACGCCCCAGAAGGTCATCATCTGCACCTTGCCGTTGATGATCTCCTGGTCGACGTAGATCTTCTCGCCGGTGGGGTGGGGCGGGCGCGCATAGCCTTCCTGGTGGCCGCCCATGCGCACGCAGCCGGTGCCGCGCCGGCCGCCGACGTTGTGGGTGGCGATCACGAGGTCGAGCAGCGAGGACTGGATGGCGTAGTTGTCGTTGCCCCAGATGATGCCCTTCTCGTAGGCATGCATGGTGCGCTTCATCTTGCCGCCGGCCTTGGGTTTGTAGGCCCATTCCGCCGCCTGCTTGAGCTTGGCCACGGGCACGCCGGTAATGCGGCTGCACTCGTCGAGGCTCATCCGGTTGGCCTTGGCGGCTTCGTCGAAGCCCTTGGTGCGCTTGGCGATGAAATCGCGGTCGATCCAGCCCTGGTCAATCACATAGGTGAACAGGCCGTTGAACAGCGCCACGTCGGTGCCCGGCTGGATGTCGAGGTGCAGCACGCTGTCCTTGCCGACGGCGGTCTCGCAGATGGCGATGGAAGGCGTGCGACGCGGATCGACGAAAATGATCTTGCCGGGGCCGACCTCCTCGCCCGGGAACCATTTCTTCTTCTTGTCCACGGTCGAGCCCTGCAGGTTGGGCATCCAGTGGTAGAGGAAGTAGTTGGTCTGGGTTTCGTAGGGGTTGTTGCCGATGCTCATGATGCAGTCGGCGACCTCGGCATCCTCGTAGGAATTATTCAGTTCCATGATGCCCATCTCGCGCGTGGCGTGGCACTCGGAGTTATAGGCCTGCCGGTTGTGGATGCGCACCATAGGGGTTTGCAGGGCGGTGAACATCAGCTTGCCCGAGCCCCAGGTATTCTCGAAACCGCCGCCGGCGCCGCCATGGTCGAAGGTGACGAAACCGATCTCGCGCGGGCCCTTGTTGTCGAGGATCTTCTTGGTCACGCCGGCGTAGAGCGCCAGCGCCTGATTCCAGTCGGTCTCCAGCCACTGGTCGCCGGTATAAAGGCGCGGATTGGCAAGGCGCTCGCCCGTGAGCGTCCCGTCGGCATACATGTAGCTTGCCATGCGCAGGCCGCGCACCGAGCCGCCCCCCTGGTTCACGACGCATTCCTTGTCGGGCACGATGAGGATGTGGTGACGCCGGCCATCCTTGTCGGTCACGACGTTCTGCTGGGTCGGCGTGGCGATGGTTGCGAACGGCGGCAACTGCCGACGGAAGTCCAGGCCCAGCGCATTCTGATGGGGAGCCTTGCCGCCTTCGGTGTTTTCCGGCCACTTGTAGACGTGATAACCGCAGCCGACGATGCAGAAGTGGCAGGTCATGTTGGTCTTCTGCGCATTGACGGGCGGCAGTGCGATGCGATCTTTTGCTTTAGCCATGGTCTCTCTCCTCCTTACAGCACATTGGCCTGGCGGCCATAAATCAGGCCATCCACGGCGACGGCGGTGACGGTGTCATTCTTCGCGTTGTATTCCAGCACGATGCGCGGCAGGTTGGTCGGTGCCTGGCCGCAGACCATCTGACCGCCTTTTTCGGCATCGAAGATGCTGTAGTGGCAGGGGCACTTGAAGCAGCGGTCCTTGCTGTCGTAGGAGGTGGGGCAGCCCTGGTGCGTGCAGAGGATGCTGTAGGCGACGATGTCCTTGTTCGGTCCCACGCCGCCGGGTACGGCCACGCCCATTTTGATTGCCTGGCAGGGGCTCGACGCATCCGGGTAATTGAACGCCACCGGTTCGTTGACCTTCATCTCGCCCGCCTTGCCGACGGCCTTGATCGGATAAGGCAGGGTGGTGCCGGTATTGACCGGCGCAGCTTCGGCCGTGGCGGGCGCCAGGCCGGTCACCGCTACACCGGCACCTGCGGCAAGGCCGCCGCTCATCTTGAAGAAATCCCGGCGGGATACCTGTTGGGTCATGTCTTCCTCCTGTTTGAATGGCGTGCGTGTCTCGCACCTGTTTGGTATAGCACAATGCAAGCCAAGCTTTAGTCATATTGAAAACAATGGGTTATATTCATCGTTACCGTTTGGCAACTGAAAAGCGGTCGCGCCATAAGTTCAGAAATCTTCGGCACTCCTTTGAGTTTGAAGGAGCGCCATGCAGGTTCAGCAGATTGGATACGGAGCCGGGGCTTCTACCGGATAGCGAAACCGGGGCATCTTTGGGACACCCAACGAAGACTTGAAATCCTGTGCTTTTGGCAGGTAATACCTAACAGGCCGTTGAAAAACGTAGCGAGGATGGCCAGATGCAAGGCGCACGGAGCGCAGCGACCGAGACATATCAAATAGATAGGCGAGGGAGCGAGCACCGCGCAACGCCGCAGATGGCCCACCGCAGTAGTTTTTCAACGGCCTGCTAACCAAACTGGACCAAACCTGGAAGTATTTGGTCATGAAGAAATGTCCTGGTTGCGGCTACAGTCGACTGTATCAGTTGGCTGATGGCCGTCACACAACGAGCGTAAGCTCGAAGCCCTGATGGCGCGCGTGCTGGCGCCTGACGCAGCGGTGGATCGCATCATCCTGGGCCTGCTGGGCTGACCTGCTCGGCCTGTTGCCGCGCCCAGTCGTTCGAGGCCTGGCGCCGGCTGCCGTGGGCGATCAGGAGCCGATGTTTTTGCTTCAGGGCTTGGCCTTCTGGTCGTTGCCGCGCATCAGGCTCTCGATGAACTCCCCAGCCAGGGGGAAGACGATGGTGTTGGTCTTGTCGCTGGCGATGTTGGACAGCGTCTGCAGATAGCGCAGCTGCATGGCCTGGGGCTGCTGGGCCAGCATCTGGGCGGCCTGCAGGAGTTTTTCCGAGGCCTGCAGTTCGCCTTCGGCGTGGATCACCTTGGCCCGCCGCTCGCGCTCCGCCTCGGCCTGCTTGGCGATGGCGCGCACCATGGATTCGTCGATGTCGACGTGCTTGATCTCGACGTTGGAGACCTTGATGCCCCAGGCATCGGTCTGGCTGTCGAGTACCTGCTGGATGTCCAGGTTGAGCCGCTCGCGCTCGGCCAGCATCTCGTCCAGCTCGTGCTTGCCCAGCACGGCCCGCAGCGTGGTCTGGGCCAGCTGGCTGGTGGCCGACATGTAGTCCTCCACCTGGAGGATGGCGCGGGCCGGATCGACCACCCGGAAATAGACCACGGCGTTGACCTTGACCGAGACGTTGTCGCGCGAGATCACGTCCTGGCTCGGCACGTCCATGACGATGGTGCGCAGGTCCACCCGCACCATCTGCTGGATGCCTGGCACCACCAGGATGAGGCCCGGGCCCTTCACCTTCCAGAAGCGGCCGAGCATGAAGATCACGCCGCGCTCGTATTCCCGCAGGATGCGGAGCGAGGCGACCACGAGCATGATGATGAGGAAGAGGGCGCCGAGGCCACCGAATCCGGGCATGTCAGTCTCCTTCGAAGTTGTCAGTTACCAGTTTTCAGTATTCAGTTTTCAGTATTCAGTTTTCAGTATTCAGCTTTCAGTATTCAGCTTTCAGTATTCAGCTTTCAGTATTCAGCTTTCAGTATTCAGCTTTCAGTATTCAGCTTTCAGCGGTTGGTTGCCGGGGTTGGCTGACTGCAGGCTGCAAACCGATCACTTCTCTTCTGCCGGTGCCACTTCCAGGACCAGGCCGTCCATTCCTGTGACCCGCACCCGGGTGCCGCGGTTCAACGGCACGCGGCTTTTCACCTGCCAGGTTTCGCCGTGGATGTGGGCCCAGCCGGTGTGCTCGAAGTCTTCCAGCACCTCGCCCAGCGCGCCCAGCATCTCCTCCCGGCCGGTGGCCACCGGCCGGCGCCGGGCGCGCAGCGCCATGCTCACCACGAAGAACAGGAACAGGGCGCTGGCGAGGGCGAAGGGCAGGATCAGCCCCCAGGAAATGCCATAGCCGGGCAGGTCGGTGTCGATCAGCATGACCGAACCGATGACGAAGGCGGCGACCCCGCCCAGGCCGAGGATGCCGAAACTGGGCACGAAGGCCTCGGCCACCATGAAGGCCAGGCCGAGCACGATGAGCGCCAGCCCGGCGTAGTTGATCGGCAGCATCTGCAGGGCGAACATCGCCAGCAGCAGGGAGATGGCGCCGACCACGCCGGGCAGGCCAAAGCCCGGGTTGGCGAACTCGTAGATGATGCCGTAGATGCCGATCAGCATCAGGATGTAGGCCACGCTCGGGTCGCCGATCACGGCCAGCAGGCGGCTGCGCCAATCGGGCTCGACCCGGCTGGGCGTGGCGTCTTTCAGCGCGAGCGTGACCTCGCCGGTGAGCGTCTTCACCCGGCGTCCGTCGATTTGCCCGAGCAGGTCTTCGATGTCGTCGGCGATGACGTCGATCACCTTGAGTTGCAGGGCCTCGCTTGCCGACAGGCTGACCGCCTCGCGCACCGCCCGTTCCGCCCAATCGGCGTTGCGGCCCCTGAGCTCGGCCAGGCTGCGGATGTAGGCGGCGGCGTCGTGCACCTGCTTGCGGGTCATGGCGTCGCCCGCGGGCGCGGGTTTTTCCGGCGCGGCATCTCCTTTGCTGGCTGAGCCCTCGTCTGGTTTTTTCTCGGGTTCCTGCCCCGCTGGGCCACCGATGCCGATGGCCACCGGCGTGGCCGCGCCCAGGTTGGTGCCCGGGGTCATGGCGGCGATATGGCTGGCATAGAGGATGTAGGTGCCGGCGCTGGCCGCCCGCGCGCCGCTGGGATGGACGTAGCTGGCCACCGGCACCGGCGAGGCGAGGATGGCCTTGATGATGGTGCGCATCGAGGTGTCGAGGCCGCCCGGGGTGTCCAGTTGCAGGACCACCAGCCCGGCCCCGGCCTCGGCCGCCTTGTCCAGGCCGCGTGTCACGTAGTCGGCGCTGGCCGGCCCGATCGCCCCCTCCAGCGTGAGCACATGCACCGGCACGGCGCGCGCGGGCAGGGCGAGCAGCATCAGGCAGAGCGGGAGCAGGAGCAGGAGGCGCATGAGTCCCACTATAGTACTGCCCAGGATGACAAGGGTGTGGCGGCTTGGGTTTTCCGGCCGGCTGCGGCTATGCTCGGACGACCACGCCTGTCGATCGCGCGAACGGACCTTCATCATGGAAATCCTCTTTCTGCTGGCACTCATCCTGCTCAACGGCCTGTTTTCCATGTCCGAGCTCGCGCTGGCCACCGTGCGCCGCGCCCGGCTCGCCCGCCTGGCGGAGGGCGGCGACAAGGCCGCCGGCGTCGCCCTTGCCTTGCACGACACGCCCACGCGCTATCTGTCCACGGTGCAGATCGGCATCACCTCCATCGGCATCCTGAGCGGCATCGTGGGCGAGGCGGCACTGGCCAGCCCGCTCGCCGGCTGGCTGCAAACCCGGGGTCTTGCCCCGGATATCGGTTACTTCGCGGCGACCGCCCTGGTGGTGGTGCTCATCACCTATGTCTCCATCGTGATCGGTGAAATCGTGCCCAAGCGCCTGGCCCAGTTTCATCCCGAGGCGATCGCCCGATGGGTGGCACGGCCGATCCTCGGCCTGGCCCTGATCACCCGCCCCTTCGTGCTGCTGCTGTCGGTCTCGACCGATGGCCTGCTGCGCCTCCTGGGCAAGCGCGGCCAGTCCGCCCCCAGCGTGACCGAGGAGGAGATCCACGCCCTGCTGGAGGAAGGCTCGGAGGCCGGCGTGATCGAACGCAAGGAACACGAAATGGTGCGCAACGTGTTCCGCCTGGACGAACGCCTGCTCGGCTCGCTCATGATCCCGCGCGCCGACATCGTCTATCTCGACCTGGCCCGGCCGCTCGAGCAAAACCTCAGGATCGTCACCGAGTCCGGCCATGCCCGCTTTCCGGTCTGTCGGGGTGGGCTGGACGAGGTGCTGGGCATCGTCGATACCCGGCAGCTGCTCAACCTGACCCTGCAGGGCAAACCGATCGATCTGGCCGGCCTGGTGCAGACCGAGGTCTTCGTGCCCGAGAGCCTGACCGGGCTGGAGCTGCTGGAGCATTTCCGCAGCACCGGCATCCAGATGGTGCTGGTGGTGGACGAATACGGTGAGTTGCAGGGGCTGGTCACCCTGTATGACGTGCTCGAATCGGTCACCGGCGAATTCGTGCCGCATGGCGAGGCCGAGGCCTGGGCGGTGCAGCGCGAGGACGGCTCCTGGTTGCTCGACGGCCTGATCCCGATCCCGGAACTGAAGGACCAGTTGGGCCTCAAGACCGTGCCGGAAGAAGAGAAGGGCCGCTACCACACCCTGAGCGGCCTGGTGATGTGGCTGCTCGGCCGCCTGCCGCAGACCGGCGATGTCGCCACCTGGGAGAACTGGCGCCTGGAGGTGATCGACCTCGACGGCAAGCGCATCGACAAGGTGCTGGCCACGCGCATCCCGGATGCGCCGCGCACCCAGGCCTGACCAAGCAGTGCCGGCCCGTCCGCGCTTGCGCCCGGCTCACGCCAGACCGCGGCCGACATCATTATTTGAGGCGTGCGGAGATGCGGCGCGCGGCCTCCTGCACCAGCGGCACCCAGTCCAGGCGCCGGCGCTCGATCGGGGCCGAGATCGACAGGCCGGCGACGATGATGCCGCTGCCGTTGCGGATGAGCACGCCGATGCAGCCGACTCCGATCTCCGCCTCTTCGTCGTCCAGGGCGTAACCCTGTTTGTGGCAGCGCGAGACTTCGGTCCACAGCTTGCCCGGGGTGGTGATGGTGTGGCTGGTGTAGGCCGGCAGGCCGGTGCGCGCGGCATAGTCCTTCACCGCCTCGCGCCCGGCGGCGCCCAGCATCATCTTGCCCACCGCGGTGACGTGCAGTGGGGCGTGGCTGCCGATCACCTGTTCCACCCGCATCATCCGCCGCGGCGTCACCCGCTCGATGTAGACCACCTCGTCGCCCTCGCGCAGGGTGAGGTTCACCGTTTCTTCCACCTTGTCGCGCAGCCATTCCATCACCGGCCGGGCGAGCTCGGGCAGGTTGGTGCCGCCCTGCAGGGCGCAGGCCCATTGCATCAGCCGCTCGCCCAGCCGGTATTGGCCGCCGTCGATGCGGTCGACCAGGCCGTTGTCGGCGGCCGAGCTGAGGATGCGGAAGGCGGTGGAGGGGTGCAGGCCGGTCTCGGCCGACAGCGTCTTGAGGCTGGCGCTGCCGCCGTTGGTCACCAGGGTATGGAGCAGGGCGCTCAGCCGGTCGATGACCTGGATGCCGCTGCGGCTGTCGTCGGTCTTCATTTCATTATGCGAAAACGATTACGTATTGTGAAATGGTAGACCTTGCACTAAGGTCGCCGCAACAGGATTTTTTTCTTCAGGAGTGCATCATGTCTGCTCAGGCCACGCTGACCAAGCGCGCGATCCCCGCCTATTGCGAAGGCATCCAGTATTACGGCGAGCCCTGGCCCGGTTTCGACCGCCACGCCGCCCGCCCCGCCATCGCCGAAGGCCGGAAGGCCATCGCCAATCCGTCCGACCCGGACGCCGTGTTCCAGACCCTGCTCATGGCCGACGCCCTGCGTTATGTCACCCTGCAGATGTGCGGCGCCAAGGGCTCGGGTCACCCCGGCGGCTTCGCCTCCAGCGCCGAGGCCTATGCCGCCCTGGTCATGCTCGGCCACACCAACATCGTGACCGAGGTGGGCCACCACGCCCCCGGCTTCTACAGCGCCATGTTCCTCGACACCTCGCTCGAGGAGATGGGCATCAAGACCATGGCCGACATGATGGCCCGCTTCCGCGAGAAGCATGGCCTGCTCGGCCATCTCTCGGGCGCCATCCCCGGCCTCCTGGCTCCGGCCGGTCCCTTGGGCCAGGGCCAGCATTTCGCCATGGCCGGTGCCTTGCTGCACCCCGATGTGCTGTTCCCGGTGACCATCGGCGACGGCGGCATGGGCGAGCCATACGTGCTCAACTCGATGATGCACTTCCACACCGCCTACCCCAACGTGACCAACTTTCTGCCTACACTGATCTGGAACGGTTATTCCCAGGAGCATCATTCCATGGTCTCGCGCCTGTCGAACGACGAGATGATCGCCTACTGGGCCGGTCACGGCTTCGACGAGGTGGTGCTGGTCGATGCCAAATCCTTCGACGACAGCGGCCAGGAAGGCGCCTACGTCGACAGCAGCCGCTTCTCCCTCAAGCAGCGCCTGGCCTTCACCCAGGCCGTGCTGGAGGGCATGGACTACGCCGCCAAGTCGGCTCTGTCCGGCAAGCTCACCGCCTTCATTCTCAAGCAGCTCAAGGGCACCGGCGTGCACACTCTGGGTGCCAAGTCGCACAACCTGTATCCGGCCGATACCCTGGACAAGCCGCACATGATCGAGGGTCTCAAGCGCCGCGCCCTCAACCCCGAGGCCTGGGCCATCGTGCGCGAGAACTTCGTGCGCGCCGGCGGCGGCCCGGCCGTGAAGACCGTGGTGACCGAGCGCGTGCTCGACCTCGCCCCGCTGGGCAAGCTGCCCTTCCACGACTACGCCAAGGGCGAGAAGGCGGTTCCCGCCACCGCCATGGGCGCCCTGGTCGCGTACGTGGGCAAGCAGGACAAGCGCTTCGTGGTGACCAACGCCGACGGCAACGAGGCCTCGGCCATGAAGAACATCAACGATGCCCTGAAGATCCGCCACCCGACGGTCGACCCGCTGTACAACCAGGAGCCGACCGGCCAGGTCTACGAGCCCCTGAACGAGGACGCCTGCGCCGGCCTCGCCGCGGGCCTCGCCCTGTTTGGCTCGCGTGCCCTCTGGCTGTCGTACGAATCGTTTGCCATCAACGGCTGGCCCATCGTGCAGACCGTGACCCAGGCCATGGCCGAGCTGCGGCGCCGCACCCCGTCCATCGTCTGCATGTTCACCGCGGGCGCCCTGGAACAGGGGCGCAACGGCTGGACCCACCAGCGGCCGGAGATCGAGAACTACTTCGCCGCCCAGATGCGCAATGGCAACGTCTATCTGCTGTTCCCCTGCGATGCCAACGCCATCCAGGCCGCCTACGACTACGCCACCAACAGTTTCAACAAGGGCATGGTCATCATCGCCTCGAAGTCGCCGCTGCCGGTTTACCTGAGCCTGGAAGAGGCGCGCGATGCGGTGGAGAAGGGCGCCGCCATTCTCTATGAATCCAAGGCCGGCACGAAGGGCAGCGTGGTCTTCGCCGTCACCGGCGACATGGTGCTGCTGCCGGTGTTCGAGGCCAAGGACAAGCTGGAGGCCGCGGGCTGGCGCGTGCGCATCGTCGCCGTGGTCAACCCGCGCCGCCTGTACCGGCCGACCGACATTTCCTGGGACACCGTGTCCGAGCCGGACAACGCCTTCATGGACGACGCCCATTTCAACGCGCTGTTCGATGCCGACGTGCTGCTGGCCGTGAGCGGCGGCCCCTCGGCCAGCCTGGAGCCGGTGCTGCTGCGCACCCGGGCCAAGGCGCGTGATACCTTCGCCTGGAAGCGCGGCGAGACCACCGCCAGCCCGGCCGAGATCATGGACTACAACGGCCTCACGGCCGAGGCCATGGCCAAGCGGGTGCAGGCCCTGGCGGGGTAGTTTTTCCCCTCTCCCGGCGGGAGAGGGTGGCGAAGCCGGGTGAGGGAGCGCGTAGCGCTTAGGGTTTTCCGGCCTTTGCGTGATCCCGCGCAATTTCCCCTCACCCCCGGCCCCTCTACCCTAAAGGGCATAAATCCCGGTGGGAGAGGGGAGATGTGGTGCCTGAATTTGAATTTATGACCGATACCAAGATCATCGTCCTCGACGACGACCCGACCGGCTCGCAGACGGTGCATTCCTGCCTGCTGCTGACGCGTTGGGACGAGGCCACTCTGCGCGAGGCGCTGCTCGATGCCGCGCCCCTGTTCTTCGTGCTGACCAACACCCGGGGCATGGACCCGACCCGCGCCGCCGCGGTCACGCGCGAGGTCTGCTGGCGCCTGCACCGGGTGCTCGACCAGCTGGCGCGCGCAGGGCGGCCGATCAATCCCATCCTGGTCAGCCGCTCCGATTCGACCCTGCGCGGCCATTACCCGGTGGAGACCGACGTCATCGCCGAGGAGCTCGGGCCCTTCGATGCCCACTTCCTGGTGCCGGCCTTCTTCGAAGGCGGCCGCATCACGCGCGATTCCGTGCATTACCTCCTGGTCGACGGCAAGCCGGTGCCGGTGCACGAGACCGAGTTCGCCCGCGATTCGGTGTTCGGCTACACGCACAGCTATCTGCCGGATTACGTGGAGGAAAAGACCCGCGGCCGGATCAAGGCGAATGCGGTCGAGCGCTTCCTGCTTGCCGACGTGCGCGGCGATGCCCTGCCGCGGCTCATGGCGCTCAAGGGCAATCAGTGCTGCGTGGTCGATGCCGAGACCCAGGCCGATCTCGATCATTTCGCGGCCCAGCTCAAGCAGGCGGCCGGGCAGGGCAAGCGCTTCCTGTTCCGCAGCGGCGCCAGCCTGCTCACCGCCCTGGCCCAGCTGCCACCCCAGCCGGTGCCAGCCGAGGCCATGGCCCGTTACGTGCGCGGCGGCCGGCCGGGCGCGGTGGTGGTCGGCTCGCACGTGAAGAAGACCACCGAGCAGCTGGCACGGCTGCTCAAGCTGCCCCATGTGGTGGCATTGGAGATCGATGTCGACCGCATCGGCCGCGAGCGCGAGCACCTGTTGCAGGACATCCTGGCCCAGGCCGCCAGGGCCCACGCCGACGGTGACACCCCGGTGATCTACACCAGTCGCGTCGAGCGCACCTTCGACAACCAGGCCGCCCGCCTGGCCTTCGGCGAGCAGGTCTCCGCCTTCCTGATGGACGTGGTCAAGGGCCTGCCACCGACCCTGGGCTTTTTGATCAGCAAGGGCGGCATCACCTCCAACGATGTGCTCTCGGTCGGCCTGGCCTTGCGCACCGCGCGCGTGCTCGGCCAGATCCTGCCCGGCTGCTCGGTGGTGCGCTGTCCCGAGGATCATCCCCGTTACCCGGGCATGCCCGTGGTCATCTTCCCCGGCAACGTCGGCGCCGAGGATGCCCTGGCCGTCGCCCTGCAACGCCTGACCGGCAAGGCCGCCTGAGATGAGCCTGGACCGTCCCGCCCTGATCGCCGCCTTGCGTGCCCTGCTGCCGGCCGATGCGGTGCTGGAGGCGGAGGAGGCGCGCCGGCCCTACGAGTGCGACGGCCTGTCGGCCTATCGCCAGCTGCCTTACGTGGTGGCGCTGCCGCACACGGTGGATGAGGCCCGCGCCGTGCTCCAGCTGTGTCATCGGCACCAGATCCCGGTGGTCGCCCGCGGCGCCGGCACCGGCCTCTCCGGCGGCGCCCTGCCGCATGCCGAGGGCGTGCTCTTGAGCCTCGCCCGCCTGAACCGAATCCTGCGTATCGACCCGGTGGGGCTGACCGCCACGGTGGAGCCCGGCGTGCGCAACCTCGCCATCTCCGAGGCGGCCGCGCCGCACGGCCTGTATTACGCGCCCGACCCCTCGTCCCAGATCGCCTGCACCATCGGCGGCAACGTCGCCGAGAACTCCGGCGGCGTGCACTGCCTGAAATACGGCCTGACCGTGCACAACGTCTGCGCCATGAAGCTGCTCACCATCGAGGGCGAGCTGCTGGAACTGGGGAGCCGCGCGCTGGATGCGCCGGGCTACGATCTGATGGCCCTGGCCATCGGTTCCGAGGGCATGCTCGGCGTGGCGGTGGAGGTCACCGTGCGCCTGCTGCCGGTGCCGGAACGGGCCCAGGTGGTGCTGGCCGCCTTCGACGATGTCGGGAAGGCCGGCAGCGCGGTGGGCGAGATCATCGCCGCCGGCATCATCCCGGCCGGGCTGGAGATGATGGACGGGCCGGCGATCCAGGCGGCGGAGGACTTCGTCCATGCCGGCTATCCGACCGATGCCGCGGCGATTCTCTTGTGCGAAGTCGATGGCACCAACCAGGAAGTGTCCGAGCACATCGCCCGCATCCGTGAAGTCCTGGAGGCCGCGGGCGCGACCGAGGTGCGCAGCGCGCGCGACGAGGCCGAGCGCGCCCTGTTCTGGAAGGGCCGCAAGGCGGCCTTCCCCGCGGTGGGTCGCATCTCGCCTGACTACTACTGCATGGACGGCACCATTCCGCGCCGGCGCCTGCCCGAGGTGCTCAAGCGCACGGCCGAGCTGTCGCGCGAATACGGCCTGCCGGTGGCCAACGTCTTCCACGCCGGCGACGGCAACCTGCATCCGCTCATCCTGTTCGATGCCAACAAGCCGGGCGAACTCGCGCGCACCGAGGAACTGGGCGGCAGGATTCTGGAGCTTTGCGTCGAGGTCGGCGGCACCATCACCGGCGAGCATGGCGTCGGCATCGAGAAGATCAGGCAGATGTGCGTGCAGTTTAGGCCCGAGGAATTGAACCAGTTCCGCGCGGTGAAGCAGGCCTTCGACCCGCTGGAACTCCTCAACCCCGGCAAGGGCGTGCCCACCCCGCGCCATTGCTCGGAATACCGTACCTTGCCCCACAAGCATTCCCACGAACACGCATGAGCGCCGATCTTTCCCGCGAGCTGCAAGAACGCGTGGCCGAGGCGGCCGCGGCCGGCGAGAAGCTGGCCATCGTCGGTGGTGGCAGCAAGGCCAGCCTCGGCCGCCCCGTCCAGGGCACGCCCCTGAACGTCGCCGGGCATAGCGGCGTGGTCAGCTATGAGCCGCGCGAGCTGGTGCTCACCGCCCGCGCCGGCACGCCTTTGCGCGAAATCGAGAACCTCTTGGCGGCGCAGGGCCAGATGCTGCCGTTCGAGCCGCCGCATTTCGGCGCGACGGCCACCCTCGGCGGCAGCATCGCCTGCGGCCTGTCCGGCCCGCGCCGGCCCTGGGCCGGCAGTGCGCGCGACCACGTGCTCGGCGTGCGCCTGCTCAACGGCCGGGCCGAGGTGCTGCGCTTCGGCGGCGAGGTGATGAAGAACGTCGCCGGTTACGATCTCTCGCGTTTGCAGGCCGGCGCCTTCGGCACCCTGGGCGTGCTGCTCGAAGTCAGCCTCAAGGTCGTGCCGCGGCCGGCTAAGGAGATCACCCTGGTGCAGGAGCGCGGCGCGGCCGACAGCCTGGCCTACCTTACCGAACTGGCGCGCCGGCCCCTGCCGTTGTCGGCCGCCTGCCATGACGGCGCCCGGCTCTACCTGCGCCTGTCCGGTGCCGCCAGCGCCGTGGCCCAGAGCCGCGGCCTGCTCGGCGGCGAGATATTCGCCGAGGACGAAAATTTCTGGCGCGACAAGATCAAGGAGCAGCGGCATGGCTTCTTCGCCGGCGAGATGCCGCTCTGGCGCCTGTCGCTGCCGCCGGCCGCGCCCTGGCTCGAGCTGCCGGGCAAGGTCCTGCTCGATTGGGCTGGCGCCCAGCGCTGGCTGAGAAGCGAGGCCCCGGCCGCGACCATCCGCCAGCTCGCCGTCGCGGCGGGCGGTCATGCCACGCTGTTCCGGGGCGGCGATCGGGCAGGCGAGGTGTTCCAGCCGCTGCCGCCGGCCATGGCCGCGCTGCAGCGCCGGATCAAGCATGCCTTCGACCCGCAGGGCCTGTTCAATCCCGGCCGAATGTATCCGGACCTGTAAGCATGGAAACCCATCTCGCGCCCGAATTCGCCGGCAGCCGCGCAGGCCAGGAGGCCGAGGCCATCCTGCGCGCCTGCGTGCATTGCGGCTTCTGCACCGCGACCTGTCCGACCTATCAGCTGCTGGGCGACGAACTCGACGGCCCGCGCGGCCGCATCTATCTCATCAAGCAGGTGTTCGAGGGCGCGCTGCCCAGCCGCATCACCCAGCAGCATCTGGACCGTTGTCTCACCTGCCGCGCCTGCGAGACCACCTGTCCCTCGGGCGTGCATTACAGCCGTCTGGCCGATATCGGTCGCGCCGTGCTCGAGTCGAAAGTGGCGCGCCCCCTGCATGAACGCCTGCTGCGCTGGGGCCTGCGCAAGGTGGTGGCCGAACCGGCTCGCTTCGGTTTCGTCCTCGGTCTGGCCCGTGGCATCGGTTTCCTGCTGCCGGCCGCCATGCGGCGCAAGCTGCCGCAGCCGCGACCGGCCGGCACCTGGCCCAATCTGCAAAGCCAGCGGCGCGTGCTGGTGTTGGAAGGCTGCGCCCAGTCGGTGGCCACGCCGCTGACCAATGCCGCGGCCGCCCGCGTCTTCGCCAAGCTCGGCATTCAACTGGTGCGGGCCGAGGGCGCCGGCTGCTGCGGCGCCCTGGCCCATCACCTGTCGGCCGAGGCCGAGGCGCTGGCCTATATGCGCCGCAACATCGACGCCTGGTGGCCGCACATCGAGCAGGGGGCCGAGGCCATCCTCATCACCGCCAGCGGCTGCGGCGTCCAGGTCAAGGATTACGGGGCGCTGCTGCGCCACGATCCGGCCTATGCCGAGAAGGCGGCGCGGGTGTCCGAGCTGGCGCGCGACCCGGTGGAACTGCTCGCCGGCCTCGACCTCGCGCCCCTGGGCCGGCCGGGCGGCGGACGGCGGGTGGCCTTCCACACGCCCTGTACCCTGAACCACGGCCAGAAGCTGAACGGCCGGGTGGAGGCTATGCTTAGCCAACTGGGCTATGTGCCGACCCCGGTGCGCGACGGCCACCTGTGCTGCGGCTCGGCCGGCAGCTATTCGGTATTGCAGCCGGAGCTCTCGACCCGGCTGCGCGACGCCAAGCTCGCCGCCCTGACCGGCGGCGCGCCCGAGCTCATCGCCACCGCCAACGTCGGCTGCCAGCTGCACCTGGAGGCCGGGGCCGACCGGCCGGTGCTGCACTGGCTGGAATTGCTCGATCGGCCGGCCATCGACTGAGAGGAAACAAAAATGGTGCAGACCCTGAAGCTGTGGATTGCGGGCAAGCCGGTAGCGGCGCAAAGCGACAGGACGGCCGAGGTCTGCAACCCCGCCACCGGCGAGGTGATCCGCCGGGTGCCGCTGGCCGGCAAGGCCGATATCGACGCCGCGGTGGCGGCGGCCAAGGCCGCCTTTCCCGCCTGGCGCGACACCACGCCCCTGCGCCGCGCCCGCCTCCTCACCCGCTTTCGCGAACTCATGGAGCAGCATCGCGAAGAGCTGGCCCGGCTCGCCTCGGAAGAGCATGGCAAGACCCTGGAGGACGCCGCCGGCTCGGTCCAGCGCGGCATCGAGGTGATCGAGTTCGCCAGCGGCGTGCCCCATCTGTTGAAGGGCGAGCAGGCCGAGGACGTCGGCCGCGGCATCGACTGCCATTCCCTGCTGCAGCCGGTGGGGGTGTGCGCCGGCATCACCCCGTTCAACTTCCCGGTCATGGTGCCGCTCTGGATGTTCCCGGTCGCCATCGCCTGCGGCAACACCTTCGTGCTCAAGCCCTCGGAAAAGGTGCCCTCGTGCAGCCTGCGCATGGCCGAGCTGTTGCGCGAGGCCGGCCTGCCCGATGGCGTGTTCAACGTGGTGCCGGGCGACAAGGAGGCGGTCGACGCCTTGCTGCATCACCCGGATGTCGGCGCCATCTCCTTCGTCGGCTCCACCCCGGTGGCGAAATACATCTACGAGACCGGCGCCAGAAACGGCAAGCGGGTGCAGGCCCTGGGCGGGGCGAAGAACCATGCCGTGGTGATGCCGGACGCCGACCTGGAATTCGCCGCCGAGGCCCTGGTCGGCGCCGCCTACGGCTCGGCCGGCGAGCGCTGCATGGCGATCTCCACCGTGGTGGCGGTGGGCGAGGCGGGGGAGCGTCTTGTACCACTGCTCAAGGACAAGGCCGCCCGGATCCGGGTCGGCCGCGGCGATGCGCCCGGCGTCGGGATGGGCCCGGTGATCTCGGCGGCGCATCGCGACCGCATCGTCGGCTTGATCGACAGCGGCGTCGCCCAGGGCGCCGAGCTGGTGCTCGATGGCCGGGGCCTGAAAGTCGCCGGTCTGGAAGGCGGTTTTTTCGTCGGGCCGACCCTGTTCGACCGGGTCAGGCCCGAGATGGACATCTACCGCGAGGAGATCTTCGGCCCGGTGCTGATCGTGCTGCGGGTCGCCAGCTTCGACGAGGCGGTGCGCCTGGTCAACGCCAACCCCTACGGCAACGGCACGGCCATTTTCACCGGATCGGGTCACTGGGCGCGCCGCTTCGAGCACGAGATCGAGGTGGGCATGGTCGGCGTCAACGTGCCGATCCCGGTGCCCATGGCCTTCTTCTCCTTCGGTGGCTGGAAGGCCTCGCTGTTCGGCGATCTGCACATGCATGGCATGGAGGGCGTGTATTTCTACACGCGCACCAAGGTGGTTACCAGCCGTTGGCCTGCGCCGGCCGAGCGCACGGCCAATACCCTAGTAATGCCCACATTGGGCTGAATCCGGCTTGGCAAGTGGTGTTTTCGGCCGTTGTAGTGGGGTACTCTGTCGGTTCAGCGTCGCACACGCTGTCACGATGGGTTACCCGCTTTTTCACGTACCTCGAGGAGACGAAAGCATGAGCAAGAAAAAGGACGTAGAAGCTAAGCAAGATGTGAAACCGACCAAGGCCGCGCGCCGCAAATTCCTCACCGCCACCGCGGCCACCGCCGCCGGTGCCGCGAGCCTGGGTTTCCCCGCCATCGCCAAGGCCTCGGCCCCGGTCAGCCTGCGTTTCCAGAGCACCTGGCCGGCCAAGGACATCTTCCACGAATACGCGGTCGACTTCGCCAACAAGGTCAATGCCATGTCCGGCAAGGAACTCAAGATCGAGGTACTGCCGGCCGGCGCCGTGGTCAAGGCCTTCGACCTGCTCGATGCGGTGAGCAAGGGCACCCTGGACGGCGGCCACGGCGTGGTCGCCTACTGGTACGGCAAGAACTCCGCCGTGGCGCTGTGGGGCTCGGGCCCGGCCTTCGGCATGGACCCCAACATGGTGCTGGCCTGGCACTACTACGGCGGCGGCAAGGAATTGCTCGACGAGATCTACAAGAGCATGAACATGGACGTGGTGTCCATGCTCTACGGCCCGATGCCGACCCAGCCTTTCGGCTGGTTCAAGAAGCCGATCACCAGCGCCGATCAGATGAAGGGCGTCAAGTTCCGTACCGTCGGCCTCGCGGTCGACATGTACAAGGATCTGGGCGCGGCGGTGAACCCGCTGCCGGGTGGCGAGATCGTGCCGGCCATGGACCGCGGCCTGCTCGATGCGGCCGAGTTCAACAATGCCTCGTCCGATCGTCTGCTCGGCTTCCCCGACGTGGCCAAGGTCTGCATGCTGCAGAGCTTCCACCAGTGCAGCGAGCAGTTCGAGATCCTGTTCAACAAGAAGAAGTACGATGCGCTCAACGCCGAGCACAAGGCCATCATCAAGCATGCCATCGAGGCCGCCTCGGCCGACATGTCCTGGAAGGCGATCGACCGCTATTCCAAGGACTACCAGGCCATGGCCAGCCAGCAGGGCGTCAAGTTCTACAAGACGCCGGATGCCATACTGAAGAAGCAGCTCGAGGCCTGGGACAAGATCATGGCGGCCAAGAGCGCGGAGAACCCGGCGTTCAAGAAGGTGCTCGATTCGATGCGCGCCTTCGCCGCCCGCACCTGCCGCTGGCAGAACGACACCCTGGTCGACTACAAGATGGCCTACAACCATTTCTTCGCCAAGAAGAAGAAATAAGTAGCGCCCCGCTTACCCATCCGGCCTGGCCGGATGGGTGTCTTTACCCGCTCGAGAGATCGTCATGAAGAAGCTGATGTTGCTGATCGACAAGGTGAGCACCTTCGCCGGCCATTTCTTCGGCTGGTCCATCGTCGTGCTGACCCTGCTGATTTCCTGGGAGGTCTTCTCCCGCTATGTGTTGAATACCCCTCATGCCTGGGTGCAGGACGGCCAGATCATGCTCTACGGCATCCTGTTCATGATGGCCGGCGCCTATACCCTGGCCAGCGGCGGCCACGTCCGCGGCGACGTGCTCTACGGCTTTTTCCAGCCGCGCACCCAGGCCACGATCGACCTCGCGCTCTACGTCATCTTCTTCCTGCCGGGCATCTTCGCCCTGACCTATGCCGGCTGGACCTATGCCGGCGATTCCTTCGCCATCCGCGAGCAGACCTTCAGTCCGGAGCCCATGCCACTCTGGCCGTTCAAGTACTTCATCCCCCTGGCCGGTTTCTTCCTGCTCTTGCAGGGCCTGGTCGAGATCGCCCGCTGCCTGGTCTGCCTGCGCGACGGCAAGTGGCCGGCCCGTCTGGGCGACGTGGAGGAGGTCGACGTCGACAAGCTCAAGCACATGGTCGACGTGAAGGACGAGGACATCGCCCAGCTGGATGAATATGTGCTGAAGCAGGAGACGAAGCGATGAAAAAAGAACTTCGCTTCGGCTTCGCCCTGATGGCCATCATCCTGGCCGGCATCGTCGTTTTCATGCCCTGGGGCGAGATGACCAACGGTCATATGGGGCTGTTGATGCTGGCCCTGATCGTGGTCGCGATCATGCTCGGCTTTCCCACCGCCTTTACCCTGATGGGCATGGGCGTGCTGTTCACCTGGTATGCCTATGACAGCGTCAACCCGGACATCGCCGTCACCCAGACCCTGGACCTCATGGTCCAGCGCGCCTATGGCGTGATGACCAACGACGTGCTGATCGCCATCCCCCTGTTCGTGTTCATGGGCTATCTGGTCGAGCGGGCCAACCTGATCAAGCAGCTGTTCACCAGCATCCACCTGGCCATGGCCCGCATCCCGGGCTCGCTGGCGGTGGCCACCCTGATCACCTGCGCGGTGTTCGCCACCGCCACCGGCATCGTCGGCGCCGTGGTCACCCTGATGGGGCTGCTGGCGCTGCCGACCATGCTGCGCCACGGCTACGACGTGCGCATGACCGCCGGCTGCATCACCGCCGGCGGTTGCCTGGGCATCCTGATCCCGCCCTCGGTGCTGCTCATCGTCTACGGTGCCACTGCCGGCGTCTCGGTGGTCCAGCTCTACGCCGGCGCCTTCTTCCCCGGCCTGATGCTGGCCGCGCTCTACATCGGCTACGTCATCATCCTGGCCAAGCTGAAGCCGCACATGGCGCCGCCGCTGCCCATGGAGGAGCGGGTGGTGCCACTGGCCGACTGGGCCAGGACCCTGTCCGAGACGGTCAGCAACAAGGCCCTGCCCGCCCTGCTCGGCGCCTTCAGGGGCAAGCGCAACCAGGGCATCACGACCGGGCTGATCGCCCGGCACCTGGTCATCGTGTTGCTGCCGGCGGTGACCTGGTTCGGCGCCATGGGCCTGATCTATCGCGAGGTCACGGCGGCCCCGGAAGTCGTGGATACCGCCGGCCTGGTCGAGATGGGCATGGAGGCGGCCGCGCCGGCCGAGCCGCAGGCGGCCGGGGGCGCCGGGCCCCAGGCCGAGGGCATCCAGGAACCGCCCGAGGCCGAGGGCGTTCAGGAACCGCCAATGGCGGAAGGCATCCAGGAGCCGCCGGTAGCCGAAGGGGTGCAGGAGCCAGCCACGGAACTGGGCGTGCAGGAACCGCCACAGGCCCTGGCCGAACCGGCCCCGCCCGAGGCCGCGCCAGCCGCTGCCGAGGCTCCGGCCACGCCGGTCGAGGCCGCGCTGAACGCGCCCACCTGGTACTGGGTCGTGCTGGCCGCCGGCACCCTGGCCCTGGCGGTGTTCTATGGCCTGCTCAACTTCGCCCGGCTGGAAATCTTCAAGATGCTGCTGAGCTCCTTCTTTCCGCTGTCCATCCTGATCCTGGCGGTGCTCGGCTCCATCGTGTTCGGCCTGGCCACGCCGACCGAGGCGGCGGCGGTGGGGGCCCTGGGCGGCTTCATCCTGGCCGCGCTGTACAAGCAGCTCAACTTCGGCGTGCTCAAGGAGTCGGTCTTTCTCACCGCCAAGACCTCGGCCATGGTCTGCTGGCTGTTCGTCGGTTCCTCCATCTTCTCGGCCGCCTTCGCCCTGCTCGGCGGCCAGGAACTGGTGGAGAAGTGGGTGCTGTCGCTGGATCTGACGCCGGTGCAGTTCCTGCTCTTGTCCCAGGTCATCATCTTCATCCTGGGCTGGCCGCTGGAGTGGACCGAGATCATCGTCATCTTCATGCCGATCTTCATCCCGCTGCTGGCGCACTTCAACATCGACCCGCTGTTCTTCGGTCTCCTGGTCGCGCTCAATCTGCAGACGGCCTTCCTCTCGCCGCCGGTGGCCATGGCCGCCTTCTACCTGAAGGGAGTGTCGCCGCCGCACGTGACGCTGAACCAGATCTTCGCCGGCATGATGCCGTTCATGGGCATCCAGATCATTGCCATGGCCCTGCTCTATATCTGGCCGCAGATCGGCATGTGGCTGCCGACCGTGTTGTATCGCTAAGCCATGAAGCCGAAGATTCTGGTCACCCGCGAGGTGTTCGACGACGTGCTCGGCTTTCTCGGCGAGCACTTCGAGGTCGAGGCCAACCAGGGCGACGCGCCGTTCAGCGCCGATGCGTTGGCGCAGCGCCTGGCCGGCAAGGCCGGCGCGCTCACCAGCATCGTCGACCGCATCGACGGCGCCCTGCTCGATCGGTGTCCCGACCTCAAGGCGGTGTGCAACATCGCGGTCGGCTACAACAACTTCGACCTGGCCGCCTGCACCGCGCACGGTGTGATGGCGACCAACACGCCGGGCGTGCTCGACGACTCCACCGCCGACTTTACCTGGGCCCTGATCCTGGCCGCGGCCCGGCGCGTGACCGAGGCCGAGCGCTATCTGCGCGCCGGCCAGTGGACCGGCTGGAAGCTCAAGCAGTTTCTCGGCACCGATGTGCACCATGCGACGCTCGGCATCCTGGGCATGGGCCGCATCGGCCAGAAGGTGGCGCGCCGGGCCCTGGGTTTCGACATGCCGGTGCTCTATCACAATCGCAGCCGGTTGCCTGAAGCGCAGGAGCGGGCGCTCAATGCCCGTTATGTCAGCCTGGACGAGCTGCTGGCGCAGGCCGACATCCTGACGGTGCACACGCCGTATTCGCCGCAGACCCATCATCTGGTCGGCGCCGCCGAGTTCGCCAGGATGAAGCCGGGCGTGGTCTTCATCCATGCCTCGCGCGGCGGCGTGGTGGACGATGCGGCCCTGGTCGCGGCCCTGAGGAGCGGCCGGATCGGCGCCGCCGGGCTCGACGTCTACGAGGGCGAGCCCAGACTCGATGCCGAGCTGCTCAAGTTCGACAACGTGGTGCTGACGCCGCACATCGCCAGCTCGTCGGAGGCGACCCGGCGCAACATGGCCTGGCTTGCCGCGCGCAACCTGGTCGCCGCCCTGCGCGGCGAGGCCCCGCCCAATCTGCTCAACCCGGAAGTCCGGGGCTGAACCGCCGCAGGCCTGGTCATGACGCTGGCGACCGATTCCAGTTTGCGCGCCCTCGTCGCCGGTCTGCACCAGGGCGATTTATCCAGCGCGGCGCTGACCGAGGCCTGCCTGGCCCGCCTCGCCGAGCGGGAGGCCGAGATCGGCGCCTGGGCCTGGTGCGATCCCGAAGCCGCGCGGGCCAAGGCGCGCGCCGCCGATGCCGTGCCGGCCAAGGGCCTCTTGCACGGCATTCCCGTCGGCATCAAGGACATCATGCACACCGCCGGCATTCCCACCGGCATGGGCTCGCCCATCTTCGATGGCTTCGTGCCCGAGACCTCGGCCGAGGTGGTGGCGCGCATCGAGGCGGCCGGCGGCTTCGTGCTGGGCAAGACGGTGACGGCGGAACTGGCCTATTACACCCCGGGCAAGACCCGCAACCCCTGGCACCTCGCGCATACCCCCGGCGGCTCCTCCAGCGGCTCGGCCGCGGCGGTGGCGGCCGGCATGGTGCCGGCGGCGCTGGGCAGCCAGACCAACGGCTCGGTCATCCGGCCGGCCGCCTATTGCGGCGTGGTCGGCTTCAAGCCGAGCGCCGGCAACGTGCCGACGCGCGGCATCCTGCGCTTTAGCGGCACGCTCGACCAGGTCGGCCTGTTCGTGCGCGAGGTGACGGATGCCGGCCTGCTTGGCGCGGTGCTGAGCGAGGCTGATGCCCTGGCCGAGGTGGTGCCGCCGGCCCGGCCGCCGCGCCTGCGTGCCGTGCGTTCACCGGCCTGGCCCGAGGCCGAGCCGGCACAGCGGCAGATGTTCGAGGCCAATCTGGCCGCCCTGCGCGCGGCGGGGGCCGAGGTGGTCGAGCAGGAACTGCCCGCCGTCTTCGATGACGCCCATGCCGTGCACCGCACCATCATGGCCTTCGAGGCGGCCAAGCAGATGGTGCCCCTGTATGTGGAACACGCGCAGCAGATGAGCCTGCCGCTCAGGCAGATTATCGCCGAGGGCCTGGCGATCGAAACGGCGGACTACCGCGCCGCCCTGGCCCGGCGTCTGGATTTGCGCCTGGCTCTGGCCGAATGGCTGGGCGAGGCCGATGCCATCGTCACCCCGCCGGCTGCCGGCGAGGCGCCCGCCACCCTGACGCACACCGGCAGCCCGGCCTTCTGCACGATCTGGAGCCTGACCGGCGTGCCGGCGCTGACCTTTCCGGTCGGCCTGGGTCCGCGCGGCCTGCCGCTCGGTCTGCAGCTGGTCGGCGGCCTGAACGAGGATGCCGCCCTGCTTGCCAGCGCCACCTGGTGCGCGGAGCGCATCGGTTTTTCCGGGCAGCCGGCATGATCGACGGCCTGGCCGAACTGCTCTATCGCGTCTGGCTGCCGCTGGTCATCCTGATCGGCGCCGGCGGCCTGTGGCAGCGGGTGCATCCGGAGATCCCGGCCCCGGTGCTGCGCAATTATCTGAGCACCCTGGCGGTCTATCTCTTCCTGCCGGCGCTGATCTTCGCCGCCGCGGCCACCGCCCGGATCGATGCCGCGCTGCTGACGGTGCCGTTCTATCTCCTGCTCGGCACCCTGGCCACCGGCCTCTTGCTTTATCTCGTGCTCTACCGCTCGCCGCTGGGAAAAAATCTGCCCAACCGCAGCCGCGCCTCGCTCATGCTCTGCGGCATGTTCGGCAACGTGCTCCTGATCGGCTATCCGGTGCTGGGCTTTCTCTACGGCCACGCGGGCGAGCGCTACGCGGTGTTCGCCGACGTGCTGGCCTTCACCCCCATCGTCTGGACCCTGGGGGTCTGGATCGCCACCCGCCTGGGCGCCTCCGACGTGAGCGCTCCGGTGCATCCGGTCAGCCGCATCCTGCTGCGGCTGCCGCCGCTCTGGGCCTTCGTCCTCGGCGTGGCGCTCAATCTGTCCGGCCTCGACCTTACGCCGCTGGCCGATGCCGCGCGCATGGTCGGCCAGGCCGCCATCCCGGTGCTCTTGTTCGTGCTCGGCCTGGCCCTGCCCTGGGGCCGGCTGCGGCCGGGGCGGGCGGTGCTCTCGGTGGTGGCGGTGAAGCTCCTGCTCATGCCCCTGATCGTCTGGGGCCTGATCGCAGCGGGCGGGCAGGGCGGGGAGTTGAGCGCGCAGCACCGGGCCGCCATCATCGAGGCGGGCATGCCGGTGATGACCACCTCGGTGCTGCTGGCCGACCGGTTTCACCTGGATACCGAGACCGTGGCCCTGCTTCTGGGCTGGAGCACCCTGCTCTTCGCCCTGTTGCTGCCGGGCTGGGTCTGGTTATTTGCTAATTAGTGGCTAAGAGGAGATCGAACATGGCGAACGTGGCATTCATCGGTATGGGCATCATGGGCAAGCCCATGGCCATCAACCTGCACAAGGCCGGGCACAAGGTCTACGTCCACGGCCGCCGGCCGGAATCCATGGCCGAGCCGGTCGCCGCCGGCTGCATCGCCTGTAAGTCGCCGGCCGAGGCCGCCAGCCAGGCCGAGATCAGCATCGTCATGGTCTCGGACACGCCGGACGTCGAGCAGGTGATCTTCGGCGAGGGCGGCGTGGCCCAGGGTGCCAAGGCCGGCTCGGTGGTGGTCGACATGAGCACCATCTCGCCCACAGCGACCCGGGCCATGGCGCAGAGGCTTGCCGCCCAGGGCGTGGAGATGCTCGATGCGCCGGTCTCCGGCGGCGACATCGGCGCCATCAACGCCACCCTGTCGATCATGGTCGGCGGCAAGCCGGCGGTGTTCGAGCGGGTCAAACCGGTGTTCGAGGCCATGGGCAAGAACATCGTGCTGGTCGGCGACAACGGCGCCGGTCAGGTGGCCAAGGCCTGCAACCAGATCGTGGTGGCGGTGACCATCGAGGGCGTGGCCGAGGCCCTGCTGTTCGCGCGCAAGAACGGGGTCGATCCGGCCCGGGTACGCGACGCCCTGATGGGCGGCTTCGCCGGCAGCCGCATCCTGGAGGTGCACGGCAAGCGCATGCTCGACAACGAGTACAAGCCCGGCTTCAAGACCCGGCTGCACCAGAAGGACATGAACATCGTGCTGCAGACGGCGAAGGAACTGGGCCTGGCGCTGCCCGGCGCGGCCCTGGTCATGCAGCACCTCAATGCCCTCATGGGTTTGGGCGAGGCCGAGCAGGATTCGGCGGCGGTGATGAAGATCCTCGAACGCGCCTCGGGCATGGAGCGCTGATGAAACGCCGCATCGTCTTTCTCGACCGCCAGAGCCTCATCGCCGATCTGCGCGCGCCGAGCTTCGAGCACGACTGGGTCGATTACCCGCAGACCGCACCGGAGCAGGTGCTCGAGCGCATCCGGGGGGCCGACATCGTGGTCAGCAACAAGGTGAAGCTGCCGGGCGAGATTTTGGCCCAGGCACCAACGGTCAAGATGATCGCCGTGGCGGCGACCGGCACCGACATCATCGACCTGGCCTATTGCCGGGCGCACGGCATCGTGGTCAGCAACATTCGCGGCTATGCCGTGCACACCGTGCCCGAGCACGCCTTCATGCTGATCCTGGCCCTGCGCCGCAATCTCCTGGGCTGGCGCGCGGACCTGCAGGCCGGGCTCTGGCAGCAGGCCGAGCAGTTCTGCCTGTTCACCCGCCCGATCCACGATCTCTACGGCAGCACCCTGGGCCTGATCGGCTATGGCTCGCTCGGCCAGGCCATGGAGAAGCTGGCCGAGGCCTTCGGCATGCGGGTGCTGGTGGCCGAGCACAAGGGGGCGCCGGCGCTGCGCGAGGGCTACACCGAGTTCGATGCGGTGCTGCGCGCGGCCGACGTGATCTCGCTGCACGTCCCGCTCAGCGCCGAGACCCGGCACCTGATCGGCGCGCGCGAGTTCGGCCTGATGAAGCCCTCGGCCATCCTGATCAACACCGCGCGCGGCAACCTGGTCGACGAGGCGGCGCTGATCGAGGCCCTGCGCAGCCGGCGCATCGCCGGCGCCGGCTTCGACGTGCTCGCGGTCGAGCCGCCGCGCGCGGGCAATCCCCTGCTGGAGCTGGACCTGCCCAACTTCATCCTCACCCCGCATGTCGCCTGGTCCGGCCGCGAGGCGATGCAGGCGCTGGCAGATCAATTGGTGGACAATATCGAGGCCTTCGTCGCCGGGGCGCCGCGCAATGTCGTCTGAAATCGGAATTCAAGGAGTCGTCATCAAATGATGGAATGGTTGAACGATCCTGCGACCTGGACCGGGCTGGCCCAGATCGTGGTCGCGGACATCTTGCTCTCCGGCGACAACGCCCTGGTCATCGCCCTGGCCTGCCGCAGCCTGCCGCTGCACCAGCAGCGCCGGGCCATCATCTTCGGCGGCGCCGCGGCGATCGGCCTCAGGGTCACCCTGACCGCCTTCGCCGTCTACCTGCTGACCTTGCCTTTCCTCAAGCTGGTCGGCGGCCTCCTGCTGCTGTGGATCGCGGTGAAGCTGCTGCTGCCGGAGGAGGGCCACGGCGATGGCATCGAAGGCCAGGGCAATATGTGGGGCGCGATCAAGACCATCGTGCTGGCCGATCTGGTGATGAGCGTGGACAACGTGCTGGCGGTGGCCGGCGCCGCCGACGGCGATATCGTCCTCTTGATCATCGGCCTGCTGCTGAGCATCCCGCTGATCATCTACGGCAGCACCATGATCCTCAAGCTGATCGCCCGCTTCCCGCTCATCGTCACCCTGGGCGCGGCCATGCTCGGCTATATCGGCGGCGAGATGCTGGTGGGCGACGCCAAGGTGGTGCCCTGGATCGAGGTCCACGCACCCATGCTGCACAGCCTGGTGCCCATCCTCGGCGCCATCCTGGTGGTGGCCATCGGCAAGCTGTTCGCCGCCAGGCCGCCGGCCAAGGTGGTCGACCTGGCGGCCGACGACCAACAGGCCCATTGATTCCGTTTAGGGAGAGCGAGACATGAAAAAGATCCTGTTGCCGGTCGACGGTTCCGACAATTCGCTGCGCGCGGTGCAGGCGGCCATCGATCTGGCCAGGGGCGCGGCCGAGCCGCCCGAGATCCACCTGCTCAACGTGCAGCTGCCGATCATCTCGGGCGACGTGAAGATGTTCGTGAGCGAGGAGCAGATCAAGGCCTATTACCACGACGAGGGCATCAAGGCCCTGGCCGCCGCGCGCGCGGCGCTGGATGCCGCGGGCGTGGCCTATGTCTTCCACATCGGCGTCGGGCCGGTGGCGGAGACCATCGCCGCCTACGCCAAGGAAAAGGGCTGCAACCAGATCATCATGGGCGCGCGCGGCCTGGGCTCGCTGACCGGCCTGCTCCTGGGCTCGGTCACCACCAAGGTGGCGCACCTGGTCGACGTGCCGGTGACCCTGGTGAAGTAGCGGCGTCATGCCGACCCTGGTGCTCGCCCCGGATGCCTTCAAAGGCTGCCTGTCGGCGCCGGCCGTGGCCGAGGCGATGGCCAGCGGCTTTAAGCGGGTCTGGCCTGATGCCCGCATCCTGGCCCGGCCCATGGCCGATGGCGGGGAAGGCACGCTCGATGCCGTGCTCGCCGCCAGCGCCGGCCGCCGGCTGACGGCCCGGGTCCAGGGGGCCGACGGCCGCCCGATCGAGGTGCCCTACGGCCTGGTGCACGGCGCCGACGGCCCGACGGCGGTGCTGGAGGCGGCCGCCGTGGTCGGCCTGCCCATGGCCGGTGCCGAGCCGGTGGCCAGCCGCAGCACGGTCGGCCTGGGCCAGCTTCTGCGCCATTGCCTGGAGGCCGGCCACACCCGCTTCCTGATCGGCCTGGGCGGCAGCAGCACCAACGATGGCGGCAGCGGCCTGCTGGCCGCGCTCGGTGTGCGCCTGCTCGATGCCCATGGCCACACCGTCGCGCCGACTCCGGCCGGCTTGGCCGATTTGGCGCGCGTGGATTTCTCCGGGCTCGATCCGCGCCTGAAACAGTGTCGCCTCACCCTGATGACCGATGTGCAGAACCCCTTGTGCGGCCCGCTCGGCGCCACGGCCGTGTTCGGGCCGCAGAAGGGCGTGGCGCCCGACGCGATCGGCCTGGTCGATGCCCGGCTGCGTCACTGGGCCGAACTGGGCGATGCCTGGGCCGGTGCCGCCATCTCGGAACGCCCTGGTGCCGGTTCCGCCGGCGGCCTGGGCTATGCCCTGCAATTGCTCGGGGCGAGCCACCGGGCCGGGGCCGAGGTGGTGGCCGAACTGGCCGGGCTCGATGCCGCCCTGCAAGGCGCCGACTGGGCGATCACCGGCGAGGGCCGCTCCGATGCCCAGACCCTGCTGGGCAAGGTGCCCCTGGTGGTGGCGCGCCATGCCCGCGCCGCCGGGGTGCCGGTATCGTTGCTGTCCGGAGCATTCGAGCGCGCGGCGCTGGCCGAACTGGCGCCCCATTTCGACGGCTGCTTCGCCCTGCCCGATGGGCCGATGCCGCTCGAAGCCGCGCTCGCCGGGGCGCACGGCCTGCTGGCCGACCGCGCCGAGCAGCTGGCGCGCGTGCTGGCCGCCTGCGGAAAATTGTCTCGCACGTAGGGGATGCGCATGACCGAACGGATCGAAATCGCCGGCCTGAAAATCGCCAAACCGCTCCACGATCTGGTGCGCGACGAGATCGCGCCCGGCACCGGCATCAGCGCGGAGCGCGCCTGGGCCGGGTTTGCCGAAATCGTGCGCGAGCTGACCCCGAAAAACCGCGCCCTGCTGGCCCGGCGCGATGAGCTGCAGGCGCGCATCGACGCCTGGCACCTGGAGCGCAAGGGCCGGCCGCACGATGCCGCGGCCTACAAGCAGTATCTCTACGACATCGGCTATCTGCTGCCCGAGGTGGAGGATTTCGAGATCGCCACCGATCAGGTCGATGCCGAGATCGCGGGCATCGCCGGCCCGCAGTTGGTGGTGCCGGTGAACAACGCGCGCTATGCGCTGAACGCGGCCAATGCCCGCTGGGGCAGTCTGTTCGACGCCCTCTACGGCACCGATGCGATATCGGACGAAGACGGTGCCGAGAAGAAGGGCGCCTTCAACCCGGTGCGCGGCGCCAAGGTCATCGCCTACGCCAAGGCCCTGCTCGACGAGGCGGTGCCGCTCACCGAGGGCAGCTATCTCGATGCCGTGGCCTATGCGGTGAAGGACGGTCAGCTTGCGGTGACGCTGTCGAGCGGGCGGCGCACCGGCCTGCGCGAGCCGGCCCAGTTTCGCGGCTACCAGGAGCAGGAGGGGCGCCTCACGGCCCTGCTCCTGCGCCATCACGGCCTGCACCTGGAGATCCGCTTCGATACCGACCATCCCATTCACCAGCTGCATCCCACCGGTATCCGCGACATCCATCTGGAGGCGGCGATCTCGACCATCATGGACTGCGAGGATTCGGTCGCCGCGGTCGATGCCGAGGACAAGGTGCTGGTCTATCGCAACTGGCTCGGCCTGATGAAGGGCGATCTGAGCGCCAGCTTCGAGAAGGGCGGCCGGAGCCACAGCCGCAGCCTCAACCCCGACCGGCGCTATCTCTCGCCCGAGGGCCGCTATTTCGAGCTGCCCGGCCGCAGCCTGATGCTGGTGCGCAACGTCGGCCACCTGATGACCACCGATGCCGTGCTCGACGCCCAGGGCAACGAGGTGTTCGAGGGCCTGCTCGACGGCTTCGTCACCAGCTATTGCGCCGTGCACGATCTCAAGGGGGTGGGCGGCTTGCGCAACAGCCGGGCCGGCAGCGTCTACATCGTCAAGCCCAAGCAGCACGGGCCAGACGAGGTGGCCTTCAGCGTCGAGCTGTTCTCCCGCATCGAGGACGTGCTGGCGCTGCCGCGCAACACCCTGAAGCTCGGGGTGATGGACGAGGAGCGGCGCACCACGCTCAACCTCAAGGCCTGCATCCGCGCCGCGCGCGAGCGCCTGATCTTCATCAACACCGGCTTTCTCGACCGCACCGGCGACGAGATCCACACCTCGATGGAGGCCGGCCCCGTGCTGCGCAAGGAGGAGATGAAAACGGCACGTTGGCTTGCCGCCTACGAGGACTGGAACGTCGACATCGGCCTGGCCTGCGGCCTGTCGGGCCGGGCCCAGATCGGCAAGGGCATGTGGACCATGCCCGACCGCATGGCGGCCATGCTGGCGAGCAAGCAGGCCCACCCCGAGGCCGGCGCCAACTGCGCCTGGGTGCCGTCGCCCACCGCCGCCACCCTGCACGCCCTCCACTATCACCGGGTCGATGTCTTCGCGCGCCAGCAGGCCCTGCGCGGCCGGCGCCGGGCGACCCTGGACGACCTGCTCGCCATCCCCGTGGTGGCGCCGCCGCCCTGGACGCCCGAACAGATCCAGGAAGAACTCGACAACAACATCCAGGGCCTGCTCGGCTACGTCGTGCGCTGGATCGACCAGGGCATCGGTGCCTCCAAGGTGCCGGACATCCACAACGTCGGCCTGATGGAGGACCGTGCCACCCTGCGCATCTCCAGCCAGCACATCGCCAACTGGCTGCACCACGGCGTGGTGAGCGAGACCCAGGTGATGGAGAGCCTGCGCCGCATGGCCAGGCTGGTGGACCGGCAGAACGCCGGCGAGCGCAACTACATCAACCTGGCGCCGCATTACATCAGCCTCGCCTTCCAGGCCGCGCAGGACATGATCTTTCACGGCCGGCGCGTGCCCAACGGCTACACCGAGCCGACCCTGCATCGGCGGCGGCGCGAGTTCAAGGCGGCGTTGCGCGGGGACTGAGGGCCTACCGAAATAGGCTCTAAGGCAGTTCGATGGCGATGAGGTCGCCTAAGGCCGAACGGATCTCGGCCAGGGTGAGGTGGCGGGGCAGGCCGGCGCCGGCGGCGAGCTGGTCGTGCTGGCACAGCAGCCGGCGCACCCCGGGCTGTCGTTCCGAGCGCAGGCGGAATTCGGTCTTGTAGAACAGTTGCGCGGGCAGGTCGCTGTCGGCATGGGCGGCGCGGATGAAGAAGCCGGAGCTGGCGGCCAGGTCGCTGATGCCGCGCCGGACGCCGATGATGGCGAAGCGGTCCGGTTCGATCCGCTGCGGCACCGGGCGTACGGTGTCGATTTCCAGAATGCAATGCGGCTCCTGTTCCTGCACCGCACCGAAGGCCACGGTGTGGCCGTGTTGCAGGCGCAGCGTGGCCCAGTCGGCGGGAATCTCCAGCGGCCGGCGCAAAACCATTTGGCTGCCGGCTGGGTAGGCGAAATAGGGGCTGTCCGGCCCCCAGCTGCGCGGCGTATCGCAGGCCGTCGCCAGCATGAAAATACCCAGCAGCAGAATCCACCTCATGTCGTTCTCTCCGTTTGTCTTCAAAGCCAGTTTGACTATGGGTTAGCATTCGGCATGCCTATCGATATAGCACGCATCCGCATCGACAAGTGGCTCTGGGCCGCCCGCTTCTTTAAGAGCCTGTCTCATAAAATCCTGTGGAGCGCGTTGCCGTCAGAAACGGATGGATGCAAGGCGTGGTGCGCGGGCAATGGTCGTTCCATTGCCAAGCGCCGCAACGCGGCAGACGCCGTTTCTGGCGGCAACCCTTCGGGATGGGGCGATTTTGCCACGGGCCTTTGTCGCGCACCGCTTGTTTGGAACAACCAAACCGCGCGTTGCGCTTCGCGGCCTGCGTCAAAATCGCCGCCATCGCGCCCACAGGATTTTATGAGACAGGCTCTAAGACCCGCAGACTGGCGGCCCAGGCGGTGGAGGGCGGCAAGGTCAAGCTCAACGGCGAGCGGACCAAGCCGGGCAAGGAGCTGAAGCCGGGCGACCGCCTGCTGATCCATATCGGCGCTTATGCGTGGGATATCACGGTGACCGGGTTGTCCGATAAACGCGGCCCGGCCGCTGTGGCCAAGACCCTGTATACCGAAGACGAGGCCAGCCATGCCCGGCGCCAGCAGCAGGTGGCCGAGCGCAAGGCCACGGCCGACCCGGGTCTGGCGATCAAGGGCCGGCCGACCAAGCGCGACCGGCGCCAGATCCATCGCTTCACCGAGGGCTGATTTCCTGCAGGTATTGATCCGTTGCCAAGTGGGCTTGGCCGGGGTACCGTTATCGGATGTTCGAATATGACTTGATCGTAGTGGGCGGCGGGGTCTCCGGCCTGACCTTCGCCCGCCGCGGCGCCATTCAGGGCTGGCGCACCTTGCTTCTGGAAGCGGACAAGCGACTTGGCGGCTGCCTGGCCAGCCACCGTTATAACGGTCCGGCCGAGGGCTACTGGACCGAGCTGGCGGCGCACACGGCCTACAATTCCTATGGCGCGCTCTTGGAGCTGCTCAGCGGCAACGAGCTGGGGCGCCTGCAGCCCAGGCAGAAGCTGCCCTGGCGGGTGTGGGACGGCCGCTTGAAATCGGTGTTTGCCCATCTGCATTGGCCCAGCCTGATTCCTGCCCTGCCGAGACTGCTGTTCACGCCCAAGGTTGGATTGAACCTGCGCGAGTACTACGCCCAGGTCATGGGGCAGCGCAGCTACGACAGCCTGTTGCGCCATGCTTTCGCCGCCGTGTTGGCCCAGCCGGCCGACAATTTTCCGGCCGACCTCTTGTTCCGCAAGAAGTCCCGGCGCAAGGACCTGCCGCGCAGCTATACCCTCAAGGGCGGCCTGCGTGGCCTGGCCGAGATGCTGGCCGAGGGGGCGGGACAAAAGATCGAGACCGGCGTTGCGGTCGAGCGCATCGAGCGCACGGGTGAGGGCTTCCGCCTGCATGCCGGTACGCGGCAGTGGACCTGCCGGCGCCTGGCCCTGGCCGTGCCGGCCTGGGAGGCGGCACGACTGCTCGATGGCGAATTCCCCGACCTGACCCACCATCTGGAACAGATTCATCCGGCCGAGGTGGAGAGCCTGGCCGTGGTCGTGCGCAAGGAGCGCTTGGCCCTGCCCGAGCTGGCCGGGGTGATCGGCGTCGACCAGGATTTCTATTCGGTCGTCTCGCGCGATGTCGTGCCCGACGAGCGTTTCCGCGGTTTCACCTTCCATTTCCGCCCCGGCCGCTTGAGCCGGGAGGAAAAGCTGGCGTGCATTGCCACCTGGCTGGACCTGCCGCTCGGTCATCTGGTTCAGACGGCGGAGCGGACCAGCCGCCTGCCGGCGTTGCAGGCCGGGCATCTGGCCTGGGTGTCTGAGGTTGACCACTTGCTTGCCGGCGAGCAGCTCGCCTTGGTCGGCAACTATTTCTACGGCGTCTCCATCGGCGATTGCGCCGAGCGGTCCAAGGCCGAGTTTGAGCGGTTATGCGGGAGCGCAGCATGAGCAAGGTACTGGTTCCACTGGCGCCCGGCTTCGAGGATCTGGAGGCGACCACCATCGTCGATCTCCTGCGTCGGGCCGGCATCGAGGTGATCACGGCGGGCCTGGTCCCTGGCCTGGTCCAGGGCGCGCGCGGCATGCGGGTGCAGCCCGATGCCAGTCTCGATCAGGTGCTCGATCAGGCCTTCGACATGATCGTCCTGCCGGGTGGCATGCCAGGGGCGGAAAACCTGAAGAACGACGCGCGCATCCAGGCCCTGCTGAAGAAGATGGCCGCGGCCGGCAAATACACCGCCGCCATCTGCGCCGCGCCGATCGCCCTGGCCGAGGCCGGCCTGCTGGCCGGCAAAAAGGCCACCAGCTATCCGGGATTTCTGGATAAACTGAGCCTGCCGGGCACCCGTTATCTCGAAGATGCGGTGGTGGTCGATGACCGGGTGGTCACCTCGCGCGGCCCCGGCACGGCGATGGATTTTGCCCTGGAGCTGATCGCCCTCCTGGTCGGCGAGGCCAAGCGCGAGCAAGTCGAGGCCGGTCTGGTGCGTCCAGGACGGAAATAACAGTAGGAGACAAACATGCTGATTCGCGAAATTCTCGCTGTCAAAGGCAGCACCGAGATCTACAGCGCCAAGCCGGACGAGACGATCGCCGATGTGGTGAAACGCATGGTCCAGCACAACATCGGCTCGCTGGTGGTGCTGGATAAGGCAGTGATGATGGGCTACATCACCGAGCGCGACGTCATGCGCGGCATGGCCGCCAAGGGCTGCTCCCTGGCCGAGATCAAGGTGAGCGAGATCATGGACAAGGAGCCCTTCGTCTGCGCCCCCGAAGACTCGGTCGACTACGCCCGCGACGTGATGACCAAGAATCGCATCAGTCACCTGGTGGTGATGGACGGCGAGAAACTGATCGGCGTCATCTCCCTGCACGACATCGCCAAAGCCTCCCTCAAATACGCGCATTATGAGAATGAGTTGCTGAAACGCTATATCAAGCACTGGCCTGAGTGATAGGCTTGGTAGCGCTTTCGAGCTTCTAAGGGCAACTCATTCCGGCATAGGCTAATGCCCGCGCAGCGGGCGTTAAGTCGCGTAGTGACGGCCGGAACCAAAACGAACTGCTGAAACGCTATATCAAGCACTGGCCCGAGTAAGTTACCGCTCGGCCGCCTTACCGTATCTCTTCCAGCGAAAATCGCTTCTCCAGCACCTGCGGCGTCAGCAGGGCGTAACCCTGGTTCTGCCAGTGGACCAGTTCCACCATCGCCGAAGGCACGACCTGGACGAAGTCCTGCATGTCGGCCGGCCGATAGCCGTAATCCTGCAGGGCGAGGGCACAGACCTTGAACTCGATGCCCAGTTCGGCGTAGTAGCGCATGCGCGCGACCTCTTCCTGGTACTTGGCCTCGTTCTTCTTCGCCACGGCGACCAGCTCGGTGCCGTGCAGCACGACCTTGATCGTCTCCGGCTTGTATTCGTAAGGCGGGTCGGACAGCGGCAGGATCAGCGAGCGAATCCAGTAGAGCGCGGCGCCCAGCTTGGCCGGGTGGTCGAGGAAGATGTCGTAGACCACCTTCGGCGCGGTGTAAGGGGTGTTGACCACCGGCGCCTCGGCACGGACGGAAAGCGGCAGCAGGGTCAGCAACATCACGGCAAGCAGGGTTTTCATGGCGACCTCCTCGCCATGATCGGGATGCTTACTTTGTAGCAGGCCGTGCGGAAATTTCCTCGACCAGGATCTGGTAGGCCCGCAGCCGCTCGGCCAGGATGCCACCGCTCGCCGCGGCGGCGGCGATCGCGCAATCCGGTTCCTTCAGGTGGCGGCAGTTGTAGAAGCGGCAGTGGCCGATGAACGGCTTGAATTCGGGGAAGGCGGCCTGCAGATCGTCGAGGCCGAGGTGATGCAGGCCGAATTCCTGCATGCCGGGCGAATCGATCAGGGCGCCGCCGCCGGGCAGGGCATACAGGCGGGTGTGGGTGGTGGTGTGGCGGCCGGTGTTGAGCGCGCGCGAGATCTCGGCGGTGCGGACATCGGCCTCGGGCACCAGGGCGTTGACCAGGGTGCTCTTGCCGACGCCGGAGGGGCCGATCAGCACCGAGGTCTTGCCGGCGAGCCGCGGTAGCAGGGGCGCGACGTCGGTCTTGGCCGAGACCAACAGCAGTGGGTAGCCGATGGCCTCATAGCTTTTCAGGTGATCGTGCAAGGCTGCGGTCTGGGCAAGGTCGGCCTTGTTCAGCACGATGGCGGCCGGGATGCCGGCGGCCTGGGCGGCGACCAGGCAGCGGTTGAGCAGATTCTCGTTCAGCCCCGGTTCGGCCGCGGTGACCACCAGCACTTGGTCGAGGTTGGCGGCGAAGTATTTGGTCTTGAACGGGTCGGAACGGTAGAGCAGGTTGCGCCGCGGCGCGACGTGCTCGATCACGCCCTGGCCGGGGCCGGTGGGTTTGAATTCGACCGCGTCGCCGCAGGCGATGTCGGTCTTGCGGCCACGGCTGACACAATCGATCAGGCCGCTATCGGCCTGGACCAGGCAATGCTTGCCGAAAGTGGCGACGACCCGGCCGCTATTCAGCACAGAGAAACGAGCAAAGGCATCTGACTTGCGCAGATGGAACGAGCGGGCTGGGTCCGTTCGCCTTCACCCGCCGCTTCGCGTCGCCCTCTCCCAGAGGGAGAGGGGAGAATACCCCCTCTCCCTCTGGGAGAGGGCAGGGGTGAGGGGAGGGCGTTTCGGTCTTTAGTCACAACTCGAACAAGGCATCGATCTTGGCAGCACAGATGAAATCCGACTCCGACAAGCCCTTGATCGCATGGGTGAGGTATTCCACCCGGCAGGTGTTGTAGCCGACCGCAAGGTCCGGGTGGTGCCCCTGCTGGTGCGAGACCCAGGCGATGGCGTTGACGAAGGTCATGGTGACGTAGTGGTCGGCGAACTTGAAGTCGCGCCGCAGCTTGCCGTCGGCCACCTGCCAGTCCTTCAGTTTCGGCAGCAGGCGGTCGATCTCGGCCTGGCTCAAGGGTGGCACGCCGCCTTCGCAGGGCTTGCACTTGCCTTTGGCCAGGTCGCAAAAAACTTCGCTCATGATGCTCTCCCGTCGAGGTCGGCTTACTTGAACTTGTAGAACTGCCGGTTGAGATGGCCGCCGATGTTGTTTTCATCCTCGGGGAACAGCTTGTTGCCGAGGTTGGCGTTGCAGGTGGTGATCTGCTGGGCCAGTTGCTGGGCGCTCTTCATTCGTCGGTCGGCACGGGTGTAGATCTTGCTGCCGTCGCCGCCGAATTTGGCGCTGTGGCAGCTCGTGCATTGCTTGTCGTGCAGGGCCTTGCCGGCCTTGAGGTCGGCGCCGGCAAAGGGGTCGGCCAGGGCCGGCAGGGCCAGGCCGGCGATCAGCGTCGCGAACAGAAACCTTTTCGTATTCATGGTGATTGCCTCCTCCGGGGTTTCAGGCTTGCGCCGGAATCTCATTATTAGCATGCAGTCGGCCGATGCGCTCCGTCGCCTTGGGGTGGCTGTCGTAGAACAGCGAGTAGATCGGGTCGGGTGTCAGCGTGGTGGCGTTGTCGCGATAGAGCTTGACCAGGGCCGCGACCAACTGGCGGGCGTCGGCCTGGCGGGCGGCGTAGGCGTCGGCCTCGAACTCATGCTTGCGCGAATACAGGCTCATCACGGGCGTGAGCGGGAACAGGAACACCGGCGAGACCAGCAGGAACAGGGCCAGGGCGGCGGCATCGCTTTGCACCGCCATGCCCAGGTCCTGGTAGAACCAGGGCGCGGCCTTGAGCTGGGCCAGCACGAAGAGCAGGCCGAGGCTGAAGGCCGCAAGCAGGGCGATGCGCTTGGCCACATGCTTGAGTCGGTAGTGGCCGAGCTCGTGGGCGAGCACGGCCTCGATCTCGTCCGGCGCCAGTTGTTTGAGCAGGGTGTCGAAGAAGACGATGCGCCTGGCGGCGCCCAGCCCCGTGAAATAGGCGTTGCCGTGGCTGCTGCGGCGCGAGCCGTCCATGACGAAGACGCCCTGGGCGGCGAAACCGCAGCGCTTGAGCAGGCCTTCGATCCGGCTACGCAGGCTGGCGTCGTCGAGCGGGGTGAACTTGTTGAACAGCGGGGCGATGACCGTGGGGTAGATCGCCAGCATCAGGAGATTGAAACCCATCCAGGTCAGCCAGACATAGAGCCACCACAGCTCGCCCATGGCGGCCATCAGCCAGAGCACGGCCAGGATCAGCGGCCCGCCCAGCATGAGGCCGAGCAGGCTTTGCTTGATCAGGTCGCCGAAAAAGCCGGCCAGGGTCTGGCGGTTGAAGCCGAAGCGGGCCTCGACGCGGAATTGGCGATAGAGCGCGACCGGCAGCTCGCTGGCCGAGAGCAGGGCCATGAGCGCGAGCAGGAAGCCGGTGCCCAGCAGCAGGGGGCCGTCGAGCCGGCCGGCCAGCGCATCGTGCAGCCGCTGCAGGCCGCCGCCCAGGGTGAGCGCGAGCAGCACGCCCATTTCGATGGCAAGCTGCACCAGCGCGGTGCGCATCTTGGCCAGAGTGTAATCGGCGGCCTTCCGGTGTTCGGTCAGGGTGATCTCGGCGGCGAAGGCCTCGGGCGGCTGATCCCGGTGCTGCCAGACATGGCGCATCTGGCGCAGGGCGAGCCAGATGCGTAGACCGAAAGTGACGATGACGGCGGCAAGGAACAGCTTGCTGAAAAAGGGCATGGAATCGGGCCGGGATGACGTAGTGGCGCCGATTATGCCACAATGATTTTTCCCGATTTTTAGGTGGTTTTATGGCACAAAACGCAACGCATCTGGTCTGGGTCGACATGGAAATGAGCGGCCTGGACCCGGACAAGGAACGCATCCTGGAGATCGCCCTGATTGTCACCGATGCCCAGCTCGAGGTGGTGGAAGAGGCGCCGGTCCTGGTGGTGCACCAGCCCGATGCGGTGCTCGACGCGATGGACGCCTGGAACAAGGGCACCCACGGCAAGTCCGGCCTGATCGACAAGGTCAAGGCCTCCACCCTCACCGAGGCCGAGGCCGAGGCCCGGATGCTGGCCTTCATGCAAAAACACGTGCCGAACCGAACCAGCCCCATGTGCGGCAACTCGATCTGCCAGGACCGCCGCTTTCTGGCGCGTTACATGCCCCAGTTGGAGGCCTATTTCCACTATCGCAACCTGGATGTCTCGACCCTGAAGGAGCTGGCCCGGCGCTGGCGGCCCGGCCTGATGGAAGGCTTCACCAAGGCGAACAATCACACCGCCCTGGCCGACATCCGGGAGTCGATCGCGGAGCTGCGCTATTACCGGGAGCATTTCATCCGCGAGTCATAAGCGTCGCGGATGATGTGCCCGCCGCCCAGGGTCGGGACTGGCTTGAATCTTGCTGCATGATCCGGATGGGGATCATCGAGAAAGGATGCCGAGATGTTGAAACCGGGCACTGACTACACCGTCGAGGTCAATCCGCGGATTCCGGAGCGCTTGGCCCGTCTGCGCGAACTGGCCGACAATCTTTGGTACAGCTGGGACCGGCCGAGCCGCACCCTGTTCGCCCGCCTGCACCCCGGCCTTTGGGATGCGGTCGGCCACAACCCCAAGGCCTTCCTCAAGCGGGTGGACGAGGACCGACTGAACGAGGCGGCCGAGGACCACATCTTCCTCGGCAGCTACAAGCGGGTGCTCTCGGCCTACGACACCTATCATGGCGAGCCGTTGCGGCTGCAGATGCCGATCGGGCTCAAGCCGGGCGACCTGGTCGCCTACTTCTGCGCCGAATTCGGCTTCCACGAGAGCTTTCCCATCTATTCCGGCGGCCTCGGCATCCTGGCCGGCGACCACTGCAAGGCGGCGGCCGACATGCGGTTGCCCTTCGTCGCGGTCGGCTTGCTCTACCGCCAGGGCTATTTCTCCCAGCGCATCGACAACGACGGCAACCAGGTCGCCACCTATACCGATTCCGATTTCGAGGATCTGCCGATCGATCCGGCGCAGCGCGCCGACGGCAGCGAGATCCATGTCCACGTCGAGATGCCGGGGCGTCTGGTGGCGGTCAAGGTCTGGCAGGCCAAGGTCGGCCTGAACAAGCTGTATCTGCTCGACACCGATCTGCCGGAGAACAGTCCGGAAGACCGCTACATCACCCATCAGCTCTACGGCGGCGACAAGCAGACCCGGATCCAGCAGGAGATCGTGCTCGGCGTCGGCGGCATCCGCGCCCTGGAGGCGCTCGGCATCAAGCCCACCACCTATCACATCAACGAAGGCCACGCCGCCTTCCTGGTGCTGGAGCGCACGCGCGCCCTGGTGAGCGACGGCCTGCCGTTCCGCGCCGCCCTCGAGGCGGTGGCGGCGAGCACCGTGTTCACCACCCACACCCCGGTGCCGGCGGGACACGACCATTTCGCCGAGGACATGATCTGGAGCTACTTCGCCGCCTGCTGCAACGAACTGAACATCAGCCGCGAGGAGTTCCTGGGCCTGGGTGGCGCCGGCCACGGCAACGACTTCAACATGACCAAGCTGGCCCTGCATGGCTCGCGCCACCACAACGGCGTGTCGCGCATCCACGGCGACGTCTCCTCGCGCATCTGCGGCGACATCTGGCCCCAGGTGACACCGGACGAGTCGCCCATGGACTACATCACCAACGGTGTCCACGTCGCCAGCTTTCTGGCCCAGGAGTGGCAGGACCTGTTCGACACCAAGCTGGGCTACGAATGGCGTCGGCGTTACTGCGACCCCGAATTCTTCGTCAAGGTCGAGACCATTCCCGACCATGAATTCTGGGCGGTACACCAGGGCCTCAAGGCGCAGATGCTGCATGCCCTGCGCTCCAGAGTCACCCAGCAGCACCTGCGCAACCACGGTTCCATGGCCCACCTGGACCGCATGCTCAAGCATGCCAACCCGCTCGACCCCAATGTCCTGGTCATCGGCTTCGCGCGCCGCTTCGCCACCTACAAACGGGCCACTTTGCTGTTCGAGAACATGGACTGGCTGCGTGCTATTACCGGCGATGCCAACCGTCCCGTCCTCTTCGTCTTCGCCGGCAAGGCCCACCCGGCCGACCGGCCCGGCCAGGAACTGATCCGGCGCATCCATGAGATCTCGCGCCTGCCCGAGTTCGAGGGCAAGCTGCTGATGGTGGAAGGCTACGACCTCGGCTTCTCCCGCCGCCTGGTGGCCGGCGTCGACGTTTGGCTGAACAACCCGATTTATCCGCTGGAGGCCTCGGGCACCTCGGGCATGAAGGCGGGCATGAACGGCGTGCTCAACCTCTCGGTCACCGACGGCTGGTGGGACGAGGGCTACGACGGCAGCAACGGCTGGGCGATCAAGCCGGCACCCGAGTACTACGACGATGTCCGGCGCAACAAGGAAGACAGCCGCGACCTGTATGAACTGCTTCAGGATCAGGTGATCCCCATGTATTACCGGCGCAACGAGCTGGGTTTCTCGCCCGAGTGGGTGCGCATGGCCAAGCGCTCGATCGCCACCCTGTTGCCGCAGTTCAACTCCACCCGCATGGTCATGGAGTACGTGAACAAGTTCTACATCCCGGCCAGCCGCCAGGCGCGCCGTTTCGCCGAGAACGACTATGCCGCCGCCCGCATCCTGGCGGACTGGAAGGCGCGGGTGCGCCAGGCCTGGGGCGGGGTCGGCATCCGCCGCATCGATGCGCCGGTCAAGCGCATCCCCTTCGGCGAGGCCATGCATATCCAGGTGGCGATGAACCTGAACGGCCTCAAGCCGGAGGACGTGCGGGTGGAACTGCTGGTCGGTCGCGCCTCGCGCAATGGCAAGGAGAACGATCGTAAGGTGTTCCAGCTGCGGGCCACCGAGTGTCATGGCCACGAGTGTCAGTTCGGTCTGGATTTGACGCCGGAGCTGTGCGGCAAACTGGTCTATCGCATCCGCGCCTATCCCTACCACGAGTTGCTGACCCATCCGTTCGAGACGGGCTTGATGGTCTGGGTGTGATTCCGGACTGAGGGCTGAGCCCTTAGCCCTCAGCACTCAGTCCTTTCCCACCATTCCCCGATACAGCTCGGCGTATTCCGCCGCGCTTTTCTCCCAGCTGAAATCCCGCTTCATGCCGGCGACCTGCAGCCGCTTCCAGGCGGCGGCATCGCGGTAGAGCGCGAGCGCCCTCGCCACCGCGGCCTGCAAGGCCGCAGCCGTGGCCTCGGCGAAGACGAAGCCGGTTGCCGCGCCCCGGGCCAGCGCCTCCGGCGTGGCATCGACCACGGTGTCCCTGAGGCCGCCGGTGGCATGCACGATGGGGGGGGTGCCATAGCGCTGGCTGTACATCTGGTTGAGGCCGCAGGGCTCGAAACGCGAAGGCATCAGGAAGCAGTCGGCGCCGGCCTCGATGCGGTGGGCCAGGCCTTCGTCGTAGCCGATGACGCTGGCAACCCGGCCCGGATGCCGCGCCGCCAGTTCGTGCAGGCTGGCTTCCAGCGCGGCATCGCCGCTGCCGAGGAAAACCATCTGCCCACCCTGGCCGACCAGCCAGTCGGCCATCTCCAGCACCAGGTCGAGGCCCTTCTGGTGGGTCAGGCGGGAGATCATGCCGAACACGGGCGCCTGGGCCTCGACCGCCAGGTTCAAATCCTCCTGCAAGGCCTGTTTGCAGTTTTTCTTCGCCGCCGGGTTGCGGGCCGAATAGCTGCAACCGATGTGCAGGTCGGCCGCCGGGTTCCAGAAGGCGGTGTCGATGCCGTTGACGATGCCGGACAGCACCTCGCGCCGACCGGCCAACAAACCCTGCAGCCCCATGCCCAGCGGCTCGTGCTGAATCTCCTCGGCATAGGACGGGCTGACCGTGCTCAGTCGATCGGCGTAGAACAGGCCGGCCTTGAGGAAGGACAGATTGCCGTAATACTCCAGGCCGGCGATGTGGAAATGCTCGGCCGGCAGGCCGAGCTGGCCCACGGTCTCGGGCGGGAAGATGCCCTGGTAGGCCAGGTTGTGGATGGTCATCAGGCTCTTGGCACCGCCGCCCATGAAACGCAGCCAAGCGGGTGCCAGGCCGGTCTGCCAGTCGTTGCAGTGCAGCACGTCGGGTCGCCAGTCGAGCGGGCTGGTGCCGCTGGCGAGGTAGGCCGCCAGCCAGGACAACAGGCCGAAGCGCAGGGCGTTGTCGGCATGGTCTCGACCGTCGGTATCCTGATAGGGCCCGCCTTCGCGCCCATAGTAATGCGGCGCGTCGATGACGTAGACCGGGGTGTCCGAGTCCGGCATCTTGGCCAAGAGCAATCGGGTCGGGCCGAAGATCGGCAGCCGCTCGAAGACCAGGCACTGACGGGCGCCCTGCACGCCATGCAGCACGCCGGGATAGCCCGGCAGCAGCAGGCGACAATCGATCTTGTCGCCGCGCAGCGCTGGTGGCAAAGCGCCGCTGACGTCGGCCAGCCCGCCGGTCTTGACCAGGGGGCGGGCCTCGGAGGTGGCGAACAGGACCTTCATGGCGGACGGTGCTTTCAGTGATTTTCCGGCTATTGTAGTCGTACGTAGATATTGTTGCGGATTGCCCCGTTGGCGGAATTCATCAAGAATTCTCCGGCATTGCTTCAATCCATAACTTATCCGTTTCGGCCATGAGTCGGCGGAGGGAGCCCATAGTGACGAAAGCGGCGAAACCCGCCGATGGCGATATGCACGCGGCCTGGCTGGCTCAGGCGCGGGATCTGCGCAACCTGGCCGACCTGCTGGCCACCGAAGGCTGGGATCGGATGCGCGCCTTGCGGTTGGCGCACACCCTGCAAGGGCTGGCCGAGCAGGCCGTGCCGCAAGGCGGGAGCCAATTTGGTCAATCGGCGCGGGGTTTGTTGAGCCGGCTGGAAGTGCTGCTGCTGGACAAGGACCGGCCTGAATCGGGCTTATGGCAGGAACTGGTCGCGGCGGTTTCCGACCTGGCTGACCTTGTTTCGGCTGCCGGCGATCCTTTGGCCGGCGCCGGCTGGGAGCTCGCCGGCCGATGGCCGACGGCCTTGCCCGACGGCTGGCGCCTGTTCGGGCTCGGGCCCGATGCCGCTGTGCTGTTGCAGTCGTCGCCCAAGGGCGGTTGCCGGATCGAGCGGATGTTCGATTCGGTCACGGCCTTGCTGGCGAATCTGTCCGGTGCCGCCAATCATGTCGTCCTGGCCGATGCCGATTGGCTGGCCGGTGAGGTTTCCGGTCTGGAGGCGATCCGCCAGTTCGTCGCGACGAACGGCAAGGCCAGGGTGGTTTTCGTCGCGGTGACCCCGGGCCAGGGCTTCAGCCATCAGTTGACCGTATTGCGCAGCGGCATCGACCTGTTCTTGGAGCAGCCGGTAACGCCGGAACGCCTGGTCGAAACCCTGGACGGCCTTGTCTGGCGGCCCAGCCGGCCCTACCGGGTCATGCTGGTCGACGACGATGTCGCCGCCATGGCCCACACTGCCGCCATCCTGCGCCATGAGGGCATGGAGGTGTCGGAGATCAACGATCCCTTCATCGCCCTCGAGTTCGTCGAGGAGTTCGTGCCCGACGTCATGGTATTCGATATCGAGATGCCGGCCTGCAAGGGGACCGAGCTGGCCACCCTGATCCGGCAGAAGGATCGCTATGCCCACATTCCGCTGATCTATCTCACCGCCTGGTCCGACGGGGACCGGCAGATGGCGGCCCGGGTGACGGCGGGCGACGACTATCTGGTCAAGCCGGTCGACCCCGAGTTGCTGATCATGGCGGTTTCCGCCCGGGCAAGGCGGGCGCGGCATCTGGGCGCGATCAAGCAGGTCGGCCAGAGCCGCTGGCGCCAGTTCGAGCGCTTGCGCCACGCCCTCGATCAGCATGCCCTGGTCAGCGCCACCGATGTCGATGGGCGCATCTTCTATGCCAATTCCAAATTCTGCGAGGTAAGCGGGTATCGTGTCGATGAGCTGCTTGGCCAAAACCATCGCATCGTCAAGTCCGGCCGGCACCCGGAGAGCTTCTACGAGGAGATGTGGCAGACCCTGCGCAATGGCCGGATCTGGCAGGGCGAGATCGAAAACCGGCGAAAGAGCGGCATCCATTACTGGGTGAAGTCGACCATCGTGCCTTTCCTCGACGAGGCCGGGCAGCCGGAGCTGTATGTCTCGATCCGCACCGAAATCACCGAAACCAAGCTGCAATCGCGCCTGCTCAGTCTGCTGCGCGAGGGCATGGGCAGCTACGTGGCGACCCGCGAGCTGGCGGCCAGTGCCGATTTCCTCTTGCAGGGCCTGCTCGAACTGACCCAGAGCGCCTACGGCTTCATCGGCGAGGTGCTCTACGACGAAGAGGGGCAGCCCTATCTCAAGACTCACGCCCTGAGCAATATCGCCTGGGACGAGGAGACGCGCCGGCTCTATGAAGAACATGCAGAGAAAGGGCTGGAATTCCGCAACCTGAAGACCCTGTTCGGCCACGTCATGGCTACCGGCGATATGGTGATCAGCAACGACCCGGCGCACGATCCGCGGCGCGGCGGCCTGCCGTCGGGACACCCGGCCCTGCACAGTTTCCTCGGCATGCCGATCTATTACGGCGAGGAAATGGTCGGCATGTATGGCTTGGCCAATCGTCCGGGTGGCTACGACGAGCGGCTGCTCAATTTCCTGGCGCCGTTCAACGCCACCTACGCAGCGATCATCGACGCGAATCGGGCCTCGGCGCGCCAGGAGCAGATCCTCGACGATCTGCTGCAGGCGAAGGAGCGTGCCGAGGCGGCGAACACCGCCAAGTCGGAGTTCCTGGCCAGCATGAGCCACGAATTGCGCACGCCGCTCAATGCCATTCTGGGCTTCTCCCAACTGATGCTGGACGAGGGCGAGGCGATCGACGCCGACACTCGCAACGGCGCCCAGGAGATCTACCGGGCCGGCAGCCACCTGCTGGACATCATCAACGATCTGCTCGATCTGGCCCGGATCGAGGCGGGCAAGCTGGAGCTGCAGCTCAAATCCGTGCCGGTGGCCAGCGTCATGCAGGAGTGCCAGTCGATCGCCCAGCCGCTGGCTAGGGCGCGCGAGGTCGAACTCGAGTTCGCGATGCTGGTGCCGCCAGACCAGGAGATCCAGGCCGACCTGTTGCGGATCAAGCAGGCGCTGCTCAACCTGATTTCGAACGCGATCAAATACAACCGCACCGGCGGCTGGGTGAAGGTCACCTGCCAGGCCATGCCCTTCGGCAGCATCCGCTTCAGCGTCAAGGACTCGGGCCCGGGCATCCCGCTCGACAAGCAGGACCGCCTGTTCTCGCCCTTCGATCGCCTCGGCGCCGAGCGCAGCAGCGTCGGCGGCACCGGCATCGGGCTGGTGATCACCCGTCACCTGGTCGAGATCATGGGCGGGGAGATCGGCCTGCATAGCGAGGCCGGCCTCGGCAGCGAATTCTGGGTCGACATGCCCCCGGCATCGCTGTCGCCGGACCCGACGCAAGCGGCTGCCGCCGAGGCGGAGCCGGTCGAGCGCAAACGGCCGAAGCCGGCCGAGGGGAGGGTCTATCATGTCTTGTATGTCGAGGATAATTTTCTCAGCCAGCGCCTGATGCAGAGCCTGCTCAGCCAGCGGCCCGAGATCAAGCTGATCGAGGCCGACACGGCGGAAGCGGGCCTCGCCCTGGCTGAAACGATCCGGCCCGACCTGATCTTCATGGACATCAACCTGCCGGGCATGGACGGTTATCAGGCCCTGCAGAAGCTGCAGCACAGCCATCACCTCAAGGGGGTGCCGGTGGTGGCGGTGACGGCCAACGCCATGACCGGCGAAGAGGAGCGGGGATTGGCCGCCGGCTTCCAGGCCTATTTGACCAAGCCGTTCAAGATCGAGAAGTTGTATGACCTGCTGGATCGACTGCTGGTCGAACCCGAACTCTGAGTCTACGGCAGTCGTGTTTTCTAACCTTGAGGCGAGATGTCCGCATGAGCCCTGACCCGGAAGGCGAAGACCGGCTCTGGCCGCTGCTGGAATGCCTGCCCCTGGCGGTCGCGGTGTTCGACCGGCAGGGCCGGACCCAGTACGTCAATGCCAAGTTCGTCGACCTGTTCGGCTACGGCACGCAGGAGATCGCGACGCTGGACGCCTGGTGGCAGAAGGCCTCGCCCGACCATGACAGCTATATCGCACTGCGCGATCACTGGCAGGGGATTATGGGCCGGGCGGAACAATCCCGGTTCGAGGTCGAGCCGATTGCCGGCATGGCCGCCTGCAAGGGCGGCGAGCCGCGCTATCTGGAGATGCGCGCCAATATCCTGGGCGAGCGCATCCTGGCGACGGTGATCGACCTGACCGCGCGGCGCCAGGCCGAGCAGGCGATGCAACAGGCCAAGGCGGAGGCCGACCGGGCGTTGCGGGAGAAGTCCGAGCTTGTCGCCCGCATCGGCCGCGATATCTATGCGCCGCTCAATGTCATCCTCGGCTATGCCCAGCTGCTCGAGCAGGAGCCGGACCTGCCGCAGGCGGGACGGACGCAGATCCGCGAGATCAAGGCGGCCGGTGATCAGATGCTGGAGATGGTCAAGCAGGTCATCGGCGCGGTCAGCTCGACGCCGGCTGCCGGCGTGGCCGAACCGGCGCCGAGGCGGCACATCCTGGCGGCGGAGGATTACGAGCCCAATCGCATCCTGCTCAAGCGGCAGTTGAGCAAGCTGGGCTACGGTGTGGATTTTGCCCGGGACGGCGCCGAGGCCCTGCAGATGTGGCAGGGCGGCGGCTATGGCCTGATTCTGACCGACTGCAACATGCCGGTGATGGATGGCATCACCCTGGCCGAGCGCATCCGCGAGATCGAGCGGGGCCAGGGCGGGCATGTGCCGATCGTCGCCTTGTCGGCCAATACCATCCAGCAGGACATCGACCGCTGCCTGAGCGCCGGGATTGACGCCTTCCTCGGCAAGCCGGTCCAATTGCATGACCTGAAAGAGATGCTGGATCGCTTCGGCCTGGGCGACGGCCAGGTCGCAGCCAAGATGCCGGCCGCCGGCACGGTGGCCGCGCCGTCGCAGGAGCGGCGTTCGCCCATGCAGGCGTTGCGGATGCTGCTGGACGAGAACGACCCGCGCGAGCTGGGACGGATGTCGGAGATTTTTATCGGCTCTCTGCAGGGGCTGCTGGACGAGATCGATGCGGGCATGCAGGCGGCGAGCGCGGAGGCCGTCGGCAAGTCCCTGCACAAGCTGAAGTCTTCGCTGCTTGCCATCGGCGACGAGGCCCTGGCCGGCCAGGCGGTCGCGCTGGAATCGGCGGCCAAGGCCGGCGACTGGGCCGCCATTCGCAGGGGGGTGCCAATCCTGTCCCGATCGGCTGCCGGGGTGATCCAGGCGATCCGCGAGGAATTACAGCACGCCTCGGCCCAGGCCCAGGCCCCGGACCCGGACCCGGACCCGGCTCGACTGCCGGCGGCGGAAGCGGATTGGGCGAACTTGCGGGTCCTGGTGGTCGACGACGACGTCTTCATGCGGCTGCAGATCGGCAGCATCCTGCAGCGCCTCGGGGTGCGCGAGGTCCGCCAGGCGGGCAACGGCACCGAGGCCCTGGCCAGCCTGGACGCCCATCCCCACGATGCCGACGTCATTGTCACCGATCTCAACATGCCCGGCATGGACGGCGTGGAATTCATCCGCCATCTGGTCGCGCGCAAGTTCCGCGGCGGCATCGCCTTCGTCAGCGGCGAGGACAGCCGGGTACTGAGCAGCGTGCAGGAGCTGGCCAAGGCGCAGAACCTGCGGGTGCTGGGTACCCTGGTCAAGCCGGTCTACAGCGCGGCGCTCTACGATGTGCTCAATCGCTATGGCGCATCCGAGACGGCGGCGGCCGGCACGGCGGCGGGCCCGGCGATCAGCGTCGGCGACCTGCTGACCGGCCTGGAGTCCAACCAGTTCGTCGCCTATTTCCAGCCCAAGGTCGATGCCCGCAGCCTCGAGGTGATCGGGGTCGAGGTCCTGGCCCGCTGGAATCACCCGCAGCACGGCATCCTCGCGCCCGGCCTGTTCGTGCCGCTGGCGGAGAATGGTGGCCTGATCGAGATCCTGACCATGGCCATCTTCAAGAACGCCATCGACGCCGGCAGCGAGCTGCATCGCCTGGGCCACCAGCTCAAGATCGCCGTCAACTATTCGGCCCAATCTTTCGGCAGCCTGGAGCTGCCCGAGTTCATCGTCGCGACTTCGCAGGCGGCCGGCCTGGACCCGCGCTACCTGATCATCGAGGTGACCGAATCGGGCCTGGTGCACGACCCGACCGTGGCGCTCGACGTGCTGAGCCGCCTGCGGCTGAAGGGGGTCAGCCTGTCGATCGACGACTTCGGCACCGGCTACTCCTCCATGGAGCAGTTGCGGCGCATCCCGTTCAGCGAATTGAAGATCGACCAGGGCTTCGTCCGCGGGGCGGATCAGGATGCGACCGCGCGTTCGATTCTCGAGTCGAGTATCGCCATGGCCAAGAAGCTCAATCTCACCACCGTGGCCGAGGGCGTGGAGACCCAGGAAGACCTCGAGGTCGTGCGCAGCCTGGGCTGCGATCTGGTCCAGGGCTATCTGATCGCCAAGCCGATGGCGCTGGCCGATCTGATCGTCTGGTTGCAACGCAAGCGCTAAGTCGTGGCGTCCGCCGGTGGTATGTAGTGCCGATAGGCGGCGGCTTGTGCCTAAGATAGAACACATCGGTAATCGGGGAGAATCGAAAATGACGCAATTGCAGATCGGCTTGTACGGGCTCGGCCGCATGGGCGGCAATATGGCCAAACGCCTGGCCCGCGGCGGGGTCACGGTCTACGCCTACAACCGCAGTTTCGAGGTGGCGGAAAAGCTGGCCGCCGGCGACGACAACGTCCGGGCCTGCCGCAGCCTGGAAGAGGTGGTCGCCAGCCTGTCCGCACCGCGGGTGCTTTGGTTGATGCTGCCTTCCGGCCCGGCGACCGAGGCGGCCATCCTCCAGGCCGCGGCCCTGCTCGAGCCGGGCGACATCCTGGTCGACGGCGCCAACGGCTACTACAAGGAGGCCATTGCCCGCGCCGACCAGCTTGCCGGCCAGGGCATCCGCTTCGTCGATGTCGGCGTTTCCGGCGGCATCTGGGGCCTGGACAATGGCTATTGCCTGATGGCGGGCGGCGACGAGGCGGCATTGGCGGCGGTGATTCCCTTCCTCAAGCTGCTGGCCCCGGCGCCGGACCGCGGCTGGCTGCATGCCGGGCCGGTCGGCTCCGGCCACTTCACCAAGATGGTCCACAACGGCATCGAGTACGGCATGATGCAGGCCTTCGCCGAGGGCTTCGCCCTGATGCAGGCGAAGACCGAGTTCGAGCTCGACCTGGCGAAGATCGCCGAGCTCTGGCGGCACAGCTCGGTGGTGCGCTCCTGGCTGCTCGATCTGACCGCCGACTTTCTCAAGGCTGACCAGAAGCTCGTCGACATCGCCCCGGTGGTGGCCGATTCCGGCGAGGGCCGTTGGACCGCGCTGGAGGCGGTGGAGCAGGGGGTGCCGACACCGGTGATGTCGCTCGCGCTGATGATGCGCTTCGCCAGCCAGGGCAAGAACGACTATGCCGCCCGCATGCTGGCCATGATGCGCAAGGGCTTCGGCGGCCATGCCGTGCAAGGCAAGGGTGAGTGACCATGACCGAGCAAGAACAAGCGCTGCCGCCCTGCAATTTCGTGATCTTCGGCGCCACCGGCAACCTGGCGACCAAGAAGCTGATCCCCGCCCTGTTCCACCTCGAACTCAGCGGCAAGCTGCCCGAGGCGCTGACCTTCATCGCCTTCGCCCGCCGCAGCTGGGACGATGCTGCCTGGCGCAGCCATGTCATCGATCTGCTCAAGCCCAAATACCCGAAGGTGGAGGACGCCGTGCTGGCCCGGTTTGCCGCCCGCTTCGACTACCTGCGCGGCGAGTTGCACGATGCGGCCTCCTACGAGCGGCTGAAGGAGCTGCTGGCCAAGCCGAAGATGGGCGTCTGTTCCCACGTCGTGTTCTACCTGGCGATCAAGCCGACCGATTTCCCGCCGGTGATCAAGGCCCTCGACTGCTGCGGCCTGAACAAACCGCGTGGCCTGCACCGCATCGTGGTGGAGAAACCCTTTGGCGAGGACATCGAATCGGCCCGCACCCTGAACGAGCTGCTGCACCGCTATTTCGACGAGCAGCAGATCTTCCGCATCGACCACTACATGGGCAAGGAGACGGTGCAGAACCTTCTGGTCTTCCGCTTCGCCAACACCCTGATCGAGCCCTTGTGGAACCGTAACTTCATCGACCATGTGCAGATCACGGTGGCCGAATCGGTCGGTATCGAGCAGCGGGCCGACTACTACGACAAGGCCGGTGCCCTGCGCGACATGCTGCAGAATCATCTGATGCAGTTGTTGACCCTGGTGGCGATGGAGCCGCCGCCGGCGCTGGAGGCCGATGCCTTGCGCGATGAGAAGGTGAAGGTGCTACGCTCGATCCGGCCGATCTCCAAGCGCTCGGTCCATGCCCACGCCTTCCGTGCCCAGTACAAGGCCGGCCTGGTCGGTGGCGAGCAGGTGCCGGGCTACCAGGACGAGGCCGGAGTGGAGCCGGATTCGGTGACCGAGAGCTTCGTCGCCGCCAAGTTCTACATCGACAACTGGCGCTGGCGCGGGGTGCCGTTCTATCTGCGCACCGGCAAGCGGCTGAAGGAGCAGCTGTCGATGATCGCCATCCGCCTGCGCCACCCGCCGCAGCAGTTGTTCCGCGAGACGCCGCTGGAGACGCTGGACCCGAACTGGATCGTGCTCTCGATCCAGCCGGACGAGAGCATGCACCTGGAGATCCACGCCAAGCAGCCCGGCCTGGGCATGAACACCCGGGTGATCCGGCTCAACGCCGGCTATCGCAGCGCCGACGAGAGCCCGCTCGACGCCTATGCCGCCCTGCTGCTCGACGTGATCGAGGGCGACCACACCCTGTTCATCCGCTTCGACGAGGTGAACTGGGCTTGGCAGGTGGTCGATCCGATCCTGAAGTACTGGGCCCAGGAGCGCGACTTCATCCACACCTATCCAGCCGGCAGTTGGGGGCCGTTGGAGGCCAACCGCCTGTTCGATTCGGAAGAGACCGAGTGGCGTAACGAGGTCTGAGTGGGAGGGCTATTCGGGGTAAAGCCCGAGATAGCGCATGCCCTGGCGTGGCTCGGCCATCAGCGCCGCCACGGCGTCGCGCCAGGCGAGGTAGTGCGCGGTCTCCTTGTGGGCGAGGGCATCCGCTTCGCTGGCGTAGGCCTCGTAGAGGATGAAGCGGCAGGGGTCCGCCGCGTCCTGCAGGACGTCGAATCTCAGATTGCCCGCCTCTTGCGTCGAGGCCAGGTGGTTCGCCCGGCAGGCCGCGATGAATGCGCTCTCGCAACCGGGCTTGATGTGCACGTGGACCAGGGTGACATGCATGGCAGGCTCCTCGATTCGCTCGAACAGCGGCTCTACTTGCCGATTTCAGCCTTGAAGTCGGCCAACGCCTGCTTGAGGTCGGCGATCAGCGTGGCATAGCGCGCCTGCTCGCCCGCCTTGGCGGCGAATTCCAGGGCCTCGGCCTTTTTCTGGGCGCGCGTGGCCGAGATGGTGCCGAGCGCCCCCTTGACGGTGTGCGCCGCGCGCACGAAGTCCGGCCAGTTTTCGGCGGCGTAGGCCCGGTCGATGTTGCCGATGTAGTTGTCATATTCGGCGATGAAGATGTCGAGCAGGCCATGCAGCAGTTCCTCATCGCCGCCGATGCGGTCCAGGGCGTCGGCGCGATCGAAGATGGGCAGGTCGCTCTGGCCGGTGGAGGTGGCCGCGGTTTGCGCCGCGGCAGGGACGAGGCGGGGGGCCAGCACGGCGTCTATCTCGGCCTGCAGCATATCGAACCGGATCGGCTTGGGTAGGTAGCTGTCCATGCCGGCCGCCAGGCATTTCTCGCGGTCGCCCTGCATGGCGTTGGCGGTGAGGGCGATGATGGGGATGTGCCGGCCGCTGCCGGCCTCTTCCCGGCGGATCTGCTCGGTCGCTTCGAGGCCGTTGAGGTTGGGCATCATCACATCCATCAGGATCAGGTCGAAGGTTTCGTGCCGCCAGGCAGCCAGGGTCTGTTCGCCGTCTTCGGCCACCGTGACAGAGTGACCGGCCTTCTCCAACATGCGCACGGCGACTTTTTGGTTGACCGGGTTGTCTTCGGCCAGCAGGATTTTGATGGGTTTGCTCATGGCTGCGATGTCATGGTTAGCGTCTGCTTCGAGTCGGCAACCGCCCCGCCGGGAATAAGACACCTTGCTGCAACGTCTTCACTGGGCCGCCCTCTATGCATTGAGTTGTGCGTCGTTTTCGGATGAGTAGGTATGCAATGCTGACCAAGACAATCTTATTGCGAACTGCCCTCCCGTTGATAGCGATTTTCTTGTCATGGGGGATCAATCCGGTTTATGCGGCGGGGCGACTGGCCGGCCATGGCTCGCCCTATCTGGCCATGCACGCCGACGACCCCACCGACTGGCGCGACTGGGGGCCGGCCGCCCTGGCCGAGGCCAGGCGGCAGAACCGCCTGCTGCTGGTTTCCATCGGCTACTTCGCCTGCCACTGGTGTCATGTCATGCAGCGCGAGAGCTATCGTGACCCTGAAGTGGCCCGGCTACTCAATGATCATTACATCCCGGTCAAGGTGGACCGCGAACTGAACAGTGCGCTGGATGCGGCCTTGCAGGCCTTCTCCGAGCGGACCCGCGGCCGTGCCGGTTGGCCGCTCAACGTCTTCGTCACGCCCGAAGGCTATCCCCTGTTCGCCATGCAGTACGCCCCGAGGGATGAATTCCTGCGCATCGCCAGCGCCCTGGCGGCGCGCTGGCGTACCGGTTCGGCCGAGCTCGAGGCGGCGGCGCGGGCGGCCGCCATGGTCGAGCCGGCGCCGCCGTTGCCGGCCGATCTGCCGGCCGCCTTCGTCAAACGTGCCCTGGAAGAGGCCGACTTCCTGCGCGGCGGTTTCGGCGCAACCGCCAAGTTCCCTCAGGTGCCCCAGCTGGCCGCGCTGCTCGACTTGCGGGCGCGGCATCCCGATCTGGCCGGCTTCCTGCGCCTGACCCTGGACCAGATGGCCGGGCGCGGCCTGTTCGACCAAGTGGCCGGCGGTTTTTTTCGCTACACGGTGGACCCCGATTGGCAACAGCCGCATTTTGAAAAGATGCTCTACGACAACGCCCAACTCGCGGCGCTGTATTTGCGGGCGTCCGGGTTTCTCGGCGAGCCGCGCTATCGCGCGGTGGCCGAGCGGACCCTGGATTTCGTCCTGGCGCAGATGGCCGAAGCGGACGGCTATGCGGCCAGCCTGTCGGCCCTCGACAGCCGCGGCGTCGAAGGCGGCGCCTATCTCTGGCCGGCCGAAAGGATTCGCGCCTTGCTCGGCGAGGCGGACTGGCAGCTGGTGCACCGGTTGTGGGCGCTCGATCGGGCGGCGGAATACGAGGCGGGCTACCTGCCCTTCGCCCACGGCCTGCCGACGCCCGAGGAGGCGCTGGCGCAGCAGACGGCATTGGCCAAGTTGGCCGGGGATCGGGCCGGGCGGGCGATTCCGCGCGACGGCAAGGTGCTGGCCGGCTGGAACGGGCTGTTGCTGGCGGCCCTGGCCGAATCCGGGCGCGAGCTGCCACGCCATGCTCAGGCCGCTGCGGCCCTCTACGGCAAGGTCCGCGACCGGCTATGGACCGGCCGTAGTCTGCGCAAGGGGCTGGCCGCGGCTGCCGTTCTGACCGGGGCGGAGCTGGAGGACTATGCCTATGTCGCTTGGGGGGTGTGGCATTACGCCTTGGCGAGCGGCGATGCGCAGGCGCGCCGCCTGGCCGTGCAGATCCAGCGCGAGGCCTGGCGCCGCTTCCATCGGGCGGGCGAGTTTCACTTGGAGGCGCGCCGCCTGGTCGTTGCCCAGGCGGATGCCTGGGAGGAGGGCCATACTTACGCGCCGGCACCGCTACTGATTGAGTTGGGCCTGGCCTCGGGCGAGGCGGATCTGCGGCGAGGAGCCCGTGCGGCCCTGGCGCGCGCCATGAAGATGACGCGGGGGGACGTCTTCTGGCGGGCGGGTCTGGTGCGCCTGAGTCTGGCGGCACCGGCTCTTGCGCCGGGCCTTATTCCTGTGCCTGGCGGCGCATCAGGGGCCGCTTCTCGGCCTGCACCCTGAGTTGCAGCGGCTGCTGTCGGCGCTGGATTTCCAGGTTGGCGGTCTGGCCGGGGCTGAGGGCGGCGATCAGGCCGAGCAGGGTGGTCGAATCGGTCACCGCCTTGCCGTTCACCTTGACCAGGACATCGCCCGGACGGATGCCTGCGCGGTCGGCGGGGCCACCGCGCAGCACGCCGGCGATCAGGGCGCCCTGGGTCGAAGGCAGGGCGAAGGACTCGGCGACTTCCGGCGTGATGTCCTGCACCTCGATGCCGATCCAGCCGCGGGTGACACCGCCGGTGGTGATGATCTGTTCCATGATCTGGCGGGCGATGGAGACCGGGATGGCGAAGCCGATGCCCATGTTGCCGCCCGAGCGCGAGTAGATCGCGCTATTGATGCCGACCAGGTTGCCCGAGATGTCGATCAGGGCGCCGCCGGAATTGCCCGGATTGATCGCGGCATCGGTCTGGATGAAGCTCTCGAAGGTATTGATGCCGAGGTGGCTGCGGCCAAGGGCGGAGACGATGCCCATGGTCACCGCCTGGCCGACGCCGAAGGGGTTGCCGATGGCGAGCACGACATCGCCCACCTGCAGGCTGTCGGGCTTGGCGAAGGTGATGGCCGGCAGGCCGGCCTGCTGAACCTTGAGCACGGCCAGGTCGGTCTCGGGGTCGGTGCCGACCACTTTCGCCGGCAGGCTGCGGCCGTCGGCCAGGGTGACCTGGATCTCGTCGGCCGCTTCGACCACGTGCTGGTTGGTCAGGATATAGCCCTGGTCGCTGACGATCACGCCCGAGCCCAGGTTGGTCACCCGCTGGGCTTGGCTCTCCGGACGGAAGCCGAAGAAGCGCTGGAACATGGGGTCGTCCATGAAGGGCGAGCGCGGCAGCCGGACTTCCTTGCTGGTGAAGATGTTGACCACCGAAGGCAGCGCACGTTTGGCGGCTTCGGCATAGGTGCCGGCGGCGCGCTGCGCCTGGCCGGTCTGGGCGATCTCCCGGATGCTGATCTTGGTGCCGTTCGGCATCAGGCCGGGGAACAGCCAGCCCAGGCCGGCCACGGCGGCCAGGACTAGGACGACCGCGGCGACGATCTGCGAAAAAACCAGCCAGTGTTTGCGCATGATGGCTCCCGATATGGAGGCGGTCGATTGTACTCCAAGCCCCCCCGAAGGCCGGCCGTTAAGGTTTTGCCCGTGATTGGGGGATTAAATTCGTATTGGCTTTCCTGTACAATCTCGCGATTTGCGATGTCGGGGTCGATTGCGGCCGTGCTCTGCAACACGAATTCGGGGATGCCCGCTGAATTTCTGGTAGGAACGATAAGTTATGAGCGACATGAACGTGGATAAATCCAAACGCCGCTTCCTGGTGATGGCGAGTTCCGCCGTCGGGGGCGTGGCCGCCGCGGGGGTTGCGATCCCCTTCGTGGTCAGCATGATGCCGTCGGCGCGAGCCCTGGCAGCCGGTGCGCCGGTCGAGGTCGATCTGTCGAAGGTCGAGCCGGGTGCCATTCTCACCGTGGAATGGCGCGGCAAGCCGGTCTGGATCGTCAATCGCACCAAGGAAATGCTGGACCTGCTGGCCAAGCACGACGACAGGCTGAGCGACCCCGCTTCGGACAATACCGCCCAGCAACCCGAGTACTGCAAGAACCCCACCCGCTCGATCAAACCCGAATACCTGATCGCCGTCGGCATCTGCACCCATCTGGGCTGCTCCCCGACCTTCCGCAAGGACATCGGTGCGGCCGATCTGGGTGCCGACTGGCCGGGCGGTTTCTTCTGCCCCTGCCACGGTTCGCGTTTCGACCTGGCCGCGCGCGTGTTCAACGGCTCGCCGGCGCCGACCAATCTGGTGATCCCGCCGCACAAGTACCTGAGCGAGACCAAGGTCCTGATCGGCGAAGACGCCAAGGCCTAATTCAGAGGGGATTTGAACGATGAATAAGCTGTTAGCCTGGGTGGACGCGCGTTTCCCGCTTACCGCGCATTGGACCGCCCACCTGTCCGAGTACTACGCCCCGAAGAACTTCAACTTCTGGTACTTCTTCGGCTCGTTGGCCATGCTGGTTCTGGTGATCCAGGTGGTCAGCGGTATTTTCCTGACCATGCATTACAAGCCGGATGCCGAACTGGCCTTCGCCTCCGTCGAGTACATCATGCGCGACGTATCCTGGGGCTGGCTGATCCGCTACATCCACTCCACCGGCGCTTCCGCCTTCTTCATCGTGGTCTATCTGCACATGTTCCGCGGCCTGATGTACGGCTCCTACCGCGAGCCGCGCGAGTTGATCTGGATCTTCGGCGTGCTGATCTTCCTGGTGCTGATGGGCGAGGCCTTCTTCGGCTATCTGCTGCCGTGGGGCCAGATGTCGTTCTGGGGCGCCCAGGTGATCGTCAACCTGTTCGCCACCGTGCCCTTCATCGGCGAGGACCTGTCGATCCTGATCCGCGGCGACTTCGTGGTGAGTGATGCCACCCTCAACCGCTTCTTCGCCTTCCACGTCATCGCCTTCCCGCTGGTGCTGATCGGTCTGGTCACGGTGCACATCATCGCCCTGCACGAGGTCGGTTCCAACAACCCGGACGGCGTCGAGATCAAGAAGCTGAAGGACGAGAAGGGCGTGCCGCTGGATGGCATTCCGTTCCACCCCTATTACTCGGTGAAGGACATCCTGGGTGTTGTCGTCTTCCTGATGGTGTTCTCGGCCATTGTCTTCTTCGCGCCGGAGATGGGCGGCTATTTCCTCGAGGCCAACAACTTCATCCCGGCCGACCCGCTGAAGACCCCGCCGCACATTGCCCCGGTCTGGTACTTCACGCCTTACTACGCGGTGCTGCGTGCCGTGCCGCCGTTGTTCGGCTCCCAGTTCCCGGGCGTTGCCGCCATGGGCATTGCCGTGATGATCTTCTTCGCGCTGCCCTGGCTGGATAAAGCCAAGGTGAAGTCGATCCGCTATCGCGGCGCCACCTACAAGTGGTTCCTGGCCGCCTTCGTCGTCGCCTTCATCGGTCTGGGCTATCTCGGCATCCTGCCGGCGACCCCGCTCTATACCTGGATCTCCCGCATCCTGAGCGTGGTCTACTTCGCCTTCTTCCTACTCATGCCGTGGTATACCGACAGCAGCCGTCCGGGCAAGGCCAGCGCCAAGTGGTTCATCATCGCCTTGGTCGTGTCCGCCATCGGTGTCGTGCTCAACGCGGCTCGGACCACGCCGGTACCCTACCTGACCGAACTGCTGTTCTTCGTCCATCTTGCCTGCTTCGTGCTGATGCCCTTCTATCTCAAGGGCGATCAGACCAAACCCGAACCGCAAAGGGTGACCGACAAATGAAAAAAACGAGCTTTGCCAAAGGCCTGCTGCAGGCCCTGCTGTTGCTGCCGCTGACCGCGTTCGCCTCCGGTGCGGAAGTCCACCTGGATCGCGCCCCGGTCAACTTCCAGGACAAGGAGTCCCTGCAGCGCGGCGCCGCCGTCTTCGTCAACTACTGCCTGTCCTGCCATTCGGCCAACGCCATGCGCTACTCGCGCATGACCGACATCGGCCTGACCGAGTCGCAGATCAAGGACAATCTGCTCTATGCGGCGGACAAGCCAGGCAACACCATGACCGTCGCCATGCGCAGCAAAGAGGCCAAGGCCTGGTTCGGCGCCACCCCGCCCGACCTGTCGGTGATCACCCGTTCGCGCGGTTCCGACTGGGTCTACACTTACCTGCGTGGCTTCTACCGCGACGACACCCGTCCGACCGGCTGGAACAACACCGTGTTCGACAAGGTCGGTATGCCTCATGTCCTGCATGACCTGCAGGGCCAGATGGTGCCGGTCTACAAGACCGAAACCGACCACGAGGGCAAGACCCACCATGTGATCGAGCGCCTGGAGCTGGCCCAGCCCGGCAAGCTGACCCTGGCCGAGTACGACGCCACCGTCGGCGACCTGGTCAACTATATGAGCTGGATGGGCGAGCCGGCCAAGGCCAAGCGCCTGTATCTTGGCGTCGGCGTCATGCTGTTCCTGTTCGTGTTCTTTATCGTGGCCTTCTACCTGAAGCGTGAATTCTGGAAGGACGTCCACTAATTACATAGTGGGGTGACGCTTATGATGATTCTTTATTCCGGTACCTCCTGCCCGTTCAGCCATCGCTGTCGCATCGTGCTGCACGAGAAGGGCATGGATTTCGAGATCCGGGACGTCGATCTGCACGAGAAGCCCTCCGAGATCGCCGTGATGAACCCCTACGGCAAGGTCCCCGTGCTGGTCGAGCGGGACCTGGTGCTGTACGAGTCCAACATCATCAACGAGTACATCGACGAGCGTTTCCCCCACCCGCAGCTGATGCCGGCCGATCCGGTGATGCGGGCGCGGGCGCGCCTGTTCCTGTTCAACTTCGAGCAGGACCTGTTCGCTCACGTCAACGTGCTCGAGCACGGCAATCAGAAGTCGGCCGAGAAGTCGCGCCAGATCATCCGCGACAACCTGACCCAGATCGCGCCCATCTTCACCAAGCAGAAATACATGCTGGGCGAGGAATACTCGATGCTCGACGTCGCCATCGCGCCCTTGCTCTGGCGCCTGGACCACTACGACATCAAGCTGCCCAAGCAGGCCGCGCCGCTGCTGAAATACGCCGAGCGCATCTTCAGCCGGCCGGCCTTCATCGAGGCGCTGACCCCCGTCGAAAAAGCCATGCGCAAGTGAGCGAGCTGCCGCAGCAACCTTATTTTCTGCGCGCCCTCTACGAGTGGTGCGTCGACTGCGGCTACACCCCGCACATTGCCGTGCGGGTCGACGCCCGTTGCAAGGTGCCGGCGGCCTACGTCAAGGATGGTCAAATCGTCCTCAACATCGGCCCCAACGCCGTGCGCAATCTGCTGATCGACAACGACTGGGTCAGCTTCTCCGCCCGCTTCGGCGGTGTCGCCCAGGACATCCAGGTGCCGGTCGCCAACGTCCTGTCGATCTACGCCCGCGAGACCGGCGAGGGCATGGCATTCAGCCAAGCCGATACGGCCGCCGTGGCGCAGGACGCAGCTATCGCCGATCAGCCTCAGCCCGAGACAACCACCGATCCCACCCGGCCCAAAGGCCGTCCCACCTTGCGCGTGGTCAAGTAAGCAGCTTGTCACTGCGTTCCTGGCAAGATCAGCACGTATAATCCCAGCGTCGCCGGCATAGCTCAGTTGGTAGAGCAACCGCCTTGTAAGCGGTAGGTCGTCTGTTCGAGTCAGACTGCCGGCACCATACATATCCATAAAATCAGTCTCATAAGTTGCAGGGTTTGTGGTCCCGTGTCTGTAGAACCGGGCTTGTCGCATTTTGTGGCGGACTGCGGCGTGGCAAGGCGGCCCGTCATGTCAGATTGATTTCATCGGGGTGCTTAGGGCTAAGCAGAGCAACGTAGTTGACGTGAAGCCTCCTCGTTATTCCGTGCCACTCAGAAGTAGAGGGTTTGGGTATTTTTGCATGCGATAGGCCACCGGTGGAATCCTGCCCAGGGCTTCATGCGGTCGTTCATGGTTGTAGCGGTGCAGCCAGTCCTCCGTCAGCTTCCTGACCTCGGCCAGCGACTCGAACACATAGCAGTCCAGCACCTCGGTCCGGTAGGAGCGGTTGAACCGTTCGATATAGGCGTTCTGGGTTGGTTTCCCCGGTTGGGTAAACATCAATTCCACCTCATTATCCCTGGCCCACTGGGCCAGTGCCTGGCTGACCAGTTCCGGGCCGTTGTCCAGGCGTAGCCGGCGGGGCCTGCCCCGCAGTTCAATCAATTCATTCAAGGCCCGCACCACCCTGGCCGCCGGCAGGCTAGTGTCCACCTCGATACGCAGGGCCTCGCGGCTGAACTCGTCCAGGACGTTGAAGGTCCGGAAGCGCCGACCGCTCCACAGCGCATCGGCCATGAAGTCACAACTCCAAGTATCGTTCGGCAGCGCCCCGGCCACCAGAGGCTGCTTGATGCGAGCCGGCAAGCGTTTCTTGCCCCGGCGCGGCAGGTTCAGATTGAGCTGGCAATACACCCGCCACAGCACGGTCTTGCCCCAAGGCTGCTGTTGCAGCCTGAAGCTGTCATGCAGCAGGCCGAAACCATGCCGGGGATTGACCGCCATGTAGGCCTGTACCGCCTCGATGACGGCGCTGTCATCGCGCCGAACCGGCACATAGTGCCGGCTGGATCGGGCTAGCCGTACCGCCCGGCAAGCCTGGCGTTCGGACAAGCCATGCGCATCCATCAGCACGTCGGCCAACTCAATCTTGCGCGCCGGGGCTAGAGCTTTCGGGAGACAACGTCCTGCAGGGCGTTGTGCACCATGGCCAGTTCGGCATACATCTTCTTGAGCCGCGCATTCTCGGCCTGCAGGTCTCGCAACTGCTTGAGCTGGGACACTTCCATGCCGGCGTAGGCCGACTTCCACTTGTAGTAGGTGGCGTCCGAGATGCCGTGCTTGCGGCAGGTTTCGCCGACCTTGGCGCCCAGTTCGACCTCCTTGAGGATCGCCACGATCTGCTGCTCGGTGAATTTCGATTTCTTCATGTAGAGCTTCCTTTCAGGGAAGGCGGATTCAACCACGAAGTGCAACACGACTGAATGATTGCATAAAAACCTGATGCGGGGTTTTCCAGCCCAGGCGTTTTCTGGGGCGATGGTTCAGGCGATCCATGATCATGGCCAGTTCCTCCTGGGTGACGGTGTGAAAGGGCCTGGATTTGGGCAGGTACTGCCGGATGAGGCCGTTGGTATTCTCGTTCGTGCCGCGTTGCCAGGAGGCATAAGGGTCGGCGAAATAGGACGTGGATTCGAGTGCCCGGTCGATCTCGCCATGGCGGGCGAACTCCAGGCCATTGTCGAAGGTGAGCGTCTTCACCCGTGCCTTGAAGGGTGAAAGCAAGCGGATGATGGCCTCGCTTACCGCCTCGCTGGTCTTGTTGCGCACGTGGGCCAAGAGGCAGAAACCCGACTTACGCTCGGTGAGGTTGACGATGGCCTGTTTGCGGCCAGCGCCGATGAGGGTGTCACCCTCCCAATGGCCGACCAGGCTGCGCGACTCGACGGCCTGCGGGCGCAAGGCAATCGGCCTGCGACCGGGGATATGGCCGCGCAGGCTTCGGCCCGAGGCATAACGTTTGCGGCGCTGTTTCTGACATCGGAGGTGGCGCCACAACGCGCCGCCGGCTCGCTTGTCGGCATAGATGCGCTGGTAGATCGCCTCATGGCTGATCGGCAGATGCGCGGCGATCTGCTCGGGACTGTGCTGCAGGGCAAGTCGTCTTTGGGCTTCCTCCCATACTTCCGGCAAGATGCGCGGCGCGTTGCGGCTATTGGCCGCCCGCGCCTCGGACAGGCGCTGCGCCTGCCGGGGCCGGTAGCCGCGCAATCCGCAGTTGCGGGCAAGCTCGCGGCTGATGGTGGAAGGGTGACGGTCGAGCAACTGGGCGATCTCGCGCTGTGTATGGCCGGCTTTGAGGAGGGCGTAAATTTGGTATCGTTCGTTCTGGGTCAGATGCGTGTAGTTCATTGGGCAACTTCGACTTGGCGGTTGATGGGGCAAAATGCTCACGCATTCTGACCCACCTTCCAGTTAATCAAAATTGCACTTCGAATTTGAATCCACGGAAAACTCTACTTCATATTGGCCCGAATATCCGAGGAGGCTTCAAGATGGCAAACTGCCTCAACCCGCTTGATGTGTTTGTGAAGCCCGATGTTCATCTGCGAGTCATGCGGCTACAATGCGCACCTCGCCGAAACCGGCATGCCTGCAGGTTGATTGGTTTAAGACACTGATCTTGGGCTTCGGCGTAATGCGGGAAGAGTGGCAGAGCGGTTGAATGCACTGGTCTTGAAAACCAGCGATGGGCGACCATCCGTGGGTTCGAATCCCACCTCTTCCGCCAATTCTAATTAAGAGAGTTCTCTTGGCTTCGGCCGCGCGTCGCGCTTAACGTGCTGCGCACGTTAGCCTTCGCCGCAACAAGCCGCTACGCGGCGTGTTGTAGTTTCGGCATAACCTTGCGGTTAGCCTACACAGCAACAAGCCGCTGCGCGGCGTGTTGTCCCACCGCCTCCGCCAAACAAAAACGGCCCGCATGCGGGCCGTTTTCTTTTCAGTTGATCCCTATCATTCCTGCAAACAGATCTCGCGCCGGGCCACCGCGACGGCCGTGCGCACGAACAGGCCGGCGATGACGGCGGTGGTGATGCCGAGCAGGATGCCGGAGAGGCCGAGGAAGAGCCCGGTACCGGCATGGTGGTACATGGCCAGGGTGGCGAGGGTGATGGCGGCGAGCGGGAAGGAATAGGCCCACCAGGACAGGAAGAACTTGAGGCGCAGGAACCAGGGGGCCTGCGCGATCAGCAGCACGGTGAAGAACAGGCCGCTGAAATAGAGCACCAGGCCGAAGGCGTCGATCTCGCCGGTCAGGCGCAGATAGGAAAGGAAGCCGACCGCGGGCGGCGCGATCAGGATGAACAGGGTGGGCAGCAGGCGCTCGGGCAGGCTGCCGTGGAAGATCACCCGGTAGAAGATGATGGCCAGCAGCACCGGCCAGAACACGATGCCGATGCTGAAGAAGAACCAGGAGAGCTCGACCGGGGCGTGCTGCACGCCGGCGATCGGCACCAAAATGTTGCCGACCACGGGGATGAACCAGGCCGGGTTGAGGTGGACGATCTCGAATTTGGTCTGATGCATCCACTGGCTGATGATGTGCAGGGTGAGCACGAGGTGCAAAACGCTGCCCGTGATCCACAGCCACTTGGAGGCGGCCGCGCTCACCGACAGCCAGCCGATGGAGAGGATGATCAGGGCGATGGAGAAGGTGGGCAAAAAGCTCATCTTCACCGGATGGTTCCACTCCATGCGCACGGCGGCCCGGTACTTGATCATCTTCAGGGCATAGGCCACGCCCAGCGCCAGGAACAGCAGGGTGGTGAGCACCAGCAGGTAGGGGCTCAGGCTGACCGGCAGGCGGAGCAGGCTCTCGGCCCGGTTCCAGGCCAGGGTCAGGCCGCCCAGGCCCATGATCATGGCGAACCAGGCGATGGGGAAGTGCTGCAGGCGCGGGGTGGAGGTGTCGGTCATGGCGGGTGTCTTCGGTTGATCGAATGCGCCCGGGCCGGGGCCCGGGCCTGAAGGTTACAGCAGTTGCTTGATGCTGACGCCGCCGCGGAACTGGTTGGGCAGATAACCCGTGGCCTTGTCGTTAGGGTATTCCTGTTGCAGCTTGGCCTTCACCCCGGCCGGGATGGTGTCCGGGGTGCCGTGGCAGGTCATGCACAGTTCCTGCACGACCAGGCCCTTCATGTAGCGCACGGTCTTGCCCTGGGGCGTGTCGACCACCTCGGTGTATTCCAGGCTGGCCGGGCTGGCGCCTTCGGCCAGGCGTTTTTCCAGCTCGCGCAGGGCCTTGGTCTCCCACTCGTCCGGCGTGCTGCGCTCGGGGTTGCGGTTCTTGAAGGTGACCCGCTTGATCTGCACATTGTGCTGCCTGGCGATTTCGCCGGCGATCTTGGGCGCCTTGTCCTTGCACACGGTGATGGCGCCTTCGGCGCCGACGCTGTCGATGTCCTTCTTCAGCTCACCGACCAGGGTCTTGATCAGGGCCCCGACCGCCTGGCGCGGCACCGCCGCCGGCTCGGCTGGGGCTTCCGCGGCCTGCACATGGCCGGCCAGGATCAGGCTGGCGGCGAGGGTGCTCAGGGTGATGTGTCGCTGCATGGTGTCTCCTCCAATGGATTGAACAATGTCGCTTCGATTCGCCCCGGTTGTTGTGGTGCGGCTGCCCGGGGTCGTGCGGCGCGGGGACGGCCGCAAGGACAATGCCTCCTCTCGCGAGCGGGATACTAGCGCGGCCGGCCGCCTGATTCAAACGCCGATGTTGAGCGGCGAGCGGTTGCGCATGTGGTCGGCGACCTTGACGAAGGCGGCGTAGAGTTCCTGGCGCAGGGACTCGTCGGCAACGGTTTCGCGCAGGGCCAGGTCCATGCAGTGCAGCCACTGGTCACGCTCATCGTCGCCGATGGGGAAGGGCAGGTGGCGCCGGCGCAGCATGGGGTGGCCGTATTTCTCGACGTACAAGGGTGGGCCGCCCATCCAGCCGGAGAGGAATTCATACAGTTTCTGCCGGGCGCTGCCGAGGTCGGCCGCATGCATCTTGCGGATGCCGTAGGCCTCGGGCAGCGCGTCCATGTGGTCGTAGAAGCGGTCGACCAGCGCGCGCACTGCGGTAGCGCCGCCGATGCGTTCATAGTGGGTAGGCATCATGTTGTCGGGTAATATTAGGAACCGCTAAATTTCATGGCAGGCCGCATTGTAGCGCGGCTTATACCCGACTAAAATACTCGGCCATTGCCGAGGCTTTCTGGAGCGTTCCATGTCCGTTGTTGCTGCCGACCCCAAGCAGGTCATGCATTCCATCATCCAGCGCATCGCCACCGGTCCCGACCTGTCGAAAGACATCAGTCAGGAAGAGGCCCGGCTCGGTATGCAGGCCATCCTCGACAATGCCGTCGATCCGGTGCAGGCCGGCATCTTCTTCATCGCCCTGCGCATGAAGCGGGAGACCGACGAGGAGAACAAGGGCGTGCTCGATGCCATCCTGGCCGCCACCCGGCGGGTGACCGCCGAAGTGGACGAGGTGGTCGACATCGCCGACCCCTATGACGGCTACAACCGCTGCCTGCCGGCCGCGCCCTTCCTGCCGGCGCTGCTGGCCGAGCTGGGCGTGCCGGCGGTCAACCACAGCGTCGATGCGGTGGGCCCGAAGTATGGCGTGACCGCGCGCCACGTCTTGCAGGCGGCCGGTGTGGATGTCGACCTGTCACCCGCGGCGGCGGCCAGACGCCTGGCCGATCCGGCCCTCGGCTGGGCCTATGTCGACCAGGCGCAGTACTGCCCGAAGCTGCACGACCTGGTGAACCTGCGCAGCCGCATCATCAAGCGCCAGGCCATCACCACGGTCGAGGTGCTGGCCAAGCCCATCGTCGGCCGCCAGCGCACCCACTTCGTCACCGGGTATGTGCACAAGCCCTATCCGCCGATCTACGCCATGCTGGCGCGCCACGCCGGTTTCGATTCCGCTCTGATCATCCGCGGTGTCGAGGGCGGCGTGATCCCTTCCCTGCGCCAGACCGGCAAGTTTTTCGCCTACCAGGACCGCGGCGAGGAGGCCGAGTTCGAGATCGACCCCGAGGCCCTGGGCATCGCGCAGACCGTGCGTGCGGTGCCGCTGCCGGACGATCTGCCCAAGTCCGAGCGCGCGGGCGACGAGGTGGCGATCATGGTCGACGTTGCGGCCACCGCCCAGGCCGCGGCCGAGGCGGGCATGGCCGCGCTCTGCGGCAACCGGGGCGCGACCTACGATTCCCTGGTGTTGGGTGCCGCTCTGATCCTGCATCACCTGGGCCGCGCCCGGAGCCTGAGCGAGGCGGCCGACAAGGTGCGCGCCGTGCTGGATTCCGGCAAAGCGGCGCAGCGGGTCAAGTGATGCGCGAAGGATTCATCGCCGTCGCCCAGGTGGGCGAGCTCAAACCGGCCCAGATGAAGCGCATCGAAGTTGCCGGCAAGCGCCTTTTGCTATGCAACGCCGAGGGCGAGCATTTCTGCGTGGACGAGATGTGCAGTCACGAGGACTACTCGCTCTACTTCGGCTGCATCAAGGGCAGGTCGATCAAGTGCTCGCTGCACGGCAGCTACTTCAACCTGGCTACCGGCCAGCCCGAGAACGAGCCGGCCGACTGCCCGATCCGCAGCTATCCGGTGAAGGTCGAGGCCGGCCAGGTCTGGGTCAAGCCCGACTGAGGCGGAGCGCAAAGAGCGTGATCTGGCGCCGGACGCCGCTTGGCGTAACAATGCGGCGAATACACCCATCCGGCTGGCGACCTCGGCGCATCCTGGAAACCGAATCGACTGCATGAACCCGAACCTTCCTGCCTTGCTTCGGAGCACGGCGCCATGAAGCTGCGTCTGCGTCCGGCTTACCTCTTGGGCGCCCTGGCCGTCCTGGCCGCGGCGGGCTTCCTGTTCGGCGCCGTGGCCGGCAAGCCGGTGACGGTGGCGATCGCGCGCGAAGGCCCGTTGATCGAGACCGTGGTCGCCACCGGCCGGGTCATCACGCCCGCACGGATCGCGCTGGGGCCGGTGTTCACCGCCACGGTCAGCCAGGTGCAGGTGGCCGAGGGCGACCGGGTGCAGGCCGGCCAGCCGCTGGCGACGCTGGATGCCGCCGAGCGGCGCGCCGCCCTGGAGCAGGCGGCCAAGGCCCTGCAGGAAGCCGATGCCCGAATCGAGCAGCTGGAGCGGGTCGGCCGGCCGGTGGCGGATCAGGCCCTGATCCAGGCCGAGGCCGCCCTCGATCTGGCCAGCAAGGAATTCGAACGGACCCGGCGTCTGGTCGAGGCGGGCTTTTACAACCAGGCCCAGCTCGACATCGCCCGGCGCAATCTGGACAACGCCCGGGCCGGGCGCGAGGCGGCGGCCGCCCAGGCCCATTCCAACCAGCCGAACGGGGCCGACACCCGGCTGGCGCGCGCCCGTCAGGCCCAGGCCCGCGCCGCGCTCGACCTGGCGCGCGCCCGGCTGAATGACACGGTGCTGCGCGCCCCGGTCGAGGCACTGGTCCTGCGCAAGATGGTGGAGCCGGGCGACGTGGTCACCCAGGGCAAGGTGCTGTTCGAGCTGGCGGCCGCGGGCGAGACCCAGATCGAGCTGCAGATCGACGAGAAGAATTTGGGTCGCCTGCGCCCGGGCCAGATGGCCCAGGTGGTGGCCGACGCCTACCCGGGCCAGCCGTTCCCCGCCGAGCTCTTCTTCATCGCGCCGGCGGTGGATGCCCAGAAGGGCTCGGTGCAAGTGAAGCTCAGGGTGACCCGGGTGCCGGCCTTCCTCAAACCGGATATGACGGTCTCGGCCGAGATCGAGGTGGGACGACGCGAGCGGGCTCTGATCCTGCCGAGCCAGGCGGTGCGCGACGCCGCCGGTGCCCAGCCCTGGGTGCTGGTGGCCGAGGCCGGGCGCGCCGTACGCCGTCCGGTCCGGCTCGGTCTGCGCGGCACCGGCCAGGTCGAGGTGGCCGAGGGCCTGCCGGCCGGCGCAGCGGTGATCCTGCCGGTCTCGGGCGTCCACGCAGGTCAGCGCGTACGCCTCGTCGAGTAGCGGCATGAGGCGTCCCGCTCTGACTTTCGAATGGGTGCTCGCCCTGCGCTTTCTGCGCGAGGGGCGCATGCAGACCGTGCTGATCATGGCCGGCACCACGGTCGGGGTGGCGGTGATCATCTTTATCACCGCCCTGGTCAACGGCCTGCAGACGAGTCTGGCCGCCCGCACCCTGTCGACCCAGGCCCATATCACCCTGCGGCCGCCGGACGATGTGCCCAACCTGGTGCTCGATCGCAATCAGGCGGTCGCCGCCCGGATCGAGCCGCGTGCCCAGCGCCTGCGCTCGATCGACCAATGGGAGCGCATCGAGCGTGAGCTGCCCGGTTTCGCGCATGTCGTCGCCGTCTCGCCCATGGCCACCGGCGCGGGCTTCGCCGCCCGGGGCGAGGCGACCAAGTCGATCGCCATCGTCGGCATCCAGCCCGAGCGCTACGTGCGCATCGTCGGCGTGCCCGAGCGGCTGATCGCCGGCAGCTTCCGGGTCGGCCCGGGCGAGACGGTGATCGGCAGCGAGCTGGCGCGCGACCTGGGTGCCGCGCTGGGTGACCGCATCCGGGTCACCAGCACGGAAAACCGCAGCGAGCTGTTCCAGGTCACCGGCATCTTCGACCTGGGCGTGAAGGACATCAATCGGCGCTGGGTCATCGTGCCCCTGCGCACGGCGCAGAGCCTGCTCGATCTGCCCGGCGGCGTGACCAACATCGACCTGACGGTGGACGACATCTTCGTCGCGGAGGCGGTGGCCCAGCGCATCGCCGCCCAGACCGGACAGCTGGCCGAAAGCTGGATGGCGGTCAACACCCAGCTGCTCACCGCGTTCAAGAACCAGACCATGACCACGCGCACCGTGCGCGTGTTTCTGGTGCTGATCGTGGCCCTGGGCATCGCCAGCGTCCTGGTGGTGTCGGTGGTGCAGAAGAGCCGGGAGATCGGCATCCTGCGCGCCATCGGCGCCTCGCCGCGCCGGATCATGACGGTGTTTTTGATCCAGGGCGGCATCGTCGGCGCGGTCGGCGCGCTGCTTGGCTCGGGCCTCGCTTCCGCCCTGGTCTATGGCGCCTCGTTCGCACTGCGCCAGGATGACGGCACACCCCTGATCAGCGGCGGGATCGAGCCCGGCTACTATTTCAGCGCCGCGGCCGTGGCCATCGTCACCGGCCTCGTCGCGGCGGTGATGCCGGCGCGGCGCGCGGCCGGGCTCGATCCGGTGGAGGCCATCCGCTATGGCTGAGCCGACCGAGATTCTGAGTCTGAAGGCGGTGCGCAAGGCCTACAACGTCGGCACCCCGATCGAGACCGAGGTTTTGCACGGCATCGACCTCAGCCTGCGGGCGGGTGAGTTCGCCGCCCTGGTCGGCCCTTCGGGCTCGGGCAAGAGCACACTGCTGCATCTGATCGGCTTGCTGGAGCGGCCGACCTCGGGCGAGATCCACATCGGCGGCGAGCGCATCGGTGCCCTCGACGAAGCCGGATTGACCCGGCTGCGCGGGCGCAGCCTGGGCTTCGTGTTCCAGTTCCATCATCTGCTGCCGGGCTTTTCCGCGCTCGAGAACGTGATGATGCCCAGCCTGATCGAACGCGGCCGCTACGACGCGGCGATGCGCCGGCGCGCCGAATGGCTGGTGGCGCGGGTGGGGCTGGCCGGTGCGATGCACAAGAAGCCGAGCGAGCTGTCCGGCGGCATGCAGCAGCGCGTGGCGGTTGCCCGCGCCCTTGCCGGCAACCCGCCATTGGTGCTGGCCGACGAGCCCACCGGCAACCTCGACACCCATACCGCGGACGAGATCTTCACCCTGATGCGCGACTTCAATCGGGAGGAGGGCACCGCCTTTCTCATTGTCACCCACGACCCCCGCCTGGCGGCACGCTGCGACCGGAGCATCGAGCTGGTCGATGGCCGTCTTTATGCCGGGCAGGCCACTTGAGACGATCGAGCGAAGGGCCATGACTCTGGACAAACATGCCGTGCAATTCTTCGAGCGCCAGTTTCGCCAGCAGGCGGCGGCTGGCGAATATGCCCTCAACCCCTTCGAGCAGGCGGCCCTGCCCCATCTGACGGGCGAGGTGCTGGATCTGGGCTGCGGCCTGGGCAATCTGGCCCTGGCGGCGGCCCGCCAGGGGTGCCGGGTCACCGCCCTGGACGGCAGCCCGAGCGCGATCGCCCGGCTCCAGGCAGAGGCGACGGCGCAGGGCTTGGACCTGACGGCGCAGCTGGCGGACCTGGCCCACTACGCCATCGGGCGCGACTACGATGCCATCGTCTCGATCGGCCTGCTGATGTTCCTGCCCGAGGCACAGGCCAGGGCCTTGCTGGACGCGATCCACGACCGGGTGAAGCCGGGCGGCCTGGTGGCGCTCAATGTGCTGACCGAGGGCACCAGTTATCTGGCCATGTTCGAGCCGGGCCACTATTACCTGTTCGCCCGGGGTGAGCTGGCGCGCCGTTTCGCCGCTTGGGAGATCCTGCTCGATCGGCACGAGCGCTTTCCCGCGCCGGGCGCGACCGTGAAGGCCTTCGACACCCTGATCGCGCGCCGGCCCGCCGCGTCGGGTGCGACCGGGGCAGGGCCGGCATGAAGGCGCGCAGCATCCTCATCACCGGCTGCTCCAGCGGCATCGGCCATGCCGTCGCCCACGGCCTGGCCACGCGCGGCTGGCGGGTGTTCGCCACGGCGCGCAAGGCGGAGGACGTGGCCCGCCTGAACGCCGAGGGCCTGGAGAGCCTGGCGCTCGACCTCGACGACCCGGCCTCGATCCGCGCCGCGCTCGACGAGGTGCTGCGCCGCACCGAGGGCCGGCTCGATGCCCTGTTCAACAACGGCGGCTTCGGCCAGGTCGGCGCGGTGGAAGACCTCACGCGCGACGCCCTGCGCGAGCAGTTCGAGACCAATCTGTTCGGCTGGATCGAGCTGACCAATCGCGTCATCCCGGTCATGCGCCGCCAGGGTTGCGGCCGCATCGTCATGAACAGTTCGGTGTTGGGCTATGCCGCCTTCGCCTATCGCGGCGCCTACAACGCGGTGAAGTTCGCCCTGGAAGGCATCAGCGACACCTTGCGCCACGAGCTTGCCGGTACCGGCATCCACGTCTGCCTGGTCGAGCCGGGGCCGATCACCTCGCGCTTTCGCGAGAACTGCCTGCCGCATTTTTTGCGACACATCGACTGGCAGCACAGCGTCCACCGCGCCCAATACGAGCGCCAGCTGGCCCGGCTGAAGCAACCCGGCCCGGCCGCACCCTTCACCCTGTCGCCGCAGGCGGTGCTGGACAAGGTGATCCACGCCATCGAGAGCCCGCGGCCCAGGGCGCGCTACCCGGTCACCGTGCCTGCGGTCGCCTTCTGGTGGCTCAGGCGCCTGCTGCCCATCCGCGCTATGGACTGGGTGCTGATGCGGGCCTCCGGCGGCGGCAAACGGTAGCAGCCCCACTCGGGGCACGGTCTCTGCCGGTCCGTAGGCCGGTATACTTGGGGCTGCAAGCAATCCTGAAATGACTCCCATGGCTGAAGAGACTTCCACCGGCACCGCGCCGGCCTTCCCCAAATTGTTGCCGTTGCCCAGGATCGAGCGGCCGCTGCGTTTTCCGGTCGACCGGCTGGCCGAGGTGAAATCGGCCGCCGATCTGCCCAGCCGGCTGGTGCTGGGGGATCTCGTCGCGGACAGCTTCAAGTTCGAGAAGAAGGGCTGGTCGGCCGAGTGGCACGATGCCGACGGCCACAAGGCCAAGCTCCGCTTCGCCGGCGGCCTGTCGTCGCTGGAGCTGAGCTGCGCCGGCGACGAGCTGGTCACCCTGGTCAGCGCCGAGCGCTTCGCCGAACTCGACGGCACGGTGCAGAACCTGCATCCGGCCGGCTGGATGGAAAAGCTCGCCGGCAAGCTCGGCCGCTACAATCTCAAGGTCTTCCCCCATCGCGAGGACGATGCCGTGGCCGGCAGCTTCGCCGACGGGCCGCTGCTCACCCTGGCGCTGCCGGTGCCGGCCGACCGCCTGATGGCCTTGTTCGAGCTGCACAAGCAGCTGCAAGGCGATGGCGCGCTCACGACCAACATCGACGCCTATGCCCGCCTGCACTTCAGCGTGGTCAATTACCTGGAAGGGCGCAATCCCGGCATGCTCAATCACCCGGTCGGCCTGGTGCTCTATCACGTCAATGCCCTGGGCACGCCGGCGGGCGAGATGCCGGTGCGCGAGGAGGACGAGGCGGGCGTCGCCGCCTGGACCCTGCGTCGCAGTCATTACCTTTACATTGCCCATTGCCCGCTGCGCGATGCCGCCCGCCTGGTCGAGCGCCTGGCCGGGGCCGGCTTCATCGGCGTGGCGCGTGGCCGCGAGGGCTATCCCGATGGCGCCGAGTTCGGCGCGGCGCTGATGCCCTTCGGTTACGAATACGTGGTGAAGAACGTCTACTGGTTCGATGCCGAGCGCCGGCGCCGGGTGTTCTATCCCGACCTGGGCGACAGCGCCGACCGCAATGCCCTGGGCGCCCACAGCGGCGACATCTGGATCAAGTCCCTGATCCGCGATGCCCAGAAACTGTCCGAGCAGTTCAAGGCCGATACCGCCCGAAGCTTCGCCGAGGGCATGGCCGGCAACATTCCGGCCGAGCAAAGACACTGAGGTGCGCATCATGCAGATCGGCACGCCGCTGTCCCCCTCCGCCACCCGGGTCATGCTGCTGGGGGCGGGCGAACTGGGCAAGGAGGTGATCATCGCCCTGCAGCACCTAGGAGCCTGTCGGACTTAACACCCCGTGCGCGCCGGCCCGCTGCGGGATGCAGCGCAAGGCGGCGGGGCGCGCCGTAGTGCGGGCCACTACAAGCGCCCCGCAACGCGGCGATGCGCCCGCAGCGGGCCGGCCCTTCGGGTTGCCCCGACAAAGCGCGTCTGCGGCGTTGCGAAGCTTGCGAAGGGAACGACCCTTCGCCGCGCTTCGCGCCTTGCATCCATCGCTTTGTCGGGGCAACGCGCATGGGGGATTAAGTCCGACAGGCTCCTAGGCGTGGAGGTGATCGCCGTCGACCGCTACGACAACGCGCCCGGCCATCAGGTGGCGCACCGGGCGCAGGTGATCGATATGACCGACGGCAATGTGCTCACCCGCCTGATCGAGAGCGAGCGGCCGCACATCGTGGTGCCGGAGATCGAGGCCATCGCCACCGAGACCCTGCTGGAGCTGGAGCGGGCCGGCACCTGCCGCGTGATCCCCACCGCCCGCGCCGCCCATCTCACCATGAACCGCGAGGGCATCCGCCGGCTGGCGGCCGAGACGCTGAAGCTGCCGACCTCGCCCTATGCCTTCGCCGATTCCTTCGAGCAGTTGCAGGCCGCCATCGACGGCGGCATCGGCTACCCCTGCGTGATCAAGCCGGTGATGTCCTCCTCCGGCAAGGGCCAATCGAAAGTGGATGGGCCGGCCGAACTCAAGGCCGCCTGGGACTACGCCAATGCCGGCGGCCGCGTGGCCAAGGGCCGGGTCATCGTCGAGGGCTTCGTCGATTTCGATTATGAGATCACCCAGCTCACCGTGCGGGCGCTGGGTGCCGACGGCAAGGTGCAGACGCATTTCTGCGAGCCGATCGGCCACGTCCAGGTCAAGGGCGATTACGTCGAGAGTTGGCAGCCGCAGGCCATGAGTGCGGCCGCGCTGGACAAGGCGCGCGCCATCGCCCAGGCGGTGACCGACGACCTGGGCGGGCTCGGCATCTTCGGCGTCGAGTGCTTCGTGCAAGGGGATCGGGTCTGGTTCTCCGAGGTCAGCCCGCGGCCGCACGACACCGGCATGGTGACGATGATCACACAGCGGCAGAGCGAGTTCGAACTGCACGCCCGGGCCATCCTCGGCCTGCCGGTGGACACCAGCCTGCGCACGCCCGGCGCCTCGGCCGTGATCTACGGCGGCATCGAGGCGGCGGGCATCCGCTACGAGGGCGTGGCCGAGGCGCTGGCGATTCCCGGCACCGACCTGCGCCTGTTCGGCAAGCCGGTCGCCTTCGAGCGCCGGCGCATGGGCGTGGCCCTGGCCGAGGGGCGCGACACCGACGAGGCGCGGGAAAAGGCGAAACAGGCGGCGGCGCGGGTCAGGCCCTTGCGCTGATCCCGCTGTTCAACCCTGCACCTGCTTGAGCATTTCCCGCACGAATTCCGGCAGGTCGCCCGGCTCGCGCGAGGTGATGAGCTTGCCGTCCACCACCACGGCGCTGTCTTCATACAAGGCGCCGTTGTCCTTGAGTTCCTGGGCCACGCTCTTGTAGCAGGTGACGCGGCGGCCCTCCAGCAGGCGGGCGCTGACCAGGATCTGCGGGCCGTGGCAGATGGCGGCCACCGGTTTGCCGGCCTTGAAGAAGTCCTTGGCGATGCGGATGGCGTGCTCGTCGCGGCGCAGCTGCGCGGGGGCCTTGCCGCCGGGCAGCACGAGCAGGTCGTAGTCCTCGACCGCCACCTCGCGCAGGGTCAGGTCGGCCAGCACCTTGCCGCCGTGCTTGCCGTGGAACTGGTGGCCCTTCTCCGGGGTGGCGATGTCGACCTGGATTCCCGCCTGCTCCAGTGCCTGCTTGGGCACGAACAGTTCGCTGTCCTCGAACTGCTCGGCGGTCACGATCAATGCTTTCATCTTGGTCTCCTGTTGCAAACGGGCCGGCAACGAGGTCCGGCTCAGTCGGATTCAGTCGCCGAAGTTGGTGCCGACCCGGCGCGCGCTCAAGATCCAGGGGTGGTCGGGCGGCACGGTCTTGACCTGGCCGGCCACCTCTTCCAGCTTCACCGCCCGGGTGCCTTCGCCGCGGGCCGCCACCATCACGCCGTAGCGGCCCTGGGCGATCAGGTCGGCCGCCGCCGTGCCCAGGCGGGTGGCGAGCATGCGGTCGGCAGCCGAGGGCGTGCCGCCGCGCTGCAGGTGGCCGAGGATGGTGACCCGCGCCTCCAGTCCGGTCATGCGCTCGAGCTGCTTGGCCAGGCGCAGAGTGCGGTCGGCGTAGAGCAGTTCGGCGGCATCGGCCTCGGCGTCGTCGGCCTTGCGCTTGGGCGGCTTGCCCCTGGCCGGCTTTTTTGCGCTGGCCGCCTTGAGCACGGCGAGTTCCGGCTTCGACAGCGCTCCCTCGGCCACGGCGACGATGGAAAAGGGCTTGTCGCTGCGCACGCGCTCGCGGATCGCCTCGGCGATGCTCTCGATGTCGTAGGGGATCTCCGGGATCAGGATCACGTCGGCGCCGCCGGCGATGCCGGCGCCCAGGGCGAGCCAGCCGGCGCGATGGCCCATGATCTCGACCACGATGATGCGGTGGTGGCTGTGCGCGGTGGAATGCAGGCGGTCGATCGCCTCGGTGGCGATGCCGAGCGCGGTGTCGAAGCCGAAGGTGATGTCGGTGCCGGCGACATCGTTGTCGATGGTCTTGGGCAGGGTGATGACGTTGAGTCCCTTCTGCTTGAGCCGCAGCGCGTTCTTCAGGGTGCCGCCGCCGCCCAGGCAGACCAGGCAGTCGAGCCGGTGCTCGTGGTAGTTGGCGACGATGGCGTCGGTCATGTCCAAGAGCTTGCCGCCCACCGGCATCTTGTGCGGCTTGTCGCGGCTGGTGCCGAGGATGGTGCCGCCGCTGGTGAGGATGCCCGAGAGCTGGCCGCCGTCGAGCGGCGTCGTGCGGTTTTCCATGAGGCCGCGAAAGCCGTCGCGGAAACCGACGACGTGCATGCCGTAATGGCTCAGGCAGGCCTTGCCAACGCCGCGGATGGCGGCATTGAGGCCCGGGCTGTCGCCGCCGGCGGTGAGGATGCCGATGTGTTTGGTCATGTCCGATGCTTCCCGGGCGAGTGGTATTCCGATAATGCAGTCCGCATAAATCAACGATAGCCGAAGCGTGGGCCAGCCGCCATGCGGCAGCGTTCAGACGAAGCGGGCGACGAAGGCCCCGACGCTGTCCTCGGGCAGCTTGAGCCAGGCGCGATGGCCGCTGCCGGGCACGACGTCGATGGCCTGGCCTTCGGCGTTCTCGATCTCGTCCACGGTGAATTCGCGCACGCCCCCGGGCTGGATCAGCTCGATGCGGTCGCCTGCTGAGAGCTTGTTCTTTGCGCAGAATTCGACGCGGCCGCGTGCGGCATCGAAGCCGGTAATGTCGCCGACATAGAGGCTGCGGCCGGATTCGGAATGGCCGCGCAGGTAGTTCTGGTAATCCGCCTCGTGGTGGCGCTGGTAGAAGCCGTCGGTATAGCCGCGGTTGGCCAGGCCTTCGAGCTGGCCGAGCAGGGCGGGGTTCAGCGGGCGGCCGGCCACGGCGTCGGTTATCGCCTGGCGATAGGCCTGGCAGGCGCGGGCGACGTAATAGGGCGACTTGGTCCGGCCCTCGATCTTGAGCGAATCCACCCCGATCTCGACCAGGCGCTGCACATGCTCGATGGCGCGCAGGTCCTTGGAATTGAGGATGTAGGTGCCGTGCTCGTCTTCCTCGATCGGCATGTGGCTGCCTTCACGCCGCTCGCGTTCCTCCAAGAGCCAGACGTCGCCGCTGGCATCCCGCTTGGCCGGCTCGACCTTGTAGTCCCAGCGGCAGGAGTTGGTGCAGCTGCCCTGGTTGGGGTCGCGGTGGTTGAAGTAGCCCGAGAGCAGGCAGCGGCCGGAATAGGCCACGCACAGCGCGCCGTGGACGAAGACCTCCAGTTCCATGTCCGGGCAGGCCTGGCGGATCTCGGCGATCTCGTCGAGCGACAGCTCGCGCGAGAGGATGACGCGGGAGACACCGGCCAGCTGCCAGAAGCGCACCGCGGCGCTGTTCACGGTGTTGGCCTGGACCGAGAGGTGGATGGGCATCTGAGGCCAGGTCTCGCGCGCCAGCAGGATCAGGCCGGGGTCGGACATGATCAGGGCGTCGGGGCCGAGGGCGATGGCCGGCGCCATGTCGTCGAGATAGGTCTTGAGCTTGGCCCCGTGCGGATAGATGTTGGACACCAGATAGAAGGCGTGGCCCAGGCCGTGGGCGCGGCGGATGCCCGCGGCCAGCACCTCGAGGTCGCCGAAATCGTTGTTGCGCACGCGCAGGGAATAGCGCGGCTGCCCGGCATAGATGGCGGTGGCGCCGAAAGCGAAGGCGGTGTCGAGCATGGCCAGGGAGCCGGCCGGGGCGAGCAGTTCGGGGATGCGCGGGGACATGGGGCAGGGCAGGCGAAAGAGGGCTGCCATTTTACGCCAGCACGGCAGCGTCGATGGCTCATCTTGGTGTATCTTCGGACTAATTAATCCTGGAGTTGTCCTGTGTCGTACAAGCGTTTCCTGCCCGTGCTACTGGCCTTCGTCCTGCCCATCTTGCTGGTCTATGCCTGGTGGGGCGGCTTCAATCCGGTGGACATTCGCAGCGAGGTGCGCGGCCCCTACACCTATGCCTATCTCGAGCACACCGGCGACTATGCCAAGCTGCCCAAGATGTTGGAGGAGGTGCGCGGGCAATTGAAGGACCAGGGCATCGAGCCAGGTTTGCCGATCACCGTGCTCTATTCCGACCCTGCCGTCGTCGCCAAGTCCGAGCGCCGGGCCCGCATCGGTTGCCTGGTGCCGGCCGGCACGGTGGTGAAGGCGCCCATGCAGGTCGACAGCATCCCTGCGCGCAGCGTGCTGGCGGCCGAGGTGCGGGCCGGCATGCTCCTGGCGCCCAGCCGTGCCTACCAGGCCCTGGCCGACCATCTGGCGGCGCAGGGCAAAGGCATTCGCATGCCCACTGTAGAACTCTATGCCGCGTCCGATAACGTCATGAACATGGGCGTATTGACGGTGGAGGTGGAGCAGCCATGAGTTTCCTGATCCTGATCGCCGCGCTGGCCGTCGAGGAATACTGGGCGTCGAGCTGGCCCAATCGCCTGCTGCGCCAGATCGAGCGCCATGCCGAGTGGCTGGGCCATCACTTCAACGGCGGCCAGCCCTACCAGGGCCTGCTCGCCTGGGTGACCGGCGCCCTGCTGCCGGCCATTGCGGTTGGCATCGTCGGCGGCCTGCTCTGGTGGGCGGCAGGATTCCTCGCTTGGGTCTGGTCCGCCGTCGTGCTCTATTTCTGCCTGGGCTTCAAGTCGGCCCGCGGCCACCTGAACAAGATCGTCCTCGCTCTGCGCACGGGCGAGATCGAGGTCGCCCGGGAGGAACTCAAGCGCTGGCGGGGCGGCTCGGTCGAGGCCCTGAGCGAGGCGGACATCGCCCGGCTGGCACTGGAAGAAACCCTGCGCGCCGGCTTTGCCCGGCTCCTGGGCGTGGCCTTCTGGTTCGTGCTGTTCGGCCCGTTCGGCGCCGTGCTCTTCAGGCTGACTCATGTGCTACATGACGACTGGCACGCCCGGATTCCCGAGCGCGACGAATTCGTCGGCTATGTCGACCGGCTCAAGTTCCTGCTCGACTGGCTGCCGGTGCGGGCGATCGCCTTCAGCTTCGCCATCGCCGGCAATTTCCAGGGCGCCATGGAGTGCTGGCGCGGTCAGGCCTGGCAGTGGCGGGAGCGCAACGAGGGGGTGTTGCTGGCATCGGGTGCCGGCGCCCTCGGGGTCAAGATCGGCGGCCCGCTGCCGCTGACCGGCGCGCGTCTTGAGCGGGCCGAACTCGGCACCGGCCACGAGGCCGACCCGGAGTATCTCGACGGCGCGACGGCCCTGGTTGGGCGCGTCACCCTGTTCTGGCTGGCCATCCTGTTCCTGCTCAAGCTGGGCGAACTGGCCGCCTGAGCGTCTGCAGTAGTTCACGGTTTTTTGAGAAAATAGCGTCCGGCGGTTTGCCGCCGGACGACAATCAATAACGCTGTGACATCCGTACGTTTAATGAAGAGGGGGTTTCTTGATGTTTGGTGGTTTTGGCAAAAAACGAGAAATGCAGCCGGCGCAAGACGCGAAGCTGCTGGCTGAAATCCGCGATCTGCAGCAGCAAATCGAAAGCCTGAGCCGGGAAAAGTCCGAACTGGCCCATGCCCTGGCCGAAAAGGACGCCAAGGCGGATTTCTACCAAGACTTGTTCAGCAACCTGGAACGCTTCGGCGAATCGTTCCGGGAATCGCAGCGCACTCTGGCGGCCTTGGCCGCGACCATGCGCTCGGAGAAGGACAATGCGGCTGAAGCCGCCGGCATGTCGGCCAGCACTCGCAGCTCGGTTTCCACCATCGCCGGCAATCTGCAGAAGCTGTCGACCGAGTCGCACAGTTCGGCCGAGCGGGTCGGCAACCTGCACCAGCGGGCGGCGCAGATCGATGGCATCGTCAACATGATCAAAGAGATCGCCGACCAGACTAACCTGCTCGCCCTCAATGCCGCGATCGAGGCCGCGCGGGCTGGTGAGCAGGGCCGCGGCTTCGCCGTGGTGGCCGACGAGGTGCGCAAGCTGGCCGAACGCACCAGCAAGTCGACCAGCGAGATATCAGGCCTGGTCTCCGCCATCCAGTCGGAGACCCGGGATGCCAGCCGGGCGATGGAGGAACTCTCGGCCGAAGCCGAGGATTTCAGCCAGAAGGGCACGGTGGCGACCAACGGCATGCAGAGCATGCTGGACCTGGCGGTGCGGATGGAAGGTGCGATCGCCGCCTCTTCGCTGCGCAGCTTCGTCGAATTGGCCAAGGTCGATCACCTCATCTACAAGTTCGAGATCTATCGGGTGCTGTTCGGCCACTCGGCCAAGCAGGCCGGCGATTTCGCCAACCATACCGCCTGCCGATTGGGCCAGTGGTATTACGAGGGCGAGGGCCATGCCTGCTTCTCACGCCTGCCGGGCTACCGTGAGATTGAAGAGCCGCACGTGGCGGTGCACGCCCACGGCATCGAGGCGGTGCAGCACTTTCGCAATGGCCATTTCCCCGCCGTGCTGAAGGCCATCGAAGCCATGGAGGCGGCCAGCATGCGGGTGTTGCACAACCTTGAGCAGATGGCTGAGAGCGGCGAAGTCGATCCCTCCATCCTTTGCGTTCATTGAGTCGGCAGCCCGGCGAGGATGATTGAAGCCAGCCGGAGCCAATCGCTGAAAGGGCGCTCATGCTGAACGCGATCTGGATCGGCTTTTTCCTGGCGGCCTTCGCCGGGGCCCTGTTCCAGTTTCTCGTTCAAGGCCAGGCCGACATCTTCGGCCTGGTCATGAAGGCCGCCTTCGATTCGGCCAAGACCGGCTTCGAGGTGGCCTTGGGCCTCACCGGGGTGATGACCCTGTGGCTGGGGGTGATGAAGATCGGCGAGCGTGCCGGCCTGCTCGATCATCTGGCGCGCGGGCTGTCGCCGCTGTTCTCCCGCCTGTTCCCCGAGGTGCCACGCGGCCATCCGGCCCTGGGTTCGATCACCATGAACATGGCGGCCAACGTCATGGGCCTGGACAACGCGGCCACGCCCATGGGCATCAAGGCCATGCGCGAGTTGCAGGAGCTCAATCCGGACAAGGAGACGGCGAGCAATGCCCAAATTCTGTTCCTGGTGCTCAACGCCTCCTCGGTGACCCTGCTGCCGGTCACCATCTTCACCTACCGGGCGCAGCTCGGCGCGGCGGACCCGACCGACGTCTTCATCCCCATCCTGATGGCGACCTATTGCTCGACCCTGGCCGGCTTCGCCTTTGTCGCCGCCGTGCAGCGCATCCGGCTCGATGCCGTGGTGCTGGCCTGGCTCGGCGGCCTGACCCTGCTGGTCGGCGGCCTGGCCGCCTACTTCGCCAGCCTGCCGGCCGAGCGCATGGCGCCGCAGTCCTCGCTGATCAGCAATTTCCTGCTGCTCGCCGTGGTCGCCCTGTTCCTGGTCATGGCCACGCTGCGGCGGGTGAACGCCTACGAGGCCTTCATCGAAGGCGCGAAGGAGGGCTTTCACATCGCAGTCACCATCATCCCCTACCTCGTCGCCATGCTGGTGGCCATCGGCATGCTGCGGGCGAGCGGCGTGCTGCCTGGCTTCGTCGACCTCATGCGGATGGTGGTTGCCGGCCTTGGCCTCGACACCGCCTGGCTGGATGCGCTGCCGACCATGCTGATGAAGCCGCTTTCCGGCAGCGGGGCGCGGGGTATGATGATCGAGACCATGCAGGCCTATGGTGCCGATTCCTTCGCCGGCCGTCTGGCCTCGGTCGTGCAGGGCAGCACCGAGACCACCTTCTATGTGCTCGCCGTCTATTTCGGTGCGGTCGGCATCAAGCGCGTGCGCCATGCCGTGGCCGGCGGCTTGATCGCCGACCTGGCCGGCTTTACGGCAGCCGTGTTCGTGGCCTATTTGTTCTTCGGCGCTGCGATCTGACTTTTTGGGGTTTCGTGATGCAAGAGTACCCAACCTTAGCCGTCGTCGATCTCGGGTCGAACAGCTTTGGCTCCGACATAACGTTCGCTGTGCTCATGTTAGCCTGCACCGAAGCTGTTCGATTCTTTAGGGCCTGATATGCCGGAATATCCAACGCTGGCCGCCGTCGATCTCGGATCGAACAGCTTTCACCTGCAGGTGGGACGGGTCGAGGGCGAGCAGCTGTTCTACCTCGATGCCCACAAGGAGGCGGTGCGGCTGGCCGCGGGCCTGGGTGAGGACAAGCGGCTGGATGCCGCTTCCCAGAAGCGGGCACTCGATTGCCTGGCCCGGTTCGGCGAACGCTTGCAGGGCATGCCGGCCGGGGCGGTGCGCGCGGTCGGCACTTCGGCCCTGCGGGTGGCGAAGAACTCGAATGAATTCCTCAAGCAGGCCAAGGCGGCACTGGGCTTCGACATCGAGATCGTCGCCGGCCGGGAAGAGGCGCGATTGATCTATCTCGGCGTTGCCCACAGCCTGCCGCTGAGCAGCGAGCCGCGTCTGGTGGTCGACATCGGCGGCGGCTCGACCGAATGCATCATCGGCGTCGGTTACGAGCCGCAGGAACGCGAGAGCCTGCGCATGGGCTGCGTGGTTTTTAGCAAGCGATATTTCCCCGATGGCCGGATCGACAAGGCCGCGCTGAAAGCGGCGGTGACCGCCGCCAGGGTCGAGGCGCAGTCGGTGGCCAAGCAGTTCAAGCGCGGCCATTGGGCCGAGGCGGTCGGCTCCTCCGGCACCGCCCGCGCTCTGGCCGAGTTGTGCCAGCAGGCCGGGCTGTCCGATGGCGCCATTACCGCCGATGGCCTGAAGTGGCTGCGCGAGCAGGCGGTGAAGGCCGGCAGTTCCGACCGGCTCGATCTGCCCGGCCTGAAGCCGGAGCGCAAGCCGGTCATCGTCGGCGGTCTGGCGATCATGTCGGCCCTGTTCGAGGAACTGAAGATCGAGTCGATGCAGGCGGCGCAGGGCGCCATGCGCGAGGGCATCCTCTGGGATCTGCTGGGCCGGGTGCACGACCACGATATGCGCGACGTCACCGTCGAGCAGTTCATGCGCCGCTACCATGTCGACCGCCGCCAGGCGGAACGGGTCGAGCGTTTTGCGCTGCATCTGTTCCGAGCTTTCCAGGACAGTTGTCCGGTCGCGGCGACGCAGTGCCTGGGCTGGTCGGCCAAGCTACATGAGATCGGCATTTCCATCGCCCATTCGGGTTTTCACAAACACTCGGCCTATATCCTGGAGAACGCCGACATGCCGGGCTTCTCGCGCCAGGACCAGATGCGCTTGGCCAGCCTGGTGCGGGCCAGCCGGGGCAGCCTGGCCAAGCTGCCCGTGCAGCCGGACGAGGGGCTGTGGCCCTTGATCCTGTGTCTGCGCCTGGCGGTGCGTCTGCACCAGAATCGTACCGAGGTCGGCTTGCCCGAGTGGCGCCTAGTCTGCAAGGGCGGCGACTGCCAGTTCCAGCTGCCGGCTGGCTGGCTGGCGGCCAACCCGCTTACCCAGGCGGCGCTGGAGAGCGAAATCAAGGATTGGCGCGGGCTGGCCGCGCCCGTGCGGCTGGCAGGGCTGCGCGAGCTTTAGGACTTGGCCGACAACAGCTGAAGCAGATAGGCCTGGCCCTCGAAGGCCTTGCCCCGGCGCCGGGCCCGCTCGAAGCTGCCGTCGGCACGCATGAGCCAGGCCTTGCTGTTGTCTTTCAGATAGGGCTTGAGGCCCTCGTTGATCACCCGCCGCTTGAGTTTGGGTTCGAGTACCGGGAAGCAGGTCTCGATCCGACGGAAGAAGTTGCGGTCCATCCAGTCGGCGCTGGCGAGATAGACGTCCTCCGCGCCGCCGTTGTGGAAGTAGAACACCCGGCTGTGTTCGAGAAAACGGCCGAGGATGGAGCGGACCCGGATGTTGTCCGACACCCCCTTGATACCCGGCCGCAAGGCGCAGACGCCGCGCACGATGAGGTCGATCTTCACCCCGGCCTGGGAGGCTTCATACAGCGCATTGATCACCCGCGGCTCGAGCAGGGCATTCATCTTGGCGATGATGTGGGCGGGTTTGCCCGCCTTGGCCTGCTCGATCTCGCGGCCGATGGCCGCGATCAGATTCGAATGCAGCGAGAACGGCGCCTGCCAGAGGTAGGCATGCGCGTGCGCCCGGCCCAGGCCGGTGAGCTGGGTGAACACCTCGTTGACGTCGCTGCACAGGGCCTCGTTGCAGGTGAGCAGGCCGAAGTCGGTGTACAAGCCGGCGGTGCGGGCGTGGTAGTTGCCAGTGCCGAGGTGGACATAGCGCCTGAGCACGCCCTTCTCCCGGCGCACCACCAGGGCCATCTTGGCATGGGTCTTGTGGCCGACCACGCCGTAGACCACGTGCGCCCCGGCGTCCTCCAGCTGTTTGGCCCAGTTGATGTTGGCCTCTTCGTCGAAGCGGGCCAGCAGCTCGACCACGGCGGTGACCTCCTTGCCCCGCTGGGCGGCCAGGATCAGCTGCCGCATCAGTTCGGAATCGGTGCCGGTGCGGTAGACCGTCTGGCGGATGGCCAGCACATCGGGGTCGTGCGCCGCCTGGCTGATGAAATCGATCACCGGCTGGAACGATTGGAAGGGGTGGTGCAGCAGGATGTCGCCGGCGGAGATGGCCTGGAAGACGTCGGGCTGTTTGATCAGTTCTGCCGGCATGCTTGCCGTGAACGGCGCGAACTTGAGATCCGGCCGGTCGACCCGGTCGGGCACGTTCATCAACCGCACCAGGTTCACCGGGCCGGCGACCTGGTAGAGATCTTCCTTGGCCAGGTTGAACTGGCGCAGCAGGAATTCGGCATTCGACGGCCGGCAGATGTCGGACACCTCCAGGCGCACGGCATCGCCGAAGTGGCGGTGCGGCAGTTCGCCCTGCAGCAGCTCACGCAGGTTTTTGGTCTCTTCCTCGTCGACGAACAGGTCGGAGTTGCGGGTGACCCGGAACTGGTTGCAGCTCAGGATCTCCATGCCGGCGAACAGCTCGCCGACATGGGCGTGCAGCACCGAGGAGAGGAAGATGAAGCTGTATTCGCAGCTGGCCACCTCGCGCGGCAGCTGGATCACCCGCGGCAGCGAGCGCGGTGCCTGGACCACGGCCATGCCCGACTTGCGGCCGAAGGCATCCTTGCCCGACAGCTCGACCACGAAGTTGAGGCTCTTGTTGAGCACGTTGGGAAAGGGATGGGCCGGGTCGAGGCCGATGGGGGTGAGCACCGGCATCAGCTCGTTGAAGAAATAATTGTGAATCCATTCGGCCTGTTCCGGGGTCCACTGTGCCCGCTTGTGGAAGCGGATGCCCTCGGCCGCCAGCGCCGGCAGCACCTGTTCGTTGAGCACGCGATACTGGTGGGCGACCAAGGCGTGCGCCTCGTCGGACACCGCCTTGAGCACCTGCCGGGCGGTCAGGCCGTCGACCCCGGCGTGATAGGGGTTGAGCCGCATCTGTTCCTTGAGCCCGGCGACCCGGATCTCGAAGAACTCGTCCATGTTGCTGGAGAAGATGCAGAGAAAGCGCAGGCGCTCGAGCAGAGGGGTGTCGGGATCTTCGGCCTGGGCCAGCACCCGGCGGTTGAATTCGAGCAGGCCGAGTTCGCGGTTGATCAGGTATTCGTGCGGGGGCAGGGCGGTCACGGTGTTGTCATCTTGGTTTCTTTGATTAATGCTAGCTTGAAAATCCAAGGCGATCTATCGCGGGTCACGCATCGGCAATGGCTGACGAAATCGAATTGAAACTGGCGGTCACGGCGGCCGAGGCCTTGCGCCTCAAGCGCAGCCCGATGCTGGCCGGCGTGCGGCCGGTGCGCCGCCTGCTGTACAGCATCTATTACGACACCCCGGAATTCGACCTGCTGGGCCAAGGCGTGGCCTTGCGCGTGCGCCGGGTCGGCCGGCGCTGGATCCAGACGGTGAAGGCGGAGGCGCAATCGGTCGGTGCCCTGACCACGCGGCCCGAATGGGAGGTTCAGGTGGCGAGCGGGCAGCCGGACATCGCGCGCCTGCCCGAGCCGGCCCGGGCCTACTTCCCGGCCGAGGTCGTGGCGGCGCTCAAGCCCTGCTTCAGCACGCGGTTCGAGCGCACGGCCTGGCTTCTGGAGGAGGCCGGCAACAGCCTGGAACTGGCCCTCGATCGCGGCGAGATCGAGGCGGGTCGCTCTCGCCTGCCCATCGCCGAGGTCGAATTCGAACTGCGCGCGGGTTCGCCCGATTGCCTGTTCGAGGTCGCCGGGCGGCTGGCGAAGACCGTGGCGTTCGGTCTGGAGCCGCGCAGCAAGGCTGAACGCGGTTATGCCCTGGCCGGGGCGTTCAAGCCAATGCCGGTCAAGGCCAAGGCGCCGGTGCTTGGCCGCGACGACGATCCCGGCCGGGCCTGGCAGGCGATGGCGGCGGCGGCGCTGGCGCAATTCTCGGCCAATGTGCCAGGCTTGTTGAGCGATGACGAGCCCGAGTTCGTGCATCAGGCAAGGGTGGCGATCCGGCGCCTGCTCGCCGTCAGCGGCATGGCCAAGACCCTCGACCTCCCCAGGCCGCGCTGGCGGAGCGATCTGCGCCAACTGCTGGCAGCCTTGGCCCCCGCCCGGGAGTGGGATGTCCTGGTCACCGAACTGCTGCCGGAGTTGAAGTCGATGGCGGCGGCCCAAGGCGAGGCGCTGCGTGTCCGCGCCGTCAGGCTGCAAGAGCGGGCACGGGCCGAGGCGCGGGAGGCGGTGCGCTCACCTGACTGCGTCCGCCTGGTGCTCGCTATCGGCCGCGATTTGTCGGCGCCGGTCGAGGCCAAGGGCAAGATCCGGTCCTGGGCGCGGACCCTGCTCGATCGCCGGCTGCGCCGGCTCAAGCGCCTGGGCAGGGATTTCGAGGCGCTCGATGCCAAGGGGCGACACCGCGTGCGCATCGCCGCCAAGAAGCTGCGCTATACCGCCGATGCCTTGGCGCCGGTGTATGGCGCTGCGGCGGTGCCCTATCTCGATCAGCTGTCTGCCTTGCAGGACAAGCTGGGCGCCGCCAACGACGCGGTCATGGCGATGCAACTGATCGACGAACTGGGCTTGAAAGGGGAGCAGGGGGCTGCTGTGCGCGAGGTGTTCGAGCGCGCCTTGCAAGTACGCACCCAGGCCCATGCGCGGGGCCTGGGGACAAGTTGGCACGACTTCGTCGAGACGCCGCCGTTCTGGCACAAGGCGGCGAAGCAACGGGCTAGGCGTTAGGCGGCGACCTCGGCCAGTTGCTTGCGATTGAGCACCTGGATGGTGCGGCCGTGAACCTCGATCAGGCCTTTCTTGCTCAGCTGGCCCAGTACCCGCGACAGCGTTTCCGGCGCCAGATTGAGATGGGCAGCCAGGGTCTGCTTGCTGGAGCCGAGTTCCACTCGATACTGGTTGGCCTCGATGTTGCCGCCTTCCTGCAGGAGATAGCCGGCCACCTTCTGCAGGCTGCTGCGCAGGGCGCAGGATTCGATGTCGATCATCAATTCATGCAGGCGCACCGACAGGCTGGCCAGCATCTTGCGAGCGAGCGCCGGGCTGCCGTCGATGGCTGAGAGCAGCTGATCCTTGTCGATCAGGAGCACGATGCTGTCCTGGGTGGCCTGCGCACTCAGCGGGTAGGGCCGGTCGAGGAAGGTGACCGCCTCGCCGAAGGACTGGCCGGGATTGGCCAGATACATGACCTTCTCGCCACCCTGGGGCGAAGGGATGGACAGCTTGACCTGACCCATCACGACCAGATGCATGCCCATGGGCGATTGGCCCTTCTGGAACAGCACCTCGTTTTTTTGCACCCGGTATTCCCGGGTCGATAGGGCGATCTGTTGCAATTCCGCCTCGCTCAAACCAAGGAACAGAGGTTGGCGGGAAAGAATTTCGGCGATCGAGTGGCGATGTTCCAGCATCATCGATGGCAAGCTCCTTGTGCTAATAATAATTACTCACCTCAATATCCAATGTTCTAGAAAAAATTGATTTGTGTCAAAGCAGACAACAAGACATGTTTGTCATGATATTGCCCAAGCGCTGAAAGGAGTTGTCTGATGAACCTTTCCGGAGTCCTGGTCGTCGCGAAACCCGAATGGGTCGAGCAGGTTGTTGCCTCGTTGCAGGGGCTGCCGGGCGTGGAGGTGCATCAAACCGACGCCGAGACCGGCCGCATCGTCGTCGTTCAAGAGGCTGCCGACATCCATGCCGAGCTGGATGCGCTCAAACGGATCAAGGCGGTGCCGCACGTCATCATGGCCGAGATGGTCTATCACTACATTGCCGAGGACGACAAGGTCTACGACCAATTGCCGCCCGAACTGCAAGCCGATGCAGGCGAAGCCTGCGCCATACCGACATATCTGCAGGACTGATCAATCCCTTTGGACAGGAGGATGAAATGGGTCTGACGCGTCGCGATTTTCTTAAAACGAGCATTGCCGCAAGCACGGCTGCCACAGTAGGGATGCCCCTGGCCAAGTCGGCCGAGGCGGCAGTACAGCAAACCGAGGCCGGCTGGCAATGGGACAAGGCGGTATGCCGCTTCTGCGGCACCGGGTGCGGCATCATGGTGGCCACCAAGGGTGGCAAGATCGTCGCGACCAAGGGCGACCCCGATGCCCCGGTCAACCGCGGTCTCAACTGCGTGAAGGGCTACTTCAACGGCAAGATCATGTACGGCGCCGACCGCCTGACCCAGCCGCTGCTACGGATGAAGGACGGCAAATTCGACAAGAAGGGCCAGTTCGTTCCGGTCAGCTGGGACAAAGCCTTTGAGATCATGACCGAGAAGTTCATGGCCGCCTACAAGGAGAAGGGCCCGCACGGCATCGGCCTGTTCGGTTCCGGCCAGTGGACCGTGCCCGAGGGCTACGTCGCGGCCAAGCTGTGGAAGGCCGGTTTCCGTTCCAACAACATCGACCCCAACGCCCGCCATTGCATGGCCTCGGCCGTGGCTGCCTTCATGCAGACCTTCGGCATCGACGAACCGGCCGGCAACTACGACGACATCGAGCACACCGATACCGCCGTGCTCTGGGGCGCCAACATGGCCGAGATGCACCCCATCCTCTGGTCGCGCATCACCAACCGCCGGCTTACTCACAAGAACATGGTGGTGGTGAACCTGTCGACCTACGCCAACATGTCGTCCGACATCGCCGACATCGAGATCGTGTTCCGGCCCAGCGGCGACCTGGCGATCCAGAACTACATCGCACGCGAGATCGTGAAGCGCAATGCGGTGAATTGGGACTTCGTCAACAAGCATGCCGTGTTCGCCACCGGCCCCTACGACATCGGCTACGGCTTCCGCCCGGCCAAGGCCGACCAGTTCGCCTCGGCCAAGGAAATGGAGGTGGTGAAGAACGAGCAGGCCCACGTGATCGACAAGTGGGAGGCCATCGCCCAGCGCAAGCAGGAGGGCGAGGTGGTCAAGCAGACCAATATTCTCGGCGCCAAGCCGGCGGCCGACTGGGCGATCAGCTTCGAGGACTTCGCCCGCGCGCTGGAGCCGTACGACGCCGATTTCACCACGGCTGTGGCCAAGGGCGATCCGGACGAGTCGGATGCCTCGTTCAAGGCCAAGCTGCAGAAGCTGGCTGACCTCTATTGTGACCCCAAGCGCAAGGTGGTGTCCTACTGGACCATGGGTTTTAACCAGCACCAGCGCGGCACCTGGGTCAACGAGCAGTGCTACATGAACCATCTTCTGGTGGGCAAGCAATCCATGCCCGGCAACGGTGCCTTCTCGCTGACCGGCCAGCCCTCGGCCTGCGGCACCGCGCGCGAGGTCGGCACCTTCTCACATCGCCTGCCGGCGGACATGGTGGTCAACAACAAAAAGCACCGCGACATCACGGAAAAGATCTGGAAACTGCCGGCCAACACTCTCAACCCCGCGATTGGCAGCCATTTCGTCAAGATCATGCGCGATCTCGAGGACGGCACCATCAAATGGGCCATGGTCCAGGTCAACAACCCCTGGCAGAACACCGCCAACCTCAATCACTGGATCAAGGGCGCGCGCGAGATGGACAACTTCATCGTCTGTTGCGACGCCTATCCAACCGTCTCGGCCAAGGTCGCCGACCTGGTATTGCCGGCGGCCATGATCTACGAGAAGTGGGGCTTCTACGGCAACGCCGAGCGGCGCACCCAGTGCTGGCGCCAGCAGGTGTCGCCCCCCGGCCAGGCCAAGGGCGACCTCTGGATCCTGCTGGAGATGGCCAAGCGGATCAAGCTCAAGGATGTGTGGGGCGAGCAGAAGGTGCCCGGGCTGAAAGAGGCCGGCTTCGAGGACGGCAAGTTGCCCTCGGTGCTCGATGCCGCCAAGGCCATGGGCTATGACCCCGAGATGAGCCTGTACGACGCGTTGTTCGCCACCAAGGAGAACAAGGCCAACTTCAAGTGGCCCGATGCGGTGGCCAAGGGCCATGGCAACCACATCGCCGAAACCCTCAAGGACGGCTGGTTCCCGGAAAAAGCCATGTTCGAGGAGTACCGCAAGTTCGGCACGGGTCACGGCCACGACCTCGCTCCCTTCGACGTCTACTACGACGACAAGGTGCGCGGTCTCAAGTGGCCGGTGGTGCAAAAGGACGGCAAGTGGGTGGAAACCCCCTGGCGCTTCAACGAGCAGTACGATCCCTATTGCAAGAAGGGCTCGGGCATCGACTTCTACGGCAACAACGGCAAGGCCCTGGTCATGGGCGATCTGGACAAGCCGGGCGATGGCAGCAAGAAGGTCGATATCTCCGGCCGGGCCAAGATCTACTTCCGGCCCTATGCCAGCCCGGTCGAACAGCCGGACAAGGAATTCAACCTCTGGCTGTGTACCGGTCGGGTGCTGGAGCACTGGCACTCGGGCTCGATGACCCGGCGCGTGCCCGAACTGCACCGTGCCGTGCCGGCTGCCGTGTGTTGGATGCATCCGAAGGATGCCGAGTCGCGCGGTCTCAAGCGCAACGACCTGGTCTGGGTGGAGTCGCGCCGGGGCAAGGTCAAGGTGCGCATCGAGACCGGGGGGCGCAACAAGGTGCCGCGTGGCTTGGTCTATGTGCCCTGGTTCGACGAGGGCGTGCTGATCAACAAGGTCACTCTCGACTCGACCTGCCCGATCTCGAAAGAGACCGACTTCAAGAAGTGCTCGGTCAAGGTCTACAAGGCCTGAACGACCGCGCGTAGCAGCAGCCGGCAGCATGCCGCGATCGAAGTGCGCTCACCGCGTGAGACTTCGGTCACGGGCGCCGGTTGCGACTACCGGTTAGACAGACATGGCTGACAAATCCGTCACCCGCCGCGATTTCCTGGTGAAGCTGGCCCAGGGCACCTCGCTGGCCGCCACCGGCGGTCTGCTCTGGGGCTATCTGGTCCGCCAGGAGACCCGGGCCGCCCCCTTTGCCTTGCGGCCGCCGGGTGCCCTGCCCGAGGCGGATTTCAATGCCACTTGCATCAAGTGCGGCCAGTGCGTGAACGCCTGCCCCTACGATACCCTCAAGCTGGCCGGGGCCGGCGGCGATATCCCGCTCGGCACCCCGCATTTCACGCCGCGGCAGATACCCTGCTACCTGTGTCCGGACATCCCCTGCATGAAGGCCTGTCCGACTGGGGCGTTGTCGCCGAAGCTGAAGAACATCAACGATTCGCGCATGGGTCTGGCGGTGATCGACCTGGAGAACTGCCTGTCCTGGAAAGGCCTGCGCTGCGAGATCTGCCATCGTGAGTGCCCGCTCAAGGGCAAGGCCATCGTGCTGGAGACTCACCCGCGCGAGATATCCAAGCACGCCATGTTCTTCCCCATCGTCAAGTCGGATGCCTGCACCGGCTGCGGCATCTGCGAGAAGGCCTGCCCGACCACCGAGCCGGCCATCCGCATCCTGCCGCACAAGCTGGTGCAGGGGCGGATCGGCGAACACTATCGCCTGGGCTGGACTTTCGAGACCGAGATCACCCAGGACTTCCAGCCCGCCGCACCGGCCTCGTCCGAGGCGCCGGCCGAGGTGCCAAAGCAGGCGCCGGGCATGGACTATCTTAATCAGGGCCTGTGACCATGAGCGCCCATCGATCCCCCGGTCTCGGCGCCCGCCTCTGGTCCTGGCGCTATCTGGTGCTGCGTCGGCTGAGCCAGTTCGGCTTCCTGCTGCTGTTCTTCGGCACCGCCCATTGGGGCTGGCAGTTGGCCAAGAACGTGCCCTTGCTCACTGGCAACCTCAGCGCCTCGGAGTTCATCGCCCTGATCCCCATGGCCGATCCCTTCGCGGTGCTGCAAATACTGCTGACCGGCCATATGCTGCAGCAGGAGGTCTTGCTCGGCGCGGCCATCGTCTTCGGCTTCTATATGCTGGTTGGCGGCCGGGTCTACTGCGCCTGGGTCTGCCCGGTCAATGTGGTGACCGATCTGGCCGGTTGGCTGCGCAACCGTTTGCAGATTCCCGCCCTGTTCATCCTCAACCGTATTACCCGTTATTTCGTCCTGATCGCGGCCCTGGTGCTCTCGGCGATCACCGGCGTGGCGGCCTTCGAGTGGGTGAGCCCGATCAGCATGATGCACCGCGAGATCATCTTCGGCTTCGGTCTCGGCTTTCTTGCCTTGCTGGCCATCTTCCTGTTCGACCTCCTGATCCTCAAGCATGGCTGGTGCGGCCACTTGTGTCCCCTGGGCGGCTTCTGGTCGGCGGTCGGCCGGCATACCGCCCAGATCCGGGTGCGCTTCGACAAGGACAGCTGCACCCATTGCGGCGACTGCGCCAAGATTTGTCCGGAGCCGCAGGTGCTGAATTTGAAGCGGTTGGAGGAGGTGGGCTATGTGTTTTCCGGCGAATGCAGCAATTGCGGGCGCTGTACGCCGGTCTGCCCGGAGGGCAGTCTACGTTTCGACTTGCGGCCCTTGATTGGCAAGCACAACGCGGTTGCGGTGCGGGCAGGCAAGGGCAATTGAGTTTAATGGCAGGACGTATCTTGTTTGGGTGTGCAAAGGAGGATGTGATGAAAAAGCTCTTAATGATCGGAACGGCGCTGTCGTTGGTCTTTGCTGTGCAGGCGGGGGCAGCCGACAAGAAAGCCGTCGCGGATGACCAGATCGGCCTGTCCAAGACCAGTGTCTATGACGTGCCCGACCCGCAGACTTTCCAGTACCGGGATGTCGCGCCTTTCTCGGGCAAGGTGCTGCCGCGGGCCTATCTGGGCGCGCCGCCGCAGGTGCCGCACAACATCGATGGCTTCACCCCGATCACCCGTGATTCCAATGCCTGCATCGGCTGTCATCAGCAGCCCTCGATGATCGGCAAGAAGGTGAAGGGGCAGCCGACGCCCATGCCGATCAGCCATTATGTCGACGACAAGGCCAGCGCGATGCACATGGGCCGCTACAACTGCACCCAGTGCCACACCCCGCAGGCGACGGTGAAGCCCTTGGTCGACAACACCTTCAGCAAGCAGAAGTAGCAGTAGCAGTTCAATCCGGTCTCCTCCTTGCCGGCGTCCCGCGCAGTTTCGGCGGGCCGCCGGCTTTTCTTTGCCGGGGTGCTCGGCCTCGGCCTGCTAGAATGGCGGCATCGAGATTCGCGCTATCGACGTGTCCGCCGCCACCTGCCAAATTCGCATCCTGTTCTCCGACCCGCTCAATCTGGGCCCGGGCAAGGTTCGTCTGCTGGAGGCGATCCGCGAGGCCGGCTCGATCTCCGGCGCGGCCAGACAGCTGCATATTTCCTATCGCCGGGCCTGGCTGATGGCCGATGGCCTGAACCGGGTGTTCCCCCAGGCTCTGATCGATACCGCTGCCGGCGGTGTGCGCGGCGGCGGTGCGTGCCTGACCGAGCTGGGCGAAACCGTGCTCGAGCGCTACCGGCGCATGGAAACCAAAGCTGCCAAGGCGGTCTCGAAAGAGGTGGAGGCCATGTTGGCTTTGGCGCGCTGAAGTGTGAATAAAATCAAGGAGATGAATATGAAACGACTGAACCTCTTTTTCACCGGCCTTGTCGGGCTGATGCTGCTGGCACCGGCGGCCTTCGCCAGCGGCGACTACATCGTGGTCATGAGCAAGAAGGCCAAGTTCGACGATGTCCGCGAGAGCGCAGTGATGGCGATCGAGAACCGCGGCATGAAGATCGACCACCAGAGCTATATCGCCGACATGCTGGCCCGCACCGGCCGCGACATCGGGCTGACCCGCCAGGTCTATCTGCGCGGCGACCAGATCCAGTTCTGCAAGGCCGACCTGTCGCGGGCGATGATGGAGGCCGATCCGCGCAACATTGCGTTCTGCCCCTTCATCGTCAATATCTATGTCACTCCGGACAAGCCGGACGTGGTCAACGTGGCCTACCGCAAGCCCTTGGCGCCCGGCGCCGGCAAGGCGAGCCGGAAGGCCCTGGCCGACATCGAGAAGATGCTGAACGAGATCGCGCACGAGGCCCTGCAGTAAGCCGGCCGGGGCTGGGTGGATATGCTTGCGTCGTTCGCTGCCGTCGGCCTGGGGGCCGCCCTCGGTGCCTGGCTGCGCTGGGGCCTGGGGCTCTGGCTCAACCCGGTCCATGCCGGGCTGCCGCTGGGCACGCTGGCCGCCAACCTGATCGGCGGCTACCTGATCGGCCTGGCCATCGCCTATTTCGCCCAGCATCCCGGCCTGTCGCCCGAGGCGCGGCTGTTCGTGATCACCGGCTTTCTCGGTGGCCTGACCACCTTCTCCACCTTTTCCGCCGAGGTCTTCACCCTCTTGAGCCGGGCGCAGTATGCAATGGGCTTGGCGGCGATCGGGGCCCATCTGATCGGCTCCCTGGTCATGACCGGCCTGGGGGTCTGGACGTTTCGTTTGCTGAAAGGTTGAGCATGGACGGTCTTTGCGTGCGGTTCTTCACTCATGAGGTCATGCGCCACCAGGGGCGCCCCATCCATGACTGGCTGTTCGAGCAGGCGCAGGCCCAGGGCATACCGGGCGGCACCGCCTATCGGGCCCACGCCGGCTTCGGCCGGCACGGTCTGCACGAGGACACCTTCTTCGAGCTGGCCGGCACCTTGCCCGAATGCGTCGAATTCTTCGCCGAGGCCGAGCGCATCCGGGCCCTGATCGGAGTGGTGGCCGAGGCCGGCCTGGAGCTGGCCTATATCACCTACGCCGTGAGCTACGGCGTGACCGGGCGCTGATCCGGCTGACGTGCCGTTGACCGACCAGTTCGTCCTTTTCCTCGTCTCCCTCGTCGCCAACTGGTTCTCCGCCCTGTCCGGCGGCGGGGCGGGCCTGATCCAGTTGCCCATGCTGATCTTCCTCGGCCTGCCCTTCGGCGTCGCCCTGGCCACGCACAAGGTGGCCAGCGTCTTCCTCGGCATCGGCGCGATCACCCGGCATTGGCGGGAAAGCCATCTGGAGCGGCGCTTTTCCCTGATCATCCTGGGCGCCGGCCTGCCCGGGGTGGTCCTGGGTGCCTCGACCATCCTGCAGGTGCCGCCGCAGATCGCCACCTTCCTGCTGGGCCTGCTCACCGCAGGACTCGGCCTCTATTCGGTGTTCAAACCGCGCCTGGGCATGGACTACACCCCGCGCAATCAGACGGGTGCGGGCCTGGCCTTGGGCATGGCCGGCCTGTTCGTCGTGGGTTTTCTCAATGGCTCCATCACCTCGGGCACCGGGTTGTTTCTCACCATCTGGCTGATCCGCCATTTCGGCCTCGACTACAAGCGCGCGGTGGCTTACACCTTGATTCTTTGCGGATTTTTCTGGAACGGCACGGGGGCGCTGGTGCTCGGCGTGCTCGGCACCGTGGCCTGGGGCTGGATGCCGGCGCTGCTGGCCGGCTCCATCCTGGGCGGTTATCTCGGTAGCCATCTGGCGATCAAGAAGGGCAATCGCTGGATCAAGCGCGCCTTCGAGGCCACCACCATCCTGATCGGGCTCAAGCTGATCTTCGGCTAGGCGCGCAGACAGGCGCCGGCGCGCGGCGGCATGGGTTGGGGCGCCGTCCGCTGCGCGGCTCAACGCCTGCCTGGCAGGCATTGGCCGGCGTCGAAAGCCGGCCCCGCCTTCGCCAAGGTCCGGCTTTTTTAGTAGAATCTCGCATCACCTCCACCGCCTATGCCATGACCCGATACGTTTTTGTCACCGGTGGCGTGGTTTCATCCCTGGGTAAAGGGATTGCCGCCGCCTCGCTCGCCGCGATTCTCGAATCCCGCGGCCTCCGGGTCACCCTCCTCAAACTCGATCCCTACATCAACGTCGACCCGGGCACCATGAGCCCGTTCCAGCACGGCGAGGTGTTCGTGACCGAGGACGGAGCGGAGACCGACCTCGACCTTGGCCATTACGAGCGCTTCAGCACGGCCAAGATGTCCAAGCGCAACAACTTCACCACCGGCCAGATCTACGAATCCGTGATCAAGAAGGAGCGCCGGGGCGAATACCTGGGCAAGACCGTGCAGGTCATCCCGCACATCACCGATGAGATCAAGCTGCACATCCGCCAGGGCGCCGGCGATGCCGAAGTGGCCATCGTCGAGATCGGCGGCACGGTGGGCGACATCGAATCGCTGCCCTTCCTCGAGGCCATCCGCCAGATGGGCATCGAGGAGGGCCGGGACAAGACCTGCTTCATCCATCTCACCCTGCTGCCCTATATCCCGACCGCCGGCGAGCTCAAGACCAAGCCGACCCAGCACTCGGTCAAGGACCTGCGCGAGATCGGCATCCAGCCCGATGTCCTGCTCTGCCGGGCCGACCGTTCCATTCCGGCCGAGGAGCGGCGCAAGATCGCCCTGTTCACCAACGTCCAGCCGGAGGCGGTGATCGAGGCCCTGGACGCCGACAGCATCTACAAGATCCCGGGCATGCTGCACGACCAGATGCTGGACGAGATCGTCTGCCACAAGCTGGGCATCCTGGCCCGGGCGGCCGACCTCTCGGTCTGGAAACGCCTGGTCGAGGCCCTGGAGCACCCGCAATACCAGGCCGACATCGCCTTCGTCGGCAAGTACGTCGACCTGACCGAATCCTACAAGTCGCTGACCGAGGCCCTGATCCACGCTGGCATGCACACCCGGAGCAAGGTCAAGATCCACTACATCGATTCCGAACAGCTGGAGAAAGAGGGCACCAAGGCCTTGGAAGGCATGGACGCCATCCTGGTGCCCGGCGGCTTCGGCAAGCGCGGGGTCGAAGGCAAGATCGCGGCCATCCGCTATGCCCGCGAAAACAAGGTGCCTTATCTGGGCATCTGCCTGGGCATGCAGCTGGCCGTGGTCGAGTTCGCCCGCGATGTCGCCGGCATGGCGGGGGCCCATTCCACCGAGTTCGAGCCGGAGACGCCCTACCCCGTGATCGGCCTGATCACCGAGTGGCTCGACCGCGCAGGCCAGGTCGAGCGGCGCGACCAGAACTCCGACCTGGGAGGCACCATGCGCCTGGGCGGCCAGGTCTGCAAGCTGGCCGAGGGCTCGCTGGCCCGCCAGGTCTATGCCCAGCCCGAGATCATCGAGCGCCACCGTCACCGTTACGAGGTCAACAACACCCTGCTGGCCCAGCTCGAGGCCAAGGGCCTGCGGGTTTCCGGCCGGGCGCCGGGCACCGACCTGTGCGAGATGGTCGAGTTGCCGGACCATCCCTGGTTCGTCGGCTGCCAGTTCCACCCTGAGTTCACCTCCAATCCGCGCGAAGGTCATCCCTTGTTCAAGGCCTTCGTCGAGGCCGCCCTGGCCCAGCGTCAGCGCCGGCTGGGCGATGCGGCCCAAAGCAAGACTGAAAGAGAGCAAGCATGAAGCTGTGTGGTTTCGAGGTCGGCCTCGACAAGCCGTTGTTCCTGATCGCCGGACCCTGCGTGATCGAATCGAAGCAGCTTGCTTTCGATACCGCCGGCCAGTTGAAGGAGCTCTGTGCCGAGTTGGGTGTGCCCTTCATCTACAAGTCGTCCTACGACAAGGCCAACCGCTCCTCCGGCGCCTCCTTCCGCGGTCTGGGCATGGAAGGCGGCCTGGCGATCCTGGCCGAGGTGAAGAAAGAGATCGGCGTGCCGGTGCTGACCGATGTCCACACCGAGGCCGAGATCGCCGCCGTGGCCGAGGTGGTCGACGTGCTGCAGACCCCGGCCTTCCTCTGCCGGCAGACCGATTTCATCCAGGCCGTGGCCGCCACCGGCAAGCCGGTCAACATCAAAAAGGGTCAGTTCCTTGCCCCCTGGGACATGAAGAACGTGGTGGACAAGGCCAAGGCCGCCAACGGCGGGGCCGACACCATCATGGTCTGCGAGCGCGGCGCCTCCTTCGGCTACAACACCCTGGTCTCCGACATGCGCGCGCTCGCCATCATGCGCGAGACCAACTGTCCTGTGGTGTTCGACGCCACCCACTCGGTGCAGCAGCCAGGCGGCCAGGGCACCTGCTCCGGCGGCCAGCGCGAGTTCGTGCCGGTGCTGGCACGGGCGGCGGTGGCGGTCGGGGTGGCCGGCCTGTTCGCCGAGACCCACCCCGACCCGGCCCGCGCTTTGTCCGACGGCCCCAATGCCTGGCCGCTGCCCATGATGCGCGAGCTGCTCACCACGCTGAAGGAGATCGATGCTTTGGTGAAACAGCGCGGCTTCATCGAACAAAAATTGATGTAACAGCGGCGGCTCGCCGCTGTCGATGTGTGAGAAAAGGAAACGGAAAAGAAATGAGTGCCATTGTTGATGTGATCGCCCGCGAGATCCTGGATTCCCGCGGCAACCCCACGGTCGAAGCCGATGTCCTGCTGGAATCCGGTGTCATGGGCCGCGCCGCCGTGCCCTCCGGCGCCTCCACCGGCAGCCGCGAGGCGATCGAGCTGCGCGACAACGACGCCAAGCGCTACGGTGGCAAGGGCGTGCTCAATGCGGTCGAGAACGTCAACACCGAGATCGCCGAGGCCCTGATCGGCCTGGATGTCGAGGAGCAGAGCTTCATCGACCAGACCCTGCTGGAGCTGGACGGCACCGAGAACAAGTCGCGCCTGGGCGCCAACGCCACCCTGGCCGTGTCCCTGGCCTGCGCCCGCGCCGCCGCCGAGGAGGCCGGCCTGCCGCTCTACCGCTATCTGGGCGGCGCCGGCCCGATGCGCCTGCCGACGCCGATGATGAACATCATCAACGGCGGCGCCCACGCCGACAACAGCATCGACATGCAGGAGTTCATGATCATCCCGGCCGGCATGGGGAGCTTCCGCGAGGCCCTGCGTTGCGGCGCCGAGGTATTCCACAGCCTGAAGAAGCTTTTGCACAAGGCCGGGCACGCCACCAGCGTGGGTGACGAGGGCGGCTTCGCGCCCAACCTGAAGTCGAACGAAGAGGCGCTCAAGGTCATCGTCGAGGCGATCGGCGCCGCCGGCTACCAGGCCGGCAGCGATGTGCTGATCGGCATCGACTGCGCCAGTTCCGAGTTCTACAAGGACGGCAAGTACCACCTGGAATCCGAGGGCCTGGCCTTGAGCGCGGCCGAGTTCGCCGACTACCTGGCCGCCTGGGTCGACAAGTACCCCATCGTCAGCATCGAGGACGGCATGGCCGAGCAGGACTGGGACGGCTGGGCGACCCTGAACGCCAAGCTGGGCAAGCGCATCCAGCTGGTCGGCGACGACATCTTCGTGACCAACACGAAAATCCTGAAAGAGGGCATCCAGAAGGGCGTGGCCAATTCCATCCTGATCAAGGTCAACCAGATCGGCACCCTGTCCGAGACCTTCGAGGCGATCGAGATGGCCAAGCGCGCCGGCTGGACCTCGGTGATCTCGCACCGCTCGGGCGAGACCGAGGACGCCTTCATCGCCGACCTGGCCGTGGGCAGCAATGCCCTGCAGATCAAGACCGGCTCGCTCTCCCGTTCCGACCGCATGGCCAAATACAACCAGTTGCTGCGCATCGAGGAAGAGCTGGGCGAGCGTGCTGCCTATGCCGGTCGAGAGGCCTTTTACCAATTGAAGTGACATGCGCGGCCTAGGGCTTCTGCTCGCCCTGCTCATCCTCTTGCTGCAATACCCTTTGTGGCTGGGCAAGGGCAGCTGGCTCAAGGTCTGGGAGCTGGAGCGCCAGGTCGAGCAGCAGAAGACCGCCAACGAGGCCCTGGCCATGCGCAACGCCAAGCTGGCGGCCGAAGTGAACGATTTGAAACAGGGCTTCGACGCCATCGAGGAGCGGGCCCGGTTCGAACTGGGCATGATCAAGCGCAATGAGGTATTTTTCCAGGTCATGGAACCGACTGGTGGGGAGACCTCGGTGAAGACGAATCAAGGCAATGGTCAAGGCAGCGGTCCGGCGCCGCTGACTGCGCCCGAACAAGGCAAGGGCCGGCCATGACCCCCTTTCAGCTCGTGCTGATCGGCTTCGGCGTCGCCCTGGTGCTCGGGGTGTTGCTCTACAACTGGTGGCAGGAGCGTAAATACCGCCAGGAATCCCTGCGCCTGTTCCATCGCGAGATCGAGCCGCTCGATTTGGCCCAGCCAGCGACGGCCGAGCCCGAGCGGGTGGAGCCGCGCATCCAGCTCGATGCCGCCCAAGTCCACGACTATGCATCCCCTGGCAACGAGTCCTGGGGTCAGCCCGAGATCGGGGCCGGCCAGGCCGAGGCGGAGCCTGGGCCGTTCGTTGCGCCGCGTGAGCCGGAGCCTGAAGCCCTTGCCGCTCAACCGGCTCCTGCCCCGGCGTTCGAGGCTGCCCAGTTCGAGCAGGAAAGTCCGCTCGATCCCGATACCGAATACATCGCCCGGCTGCGTTTCAGTCAGCCGGTGATGGCGCCGGTGGTCGGCCTGATCGAGCAGGTGCGCCAGATCGGCAAGCCGGTACGGGCGATGGCCCAAGGGCCGGACGGTCGCTGGGAGCCCGTGGCCGGCCCCAGCCGGGCGAGCTATGCGGCCCTGGAACTGGGCCTGCAGCTGGCCGACCGCTCGGGCGCCGTGACCTCGGCGCAGATCGACGCCTTCTGCCGGGCCCTCTACAACTTCGCGGCCGAGCAGGGCGGGGCGGTGTCCTGCCCGGACAAGTACGCCGCGCTGGAGCTGGCTCGCGCCCTGGATCTGTTCTGCATCGAGGTCGACGTCCTGATCGGCCTCAACATCGTGGCCCCCGACGGCCGGCCCTTCCTGGTCTCCGAGGTGCATCGCTGCGCCACCGAGGCCGGCCTCACCCTGCAGCCCGACGGCAGCTATGCCCTGAAGAATGCCGCCGGCCGTACCCTCTACAGCCTGGCCAATCAGTCGGATGAGCCGTTCCAGCCCGAGCGGGTCGGCGCCAGCACGCACGGCATCACTCTGTTGTTCGACGTGCCCAACGTGGCCGACGGCCTGATGGTGTTCGACCGCATGGCCGAGCTCGCCCAGCGCCTGGCCCGGTCCCTGGGTGGCCGCCTGGTCGACGACAACGGCAAGCTGGTCAGTCAGGAGAGCCTGCAGAAGATCCACCAGCGCCTGGCCGAGGCCTATGCCAGCATGGATGCCCGCGGCATCCCGGCCGGCGGCGAGCGCGCCAGCCGGCTCTTCGTGTGAGGCGCAGGGCGTGAGCAGTGAGGTGGAGCGGCGCATCGCCGAATTGCGCCGGCTGATCGAGCACCACAACTACCAGTATTACGTCCTCGACGCCCCGGAAGTCCCCGACGCCGAATACGACCGGCTGTTGCGCGAGCTGCAAGCGCTGGAGGCGGCGCATCCCGAACTGGCGACGCCGGATTCGCCCACCCAGCGGGTGGGCGCCGCGCCGCTCAAGGCCTTTGCCGAAGTCGCCCATGCCGTGCCCATGCTCTCGCTCAACAACGCCTTCAGCGAGGAAGACGTGGTGGCCTTCGACCGCCGGGCGCGCGAGGGCCTGGGCCATGACGGCGAACTGGAGTATGCCGTCGAGCCCAAGTTCGACGGCCTCGCCATCACTCTGCATTACCAGGATGGCCAGTTCGTCCAGGGCGCCACTCGCGGCGATGGCTATACCGGGGAGGACGTCAGCGCCAATCTGCGCACCATTCACGCCATCCCTCTGAAGCTCGAGGACGCGCCGCCGTGGCTGGAGGTGCGCGGCGAGGTGCTCATGCTCAAGCGCGACTTCGAGCGGCTCAATGCCGATGCCCGCAGCCGCGGCGAAAAGGAATTTGCCAACCCGCGCAATGCCGCGGCCGGCAGCCTGCGCCAGCTTGATTCCCGGGTCACCGCCAGGCGTCGGCTGACCTTCTTCGCCTATGGCATCGGCCGGGTCGAGGGTGTCGAGCTGCCGCCCACCCACGGCGAGGTGATGGACTGGCTCGGCCGCCTGCGTTTCCCCGTCTGCCCGGAGCGCCGCATCGTGCGCGGCGTGCAGGGGCTGCTGCACTACTTCGCCGAGCTCGGCGCGAAGCGCGACAAGCTGCCCTACGAGATCGACGGCGCGGTGTACAAGTTGAACCGGCTGGCCGAGCAGGAGGCCCTGGGTTTCGTCGCCCGGGCGCCGCGCTGGGCGATCGCCCACAAGTACCCGGCCCAGGAGGAGTTGACCGTGGTCGAGGCCATCGACGTCCAGGTCGGCCGCACCGGGGTGCTCACCCCGGTGGCGCGGCTGAAGCCGGTCTTCGTCGGCGGCGTCACCGTCACCAACGCCACCCTGCACAACGAGGACGAGGTGCGGCGCAAGGATGTCCGCGTGGGCGACACCGTGATCGTGCGCAGGGCCGGTGACGTCATCCCCGAGGTGGTGGCGATCCTGCCCGAGCGGCGGCCCATGCGCGATCTGGTCACACCGCTGCATGAGCCATTTGCGATGCCGACCCGTTGCCCGGAGTGCGGCGCCCCGGTAGTCAAGCTCGAGGGCGAGGCGGCGGCGCGCTGCACCAACGGCCTCTCCTGCCCGGCCCAGCGCAAGCAGGCCATCATCCACTTCGCCTCGCGCCGGGCCATGGATATCGAGGGACTGGGCGACAAGCTGGTCGAGCAGATGGTCGACAAGGGGCTGATTGAAACTCCGGCCGACTTGTATGACGTGAAGAAGATCAATCTTGTAAAGCTTTCGGAATTGGAGCGCATGGCCGAGAAATCGGCGAGCAACCTGATCGCCGCCATCGAAGCCAGCCGGCACAAGGATCTGGCCCGCTTCATCCTGGCCCTGGGCATCCGCAATGTCGGCGAGCAGACGGCCAAGGACCTGGCCCGCCACTTCGGCACGCTGGATGCCCTGATGCAGGCCGATGCGGCGATGCTGATGCAGGTGCCCGACGTCGGGCCGGTGGTGGCCGAATCCATCCTCGCCTTCTTCGCCGAGCCGCACAACCGGGCGGTGATCGAGCGCCTGCGCGCGGCCCAGGCCTGGCAGGATGGCGCAGCGCAGCCGGTCACGGCAGGACACCTTGCCGGCAAGACCTTCGTCCTCACCGGCACCCTGCCTGATTTGTCGCGCGAGGCGGCCAAGGCCAGGATCGAGGCGGCGGGCGGCAAGGTGGCCGGCAGCGTGTCGAAGAAGACCGACTACGTCGTGGCCGGGGCCGACCCCGGCTCGAAATACACAAAGGCGCAAGAATTGGGCGTTACCATTCTGGATGAGGCGCAGTTGCTGGAATTGCTGGGGGAGAAATAAGTTGGTGGATATTGTGAGGGCGGTTGTTGTCTCCGGCCGCTCCCTGCGGTCGCTTAACACCCGCTACGCGGGGTTAGCCTACGACGAACACCGCCTGCTGACACCGATGCACGTGCCAATACCCTGGAATCGGGGGGTTCTATGAAACGCATTACCAAGGCGGTGTTTGTCTCCGGCCGCTCCCTTCGGTCGCTTAACGCCGGCGATGCCGGCATTAGCCTACGCCGAAAACAGCCTTCGCTTGGGTTGTGGCGTGAAGGTGGAGAGGATAAATGACAAAGAAGATCACGAAGGCTGTTTTTCCGGCTGCGGGGATGGGGACGCGTTTCCTGCCGGCGACCAAGGCCAGTCCCAAGGAGATGCTGCCCATCGTCGACAAGCCCCTGATCCAGTATGCGGCGGAGGAGGCCATCGCCGCCGGCATCACCGATCTCATCTTCATCATCGGCCGCACCAAACGCGCCATCGCCGACCACTTCGACAAGGCCTACGAGCTGGAGGTGGAACTGGAGACGCGCGGCAAGACCAAGGTGCTGGAAGAGCTGCGCGCCATGCTGCCGCTCAACGTGCATTACATCTTCATCCGCCAGGCCGAGGCCCTGGGCCTGGGCCACGCCGTGCTCTGCGCCGAGCCGGCGATCAACAACGAGCCCTTCGCCGTGATCCTGGCCGATGACCTGATCGACGCCGAGCCCGGCGCCCTGAGCCAGATGACGGCGCTCTACGCGCAGCAGCAGTGCTCGCTGGTCGGCGTGCAGAACGTCGAACGGGACGAGACCAGTTCCTACGGCATCGTCGCCACCGCGCCGCAGGCCGAACGCCTGCACAAGGTCACCCGCATCGTCGAAAAGCCCAAGCCCGAGGTCGCGCCGTCCACCCTGGCCGTGGTCGGCCGTTACGTGCTCACTCCGCGCATCTTCCATCACCTGAAGCACCTCCCGCGCGGCGCCGGCGGCGAGATCCAGTTGACCGACGCCATTGAGGCGCTTCTGGCGGACGAGCCGGTGCTGGCCTACGAATTCATCGGCAAGCGCTACGACTGCGGCAGCAAGGCCGGCTATGTCGAGGCCACGGTGGAATACGCCCTGAAGCACCCGGAGATCAGCGAGGAAATCTCGCGCTATCTCAAGGCAAGGTTCTGCCAACAATGATCAGGCGGGTTTCAGCCAGGCATTGAGCAAATCGCGCGCCGCCCGCGCCACTTCGCTCGCCGTCAGCCCGACCGGCCCCGTCCCATCCGAAACCAGTTTGTCCGCCGCCGCGCCATGCAGGTGCACGGCATAGACGGCCGCTTTTTCCAAATCCAGTCCTTGGGCGGTCAGGGCGCCGATCATGCCGGCCAGTACGTCGCCCATGCCGGGGCTGGCCAGGCCGGGGTTGCCCGTGGTGTTGCGCCAGAGGACGCCGCTCGGGCCGGCGATCAGGCTGCCGACGCCCTTGAGCAGGGCAAGGCAGCCATAGGTTTCGGTCAGTCGTTGCACGGCGCCCAGGCGGTCGGCCTGCACGGCGCTGCTGTCGAGGCCCAGCAGGCGGCCGGCCTCGCCGGGGTGGGGGGTGAGCAGGCTGGGGGCTTGGCGTTGCCTGAGCAGGGCCTGGAGTTCGGTATCGCGGGCCAGCAGATTCAGGCCGTCGGCGTCGATCAAGAGGGGCAGGGGGCTGGCCAGGGCCTCTTGCAGGCATTGCCGGGCGGTGCCGCTGTGGCCCAGGCCCGGCCCGAGCACCAGGCAGGCCGGCGCTTCGAGCTGCAAGGCTCGCTCCGGTGGTACGAGCATTGCTTCCGCCGCGCCGGGGTCGAGCGCGATTCGGTTGTCCAACAGCCCGACGTAGACCCGGCCGGCCCCCAGCCACAGCGCGGCGCGGGCCGCCAGCAGGGCGGCGCCGGCCATGCCCGGGGCGCCGCCGACGACGCCGACGCTGCCGAAGTCGCCCTTGTGGCTGTCTGCGGCGCGGGGTTTCAGCCAGTGGCGCAGGGTCTCGGGGTGGATGTCAATTGCCTGGTTCATGGATATTTGACCGATTTGTATGGTCTATAAATTTATTACAGATGTCTTGAGAGGAGGTGACCATGAAGCCGAATCTGACAACTCTTCCGACCGAGCCGGTATTGAACATGCCGGTTTCCCCGTCCGGCGGGCCGGTGGTGGCCTGTGAGCTGGACAAGGCCTGTGTCCAGGTCGATTGCGAGCAATTGGCCGACGAGGTGGCCGACGTGCTGGACGAAAGTCCGGACGCGCCGGATTACCTGCTGCATTATTGCGGCGTCGATTATCTGAAGCAGACGTCGGGCACCGATCGCAAAAAATAAGCCTGTTTGCCGTATCATTACGGGCTGCCTGAGCCGGCTATGCCGGCTCGTTTTTTGCTCTAGACCGAGTGTTTATGGATAAGAAGCCGCACGGCAAGGTGCTCATCGTCGATGACGACACCATGATCCGCAGCCTGCTCAAGGTGATCCTGCGCTCCGAAGGCTGGGATCTGGCCGGGGAGGCCATGGACGGCGAGCATGCCATTGCCATGTGCAAGGGTCTGGACCCCGACATCGTCTGCCTGGACGTGATGATGCCGGGCATGTCAGGGGTGGATACCCTGAAGGCGCTGCGCAAGGAATGCCCCGAGGTCAGGGTGGTGATGATCACCTCGGATTCGAGCACCGCGACGGTGCGCGAGGCGGTCAGCTTCGGCGCCATGGGCTACATCATCAAGCCGTTCAATGCCAAGCGGGTGGCCGACGCCCTGCATCAGGCAATGAAGGCCACGCCGGAGGGGGGCATCGGGTAAAATCCGGATTTTCCACGCCGGTTTGACCCATGTCCGAGGTCCTCACTCTGCGCGGCGCGCCCGCGCTGTCCGCCTTCCGTATCGACAAGCTGCTGGAGCGCCTGCGCCCGCTGGGCTGCCAGTCGGTGGTGGCCGAATTCCGCTATTTCGTCGAGCTGTCGGCCCCGCTGGCGGCCGACGACCTGGCCTTTCTCACTGAACTGCTCCATGCCGGGCCGCACCAGGCCGAGCCGGTCGCCATCCTGGTGACCCCACGCCTGGGCACGGTCTCGCCCTGGTCGTCCAAGGCCACCGACATCGCCCGCAACTGCGGCCTGGCCGCGGTCAAGCGCATCGAGCGCGGCATCGCCTACCGCCTGGACTGGAACGGCAGCCGGGTGCCGGACAACGCGACTTTGCAGACTGCGCTGGGCCACCTGCACGACCGCATGACCGAGAGCGTGCTGTTCGACGAGCGCGAGGCCGCCCGTCTGTTCGAGCACGTGGCGCCGCAGCCGCTGGCCAGCGTCGATCTGCTGGCGGGTGGCAAGGCCGCCCTGGAGCGGGCCAACGCCGAATGGGGCCTGGCCCTGTCGCCGGACGAGATCGACTATCTGGTGGAGAACTTCACCAAGGCGGGGCGCAACCCGACCGACGTCGAGCTGATGATGTTCGCCCAGGCCAACTCCGAGCACTGCCGGCACAAGATCTTCAACGCCAGCTGGATCATCGACGGCAAGGAACAGAGCGAGTCGCTGTTCGGCATGATCCGCCACACCCACCAGGTACGCCCGCAGGGCACGCTGTCGGCCTATTCCGACAATGCCTCGGTGATCGAGGGCGCGACCATCGCCCGTTTCTATCCGGATGCCGACCACGGCTATCGCTTCCACGAGGAACCCACCCACATCCTGATGAAGGTGGAGACCCACAACCACCCGACCGCAATCGCGCCTTTCCCCGGCGCGGCCACCGGTTCGGGCGGCGAGATCCGCGACGAGGGCGCCACCGGCACCGGCTCCAAGCCCAAGGCCGGCCTGTGCGGCTTCACGGTGTCGAACCTGAAGATCCCGGGCTTCGAGCAGCCCTGGGAGAAGGGCTATGGCAAGCCGGGCCGCATCGTCTCGCCCCTGCAGATCATGATCGAGGGGCCGATCGGCGCCGCCGCCTTCAACAACGAATTCGGCCGGCCCAATCTGGCCGGCTATTTCCGTGCCTATGAGCAGCAGACGCCGGACGGCCAGGTGCGCGGCTATCACAAGCCGATCATGCTGGCCGGCGGCGTGGGCAACATCCGCGAGGATCACATTCACAAGCGGTCGTTTCCGGCCGGCACGCTCTTGATCCAGCTGGGCGGTCCGGGCCTTTTGATCGGCATGGGTGGCGGTGCTGCCTCCAGCATGGGCGCGGGTGCCAACGCCGAGGCCCTGGACTTCGATTCGGTCCAGCGCGGCAACCCGGAGATCCAGCGCCGGGCGCAGGAGGTGATCGACCGTTGCTGGCAGCTTGGGCAAGACAATCCCATCCTCTCCATCCACGACGTCGGCGCCGGCGGCCTGTCCAACGCCATGCCGGAACTGGCGCACGGCGCGGGCCTGGGCGCGAAATTCGAGCTGCGCGAGGTGCCGAGCGAAGAGCCGGGCATGGCGCCGAAAGAGATCTGGTGCAACGAGTCGCAGGAGCGCTATGTCCTGGCCATCGCACCCAAGGACCTGGACCGCTTCCGCGCCCTGTGCGAACGCGAGCGCTGCCCCTTCGCCGTGGTCGGCGTCGCCACCGACGATGGCCAGCTGACCGTGACCGACCGCCATTTCGGCAATACGCCGGTCGACATGCCGATGGACGTGCTGCTGGGCAAGCCGCCGCGCATGACCCGCGACGTCAGCCATGTGAAGCCCGTGCTCAAGCCTTTCGACGCGACCGGCATCGAGCTGAAGGAGGCGGCCTATCGCGTGCTGCGCCATCCCACCGTGGCGAGCAAGAATTTTCTCATCACCATCGGCGACCGCACCGTCGGCGGCTTCACCGCGCGCGACCAGTTCGTCGGTCCCTGGCAGGTGCCGGTGGCCGACGTCGCTGTGACGACGCTGGGTTACGACACCGACCTGGGCGAGGCCATGGCCATGGGCGAGCGCACGCCGCTGGCTTTGATCGACCCGGCCGCCTCCGGTCGCATGGCCGTGGCCGAGTCGGTGACCAATCTCGCCGCCGCCGCGGTGGCCGATATCTCCGACATTCGGCTGTCGGCCAACTGGATGGCCGCGGCCGGCCATCCGGGCGAGGACGCCGCGCTGTTCGATACGGTCAAGGCCGTGGCCAAGGGGCTGTGCCCGCAACTGGGGATCAGCATCCCCGTCGGCAAGGATTCCATGTCCATGGCGACCCGCTGGGAAGACCAGGGCCAGAAGAAGGCGGTGGTCTCGCCCTTGTCGCTGATCATCACCGCCTTTGCCCCGGTGCTGGATGCCCGTCGCACTCTCACCCCGCAACTGCGTACCGACCAGGGCGAGACCGATCTGATCCTGGTCGACCTGGGCGCGAGCAAGAACCGCCTGGGCGGCAGCATCCTGGCCGAGGTCTACGGCCAACTGGGTGATCGTTGCCCCGACCTGGAATCGCCCGAGCGGCTGAAGACCTTCTTCGGCCTGATCCAGCGGCTCAACCAGGCGGGCAAGCTGCTGGCCTATCACGACCGTGCTGACGGCGGCTTGTTCGCCACGGCCTGCGAGATGGCCTTCGCCGGCCATACCGGGGTCGATCTCGATATCGCCGAGCTTTGCTATTACCGCATCCAGAAGGACGAGCAGGCGGACCCCGAGGCCGAGGGCATCGAGCAGTTCTCGACGGCCCGCCTGCTTGGCGTGCTGTTCAACGAGGAGCTCGGCGCCCTGTTGCAGGTGCGCCGGGCCGACACGCCCGCGGTGGTCGAGGCCTTCATGACCGAGGGCCTGAGCGAGGCCATCTACATCGTCGGCACGACCAACCAGAGCGACCGGGTGCGCATCCTGCGCGAAGGCGAGCCGGTGTTCGACGAGGCGCGGACCGATCTGATCACCGCCTGGTCGGAGGTGAGCCATCGCATCCAGGCTCTGCGCGACAATCCGGACTGCGCCCGCCAGGAATTCGCCGGCCTGGGCGACGCCCAGGACCCCGGCCTATCGGTGAAGCTCGGTTTCGACCTGAACGAAGACGTGGCGGCGCCCTATGTGAAGAAGGCGGCCAGCCAGCCCAAGATGGCCATCCTGCGCGAGCAGGGGGTGAACGGCGAGGTCGAGATGGCCGCTGCCTTCACCAAGGCCGGCTTCAACGCCATCGACGTGCACATGAGCGACATCCTGTCCGGCCGCGTTTCGCTCAAGGACTTCAAGGGCCTGGTCGCCTGCGGTGGCTTCAGCTACGGCGACGTGCTCGGCGCCGGCGGCGGCTGGGCGGCCTCCATCCTGCACAACAGCCGCGCGCGCGACGAGTTCCAGGCCTTCTTCCAGCGCGGCGACACCTTCGCCCTCGGGGTCTGCAACGGCTGCCAGATGATGAGCCGGCTCAAGGCCATCATCCCCGGTGCCGAGCACTGGCCCAGCTTCGAGCGCAATCTGTCGGAGCAGTTCGAGGCCCGCTTCGTCATGGTCGAGGTGCCGCAAAGCCCATCCATCCTGTTTGCCGGCATGGCCGGCAGCCGCATGCCCATCGTCGTGGCGCACGGCGAGGGCCGGGCGGTGTTCGCCGCCGAGGCTGACCGGCAAAAGGCGCAGGTGGCCCTGCGTTACGTCGACAACTATGGCCGGCCGACCGAGGCCTACCCCATGAATCCCAATGGCTCGCCGGGCGGCATCACCGGCCTGACCACGACGGACGGCCGCTTCACCGTGATGATGCCCCACCCGGAGCGGGTCTTCCGCGCCGTGCAGCACTCCTGGCGGCCGGACGGCTGGCAGGAGGACGGCCCCTGGCTGCGGATCTTCCGCAACGCGCGGGTCTGGGTGGGTTGAGCCTGGCTCAGGGCGTGTAGCCGGGGATTCTGCTCTCGTCGACCGCGTCGATCTGGGCCGGGTCGAGGAATTCCTCGGCATAGCGCAGGTAGACCTTGTCACGCACGAAGCTGTCGAAGATGGCCGGGTCGATGTGCCGGTCCAGCATCATCCGGCCCATGATGGCGAGCGCCTCGGACACGGTCTTGCCCCGTTTGTAGGGACGGTCGGCCGCGGTGAGCGCCTCGAAGATGTCGGCCACCGCCAGGAGCCGCGCCTGCACCGACATCTGGTCACCCCGCAAGCCCCTGGGATAGCCCTTGCCGTCCATCCGCTCGTGGTGGCCGCCGGCGTATTCCGGCACGTTCTTCAAGTGCTTGGGCCAGGGCAGGGCCTCGAGCATCTTGATCGTCACCACGATGTGGTTGTTGATGATGGCCCGCTCGGCATCATTCAGCGTGCCCTTGGCGATCTTCAGATTGGCCGCCTCGTCCCCGTTCAACAGCGGCATCGACTTGCCGTAATGGTCCTGCCAGGTATAGACCGCGATGCGGTCCACCTCGGCCTGATCGTCGGCATCCATGAACTCGCCGCCGATGTTGGCCTTGTGCAGGAACTGGCGATCGGCCTCCAGCTGCCTGAGGGTGTCGTCATAAAGGCGCTGGGCGGTCTCCAGGCTTTGGTGGTTGCCGTTTTCCAGGGCCTCGAGCCGCGCCTTGAGCAGGGCGATCTCGGCATCCCGACGCAGGATCTCGAAGCGCGTGTCGACCAGGTGGATGCGGTCGAACAGGGTCTCCAGCTTGGTCGCCTTGTCCACCACGTGCACCGGCGTAGTGATTTTGCCGCAGTCGTGCAGCATGGCGGCGATCTTCAGCTCGTAGCGATCCTGCTCGCTCAGCTTGAAGCTGGCCAGCGGGCCGCTGGTTTGCCGGTCCAGGGCGTCGGCGATCATCATGGCCAGCTCCGGGATGCGCCGGCAGTGGCCGCCGGTGTAGGGCGACTTCTCGTCGATCGCCTCGTTGATCAGGTCGATGAAGGACTCGAACAGGTCTTCCAGTTGCTCGATCAGCTTGCGGTTGGTCAGCGCCACGGCGGCCTGGGAGGCAAGCGATTCGACCAGGTGCTGATCTTCCGCGTCGAAGGCGCGGATGGCGCCGGTGGCCGGTTCCAGGGCATTGATCAGCTGCAGCACGCCGATGATGTCGCCTTCGTGGTTGCGCATGGGCACGGTCAGGAAGGACTGCGAGCGATAGCCGGTGCGGGCGTCGAATTCGCGCGTGCCGGTGAAATCGAAGCCGCTTTCGGTGTAGGCGTCCTGGATGTTCACCGTCTGCCCGGTCACCGCGGCGTGGGCCGCCACCATACGGTGATTGGGCCGGCCATCGGCCTGATAGAGCGGGATGTTGGGCAGCCGGATCGGGGCGCCCGTGGTGCCACCCTGGGCCAGCTTGAGCTTGTCGTTGCGCAGGATACTGAATTGCAGCTCCCTGCCCTCCACCACCGAGTAGAGCGTGCCGGCGTCGCTGCCGGTGATTTCCTTGGCCGCGACCAGGATCTTTTCCAGCAGGGTCTGGATATCGCGCTCGCCGGACAGGGCGATGCCGATCTGATTGAGCTGCTCCAGGCGGCGGATCAGGCTGGGTAGGGCGTTATCCATGGCGAAGCTCCCATTTTTCTCTATGCTAGCAGCGTCTTGTGGCCGGAACGTCGGCTGGAGGGACCGGCATGGTAGAATTCGACCCTTTTTCTGATTGGCCATTTTCACCATGTCCCGCGCACTTCGCAACATCGCCATCATCGCCCACGTCGACCATGGCAAGACCACCCTCGTCGACAAGCTTCTGCAGCAGTCGGGCACCTTCGCCGCGCACCAGCAGGTGTCCGAGCGGGTGATGGATTCGAACGAGCTGGAAAAGGAACGGGGCATCACCATCCTGGCCAAGAACACGGCCATCGACTATGAGGGTACCCGGATCAACATCGTCGACACCCCGGGCCACGCCGACTTCGGCGGCGAGGTGGAGCGGGTGCTGGGCATGGTCGACGGCGTGGTGCTGCTGGTCGATGCGGTCGAGGGGCCGATGCCACAGACCCGGTTCGTGACCAAGAAGGCCCTGGCCCTGGGCCTCAAGCCCATCGTCGTGATCAACAAGGTCGATCGCCCGGGCGCCCGCCCGGACTGGGTGGTGGATGCGACCTTCGACCTGTTCGACAAGCTGGGCGCCACCGACGAGCAGCTCGACTTCCCCATCATCTACGCCTCGGGTTTGAACGGCTGGGCCTGCCACGACCTCAAGGATGCCCCCTCGCACGGCGGCTCGGCCAAGGACATGAAGGCCCTGTTCGACACCATACTCAGCCACGTGCCGAGCCCGCCCGGCGACCCCAACGCGCCGTTGCAGCTGCAGATCGCCGCGCTGGACTACTCGACCTACACCGGCCGTCTCGGCATCGGCCGCGTGCTCAACGGCCGGATCAAGCCCGGCCAGCAGGTGGCGGTGATGAACCACGAGGAGCAGGTGGCGACCGGCAAGATCAACCAGGTGCTCGGCTTCAAGGGCCTGGAACGCATCCCGGTGGACGCGGCCGAGGCCGGCGACATCATCATCATCTCCGGCCTGGAGGACATCGGCATCGGCGTCACCATCTGCGACAAGGACAACCCGGTCGGCCTGCCCATGCTGTCGGTGGACGAGCCGACCCTGACCATGGACTTCATGGTCAACACCTCGCCGCTCGCCGGCACCGAGGGCAAGTTCGTCACCAGCCGCCAGATCCGCGACCGCCTGCACAAGGAGCTTCTGACCAACGTGGCCTTGCGCGTCGAGGACACCGCCGACGCCGACGTCTTTCGCGTCTCCGGCCGGGGCGAGCTGCACCTGACCATCCTCCTGGAGAACATGCGGCGCGAGGGCTTCGAGCTGGCGGTGGGCAAGCCGCGCGTGGTGTACAAGGAAATCGACGGCGTCAAGTGCGAGCCGTACGAGAACCTCACCATCGACGTGGAGAACGAGCACCAGGGCGCGGTGATGGAAGAGATCGGCCGGCGCCGGGGCGAACTTACCAACATGGAATCCGATCCCAACGGCCGCACCCGCCTGGAATACCACATCCCGGCGCGCGGCCTGATCGGCTTTCAGTCCGACTTCATGACCATGACCCGGGGCACCGGCCTCATGAGCCACGTGTTCGACGACTACGGCCCGGTCAAGGCCGACCTGCCCGGCCGCCACAACGGCGTGCTGATCTCCCAGGAAAACGGCGAGGCGGTGGCCTATGCCCTGTGGAACCTGGAAGACCGCGGCCGCATGTTCGTCTCCCCCGGCGACAAGCTGTACGAGGGCATGATCATCGGCATCCACAGCCGCGAGAACGACCTGGTGGTCAACCCGATCAAGGGCAAGAAGCTGACCAATGTGCGCGCCTCGGGCACCGACGAGGCCGTGCGCCTGACCCCGCCGATCAAGCTGACCCTGGAATCCGCCGTCGAATTCATCGACGACGACGAGCTGGTCGAGATCACGCCCAAGTCGATCCGCATCCGCAAGCGCTACCTGCTGGAACACGAGCGCAAGCGGGCTTCGCGCGAAGGCTAAATCATGCGGCGGCTCTGGGCCTGGCTCTTGGGCAAGGCGGAGCCGTTGGCGGTGAGCGAGGCAGACTGGCGGCAGGCCCTGAGCCTGCCCCTGTTTGTCGGGCTTACGGCTGAGGAACGAGAACGACTGCTGGCCCTGGCCCAGCGCTTGGTGGCCGACAAGACCTTCTCCGGCGCCGCCGGCCTGCAGGTCGACGGCCGTATGGTCGCGATCATCGCGGCCCAGGCCGCGCTGCCCATCCTCAAGCTGGGCGAGGGCTGGTACGCGGGCTGGCAGGAGATCGTCATTTATCCCGGCGAGTTCGTGCCCGAGCGGGACGAGGTCGACGAGGCCGGCGTGGTCCACCGGGTGCGCCGGCCGCTGAGCGGCGAGGCCTGGCAAGGCGGGCCGCTGGTGCTGTCCTGGGGCGATGTCGAAGAGTCCGGTCACTGCGAGGGCTATAACGTGGTGATCCACGAGTTCGCCCACAAGCTGGACATGATGAATGGCGCGGTCGACGGCCTGCCTCGCTTGGCCTCGACGCTGGCGGTCGAGGCCTGGGCGGCGGCCTTCAGCCCGGCCTACGACGACTTCTGCAGGCGAGTGGATGCGGGAGAGTCGACCGAGCTCGACCCCTATGCCTCGGAGAGCCCGGCCGAGTTCTTCGCCGTGTTGAGCGAGTATTTCTTCGAGTGGCCGGAGCCGCTGCAGGCGGCCTATCCGGCGGTATACCAGGAGATGCAACGCTTTTATCGCCAAGACCCCTTGGCGCGTTTGAAAGGACAGCCTCATGACCTTGCAGCATCACGATAAAGCCCACGACAAGGCCGTCGCCGGCCGCCTCATCTTCGATACCGACCTGGAGCACTTCGAACGCGACGTGGTCGAGGCCTCGAAGCAGCACCTGGTGCTGGTCGATCTTTGGGCCGACTGGTGCGGCCCGTGCCATTTCCTGTCGCCGGTGCTGGGCAAGGTGATCCCGGAATACGCCGGCAAGGTGCGGCTCGCCAAGGTCGAGGTGGACGAGGGCGACAACATGAAGATCGCCGGCCGTCACGGCGCGCGCGGCTTCCCCACGGTGCTCTTGTACAAGAACGGCGAGATGGTCGACCGTTTCCATGGGGCGAAGCCGGAGCACTTCGTGCGTGAATTCATCGACCAGCATCTCGATGCCTGATTGCGCCAAACGGCTCGATGCCATCGAGCCGTTCCGGGTCATGGCCATCCTGGCCCGGGCCCGCGCCCTGGAGGCCGAGGGCCGCGACATCATTCACCTGGAAGTCGGTGAGCCCGATTTCGCCACACCCGCGCCCATCGTCGAGGCCGGCATCGCGGCGCTCAAGGCCGGCCAGACCCACTACACCCCGGCCCTGGGTCTGCCCGAACTGCGCCAGGCCATCGCCCGCTATTACGGCGGGCGCTACGGCATCGATCTGGCGGCGGAGCGCATTGCCGTCACCCCGGGCGCCTCCGGCGGCCTGCTGCTGGCGATGGCCGCGCTGTTCGATCCCGCGGATGAAATCCTGCTGGCCGACCCCGGTTATCCCTGCAATCGCCATTTCGCCCGCGTGGTCGAGGCCAGGGCCAGAACCATCGCCGTCGGGCCGGATACCGGCTACCAGCTCACGGCCGAACTGGTCGCCAGCCAGTGGGGGCCGCGCACGCGCGGCGTGCTGCTGGCCAACCCGGGCAATCCGACCGGCAGCGTGATCGAGGCCGACACGTTGCGCGCGATTCATGCCGTGGTAAGGGAGAAGGGCGGCTGGCTGCTGGTCGACGAGATCTATCACGAACTCATCTACGATCGGCCCGAGCCGACAGCCGTCGGCCTGGGCGACGATGTCATCGTCATCAACAGTTTCTCGAAATATTTTCTGATGACCGGCTGGCGCCTGGGCTGGCTGGTGCTGCCGCCGGCGCTGGTGCCGGCGATCGACAAGCTGGCGCAGAACCTGTTCCTGGCCGCGCCGACTGTGGCCCAGCATGCCGCCCTGGCCGCCCTGGCGCCGGCGACCCGGCCGCTGCTCGAGGCGCGCAAGATGGAGTTGCGGGCGCGGCGGGATTATCTCTTGCCGGCACTGCGGCGACTGGGTTTCGAGGTGGCGGCTAAGCCGGCCGGGGCGTTCTATATCTACGCCGACTGCAGCCGCTTCGATGGCGACAGCGAGCGGTTTGCCGAACGCCTGTTGCTCGAGGCAGGGGTGGCGATCACGCCGGGCACGGACTTTGGCGGGTTGAGCGGGCGCGGTTATGTGCGCTTCGCCTATACGGTGGATTTGCCGCGCTTGCGCGAGGCCATTGCGCGGATGGAGGCCTGGCTGCGCTGAGAGGGAAGAGCGTCAGTACGGATGAAACTGGGGCGGAAATGAAAGGTAATACCTAACCAAACTGGACCAAATCTGGAAGGATTTGGTCATGAAGAAATGCCCTGGTTGTGGCTACAGTCGACTGTATCAGTTGGCTGATGGCCGCCACAAATGCAAACGCTGCGGCCATCGCTTTCGCTGGCGCAGCGTGTGGTCGGCCAGCCGGCTGAGCGACGCCACCAAGCACGAACTGCTGCGTCGCTTCGTTTGGGGCGTGCCGGTTTACCGGCAGCGCTTCGGCGCCTTGGCCAGTGCGCCGGCGATCGAACGCTTTTACCGGCTGGTGCGTGCTTGCATGGCGTGGGCGGAGGAGTTCCGAGAACCCTTTGCCGGGGCGGTCGAATGCGACGAGACCACGTTTGGCGGGGCTCGGCACGGCAAACGGGGCTGGGGTGCGGCCGGCAAAGTGATCGTGTTTGGCATCGTCAAGCGCAACGGCCAAGTCAAGGCGATGCCGATCGCGGCTCACAGCCGGGCAGAGGTGATGCGCCACATCCAGGCCCATACCCGGGAGGGCGCGTTGTACTACACCGACGAGTGGCAAGCTTACGCGACACTGAAGCTGCGGGGTGAGCACGTGGTGATCCGCAAGGAGAAAGGCAAGCCGGTGGGGCGGGACCATATCAACGGCATCGAGGGCTTCTGGAGCTATGCCAAGAACTGGTTGTATCCTTACCGGGGAGTGCCTCGCAAATACTTCCATCTTTACCTTGGGGAAGTTTGTTACCGTTTCAACCACCGGACTGATGACCTGAAACCCTTGCTGGTCAAGCTTCTCAAGACCACCAGCATCCAGGATATCAGCCCAAAATTGGTCCAGATTCGTTAGGAATTACCAAATGAAAAAAGCCGGCACGAGGCCGGCTTTTTTCGTCGCTACGCCAGGATTACTTGGCGGGAGCGGCCGGGGCAGCAGCAGGAGCAGCAGCGTCGGCAGGAGCGGCAGCCGGAGCGGCAGCGTCAGCCGGAGCGGCGGCGGGAGCAGCGGCCTCGGGAGCCGGAGCGGCGGCGGGAGCAGCAGCCTCGGGAGCCGGAGCGGCAGCTTCTTCTTTCTTGCCACAGGCGGTCAGACCAAGAGCCAGCAGGGCGGCGAGCAGGACGGAGTATTTCATTTAGTGTTCCCTTAACTTGAAAGTTGATCAACATTCACTTGATGCAACCGGCCGATGGCCGACTGACGCGAAAATTCTAGCAAAAGCCATCAGGAAAAAAAGGGGTTGCAGAAGTTTTTTTTGGGTTGGCGAGGGAATGTGGTTCCCGTGCGACAGCCCGGCGAGGCTTGGGATTCCGGCTGTTCACTCGATGCCGGGATGGACGAAGCCGGCGCAGTACCAATCGTACAGGCAGGCGATCAGGGCCGCATCGCGCCGGCCCGGGCCCAGGGCACGGCGGTCGGCCAGCTCGCGCAAGGCCGCCTGGCCGGCGCTTTCGACGGTATAGGATTCGCCGTTGAGGTAGAGGCGGCGGCCTTGGTAGAGCAGCAGGCTCTTGGCGTCGAGCCGGGCGCCGCGGTCCTCGATCGCTTTGGCGAAGGCTCTGGCGGACAAGGGCTTGGCCGGCGGGTCGAAAAAGATATGGGGTTTGGGCTCGCTCAGGTAACGCCCGGCGAAGTCGCGGATGTCGGCCCGGCGCCAGCGGATACGCCCGATCATGGTGGCCAGGCGTTCGATCAGGTCGGCATCGATTCGACCGGGATGGCGGCTAGGTTGCAGGTTCGGGTCGGCATACATGCCTTCGAGTTGCAACTGATCCTGCAAGTAGCCGAGGAACTGGCCGGCGATCTCCTGGGCCGAAGGGGCGCGAAAACCGACCGAATAGGTCATGCAGTCGCTCAGGGCGACGCCGTTGTGGGCGTATTTCGGCGGCAGGTAGAGCATGTCGCCCGGCTCCAGTTCCCAGGACTGCTCCGGCTCGAAATGCTTGAGGATGCGCAGGGGGGCGCCCTCGACCAGGCTGAGATCGTCGCCGCCGCTGATCTCCCAGCGCCTTCGGCCCAGGCCCTGGATCAGGAAGACGTCATAGGAATCGAAGTGCGGGCCGACCCCGCCGCCGGGCGGGGCGAAGCTCACCATCAGGTCGTCCAGCCGGGTGTAGGGCACGAAATTGAAGGTTCGGAGCAGGCGGTCGGCCTCGGGCAGGAAGTGGTTGACGCCCTGGACCAGCAGGCTCCAGCCGCGCGCCGGCAGTTCATGCAGGTCTGCCGCCTCGAATGGACCATGTTCCAGCTGCCAGCGCTTGCGCTGGTTGAGCACCAGGCGGCTTTCGGCATCCTCGCGGCAGGCCAGTTCGATCAGGCCGTTCTTGCCCAGCAGGCCCTGGAAGCCGGGCAGGGCCTGGCGCACCAGCAAGGGCTTCTTCTGCCAGTATTCCGCCATGAACTGGCGCGGACTGATGCCGCCCAGCAGGGTTTTGAGCGAATAAGAGGGGGTGTTGGTCTGCATGGTGCGGTTCGGGGATTTGCTGCCTGTGTTGGCGGCATGATACGCCGCCAGATGACCTTTCGCTCGGGATAGCGGACAATAGCGGCCTGCCGTCCGTGCCCTGCACGCCGCCAATCGAATCTAGGAGCCCTGCCTTGCGCATCGAAAAAAACACCGTCGTCAGCATCAGCTACCGTATGACCGATTCCCAGGGGGAACTGCTGGAGGAGGCCAGTGCCGCCGAGCCGGCCGCCTATCTGCATGGCGGCTATGACGGCATCTTCCCGGCGGTCGAGGCGGCGCTGGAGGGCAAGGAGCCGGGCGCCCAGATCGACCTTCTGATGCAGCCGGAGGATGCCTTCGGCGACTACGACGAGAATCTGGTCCGGGTCGAGGACCAGAGCCTGTTCCCTGCCAACGTCGAGGTCGGCATGCAGTTCGAGGGCAGCAGCGAGGACGGCCATCATCACCTGCTCTACACCGTGACTGACATCGCCGAGGGCAAGGTGGTGGTCGACGGCAACCATCCCCTGGCCGGCCAGTCCCTGCGCCTGCAATGCCAGGTGGTCGACGTCCGCGCCGCTTCGGCCGAGGAGATCGCCCACGGCCATGTCCATGGCGCGGGCGGTCACCATCACGACCACTGACGCATTTACTGGGATTGAACGCGTTTCCGGTAGAATCCGCCTTTTCTACAGACTGATATCGGCATGAAAGTGACCTTTCTCGACTTCGAGCAACCAATCGCGGAACTCGAGGCCAAGATCGAAGAGCTCGGCGCCATGCAAGGCGACGAGTCGGTCGACATCTCCGAGGAGATCGCCCGACTGAAGAAGAAGAGCTCGACGCTGACCAAACAGATCTACGGCAAGCTCAATGCCTGGCAGGTCTCCCAGGTGGCCCGCCATCCCCAGCGGCCCTACACTCTGGACTACATCCAGAACCTGTTCGGCGATTTCGAAGAACTGCATGGCGACCGCGCCTTCGCCGACGACCCCGCCATCGTCTGCGGTATCGCCCGCTTCGAGGGCGAGCCGGTGGTGGTGATCGGCCACCAGAAGGGGCGCGACACCAAGGAGCGCCAGTACCGCAACTTCGGCATGCCGCGGCCCGAGGGCTACCGCAAGGCCATGCGCCTGATGCGCCTGGCGGAGAAGTTCAAACTGCCCATCCTCACCTTTATCGACACCCCCGGCGCCTACCCCGGCATCGGCGCCGAGGAGCGCGGCCAGAGCGAGGCGATCGCCCGCAACCTCTACGTCATGGCCGAGCTGCGCACGCCCATCATCTGCACCGTGATCGGCGAGGGCGGCTCCGGCGGCGCCCTGGCCATCGGCGTCGGCGACCGGGTGCTGATGCTGCAGAACTCGACCTATTCGGTGATCTCGCCCGAGGGCTGCGCCTCCATCCTGTGGAAGAGCGCGGACAAGGCCTCGGTGGCGGCCGAAGCGCTGAACATCACCGCACCCAGGCTCAAGGCCCTGGGCTTGGTCGACGGCATCGTCAATGAGCCCCTGGGCGGCGCCCATCGCGACCCCGAGGCCATGTACGAAAGCCTGCGCGAGGCCCTGGAAGACGCCCTGCGCGAGGTCAGGGAACGTCCGCTCAACACCCTGCTCAACGAGCGCTATGCCCGGCTCATGAGCTATGGCAAGTTCAAAGAAGCCAAGGCCTAGTCCGGTTTCTGCCGCCACGGCCGGCCTGCCCGGCCGGGTTCTCGAGTTTCTGCAAAGCCATCATGCCGCCGGCCGGCGCCTGTGCGTCGGCCTCTCGGGCGGCCTCGACTCCGTCGTTCTTTTGCATCTGCTGCACGGTCTGCGCGAGCAAGCCGGCTTGGCGCTTTCCGCTGTGCACGTGCATCACGGCTTGAGCCCGCATGCCGATGCCTGGGCCGAGTCCTGCCGGCGGCTGTGTGCCGCTTGGCAGATCCCTTTGGTCATCAGTCGGGTGCGTATCGACCGCAGGGATCGGCGCGGGCTCGAGGCGGCGGCGCGGGCGGCGCGCTATGCCGTCTTCGCCGAGCAGGCATGCGACGCCATTGTCCTGGCCCAGCATCGCGACGACCAGGCCGAGACCGTGCTGCACCAGTTGTTGCGCGGGGCAGGCGTGAAGGGCCTGGCGGCGATGCCGCCGGAGCGGCCTTTCGATGGCGGCCCGCTGCGCCTGTTGCGGCCGCTGCTGGGGTTGGACCGGGCGGAGCTGGCTGCTTATGCCGAGCTGCATGGCCTCGTCTGGGTCGAAGACGAGAGCAATCTCGATCCCGGCTACAGCCGCAACTACCTGCGCCATCATGTCCTGCCCGCCATCGAGCGCCGCTTCCCGGCCTATCGCGACACCCTGGCCCGAGCGGCCCGGCATTTCGCCGACTGCGATCAGTTGCTGGATGAACTGGCGCGCGAGGATGCCGGGCGCGCCATGGTCGATGGCGACCTGCGGGTGTCGGCCCTGGCCGCGTTGTCGCCGGCCCGGGCGCGCAATCTGCTGCGCCATTACCTGATTGCGCAAGGCTGGCCTGCGCCGCCGGCCGACTGGCTGGACGAGGCCCTGGCCCAGCTGCTCACGGCCCGGCCCGATGCCGAACTTCGGCTCAAGCTGTCAGGGCGCAGCCTGGCCCGTTATCGCGACCGCATCCATGTGTTTGAGGCCGCGCCAGCGATCGAGACGGGTGAATGGTCTTGGCAGGGCGAGGCCGTGTTGCCGCTGGCGGGCCTGGGGCAATTGGAATTCGCTGCGGCCTGGGGCGAGGGCGTCAGCCAGGCCCGGCTGATCGCGCCGGTGACGGTGCGCCTGTATCCGGGAGCGGGGCAGATCCGGCCCGACTGCAATCGGCCGCGCCGCAGCGTGAAAAACCTGCTGCAGGAGCTCGCGGTGCCACCTTGGCAGCGTCGGCAGTTGCCCGCCCTCTATTGCGGCGGGCAACTGGTCTGGCTGGCCGATGTCGGTGTCGATTGCGCCTTTCAGGCTGGGCCAGATGAGCCTGGCTGGCTTATTTTCTGGCGCCGTTGACCGTTGTCACCACCGGCGTGAGGCCCAGCTTGCGCAGTTCGGCTTGGGCCTTTTCCGCCTCGGCCCGGTTGAGGAAGGGGCCGACGTGGACGCGGGTCTCCATCTCGGCACGGATGCCCTGCTGGCGCAGTTTTTCGACCAGTTCCCGGGCATTGTCCGGGTTGCTGAAGACGCCCAGTTGCACGACGAAGCCGCCCTTCGCGGCAGGCACGATGGCGCTGGCCACGGCGGTGCTGGGCAGCGGCTTGCTCGGCGCCGGCGAGGGGGGCTGGGCCGGTTTGGCGACGCTCGGCGCCGCCGGGGCCGGTTCGGGCAGCTTGCCGATCACCGGCGGCGGCGGGGGCTCCGCGGGGGCGGGGGTCGCTTCGGTGCCGGCCGCTTGCTCCGGCGCCAGGGCGGGGGCTGGCGGCGGCGCGCTGACGATGGGTTTGGGTGGCGGTGTCGGCTTGGCTTTTTCCTGCTTGCCGCTGTGATCGAGCCACCACAGCCCGGCCAGTGCCGCGGAAGTGACGGCGGCGGCGACGGCCAGTCGAAACAACGCGCGTCGTCGGATGTCGCCGCCTTCTTCCTGGATTGTTTCTTCCGCCATGGTTCTGGTCTCCTCCGGATGGGCTTTTGCCTTTATTTTAAAGGTGTTTCGTGCTACCTTGCGCGGGTTTTTTCAAGCAAACTCAATCCCTTCTGGAGAAGCAAAAAGTGGCTATCGAACGCACCCTTTCCATCATCAAACCCGATGCGGTCGGCAAGAACGTGATCGGCAAGATCTACAGCCGTTTCGAGAGCAACGGCCTCAAGATTGTCGCCGCCAAGATGAAGCACCTGTCGCGCCAGGAAGCCGAAGGCTTCTACGCCGTGCACAAGGGCCGTCCGTTCTTCAACGACCTGGTCGAGTTCATGATCTCCGGCCCGGTCATGATCCAGGTGTTGGAAGGCGAGGGCGCGATCGCCAAGAACCGCGAGCTGATGGGCGCCACCGATCCCAAGAAGGCCGCGCCGGGCACCATCCGCGCCGACTTCGCCGAGAGCATCGACGCCAACGCCGTGCATGGTTCGGATGCGCCGGAGACCGCCGCGGTCGAGATCGCCTACTTCTTCCCGGCGAGCGAGATTTACTCCCGTTGACCCCAGGGCGTGTTGGCACTCATTTCGCACATGCGTTGCGGCGAGAAAGCGATGGATGCGAGGCGCGAAGCGCGGCGAATGGTGATTCCATTCGCAAGCTTTGCAACGCCGCAGACGCGCTTTCTCGCCGCAACCCTACGGGACGGGGGCGATTTGGGCGCCTCCCTTTGTCGCAAGCCGCTAATTGTGATGACACAATGGCGCGACTTGCTTCGCGGGCGGCATCCCAAATCGCCCGAGTCGCATGCGCGAAAATGAATGCCAACACGCCCTAATCTGCTCGACTTCGACCTCAAGGGCCTCACCGACTACTTCGAAAGCATCGGTGAGAAGCCGTTTCGCGCCAAGCAGGTGCTGCGCTGGCTGCACCAGTATGGCGCCGAGAACTTCGAGCAGATGACCGATCTGGCCAAGGGACTGCGCGCCAAGCTGACCGAGCTGGCCGAGATCCGGCCGCCACGGCTGCTCGACGCGCAGGTCTCGGAGGACGGCACCCGCAAGTTTCTCTTGGAAGTCGGTCCCGGCAACCGGGTCGAAACCGTGTTCATCCCGGAAGCTGGCCGGGGTACTTTGTGTGTGTCGACCCAGGTCGGCTGCGCCCTGGAGTGCAGCTTCTGCTCGACCGGGCGTCAGGGCTTCAATCGCAACCTCACGGTGGCCGAGATCATCGGCCAGCTCTGGTGGGCGAACAAGGCCTTGGGCCGCGACCCCAAGGGCGAGCGCCTCATCTCCAACGTGGTGCTCATGGGCATGGGCGAGCCCCTGCTCAATTTCGACAACACGGTGACCGCCATCTCGATCATGCTCGACGACCACGCCTACGGCCTGTCGCGCCGGCGGGTGACGGTGTCCACCTCGGGCATCGTGCCGGCCATGGACCGGCTGGGCGAGCGCATGCCGGTGGCGCTGGCGGTCAGCCTGCACGCGCCGAACGACGCCCTGCGCGACCAACTGGTGCCGATCAACCGCAAGTATCCGCTCAGGGAGCTGATGGCCGCCTGCCGGCGTTACCTCGAGGTGGCGCCGCGCGACTTCATCACCATGGAGTACGTCATGCTCGAAGGCATCAACGACCAGCCGGAACACGCCCGGCAGTTGATCGAACTCGTGCGCGACGTGCCCTGCAAATTCAACCTGATCCCGTTCAATCCCTTTCCCAATTCCGGCTATCGCCGGTCGCCGGCCGAGGCGGTGCGCCGCTTCGCCGGCATCCTGGCCGCCGCCGGCATCATCACCACCACGCGCAAGACCCGCGGTGATGACATCGATGCCGCCTGCGGCCAGCTCGCCGGCAAGGTGGAAGACAAGACTCGGCGCACCATGAAGCGCATGGATGCGTCGTCGACCGGCGCCATCGACCAGGAGGCGGCTTGATGCTGAGACTCGCGGCGATCCTGTCGCTAGGCCTGCTGACGGCCTGCGCCCAGACCCCGTCCCCTTCGTCGAGCACGGCCGCCGAGCTGAGCCACAACGAGGCCAATCAGCGGGCCCAGGTGCACACCGAACTGGCGGCGCACTACTACACCCGCGGCCAGCATGCCGTGGCCTTGAGCGAGCTGCGCATCGCGCTGGAAGACAGCCCGCGCTACGCCCCGGCCTACAACATGCTGGGCCTGGTCCATGTCGAGCTGCGCGAATATCCCGAGGCCGAGGCCAATTTCCGGCGGGCGATCGACCTGATGCCGAACTATTCCGATGTCCGGAACAACTTCGGCTATTTCCTCTGCCAGCGCGGCCGCCATGCCGAAGGCCTGGCGCAGTTCGATGCGGCGTTGAAGAATCCGCTCTATGCCTCGCCGGACAAGGCCTTGGCCAATGCCGGCGCCTGCAGCGTGGCCATGGGCGATCTGACCCGGGCGGAGGACTACCTGCAGCGCGCCCTGGCCCGTGCGCCCAACCATCCGGTCGCCTTGCAGGCCATGGCGGAACTCCATTTCCAGCGCGGCCATTATCTCGGCGCCCGCAATGCGCTGCTCAAGCTGGCCGAGCAGCACGACCTCGATGCCGCCGGCCTCTGGCTCGGCGTGCGCATCGAGCGCAAGCTCGGCGACCGGGCGGCCGAGGCCAGCTATGGCGCCCAGCTGCGCCGCAAGTTTCCTGAAGCAGTCCAGACCAAACGACTCATGAGTGGAGACTATGAGGGGACAGTTCGATGAACAATGAGGTTCTGCAAGGGGTCGGTCCGCGATTGGCGGCGGCGCGCGAGGCCAAGGGCATGGCGACCGCCGAGGTGGCGGCCAAGCTGCGGCTGGGCGTGCGCCAGATCGAGGCCCTGGAGGCCGATGCCTATGAGCAGCTGCCGGGCGAGGTCTTCGTCCGCGGCTTCATCCGCAACTACGCCAAGCTGCTCGACCTCGATCCCGATGCCTTGCTGCCGAGCCAGGACGTGGTCGTCTCCGACCAGTTGACCGTGCCCTCGACCAATCTGCGTTTCCAGCCCTCGCCGATCCAGCGCTGGCTGTTTTTGCCGGTGGGCAGTGCCATCCTGTTCTTCGCCCTGGTGGCCCTGCTCTATGCCTGGTTGAGCAGCGGCGAGCAGGCCGAAGTGGAAACGGCTGCGCACGATATGGTCGCGGCGCCGCAGGACAGCCAGATCGTGGCGCCGCAACCAGTCGTGCTGGATCAGGCCCAGGCCGAACCCGCCGCGGCCAGCCCGGAAGCGGCGACCGAAGCCGGCGAGACGCAGCCCGCCGCTGCTCCGGCGGCTGCCGCCCCGGCGCCCGGTGCCGTGGCCTCCCCGGCCCCGACGGCCACCAGCCTGCCGCCGGCGAGCAAGCCCTCGGTCATCGATGCCGCCAAGCCGGTCTTGCCGCCCCTGCCTGGTGTGTCGATTAAGCCGGCGCCCGAAGCAGCCAAGCCCTCGGTACCGGTCCCGGCGAAAGCCCCAGTCGCGGCCGTCGCGACCAAGCCGTCGACCACTGTCATCCCGGCGCCGGCAACTGCGCCGGCCAGCAAGCCGGCGGCCATAGAGCCGGCCAAGCCCGCAGCCCCGGCAGCTAACGCCCCGCTCGCCAAAGCGTCGGCGAGTCGTACCTTGGTCTTCCAACCGGTCGAGGACTCCTGGGTACAAGTGGTGGATGCCAAGGGCCAGCGCTTCTCCAAGCTGCTGCGCGCCGGTAGTACCGAAACCGTGGAAGGCACGCCGCCGTTCCGTCTGGTGGTCGGCAACGCGGCGACCACCAAGCTCAGCCACAACGGCAAACTGGTCGATCTCAAGCCCTTCATCGGCGAGAAGGTGGCCCGGCTGAAACTGGGCGACGAGGGCGCCAGCAAGTTGAGTCCGCCGGCGTCCAAGCCGGCCGACGGCCAGGCGCAATGACCCCTGTATCTCCCTTCATCCGGCGCCCGAGCCGGCGCGTGACCGTCGGTGGTGTCGCCGTCGGCGGCGGCGCGCCGGTGGTGGTGCAGTCGATGACCAACACCGACACCGCCGATGTCGAGGCCACCGTGCGCCAGGTCGCCGAGCTCTGGCGCGCCGGCTCGGAAATCGTACGGATGACGGTGAACACCGAGGAGGCGGCGCGCGCGGTGCCGCAGATTCGAGAGCGCCTGGATGCCCAGGGTTGCCCGGTGCCGCTGATCGGCGACTTCCACTTCAATGGCCACAAGCTGCTCACCGCCGTGCCCGAGTGCGCCCAGGCCCTGGCCAAGCTGCGCATCAATCCGGGCAATGTCGGCCGCGGTGCCAAGCGCGACGAGCAGTTCGCCACCCTGATCGAGTTCGCCTGCAAGTACGACAAGCCGGTTCGCATCGGGGTCAACTGGGGCAGTCTGGATCAGGAATTGCTGGCGCGGATGATGGACGACAACCACTTACGGCCCAAACCGCTGGAGCCGGAAGAGGTGATGCGCCACGCCCTGATCGCCTCGGCCCTGGAATCGGCGGCGCGGGCCGAGGAGCTGGGCCTGCCGGGCGACAGGATCATCCTGTCCTGCAAGCTCTCCGGCGTGCAGGACCTGATCCGGGTTTATCGCGATCTGGCCGCCCGCTGCGATTACCCGCTGCACCTGGGTCTGACCGAGGCCGGTCTGGGCAGCAAGGGCATCGTCGCCTCCACTGCGGCGCTATCGGTGCTGCTGCAAGAAGGCATCGGCGACACCATCCGGGTCTCGCTCACGCCCCAGCCGGGCGAGCCGCGCACGCTGGAGGTGCAGGTGGCGCAGGAGATCCTGCAGACCATGGGCATCCGTTCCTTCACGCCGCTGGTCACCGCCTGCCCGGGCTGTGGGCGCACCACCAGCACCTATTTCCAGGAACTGGCGCAGAAGATCCAGGTCTGGCTGCGCGGCCAGATGCCGATCTGGCGCGAGCAGTATCCGGGCGTGGAGACCATGAACGTGGCGGTGATGGGCTGCGTGGTCAACGGCCCCGGTGAGAGCCGCCACGCCAATGTCGGCATCTCCCTGCCGGGCACCAACGAGGTGCCGGTGGCCCCGGTCTATGTCGACGGCGAGAAGTTCGTCACCCTCAAGGGCGACCGCATCGCCGAGGAGTTCCAGGCCATCGTCGACGATTACGTGCAACGCAAATACGGCCCGGGCCGGAACGCCTGAGGTCTTTGGAAACCATTTACCGATCATGAGTGACAGCTTGCGTGCCGTGCGCGGCATGAACGACATGCTCCCGGCCGAGGGGGCGCTTTGGCGCCAGTTCGAGGCGATCGTGCGCGATTGGCTCGCCGCCTACGGCTATCAGGAACTGCGCACCCCCATTTTGGAACACACCGCCCTGTTCAAGCGGGCCATCGGCGAGGTGACCGACATCGTCGAGAAGGAGATGTACACCTTCGTCGACGAGCTCAACGGCGAGAGCCTGACCCTGCGCCCGGAAGGCACCGCCTCCTGCGTGCGCGCCGCGATCGAGAACAACCTCCTGTTCGACGGCGGCAAGCGGCTTTGGTACATGGGCCCGATGTTCCGCCACGAGCGGCCGCAGAAGGGGCGCTACCGCCAGTTCCATCAGGTCGGCATCGAGGCTTTGGGCTATGCCGGCCCCGACCTCGACATCGAGCACCTGTTGATGGGCGCACGACTCTGGAAGCAGCTGGGGCTGGCCGGGTGCGTCACCCTGGAGATCAACAGCCTGGGCGGCGCGGAGTCGCGTGCCCGCCACCGGCAGAAACTGATCGAATACTTCGAGGCGCATCGCGCCCAGCTCGACGAGGACGCCCAGCGTCGGCTCTACACCAACCCGCTGCGCATCCTCGATACCAAGAATCCGGCCATGCAGGACCTGGTGAGTGCCGCCCCCCGGCTGATGGACGAGCTGGACGCCGAGGCGCGCCGGCATTTCGACGCGGTGCAGCAGGGCCTGACGGACGCCGGCATCGCCTTCAAGGTCAATCCGCGTCTGGTGCGCGGCCTCGACTACTACAACTACACGGTGTACGAATGGGTCACCGACCGGCTCGGCGCCCAGGGCACGGTCTGCGCCGGCGGCCGCTACGACGGCCTCGTCGCCCAGCTGGGTGGCAAGCCGACCCCGGCCTGCGGTTTTGCCATGGGCGTCGAGCGCCTGCTGGCCCTGATGCAGGAGGCGGGCACGCCGATTGCAAGCGATCCGCTCGATGCCTATGTGGTCAACGTCGGCGAGGCCGCCGCCCGCTTTGCCCTGCAGGCGGCCGAACGGCTGCGCGACGCCGGGCTCAAGGTGGCCCTGCACGGCGGCGGCGGCAGCTTCAAGTCGCAGATGAAGAAGGCCGACGCCAGTGGTGCCCGATTCGCCCTTATCATCGGCGACGACGAGGCCCAGGCCGGCGAGGTCAGCGTCAAGCCGCTGCGGGCCGGGGGTGAGCAGCAGCGGGTCAAGCTGGATAATGTCACGCAATTACTGAAGAAGGGCTGAGCATGGCACTCGATCTCGAAGAGCAGGAGCAACTGGACGAATTCAAGGCCTGGTGGCGGCAGAACGGCAAATGGGTGATCGCCGCGGTGGCGGCCTTCCTGATCGTGGTCGGCGGCGTGCGCGGCTGGCAGTATTGGACCGCCAAGCAGGCCGGCGAGGCCTCGCGCCTGTTCGAACAAGCCATGCAGGCGGTGGCCCTGAACGACGCCAAGGCGATCAAGGAGATCACCGGCCAGATCATGGAACACTATCCGCGCAGCGCCTACAGCGCGCCGGCGGCCTGGCTCGTGGGTCGCCTCAACTACGAGGCCGGTGATCTGAAGAGCGCCAGGGCGCAATTCCAGTTCGCCCTGGACCACGCCCGGGACAAGCCGCTGGAGCAGCTCGCGCGCCTGCGCCTGGCCGCCATCCTGCTCGACGAGAAGGACTACGAAGGGGCCCTGGCTCAGCTCAGCCACGAGCCGGAGGCCGCTTTCGCCGGCCTCTATGCCCTGCTCAAGGGCGATGTCCTGGCGGCCCAGGGCAAGTCGACCGAGGCCAAGGCGGCCTACAAGCTCGCGGTCGAGAAGCTGAACGAGAAAAGCCAGTTGAAGCAGCTGGCCGAGATCAAACTCGAAGGCCTGGGGGGTTGAGATGCGCATGAATCCGATCGTGATCGCCGCACTGACCGCCAGCCTGCTGAGCGGCTGCGGCACCATGGACAAGATGGGTGGCTGGGTCGGCGGCTGGTTCGGCGGCGGCGTGGCCAAGGTCAAGCCGGCGGAACTGGTCGAGTTCAAGCAGACCGTCAGCCTCAGCCGTGCCTGGGACGTCAGCGTCGGTAGCGGGGCGCCCTTCAGCTTCGTCCCGGGCAGCGACGGTCAGGCGGTCTATGCCGCGGGCAAGGACGGCCGCCTGGTCAAGATCGATATCGCCTCCGGCCGCGAGTTGGCCCGGGCCGACATCGGCCGGCCGATCTCCGCCGGCGTCGGCGTGGGCGACGGCCTGGTCCTGGTCGGCACCCTCAAGGGCGAGGTGCTGGCCTTCCGCAGCGGCGACCTGAAGCCGGCCTGGAGCGCCACCCTGGCCGGCGAGATCCTGAGTGCCCCCGTGGTCGGTTATGGCGTGGCCGTCATCCGCTCCAACAACGGCAGCATCTATCTGCTCGAATCGGCCGACGGCAAGCTGCGCTGGGCGCAAAGCCGCAGCCTGCCGGCGCTGACCCTGCGCGAGGCGGGCAGCCTGGTCATGGACCGGCGGGCGATCTACGCCGGCCATGCCGGCGGCAAGCTCTCCGCCCTGTCCTTGGCCAACGGCGCGCCCTTGTGGGAAGTGAGCGTCGCCCTGCCGCGCGGCGCCACCGAACTGGAGCGTATCGCCGATATCACCGGCAACCTGGCGGCCGACGAACGCATGGTCTGCGCCGCCGCCTACCAGGGCCGGGTCGCCTGCTTCGACGCGCGCGAGGGTCAGCCGGTCTGGGGCCGCGAGCTGTCCAGCCTGAGCGGCGTCGACATGGATGCCCGCCAGCTCTATGTGACCGACGACCACGCCGCCGTCTATGCCTATGACCGCGAGCGTGGGGTCAACCTGTGGAAACAGGACAAGCTGCGCGACCGCCGCACCTCGACCCCCTTGGTCCTGGACCGCTGGGTCGCGGTCGGCGACTACCAGGGCTATGTCCACCTGCTCAACCGCGAGGATGGCGCCTTCGCCGCCCGGATCGGCACCGACGGTGGCGCCATCCGCGGCCCCATGCTGGCGCTCGACCGCGGCTTCATCGTGCAGACCGCCAACGGCGGCGTGTACGCCTTCAGAATCCAGGAATCGGGGATCAGGAATCCGTGAAGCGAAGCTTCCCCCCTGATCCCTGATGCCTGATGCCTGATGCCTGATGCCTGATGCCTGATCCCTGATCCCTGATGCCTGACGCATGAAACCCACCCTCGTCCTGGTCGGCCGCCCCAATGTCGGCAAGTCCACCCTGTTCAATCGGCTGACCAAAAGCCGGGCCGCGCTGGTGCACGATCTGCCGGGCTTGACCCGCGACCGTCACTACGGCCATGGCCGGGTCGGCGACAAGCCCTTCCTGGTGGTCGATACCGGCGGTTTCGAACCGGTGGCCGACACCGGCATCCTGGCCGAGATGGCCAAGCAGACCCTGCAGGCGGTGGATGAGGGCGACGTCATTATCTTTCTGGTCGACGGCCGCACCGGCCTGGCGCCACAGGACAAGATCATCGCCGAACGCCTGCGCCGCACCGGCCGGCCGCTGTTCCTGGCGGTGAACAAGGCCGAGGGCATGGCGCGCGACTCGGTGGTGGCCGAGTTCCACGAGCTGGGCCTGGGCGAGCCGGTGGCCATCTCCGGCGCCCACGGCGAAGGCGTGCGCGAGCTGATCGAACTGGCCCTGGCGCCGTTCCCGGCCGAGCCGGAAGAGGCGGCCGAGGACCACCCCAAGATCGCCATCGTCGGCCGGCCCAACGTCGGCAAGTCCACCCTGGTCAACACCCTGGTCGGCGAGGAGCGGGTGATCGCCTTCGATGAGCCGGGCACCACGCGCGACTCCATCTTCGTCGATTTCGAACGTAATGGCCGCAAGTACACCCTGATCGACACCGCCGGGGTACGGCGCAAGGGCCGGGTCACCGAGGCGGTCGAGAAGTTCTCCGTGATCAAGACCCTGCAGGCGATCGAGGACGCCAACGTCGCCGTGCTGGTGCTCGACGCCCAGCAGGACGTGGCCGACCAGGATGCCCATATCGCCGGCTTCATCCAGGAGGCCGGCCGCGCCCTGGTGGTGGCGGTGAACAAATGGGATGCGGTGGACAGTTACCGGCGCGAGCAGGTCAAGCGCGAGATCGCCTTGAAGCTGGGCTTTCTCGATTACGCCAAGTTCCACTTCATTTCCGCCCTGCACGGCAGCGGCGTGGGCGATCTGCTCAAATCGGTGAACGAGGCCTATGCCGCCGCCATGGCCAAGCTGCCCACGCCCAAGCTGACCCGGGTGCTGCAAGAGGCGGTGGCCAAACACGCCCCGGCCAAGACCGGCCTGTTCCGGCCCAAGCCGCGTTATGCCCACCAGGGCGGCAGCAACCCGCCCATCATCGTGATCCACGGCAACGCCCTGGAACACATGGCCGACAGCTATCGCCGCTATCTGGAAAACACCTTCCGCGAGGCCTTCAAGTTGCAGGGCACGCCGCTCAGGGTGGAATTCAAGGCCAACGTGAACCCCTACGAGGGCAAGAAACCCAAGCCCTTGACCGAGAAAGAGGCCAAGCGCGCCCATCGTCAGCGCATCCGCCGACGCAAGATTTTCAGCAAATAAGCCCGCTCAATAGGGGCGGAGACGGTAGCCGAGCGCCTGCGCAACGCCTTGCCTGAATGAAGCCCATTTCCCGTGACCGGAACTTGACGGGATGCGCCGCCCTGTCGGTTAATCCATTTACAGAGAATGGGATGCCCGAAGGGGCCTAACCGAGAGAGTTCATGCCGCTACAAAAGCCCAAGCAGGGAGCCGCCACCGCCGATTGTAAGGCGGCGTTGGACGAGGCGAACCGCCATCTCGAACGCCTGAAATTGCTGTGGAAGCTGGTGACCAGCCGGGATTCGGTCGGCGACCCGATCGATGCCATGCTGGCCCTGGCCGTGGAGGCGCTGGGCATGGACATGGCGGCGGTCGGCAATTTCACCGACGTCTATACCGTCAACTACGTGTACGACAAGGCTGGAGCGATCAAGGCCGGCATGACCTTCCCGACCGGCGATACCCTGTGCCAGCACGTGCACGATGCCAAGGGCCCGGTCTTTGTCGAGGATCTGACCCGGCACCCGGCATTCAGCCACAGTCTGGCCGTTACCCAGGCCGGCCTGCGCGCCTATGCCGGCCTGCCGATCTGGGTGGGCGAGGGCGTGCACAGCGTGCTGGCCTTTTTCAGCAGGACGCCGTTCAAAGCGCCCTTCGGCGAGGCTGACATCGCCTTCATGGAGTTGCTCGCCGCCTGGCTGGGCAACTTTCTGTATCAACGCCAGCAACAGGAGCTGCTCGAACGCCTGGCCCTGACCGATCCCCTGACGGGCCTGCTCAACCGCCGTGCGGCCGAACGCCGGCTGACGGAGGAATTTGCCCGGGCCAAGCGGCACGATGAAGGCTTTGCCATTGCCTTGGTCGATCTCGATCACTTCAAGTCGATCAATGACCGCTATGGCCATGGCGTCGGCGATCAGGTCTTGCAGGGCATGGCCAAGCTGCTCGACAGCGAGAGTCGCAGCGAAGACTGGGTGGCGCGCTGGGGTGGCGAGGAATTCATGATCCTTCTGCGCAAGGCCGACATCAAAGAGGCGATGTATGTGCTGGAACGGATCGTGCAGAAGGTGCGCGAGACCCCGATCAAGACCAGCGTCGGCGACATCGTCATGACCGTGAGCGTGGGTATCGGCTATCCCGGCCGGGAGGATAGGGACATCCAGGTCGCCCTGGCCGAGGCCGACAGCTGTCTGTATCAGGCCAAGGTTCATGGCCGCGACCGGGTCGAGGTGCGCAGCCGGGTGGGTGGCATCCTTTGGATGGCGCAGGCGGTGAAGAATGCGGTGCGGGAGGAGCGCATCCAGCTGGCCAGCCAGCCCATCGTCGACCTGGCGACCGGCGAGGTCGTGGCCGACGAAGCCCTGGCGCGGCTGGTCATGCCCGACGGTGCCATGTTGCCGGCAGGGGAGTTTATTGAGACGGCCGAAGGCTTGGGCTTGATGGTGGAGATCGATCGCCAGATCACCCGTCAGGCCATGGCCCGCTGCACCAACCTCCTGGCCCAGGGCCAGAAACGGCCGAATTTCGCCCACTTCGTCAACCTGTCGCCGCAGTTTCTCGCCCGCAAGAACCTGGTGATGGAGACGCTGATGAATGCCCAGAGCTATTGCATGGCCTGTGGCGTCGAGATGCCCCAGGTCAAGCCCATCGTGTTCGAGATCACCGAGCGGCAGTTTCTGGGCAACCTCGACAGCCTGGAAGCCGACCTCCAGCCCTTGCTCGACTTCGGCTTCCGTCTGGCTCTGGATGACTTCGGCAGCGGCTATTCCTCTTTCCTCTACCTGGCCCGTTTACCCATCAGCTTCCTCAAGATCGAGGGCTGGATGGTGGCGAACATGCGCAAGGAGCGGAAGACCGCCGCGATCATCGAAAGTCTGGCCCGTTTCTGCCGGGACCAGGGCATCACCACGGTGGCAGAATGGGTCGAGGACGAGGAGACCGCCCGCCTGCTGCGGGAAATGGGGGTGGACTGGGCCCAGGGTTGGTATTATGGGCGGCCGGAATTGAGCTAGTTCATTGATATCGCTATCCCGGCGCTTTGCAAATGGGATAGAATTTTCAATGCTTATTAAAAAACCGATTTATTCGAGGCAACGACAATGAACAAAGGGATGCTGCTGCAAGACCCGTTCCTGAATGCCCTGCGCAAGGAAGAGGTGCAAGTGTCCATCTATCTGGTCAACGGCATCAAGTTGCAGGGCCAGATCGAGAGCTATGACCAGTATGTGGTGCTGCTGAAGAACGCGGTCACCCAGATGATTTACAAGCACGCCATCTCCACCGTGGTGCCTGCCCGCCCGGTCGTGCTCAACCAAGACAGCGCCGCCTGACCTGCTCTCGATGTTCGAACGCCCGGAGGCGGGCGGGACGGTCGTCCTGGTCAGCCTCGATTTCGGTAGTCCCGATTACCAAGACAGCCTCAACGAACTGGTTCTGCTGACCCGGAGCGCCGGGTTCAAGGTGGCTGCGGTCGTCGAAGGTCGGCGCAGCAAGCCCGATGCCGCCTTGTTCGCCGGTTCCGGCAAGGTCGAGGAAGTGGCCGCGGCCGTGCAAGAACACGGTGCCGGCCTGGTCATCTTCAATCACGAACTCTCCCCGATCCAGGAGCGCAACCTGGAGCGCGCCCTGCAGTGCCGGGTGCTCGACCGCACCGCCCTGATCCTGGACATCTTCGCCCAGCGCGCCCGCTCCGGCGAGGGCAAGCTGCAGGTGGAACTGGCCCAGCTCAAGCACTATGCCACCCGCCTGGTTCGCGGCTGGACCCACCTGGAGCGCCAGCGTGGCGGCATCGGCGTGCGCGGCGGCCCGGGCGAGAAACAGATCGAACTGGACCGGCGCATGCTGGCCAACCGCATCCGCACCATCGAGGCCAAGTTGAAAAAGCTCGAGCAGAGCCGGGCCATTCAGCGCCGTGCCCGGAACCGGGGCGGGGTGCTTTCGGTCTCTCTGGTGGGCTATACCAACGCAGGCAAATCCACCTTGTTCAATCGCCTTACCCGGGCCGGGACCTATGCCGCCGACCAGTTGTTCGCCACCCTGGACACCACCTCGCGCAAGTTGTGGCTGCCCGAGGTCGGTTCGGTCGTGCTGTCGGACACGGTCGGCTTCATCACCCAGTTGCCGCATGGCCTGGTGGCGGCCTTCCACGCCACACTGGAGGAGACCGCCAAGGCCGATCTGCTGCTGCACGTGATCGATTCGGCCAGCCCCAACCGTGACCGGCAGATCGAGGAGGTGAACAAGGTTTTGGCCGAGATCGGTGCCCAGGATGTGCCCCAGATCCTGGTCTACAACAAGTGTGATTTGACCGGTGCCGCGCCCGATTTGGTGCGGGATGAGTATGGTAAGATTGCTGCGGTTCGTCTGAGCGCCAGGACAGGCGAAGGCGTCGACTTGCTCAAGCAGGCGCTTGAGGCGTTTGCCCGGGCGAAACAACCCAAAACCGAGATTCAAACGGAACCCGTGACCGATGGCATGGAATGATCCCCAATGGGGGAAAGACAATAACCCCCGAGGCCGGGGTGACGGCGGCCCGCCTGATCTGGACGAGCTCTGGCGCAACTTCAACCGGCGACTGAACGGTCTGTTCAAACGCCGGGGCGGTTCCGGTGGTGGCGGCTTCGGCCAGGGTATGCCCAGTTTTCAATTGCCCGGTGTCGGCCTGATCGTCGGCATCGTCGTCGCCATCTGGCTGGCCAGCGGCTTCTATATCGTCGATGCCGGCGAGCGCGGCGTGGTGCTGCGCTTCGGTAAATACGTCGAAACCACCATGCCCGGCCCGCGCTGGCATCTGCCCTATCCGATCGAGACGGTCGAGGAGGTCAACGTCGACCAGGTGCGCACGGTCGAAGTCGGCTATCGCAACAACGTCAAATCCAAGGTCCAGGGTGAGTCGCTGATGCTGACCGACGACGAGAACATCATCGACCTGCAATTCTCCGTGCAGTACACCCTGAAGGATCCGGAAGACTACCTGTTCATGAACCGCAACCCGGACGAGGCCGTCATGCAGGCGGCGGAGACGGCCATGCGCGAGATCGTCGGCAAGAGCAAGATGGACTTCGTGCTCTACGAAGGACGCGCCGAGATCGCCGTGCGGGCGACCAAACTGATGCAGGAAATCCTCGACCGCTACCGGACCGGCATCAACGTGAGCAAGCTCAACATGCAGAATGCCCAGCCGCCCGAGCAGGTCCAGGCCGCCTTCGACGATGCGGTCAAGGCCGGCCAGGACCGCGAGCGCCTGAAGAACGAAGGCCAGGCCTACGCCAACGACGTGATCCCCAAGGCTCGCGGCGTCGCCGCCCGCCTGATCGAGGAGGCCGCGGGCTACAAGCAGCGGGTCGTTGCCAACGCGCAGGGCGATGCCGCCCGCTTCAGCCAGATCCTGGTCGAATACAGCAAGGCGCCGCAAGTCACCCGCGAGCGCCTATACCAGGACGCCATGCAGCAGATACTGTCGAGCACGACCAAGGTCGTGGTCGACGATAAGAGCGGCGGCAATCTGCTCTATCTGCCGCTGGATAAGCTGATGCAGCTGGCCACGCCCGGAGCGCCGGCCTTGCCTGATCCCATGGCGGCTGCCCCGGCAGCGCCAACTGCGGCACCGGCAGCGGCGCCGCAGGAAAACCTGTTCCGTTCGCGGGATGCCTTCCGCAGCCGCGAACGGGAGGAGCGGCCATGAAACCCGCCAATCTCTTCGTTGCCGTCATCGGCGCCATCTTGTTGCTGTCGCTGTCCATCTATACCGTGGACCAGCGTCAGGCGGCCATGGTCTTCCAGCTGGGCGAGATCGTCGGCATCAAGAAGGATCCTGGGCTCTACCTCAAGGTCCCGCTGGTGCAGAACGTCCGCTATTTCGACACCCGCATCCTGACCCTGGACGCGGTCGATCCGGAGCGCTTCATCACCTCGGAGAAGAAGAACGTCCTGGTCGACTACTTCGTCAAATGGCGCATCCAGGATGTCAACAAGTTCTACGTCAGCTTTGCCGGTGACGAGCGTCGCGGTGTCAACCGTTTGGCCCAGACCGTAAACGATGGCATGCGCGCCGAGTTCGGCAAACGCACCGTGCACGACGTGGTCTCCGGCGAACGTGACGACATCATGGAGGTCCTGCGCAAATCGGCCGACCAGGATGCCCGCCGCTTCGGCGTCCAGGTCATGGATGTCCGGATCAAGCGGGTCGATCTGCCGAGCGAGGTGAGCGAATCGGTCTATCGCCGGATGGAGGCCGAGCGCAAGCGGGTGGCCAACGAGCTGCGTTCGACCGGTGCGGCCGAGGCCGAGAAGATCCGGGCCGATGCCGACAAGCAGCGCGAGGTGATCATCGCCGAGGCCTACCGCGACGCCCAGCAAACCAAGGGCGAGGGCGACGCCAGGGCGGCGGCGATCTACGGCGCGGCCTATGGCAAGAACCCGGAGTTCTATGCCTTCTATCGCAGCATGGAATCCTACAAGGCCAGCTTCAAGGGCAAGCAGGATTTGATGATCCTGCAGCCGAACTCCGACTTCTTCCGCTATATGAAGTCGCCCCGCGGCAGCGGCAAGTAATGCCATGGCCGCTGTCGGGCAGGTGCGTGGCGCCGTGAACCTGGAAGACATGCTCTTGCCGGCACTTGCGCTGATGCTGCTGATCGAAGGCCTGTTGCCATTCCTATCACCCAGGACCTGGCGCGAGGCCTTCACCCGCATGACTCAACTCAACGACGGCCAGATCCGCTTCATGGGCCTGATCTCCATGCTGGCCGGTCTTTTGCTCCTGTTGCTGTTCCGATGAAAAACGCCTGGTTGCTGCCCGAATACGTCGAAGACGTCCTGCCGCCCTATGCCCTGGCGCTGGAAACCTTGCGCCGCCGCTTGCTCGATCTGTTCGCCAGCCATGGCTACGAGCTGGTGCAGCCGCCGCTGATCGAATACCTTGACTCCCTGCTGACCGGCGCGGCGCAGGACCTCGATCTTAAGACCTTCAAGGTGCTCGACAGCCTGTCCGGCAGGTTGCTCGGCGTGCGGGCCGACATCACCCCGCAGGCCGCCCGGATCGACGCCCATCTGCTCAACCGCCAGGGTGTGACCCGACTCTGCTATGCCGGCACGGTGCTGCATACCCGGCCCTCGGCCATGCTCAATTCGCGCGAGCCGTTCCAGGTCGGCGCCGAGCTGTTCGGCCATGCCGGCATCGAGGCCGACCGCGAGAGCCTGCAGCTGCTGACTGCCGCACTCAAGGCTGCCGGCCTGGATAGCGCCCGGGTCAGCCTCGGCCATGTCGGCCTGTTCCGCGCCCTGGCCCAGGCCGCCGGCGTTGCCGGCGATTTGGAGGCCGAACTGTTTGCCGCCTTGCAGCACAAGGATGCCCCGCAGATCGCGGCCTTGACTGCCAATCTGGAGTCGAAGCTGGCCGCCGCCTTCCGCCGTCTGCCCGAGCTGTACGGCGGGGTCGACATGCTCGCCGCTGCCCGGCGCGACCTGCCGGCGCTGCCTGGCGTTGCCGCGGCGCTGGACGATCTGGCGGCCCTGTTGTCGACCGCAGACGGCATCGCCCTCTCGGTCGATCTGGCGGATCTGCGCGGTTACGGTTATCACAACGGCGTGGTCTTTGCCGCCTATGTCGGCGGCCAGGCCGGCGCCATCGGCCAGGGCGGCCGCTATGACGGCGCCGGCGCCATCTTCGGCCGCAGCCGGCCGGCCACGGGCTTCAGCCTCGATTTACGCCAGGTTATCGACAGTCTGCCCGAGCCGGTCCTGCGGCCCGGCATTCTGGCGCCCTATGGCCAGGATCCCGGTCTACAATCGGCCGTTGCCAAACTGCGCGCCGTCGGCGAGCGGGTGGTGATCGAGTTGCCGGGCCAGGCGGCGCATCGGGCCGAGGCCGGTTGCGATCGGCAATTGGCGCTGCAAGGCGGCACCTGGCAAGTCATTCCCTTGTAACAACCTTATTGAAAAGCGGATAGCGACATGAAGAACGTAGTGGTCATCGGCACCCAGTGGGGCGACGAAGGCAAGGGCAAGATCGTCGACTGGCTGACCGACCGCGCCCAGGGCGTGGTGCGTTTCCAGGGCGGCCACAATGCCGGCCATACCCTGGTCATCGGCGGCAAGAAGACGGTGCTGCACCTGATTCCCTCCGGCATCCTGCGCGACAACGTGCGCTGCTACATCGGCAACGGCGTGGTCTGCTCGCCCGAGGCACTGATCGAAGAGGTGGAGATGCTCGAGGCCAACGGCATCGACGTCAAATCGCGCCTGATCATCTCCGAGGCCTGCCCGCTGATCCTGCCCCACCACGTTGCCCTCGACCATGCCCGCGAGGCGGCCAAGGGCGCCGGCAAGATCGGCACCACCGGCCGCGGCATCGGCCCGGCCTATGAGGACAAGGTGGCCCGCCGCGCCATCCGCATGCAGGACCTGTTCCACCGCGAGCGCTTTGCGGCCAAGCTGGGCGAGGTGCTGGACTACCACAACTACGTGCTCAAGCATTACTTCCAGTGGGAGCCGGTGAGCTTCCAGAAGACCCTGGACGACACCATGGCCCTGGCCGAGAAGATCAAGCCGATGATCGGCGATGTGCCACGCCAGCTGTACGAGGCGAACAAGCGGGGCGAGAACCTGCTGTTCGAGGGCGCCCAGGGCACCCTGCTCGACATCGACCACGGCACCTATCCCTTCGTCACCTCGAGCAACTGCACCGCCGGCGGCGCCGCCACCGGCACCGGCATGGGCCCGGGCGGCATGCACTACATTCTGGGCATTACCAAGGCCTACACCACCCGGGTCGGCTCAGGCCCGTTCCCGACCGAGCTATTCGACGACAACGGCCGCTGGCTGGCGGAGAAGGGCCACGAATTCGGTGCCACCACCGGCCGGCCGCGCCGTTGCGGCTGGTTCGACGCCGCCGCGCTCAAGCGCGCGATCCAGATCAACGGCGTCTCCGGTCTGTGCGTGACCAAGCTCGACGTGCTCGACGGCATGGAAACGGTGCGCATCTGCACCGGCTACAAGATCGACGGCGAGCTCTGCGACATCCTGCCGGTCGGCGCCGAGACCCTGGCCGATTGTCAGCCGGTCTACGAGGACTGGGCCGGCTGGAGCGACAGCACCGTGGGCGTGAAGCACTTCAAGGATCTGCCGGCCAAGGCCCAGGCCTATCTCAACCGCATGGAAGAGCTGTGCGGCGTGCCCATCGACATCATCTCCACCGGTCCCGACCGGGAGGAGACCATCGTCAAGCGCCATCCATTCGAGTGAGCAGCCTGCCGCAACAACCCTCTTCGCATGCCCGGCAAGCCGGGCGCAGAGGGGGTGTTGTCGCAATTTGCGGGGGATGGGGTGCGGAAAAAGAAAAAGCCGGCTTGCGCCGGCTTTTCTCTTTACTACTATTTGGTGCCCAGAAGAGGACTCGAACCTCCACACCGTTGCCGGCGCTAGGACCTGAACCTAGTGCGTCTACCAATTCCGCCATCTGGGCAAAGAGGCGCGAATTCTAACGATTGGACTGAATCTTTGTCAACGAAAAAAACTGCAAAATCTCATCGCGGCGCAGGCAAGGGTCTGCGCTGGCAGGATCCCTTCCTCAAGCGGGAGCAGGAGAAATACGGCCAGCCGCTGCCCAGCCGCGAATTCATCCTGCAACTGGTGGAGGAGGCGGGCGAGCCGGTGCCGATGGAAGATCTGGCCTTCCGCCTGGGGCTGGAGCCGGAGGAATACGACCCCTTCCGCAACCGTCTTGGCGCCATGCAGCGCGATGCCCAGCTGGTGATCAACCGCAGGGGCCTGATCTGCCTGCCGGACAAGATCGAGCTCAAGGCCGGCCGGGTCGAGGGCCACCCCGACGGCTACGGCTTCTTCGTGCCGGACGATCGTTCCGGCGACATGTTCATCTCCGAGCGCGAGATGCACCAGGTGCTGCACGGCGACCGGGTGATGGTGCGCGAATCCGGCACCGACCGGCGCGGGCGCAAGGAAGGCAAGATCGTCGAGGTGCTGCAGCGGGCCAATGTCCACGTAGTGGGCCGCTTCTACCGGGAACACGGCCATCAGTGGGTGCGGGCGGAGAACCCCAAGATCAACCAGGACATCGTGGTCATCGCCGGCGAGGAGATGCAGGCCAAACAGGGCCAGGTGGTCACGGTGGAGGTGGTCGAGCAGCCGACCAAGCACAGCCCGCCCATGGGCCGCATCATCGAGGTGTTGGGCAACTATGCCGATCCCGGCATGGAGATCGAGATCGCCTTGCGCAAGCACGAGCTGCCGTTCGAGTTTTCCAAGGCAACCCTGGCCCAGGCGCGCAAACTGCCCAAGGGGGTGTCGCAGACCGATCTCGGGGCCGGGCGCGAGGACGTGCGCCATCTGCCGTTGGTCACCATCGACGGCGAGGACGCGCGCGACTTCGACGATGCGGTCTATTGCGAAGCGCTCGGCCGCGGTGGCTACAAGCTCTATGTCGCCATCGCCGACGTTTCGCATTACGTGCGGCCGGGCGAGCCGCTCGACCGCGATGCCTACGAGCGCGGCACCTCGGTCTATTTCCCGCGCCGGGTGATCCCGATGCTGCCGGAGGAGTTGTCCAACGGCCTGTGCTCGCTCAATCCCCAGGTCGACCGTCTGTGCATGATGTGCGAGATGGAGATCAGCACGGCCGGCAACATCAAGCAGTATCGGTTCTACCCGGCGGTGATGCACTCCAAGGCCCGGCTCACCTACAACCTGGTCTGGAGCTGGCTCTCGGGCGAGGCCGCGCCGAGCAAGGAACAGGCCTGGCTGCTGCCGCACCTGCAGGATCTGTACAAGCTGTTCAAGACCCTGCTCAAGGCGCGCTGGGTGCGCGGCGCCATTGACTTCGAGACGGTCGAGACCAAGATGGTGTTCGACGCGCAAGGTAAGATCGCCAATATCGTGCCGACCACGCGCAACGACGCGCACCGGGTGATCGAGGAGTGCATGCTGGCGGCCAACGTCTGTGCCTCCGACTTCCTGCAAAGCCGCAAGCACCCGGCGCTCTACCGCGTGCACGAAGGACCGACGCCGGAGAAGCTCAAGGCCTTGCGCGAATTCCTGGCCGAGTTCGGGTTCTCCCTGGGCGGCGGCGACGAACCGCACGCCAAGGATTACGCCGAGCTGCTCAACCGGATCAAGGGCCGACCCGACGAGCAGTTGTTGCAGACGGTGATGCTGCGTTCGCTCAAGCAGGCCATGTACAGCCCGGACAATGTCGGCCACTTCGGCCTGGCCTACGAGTCCTATACCCATTTCACCTCGCCCATTCGCCGCTACCCCGATCTTTTGGTGCACCGGGCGATCAAGGCCTGCCTCAACAACGAGCACTACCAGCCGGGCAATTGGGAGGCCATCGGCCTGCACTGCTCGACCACCGAACGCCGGGCCGACGAGGCCAGCCGCGACGTGGTGAACTGGCTCAAGTGCTACTACATGCAGGACCGCATCGGCGAGGAATACGACGGCGTGATCTCCGGCGTTACCGGCTTCGGCATCTTCGTCGCTCTGAACGACGTCTTCGTCGAGGGTCTGGTCCACGTCTCCGACCTCGGGCAAGACTACTTCCACTTCGACCAGGCCCGCCACCAGATGCTGGGCGAGCGCACCAGCAAGCGCTACCGCCTGGGCGATGCCGTGCGCATCCGGGTGATCCGGGTCGACCTCGACTCGGCCAAGATCGATTTCACCCTGGTGCAGGAGACGCGCGCGGCCAGGGCCACAGAGGCCAAGCCGGAGGCCGCCGAGTCCGCGCCGGCCAAAGCAAAGCCGAAGAAGGCCGCCAAGCCGGCAGCAAAGGCCAAGGCGCCAGCCGATAAAAAATCCTCGGCCGCCAAAAAGCCCGCGGCCGCGAAGCCGTCGGCGGCCGGCAAGAAATCGGGTAAGGCAAAATGAGCGGGCGTACCCAGATATACGGTTTTCATGCCATCCTCGCCCGTCTGCGCCATCACCCCGAGGGCATCCACGTCATCTACCTCGACCAGAGTCGGCGCGACAAGCGGGCGCGCGACCTGATCAAGGCAGCCGAGGAGCGCCAGGTCAAGCTGGTTGCGGTCGAGGCCGCGCGGATCGACGAGATGGCCAAGGGCGGCCGCTCCCAGGGGGTGGTGGCCCAGGTCGATCCGGTGCGGCTGGCCAGCCATCTGGACGACGTGCTGGAGGCGTTGACCGAGCCGGCCCTGCTGCTGGTGCTCGACGGCGTCACCGATCCCCACAACCTGGGTGCCTGCCTGCGCTCGGCCGATGCCTTCGGCGCCCACGCCGTGCTGGCGCCCAAGGACCGCGCCGCCGGCCTCAACGCCACGGCGGTCAAGGCGGCGAGCGGGGCGGCCGAGAGCGTGCCCTACATCACCGTGACCAACCTGGCTCGTACCCTGCGTGAGCTGAAAGCGCGGGATATCCTGGTGGTCGGCGCCGATGCCGAAGGCGCGGCGACCATGAACGAGGTCGATTTCAAGGGCGCTGTGGCCCTGGTGCTGGGGGCGGAGGGCGAGGGCCTGCGCCGGCTCACCCGAGAGAACTGCGATGTCCTGGCCCGCATCCCCATGTTCGGCCAGGTCGAAAGCCTCAACGTCTCGGTCTCGGCCGGCGTCTGTCTGTACGAGGCGCGACGCCAGAGGACCTGATGACCATGGATACGCGCGAGGCCTGGTCCCTGATCAACGGCGCCGAGCTGCTGCACGGCCGGACCGAGATCGAGCTGACCCTCGATCGCCTGGCCGGCCAGATCACCGCTGCCCTGGCCGACGAGTGCCCGCTGGTGCTGTGCATCATGGGCGGCGGCGTGGTTTTCGCCGGCGAACTGCTGCCGCGCCTGGGTTTTCCCCTGGAATTCGACTACCTGCATGCCACCCGCTATCGCGGCGGCCTGTGCGGCGGTGAGATCGAATGGGCGGTGCTGCCGCGCACCCCGGTCGCCGGTCGGGTTGTGCTGGTGCTGGATGACATCCTGGACGAGGGCCATACCCTGGCCGCGACCAAGGCCAAGCTCCTGGAAATGGGCGCGGCGCGGGTCGAGATCGCCGTCCTGACCGAAAAGCTGCTGGATCACGACAAGCCGGTGGCGCCGGACTATGTCGGCCTGCGCCTGCCCAATCGTTTTGTCTTTGGCATGGGCATGGACGTCCACGGCATGTGGCGCAACCTGCCCGCGATCTACGCCATGAAGGAGAAGGACTAATGCTCGCAATCATCGGTGGCACCGGCCTGACCAAGCTGTCGGGCATGAATATCACCCACCGCCAGGTCATTCGCACGCCTTATGGCGAGCCCTCGGGTGCGCTGACCTTCGGCGACCTTGACGGCCACAAGGTGATCTTCCTCGCCCGTCACGGCTATGGCCACACCATCCCGCCCCATCTGGTGAATTACCGGGCCAACCTCTGGGCCCTGCATTGCCAGGGGGTCACCCATGTCGCCTCGGTGGCGACGGTGGGCGGTATCCACCCCGATCTGCGCCCTGGCCGGCTGGTGGTGCCGGACCAGATCATTGACTACACCCACGGCCGGGAGACCACCTTCTCGGTGCCGGGCGAGCAGCCGGTCACCCATATCGACTTCACCTGGCCCTATTGCCCGGACATGCGCGCGCGCTGCATTTCCGTTCTCAAGCGATTGAACGAGGACTTCATCGACGGCGGTACCTATGCCGCGGTACAGGGCCCGCGTCTGGAGACCAAGGCCGAGATCGATCGCCTGGAGCGCGACGGCGCCCACATGGTCGGCATGACCGGCATGCCCGAGGCCGCCCTGGCCCGAGAGATCGGCCTTTGCTATGCCGCCATCGGGGTGTCCGCCAACTGGGCGGCCGGCCGCGGCGACAGCGCCGGCGGCATCTCGCCCGAGACGATCGAGGCCAACTTGGCGGCCGTCATGGGCCGGGTGCGCAACGTGCTCAAGGGCTTGGCCTGTATGAGCTACGGCGAGACCGTGCCGCCGGTACCGGACGGGGTTTGTTCCGTTTAATAACTATTTGTTTATAAAGATAAAATATTTTCTGCGCCTGGTCTAAAGTTTTCCTGGGCGGCTCCGATAAATGAGCTGACGGCGTCTCTTCCGGTATTGGGAGGGGTGCTGTTTCAGTCCTTTTATCCCATAGGGGAAGAATCCCCTGATCCACCTTAGAAAAGGAGCTTGTCATGGGCGTAGGTGATATTTCTCTGACCGCTGCAATGCGGTCTAACCTCGCAAGTCTGCAACAAACCTCAACCTTTATGGCGCGTACCCAGGAGCGTCTGTCGACCTTCAAGAAGGTGAACAGCGCTCTGGACAACCCGGGCAGCTACTTTACTGCCCGGGCCAACAATCAGCGTGCTGATCTGTTGAACGGCTTGAAGGACAACATCGGTCAGGCCATTCAGACCATCAAGTCGGCGGACAACACTGTGAAGGGTATCACTACCCTGATCGAAAACCTTCGGGCCCAGATCAACAGTGCCCGGACGGCGCGTACCCAGACCGGCTCCGCCGCATTGATGCGCGGTGTCGCTTCCGGTATGGCTCAGCTGTACAAGCAGATCGACAACCTGCGTCGTGATGCTGGCTACAACGGTGTCTCCCTGCTGTCCAGCGGCGTGGCGATGAAGATCAACTTCAACGAAAATGCCACCACCAGCCTGAAGTTCTCTGGCTTTGCCGGTACTCTGAGCGGCCTGGGCCTCATCACCAGCGGCGCCTCCATGGGCACTGGCAACCAGGTTGTCAGTGGTGCAACTGCCGGTGAGATCGCCACTGCGCTTTACACCGAGTTCAAGGTTGGCTATGTGGACGTCGACGGTACGACCAAGACTGCCACGATCAACTTCAGCTCTGCCACCTTCACCGGTACTGCGGGCGATACCCGCCTGGAGCGTCTGGAGAGTTCGCTGAACCTGGCTTTGAGCCGGCTGCAGAAGGAATCGTCTACGCTGGCCGCCAACCTGAGCATCTTGACCGCCCGTGAGACCTTCATCACGGATACGGTCAATACTCTGGTCGAGGGTGCCAACAAGCTGACTGCGGCTGATACCAACGAGGAAGGCGCGAACATGCTGCTCTTGCAGACCCGCCAGTCTCTGGGTGTCACCTCCTTGAGCTTGGCCTCTCAGTCGGCGCAGTCGATTCTGAGGTTGTTCTAAACAACGCATAGGTAGTTTGATGCGTGACGGGTGAAATCCAGCAATGGGTTTCACCCGGTTTTGCCTAGGAGTAGGCCATGGCTAACTCCCAAGTGAATGCCCTAGATAGCAGTTACACCTCTTATATCAGTTCGGCGCCTGCCGGGCAGTCCAACTCGCCGCGCCAGGGGCATGTTGTGCCAGAAGCGGCCAACGGGTCGCAGCCTGTCGGCTCCAGCCAGGTAAACATCAGCCAGGAGGCGCGTGATCGTCTGCAGGGCGAGGCATCCGCCCGCGATGTGAAGACCGCGATCGGCCAGCGCCTGAGCCAGATGAAAGAGGCCCTGACCGAGATCGTGAAGCAATATCCGCCCTATTCGGTCGAAGACCGTCGCCGTGTGGCGTACTTGCAGCTTTTCAGCGGCCTGAGGAAAGAGATCGAGGCGCTGACTGCTCCCCTTGGCCAGAGTGTGGAACAATCGGCCAAGGCCGCGGCTCAAGTGCCCGTTCTGGATCCGGTCAAGGCCAGCGACCAGGAGGTCGTGGCGGCGGTGCGTTCGGTTGAGCAGGCCCTGAGGGCGGCTTGACCTTAAGTCTTCTATCGGCCCGGACACATGGGTAGCCTGGGTCGATAGGCTGTTTATTGCCACCGATTGCGGTGTGTGTCTGCATCATCAGGCCTACCGGCAAAAATTGCCGGCAAGCCATCAGAATTTGCCTTTCCTTTTCCCTGTTCAAATCAAATTTGGCCCGCTGGGGGTGTCGGTGCCGCTCGGTGCCGCCATGCCCGGCAACGCCGGCCAATCGGAAGTCGGTAATTTCCCGAATTCATAGGCCGCTCGGCCAAAAAGGGTAATTTCCCCTGTCCGGGCGGCTTGTTCGGGCGAGGGGCTGGCACGTCCCCCCGTTATGGGCAAAAAAGTATCTGGCACACAGCTTGCTTTTACCTGGTCGCAATCAATGGGTCGTGTCCCGGAGGGGCGCGTTAGGCCAAGAACTGGTATGGCTGGATCTTGTGAAAGGAGTCCAAGATGGGTGTCGGTGATATTGCCCTGACCACAGCAATGCGGTCGAATTTGGTGAGCTTGCAGCAAACCACGGAGTTGATGGGGCGGACCCAGCAGCGCTTGTCGACGGGAAATCGAGTGAATACCGCACTGGATAACCCAGCCAACTACTTTATCGCCCGGGCGAATAACCAGCGCGCGGATCTTCTGAATGGCCTCAAGGACAACATCGGTCAGGCCATCCAGACGATCAAACAGACGGACAATACCGTCAAGAGCATCACGACCCTGATCGAAAACCTGCGGGCACAGATCGCGACAGCCCGTACGGCGCGGACCCAAGTCGGCTCCGCAGCGCTGATGCGTGGTATCGCCAGTGGCATGGCCAATATCTACAAGCAGATCGACAATCTGCGGCTCGATTCGACCTATAACGGCATCAGCCTGATGTCGAGTGGCGTGGCGATGAAAATCAACTTCAACGAGAACGCCACCACATTCCTGAAGTTCAGTGGCTTCGCCGGTACGCTGAGCGGTCTGGGGCTGATAACAAGCGGAAACGGCTTGGGTACGGCGAACGGCGTAATCAGCGGTAGAACTGCTGGGCAGATTGCAACCGTAATCTATACGGGTGGATTCGATGTCGCCTATGTCAACAGTGCGGGCGGAATTAGCTCGCAGTCCGTCAACTTCAGTTCGGCGACCATGACAGGTACCGCAGGCGATATTCGTTTCGAGCGAATGGAGAGTTCGCTGAACATCGCTCTGGCCAAGTTGCAGAAGGAATCGACCACATTGGCGGCCAATCTGAGCATTCTGACCACGCGCCAGGTCTACATTACCGATACGGTCAATACCCTGACCGAGGGTGCGACCAAGCTGACGGTGGCCGATACCAACGAGGAAGGCGCGAACATGCTGCTCTTGCAGACGCGCCAGTCCCTGGGCGTCACCTCCCTGAGCCTGGCTTCCCAGTCGGCCCAGTCCATCCTGAGGCTGTTCGGCTAAGGGCAGCGGCGGGCCGTCAGGCCCGCCACCTAGGGTCTGATGGGTTTCGTTCCGTCAGTTCTTCCTGGACCTCTTGGGTAGGATTGAACCGTGCCGCTTAAGATCATTTTGAAGCCACACGAGAAGATATTCCTGGCGGGCGCCGTGATTGAGAATGGCAGCACCCGGGCCAGCTTTACGGTCCTCAACGACGCGGCCATCCTGCGCGAGAAGGACATTCTCACCGAGGCAAAGGCCGATACGCCCTGCAAGCTCGCTTATTTCCTGGTGCAACTGATGTACATGGACGGCGAGAACGCTGCCGGGTATCAGGAACGTTTTGCCGTTCTGGCGCGGGAGATCGCGGCGGCGGACCCGAACACGGCAGAATTGCTGAACGAAATCGCGCAGATGGTCCTGCAACAGAAGTATTATCCTGCTCTACGACTGGCGAACCAGCTGATTGCTTATGAAAAAGGGCTGACCGAGCATGGCAAAGAATCCTCTTGATTCCTATAGGGACGTACAAAAGGAGTCCTTATCGGGTCGTGAGTTGGAGGCATCGGTCCTGAACAAGGCGGCCACCATTCTGGCCGAGGTGCAGCAGAACTGGCATGCCCCTGACCTGACTGCGCGCCTGGATTTCGCCCTGCGCTTCAACCAGCAGCTTTGGACCCTGTTCCAGGCCGAGATCATGGAAGAGAGCAATCCGCTGCCGATGGAGGTCAAGCAGAACATTCTGGCCTTGGCCAACTTCGTCGACACCCGCACCTACAAGGTCATGGCCGATCCCTCGCCCGAAAAGTTGGATATGCTGATCCGAATCAACCACAACATTGCCGCCGGTCTGGTCGGCAATACGGAGCCGACCCAGTCGGGCCAAAAATGACCAAGCTATTCGATGATGCCTCGATTCTGGTGACCGGCGGCACCGGTTCCTTCGGCAAGAGCTTTATCCAGACCTTGCTCGAGAAGCATAAGCCCCGGCGCGTGGTGGTCTATTCCCGCGATGAACTCAAGCAGTTCGAGATGCAGCAGGATTTTACCGATCCGCGCATGCGTTTTTTCATCGGTGATGTCCGTGATCGAGAGCGGCTGCTCCAGGCCATGCGCGGCATCGACTATGTCGTCCATGCCGCGGCGCTGAAGCAGGTGCCTACTGCCGAATACAACCCGACCGAGTGTATCCGGACCAATATCGACGGTGCCGAGAACGTCATTCATGCGGCCATGGAGATGGGAGTCAAGCGGGTGATCGCGCTGTCGACCGACAAGGCGGCCAGTCCGATCAACCTCTATGGCGCGACCAAGCTGGTGTCGGACAAGCTGTTCGTCGCCGCCAACAACATGGCGGGCAGCCGGCCGACGCGCTTTTCCGTGGTGCGCTATGGCAATGTGGTAGGCTCGCGCGGCTCGGTGGTGCCCTATTTCCGAAAGCTGATCCAGGATGGCGCCAAGGAGCTGCCGATTACCGATCCGCGCATGACTCGGTTCTGGATTACCCTGGAGCAGGGCGTTGATTTCGTCATCAAAAACTTCGCCCGCATGCGCGGTGGCGAGATCTTCGTGCCCAAGATCCCCTCGTCCAAAATCACCGATCTGGCCACCGCCATGGCGCCGGGGCTGCCGCAAAAGATCATCGGCATCCGCCCGGGCGAGAAGCTGCACGAGGTGATGTGTCCGGAAGACGATTCGCACCTGACCGTTGAGTTTGCCGACCACTTCGTCATCCGGCCGGCAATTCGTTTCGTGGTCGAGACCGACTACATGGTCAACGGCCTGAATGAGCAGGGCCAGTCGGTACCGCAGGGTTTCGAATATAACTCCGGCACCAACTCACATTTCCTCAGCGTCGAGGAATTGCGCAGCTTCGTCGCCGCTGCATGAACTTCATCCCCTACGGCCGCCAGGACATCAACGCGGCGGACGTCGCGGCGGTGGTGGAAACATTGCAATCCGACTGGCTCACCCAGGGGCCGGCCATCGAGCGCTTCGAGCGGGCCATCGCCGACTACTGCGGTGCCGACCACGGCGTTGCGGTCAACAGCGCGACCTCCGCCTTGCACATTGCCTGTCTGGCCCTGGGCCTTGGGCCGGGCAAGCGCTTGTGGACCTCGCCCAATACCTTCGTCGCCAGCGCCAATTGCGCCCTGTACTGTGGGGCTAAGGTCGATTTCGTCGATATCGAATTCGATACGGGCAACATGAGCGTGGCTGCCCTGGCCGAGAAGCTGCAGCGAGCGGAACGGCAGGGAGCATTGCCGGATATCCTGGTGCCGGTGCATTTCGCCGGCCAGCCTTGCGACATGCCGGCCATCAGCGGTCTGGCCGAGCGATACGGCTTTCGCATCATCGAGGATGCCTCCCACGCCATTGGCGCCCGCTATGGCGATGAGCGGGTGGGTTGCGGCAAGTACGCCGACATCACGGTGTTCAGTTTCCATCCGGTCAAGATCATCACCACCGCCGAGGGCGGCATGGCGCTGACCAACTCGCCCGAGCTCGCCGCCGCAATGCGCCGCCTGCGCAGCCACGGCATCACCCGCGAGGCGGCCGAGATGGAGGGCCCCAGCGAAGGGGCCTGGTATTACCAGCAGGTGGAACTGGGCTTCAATTACCGGATGACCGATATTCAAGCGGCACTGGGCATGAGTCAGTTGCAGCGACTGGATGAATTCGTCGCCCGGCGCAATCTGCTTGCGGCCCGTTACGACCGCCTGTTGGCCGATTTGCCGGTTGGTCGGCCTGCGCTGAGGCCACCGATGACCTCGGCCTGGCACTTGTATGTCGTGCATGCACCCGATGGTGCGCGCCGGCGCCTGTTCGATGCCATGCGGGCGGCGAACATCGGCGTCAATGTCCATTACATCCCGGTGCATCTGCAGCCGTATTACCGCAAGCGTGGCTTCAAGCCAGGCGACTTCCCCGAAGCCGAGCGGCACTATGCGGCGGCGATCAGCCTGCCGCTTTTTCCGGGCCTGAGCGAGGCCGATCAGGACCGTGTCGCGGCCGTGCTGGCGGCAAGCTTAAAACAGGAGAATTCGTGATGTATCGCATTGGCAACCGCAACGTCGGCGACGGCGCGCCCTGCTATATCACCTTCGAGGCAGGCCCTACCCACCAAGGCCTGGAGTCGGCCAAGCGTCTGGCGACCCTGGCAGCGGAGGCCGGCGCCGATGGCATCAAGTTCCAGATCTTCGATCCTGATCGCCTGATTGCCGACAAGGATCTGAGCTATTCCTACGAGGTGCTGCTCGACAAGCTCACGGGCAAGACCGAGATGGTGACCGAGCCTTTGCGCGATATTTTCATCCGCCGGGCGATGACCGATGCCGAGTGGGCCGAGCTGCGCGCGCACTGCGGCAAGCTCGGGATCGGCTTCATTGCAACCATAGGCGATGAGGTCGGCCTTGCCCTGGCCCGACAGCTGAATTGCCACTCGTTAAAAATCGCCTCGGCCGACATCAACCATACCCCGTTCCTGCGCCTTGCCGCTCGCACAGGCATCAGCCTGCAGCTCGATACCGGCAGCGCCAGCTTCGGCGAAATCGAGGCGGCGGTGGATTTGATTCGTTCCGAGGGCAACGATCAGGTCATGATCCACAATTGCCCGACCGGTTATCCGGCGCGTCTGGAGAGCATCAACCTGCGTATGCTGCCAAGCCTGAAGCAGCTGTTCGCTTGTCCTGTCGCCTTTTCCGACCACACACCCGGTTGGGAGATGGATGTGGCGGCCGTGGCCTTGGGCGCCAATCTGGTCGAGAAAACCATCACCGAGGACCGTACCATCCGCAGCGTCGAGCACATCATGTCGCTTGAACCGGATGAGATGCGCCGATTCGTCGAAACCATTCGCAGCGTGGAGACCGCGCTTGGCCAGACGCGGCGCATCCTGTCCGATACCGAGAAGCGCAATCGCATCCGGGTGCGTCGCAGCGTTTATCTGGTCGAGCCGGTCAAGGCCGGCCAGCGCCTCGCCGATGCCCGGGTCCAGTTTCTCCGGCCCGGCTTCGGTCTGGCCCCTGACCAGTATGAGGCCATGCTCGAATACCGTTTCCGCGTCGACCTGCCGGCCGGCATGCGCCTGGAAGCGGGCCACCTTGTCGAATCGGGTGAGGGGAACGTCTGAGCATGAGCCATACCGGCATTGTCGACTACGGCATGGGCAACTTGAAGTCGGTGGCCAATGCGGTGGAGAAGGTGGGGGGGCATCCCGTCCTGGTCGCCGGCCCCGAGTCGCTTGCCGAATTCGATCACCTGATCCTGCCCGGCGTCGGTGCCTTCGCCCAGGCCATCGAAACACTGCGTGCCACCGGTTTGGCCGATGCCCTGATCGAATACGCTGGCTCGGGGCGGCCGTTGTTGGGTATTTGTCTTGGCATGCAACTGATGTGTCGATCTTCGGAAGAGGGCGGGGTGAATGCCGGCCTGGGGTGGTTTGATATCGATGTGGTCCGTTTTCCCGCAGAGCCCGGGCTCAGGGTGCCGCAGATCGGTTGGAATACTGTCGAGGTGCAGCGGGTGCATCCCCTGTTCGAGGGCATGGAGGACCGTTTCGACGTCTATTTTCTGCACAGCTACTATGCCCGACCCGATCAGGCGGCGGACGTGCTGGGCATGACCCAGCATGGCGTGCGCTATGCCAGCATGCTGGGGCGGGATAATCTTTGCGCCATGCAGTTCCATCCTGAAAAAAGCCACCACGTGGGCCTGACGCTGTTGTCCAATTTCATTCACAACATGGACTGAGCCGGTCATGCTCAAGCACCGTCTCATTGCTGTCATCATCGTGCGCCAGGGCCAGGTGGTGCAAAGCGTTCAGTTCAAGCACACCAACGTCATCCACTACGACGCCATTCACGCAGTCGAGGCCTTCAATGCCTGGGATATCGACGAATTGGTGTTGCTCAACGTATCGCGCAAGCCGGAGAGCCGGGATGGTTTTCTCCAGGTGGTGGAAAGTGCCTCGCGCTACTGCTTCGTGCCGCTAGCGGCGGGAGGCTGGATCGGCGACGACGACTATGCCAGCCGCTTGTTGCGCAGCGGGGCGGACAAGCTGGTGCTCAACACCGCCCTGGCCGACGACCCGGCCCTGGTCAGCCGACTGTCCGAGAAATACGGTGCGCAGTGCATCGTCGCCTCGCTCGATGTCAAGCATGACGCCGCGGGCAAGGCGACAGTATTCGTCGATCGTGGCCGCCGCGACACCGGCCAGCCGCCGGCGGAATGGGCGCGACGGGCCGAGTCCCTGGGGGCCGGGGAAATCTTCTTCAATTCCGTCGATCAGGACGGTGCCCGTCAGGGGTACGATTTGGCCAGCCTGAAGGCAGTTTGCGGGGCGGTCGGCGTGCCGGTGATCGCCTTCGGCGGTGTGTTCACCTGGCAACATCTGCTGGAGGGGATTCAGGCCGGGGCGGATGCCGTGGCTGCGGCGAATATCTTCCATTACACTGAACACAGCACGAAAAAGGCCAAGACCTATTTGCTGGAACACGGGGTCAATGTCCGCCGAAGCGGCACCCTAAAGACGTTTCAGGAAAATGCCGACTGAGGAACATCATGGAATACTGCAGCCGCTGTCTTTATCCCGCCAACGCCAAGCCAACCATTATTTTCGACGAGGAGGACGGTGTCTGCAGCGGGTGCAACTACCACGCCAGCCGCGAGAGCAGGCTGGCCAATATCGACTGGGATGAGCGCGAGCGCATGTTCGCGCGCATCTGCGAAGAGGCCAAGCGACTGGCCAAGGAGCGGGGCAACCCATACGACTGCATCGTGCCGGTAAGCGGCGGCAAGGATTCCCACTACCAGGTCTGGCTGCTCAAAGAGCGCTATGGCATGACCCCGTTGCTGGTTACCTTCAATCATGCCTTCAATTCGCCGATCGGCGATCGCAATCTGGCCAATCTGGTCGAGAAGTCGGGCTGCGAGCACATCCGCCAGACGGCCGGTCTCGATTCGGTGCGGCGTCTGTCGCTGCATATGCTGAAGACGGTGGGTGACCTGACCTGGCACTATCACGCCGGCATTCGCACCCTGCCGTTCCGGGTCGCCGTGGAAAAGAACATCCCACTCATCGTCTGGGGCGAGCACGGTTTCGCCGAGCTCACCGGCATCGTCACCCTGGAGGATTTCGTCGAATTCACCAAGTGGACGCGCAAGGAGCACGACATGCGCGGCATCGAGGCGCACGAGCTGATCGGCAAGGGCGGTATTACCGCCAGCGACATCGCCCCCTATGTCTTTCCGACCGACGAGGAAATCGAGCGGGTCGGCGTGCGTGGCATCTACATGAGCAATTTCTTCAAATGGGACGCCAAGTTCCAGGTGGAAACGGTCATGCGGCAATGGGATTTTTCGCCGGTCAGTTACGAGCGCGACCGGACTTTCAATCTGTATGCCAAGGTCGAGGATCATGCCAACGATGTGCATGACTATCTGAAATTCCTGAAATTCGGCTATGGCCGGGCGACCGACGATGCCAGCATGGAAATCCGCCATGGCCGGATGACGCGGGAGGAGGGCATCGAGCAGGTGCGCCACTATGATGCCCGCGAGCCGCGCACCCTGGCTTTTTATTGCGAGTTGATGGGCATCAGCGTCGACGAGTTCTATCGCATCATCGAGCCGATGCGCGACCCGGCGATCTGGGAAAAGGTCAACGGCGACTGGCGCATGAAGGATGCCGTCTATCGCCACCCAATCGGCGCGGCGGAGGAGGCGGCCAGGGTCAAGCAGAATGTCGATCGCACCTTTTCGCCAGCGAACCAGGCCCTCTATTTCAACCCGCTCAATCCGCCGCTCAAGCGCGGCTTCCCGGCGGCCGACGAGTTTCCGCTGCGCTGCCAGGTCTTGTAAGCGAGGCAGGATGAGCACCGTTGCCCTGATCCCGGCGCGCGGCGGCTCCAAGCGGCTCCCCCGTAAGAATATTTTGCCGATGGCGGGGCTGCCCATGTTGGCCTGGCCCATCCACGCCGCGCAGGAAAGCGGCATGTTCGACCGTATCTGCGTCAGCACCGAAGACGCCGAGATCGCCGAGGTCGCCCGCCGGTATGGCGCAGAAGTGATCGAGCGCCCCTTTGATATCGCACAGGATCGGTCCACCGTTGTCCAGGTTTGCCTGCATGCCCTGGAGATACAGCCCGACATCGAGCTGCTTTGCTGCATATATGCCACTGCCTGTCTGCTTCGGCCGCAAACCCTGGTAGCTTCCCGCGCCTTGCTCGATGAGGCACCGGCCGCGGATTTTGTAATGGGGGTGTCGGAGTATGAGCACCCGCCGGTTCAGGCCCTCAAGGCCGACGAGCAGGGCTTTCTTTCCTATATGTGGCCGGAATGGCGAGGGGTGCAATCCCAGTTCCAGCCGCACCTGGTGGTAAGCAACGGCACGTTCTACTGGGCGCGCGCCGAGGCCCTCCAGCGCGAGCGCAGCTTCTATGGCAGCCGGCTCAAGGGCTTTGTCGTCCCGGCGGACGAAGCCGCCGATATCGACACCATTCAGGATATCGAGTGCGCGCGGCGCCGGATCGAGGAACGGGTGTGCGGCTAGCCATCCGGGCCGACGCTTCCATCAGCTTGGGAAGCGGCCACATCATGCGCTGCCTGGCCTTGGCTGGCGAGCTTCGCTCCCGTGGCGCCCAGGTGGTTTTTCTTTGCCGTTCCCTGCCCGGCAACCTTATCGATTCGATTGAGCAACAGGACTACGACTGCCATCGCTTGCCTGGGATCGGGCTTGATTCCGAATTGGAAGATGCCGAGACCTGCCTGGCACTTCTGACCGAAGCCGTGGACTGGCTGGTGGTTGACCATTACTCGCTTGGCCGGGTCTGGGAACAGGCCATGCGCGGTCGGGCCAGGCATATCCTGGCGATCGACGATCTGGCAGATCGGGCGCACGACTGCGACATCCTTCTGGACCAGAACCTGCATCCGTCAGCCGAAGCTCGATATGCCAAGCTGACGGAGGCGGGCTGCCGTTTGCTGCTGGGGCCGCGCTATGCCTTGTTGCGGTCGGAATTCGCTAGACTCAGGCGAGCCAGCACTGAGACCGCAAGCCCGGTAAGGCGCCTCCTGGTCTTCTTCGGAGGCGGCGATGCCGGCAATGAAACCGGCCGTCTGCTGACGGCTCTGGGATTGCTTGATCTCTCAGGGATGCAGGTGGATGTCGTGGTGGGGGGGGCGAACCCCCACTACCCCGCATTGCTGGAGCAGTGCCAGCATATCGGGGGCAACGTGCATCTGCACCGACAGGTCGACAATATGGCCGAATTGATGGCAGCTGCCGACCTTGCAGTCGGGGCCGGCGGGACTGCAACCTGGGAGCGCCTGGCTGTCGGCCTGCCCAGTTTGGTTTGGGCCGTGGCCGACAATCAGCGACCTGGCCTAGCGGTGCTGGCGGCCGAGGGGGCGCTGGCCAGCCCGTCGCCGGACTCGCTGGCGACGCCGGAGGGGATTGCCCACCACCTATATGCCTTGCTGCACAACCCGGCATGGCGCCAAGCGCTCGCCCAACGTGGCAGCCAGTTGTGCGATGGCCGAGGGGCACAGCGGGTGGCGGCAGTCCTGCTGGCTGGGGAGCTTCACTTGCGACGGGCTGTCAGGGCGGATTGCCAAATGCTGCACGAGTGGCGGAACCATCCCGAGGTTCGGCGCTACGCTCTTGACCCTTCGCCGATTCCCTATGCCCAGCACGAGCAATGGTTTCAGGCGACTTTGAGACAGGTGGACCGTATTTTGCTGGTCGGCGAGGCTGCCGGGGGTCAGCCGATTGGTGTATTGCGGTACGATTTGGCTGGCGATGAGGCCGAGGTTTCGGTCTATCTACGGCCCGAGTGCATGGGTTTGGGGCATGGCGAGGCCATTTTGCGCGCTGGTGAGCGATGGCTGGCGCAGGAGCATCCGGAAATCGTCCGGTTCAAGGCCTCGATCCGGGCTGAGAATGCGGCCTCCAAGGCTGTATTCGGGCGGCTAGGCTATAAGCAGGCCTATGGCATCTATACAAAGGATATGACGCGGTGAAGCAGACGCTACACATTGGCGAACGAGCGGTTGGGACCGGGCATTCCCCTTTCGTCATCGCCGAGATGTCAGGCAACCACAACCAATCCCTGGACCGGGCCTTGGCCATCGTCGAGGCAGCGGCCAGGTCTGGAGCTCATGCCCTGAAGATCCAGACCTATACCGCGGACACCATGACCCTGGATTTGGCCGAGGGCGAATTCCGCATTGCCGATGCCGACAGTCTGTGGGCCGGTAAGTCGCTGCATCAGCTCTATCAGGAGGCGTATACGCCTTGGGACTGGCATAAGCCCATCTTCGACAAGGCGCGCGAATTGGGTATGCTGGCCTTCAGCACGCCATTCGACGAAACCGCCGTCGATTTTCTGGAGGATTTGCAGGTCCCCTGCTACAAGATCGCCTCTTTCGAAAACACCGATTTGCCGCTGATTCGCAAGGCGGCGGCCACGGGCAAGCCGCTGATCATTTCCACCGGCATGGCCAGCATCGCCGAACTGGACGAGACGGTGCGTGCCGCGCGCGAAGCCGGCTGTCGCGACCTGATCCTGCTCAAATGCACCAGCACGTATCCGGCCACCCCGGAAAACAGCCATATCCGCACCATTCCGCACATGCGCGAGTTGTTCGCTTGCGAAGTGGGCCTGTCCGATCACACCATGGGCGTTGGCGCCGCCGTCGCCGCGGTGGCGATGGGGGCCACGGTGATCGAGAAACACTTCACCCTGCGTCGGGCCGATGGCGGGGTCGATTCGGCTTTTTCCCTTGAGCCGGAGGAGATGCGGGCCCTTGTCGTGGAGAGCGAGCGGGCCTGGCAGGCGCTGGGCGAGGTGCGTTACGGACCGAGCCAGGCTGAGCGCAAATCGCTGGTATTCCGGCGCTCGCTCTACATCGCCGAAGACATGCGGGCCGGCGAGACGCTGACGCGTGCCAACCTGCGGGCTGTCCGGCCCGGTCTGGGCCTGGCACCGAAATATCTGGATATCGTGCTGGGCAAAAAAGTGAATTGCGATCTCAAGCGGGGCACCCCGCTCACGTGGGATGTCCTGGCCTAGCCCACGTGCGGCGGCCTAAAGAATAAGGCGATAGGGGAAGAGGTGGAAAAATCTCAAACGATGACCCGGTGTGCCGAGATGATGACCTCGGTATGCGAGGCCTGGGTTCAGGGGCCGAAAATTCTCGACCTGACGGCCCAGGCCGGTGCCGATGCGGCCGATGTCTTTGACAGCGTCCTGGCAATCGATGCCGTATTCGAAGGTCAGGACTGGCGCGAGGCACTCAGGGGGTGGACAGTGAAAGTGCGCCCGGGCGGCCGGATATTGTTCAGCGGCCGCGCGCGTGACCATCTCGAGCGATATGTCGCCATGCCGGACAGCCAGCAGCATCAGCTGAAGCCTTCAGCTTCGGATATTGTGGCGGCGGCCGACGAGCTTGGTTTGCGGATTCTGGAGGTGGTGCCGCTTTGTGCGCTCGATGCCGGGCTATTCGTCCATCCAGCCGATGGTCGGCCGTTATCGGGCCAGTATTGGTGGAAGCGCGCCTTGTCGTGGGCTCATTCCGACGAAAAACTGGCCGCATTCTGCCGGTTTCTGGAGCGAGAGTTCTTCGCCCGCATGCCTGTGTCGCTCTCGCCGCACATCGTCGCGGTACTGGAAAAGCGGGCCGATCCGGCAGCAAACCGGATCTGGCTTGAACGGCAGGCCGCGATGAACGAGGCCATCGCCGGCAATATCGATTTTCAGGTGATTTCCCCTTACCTGGCGGAGCCCAAGTCCTGGCAAAAGAAACTGCAGGACCATCTTCAGCATGCGCGCAACCGGGTGGTTTTTCACCATTTATTTACAGCGCTTTGGGCGAATGCGCCCAGCGTCGATGTCGCTTCGTTCCTGCCGGACGGGCAAGGCCGGATACTGGCCGATTGGGCTCATCGAGAAATTTTGGATATGTGGGTGACTACCCTGGCGCAGGCGTGGCATCAGCAGGAGCCGGTCCATCAAAATTTCATCTACCGGGAGATCGATCTCGGATCCATGACCGACTACAACGCCATCAACAAGTTGCTGAGTGCCTGCCTGAGCCGGCAATCGTGAAAGACATCGATGAATAACGCGCTTATCTGCCTGCTGTGGCCGAAGAATTTTGGGGCCTTGCGGCATTACCTCCACAACCGGCCACGTGTCGTATTGACGATTCAGGACTATTGCACGGATGAGCTCAAGCAACTGGTCCTGGAATCCGGCAGCACGCTGATGACGCTGGAGGAGCTGCTCGATGCCTCGACACGCCAGGCGAATGCCATCGAGGCAGAAGGCAGGGTTGATGCGATCCTGAAGCAACTCCAGTCGCCGGAATGGGCCGGCTTGGGCTCGGCGGGCGGGTTATCCCAAGAGGATTTGTTCGAAATCTATGCGCCGATGATCAAGAGCGGCATGATCGTCGGCCAGAATATCGTCACCGTGCTCGATGCCGCGCGTCAGCGCTATCGCATCGAACTGCTCATGGTCAACGAGGAGTGGATGACGCTCTCGGCCCTGGCGATCCAATGGGCGAAGCAGCGTGGCGTTCCCAGTCTGCATCTGACCCACGGCGTTGGGCTGTCGCGCTACTACAATGCGCACCAGCGCTTGCAGGCGGATATCATTGCCGTGTTGGGTCAGCGTGGCGCAGAAAGCTGCATCGATGCCGGCGTTGCCGAAGATCGGTTGCGCATCACCGGCAACCCCGCTTGGGATGTTTACGCCCATTTGCCTATGCGGCAGCAGGAGATTCGGGATGTCCTGTCGGCCCACCATGGCTTCCCGAAAGATGCCCGGATCGTGATGTTTGCCACGACCTGGGCGGCCGGGATGACCGCCTTCTCCGAGCCGAAGATCTACGACGAGACCATTACCGCCTTTTTCGAGGCGTGCGGACGCTTGCGCAAGGCCGGCCAGAAACTGGTTTGCGTCATCAAGGACCGGCCATCCAACATGGATTTCGGGCCGGCGCGGGTGGCCGAGTTGGCTGTGCAGTCTGGGCTGCAGCCAAGCGATTACCTCTATACCTCGGAATCCACTGAGTCCTGGCTGACGGCTGCCGATGTTGCAGTCTCGGTGGATTCCAATATCTCGATCGAGGCAATGCTGGCGGGGGTGCCGGCGGTCAATCTGATTACCGATTTCGGCTGGTTGATGGGGCCGTCCTTTGGTGCGGATGACGGCATTATCGAGATAGCCCCTGCTGACCTGGCATCGACCTTGCAGAGGTTGCATGAGGACAGGCCGTATCGGGCTGCTGTGTTACAGGCGCAGCGCAAGCGTCTGGCCTATTTCAACTGCGCCAATGATGGCCGCGCGGCGGAGCGGGTGGCCAAAGTGATGCTCGAATGCGCCCGGCCGCTTACCGAGGCGGGGACTGTGCCTGCCACCGACATTCCGCGCCGCGGCTTCGTTTGGGAAGAGCTGTCGGCCAGCGCCGAAGCCGATCTCAAAGGCGCCTATCACGACCACTTGCGGGCGGAACTGCTGATCCTGATGGGCAAGGCGCCCAATCGAGTGCTGGACATCGGCTGCGCCGGCGGCGCCACCGGGGCTAAGATCAAGGAGTATTTCCCGGACTCGCAGGTGATCGGCATCGAACTGAATCGCCAGGCCGCCGAGGTCGCCCGCGGCCGGATCGATCTGGTCATCGACCGGCCGCTGGAGGAGGTGGACTTCGCCAGTTTCGGCATCGAACCGCACAGCATCGACACCGTCATCGTGGCCGACGTGCTGGAGCACCTGTACGACCCCTGGGCGGCCATGCTCCGCCTGCGTCAGTGGTTGACGCCGGATGCCCAGATCCTTGCCAGCATCCCCAATACCCGCAATCTCTGGGTGCTTAACGAGTTGGCCAATGGGCGTTTCCCCTATGAAAAAGAGGGCCTGCTCGACGTCACCCATATCCGCTTCTTCACCCGACAGGAGATCGAGAAGTTTTTCCATGAGACGGGCTTCATTATCGAGAAGTGGGATCGCACCCTCGATGGCCGGTTGGAAAAACTGGAATTGCCGGACAATGCCCGGCATATCGAAACGGAAAAACTCATCCTCAAGGACGTCAGCCCCGAGGAGTTCCTCGATCTGAAGACCCTGCAGCACCTGGTGGTGGCGCGGCCGATGCCGGACGAGGAAATGCTCGCCATTCGACCGCCCGAGCCAGGCCGGGGGCCGACGCCGGAAGAGATGTATCGCATCTGGACCGCGGCCCGGCAGTTCCAGGACCGCGATGCCGCCTGGCTGGCCGAGCGCATGGGTCAGTGGCCGCGGTTGCCGCTCTTCCATTTCGGCATGATCGTGCCGCCCGGCAGCGAGGAAGGCATCGGCCGCACCCTGCAAAGCCTGACCGGTCAGTTCGTCAACCAGACCTGGCGGCTGACCATCGTCGCCCATTGCGAATTGCCGGCGGACACCGAGCAGTCGGAGGTGATCCAATGGCTGGTGGCAGACGAGACCAAGCCTGCGCTGCCGCTGCTCAATGCCGCCCTGCTGACCAGCGATGCCGAATGGGTGGCGATGATCGAGGCCGGCGACAAGTTGGCACCGCATGCCTTGTTCAGCTTGACCGACATCATCGTGCGCAAGCCGGATTGGCGGCTTATCTATACCGACGAAGACAGCCTGGCCGACGACGGCAGCCGCTCGAACCCCTACTTCAAGCCCGACTTCAGCATCGACACCGTGCGCTCTGCGCCCTTCGCCATCGGCGGCGTGCTGCTGGCCCGGCAGGATCTGTTCGCGCAGCTGGGCGGCTTCCGCAGCGAACTGGAGGGGGCCGAGCAGTGGGATTTGAGCCTGCGCGCCTATGAGCAGGTGGGCGAGGCCGGCATCGGCCATATCGCCGACATGCTCTATCACCGGGCCGCAACGGGCGGCCATTGCAGCCGGCCGGCCGAAGTGGTGCAGGCCGCTTCGGTCGATGCGCTGGCCGAGCATCTGGAGCGGCAGTCGCTGGCCGGCGATATCGCCGAAGGGTTGATCCCCGGAACCTTCCACATCCGCTATCGGCACCAGGCGACGCCCAAGGTCTCGATCGTCGTGCCCACGCGCAACCAGGTCGAGATGTTGCAGCGCTGCATCGGCTCCATCGTCGAATTCACCAGCTGGCCCGACTGGGAACTCTTGGTGGTCGACAACGGCAGCGACGAGCCGGAGGCGCGGGCCTATCTCGACAAGCTGCGCCAGGCCGAGCCGGAGCGGATCAAGGTCCTGAGCTATCCCAAGCCGTTCAACTTCTCGGCCATGAACAACCTGGCAGCGAAAGCTGCCAGCGGCGATTATCTGCTGCTGCTCAACAACGACACCGCCGTGCTCCAGCCCGATTGGCTGGAGGAGATGATGGGCTACGCCCAGCAGCCGGAGGTCGGCATCGTCGGGGCGCGCCTGGTCTTCCCCGATGGCAAGATCCAGCACGCCGGCGTCATCCTCGGCATCGGCGATTCGCCGGCCGAACATGCGTTCATCGGCTGTGCGGGGGACGAGGTGGGCTATTTCGGCCGCTTGAAGCTGCCGCAGGACCTGTCGGCGGTGACCGCGGCCTGTCTGCTGATCCGCAAATCGGTTTACGATGCGGTCGGTGGCCTTGACGAAGCGATGTTCAAGGTCTCCTACAACGATATCGATCTCTGTCTCAAGGTGCGCCAGCAGGGCTATCGTGTGGTCTGGACCCCGCATGCCACGCTGTTGCACGAGGGCTCGGTCAGCCAGCGCGGCGGCGTCGAGCAGAAGCAGGATGCGGCGAAGGCCGAGCGCTTCAAGGGCGAGCAGCAGGCGATGTATGGCAAGTGGGGCAGGCTGATCGCCTACGATCCGTTCTACAACCGCAACCTCAGCCTCAATGCCCGCGATTTCCGGATCGAGGTGACCCCGGCCCTGACCCTGGATCCGGACTGGCGGCCGCGGCCGCGCATCCTGGCCCATCCGGCCGACCGCTTCGGTTGCGGCGAGTACCGCATCATCTCGCCCATGCGCCAGCTCAACCAGGCCGGCCTGGTTCAGGGCTGGGAGACGGGCAACTATGTCTCGGTGCCCGAGCTGCTGCGTTTTGCGCCCGATGCCGTGGTGTTCCAGCGCCAGATCGAGACCCATCAGCTCGAACTGATCGAGTCCTACATCAGGAATCTCAAGTCCTTCCGCGTCTATGAGATCGACGACCTCATCACCAATGTGCCGCTGAAAAGCCTGGGCCGCAAGGATTTCGAGAAACTGAAGGCCGCCGGACTGAACAAGAAGTTCCGCAAGGCCATCGGCCTGTGCGACCGGCTGGTAGTCTCGACCCAGTATCTGGCCGACGAGTATGGCTCCTTCAACCAGGACGTTCGGGTGGTGCCCAACTATCTGGAGCGGGCCCGCTGGGGCGAGCTGACCTCGCTTCGCCGGCAGGGCGAGAAGCCGCGCGTGGGCTGGGCCGGCGGCGTGCACCATGCCGGCGATCTCGATCTCATCATCGACGTGGTCAAAGAGACGCATGAAGAGGTGCAATGGGTGTTCTTCGGTCTGTGTCCGGAGGTGATCCACCCCCTGGTCGAATTCCATCTCGGCGTCGACCTGGAGGAATATCCGCGGAAGCTGGCCAGCCTCAATCTCGACCTGGCGGTCGCCCCTCTGGAAGACGTGCCCTTCAACCATGCCAAGAGCCACCTGCGCCTGCTCGAATACGGCATCCTCGGCTTCCCGGTCATCTGCACCGACATCACGCCCTATCGCGGCGACTATCCGGTGACCCGCATATCGAACAAGCACAAGGATTGGGTCGATGCCATCCGCGGCCATGTTGCCGACATGGACGAACTGGCCCGCATGGGCGATCGCCTGCGCGATTACGTGCAGGCCAACTGGATGCTGGAAGACCACCTCGACGTCTGGCTCAAGGCCTGGCTGCCATGACCCTGCCCGAGCTGCCGCCGATCTCGATCAACGCCGAGGAACTGCTGCTGGCGGTGGTGCTGGCCACCCTGATCTATCTGGTCGAGTGGTTGCTGTTCTCCCGCAATCGGCGCAGCAAGGCGCAACCTGCGGTGCGGGTGGAGCCCCAGGCCGGCAACGAGGCCGAGGTGGCGATGCTCAAGGCTCAGGTGCTGGCCCTGAGCGCCCGGCTGGAAATTCTCGAACGCGAGTTGGTGGAACAGAGCGCGCGACTCGGCGAAGCCAAGCCGGCCGCGCCCAGGTTCGGCGGGGCGAGGGAGGAGGCCGCCCTGTCGCCCTATGCCCAGGCCACCCAACTCGCCCGCCAGGGTGCCACGGCCAGCGAGTTGACGGAGCGTTGCGGCATCTCTCGCGGCGAGGCCGAGTTGATCGTCGCGCTCAATCAGCCCCCTTCGATTACCTCCTGACGTGAACATCAACCTGCTGCCCGCCGCCGTCGTTGAGTGGCTGAAAAGCCAGGGCACGACGCTGCTGCAGGGGCAGAGGCCGGTAACGCGACCCCTGCAGTTCGAGCCGGGCAAGACCTACGAAGGCAGGCTGCTGCAAAACCTGGCCGGTGGCCGCTCCCTGGTCCAGATCGCCAACCAGTTGCTTGACATGGCCCTGCCCAAGGGCAGCAAGCCGGGCGATACGCTCAGGCTCACCTATCTCAAGGCGGCTCCGCAGCCGACTTTCCTGCTGCAACCCCAGCCTGGCCGCATTGGCGAGACCCAGGCCGTGCGCCTGAGCGAGGCAGCGAGCCGAATCGCCACCCTGGTGCGCTGGGCCGGGACGACGGCAATGCCGGCGGGCGCCAGTCAGTCCGCGAATCCCATCAGCCAGGCAGTGACGCAGCCGTCAGGCAATCCGACATCGGCCACACCCGGCGGCGCGGCCCAGGCCGCCCAGCTCAAGGCTGCGCTACCCGATGCCGCCGGGTTGACCGCTCGTGCACCGGCCGCGGGCCAGGCTGCCGGCGGTCCGGCGTCGAACTATGTGGCCAATCAGACGGCCAATCAGGCAACCCCGGGCCTGGTCGGCCGCTTGGCCCAGCCCGATGCGAGCCAGCTCGGCGCCCGTCTGGTCGCGCCGCCCCTGCCGGGCGGCACGACACCGGCGAGCAGCGCCGCCTTGCTGGCGTCGGTGCCTCTGTTGGAAGAAGGCTCGGCCGAGGCCGAAGCCTGGCTCGGTCCCTTGCGCCAGGCGGTCAAGACCAGCGGCCTCTTCTACGAGGCCCACCAGGCCCGCTGGGTGCGCGGCGAGCAGACCCTGGCCGAGTTGCAGCGCGAGCCACAGGCCAAGCTGGCCCAGGCCGAATTTGCCGGCAACCGGGTGGCCGAGCTCGACGGCATGCCGGAGGAGGCCGCGCGCCTGGCCGGCCGCCAGTTGCAGATGCTGGAGGGCCAGCCCTTCGTCTGGCAGGGCCAGGCCTGGCCGGGCCAGATGCTGCAATGGCTGATCGAGGAGCGGCCCGAGGGCGAGGGTGGCGGCGAGGAGGAGCCGCCGGCCTGGCGCACCCAGATGCGCTTGAAGCTGCCGCGTCTGGGTGGGGTGTTCGCCGAGATCGATCTCATGGCGCAAGGCCTGCGCTTTCGCCTGCGGGCGGACGATGCGCAGACCCTGGCCCAGATGCGCGAGGCGGTGCCGCTGCTGACCAAGCGGCTGGATGCCGCCGGCCTGGCGGTGTTGGCGGTGCGGATCGAGCCGGGGTTTGCCGAAGCGGAGGAGGGCGATGGAGTCGCCGGCTAAACCGGTCCAGGCCGTGGCCCTGGCCTACAACGAGACCGAGGCGGCACCGCGGGTGGTGGCCAAGGGCCGCGGCCTCTTGGCCGAGGAGATCATCCGCCGGGCGCGGGAGGCGGGGGTCTATGTCCACGAGTCGCCCGAGCTGGTCAGCCTGCTGATGCAGGTCGACCTCGACGAGCGCATCCCGCCCACCTTGTATATCGCCGTGGCCGAGTTGCTGGCCTGGATCTATCGCCTGGAGAAGGGCCTGCCCGAGCCCGGCCAATCGTAGATGCACTTTGTGCATCATCCACTGGTGCGCACATCCTACCGACCAAGCGCGGATTGGATCAGGCCGGCTGCAGGGCGGCCAGCAGATCCTTTTCCAGGGCCAGGCGGTCGCCGGGCTCGGCCAGCGCTTCTCCCTTGAGCACGAAGACGTCCTCGGCCCGGCCGCCCAGGGTGTTGACCTTGGCGCTGCTGAGCTCGACCTGGTGCCGGCTCAACACCCGGGCCACGTCGTAGAGCAGGCCGGGGCGGTCGCCGGCGGTGAACGAGAGCACGTGGCTGTGACCGCTGTCGCTCGGGCTCAGGGCGAGTTCGGGCTCGATCGGGAAGTACTTCAGTCGTCGCGACAGCCGCAGGCCAGCCAAATCAGCCAGCGGCGGCCTGGCCCGCAAGCTCGCGGCCAGCTCGTATTCGATGTAGTTGAGCACGTCGCGATAGGCGACGGCGCGGTTGGCCTCGTCCATGACCAGGAAGCTGTCGAGGGCGAAGCCGTCGCGCGTGGTGTGTACCTTGGCCTCGAGCACGGTGTATTGCATGCCGGCGAAAAAGCCGCAGATGCGGGCGAACAGGCCGGCCTCGTCCGGCGCGTAGACCAGCACTTCCGCACCTTCGCCGATGGGGGCGAGGCGGGCGCGCACGATGATCGACTCGCCGCGGCGCAAGAGCGGCAGCAGACGTCGGGTCTGCCAGGCGATCGCCTGTGCTTCGTGGCGGATGAAATAGACGTCGTCCAGCTTGGTCCACAGCGCCTGTTCGACTCCGGTCTCGTAGCCATACAGGCGCAGGGCGGCGCGGGCCTGCTCCTTCTTTGTCTCGATGTCGTCCTGCACCGGTGCGCCGCCTTCCAGCACGCGGCGGCTGGCCAGATACAGCTCGCGCAGCAGTTTGTCCTTCCAGGCATTCCAGATCTTCGGATTGGTCGCGCGGATGTCGGCCATGGTCAGCAGATAGAGCGCGGTCAGTCGCTCGACGCTGCCGCAGCGGCGGGCGAAGGCGGTGATCACCTCGGGATCGCTCAGATCCTCTTTCTGCGCCGTGCGCGAAAGTGAGAGGTGCTCGCGCACCAGCCAGGCGACCAATTCCACATCGGCCTTGGCCATGCCGTGCGCTTGGCCGAATCGGCGGGCATCGACGGTGCCCAGGGTCGAGTGGTCGCCGCCGCGGCCCTTGGCGATGTCGTGGAACAGGGCCGCGAGGTAGAGCAGGTCGGGCCGCTCGAACTCGCGCATCAGGCGGTGGGCCAGCGGGAACTCGTGGGCGAATTCGGACAGCGCCAGCCGGCGCAGGTTGCGCAGCACCATCAGGGTGTGTTCGTCGACCGGATAGATGTGCACCAGATCGTGCTGCAGCTGGCCGGTGATGCGCTCGAAGGCCGGCAGGTAGCGGCCGAGGATGCCGAGCCGATGCAGCAGGCGGGTGGCCTGGGTCACGCCCCGCGGCTGGCGCAGAATGTCGAGGAAGGCGGCGCGGTTGGCCGGGTTGCGGCGGAAGCCGGCATCGATGCGCTGGCTCGCTCGCCAGAGGGCGCGGTAGGCGTTCGGGGTCAGGCCCTTGAGCTCGGGGTGGCGCTGCAGGACCAGGATGGTCTGAAAGATCGCCTCCGGCATGTGCTCGTACAGGGCCTCGTCGGCCAGGTCGAGACGATTGCCGCGCTGCAGGAAGCCCGGCGCATCGGCGATCGGGGCGATCTCGACGATGGGTCTTTGCCGCTGGCGCAGGATGCCGAGCAAGAGCTCGTTGGCGAAGCTGATCTCGCGCGCGGCCTGGTAGTAGCGCTGCATCAGGAGCTCGGCGGCGCGGCGCGGCCCCTTGGCGGCGAGGCCCAATTCGAGCGCCAGCGCCTCCTGATATTCGAACAGCAGGCGATCCTCGCGCCGCCGGGCAGCAAGATGCAGCTGGATGCGCAGCCGACTGATCAGGCGCACCGCCGCATTCAGCCGGCGCACCTCGGCCGGCTGCAGCAGCCCCTCGCGGGCCAGGCCGGCCAAGTGCCAGGGCAGGCCCAAGGCGCGGCTGACCCATTGCACCGTGTGCAGATCGCGCAGGCCGCCCGGGCTCTCCTTCAGGTTGGGCTCCAGCAGCATGGCGCGGTCGGCGAAGCGGCCATGGCGGTTGCCTTGCTCCAAGAGCTTACCCTCGAGGAAGGCCTGGGGGTCGAGCTGTTGCTGGAAGGCCTGCTGGAAACGCCTGAACAGCCGCCGGTCGCCGCTGAGAAAGCGGGCCTCGAGCAGATTGGTCTGGATGGTGATGTCCTTGCGACTCTCATCCAGGCACTCGCTCAGGCGGCGTACGCTGTGGCCGATGGGCAGGCCGACATCCCAGAGCAGGGCGATCAGCGGCTCGAAACAGGCGCAATCGGCCTCGCCCAGGCGGTCGTCGAGCAGGAACAGGACATCGACATCGGACTGTGGATACAGCTCGGCCCGGCCGTAGCCGCCGACGGCGACCAGGGCCGCGGCGCCCGGCAGCGCGTGCGCCTGCCAGATCTCGTTGAGCAGCTGATCGACCGCCTGGCTCAGGCCGGCCAGCAGCGTGGCCGGACGGCGGTGGCTTTGATAGTCGCGATAAAGGTCGTCGCGGGCGGCCTGCAACTCCGCCCGCCAGTGGGCGAGGCGTTCAGGCCCGGTATTCATGCCCAGTATTCAAGCCTGCGCTTCATGCCGCGACGAAGGCCGGCGGCGGCGGACTGCCGGCCGAGACGGTGAGCACCTCGTAGCCGGTCTCGGTCACCAGGACGGTGTGCTCCCATTGCGCCGACAGGCTGTGGTCCTTGGTCACGATGGTCCAGCCGTCGTTCAGCATGCGGATATCGCGCCGGCCGGCATTGATCATCGGCTCGATGGTGAAGATCATGCCCGGCTGCAGCACGGCACCGGTGCCGGCCTTGCCGTAGTGCAGCACCTGCGGCTCCTCGTGGAACTTGCTGCCGATGCCGTGGCCGCAGAATTCGCGCACCACGGAGAAGCCGTTGGCCTCGGCATGCTGCTGGATGGCATGGCCGATGTCGCCGAAGTGGATGCCCGGCTTCACCATCTGGATGCCCTTCCACATGCACTCGTAGGTATTGTCGATCAGGCGGCGGGCCAGGATGCTGGGGGCGCCGACCGTGAACATGCGCGAGGTGTCGCCGTGCCAGCCGTCCTTGATCACGGTGATGTCGAGGTTGACGATGTCACCCGCGCGCAGCTTCTTGCCGCCCGGCACGCCGTGGCAGACCTGATGGTTGACCGAGGCGCAGATCGATTTCGGATAGGGCGTGTGGCCGGGCGGCGCGTAATTGAGCGGGGCCGGCACGGTGCCCTGCACGTTCACCATGTAGTCGTGGCAGAGCTTGTCGAGTTCCTCGGTGGTGATGCCGGGCTGGACGAAGGGGGTGATGTAGTCGAGCACCTCGGAGGCCAGGCGGCCGGCGACGCGCATCTTTTCGATTTCTTCCGGGGTCTTGATGACGATGGACATGCTTGCTTTCTGGCCCTGTTTGTCTTGCCGAATCCGCTTCGGGTTTTGCCGCTATTGTACTGTGCCCGCTGGCTGGCCGCGGATTTGGCCCTGCCAGGGGCAGGGCTTTAGGCGCTGGGCCGTTGCTCGAAGCCGCTGAACTCGCCGCCGGCCTCGTCGATCTCGACCCTGAGCACTTCAGCTTTGGGCGGGCCCCGGTGGGCCCAGTCGATGATCGCCTGCACGGCCGCGGCTTCTCCCTGGACCACGGCCTCCACCGTGCCGTCGCCCCGGTTGCGCACCCAGCCTGTCACACCAAGCCGCTCGGCCTCGCGGCACATGGAGTCGCGGAACCAGACGCCCTGGACCCGGCCGTGGATCTGCAGATGCCTGGTCTGCCTCATGCCTTCTTGCCCCACGCGGCATAGACCGGGTCGGAATAGGCCATGCGGTCGGCGTACTTGTCGTCTTCCGGCCGTGGCAGGCCGACCAGGGAGAAGGTCGCCAGGTCGGTGAAGCCGCCGGCGCGGTGGAAATATTCCAGCACCAGGCCCATGCGCTCGAAAGGGTGGCAGTCCTCCCAGACCCGGATCACCTTGGGCGGGAAATAGCGGTTGGAGAAGGTGAGCACGAAGGGCGCGCCCGGCTTCAGGACACGAGCCACCTCCTGGAACACCTCGAGTGGGCGCGTGAGATATTCGACCGAGACGGTGCAGACAGCGGCGTCGAATTCGGCCTCGGCGAAGGGCAGCTTCGGCTGCTGGTTGAGGTCCTGCACCACCCGCTCGGCGAGCAGCGGGTTGGCCGCCAGTTCCTCGGCATTCATGCCCAGGCCGGCGACCTCGGCGGGCGCCGCTTCGGACAGATGCGATTTCCAGCTGGTCATCAGGTCGAGAACCCGGCCGCCCTGGGGCAACAGCCGGCCGTAGAGCTTTTCCACCTGCTTGAGGGCGAGGCGGTCGAGATGATCGACCAGGCGGGGCCTGCCGTAGAACTCGGCATCGTCGCCCGTGTCGCCGCGGGCGAAGGCCGCAGCGGCGAAGAAATCGGTCGGCTCGCCGCGCCAGCGGGCCTGCATGCCCGGCCCCCTGCCGGCAACGAGTTCGGCGATGTCGCTGGCGCGGCCGCCGGTCTCGGGGCCGGCCTGCCAGGCCTCGAGGATGCGGATATCCAGGTTCAGGTCGCGGCCGGCCAGTGGGTGGTTGAGGTCCACCGTCAGCGTGTCGCCCTGCACACGGGCGACGCGGAAGGGCGTCATGTCCTCGGAATAGATGTCCTTCACGCCGGCGATGAAGCCGCGCGGGTAGAAGCGGCCGGCGCGCGGCTCGATCAGGCTGCGCGGGCGGTACTGTCGGTTGAAGCGGCTGTCGGCGATGTCCAGGCAGTCGCCGGCGGCGTAGGCCGGCACCAGGCAGCCGGGCAGGCAATGCAGGCGCTCGGTGTGGCCCACCGGCTTGTCCAGCACGGCCGCCTCGATCTCGGGCGGGAAGAAATCGCGCCAGAGGTTGACCGGGCTGGCAAGGTAGAGATCGGTGTGGCGCGCCTGTTCCGACTGCCAGTGCAGGGCGAACTCGAGGCTGGCCAGTGCGCGGCTCGAGGTGCGCTCGACCCGCTGGCGCGGCTGCGCGATCTGATTGGCCGTCTCGGCCAGGGACAGGAACTCGTTGCTGATGATGTCCATGGCCCTATGAGCGGCAATCGGTCGCCAAGTTTCCTACTTCACCCGCATGCCCGGCTGCGCCCCGCTGTCGGGCGCGAGCAGGAAGGGGCCGCCGCGCTCGTCGGAGGCGGCCAGCACCATGCCCTCGGAGACGCCGAACTTCATCTTGCGCGGGGCGAGGTTGGCCACCATCACGGTCAGCCGGCCGATCAGGTCTTCCGGCTTGTAGGCCGACTTGATGCCGGCGAACACGGTGCGCGTGCCGCTGCCGATGTCGAGCGTGAGCTTGAGCAGCTTCTCCGCGCCCTCGACCTGCTCGGCATTGACGATTTTGGCGATGCGCAAATCGACCTTGCCGAAGTCGTCGATGTTGATGACGGGCGATTCGGCCTCGGTCTTGGCCGATTGCTGCTGGTGTTCGGCGTGGCGCTGCTGCGAATGCGGTTCCGGCGTCGGCGCCGGCACCAGGGTCTGCTTGTTCTCTTCGATCATGGCCTCGATCTGCTTGGGGTCGATGCGGGTCATCAGGTGCTTGTATTCCCTGATGGTGTGGCCGCTGAGCAGGTGGCCGGCATCGCTCCATTTGAGCGGCGCGATGTCGAGGAAGCGCTCGACGTTTTCGGCCAGCTTGGGCAGCACCGGTTTCAGATAGAGCGCGAGCAGGCGGAAGGCATTGATTGCGACCGTGCAGACCTCGTGCAGTTCGGCCTCGCGCCCTGCCTGCTTGGCGATCTCCCAGGGCTTGTGGCTGTCGACGTACTGGTTGGCCAGATCGGCCAGGGCCATCACTTCGCGTAGCGCCCGGCCATACTCGCGCGATTCGTACAGTCCGGCGATGTCCCCGGCCGCCTGCTGCATCCGGGCCAGCAACTCCTGGCCGGCCGGCACCTGGCCCAGCTGGCCGCCGAAGCGCTTGGCGATGAAGCCGGCCGAGCGGCTGGCGATGTTGATGAACTTGCCGATGAGGTCGGCGTTCACCCGGGCCGTGAAATCCTCCAGATTGAGGTCGATGTCCTCCATGGTGTTCGACAGCTTGGCCGCGTAGTAATAGCGCAGCCATTCCGGGTTGAGGTGTTTGAGATAGCTCTCGGCGGTGATGAAGGTGCCGCGCGACTTGGACATCTTCTGGCCGTTGACGGTGAGGAAGCCGTGGGCGAACACCGCGCTCGGCGTGCGGTGGCCGGAGAAGGCCAGCATGGCGGGCCAGAACAGGGCGTGGAAGTAGAGGATGTCCTTGCCGATGAAGTGGTAGAGCTCGGCCGTCGAGTCCGGTTTCCAGTATTCGTCGAAATCCAGGCCCTTGTCGTCGCACAGCTTCTTGAAGCTGGCCATGTAGCCGACCGGGGCGTCGAGCCAGACGTAGAAGTACTTGCCCGGCGCCTCCGGGATCTCGAAGCCGAAATAGGGGGCGTCGCGCGAGATGTCCCAGTCGGCGAGGCCGGCGCTGAACCACTCGTCCATCTTGTTCGCGGCCTCGGCCTGCAACCGGCCGCTGCGGGTCCAGTCTTTCAGGAAGGCCTCGCACTTGCCCAGGGTGAAGAAGTAGTGCTCGGACGCCTTGCGCACCGGCTTGGCGCCGGAGACGGCGGAATAGGGGTCGATCAGGTCGGTCGGCGCGTAGGTGGCGCCGCAGGCCTCGCAGCTGTCGCCATACTGGTCCTTCGCGCCGCACTTCGGGCAGGTGCCCTTGATGAAGCGGTCGGGCAGGAACATGGCCTTCTCGGGGTCGTAGAACTGCTCGATGCTGCGCCGCTCGATCAGGCCGGCCTCGCGCAGCTTCAGGTAGATGCGGCTGGCGAACTCGCGGTTCTCCGGCGAGTTGGTCGAGTAGTAGTTGTCGAACCCGATGAGAAAGCCGTCGAAGTCGCGCTTGTGCTCGTGCCAGACCCGGTCGATCAGCTGCTCGGGGCGGATGCCCTCCTTCTCGGCGCGCAGCATGATCGGCGTGCCGTGGGTGTCGTCGGCGCAGACATACCAGCATTCGTGGCCGCGCATCTTCTGAAAGCGCACCCAGATGTCGGTCTGGATGTATTCGACCAGGTGGCCCAGGTGGATGCTGCCGTTGGCATAGGGCAGGGCGGAGGTGACCAGAATTTTTCTCTGCGCGGCGGGGGTTTTGCGTGTCATGACCGGTATTTCATTTCAGAATGGCGGCTATTTTACGCGTTCGGAGGCATTTCTTTGGCATCGAATCGGGCGGGCGCCCTCAATCCCGGGGTGAAAAGGCGCGAGGTCTGGGCCTGGGCCATGTACGACTTCGCCAATTCCGGCTACACGACGGTGGTGATCACCGCGGTCTACAACGCCTTCTTCGTCGCGGCGATCGCGGCCAACGCCGCCTGGGCCAGCTTCGCCTGGAGCGCGGCGCTGGCCGTGTCCTATGCGGCGATCATGGTGACCGGTCCCTTGCTCGGGGCCTATGCCGACCGACACGGCGCCAAGAAGAGATTATTGCTGCTGTCCACCATCGGTTGTGTGGCCGGCACCGCCCTGCTGGCCTGGCCGAGCCCGGGCGAGGTGGCCTTGGCCATGGTGCTGATCGCGCTGTCCAACTTCTTCTTCGGCACCGGCGAGAACCTGATTGCCGCCTTCCTGCCGGAACTGGCCCGCGGCCGGGCCATGGGTCGGGTCTCGGGTTGGGGCTGGGGTGTCGGTTATTTCGGCGGGCTGTTGGTTTTGGCGCTCGCCCTGGCCTATGTCAGCCAGGTGCAGGCGGCCGGCGGCGCTGCGCAGGACTTCGTGCCTGGGGTGATGTTCCTCACCGCCGGCCTGTTCGCCCTCTGTGCCTTGCCGACCTTCCTGTTCTTGCGCGAGCGGGCGCTGCCCCAGGCTCGGGCCGCCGGCTTCGCCCGCGATGCCTTCCGCCGGGTGGCCGACAGCCTGGCGCATGTCCTGCGGTATCGCGACCTGTTCCGCTTCCTGGTCTGCATCGTGTTCTATCAGGCCGGCATCCAGGCCGTGATCGCCCTGGCCGCCATCTACGCCCAGCAGGCCATGCAGTTCGACACCAAGGAGACCATCCAGCTGATCCTGGTGGTCAACGTCACCGCCGCCATCGGCGCCCTCGGCTTCGGCTACGTGCAGGACCGCATCGGCCACAAGCGCGCGATCGGTATCACCTTGCTGGGCTGGCTGCTGATGGTCGCCCTGGCCTATAGCGCGACCGAGCCCGGCCGGTTCTGGCTGGCGGCCAATGTCGCGGGCCTGTGCCTGGGGGCCTCGCAATCGGCCGGCCGCGCCTTCGTCGGTTATCTCAGCCCGGCCGCGCGCCGGGCCGAGTTCTTCGGCCTGTGGGGTCTGGCGGTGAAGCTCTCGTCCATCCTCGGCCCCATGACCTACGGTGCGGCGGCCTGGGCTAGCGGCGGCAACCACCGCCTGGCCATGCTGTTCACCGGCATCTATTTCCTGGCCGGCCTGGTCTTGTTGCTCGGCATCGACGTGCAGCGCGGCCGTCGGGCAGCGCTGCGGCGGGCCTCATAGGGCCCTGATCTTCTCCAGCACGGCCTGGGCATGGCCGTCGGGGCTGACGTGGTATTCGACGTCGGCCAGCCGGCCGGCCTTGTCGATGATGAAGGTGGAGCGGACGATGCCCGGCTTCTTCTCGCCGTTCTTTTCCTTCAGCTGCCAGACGCCGTAGCGCTCGCACAGCTCGCCCGTGGTGTCGGCCAGCAGCCGCACCTTGAGCCCGAACTTGCCGATGAAGGCCCGGTGGCTCTCGCAGGAATCCTTGCTGACGCCGAGCACCACGGTGTCGAGCTTGTCGAATTCTTGGATCAGGGCGGTGAACTGGTTGGCCTCGATGGTGCAGCCAGGCGTGTCGTCCTTGGGATAGAAATACAGGACCACGTGCTTGCTGCCTTTGAAGTCGGCAAGATCGACCATTTGACCGTCCTGGTCGGCGCAGGCAAAGCCGGGCGCGGTCTGGTTTTTACTGAGCATGTGGGTGGGCTCCTCGGATAGGTTTGTGGCTAGATTTAACGTCGGCCCGCAGGTGCCGGCAAGCGAGAGTTGTTTCGCTTTATGCAAATGACGATTGCCCTGCCTCATGTGACCGTATACAATGCCGACCTCTTTAGGCGCGTAGCTCAGCTGGTTAGAGCATCACCTTGACATGGTGGGGGTCGTTGGTTCGAGTCCAATCGCGCCTACCAGCTACATCCAAAAGCCAGATTCTTCTGGCTTTTGTTGTTTTAGGGGGTTGGCACGATGCCCGTTATCCGTCTTCCCGATGGCTCCGAGCGCAGGTTCGACGAGCCGGTGACCGTGGCCCAGGTGGCGGCCAGCATCGGCGCCGGCCTGGCCCGGGCCGCCCTGGCCGGCAAGGTCAACGGCCAGCTGGTCGATACCTCCTACCGCATCGAGCAGGATGCCGATCTGGCCATCGTCACCGACAAGGACGCCGAGGGGCTGGAGCTGATCCGCCATTCCATGGCCCATCTCATGGCCTACGCGGTGAAGGAGCTCTACCCCGAGGCCCAGGTCACCATCGGTCCGGTGATCGAAGACGGCTTCTATTACGATTTCGCCTACAAGCGTCCCTTCACTCCGGAAGACCTGGCCGCCATCGAAAAGCGCATGGCCGAGCTGGCCAAGCGGGACATCCCGGTGGTGCGGGAGGAATGGGAGCGCGACAAGGCGGTCGAGTTCTTCAAATCGATCGGCGAGCACTACAAGGCCGAGATCATCGCCAGCATCCCCGCCGGCCAGACCATTTCGCTCTACCGCGAGGGCGACTTCGTCGATCTTTGCCGCGGCCCGCACGTGCCCTCCACCGGCAAGCTCAAGGTGTTCAAGCTGATGAAGGTGGCCGGGGCCTATTGGCGCGGCGATTCGAACAACGAGATGCTGCAGCGCATCTACGGCACGGCCTGGGCCAGGAAGGAAGACCTGGAGGCCTATCTGCACCGCCTGGAAGAGGCGGAAAAGCGCGATCACCGCAAGCTGGGCAAGCAGCTCGACCTGTTTCACATGCAGGACGAGGCGCCAGGCATGGTGTTCTGGCACCCGCACGGCTGGGTGATCTGGCAGGAGATCGAGCAGTACATGCGGAACAAATTCCGCGAGTACGGCTATCAGGAGGTCAGGACCCCGACCGTGATGGACCGCAGCCTGTGGGAGAAGTCTGGCCACTGGGACAACTACCGCGAGAACATGTTCACCACGGCCTCGGAGAACCGCGACTACGCGGTCAAGCCGATGAACTGTCCGGGCCATGTGCAGATCTTCAACCACGGCCTGCACTCCTACCGCGACCTGCCGCTGCGCCTGGCCGAGTTCGGCTCCTGCCACCGCAACGAGCCGTCCGGCTCGCTGCATGGCCTGATGCGGGTGCGCGCCTTCGTCCAGGACGACGCCCACATCTTCTGCACCGAGGAACAGGTGCAGGCCGAGGTGTCCGACTTCATCAAGATGCTGCAGGCGGTCTATGCCGATTTCGGCTTCCACGACGTGCTGGTCAAGCTGTCCACCCGGCCGGAGAAGCGGGTCGGCTCGGACGAGACCTGGGACAAGGCCGAGACCGCGCTGGCCGCCGCCCTGAGCCAGAACGGCCTGGCCTACGACCTGCAGCCGGGCGAGGGCGCCTTCTATGGACCCAAGATCGAGTTCACCCTGAAAGACAGCCTGGGCCGGCTCTGGCAGTGCGGCACCATTCAGCTCGACTTCAACCTGCCGGTGCGCCTGGGCGCCGAATACGTGGCCGAGGACAACTCGCGCAAGCCCCCGGTCATGCTGCACCGGGCCATCGTCGGTTCCATGGAGCGCTTCATCGGCATCCTGATCGAGCACTATGCCGGCAATTTCCCGCTCTGGCTGGCGCCGGTGCAGGCGGTGGTCATGAATATCACCGACGGCCAGGCCGAATACGCCGGGCAGGTGCAAGAAGCCCTTAAAAAACAAGGATTCAGGGTCATTTCGGACTTGAGAAACGAAAAGATTACCTATAAAATCCGCGAGCACTCCATGCAGCGCGTGCCTTATCAGCTGGTTGTCGGCGACAAGGAACGGGCGGAGGGCAAAGTGGCTGTACGCGTTCGCGGCGGCGAAGACCTGGGCCAGATGGGCCTGGACGAGCTGATCGCCCGACTGCGGCAGGAGCTGAAGGGCGCCTGATCGGGCGCCCTTAGCATTTGGTAAATTTTTCAGGAGCTTGGCGATAGCACAGGAAAAAGAGCTGCGGATCAACGGCGAGATCGATGCGCCCGAGGTTCGATTGATCGGGAGCGACGGCGAACAGCTCGGCGTCGTGAGTCTGAGAGAGGCGATGCTCAAGGCGGAAGACGCCGAGCTGGACCTGGTGGAGATTGCGCCGACGGCGGCGCCTCCGGTTTGCCGGATCATGGATTACGGCAAATACAAATACCAGGAACAGAAGAAGCAGCACGAAGCCAAGCTCAAGCAGAAGCAAATCCAGGTCAAGGAAGTCAAATTCCGGCCAGGCACCGATGAGAACGACTACCAGATCAAGCTGCGCAACATGACGCGCTTTCTGGAGGAGGGCGACAAGGTGAAAGTGACCTTGCGCTTCCGCGGTCGTGAAATGGCCCACCAGGAATTCGGCGTGGCGCAGCTCAAGCGGATCGAGACCGATCTGGCCGAGCTGGGGGCGGTGGAGCAGTTCCCCAAGCTGGAAGGCCGCCAGATGGTGATGGTGATGTCGCCGAAGAAGAAAAAGTGACTTGGCATAGCCAAGTCATTCCCGCGAAGGTGGGAATCCAGATTTAAGAGGCTTGATGCGGGCCTCGTAAATATCCGCATCGGACAAGTGCCGACAGGTCGGTCAAGCATCCCCGCAGCTGGGGGTCACCTGCAGGCATCCAAGAGTTAGGAGCATTCACATGCCCAAGATGAAGACCAAGAGCGGGGCGAAAAAGCGCTTCCGCGTGCGTGGCAGTGGCAGCGTCAAGCGCAGTCATGCTTATCTGCGCCACATCCTCACCAAGAAAAGCACCAAGCGCAAGCGCAACCTGCGTGGCATGGGCGGCGTCGCCGCCGTGGACGTGGGTCATGTCCGTGCCATGCTGCCCTACGCCTAAGGAGTTGAACCATGCCTCGAGTTAAACGTGGAACCGTCGCCCGCGCCCATCACAAGAAGGTGATGGACGCGGCCAAAGGCTACCGTGGTCGTCGTGGTAACGTCTTCCGCGTCGCCAAAGAAGCGGTGATGAAGGCGGGCCAGTACGCCTACCGTGACCGTCGCCAGCGCAAGCGCCAATTCCGCGCCCTGTGGATCGCCCGGATCAACGCGGCGGTACGCGAGATGGGCGTCGAGATGAACTACAGCCAGTTCATGAACGGTCTGAAGAAGGCCTCGATCGAGATCGACCGCAAGGTCCTGGCCGACATGGCCGTGTTCGATCAGCCGGCGTTCGCCAAGGTGGTTGAGCAGGCCAAGGCCAGCCTGGGGGCTTAAGCCACACCCCAAACCCAAAAGAAGGGAGGCCTCTCACCAGGCCTCCCTTTTATTTTGGGTAATACCTAACCAAACTGGACCAAATCTGGAAGGATTTGGTCATGAAGAAATGCCCTGGTTGTGGCTACAGTCGACTGTATCAGTTGGCTGATGGCCGCCACAAATGCAAACGCTGCGGCCATCGCTTTCGCTGGCGTAGCGCGTGGTCGGCCAGCCGGCTGAGCGACGCCACCAAGCACGAACTGCTGCGTCGCTTCGTTTGGGGCGTGCCGGTTTACCGGCAGCGCTTCGGCGCCTTGGCCAGTGCGCCGGCGATCGAACGCTTTTACCGGCTGGTGCGTGCTTGCATGGCGTGGGCGGAGGAGTTCCGAGAACCCTTTGCCGGGGCGGTCGAATGCGACGAGACCACATTTGGCGGGGCTCGGCACGGCAAACGGGGCTGGGGTGCGGTCGGCAAAGTGATCGTGTTTGGCATCGTCAAGCGCAACGGCCAAGTCAAGGCGATGCCGATCGCGGCTCACAGCCGGGCAGAGGTGATGCGCCACATCCAGGCCCATACCCGGGAGGGCGCGTTGTACTACACCGACGAGTGGCAAGCTTACGCGACACTGAAGCTGCGGGGTGAGCACGTGGTGATCCGCAAGGAGAAAGGCAAGCCGGTGGGGCGGGACCATATCAACGGCATCGAGGGCTTCTGGAGCTATGCCAAGAACTGGTTGTATCCTTACCGGGGAGTGCCTCGCAAATACTTCCATCTTTACCTTGGGGAAGTTTGTTACCGTTTCAACCACCGGACTGATGACCTGAAACCCTTGCTGGTCAAGCTTCTCAAGACCACCAGCATCCAGGATATCAGCCCAAAATTGGTCCAGATTCGTTAGGAATTACCTTATTTTGCAGAGCCCGATATGAGCAAGTTGGACGAGATTCTTGGCGAGGCGCAGGCCGCCTTCGCCGCGGCCGAGAGCCTGCCCGCCCTGGATCAGGCCAAGGCCCGGTTTTTGGGCAAGAGCGGCCTGATCACCGAGCAGATGAAAGGGCTGGGCGCCCTGGCGCCGGAGGCGCGCAAGGCCGCCGGCGCCCAAATCAACCAGGTCAAGGACCAGGTCGAGGCCCTGCTCAAGGCCCGGCGCGAGGCCATCCAGGCCGCACAGCTCGAGCGTCAGCTCAAGGAAGAGTCGCTCGACGTCACCCTGCCCGGTCGGGGCGAGGCCGTGGGCGGTCTGCATCCGGTGACCCTGGCTCTGGCCCGGATTGAGCAGCTGTTCGCCACGATCGGTTTCGAGGTGGCCGATGGCCCCGAGGTGGAGACCGATTTCTACAACTTCACCGCGCTCAACATCCCCGAGGACCATCCGGCCCGGGCCATGCACGACACCTTCTATGTCACCACTGCGCGCAGTGGCTCCCTCACCCTTAACCCTCTGCCAGAGGGAGAGGGGAACGTGGAGTCGCTACGCGACGCCGCATCAGATGGCGGGCAGCTGCTGCGCACCCACACCTCGCCGGTGCAGGTGCATTACATGCAGGACCACCAGCCGCCGATCCGCATCATCGCGCCCGGCCGGGTCTTCCGTGTCGATTCCGACGCCACCCATTCGCCCATGTTCCATCAGGTGGAGGGGCTGTGGGTGGACGAGCAGGCAAGCTTCGCCAACCTCAAGGGCGTGATCCAGGACTTCCTGCAGCGCTTTTTCGAGCGCGACGACCTGCGCGTGCGCTTTCGGCCCTCGTTCTTCCCCTTCACCGAGCCCTCGGCCGAGATGGACATGAGCTGGGGCGAGCGCTGGCTGGAGATCGGCGGCTGCGGCATGGTGCACCCCAGCGTTTTCGGCCACGTCGGCATCGATCCCGAGCGCTACCAGGGCTTCGCCTTTGGCCTTGGTGTCGAGCGCCTGGCCATGCTGCGCTATGGCGTCGACGACCTGAGACTCTTTTTCGAAAACGATGTCCGTTTCCTTAAACAGTTTGCTTGATATGAGCGCGGACATCGTTTCAGTGGAGGCTCATATCGGCATTTGCCGATGTGATGCCGTAACTAAAACGATGTCCGATTCCTTAAACAGTTCGCTTGAGCATCTGGGGCAGGCAAGATGAAATTTTCCGAAAACTGGCTGCGCAGTTTGTGCAACCCGGATATCGATGCGGCGCAACTGGAACACCTGGTGACCATGGCCGGCCTCGAGGTCGAGGCCGTGGAGCCCGCTGCGCCCGCCTTCAGCAAGGTGGTGGTGGCCGAAATCCTCAGCGCCGAGAAGCATCCCAATGCCGACCGCCTGCAGGTCTGCCGGGTCAGGGTGGGCGAGGGCGAGCCGCTGCAGATCGTGTGCGGCGCGCCCAACGCCCGGGCCGGGCTGAAGACCGCCTGTGCCCTGGTCGGCGCCGAGTTGCCCAATGATTTCAAGATCAAGCAGGCCAAGGTGCGCGGCGTCGAGTCCTTCGGCATGCTGTGCTCGGCCAAGGAGCTGGGTCTGATGGATGCCTCGGAAGGCATCCTGGAGCTGCCGGCCGACGCACCGGTAGGCGAGGATTTCCGCGTCTGGCGCCGGCTCGACGACAAGCTGATCGAACTCAAGCTCACGCCCAATCGCGGCGACTGCCTGTCGGTGCTGGGCATTGCCCGCGAGGTGGCCGCGCTCACCGGCGCACCACTCAATCACATCGACTGCTCGGCCGTGGCGGCGAGCATCGCCGACACCTTCCCGGTCAGCGTCGATGAGCCCGGCGCCTGCCCGCGGTACTGCGGCCGGGTCATCCGCGGCATCGACGCCCGGGCGCAAACGCCGGCCTGGATGCTGGAGCGCCTGGAGCGCAGCGGCCTGCGCGGCATCCACCCGGTGGTCGACGTGACCAACTACGTGCTGCTGGAGCTGGGGCAGCCCATGCACGCCTTCGACCTGGCCAAGCTCAAGGGCGGCATCCGTGTGCGCATGGGCCAGCCTGGGGAAAAGCTTGAACTGCTCAACGAGCAGACCATCGAGCTGGCAGCCGACACCCTGGCCATCGCCGATGACAGCGGCGCCCTGGCCTTGGCTGGTGTCATGGGTGGTGCCGCGAGCGCGGTGTCCGATGCGACCTGCGACATCTTCCTCGAGTCGGCCCATTTCGCGCCGGCAGCCATCGCCGGCCGCGCCCGCCGTTATGGCCTCAACACCGATTCCTCGCACCGCTTCGAGCGCGGGGTCGACATCGACCTGCCGCGCCATGCCCTGGAGCGGGCGACCCGGCTGATCCTCGACATCTGCGGTGGCCAGGCCGGCCCGCTGGAGGAGACCGTGGCGGCCGATCTACCGCGCAGGGCCGCCGTCCATTTCCGGCCGGAGCGGGCCCGACGTCTGCTCGGCATCGACTTGCCCGAGGCTGAGATGTTGGCGATCTTCGGTCGTCTCGGCATGCAGGTCGCGGTCCAGGGCGAGGCGCTGCGAGTGACACCGCCCGGCTTCCGCTTCGACATCGAGCGCGAGGTCGACCTGATCGAAGAGATTGCCCGCGTCCACGGCTATGAAGCCATTCCCATCTTGCCGCCGCAGGGTGCCGCGCGGCTGTTGCCGGTGGCCGAATCCGTGCGCCCGGCGACCGAGGCCAAGTGCCTGCTGACTGGTCGCGGCTATCAGGAGATCATCACCTACAGCTTCATCGCGGCGGAGCTGGATGCCGATTTCCGTGCCGGCGGCGAAGTGGTGCGCCTGATCAACCCGATCGCCAGCCAGATGGACACCATGCGCGGCAGCCTGATGGGCGGTCTGGTGCAGACCCTGCGCCATAACCTGAACCATGGCCAGGAGCGACTGCGCCTGTTCGAACTGGGCCGTTGCTTTGCCGGTGCCCGGATCGACGCCCAGCCCTTGCGGCTGGCCGGCCTGGCCTATGGCGCGGCCCGGCCCGAGCAGTGGGGTGAGACCAAGCGCGAGACCGATTTCTTCGACATCCGCAGCGATGTCGAGGCCCTGTTCCATCCGCTGCCCCTGCACTTCGAGCGGAGCGAACATCCGGCGCTGCATCCGGGCCGCACCGCACGCATCAGCCTCGATGGCCAGGCAATTGGCTGGCTGGGCAGTTTGCACCCGCGGCTGGTGCAGAAGTACGACTTCGCCCGGGCGCCGATCCTGTTCGAACTGGACTGGGTCGCGGTGGCCGCCCGCCGGGCCCCGCGCTATGCCGGCATGTCCAAGTTTCCCGCCGTGCGCCGGGATATCGCCGTGGTGGCCGATGCCGAGCTGCCGGTGGGCGAGGTACTGGCCGCGGCCAAGGCCAATCTGCCGACCAAGATGGTCGATATCGCCTTGTTCGATGTGTACCAGGGCAAAGGCATGGAGGCCGGCAAAAAAAGCCTTGCTTTCAGCATGTTATTACAAGATACTGAGAAAACGCTTACAGACGCCGAGATCGAAGCGGCCGTGGGCAAGATGGTCCAGTTTCTTGCTGAACGCTTCAATGTGAACCTGCGCGCCGCTTGATGGAGTCTTCAAAACAATGACAACCCTGACCAAGGCCGAATTGGCCAATTTGTTGTTCGAAAAAGTGGGATTGAACAAACGCGAGGCCAAGGAGATGGTCGAGGCGTTTTTCGAAGAAGTGCGCACCGCTTTGGAAACCGGCGACAGCGTCAAGCTGTCGGGCTTCGGCAATTTCCAGTTGCGCGAGAAGCCCCAGCGTCCCGGCCGCAATCCCAAGACCGGGGAAGAGATGCCGATCACCGCGCGCCGCGTGGTGACCTTTCATGCCAGCCAGAAGCTGAAGGCGATGGTCGAGACGGCCCATGCCGGAACACCTGCCGCAGAGTGATCTGCCCCCCATTCCGTCCAAGCGCTACTTCACCATCGGTGAGGTGAGCGAGCTCTGCGCGGTCAAGCCGCACGTGCTGCGTTACTGGGAACAGGAGTTTTCCCAGCTCAAGCCGGTCAAGCGCCGCGGCAACCGCCGTTATTACCAGCACCATGAAGTGATGCTGATCCGGCGCATCCGCCAATTGCTCTACGAGGAAGGCTTCACCATCAGCGGTGCCCGCAACCGTTTGAGTAGCGAGGAGCTGGCCGAGGTCGCCGTGCCGCTCGCGGCTGCGGCCATGCCTGCGGCGCCGGTGGTCCGGCCTGCCGGAGCGGCCGTCTCCGTCGCCGAGATCAAGCGCGAACTCGGCGATATCCTGTCGCTCTTGCGCGGCTGATTCCACGCCGGAATTTCCTTTACCGGCCGCAGCGAAACACATATAATTCGCGCCGTTCGGGGCGTAGCGCAGCCTGGTAGCGCACCTGCATGGGGTGCAGGGGGTCGGAAGTTCGAATCTTCTCGCCCCGACCACAATTTCCCCACTTTCCCATTCGTGCCGATGCGGATTCTGCTCAGCAACGACGACGGCTATTTCGCACCCGGCCTGGCCGTCCTGGCCGCGACCTTGTCCGAATTCGCTCAGGTCATCGTGGTGGCGCCGGAGCGCGACCGCAGCGGCGCCAGCAATTCCCTCACCCTGGATCGACCGCTTATCGTGCGGCAGACGCCCAACGGCTTCTATCACGTCAACGGCACGCCGACCGACTGCGTCCACCTGGCCGTCACCGGCCTGCTGCCGGAGCTGCCGGACATGGTGATCTCCGGCATCAACCACGGCTCCAACATGGGCGACGACACCATCTATTCGGGTACTGTTGCCGCGGCGACCGAGGGCTTCCTGCTCGGCATCCCCTCGATTGCGGTGTCCCTGGTCAATGTCGGCGGCGAGAACTTCCAGACCGCGGCCAATTTCGTCGCCGAACTGGCCCGGCGCTTCGCCGCCAAGCCGATCAAGGAGCCGACCCTGCTCAACGTCAATGTGCCCGACGTGAAGCCGGAGGCCGTTACCGGTGTCGAGGTCACCCGTCTGGGCAAGCGGCACAAGGCCGAGGACGTGGTCAAGGCGGTCAACCCGCGCAATCAGGTGGTCTATTGGGTAGGCGCGGCCGGCCCGGCCCAGGATGCCGGGCCCGGCACCGATTTTTATGCGGTGGCCCAGAACCGCATCTCGGTCACGCCCTTGCAGGTCGACCTGACCCGCTATGCCCAGATGGACATGATCAAGGGCTGGATAGAGGCATGAACGGCGGTCATTCCGGCATCGGCATGACCTCGCAGCGCACCCGTGCGCGCATGGTCGAGCGGCTGAAGGAACAGGGCATCCAGGATCCGATGGTACTGGCGGCCATGGCCGCCATCCCGCGCCACGTGTTCCTGGAAGATGCCTTGCAGATTCGCGCCTATGAGGACACGCCGCTGCCCATCGGCTACGGCCAGACCATCTCCAGCCCCTACACCGTGGCCCGTTCCTGCGAACTGGCCTGCAATGGCAAACGTCTGGAAAAGGTGCTGGAGATCGGCGGCGGCTGCGGCTATCAGGCCGCGGTGCTGTCCAAGCTGGCGCAGAAGGTGATCAGCATCGAGCGCATCGCTGGCCTGGTCGGCAAGTCGCGTAACACCCTGCGCGAACTGCGTGTGACCAATGTCCTGATCAAGATCGCCGACGGCACGCTGGGCTACAAGGATGCCGCCCCCTACGACGCCATCGTGGTGGCCGCCGCCATGCCCTATATCCCGGAAGAACTGCTGGCGCAGCTGAAGCCGGGCGGCCGTCTGGTGGCGCCGGTCGGTTCGGGCGACAACCAGCGGCTGAAGCTGGTGGAGGCAGGTCCGGAGGGGTATGTCGAAAGCGACCTGGAAGCGGCCAAGTTCGTGCCCCTGCTGCCTGGGGTGAGTTGAGCCGTCCGCTCGCCTGGCTGCTGCTTGCCGGTCTGGCTGCGATGCTGGCCGGATGCGGCAGCACCCGTTGGCTGGCCCCGATCAAGGAGATTGGCAAGACCCGCAAGGCCGGCCCGGTTGCCGAGTCCTATGTCGTCCAGCCGGGCGACACCCTGTTCAAGATCGCCTTCGAGCACGGCCTCGATTACCGCGATCTCGCCGCCTGGAATGGCATCGCCGACGTCAACTTGATCCGAGCCGGCGAACGCCTGCGCCTGCTACCGCAGCGCAAGCCGAGTGTGGCGACAGCGCCGGCCAAACCGGCTCGCAACAGCCCGCCTCCGGTCGAAGCGGAGTCCCCGATGGAGAACGAAGAGGTGGCGGCCTGGATCTGGCCGGCCCGTGGCAGCCTGTTGGAGGGGTTCGATGAGGCGGCCGGTAACAAAGGTATCGACATCGCCGGTAGCCTAGGCACCCCGGTCCTGGCCGGGGCGCCGGGCAGGGTGGTCTATGCCGGCGAAGGCTTGCGCGGATATGGAAAACTCATCATCATCAAGCACAACCAGACGACCCTGTCTGCCTATGCCCATCATTCCCGTATCCTGGTACATGAGGGGCAAACTGTCGCCCAAGGCCAGAAGATCGGCGAGATGGGCAGCAGCGACAGCGACCGGGTCAAGCTGCACTTTGAGATTCGGCGTTTCGGCCGGCCACAGGATCCACTGATTTACCTGCCCAAGAGCGGGTAAACCCAAGCAGGAGGGAAAATGCAGGACGAAGAGTACGTCGATCCTGAAATGGAAGCGGAGGCGGCCGAGGAAGAAGAGCCGACCACCGAGCCGGTCCATGCCGAAACCGAATTCGATTTCGACGAGATCTTCGACGTCACCCAGATCTACCTGAACGAGATCGGCCGGGAGGAACTGCTCACCCAGGTTCAGGAGCGCGAGTTGGCGGTGCGCATGCGCGCTGGCGAATTCGAGGCCCGGCAGATCCTGATCGAGCGCAATCTGCGCCTCGTGGTGAACATCGCCAAGCATTACCTCAATCGCGGCCTGACCCTGCTCGATTTGGTCGAGGAGGGCAATCTGGGCCTCATGCATGCCCTGGAGAAGTTCGACCCCGAGCGCGGCTTCCGCTTTTCCACCTATGCCACCTGGTGGATCCGCCAGAACATCGAGCGCGCCATCATGAACCAGTCGCGCACCATCCGCCTGCCGGTGCACGTGATCAAGGAGCTCAACGTCTACCTGCGGGCCCAGCGCCATCTGGAGATGCACGGCTGTCCCGAGGCCGGGCCCGAGGAGATCGCCCACCTGACCGGCAAGCCGGTCGAGGATGTGCGCCGGGTGTTGGCCCTGAACGATCGGGTCGCCTCGCTCGACGCCCCGCTGGACATCGACCCCAGCCTGTCGATCGGCGAGGCGATCGCCGACGAGAACTCGGAGATGCCGGAAGAGATGCTGGCCACCGCCGAGATCGAACACTACGTCCACGAATGGCTGGCGGAACTGCCCGAAAAGCACCGCTGGGTGATCGAGCGCCGCTTCGGCCTCAACAACCAGGAGATCGCCACCCTGGAGGAACTGGCCGAGGTGCTCAAGGTCACCCGCGAGCGGGTGCGGCAAATCCAGCTGGAGGCCTTGCAGACCCTGCGCAAGATGCTGCGGCGCAAGGGCATGTCCAAGGACGGCCTGTTGTGATCGACTGGCGGGGGGTCGACACCGTCCTGCTCGACATGGACGGTACCCTGCTCGACCTGCATTACGACAACCATTTCTGGCAGGTCTATGTCCCGGAGAAATACGCCGAGCGGCACGGCCTGCCGCCCGACGAGGCGCATGCCGAGTGCTTTCGCCGCTACAACGCCAAGGCCGGCACCCTTGACTGGTATTGCGTGGACTACTGGAGCGAGCAGTTCCAACTCGACATCGTTGCGCTCAAGGAAGAGGTCGCCCACCTGATCGCGGTGCATCCGGACGTGCCGGAATTCCTGCAAGCGGCACGCTCAGCCGGCAAGCGGGTGGTGTTGGTGACCAATGCCCACCACAAGAGCCTCAACCTCAAGATGCAGCGCACCGGCCTGGATGTGCATTTCGACGCCATCCACAGCTCGCATGAATTCGGCCTGGCCAAGGAGAACCCAGGCTTCTGGGCCAGGCTGCAGGCGGTGGAGCTGTTCGATCCGGCGCGCTCGCTGTTGGTCGACGACAGCCTGCCGGTGCTGCGCTCGGCGCGGGGCTATGGCATTGCCCATCTGCTGGCGGTCTACCAGCCGGATACCCGGCTGCCGGAGAAGGATGTCGGGGAATTCACCGCGATCCGCCGCTTTGGCGAGATCATGCCGGTGCAGGCCAAGGCGGCTTAGCGCCTGCCCCTAAATAATCAGTGCCGCCGCGACCCGGCGGCCTTCGGCCGAAAGAAAATTAAAGGTCCGGCAGGCCGCGCCCAGGTCCATGATTTCCACCCCGATTCCCCGCGTCATCAGGCCGGCATAGAGGCCGGGCTGGGGAAAGCGCAACCGGCTGCCGGTGCCGAGCAGGACCAGGTCGGGTGCGAACTGGAGCAAGGCCTCGAAATGGGCCCCGGTCAGATCCTCGAAGCCGCCGATCAGCCAGTCCGGCTGCAGCCGGTCGGGCAGGACCAGCAGGTTGCGCTCGTGGCGCTGGCCGTTGACCAGGACATAGCCGTCGCCATAGCTGGTGAAGGCGTACTGGCCGGCGGTGGAGTCGAGGTGCAGTTTCATGGCCCGAGGTGCGGTTTCAAGACCGCTAGTTTGCCGTGAAAATAAGCGGTCGGGTAAAATTAAACCTTTTGATGAAGGCCCCGGCGCGCATGCTCAAGAATCCGCAACCCCTCTCCCAGTCGACCGAAACGGGCGGTTGCGCGTGAGTGCCGGCAAACGAAAGTCCAAAATGCGTCCGCTCGGCAAATCCGCGAAGCTCGCCAATGTCTGCTACGACATCCGGGGGCCGGTCATGGCGCGCGCCAAGCAGCTCGAGGAGGAGGGGCACCGCATCCTCAAGCTGAACATCGGCAACCTGGCGCCGTTCGGCTTCGATGCGCCGGAAGAGATCGTGCAGGACGTCATCCGCAACCTGCCGGACGCCGCCGGCTATTGCGATTCCAAGGGCCTGTTCTCGGCGCGCAAGGCGATCATGCACGAGACCCAGCGCCTGGGCATCAAGGGCGTGCAGATCGAGGACATCTACATCGGCAACGGCGTCTCCGAGCTGATCGTGATGACCATGCAGGCCATGCTCGATATCGGTGACGAGGTGCTGCTGCCAGCGCCCGATTACCCGCTCTGGACCGCCGGGGTGACGCTGGCCGGCGGCACGCCGCGCCACTATCTGTGCAGGGAGGAGGCGGGCTGGCTGCCGGACCTCGATGACATCCGCGCCAAGATCACGCCGAAGACCAAGGCCATCGTCGTGATCAACCCGAACAACCCGACCGGGGCGCTGTATCCGGAGCCGGTGCTGCGCGAGCTCATCGAGATCGCGCGCGAGCATCAACTGGTGATCTGCGCCGACGAGATCTACGACAAGATGGTCTACGACGGCGCCAAGCACGTGCCGCTCGCCTCGCTGGCCGACGACCTGCTGTTCCTCACCTACAACGGCCTGTCCAAGAACTACCGCTCCTGCGGCTACCGCACCGGCTGGGTGGTGCTGTCGGGCGAGAAGCGCCATGCCCAGGACTTCATCGAAGGCCTGACCATGCTGGCCTCGATGCGCCTGTGCGCCAACGTGCCGGCCCAGCATGCCATCCAGACCGCTCTCGGCGGCTACCAGAGCATTTACGAACTGGTGGCGCCGGACGGGCGGCTGACCCGTCAGCGCGATCTCGCCTGGGAGATGCTCAACGCCATCCCCGGCGTGTCCTGCGTCAAGCCGCAGGCCACCCTCTACCTTTTCCCCCGCCTCGACCCCAAGGTCTATCCCATCCAGGACGATCAGCAATTCGTCCTGGAGATGCTGGAAGAGGAGAAGGTGCTGGTGGTCCAGGGCAGCGGCTTCAACTGGCCGAGTCCCGACCACTTCCGCGTCGTGTTCCTGCCCCATGAAGAGGTGTTGCGCGAGGCCATCCAGCGCATGGAGCGCTTCCTTGCCAACTACCGCAAACGCCATTCGACCTGATTCAACCCATAGAAGAACTTCAACCATGAAACCCATCCATGTCGGCCTGCTCGGCCTCGGCACCGTCGGTGGCGGCACCCTTACCGTGCTGCGCCGCAACAAGGAAGAAATCGCCCGTCGTGCCGGGCGTGAGATTCGCGTGGTGCAGGCCGCCGTGCGCGACCTGGCCAAGGCCCGCGCCTTCGCCGGCGAGGGCCTGGACCTGACCACCGACCCGATGGCCGTGGTCGACAATGCCGAGATCGACATCGTGGTCGAGCTGATCGGCGGCATCGAGCCGGCGCGTAGCCTGGTGCTCAAGGCCATTCAGAACGGCAAGCACGTGGTCACCGCCAACAAGGCGCTGATCGCCAAGCACGGCAACGAGATCTTCGCCGCGGCGCAAGGCCGTGGCGTCATGGTCGCCTTCGAGGCGGCGGTGGCCGGCGGTATCCCCATCATCAAGGCCATCCGCGAGGGCCTGTCGGCCAACCGCATCCAGTGGCTGGCCGGCATCATCAACGGCACCACCAATTTCATCCTGTCCGAGATGCGCGACAAGGGCCTGGCCTTCGATACCGTGTTGAAGGAGGCCCAGCGCCTGGGCTATGCCGAGGCCGACCCGACCTTCGACGTCGAGGGCGTCGATGCCGCGCACAAGCTGGCCATCCTCTCCGCCATCGCCTTCGGCGTGCCCATGCAGTTCGACGCCGCCTACATCGAGGGCATCTCCAAGCTGACCCGCGAGGACATCCGCTACGCCGAGGAGCTGGGCTATCGGGTGAAGCTGCTCGGCATCACCAAGCGGCGCGACGACGGCATCGAGCTGCGCGTGCACCCGACCCTGATCCCGGAGAAGCGGCTGATCGCCAACGTCAACGGCGCCATGAACGCCGTGCTGGTCAACGGCGATGCCGTCGGCGCCACCCTGTATTACGGCAAGGGTGCCGGCGCCGAGCCGACCGCCTCGGCCGTGGTCGCCGACCTGGTCGACGTCACCCGCCTGCACACCGCCGACCCGCACCACCGCGTGCCGCACCTCGCCTTCCAGCCGGATCAGCTGACCGACCTCAAGGTGCTGCCGATGGACGAGGTCGCGACTTCTTACTACCTGCGCATGCGCGCCTTGGACAAGCCGGGCGTGCTGGCCGACATCACCCGCATCCTGGCCGACCTCAACATCTCGATCGACGCCATGCTGCAGAAGGAGCCGGCCGAGGGCGAGAAGCAAGCCGACATCATCATCCTGACCCATGTCGCGCTGGAGAAGCACGTCAACGCGGCCATCGCCAGGATCGAGGCCCTGGGCAGCATCGATGGCCGGGTCACCCGCATCCGTCTGGAAGAATTGAATTGATGAAGTACGTCAGCACCCGCGGCCAGTCGCCCGCGCAAACCTTCAGTGAAATCCTGCTCGGCGGCCTGGCCCCGGACGGCGGCCTCTACCTGCCCGAGCGGTACCCGCAGTTCACCAAAGCGGATCTTCAACGCATGCGCGGCATGAACTATCGGGAGCTGGCCTTCGAGGTGCTGTCGCGCTTTGCCGACGACATCCCCGCCGCCGATCTCAAGGCCATCATCGACAAGACCTACACCGCCGAGGTCTACGGCTTCGGCCGCAGTGACTCCGACTTCAGCCAGATCACCCCAGTGCGCAAGCTGGAGGACGGCCTCTACATCCTGGAGCTGTCCAACGGTCCGACCCTGGCCTTCAAGGACATGGCCATGCAGTTGCTCGGCAACCTGTTCGAGTATGCCTTGGCCCGCGCCGGCCAGGACATCAACATCCTCGGCGCCACCTCGGGCGACACCGGCTCGGCCGCCGAATACGCCATGCGCGGCAAGAAGAACGTGCGGGTGTTCATGCTCTCGCCGCTGGAGGGTATGACCCGCTTCCAGCAGGCCCAGATGTACAGCCTGCAGGACGCCAATATCCACAACATCGTGGTGCGCGGCGTGTTCGACGATTGCCAGGACATCGTCAAGGCGGTGTCCAACGACCTCGAGTTCAAGGCGCGCTATCGCATCGGCGCGGTCAACTCCATCAACTGGGGCCGGGTCTCGGCCCAGGTGGTCTACTACTTCAAGGCCTATTTCGCCGCCACGAAGTCGAACGACGAAGAAGTCGCTTTCTCGGTGCCCTCGGGCAACTTCGGCAATGCCTGTGCCGGTCACGTCGCTCGCATGATGGGCCTGCCCATCCGCCAGATCATCGTCGCCACCAACGAGAACGATGTGCTCGACGAGTTCTTCCAGACCGGTGTCTACCGGCCGCGCACCTCGGGCGAAACCCAGCATACCTCCAGCCCGTCGATGGACATCTCCAAGGCCTCTAACTTCGAGCGTTTCATCGCCGACCTGACCGGCCGTGATTACGCCAAGGTGACCGAGCTGTGGCAGGCGGTCGACCGCGGCGCCAGCTTCGATCTCAAGCCCGCCGGCCTGTTCGACAAGGTGAAGGGGTATGGCCTGGTTTCGGGCCACAGCAGCCATGCCGACCGCATGGCCACCATCCGCCAGGTCTGGGACAAGTACGGTGTGATGATCGACACCCACACCGCCGATGGCCTCAAGGTCGGCCTGGAGCGGCGCGAGGCCGGAGTGAAGCTGATCTGCCTGGAAACCGCCTTGCCGGCCAAGTTCGAGGATGCCATCCGCGAGGCCCTGGGCAGGGAACCGGAGCGCCCGCAGAGCCTGGCCAATCTGGAAGCGCTGCCGCAGCGCTATGAAGTACTCGACGCCGATACCGAGGCGGTGAAAAACCTTATCGCGGCGCACGCGAACGATTGACGGACAATTGGGGCGGGAAAAGAGGGCTAACCCTGAATAGCCGCCCAAAAAATAGACAGCTATCCATTAAAATCCGCGCTTGATAAGTAGTCGTACGGAGCGTTTTTTCAGTTTTATTAAAACCAATAAAATCAGTTAGATAAAGCAGATGTCGAGCACCGGCGCGGGTTGCGCCGGGCTTCAAATGCCCCGCAAATACCATTAACTTAAGGGGCACAAACACAAAAAGGGATGGTGAGACAAGTGGAGCTTTTCAAACAAAACTTGGCGATCGAGCCGGATGTGCAGCATTTCATCCGGCTTTCGCTCTCGGCCATCGGCGAGCTGGGCGGTAACCCGTTCTCGGCGTCGCTCGCCCTGGTCGAAGTGGCTCGCCGTCTGCGCGGTGCCGGTGCCGGCAGCGGCTATCCCTTGCCGGTCGTGCTCGAGGTCGACGGCCTGGATGTGCGCATCCGCTGCGAAACCGGCCACAACATCACCCTGGCCAAACTGCGGGAAGACCCTAACCCGCGCAAGGTCGAGCAGCTTAGCCGCAAGCTACAGAAATCCACCGAAGTCACCGATCCCGCCTTCCTCTTGCGACGCAACCAGGAAATGGCCCGTTACTTGGATGAGACCCGCGCCCGCACCGAGCGCGAGCTGGCCGAGCTACAGGCATCGCTCGATGCCCGCCAGAAGGAATTGCATGAAACCTTACGCCAGGCCGAGACCGATCCCTTGACCGGCCTGTGCAACCGCCGTGCCTTCGACATGCGCATCGAAATGGCCTTCCGCCGGGCCATGCGTCAGCACGACGAGCCGCTCTCCCTGCTCTTGTTCGACCTCGATCATTTCAAGGAGGTCAACGACCACTTTGGCCATCAGTACGGCGATGCCTATTTGAACAAGATGGCCCAGGCGATGTTGAGCGTCATTCGCCAGGACGTCGACGGTGCCTTCCGCTTTGGCGGCGATGAGTTCGCCATGCTGCTCATGGCCGACAATGTCACCGCCTGCGACAAGGCGCGCCAGGTCCTGCGCAGCATGGCGGGCAAGGTCAGCGTCGGCATCGCCTCGGTCGATCAAGACACGCCGGACGGCTTGACATTGGAGGCCTTCATCCATCAGGCCGACGAGGCGCTGTATCAGGCCAAGCGGGCCGGCCGCGGCCGGGTCATCTGCTGTCCGCAAAATCATCTGGGCTGCATCAGCGAGTGCGTGATCAAAGCCACCGCGACATGAGCCTGCCTATCGATAGCGCGAAGACCTGCCGTCTTTATTACAACAATGCCGTTCAAAACGAGGCCGCCGGCATCCTGGTCCGCTCCAAGCTGTTCGCCATTGGCCAACGCCTTGGTTTTAGCGATCTCAAGCGGCAGAACATGGCCCTGGTCGCGGCGGAGATGGTGAGCAACCAACTCAAATATGCCGGCGGCCGCGGCATGATCCAGGTCTGGGAGCAGCCGGGGCCCATCCTCGACATCCTGGCCCTCGACTATGGGCCGGGCATTGCCGACCTCAAGCTGGCGCAGCAGGACGGCTACTCCAGCACCAACACCCTGGGCAAGGGGCTGGGCAGCATCCAGCGCCTGGCCGATGAAGTCCATATTTTTACCCAGGCTGCCAGCACCGAACGACAAGGCAAGGTCTGGACCGGCACGGCGGTACTGGCCCGTTTTGGCAAGGGCAATGGCGGCACCGCCGGCGGCCGAACCAACACAGGTCTGTTCGCCCGGGCATTGGTCGACGAGCGTTTCAATGGCGATCGCCTCTATCTGCAGCCAACCGGGAGCGGTCTGCGCTGGCTGCATCTGGATGGCCTGGGTCATGGCCAGAGCGCCCAGTCGGCGACGGCCAATCTGGCTAACTGCCTCGTGGAACACGATCAGCCCGAGGCCGTGCTGCGAACCTTGCATGAGCGCCTGCGCGAATCGCGCGGGGCGGTGGCCATCCTGGCCGACCTCGATCTGCAGAGCCGGCAGCTGGCCCTGCATGGCATCGGCGACATGCAGGCCTATGTGATTGAAGGCGACAGCATGCAGCGGCTGTCTTTCGGACCTGGCGTGTTGGGCAAGGAATACAAGCAGCCTCTGCCGCAGGTGATCGATCTGGCCGCGAAGGCGACGGTGATCACCGCCAGCGATGGTATTCGGCGCAGCTGGGAGGAGGCCATGTTTCCTGGCCTGTTCCATCTGCACCCGCAGTTGATTGCCTATGTTTTGGGCAATATCATGGGCAGGATTTCCGACGATCAATCCTTGTGTGTCGTACGCGTGCCCTGACCGGGCGGCATTTGGGGAAGGAAGGCAAGATGGCGAAGACCAAGACCAGCACCATTCTGATCGAGGTGCTGAAACTCCAGATCGGCAGCATCTCCGACCGGATCGAGCACGAAGGCAAGACCGTTCTCGGCGGCAGCGATTTGTTGAGCCACGACGAGATCACCGACTTCTGCATGGAGTTCCTGCAGTTGCTGATCGAGCTGCTGGAATCGAAAGACCCGCACGACGATTCCTCGCCCCAGTTCCACGCCCTGGAAATCTTCTTCAACAACCTGTCCAAGCAGCTCCTGATCCGCGGCGGCCGGGTCGAGGACCTGGTGCGCTACATCCAGTTCATGCAGCACGTGCTGATCGAAGCGCTGGGCACCGCCAAGAACGTCAGCACCCAGGACACCCGCGCCATCCTGGTCTATCTCTCCGGCCTGTTCAACGAGATGATCCTGGCGGTGTTCCGCGCCTATCTCGACGAGAAGGAAAAGACCATCTACGCTCAGGAGGCCGAACTGCGCGAGACCGCCACCCCGATCACCGAGATCTGGGACGGCGTGCTCACCCTGCCGATCATCGGCACCCTGGATTCGAGCCGCACCATGGTGATCATGGAGGCCCTGCTCAACCGCATCGCGGCCGAGCATGCCGAGACCGTGGTGATGGACCTGACCGGGGTGAAGAGCATCGACTCCCAGGTCTCGCATCATTTGATCCAGATGGTGCGGGCGATCCAGCTCATGGGCTCGGACGCCATCGTCACCGGCATCCGGCCCGAGATCGCCCGGGCGCTGACCAGCCTCAACATCGACCTGGGCAACGTCACCACCCGCGCCACCCTGTCCGACGGTCTGAAAGAGGCCTTCCGCCGCATGAACATCCAGGTCGTCAAGGCATGAGCCTGCCCGGACTGCATTTGACCCGCATTGGCCAGGGCCGTTATCTGATGGAGCCCAGCGATGGCCTCGACGTCAGCCAGCGCGACGAGCTGCTCGACGCGGTGTTGCACCGTTTGCAGCAAGGTCAGGCCAGCCTGCTTTATTACGACTTGGGCAACGTGCCGCTGATCGACGATATCTATTACAGCTGGCTGGATGTGTTGGCACGGGCCTGCACAGCGATCAACGTGCGCATGGTTTGCGTGCAGATGCAGCCGACCGCCGCCTTCGCGCTGTCCAGCCTGCTGCGGGGACCGCCACCTTTCGACACCGCGCTGACGGTGGAAACCTGAATACCGCTTAATCGAGCAGGCGCATCGACAGATCGACGGCCCTGAGGTGCTTGGTCAGGCTGCCGATGGAGATGCGGTCCACCCCGGTTTCGGCGATGGCCCGCACCGTCGCCAGATCCACCCCGCCCGAGGCCTCCAGCTGGGCGCGGCCGGCCGTCAGCCGCACCGCCTCGCGCATCCCCGCCAAGTCGAAATTATCCAGCAGGACCAGCTTCACCCCGCAGGCCAGGGCCTCTTCCAACTGGCTCAAGGTTTCCACCTCGATCTGCACGAACACGCCCTCGGGCGCCAAGACAAAGGCGCGTTCCAGCGCGGGCCGGATGCCACCGGTCGCGGCGATGTGATTTTCCTTGATCAGGATGCCGTCGTAGAGGCCGACCCGGTGGTTTACGCCGCCGCCGCAGCGCACGGCATATTTCAGCGCCTGGCGCAGGCCGGGCAGGGTCTTGCGGGTGTCGTAGATGCGCGCCTTGGTGCCGGCCACGGCCTCGACGTAGCGGCGGGTGACCGTGGCCACGCCGGACAGGGTCTGCAGGAAGTTCAGCGCCGAGCGCTCGGCCGAGAGCAGGGCGCGGGCCTGGCCGCTCACCTCGCACAGGGTCTGGCCGGCCGCCACCCGGTCGCCGTCCTTGGCCTGCCAGACGATCTGCGCCTGCGGGTCGAGGGCGCGAAAGCAGGCCTCGAACCAGGCCTGGCCGGCGAGCACGGCATCCTCCCGGGTGATGATGCGGGCGCGGGCGGTCTTGTCGGCCGGAATCAGCTGGGCGGTCAGGTCGCCCCTGATGTTTGAAAAATCCGGGCCTCCCAGATCTTCATCAAGAGCGGCGCGGACGTTGGCGGCGATGCTTTGGCTCAAATCCATGGTTTACATTGAAAGAAGTTCGGTTATTCGGCCAGTAGTGAGACCGTGGTCTCGGCCGTGCGCTTGTCGATGTCGAGCTGCAGCACGCAATACTCGGTTTCTTCGCCCACCGGCGTCGGGTCGTCGGCGCAGCTGCAGCCGGCGATGACGCTGGCGTAGAACAGCCCCACCTTGGCCTGCAGCTTCTCGCCCAGGTCGGCCGCGCCGAGCGGCACCGCCTCGTGCCGGCCTTCCAGGGCATGGCTGCCGCGGGTCAGCCCCTGCTGCAGGGGCAGCAGCCGGGCATCCAGCGCTTCGATCTCCTGTTTCAGGGCGTGGCGGAAGGTCTCGGTGCCCCAGGCGGCCAGGGCTTGGCTGAGTCGGATCATGGTTCCGGTCGGGCGATTTGTCTCGGCAGCAAGTATATCCCTTGAAATGCGGCTGGATTCCCCCAACTACAGTGACAATAGAAAACCCTGCAAGGAGCATGTCCATGCGCTTCGACAAACTGACCACGCCGTTCCAGCAGGCCCTGGCCGATGCCCAGAGCCTGGCGGTGGGCAATGACAACCCCTACATCGAGCCGGCCCACCTGCTGGCCGCCCTGATTAACCAGGATGGCGGCTCGGCCCGTCCCATCCTGGAGAAGGCCGGGGTGCGGGTGGCGGCCCTGATCGATGCCCTGCAGAAGGCGCTCGACCGCCTGCCCAAGGTGGAAGGTGCCGGGGGCGAGGTCTCGGTCTCGCGCGAGCTCAACAACCTGTTCAACCTCACCGACAAGGAGGCGCAGAAGCGCGGCGATGCCTACATCGCCAGCGAACTGTTCCTGCTCGCCGTGTGCGAGGACAAGGGCGAGGCCGGCAAGCTGCTCAAGCATCACGGCGGCAACCGGGCCGCCATCGAGGCGGCGATCAAGGAGGTGCGCGGCGGCGAGTCGGTTTCCTCGCAGGAAGGCGAGAGCCAGCGCCAGGCCTTGAGCAAATACACCCTGGACCTGACCGAGCGCGCGCGCCAAGGCAAGCTCGACCCGGTGATCGGCCGTGACGACGAAATCCGGCGCACCATCCAGGTCCTGCAACGGCGCACCAAGAACAACCCGGTGCTGATCGGCGAGCCGGGCGTGGGCAAGACCGCCATCGTCGAGGGCCTGGCCCAGCGCATCGTCAACGGCGAGGTACCGGAAACGCTGAAGGGCAAGCGGGTGCTGGTACTGGACATGGCCGGCCTGCTGGCCGGGGCCAAGTACCGCGGCGAGTTTGAGGAACGGCTGAAGGCCGTGCTGAAAGAGGTGGCCCAGGACGAGGGTCGCATCATCCTGTTCATCGACGAGATCCACACCATGGTCGGCGCCGGCAAGGCCGAGGGCGCCATGGACGCCGGCAACATGCTCAAGCCCGCCCTGGCGCGCGGCGAGCTGCACTGCATCGGCGCCACCACGCTGGACGAATACCGCAAGTACATCGAGAAGGACGCCGCGCTCGAGCGCCGCTTCCAGAAGGTCATGGTGGATGAACCCTCGGTGGAGCAGACCATCGCCATCCTGCGCGGCCTGCAGGAGAAGTACGAGCTGCACCACGGCGTCGAGATCACCGACCCGGCCATCGTCGCCGCGGCCGAGCTGTCGCACCGCTATATCACCGACCGCTTCCTGCCGGACAAGGCGATCGACCTGATCGACGAGGCCGCCAGCCGGATCAAGATGGAGATCGATTCCAAGCCCGAGGTGATGGACAAGCTCGATCGGCGGCTGATTCAGCTCAAGATCGAACGCGAGGCGGTGAAGAAGGAAAAGGACGAGGCCTCGAAGAAGCGTCTGTCGCTGCTGGAAGACGAGATCCGCAAGCTGGAAAAGGAATACGCCGACCTGGAAGAGGTGTGGAAGGCGGAGAAGGCCAGCGTCCAGGGCGCCGCCCACATCAAGGAAGAGATCGACCAGCTCAAGGCCGAGATGGCCGAGCTGCAGCGCCAGGGCAAACTCGACAAGGTGGCCGAGATCCAGTACGGCAAGCTGCCACAGTTGGAAGCCCAGGCCAAGCAGGCGGAAGCGGTAGGCGAGGGCAAGCGCGAGTTCAAGCTCCTGCGCAAGGAGGTCGGCGCCGAGGAGATCGCCGAGGTGGTCTCCCGCTCAACCGGCATCCCGGTGTCCAAGCTGATGCAGGGCGAGCGCGACAAGCTGCTGCAGATGGAAGAACGCATCCACCAGCGCGTCATCGGCCAGGACGAGGCGGTGCGCGTGGTGAGTGACGCCATCCGCCGCTCGCGTGCCGGCCTCTCCGACCCCAACCGGCCCTACGGCTCCTTCCTCTTCCTCGGCCCTACCGGCGTGGGCAAGACCGAGCTGTGCAAGGCCCTTGCCGACTTCCTGTTCGATTCGCAGGAACACATCGTGCGCATCGACATGAGCGAGTTCATGGAGAAGCATTCGGTGGCCCGGCTGATCGGCGCGCCGCCGGGATATGTCGGCTACGAGGAGGGCGGTTATCTCACCGAAGCGGTGCGGCGCAAGCCCTACAGCGTGATCCTGCTCGACGAGGTGGAGAAGGCCCACCCGGACGTGTTCAACGTGCTCCTGCAGGTGCTGGATGACGGCCGCCTGACCGACGGCCAGGGCCGCACCGTGGACTTCCGCAACACCGTCATCGTCATGACCAGCAACCTGGGCAGCCAGATGATCCAGCAGATGGCCGGCGACGACTATCAGGTGATCAAGCTCGCCGTGATGGCCGAGGTGAAGAATTACTTCCGCCCCGAGTTCATCAACCGCATCGACGAGGTCGTGGTGTTCCACGCCCTGGACGAGCAGCATATCGCCGGCATCGCCCGGATTCAGCTGCAATACCTGGAAAAACGCCTGGCCCAGATGGAGATGAAGCTCGCGGTCAGCGACGCCGCCCTGGCCGAGATCGCCAAGGCCGGCTTCGACCCGGTGTTCGGCGCCCGGCCTTTGAAGCGGGCGATCCAGAGCCAGATCGAAAACCCCCTGGCCAAGGAGATCCTTGCCGGCCACTTCGCGGCCAAGGACACCATCCGGGTCGAGGTCGAGAACGGCCGCCTGGTGTTCACCAAGGGTTGACGCCTATCGGTCTGGCTGAGGCCCACCCGAACGGGTGGGCCTTTTTCTTGTCCGATCGCCAATAGGATAACGTGGATTCAAATTCGAAGTGCAATTTTGATTAACTGGAAGGTGGGTCAGAATGCGTGAGCATTTTGCCCCATCAACCGCCAAGTCGAAGTTGCCCAATGAACTACACGCATCTGACCCAGAACGAACGATACCAAATTTACGCCCTCCTCAAAGCCGGCCATACACAGCGCGAGATCGCCCAGTTGCTCGACCGTCACCCTTCCACCATCAGCCGCGAGCTTGCCCGCAACTGCGGATTGCGCGGCTACCGGCCCCGGCAGGCGCAGCGCCTGTCCGAGGCGCGGGCGGCCAATAGCCGCAACGCGCCGCGCATCTTGCCGGAAGTATGGGAGGAAGCCCAAAGACGACTTGCCCTGCAGCACAGTCCCGAGCAGATCGCCGCGCATCTGCCGATCAGCCATGAGGCGATCTACCAGCGCATCTATGCCGACAAGCGAGCCGGCGGCGCGTTGTGGCGCCACCTCCGATGTCAGAAACAGCGCCGCAAACGTTATGCCTCGGGCCGAAGCCTGCGCGGCCATATCCCCGGTCGCAGGCCGATTGCCTTGCGCCCGCAGGCCGTCGAGTCGCGCAGCCTGGTCGGCCATTGGGAGGGTGACACCCTCATCGGCGCTGGCCGCAAACAGGCCATCGTCAACCTCACCGAGCGTAAGTCGGGTTTCTGCCTCTTGGCCCACGTGCGCAACAAGACCAGCGAGGCGGTAAGCGAGGCCATCATCCGCTTGCTTTCACCCTTCAAGGCACGGGTGAAGACGCTCACCTTCGACAATGGCCTGGAGTTCGCCCGCCATGGCGAGATCGACCGGGCACTCGAATCCACGTCCTATTTCGCCGACCCTTATGCCTCCTGGCAACGCGGCACGAACGAGAATACCAACGGCCTCATCCGGCAGTACCTGCCCAAATCCAGGCCCTTTCACACCGTCACCCAGGAGGAACTGGCCATGATCATGGATCGCCTGAACCATCGCCCCAGAAAACGCCTGGGCTGGAAAACCCCGCATCAGGTTTTTATGCAATCATTCAGTCGTGTTGCACTTCGTGGTTGAATCCGCCTAATGCGCGAACAAACCGATTCAGGAGCAACGTCGTGGCGCCATTCAGACAAATCCTCTCCTTCGCCGGCCTCGCGCTGATGTTGGCGGCCTCGGCCCGGGCCGAGATGCCGCTGGAAGACGTCGGTGCGGTGCCCCACCTCGACGCCCGGGGCAAGGCCGCCTATCTCGACTATCTGAAGGCGGACGGGCACAAGGCGTTTTTCGTGGCGCCCGGCGGCCACTGGAGCTGGCGGGCTGAGATGGGCAGCGTGGAAGCGGCCGAGGATGCCGCATTGCGCGACTGCCAGGAGAACACCGAGCAGCGTTGCGTACCCTACGCGGTCAACGACCGCGTGGTGTTCAACGCCAAGGCCTGGCCTCGGTTGTGGGGGCCCTATCTGAGCCGTGCCCAGGCCGAGCAGGCGCCGGTGGGCCTTGGCCGCGGCATGCGTTTCCCCGACCTCGCCTTCAAGGATCCACAGGGCAAGCCGACCACCCTGAAAGACCTGCGCGGCAAGGTGGTCGTGCTGCATTTCTGGGGCTCATGGTGTCCGCCCTGCCTGAAAGAGATGCCGGAGCTGCGCAAGACCGCACTCCGGCTCCGGGACGAGCGCGATATCGTCTTCACCTGCCTGCAGGTGCGCGAGGACTTCGCCACCGCGAAGGGCTTCGTCAAGCAAAAACTGAAGCTGGATCTCGCCCTGTCCGATTCCCAGGTCAAAGGGCCGGGCAAGAGCGAGCTGCCGTTGAGCGATGGCAGTACCTTGCCCGATCGCCAACTGGCCAAGGTCTTCCCCACCACCTACGTGCTGGACAAGCACGGCATCGTGCTCTTCTCGCACAACGGGCCGATTCCGGATTGGACCGAGTACATCGCCTTCCTGCGCGATGCGGCTGCCCGCTCCGGGCGCTAGCTTGCAGGAATCGGCGGCAGAATAAAAAAGGGGCAGGTCATCGACCTGCCCCAATGCTCTGACTTGCCGCGAAACTTATTCCACTTCCTCCCAGCCGGTGATCATGGCCTTGATGTGCGAGGTCAGGGTATGGCCGGCGGTGGTGAGATAGACGTGGGCGATGAGGAAGATCAGCATCAGGAAGGCGGCCACGGTGTGGAAGAAGGCGACCCATTCCAGGGCGAGGTACTGATCCCAGCCCCAGTCGGGCCACTTGTCGTAGAAGATGTAGAACCAGCCGGTGAACCAGATCAGGGGCCCGATGAAGAGCATGACCCCGAGATAGGCCAGGCGCTGCAGCGGGTTGTGCTTTTTGAGCCGGGTGGCGCGGAAGGGGTGGGGCGCATTGGTGAAGATGCCGGTCAGGTAATACTTGAACATGGCATCGACCTTCTGCAGGGTGGGGATGTACTGCTTCCACTCGCCGGTGGTGAAGTGCCAGAAGATGGCGAAGACCCAGAGGCCGACCAGGGTCCAGGCGGCGATGGTGTGGGTGTTGACCGCCTTTTCGAAGCCGAACAGGGCATAGCTGCCGTGGACCTCGAAGCCGGTGAGCAGCAGGGTGATGATCAGCGCCGCCTGCGACCAGTGCCAGAAGCGCTCGAAGACCTTGAAGACGTAAATTTTCTCGCTCATTTTTCTACTCCGTAGAAGTCAGCTCTGCGTCGCCCTCTCCCGCTATGGGAGAGGGTTGGGGTGAGTGGTGAAGGCCTTGAGCCATATCACTTCTTGCCCTTGCGCCAGAGGTAGAGGCGCAGACCGCCGTGGCCGATGACGCCGAGCAGGGCCAGGCCGGCCAGGCCCCAGCCGGCGGTGTTGAGCCACTCGTTGGCGCGGCGGCCAGGCATGTAGATGCCGGGCACCTTGTCCAGCCGACCGACGCCGGTTTGCGGCGCGTGGCACTGGGCGCAGCTCAGGGCATCTTTCTTGGGTGCGACCATGTGGGTGATGGGCCAGGACATCTCCGTGCTGACGAAGGCGTACTTGCCGCTATACTCGGCGCCGATCTCCTTCATGCCGAACTCGATCGCCTTGTCCCAGTTGAAGTTCGACCAGAGGGCGCTGTCGTCCTTGCCGTAGGTGTGGAACACCACCAACTGGTTGTTGCCGATGTCATACGGCTGCTTGCCGCGGAACACCTTGATCGGCCAGATCTTCGATTGACCGTCGTTCGGGCTGCCCTCGAAGCTGTTGATCTTGATCAGCTTGCTCGGGTCGAGCTTGGTCTCGCGCAGGGTGTAGTTCACCTTGCCGTTGAACCAGATGTACTCCGGGATGACGTTGGCCTCGTACTTGAAGTCGCCCTTCTTGCTGTCGTAGGCGTCATGGCCGCCGCTGTCCTTGAGCTTGAACGGCTTGCCGTCCTTGTCCAGCTTGCCGGCGGTCGACCAGTCCCAGACCATCTTGGTCGGCACGCCGCCGCGCGCGAACTCGGGGATGTGACAGGTCTGGCAGGCGATTTTCTCGGTGTGGGTGTTCAGCTTGGCCACGCTCTTGTGTGGCTTGTTGCCGTGGCAGGACTGGCACGTCGCCGGGTTCTCGTCGACTTTGCCGCGCATGTGCGGGCTGACGTCCTTGGGCTTGGCCGTCGGGGTATAGCGGCTGCCCGGCACGTTATGGCCGTCGGTCTCATGGCAGGTGGCGCAGGTGAAGTTGAGCCCGTCCTTGGCCATGTGCACGTCGAGGTACTTCTTCGGGTTTTTCATCGAGCTGTCAAGGTCACCGTGTTTCACCGCGTCGCCGCCGCCACCGTAGAAGTGGCAGGCACCGCAGGTAGCGCGGCTGGTCTTGCCGATGTTCTGGGCCACGTTCTTCAGGTTCACCGCCGGCACGATCTTGCCCGAGTGGGGCGGGAACTCGATGTCCTTGTACGGCGGGTGGCCGGCCAGGCCCGGCAGCTTGCGATAGGTGCCGGTGTTGTCATGACAGGCCAGGCAGTCGACGTTCTCCTGCTTGTTGAAGTCGAAGCTGCTGTCCTTCCAGCCATAGCCGATGTGGCAGGCGGTACAGAACTCATAGTTCGAGGGCACCGCGGTGCAGAAGTTGTTGATGATGTGCTTTTTGCCCAGCCGCTGCTTGGACTGGGGGTTGAGAAATTCCCAGGTCCAGTGCTTGGTCTTCATCACCTGCTTGGCCGCTTCGGTGTGGCAGGTAAGGCAGGCCTCGGTCACCTCAGGCCCGGTTTTGAAGTCCTTTTGCAGTTCCTTGAACTTGCTGTGGTCGGCGGTGGATTTGATCTCCCTGGCCGGGGCCGCCGGGGCGGTGCCATTCAGGGGGGCATAGCCGTGGGCGCCGGCCGCGGGTGCCGGCGCGGCGGCCGTTTTCGCCTCGGCGGCAGGCGCCGTGGCGGCCTGTGCAGCCGGTACCGGGAAGGCGATACTGGTTAGCAAGGCCAGAAACTGGAGTCGTTTGCCTAGCATTGTGGACACTCCTCTTATTTGGGTTCGATCGTGGTCCGGTCTTGACCGCTCAACAGCCGCCACCGCCGCCGCCCGCGCCGCCGCCAGTGGGGGCCTTGGGCAGGATGATCTGGGGTGCGGGCATGTTGGGGTCGAACTCCAGGAAGGTCTTCTGGTCGGCTGCCACATGGGTCATGATCTCGCCCACCAGCGGGCCGAACATCTTGCCCATGAGGCCGGCGTTCATGGTGCCGATATAGACCTTGCCGTCGTTCTTCTTGTAGACCGAGACCTTGCAGGGCATCAGGATCGACAGGAAGCGGCGATCGTCGGTCTTGAGGATGGGGCCGGAATACTTGGTGCTGCAGGCCTCGACCATCATCACCGGCAGCACGTTACTGCCGTCGGCCTGTACCGCCTTGGCCGGATCGCGCAGGCCGGAAAGAGACCAGCCGTTGGGGTTCTTCTGGATGTTGTGCTGGATGCGGGCGATGGTTTCTTCCATGCCGTAGGGACTGACCTGCTCCTTGAACATCAGGCTGGGCATCATGAAATACGCCAGCACCATGGTGAACAGCACGCCTGCAATAAAACCGCCTATCAGTTTTCCCATTTTGGTCTCCTTGATGAAGGTCAATTCCGCCCATCGGCTAGATGGATTGTACTAGTTTCATCATATTGGAAATTCTAAATATCACAAGATATTTATATCCTAATAAACTTCTCGACCATTCCCTGGGCGTCTGCCGGGATGCCAAATTAAGCGATTGATTTGTTGGGGGATATTGCCTGACGGCGGTGGGCAGGGGAGAAAACCCGGCTGCCTGGGGGCAGCCGGATAGGGACAGCTTAGCCGAGCAGCTGGTTCAAGACAAAGGGCAGGATGCCGCCGGCCTGGTAGTAGTCGATCTCGATCGGGGTATCCAGGCGCAGCTTGAGCGGCACCTCCTGGCTGGCGCCATCGGCCCGGTGGATGACCAGGGTGACGTCCTGCTGCGGGGCGATGCCGTTTTCCAGGCCCTTGATGTCGAAGGTCTCGGTGCCGGTGAGGCCGAGGTCCTGCGCGCCTTGGCCGTCCTTGAACTGCAAGGGCAGCACGCCCATGCCAGCCAGGTTGGCGCGGTGGATGCGCTCGAAGCTCTTGGCCACCACGGCCTTGACGCCCAGGAGCTGAGTGCCCTTGGCCGCCCAGTCGCGCGAGGAGCCGGTGCCGTATTCCTCGCCGGCGAAGACCAAGAGCGGGGTGCCTTCCTTTTGGTACTGCATGGCGGCGTCGTAGATGCTCATCTGCTCGCCGTTGTGCAGAGTGACGCCACCCTCGCTGCCGGGGATCATCAGGTTCTTGATCCGCACGTTGGCGAAGGTGCCGCGCATCATCACCTCGTGGTTGCCGCGGCGGGCACCGTAGCTGTTGAAGTCCTTCTGCTCGACGCCGTGGTCGACCAGATACTTGCCGGCCGGCGCCGCAGGCTTGATGCCGCCGGCAGGCGAGATGTGGTCGGTGGTCACCGAGTCGCCGAAGATGGCCAGGGCGCGGGCATTGCGGATCACCGGGTCGGGCTTGGCCGCACTCTGGAAGAAGGGCGGCTCCTGGATGTAGGTGGAGGCGGTATCCCACTGGTAGACCTGGCCGGCCGGGGCGGGCACGGCATCCCACAGCGGGTTGTCGGCGCCTACGTTCTTGTAGATCGAGTAGGCGGCGGCATCCGATGCCTTCGGCAGCAGCGCGGCGACTTCCTCGTTGCTCGGCCACAGGTCTTTCAGGAACACCGGACCGTTCTTGCCCTGGCCGATGGGCTCGTTGGCGAAGTCGAGATCGACCCGGCCAGCCAGGGCCAGCGCCACCACCAGGGGCGGCGACATCAGGAAGTTGGCCTTCACGTTCTGATGCACGCGGGCCTCGAAGTTGCGGTTGCCGGAGAGCACCGAGCAGGCGACCAGATCCTTGTCGAGGATCTGCTTCTCGATCGCCTCGGGCAGCGGGCCGGAGTTACCAATGCAAGTAGTGCAGCCGTAGCCGACCACGCCGAAGCCCAGCTGCTCCAGATGGTTCAGCAAGCCGGCGGACTTCAGGTATTCGGTCACCGCGCGCGAGCCGGGGCCGAGCGAGGTCTTCACGTGGGCCGGGGTCTTGAGCCCGAGTTCCACCGCCTTCTTGGCGACCAGGCCGGCGGCCAGCATGACGCCGGGGTTGGAGGTGTTGGTGCAGGAGGTGATGGCGGCGATGACGATGTCGCCATGGTTCAGCTCGCCGGCCTTGCGGGCGGCGCCGGTCTTGCCGTAGCCGCCGTCTTCCTTGGCCAGGCCGAGCAGGGTCTCGAAGCTCTCTTTCAGGGCATAGAGGTTGATCCGGTCCTGCGGACGCTTGGGGCCGGCCACGGAAGGTTTGACCGTGCCGAGGTCCAGCTCCAGCACCTGGCTGTATTCGCACTGCTCGTCGAGTGGCACGCCGAACAGGCCCTGCGCCTTGAAGTAGTTGCGCAGGGCATCGACCTTGGCCTTGTCGCGCCCGGTGGCCAGGTAGTACTGGCAGGTGGCCTCGTCGACCGGGAAGAAGCCCATGGTCGCGCCGTATTCCGGTGCCATGTTGGCGATGGTGGCGCGGTCGGTCACCGGCAGCTTGGCGGCGCCCTCGCCGAAGAACTCGACGAACTTGCCGACCACCTTGGCGCGGCGCAGCATCTCGGTAATGGTGAGCACGATGTCGGTGGCGGTGATGCCCGGCTGGGCCTGGCCCTTGAGGCGCACGCCGACCACGTCGGGGGTGAGGAAGTACACCGGCTGGCCGAGCATGCCGGCCTCGGCCTCGATGCCGCCCACGCCCCAGCCGACCACGCCCAGGCCGTTGATCATGGTGGTGTGGCTGTCGGTGCCGACCAGGGTGTCCGGGTAGTACACGCCGTCCTTCTCCATCACGCCGCGCGCCAGGTATTCCATGTTGACCTGGTGCACGATGCCGACGCCGGGCGGCACCACCTTGAAGGTATCGAAGGCCTGCATGCCCCACTTGAGGAACTGGTAGCGCTCGCGGTTGCGCTCGAACTCGATGGCCATGTTCTGCTGCAGGGCGTCGGGCCGGCCGAACACGTCCACCTGCACCGAGTGGTCCACCACCATCTCGACCGGGGCCAGCGGCTCGACCCGCTTCGGATCCTTGCCGGCGCGGGCCGCGGCGCTGCGCATGGCGGCCAGGTCGGCCAAGAGCGGCACGCCGGTGAAGTCCTGCAGCAGGATGCGGCCGACGACGAAGGGGATCTCCTCCACCCGCTCGGCGTTCGGCTGCCAGTTGGCCAGGTCGCGCACGTGCTGCTCGGTGATCTTCTTGCCGTCGCAGTTGCGCAGCACCGACTCCAGCACGATGCGGATCGACACCGGCAGCTTCGAGATGGCGCCGACGCCGGCCTTTTCCAGTTGGGGCAGGGAATAGAAGGCGCCGGTCTGGCCGTTGCCGAGGTCGAAGGTCTGGCGGGAGTCGAAAAGGTTGTGCATGGCGTGGTTCCTGTAGGGCAGGCGTGAAAAATCAACATTTTACCCAAACTTCGCGTCCCATCGTCAGGGCGCGCTGCTCGCATGGCGCAATCGGAGCCGCTTGTCTCGCACGGTCGGTCCCGCTAGTCTGTGCGGGCAGACGTCGTGTCATGGGTGCTGCCCGGCCAGCCGGCCGGTCGGCGATCGCAGTCTTCCTGGAGGAGCAAGAACGATGAAACGCAAACTTATCGGACTGTTCGGCCTCTGTGCTGCAATGGCGTTCGGCGCCGCCAGCGCCGACGACTATCCGTCCAAGCCCATCACCATGATCATCCCCTTCTCGGCCGGCGGTCCCACCGACACCGTCGGCCGGCTGATCGCCCAGCCGATGAGCACCTACCTCAAGCAACAGGTGGTGATCGAGAACGTCGGCGGCGCCGGCGGCACCCTGGCGGCCGGGCGGGTGGCGCGTTCGGCGCCCGACGGCTACACCATCTTCCTGCACCACATCGGCCATTCCACCGCGCCCTCGCTCTATCGCAAGCTGCCCTATGACGCGATCAACGATTTCGAGCCGATCGGCCTGGTCACCAGCGTGCCGATGACCATCGTGGCGCGCAAGGACTTCCCGGCCAAGGACATCAAGGAGCTGATCGCCTACGTCAAGGCCAACAAGGACAAGGTGACCTATGCCAACGCCGGCCTCGGCTCGGCCTCGCACCTGTGCGGCATGCTGTTCATGACCGCGATCCAGACCGATCTGACCACCGTGCCCTACAAGGGCACCGGCCCGGCCATGAACGACCTGCTGGGCGGCCAGGTCGATTTCATGTGCGACCAGACCACCAACACCACGAGCCAGATCAAGGGCGGCAAGATTCGCGCCTATGCCGTGACGACCAGGAACCGGGTGGCCTCGCTGCCCGATCTGCCGACGCTGCATGAATCCGGCCTGCCCGGCTTCGAGGTGACCGTCTGGCACGGTATCTACGCGCCCAAGGGCACGCCCAAGCCGGTGATCGACAAGCTGACCAAGGCCCTGGCCTTCTCCCTCAAGGATGAGACGGTCAAACAGCGGTTCGGCGATCTCGGCACCGAGCCGGTCGACCCGAGCCAGGTGACGCCGGCCGCCCTGCGCAGCCTGCTTCGCTCCGAGATCGACAAGTGGAGCCCGATCATCAAGAAGGCCGGCGTCTACGCCGACTGATATCCGGCGCGCCGGAAAATTACCAATAACATCAGGGTGGGGTCGTGTCCGGTGGGCACGGCCCCATTCTTTTCCGATCGCCAAGGGGTGTTCGATGAGCGCAATTCGCAATCCCAAGGACTTCTGGGCCGGCCTGATCTATCTGGGCATCGGTCTGGCGGCGTTTCAGCTCGCGCAGGATTATGAGATGGGCAGTGCCGTGCGCATGGGGCCGGGTTATTTTCCCAAGGTGCTGGCCGGCCTGCTGGGGCTGATCGGACTGCTCGCCCTGGTCCGCAGCTTTCTGCGGCCGGGCGAGGCCATCGGCCGCCTGGCCTGGCGCGCGGCCCTGCTCGTGCTCGGCGCCACGGCCTTGTTCGGGCTCTTGGTGCGCGGGGCGGGGCTCGCGCTCAGCCTGTTCGTGCTGGTGCTGGTCAGCGCCTATGCCAGCCGGCAGTTCCGCTGGCGCCCCACCTTGCTGCTCGCCCTGGGCCTGACCGTGTTCAGCATCCTGGTCTTCAGCAAGGGCCTGGGCATTCCGCTCCCCCTCTGGGGCAGCTGGTTCGGGGGCTGAGCCGCGATGGAACTGCTGGCCAACCTGGCGCTCGGTTTCGACACCGCCTTCACCCTGACCAATCTGCTCTACTGCCTGGCCGGCGTCGCCCTGGGCACGCTGATCGGCGTGCTGCCCGGCCTGGGGCCGGTGGCCACCATCGCCATGCTGCTGCCGGTCACCTTCGGCCTGCCGCCGGTCTCGGCTTTGATCATGCTGGCCGGCATCTATTACGGTGCCCAGTACGGCGGCTCGACCACGGCCATCCTGGTCAATCTGCCGGGCGAGACCTCGTCGGTGGTCACCGCCCTCGACGGCTACCAGATGGCGCGCCAGGGCCATGCCGGCAAGGCCCTGGCCACCGCCGCCATCGGCTCCTTCTTCGCCGGCACCGTCGCCACCTTCCTGCTCGCCGTGTTCGCGCCGCCGCTGGCCGAGTTCGCCCTCAAGTTCGGCCCGGCCGAGTACTTCTCGCTCATGGTGCTGGGCCTGGTCGCCTCGGTGGTGCTGGCCCACGGCTCGCTGCTGCACGCCATCGGCATGATCGTGCTCGGCCTGCTGCTGGGCATGATGGGCACCGACATCAATTCCGGCCTGCCGCGCTACACCTTCGACCTGCCCGAGCTGGCCGACGGCATCAGCTTCGTGGTGCTGGCCATGGGCATGTTCGGCCTGGGCGAGATCATTCGCAACCTGGAACACGAGGAGGTGCGCAGCGCCATGGTGACCAAGGTGGCCGGGCTGATGCCGAGCAAGGCCGACTTCAGGCGCATCGCCGCGCCCATCCTGCGCGGCACCGGCCTGGGCGCGCTGCTTGGCATCCTGCCCGGCGGCGGCGCCATCCTGGCCGCCTTCGCCGCCTATTCGGTGGAGAAGAAGATCTCGCCCAACGCCGCCCAGTTCGGCAAGGGCGCGATCGAGGGCGTGGCCGCGCCGGAGTCGGCCAACAACGCCGGCGCCCAGACCTCGTTCATCCCCATGCTCACCCTCGGCATCCCGTCCAACCCGGTGATGGCGCTGATGATCGGCGCCCTGATCATCCAGGGCATCCAGCCCGGCCCGATGGTGATGACCGAGCAGCCGGCCCTGTTCTGGGGCGTGATCGCCTCGATGTGGATCGGCAACCTGTTTTTGGTCATCCTCAACCTGCCCCTGATCGGGCTCTGGGTGCGCCTGATCACCGTACCCTACCGGCTGCTGTATCCGGCCATCCTGGTGTTCTGCGCCATCGGCGTGTTCAGCATCAACAACCGGGAATTCGACATCTATCTCATGGCCCTGTTCGGCCTGCTCGGCTACGTCTTCGCCAAGCTCGACTGCGAGCCGGCGCCCATGCTGCTCGGTTTCATCCTCGGCCCGATGATGGAGGAATACCTGCGCCGGGCGCTCTTGATCTCGCGCGGCGACCCCATGGTGCTGGTCACACGGCCGATCAGCGCGACCATGCTGGCCCTGGCCGTGGTGGCCCTGTTCCTGGTGCTGAGCCCGGCCTTCCGCAAGACCCGGGAAGAGGCCTTCCAGGAAGAGGAGTGAGCATCCTGTAGGGCGCTATGATCTAATTACGATTAGGGAAGGTCTGATTAAGCCGTCATGCCCGCGCAGGCGGGCATCCAGTTTATTGATCTTTCTGGGTTTCCGCCTGCGAGGGAACGACGAAATCGGACTTTTTCAGAGGCTCCTTAGCCAAGCGGTGAGAGCATTTGCTTGCCCTAATCGGTAAACGCAGGCAGTTTCATTCCCCCTCCCAACCTCCCCCATGAATGGGGGAGGAGGACTCCCTCCCCACAAGTGGGGAGGGTTGGGGTGGGGAGGGTTGGTTTGCAATGGATTTGGCGTCGCCAAATTTATTCATCTTTGATTTACAAGGAAGTTTGAAGTGAGCGATCTCAAGCAACAAGCCCTCGACTATCACGAGCATCCCCGGCCCGGCAAGATCTCGGTCGAAGCGTCCAAGCCCTGCGCCACCCAGGCCGAGCTCTCGCTCGCCTATACCCCGGGTGTGGCCGAGCCGGTGCGCGCCATCGCCGAGAACCCGGAGAACGCCTACCGCTACACCAACAAGGGCAATCTGGTCGCGGTGATCACCGACGGCACCGCCATCCTCGGCCTGGGCAATCTGGGGCCGCTGGCGGCCAAGCCGGTGATGGAAGGCAAGGGCGTGTTGTTCAAGCGCTTCGCCAATATCGACGTGTTCGACATCGAGGTGCAGGCGCCCTCGGTCGAGCAGTTCATCGAGACCGTGGCCAACATCGCGCCCACCTTCGGCGGCATCAACCTGGAAGACATCGCCGCGCCGCATTGCTTCGCCATCGAGAAGGCGCTGACCGAGCGGCTCGACATCCCGGTGTTCCACGACGACCAGCACGGCACCGCCGTCATCATCTGCGCCGGCCTGATCAACGCCGTGCACCTGCAGGGCAAGGAGCTGGACAAGGTGAAGATCGTCTGCCTGGGCGCCGGCGCCGCCGGCATCGCCTCGATGAACCTGCTCATCGAAATGGGCGCCAGGCGCGAGAACATCACCCTGGTCGACAGCAAGGGCGTCATCCACAAGGGCCGCAGCGACCTCAACGAATTCAAGCAGCAGTTCGCCAAAGAGACCGACCAGCGCACCCTGCTGCAGGCCATGACCGGGGCCGATGTCTTCGTCGGCGTCTCCGGCCCCAACCTGGTGTCGCAGGACATGGTCAAGGCGATGGCGGAAAGGCCCGTGGTCTTCGCCCTGGCCAACCCCGACCCCGAGATTCTGCCCAAAGATGCCCATGCCGCGCGCGACGACCTGATCATGGCCACCGGCCGCTCGGACTTCCCCAACCAGGTCAACAACGTGCTCGGCTTCCCCTTCATCTTCCGCGGCGCGCTCGACGCCCGGGCCAGGCGCATCACCCGGCCCATGCTGGTGGCGGCCGCCCGTGCCCTGGCCGAGCTGGCGCGCGAGCCGGTGCCTCATGAAGTGCTCAAGGCCTACAACGTCGACAAGCTGGAATTCGGCAAGGAATACATCCTGCCCAAGCCCTTCGATCCGCGCCTGATCCAGCGGGTGCCGCAGGCGGTGGCGGCAGCGGCCACCAAGTAATGCGCCAGCGGCCCTATTACCTCAACCTGTTGCAAATCCGCCTGCCTGTCGGCGGCTGGGTGTCCATCCTGCACCGGGCGAGCGGGGCGCTGCTCTCGCTCCTGGTGCCGGCGCTGCTCTATGGGCTGATGCTGTCCCTGCGCTCGGCCGAGGATTTCGCCCGGGTGCAGGCCTGGCTCGGCGGCGGCCTCGGCTGGCTGCTCGCCCTGCTGGTGAGCTGGGCGCTGCTGCATCACTTTCTGGCCGGCCTGCGCCATCTCGGCTTCGACTTCGGCTGGGGCGAGGACAGGCTGCGGGCGCGGCAGACGGCCTGGCTTGCGCTGGGCCTCGCCCTGGCGTTGACGGCGCTGATCGCCGTGGCGGGGCGCTGACATGCCGCACGTGGCCGGCGCCCATCGCGGGCTGGACATCTGGCTGATCCAGCGCGCCTCGGCCCTGGTGCTGGCCATCGGCCTGCCGGCCTTCCTGATCTATGCCGCCAGCCAGCCCGTGCTGGATTACGCCACCTGGCGCGGCCTGTTTGCCCCGCTGCCGGCCAAGGTCGGCGGTCTGCTCTGCATCGCCGCCGTGCTGGTTCATGCCTGGATCGGCCTGCGCGAAATCTTCATCGACTACGTGCACCCCCTTGGCCTGCGTCTGATGCTGTATTTCGCCTTCGGCGTGCTCTACCTCGGCTGTCTGGTTTGGGCCGTGGATATCCTCTGGGGTGTTCGATGATCGAGAAACGCACTTTCGATGCCGTCATCGTCGGCGGCGGCGGTGCCGGCCTGCGTGCCGCGCTGCAACTGGCCCGCGCCGAGATGAAGGTGGCCGTCATCTCCAAGGTCTTTCCCACCCGCTCGCACACCGTCTCGGCCCAGGGCGGCATCACCGCCGCGCTGGGCAACGTCGACGAGGACAACTGGCACTGGCACATGTACGACACGGTGAAGGGCTCGGACTACCTGGGCGACCAGGACGCCATCGAGTTCATGTGCCGCAACGCCGCCTCGGTGGTGTACGAACTGGAACACATGGGCCTGCCGTTCTCGCGTCTTCCCAACGGCAAGATCTACCAGCGCCCCTTCGGCGGCCAATCCAAGCACTACGGCGGCGCGCAGGCTACCCGCACCTGCGCCGCGGCCGACCGCACCGGCCACGCCCTGCTGCACACCCTGTATCAGCGCAACATCGCGGCGCGCACCCAGTTCTTCGACGAATACTTCGCGCTCGACCTGGTGCGCGACGACGAGGGCTACGTGCTCGGCCTCATCGCGCTCGACATCGCCAGCGGCGCGCCCATCCTGTTCGAGGCGCGCGCCGTGCTGCTGGCCACCGGCGGCGCGGCGCGCATCTATCGCCACTCCACCAACGCCCACATCAACACCGGCGACGGGCTGGGCATGGTGCTGCGCGCCGGCCTGCCGCTGGAGGACATGGAGTTCTGGCAGATCCACCCCACCGGCATTCCCGAGGTGGGCGTGCTGATGACCGAAGCCTGCCGGGGCGAAGGCGGCTATCTCGTCAACCGGGAGGGCGAGCGCTTCATGCCGCGCTATGCCCCGCACGCGCAGGACCTGGCCTCGCGCGACGTGGTCGCGCGCGCCATCGCCCAGGAGATCCGCGCCGGCCGCGGCTGCGGCGAGCATGGCGACCATGTCCTGCTCAAGCTCGACCACCTGGGCGAGGCCCGGGTGCGGGAGCGCCTGCCCGGCATCCGCGAGCTCGCCATCCGCTTCGCCGGGGTCGATCCGGCCTGCGCGCCGATTCCGGTCACGCCCACCGTGCACTACATGATGGGCGGCATCCCCACCAACCTGCACGGCCAGGTGGTCACCCCGGTGCGCTACGGGCCGGAAGAGCCGGTGCCCGGCCTCTACGCCGCCGGCGAGTGCGCCTGCGTCTCGGTGCACGGCGCCAACCGCCTGGGCGGCAATTCGCTGCTGGACCTGCTGGTCTTCGGCCGCGCCGCCGGCGACCACATGGTCGAATACCTCAAGGAAAACCCCTACCCGCGGCCGGTGCCGAAAGCGGCGGCCGAGCCGGCCCTGACCCGGCTGGCGCGCTGGGAGAGGCCCAAGGGCGGCGAGACCGTGGCGGGGCTGCGCGGGGAGATGCAGCGCATCATGCAGGCACATGCCGGGGTCTATCGCGATGCGGCGCACCTGAAGGAAGGTCTGGCCAAGCTCGACGTCGTGCAGCAACGCCTGAACGATGCCGCCATTTCAGATCGATCCAAGGCTTACAACACCGCGCGCATCGAAGCCCTGGAGCTGGAAAACCTGCTGCCCATCGCCCGCGCCACCCTGGTCTCGGCCGCGGCGCGCCAGGAGAGCCGGGGTGCCCACGCGCGCGAGGACTTCCCCCGGCGCGACGACGACCACTGGCTGCGCCATACCCTGTATTTCACCGAGAACGACCAGCTCGACTACAAGCCGGTGCGCCTGAAGCCGATGACGGTGGAGACCTTCCAGCCCAAGGAACGGACGTATTGAGTGCGGGCGGGGCCAGCGGCCCCGCCGGCTCAGCGAATCTGCTGCTCGATGTTGGCGAACAGGTTGTCGTAGATGGCGATCAGGGCATCGCGGTCGGCGCTGCCCTTCACCCACTGGCGCGATCGGGCGATCTCGACCGCCTGGTTTTCCAGTTCCGACAGGCTGTTGATGCAGACCTCCTCGCCGTTGAGGATGGCATTGGCGTCGGCCCGCGCCTTCTGGGCGAGCGAGACCAGGCGCATGGAAGCCTGCATCGATTGCGCGCCATGGCCGATGGCGGCGGTGAGCTCGCCCACCCGCATGGCCGAGCTGGCCGACTGTTCGAGCTCCTTGCCGAACTCGCCGGAGGTTTGCCGGGCGCTGGAGACCGAGCGGTTGATCTCCTCGATCTGGCTGGTGGCCGTGCCCAGCGAGTCGGACATGGCGGTGATCGCCTCGTCGATCTGATGCGCCGTGCTCTTCGACTGATCGGCCAGCTTGCGCACTTCGTCGGCCACCACGGCAAAGCCGCGGCCCTGTTCGCCGGCGCGGGCGGCCTCGATGGCCGCGTTCAAGGCCAGCAGGTTGGTCTGCTTGGCGATCTCGTCGATGTGGGCGGTGAACTCCACGATGGCGGCCGCCTTGGCATTGAGGTCGTCCAGGGCGTGATTGCCGCTGGTGGCGGCCTGCTCGGCCTGGCCCAGGGCGCCGGCCATGCGCCGGGCGGCCTCGGACATGTGGGTGGCCGACTGGCCGAAGGTGGTGGCCAGGGTCTCGGACTGGCCGGAATTGTCAGTGACCTCGGTCAGCGCGGATTCCACATGCGCAATCGCTTTCGACAGCCCGCTCTCCGAGCGCAGGAAGATGCGCGACAGCAGGGCCTCGCGGGCCACCGACTCCTGGGCGGCGTTCAGCTGGTCGAGCATCACCTGCATGCGCTCGATCACGTCGCGGAAGGTGCCGTGCAGGCCCACCGGCTGCAGGCGCCGCCAATGACGGCCATCCGAAGCGGCGGCCATGCCGCCGAGAAACTCGCGGAAGGCCGTCTCGGTCTGGTCCAGCGCCGAGTTCAGATCCTGCCGGATCGACTCCAGCGTGGGGTCGGCGAAGGCGTGCGGGGCGCGGGCCGACAGGTCGCCCTGGCCGATGCGGTGCAACAGGTCGTCCAGTTCGGCCAGTTCGGCGGCGCCATGTCGCTCCGGCCACAGCGCCAGCAGCAGGGCCGGCAGCAGCAAGGCCGCGGCGGCCCACGGCGTCCAGAAGGCGCCGGCGGCGCCCAGGATGATCAAACCGGCGGCGGCATATTGGCGCTTAAAGCGAAAAGACGAGTTCTTCATAGCTCATTCCGGTTTGTTGCATGAGGTCGACCAGAACCTGGGTGCCGGCGGCGATGGCATCGCGGGCGCCGGCCGATTTTTCGGCCTGCAGCATCTTCTGGTATACCGGCTCGATCTTGCCGATGGCCTCGCGCTTGGGGCAGCGGCGCACCGAGGTATAGCCGACGATGCGCCCGCCCGGCCCGAAATCCGGCGCGATGTGGGTGAACACCCAGTAGAAACCGCCATCCTTCGACATGTTCTTCACATAGGCGAAGAACTCCTGGCCCGACTGGATCGTGTCCCAGGCCAGCTTGAAGGCCGCGCGGGGCATGTCCGGGTGGCGGATGATGTTGTGCTGCGAGCCGATCAGCTCCTCCTCGGTGTAGCCGGAGAACTCGATGAAGATCGGGTTGCCGTAGGTGATGATGCCCTTGGGGTCGGTCTTGGAAACGATGAAATCGTTTTCCCGCATGACCCGCTCGACCTTGGTCGGCGTGATTTTTCTCTTCATGGCGGTAATTGGCGTCCTTCGGGTAGGTTCTGCCTCTACATTGTAATGATGATGCCTATGTCTGGAATAGGGAATATTACGAAGTGAAGCCGTCCAACGCAGCGACGTAACGGTAGGCACTGGCACTCATGCCGACGACACGCAGGGCATGGCGTTAGCGTCACCCTTGGAAGACGAAATTTCGGGGGAAGCTCAGAAGTCACCGGCGCTGCGCGGCTTTATCGCGCAGCAGTCCGTGTGGACTGCCGGGTTAGCCCCCTTTCAACTGGTTACTTTTTAATCCCTCCATCCCCTTTTACGCTTTTCCCTTTTATGGTCGATGGGATCCACCGCATGCCGAAAATCATGAAGAATACGAGCATCGCGGCCGCAGTAGCCATCTCCCTGCGCCATTCGTCCGACACATCCGGGAAGAAAAACCCAACTGGATCATTTCAAGATGAGTTTGCTTGGCATCCATTGCGCCCCCCCTGTGGTGCTAACGTTCGCCATAACCGGCAGCAAAAAGTGGCGCGACGAAGGAGCGACGCTTTTTGCTGTCCGCGTTGATGGCGTTGTTAGGTATCATTTTCGTCATCACCATTTTCTTTCTTTTCGATGGCAATCTCTTCAAGATTTTGGCCATGTCTGTTCAATAGCTCCCACAGATCGGTATAGAAGAAGTGGTCGATAGTTTTAATATGCTGTGATGAAGCCTCCTCGGATATTCGGGCCAATATGAAGTAGAGTTTTCCCTGAAAGGAAGCTCTACATGAAGAAATCGAAATTCACCGAGCAGCAGATCGTGGCGATCCTCAAGGAGGTCGAACTGGGCGCCAAGGTCGGCGAAACCTGCCGCAAGCACGGCATCTCGGACGCCACCTACTACAAGTGGAAGTCGGCCTACGCCGGCATGGAAGTGTCCCAGCTCAGGCAGTTGCGAGACCTGCAGGCCGAGAATGCGCGGCTCAAGAAGATGTATGCCGAACTGGCCATGGTGCACAACGCCCTGCAGGACGTTGTCTCCCGAAAGCTCTAGCCCCGGCGCGCAAGATTGAGTTGGCCGACGTGCTGATGGATGCGCATGGCTTGTCCGAACGCCAGGCTTGCCGGGCGGTACGGCTAGCCCGATCCAGCCGGCACTATGTGCCGGTTCGGCGCGATGACAGCGCCGTCATCGAGGCGGTACAGGCCTACATGGCGGTCAATCCCCGGCATGGTTTCGGCCTGCTGCATGACAGCTTCAGGCTGCAACAGCAGCCTTGGGGCAAGACCGTGCTGTGGCGGGTGTATTGCCAGCTCAATCTGAACCTGCCGCGCCGGGGCAAGAAACGCTTGCCGGCTCGCATCAAGCAGCCTCTGGTGGCCGGGGCGCTGCCGAACGATACTTGGAGTTGTGACTTCATGGCCGATGCGCTGTGGAGCGGTCGGCGCTTCCGGACCTTCAACGTCCTGGACGAGTTCAGCCGCGAGGCCCTGCGTATCGAGGTGGACACTAGCCTGCCGGCGGCCAGGGTGGTGCGGGCCTTGAATGAATTGATTGAACTGCGGGGCAGGCCCCGCCGGCTACGCCTGGACAACGGCCCGGAACTGGTCAGCCAGGCACTGGCCCAGTGGGCCAGGGATAATGAGGTGGAATTGATGTTTACCCAACCGGGGAAACCAACCCAGAACGCCTATATCGAACGGTTCAACCGCTCCTACCGGACCGAGGTGCTGGACTGCTATGTGTTCGAGTCGCTGGCCGAGGTCAGGAAGCTGACGGAGGACTGGCTGCACCGCTACAACCATGAACGACCGCATGAAGCCCTGGGCAGGATTCCACCGGTGGCCTATCGCATGCAAAAATACCCAAACCCTCTACTTCTGAGTGGCACGGAATAACGAGGAGGCTTCACCTCAAGCATGATTTATCTCCAGAACGTGATTATTTGGATTGCGTGGAAACTCAGCGGAAAAACGAAAGAGCAGTTTTCATTCATGTTCAACTTGGCGTGGTTCTTCAACCGTTCGGTGCTCCGATCTTCGTGGCATGCGATGGTGGAGAAGACCCCCAACGCCGTTTTAACCGGCGCGGGGCACGCGACTCCAGGAAACAGTGCGCCGTATCACCGCGTCCGGTTGAAAACATAGTTATATGCAAGTTTCTCTCAGAATAACTCTGCGATTCTGTTTTCAAGGCGGTATTTCTCGAAATCATTTATGTGTGCGGCTTTCTTCTGGCTTCCCGATTTGAGCACAGGATCGGTGTACATATAGAAATGATACCTTCCGCTTGAATGCTGTTGGGCCAGCTTCTTTAGCTCAGGCTTGGTAAAGAGCCAGACTTGATTCTGCGAGGCATCAACAAAGGCGAATATTTCAGCCGGGGAATTATCTGGAACCCACCAATCCAGGGCGGGCTTTCCCCGGCCACCACCCGGTTTAGGTTTAAGATTTGCCTTTACTTGAATTGTGAGTGGCTTCTTTCCTCCAGAGGAATATGCCACAAGGTCGATTCCTGAATCTGTTGTGAGATGGGCGGACTCGATACCGAACTTCAAAAGCTTGTACTGAACGAGCAGCTCTCCGAGCTTTCCGATTTGCCGCGTAGGTAAGGAGCTGGGTTCGTTCATACTTGCATATAACGTTTAGCTTGAGGGGCGCGGAAACAGACGGCGAAGCCGGCTGTTGGAGCGTCCCACTCGAAGCGCTTGTTAGACATTGGTTTCATTTGGCTTAACCCTCCTTGCTTCATCTATTGCCAGCAACTCTTTCCCTCGTTCTATTTGCTCTGGCGTGGGGTCGGGCAATTCTTCAAACCAACGTTTCCAACGAGCAGCAATAGCGTTGAGCGAAATCTCATCGGTGTGCCCTTTGTTTAGCTGACGTTTTATAAGTTGAAATAACTCAGGCGCCAATTCCTTGTTTTCCATTGCCCGTTTAAACACCCAGAGATGAATGTCTGTTAATTCAAGGCCGGCACTATTTGCGCTTGAGGCAAACGTAATAGGTATTGTTGGCATTTTGCCAAAATCCACTTCTGGCAAACCAGGGCCATTAGCAAATTGCGAGCCGCTCAACTTGGAATAAAAGTTTGCAAGGGTGTTTTGCGCCTTATTGAATTCGCACTGTTGGTCGATGGTTATCTTTGCTGCTTTTCTGCCGTGTTTCTTGATCCGTAACGCAATGCCATGCATAACAGATTGGAAGCCAATCACGTTTGGCGTGATTTGGAGGCGATCCCCTTTTGTTTTTGTATTGTAATAAATCTCACTAGGGTTGTTTTCAGTCCACAACAGAGCATCTGAAATTAATTGCCTAGACCTAGCATCAGGAAGTTGGTCTACTCTAGCACGTAACTCAGAACACACATTTACTAGACCTGCTTCAGCCTTGTTGTCGTGAATTTCTATGCGAGCTTCCCACGCCTTTTTGGCTAGATCTTCATCAAACAAGGACGCCAGCTTCAATAACAAGACATATCGCATCGGTGTCCAGTACCCGGACCAAGTGATTGCCGGGTTATTTCCTTGATCAAATACCTGATCAAAAAAACAAATGATCGAGTGGTCTGGTTTTGCAACACGGTATAGATCAAACCGAATGTTGAGTCGCTTTTGTAGCTCAACAATGTCGGGAGCTATGGCAACCAAGCCTCCGTTACCGAGTTCGTTAGCGTGCAACCTTGCTACGCCGCACCTAGAACGTAGTTGCTTTAGTTTTTCCTCTGCAAGTGCATCGACATTTACATTACTGGACAATACACCGTAATAGAGCATCGGCTGTTCGGGATCGAATATCCGCGTCCCTGTGTGACCACTCTCATCGACATAGAAGAACATGATGCGCCCCGGTGCAATGTCTAACGTCCCCGCTCAGCGACGCGCCGCTTGCGGCGCGTCCGCTGCAGCGGGTGGTTGGGCGTGATTCAGCCCCAGCTCGGCACGTGCTTCACGAGCAACAAGGAACGCTGAACGAAGGAACACGGCGCAGATGAGCGCGCCAACTGCGATGTCCGGCCAAGGCGAAAACGTCATCCACACGGCCAAAGCCGCGAACAGGACCGAGACGTTTGCAATGAGGTCGTTTCGTGAGCAGAGCCAGACCGACCGCATGTTGATGTCTTCGGCACGGTGGCGCCACAGCAGGGCAAAGCAAGCGCCGTTCGCAGCAAATGCGAGAGCGCCTATCGCACCCATTGCCTCGACTGTCGGGAGCTGGGGATAAAGGAGCTTGTATACGACCTGCCCGAAGACGAACACGCCGAATAGCCCCATGACCGCTGCCTTCGCCACAGCGGCCCGCGCTTTCCAGACAGGGCCTCGCGAGACCACGTAGAGGCTGAAACCATAAACAAGAGCGTCGCCCAGCATGTCGAGGGAGTCGGCGAGCAGGGCCACGGACCCGGCGAGCAAACCAGACACGAGCTCCACGAGAAACATCGCAGCGTTCACCAACAGGACGATACGCAGAGTCGCCGATTGGCGCTCGCGCAGCCCGTCAATGGCACAGGTCTTGTTGATGCAGCAATCGTCCATCGTCTCGATCACGCCCAACGACCAAGCTCAGGCGCGCCGTTTTTTGGCGTCGCCTGGAGCGCCTTGTTGGGCATCAGTTTCATCTTCCAATGATGCAAGTAAACCTTTTATCCTCTGCAACGATTCTTGGACTTCTGTCTTGTCGCGGAACTTGTTTAGATTCTTGAATCGGTACCTCTCGGATTCCAGTGCGGCGGATAGGGTTTGCAACTCAGCCACTAACTGAACGTACTTGTGACTTCCGTCATCTTGTTCCTTAGCGACGTCGAAACCGTGATTCACGATCTCCGCATGTGGTGTATCGATTCGATCTGAGGTCAACTTGACCCGAATTACCTCAGGAATTTCTTTGACCAGAACTGAGTTTGCGGTGGTGTAGTACGCCATGGCTTTTTGATAGAAATCCCAGTACTCCCGCGCCCCAGTAAGCGTGTAAAGGCGGTGATGGGCCACGATATTGTGTTTGCTCGATTGGAGTTCAAGAAACCCCTTCGATAACTCCTCGATATCGAACTGATCTTCTAAGTCTCGGTACGACTTCAAGATGGCAAGGCACCGCGCCCAATTGTGGCTGAATGTCTCTGAAACCCGTTCCACTTCCGCAGCCAGCAGGTCAAGGCCGCCTTCCAAATACCGGGATAGGATGAGTTCGTGCTCGCGCTGCCTGAAGTACGTGAGAACTGCGAACCACGCAGCCAGTGCTGCGGCAAAAAGGGCTAAGCTGGATTGGAGTAGCGCGTCTGCCATGCGTTATGTGTCTTCTGATGCCCAACGTGCTAGCTCAGGGGCGCGCCGCTTGCGGCGCGTCCCGCTGGAGCGAGAGGTTAGCGGAAAAGGGTTTCGCAGGCCAAACGAAGACAACAAACATAACGAACTCAAGCAAGAGAATGACCGGCGAAACCACACGTGTTACGGAGCCGCCCATGCCCAAAAAGGCGATTAGCGCGGCAGAAACAGACAAAAGCAAGCCAGCGGCGACCCGCGCTTTGGGGGTGACAGAACCGGCAACAACGCGAGGAAGACCAATAAGCAATGGCCCCAAGCCTAGCACCAACCCTATGATGAACAGCGGGCCGAAGAACAAAAGGTAACTTCCGAGCTCAGGTGGTTCGCCGACGCCATACGCGAACATAAGCCCGAGGTAAGAGGGGGCTGCGATCAAGGCCAACCCGAGAAGAATGGCAACGAGGCGGATAAAGGTGAGCATGTCGCTAACGCGTCGCTCAGCCGCGGCGGCGCGTTAGCGCCGGCGTCGGCTGAAGCGAATTGTTGGGCATCTTTTTCATTACCGTCTTCTCATCTGTGTCCAATTGATGATGTCACGAAGGCGCTCGAACTTTAGTTTCAGTTGTGAAACTAACCACTCATGCTGTTGGTTATAACTGCCTCCGAAATTCGCCGGCGGTACAAAACCCAACCGATCAAAGTGCAATTGATCTGCGCGTGTAAAGAAGGCGCGACGTTCCAGCCTTTTGCTTATTTTGTCGCACCACGACCGATATTCTGCCTCCCAAGTTGCCACTTCTGCCTCGTTTGAAACTGCCTTATTGAGGAGGTTGTGTATAGCCCACGAAAGATCCTCCGCCAAGTCGTCGATAGCACTTTGACGCAGTGACCAGACGTTGAAAAACAGAGAGGCGCCAATTATGGCAAGGCCAATTATGACCAGGGTGAACTTAAACCAAGGATCGGTTACCCAAGGAGGCAACACACTAATAAGATCGGCTGCCGCCTGCCCTGGTGTTGCGCCATAGATAACAATGAACAAGCCAACTACTAACCCGGTGCCTGCTGCCCGAGTTACTGCGCCACCAATCCATAGCCAAAAAGACTTCATTGCAACATTCCCGGTTGAGATGCCCAACGTAAAAGTAAGGGGCGCGCCGAAGGCGCGTCCCACTTGACTGCCGGGTTGGGCATCACGGTTTGCCCCCGATAAGTGCGAGCAATTTGGAAACAAACTCGTTAATGCCGCCAATAGCGCCAACAATTGTTGCCGGGAGATAGCCAGTGACGCCAATAAACGCGAGGAAAAAGAGCGAGACGGCAGAAGGCGAAACCGATAATGCGCAATCAACCGATGCACACTCGACCGTTGCGCGAAGAACAGCCCACGCTGCCACCCAGCCGACCCCAGAACCAAGGAAGTTCAACCAGAACTGATGAAAACGCCAAGACGGCTTTCGGTCTGAGATTGGAACGCTGAATATCTCGCAAGCGCGCAAGCCATAGAAAACGGACATGCCGATGGCAAGGATGGCGAATAGAACTGGCAAAGAGAATAGAGCGCTCATGATCGTGATGCCCAACGCAGAGCTAAGGGGCCGGCCGCTTGCGGGCGGTCCCGCTTGAGCGCCGAGTTAGGCAGCAAACGATAGGAGAAAGACATGGCTTCACAACTGATTGGCACTACCGAAATTGGATGGTTTAACCCTAGCGTGACCCCGCCGCCGTTCGACATGAAACTGCTGTTGATGGTGGCAGGCTCACGCTCAGAAGATTGCGGCCGGACGTTTGAACCATACACGGTGGTGATGACGGCCTATGTTCAACAACAAGGACCTGGCGACGAGTACGACGACGAGACTGCATTTGACGAATACATGTCTGGCGACCAAACCGATTTTCTCGACTTCCAGTTCGACCTGAAAGACGAGGATGGTGAAGTTCTTGACTGGTACAGCGACAGCATTGTGGCGTGGGCCTACTACCCGCTCGGAATCGCGCAGACGGCCGTGAATGTTGAGCGCGAGAGGCAGGCGGCATTGGTGCCTAACGTAATGTAGACACCAAACGTCCAGATAAAAGTTTTATTGGACACGGCGGATAAACTCGACGCATTCTGTAACCTCCTGTTTTATAGACTATGGTGTGTCTTATATCCTGCCCATGGGTCTAGCCATGTCAAATAGCCAACCGTCAGCCACTTCTCAGCCCAAGCTGCTGGACCAAGTGCGCGATCGCCTGCGGGTAAAGCATTACAGCAAGCGCACCGAGGCGGCCTATGTGCAGTGGATTAAACGATACATCTTTTTTCACGACAAGCGCCACCCCCTGGAAATGGGCAAGGTCGAGGTGGAGTCTTTTCTGACTTCGCTGGCGGTGGAGCGCAATGTCAGCGCGTCCACCCAGTCGCAGGCGCTATCGGCCATTCTGTTCCTATATAAAGAGGTGCTGGAGCAGCCCTTGCCCTGGCTCGACGAGGTGACGCGGGCGAAGAAGCCGGCGCGCCTGCCCACGGTGTTGACCCGGGACGAGGTGGGGCGGCTGCTTAAATATGTGGATGATCCTTTGATGGATCTAGTTGTGCGTTTGCTTTATGGCACAGGCATGCGTTTGTTGGAGTGCCTGCGTTTGCGGGTGAAGGATGTCGATTTCGCCCGGCATGAGATCGTGGTGCGCGAGGGCAAGGGCGCCAAGGACAGGGTGACCATGTTGCCGGCCACTCTGGCAGATCGGCTCAAGGTGCATCTGGTTCAGGTGAAGGCGCAGCATGTGGCCGACCTGGCCATGGGCAAGGGCGAGGTATGGCTGCCGGATGCGCTGGCGGTCAAGTACCCTAACGCCGGCAAGACCTGGGCCTGGCAGTATGTGTTTCCCGCCGCGGGTTTTTCGACCGACCCGCGCTCCGGTGCCGTGCGTCGCCACCATATCGACGAGAAGCGGGTGCAGCGGGCGGTCCGCCGGGCAGCCGAGCGGGCCGAGCTTGCCAAGCCGGTGAGTCCGCATACCCTGCGCCATTCCTTTGCCACGCATTTGCTGGAGGGTGGCTACGATATCCGCACCGTGCAGGAGTTGCTCGGCCATTCGGACGTTTCCACGACCATGATTTACACCCATGTCCTTAACAAAGGTGGTCGCGGCGTGGTCAGCCCGCTCGACCGGTAGAGCCGGTAAAATCGGAACAATGGTTTGAGGCCAGGCTATTTTTGGATGGGCAGGCTTATGACGCGTATGTACAACCCCCCGCACCCCGGTGAAACCCTGCGCGACGATGTGTTGCCGGCACTGGGTTTGAGCGTGACCCAGGCCGCCGAGCAGTTGGGCGTGACCCGTGCGGCGCTGTCGCGGGTGCTCAACGGCCGGGCCGCGATTTCGCCGGAGATGGCCCTGCGTTTGGAGGCCTGGCTGGGCACCGAGCATGGCGGCCGTGCCGATGGCTGGATTGCCCAGCAGGCTGCCTACGATTTGTGGAAGGCGCGCAAGGCGGGCAAGCCTAAAGTGACGCCGTTGAAGCTGGCGGCGTAAAGATTGTGCGCACGAATAAATTGAGACCGCATTCCCTCACCCCAGCCCTCTCCCGGAGGGAGAGGGAGTTTGGGCGCTATGTGCAGTCAACACGCCATAGAGCCGACTCACTAATGCCGCTTCTTCGCTAGGATTGCCGATGCGATTTTCAATCTACCGTTACGACCCCGAATCCGGCGCCGCGCCGCGCATGCAGCGCTATGAGCTGGATGCCGGCTTCAAGGGCCAGATGGTGCTCGACGCCCTGCTCGCCCTGAAGGAGCAGGATGACAGCCTGGGTTTTCGCCGCTCCTGCCGCGAGGGGGTGTGCGGCTCGGACGGGGTGAACGTCAACGGCCGCAACGTGCTGGCCTGCATCACGCCGCTGGCGGGGCTCAAGCAGCCGATCGAGATTCGGCCCCTGCCCCGGCTGCCGGTGGTGCGCGACCTGATCGTGGACATGGCCGAGTTCATGCGCCATTACCGGGCGGTGAAGCCGTATCTGATCAACCTGGAGCCGGAGCCGGAGAACGAGCGCCTGCAAAGCCCCGCGCAGCGGGCCGAGCTGGACGGCCTGTACGAGTGCATCCTGTGCGGCTGCTGCACCACGGCCTGCCCCTCGTTCTGGTGGAACCCGGACAAGTTCCTGGGCCCGGCCGCCCTGCTTCAGGCCTATCGTTTCGTGGCCGATTCGCGCGACCAGGCCACGGCCGAGCGCCTGGATTTTCTGGAAGACCCGTACCGGCTGTTCCGCTGCCACGGCATCATGAATTGCGTGGAAGTTTGCCCGAAAGGCTTGAACCCCACGGCCGCGGCCGGCAAAATCAAGGCCTTGCTGGTGAAGCGCGCGCTTTGACCGAGCAATTGAACCGTCTGCGCTGGCGTTGCCGGCGCGGCATGCTGGAGCTGGACGCCTGGCTGGAGGGGTTTCTGGACACGGCGTTCGGTCATCTCGACCCGGTCGAGCAGGCTGCCTTCGGCCGTTTGGTCGAGCAGGAAGACATGGACCTGTATGCCTGGTTGACGGGTCAAGCGTCGCCGCCGGCCGAATTTCAGGCCGTGATTGAAAAGATTAGAAAAGTGACGTCGAGATGAGCAAAAAAACCGCCACCATCGCATTCAGCGACAAGGACAAGACCATCGAGCTGCCCGTGCTCGAAGGCAGCATGGGGCCGGCCGTCATCGACAGCCGCGGCCTGGGCCAGCATGGGGTGTTCGCCTATGACCCTGGCTTTCTCTCGACCGCGAGCTGCGCCTCGAGCATCACCTACATCGACGGCGACAAGGGCCTGCTTTATTACCGCGGCTACCCCATCGAACAGCTGGCCCAGCATTCGGATTTTCTCGAAGTCGCCTATCTGCTGATCAACGGCGAGCTGCCCACGGCCGAGCAGAAGGCCCAATTCGTCAGCACGGTGAAGGAACACACCATGCTGCACGACCTGATGTCCAACTTCTACCGGGGCTTTAGGCGCGACGCCCACCCGATGGCGGTGATGGTCGGCGTGGTCGGCGCCATGTCGGCCTTCTATCGCGACTCGTCCGACGCCTTCGACCCCGCCCAGCGCGACATCGCCGCCTTCCGCCTGCTGGCCAAGGTGCCCACCATCGCGGCCTGGAGCTACAAGTACAACATCGGCCAGCCCTTCATGTACCCGCAAAACCGCTTCAGCTATGCGGAGAACTTCCTGTACATGATGTTCGCCACGCCCTGCGAGGAATACCAGCCCAACCCGGTGCTGGCCCGCGCCCTGGAGCGCATCTTCATCCTGCATGCCGACCACGAGCAGAACGCCTCGTCGTCCACGGTGCGGGTGGCCGGGTCCTCGGGCGCCAACCCCTTCGCCTGCATCGCCGCCGGCATCGCCTCGCTCTGGGGCCCGCTGCACGGCGGCGCCAACGAGGCCACGCTGAACATGCTGGAACAGATCGGCGATGAAAAGCGCATCGGCGAGTTCATCGAGCGGGCCAAGGACAAGACCGATTCCTTCCGCCTGATGGGCTTCGGCCACCGGGTGTACAAGAACATGGACCCGCGCGCGGCGATCATGCGCGAGACCTGCCACGAGGTGCTGAACGAGCTGGGCCTGAACGACGACCCGCTGTTCAAGCTGGCGCTGAAGCTGGAGAAGATCGCGCTGGAGGACGACTACTTCGTCAAGAAGAAGCTCTATCCCAACGTCGATTTCTATTCCGGCATCGTCATGCGCGCCATGGGCATCCCCAACTCGATGTTCACCGCCATCTTCGCCCTGGCCCGCACCGCCGGCTGGACCGCGCAGTGGATGGAGATGATCGCCAGCCCCGAGCACAAGATCGCCCGGCCGCGCCAGCTCTATGTCGGGCCTGCCCGGCGCGACTATGTGCCGATCGACAAGCGGGTTTGAGAGGAAATACAGCAAGTTGACGGGTAGGCTCGGGTTCCCCCTCCCAGCCTCCCCCATAAATGGGGGAGGGGTCCATGGCTGGGTTGGGTTTGAACCCCTCCCAGCCTCCCCCATGAATGGGGGAGGGGGCTTTGGCTGGGTTGGGTTTGAGCCCCTCTCGGCCTCCCCCATAAATGGGGGAGGGGGCTTTGGCTGGGTTGGGTTTGAGCCGCTCGCGGACTTTCTTTCAGGGTACACAGGCAGGGGGCGGCACTTTCGACTCCCTCCCCACTTGTGGGGAGGGCTGGGGTGGGGAAACCCAGGGCAGGACGAGGCCCTGGCTTGTTTCCTGCAGGCGTCCCGGGTGGACAGGTGACACTGCGCAGCGAGGCTTTTTATTCGGGCAGCGCCGAATATCTGGCGGCGCTGGAGGCGCGCGAGCAGGCGCCGGTGTCGCCGCCGGCCAAGCCCAGCGGCCCGGCGGTCACCGACTGGGCCTTGCTGGCGTGCAACACCGGCCAGGTCGGCGTGCTGCAGCTGATCAACGCCTATCGCTTCCACGGCTTTCGCGCCGCCGATCTCGACCCGCTCAAGCGCCTGAACCAGGACCCGCTGCCCGAGCTGGACCCGGCCAATTACGGCCTGACCCCGGCCGATCTCGATCTCGAGTTCGACACCGGCTCGCTGGCCGGACCGCCGCGCGACACCCTGCGCAACATCCAGGCCCGGCTGCGCCGCGCCTATTGCGGCACGCTGTCGGCCGAGTACATGCACATTCGCAGCACCGAGCAGAAGCGCTGGTTGCAGGCGCGGCTGGAGTCGTCCGAAGCACTCGACCGCGAAATCTCCGATCCGCGCCGGCACTGGCTGCTCAAGCAGCTCACCCTGGCCGAGACTTTGGAGAAGCTGATCCACGCCCGCTTCGTGGGCCAGAAGCGGTTCTCGCTCGAAGGCGGCGAGTCGCTCATCCCCTTGCTCAACTTTCTGGCCGAGCGCGCGGCCGCCAGCGGCATCAAGGAGATCGGCCTGGGCATGGCCCATCGCGGCCGGCTCAACGTGCTGCACAACGTGCTCGGCCGTTCGGCCCTGGCCCTGTTCGAGCAGGAGGCCAATCTGGCCTCGGAGGGCGCCTCGACCGGCGACGTCAAATACCATCTGGGCTATGCGCGCGAGGTGGCGACCGCGGCCGGCCCCATCCGCCTGGCCCTGGCCTTCAACCCCTCGCACCTGGAGATCGTCAACCCGGCGGTGCAGGGCTGGGTGCGGGCGCAGCAGCAAAAGCGCGGCGACATGGACGGCAGCCAGGTGATGCCGGTGCTGATCCACGGCGACGCCGCCTTCGCCGGCCAGGGCGTGGTGATGGAGGGCCTGGCCATGTCGGCCACGCGCGGCTTCACCACCGGCGGTACCCTGCACATCATCGTCAACAACCAGATCGGTTTCACCACCTCGGACCCGCGCGATACCCGCTCCAGCCTGTACTGCACCGACGTGATGAAGATGGTGGAGGCGCCGGTGCTGCACGTGAACGGCGACGACCCCGAGGCGGTGCTCAAGGCCGCGCGCATCGCCCTCGATTACCGCATGGCCTTCCACCACGACATCGCCATCGACCTGATCTGTTACCGGCGCCTGGGCCACAACGAGCAGGACGAGCCCATGGTGACCCAGCCGCTGATGTACCGGAAGATCCGCGCGCTGCCGAGCACGCGCGCCCTCTACGCCGGGCGCCTGGAAGCGCGGGGCCTGCTGCCGGCGGGCGGGGCCGACGCCCTGATCGAGGAGTGCCGGCAGGAGATCGAGGCCTTGCCGGCCGCGCCCGAGCGGCCCTACACGCCCTATGTCGCCGACTGGCGCCCCTATCGCGGCAACGACTGGCGCGTGCCGGCCGACACCGCGGTCGACCTCGGGCGCCTGCAGGCCCTGGGCCGGCGGCTGGCCCAGGAGCCGGCCGATTTCACCCTGCACCCCCGCGTGATCATGGTCATGGAAAGCCGGCGCCAGATGGCCGAGGGCAAGCTGGCGCTGGACTGGGGCATGGCCGAGGCCCTGGCCTTCGCCAGCCTGCTCACCGAGGGCCATGGCGTCCGCCTGACCGGGCAGGACTCCGGCCGCGGCACCTTCTTTCACCGCCATGCCGTGCTGCACGACCAGAAGCGCGAGCGCTGGGATGCCGGGGTCTATGTGCCCCTGCAGAACCTGGCGCCCGAGCAGGCCCACTTCCTGGTGGTCGATTCGCTCCTGTCGGAAGAGGCGGTGCTCGGCTTCGAATACGGCTATGCCAGCGCGGCGCCGAACGAGCTGGCGATCTGGGAGGCCCAGTTCGGCGACTTCGCCAACGGTGCCCAGGTGGTGATCGACCAGTTCATCGCGGCGGGCGAGGCCAAGTGGGGCCGGCTCAACGGCCTGGTGCTCTACCTGCCGCACGGCTACGAGGGACAGGGGCCGGAGCATTCCTCGGCGCGGATCGAGCGCTATCTGCAGCTTGCCGCCGAAGAGAACATGCAGATCGTGCAGCCCAGCCTGCCTGCCCAGCTGTTCCACCTGCTGCGTCGGCAGATCCGCCGGCCCTACCGCAAGCCGCTGATCTGCTTCACGCCCAAGAGCCTGCTGCGCCATCCCGATTCGACCTCGAGCCTGGGCGATTTGGCCAGCGGCGGCTTCCGGCCCGTGCTGGGCGAGGCCGATGCCGGCATCGACCCGGCCAAGGTCACGCGCCTGGTGTTCTGCAGCGGCCGGGTCTATTTCGACCTGGCCCATGCCCGCAAGGAGAAAGGGCTCGCGCATATCGCCCTGCTGCGCGTCGAGCAGTTCTATCCTTTGCCGGATGCGGAGATCCGGGCGGAACTCGCGTGCTATCCGAATGCCGCGGAGATCGTCTGGGCCCAGGACGAGCCGCGCAACCAGGGGGCCTGGCGCTTCATGGCCTATCACCTGAAGCAGCTGAGCGGCAGAGACATTCGATACGCCGGCCGGCCCGAATCGGCCTCGCCGGCCACCGGCTATCACAGCCTGCACAAGAAGCAGCTCGACGCGCTGATCGTGGCGGCACTCGGCACCGCTTGAGTTGGGCTAGAAATCCCCCTCCCAACCTCCCCTTTATGCCCTTTAGGGTGCACAGGAGTTAAGCACCCTCCCCATTTATGGGGAGGGATGGGGTGGGGAGTTTTTGCGTCTTCCCTTAACAGGCCGTTGAAAAACTACTGCGGTGGGCCATCTGCGGCGTTGCGCGGTGCTGGCTTCGGCCGCTTCGCTTAACCTCGGCGGCGCCGATGTTAGCCTGCGCCGAAACTGCGTTTTCGCTCCCTCGCCTATCTATTTGATATGTGGCTGCGCCGAAACTCACTTCGTTCGTTTTCTCGGTCGCTGCGCCCCAATCGCCTTGCATCTGGCCATCCTCGCTACGTTTTTCAACGGCCTGTTAAACCCGCCTAAAAGCGCAGGCGCATCTTCAGGCCCTGAACACGATCCCCGCCTTCAGGCCCCGGCCGGCCGCGCCGGGCAAGAGCCGCAGCTCGGCGCCATGCACCTCGGCGATGCGCTGAACGATGGACAGGCCCAGACCGCTGCCGGCCTCGCCGCTGCCGAGGACGCGGTAGAAGCGCTCGCGCACCCGGGCCCGTTCCGCCTCGGGGATGCCGGGGCCGGTGTCGACCACCCAGAGCGCGGCCCGACCCTGTTCGCGACCGATCTCCACCCGCACGCTGCCGCCTTGGCTGCTGTAGCGCACGGCATTGTCCAGCAGGTTTCTGAGCAGGATGCGCAGCCAGGCCGGATGGCCGGTGACGGTCTGTTCCACGCCCTGCGCCAGTTCGAGCGTGATGCCCTTGGCCAGCGCCGGCGGCGCCAGTTCGGCCAGCACCTCGCGGGCCAGTTCGCGCAGCGCCACGGTCGCCATTGGCGCCTGGGCCGCGGCATCGATGCGGGCCAGGGTGAGCAGTTGCTCGACCAGGTGGGTGGCGCGGTCGCAGCCGGCGATGGCATTGTGCAGGGCGCGGTCGCGCTCGGCCGCCTCGCCGGCGCCGAGGGCGACCTGGGCCTGGGCGCGGATGCCGGCCAGCGGCGTGCGCAGCTCGTGGGCGGCGTCGGCGGTGAAGCGGCGCTCCTGTTCCAGCGAGCGGCCGAGGCGGGCGAACAGGGTATTGAGCCGCTCGATCAGCGGCCGGGTCTCGGCCGGGTTGGCGCCGATCTCGATCGGCGCGAGATTGCCCGGCTCGCGCGCCGCGACCTCGGCGGCCAGCGCGTCCAGCGGCCGAAGGCCCTGGCGCACGGCCAGCCAGATCAGCGCCGCCAATACCGGCAGGCCGAAGAGCAAAGGGCGCAGCAGGTTTTCCGCAAGCTCGACGGCGAGCTTGTCGCGGATGTCCAGCCGCTCGCCGACATGGATCTGGATGTGCCGGCCGGCATCGCGGGTGGAATAGACCCGCCAGCGCCGGCCGTCGAGCTCGCGTTCGCTGAAGCCTTCCTTGCGCTCGGCCAGGGGCTCGCTCGGGGCGTGCAGGGAATGCAGGCGCAACTGGCCGTCCTGCCAGATCTGGAAGGCCACCTTGCGGGCATGACGGCCGTCGCCGGCGTGTTCCAGGTCGAGCTCGTCCAGCTCGTGGCCGACCTGGGCCACCAGCAGCGAGGCGGCCTGGGCCAGATGGGCGTCGAGCAGTTCGTCGAACTCCGCGCGGGCATCGCGATAGGTAAACCAGGCCGTGGCCAGCCAGACCGCGATGATGGCGGCCAGCGCCAGCAGGACCAGGCGCGCGCGCAGGGAGAGGCGGCGTTCAGCTTGAAACACGCGAAGCGCTGCCAAAGCCCCCCTCTCCCCAGCGGGGAGAGGGCAGGGGTGAGGGGGAAACGGGCTCGGCGAAGCGCGGTTTCATGGTTTGGGGCAACTTTTCGCCATGTCCTTTAGCAGGCCGTTGAAAAACGTAGCGAGGATGGCCAGATGCAAGGCGCACGGAGCGCAGCGACCGAGACATATCAAATAGATAGGCGAGGGAGCGAGCACCGCGCAACGCCGCAGATGGCCCACCGCAGTAGTTTTTCAACGGCCTGTTAGCCATGAGCGTCCTTGGCGATCAGATAGCCGACGCCGCGCACGGTCTGGATCAGCCTGGCGTCGAGCTTGCGCCGCAGATGGTGGATGTAGACCTCGACCGCGTTGCTCTCGATCTCCTCGCCCCAGGCATAGAGCGCTTCCTCGATCTGGGGCCGGGTGAGCACGCGGCCGGCGTGGAGCAGGAGGGCGTGGAGCAGGGCGAACTCGCGCGCCGACAGTTCCACCGGCTGGCCCTGAAAGCTGACCCGGTGCGCGGCGGGGTCGAGCTCGACGCCCTGCGCTTTCAGCACCGGCACGGGCTGGCCGCCGGCACGGCGGATCAGGGCGCGCAGGCGGGCGGCGAGCTCGCCCATGTCGAAGGGCTTGACCAGGTAGTCGTCGGCGCCGGCATCGAGCCCGGCGATGCGGTCTTCGATGGCATCGCGGGCGGTGAGGATGAGCACCGGGGTCGTGTCGCCCCGGCCACGCAGCCCGCGCAGCACCTCCAGCCCGGAGCGCCTGGGCAGGCCGAGGTCGAGCACCACCGCGGCATAGGCCCCGGCGGCGAGCGCGGCCTCGGCGGCGGCACCATCGCGCACCCAGTCGGCGGCGTAGCCGGCCTGGCGCAGGCCGTTCTGCACGGCATCGCCCAGCAGGGCATCGTCCTCCACCACCAACAAGCGCATGCCTATTTTCTCCATTCAATCGAGCAATCGCAGATATCCCTCATCCCCGGCCCTTCCCCCGGAGGGGAAAGGGTGAAATGCCCCTCTCCCTCTGGGAGAGGGGTAGGGGTGAGGGAACCGTGCATCGATACTGGCTTGTGGCCGGATTCGCCTATCCAGCTCCGGCTTTCAGGTTCAGTCGCCGTGTTCCGCGTGCTCTTCAGCATGGCCGCCGTCGACCGGCGGCGTCGCCACGCTCGGGTAGACGGCCCAGAAGGCCGCCACCGCTGCTGCCAGCAACAGCCCCAGCCAGGCATGGCCGCGCCGGATGCCGCTGCCGGCCTCGCCCTGCTTATAGCCGGTAACCATGGCGCGGGCCAGGTTCTCCCGGTGTTGCAGGCAGCCGAGCACCACGCCGGCGATATGCGCCAGCACCAGGACAAGCATGCCATTGGCGGCGATTTCGTGGAACTCCTCGAGCCATTCGCCGCCCAGCTCGTAATCCATGGCGATGCCCGAGCCGGCCGTGGCCAGGCCCAGGCCGAGCAGGCCGAAGATGGCCAGGGCGCCGGCCGGGTTGTGGCCGAGGTAGTGCGCGGGCCGGTTGGCCAGCATGGCCTTGATATAGGCCCAGGTCTTCCCCGGCCCGAACAGGAAGGACCGGAACCGCGCGTAGCGGCTGCCGGCCAGGCCCCAGATCAGGCGAAAGCCGATCAGGCCGGCGAGGGTGTAGCCGAGGGTGAAGTGGATCAGGCGCCAGCGCTCGGAATCGCCCGTGAGCCAGGCGCCGACGAAGGCGGCCGCCAGCAGCCAGTGGAACACCCGGGTCGGGATGTCCCAGACCAGAACCTTGGTGGTGTCTGCCATGATTTTTTTGCTCCTATCTCGGCAGGCGCAGGCTGCGCTCGCTGTAATCGCCGGCCTCGGCCTTTTGGTGGCAGGCGGCGCAGTTGGCCGGGCTCTTCACGCGGGCATCTTTCCACAACCTGGCCGGCACCTCGTCGTGTTCGTGGCGGAACCAGTTCGTCTCGGTGATGCGCTGCAAGGGCTTGCCGTCGCGGTCGAGGGCGGCGCGGCGGCCGGCGTTGGCCGTGAGGAAATTCAGGATTTCCTTGGCCTGCGCGGCCTCCAAACTGGCATCGGTGCCGAAGTGGCGGTCGAGCGTATTCATCATCTCGCGCCAGGATGCCGCCGGCAGCAGGCTGGGCGGGTAGGCGACATGACAAGTGCCGCATTCCTTCTGCCAGGTGGCGTTGTGGCCGGCCGGGCGCAACTCGTCGGCCTGGGCCGACTGGGTGGCGAGGCCGGCGAGCAGGAGCAGGGCGCACAGGGGCTTGGACAGTTTGGTCATGGCGGTCTCCTTCAGGGTTTGACGGTCATCAGGTAACTCAGCACGTCGCCCTTTTCCTGGGCGGTGCAGAGGCGGTCGAGGACGTCGTTGCAGTTGCGCTTGAACCACTTCTCCACCTGCCGGCGGCTGGTGAAGCGCTCGGCGTTGGCCTGCGGCGCCAGCGGCTCGATGCGCTTGCCGGTGACGGCGTGGCGGCCGGTCTGGCCGGGCCGTTCGGTGTGACAGCTGGCGCAGCTCCATTCGCCGCCATGACGGGTCTTGAAGAACTGTTCGCCGCGCTGGGCGGAGAAACCTTTGAAATTGGCGTCGGCCGCCAGGGCCTCTTTGGCGAAACCGGCGAGGAAATCGTTCGGCGTTTCGGCCCGGGCACCGGCGGCCAGCAGCAGGCCGGCGGCCAGCAGAAGGGTGTGACGGGTGGACATGATGTGGCTCCTCGTATGGGTGGCGACGGAGCGCAGATTAGGCGGCGAAGATTAAGGCGGGCTTAAACCCAGATTGTCCATTAGCAGGCCGTTGAAAAACTACTGCGGTGGGCCATCTGCGGCGTTGCGCGGTGCTGGCTTCGGCCGCTTCGCTTATTGATCCGAAACAAATGTATTTGACCCTTCCCCACCGGGATACCGAAGAATGGAGGCTTATCGGAGGACAGGGTGAGAAAGAGGGTGCCCGACAGGGCGCCTTTCGGCACCCATTCCCTCACCCGGCTTCGCCACCCTCTCCCGGTGGGAGAGGGTAAGTAAAGTGGATTCGTTTCCCCTCGATAAAGGCATGGTTTGGCGAAGAAGGGATGGCTCGGTGCGCTTGGGCGCATCCCGCGTCCCTGCGCTGCGCTCCGGGACCGCACCTTCGGTGCGTTCAGCCGAGCTGTGCATCGTGGTGGCTCCGGCCGCTGTTGCACAGCTTAACGTTCGCTGTGCTCACGTTAGCCTGCGCCGCAACAAGCCGCTTCGCGGCGTGTTGTCGAACCCGAGGGGGTTCTCATCAGCCCCCCGCTCACCAAACAACAAAGCCGACCAGTGGCCGGCTTTCTTGTTTGGCGGAGAGGGGGGGATTGCTCGGGCTGCGCTTGGGCGCATCCCTCGTCCCTGCGCTGCGCTCCGGGACCGCACCTTCGGTGCGTCCAGCCGAGCAGTGCTCGGCTGTCGAACCCGAGGGGGTTCTCATCAGCCCCCCGCTCACCAAACAACAAAGCCGACCAGAGGCCGGCTTTCTTGTTTGGCGGAGAGGGGGGGATTGCTCGGGCTGCGCTTGGGCGCATCCCTCGTCCCTGCGCTGCGCTCCGGGACCGCACCTTCGGTGCGTCCAGCCGAGCAGTGCTCGGCTGTCGAACCCGAGGGGGTTCTCATCAGCCCCCCGCTCACCAAACAACAAAGCCGACCAGAGGCCGGCTTTCTTGTTTGGCGGAGAGGGGGGGATTCGAACCCCCGATACGGGAGACCCATATGCCGGATTTCGAATCCGGTGCATTCGACCACTCTGCCACCTCTCCAGATGACTTGTTCATGGCCGGGTCGGGACGGCCGCGAAAAGCTGGGCAGTATAGTGGCCGCGGCCGGCTAGTTCAAGTCGCGCCGCGCTTCTACGCGGTTTTCCGGGTTTTTCCGGGCCGGGCCGGGCACCTATAATCGGGGTCCGGTCGCCGGTTTCTTGACGGCTGCTAGGCGTAAACCCGAAAGGCGGTGTTCTGACTGTCATGAAGTATCCAGGAAGCCAGAAGCACGGCATCTCGTACCCGCTGCGCAGCATCGGTGCCGCGCTGTTGGCGCTGCTGCTGGCTGCGTGCGGCCCCAAGCCGATCGAGGGTCCGGAGCAGACCGGCATCCTGGTCGTGGTCACCCGGAGCAGCCCCTCCACCTATTACATCAGTCCTTCCGGTCAGCCGACCGGTTTCGAGTACGACCTGGTCAGCCGTTTCGCCGAGGCCAACGGTTGGCGGCTTCGGGTCGAGGCGGTGGCCAGCCTCGACGAGTTGTTCGAGCGCATCGACAACGGCACCGCCCACGTCGCCGCCGCCGGCCTGACCGCGACGCCGGCGCGCGATCTCAAGTACACCCTGGGGCCGAAATATGCCGAGGTGACCGAGCAGATCATCTGCCGCAGCGAAAAGGACCTGCCCAAGCGGCCCAAGGACCTGGCCGGCAAGCGGATCGAGGTGGTGGCCAACAGCAGCCATGTCGACGCCCTCTGGTGGCTGCGTCTGCGCCACCCCAGTCTGAAGTGGTCTGAGGTTTCGGCGAACGGCGAGGATGAATTGCTCGAACGGGTGCAAAGCGGCCTGTCCGATTGCACCGTGGCCGATTCGACCGCCTTTACCATCGCCCGCCACTTCTACCCCGACCTCGGCGTCGCCATGGAACTGGGCAAGCCGCGTCCGCTGGTTTGGCTGATGCCGAAAAACACGCCGCTCGCGCTATCGAAAAAGCTGGAAGAATTTTTCGCCGCGCTGAAAAAGAGCGGTGAACTCAAGCAACTGCAGGAGCGCTATTTCGGTCATATCCAGCGCCTGGAAGAGGCCGACGTGCGCGGCATCCTGGAGCGGCGCACCAGCCTGCTGGTTCGCTACAGGCCGCTGTTCCAGCAGGCGCAGATGGAGACCGGGCTCGACTGGCGCTTCCTCGCGGCCCTGGCTTATCAGGAATCGCACTGGGATCCGAACGCGACTTCGCCGACCGGCGTGCGTGGCATGATGATGCTGACCGGCGAGACGGCCGACCGCCTGGGCGTGAAGAACCGCCTGGACCCCCTGGAGAGCATCCTCGGCGGGGCCCGCTACGTGCTGACCTTGAAAGAAGGGCTGCCGGTGCGCATCCCCGAGCCGGACCGGACTTGGATGGCGCTGGCCGCCTACAACATGGGCATGGCCCACCTGGAGGATGCCCGGCGGCTGACGGCGAGTCTGGGCAAGAACCCGGATGCCTGGAAGGATGTGAAGGACGTGCTGCCCCTGCTGGCGCAGTCGGCCTATCAGGACAAGCTCAAGTTTGGTTTCGCCCGCGGCGGCGAGGCGCGCTATCTGGCGGAGAACGTGCGCATCTACTACGACATCCTGCTCAAGTACGAGCCGGCCTACCAGCCGTAAGGCTTACGCTCAAGCGGCCGCGAGTTTTTCCATGCCGCCCATATAGGGGCGCAAGACCTCAGGGATGGTCACGCTGCCATCCTCGTTTTGGTAATTCTCCAGTACTGCGACCAGCGTGCGGCCGACTGCGAGACCGGAGCCGTTGAGGGTGTGCAGCAGCTCCGGCTTGCCCTTGTCGGCGCGGAAGCGGGCCTGCATGCGGCGGGCCTGGAAGGCCTCGAAGTTGGAGCAGGAGGAGATCTCCCGGTAGGTATTCTGGCCCGGCAGCCATACCTCCAGGTCGTAGGTCTTGCTCGAGGAGAAGCCCATGTCGCCGGTGCACAGCAGCATCACCCGGTAGGGCAGGCCCAGCTTCTGCAGGATGGTCTCGGCGTGGCCGGTCAGTTCCTCCAGCGCGGCGTTGGATTCCTCGGGCCGGACGAATTGCACCAGCTCGACCTTGTCGAACTGGTGCTGGCGGATCATGCCCCGGGTGTCGCGGCCGTAGGAGCCGGCCTCGGAGCGGAAGCAGGGGGTGTGGGCGACCAGGCGGATCGGCAGGTTCTCGGCCGGGATGATCTCGTCGCGCACGATGTTGGTCACCGGCACCTCGGCGGTGGGGATGAGGTACATGTCGTTCGAGAGCTTGAACAGGTCTTCCTCGAACTTGGGCAGCTGGCCGGTGCCGCGCAGGGAATCGGCGTTGACCAGATACGGCACGTAGACCTCCTCGTAGCCGTGCTCCTGGGTGTGCATGTCGAGCATGAACTGGGTCAGCGCCCGGTGCAGGCGGGCAAGGTCGCCGCGCATCAGGGCGAAGCGGCTGCTGGCGATCTTGGCCGCGGTGGCGAAGTCGAGCAGATCCAGGCCCTCGCCGAGGTCGACGTGGTCCTTGGGCGTGAACCCGAACGGGCGCGGGGTGCCGACCCGGCGCACCTCGACGTTGGCCTCGGCATCGGGGCCGACCGGCACGTCCGGCTGCGGCAGGTTGGGAATGGCCGCCAGCAGTTCCTGCAGCTCGGCCTGGATGCCATCCAGGCGCGTCTCCATGGCTTTGAGCTCGTCACCCAGGCCGCCGACCTCGGCCATCAGGGCCGAAGCGTCCTCGCCCTTGCCCTTGGCCACGCCGATCATCTTGGACAGGCTGTTGCGCCTGGCCTGCAGTTCCTGGGTGCGGGTCTGGATGTCCTTGCGTTCGGCCTCCAGGGTTTCGAAGCGGCCGGTGTCCAGCTGAAAGCCGCGGCTGGCAAGGCGGTGGGCGACGGCGGCGAGGTCTTTGCGGAAGAGTTGGATGTCGAGCATGGAAAACAGCTTTGATAAGAACGATGCGAATGCCTCGATTTTACCGGGCCGGGCGGGCGATTTCGACCGTTGGCGCCGGCAACGGCCGAATTAGCCGGGAGAATTCAGGCCGGGTGTTGCAAAGAATCCGCGGGGAGTTGCCGGATTTGCGCGCGCAAACGCGAGAAGGCCTCGCCCAGGGCATCCAGGTCGGGGGCGATGGCCGGCCAGTCGGCCTGCTTGGCGTTTTGCTCCAGACGGCAGGCGAGGGCATACAGTTCCTGGGCGCCGGTGAAGGCGGTCGCGCCCTTGAGCTGGTGCGCCTCGCGGGCCAGTCGGGCCGAGTCTTCGGCCAGATGGGCGAGACGCAGTGCCTCGATCGAGCCGGCGGTGCTGTCGACGAAAACCGTCAGCATCTCCTGCACCTTGTCCACGTTGCCCTTGCAGGTGCGGATGATCTTGTCCAGGTCGAATGACATGGCCGCTGCGGGTTCGCGCATGTCTTCATCCGGTGCCCCCGCTGGCGGCTCGATCTCTTCGGTCTTGCCCGGCAGCCAGCGGGCCAAAGTTATGGCCAAGGCCTCGTCGAGGATGGGCTTGGTCAGGTAGTCGCTCATGCCGGCGTCGCGGCAGGTCTGCTCGAAGCCGTGCATGGCGTTGGCGGTCAAGGCAACGATAGGCGTTTGCGGCAGTTCCTGTTCCGCTTCCCAGGCGCGGATGGCGCGGCTGGCGGTCATGCCGTCCCATTCGGGCATCTGGCAGTCCATCAGCACCAGATCGATGCCGCCGGCCTTGACCTTGTCGAAGGCCTCGATGCCATTGCCGGCCAGCTCGACGGCGATGCCCATGTTCTCCAGCATGTATTGCACCAGGCGCTGATTGACCGGGTTGTCCTCGGCCAGCAGGACGCGGACCTGGTTGAACCGGAGCGCGGGCAGCGCCATGGCCGGGCTGGTCGGGGCTTCCTCGGTGGTGGCGGACAAGGGCAGGTCAAGGTGGAAGCTGCTGCCCTGACCGATCTTGCTGCTGACGGTGAGGTTGCCGCCCATCAGTTCGGCCAACTGCCGGCAGATGGTGAGACCGAGTCCGGTGCCGCCGTATTTGCGGCTGGTTGAGCCGTCGGCCTGGGCGAAGGCCTCGAAGATGCGATCGAGCACCGGTTGCGGGATGCCGATGCCGGTGTCGCGCACGGAGAAGCGGTACCAGTTGCGTTCGCTGTCGCTGCCGATGGCCTGGACGCTGAGGCAGACTTCGCCCTGCTCGGTGAACTTGAGCGCATTGTCGAGCAGGTTGAGCAGGATTTGGCGGATGCGCAGAGGGTCGCCGATCACGCGCTCCGGCAGGCGGTGCATGCCTTCCAGCTTGAGCGCCAGGTGCTTTTCTTCGGCCCGGTAGCCGTAGAGTTCCAGCACGTCTTTGAGCAGGGCCTGCGGCTCGAAGGCGATCTGTTCGATGCTCAGGCGGCCGGCCTCGATCTTGGAGAAGTCGAGGATGTCGTTGATGATGCGCAAGAGCGAATGGGCCGAGCGCGCCACCGTCTCGGCATATTCGTGCTGGCGTGCGTCGAGCTCGGTGCTGAGCAGCAGGCGGGTCATGCCGATGATGCCATTCATCGGCGTGCGGATCTCGTGGCTGACGTTGGCGACGAACTGCGATTTCATCTCTGCCGTGGCCAGGGCGGCGTCGTGCGCCGCTTTTTTCGCTGCCTCGGCGGCCTTCTGCGTGGTGACGTCGCGCATGATCGCCTGGATGTAGGGCTTGCCGTCGAGTTCGATGGCGTTGAGCATGATCTGGGCCGGGAACTGGCTGCCGTCGGTGCGCCTGGCCAGCCATTCGAAGGTGCTGTGGCCCGTGCGAATGGCGGCCTGGATCTGCCGGGTTGCCATGTCTTTGGCCGATTCACCGTTGGGCTGGGGGTCGGCGCCGAGCTGCTCCGGCCGCATGCGCCTGAAGTCCTCGACCGACTCGAAGCGAAACATGCTCAGCGTGGCCGGATTGCAATCGGTGAAGCCTTCGCTGTCGAGGATGACGATGCCGTCGGTGTTGGCCTCGAACAAGGTGAGATATTTGGTGCGCTCCCGGTCGGTCAGCGCGGCCTGCTTGGCCGTGCGCTGGATCACCACCACCGCGACCAGGCCGCTGACGGTGGCGGCGGCGATGCCGAGCAGGATCAGCCAGAGCCGCGTGCTCGCGTAGGCGGCGGCGGCCTCGTTGGCGGCCTTCTGGGTCATGCTGCGCTGAATGTCGATCAGGGTGTCGAGTTCCTCGAACAGCTGGCGCTGCAGTGGGATGGCCTCGTTCTGCAGCACCTCGAAGGCGAGGAAGGTATAGCCCTCCATGCCCAGGTTGACCAGGCGGACCATGACCGGCTGGTTGGCGCGGGTGAGGGCATCCAGCCTTGCCAGCGTGGCCTTTTCCTCCGGCTCGGTCAGCATGGATGCGAGCTGGGTTCGGGTGTTGGAGTAGCTCTCTCCATAGCTGTAGAAGCGCAGCATCTCCGCGTCCTTTTCGAACTCGTCGCTGATCACCAGGATGGAGTGCATGGACACCGTGCGGTCGCGCAGGATCTCCCGCATCTCGTTGGCCAGCCGGCTCTTGACGTTGTTCTCCTTGACGATGCGTTCCAGCCGCTGGTTGATGCCGGCCATCTCGTCCAGGGCGACGAAGGTGATCGCCGCCATCAGCAGCAGGGCGAGGGCGAAGCCGGCGCCGACGGTGAAGATCAGGCGCCGAGCGAGAAGGACTTGGCTGGAGAACATGGCGGCAGTTTAGCGCAGCCTTGCCGACCGATTCGGCCGCTGGTTCGAATGAACCGGCCGGTCCTGGCTAGAAGCCGAGGCTGCGGGCAGCCTGGTAGAACAGGAAGCTCACCGTCCAGGCCAGGGTCAGCGGCCAAACCAGAGCGAGCAGGGTGTAGCCCCAGCTCTTCGATTCCTGGCGGATGGTCGATAGGGTGGCCAGGCAGGGCGTGTAGATCAGGGTGAACAGCATGAAGCTGTAGGCCTGCACCCAGTCGAGCTTTTGCGCCAGCAGCCGGCTCAGCTCGTCGCCGCCTTGGCCGTAGATCACGGCCAGGGCGCCGATCACGATCTCCTTGGCGACGAAACCGAACAGCAGGGCGATGGAGAGCAGGCTGTCGAGGCCCAGCGGCGCCATCAAGGGGGCGGCCAGCTCGGCCAGGCGGCCGGCCAGGGTTGCGGCGCTGGCCGGCGCGGCGTCGAACGGGTAATGGGTGAGAAACCAGACCAGGACGACACCGGCGACGATGAAACCGCCGGCCGCACGGAGGAAATGCCCGGCGCTGCGCCAGCCTTCGAGCAGCAGAAAGCGCAGCGTCGGCAGGCGATAGGGCGGCAGTTCCAGCATCAATGGGTCGCGGCTGTGGTAGCGGCCGCGCCAGACCAAGGCGGTGAGGAAGACCATGACGAAGCTCATCAGGTAGAGCGAGAACAGGGCCAGCGCCGCGGCCTTGGGCGCGAAGATGGCGCCGATGAGAAAGAGGAAGACCTGCAGCCGGGCCGAGCAGAGCGAGAACGGAATCACCAGCATGGTCAGCCGGCGCAGACCGGGTGAGCGCATCACCCGGGTGCCGAGGATGGCCGGCACGTTGCAGCCGAAACCCATCAGCTGCATGACAAAGGCGCGGCCGTCGAGGCCGAGCCGATGCATCAGGGCGTCCATCAGGAAGGCGGCGCGCGAGAGGTAGCCGCTGTCCTCCACCACGGCCATGACCAGGAAGAAGATGATGATGATGGGCAGGAAGGTGACGACCGTGCCCAGGCCGTCGTACAGGCCTTCGACCAGGAAGCTCTGCGCCCCGGCCGGCAGGCCCTGGACGGCGGGCAGGAGCCAGGCGTCCTTGATGCTGCCGAGCAGCCAGTCCAGGCCATCCTGCAGCGGCGTGCCGATGCTGTAGATGGCCTGGAAGGCGAGGTACATCACGGCGAAGAACAGCGGCAGGCCGAGCCAGGGGTGGAGCATGAGCCGGTCGATGCGGTCGGTGACGCTGGCCGGCACTTGCACCGGCGTGCTGACGCTCTGGCTGACCAGCGCGCTCAGCTCGTGCTCGATCGAATCGTCCTGTTCGAAGGCGGTCTTGTCGGCCAGTTGCAGCTTGGGGTGCCGATGCACTTGCTCGACCAGGGTCTGGCGGACCAGCTCGAAGCCGCTGCCGAACTTGGCCGACAGGGTGCGGACCGGGGCGCCGAGGGCCTGCGACAGACGCTCGGCATCGACCCGCACCCCCAGCTTCTTCGCCTCGTCCGCCATGTTGAGCAGCAACACCATGGGCAGGCCCAAGGCCTTGAGCTGCAAGGGCAGGGCGAGCTGGCGATCGAGCTGGGTCGCATTGAGCACGACGACGAAGAGATTGACCGGCTGGCTTTCCAAGAAGCGGCGCACCACCAGTTCGTCCTCGGAAAAGCCGTGCATGTTGTAGATGCCGGGCAGGTCGACCACCTCGACCATGGCGTCGCCCAGCAGGATCTTGGCCGACAGGAGGTCGACCGTGATGCCGGGCCAGTTGCCGATGCGGGCGCCGGCGCCGGTCAGCCGGTTGAAGAAGGTGGATTTGCCCGTGTTGGGCATGCCCAGCAGGGCGATGCGTTTCATACCGCGAGGCAGATGCTGATCTGGGCGGCCTCGTTGCGGCGGAGCATGAGGTCGGTGTGGCCGATGCGGACCTGGATCGGGCCGTTGAGCGGGGCGCGGCGGATTACCTCGATCGTGCTGCCAGGCCGTAGGCCCAGACCGGCCATGCGCCGGGCCAGTTCCTTGCCGACATGCAGGTCGTGGATGGTGCCGCGCATGCGAGGTTTGAGTTGATCGAGCGGGGTCATGATCGCCTCTGTCATGAGAATGATTCTCATGCTACTAAAAACATCAGCGGATGTACAGGTCTTTTAAAGGCTTGGTTTGGTTTTGTCTTCGAGCAGGCTGGCCAGGCGTGAAGGCCACTCGGCCGATGCCTCGGCGCGGAAGACGGCGACCCGTTTGGACTCCGCGGCGGTGAACGGCTCGACGGCCTGAAGCTGGGCCTCAAGCACGGCGAGGTCGGCCTCAGAGGCGTCGTCGGCCCGGGCCATGCGCTGCTGCACGCGCTGGCGCAACAGGGGCTCATCGGCCTGCAGGTCGAGGATACGCAGCGGCAGTCCCCTGGCCTCGGCCAACGCGACGAAGGGTGCGCGGTGGGCCTGCTTGAGGAAGGTGGCGTCGACGATCACGCGGTAGCCGGCCTGCAGGAGCGTTGTCGCCAATTCGAGCAGGTTCTGGAAGGTGCGTGCGCTGGCCGCCTCGGTGTAGATGCCGCCTTCGATGCGGCGGCTGTCGTCCAGGGCGTCGAGGCCGAACAGGCGCTTGCGCTCGACATCGGAGCGCAGGCGCACGGCGCCGAAACGCTCCAGCGCCATTTGCGCCAGCCAGGTCTTGCCCGAGCCGGAGACGCCATGCATGAGAAAGAGCGCGGCCGGCTGCGGCTGGGCGAGCGTCTCGGCCAGGGCGAGGTAGTCCGGCAGTTCGCTCGCTGGGCTTGGCTGCTGACGCGCCCGGATGGTCGCGACCTTGGCCCGGACCATGGCCCGGTAGACGAGATAGAAGCGGAATACGTCGAGCCCGGTGTAATCGCCGGTGTGTTCGAGATAGCGGTTGAGCAGGCGCCAGGCGAGGTCGGGCCGGGCGCGATGCATGAGGTCCATGAACAGGAAGGCCAGCTCGCTCAGCAGGTCGATCCAGCGCAGGCCGGGGTTGAATTCGATGCAGTCGAAGATGAGCGGTGCATCATTGACCCAGGCGATGTTGCCCAGATGCAGGTCGCCGTGGCATTCGCGGATGGCGCCGGCGCGCTTGCGTTCGGCCAGGCGTGGCGCCAGGCGCTGGCCTTCGCTCCGGGTCCAGGCCTCCAGGGCATCGAGCCGGCCCAGCAGGCTGCACTCGGGCTGCAGGGCGCGAATCTGGGCGAAGTTCTCCTGGGCGGGTTGCAGCACGGCGGCCGGTTCGCCGTAGGGGCTGTCGGTGGAGGCAGCGGGCAGGCCGCGGTGGAAGCGGGCGATGACATCGGCGATGGCATCGACCTGCGCTGCGCTGATTGCATTTGCCCGGTCGAGCGTGGCCTCGGGCGGGAAGGCGCGCATGCGCACGGCCCATTCCAACACGGGCCCAGCGCCGCCGATGCGGGGCGCCGCCAGGCTGCCGGTGACGGGGACGACGTCGAGATAGATGTCCGGCGCCAGCCGGCGGTTGAGCCGGATCTCCTCCTCGCAGAAATGCCGGCGTTTTTCCAGCGTGCTGAAATCGAGAAAGCCCAGGTCGAGCGGTTTTTTCAGCTTGTAGGCGAACTCGCCCGCGATCAGCACCCAGGAGATGTGGGTCTCGATCAGGCGCACCTGGCCTGCCGGATGCGGGTAGGCGTCTGGCGCGAGCAGACCGGCGATCAGGGCAGGGGGCATGGCAATCGACGAAGACACACGCCTTCATCATAGCTGCCGGGCGTTTTTATTCCTGGCTGCGGAAGGCGATCACGTGGTCGATGTCGAGCCGGATGCCGATCTTCTCGCCGATGGCGTGGTTGTGGTGCGAGGGCACCAGGGTGAGCACCCGGTGGCCGGTGGGCAGGCGCAGGGTGTAGAGGAACTCGGCGCCGCGGAAGGCCTTGCGCTCGACCTCGGCCTGCATCGGGCTGGCATCGTCGTGCAGGATGTCGTCGGGCCGGATCAGCACATCGACCTTGCAACCCTTGCCGCACACGGCGCAACCGCCGCTGCTGGCGCACTCGCCCGGGATGCGGCCGTCGAGCACGCCCAGTTCGATCTCCACCTGCTTGTCGCTCAGCACCTGGCCGGGCAGGAACACGCCCTGGCCGATGAAGTCGGCGACGAAGCGGTTGGCCGGCTCGTGATACAGGGTGTAGGGCGCGGCCCACTGCTGGATCAGGCCGTCGTTCATCACCCCCACCATGTCGGCCATGGCGAAGGCCTCGTGCTGGTCATGGGTGACCAGGAGCGCGGTGATCGCCTCGTGCTTGAGGATGTCGCGCACTTCGAGCGAGAGCTTTTCCCGCAGCTCGACATCGAGGTTGGAGAAGGGCTCATCCAGCAGCAACAGCCGCGGCCGCGGCGCCAGGGCGCGGGCCAGGGCCACGCGCTGCTGCTGGCCGCCGGAGAGCTGGTGCGGATAGGCCCCGGCCTCGCGGGCCAGGCCCACGAGGTCGAGCATCTCCTCGATCCGGTTGTTGCGGTCGGCGGCCGGCAGATGGCCCAGGCCGAAGCCGACGTTGGCCGCCACGCTGAGATGGGGGAACAGGGCGTAGTCCTGGAACACCAGGCCGACCCGACGCTTTTCCGCCGGCAGGCAATGGCCGGCCCGGGCGATGACCTCGTTGTCGAGATAGATGGCGCCGCTCTTGATCTGCTCGAAACCGGCGATCAGGCGCAGGGCGGTGGTCTTGCCGCAGCCGGAGGGCCCGAGCAGGCAGCCGATCTGGCCCGCTTTCAGGGTGAAGGAGACGTCCTTGAGCACCGGCTTGCTGCCGTAGGACTGGGCGACGTGTTCAAGTGTGAGCATGTTCGGTGTGCTTGATCAGCCAATAGGTCGGCAGCAGGCCGACCAGGACGATGACCGCCGCGGGCAGGGCGGCGCGCTCCCACTCGCCTTCGGAGGTCATCTCGAAAACCCGCACCGCCAGGGTGTCCCAGCCGAAGGGCCGGGTCATCAGGGTGATGGGCAGTTCCTTCATGATATCGACGAAGGCCAGGGCCAGGGCGGTGAGCAGACTGGCGCGCAGCATGGGCAGGTGAATGCGGGTCAGGCGCCGGCGACCGACCACGCCCAGGCTCTGCGCCGCCTCGTCGACCGAGCGGGTGATGCGGGAGAGGCCCGACTCGACCGGGCCGAAGCCGACCGCGAGGAAGCGGGCGCAATAGGCCAGCAGCATGATCAAGAGCGTGCCGGAGAGGACCTGGCCGTCGAGGCGGAAGAAGGCGATGAGCTGGTTGTCCAGCCAGGCCACGGGGATGAAGATGCCCACCGCCAGCACCGTGCCGGGCAGGGCGTAGCCCAGGGTGGCCAGGCGCGCGGTCAGGCGCATGGCCGGGGTCGGCCGCAGCCTTTGGGCATAGCCGAGCACCAGGGCGAGAGCGACCACGATCAGGGCGCCCAGGGCCGAGAGCAGCAGCGAGTGCCAGGCGAAGCCGAGATAGCGGGCATCGAAATCCTGGGCATAGACGCCCGCCGCCCAATCGGCGATCTGGAGCACGGGCACGACGAAGGCCAGGCCGAAGACCCCGGCCGACCAGGCGAAGGCGAGCAGCGCGCCGCCGCCCCTGAGCGCGATGCGCGCCGGAATCTGGCTCGCCCGGGTCGATGCGGCATAGCTGCGCCGGCTGCGCGCGAGGTTTTCCAGCACGGCCACCACGAACACGAAGAAGATCAGGATCGAGGCGAGCTGGGCCGCGGCCGGCAGCGAGAACATGGAGAACCAGGCCTTGTAGATGGCGGTGGTGAAGGTGTTGTAGTTGAACACCGAGACCGTGCCGAAGTCGGCCAGGGTCTCCATCAGGGCCAACATGACGCCGGCGGTGATGCCAGGCCGGGCCATGGGCAGCGCCACGCGGAAGAAGGCGCGCCAGCGCGGCACCCCGAGCGACTGCGCGGCTTCGGTCAGGCGCGGGCCCATGCCCTGGAAGGCGGCGCGCGCCGTGAGATAGACGTAAGGGTAGAGCGCCAGGACCATGACCAGGATGACCCCGGCGCGCGAGCGGATCGGCGGCAGCCAGTGGATGCCCCAGCTCTCGCGCAGCCAGGTGGCGAGGGGGCCGGTGAAATCGAGCAGGCCGAGCCAGACGAAGGCGGTGACATAGGCCGGCAGGGCCAGCGGCAGCAGCAGGGCCCAGGCGAAGAAGCGCCGGCCCGGGTAATCGCAGGCGGCGGTGAGCCAGGCCAGGCTCACCCCGAGCAGGCTGACGCCGAGGCCGACCCCGAGTGCGAGCCAGGCCGTGTTGACCAGCAGCTCGGGCAGGACGTGACGCCACAGATGCTGCCAGATGACCTGGTCCGGATGCAGCAGGTGGCCGAGCAGGACCAGGACCGGGACGGCGGTGATCAGGGCGATCGGCGCTGCCGCCAGCCAGGGCGAGGCGGGCAATGAAACGAAGCGAGCGCCTGCAAGAGGCGCTCGGATCGGGCCGGTGGGAGGATTCATGTCAGGTCCGGACATCAGGGCCGGATTCTACCCTGAGCCGGCGGCACCTCATTTGTAGCCGGCACGGTCCATCAGCATCACGGCCCGGGTCTGCAGGCGGCCGGCCTCGGCGACGTTGATCAGGTTCTGGCGGAAGCTGCCCCAGGCGGCGACCGTGGGGTCGGGCTTGACCTTGGGATTGACCGGGTATTCCAGATTGACGTCGGCATAGAGGTTTTGCGCCTTGTCCGAGGCCAGCCACTCGAGCAGGCGGATCGCCTCCTGCCTGCGCTTGGCGTGCCGGGTGACGCCGGCGCCGGAGACGTTGACGTGGACACCCGCGTTCGGGGCCTTGGCATTCTGGTTCGGCCAGAAGATGGCCAGCGGCAGGTTGGGCTTCTTTTCCATCAGCCGGCCGAAGTAATAGGTGTTGACCAGGGTCACGTCGCACAGGCCGGCGGCCACCGCCTCCATGGCCTTGGTGTCGTCCGGCAGGGGATCGGTCGCCAGGTTGGCGACCCAGCCGCGCACGATCTGCTCGGTCTTCGGCTCGCCGTATTCCTTGATCATCATCGCCACCAGCGACTGGTTGTACACCTTCTTCGAGGTGCGCAGGCAGAGCCGGCCCTTCCACTTCGGGTCGGCCAGGTCTTCATAGCTGGAAAGCTCGCCCGGCTTCACCTTGTTCGGGTTGTAGATGATGGTGCGGGCCCGCACCGACAGGCCGAACCATTCATTGCCCGGGTCGCGCAGGTGGGCCGGGATGTTGGCCTGCAGGCTTTTGGAGTCGACCGGCTGCAGCAGGCCTTCCTCGGCGGCCTGCCAGAGGTTGCCGGCATCCACCGTCATGAACAGATCGGCCGGGGTGTTCGCGCCCTCGGCCTTCAGGCGCGCCATGAGCGGGCCTTCCTTGTCGGTGACGAACTTGACCGTCACGCCGGTCTCCTTGGTGTAGGCATCGAACAGCGGCTTGATCAACTGCTCGTTGCGGGCGGAATAGACCACGACCTCGGCGGCGAGGGCGGCGGTGGTGAGACTCAAGGCCAGCAAGGCCAGGCTGGTGCGGATAAGGCGCATATACAACTCCTATCAGGACAGGTTGAATCAGGGTGAGGTGATTTAATCAGAAATGAGAACAATTATCAATAGTATTGCAAACAGGAATTATTCTCATTATGATACCGCCATCATGGATCACCGCGAGAAAACCGTATCACCCACCAAGCCGGCCCATCCCGGCCGGTTGGCGCCCGAGGCGCCAGGCGGGAGCCGGACGATCGACGCCGGCAGCCTGTTCGGCACTGCCCGGGTGGTGCTGATCGAATACCGGGGCGAACGCTATCAGCTCCGGCAGACACGCAACGGCAAGTTGATCCTGACCAAATAAGCATTACCCCAGCGCCAGCCAAAGGGCTTCTCCGCCCTGGTAGCCAGCCGGATACCTGGAAACCGTAAGTAAGGAGAAGTCATGTTCAACCACAAGCTGCCGGCGCTCTGTCTGATGGGTTGCCTGGCCCTGCCGGCCCAGGCCGCAAGCGATAGCGAACTCCTGTTGCAGGAGATCAAACGGCTGTCGGAGCGGGTGGCCCAACTGGAGGCCGAGCGCAGTGGCGCTGCGGCCGTGGGAAATAACAGCTTGGCCGAGCGCCTGGCGCAGGTCGAAAGCCGGGTCGGCGCGCTGCAAAAACCGGTCGAGCGGCTCGAGGCCGTGCAGGGGATTGCCTTCGGGGCCGGGCTGACCATGGTGGCGCAGGACGCGCTGGGCGGCGAGGTGCGCGGCAGCCGGAGCCAGGCCAATTACCGTGCCGACATCGAGGTCACTCTGCCCGGCGGCATGATCGGTCCGGCCCAGGGTGAGCTGTTCGCTCATCTGCGGCTGGGACAGGGTAAAGGCCTGAGCCTGGCCAACCCGAGCTATACGGCCACACCCAATTCCACGGTCTTCGAACTGCACGATGGCGATTCGGCCGCCCTGCTTGCCCAGGCCTGGTATCAGCTGACGTTGCCGCTGGGCGAAGCGCAGACCGGCACCTCGGCCCGGATGGAGTTCACCGTCGGCAAGCTCGATCCCTTCATTTTCTTCGATCAGAACGCCATCGCCGGGGACGAAACGACCGCCTTTCTCAACCATGCCTTCGTGCACAACCCGATGTTGGATTCCGGCGGCGATGTCGGCGTGGACCTGCACGGCTTCACCCCGGGCATCCGCCTGGCCTATCGCCAACCGGGCCTGCGCAACGATTACTGGCAGGCCTCGCTCGGCCTGTTCGGCTCGGGGCCGGGCGCCTCGTTCGAGGGCAGCTTCGACAAGCCCTTCGTGATCGGCCAATTGGAGGCCGGGCAGGAGTTGGGCGCCGGCCTTGCCGGCAGCTACCGGCTCTATGCCTGGAGCAACGGCCGGGCCACTGCCTATGACGGCGTGACGGAGGAGCGCCACAGCGGTTGGGGCGTGAGCCTGGACCAGCGGATCGCGCAGCACGCCAGCCTGTTCGCCCGCTATGGTCAGTCCACTCAGGGGCGCGTGCGTTTCGATCGGGCGCTCACGGTCGGCGCGGAGCTTGCCGGTGCAAATTGGGGCCGGGCGCACGACCGGCTGGGTCTGGCGGTGGGCTGGCTCAAGACCGCCGACACCTACCGAGACGCCGACCCCGACGGCTATGGCCCCAGCGGCACCGAGCGGCTGGCCGAGCTCTATTACACCTGGCGGCTGAACGAGCAACTGGAGCTCTCGCCCGATCTGCAGTGGATCGGCCGCCCCGGCGGCAATGGCGCCGCCAGGGAGCTCACCGTGGTCGGCCTGCGCGCCAAGGCCAGTTTCTGATCGAAAAGGAGAATGCGATGCAAACGGAACAAAACGAAATCTTCGTCGCCGCCCTCGACAACCTGGTGCGTTATTCGGTCACCGGCTGCGGCCTGGCCGCCCGGCGGGCAGCCGATCTTTTGGAACGCCTGTCCGAAACCGGCGAGCTCGATGGCGACATGCGCCGGTTGTACGGCTATTTGAGTGAGATACTGGCCTCGGATATGGCCGAGCACGCAGCACCGACGCGGGCGGCGGCAACTCAAGCCGCCCGTGCCCGGGCCTGGCTGACCTGGGAATGGGCCGATGGTCTGGGGTGTCGGGGGCTCGCCGGATGAGCATGGAGCTTGATCCTGCCGGGCCGAATCGCCCGGCATCGGATCGGATCAATTGGCGTACGCTTGGTCTCGTCACGCTCTTGCACGGACTGGCCGTCTTCGCCCTGCTCAGTGCCAAGCCCGACGTCCAGGCCCGGGGCCAGGACCGGCCACTGATGGTGAGCCTGGTCGAGCTGGCGCCACCGGCGCCCAAGCCGGCCGAGCCGGCGCGGCCCCGGCCGGCTGTGGCACCGATGGCGGTGCCACAGCCGCCGATCCTGGCCGCGCCGGCGTCGACTCCGGCGTCCATGAGCGCAAGCATGCCCCAGGCCGCTGCCAGGTCCGAAATGGAAATGACAGAAGTCGCACCTGCAGCGACTGCGGCCCAGGCCGCAACGGCGGCGCCGGCGACCGTGGTGCCTCCGCGCTTCGATGCCGACTATCTAAGCAACCCGGCCCCGGCCTATCCGGCCTTGTCGCGCCGCATGGGCGAGCAGGGCAAGGTGCTGCTGCGAGTCTATGTCGAGCCCGATGGCAGCGCGGCCCGGGTCGAGCTCAAGACCAGCAGCGGCTTCGAGCGGCTGGATAACGCGGCCCTGAGCGCCGTGCGCAAATGGCGCTTCGTCCCGGCCCGCCAAGGCGACGCCGCCGTCGGTGCCTGGGTTGTGGTCCCGATTGTTTTTTCCTTGAGGAGTTGAACATGCAGCAAGACATGGGATTTGCCCATTTCCTGGGCCAAGCCGACGGCCTTGGCCAGTTCCTGTTGGTGGTGCTGGCTGTGATGTCGGTTGCCACTTGGTATCTCATCGTCGGCAAGTCCATCGCGCAATGGCGCATGCGCCGCCGCGCACGGGCCTTCCTCGCCGAGTTTTGGAACGCGACGGACATGGCCGAGGTGGCCAAGCATATCGATCGGCAGGGCGTGGGCGATCCCTTCTCCCACCTGACCCATCACGGCCTGCGCGCGGCCGAGCAATACCGCAACCGCAGCAGTTACCGCCTGGTCGAGGCCGGCTCGGCCGACGAGTTTCTCACCCGCGCCCTGCGCCGGGCTATGGAGCAAGACACCGCACGCCTGGAATATGGCCTTACTGTGCTTGCCTCGGTTGCCTCCAGCGCGCCTTTCGTCGGCTTGTTCGGCACGGTCTGGGGCATCTACCACGCCCTGCTCAACATCGGCATGAGCGGTCAGGGAAGCCTGGGCCAAGTGGCCGGCCCGATCGGCGAGGCTTTGATCATGACCGCGCTGGGCCTGGCCGTGGCCATCCCAGCCGTGCTCGCCTACAACGCCTTCGCCCGTGCCAACCGCCTGTTGCTGGCTGAGCTCGACGGCTTCGCCCACGACTTGTTCGCCTTCATGTCCACCGGCATCCGGGCCGAAGGCCGAAATGCCTTGCCACAAACCCTGGCGAGGGCCGCGTAATGGCCTTTGGCGGTTTTTCCCAGAATGCGAACAGCCGGCCGATAGCCGAGATCAACATGATCCCGCTGATCGACGTCATGCTGGTGCTGTTGGTGATCTTCATCGTCACCGCGCCGCTGCTGACCCATGCGGTAAAGGTCGATCTGCCGCGTGTTGCCAGCCAGATCGACCAGACTCCGCAGGAGCCGGTGCGCCTGGCTATCGGTCCGGACGGCGAGGTCAACTGGAACGGCGAATCGGTCTCCCGCGAGGAACTCAGTTTGCGTCTGCACACCGCTGCCAACCGCTCGCCACAGCCGGAGCTGCATATTCTGGCCGACCAGGCGGTGCCGTATCGCCATGTTGCCGAGGTGATGGCGGAGGCGGGGCGCCTGGGCCTGACCCGGATCGGCTTTGTCACCGATCCACGCTCGCCGCGATAAGTCATCATTCAATTTATGTGCCAGCCAGCTACCCGATGCCAGCCAGCCTTGAATGTCATTCAACCTGATCTGAACAAAGGAGTTGCTGATGCCACACAAGAAAAAATTCTGCCCGGGCAAAGTGGTTAGACCTGTTTTCGCCGAAGATGCCAATTCCGGCCGCAAGCCGGCCCTGTTGCCCCTGGGGGCGATGATGATGGCTGGTCTGTCGCTGTCCGCCCTGGCCGAGGAGGCGCCACGTGCTGCGACTGGCGAGCAGGTGCTGTCCACCGTCGCTGTTGAGGCAGATGTCGAGACCGAACAGGACGGCTACCGGGCCACCGTAACCCGGGTCGGCAAGACGCTGCAGGATCCGCACGACATTCCGCAGGCGGTCACTACGGTGACCAACAAGCTCATGGAAGAACAGCAGGTGGGCAGCCTGCGCGAGGCGTTGCGCAATGTGTCTGGCCTGACCTTCAACGCCGCCGAGGGTGGTCGCTCGGGTGACAACATGATGTTACGCGGCTTCTACACCTTCGGCGACATGTATCTGGACGGCATTCGCGATACCGCCCAGTACAACCGTGAGACCTTCAACCTGGAGCAGGTCGACGTGCTGCGCGGCTCGGCCGCCATGCTATTCGGCCGCGGTCAGGCCGGCGGCGTGATCAACCAGGTGAGCAAGACGCCGCTGCTCACTGACCGGCACAAGATTAGCGGCAGCTTGGGTTCGAACGAATACGGCGAGGCAACCGGCGACTTCAATAAACGCCTGGGCCGTACCAGCGCCATCCGGGTCAACGTGATGAAGCGCGACGAGGGCAGTTGGCGGGAGAACCCGGCGACCGGTGCCGAGCCTGATCTACACCGCTATGGGCTGGCTGTCAGTCTGGGGCTGGGTATCAGCACCGACGACGAGTTCATCTTGAGCCACATCCAGACCCGTACCCGGGACAACCCGGACTACGGTGTCCCGTTCGACTCGGCGACCAAGCGGCCGACCAAGAAATACCCGGCCGACTATTTCTGGGGCGTCGGTGCCAACTTCGACGACAGTGACACCAGCATGACCACGCTCAGCCACCAACACCGATTTTCGACCAAGGCCGAGCTGCGTACGCAATTGCGCTATGCCCATTACCAGCGCGCCTACTGGGCCTCGGCACCGTCCAACACCACGCCGCCAGACGCCGATGGCAACAGCCCGAAGACCCGCAAGATGGATACCGAGAATCTGACCCTGCAGTCGGATTTCAACGCCAGGTTCGATGCCCTGGGCATGAAGCACGAGTTCCTCGCCGGCTTCGAATATCTGAACGAGGACGCCACCCGCTGGAGCCTGAGTAACCTAGGCAGCTTTCCCTATTACTCGAAGAACGTCGTGGGCGCGCCGACCACCTACAACGGTGAAACTTATGCCGTCTATTTTCAGGACTCGATCGAGTTCATGCCCCAATGGAAGCTGCTGTTCGGTGTCCGGCGCGACCAGCTTGACGCCGAGTATTCCAGCCTGACCTCGCCCAAGCTGAATTTCGGCGAGTGGAGCCTGCGCACTGGCCTGTCTTGGCAACCGAGCGAGGTCAACCATTACTACCTGAGCTTCAGCGATTCCTTCAGTCCGACCGCAGACCTCTACCAGCTCTCCGGCGGTGCCTATCCGCCCGAGCGCAGCCAGGTGGTCGAGCTGGGGGTGAAGAAGCTGCTGCTCGACGGCGACCTGGCCCTGCGCGCCGCGCTCTACCGGGCCGACAAGGAGTATGAGCGCAACACCGACCTCGAATCGAGCGCGGCCATCCTGACCAACAGGCGCCGCACCGACGGCATCGAGTTCGAGGCGGCCGGTCGCATTAATGAGCGTTGGGAAGTGTTCGCCGGTCTGGCCCTGATGAACGCCAAGATCCTGGAGGTAGCGGTGAACCGCGACGGCCCGGACGCTGGCACCGACCCCGACGTGGCTGACGCTCGGCTCAAGGGCCAGAAGGCACGCAACACCCCGGACTATACTTTCAACCTCTGGACCACCTATAAGCTGGCCGGCTCCTGGAAACTGGGTGGTGGGGTCGAGGCCAAGGGTAAACGTTTGGTTTATGTACCATCGACCCAGAATGCCAATAGCCTGTTCGCCGATGGTAGGTTCACTCCCAACACGGCACCAGCCTATGTACGCTGGGATGCCATGCTCGCCTACGAGCAGAAGCAGTACACCGTTCGTCTAAACGTGCAGAACCTATTCGACAAGGTGTATTACGACGCAGTCTACGACAACGGCGGCTTCACCGTACCCGGTATCCGGCGCCGGCTACTACTTACCGGTGAGTTTAAGTTCTGACGGTTCGCCTAGCTAGGACCGGCGGCCATTTTGATTCGAGGCAAGAGGGGCAAGCAATGCTCATTACCATTGACGATGTTTTCACGCCAGACGAAGTGGCTACCGCCCGTGATCTGCTTGGTCGTTCCGTCTGGGCCAGCGGTCGCATTACCGCTGGCACCCAGGCGGCCCAAGTCAAGAACAATCAGCAATTGCCGGAGGAGGCAACGCATCTGCCGACCCTTCGCCACATGGTACTCACGGCCCTCGGCCGCAACGCCCTATTCTTCACGGCGGCACTGCCCTTGAAAATCTTGCCACCATTCTTCAACCGCTATGTTGGCAAGGCAAATTACTACGGTTTTCACACAGACAATGCCATGCGCCTTCTGCCCGAGGGTGGCGGCTATGTGCGTGCGGATGTCTCCGCCACTCTGTTTTTATCCGAGCCGGAGGAATATGACGGTGGCGAACTGATCATCGAGGATACCTTCGGTTGCCATGGCATCAAGCTCAAGGCCGGCAGCCTCGTGGTCTATCCGTCTTCTTCCATTCACCAGGTCGCGCCGGTCACGCGTGGCGTGCGCCTGGCCTGTTTCATGTTCATTCAGAGTATGGTGCGCGATCCAGGCCAGCGCCGTCTGCTGTTCGACATGGACATGGCCCTGCTGAGGCTGCGTGAGCAGGTTGGAGAAATCAACCCGGTAGTACGCCTGACAGGGGTATATCACAACCTGTTGCGGCGCTGGGCGGATTCCTGATGTCGGCGCGTATCGACGCCTTGCCGGAAGGTATCACTACCTTGGCCGATTATGAGCCGCTCGCCCGCGCCTGTCTGAACCCAACCACTTGGCATTATCTGCATGATGGCAGCGGGAACGGACTGAGTCTTGCCGCCAACCGGCAAGCATTCGAGACTGTACCTCTGATACCACGGCCGCTGGTCGATGTGCGTCAAGGGAATACGCGTCTGACCTTGTTCGGTCAGACGCTGTTGCATCCGATCCTGCTCGCGCCCATTGCCTATCAGCGCCTGTTTCATCCAGACGGCGAATGCGCCACTAGCATGGCTGCTGCCGCCCAGGGTGGCGCTATGGTGATCAGCAGTCTGGCCAGTCAGTCTATCGAGGAGATTGTTGAGGCGGGCTGCCAGATTGGTGTCGCCCCCTGGTTCCAACTCTACTGGCAGGGAGAGCGTGAGCGCACCTTACGCCTCGCCAGACGGGCCGAGGTGGCGGGTTGTCCGGCCTTGATGCTGACAGTAGACGCCCCCTTCAAGCAGTCGACGCTGGTCCTGCCTGAAGGGGTGGCCGCAGAGAATTTGGAACAGCCGTTGATGGCGGATCAGGTTCCGAGCGGACAGAGTAGAGTGTTTCAAGGCTGGATGGCCCAGGCGCCGACCTGGGATGACCTGGCCTGGTTACGCGAGCGGATTCGTCTGCCCCTCATTGTCAAGGGAGTTCTCCATCCGGATGATGCCGAGCGTGTGGTCGGTTTGGGTTGCGACGGCTTGGTGGTATCCAACCACGGTGGCCGGGTACTTGATGGTGCGCCAGCTAGCCTGTTGGCGTTGCCACCGATCCTCAGCCGGGTAGCGGGGCGGGTACCGGTATTACTTGATAGTGGTATCCGGAGCGGCTGCGATGTTTTCAAGGCGCTCAGCCTGGGAGCCAGCGCGGTGTTGCTCGGCCGCCCCTATATTTGGGGGCTGGCCTGTGCTGGCGCCTTCGGTGTGGCTCACGTGATTCGCCTGATGCGCGACGAGCTGGAGGCCACCATGGCCTTGTGCGGCTGTGCCGAGTTGAGCCAGATTGTCCAAACACGGAATTTATAGTTGTATTCAAACCACCAGGCGGTAACCGGTCATGGAGAACGGAATTTCGTGCTGAGTAGGAATCTGAAGGTTGTACGGTGGCTCGCGGTGTTGGTCACCGTGCTGGTGCCCCCTGCGGGGGCCGAGCCGGTATCCGCCAATCGCCAGGCCGTCATGGAACAACTGGGCCAGGCGATCTTTTTCGACGCCAATCTGTCGGAGCCGGCCGGTCAGGCCTGCGCCACCTGTCATGACCCCAATGCCGCCTTCACCGACCCCAACCGCGCCTTGCCGGTGTCCAGGGGCGTGCGGCCCGGCCGGCTGGGCAGCCGCAATGCGCCGACGGCGCTGTATGCGGCCTTCAGTCCGAAATTCCATTTCGACAAGGAGGAAGGCCTGTATGTTGGCGGCCAGTTCCTCGACGGCCGGGCCGCCGATCTCGAGCAGCAGGCCGAGGGGCCTTTCCTCAACCCCCTGGAGATGGCCAATCCGGACAAGAAGACCGTGGTTCGGAAGCTGCGCCGCGCCGCCTATGCCCCGCTGTTCGAGCAGGTGTTCGGTCAGGGCGCCTTGAACCAGGTCGACCGCGCCTACCGGCACATGGTCGAGGCGATCGCCGCCTTCGAGCGTACGCCGCGCTTTGCCCCTTTCAGTTCCAAATACGATGCCTATCTGGCCGGTCAGGCCAGTCTCACCGAGCAGGAGTTGCGCGGCCTTAAGCTGTTCGAGGACGAGAAGAAGGGCAACTGCGCCGCCTGCCACCCCAGCCGGCCCGGCCCCCAGGGTGAGCCGCCGCTGTTCACCGACTTCACCTACGACAATCTGGGTGTGCCGAAGAACCCGGACAATCCCTTCTACCGATTGCCCAAGTCGCTCAATCCGGCCGGCCGGCACTTCGTCGATCGCGGCCTGGGCGCGACGGTGAAGAAACGGTCGGAGGATGGCAAGTTCAAGGTGCCCACCTTGCGCAACATCGCGCTGACTGCGCCTTACATGCACAACGGCTACTTCAACACCCTGCGCGGGGTGACCCTGTTCTACAACGATCGCGACACGCGGCCGCGCTGCAAGCAGGCGCTGCCCGAGGCCGAGGCGCTGCGGCAGAACTGCTGGCCGGCGCCCGAGGTGGCGGCCAACGTCAACCGCGAAGAACTGGGCGATTTGAAGCTCACCGACCAGGAGGTCGACGACATCGTCGCCTTCATGCGGACCCTGACCGACGGCTGGCGGCCGGAATAAGAGCCATTTTATGAGACAGGCTCTAAGACCAGGGCGGTCAATCCGGAGACGGGTCTCGGCGCCCGCCTGCGGCGGGCGATCAGGGTTCGGGCACGCGCTCGAACTGCAAGGCGGTATTGAGGATGCCTTCGAACAGGGCCTCGTAGCGGACCTGGCCCGGTTCCTGCCAGACCCGAAAACCGGTTTGCGGGGCGGGTTGGCTGCCGGCATAGCGCAGGTCCTTGGCATCGAGCCGCACTTGCAGGCTGACCCGCATCGGATAGAAGCCGTCGAGAAAGCGCCGCATGTAGGGGCCGTTGTGCAGGGTGAAGCGATCGGCGCGGACGATCTCCAGGGCCCGGGTTTCGGCCCGGATGCAAATCGAGGCGCCCTTGCCGGTCTCGCGCAACTGGATGCTGGGGCCCTCGACCCAGGCCTGGCCGATACCCTGATGGCGGGTGATGGCCAGCCGGCGGATGCGATCGGCGTTGTAGACGATTTGGCTGCGCGGGAAGGCGTCGAGGTGCTCATGACACTGCTCGAGCTTGACCCAACCGGTCTTCAGGCTGTCGGGCCGGATGCGGATGTGGTTGTGCAGATGATGCACCGGCTTGTCCGGCGCCTGTTCGAGGAAACGCAACTGCCCTTCGTTGACCTGGTCGATGCTCTTCCAGAACAGCTCTTCCTCGCTCGTGGCCCAGGCCCAGGCCGGCGCGAGCCAAAGCAGGCCGAGCCCGACCCCCGCCCTGAATCTATTGCGGTTGGACCAGACGGCGCGCGCCATTGAAGCGTTTGGCCCAATAACCGTCGTCCAGGTTGGAGATGGTCACCTGCTTTTCCCGCCGGCTGCTGGCGTGGACGAACTTGCCGTCGCCGGCATAGATGCCGACATGGGAGAACGGCCGCTTCAGGGTGTTGAAGAACACCAGATCGCCCGGCTTGAGATCGGCCTTGGCCACGGCCTCGCCGTTCTGGCTCATGGCCTTGGCGCTGCGCGGCAAGGCGATATCGGCGCCCTGCTTGTAGACATGGCGCACCAGACCACTGCAGTCGACGCCCTTGTCCGGGCTGCTGCCGCCGAATTTATAGGGAGTGCCGAGCAACTTGAGGGCCTGCAAAAGCGGGGTGGTCTGTTGCCGGATGTCTTCGGAGAGGGAATCTTCCGCCCGGCTCGGGGCGGAGCAGATCAGTACGGCAAGGCAAAGCAGGGTGGCGAAGCTGCGTCGCATGGATGACTGCCTGGTGTCGACCCCGAGATTAAGCCAGCCCGGATCGATCTTGTCTAGTATTAAAACCGTAAGGGCGCATAATGCGCGGCGACGACAGCAAAGGAGATGATGATGGGCGATGAAAACGTGCAAGACGTGCTGGAGCCGGTGCGCCAGGCGGCCAGCGAGGCGGAGAATCTGCGCGCCCGGGTGCGGCAGTTGGTGACCGATGCCATCCTCAAGCGCGAGGCCGACCCGAAGGCGATCAAGGCGGTGATGCAGGCCGCAGTCGATGGCCTTGGCAGCGGCCTGGCCCAGCGCGGCAATCACGCCGGCGAAGCCTTGAAAGAGGCCATGGCCGGCCTGGACGAGGCGGTGGCCAAGTCGGTCTATGCGGTGAAGATGGCAGTCGAGGAAGCCTGGGGCGAGGGCAGGCAGTTTGCCGACGCGGACCTGCGTGCTGCGCTGGAGGCGGTGAAGAATCTTGAAGACGACCTGGTCGGCACACTGAAGAATACGAGCGAAAAGACCCAGGGCCTGCTGAAGACCGAATTCGACAAGCTGCGCGAGCACCTCGCCCGTACCGGCACCGACACCGGCAGCCAGGTACGCGACACGGTCAGCGTCTTGAGCAACAAGCTGAATGCGGTCGCCTCGGGTTCCGCCAGCGAGGCCAGGCAGACCGCGCAGGAGGCGGCCGGCCGCCTGGCCGCGGTGACTTCCGGCATCCTGCGCGGTCTGGCCGACGCCATCGATCAGAAAATGCGCTGATCCGTCCGGCACCATGCTGAGGGAAACGCTCTCGGTGGTGCGGGATCTGCCGCGCCTGCAGGAAATCGCCAGCGTCCTCATCCGCTACGGCTGGGGCGATGCGGTGCGCATCCTGGGCCTGAGCCACATCCTGGAACGGGCCGGTCGCCTGCTGCACTGGCAGACCACGAATGAGATCACCCAGCTCGATCTGCCGGTGCGCATCCGCCTGGCCTTGACCGATCTCGGGCCCACCTTCGTCAAGCTCGGCCAGGTGCTGGCTACCCGGGTCGACATGTTTCCCCCGGCCTGGATCGAGGAATTCGAGAAGCTGCACAACCGGGTGCCGGCGGTGCCGTTCGAGCTGGTGCGGCCGGCCCTGGAGCGCGCCTTCGGCGGCGATATCGATCAGGCCTGTGCCAGTTTCGAGCGGGAGGCCTTTGCCGCCGCTTCCATCGCCCAGGTCCATCGTGCCGCGCTCAAGGACGGTACCCCGGTGGTGGTCAAGGTGCGCCGGCCCGATATCGTGCCCAAGATCGAGGCGGATCTGCGCATCCTCACCCACTTCGCCCGCCTGGTCGAACTGGAGATGCCGGAATCGCGCCGCTACCACCCGGTGCAGATCGTGCAGCAGCTGCGCCGCTCGCTCATGCGCGAACTCGATCTCATCAAGGAGGCGCGCAACATCGACCGTTTCGCCAGCAATTTCGCCGGCGATGAAACCGTGCGGGTGCCGCGCGTGCACTGGCAGTATTGCAGCGAGGAGGTCAACGTCCAGGACGAGCTGCAGGGCGTGCCCGGCAGCGATCTGGCGGCGGCCCGGGCGGCCGGGCTCGATCTTGGACTGCTCGCCGCGCGCGGCGGCGATGCCGTGCTCAAGATGATCCTGCTCGACGGCTATTTCCACGCCGATCCGCATCCCGGCAACGTCATCTATCTGCCGGGCAACGTGGTGGGCATGATCGACTTCGGCATGGTCGGCCGGCTCACCGAACGGCGGCGCGAGCAGCTGATCGACTTTCTCAATGCCCTGGTGCTGAAGGATGCCGAGGGCATGCTCAACGTCCTTACCGTCTGGGCGGGCGACGCCGAGGTCGACGAGGAGAAGCTGGCCTACGACATCGACGAGCTGGTCTTCAGCTACGACAACCTCTCGCTCAAGGACATCCAGATCGGCCCGCTGTTGTCCGAGATCACCGCGCTCATGCGCGAGAACAACCTGGCCCTGCCGCCCGATCTCACCCTCTTGTTCAAGGCGCTGATCACCCTGGAAGGCCTGGGGCGGCAGCTCACCCCCGAATTCCACATGGTCGACCACATCGAGCCCTTCATCAAAGAGGTCTACGCCCGCCGCTTCACGCCGGGAGCCTTGGCCAAGCGGGCCCGGCACGGTCTGCGCGAGGTGATGGACGTGGTCATGGGGCTGCCGCGCGATCTGGCCCGGCTGTTTCGCCAGGCCCGACGCGGCAGTCTGCGCATCGACCTCGACCTCAAGCGGCTCGACCACTTCGGTCTGCAGCTCAACCAGGCGGCCAATCGGCTGACCATGGGCATCCTCACCGGCTCCCTGGTCATCGGTTCCTCCATCATCATGACCGTGCCCGACGCCCCGGCGGGCCTGAGTTTTCTTGGCCAGCTGGGCTTTTTCCTGGCCTTCGCCAACAGCGTCTGGATCCTCTATTCCATCTGGCGCTCGGGCAAGGACTGATTCGGCCCGGCGCCGCTTTGCCGTTTTGGTTAAAATGACCGCTTTCTGCCGGTAGGCCAAGCTTGGCCGGAAAGGGGAGCGCATGAAAAAGGGGATTGGGCCGGTTTTACTCATGCTGATGCTGGCCATGCCGGTCTGGGCGGCCGAGGCGTCGGCACCGGCCGAGGCCGACCAGGAGCGCATTCGTCAGGTGGTGAAGGAGGTGCTGCGCGAATATGCCTCCAGCCTGGGCCCCAAGCACCTGAACGCCGATGCCAGGGGCCTGATGCAGAACCTGGGTCAGGACAACCGCAACTTCATGCGCACGCACAAGCCGGCCTATTTCAAGCCTTTCGTCGACGGTCAGCGCCCGCGCGCCACCGTGCTCACCTGCGCCGACTCCCGGGTGCACAGCCATGCCTTCGACGCCACGCCGGACGGCGACCTGTTCATGGTGCGCAACATCGGCAACCAGATCGCCACCGCCGAAGGCTCGATCGAATACGGCGTCAACCACCTGCATACCCCGGTTTTGTTGATCGTCGGCCACTCCGCCTGCGGCGCGATCAAGGCGGCCGCCGGCGATTACAGCGGCGAGTCCGGCCCGATCCGCAACGAGCTGGATACCCTGCAGGTGCCCAAGGGCGAGGCCGGCATCAACAGCGTGGTGCTCAACGTGAACAACCAGGTCAAACGGGCCATGGCCAAGTTCGAGGAGAAGGTGATCAGCGGCGAGCTGATCGTGGTCGGCGCGGTCTACGACTTCCGCGACGACCTCAAGCAGGGCCAGGGCAAGCTGGTCATCGTCAACGTCAACGGCGAGACCGACGCCCGGAAGCTCGCCCAACTGGAAATCGTGCAGGCCACGGAACAGGCCGCGCCACGGCCGCGCCGCAGTTACTAATCAAGCAAGGCAGAAAGGGCATCATGGAACGCATCTACAACTTCAGCGCCGGCCCCGCGGTGCTGCCACGGGAAGTCCTCGAACAGGCGCGTGACGAGTTGGTCAACTGGCAGGGCTGCGGCATGTCGGTGATGGAAATGAGCCATCGCGGCAAGGAGTTCATGGGCATCGCCGCCCAGGCCGAGGCCGACCTGCGCGAGTTGATGGCCATCCCGGCCAACTACAAGGTGCTGTTCCTGCAGGGCGGCGCATCGAGCCAGTTCGCCATGGTGCCGATGAACCTCTTGCGCGGCAAAACGAGCGCCGACTACCTGAACACCGGCGAGTGGTCGAAGAAGGCGATCAAGGAGGCCAAGCAATACGGCGCGGTCAACGTGGTGGCCTCGAGCGAGGACAAGAACTTCAGCTACGCGCCGACCCAGGACCACTGGCAGCTGGACCCGAACGCCGCCTATGTGCACTACACGCCGAACGAGACCATCGGCGGGGTCGAAATCTTCTGGACACCCGACACCGGCGACGTGCCCCTGGTGGCCGATATGTCGTCCACCATCCTGTCGCGGCCGATGGACGTGAGCCAATACGGCCTGATCTATGCCGGCGCCCAGAAGAACATCGGCCCGGCCGGCCTCACCATCGTCATCGTGCGCGAGGACCTGATCGGCCAGACCGTGCCCGGCACCCCGACCATGTTCGACTACCAGATCCACGCCGACAACGACTCCATGTACAACACGCCGCCGACCTTTGCCATCTACATGGCTGGCCTGGTGTTCAAGTGGATCAAGGCCCGGGGCGGGCTCAAGGCGATGGAGCAGCACAACATCGCCAAGGCCAACGTCCTGTATGACTGCCTGGACGCCAGCGGCTTCTTCCATTGCCCCACCGCCAAGGACAACCGTTCGCGCATGAACGTGCCGTTCACCCTGAAGGATGCCGCGCTCGACGAGGAATTTTTGAAAGGCGCCAAGGCGCGCGGCCTGCTCCAGCTCAAGGGCCATCGCTCGGTCGGCGGCATGCGCGCCTCGATCTACAACGCCATGCCGATCGAGGGCGTGCAGCTCTTGGTCGAGTACATGAAGGAATTCGAAAAGCAGCATGGTTAAAGCAATGCCGCAGATCGACACGATATCCCCTCTATGCCATTTAGGCTGCTCCCCCTCTGGAAGAGGGCAGGGGTGAGGGAGCGCTCATGACCAAACAGCAGCTATCGAGGTCTCCGGCATGAGCGCCAAGGCCCGGCGCATCCTGACGCTCAACGCCATCTCCCGGAAGGGGCTGGCGCGCCTGCCCGAGGGCTATGTCGTCGGCAACGACGTGGCCGAGCCGGACGGCATCCTCGTCCGCTCGCACGCCATGCACGACATGGCCATCCCGGCGAGCGTCATGGCCATCGGCCGCGCCGGCGCCGGCACCAACAACATCCCGGTGAAGCAGATGTCCGAGCGCGGCATCGTGGTGTTCAATGCCCCCGGCGCCAATGCCAACGCAGTGAAGGAGCTGGTCATCGCCGGCATGATCATGGGCGCGCGCAACCTCGCGCCGGCCCTGTGCTTTGTCAGCCGGCTGGAGGGCGATGCCGAGCGCCTGCATGAGCAGGTCGAGGCGGGCAAAAAGCAGTATGTCGGCCACGAACTGGCCGGCCGCACCCTGGGCGTCGTTGGCCTCGGCGCCATCGGCTCGATGGTGGCCGATGCCGCCATCCGCCTTGGCATGCATGTCATCGGCTTCGACCCCGAGATCACGGTCGAGGCAGCCTGGCGCCTGCCCGCCCAGGTGAAGAAGGCGGCCAGCGTCGAGGATCTGGTCAAGCACGCCGATTTCGTCAGCCTGCACGTACCTTTTCTGCCGGCGACCCGTGACCTGATCAACGCCGAGCGCATCAACTTGATGAGGAAGGGCACGGTGCTGCTCAACTTCGCCCGCGACGGCATCGTCAGCGAGCCGGCGGTGCTCGATGGCCTGAACCAGGGCAGGCTGCACGCCTATGTCTGCGACTTCCCGAGCAACCTGCTCAGGCAGCATCCGCGCTTCGTCGCCCTGCCGCATCTGGGCGCCTCGACCGAGGAGGCGGAGGAGAACTGCGCGGTGATGGTGGCGGAGCAATTGGCCGACTACCTGGAAAACGGCAACATCCTCAATTCGGTCAACTTCCCCAACATCAATATGCCGCGCGAGTCGACCTGGCGCCTGGCCATCGCCAACGCCAACGTGCCCAATATGCTGGGCCAGATCTCGACCGCCTTGGCCGGCGCCGGGCTCAATATCCACAACATGCTGAACAAGTCCAAGGGCGACCTGGCCTATACCCTGGTCGATGTCGACAGCGCCGTGCCCGAGGCCGTGCTCCTGGCCCTGGCCGGCATCGAGGGCGTGCTCAGGGTGCGGTACCTGCCGGCGGAGTGAAAGCGGGGCTGAATGGAAAAGCAACTCGAACAACTGCGGGCGCAGATCGATGCCCTGGACGAACAGATCCTCAAGCTGCTCAACGAGCGGGCCAAGCTGGCCCAGGCGGTGGGCCATGTGAAAGGGGGCTCGCTGATCTACCGGCCCGAACGCGAGGCCCAGGTGCTGCGTCGGCTGAGCGAGGCCAATGCCGGTCCGCTGCCGAACGAGGCGGTGCGCCTGCTGTTCCAGGAGGTGATGTCGGCCTGCCGTGCCCTGGAGCGCAGCCTGACCGTGGCCTTCCTCGGCCCCGAGGGCACCTTCTCCGAGGCGGCGGTGATCAAGCAATTCGGCCATGCCGTCGTGCGCCTGCCGGCCGAGTCGATCGACGAGGTGTTCCGCCAGGTCGAGCGCGGCGAGGCCGGCTACGGCGTGGTGCCGGTGGAGAACTCGACCGAGGGCGCGGTCAGCCGCACCCTGGACCTGCTCATGCAGACCCCGCTCAAGGTCTGCGGCGAGGTGATGCTGCGCGTGCGCCAGCAGCTGCTGCGCCGAGCTGATACGGAAGGCGGGCCCGAGGGCCTGGACGGCATCGAGCGCGTCTATTCCCACGCCCAGTCCCTGGCCCAGTGCCATGAATGGCTGAACCGGCATCTGCCCAAGGCCGAGCGCATCCCCGTGGTCAGCAACGCCGAGGCCGCCCGGCTGGCGGCGCAGGACCCCAAGGCCGCCGCGGTGGCGGGCGAGGTGGCGGCCGAGCGCTACGGCCTGGCCATCGTGGCGCGCGACATCGAGGACGAGCCGGGCAATACCACGCGCTTTCTGGTGCTGGGTCCGGAGGATGCCGCGCCTTCCGGGCGCGACAAGACCTCGCTGGTGCTCTCGGCGCAGAATCGGCCGGGCGCGCTGCTCGACCTGATCGCGCCGTTCTCCGAGGCCGGCATCGGCCTCAACCGCCTGGAGTCGCGGCCGGCCCGCAGCGGCGCCTGGGAATATGTCTTTTTCATCGACATCGACGGCCACCGCAGCGAGCCGCGGGTAGCCGCGGTGCTCGACCGCGTGCGGGCCAATGCCACCCTGTTCAAGGTGCTGGGCTCCTACCCGGTCGCCGTTTAATTCATTTCAGCTTTCATGATCGCACCCGACCACATCCGTGCCATTGCCCCCTATCAGCCGGGCAAGCCGATCGCCGAACTGGCCCGCGAGATGGGCCTGAACGAGGCCGACATCGTCAAGCTCGCCTCCAACGAAAACCCGCTCGGCGTCTCGCCCAAGGCCCGCGCCGCCATCGCCGATAGTCTCGACGAGCTGGCCCTCTACCCGGACGGCAACGGCTTCGAGCTGAAGAGCGCCATCGCCCGCAAGCACGGCGTCGGCCTCGACCAGATCGTGCTCGGCAATGGCTCCAACGATGTCCTGGAACTGGCCGCCCGCGCCCTGCTCACGCCGGGCAGCAGCGCGGTCTATGCCCAGCACGCCTTCGCCGTCTATCCCCTGGTCACCCAGGCCTGCGGCGCCGCCGGCATCGAGGCCAAGGCGAAGGCATTCAGCCACGACCTCTCCGCCATGCTGGCGGCGATCCGGCCCGACACCCGCATTGTCTTCATCGCCAATCCGAACAACCCGACCGGCACCCTGCTCGATGCCGATGCGCTGCATGGTTTCCTGAAGAAGGTGTCGCCCGAGGTGCTGGTGGTGCTGGACGAGGCCTATGTCGAGTTCCTGCCGGAAGCCAGGCGCACACCCTCGGTCGAATGGCTGAAGGAATTTCCCAATCTCCTGGTCAGCCGCACCTTCTCCAAGGCCTACGGCCTGGCCGGTCTGCGTGTGGGTTTCGGCCTGGCGCAGCCCGAGGTGGCCGATCTCCTGAACCGCGTGCGCCAGCCGTTCAACGTCAACAGCCTGGCCTTGAAGGCGGCCGCCGCCGCGCTGGACGATCAGGCCTTCCTGGCCGAGTCGAAACGGGTGAACGACGCCGGCATGGCGCAATTGACGGAGGGCTTCCGGCGCCTGGGCCTGGACTACATCCCGTCCTGGGGCAATTTCGTCGCGGTCAGGGTGGGCGCGGCCGGCACGGTCTTTCAGGCGCTGTTGCAAAAAGGCGTGATCGTGCGGCCGGTGGCCAATTACGGCATGCCGGACTACCTGCGCATCTCCATCGGCCTGCCCGAGCAGAACGCGCGGTGCCTGGCGGCGCTGCAAGCGGTGCTGGGCAAATGATCGAGCGTCTGGTCGTCGTCGGCGTCGGTCTGATCGGCGGCTCCTGCGCCCTGGCCCTGCGCAGGGCCGGCCAGGTGCGCCATATCGTCGGCGTCGGCCGCAGCCGGGACAATCTGCGCGAGGCGGTCAAGCTGGGCGTGATCGACGAGATCGCCGATTCCGCCGCCGCGGCGGTGCGCGGCGCCGACCTGGTGCTGCTGGCGGTGCCGGTCGGGGCAATGCCCGCGGTCCTGCGCGAGATCGCGCCGCACCTGCCGAAGGACTGCCTGGTCACCGATGCCGGCAGCACCAAGCAGGATGTGGTCGCCGCGGCGCGGGCCGCGCTGGCCGGCGGGCTTGGCCGGTTCGTGCCGGGCCACCCGATTGCCGGTGCCGAGAACAGCGGGGTGGCTGCGGCGCGGGCCGACCTCTATCAAGGTCGCCAGGTCGTGCTCACGCCGCTGGCGGAAAACGCCCCGGCCGCGGTCGAGCGCATTGCTGCGCTGTGGCGGGCCTGCGGTGCCGAGGTGGCGCAGATGAGCGCCGAGGCGCACGATCGCATCTTTGCCGCGGTGAGCCACCTGCCGCATCTGGCCGCCTTCGCCCTGGTCGACGACCTGGCCGGCCGCAGCGAGGCCGATACCTATTTTCGCTACGCCGGCAGCGGCTTCCGCGATTTCACCCGCATCGCCGGCAGCCATCCCGAGATGTGGCGCGACATCGCCCTGGCCAATCGCGAGGCGCTGCTGGGCGAACTCGACGCCTACATCGCCGAACTGGAACAAATCCGCGGCCTGCTTGCCCGCGGCGACGCGGCAGGGCTGGAAGCCATCTTCCAGCGCGCGAGCCGGGCCCGCAAAGACTGGAACCCGAATAGCTAAATCATGACTGTTGAATTTCTCGATCTTGCCGCCGCCCGCGGCGCCCGCGGCAGCGTCAAGCTGCCTGGTTCTAAAAGCATTTCCAACCGCATCCTGCTGCTCGCCGCCCTGGCCAAAGGCACGACCGAGGTCAAGGCCCTGCTCGATTCCGACGACACCCAGGTGATGCTGGAGGCCCTGAAGCGCCTGGGCGTCAACTGGACCCGGCATCCGAACAGCGACGATTACCGGGTCGAGGGCGTGGGCGGGGTCTTCCCGGTGAAAGAGGCCGATCTCTTCCTGGGCAATGCCGGTACCGCCTTCCGCAGCTTGACGGCGGCCTGCGCCCTGGCTGGCGGCCATTACACCCTGACCGGCGTGCCGCGCATGCACGAGCGGCCGATCGGCGACCTGGTCGATGCCGTGCGCCAGGTCGGCGCCGACATCCGTTACCTGGGCAGTACCGGCTTCCCGCCGCTGGAGGTCCGCCCCGTCTCCGACACCGGCGGCAGCCTGGTCCGGGTGCGCGGCAATGTCTCCAGCCAGTACCTGACCGGCCTGCTGCTCTCGGCGCCGCTGCTCGGGCGCGAGGTGGTGGTCGAGGTCGAGGGCGATCTGATCTCCAAGCCTTATGTCGAGATCACGCTCAATCTGATGAAGCGCTTCGGCATCGAGGTGAAACGCGAGGGCTGGCAGCGCTTCATCGTCCCGGCCGCCACCTATCAGAGCCCGGGTAGCATCCAGGTCGAGGGCGATGCCTCCTCGGCCTCGTATTTCCTCGCCGCCGGCGCCATCGGCCACGGGCCGGTGCGGGTCGAAGGAGTGGGTCGCAACAGCATCCAGGGCGATGTCCGCTTCGCCGAAGCGCTGGCAAGGATGGGCGCCGAGATCGGCTTCGGCCCCAACTGGATCGAGTGCCGCCTGGGCTGCGCCGACAAGCTGCACGCCCTGGAACTCGACTGCAACCATATCCCGGATGCCGCGATGACACTGGCCATCCTCGCCCTGTTCGCCGACGGCACCACGACCTTGAGCAACATCGCCTCCTGGCGGGTGAAGGAGACCGACCGCATCGCCGCCATGGCCACCGAGCTGCGCAAGCTCGGCGCGGTGGTGGAGGAGGGCGCCGACTACATCAAGATCACGCCGCCGGCCAGGCTGATCGAGAACGCCGCCATCGACACCTATGACGATCACCGCATGGCGATGTGCTTCTCGCTGGTCAGCCTCGCCGGCGTGCCCATCCGCATCAACGACCCCAAGTGCGTGAACAAGACCTTCCCGGGCTATTGGGACGCCCTGGCCTCGGTCGCCGCCTGATTTCCGAAAGCTGAGCATGTCCATTCCTGTCATCGCCATCGATGGCCCGTCCGCCTCGGGCAAGGGCACCATCGCCGCCATCGTCGCCCAGCGCCTGGGCTTCCACTACCTCGACAGCGGGGCCATCTACCGGGTGACCGCCTACGCCGCGCTGCAGAACAAGATCGATCTGGCCGACGAGCCGGCCCTGGTCGAACTGGCCGGCCGGCTCGACCTGCGCTTCGACGGGGCCGAGGTCTATCTCGACGGCCGGCCGGTGGGCGATGCCATCCGCACCGAGGAGGCCGGCCGCGCCGCCTCGACCATCGCCGTGCTGCCCCGGCTGCGCGAGGCCCTGCTCGCCCGCCAGCGCGCCTTCCGCCAGGCACCGGGCCTGGCCACCGACGGCCGGGACATGGGCACCGTGGTCTTCCCGGATGCCCAGGTCAAGGTCTTCCTCACCGCCAGCGCCGAGGAGCGGGCCAATCGCCGCTATAAACAGTTGATTGAAAAAGGTTTCTGTGCTAACTTCGCCCAGATTCTGCAGGATCTGCAGGAACGGGACGCGCGCGATGCCGCCCGCTCCGCCGCACCCCTGCAGCATGCGCCGGATGCCGTGCTGATCGACACCACCGGCATGACCATCGAAGCGGTCGTGCAAGCGGTGCTCGATTTATACAGCCAGGCGCCGGCTTAACAGGCCCCGAAGGCCCAAGGGAGACGCTCCCGGTCCTTCGGGTTTTTGTTTTTTAACTGACCCGTGGCAACACGGTATTTGTGTAGGTTTCCTTTCATGTCCACTGCAACTGCAACTTCCACCCAAGCCCCCAAAGAGAGTTTTGCCGCCCTGTTCGAAGAGAGCATCGCCCGCCAGGAAATGCGCGTTGGCGAAGTCATCACCGCCGAGGTGGTGGGGATCGACGACAACTTCGTCACCGTCAACGCCGGCCTCAAGTCCGAGAGCCTGATCCCCGTCGAGGAATTCAAGAACGACCGCGGCGAAGTGGAAGTCAAGGTGGGCGATTTCGTCCCCGTCGCCATCGAATCGCTGGAAGACGGCTATGGCTCGACCAAGCTGTCGCGCGACCGCGCCAAGCGCCTGGCCGCCTGGCTGGACCTGGAGTCCGCCATGCAGGAAGGCCGCATCGTCAAGGGCCTGATCCAGGGCAAGGTCAAGGGCGGTCTCACCGTCATGTGCAATGGCATCCGCGCCTTCCTGCCGGGTTCCCTGGTCGACGTGCGTCCGGTCAAGGACACCACCCCCTACGAGGGCAAAGAGGGCGAGTTCAAGGTCATCAAACTCGACCGCAAGCGCAACAACGTCGTGGTCTCGCGCAAGGCCGTGCTGGAGCAGAGCATGGGCGCCGAGCGTCAGGCTCTGCTGGAGAACCTGAAAGAGGGTGCCACGGTCAAGGGCATCGTCAAGAACATCACCGAGTACGGCGCCTTCGTCGATCTGGGTGGCATCGACGGTCTGCTGCACATCACCGATCTGGCCTGGCGCCGGGTCAAGCACCCGTCCGAGGTGGTCAACGTCGGTGACGAGGTCACCGCCGTGGTGCTCAAGTTCGACCAGGAGAAGAATCGCGTCTCCCTGGGCATGAAGCAGCTGGGCGAAGACCCGTGGGTGGGTCTGTCCCGTCGTTACCCCACCGGCACCCGCATGTTCGGCAAGGTGGCCAACCTCACCGAGTACGGCGCCTTCGTCGAGATCGAGCCGGGCATCGAGGGCCTGGTCCACGTGTCCGAGATGGACTGGACCAACAAGAACGTCAACCCGTCCAAGGTCGTGGCCCTGGGCGACGAGGTCGAGGTCATGGTGCTGGAGATCGACGAGGATCGCCGCCGCATCTCCCTGGGCATGAAGCAGTGCAAGGCCAACCCGTGGGAAGACTTCTCGATGAACCACAAGAAGGGCGACAAGGTCTCCGGCCAGATCAAGTCGATCACCGACTTCGGCATCTTCATCGGCCTGCCCGGTGGCATCGACGGCCTGGTCCACCTGTCCGACCTGTCCTGGAACAAGAGTGGCGAAGAGGCCTTGCGCGACTACAAGAAGGGCGAGGAAGTCGAAGCCGTGGTGCTGGCCATCGATGTCGAGAAGGAGCGCATCTCCCTGGGCATCAAGCAGCTCGAGGGTGACCCCTTCACCTCCTACATGTCGACCCATGACAAGGGCAGCGTCGTCACCGGCACCGTGAAGTCCATGGATGCCAAGGGCGCCGTGATCCAGCTGGCCGACGATGTCGAGGGCTACCTGCGCGCCTCCGAAGTGTCGCGCGACCGCGTCGAGGACATCCGCACCCACCTGAAGGAAGGCGAGTCGGTCGAGGTGATGATCATCAACGTCGATCGCAAGAACCGTCAGATCAACCTTTCGATCAAGGCCAAGGACGCCGCCGATCAAGCCGATGCGCTGTCGCGCATGGCGAGCGAGCAGGCTGCCAGCACCGGCACCACCAACCTGGGTGCCCTGCTCAAGGCCAAGCTCGACAACAAGAACAGCGAGTCTTGATCCGAGGCGCCGGTATGACCAAGTCGGAGTTGATCACCCGACTGGCGGAGCGCCATCCGCATCTGGTGGCGACTGACGCCGAGCTGGCCGTCAAGGCGATCATCGACGCGATGGTCGACAGCCTGGTGGCCGGTGAGCGCATCGAGATCCGTGGTTTCGGTAGTTTCAGTCTGAACTACCGGCCGCCCCGGGTCGGCCGCAACCCCAAGACCGGCGAAAAGGTGCACGTGGCAGGCAAGCACGTGCCCCATTTCAAGGCCGGCAAGGAGCTGCGCGACCGGGTCGACTACAAGTCTTGATCTGTTGAACCCAAGCCTGAAAGCGGCGCCGTTTCTGCGGCGCCGCTTTTTTTTGTGGTGGCCGAACCGCTACAATGCGGAAGTTCAAGAGGGAGCCTGCATGCACTACCTGGCCTTGGCCGCAAAGATCGTCCTGTTCCTGCTGCTGCTCAGTTTCGCCGCGATGAACAGCGACACCGTGTCTTTGCGCTATTTCCTCGGCCTGGAATGGCGTGCCCCCCTGGTGTTGATGCTGTTCGTCTTCTTCGCGCTGGGCCTGTTGCTCGGCCTCTTGATCGGCGTCGGTCAGCGCTGGCGCCAGGGCAGGGAGCTGGCGGCACTGCGGCGCGGCCAGCAGGCAACGGATAACAAGGAATAGCGATCTATGGAACTCGAGGCCTGGCACCTCCTGGTTCTCCCCCTGTTTTTCGCGCTCGGCTGGGCCGCGGCGCGGGTCGACATCCGGCATCTGCTGCGCGAGTCGCGCGCCGTGCCGGCCTCCTACTTCCAGGGTCTCAACTACCTGCTCAACGAGCAGCCGGACCGCGCCATCGAGGCCTTCGTCGAGGTGGCCAAGGTCAATGCCGACACCCTGGAGTTGCACTACGCACTGGGTGCCCTGTTCCGCAAGCGGGGCGAGATCGACCGCGCCATCCGCATGCATCAGAACCTGGTCGACCGGGCCGACCTCAACCAGGAACAAAGCCTGCGCGCCCTGTTCGAACTGGGCCTGGACTATATGAAGGCCGGTCTGCTCGACCGCGCCGAGGACATCTTCAAACGGCTGCAGGACAGTCCGCATGCCCTGGATGCCCGGCAGAACCTGTTGGAGATCTATGTGCTGGAGAAGGAATGGCAGCAGGCCATTGCCATGGCCGAGGAATTGGAGCGCTCCGGCCTGCCGGCGCAGAACGCCGAGACTGCCCACTATCACTGCGAGCTGGCCCTGAACGCACTGTTGAGGCAAGACACGGTTGCGGCGCGTGCCAACCTGAACACGGCCTTGGCCAAGCATCGCAAGTCGGTGCGCGCCAGCATCCAGCTGGGCGAGCTGGAGGCCCAGGCCGGCGACGATGCCGCCGCGATTGCCGCCTGGCGTCAGGTCGAAAGCCAGAACCCGGCCTACCTGCCCATCGTCGCCGACCGCCTGTACCAGGCCTACAAGCGCCAAGGCCAGGCCGAGCAGGGCCTGCAACTGCTCAAGGCCTATCTTGAGCGCTATCCCAGCGCGGACCTGTTCCATATCGTCTTCAATGTTCTGGTCGAACACCGTGGCTGGGGCGAGGCGCGTGCCCTGGCGGCCGAGGCGCTCAAGCGCACGCCCAGCCTGCGCGTGCTCGACGATTATCTGCAGGCCCGTAGCGCCGAGAGCGAGCCCGGCGACCTGGAGACGCGCATGGCCCAGGATCTGGTGCATCGCCAGGTGAGCCGTACCTCGCATTACCAGTGCGGCCGCTGCGGCTTCAAGGCGCGCCAGTTCTTCTGGCAATGCCCGGCCTGCGCCGGCTGGGACAGCATCGCGCCGGAGAAGGCTCAACATGAACAGTGAACCGCGCGTCATCGTCGCCCTCGACTATGCGGCCGCGGCGCCTGCGCTCGATTTCGTTGCCCGGGTCGAGCCCGGCCTATGCAAGCTCAAGGTCGGCAAGGAGCTGTTCGTCGCCGAGGGGCCGCGCCTGGTCGAGCAGCTGGTGGATCGCGGCTTCGATGTCTTCCTCGACCTGAAATTCCACGACATCCCCAACACCGTGGCCCAGGCCTGCAAGACCGCGGCCTCGCTCGGCGTCTGGCTGACCAATGTCCACGCCTCGGGCGGCCTGAAGATGATGGCCGCCGCGCGCGAGGCGCTGGAGGGCCTGGCCAAGCGGCCCAGGCTGATCGCGGTGACCGTGCTCACCAGCATGGACGCCGAGCAGCTGCATGGCATCGGCATCCAGGCCTCGCCGCGCGAGCAGGTCAGCCGCTTGGCACGCTTGACCCACGAGGCCGGTCTCGACGGGGTGGTCTGCTCGGCCCAGGAGGCCGAGATGCTGCGCGCCGATCTGGGCCGCGACTTCATGCTGGTGACGCCGGGCATCCGCCCCGCCGGCTCGAGCCACGACGACCAGAGCCGGATCATGACCCCGGCCCTGGCCATCCAGGCCGGGGCCAATTACTTGGTGATCGGCCGTCCCATTACCCAGGCGGCCGATCCGGTCGCCGTGCTGCAAGCCATTTCCACCGAGATTTCCGGAGCATTCTGAAACCATGAAAATCGCCATCGCCGGCACCGGCTACGTCGGCCTGTCCAACGCCATCCTCCTGGCCCAGCACCACGAAGTGGTCGCGCTCGACATCGTGCCCGAGAAGGTGGCGATGCTGAACCGCAAGGAATCGCCTATCGTCGATGCCGAGATCGAGGACTACCTGCGAAACAAGCCACTCAATCTGCGCGCCACGCTGGACAAGCAGGAGGCTTACGAGGGGGCGGACTTCATCATCATCGCCACGCCGACCGACTACGATCCGGAGACCAACTACTTCAATACCGGCTCGGTCGAGGCCGTGATCAAGGACGTGCTGGCGATCAATCCGAAGGCGGTGATGGTGATCAAGTCCACCATCCCGGTCGGTTTCACCGCCAAGGCCCGCGCGCAATACCGCTGCGACAACCTGATCTTCTCGCCCGAGTTCCTGCGCGAGGGCCGTGCCTTGTACGACAACCTCTATCCCTCGCGCATCATCGTCGGCGAGCGTTCCAAGCGGGCCGAGACCTTCGCCGGTCTGCTCAAAGAGGGTGCGATCAAGCAGGACATTCCCGTGCTGTTCACCGACAGTACCGAGGCCGAGGCGATCAAGCTGTTTGCCAACACCTATCTCGCCATGCGGGTGGCCTTCTTCAACGAGCTGGATACCTATGCCGCCACCCACGGTCTGGACACCAAGCAGATCATCGACGGCGTCTGCCTCGACCCGCGCATCGGCAGCCACTACAACAACCCCTCTTTCGGTTACGGCGGCTATTGCCTGCCGAAGGACACCAAGCAGCTCCTGGCCAATTACCGTGACGTGCCGCAGAACCTGATCCACGCCATCGTCGAGTCGAACACCACGCGCAAGGACTTCATCGCCGACTCGATCATCCGCAAGAACCCCAAGGTGGTCGGCGTCTACCGCCTGATCATGAAGGCCGGCTCGGACAACTTCCGCGCCTCCAGCATCCAGGGCATCATGAAGCGGATCAAGGCCAAGGGCATCGAGGTCATCGTCTACGAGCCGGTGCTGCACGAGAAGGAGTTCTTCCACTCGCGCGTGGTCAACGACCTGGCCCAATTCAAGCGCGAGGCCGACGTCATCGTCGCCAACCGCATCACTGATGACATTCGCGACGTGGTGAACAAGGTCTACAGCCGCGATCTGTTCGGGTCAGACTGAAAAATGTATAAAACCATCGAGGACTTCGTCGGCAACACGCCGCTGGTGCGCCTGAAAAAGCTGCCGGGCGCGACCTCCAACGTGGTGCTGGTCAAGCTGGAGGGCAACAATCCGGCCGGCTCGGTGAAGGACCGGCCGGCGTTGTCCATGATCATGAAGGCCGAGGCGCGCGGCGAGATCAAGCCGGGCGACACCCTGATCGAGGCCACCAGCGGCAATACCGGCATCGCCCTGGCCATGGCCGCCGCCATCCGCGGCTACAAAATGGTGTTGATCATGCCCGAGCACCTGTCGATCGAGCGGCGCCAGACCATGCGCGCCTATGGCGCCGAGATCGTGCTCACGCCAAAGGAGGGTGGCATGGAGGCGGCGCGCGATCTGGCCGACAAGATGGTGGCCGAAGGCCGCGGCGTCATGCTCGACCAGTTCTCCAACCCGGACAACCCCATCGCCCACTACGAGGGCACCGGTCCCGAGATCTGGCGCGATACCGAAGGGCGGATCACCCACTTCGTCTCCAGCATGGGCACCACCGGCACCATCATGGGCTGCTCGATGTATCTCAAAGAGCAGAACCCGAAGATTCAGATCGTCGGCGTGCAGCCGGAAGAGGGCGCGCAGATCCCGGGCATCCGCAAATGGCCGGAGGAATACCTGCCCAGCATCTGCGATTTTTCGCGAATCGACCGCATGATCTATGTCGGCCAGCAGGACGCCGAGGAAACGACGAGAAGGCTGGCGCGCGAGGAGGGCATCTTCGCCGGCATCTCCTCCGGCGGTGCCCTGTGGGCGGCGCTGCAGTTGAACCGGGAGCTGGAGAACGCGGTCATCGTCTCCATCGTCTGCGACCGCGGCGACCGCTATCTCTCGACCGGCGTCTTCCCGGCCTGAACCGCCATCAGTCGGTGACCAGCCAGCCTGTCAGTACCAGCAATCCCAACCAGATCAGGGCGATCACGCCTGCCGCGGCCCGGCTTGCCGGACGCTCGGCCTGCTGCCGGGCCCGTTCCCGGCAATCGGCCCAGACAGGCTTCGGAATCAGCCGGATGGCGATCAGGATCAAGAGCGGCAACAAAATCGCATCATCCAGATAGCCCAGCACCGGGATGAAATCCGGGATCAGATCGATCGGGCTGAAGGCATAGGCCGCGGCGAAGGCGGCCAGGGCGCGGACCAGCCAGGGCGTGCCGGGATGGCGGGCGGCGAACCAGAGGCTGAGGGCCTGAACCTTGAGACTGCGGGCCCAGCCCAGCAGGCGCTGCTTCACCGCTGGCGCCAGAGCAGGAACACACAGGGCCGCCGCTCGATCGGCGGCAGCTGGCCGCGCCAGTCGGCCACGCGCCGGCTCTGCACCAGCTCGCTCTCTAGCGTCAGGTCACAGGCCAGGCAGAGCCAGGTGTCGTCGCGGCAGGCGGCGAGTATGCTCTCCAGCATCGCCATGTTGCGATAGGGCGTCTCGATGAAGACCTGGGCCGCGTCGTCCTGCTCCGCCCGTATCTCCAGCTTGCGCAGGGCCTGCTGCCGCTCTTCCGGCCTGGCTGGCAGGTAGCCGTGGAAGCTAAAGCGCTGGCCGACCAGGCCCGAGCCCATGAGCGCGAGCAGGATGGCGGAAGGGCCGGTCAGCGGCTTGACCCGGATGCCGTGCTGATGGGCCAGGCGCACGAGATCGGTGCCCGGGTCGGCCACGGCCGGACAGCCGGCCTCGGAGATCAGACCGACATCGGTGCCCGCGAGCAGCGGCGCGAGCAGGGCCTTCAGTTCAGCCGGCTTGGTGTGTTCGTTCAGTTCCAGCAGGGTGAGCTGCTGGATCGGCAGCGCGGTGCCAACCTGCTTCAGGAAGGCGCGCGCGGTCTTGGGGTGCTCGACGACAAAGGTGGTCAGTCCTGCCGCGATGCGGCGGGTGGCTTCGGGCAATACGACATCGAGTTCCGTCGCGCCGAGCGGCGTCGGGATCAGGTAGAGGGTGCCTGCCACGTCAGCACGTCCAGGCCCTCGTTGGCCAGCATCTCGGTCAGCTTGATCAGCGGCAGGCCGACCAGGGCGGTCGGATCCTCGGTCTCGAACCGCGCGATCAGCGCGATGCCGAGCGACTCGCTCTTGGCACTGCCGCAGCAGTTGTAGGGCTGGTCCTTACGCAGATAGGCCTCGATCTGGGCGTCGGTGTAATCGCGCATCACCAGGCGTACCGGCACGTTGGCGGTTTGCACGTTGCCGGTCTTGGCATTGAGCAGGGTCAGCGCGGTGTGAAACTCCAACGCCTTGCCGCGCATGCGCCGGAGTTGCTCGACGGCCTTGTCGTGCGTACCCGGCTTGCCCAGTTGCTCGCCTTCGAGCAGGGCGACCTGGTCGGAGCCGATGATCAGGGCATCGGGGAACTTCGCGGCGATGGCCCGGGCCTTCATGAGCGACAGGCGTCGGGCGGTGTCGTCCGGCTTCTCCCCCGGCAGCGGGGTCTCGTCGACTTCCGGGGCGGCGACCTCGAACGGCACGCCCAGGCGCCCGAGCAGTTCGCGGCGGAAGGGGGAGGTGGAGGCGAGGACGAGGGTCATGGCTGGTAGCTGGTAGCTGGTAGCTGGTAGCTGGTAGCTGGTAGCTGGTAGCTGGTAGCTGGTAGCTGGTAGCTTGCGCTACGCGCTACCTGCTACAAGCTCATTCCGGCTGGATCTCGATCAACACCTGATCCGGCGTCACCGCATCGCCCTTGGCGACGTGGATGGCGACCACGGTGCCGGAGACCGGCGCCTGGATCTCGTTTTCCATCTTCATCGCCTCGATCACCAGCACACCGTCGCCGGCGCTGACCTTCTGGCCGGTCTGGACCAGGACGTCGACGATGGTGCCGGGCATGGCGGTGGTGACGTGGCCGGGGCGGCTGGGCTTGGGCCGGTCCTTGGCGGTGGCGGCCTGGGCCTTCTTGTTGCTCTTGCGCGTGGCGCCGCTGCTGGGGCCGACCTCGATCTCGTTCAGGGTCTCGATCAGCACCTCTTCCGGCACGCCGTCGACGTGGACGTAGAAGGGCCGTTCGGCCTCGGCGCTCTGGCCGGTGCCGGTGATGCGGATGTGATAGGTCTCGCCGTGCAGGGTGACCTTGAACTCGTTGGGTGCGAACTGGGCGCCGCCGGCCGGGGCGTTCTTGGCCTCGGGCGGTAAGAGCGGCTCCGGCGCCAGGCTGCCGGCGGCCCGCTCCTGCAGGAAGGTGCGGCCGAGGTCGGGGAACATGGCGTAGGTCAGCACGTCCTCGTCCGACTTGGCCAGGCCTTCGACCTCGGTGCGCAGCTTGTCCAACTCGTCGGTCAGCAGGTCGGCCGGGCGGCAAGTGACGACCTCCTGGTTGCCAACGGCGTGCTTCTTCACTTCCTCGTTGACCTTGCCCGGGGCAGCGCCGTAGCGGCCGAGCAGGTAGTTCTTCACCTCGTTGGTGACCGACTTGTAGCGCTCGCCGGTGAGCACGTTGAGCACGGCCTGGGTGCCGACGATCTGCGAGGTGGGCGTGACCAGTGGCGGGAAGCCCAGGTCCTCGCGCACCCGCGGGATCTCGGCGAAGACATCGTCCATGCGGTTGAGCGCGCCCTGTTCCTTCAGCTGGTTGGACAGGTTGGAGATCATGCCGCCCGGAATCTGCGAGGTGAGGATGCGGGTGTCGACCTGGTGCGAGTCCATCTCGAACTGCCAGTACTTCTTGCGCACCTCGCGGAAGTAGGCGGCGATCTCCTGCAGCAGGCCGAGGTCGAGGCCGGTGTCGTAGTCGCTGCCCTGGAAGGCGGCGACCAGGCTTTCCGTGGTGGGGTGGCTGGCACCCTCGGAGAAGGCGGACAGGCAGGTGTCGATCATGCTGGCGCCGGCCTCGACCCCCTTCATGTGCACCATGCTGGCCAGGCCCGAGGTGGCGTGGCTGTGGGTGTGGATGGGGATGTTGATCGCGGCCTTCAGCGCCTTGACCAACTCCACCGTGCTGTAGGGGGTGAGCAGGCCGGCCATGTCCTTGATCGCCAGGGTGTCGCAGCCCATGGCCTCCAGTTCCTTGGCCATGGCGACGAAGTAGGGGATGTCGTGCACCGGGCTGGTGGTGTAGGAGATGGCGCCCTCGGCGTGCTTGCCGGCGGCCTTCACCGCCTCGATCGACACGCGCATGTTGCGCACGTCGTTCATGGCGTCGAACACGCGGAAGACATCGACGCCGTTGTCGGCGCTTTTTTGGACGAAGGCACGCACCACGTCGTCCGGATAATGGCGGTAGCCCAGCAGGTTCTGGCCTCTGAGCAGCATCTGGATGCGGCTGTTGGGCAGGGCGCGGCGCAGTTTGCGCAGGCGCTCCCAGGGGTCTTCCTTGAGGAAGCGGACGCAGGCGTCGAAGGTGGCACCGCCCCAGGCCTCGAGCGACCAGAAGCCGGCGGCATCGAGCTTGCCGCAGATCGGCAGCATGTCGTCGGTGCGCATGCGGGTGGCGATCAGCGATTGATGGCCGTCGCGCAGGACCAGTTCGGTGATGTGTACTTTTTTCTTAGCCATAGGTGCTTGCCCGTTACATGCCCAGGTGGGCGGCGATCGCTGCGGAAATGGTGGCCGCCACCAGCTCCGGCGGCGGTTTCACGGAATACTCGGTCAATTCCGGGTGCGCCTCGACGAAGCCGGTGTTGAAGCGACCGCTGCGGAATTCCGGATTCTTCAAGATCTCCTGGTAATAGGGGATGGTGGTCTTCACGCCATAGACCACCATGTCGTCCAGGGCCCGGCGGCCACGCTCGATCACGTTCTCCCAGCCCAGGTTCCACACCGTGAGTTTGGCGCACATGGAGTCGAAGTAGGGCGGGATGACATAGCCGGTGTACATGGCGGCATCGGTGCGCACGCCGGGGCCGCCCGGGGCGTAGTAGCGGGTGACCCGGCCGAAGCTGGGCAGAAAGCCGTTCTTCGGGTCCTCGGCGTTGATCCGGAATTCCATGGCGAAGCCGCGGTGCCTGATGTCTTCCTGCTTGTACTGCAAGGGCAGGCCGTCGGCGATGCGGATCTGCTCCTGGACGATGTCGATGCCGGTGATCTGCTCGGTGATGGTGTGCTCGACCTGCAGCCGGGTGTTCATCTCCATGAAGTAGAACTGGTTGTCCGCATCGAGCAGGAACTCGACCGTGCCGGCATTGACGTAGCCCACGGATTTGGCCGCGCGCACCGCCAGCTTGCCGATGTATTCGCGCTGGGCCTCGGTCAGTTGCGGCGAGGGCGCGATCTCGATCAGCTTCTGGTTGCGCCGCTGGATGGAGCAGTCGCGTTCGTACAGGTGGACGGTGTTGCCGTGGCTGTCGCCGATGACCTGGACCTCGATGTGCTTGGGCGTGATGACGCATTTTTCCAGGAAGACCTCGGGCTTGCCGAAGGCCTTGCTCGCCTCGGACACCACGCGCTCGTAGTTTTTCAGCAGTTCCGCCTCGGAGTCGCAGCGGCGGATGCCGCGGCCGCCGCCGCCGTTGGTGGCCTTGAGCATGACCGGATAGCCGATCCGGTTGGCCAGTTCGCGGGCCTCCTCGACGCTCTCCAGGTTGTGGTCGGAGCCGGGCACCACCGGGATGCCGGCCTTGATCATGGCGCGGCGCGCCTCGATCTTGTCGCCCATCTGGCGGATGACCTCGGGCGAGGGGCCGATGAACTTCACGCCCCGGCGGGCGCAGATTTCCGCCAAAAGCGGGTTTTCCGAGAGAAAGCCGTAGCCCGGGTGCAGGGCGTCGCAGCCCGAGGCGACGGCCAGATTGACGATGTTGTGGGCGTTCAGATAGCCCAAAACCGGGTCGGAACCGATATTGAAGGCCTGGTCTGCCTTTTTCACGTGCAGGGCATGGCGGTCGGCGTCGGTGTAGATGGCCACCGACTTGATGCCCAGTTCCTTGCAGGCACGGACGATGCGGACGGCGATCTCGCCGCGGTTGGCAACCAGGATTTTCTTGATCATTCCGCTAAAAATGGCCCGAATTTGGTTTTGACAAGGCAAGCGCCAAAGAATATCATTAACAACTTATGTCTGCACAGGCGGTGATCGATCCCCTGCGGTTTGCCAAAACCGGCGAAAGCCTCGCCGGCGCGGTCGATCTGGCAAGCCTGCCTCGGCTGCAAGACCGGTTGGCCAAGGCGGAGGGCCAAGCCCGCTACCGCCTGACCGGCCAGGGCTCGGAAACCCGCAAGCCGTCCCTGCATTTGCAGGTGGAGGCGGAGTTGCACCTGGTCTGCCAGCGCTGTCTGGAACCTTACCCGTTCCGGCTGGAGATGGATGCCACCCTGCTGCTGGCCCGGAACGAAGCGGAGCTGGCGGCCTGGGAAGAGGCGGACCCCTTGTGCGAGGGATTGGTGGCTGAGGCGCAGCTGGACGTGCTGGCCTTGGTTGAAGATGAGATTCTGCTCGGCCTGCCGATGGTGCCCAAGCACCCGGAAGGCGAATGCCCCGAGCGGGCCTGAGCGCAACAGTTTTTTGTAGGAGAAACGGAAATGGCCGTTCAACAGAATAAAAAGTCCCCGTCCAAGCGGGGCATGCACCGCGCCCACGATTTTCTGACCAACCCGCCCACCGCGGTTGAGCCGACCACGGGCGAAGTGCATCTGCGTCACCACGTCAGCCCCAGCGGCTACTACCGCGGCCGCAAGGTCGGTACCCCCAAGAGCGGCGCCTAATCGCTCTTCGCAAGCGGGCTCGCGCGCCGGGCCCGCCTGCTCACGCCCATGCGTGAAGTCACGATCGCTATCGACGCCATGGGGGGCGATCACGGCCCCCATGTGACCGTCAAGGCCGCACTCGATTTCCTCCAGCAGCATCACGACGTCAACATCGTCCTGGTCGGCCTGCGCGAGGTCATCGAAGCCGAACTCAAGAGCCTGAAAGCCGAGTCGGGTAGCCGGCTCCGCATCCATCCCGCCTCCGAGGTCGTCACCATGGACGACCCGCTCACGACCGCGCTGCGCGGCAAAAAAGACTCGTCCATGCGGGTCACCGCCGAGCTGATCAAGCGCGGCGAGGCCGATGCCGGCGTGTCCGCCGGCAATACCGGCGCCCTGATGGCGGTTTCCCGCTTCGTACTCAAGACCCTGCCCGGCATCGAACGGCCGGCCATCGCCACCACCCTGCCCAACCGCAACGGCGGCTGGACCTATGTCTTGGACCTGGGCGCCAACGTCGACTGCAGCGCCGAGCACCTTAGCCAGTTCGGCGTCATGGGCGCCGCCCTGGTCACCGCGGTGGAGCACAAGGAGCGGCCCACGGTCGGCCTGCTCAACATCGGCGAGGAAGACATCAAGGGCAACGAGGTGGTCAAGCAGGCGGCCGAACTGCTCAAGGTGAGCGGGGTCAATTTCTACGGCAACGTCGAGGGCGACGACATCTACAAGGGCACGGTCGATGTGGTGGTCTGCGACGGCTTCGTCGGCAACGTGGCGCTGAAGACCTCGGAGGGCCTGGCCAAGATGATCGCCGAGGAACTCAAGCGCGAATTCATGCGCGGGCCGCTGTCCAAGCTGGCCGGCCTGATCGCCACGCCGGTGATCAAGCGGTTCAAGAAGCGCATGGACCCGCGCCGCTACAACGGCGCCAGCCTCCTGGGGCTGCGGGGCATCATGATCAAGAGCCACGGCTCGGCCGATGCCTACGCCTTCCGCAAGGCGATCGAGCGCGCCGCGGAAGAGGTGCGCGGCGGCCTGCTGCGCCGCATCGGCGACCAGGTGGGGGCGCTGACCCGGCAAGAAGAACAAGTGCCAGAAGAACAAGTGCCAGAAGAACAAGGAGAGCGCGCGTGAACCATTCACGCATTACCGGTACCGGCAGCTATCTGCCCGAACGCATCCTGAGCAACGCCGACCTGGAGAAGATGGTCGAGACCACCGACCAGTGGATCGTCGAGCGCACCGGCATCCGCGAGCGGCACATCGCCGCGCCGAACCAGGTCACCAGCGACCTGGCCCTGGAGGCGGCGAAGAAGGCGATCGAGGCCGCCGGCATCGACGCCCAGGCCATCGACCTCATCGTCGTCGCCACCACCACGCCGGATCGCATCTTCCCCAGCACCGCCTGCATCCTCCAGGCCAAGCTCGGTATCGACAACGGCGCCCCGGCCTTCGACGTCCAGGCGGTGTGCAGCGGCTTCGTCTACGGCCTGACCGTGGCCGACAGCTTCATCAAGAGCGGCCAGGCCAAGTGCGCCCTGGTGGTCGGTGCCGAGACCCTGTCGCGCATCACCGATTACACCGACCGCGGCAATTGCATCCTCTGGGGCGACGGCGCCGGTGCGGTCATCCTGCAGGCCAGCGAGCGGCCGGGCATCGTCTCCACCCACATCCATGCCGACGGCCGCTATGAACAGTTGCTCTATGTCGACGGCGGCGTCTCTCTGAAAAAGGAAGGCGAGGCCTACATGCGCATGGAGGGCAACGCCGTGTTCAAGATGGCGGTGAACACCCTCGATGCCATCGTCGACGAGACGCTGGCGGTCAATGGCCTTGCGAAATCCGACATCCATTGGCTGGTGCCGCACCAGGCCAACATCCGCATCATCCAGGCCACGGCCAGGAAGCTGGGTATGAGCATGGACAACGTCGTGCTCACTGTCGACCGTCACGGCAACACCTCGGCCGCGTCGATCCCGCTGGCCCTGGACACCGCCGTGCGCGACGGCCGGATCAAGGCCGGCGAGATGGTCCTGATGGAGGCCTTCGGCGGCGGCTTCACCTGGGGTTCGGTGCTAGTGAAGTTTTAAGTCTGCAGTGGGCAGTATTTCTGACGACTGCCAACTGATGACTGCAAACTCTTACGGAGTATGTAATGAAATTTGCCTTCGTCTTCCCCGGCCAGGGTTCCCAGTCTGTGGGCATGATGGCTGCCTATGGCGACCATGCCGTGGTGCGCGACACCTTTGCCGAGGCCTCCGAGGCTCTGGGGCAGGACCTCTGGGCGCTGGTCCAGGACGGCCCGGCCGAGCAGCTCAATCTCACCGTCAACACCCAGCCGGCCATGCTGGCCGCCGGCGTGGCGGTCTACCGCCTGTGGCAGGCCCAGGGCGGCCCGGCGGCCAGCCTGATGGCCGGCCACAGCCTGGGCGAATACACCGCGCTGACCTGCGCCGGTGCCATCGGTTTCAAGGATGCCGTCAAGCTGGTGCGCCTGCGGGCCGAGGCCATGCAGGGTGCGGTGGCCGAGGGTGTCGGCGCCATGGCCGCAGTGCTCGGCCTGGACGACGATGTCGTGCGTGCGGTCTGCGCCGAGGCGGCCCAGGGCGAGGTGCTGGAGGCGGTCAACTTCAACTCGCCCGGCCAGGTGGTGATCGCCGGCAACAAGGCGGCGGTCGAGCGCGGCATGGCCCTGGCCAAGGAGAAGGGCGCCAAGCGGGCGCTGCCGCTGCCGGTGTCGGTGCCCTCGCACTGTGCCCTGATGAAGCCGGCGGCCGAGAAACTGCTGGCCGCCATGCAGGCGATCGAAATCAAGGCGCCTGGCGTGCCGGTGATCCAGAATGCCGATGTCGCCGCCTTCAGCGACGCCAGCCAAATTCGCGACGCCCTGGCCCGCCAGCTTTACAGCCCGGTGCGCTGGGTCGAGAGCGTACGGCACATCGCCGCCCAGGGCGCAGAGCTCATGCTGGAGGCCGGCCCCGGCAAGGTGCTGGCCGGACTGAACAAACGCATCGTGGAAGTGCCGACCCTGGCCCTGGCGGACGCCGCCGGCCTGGCCGAGGCGCTGGCCAAGGTCAACGGATAACAAGGAGAGAGAGATGGAAGGACGTGTAGCCCTGGTTACCGGCGCCTCGCGCGGCATCGGTCAGGCGATTTTGCTGGAACTGGGCCGACGCGGCGCCACGGTGATCGGCACCGCCACCAGCGACAAGGGTGCTGCGGCGATTACCGAGGCGATCAAGGCCGCCGGCCTCAAGGGCGAGGGCAAGATGCTCAACGTCACCGACCCCGCCCAGGTCGATGGCCTGATCGAGGACATCCTCAAGGGCCACGGCAGCCTGGACGTGCTGGTCAACAACGCCGGCATCACCCGCGACAACCTGCTCATGCGCATGAAGGACGAGGAGTGGGACGAGATCATCGCCACCAACCTGACCTCGGTCTTCCGCCTGTCGCGCGCCGTGCTGCGGCCGATGATGAAGGCCCGCCACGGCCGCATCATCAGCATCGCCTCGGTGGTCGGGGTCATGGGCAATGCCGGCCAGACCAACTACGGCGCGGCCAAGGCCGGCATGATCGGCTTTTCCAAGTCGCTGGCGCGTGAGGTCGGCAGCCGCAACATCACGGTCAACTGCGTCGCCCCGGGTTTCATCGACACCGACATGACCCGGGCCCTGCCCGAGGCCCAGCGCCAGGCCCTGCTTGCGCACATCCCGCTGGGCCGCCTGGGTGGCGCCGAGGACATCGCCCAGGCCGTGGCCTTCCTGGCCTCGGACCAGGCGGGTTACGTGACCGGCACCACCTTGCATGTCAACGGTGGCATGTACATGGATTGAGGGGGTGGGATTCTGCTAAAATCCCACCGCTTTTTTGCGCCCGGACGTGGCACTGGTCAGTTCCGACCACAGAACGCAGCCGGGCACTGTTTTCACCTGAGGGAGTAATCCGCAATGAGCGATATCGAGCAGCGCGTCAAGAAAATCGTCGCCGAGCAACTGGGCGTCAACGAAGCCGATGTGAAACAGGAGTCGTCCTTCGTCAACGACCTGGGCGCCGATTCCCTGGACACGGTTGAGCTGGTCATGGCCCTGGAAGAGGAATTCGAGTGCGAAATCCCCGACGAGGAAGCCGAGAAGATCACCACCGTGCAGCAGGCTGTTGATTACATCAACGCGCACAAGTAATTCGCACTAACACCAAGGGAATCCCGTTGTCCAAGCGCAGAATCGTCGTTACAGGCCTCGGCATCGTCTCGCCGGTGGGTAATACCGTCGAGGCGGCCTGGCAGAACCTGATGGCCGGCAAGACCGGCATCGGCCGCATCACCCGCTTCGATCCCGCCCCCTTCGCTTCCCAGATCGCTGGCGAGGTCAAGGACTTCGACGTGACGAAGTACATCACCGCCAAGGATGCTCGCCGCATGGATGTCTTCATCCACTACGGCCTGGCTGCGGCGATCGATGCGCTCAAGGACTCGGGTCTCGAGGTGACCGACGCCAACCGGGAACGGATCGGCGTCAACATCGGCTCCGGCATCGGCGGCCTGCCGATGATCGAGGAGACCCACAAGACATATCTGGAGGAGGGGCCGCGCAAGATTTCCCCCTTCTTCATCCCCGCCACCATCATCAACATGATCTCCGGCCATCTGTCGATCATGTATGGCCTGCAGGGCCCGAACGTGGCCATGGTCACCGCCTGCACCACCGGCACCCACGCCATCGGCGAGGCGGCCCGGATGATCGAATACGGCGAGGCCGACGTCATGGTCGCCGGCGGCGCCGAGTCGACCATCTGCCCGCTGGCGGTCGGCGGCTTCGCCGCGGCCCGCGCGCTGTCCACCCGCAACGACGACCCGGCCACGGCCAGCCGTCCCTGGGACAAGGACCGCGACGGTTTCGTCCTGGGCGAGGGCGCCGGCATCCTGGTGCTGGAAGAGTACGAACACGCCAAGGCCCGCGGCGCCAAGATCTATTGCGAACTGGCCGGCTACGGCAAGAGCGCCGACGCCAACCACATGACCGCCCCCTGCGAGGACGGCTCCGGCGCCGCCCGCTGCATGAACAATGCCCTGAAGAACGCCGGACTGAATACCGATCAGGTCGACTACATCAACGCCCACGGCACCTCCACCCCGCTGGGCGACGTGGCCGAGACCAAGGCGGTCAAGCTGACCCTGGGTGCCCATGCGAGCAAGGTCATGGTCAGCTCGACCAAGTCGATGACCGGCCACCTGCTCGGCGCCGCCGGCGGCGTCGAGGCGGTGTTCTCCGCCCTGGCCGTCGCCCGTCAGGCCGTGCCGCCGACCATCAACCTGTTCGAGGCCGGCCCCGAGTGCGATCTCGACTACGTGCCCAACACGGCCCGCCAGGCCAAGATCGACGTGGCGCTGTCCAACTCCTTCGGTTTCGGCGGCACCAACGGCACCCTCATCTTCAAGAAAGTCTGAGGCGCCAGCCTAGGGCTTTATGCCAATCCTCAAGCTCCCCGGTGCAGTCGACCTGCTGGCACTGCACCGGCGGCAGCGAGAGCGCTACCCCGCGCTATTGCAAACCCTCGGCCGCGATGGCTGGGACTGTCTATTCGCTTTTCCCGAGCAGATCGAGACCGGCTTCAGCCTGGCCGCGGGCCAGGGTTTTTTCAGACGCCTGGATAGCCATTGGCAGGCCGAACGCCAGGCGCCGGAACCCGACACCGCAGCGCTGCCTTTCCGCGGCGGCTGGTTTGCCTATCTCGGCTACGAGTTGCTGCACGACATCGAACCGAGCGTCGAGCCGCGTGAGCTGGCGGGTGCCTTGCCGCTCTACTGGCTGGCCCGGGTGCCGGCGGCCATCCTGATCGCGCCCGACCGGCAGACCACCTGGCTGTTCGCCGAAGCGGGCCGCGCGCCGCTGCTCGAAGCCATGCGGCAGGATGTGGCGCAGGCCGGGCCGGCTCCCGCACCCGACCTTGGCGTTTCGGCCGCTTTGCAGGAAGAGCCGGCCGAACAGTTTCTCGCCGGCGTGCGCCGCATCCAGGACTACATCCGCGCAGGCGACGTGTTTCAGGTCAACCTCTCGCGCCGCTGGCACCTGCCCGCGCGGCTCGACCCCGGTGCGCTCTATGCCGCGCTGTGCCGGGCCAACCCGGCGCCGTTCGCCGGCCTGCTGGACATGGGCGATTGCGCCATCGTCAGTTCCTCGCCCGAGCGCCTGGTCAGCGTGCGCGACGGGGTGGCCGAGACCTGGCCGATCGCCGGCACCTATCCGCGCTCGCTGGATGCCGCCGAGGATGCCCGCCTGCGCCAGGAACTGCTGGCCCACCCCAAGGAGCGGGCCGAGCATGTGATGCTGGTCGATCTCGAGCGCAACGATCTGGGTCGGGTGTGCGAGCCGGGCAGCGTGCAGGTGGCGGAGCTGGCGCAGGTCTACAGCTATGCCTTCGTCCACCACATCGAATCGCGCGTTCGCGGCCGGGTGCGGGCCGGCGTCGGGCCGGGCCAATTGCTCGCGGCGCTGTTCCCTGGCGGCACCATCACCGGTTGCCCCAAGGTGCGGACCATGCAGATCATCCGCGAGCTGGAGCCGACGCCGCGCCTGGCTTATACCGGCAGCATGGGCTACATCAACCACGACGGCAGCCTCGACTTCAACATCCTGATCCGCACCCTGCTGTGTTCGCCGGCCGGCATCGCATTCAGTACCGGTGCCGGCATCGTCGCCGACTCGGTGCCCGAGCGGGAGCTGGCCGAGACCCGGGCCAAGGCGCGCGGCCTCTTGCGCGCCCTGGGATTGGTATGACGGCTGGCATGAGCGGCACGGGCCTGATCCTGATCGACGGCGAAGCGCGTGAGACCCTCGCCGTGCTCGACCGCGGCCTGATGTACGGCGACGGCGTGTTCCGCACCCTCCGCCTGGAAGCCGGCCAGGCCGTGTGGTGGCATGAGCACCTGACCAAGCTGGCGCACGATTGCGCCCGGCTCGGCCTGGCCTGCCCGGCCCCCGAGCTTTGGGCCGCAGACCTGCAGCGGCTGAGTGCGCAACGGCCCGATGGCGTGCTCAAACTCGTGGTGACCCGCGGCATCGGCAGCCGCGGCTATCAGCCGCCCCAGCCGGCGCGGCCCACCCGCATCGCCTTGCTCGCGCCCTTGCCCGAGTGGCCGGCCAGCCTTTGGCAGGAGGGGGTGGCGGTACGGGTCTGCGATCTGCGCCTGGGCCGGCAGCCGCGCCTGGCCGGGGTCAAGCACCTGAACCGGCTGGAGAACGTCCTGGCCCGCGCCGAATGGGATGATCCCGATATTCGCGAAGGGCTGTTGCTGGCCGAAGACGGCCGGGTGATCAGCGGGGTCAGCAGCAACGTCTTCATCTGGCACAAGGGCGAGTTGCTGACGCCCCGACTCCATGATTGCGGCGTGGCGGGTGTGGCGCGCAACCGCGTGCTGCGGGCGGCGGCGGCACGGGGGATGACGGTGCGCGAGCGGGATCTCACCCTGGACGAGCTGTTGGCGGCCGAGGCGGTCTGGCTGACCAACAGCCTGATCCGGGTCTGGCGGGTGGCCCGTTTGGGCGAGCGCATCTGGCCGCAAACCGGGATGGATTCAGTTATGCGAGAATTTGTCGATGGCTAGCCGAACCACCATGCGTGGCCTTTTTCTCTGGGTCTTGCTCCTGCTCGGGCCCGCCGTCTGGCTGGCCCTGTTCGCCTTCCGCCCGCTCGATCTGCCGGCCGAACCGGTGGAATTCGCCGTGCAGCCGGGCAGTTCCACCCGCGCCGTCGCCCGCGAGCTGGAAGCGGCCGCGATCCTGCCGCGCCAGTTCGAGTTCGTGGTGTTGACCATCCTGCTCAACAAGACCGGCCGGATCAAGGCCGGCCAGTACAGCCTGGAATCGCCGCTGACCCCGCTCGGCCTGCTGGACAAGCTGACCCGGGGCGACACGGTGATGCGCAAGCTGACCGTGGTCGAGGGCTGGAGCTTCCGCCAGATGCGCGAGGCCGTCGAGCAAAGCCCCGACCTTCGCCACGAGACCGCCGGCCTGAGTGACCAGGACCTGCTGGCCAAGCTCGGCGCAATGGAGCGCCACCCCGAGGGGCTGTTCTTCCCCGACACCTACTATTTCGACATCGGCAGTTCCGATCTCGCCCTCTATCGTCGCGCCTATCACGCCATGCAGGAGCGCCTGGCCCGGGCCTGGGAGAGCCGGGCCGAGGGTCTGCCCTACAAATCACCCTACGAGGCGCTGATCATGGCCTCGATCATCGAGAAGGAAACCGGTGTGCCGGAGGAGCGGCCGCAGATCGCGGCGGTGTTCGTCAATCGCCTCAAATTGGGCATGCGCCTGCAGACCGACCCCACCGTGATCTATGGCCTGGGCGAGCGCTTCGACGGCAACCTGCGCAAGGTCGATCTGATCACCGATACGCCCTACAACACCTACACCCGCGCCGGCCTGCCGCCGACGCCGATCGCCCTGCCCGGCGAGGCGGCCCTGCGCGCGGCGCTGAAGCCGGATGCCAGCCGCGCGCTGTACTTCGTCGCCATGGGCGAGGGCCGGCATTATTTCTCCGCGACATTGGAAGAGCACAACCGCGCGGTGAACCGTTACCAGAGGGGAGGGCGCTGATGCGCGGCCTGTTCATCACCCTGGAGGGCGTCGACGGCGCCGGCAAGAGCAGTCATACCGATTGGCTGGTCGAGTACTTCCGCCAGCGCGGCCGCATCGTCCGGCACACGCGCGAGCCGGGTGGCACCCCGGTCGGCGAGAAGCTGCGCGAGATCGTGCTGCATGAGCCCATGCATGCCGAGACCGAGGCCCTGATCATGTTCGCCTCGCGCCGCGAGCACCTGGAGCAGGTCATCCTGCCGGCCCTGGCGCGAGGCGAGGTGGTCATCTGTGACCGTTTCACCGACGCCAGCTTCGCCTACCAGTGCGGCGGCCGCGGCCTGCCCGAGGCGCGCCTGCAAATTCTCGAGCGCTGGGTGCACGAGGCCACCCAGCCGGATCTGACCCTGCTGTTCGACGTGCCCGATGAGGTGGCCCGCGCCCGCCTGGCCGCCGCCCGCTCGCCCGACCGCTTCGAACGCGAGGGCCGTGCATTCTTCGAGCGGGTGCGCGCCGCCTATCTGCGCCGGGCCGAGCAGAACCCGCAGCGCATCCGGGTGATCGACGGCAGCCGCAGCCTGGACGCCGTGCGCGCCGATCTGGCGCAGATTCTGGAGACCCTGGGGTGAGCGTCTATCCCTGGCAGGGCGAGCTCTGGCAGCGGCTGACCGCGGAGCGCGAGCGCCTGCCCCATGCCCTGCTGCTGCACGGGCCGGCCGGTATCGGCAAGCGGGCGCTGGCCCTGGAACTGGCGCGCTGGCTGCTCTGCCAGACCCCCACGCCTGCCGGCGGTTGCGGCGAGTGCCCATCCTGCCAGTGGTTCGCCCAGGGCGGCCACCCCGATTTCCGCCTGATCGAGCCGGCCGCCGAGGCCGAAGGAGCGGAGGAGGGCAAGAAGGGCGGCAAGCGCATCAGCGTCGACCAGGTGCGCGAGGTGGTGGAGTTCCTCACCCTGTCCGCCCACCAGGGCGGTTGGCGCGTCGTGGTGCTGCAGCCGGCCGAGGCCCTGGGGGTGGCCGCCGCCAACGCCCTGCTCAAGACCCTGGAAGAACCGCCGCCGCGCACGGTGTTCCTCTTGGTCTCGCACCAGCCGCGCCGGCTGCTGCCGACCATTCTCAGCCGCTGCCGCAAGCTGCCGGTGGCCAGCCCCGAGCCGGCCGCCGCCCTGGCCTGGCTGCGCGCGCAGGCGGTGGATGCGCCAGAAGTCCTGCTGGCCGAGGCGGGCGGCGCGCCGCTGCTCGCCCTCGACTATGCCGAGCCGGAACGCCTGGCCCGGCGCCAGCGCTTCATCGAAGGCCTGCTCGACGCCGAGCGGGAAGACCTGAGCGCACTGGCCGGCGAATACCAGCAGCGGGTGGCCGAGGCCTGGGGCTGGCTCGTCCGCTGGCTGTGCGACCTGAGCCTGTGCCAGACCACCGGCCAGGTGCGCTATTTCGCCGACCACGCCCAGGCCCTGCGCAAGCTGGCTCAGCGCATCGATGCCGGGCGGCTGTGGGCGGTCTACCGTCAGGTCATGGACGACGGCCGCTGGCTGCAGCACCCGCTCAACGGCCAGTTGTTGCTAGAATCATGGCTGATCCGCTATGCCGAACTGGGGGCGAGACGATGAGCACCGACGCCAGCGCAAAAGCACCGGGCCGTGCCGGCATGCTCTCCTTGAGCATCAAGGAGCGCCGCGCCCTGTATGCCGCCTACATGCCATTCGTGAAGAACGGCGGCCTGTTCATCCCCACCAGCCGCGAATATGCGATGGGCGATCAGGTCTACATCGTGCTCACCCTGATGGAAGACCCGACCCGCTGGCCGATCTCCGGCAAGGTCGTCTGGCTCACCCCGTCCGGCGCCCAGGGCAATCGCCAGCAGGGCATCGGCGTCCAGTTCGACAGCAACGAGAAGGCGACCGAGGTGCGCAACAAGATCGAAGGCATCCTCGGCAACGCCATGAAGTCCACCCGTACCACCCACACGATGTAATCCTTCGCCCACCTTCCATCCCTTGAAGGGAGGATTCCTCCCCCATTCATGGGGGAGGCTAGGAGGGGGAGACTGAAGCCTTTTTTACAAGCCGAATTCCCGAACCATGCTGGTCGATTCCCACTGCCATATCGATTTTCCCGACTTCGCCGAGGGCGTCGCGCCCCTGCTGGCCAACATGCAACAGGCCGGCGTCGGTCATGCCCTCTGCGTCTCGGTCACCCTGGAGGACTATCCGCGGGTGCTGGCCCTGGCCGAGGCCCACGCCAACCTGTTCGCCTCGGTCGGCGTCCACCCGGACCATCAGGACTACCAGGAGCCCACGGTCGACCAACTGGTCGAGCTGGCCAAGCATCCCAAGGTCGTCGCCATCGGCGAGACCGGCCTCGATTACTACCGCCTGCCGCGCGCCGAGGTCGACTGGCAGCGCGCCCGTTTCCGCACCCACATCCGCGCCGCCCGCCAGGCCGGCAAGCCGCTCATCATCCACACCCGCAGCGCGGCCGACGACACCCTGGCGATCATGCGCGAAGCGGGCGCGGGCGAGGCCGGCGGCGTCATGCACTGCTTCACCGAAAGCTGGGATGTGGCGCGCCAGGCGCTGGAACTCGGCTTCTACATCTCCTTCTCCGGCATCGTCACCTTCAAGAGCGCCGCCGACCTGCGCGAAGTCGCCCGCCAGGTGCCGCTCGATCGTCTGCTGGTGGAAACCGATTCGCCCTACCTTGCGCCCGTGCCGCACCGCGGCAAACGCAACGAGCCGGCCTATGTCCGGCAGGTGGCGGAGCTGATCGCGCAGGTGCGGGGGGTGTCGGTCGAGGCGGTCGTCGAGGCGACGACGGGGAATTTCTTTAGATTGTTCAGTGCAGCGCGGTCTTAATCCCCGACAACTGCTGGTCTCGTCGGTGCGTTGTCTACGGTTTGATTTATGATACAATAGTCCGAAATAAAACTAACCGCATCAGGTGGGAGCCTTATGGGGATTGTGAAGCCTCCTCGTTATTCCGTGCCACTCAGAAGTAGAGGGTTTGGGTATTTTTGCATGCGATAGGCCACCGGTGGAATCCTGCCCAGGGCTTCATGCGGTCGTTCATGGTTGTAGCGGTGCAGCCAGTCCTCCGTCAGCTTCCTGACCTCGGCCAGCGACTCGAACACATAGCAGTCCAGCACCTCGGTCCGGTAGGAGCGGTTGAACCGTTCGATATAGGCGTTCTGGGTTGGTTTCCCCGGTTGGGTAAACATCAATTCCACCTCATTATCCCTGGCCCACTGGGCCAGTGCCTGGCTGACCAGTTCCGGGCCGTTGTCCAGGCGTAGCCGGCGGGGCCTGCCCCGCAGTTCAATCAATTCATTCAAGGCCCGCACCACCCTGGCCGCCGGCAGGCTAGTGTCCACCTCGATACGCAGGGCCTCGCGGCTGAACTCGTCCAGGACGTTGAAGGTCCGGAAGCGCCGACCGCTCCACAGCGCATCGGCCATGAAGTCACAACTCCAAGTATCGTTCGGCAGCGCCCCGGCCACCAGAGGCTGCTTGATGCGAGCCGGCAAGCGTTTCTTGCCCCGGCGCGGCAGGTTCAGATTGAGCTGGCAATACACCCGCCACAGCACGGTCTTGCCCCAAGGCTGCTGTTGCAGCCTGAAGCTGTCATGCAGCAGGCCGAAACCATGCCGGGGATTGACCGCCATGTAGGCCTGTACCGCCTCGATGACGGCGCTGTCATCGCGCCGAACCGGCACATAGTGCCGGCTGGATCGGGCTAGCCGTACCGCCCGGCAAGCCTGGCGTTCGGACAAGCCATGCGCATCCATCAGCACGTCGGCCAACTCAATCTTGCGCGCCGGGGCTAGAGCTTTCGGGAGACAACGTCCTGCAGGGCGTTGTGCACCATGGCCAGTTCGGCATACATCTTCTTGAGCCGCGCATTCTCGGCCTGCAGGTCTCGCAACTGCTTGAGCTGGGACACTTCCATGCCGGCGTAGGCCGACTTCCACTTGTAGTAGGTGGCGTCCGAGATGCCGTGCTTGCGGCAGGTTTCGCCGACCTTGGCGCCCAGTTCGACCTCCTTGAGGATCGCCACGATCTGCTGCTCGGTGAATTTCGATTTCTTCATGTAGAGCTTCCTTTCAGGGAAAACTCTACTTCATATTGGCCCGAATATCCGAGGAGGCTTCAATAACGACCTTTAGGCGGCCAGCCTTGCGCTTTGCCTTGGCTGGTTTTAAGACGGTCTGCATTACGCGCCCAAGTAGCACCTGCCCCACTTGTCTTTGGGGCGATAGTTCAGGCGGCTAGTTGCATGTCGAAGGCGGAACGGCAGAGGTCTGGCACGAAGACGCCTTCGTCGATTTTCGGGAAATATAGATCGTAGCCATCGCCGAGGATTTGAACGCCACTGAGGTCAGCACCTTCAGGAAGGTTCAGCAAGGACGGGGAAATGGATAACTCGGCGCCGGTCGAGAGTTCGATGACCAGACGCTTGCGCTCGATATCAAATCGGGCGGAAATCGCCCGCGGTTCGTGTCCGGCAAGATCCTCGCCGCGCCGGATGGCAGCCTCGATTGTGCGATCAAGATCGTCCATGAATATTCTCCCATCCTTCACATAACTGGCTGAGTTCCGCCGCGATTACTTCCATGAGGCGCCGCATGGTCGGTTTGTCGATGCCTCGGATATCGAGCGGGACTGGCGGACCGCTGGGGCAGTTCAGCAGCACCTTGGCCCGCCCATTGGGTCCGACGAGATGAGCATGGGCGGGCGGGTGGTCGTGAGTATAAATCATGACAATCCAGCCGCCGATCCTGAGGATGGTTCCCACCAGCCGGCCTGCGGCTCAAACCACCGCCGCTGCCTCTTCCTCGAACACCAGCCTGGCCTTGCCTGTCTCGTCGACGTCGACGGTGACGTGGCCGCCGTTGGCCAGGCGGCCGAACAGCAGCTCGTCGGCCAGGGCCTTGCGGATGGTCTCCTGGATCAGGCGGGCCATGGGGCGGGCGCCCATGAGCGGGTCGTAGCCTTCCTTGGCCAGCCAGCTGCGCAGGGCCTCGGTGAACTGGGCCTCGACCTTCTTGGCGTGCAGCTGCTCTTCCAGTTGCATGAGGAATTTGTCGACCACGCGCAGGATGACGGCCTCGCTCAAGGGGGCGAAGGAGATGGTGGCGTCCAGCCGGTTGCGGAACTCGGGCGAGAACAGGCGCTTGATTTCTGCCATCTCGTCGCCGGCAGCCTTGGTCTCGGTGAAGCCGATGCTGGCCTTGCTCAGCGATTCGGCGCCGGCGTTGGTGGTCATGATGATCACCACATTGCGGAAATCGGCCTTGCGTCCGTTGTTGTCGGTGAGCGTGCCGTGGTCCATCACCTGGAGCAGGACATTGAAGATGTCCGGGTGGGCCTTCTCGATCTCGTCCAGGAGCAGGACGGAATAGGGGTGCTTGGTGATCGCCTCGGTCAGCAAACCGCCCTGTTCGAAGCCGACGTAGCCGGGGGGCGCGCCGATCAGGCGGGAGACGGCATGGCGCTCCATGTATTCGGACATGTCGAAGCGGATCAACTCCACTCCTAATGTGTAGGCCAGCTGGCGGGCGACCTCAGTCTTGCCGACGCCGGTGGGGCCGGAGAACAGGAAAGAGCCGATCGGCTTTTGCGGATTGCCCAGGCCCGAGCGCGACAGCTTGATCGCGGTGGCCAGGGCGTCGATCGCCGGGTCCTGTCCGAAGACCACGGCCTTGAGGTCGCGGTCCAGGTTCTTCAGGGCGTTACGCTCGTCGCTGGCCACGGTCTTGGCCGGGATGCGGGCGATCTTGGCGACGATGTCCTCGATCTCCTTGTTGGTGATGACCTTCTTCTGCTTCGACTTGGGCTGGATGCGCTGGGCGGCGCCGGCCTCGTCGATCACGTCGATGGCCTTGTCCGGCAGGTGGCGGTCGTTGATGAAGCGGGCCGACAGCTCGGCCGCCGTGGCCAGGGCCTGCTGGGTGTATTTGATGCCGTGGTGGGCCTCGAAGCGCGACTTCAGGCCCTTGAGTATGGCGATGGTCTCCTCGACCGAGGGTTCCTTGACGTCGATCTTCTGGAAACGGCGGGAGAGGGCGTGGTCCTTCTCGAAGATGCCGCGGTATTCGTTGTAGGTGGTGGCACCGATGCAGCGCAGCTGGCCCGAGGAGAGGGCGGGCTTGAGCAGGTTGGAGGCATCGAGCGTACCGCCCGAAGCTGCACCGGCGCCAATGAGGGTATGGATCTCGTCGATGAACAGGATGCCGTTTTCCTGGCCGGCCAGCTGCTTGAGCACGGCCTTCAGCCGCTGCTCGAAGTCGCCGCGGTATTTGGTGCCGGCGAGCAGGGCGCCCATGTCGAGGGCGTAGACGGTGGCGCCGTTCAGCACCTCGGGCACCTCTTCCTGGACGATGCGCCGGGCCAGGCCTTCGGCGATGGCGGTCTTGCCGACGCCGGCCTCGCCGACCAGCAGGGGGTTGTTCTTGCGCCGGCGGCAAAGGGTCTGGATCACCCGTTCCAGTTCCAGGTCGCGTCCGATCAGCGGGTCGACCTTGCCGGCCAGGGCCTGGGCGTTGAGGTTGATGGTGAAGGCCTCCAGCGGCGAGCCGGTGACGTTCTCGGCGTCCTGCTCCTGCGCCGGCTCGGCCCGGCTGCTGCTGGCCGGGGCGCTTTCCTGCGGGGCCTTGGCGATGCCGTGCGAGATGTAGTTGACCACGTCGAGCCGGGTGACACCCTGCTGGTTGAGGTAGTGCAGGGCGTGCGAGTCCTTCTCGCCGAAGATGGCGACCAGGACGTTGGCGCCGGTGACCTCTTTCTTGCCCGAGGACTGCACGTGCAGGATGGCGCGCTGGATGACGCGCTGGAAGCCGAGCGTGGGCTGGGTGTCGACCTCGCCGGTGCCGGGCACCCGCGGGGTGTGCTTTTCAATGAAGTCGGTCAGGCTGCGGCGCAGCTCTTCGATGTTGGCGGTGCAGGCGCGCAGCACCTCGGCGGCGGAGGGATTGTCCAGCATGGCCAGCAGCAGGTGCTCCACGGTGATGAACTCGTGGCGCTTCTGCCTGGCCTCCATGAAGGCCATGTGCAGGCTGACTTCCAGTTCCTGGGCAATCATCGATCTTCCTCCAAAACGCATTGCAAGGGGTGCTGGTGGCTGCGGGCATAGTCGGTGACCTGGTTGACCTTGGTCTCGGCGATGTCGCGGGGGAACACACCACACAACCCGGCACCCTCATTATGCACTTTGAGCATGATGACGGTGGCTTGTTCGCGGCCCATATGGAAAAAATGTTCCAGAACCTTGACCACGAAATCCATCGGGGTGAAATCGTCGTTCAACAACAACACCCGGTACAAAGGGGGCGGCGGAGCCTTGACCCGCTCGACCTCCAGCAGGCTTTCGTCCTGATGCTGCACAGCCATCGGCACACACTTCAAGTTAGCTAATAGTTACCTCATTTTGAAGGCGGCTGGATTTTTTGCAAGGGCTGTTGACGGCCTGGCTGGCAGCCGGTTAAATGCGGCTGTTCGCTGCCCGATTGGCGTATTTCCCTGCAATCGCCAAGGGCAAACGGGCGAGCTTTTCATCTTGTTGTCATTAGGAGTGTTTTTGGTATGGCTACCGGTATCGTCAAGTGGTTCAATGACTCCAAAGGTTATGGCTTTATCACCCCCGACGGTGGCGGCGAAGATCTGTTCGCCCATTTCTCCGCGATCAACATGTCCGGCTTCAAGACCCTGAAAGAGGGCCAGCGCGTCTCCTTCGAGATCGCCGAAGGCCCCAAGGGCAAGCAAGCCGCCAACATCCAAGCCGCTTAATCCCGCTCCCGCAGCGGCAGGCTATTGCCGCTAGCGTGCGGTGCACCCTGTGCTAGATTCAAACGAGAGTCTGGCGCGGAGGTAATGCTATGCGCGCAGTGGGTGAAAAACAGGCCGACCTGCCCAGTGAGCCAGGCAGGCGGCATGTGCATGAATTGCTGAATGGGCTGGATCGCCTGCGCCCGGAACTGGGCACCCTGGCGGATGAATTGATTTGTCTGCTGCAAGGCGGCAGCCCTGCCGACGCCGAAGTCGAACAGGAACTGCCTGAGGCCTGAGCCGGCGGCTCACATGTGCCGGACGATCTCCTGGCCGAACTCCGAGCATTTGACCTGCTTGGCGCCGTCCATCAGGCGGGCGAAGTCGTAGGTCACCGCCTTGGCGCGGATCGCGCCGTCCATGCCCTTGATGATCAGATCGGCCGCCTCGGTCCAGCCCATGTGGCGCAGCATCATTTCGCCCGAGAGGATGATCGAGCCCGGATTGACGTAGTCCTGGCCGGCGTACTTGGGCGCGGTGCCGTGGGTGGCCTCGAACATGGCCACCGAGTCGGACAGATTGGCGCCCGGGGCGATGCCGATGCCGCCCACCTCGGCCGCCAGGGCGTCGGAGATGTAGTCGCCGTTGAGGTTCAGGGTGGCGATGACGTCGTAGTCCTCCGGCCGCAGCAGGATCTGCTGCAGGAAGGCGTCGGCGATCACGTCTTTCACCACAATGCCGCCGAATTTCTCCGGCAGCTTGACCCAGGGGCCGCCGTCGATCGGCTCGCCGCCGAACTCGCGCACCGCCAGCTCGTAGCCCCATTTCTTGAAGCCGCCCTCGGTGAACTTCATGATGTTGCCCTTGTGCACCAGGGTCACCGATTTGCGGCCGTTGTCGATGGCGTACTGGATGGCCTTGCGGATCAGGCGCTCGGAGCCCTCGATCGAGACCGGTTTGATACCGATGGCCGAGGTCTCGGGGAAGCGGATCTTCTTGACCCCCATCTCTTTCTGCAGGAATTCGATCACCTTCTTCACCTCGGCGCTGCCGGCCTCCCACTCGACGCCGGCGTAGATGTCCTCGGTGTTCTCGCGGAAGATGACCATGTCCACTTTTTCCGGCGCCTTGACCGGGGAGGGCACGCCCGTGAAGTAGCGCACCGGGCGCAGGCAAACATAGAGGTCGAGCAGCTGGCGCAGGGCGACGTTGAGCGAGCGGATGCCGCCCGAGGTCGGGGTGGTCAGCGGCCCCTTGATCGAGACGACGTAATCGCGGGCGGCCTGCACGGTCTCGTCCGGCAGCCAGGTGTCGTTGCCGTAGACCTTGACCGCCTTCTCGCCGGCATAGACCTCCATCCACTCGATCTGGCGGCGGCCAGCGTAGGCCTTGGCCACGGCGGCGTCGAGCACGGCGCGCATGACGGGGGTGATGTCGACCCCGGTGCCGTCGCCCTCGATAAACGGGATAATCGGCCGGTCCGGCACGTTCAGCGAGAAATCGGCGTTGACGGTGATCTTTGCGCCCTGGGCGGGAACCTGGATGTGGCTAGCGGACACGATGACTCCTGGAATCAATACATTACGAAGACGCGATGGCGCGCATCATTCTGTTCAACAAACCCTATGGGGTGCTCAGCCAGTTCACTTCTGAGGACGGCCACCCCGGGCTGAAGGAGTTCATCCCCCTGGCGAGGGTGTACGCCGCGGGCCGGCTCGATGCGGACAGCGAAGGCCTGCTCATTTTAACCGATGACGGCCGGCTCCAGCACCGGCTGACCGACCCCCGGCACAAGCTGGCCAAGACCTATTGGGTTCAGGTCGAGGGCGAGCCGGACGAGGCGGCGCTGGAGTCCCTGCGGCGCGGATTGGACCTGGGCGATTTCGTCACCCGTCCGGCCCGGGCAAAGCGCATCGAAGAGCCGGCCGGGCTGTGGCCGCGCAACCCGCCGGTCCGCTTCCGCAAAAGCGTGCCGACCAGCTGGATCGAGCTGACCATCGCCGAGGGCAAGAACCGGCAGGTGCGGCGGATGACGGCCAAGGTGGGCTTCCCGACTTTGCGCCTGATCCGGGCGCGCATAGGCGACTATGCGCTGGACGGCCTGGCGCCGGGCGAGTGGCGGGAGGTCGGCGCGGCAGCGGCAGCCAAGGCCGCCAAAGGCTGGGCTTAGGCCGAGAGTTTTTGCTGCCAGTAATGGGCGCGGCCGACGACCTCGGCCTCATCCAGGGTCAGGCAGGTCCTGTCTTTCACCACGGCCTGGCCGGCCACCCAGACGTGGCTGACCTCCTGGCGGCCGGCGCTGTAGACCAGCTGGGAGATGGGGTCGTAGCAGGGCTGGGTGTGGGGGCCGGACAGGTCCACCGCCACCACATCGGCCTGCTTGCCGACCTCGAGCGAGCCGATGCGGTCGTCCAGCCCCAGGGCGCGGGCGCCGTTCAGGGTGGCCATGCGCAGGGCGTAGTGGGCGGGCACGATCTCGGCCTTGCCCGACATGCCCTTGGCCAAGAGCGCGGCCAGCCGCATCTCCTGCCAGCAGTCGAGCCGGTTGTTGCTGGCCGAGCCGTCGGTGCCGATGCCGACGTTGATGCCCCTGGCCAGCAGCGCGGCCTTGGGCGCGACGCCGTTGGCCAGCTTGAGGTTGGAGGTCGGGCAGTGGGCGATGTGGCAGTTATGCTCGGCCAGGAGGTCGATCTCCTCGTTCAAGAGGTGGATGGCATGCACGCCGATGAACTCCGGCCCGAGCAGGCCCAGGTGGCGCAGACGCTCGATCGGCCGCACGCCATACTGCTCCAGGCTCTGGTGGATCTCGTCGTGGGTCTCGTGGATGTGGATGTGGATCGCCAGGTCCAGCTGCTTGGCGTAGGTCAGCACCTTCTCCAGGCTGCGGTCGCTGGTGGAATAGGGGGCATGGGGCGCCAGGCAGAACGAGACCAGGGGGTGGTCGCGCATGGCGTCGCGCAGGGCCAGCCCCTTGTTCAGATAGCCGTCGAGGTCGGCCGCATAGTTGGAGGGGAAGTCGATGACGATGATGCCGGCCGCGATGCGCTGCCCGGCCTCGGTCGCGGCCTGGACCGCCGCCTCCGGGAAGAAATACATGTCGTTGAAGCAGGTGATGCCGCCCTGGAGCATTTCCAGGCAGGCCAGGCGGCTGCCGTCGTAGACGAATTCCGGCGACAGCCAGCGTTTTTCCGCCGGCCAGATGTGTTCGGTGAGCCAGGTCATCAGCGGCAGGTCGTCGGCAAAGCCGCGCAGCAGGGTCATCGCGGCATGGGTGTGCAGGTTGATCAGGCCCGGGATCAGGACATGGTCGGGCAGGCGCTGGTGCTGTCCGGCCTCGAATCCGGCATCGGCCTGGGCCCAGGGCAGCAGGGCGACGATGCGGCCGTCCCGGATCAGCAGGCTATGCTCCGGCAGGACGACCCCATCGGGCTCCACCGGGACGATCCAACCCGCGTCGATGCGGGTATCCACCGCTTGTTTGTTGGTCATGGCCTTGCATCCTAAGGGCGGGGCGGTCGGCTGGCAACCGCCGGCCCCCGGCCTGGGGCCGCTTGGGCCGTCCGGTCCTTGTCCGGCGGGGCTTCCCGGCCGGTCACAGGGGCTGGGGCGGGCAGGGCGAACATGGTAGAATTCGCCAGCTAAACAACCGATAACGACGAGACGTCAACGACCCCGCCAATGGAACAGTTCGCCAAAGAAACCCTCCCCGTCAGCCTCGAAGAAGAAATGCGCCGTTCCTACCTCGATTACGCCATGAGCGTGATCGTCGGCCGCGCCTTGCCCGACGTCCGGGACGGCCTCAAGCCGGTGCACCGGCGCGTGCTTTTTGCCATGCACGAACTGGGCAACGACTGGAACAAGGCCTACAAGAAATCGGCCCGCGTGGTCGGCGACGTGATCGGTAAATACCACCCGCACGGCGACACGGCGGTGTACGACACCATCGTCCGCATGGCCCAGGACTTCTCCCTGCGCTATCCGCTGGTCGACGGCCAGGGCAACTTCGGCTCGGTCGACGGCGACAACGCGGCGGCCATGCGTTACACCGAGATCCGCATGGCCAAGATCGCCCACGAGCTGCTGGCCGACATCGACAAGGAGACGGTGGACTTCGGCCCCAACTACGACGGCTCGGAGCACGAGCCGCTGATCCTGCCGGCCAAGTTTCCGAATCTCTTGGTCAACGGCTCGGCCGGCATCGCCGTGGGCATGGCGACCAACATCCCGCCGCACAACCTGAACGAGATCACCGACGCCTGCCTGGCCGTGCTGCACAACCCCGAGATCACGGTCGACGAGCTGATCGACATCGTGCCGGCGCCCGACTTCCCCACCGCCGGCATCATCTACGGTCTCTCCGGCGTCAAGGACGGCTACCGCACCGGCCGCGGCCGCGTGGTCATGCGGGCCAAGTGCCATTTCGAGGACATCGAGAAGGGCGGCGGCCGCCAGGCCATCATCATCGACGAGCTGCCCTACCAGGTGAACAAGGCCAACCTCTGCGCCAAGATCGGCGAGCTGGTACGCGACAAGGCGATCGAGGGCATCAGCGAGATCCGCGACGAATCGGACAAGTCTGGCATGCGCGTGGTGATCGAGCTGCGCCGGGGCGAGATGCCCGAGGTGATCCTGAACAATCTGTACAAGCAGACCCAGATGCAGGACACCTTCGGCATGAACATGGTGGCCCTGGTCGACGGCCAGCCCCGCCTCTTGAACCTGAAGCAGTTCCTCGAGGCCTTCCTGCGCCACCGGCGCGAGGTGGTCACCCGCCGTACCCAGTTCGAGCTGAAGAAGGCGCGCGATCGCGGCCATATCCTGGAAGGCCTGGCCGTGGCCCTGGCCAACGTCGACGAGATCATCGCCCTGATCAAGGCCTCGCCCACCCCGGCCGAGGCCAAGACCGGGCTGATGAGCAAGCCCTGGCGCTCGTCCCTGGTCGAGGAGATGCTCGCCCGCGCCGAGGGCAACCAGTACAAGCCGGCCGGCCTGGCCCCCGAGTTCGGCCTGCACAAGAAGGGCTACTTCCTGTCCGATGCCCAGGCCCAGGCCATCCTGGAGCTGCGCCTGCAGCGCCTGACCGGCCTGGAGCAGGACAAGATCGTCGGCGAGTACAAGGAAGTCATGGCCCGCATCGCCGACCTCTTGGACATTCTGGACAAGCCCGAGCGGGTGACCGAGATCATCGGCAATGAGCTTGCCGACATCAAGAACGCCTTCGGCGACAAGCGCCGCAGCGAGATCGTCACCGACGCCCGCGAGATGTCGCTGGAAGACCTGATTGCACCCGAGGACGTGGTGGTCACCCTGTCCCACGCCGGCTACATCAAGGCCCAGCCGCTCGACGAGTACCGCACCCAGAAGCGCGGCGGCCGCGGCAAGCAGGCGACCACGACCAAGGAAGAGGACTTCATCGAGAAGCTCTTCATCGCCAACACCCACGACACCATCCTCTGCTTCACCAACCGCGGCCGCATGTTCTGGCTCAAGGTCTACGAGGTGCCGCAGGGCAGTCGCATCGCCCGTGGCAAGCCCATCGTTAACCTGCTCAAGATGGAGCCGGGCGAGGTGGTCAACGCTATCCTGCCGGTCAAGGAGTTCGACGAGCAGCACTTCGTGTTCATGGCCACCGCCAACGGCACCGTGAAGAAGACGCCGCTCTCCGAGTTCTCCCGTCCGCGCACGGCCGGCATCATCGCCGTCAGCCTGGACGAGGGCGACCACCTGATCGGCGTCGCCATCACCGACGGCAGCCACGATGTCATGCTGTTCACCGACGAGGGCAAGGCCAACCGGTTCGAGGAGAGCGACGTCCGCGCCATGGGCCGCGGCGCCCGCGGCGTGCGTGGCATGAAGCTGGCCAAGGGCGCCAAGGTCATCTCGCTCTTGGTCGCCGAGAACGAGCAGCAGGCGGTGCTCACCGCCACCGAGAACGGCTACGGCAAGCGCACCCCGATCACCGAGTACACCCGCCACAACCGCGGCGGCCAGGGCCTGATCGCCATCCAGACCAGCGAGCGCAATGGCAAGGTGGTCGCCGCCACCCTGGTCGATCCGGACGACGAGATCATGCTGATCACCACCGGCGGCGTGCTCATCCGCACCCGGGTCAAGGAGATCCGCGAACTCGGCCGCGCCACCCAGGGCGTCACCCTGATCAACCTGGGCGAAGGCGAGAAGCTGACCGGCCTGCAGCGGGTGATGGAGTCGGACGAGGACGAGTAAGTCCGGTCCGGAGCTGGAAAACGAAAGGGGCGACCTCGCGGTCGCCCCTTTTCATTGGATGTGGCGAAAGACTTACTCGGCGGCCGGTGCCTTGGGCGCCTGACCAGGCAGGTTCAGGTTGATCTGCTTGGACGGCGAGACGGTGGAGATGGCGTGCTTGAAGATCGCCTGCACCGCCTGATCGTGACCGCGCAACAGGACCATGTACTGGTCGAAGGATTCGATGCGGCCGACCAGCTTGATGCCGTTGACCAGGAAGACCGAGACGGTGACGTGTTCTTTGCGCAGGGTGTTGAGGAAGAGATCCTGCAGGTTGTGTCGTTCTTTATCGCTCATGATTATTTATTGTGAATACGGGGCCGGAAAAGAGTTTGCATCATAGCATAGGGCCTGTGGGGTGCTTGCAATTGTCGCGCGCGGCCCCACTTTGCTCATGGATGATTGGGGTGTATGCAACATCATGAAATATAAGGACTATTACAAGATCCTCGGCGTCGAGCGCGGGGCCTCGGTCGATGAGATCAAGAAGGCCTACCGCAAGCTCGCCCGCAAGTATCACCCGGACGTGTCCAAGGAGCAGCAGGCCGAGGAGCGCTTCAAGGAAGTGAACGAGGCCAACGACGTGCTGAGCGACCCGGAGAAGCGGGCGGCCTACGACCAGCTGGGCTATTACCAGAGCGGCCAGGAGTTCCGGCCGCCGCCGGGCTGGGGCGAGCGTTTCGGCGGCGGCTTCGGCGGGGCCGACATGGGCGGCATGGACTTCGGCGATTTCTTCGCCCAGATGTTCGGCGGCATGGGTGGCATGCACGGCGGTCGCGGCTTCGGCGGGACGCGTGGCTTTCACCGCGCGGCCAAGGGCCGTGACGTCGAGGCCAGCATCCAGATCAGCCTGGAAGAGGCCTTTCACGGCTGCGAGCGCAGCCTGAACCTCACCTCACCCGGCCAGGCCGGGCGCACGGTGAAGGTGCGCATCCCCGCCGGCGCCTTGCCGGGCATGCGGCTGCGGGTGCCGGGCAAGGGCGGGGCCAGTCCGTATGGTTCGGGCCAGCACGGGCCGGCCGGGGACCTTTACTTGAACATCGAGATCGCGCCGCACGCGCTCTACCGGCTGGAAGACAAGGACATCGTGCTGGAGACGCCGATCGCGCCCTGGGAGGCGGCCCTGGGCACCACGATCACGGTGCCGACCCTGACCGGTTCGGTGCGGCTGAAGGTGCCGGCCGGCGCGCGCAGCGGCCAGAAATTGAGGCTGGCCGGCAAGGGCATGCCAAGTTCAAAGGGGGCGGGGAATTTCTACGTGCTCTTGCAGATCGTGCTGCCGGGCGAGTTGAGCGAGGAAGAGAAAAGGCTGTACGAAAAGTTGCAGGCGCTGTCGCGGTTCGATCCGCGCCCGCAGTTTCCCAAGGACTGAGCCCGGGAAACTGCGGCCAGTCGAGGCTTACTCGACCTTGGCGGCGGCGCGCAGCTCGGCGAGGTACTTGCGCACCTGCTGCTGTTGCAGCTGGGTGGTGATCCGGGGCTTGAGTTGCTCGAACTCGGGGAATTTCAGGTCGCGGGCGTCGTCCAGGCGGATGACGTGCCAGCCGAACTGGGTCTTGACCGGGGCCTTGGCGGTTTCACCCTTCTTCAGCTTGACCATGGCCTCGCTGAATTCCGGCACCAGATTGCCCGGCAGCAGCCAGCCGAGATCGCCGCCGTTCTTGGCGGAACCGGCATCCTTGGACTGCTTCTTGGCCAGGTCCTCAAATTTGGCCTTCTTCGCCAGCTTGGCCAGGATGTCCTTGGCCTCGGCCTCGGTCTGCACCAGGATGTGGCGGGGATGGTATTCCTTGCTGCCGGCGCTGGCCTTGACCCGATCGTATTCGGCCTTCATGTCCTCTTCCTTGATCGGGTTGTTCTTCATGTAGTCCTCCAGCAGCATGCGGCCGAGGATGTCCTTGCGGTTGAGTTCGATGGTGGCGGCGACCTGGGGCCGCTTGTCGATGCCCTTTTTCACCGCCTCCTGGGCGAGGATCTCCATCGACACCAGCATCTCGCGGATGGCGTTCTCGTTCAGCGCCTCGGCCGGCTGGCCGCGGGAAGCGCGGTCCTGGCGCAGCAGTTCGGCCTGGGCGGCGGGCACGGCGACGCCGTTGACGGTGACCGCGGCCTTGTCTTCCTCGGCCTGGGCCCATTGCGGCAGGACCAAGGCGGCGGCCAGGGCCAGGGTGGGGATCAGCTTGTTCTGCATGTTGTCGGTTTCCTCTGGTAGTCGGTTATTTAGAACTCTTCGGGGGTGAAGGCGGTGATGCTCAGGGCATGGATGCGCTTGCCCATCAGGTCGCCCAGGGCCTGATAGACCACGCGGTGGCGGGCCACCGCACTGAGACCGGCGAATTGCGGCGAGACGATGGTCATCCGGTAATGACCGCCGCCGCCCTTGGCGCCTTCATGGCCGGCATGTTGGGCGCTTTCGTCTTCGATCTCAAGCGATTCCGGCGCCAGGCCGGCAAGCCGCGCGCGCATGAGTTCGATCAGATCGCTCATCAGGGCAACACCTTCCTGAACGGCTTCACCGTTACCCGGGCGTAGACGCCGGCGGCGACATAGGGATCGGCCTCGGCCCAGGCCTGCGCCGCCTCCAGGCTGTCGAACTCGGCCACGATCAGGCTGCCGGTGAAGCCGGCCGGGCCGGGATCGTTGCTGTCGATGGCGGGAAAGGGGCCGGCCAGGACCAGGCGGCCTTCGTTCTTCAGCGCCGTCAGGCGCTCCAGGTGGGCGGGCCGGGCGCCCAGGCGTTTTTCCAGGCTGCCGGCGACATCCTCGCCGACGATGGCATACAGCCGGTTCATGCGTTTTCCTTGATATGGCGGGAGAGATAGACGCTCTGGCCGAGGATGAACAGCAGCATCAGGCCGAGCGAGCCGAACAGCTTGAAGTCGACCCAGATGTCGGTCGAGAAGTTGAAGGCGACGAACAGGTTGGCGCCGCCCATGAAGGCGAAGAAGCCGGCCCAGGCCTGGTTCAACCGGATCCAGGCGATCTCGGGCAGGGTGAGCTGCTTTTCCATCATCAGCCGGATCAGGTTGCGCTCGAACAGCAGCGGCGCCAGCAGCAGGGCCGAGGCGAACAGCCAGTAGAGCACGGTCGGCTTCCACTTGATGAAGGCCTCGTCCTGCAGCCACAGGGTGGCGCCGCCGAAGACTACGATCAGCGCCAGGCTGACCCAGAGCATGGCATCCACCTTGCGCTGCCTGGCCCAGACCCAGGCGATCTGGCCGAAGGTGGCGAGGATGGCGACCAGGGTGGCCAGCAGCACGCCCGGCTTGGCCGCGCCGTTCAGGTGCAGGCCCAGGTTGGCGAGCAGGGCGGTGGCGGCTTCGGGGTTGGCGTCGCCCCATTTGAAGGCGACGAAGAACAGGATGATCGGAAACAGGTCGAACAGAAATTTCACAATGTGTCGCTATGCTTGCAAGGGCCGTTCATGGCCGGAAGTTGAGCATTTTGCTATGATTTGGCGCTGATTCTCAAGCACAGTTACATGTCGCCCTACGACCTTCATTGCCACTCCCGAGTTTCCGACGGCACCCTTTCTCCCCGTGAACTGGTTTTGCGCGCCTGCGAGCAGGGCGTCAAGGTCCTGGCCCTGACCGACCACGACGACGTGCGCGGCCTGGCCGAGGCGCGGGCCGCCGCCGAGGACTGCGGCATCGAGCTGGTCGCCGGCGTCGAGGTCTCCGTCACCTGGGGCGGCAATACCGTGCACATCGTCGGCCTTCAGGTCGACCCCGAGCATGAACAGATCGTCGCCGGACTTGAACGCAACCGGGCCGGCCGGGCCGAACGGGCCCGGAAGATCGCCGAGGCCCTGGCCAAGCTGGGCATTGCCGGCGCCCTGGAAGGCGCCTATGCCTTGGCCGAGAACAAGGAGCTGATCGGTCGTTCCCACTTCGCCCGCTTCCTGGTGGAAAAAGGCCACGTGCGCAATATCAAGGCGGTGTTCAAGAAATACCTGGTCAAGGGCAAGCCGGGCTATGTCCACCACGAATGGGCGCAGCTTGCCGAGGCGGTGGGCTGGATCCGCGCCGCCGGCGGCATGGCGGTGCTGGCCCACCCCGGTCGCTACATGATGGGCAAAGAAAAGCGCCATCTTCTGTTCGAGGAATTCAAGGCGGCCGGCGGCGAGGCAGTCGAGGTGGTCTGCGGCAGCCACACCCAGGACCAGGCGTTGATCTATGCGGATTACGCGCAAACCTATGGCCTCTACGCCTCGGTGGGTTCCGACTTCCATGCGCCGGGCGAGAACGGCCGCGAACTGGGCAAACTACCACCCTTGCCCGAGCATTGCCGCCCGGTCTGGTCGGCCTGGTAATCGCTTATGGCGCAGTATTTTTCTGTCCACCCGGACAACCCCCAGCCCCGTCTGATCCGCGAGGCGGTGAAGATCCTCAGAAACGGCGGCGTCATCGTCTATCCCACCGATTCCTGCTATGCCTTGGGCTGCATGCTCGGCAACAAGCAGGGCATGGAGCGCATCCGCGCCATCCGCGGCGTCGATGAGCGGCACCACTTCACCCTGGTCTGCCGCGACCTGTCCGAGATCGCCCATTACGCCCGGGTCGACAACCGCCAGTACCGCCTGCTCAAGGGGGTCACGCCGGGCAGTTATACTTTCATCCTCGAGGCCGGCAAGGAGGTGCCCAAGCGCCTGCTCCACCCCAAGCGCAGCACCATCGGCCTGCGGGTGCCGGAGCACCCTGTGGTGGCCGCGCTGCTCGCCGAACTGGGCGAGCCCATCCTGTCGGCGACCTTGGCGCTGCCGGGCGACGATTACCCGCTCAACGATCCGGAAGAGATTCGCGAGCGCCTGGGCAAACAGGTGGACCTGATCCTGGATGCCGGTTTCTGCGGCATCGAGCCGACCACGGTGATCGACCTGTCGGGCGAGGCCTTCGAGGTCGTGCGCCAGGGCAAGGGCGACACCAGCCGGCTCGGCCTCTGAAAGAAAAAATGGAACTCAACGTCATCCAGAAAATCGCCATCTTCGCCCTGCCGGTGATCTTCGCCATCACCCTGCACGAGGCGGCACACGGCTATGTCGCCCGCATGTTCGGCGACCGCACGGCCGAGATGATGGGCCGCATCACCCTGAATCCGTTGCGCCACATCGACCCGATCGGCACCATCCTGGTCCCGGCGATCACCATCTTCCTCGGCGGCATCCTGTTCGGCTGGGCCAAGCCGGTGCCGGTGAACTTCGGCAACCTGCGCCATCCCAAGCGCGACATGCTCTGGGTGGCGGCGGCCGGGCCCGGCGCCAACCTGGTCATGGCCCTGTTCTGGGCGGCCATGGTCAAGTTCGCCCACCTCATCGTCGGCAGCGATTACGCCCAGCCCCTGGCCCTGATGGGCATGGCCGGGGTGTCGATCAATGCCATCCTGGCCGCCCTGAACCTGTTGCCGATCCCGCCGCTGGACGGCGGTCGCATCGCAGTCAGCCTGCTGCCGGCGCGTGCGGCCTATGCCCTGTCGCGGGTCGAGCCCTTCGGCCTGTTCATCCTGCTCGCCCTGTTGTTCACCGGTCTGCTCGGTACCCTGATCGGGCCCGTGTACGAATTGATCCAGACGGTCTCCCTGGCCGTGTTCGGCCTGAATTTTTAAGAAGAGAACCCACCACCATGTACGCTGATCGCGTCCTTTCAGGCATGCGCCCCACGGGCAGCCTGCACCTTGGCCACTACCACGGCGTGCTCAAGAACTGGCTGAAGCTGCAGCACGAATACGAGTGTCTGTTCTTCGTCGCCGACTGGCATGCCCTGACCACCCACTACGACAACCCTCAGGCGCTGGAAGAGCACACCTGGCAGATGGTGATCGACTGGCTGGCCGCCGGCGTCGACCCCAACCGGGCGACGCTGTTCATCCAGTCGCAGGTGATCGAGCATGCCGAACTGCACCTGCTGCTGTCGATGATGACGCCGCTGGGCTGGCTGGAGCGGGTGCCGACCTACAAGGACCAGCAGGAAAAGCTCACGGACAAGGACCTGTCGACCTATGGCTTCCTCGGCTATCCCCTGCTGCAATCGGCCGACATCCTGATCTACCGGGCCAACCGGGTGCCGGTGGGCGAGGACCAGGTGCCGCACATCGAGTTTTCGCGCGAGATCGCCCGCCGTTTCAACCACCTCTATGGCCGCGAGCCGGGCTACGAGGAAAAGGCCGAGGCGGCGGTGAAAAGGCTGGGCGGCAAGAAGGCCAAGCTTTATACGGAATTGCGCAGCCGCTATCAGCAGCAGGGCGACGAGGAGGCGCTGGAATCGGCCCGTGCCATCCTGGGCGAGGCGCAGAACCTGAGCCTGGGCGACAAGGAACGGCTGTACGGCTACCTCGAAGGTGGCGGCAAGATGATCCTGACCGAGCCGGAGGCCCTGCTGACCGAGGCCTCGAAGATGCCGGGCCTGGACGGGCAGAAGATGTCCAAGTCCTACAACAACACCATTGCCCTGCGGGAAGACCCGGAGGCGGTGAGCAAGAAGATCCGTACCATGCCGACCGACCCGGCCCGGGTGCGACGCACCGATGCCGGCAACCCGGAGAAGTGCCCGGTCTGGCAGTTCCATCAGGTCTATTCCAACGACGAGGTGCGCGCCTGGGTGACCCAGGGCTGCACCTCGGCCGGCATCGGCTGCATCGAGTGCAAGCAGCCGGTGATCGAGGCGGTGCTGCGCGAGCTGGCGCCGATCCAGGAACGGGCCCGGGCCTATACCGAGGAGCCGGACCTGGTGCGCAGCATCATCGCCGACGGCTGCGAAAAGGCCCGCGACCTGGCGCGCGAGACCATGCGCGACGTGCGCGAGGCCATGGGCCTCAATTACGGTTGATGCGCTATTACGCCGCCAAGGTCCTGCTCTTAGCCCTGGTCATCGTGGCCGTGTCCGCGATCGCCAAGCGGCCCAGCGGTTTTGCCGCCCAGATCGCCCCTTTGCCGCTGACCTCGCTGCTGGCCTTCGTCTGGCTGAGCCTGGCCGGGGCCGCCCCGTCGGGGTTTGCTGCGCGGCCCGGTCTTTGCCTGGGAATTCGGCATATCGCTTTGATTCGTAAGGAATAATTCAGCGACGCGAAAACCGGGTAAGATGGAGCCCAATCCTGCACAAGCCATGGCCGCCAGGCCCTTCGAAACCGAATAAAAAAGCCACCGCAGCCGCGCGGATGAACGAGATGATCGATACCGAGACTGTCGCCGAGGCCCCCGAGGTCGCCGAGGCAACGGCTGCCCAGGCCGAGGTGCCTGCCATCGCCCGCGTACTCGGCCAGCCCTGGCTCGAGCTGCCGCAGGATCTGTACATCCCGCCGGATGCGCTGGAGGTCATCCTCGACGCCTTCGAGGGGCCGCTGGACCTGCTCTTGTGGCTGATCCGGCGCAACAACATCGACGTGCTCGACATCCCCATGGCCGAGCTGACCCGGCAGTACATCGACTATGTCGAGGCCATGCGCCGCACCCGGCTCGACATGGCGGCCGAATACCTGGTCATGGCCGCCATGCTGATCGAGATCAAGTCGCGCATGCTGCTGCCACGGCCGGAGAAGCTGGAGGAGGGCGAGGAGGTCGACCCGCGCGCCGAACTGGTCCGCCGCCTGCTGGAATACGAACAGATGAAGAAGGCGGCGCACAATCTGAACGCCGCGCCCCTGATCGGCCGTGACTTCATGCCGGTCAACGTCTGGGTCGAGAAGCTGGCGGTGCGGCGCCTGCCCCAGGTCAACCAGGATGACCTGCTGGCCGCCTGGCGCGACATCCTCAAGCGGGCCTCGCGCCACAAGCACCACCGCATCGGTCGCCAGGAGCTTTCGGTGCGCGAGCACATGAGCCGCATCCTCAAGCGGCTGCAGGAATCGAACTACGCCCTGTTCACCGATCTGTTCAACCCCGAGGCCGGCCGGCCCGAGCTGGTGGTCACCTTCCTCGCCCTGCTCGAACTCACCCGCGAGCGCCTGATCGATTTGGTCCAGAACGAACCCTTTACCCCGATCCATGCAAGACTTGCCTACACCCCAACCGAATCCTGAAATTGATGCGGCCGAGCCGAACGTCGAGGCGGTGATGGCGCCGGAGGCCGTCGAGGCTGGCGCCGAGGCCGAGCAAAGCGCGGCCGAGGTGGTTTCGACCGAACAGCCGGCGGCCGTGTCCGAGGAAGACGCCATCCCCGGCCTCAACAGCCTGGACGACATCAAGCGCGTGCTCGAGGCCGTGCTGCTGTCGAGCGCCGGGCCGCTGACCCTGGCCGAGTTGAAGAAGGCCTTCGCCGTCGAGCTGACCAACGACTTTGTCCGCCGCGCGCTGGAATCCTTGCAGGCCGATTGGCAGGGCCGAGGCGTCGAGCTGGTCAGCGTGGCCGAGGGCTGGCGCTTCCAGACCCGGACCGAGATGCAGGAGCACCTCGACCGGCTCAACCCGGAGAAGCCGCCCAAGTATTCCCGCGCCGTGCTGGAGACCCTGGCCATCATCGTCTACCGCCAGCCGGTCACCCGCGGCGACATCGAGGAGATTCGCGGCGTCGCCGTGAACAGCCAGATCATCAAGACCCTCGAGGAGCGCGGCTGGATCGAATCGGTCGGCCACAAGGACGTGCCCGGCCGGCCCGCGCTCTATGCCACGACCAAGCGCTTCCTGAGCGACCTCGGCCTGCGTTCCCTGGCCGAGCTGCCGCCGCTGCCCGAGGTGGCGCGTGACCTGTTCGAGGACGCGCCGCTGGAGATCGAAGAGGCCGGTGTCGATGTCCTGGCCGAAGCGGCGATGACCGAGGCCGAGGAGCAGATGACCGCCGAGACACCGGTCGTTGCCGATACCGAGGCCATGAGCCCGAGCCCGGAGACGCCGGAGCCGAGCCAGCCGGATGCCCAGCATGTCTAAGCCGCCTTTTCGCCAGCGCGGCAGCAATGCGGCGCCCCGCCAGCCCAATCCCCAGCGCCAATACCATTCGCAGCGTCGGCCGCCGGCGCAGCCTTCCAGCGAGAAGCTGCACAAGATGCTGGCCGCGGCCGGCCTCGGCTCGCGCCGGGACATGGAGATGCTGATCGCCACCGGCCGGGTCTCGGTCAACGGTCAGCCGGTGCAGGTGGGCGACCGGGTGACGCCGAACGACGTGGTCCGGGTCGACGGCAAGGTGGTGCGTCTGCCCTGGGAGGCGGCCAACCAGCCGCGGATATTGATCTACCACAAGCCCGAGGGCGAGATCGTCTCGCGCGACGACCCCCAGGGGCGGGCCAGCGTGTTCGACCAGTTGCCCAAGCTCAAGGGCGAGCGCTGGATCGCTGTCGGCCGCCTCGACTACAACACCGAGGGCCTGCTCATCTTCACCACCAACGGCGAGCTGGCCAACCGCTTCATGCACCCGCGCTTCGACGTCGAGCGCGAATACGCCGTGCGCGTGCTCGGCGACGAGCTGACGCCGGATCAGATTCAGGCCTTGAAGACCGGCGTTCAGTTGGAGGACGGCGAGGCTCGGGTCGAAAGCATCACGGCCAGCGGCGGCGAGGGGGCCAACAAATGGTACAACCTGGTGATCAAGGAAGGCCGCAACCGCGAGGTGCGCCGCCTGTTCGAGGCGCTGGATCTGACCGTGAGCCGGCTGATCCGGGTGCGTTTCGGTCCGATCAACCTGCCGCCGCGCTTGAAGCGCGGCCAGCGCCTGGAGTTGACGCCGGACGAGGTGGCCAAGGTGTTGCGCTGGAACGGCAAGCCGAACGGTGCGCTGATCACCGCCAAAGGCAGGACTGAGCCGCCGTCCAGGCACAAGGCCAAGCCTCAGCCCAAGGTGGAGGAAGAAGCCGGCAGCAAGTCGGTGCACCCCTACCGGCGCCGTCTGGCTGCGCGCGGCAACAAGCCGCAGACCTGAGGGGCCTCCCAGTAGGCCCTGACCGGGGCCGTCCGGCCCCGGCTTCATCGGATCAATCGTTTTTCTTCTTGGCGACCAACTGCTCGATGACGCGGGCCGCCACGTCTTTCGAACCCAGGCCGAAGGCGATGGCGAAGGCCAGGCCGACGGCGCCGAAGGCGATGACGAAGGCGGCGGTCAGCAGCTCGTTGGCGATCTGCAGCTGCTCCATGGCGATGAAGAAGACGAAGACCAGCATCGCGTATTCGGAGAAGGTGGAGACGGTCAGCGCGCCGGAAAAGCCGACGTTGTTGAGCCAGGCGAAGACCAGGCGGTTGATGAAGCGGGCCAGGATGGTGCCGAAGACCAGGACCAGGATGGCGACGATCACATTGGGGATGTAGAGCACGACCTTGTTGAACAGGTCGGCCACCATCTGCAGGCCCAGGCTGTTGGCGACGGTGACGATCATGACCAGGATGATCAGCCAGTAGACCAGGTTGCCCAGGATGGAGGCGACCGAGACCTCCAGTTCGGCATGCTTGAGGAAGGACTCCAGGCCGGATTTTTCCGTGGCCTTGTCGAAATGCAGCAGCTTGAGCACGCGCATCACGGCCGAGCGCGCCACCTTGGCCAGCATCCAGCCCAGCAGCAGCAGGATGGCGGCGGCGATCAGCTGCGGCACGAAGCGGGCGAACTCGGTCCAGAACGAGGTGAGCGAGGCGACAAAGATATCGATCTGTTGCATGGCGTACTCCATCGTGATGTCTCCGTGAGAATTATAGGGTTACAGCTGTTCCCGGGTCAGGATGAACACCGTGTCCTGGCCGCCCTCGATCTCGGGCCAGAAGAATTCCAGGTCGGGGAAGGCGGCCTCCAGGGCGACCCGATTGTGGCCGATCTCCACCGCCAGCAGGCCCCCGGGATTGAGATGCTCGGCCGCCTGGCGCAGGATCACCCGCACCACATCCAGGCCGTCGTGGCCGGAGCCCAGCGCCATTTCCGGCTCGTGCCGGTATTCCCGGGGCAGGGCGGCCATGGCCGCGGCATCGACGTAGGGCGGGTTGGATACGATCAGGTCGTAGCGGCGGCCGTGCAGCTTGGCGAACAGATCGGACTGGATCAGCTCGATCTGCTCGTCCAGGTGATAGTCGGCCACGTTGCGTCTGGCGACGGCCAGGGCATCGCCCGACAGGTCGACCGCGTCGATCGCGGCCTCGGGGAAGGCCTCGGCCATGAGCACGGCCAGACAGCCCGAGCCGGTGCACAGGTCGAGCGCGCGGGTGACCCGTTCCGGCTCCACCAGCCAGGGCTGGAACTGCTCCAGGATCAGGGGGGCGAGGAAGGAGCGGGGCACGATGACCCGCTCGTCCACATAAAAGCGATAGCCCTGCAGCCAGGCCTCGTGGGTGAGGTAGGGGGCGGGGATGCGCTGTTCCACCCGACGGTCGAGCAGCTCGGCCAGACGCTTGGCCTCGTCCGGCAGCAGACGGGCGTCGAGGAAGGGGTCGAGCCGGTCGATCGGCAGATGCAGGGTGTGCAGGATCAGGTAGGCCGCCTCGTCATAGGCCTCCTGGCTGCCGTGGCCGAAGAACAGCCCGGCCTCGTTGAAGCGCGACACGGCATAACGCAGCCAATCGCGCAGGGTCAACAGCTGATTGACGGCATCCTTAAACATTCAACAGCAGCCTCTCCAGGGTGCGGCGATAGATCGCGGCGAGGTTGACCAGCTCATCGACCCCGACGCATTCGTCGATCTTGTGGATGGTCTTGTTGATCGGGCCGAACTCGACCACTTCGCGGCTGATGTCGGCGATGAAGCGGCCGTCCGAGGTGCCGCCGGTGGTCGACAGGCTGGGGGTGAGGCCGACCGTGTCCTGGATCGCGTCGGACAGGGCTTCGACCAGGCGTCCGCGCGGGGTGAGGAAGGGTTTGGCACCGAGTTCCCATTCCAGTTCGTAGTCGAGGCCGTGCTTGTCCAGGATGGCATGGACCCTGGCCTGGAGACCCTCGACCGTGCTGGCGGTGGAGAAGCGGAAGTTGAACACGATGTCGGCGTGGCCCGGGATCACATTGGTCGCGCCGGTGCCGCTGTGCATGTTGGAGATCTGCCAGGTCGTGGGCGGGAAGTATTCATTGCCCTGGTCCCACTCGGTGGCCGCCAGTTCGGCGATGGCCGGGGCGGCCAGATGGATGGGATTCTTGGCCAGCTGCGGATAGGCGATGTGGCCCTGCACGCCCTTGACCCGGAGCTTCCCATGCAGCGAGCCGCGCCGACCGTTCTTGATGGTGTCGCCGAACTCCTCGGCGCAGGTCGGCTCGCCGACGATGCAGTAGTCGAGCAACTCCCGGCGCGCGGCGAGCCGCTCCACCACCTTGACCGTGCCGTCCACCGCCGGGCCTTCCTCGTCGGAGGTGATCAGCCAGGCGATCGAGCCCTTGTGCTCGGGGTGGGCGGCGAGGAAGTCTTCCACCGCCGCCAGGAAGGCGGCGATCGAACCCTTCATGTCGGCCGCGCCGCGGCCGTATAAAAAGTCGTCGCTCAGGGTGGGGATGAAGGGGTCGTAGGACCACTTCTCCAAGGGGCCGGTCGGCACCACGTCGGTGTGGCCGGCGAAGCAGACCACGGGCGCCTCGCTGCCGCGCCGGGCCCAGAGGTTGGTGACGTCCCGGCTGACGACTTTTTCGATGGTGAAGCCGAGCGGGGCAAGCTTGGCGGCGAGCCAGTCCTGGCAACCGGCGTCATCCGGTGTGGTCGAGGGGCGGGCAATCAGTTCGCGGGTGTATTCGAAGGCGGCGTTGGGCATGTGAGGGTTATTTCTTGAAGAAGGCGGCATAGTCGGCTTCGGAAAAGCCGATCCGGTATTGGTCGTCGCGCTCGACGATCGGCCGCTTGATCACGCTGGAGTTCTCCTGCATCACGGCCAGGGCACTCTTGGCATCCTTGACCTGGGTCTTGGTGGCGTCGGGCAGCTTGCGCCAGGTCGGGCCGTTGCGGTTGACCAGGGCCTCCCAACCCAGTCTGCCCATCAGCTTCAGCAGCATGTCGGCCGGCACGCCCTGTTTCTTGTAGTCGTGGAATTCATAGGGGATGTCGTGCTCCTCCAGCCAGGCACGCGCCTTTTTCACCGTCGTGCAGTTGGGGATTCCATAGAGTTTCATGGCAAACTCGCATCCATTGTTTTTCGAGTGCCGCCATTTTACGCCTTCCCATGGCCGAAGCCGATTCCTTCTCCGTCAGCGTCGCCGATTGGCAGCGGGACGAAACGGACATCGCCCAGATCCGCCGCCGGGTCTTCATCGAGGAACAGGCAGTGCCGGAGGCCATGGAGTGGGAGGCGCGGGACGCCGAGTGCGACTGGTTCGTGGCGAGGGATGCCGGCGGCGCCATCGTCGGCATCGCCAGACTGACGCCCGATGCCCATATCGGCCGCATGGCGGTGCTGCCGGACTGGCGTCGGCGCGGGGTCGGCTCGGCCCTGTTGCAAGCCGCCCTGGCCCGGGCGCGGCAGAAGGGGTTGGCCCGGATCGGACTGCATGCCCAAGTCCATGCCCTGGGCTTTTATGCCCGCTTGGGTTTCGCCGCCCAAGGGCCGGAGTTCGACGAGGCGGGTATTCCCCACCGCGAGATGTTTTTGGATTTGACGGAGTAGACAATGGATTGGCGCATCGGTCACGGTTTCGACGTGCATGCCTTCGCCGCCGGGCGCAAGCTGATCATCGGCGGGGTGGAGATTCCCCATGACAAGGGCCTGGCCGGTCATTCCGATGCCGACGTGCTCTTGCATGCCATCTGCGATGCGCTCTTGGGCGCTGCCGGTCTGGGCGACATCGGCCGGCACTTCCCCGACAGCGACCCGCAATACAAGGGCATCGACAGCCGCAAGCTTTTGCGACACGTGGTCGCGCTGGTGAACGGGCGCGGTTGGCGCGTGGGCAACGTCGACGCCACCATCATCGCCCAGGCGCCGAAGCTGGCGCCGCACATCCCGGCCATGCAGGCGCACATCGCCGATGATCTCGGGGTCGCCATCGAGGTGGTGAACGTGAAGGCGACGACCACGGAGAAGCTGGGCTTCACCGGGCGTGGCGAGGGTATTGCGGCGGAAGCGGTATGTCTGCTGAACAAGGCCTGAACGACGCGGCCAAGAAAACCGCGCGGGTCTTCTTCGCGCTCTGGCCCGACGAGGCCCTGCGCGAGGAATTGCATAAGGTCTCGGGCCTGCTGCATGCGGCCCACGGCGGCCGGCGGATGAATCCGGCGACGGTGCATCTCACCCTGCTGTTCGTCGGTTCGCTGGAACGCGAGCGCCTGCCTGAACTGCTAGCCGTAGCGGCCGGCATCCAGTCGCCGTCCTTCGACGTGGTGTTCGATCAGGCCGATTGCTGGCGGCACAACCGCATTGCCTTCCTCGGCGCCAGACAGCCGCCGGCGGGGCTGTTCGATCTGGTTGGTGCCTTGGAGAGACAAGTCGATCAAGCCGGCATCGGCTTCGACCGCAGGCCCTACAAGCCGCACATCACCTTGGTGCGCAATGCCGACTGCAAGAAAACAGCCCCTGCGCTCAAGCCCATCGTCTGGGCAGCGCGGGATTTCGTACTGATGGAATCGAATTCGAATGCGAACGGGGCGAGCTACAAGGAACTCGCCCGTTGGCCACTGCTATAGAAAGATGCGGCTTTCCAGGTGACTGGACAGCTCTTTGACCGGCAGGCGGGTATAGTCCTTCTCGATGCTCTCGGCGAGCTTGCCTTTGACCTGGCTGGATAGCCGGCCGTTGAGCAGGCCGAGGAAGGGCGCCGAGGCGGCGATGATCAGTCGGTCGTAGGCATTGCTGGTGCGGCCTTCTTCCATCTCGCGGGCGAGCTCCAGGGCAAAGCGGTCGGCCTCGTTTTCTTTGGGGTCGGTCGCCGGCACGTAAGAGCCGTGTCCACCCCCATGACCTTGGTTGTGGCCGGGGCGGTCGCTGACGAGATTGGAGGCCTTTTCCCGGCTTTCCGGGTGGTCGAGTTCTTTCAGGAGTTCCAGCCCCTTGTTGGGACCGCGATTGGCATAGAGCTTGGCTTGACTGGCGTTGGCCACGAGAATCCACGTCGTCGACATAAAGATTGCTCCTGTCGTGGGTGAGAGAGCTTTGGGATTTCCTTATCTGATTTAAGACTAGGCGCAGGCTTGGCCCGGCGTCAAGCGAAATGCTGCAAAGCCTTGTGCGACAAGGCCTGGAAGGCTACAGCCTGGGGTGAGGCCAGGTGCAGGCAGGGGCCTTGCGCCGCCTGCGGGTAGTTGCGGCCGAGGGAACGGTTGTAGGCCGGGTCGTAGTGGTCGACCAGGAGCTCGGCGACCAACTCATCCCATTGGCCGGCCAGGGCCAGTTGCTTCCAGCGTTCGATCCGCTCGTGACCCTGCAGGTCGACCAAACAATCCAATTGCCGGTTAAGGAGTTGAGGCTCGGCCAGGAAGTGGGCGTATTCCTCCTTGAGCAGGGCCACCCGGGTCGGGATGTCCGCCTCCAGGGTCAGGCACTCGGCACTACGCATGCGGGCGAGCAGGGTGTCCGGCATGTGCAGACGGCCGATCTTTTTGCTCTCGGACTCGACGAAGACCGGCCGGGCCGGGTCGAAATCGTGCAGTTCGGCCCGGATCAGGCTCTCGAAATATTTCTGGCTGGGCTGGGGCCGGTCGGGCAGGCCGCCGAGCACCGAGCCCTTGTGCGCGGCCAGGTCTTCCAGGTCGAGCGCTTGCGCCCCGGCCTCGCGCAGGGCTAGAAGGAAGCGGCTCTTGCCGCTGCCGGTGCGGCCGCAGATCACGACGAAGCGCAGGCGGCCGGGTAGGCTCGCCAGCTCGGCCATCACCGCCTTGCGGTAGGCCTTGTAGCCGCCATCGAGCTGGGCCGCCGGCCAGCCGATGGAGCGCAGGACATGGGCCAGGGCGCCGGATCGGTTGCCGCCGCGCCAGCAGTAGACCAGGGGCCGGTATTTTTTCGGCTTGTCGGCGAAATGGGTCTCAAGATGGCGGGCGATGTTGCGCGAGACCAGGGCGGCGCCGATCTTCTTGGCCTCGAAGGCGGAGACCTGCTTGTAGTCGGTGCCGACCCGGGCCCGTTCGGCATCGTCGAGCACCGGCAGGTTGATGGCGCCGGGGATGTGGTCCTCGGCGAACTCGCCGGGCGAACGCACATCGATGATCTCGTCGAAGCCATCGATCTGGTCGACGCCAACGATCTCGATGCGCTTGGCCGGCGGCGAGCCGATATCACACAGCATCAGCGCTTCTCCCGCATCAGGCGGGCCTTTTCGCGATCCCACTCGCGCTGCTTTTCTGTCTCGCGTTTATCGTGGGCTTTCTTACCTTTTGCCAGGCCGATCTCCAGCTTGATCCGGCCCTTGCTGTAATGCAGGTTGAGCGGCACCAGGGTGTATCCGGCGCGTTCGACCTTGCCGATCAGCTTGCTGATCTCCGCCGCATGCAGCAGCAGCTTGCGGGTGCGCACCGGGTCGGGCTTGACGTGGGTGGAGGCGGTGGGCAACGGGCTGATGTGGCTGCCGATCAGCCATATCTCGCCCTTCTTGATGACCACATAGGCCTCTTTCAGCTGCACCCGGCCGGCACGGATGGCCTTGACCTCCCAGCCCTCGAGCGCGATGCCCGCTTCGTAGCGTTCCTCGATGAAATAATCGTGGAAGGCCTTTTTGTTGTCGGCGATGGTCATGGCGGGAGGGTGGCGGCTGGGGTCTGATCGGTATTTCGTGATATTTTAACAGCCTTTCCGCTTTGCCCTGTCCGTCCCGCGCTTATGTCTGAAGTGATCAAGTCCGTCCTGGTGCCCTATACCGCGGCGGAGATGTTCGAGCTGGTCGACCGGGTGGAGGCCTATACCGAATTCCTGCCCTGGTGCGGGGGCACCGAGCTGCATCGGCGCGACGAGGCGGTGACCGAGGCGACGATTCATATCAGCTATCTGCACGTGCAGCAGCGGTTCACCACCGAGAACCTGAAAGAGTTTCCCGAGGCCATGCACCTGACCCTGAAGGACGGGCCGTTCCGCAAGCTGGAAGGGGCCTGGCGCTTCAAGCCCCTGGGCGCGGAGGGCAGCCGGGTGGAATTGCTGCTGCACTATGAGTTTTCCAGCCACTTGCTGGAGAAGGTGGTGGGGCCGGTGTTTTCGTTGATTGCCAACAGCCTGGTGGATGCCTTCGTCCACCGTGCCGAGAAGGTTTACGGATCACGATGAGCGGTCAGATCGAGGTCGAAGTCGTCTATGCCATGCACGACGCGCAGAGGGTCGTGCATGTCCAGGTCGAACACGGGGCGACCGTGGAGCAGGCGGTGGCCAAGTCGGGCCTGCTGGTGGAATTTCCGGAGATCGATCTGGGTGGCAAGAACAAGGTCGGCGTCTGGAACAAGCTGGCCAAGCTGGACACGCCCTTGCGTGACCGGGATCGGGTGGAGATCTACCGGCCCCTGATCGCCGACCCCAAGGAGGTCCGCCGGCAGCGGGCAGCCGAGGGCAAGGTGATGAAGAAGGGCGCCGCGGAACTGAATGCGGAAGGTGAGGGGGCGGCCTGAACCTGGCTGCCAGGCAAAAAAATTGGGCGGCCATGTGGCCGCCCAATTCGCTTGAATTGCTCGATCCGGTTTACTTGATCTCAGTCGAGGGGTATTTGGTCTGAGCCAGGCCCATCTTGGCGTGGTCGGAGGCGAGCTTGGCCTGCTTGGTCACGGTCTCGCTGTCACCCTTCTTGGCCGCTTCCTGGGCGGTCTTCAGGGCCTTGTCGGCGGTGGTCCACAGGGCGAAATTGGCCTTCGCGTCCTTCACGTCCTTTTCGGCTTGGGCCAGCGCGGCCTTGGCTTCGTCGGTCAGGCCGGCCTCGGTGGCGGGGCCGCCGGCGCAGGCGGACAGGAACAGGGCCAGCAGGCTTGCCAGGGCGGCGGATGCAAGCTGTTTACGCATATCTAATCTCCTCGTTATCCATGGATGCGACTAATGGCACGCTTGTGCGGCTTTCGAAACATAATTGCGGCCGTGGGAAGCGTCAATCCATTTGGCGGAAATTGGTAGATATTGACCAAGCGGGCTCGTTCGGTTCGGGCGGAATCTGTATAATGCGCTTTTGTGCGTAGGGCTTTCGCAATGCGTATTCTTCAAAAAGCGCTCACCTTCGACGACGTTCTGCTCGTCCCCGCCTATTCCAATATCCTGCCGCGCGATGTCAGCCTGCGGACCCAGCTGACCCGGGAGATTCAGCTCAACATCCCCGTGCTGTCCGCCGCCATGGACACCGTGTCCGAGTCCCGCATGGCCATCGCCCTGGCCCAGGAGGGTGGCATCGCCATCATCCACAAGAACCTCACCGCCGAACAGCAGGCGGCCGAGGTGGCCAAGGTCAAGCGCTTCGAGTCCGGCGTGGTGAAGGATCCGATCACCATCACCCCTAACATGACCGTGCGCGAGGTGCAGCAGATCACTCGCCAGAACCGGATCTCCGGCCTGCCGGTGGTGGACAAGACCGGCAAGGTGGTCGGCATCGTCACCAACCGCGACCTGCGCTTCGAAACCAATCTCGACCAGAGCATCCGCAAGATCATGACCCCGCGGTCCAAACTGGTCACCGTGCGCGAAGGCGCCGCCCGCGAGGAGGTCGTCGCGCTCTTGCACAAGCACCGCCTGGAGCGCGTGCTGGTGGTCAACGACGATTTCGAGCTGCGCGGCCTGATCACCGTGAAGGACATCGACAAGTCGACCGAGCATCCGCTGGCCTGCAAGGACGCCCTGGGCCGGCTGCGCGTGGGCGCCGCCGTCGGTGTCGGTCCGGAGAACGACGAGCGCGTCGCTGCCCTGGTCGAGGCCGGAGTCGACGTCATCGTGGTCGACACCGCCCATGGACACTCCCAAGGTGTGCTCAGCCGCGTGAAGTGGGTGAAGACCCATTACCCCCAGGTCCAGGTCATCGGCGGCAACATCGCCACCGCCGATGCCGCCCGCGCCCTGGTCGACCACGGCGCCGACTGCGTCAAGGTCGGCATCGGCCCCGGCTCCATTTGCACCACCCGCATCGTCGCCGGCGTCGGCGTGCCGCAGATCTCGGCGGTGGCCAACGTCGCCGAGGCCCTGGCCAACAGTGGCGTGCCCCTGATCGCCGACGGTGGCATCCGCTACTCGGGCGACATCGCCAAGGCCATCGCCGCCGGTGCCCACACCGTCATGCTCGGCGGCCTCTTGGCCGGCACCGAGGAGGCCCCGGGCGAGATCGAGCTGTTCCAGGGCCGTTCCTACAAGTCCTATCGCGGCATGGGCTCGCTCGGCGCCATGCAGAAGGGCTCCAAGGACCGCTACTTCCAGGACAACGAGGCCAACGTCGAGAAGCTGGTGCCCGAGGGCATCGAAGGCCGCGTGCCCTACAAGGGCAGCGCGCTCAACGTGCTGCACCAGTTGATGGGCGGCCTGCGCTCCTCCATGGGCTACCTGGGTTCCGCCTCCATCGCCGATTTCCATCGCAACGCCCAGTTCGTGGAGATCACCAATGCCGGCATCAAGGAGTCCCATGTCCACGACGTGCAGATCACCAAGGAAGCACCCAACTACCACGTTTAAACCCGAGGGCGCCGCTGGCGCCCTTTTCATTTGCGCGACAAGCCATGCAGCACGACAAGATTCTCATCCTCGACTTCGGTTCCCAGTTCACCCAGCTGATCGCCCGCCGGGTGCGCGAGCACAACGTCTACTGCGAACTGCACCCCTATGACGTGTCCGAGCAGTTCATCCGCGATTTCGCGCCCAAGGGCATCATCCTCTCCGGCGGTCCGGCCTCGGTGACCGAGGAAGAGACCCCGCGCGCGCCGCAGGTGGTGTTCGAGCTGGGCGTGCCGGTGCTGGGCATTTGCTACGGCATGCAGACCATGGCCGCGCAGCTCGGCGGCAAGGTGATCAATGGCACACACCATGAGTATGGCTATGCCGAGGTGCGTGCGCATGGTCATTCCAAGCTGCTCACCGATATCCAGGACCGCTGCGACCCGGACGGCAAGTGCTGGCTCGATGTCTGGATGAGCCACGGCGACCAGGTCGAGCGCCTGCCCGAGGGTTTCCAGGTGATGTGCGAGAACGCCTCGACGCCGATCGCCGGCATGTTCGACGACACCCGCCGCTTCTACGCGGTGCAATTCCACCCCGAGGTGACGCACACCCTCCAGGGCAAGGCCATGCTCGGCCGCTTCGTCCATGACATCTGCGGTTGCGGCCAGGACTGGAACATGCCGGACTACATCGGCGAGGCCATTGCCAAGATCCAGGCGCAGGTCGGCTCGGATGAGGTGATCCTCGGCCTGTCCGGCGGTGTCGATTCCTCCGTGGTCGCCGCCTTGCTGCATCGGGCCATCGGTCCGCAGCTCACCTGCGTCTTCGTCGACACCGGCCTCTTGCGCCTGAACGAGGGCCAGATGGTGATGGACATGTTCGCCCGCAACCTGGGCGTCAAGGTCATCCACGTCGACGCCTCCGAGCGCTTCATGAGCAAGCTGGCCGGCGTCTCCGACCCGGAGAAGAAGCGCAAGATCATCGGCGGCGAGTTCGTTGCCGTGTTCCAGGAGGAATCGGCCAAGCTCAAGAACGCCAAGTGGCTGGCCCAGGGCACCATCTACCCGGACGTGATCGAATCGGCCGGGGCCAAGACCAAGAAGGCGCATGCGATCAAGAGCCACCACAACGTCGGCGGTCTGCCCGAGGACATGCACTTGAAGCTCCTGGAACCGCTGCGCGAGCTGTTCAAGGACGAGGTGCGCGAGCTCGGCGTCGCCCTCGGCCTGCCGCACGAAATGGTTTACCGCCACCCCTTCCCGGGTCCCGGCCTGGGCGTGCGCATCCTGGGCGAGGTCAAGCGCGAATACGCCGACCTCCTGCGCCGCGCCGACCACATCTTCATCGAGGAACTGCGCGCCGCCGGTTGGTACGAGAAGACCTCCCAGGCCTTCGCCGTGTTCCTGCCGGTGCGGGCGGTTGGCGTGATGGGCGACGGTCGCACCTACGACTACGTGGTCGCCCTGCGCGCCGTGCAGACCCAGGACTTCATGACCGCGCACTGGGCCGAGCTGCCCTACAGCCTGCTGGCCAAGGTCTCCAATCGCATCATCAACGAGATCCGCGGCATCAACCGCGTGGTCTACGACGTCACCGGCAAGCCGCCGGGCACCATCGAGTGGGAATGAGGGCGTCAGTCCGATGATAAAACGGCCGGGTCAACCGGCCGTTTTGTTTCCATCGCCTTATTTGCCACCGGCCGCGACCCAGCCCGGGTGCTGGAAGAAGCGGCCATAGGCGTGCAGGGCCTCGATCACCTTCACCGCGCCGGCGTGGGGGGAGAGCCTGCCCTTGCCCTGCATGGCCTCGGCACCCGCGCTCAGCTCGGCGATCACGAGGTGCAGCATGGCGTCGGCCTTGGGTTCCAGTTTGCAGTTGGCCACGGCATAGGCGATCTCCTTGTCCACCGCCTCGCCCAGCTTACGGTAATCCTCGTTCGTGAAGCGATTGCTGTGGATGCGCGGGATCGCCTGTTTCATCGCGCCATTGATGTTGTCCATGGCCTGCCGCAGCGGGGCGTCGATCGCCCAGGGCTTGCCGGCGTCGAGTTGCAGTTGCTGCGGCGCGGCGCCGTGATCGTGCCTGTGCTCGGCGGCGACGCTGGGTAGGCTGGCGACCAGCAGGGCAATGAGGCAGAGGGTACGTTTCATGGGGGTCTGCTTGGGCTGGTTCAGAACGCGCGGCCTTCGCCGGCCTCTTCATAGGTCCGGCCGTCGCGGATGTGGTAGATGCGGCGGAAGGTGGGGATGATCTTTTCGTCGTGGGTGACCACGATGATGGCGGTGCGGTATTGCTGCGCCATCTGGTTGAGGATGCGCACCACGGTCAGGGCGCGCTCGCTGTCGAGCGGCGCGGTCGGCTCGTCGGCCAGGATCACCGGCGGCTGGTTGGCCAGGGCGCGGGCGATGGCCACCCGCTGCTGCTCGCCGCCGGAGAGTTGCGAGACCTGCGCTTTTGCGCGGTGGGCCACGTCCAGGGCGGTGAGCAGCTCAAGGGCGCGGGCGCGGGCCCCGGCATTGGGCCGGCCGGCCAGCATGGGCAGCAGGGCGACGTTGTCGGTGACGTCGAGGAAGGGGATGAGGTAGGGCGCCTGGAAGACGAAACCGATGCGGTCGCGGCGCAGGGCGCGGATGTCCTTCACCTGCCAGCCGTCGGCATAGACCGGCTCACCGTTGAAATGGATCCGGCCGGAGGTCGGCTCGGTCACCGCACCCAGGCACTTGAGCAGGGTGCTCTTGCCCGAGCCGGACGGGCCGATCAGGCCGACCACTTCGCCGGGGTAGACCGTCATGTCCACACCCTTGAGGGCCTCGACCGCGGTATCGCCGTGGCCGTAGACCTTGCGCAGGTTCTCGATCCGGATCGCCGGTTGGCTCATGTCGTGTGTCATATGGGGCCAGGGCGCGGGGGGATTTCTATCTCCCCTGCGTTGCCTGAATTCATCGAAAGATTTCTATCTCGCTTTCATTGTCGGTTCAGCGGCGCCCCCGTCCCATGCCGCCACCCATCTGGCCGCCCCTGGCGCCGCCCTGGCCCATGCCCTGGCCGCCGCTCTGCCGGCTTTGGCGTTCGGCCTGACGCGCTTCGCGCTGGGTTGCGCGTTCTTCACGCTGGGCCTGTTGTTCGGCCTGGCGTGCCTCGCGCTGTTCGGGCGTCAGGGCGCGCTCGCGCACCTGAGCTTCCTCGCGCACCTGTTGGCGCACCTGCTCCCTGATCTGCGCCTGGTTGAGCTGGGCGGCCTCCTCGGCGAGGGCGGTGCCGGCGAGCAGGCTGCCTGCCAGAGCGAGGGTCCATTTCAGATGTTTCATTGCATTTCTCCTTGGGTTTGGCTGGAACAGGAAAGGACGGATGCCGGCCCAGCCAGCCGGCATCGCCTGCATCAACCTCCAATCGCCTCGGCCGGGTCGACCTTGAGCGCCGTGCGGATGGCCAGGGTGCTGGCCAGGGCGCAGATCGCCATGACCGCGAAGAAGCCGCGCACGGCGTCGCCCGGCTCCAGCAAGACATATTTGGGAAAGTGCGGCGCCCACAGGGTGGCCACGGTCTTGCCGACGACGAAGGCGATCAGCCCGAGGCCCAGGGCCTGCTGCAGAATCATGCCGGCGATGGTGCGGTTGCGGGTGCCGATCAGTTTCAGCACGGCGATCTCGCGCACCTTGGACAGGGTCATGGTGTAGATGATGAAAGAGACGATGGCCGCGCTGACGATGGCGAGGATGACCAGGAACATGCCGATCTGGCGGGCCGAGGTGGCGATCAGTTTGGCCACCAGGATGTCTTCCATGTCGGCCACGGTGTAGGCCTGCAGGTATTTCCAGCGGCGGATGTTCCCGGCCACCGCCTCGGCCGACCAGCCCGGCGCCACCCGGACCAGCACGGCGTTGACGCTGCGGCTCTCCGTCCGGCTGGCATCGATGGCCTCGAGCAGGCCGGGCACGCCGGGCCGGTTGAGCGCCGGGTTGGCCGCGGTGCGGGCGCGGTCGTTGCGGATGGCCTCGTTGTCCTTGAGGAACTGCGCTTCCTGCGCGTCCTTCAGCGGGATGAAGACCATGGGATCGCCGCTGGAGGAGACCATGCGCCGGGTGAGCCCGACCACGGTGTAATCGTGCCGGCGGATGCGGATCTTCTCGCCCAGGGCGAGGCCGGCTTTCACGTCGGCGATGGCCTCGTAATGGCCGCGGGTGAGGCGGCGTCCGGCCAGGAGATAGGCGGGCTCGCCCGGCTGGCCCGGCGTGATGCCGACCACCATGACCCGCACATCCTCCTCGCCCCGGCGTACCTGCATGGTGAGATAGGTGGCATTGGCCGCCCGCGCCACGCCGGGCAGGCCCAAAAGCGATCGGTAGACGTCGTCGTGCAGGCTCGAGGGCTCGGCATAAGGGCCGAGGGTGTCCTTCTGCACCACCCAGATGTCGGCGCCGCTGTTGCGCAGCAGCACCCGGGCATCGTCGACCATGCCGCGGTAGATGCCGGCCATGGACAGGGTGACGCCGATCAGCAGCCCCAGACCAAGCCCGGTGAAGACGTACTTGCCCCAGGCATGGAGGATGTCGCGCCCGGCCAGGCTGATCATCGGCCGTTGCCCGCCAGGCGCGCGACGGCCTGGACCCGCTCGCCCTCGCTCAAGGCCTTCTCGCTGTAGGCCACCACCTGCTCGCCCTGGGCCAGGCCGGTCAGGATCTGCACCCGGCCATCCAGGGTCTGTGCCCCGAGGGTCACCGGGCGGAAGCGGGCCTCGCCGTCGACCACGCGCCAGACGCCGACCTGCTCGCCCCGGTGCTGGATGGCGGCGTTCGGCAGGCTGAGGGCCTGGGCCACGACGGGCAGGGCGAGGGTCACCTCGGCCAGTTCGCCCAGGCTGATGTCCTGGGCTTGTTGGTCGAAGGCAACCTGGACCAGGCGTTCTTCGGTGACGCTGTCGCCGGCCGGTTCCAGCCGGGCCACCCGGCCGGCCAGAGGCGCCTGCGGCCGCGAACGCAAGACGATGCTCGCCGGCATGCCGAGCTTGAGGCCGGCGGCGCGCGCCTGGTCGATGCGGGTGGTCACCCAGAGGCTGGTCGGATCGACCAGACGGATCACGCCCTGGCCGGCCACCACGGTGGAGCCGGGCTCGGCCTTGCGGGCGGTGACCACGCCGGCCACCGGGCTGCGCAGCACGCTGTTGGCGCGCTGCTCGCCGACCGCGGCCCGCTCGGCCCGCAACCGGGCCGCGTCCTGACGGGCGGCGGCGAGGCTGGCCTGGCTCGCCATATGCGCCGCGCCGGCGGCCTGGGCCTCGTGGCGTTTGACCTCCACCGCCTCCTGGCTGACGAAGCCCTGCTGGCGCAACTGCTCGAAGCGCTCGGCATTGGCCGTGGCCAGCGCCTTGCGGCTGGCGGCCTCGCTCGCGGCGGCCGCGGCCGAGTCGACGGCGAAGGCGGCTCGGCGGTAGGCCGATTCGGCCGCGGCCAGTCGCTGGTCGAGGTCGACCGGGTCCATTTCGGCCACGACCTGGCCGGCCTCGACCCGGTCGCCGACATCGACCCGCACCCGCAGCACCCGGCTGGCCACGGTGGGGCCGAGGTCAAAGGCATGGCGCGCCTCGACGCTGCCGATGCCGAATATGGCCGGCTTCAGTTCCCGCGTCTCGACCTTGGCCAGGACGACCCGGGTGGCGGCCAGCGGCCCGGTGCGCAGCACGACGAAGGCGAAGGCCGCAAGCAGGCCGAGCCCGAACAGGATCAGGCCGAGCCGGCTGCTGAATCGGGCCGGCAGCTTCATGCCGGTCTCCGGATGCCGTCGAGGTAGATGGCGAACAGACCGCTGGCGATCGGACGCATGGCCTGGGTCTTGCCCATGAGCATGGTCTGCATGACCAGGCCCTGGATCATGCCGATGAACAGGGTGGCGGCGGCGTCGGTATCCAGCCCGGCCCGGGCCTGGCCGGCCTGTTTGGCCTCGTTGAGCAGGCCGATCAGGCGGCGGCGATAGGCAGCGAGCAGGGCGCGCACGCTCTTTTTGACCGGGCTGTCGCCGGGTCGCTGCAGTTCATGGAACAGCAGGCGCGGCACGCCCGGGTGACGCGCCACGAAATCGACATGGGCCTCGAACATGGCCTGCAACCGTTCCAGGGGCAGTGCCTTGGTTTGGGCGGCGCCGTCGATCGCCGCCAGCAGCGTCCGTTGTACCCAGTCGATGGCGGCCAGCCAGATCGATTGCTTGTTTGGGAAGTGACGGAACACCGCGCCCTGGCTCAGGCCCACGCTTTTCGCGATATCGCTCGTGGTGATGGTCTCCACGCCCTGCTGCTCGGTCAGCGTCAGCATGGCCTGGACCATCTCGGCCTGGCGGTGTTCGGTTGGCAGTCGGGCTGACATGCTCTGCCCCTATGTAAGTATTCAATTGCTAACATAACGTCAGGAACTGGAAATAGCAAGCCCCAAAGACGCCGATCAAACCGCCTGACAGAAACGTCCCTTACTCTGCCGCCGGGCGCCATCCTCCGCCGCCGAATAGCGGCCGAAGCTCTCGCGGTCTTGGCCGCGGCTGGCGTATTGCACGTAGTGCCAGGCCAGGCCCTCGCTCAGCAGCTTGAGGTTGATGTCCTCGCCCTTGAGCTTGACCACTCCCACCAGTCGGCCCTTGGGGTCGCGGTTGACCACGTCCACGCAGACGTCATGACCGCCGATCCACTGGTTGAGCTTGAATTTGGCGATGGGCGAGGCGTTTTGCGGCTGTTCCGGGGCATAGGTCCAGGCCAGCCGCACCGGCACGGCCTGGCCGCCAGCATCGCTCATATAGAAGCGGTTGCCGCTGAGCACGGTGTAGACCCGGCCGCAGACAGTATCGGCCGCGGCGGGAGGCGCGACGGCCAGGGCGAGCAGGCCGGCGAGCAGGGCCGAGGCAAGCCATCCCGCCGGCCGGGCGAAACCGCGCCAAGGCTGGCCGGCCAAGGGACTTGCGAGAAACGGGTTTGCGGGCATAATGGGTTGCATGAAGTTATCGAACAGGACTGGTTACGACATGAACAAAGAAGAACTCAACGCCATCCGGGCCGGCATGGCCGAACTGGAAGCCTTCTCCAAGGCCAACCAATACCGCAAAGTGGGCACGATGGAAGGGTTTAGGGTGATATACCACACGCTCGGCAAGCCGGCGCTCAAGCCCATCGGCAAGATGCTCGGTCGCCTGCTGCTCAAGCTGGCCATGCCCGCCGCGGCCGGCATCGGTATGTGGTACTGGATCGGCAGCGTGTGGGCCGGCGTCATCGCAGCGGTGGTGATGGTGGTATTCATGGTGGATATGGCCGATAACGCCACTTCTGACGAGCCCGACGAGGAGGACTGGAAAAATGAATTCATGTCCAAGTCTTTATCTGAGTCGCTTGGCGAAGCGGTTGGCGATCGTTGGTACATGGGCGATTAGCCGTGCCCATCAAAATAGCTTCTTCCCTGCGTCGAAGACGCCGACACCCTCCTTATTGCCCTGGTGGATTTTCTGCATAGCTCTTCGATCTCCCTCGCTAAACGGTTTATGTGATCCAGGTCTGACGCCGGAAGGTTTGTCCGACTCCTGTTTATAGGCGGCTTGAGCTTTCTGCTCCGGGGTCTGGCCCGAAGCTGGCGGGGGTGCTGGATGAGGGGTGACTGCAGCTTTGGATGGCTGGAAGTTTCTCGCCCCGTCTGTATGTTGCGCAGCGTCCATGTCGAGCAGTCGGCCGGACAGCATGTCACCACCCACCTTGTTTTCGATGCCAGCGGCCGTCGCGTCCGGGGCCTTGAGCCCAAGGTTCACGGCATCGACTTTTTCGACAAGCTGGTCCAGCATGGGATTGTGGGTGTTGATCATGTGCTGGACGGCGCCGGCGAACAAGCCCATGTTGGTGCCTTGGAACCGCGGCATGTTAGCGAGCTGGGACCGGGCCGCCGCCGCGTTTTCCGGGTTGGATAGCCAGGACTGGATGGCCTGCGTCGCGGCGAAGTTGCCGCGCAACTTGTAGGCCAGATCGCCGCTCTTGTAATTGAGTTTGGCGGCGCGCTCTTGATCGACACTGCGCAGCCAGGCCAGCTTCTCCGCGGACTCTTCGGCACGCTTCCAGACTTGGCTGTAGCCGTTGCCCAGCTCCCGCGCGAAAGCGTTGCGGATGCTGGTTTCGGTGCGGCTGCCGTCGCCACGGAATTGGCTTTCCGTATCGCGCCAGGTTTGCCCACTGGTCATGCCCAGCGTTTCGGATACAGCCTTTTCGAAGGACTCGGATTCCTTCATCGTGGCTCTTTCGATGCTGGCTAACTGCGCATCAGCATTCGCTGCCGCCGAGAGCAGGTTTTTTCCGGCCTTGGCGATTTTGCTGGCGTCCTTGCTGGCCACCGCGGCGTTGTAGGCGGAGGTTGCTTCGATCAGGCCCATAGCTATGCCGACTCCTACTGCGCCCACCAGCTTACCCTGGGGCGGCAGTGGCACTCTGACGCCGGCCGCCACTCCAGCCCGCATCCCTTTGATCAGGCCTTTCACGACTTCACGGCCGACACCGCCTTTGCCCATGAATTTGCGGGCCTGGCGGACTGCGTCATTGATGCTGAGCCCGCCCTGCAGGCCGGCCATGACCCGGGCCTGATATTCCTCAGATTCCTCCGCGCTGAGGACGCCCTTGTCGACCAAGGAATTGGTCAATCCGCGCACCACCTGAGCTTCCTTGCTGTGGTCGTTCTGCATGCGGCGGCCATACTCTCTGTAGGCCGCCGTGGTGTTGTCGATGCCGGTTGCCTTCCTTACTGCGGCATCCATGCGTTGCTGGGCTTCATGGCTGTATTTTTCTTGGGTGGCTTGTTCTTGAGCAATCCTGTTATTAAGACTGGAGCTGTAGCTATAGGAGGATTCCAATTCCGAGCCTTCGTTTGAGGCGCTCGCCACGCCGCCGCCGGCCAGGCCTTTGGCAGTCATGCTACTAGCCGCATGATAAGTGCGCAGCGAGGAGGTGCCCGGCAGCATGCCGGCCAAGGCAGCGGTACCCTCCATGCCGCCGACATCGCGCGCCGCGTTGTCCTTGGTCACCGTATCCATGGTCTGGCCCACGCCGCGGGCGACGTGGGTCCAGGCATGCATGGAGCCGGTGATGATGGCCAGGGAGACCAAGGGGATGTAGCCGACCATCTCGGCCAGCACGGTATGCACCCGCACGGCGTGGTCGTAGAGGGCATCGATGGTGCCGGTGCCCAGGACGCCCTGGTTGGCGATGAAGACCTGGTGGGAGAAGCTGTCCAGGTTGCTGTACATGGCGTAGTTGAGGATAGCGGCCATGGGCAGGAAGGTCTGGGTCCAGGCGCCGAACATGACGAACTTCATGAGGATGCCGATGCCGGACGGGCCGGCGAAGGCGGCATAGGCGATGGCGATGGGCGCGAAGGCGAAGAAGATGGCCAGACAGATGTTGCCGAAGGTGGTGACGATCTGCGAGAAGTTGGAGGCCTGCTGGGTGGCCGACGAGGCGGCGTAGTCCCGCGCCGCGGTGGCGCTGGTGACGCATTGCATGTAGTCGACGGTGCCGGCGGTGGCTTTCGGCCAAATTTAACCTATTGCGTTTAACGTCTGGCGTTATATAATTTCCCCATGACGATTCGCTCATTCCAGTGCGCCGACACCCAAGCACTTTTCGAAGGGGCAAGCCCAAAGCGGTTTCGGAACATCGAAAGCGTCGCGCAACGCAAGCTGCAAATGCTGGACGATGCGGTGGAGTTGAAGGATTTGCGCTCACCCCCAGGCAACCGCCTGGAAGCATTATGCGGGGATCGCGCTGACCAATACAGCATCCGCATCAATGACCAGTGGCGTGTGTGCTTCGTTTGGACGGCGGCCGGCCCGGACTGCGTTGAAATCGTGGATTACCACTGAAAGAGAGGTACAGTATGGCTACCAACAAGATGCGCCCGATTCACCCCGGTGAAATCCTCCGGGAGGAATTCCTTGTTCCCCTAGGTATGAGCGCCAACGCGTTGGCGCTGGCCCTGCATGTGCCGGCGCCGAGGATCAATGACATTGTGCGCGAGCGTCGAGGGGTGACACCGGACACGGCCTTGCGGCTGGCCCGCTTCTTCGACACGACCGCGCAATTCTGGCTCAACCTGCAGACCGCCTTCGACCTGAAACAGGTGGAAAGGGAAGCTGGCGGGAAGATTGCCGAGGAAGTACGCCCGATGCAAAGGGCTGCGTAAAAACTTCACCCGCGGCTTCTGGCCGCTTCGTTACCCGTTTGCCCAAATCGGTTCATGCCAAGCTGGCCGAGCGCGCCAAGGCCGAGGGGGTCAGCCTGAATGCCTTGGTGCTGGCTTTCATCGCTGAGGGCTTGGGCCGTAAAGACGCCCATGTGTGAAGCGTGAGTTGAAAAGCTCGGCGAGACGGGGCTGATTATCTCCGAACGGGTGGGCAGGCTGTGCTAGCTATGCAAGCCTATTAGCCCCAGGGCGCTGACGACGACCAGGCCGCCGCCGATCCAGCGCTTGAACAACAGGTCGTTGCGGGTGATGGCCTCATGCGCGCGCAGGCCCATGAAGTGGCCGATGGCGGCGACCGGGATCAGGCTCAGGGCGGCCAAGAAATGCAGGTCGACCGACAGCGCGACATAGGTGGCCATCTTGATGCTGACCAGGGTGAACCAGAGCACGAACAGGGTGTCGCGCAGCTTGGCCTTGTCCACGTTGCGCATGTAGACCGCGACCATCAGCGGGGCGCCGGTGAGCGAGGTGCCGGCGATGTAGCCACCCAAGACCAACAGGAATTTATCCACCCACTTGGAGCGGCTTTCGATGGCGCGGTTGAGCAGCCAGATGAAGCCGTAGAAGAGCGAGATGGCGTAGATGGCGAGGTTGAGCCAGGCCGTCGGCAGGGTGACCAGGCCAAACACGCCGACGATGGCGGCCGGCACGATGTAGAGCGAGGAGCGGCCGAGATAGGCCCAGTCGACGTTGTGCAACCGGGTGCGCAGGGTGAGGCCGGAGAAGAACAAGAGGTGGGTGCCGATGATCGGCAGCCAGAGCAGGGGCTGCGGCTCGACGAAGAGCAGCAGGGGCAGGCCCAAGGCGGCGCCGCCGAAGCCCAGGCCGGTGCGGACGAATCCGGTCCAGACGAAGAGCAGGGCGACGGTGAGGGTTTGAGTAAGGTCGAAGTGCAGCAGCATGTTCAAGTAAAAAAGCCGGCACGGGGCCGGCTTTCTTATTTAGCGGGTCAGTGGATCACTCGTCGACCGCCAAACCGGCGGTACTGTTAAAGCCCGAATCGACGTAGGTGATCTCGCCGGTGATGCCGGAGGCGAGGTCCGACAGCAGGAAGGCGGCGGTGTTGCCGACCTCCTCGATGGTGACATTGCGCCGCAGCGGCGAGTTCTTCTCGCCCCAGGCCAGGAGCTTGTTGAAGTCGGAGATGCCGGAGGCGGCCAGGGTCTTGATCGGACCGGCCGAGATGCCGTTGACCCGGATGCCCTTCGGGCCGAGGCTCGAAGCCAGGTAGTAGACGCTGGTCTCCAGGCTGGCCTTGGCCAGGCCCATGACGTTGTAGTGCGGCACGTAGCGCACGGCGCCCAGATAGGTCATGGTCAGCAGGGCGGCTTTGCGGCCCTGCATCATGGGCAGGCCGGCCTTGGCCAGGGCGGTGAAGGAATAGCTGGAGATGTCGTGGGCGATGCGGAAGTATTCGCGGTTGACGTTTTCCAGATAGTCGCCGGCCAGGGCCTGCTTGGGCACGAAGGCGATGGAGTGGACGATGCCGTCCAGACCGTCCCAGCGCTTGGAAAGGCCCGCGAACAGGGCCTCGATCTGTTCGTCGCTTCCGACGTCGCAATCGAAGGTGAGGTCTGAGCCGAACTCCTTGGCGAATTCGACGACGCGGTCGCGCGCGCGTTCGCCCTGATAGCTGAAGGCCAGCTCGGCGCCTTCGCGGTGGCAGGCCTGGGCCACGCCATAGGCGATGGAGCGGTTGCTGATCAGACCGGTAATGAGGATTTTCTTGCCGGCGAGAAAGCCCATGGTTCTGTTCCCTTTGTTTTGTGTTGACCAAACAGGGCGGCATTATACCGTGACGCCGCAATTCTTCTTATTTACACTCGCCAAATGCGTGCCTGGCTTCTCCTGTCCGTCCTGTTGCTCGCCGCCTGCAACGGCCCGGCCAACAGCCCCTATCCGGCCGGGCAGGCCGGCCGGAACATCCTTTATTCGGCCTTCTCCGAACGGCCCAAGCACCTGGACCCGGCCCGTTCCTACAGCGAGAACGAGGTGGTCTTCACCGGCCAGATCTACGAGCCGCCGTTGCAATACCACTATCTCAAACGCCCCTACCAGTTGGAGCCGCTGACCGCGGCCGCCATGCCCGAGGTCAGCTATTACGCGGCCGATGGCCGCAGGCTGCCGGAATCGGCGCCGAGCGCGGCCATCGCCTACAGCGTGTATGAGATCCGGATCAAGCCCGGCATCCATTACCAGCCGCATCCGGCCTTTGCCCAAAAGCCGGATGGCACGCCGCGTTACGTGCCGATCGATCCGAGGGAACTGGAACGGATCGAGCGCTTCGCCGACTTCGTGGAAACCGGCAGCCGCGAACTCGTCGCCGCCGACTACGTCTACCAGATCAAGCGCCTGGCCAACCCCCGCCTGAGTTCGCCCATCTTCGGCCTGATGGCCGAATACATCGTCGGTCTCAAGGAGTACGGCGCCACCCTGGCCAAGGTGGTCGCGGGCATGCCGCGCGAGGCCTACCTCGATCTCGAGCGCTATCCGCTGGCCGGGGTCGAACTGGTGGATCGCTACACCTACCGGGTGAAGATCAAGGGCAAGTATCCCCAGTTCGCCTACTGGCTGGCCATGCCCTTCTTCGCGCCGGTGCCGGCCGAAGCCGAGCGTTTCTACAATCAGCCCGGCATGCTGGAACGCAACTTCTCGCTCGACTGGCAGCCGGTCGGCACCGGGCCGTTCTATCTGGCCGAGAACGACCCCAACCGGGTCATGCGCCTCAAGCGCAACCCGCATTACCACGACGACTTCTATCCGGCCGAGGGCGAGCCGGGCGACCGGGCCGAGGGGCTGCTGATGGATGCCGGCCGGCGGCTGCCCCTGCTCGACGAGGCGGTCTACAGGCTGGAGAAGGAGGACATTCCTTACTGGACCAAATTCCTCCAGGGCTATTACGACACCTCGGGCATCAGTTCCGACACCTTCGATCAGGCCATCCGCATGGGGCCCGACGGTCAGCCCGATCTCTCGCCCGAGATGCGCGAGCGCGGCATCGAGCTGTCCACCGCGGTGCGCACCTCGATCTGGTATGTCGGCTTCAACATGCGCGACCCGGTGTTGGGCGGCTTGGGCGAGTCCGCGCGCAAGCTGCGCCAGGCCATCTCCATCGCCCTCGACTACGAGGAATTCATCTCCATCTTCCTCAACGGTCGCGGCATCCCGGCCCAGGGGCCGCTGCCGCCGGGCATCTATGGCTACCGCGCGGGCGAGGCGGGGATCAATCCCGTGGTCTATCGCTGGCAGGGCGGCCAGCCGGTTCGCCGCGGCATCGAGGAGGCCAGACGCCTGCTGGCCGAGGCGGGTTATCCGAACGGGCGCGAGGCGGCGACGGGGCGGCCGCTCACGCTCTACCTCGACACCATGGCCAGCGGGCCGGAGGCCAAGGCGCGCCTGGACTGGTATCGCAAGCAGTTCGAGAAACTCGGCGTGCAACTGGTGGTGCGCAGTACCGACTACAACCGCTTCCAGGACAAGATGCTCAAGGGCAACGCCCAGATCTTCGAATGGGGCTGGAACGCCGATTACCCGGACCCGGAGAACTTCCTGTTCTTGCTCTATGGCCCGAACCGCAAGATGGAACTGAACGGCGAGAATGCCGCCAACTATGAAAATCCCGAGTTCGACCGGCTGTTTCTGCAGATGAAGGACATGGCCAACGGTCCGGCGCGGCAGGCCCTGATCGAGCGCATGGTCGAGATCGTGCGCCACGACGCCCCCTGGGTCTTCGCCTATTTCCCCAAGACCTTCGGCCTGCGCCATGCCTGGGTGAAGAACGGCAAGCCCAACCTGATGGCCAACAACACCCTGAAATACCGCCGGGTCGAGCCGGAGCGGCGTGTTGCCTATCAGGCTAAATGGAACCGCGCCGTCTGGTGGCCGCTGCTGGGCCTGTTCCTGCTGCTGGTCATGGCCGCGCTGCCGGCGCTGCGGGCCTATCGGAGGCGGCAGCAGGCGGCGGCGAATACTTCTTACTGAGCCGCCGCGCCGCCGGCTGCGCGCGCCCGCAGCCAGTCCTGGAAGGAGGCGTGCCGGCGATAGGCGTGGCTGCCGATGAAGGCGAGCAGGTTGGTGAAGTGCTCCGGAATCAGATGATCTTCATAACGCAGGATTTCCCGGCCGCCGGTATCGAAGAACACCAGGGTCGGCACCTGCCGGATGCCCATGGCTTTGGCGAGTTCGGCCTCGCTGGTTGCCTGGCCGGAGAAATCCTTGAGTAGCTTGCTGCCGGCCATGTCGATCCGCGCCACCCGAAACTGTTCGTTCAGCAGCCTGACCGTGTCGCCGTCCATGAAATTGCGGTCGTGCATGCGCCGGCAGGCCTCGCAGTCGGCCTGCTCGAACAGCAGGGCGAGGACCTTGTCCTCGGCCCCGGCTTTCTTGATGAGGGCCTGGAGATCGTCGACCCTGGCAAAGAAAGGCTCGTCGATCAGGCCGGCGGGCTTGGCCTTTTGGCCTTGGCGCGAGGCATATTCCCTGAATCCCATCTTCTGGTAGGCCCCGCTGGCCAGGTAGTCGAGCTCGGCCTTGAACACCGCCGGCTTGTGCAGGCCCGAGATGCGGTAGATTTCCGCGCCCCGGGCATCGTAGAAGGCGATGGTGGGCGAGAACTGGACCTTGAGCTTGCGCGCCAGCTGCTTCTCGGTCATGGTCTCGCCGCCGAAGTCGGCCACCTCGCGGCCGCCCCAGATGTCGAGCTGGATCACGTCGAAATGCTTTTTCAGCGCGGCAGTGATGGCCTTGTCCTGGAAATGCACCTGATGCAACTGGGCGCAGTAGGGGCAGCCCTCCTGCTCGTAGACCACCATCAATAGCCGGCCGGCCTTGGCGGCGTCGGCCAGGTCTTCCTGCAGGTTGAGGAAGGAATCCTTGAAGAAGGGTTGCGAGCCCAGGGCCCAGGCCGGGCCTTGCGCAATGAGGCCGATCAGCAATAAACGCAAGAACAAGCGCATGGCATGCATGAGGGTCTCCTTGTTGTTGGTGGCGGGGCGCCTGCGCCCTGTTTCGGTTTGCGCCCAGTCGATTGACCGGATCGTCGCCGGCATGTTCCCGAAAAGCCGGGGTTCGGGCAAGCGGCCATTGGCGGTCGAGCCGGCTCCGTTGATATGATGCCGGCCATGCTGGCCTACATCGTCCGCCGCGTCCTTTACGCCATCCCGATCCTGATCGGGGTGAACCTGATCACCTTCGCCCTCTTCTTCGTGGTCAATACGCCGGATGACATGGCCCGCATCCACCTCGGCGCCAAGCATGTCACGGCCGAGGCGATCGAGCGCTGGAAAACCGAGCACGGCTACGACAGGCCGCTGTTCTTCAACCCGGCGGCGGAGGGGGCCGGCAAGCTGGGCGACACCCTGTTCGTCGACAAGTCGCTCAAGCTGTTCGCCTTTTCATTCGGCCAGGCCGACGACGGCCGCGACATCGCGCGCGAGATCACGACGCGCATGTGGCCCAGCCTCGCCATCGCCCTGCCGACTTTCCTGGTCGGCCTCTTGGCCTACATCAGCTTCGCCTTGGTCATGGTCTTCTTCCGCGCCACCTATCTCGACTTCGCCGGGGTGGTGCTGTGCGTGGTCTTGATGTCGATCTCGGGGCTGTTCTACATCATCGGTGGCCAGTTCCTGCTGGGCAAGCTCTGGCATCTGGTGCCGGTATCGGGCTACGAGCCGGGCCTGGTGGGGCTTAAGTTCCTGGTGCTGCCCATCCTGGTCGGGGTGATTTCCGGCCTGGGCGATTCCAGCCGCTTCTACCGCACCCTGTTCCTGGAGGAGATCCACAAGGACTATGTGCGCACGGCGCGGGCCAAGGGCCTGTCCGAGCGGGTGGTGCTGTTCCGCCACGTGCTGGGCAACGCCATGATCCCCATCCTCACCGGCGCGGTGGTGGTGATCCCGCGCCTCTTCCTGGGCAGCCTGATCGTCGAATCCTTCTTCGGCATCCCGGGGCTGGGTAGCTACACCATCGACGCCATCCAGGCCCAGGACTTCGCCATCGTCCGGGCCATGGTCTTCCTGGGGTCGGTGCTCTACATTCTGGGTCTGTTGCTCACCGACCTGTCGTATACCCTGGTCGATCCGCGGGTGAGACTGGAATGAGTTTCCTGATCGATATCCTCTGGAGCGATGCGCTGTTGTTTCTGCTTTTGGCGGCAGTGCTCGGCTTCTTCCTGCACGTGCGCCGGCACGAGCACCTGCGGGCGCCTTGGGCGCGGGTGGGCCGGAGTCGGCTCGGCGTGGCCACGGCCGTGCTGCTGGCGGCCTATGCCGGCATCGGCGTGCTCGACTCTCTGCACTACCGGCCAGCCCTGCCGGCCCAGCCGGGCCAGCCAGTGCAATACGGCAACGAAGTGCTCTCCGTGCTCGATGCCCTGGCCGAGCCGCTGCGCGCGCAGGTGGAGAAGACCTATTCCGCGCCCTTTGCCCTGCATCTTTATGCCAAGGAGAACCTGACCCTGGCCGACGGTCGCCAGCTGCGCGACTACCCGCGGCTGAAATACGGCGGCGCCCACTTGTCGCATGAAAGCGAGCGGGCAGGGGACGTCGCCCGCCGGTCGCTGGCCGGTGTGGCCTGGGGTCTGGCGCTGGCGGCCGCCGTCGTCCTGCTGACGGCAGGTATGCTGTCTCGGCGCTCGGCCGGCTTCGGCGATGCCTTGCGCCGCCTTGCGCGCGCACCCGAGCTGGCGGCGCTGCGCAGCGGTCTGGTCACCCTCGCGATCCTGCTGCTGCTGGCCGGTGTGATCGTGCAACTGGCGCCGCATTACCACATTCTGGGCACCGACAAGGTCGGCCAGGACGTGTTCTACCTCTCGCTCAAGAGCGTGCGTACCGGCTTGTTGATCGGCACCCTGACCACGCTGATCATGCTGCCCCTGGCCCTGTTCCTCGGCGTGGCGGCCGGCTACTACGGCGGCCGGGTGGACGACGTCATCCAGTACGTCTACACGACCCTGAATTCCATTCCCGGCGTGTTGCTGATCGCGGCGGCGGTGTTGGTGGCGCAGGTCTACATCGAGACCCACCCGGAATTGTTCGACACCGCCGCCGCTCGCTCCGATCTCAGGCTGGTCTTTCTCTGCGGCATCCTCGGCGTCACCAGCTGGACCGGGCTGGCCCGGTTGCTGCGCGGCGAGGCGCTCAAGCTGCGAGAGCTGGAATACATCCAGGCGGCGCGGGCCTTCGGCGTTTCCCATCTGCGCATCCTGTCGCGCCACATCCTGCCCAACGTCGGCCATCTGGTGCTGATCACGGTGGTGATCGATTTCTCCGGCCTGGTGCTGGCCGAGGCGGTGCTGTCCTACGTCGGGGTCGGCGTCGACCCGGCCATGGCGAGTTGGGGCAACATGATCAACGGCGCCCGGCTGGAGCTGGCGCGCGAGCCCATCGTCTGGTGGCAGCTGGCCGCCGCCTTCCTGTTCATGTTCGCCCTGGTGCTGGCGGCCAACCTGTTCGCCGACAGCGTGCGCGTCGCCTTCGATCCACGTTCGGAGAAGCGCTCGTGAGCGGCCTGGTGCTCAAGGATTTGCGGGTCGAGATCGCCGCCGGCGGCCAAGGCTTGCTGCCGGTCGACGGTGTCTCGTTCGAGGTCGCCCCGCGCGAATGCGTCGCCCTCCTGGGCGAATCCGGCTGCGGCAAGTCGCTCACCGCCCTGGCCCTGATGCGGCTGCTGCCGGAGGGGCTGGCGATCACTGGCGGTGAGGCGCGGCTTGATGACACCGATCTTTTCGCCCTGCCGGAGCGGGCGATGCAGGGCGTGCGCGGCGGCCGCCTGGCCATGGTCTTCCAGGAACCGATGCTGAGCCTCAATCCGGTGATGACCATCGGCCAGCAGATCACCGAGGCCTTGGCGGTGCATCGCCGGCTCCAGGGTAGCGCCGCTGAGGCCGGCATCGGCCAGTTGCTCGACGCCGTCGGCCTTGCGCCCGAACTGGCGGCGAGCTATCCCTTCCAGCTCTCCGGCGGTCAGAAGCAGCGGGCGCTGATCGCAACCATGCTGGCGGGCGAGCCCAAGGTGCTGATCGCCGACGAGCCGACCACGGCGCTGGATGTGACCGTGCAGGCCCAGATCCTGCGCCTGCTCAAGCGTTTGCAGGCCGAGCGAGGTATGGGCCTGCTGCTCATCACCCACGACCTCGACGTCGCCCGCGACATGGCCGATCGCGTGGTCATCATGTACGCCGGCCAGATCGTCGAATGGGCGCCGCGTGGTGCCCTGTATGAGCGGCCCTTCCATCCCTACACGCAAAAGTTGTTCAGCGTGCTGCCCTCGGCCAGCCGGCGCGGTGAGCGTCTGGACCACATTCCGGGTACGGTGCCGCCGCTGGGTACACGCTTTGCCGGTTGCCGCTTCGCCGACCGCTGCGCGCAGGTCTGGGCGCGCTGCCGGCAGGAAGTGCCCGGCCTGCACGAAGTGGCAGAAGGGCACTTTGCCCGTTGTCATCTCGCGGTCGAGCCGCGGCCCGTGGCCGTGGCCGCCGTGCCGGCGCCGGTGGTGCAGCCGGTCGTGCCGATCACAGCGCCACTGCTGGCCGTGCGCGATCTCGCGGTGCATTTCCCCATCCGCAAAGGTTTGCTGCGCCGGGTGCTTGGCACGGTGAAGGCGGTCGATGGCGTGTCGCTGCAAATCGCGGCCGGTGAAACCCTGGCCCTGGTCGGCGAGTCGGGTTGCGGCAAGACCACGCTGGCGCGTGCCATCCTGCGCCTGATCGAACCGACTGCGGGCAGCGTGCGCTTGGGCGACGAGGAGATCGGCGAGCTGCGGGGCGAGGCGCTCCGTCAAAAACGGGCCGAGATGCAGATCGTGTTCCAGGATCCGTTCTCTTCGCTGAATCCGCGCATGCGGGTGGGCGAGATCCTGGAGGAGGGGATGCAGGCCTTGCGGCCGGAACTGGCCAAGGCGGAGCGCAAGGCGCTGGTGGCGGAACTGTTGCAGAGCGTGGGCTTGGAGCCCGGGGCTGCGCTGCGCTACCCGCATGCCTTCTCCGGCGGCCAGCGCCAGCGCATCGCCATCGCCCGGGCACTGGCGGTGGGGCCCAAGCTCCTGATCTGCGACGAGCCGACCAGCGCGCTCGATGTCTCGGTTCAGGCCCAGATTCTCAACCTGCTGCAGGGCCTGCAGCGCGAGCGCGGCCTGGCCTATCTCTTCATCAGCCACAACCTCGCCGTGGTCGGCTATCTCGCCCATCGGGTGGCGGTGATGTATCGCGGCCGCATCGTCGAGACCGGGCCGGCGGCTGACTTGATGGCCGAACCGCTGCACCCTTATACCCGATTGCTACTGGATTCGGCGCCGGGTCGCGGTTTGGCGCAGGTGGAAGCAAGGGAGGGCGGTCTGTCGAACGCCGGCTGCGCCTTCGCGGCGCGTTGTCCCCGGGTAGAGCCGGCATGTCGGCAATCCGTGCCGGAGCTGCGTGCCTTGGACGACAGGCAGGTCGCCTGTCATCTCGTCAAGTAACCTTCAGCCTTCGGAAACGGGGATGGCGATCTTGTCGCCGGGGCGCAGCTTGTCCGCCAGGGTCTGGTTGTGTTCGCGGATGTCCGAGACCGAGACGTTGTAGCGCCGGGCGAGTTCGCTCAGGGTATCCCCCTTGCGCACGGTGTGGGTGTGCAGCTGCGGCTCTTGCACGACTTCGGCCTTTTTCTTCGGCTGCGTGGCGGCCTTGCCCGCCGGTGCCGGCACCACCAGGGTCTGGCTGTTGGCGACCTTGCCGCGCCAGAGCTTGAGCGGGTTGTGTTCCTTCAGCCAGGCCAGGGTGACGCCGAACTTGGCGGCGATCTTGCTGGCGACCTCTCCGCGCTTGGCCCGGTATTCCTGGAGTTGATGTCGGTCACCGATGCGCTGGAGATTGTGGTGGAAGGTCTCCACCTTGTCAGCCGGCAGCAGCAGCATGCCGGGGGTATCGGTGTGGATCACCTTGCGCTGATAGCCCGGATTGAGCGAAATGAAGTCGTCCAGGTTCATCTCGGCCAGCTTGGCGGCATAGCGCGCCTCCATCGGCTGGTTGAGCATGACCTGCATGAAATAGGGCTCGTTGGCGATGCTATCGAGCGTGATCCCGTAACGGGCCGGGTCGCGCACGATATTGCGCACGGCAAGGAGCTTGGGCACATAGTGACGGGTCTCGGTCGGCAGCTTCAGGCTGGCGTAGTCGGTATCCAGTCCCTTCGCCTTGTTGCGGGCGATCGCCCGGCCGACGCAGCCTTCGCCGCAGTTGTAGGCGGCCAGGGCCAGCTGCCAGTCGCCGAACATGCCGTAGAGCTGCTGCAGATAGTCGAGGGCGGCATCGGTCGCGGCCAGCACGTCCTTGCGACCGTCGTACCAGGAATTCTGCTTGAGGCCATAGATACGGCCGGTCGAGGGGATGAACTGCCAGATGCCCGAGGCCTTTTGCGGTGATACCGCCAAGGGGTTGTAGGCCGACTCGATCATGGGTAGCAGGGCGATTTCCATCGGCATGCCGCGCTTTTCCACTTCCTCTACGATATGGAAGAGATAGAGCCGGCTGCGCTCGACGGTACGGTTGAGGTAGGCCGGCCGGTTGGCGAACCAGTCTTCGTGAACTTGAACCAGCTCGGGACTGGTATCGGCCATGGCCAGGCCATTGCGGATGCGCTGCCAAAGATCGGCCTCGCTGCCAGGCTCGTTCAGGCGCGAGGGATGCGCCAGCGAATAGCTGATCTTGAGTTCGGAGGCAATCGGAACAGCGGGGCTCTCGGCCGGATGGCCAGGTCGCGGCAGGAGCAACCCGAGGGCCAATGCCAGCCACAAGCCGGCCCCGCGGGCAAACGCTACTTTTCTGGGCACTTGTTTAAAAATCGGCCTTGGAGGCCCTATCCGCAAATTCACGATTATCGTTGAATTTTAATGTCCACGACAAACGCATGGTTGCATCTGATTTTTAACTCAGTCCAGAAAATGCGGCGCCTAATTGCTTGTTAGAAATGGTTTTTCATCTCTCGTACAACACCCAGGACCTCGGCCTCGGATTTGAGCGGCCGGCCGGCATGGGCCTCGGCCGCCAGCCGCAGGGCAGGGGTGTGGCAGCGCAGGAAGGGATTGGTCGCCAATTCCAGATCCAGGGTCGAGGGCAGGGTGGGCAGGCCTCGATCGCGCTTGGCCTGCTCGCGCAGCGCGCGTTCGCGCAGGGCGGCATTGTCGGGGTCGACGCTGAGGGCGAAGGAGATGTTGCTCAGGGTGTATTCGTGAGTGCAGCAGACGCGGGTGTCCCCAGGCAGCCTGGCCAGGCGCTGCAACGAGGCATGCATTTGCGCCGGCGTGCCTTCGAACAGGCGGCCGCAGCCACAGGCGAACAGGGTGTCGCCGCAGAACAGCAGGCCTTCGCCGAAATAGGCAAGGTGGCCCAGGGTGTGCCCGGGCACTTCCAGGACCTCGAAACTGGCGTCGATCCCGGCCAGCTCGAGGCGGGCGCCATCGACCAAGGGCTGATCGACACAGGCGATGCGCTCGCGGGCCGGGCCATAGACCGGCACCGGCGCGTGTTGCAGCAGGCCGGCCACGCCACCGATGTGGTCGCCGTGATGATGGGTGATCAGAATGGCTGCCAGGCGCAGATCACGGGCGGTCATCCACGATAGAATAGGCGCGGCTTCGCCAGGGTCGACCACGACGCAGTAACGGCCTTTGGCCAGGGCCCAGATGTAGTTGTCCTTCAGAGCCGGAATCGCTTCAAGCCTCAGCATCCGGCCATTGTCGCGAGCGAGCGGGATGGCCGTCAACGGACAGGAAGATCGATGCACTATCAGGCACGACGTGTCATGCTTCACGACCTTTCTCGACCCTCTGCCGCCCGAACAGGAGGGGGAGTACCTTTTTGCGTTGTTGGCCTTGACCATGCGTGATTGGTTCGAGAGCGAGTTAGGCAGTTACGTCCTGGCCAAGGAACAGGCCTGGTTCGACCAGACCTGTGTCGACCTCTTCGGCTTCAATGCCATGCAGGCGGGCCAGTGCTGGATCGATCTGCTGCGGGCCAATCGGATGCCTTACCGTTTTTGCAGCGATCTGGCCGAGGGGCAACTGCATTGCCGGCAGGATGCCTTGCCGGTCGCCGGCCACAGCCTGGACTTGCTGGCGCTGCCGCATGTCCTTGAATTCAGCAGCAATCCGCATCAGGTCCTGCGTGAGGCGGAGCGGGCGTTGCGACCGGAGGGGCATCTGCTGATCAGCGGCTTCAATCCCTTCAGTTTGTGGGGCGCCAGCCGTCTGCTGAGGCAGCGGCGCGGCGACTATCCCTGGCATGGCCGCTTTTTGCACCTGAACCGTTTGAAGGACTGGCTGGCGCTGCTGGGTTTCGAACTCCAGGCCGGCCGGATGATGTGTTATGCGCCGCCGGTCAACCAGGCGAAATGGCTGCACCGCTTCCGTTTCCTGGAGGCGGCGGGCGATCGCTGGTGGGCCCTGGGCGGCGGTGTTTATGCAATCCACGCGATCAAGCGCACGCCGGGCATGCGCCTGTTGACCCCGAAATGGGGCGAGGCCTGGCGGCCCGGCGCGGCGATCGCGCGCTCCCTGCCCAAGACGACCGCGCAGCGGGGTCGCATTGACTGAGAGAGAAGAAATGGTGGTGGATCTGTATACCGACGGGGCCTGCAAGGGCAACCCCGGCCCCGGCGGCTGGGGTGCCTTGCTGCGCTTTGGCGATCACGAGAAGGAACTCTGCGGCGGCGAGCCGGAGACGACCAACAACCGCATGGAACTGACCGCGGTGATCGAGGGCCTGCGGGCCCTGAAGCGCGCCTGCAAGGTGCGGGTGCACACCGATTCGCAGTATGTGAAGAAGGGCATCTCGGAATGGCTGGCCAACTGGCGCCGCCGCGGCTGGAAGACCAGCGAGGGCAAGCCGGTGAAGAACCAGGACCTCTGGCAGGCCCTGGATCGAGCCGTCGCCGAGCACGAGGTCGAGTGGTTCTGGGTCAGGGGCCATGCCGGGCATCCAGAGAACGAGCGCGCGGATGCCTTGGCCAATCAGGGCGTGTTGAAAGGGTTGGGGAGGGCGTAATGCGCAAGATCGTGCTGGACACCGAAACCACGGGCCTGGATCCGGCCCAGGGGCACCGCATCATCGAGATCGGCGCCCTGGAGATCGTCAACCGCCAGGTCACCGGCCGCAATTTCCATGTCTATCTCAATCCGGATCGCGAGATCGACGCCGGCGCCATCGCCGTGCATGGCCTGACCAACGAGTTTCTTGCCGACAAGCCGCGTTTCCCCGACGTGGTGGCGGATCTACTGGACTTCGTCGGCGGCGCCGAGCTGGTCATTCATAACGCCCCGTTCGACATGGGCTTCCTCAATGCCGAGTTGCGTCTGATCGACCGGCCGGCACTGGAGTCGAGCTGCGCCGGCGTCCTGGATACGCTCAAGTTGGCCAAGGACCTGCACCCGGGCCAGAAGAACAACTTGGATGCACTCTGCCGGCGCTATGACGTGGACAACTCGAACCGGGCCTACCACGGCGCCTTGCTCGACGCGCAGCTCTTGGCCGAGGTCTATCTGGCGATGACCCGGGGTCAGGAATCGCTTGGCATCGAGAGCGTGGGGGGCAGGGCGGGTTTCGATCGCACCCTGAAAGCGGGGGTATCGGTGCGGGTGCTGGCGCCGAGCGCCGAGGAACTGGCGGCGCACACGGCTTACTTGGCCGGGCTGGCCAAGGAAAGCGGTGCGGCGGTCGAGTGGTGAGGAGTTGGCACGGCCTGAGATAGGGGCTTAAGCGACGACCTTGTAGCCACCGTCTTCGATCGCCTGGCGCATGGCGTCGACGTTGCCGCGGGTGGCGTCGTACTGAATCTCGACCCGGCCGCTGGCCACGTCGATCTCCACGTTCTGTACGCCATCAACGGCGCCGAGCAGGTTCTTCACGCTGTTCACGCAGCCCATGCAACTCATGCCGCTGACAATCAGGGTGATCGTGTTCATGGTCATGCCTTGTCGATGGTCCGGCTGTAGGCCAGCCCGCCATGGGACAGGCCGTCCGGGCCGTAGGTCGCGTTCTGCCGCGACATGGTTTGCAGGATGTCGATGGCCTTGTTGGTCTGGCGCAGCTGCTCGCGGATGAGGGCGCCGTTGCGCTGGTTCAGGTCGCGGGCCCGCTCGCTCAACTGGCCTATGAGTTGGCCATCCTTCAGCGCCGCCTGTTCGCCGCGTGCGGTCAGGGCGGCTTTCAAGTCGACCGGCAAGGCTTGCTTGAGGCCGAGGCTGCTGCGCAGATTCGACCACTGGTTGCCGAGCAGGCCGGCCAGGCGGTTTTTTTCTTCGATGATGCTGTTCAGGTCGTCGAGCGCCTTGGCCGTCAGGGCGGCGTGTTCGCGTTCGAGCAGGGTGACGAAAAGGCCGAGATGGGCGGCGAGGTCCTTGACCTGGTTGGCGATGGCCGACATCACTTGACTTGTTGCTTCAATCCCTCGACTACATTGTTCAGCAGCTTTTCGGCGATAGCATCCTCGTTGACGTCGAACTTGCCGTCGGCGATGGCCTGGCGGACCGTCTCGACCTTGCCCATGTCGATTTCCGGGATGCTGGCGAGCTGGCTCTCCAGTTGCTGCAAGCGGGTCGAGGTGCGGGTCAGGTCGATGCTGGCATCGGCCTTGGCGGGTTGGGCTGGGGTGCTGGGTGCGGTTTCCGGGCGACGCGCCTTGTTCTCTTCCGGGCGTAACTGGCCGACTTTGGCGAGGGTGCTATCGATTTTCATATCCGGACTCCCGACTGCTGGACTCATGTACCTTTACTCTACCTCATTATCGGCACAACTGCATGATTGGTTTAGGGTTTGATCTGGAGCACACCCGACTCGGTGGCTGTGCCCTGCACGATGCGGCCGCTGGGCACCTTGCAGCGGACCAGGTCGCCGACGTTGGCATTGGATAGGGCGGTGCATTCCTGGCTGATGCTGAAGTCGGGGTGTTGGACCACGATGCGGACCTTCTGGCCGGCCTTGATGGCCATGGGCTTGGCCAGCAGGGCGTAAGTCAGGGGCTGGCCGGCCTTGAGCGGCTGCTTGGCCAGCATTCCGACCGCCTGCGGGGGCTGGCGCAGATACTGGCCAGGCGCGACGGCCAGTTCGATCTCACGGTTTTCCACGTCACGCGCCTTCAGAATCTCCCTCGCCGCGATCGGCCGGGTGGTCACCAGCACCGGGCCCCGGAGGTCGATGCGATAGCCCAGGTAAAGCGACCAGGCGTAGGGGCTCTCGCAGCGGACACCGAGGCTGCCCCCCCCCTGCAGCTCGGAACCCGGGGCCAGGGCGAACTGCATCTGCGTGCAGGCGGGAAAGCGCAGCCGGGGATCGGGTTGGCGCACGTTCGCCTTGGCCTTCAGTTCCGGATATTGCCGCTGGATCTCCGTCTCGAGATAACGCACCGCCGCCTGGGTCATGGCCTCCAGCGACTGGGCCGGCGGCTCGGCCGATGCGGGTGTGGCCAGGCAGCACAGGAGCAGCGCTTGGGTAGACCTACGTAGTAAAACCACCATATTGGGATCGAATGTATTCGGAATAGAATCAACGCCTCTAGGATACGGTGCCGTCCATGGAACATCCATCCCAACCAACCGACATTGCCCGCGAGGCGCTGAAATGGCTGTCGCAGCGCAAGCTGCCGCCGACGCCGGACAATTACCGCCGGGCCTATGCCGAGGTCTCGGGCGAGGAGGTGAAAGCCGCGCCCTGGCCGGAGGCGATCCGTTCCCTGCTTAGCCAGTGGGATATCCGCCATGTCGGGCTGTCGCAAAAGAAAAAGAAGGAGATGGTCGAGCGGGTGCTGATCAATTTCGGCAACCAGCCGAATGAATTGCACGAGAAGATCACCGCTTTGGTCCGGTCGTGGTCAGAATCGCCGGAGTCGCGCAAGGTATTGGAAGGTGAAGAGGGTGAGGTCCCGGCCGAGGCTGCCGAGGCGGAGGAGGAGAGGGCCGCTACGACCGAGGTCGCAGCGCCGGCCGGCCGCCCCCTGGCCGAATTGGGTCGCGCCTTTGCCGATAACGTCGAGCTGTTCATCGGTGGTTGCGAGGTCCTGTGGCCGGATCTCGCCCAGCGTGCCCGCTCGCTCGTGGCCGAGGTCGAGGCGGCGCAGTGGCAGCTGGCCGAGCGCCATATCGCCGACCTGGGCCATCTCTGGCGCGAGTTCATCGTCCGAGCCGAAGACAATGTCGAACTGCTCGAGGGCCTCAAACGCGTGGTCGCCTTGCTTTTCCGCAACGTCGGCGACATGTTCGCCGACGACCCTTGGGTGCAGAACCAGGTCACGGCCATCCACGCCATGGTCGGTGGCCAGCTCAATTACTACAGCTTGTTCGATGCCGAACGCACCCTGGAAGAGGTGGTCAACCGGCAGAAGGCCCTGCAGGACAACCTGCGAGAGGCGAAATCGCGCTTGAAGGGCCTGATCTCCACCTTCGTCGACCGGGTCGGCGAGCTGACCGATGCCACCGGCGAGCAGCAGGACCGCATCCAGGGCTATGCCGACCGGATCGCCGCCGCCGACGACCTGGCCGAGTTGAACGAGGTCATGGAGGGACTGACTGCCGAGATGGGCCGCATGCGCGACCAGATGCGGCAGACCCACGGCGAGCTGCTGGATGCCAGGCGGCAGGTGGAGCAGGCGGACGAACGGATACATGAGCTCGAACGGGAATTGCAGGAAGTCGCCAACCTGGTCCGGGAAGACCAGCTGACCGGCGCCCTCAACCGGCGCGGCATGGAGGAGGCGATGGCGCGGGAACTGGCCCGCGCCGAGCGCATGGCCGCGCCCTTGTCGCTGGCCCTGCTCGACATCGACCACTTCAAGAAGATCAACGACAGCTACGGCCACCAGGCCGGCGACCAGGCCCTGGTCCATCTGTCCAAGGTGACCCGGCAGCTGCTGCGGCCGTCCGACTCGCTGGGCCGCTGGGGCGGCGAGGAATTCCTGATCATGCTGCCCAATACCGACCTGGCCGAGGCGGAGAAGGTGATGCAGCGGCTGCAGCGCGAGCTGACCAAGACCTTCTTCCTGCATGACAACCAGCGCATCCTGATCACCTTCAGCGCCGGAGTCGCCCAGCGCCAGGCTGGCGAAGAACGCGACCTCTGGATTCGGCGGGCCGACCAAGCCATGTACCAAGCCAAGGCCAAGGGGCGGAATCGGGTCGAACGCGGTTAGCCGGCAAGAATTGCCGCCGGTGGCCAGCCCGCTTGCCGCCCCGCGGCCTGTCGGTTAGTCGACAAAAACAGCCGAACCCAATAAATACAAACACATAGGCTGTATTTTTTGTTCTTGGCACGAGGTTTGCTAATTAGAAGCGCGAAAGGAACCGCGCCATGCTTGGAAAACTCGACCGAGAACTTGCCTTTGTACAGAACGCCTTGGACCTGCGGGCCCGGCGGCAGGAGCTCTTGGCAGCCAACATCGCCAATGCCGATACGCCGAACTACAAGGCACGCGACATCGATTTCCAGTCCGCCTTGCGCTCGGCCATGGGTGCCGCCGGCGGTCCGCTGGCCCTGAGCCGGACCGCCGCCGGCCATATCGACAAGTCCGCCGGCAGCGTAGGCGGCCTGGCCGAGGCCAAGTACCGCACCGTCCTGCAGCCCAGCCTCGACGGCAACACGGTGGACACCGACATCGAGCGCGGCCACTTCGCCGAGAACGCCATCCACTACCAGTTCCTGCTGGAACGTGCCCGCGGTACCTTCCGCACCATTTCCTCCGCGCTGGAGAGCCGCTGATGTCCATGCTGAACGTCTTCCAGATCGCCGCCTCGGCCCTCACTGCCCAGTCCATGCGGCTGAACGCCGTGGCCAGCAACCTGGCCAACGTCGATTCCGCCCATTCCTCGACTGGCGAAGGCTACAAGGCCAAGCAGGTCGTATTCGAGGCGGTGCCGGTGGCCGTCGGTGCCGGCTACGCCCAGGGCGTGCGGGTGAAGGAGGTGGTCGAGGACAAGGCGCCCGCCCGGCAGGTCTACGACCCGACCCATCCCCTGGCCGATGCCAAGGGCTATGTGTCCTACCCCAATGTCGATGCGGTGGAGGAGATGGTCAACATGATCTCCGCCTCGCGTTCCTACCAGACCAACGCCGAGATGATGTCCACGGCGAAAGAATTGACCCAGCGCACCTTGGCGCTGCTGCAAAGCTAAGGGGGATTGAGCCATGGCTGTGACCAACACCCAGACCAGCTACGCCAGCCTGATCGATTCGATCAACGGCCAGACCACGAAGAAGGCGACCGCCAATCAGGTCACCGACATGCAGGACAGGTTCCTCAAGCTGCTGACCACGCAGCTGCAGAACCAGGATCCGATGAACCCCATGGAGAACGCCGAGCTGACCTCGCAGCTGGCGCAGATGTCGACGGTGGAGGGCATCACCAAGCTGAACACCAGCCTGGACAGCCTGCTTGCCGGCTACCAGGCCAGCCAGACCATGCAGGCCGCCGCGCTGATCGGCCGCACCGTGCTGACCGAGGGCGACACCATCGACCTCAATGGCGGCCTGGGGGCCGCCGCCTTCGAACTGAAGTCGGGTGCCGACAAGGTCGTGGTCAAGATCCAGGACAGCAACGGCATCGAGCTGCGCTCCCTGGCGCTGGGCCAGCAGGATGCGGGCATGGTCAAGTTCGGTTGGGATGGCCTGGACAACAACGGCCAGGCAGTGGCTGACGGCAACTACTGGTTCGTGGTCGAGGCCGAGCGCGCCGGCAACTTCGTCGACGCCACGCCGCTGGCCCTGACCGGCGTGCGCAGCGTGGTGCTGAGCAACGGCAAGGTCGAGCTGGATACGGCGAGCCTGGGTATCCGCCAGCTCGACCAAGTACGGCAGATTTTCTAAGGAGAACGTAGATGAGCTTCCAGCAGGGTTTGAGCGGTCTGGCCGGTGCCACCAAGAACCTGGATGTGATCGGCAACAATATCGCCAACGTCGCCACGGCCGGCTTCAAGCAGAGCCGGGCCGAGTTCGCCGACGTCTACGCCAGCTCGCTCTACGGTGCCGGCGGCATCCAGGTCGGTATCGGCACCCAGGTGCTGAACGTCGCCCAGCAGTTCACCCAGGGCAACATCTCGCTCACCAACAACCCGCTCGACGTGGCGATCAACGGCGACGGCTTCTTCCGCCTGAACGACCGGGGCGCCGTCACCTACAGCCGCAACGGCCAGTTCCATCTGGACAAGGATGGCTACCTGATCACCAACACCGGTCTCAACGTCATGGGCTACACCGACCTGACCCTGGATGTGAACAATAACGTCATCGGCGCTGCCAACCTGGGCAACATCCAGATCGACTTGAACGACCTGCAGCCGCAGGCGACCAGCTCCATGGATCTGGTGCTGAACCTGGATGCCGGGGTTTCACTCAAGACCATCGCCGGCTTCGACCCGAATACGGCGAGCACCTACAACTTCTCCAGTACCTTCACCATCTATGACAGCCTGGGCGTCGATCACCAACTGACCCTTTACTACCTCAACACCGCCGATACGGCGACCACCAGCACCTGGTCGGTGTACGCCTATGTCAATGGCAGCCAGCTCGACTTGGGTGCTGCGGGTGCCCCCGTTTATCACGACCTGGTGTTCGACAACACGGGCACCCTGACGCCGGCTACCGCCACGACCAGCAACCAGCCCTTTGCTGTCGCCCCGGCCCAGGATTTGGCGATTGCCTTCGACTTCACCGGCACCACCCAGTACGCCGGCGATTCCGGCGTGACCGCGGTGTCGCAGGATGGCTATGCCCGCGGCCGGGTGATCGGTGTCACCATCGACGAGAACGGCATCGTCAACGGCCGTTACACCAACGGCCTGACCCGGCCGTTGCAGCAACTGGTGCTGGCCAACTTCCGCAACCCCAATGCCCTGGTGCCGCTGGGCAACAACCAGTGGGCGGCGATCAGCGAGACCGGCAGCGAGGTGCTGAACACCCCGGGTGTGGGTATCGCCGGCGCGGTTCAGGCCGGTGCCACCGAGGATGCCAACGTCGACCTCACCGGCGAGCTGGTCAACCTTATCGTGGCGCAGCGTCTCTACCAGGCCAACGCCCAGACCATCCGGGCGCAGGACCAGATCCTGCAGACCTTGGTCAACCTGAGATAAGGCAGCAGTAGACCACCCTTCCGGGTGAAGCGCCGGGCAGAAGCCCGGCATAGGTCGAACAGGAGTGACGATGGACCGAGTGATCTACCTCGCCATGACCGGCGCCAAGCAGGTGACCCTGCAGCACGCCGCCACGGCGCACAACCTGGCCAACGTCTCGACCCACGGCTACAAGGCGCAGAGCAACGTGTTCCGCGCCTTGCCCGTGGTAGGCGAGGGGGAGAAGACCCGCGCCTTCGTCGCGGACACCAGTCCCAGCACCGATTTCAGCGCTGGCGGCATCCAGCAGACCGGCCGGACGATGGACATCGCCGTGCGCGGCCCCGGCTGGATCGCGGTGCAGGGGCCGGATGGCCAGGAGGCCTACACCCGCGCCGGCCAGCTCGAGCTGAGCCCCGATGGCGTGCTGCAAACGGCCAGTGGTCTCAATGTGCTGGGCGACGGCGGCCCGATCACGGTGCCGGCCGACCAGGAAATCGCCATCGGCAAGGATGGCACCATCTCCACCTTTATTCCGGGTCAGGCGGCCGTGGCCGAGGCCGGCAGGATCAAGCTGGTCAACCCGCCGGCAGCAGACCTGTTGCGCGGCGAGGACGGTCTGTTCCGCCTGCGCGGGGGCGGCGTGGCACCGGCCGATGCCAATGTCGGCCTCGCCACCGGCGCCCTGGAGATGAGCAACGTCAACCCAAGCAAGGCGCTGGTCAACATGATCGAGCTGTCGCGCCAGTTCGAGTTGCAAATGCGCGTGCTGCGCACCGCTGAAGATAACGATCGCAGCGCCACCAAACTGCTGAGCCTGTCTGCCTGAGGATCTGAATCATGATGCGTTCCCTCCACATTGCCCGCACCGGCATGGATGCCCAGCAGACACAGCTGGACGTCATCTCCAACAATTTGGCCAACGTTGCCACCAGCGGTTTCAAGAAGAGCCGCGCCATCTTCGAGGACCTGCTCTACCAGGTCATCCGCCAGCCCGGCGCGCAGTCGACCCAGCAGACCCAACTGCCCAGCGGCCTGCAAATCGGCCTAGGCGTGCAAACCGTGGCCACCGAACGCCTGTTTGCCCAAGGCAACCTGCAGGCCACCGGCAACCCCTTCGATATGGCGATCAACGGCAAGGGCTTTTTCCAGGTGCTGATGCCGGACGGCACTACTGCCTACACCCGCGACGGCTCGTTCCAGATCGACAGCCAGGGCACCTTGGTCACTGCCAGCGGTTATCCGGTGCAGCCCAACATCACCTTCCCGGCCGACATGGTCACCGTCACCATCGGCCGCGACGGCACGGTATCGGTGGTCCAGGCCGGCAGCAACACCCCGAACAACATCGGTCAGCTGCAACTGGCCAGCTTCATCAACCCGGCCGGCCTGCAGAGCCTGGGCGAGAACCTGTTTGCCGAAACTGCGGCCTCGGGCGCGCCACAGCCCAACATCCCGGGCACCAACGGCCTCGGACTGCTCAACCAGGCCATGATCGAGACTTCCAACGTCAACGTGGCGGAGGAACTGGTCAACATGATCGTGTCGCAGCGGGCCTACGAGTTGAACTCGCGGGCGATATCAACCTCGGACCAGATGCTGCAACGGCTGACCCAGCTGTAATCGCACGGCATCACTGTTTTCAAGGCCGGGGCGGCCAAGCTGACCCGGCCTTGATTTCGTGGCAGCGGCAAAACTTGCCGCCCCGCCGGCAGCCTCTGCCATCCCAGACCCCGGTCGCAAGCTAACCCCCCATCTACCAAGCCTTTTCGATACTGGCACGGTCTTTGCTCTATCTGGGGCAGGCCTATGTAGTTCAGTACCTAGAAAGGGAAATGAGGGGCATGAACATGAAACCTGGCATCCGATCCGCCCTGCTGGCAGCCGCAGCCTTGCTGGCTGGCTGCAACACCGTGCCCTCGACCAACATCAAGCAGCCCTTGACCGCGCCGCCGCCGGCGAAATCGACGGTGATCGAGAACAACGGCTCCATCTTCCAGCCCGGTCGCGGCCTGGCCCTGTTCGAGGATCGGCGTGCCCGTCACGTCGGCGACACCCTCACCGTGAACCTGGTGGAAAAAACCTCCGCCACCCGCAAGTCGGAGACCGCCGAAGACCGCAGCGCCTCGGCCGACATCAACGTGCCGGTCCCTCGTGTGTTCAACAAGACGCCGCAGGTCCTCGGCGTGGGCGCGACAACCTGGAACCCGAGCTCGCAGACCAACCAGGCGTTCAAGGACAACGACAGCAACAGCAACAGCTTCAGCGGCGCCATCACCGTCACCGTGATCGAGGTGCTGCCCAATGGCAACCTGCGCGTTTCGGGCGAGAAGCAGCTCGCGGTCAACAACGACACCGACTACATCCGGCTCACCGGTGTGGTCAATCCGGCCTATCTGAGCTCGACCAACAGCATCAACTCGACCCAACTGGCCGATGCCCAGATCGAGTCGAAGAACTCGCAGGGCCTGGATCAGGCGCAGCTGGCCAGCATGTTTGCCCGCTTCTTCCTCACCCTGGTCCCCTTCTGAGGAGCGCATCATGGCCCGAACTCTCCTGCTCGCCCTCGTACTCGGTCTCTTCGCCTCCGGCGTTCAGGCCGAGCGGATCAAGGACATCGCCAGCGTTGCCGGCGTGCGCCAGAACCAGCTGGTCGGCTACGGCCTGGTGGTTGGCCTCGATGGCACCGGTGACCAGACCACCTCGACCCCGTTCACCATCCAGAGTCTGATGTCCATGCTCGGCCAACTGGGGGTCAACGTCCCGGCGGGTACCAGCCAGCAGCTGAAGAACGTCGCCGCGGTCATGGTCACCGCGACCCTGCCACCCTTCGCCAAGCCCGGCCAGACCCTGGACGTCACCGTCTCCTCCATGGGCAACGCCAAGAGCCTGCGCGGCGGTACCCTGTTGATGACCCCGCTCAAGGGCGCCGACGGCCAGATCTACGCCATCGCCCAGGGCAACATGCTGGTCGGCGGCGCCGGTGCCGCTGCCGGCGGCAGCAGCCAGCAGATCAACCACCTCTTGTCCGGCCGCATCCCGGCCGGTGCCACGGTCGAGCGGGCGGTGCAGACCGCGCTGGGCCAGGGCGAGTTCATCACCCTGGAGCTGCGCGAGACCGATTTCACCACGGCCAGCCGGGTGACCGAGGCCCTGGACCGCGCCTTCGGCCGCGGCAGCGCCCAGGCCCTGGACGGCCGCATGATCCAGGTGCGCGCCCCGGCCGACATCAACAAGCGGGTCGCCTTCCTGTCGCAGCTGGAGAACATCCAGCTCAACCCGGGCCAGGCCTCGCCCAAGGTCATCATCAACGCCCGTACCGGCTCGGTGGTGATGAACCAGCTGGTGGCCCTGGAAAAATGTGCGGTGGCCCACGGCAACCTCGCAGTCACCATCACCGCCGAGCCCCAGGTCAGCCAGCCCGGCGCGCTGTCCGGCGGCCAGACCGTGGTCACCCAGAAGGCCGACATCCAGATCACCAAGGACAAGGGCGAACTGGTGGTGATGCCGGCCGCCGCCACCCTGGGCGATGTGGTCAAGGCACTCAACGCCGTCGGCGCCACCCCGCAGGACCTGCTCGCCATCCTGCAGGCGATGAAGGCGGCCGGGGCCTTGAAGGCCGAGCTGGAGATCATCTGATGCTGCCGACCACGCCCGCGCTCGCCGATCGCCTGGCCGTCGACGTCAACAGCGCCGCCGCCCTGCGAGCCAAGGCGCGCGCCGGCGACGATGCGGCCTTGCGCGCGGCGACCAAGGAATTCGAGTCGATGATGGTCAACATCATGCTCAAGACCATGCGCGAAACGCGGTTCATCGACAAGGATGCCGACCCCTTCGGCAGCCAGACCGTTCAGCTCTACCGCGAGCTGCTCGACCAGCAGTGGGCGCGCAAGATCGGCGACGGCAGGGGTCTGGGCTTTGCCGACATGATGTACAAGCAGCTCAAGGCGCAGGGAGAGTTGGCCGTGCAGTACGCGAACGGCCAGGCCGTCCAGCCGCCGGCCGGCGGCATCCCGGTGGCCAATCCAATACCCCTCTCCCTCCGGGAGAGGGGTAGGGGTGAGGGCAGTGGTGCGCAAGAGAGCATGGCAGCCGATTTGCCTGCTGGCCAGGCCATTCCCTCGCCCCCGTCCCCTCTCCCGGGAGAGGGGGGAGAAACGGCCCGCCAGGCCTTTCTCGATCGCCTGCACCCCCATGCCGAGGCCGCCGCGGCCAGGCTCGGCGTGCCGGCCGAATACATCCTGGCCCATGCCGCCCTCGAATCCGGCTGGGGCAAGCGCGAGATCACCCGGCCCGATGGCCGCCCCAGCCACAACCTGTTCGGCATCAAGGCCGGTGGCCGCTGGACGGGTGAAGCGGCCGAGGTCACCACCACCGAGTACCGCTACGGCCTGCCGGTCAAGCAGGTCGAGCGCTTCCGCGCCTACAGCAGCTACGCCGAGGCCTTCGACGACTACGCCGGCCTGATGCAGGGCCGCTATGCCGGCGCTCTGGGCGGCGATGCCAAGGCCTTCGCCGAGGGGCTGCAGCAGGGGGGCTATGCCACCGACCCCCGCTACGGCGCGAAGCTGCAGCAACTGATTTCGCAACTGGCATAGGTGCCGGATTGAACAACCACCGACATGGCAGGGATGACACATGGCGATAGGCTTGATTAACACTGCACTCACCGCCCTGGACGCGGCCCGCGCCGGCCTGCAGAACGCGCAGAACAACATTGCCAACGTCAACACCGTGGGTTACCACCGTCGCGAGGTGGTCTACGGCACCAACACGCCGGCCTTCAACGGCAGCGGCTTCCTCGGCGCCGGCGTCCACGTCGAGACCGTGCGCGGCATCTACAACCAGTTCCTGGAATCGGAGGTGCTGGCCACCCAGTCCCTGGCCGAGCGTTACGGCAACTATGCGATCCATGCCGGCACGATGGACAAGATGCTGGGCGACACCAACTCCGGCCTGAGCGGCACCATCCAGAACTTCTTCGCCGCGGCGAACGAGGTGGCCAACGCGCCGACCTCCACCGCCGCCCGGCAGTCGCTGATCTCCGCCGGCAACAGCCTGGTCAACCGGTTCAATGCCGTCGAGGACTACTTGGCTTCGGTGCGGGCCAACATCAACGCCGAAGTGAGGGCGACGGTCGAAGAGATCAATCGCCTGGCCGGCCAGATTGCCACGATCAACAAGCAGATCACCGCCTTCCAGGCCTCCAGCCAGCAGCCGGCAAACGACCTGATGGATACCCGGTCGCGCCTGCTGGAGGACATGAGCAAGCTGATCAACATCACCGTGCTCGATGAGAACGGCCAGAGCAGCGTGTTCATCGGCAATGGCCAGGCCCTGGTGCTCGGCTCGACCGCCACCACCCTGACCACCACTCCCAATGCGAGCGACCCGGAGAACCTGCTGCCGGCCATCCAATCGGGCGCGACCACTCTGCCGGGCATGGACACCAGCGTGATCACCGGCGGCGCCCTGGGCGGCCTGCTGGCCTTCCGCGAGGAGGTGCTGAAGCCGACCCAGACCGCAGTAGACCGTCTGGCCTATGTCATGGCCACCGAGATCAACGAGATTCACAACGACGGTGCCGACCTCAACGGCAACGTCAACCAGAACTTCTTCTCGGTGACGCCGACCCAGCAGGCGCTGAATCTCGGCAGCACCGCAGCCAGCATCACCGTGACCATCCCGCCGGCCAATGCCAACCTGCTGACCGACAGCGACTACATCCTGAGCTATGACGGCGCCAACTATACCCTTACCCGGCTGTCGGACGGCATGAGCGCCACCGGCACCCTGGCCGCGGTGACCACCTTCGGCAGCACCAGCCAGGGCTTCACCCTGGCCGTCGGTGCCGGCGTGCCGGCCGCGGGCGAGAGCTGGCTGATCCGGCCCACCCACGACAGCGCACGCAGTCTGGCCATGGCCATCACGCAGCCCAGCCAGGTGGCGGCAGCACAGCCGGCGCCGACCTCGATCGTGGCGATCGGCAACGCCAGCAGCGCTACCGTCAGCGCGCCTACCTTCGCCGGCCCGCCCTACAACGCGGCCTTGCTGCACAGCGTTCGCATTGTCTTCACCGCGCCGGCCACTTACGACGTGATCGACGACACCACGGGCACCACCCTGGCTGCCGGCCAGGCCTACGCCTCCGGCAACAACATCAGCTACAACGGCTGGACCGTGCAGATCACCGACGGCGCCACCGCGCCGGCGCCGCCGCAGGTGGGCGACACCTACAGTGTCAAGTTCCAGGCCACCGGCGACAACACCATCGGCCTGCAGTTGGCCGCGGCCCAGTCGAACAGCGCCAATGTCGAGGGCGGCTTCACCTTCAGCAGCGCCTACAACAAGCTGGTCAACTATGTGGCCAGCCAGGCCAGCGATGCCAAGCTGTCGTCGGAGACCAACAAGACCCTGCTCAACGATGTGAAGACCCAGCGCGACAGCATTTCCGGGGTCAATCTGGACGAAGAGGCGGCCAAGCTGATCCAGTTCCAACAGGCCTATCAGGCGGCGGCGAAGAGCATCCAGACTTCGAACAGCCTGTTTGACGAATTGCTCAATGTCGTGCGCTGAGGAGGTGAATGATGCGTATCGGTAGCCTGTCTTTCTACGAATCCAGCATCCTCTCGATGGGGCAGCAGCAGGCGGACATAGCCAAGATCAACCAGAAGATCGCCAGCGGCAAGAAGATGCTGCAACCATCGGATGCCCCTGTGGCCGCCAGTCAGGCCCTGCGCCTGTCCGACAGCGCGGCGGCGCGCAGCCAGTATGTCGAGAACCAACTCAAGGCCGAACTGGCCCTGAAGTTCGAGAGCGTCACCGTCGCCGAGATTCGCCGTGCCCTGACCGATGCCCGCGCCACCATCGTGTCGATTGTGGCCAACCAAGACCAGAACCTGCTCTACCAGGCCGCCGGCCAGCTCAAGGCGGCCTTCGACCGGCTCTATTCCCTGGCCAACACCCAGGACTCCGACGGCAACTACATCTTCGCCGGCGACAACGCCAAGGTGCAGCCCTATGTCACCGTGGTGCCTACACCGGCCGCTGGTGCCGCGCCGCCGCCGCCGACGCCGTTTCCGGCCAGCTACACCCAGGTGGTGAAGTACCAGGGTGCCACCTCGGGTGAGAACTTCATCGAGATCGAGCCCGGCCACCAAGTCCAGGTCAGCGACCTGGGGCCCGGCGTGTTCGGCAACATCTTCGAGACCTTGTATAACCTCAAGCAGATGGTCGACGTGGCCGGCAGCGACCCGGAGACCGATCCGAACTTTGCCGGCGACGTCGGCGACGCCTTCACCCTGTCGCAGGCCGATGTCGATACCGCCCTGGCCAACCTCGACACCGTGCTGAACCAGGTGGGCGTGGTGGAGAACCGGATCGTCGGCGCCCAACTCGACGTCGGCACCGCGCAGAAGACGACCAAGGCCTATCTCAATCTCGACCTGGACGTGCTGTCCAACCTGAACCAGCTCGACCAGGCCGAGGCCATCGTCGAGCTGCAAAGCCGGCAGACCGCGCTGGAGGCAGCGCAGCGGGCCTTCGTTCGTACCACCGGTTCCAATCTGTTCGATTACCTCTAATATTGAGTGGAAATTCAAGAACTTGAATTTCCACTCAATAACGCGCCGAGGTTTGATTGTTATTGATCCGAAACCTGACGCGGTTTCCGGGCTGATCAGGGTTGATGGCGCTGGATGCCTTTTGCAAGTTCAGAGGTTTCGGATCAATAACTAGATCAGAGACCGGTCTCGCTCCGGACCTTGACGCCTGAGTCGTTCGCGGCTCAGGCGATTTCTTTTATGAAGCCGCGCAGCAAGGCCAGGCGCGCTTCCAGCGTGCCGGACGCCTTTTCCAGCCGGATCCGGTCCTGGCCGGCCAGCTTGTATTCGCGCTTGGTCTGGATCAACTTGATCAGTTTCATCGGGTCGATCGGCGGATCCGGCACGAACTGGATGCTGATTGCCTCCGGCCCGGCGTCGAGCTTGCGGATGCCGTAGGGCAGGGTCTCCAGCCGCAGCCGGTGGGTTTCCATCAGCGCCTGGGCCGGTTCCGGCAGCAGGCCGAAGCGGTCGATCAGCTCCTCTTGCAGGGTGTCGAGTTCCTCGGCGTTGGCGCAGTTGGCCAGACGCTTGTACAGCACCAGCCGCTCGTGCACGTCGGCGCAGTAATGCTCGGGCAGCAGGGCGGGGATGTGCAGGTTGATCTCGGCCGTGGCCGCCAGCGGCGCCGTCATGTCCGGCTCCTTGCCCGATTTCAGCGACTTCACCGCCTGGTTGAGCATGTCGTTGAACAGCGAGAAGCCCACCTCCTGCATCTCGCCGCTCTGTTCCTCGCCCAGCACCTCGCCGGCACCGCGGATCTCCAGGTCGTGCATGGCCAGATAAAAACCCGAGCCCAGCTCCTCCATGGACTGGATCGCCTCCAGCCGCTTGCGCGCGGCCGGCGTGATCGCCGCCTTGTCGCCGGTGCCGCTGCCGGGCGGCGTTAGCAGATAGGCGTAGGCCTGGTGGTGCGAGCGACCGACCCGGCCGCGCAGCTGGTGCAGCTGGGCCAGGCCGAATTTGTCGGCCCGGTTGATCAAAATGGTGTTGGCGCTCGGCACGTTGATGCCGGTCTCGATGATGGTGGTGCACAAGAGCAGGTTGAAGCGCTGGTGGTAGAAGTCGCGCATCACGTGCTCCAGCTCGCGCTCCGGCATCTGGCCATGGGCGATCTCGATGCGCGCCTCGGGCAGCAGCCTGGCCAGTTTGTCGCGCATGGCGGCGATGGTCTCCACCTCGTTGTGCAGAAAGTAGATCTGGCCGCCGCGCTTGAGCTCGCGCAGCGCCGCCTCGCGGATCAGGCCGTCGCTAAAGGGCTGCACGAAGGTCTTGATCGCCAGCCGCTTCTGCGGCGCGGTGGCGATGACCGAGAAGTCGCGGATGCCTTCGAGCGACATGGCCAGGGTACGCGGGATCGGCGTCGCGGTCAGGGTGAGCACGTCCACCTCGGCGCGCAGGGCCTTGAGCCGCTCCTTCTGGCGCACGCCGAAGCGGTGTTCCTCGTCGATGATGACCAGGCCCAGGTTCTTGAACTTCACCTCCTCCGACAGCAGCTTGTGGGTACCGATCACGATGTCGATGCGGCCCGCGGCAAGGCCCGCCAAGGCGGCGTTCACCTCCTTGGCCGAGCGGAAGCGCGACAGCTCGGCCAGCTTCACCGGGAAATCGGCGAAGCGGTCGGCGAAGGTCTGGAAGTGCTGCTCGGCCAAGAGGGTGGTGGGACAGAGCACCGCGACCTGGGCGCCATCGGCCACGGCGACGAAGGCGGCGCGCAGCGCGACCTCGGTCTTGCCGAAGCCGACATCGCCGCAGACCAGGCGGTCCATGGGCTTGCCCGAGCGCATGTCCGCGATCACCGCCTCGATGGCGGCCAGCTGGTCCGGCGTCTCCTCGAAGCCGAAACCCTCGGCGAAGGCGTCGAGGTCGTGGGCCTTGACCTGGAAGGCGCGGCCCTGGCGCGCCGCGCGCTGGGCATAGAGGTTCAGGAGCTCGGCCGCCGTGTCGCGCGCCTTCTCCATGGCGCGGCGCTTGGCCTTCTCCCACTGGCCGCTGCCCAGCTTGTGCAGCGGCGCGCTGTCCGGGTCGCCGCCCATGTAGCGCGCGATCAGCTGCAACTGCGCCACCGGCACGTAGAGCTTGTCGCCGCCGGCGTATTCCAGGGTGAGGAACTCGGTCTCGCCGTCGCCGTAGTCCATGCTGGTCAGGCCCAGATAGCGGCCGATGCCGTGCTCGACATGGACCACCGGGTCGCCGATCTTGAGCTCGGACAGGTCGCGCAACAGCCCCTCGACCTGGGTCGGCTTGGCCTGACGTTGGCGCCGGGCCACAGGGCTGCGGGCGTAGAGCTCGGTTTCGGTGAGGACGGTGAGCTGGCGCGGGCCCTCGCTCCAACTCTCCCCCGCTTGTGGGGAAGAGGGACGCGGCTGGTGCTGCGTGCCGTTGAGTTCGACGACGAAGCCGGCGGCGAGCGGGCCGGTGGTCAGCCAAAAACTCCCCCCCTCCGGTCCCCCCCACTGGGTGGGGGGGAGGTTGCGTGTTCCCTCCCCACTTGTGGGGAGGGTTGGGGTGGGGATGAACCAGCCCTCCATCAACTCCGGCTTCAGCCCGTATTCGGTGAGGGCGTTGAGCATGGTCTCGCGCCGACCCAGGCTCTCGGCCACCAGCAGGGTGGCGCCGCTATAACTGGCCAGATGCGCCTTCAGCCGCTGGAACGGGTCTTCGGCCCGGCGTTCCACCTCCACCGCCGGCGCGGCGGCGTAGGGCAGTACGTGTTCCGACTCGAAGCGGCCGCCGATCTCCAGCCGCGCGAAAGGGCGCATGGTGCCGAAGAAAACGTCCGGCGCCAGGAACAGCGCCTCGGGCGGCAAGAGCGGTCGGTGCTTGTCGCCCTGGAGCAGGCGGTGGCGGCTCTGGGTGTCGCGCCAGAAGTTCTCCACCGCGGCCTGGATGTCGCCGTGCAAGACCAACGCGGTGCCGCCCGGCAGGTAGTCGAACAGGGTGGCGGTGTCGTCGAAGAACAACGGCAGGTAATACTCCACCCCGCCCGGCGCCAGGGCGTTGGAGACGTCCTTGTAGACCTGGCTCTTGGACGGGTCGCCCTCGAACCGGTCGCGGAAGCTCTGGCGGAAGTGGGTGATGCCGGCCTCGTCCAGCGGAAACTCGCGCGCCGGCAGCAGGCGGATCTCGTTCAGCTTGTACAGGGTGCGCTGGCTGTCCGGGTCGAAGGTGCGGATCGACTCCACCTCCTGGTCGAACAGGTCCAGGCGGAAGGGCAGCTGCGTCCCCATGGGGAAGATGTCGATCAGGCCGCCGCGCACCGCGAACTCGCCCGGCGACAGCACCTGGTTCACGTGGCTGTAGCCCGCCTGGGTCAGCCTGGCGCGCAGGGCCTCGACGTCCACCTTGTCGCCCTGCTTGAGCAGAAAGGCGTGGGCGGCCAGGAAGGCGGGCGGCGCCAGCCTTTGCGTTGCCGTCGCCGCCGGGGCGACCAGCACGTCGAGTTTGCCCTCGCTCGCCTGCCACAGCGCGGCCAGGCGTTCCGACACCAGGTCGGGGTGGGGCGAGATCGGGTCGTAGGGCAGGGTCTCCCAGTCGGGAAACAGGCTTACCGCCAGTTGCGGCGCGAACCAGGCGATCTCCTCGGCCAGGCGGGCGGCGTCCTGCGCGGTCTCGGTCAGCACCAACAGGCGCGCTTGGCCGGCATAACCGGCCAGCACCAGGGCATCGGCCGAGCCGGGCAGGCGTGGCAGCTTCAGCCTTTGGCCGGCGGGAGGGAGCGGGGGCAGAGCGGACATCGAATGTGATTCAGCAAAAGAAAAGCCGCAGCCGAGCGCTAGCGCGGCCGCAACGAAAATTGGGATTATCTCAGATTGGGGAGGCTGGCCCTATGGGCAGAGACTGGAGTGGTGCTCGGCTTCCTCGATCGGCACCAGCGCGGCCAAGGCCGATGCGCTTTCCCAGGCCAGCAGGGCGCGTTTGCGCACGGCCCCCCAGCGGTAGTTGCCGACGATGCCGGTTTCCCGGATCACCCGATGGCAGGGGATGAGGAAGGCGAGGGGATTCTGCGCGACCGCGTTGCCTACGCCGCGAGCCGCGCGGGGCTGGCCGATGGCGGCGGCCAGCCGGCCATAACTGATCAGCTTGCCGGGCGGCACCGCCAGCAAGGCGCGCCAGACTCGAACCTGAAATGCCGTGCCCCGGACGAAAGCCCGCAATGGCGGCAGGGCCGTGCTTGCGGGCGGGCGCAGGAAGATGCTCTCCGCCAGGCGCGTCGCGGCCAGGTCGTCGCGCTGCAGCCGGGCCCTTGGCCAGCTTGCTTGCAGGCCGGCTAAGGCCGTGGCCCTGTCTTCCGGCTCGACGAAGGCAAAATGGCAAATGCCGCGCGGGCTCTCGGCCACCAGGCAGCTGCCGAACGGGCTCTCGGCGAAGCCGGCGCGGAGAATCCAGCCCTCGCCGCCGGACTTCAGTTCGCCCGGGGTGGCGGCCTCGATATTGACGCAGAGGTCATGCAGCCGGCCCGGCCCGGACAGGCCGCAGGCAAGGGCGGCGTCCAGCACGCTGTCGCCCCGACGCAGCAGGGCCTGGGCATGTTCGAGGGTGAGGCATTGCAGGAAATCCTTGGGCGTGATGCCTGCCCAGGCCCTGAACAGACGGTGGAAATGAAAGGGGCTGAGGCCGGCGGCTTCGGCCAGTGTGGCCAAGTCCGGCTGTTCGGTCCGGTGCCGATCCAGATAGCGGATGACCCGGGCAACGCGGTCGTAGTCGTTCATGTGGCCACTCTGCCATGGCGGCGGGTTTGCACCCACCCGATTCTTGCGCTGGCTTAATCGATGGCAGCCATACCGAACAACCAGCCATGGACCTGCAGCAGAACCGCATAAGCAGCGAGGCCCAGCGCCGGCCGCCACCAGCCGATGCCGGCCCAGTCGATCCGGGTGCGGCCTTGCAGCACAGCGAGAAAGGGCAGGCGCGACGTCCGTCCGGCCAGGGTCTGCCAGGTCGCGCCCAAGGCCACGCTGCGCTTGTGGTCGATGGCGGCCATGCCGCCGAAGGAGAGCACCGCCATGCCGCCGAACAGGATCAACGAGGCGGCATCGCCATTGGCCAGCAGATGGACCAGAGACCACAGGCCCACCCCCCAGAGAAAGGGGTGGCGGGTGACGGTGACGATGCCGGCCACTGCCTGTTCCGAGCCGACCAGGCGCTCGCCGCCGACGGCGGTGGGGTTGCGCGAGAGCAGTCCGGCCACCACCAGGATCATGGCCAGCGGCATGACCGCCAAGGCCAGATAGCGGCCGAACGGTTCCAGGTCCCACAGCGTCAGGCTGGGCGCCTGACCATAGGCAGTCACCGCCCAGACCAAAAAGGCCAGAGAGAGGGTCGAATAGATGGCCTGGAACGGTTTCTCGCCCAAGCGCGCGATCAAGGCGCTACGCAGCGGCGGATACGACAGCAGAAAATGCCCGCCGACGAAGCCGAGCATGGCCAGGGCAAGCGGTAACAGATGGGTCTCCGGCATGAATCCTCCCCCCTTTGTTAATGGTTGAATGCATTTTTTTGATAAAAAACTGCCCGGATGCAGGCTGAACTGCCATCCGGGCATTGCACACTCGAAGATCACGATCGAGGCCAGGTCGAATCAGCGGCCGCGTTGGCCACCCGGGCCCATACCGCCACCGCCGGGCCCCATGCCACCACCGCCCGGGCCCATGCCCGGCCCCATGCCGCCACCGGGGCCCATGCCGCCGCCCCGGGCGGGCGGTTCATCCGGCAGGGTCTTGCCCTGGGCCTTGGCCCGCGCCTTCATGGCCTCGTGGTGCTCGGCGCGAATCTTCTCGCGCTCCTCAACGGTCTTGGCCGCGCGCATCTTGTTCCGGTATTCCAGCCGCTCCTGCTGGGTCATGAGCTGGCTGCCGTAAATCACTTCCTCGTCGGCCGCCAGGGAGGGGCCGGCGGCCAGCATCAGGCCGAGCAGCAGGCCGGACAGCATCAATGGTCGTTTCATGGTGGACTCCTTGAATTGGGGGTTGGATGGAAAGCACCGAAACCACTGCAACCCGTTCAGCGGTTGCGTCTACTTACTTAATGTAGACCGCAAAACCCTATCGGGAATTCATTCATATAAATGAGAAAAGTAGGGTTATTGGCTTTTCAAGGCATCGCCGCGCTCGCTGCCGGCGAGAAAGTCACGGATGCGCTCGAATCGGGCGCGGTGGATGGCGTAATCCGTGTCCATAAACGGATGGGCATAGTCCGGCTGCAGTTCGATCCGGCCGCCCCGCGCCCGGGCCAGGTCGATCAGTGCCTGCGACATGCGCAGCGGCACCACGCTGTCGCGGCCGCCGGCCACGAACAGGAAGCGGCGGGCATCCTGGGGCAGATTCACTATCGGGTCGTAGCGCTCGGGGCAGCCGAAGCTGGAGAGCCGGGCCGGGGTCGAATCGATCACCGCGCGGTCGAAGGCGATGCCGCTGCCCACCACGTTGAGCAGCACGATGCCGCCGAAGGAAATGCCGTAGAGATGATGCGGGCCGGCGCTGGCGGCGCGGATGCGTTCGGCCAGTTCCCGGTAGTCGCTGACCATGGCCTTGAGCCGGCGCCGGCCTTCCGACTGGCCATAGCCGCGATAGTCGAAGACATAGACCTCCAGCCCGGCTTGCGCCAGCAGGGCCAACTCCGGCAGCACCTGGTCGGCCAGCATGGCATTGCCCTGCGCCACCAGTACCGTGCCGCGGGTCTCGGCCAACAGGGACTTGAGCCGGTAGCCCCGCAGCAGCCGGCCGTCCTGCGTCTTGTGCTCCAGCGCCTCCGCGTTGGGGATGCGCTTGGCCGCCGCCGGATCCGGCTTGCCGGCCAGCCGGCTCCAGGTCCAGAAGACGAAGGGCTCCTTGAGCGCGCCGCAGACGGTCTCTTCAAGGGTGTCGGGTTCGGCGGCCATGACATTTCCATGGGGCGTCATGAGAAGGAATGCAGCGAGTAAAGGGCGATTGAACGGTTTGCCGATTGTCATTCGCCTCCTCCTGGTAGCCAAGCTACTAAGTGGCCTGCAACAGGAATTCCACCTTCACCGCCTCATAGGGAAAGACGATGCGGCCGTCTTCCGTGCGGTCGAGCAGCCCGGCATTGAGCAGCGCGGTGACATCGCCATGCACGGCCTTCACGTCGCGGCCGGCGCGGCGGGCCGCTTCGCGAATGGACACCGGCCCGGCCCCGCACAACAGCTTGAGCAGTTGCCAGCGCTTTTCGGTCAGCGCCTTCCAAAGCAGCTCGGGGCTGGCGAAACTGATACGGGCGGACTTCTGCGGTTTTCCCGTCTTCCAGGCCTGGGCGAAATCCGCCATCGCATCGGCGGGCGCGCGTACATCAAGCGTTACGGTTTTCATGGTTCCACCTCGCGATATCCTGCTGAAAATCGGCAAGCAATTGATCCGGCGTCGTGAACAGGTAAGGGTGTTCCTTGCCCTTGAAGTGCCGGTGGTCGCCCTTGCCGGCCTCGTTGTCGTAGCGCAGCACGCATTCCCCGTTCACGACGTACGCCAGCCTGTACTTGTAGCCATGCAGCGAGCCCGCCAGCGGCTTCGGCAGTTGCCACAGCACCAGTTCGGCGAAGGCCGATTCGGCATAGACGATGCGGGTGCGGATCTGATACCAGAGTGATCCCTACTTTGCCTGATTCATCACCTTCAACCGCTGACACAAACTGCCGATGATCCGCCGCGAGAACGGCGCCGAGTAGCGCATGAGTTCTTCCAGCAGTTGCGGCGGCAGGGCGAGGACGGTGATGTCGGTTTCGGCCACCACGGTGGCGCTGCGCGGCTCGCCCAAGAGGTAGGCCATTTCGCCGAACAGCTCGCCCTGTTCGATGTGGCCGAGCGGGCTGCCGTGGGGACCATCCTTGTACAGCGCGACCCGGCCGCTGTAGAGGTAGTAGCTCAGGTTGCCGGTTTCGCCTTGGTGGATGAGCACGCTGCCGGCGGGCAGGCTTTGGCCGTATTTGTCGAGCAGGCGGTTGATGCCGCTGAAGGCCAGGTTTTCCAGGCGGTTGGCGCCCTGGCCCTCGCTGCCTAGGAACAGGCGTTCCAGCGCGGCGACGTCGACCTTGGTCACGGCGTAGAGGCATTGGGCCCAGGCGAAGAAGGTGACGCTGATGAAGTAGATGCCGATCAGCACGAACACCACGCCGGCGAGCGCGCCGTAGAGGGCGCGGTATTTCTCGGCGCTAAAGAAGTGGCCGAAGCCGGTGGCCAGGATGACCAGGCTGAGCGCGGCCAGGGCGCTGACCCAGAGGGTGGCCCGCAGGGGCGGTGGCTTCAAAGGCAGGCGCCAGAAGGCGAAGAAGGTGAGGGCCCAGACGGTGAGCAGGCTGAGCAGGCTGCTGGCCGCCTCCAGCGCGCCGGCCCGGGCGCTGCCCAGGAGCGAGGGCTGGGCCAGGAATTCGAGCACGCCGCGGGCGGCGACGCCGAGCAGGATGAGCAGGAAGGCGAGCGGCACGATAAGCAGGGGGATCGCCCAGGACACCACGAAGCGGCGCTTGCTGTCGGCCGGGAAGATCACCCGGAAGGCGCTTTGCAGGGCGTTGAGCAGCCCGCGCGAGGCCAGCACCAGGGTGAGCAGGCCGACGCCGCCGGCGGCGAGCTTGGTCTTGGCCGGGATGATGCCGAACTGGCGCAGGGTGTCGAGGTGGAACTGATCGTAGACGGCGGCGAGCAGGATGGTGCCGGGCACCGAGCCTGCGGCCCAGCGCTCCAGCAGGTTGGTGGCGTAGAGGGTGAGCATGACCAGGGGCGCGGCCGAAAGCAGGAAATAGAGCGAGACCGCCGCCGCGTGGTTGAACAGCTCGTTTTTGCTGAACAAGCGCCAGGTGGTCCAGGCGGTCTGCATCAGCCAGTCGAGCCGGTTGCGGCGTGGGGTGGGGGTTTTTGCCTCTGCCATGGGCCTCAAGCTAGCCGAAAGTGGGGGAAATGGGCAAGAAAGGTAAAATGGCGGTTTTTCGGGCGGTGCCGGGCCGTTGCCTAAAAGCTCCCCACCCCCCCCTCCCCGCAAGCGGGGAGGGGCGCGCCTCCCCCATTTATGGGGGAGGTTGGGAGGGGGAGTTGCAGCACGGGTTTCAGCCACACCCGATTTCGTCGAACAACCTAGGAAGCTTCTATGTCGCTGATTCGCCCCTTTCCCGCCCTGCGTCCCGCCCCCGGCCGCGCCCAGGATGTGATCGCCCCGCCCTACGATGTGCTCAACACCGAGGAGGCGCGCCTGTTGGCCGAGGGCCGGCCCTGGAGCTTCCTGCACATCTCCAAGCCCGAGATCGATCTGCCGCCCGAGACCGATCCCTATGCGCCGGCGGTCTACGCCAAGGCGGCGGAGAACCTGAAGAAGATGCTGGACGCCGGCGTGCTCAAGCAGGACGACCAGGCCTGCTACTACGCCTATCGCATCATCATGAAGGATCACGTGCAGACCGGCCTGGTCGCCGCCGCCAGCGTGGCCGACTACGACACCAATCGCATCCGCAAACACGAGTTCACCCGGCCGGACAAGGAAGACGACCGCGTGCGTCAGATCGAGGCGCTCAATGCCCAGACCGGCCCGGTGCTGCTGGCCTACCCGAGCCAGCCCGAGGTCGACAGCATCATCGCCGCCGCCACCCAGGGCCACCCCGAGGCCGACGCCATGTCCGAGGCCGGCGTGCGCCACACCCTGTGGGTGATCCGCGAGGCCAAGGCGATTGCCCGGCTGACCGAGCTGTTCGATGCCATGCCAGCTCTCTACATCGCCGACGGCCACCACCGCTCGGCCGCGGCATCCCGCGTCTGCGCCGCGCGCAGGGCCGCCAACCCCAAGCACACCGGAGAGGAACCCTACAACTATTTCCTGTCGGTGATCTTCCCCCATCACCAGATGAAGATCCTGGACTACAACCGGGTGATCAAGGACCTGAACGGTCTGTCCGAGGCCGACTTCCTGGCCAGGGTGGCGGCGGGCTTCAGGGTCGAGGACGCCGCCGCGGCGGTGAAGCCGGTCCGGCCGGGTGAGTTCGGCCTGTATCTGGCCGGCAAGTGGCGCCGGCTCACGATCAAGTCCGAGCTGATCCCGGCCGACCCGGTGGGCCGCCTGGACGTGAGCCTGCTGCAGAACAACCTGATCGCGCCCATCCTCGGCATTGCCGACCCGCGCCGCGACAAGCGCATCGACTTCGTCGGCGGCATCCGCGGCCTGGCCGAGCTGGAGAAGCGGGTGGATTCGGGCGAGATGGCCCTGGCCTTTTCGCTCCACCCCACCGGCATGGAAGATTTGATGGCCGTGGCCGACGCGGGCGAGGTGATGCCGCCGAAATCGACCTGGTTCGAGCCCAAGCTGGCCGACGGCATGGCCTCGCACATGCTCTAATCGAGTGGTCTTGAAGGCAAGGCAAAGGGCTGCCGATGGCTAGCCCTTTTGCTCATTGATTGTTCTGCCACCTGGCGCTGCGCTGCATCTCGCCCCAATGCCCCTTGGTGCCGATCAGCCAGCGCCACAGGCCAAGCAGGCGCCACCAGCTGTTGAGCTGACGAAAACCGACGTTCTCGCCCAGCATGGCGAGGTAGAGCCGGGCGACTTGAGCTGGGCGGGGATAGACATGGAAGGTGATCTCCTCCAGCAGCAGCGCGCTCGAAGTGAGCAACAGGCCGACGCCGACGGCCAGCAACAGGAAAACACCGAAGGCAGGCCAGGAGATGGCGCCCGTCAGCGTGGCCAGGGTCAAGATCAAGAAGCCGCCCAGTTCGATCAGCGGCCCCAGGCCCTCGAAGAAGAGGGCGAAGGGGAAGGCCAGCCAGCCGACCAGGCCGCCATTGCGGTGGAACATCAGCGAGCGGTTGAACCACAGGCTTTCCATCAACCCGCGCTGCCAGCGCACGCGCTGGTTTTTCAGGGTGCGCAGATCTTCCGGGGCCTCGGTCCAGCAGATCGGATCGGTGACGAAGACGACACGGTAAGGCTTCTTGTTTTGCCGATACAGGCGATGCAGGCGCACCACCAATTCCATGTCCTCACCCACGGTGTCGGTGCGGTAGCCGCCGGCGGCGATGACCGCCTCCTTGCGGAACAGGCCGAAGGCGCCGGAGATGATGAGCATGGCGTTGATCGGCGACCAGCCCATGCGGCCGAACAGGAAGGCGCGCAGGTATTCGACGATCTGGAACAGCGCCAGGGGGCTGCTGGGTAGGCCGATATCTTTCAGGAAGCCGCGGGCGACGGTACAGCCGTTGGCGATGCGCACGGTGCCGCCGGCGGCGATGACGCGCGGATCGGCCAGAAAAGGTCGCACCACGCGCTGCAGGCTATCGCGTTGCAGGATGGAATCGGCATCGACCGCGCAGAACAGCGGATAGCGGCTGGCATTGATGCCGGCGTTGAGCGAGTCGGCCTTGCCGCCGTTTTCCTTGTCGATCACCCTCAAGTTTGGGTAGAGCGTCGAGTGGTAGATGGCGCGCACGGGTTGGGTCTTCAGGCGCACCCGATAGGCCTCGGGGAAGACCTGTAGCGAAAATTCCTGCTTGAGCACTTTCAGGGTGTCGTCGCGGGAGCCATCGTTGATTACGACAATCTCGAACTCGGGATAGGCCAGTTGCAGCATGGAGCGGACCGAGCCGGCGATGGTGCTGGCCTCGTTGTAGGCCGGAACCAGCAGACTGATCGGCGGCTCCAGGCCGGAATAAAGGCGCGGCAGGGCGTCCAGCGAACGCGATGCGCTGGTGCGGGCGACTGCATAGAGGGCGATCAGGTTGAGGCCGGTATAGACCAAGCTCAGGCCAGAGAAATAGAGGAGGAAGAGCCATTGGGTGGCATACACGATATCTTGCAACATCATGTAGCTCCCTGCTCGGCGATGACGTGTTCAAGGATGTCGCGGGCGAAGTGGTCGGTCAGCGTGGCCTGTAGCCGGCGCAGGGCAGCGATGTCCATGCCCGGCAAGCCGAGCAGGGCCTGGGCTGCGCGGTAACGAACCCACCATTCGCGGTCTGACAGCATGCCGGTCAGAACGGCCTTGTCTTCCTTCATGCCGATCCGGCCCAGGGCAGCGGCGGCCTGAACCCGTACCACCCAGTCGGGATAACTGGTGAGGCTGCGTACGGCGGGCACGGCGAGCGGATCCTGCACTGCTTTGAGGCAGCCAATCAGGGTTTGGGGATTATGTTCCGTTTCCAGCCAGTAATAGAGCAGTGGCTCCAATTCGGTTTCGTATACGGTGTACAGGAAAGGCAGAATATGGGGAATCTGTTCGCTCGGAAGACGCATGGCGAATTCGATGAAGGGCGCCGTCACCAGGTCGGGCCCGGCCTCTTCCAGGATATTGGCGATGCGGATCGGCGCCCAGTCGCGGCGGCGGACAAGCTGCGGCAGGATCAGAGGGATCGCCTCCTGTGGACGGATATGGGTCAGGCCGCGGGCGGCGATCTGCGACAGCAGCGGGTTCTCGTCGGTCAGCTGTTCGAGCATGAGTTCCCAGTCCTGCTCTTGGGCCATGTGGGCCAGGGCCAGCAGTCCCAGCACCCGGTCGGTCACGCTGGACTTGCGGGTGAGCTTGCGTGCGGCCTGGTCGATGCCACAGGCGAGGGCAAGGTCGGTCAGGTTCCTGGTGCCCTCGCCGCGCAGCAACTCCATGATGTGAATCCACAAGTGTAGAAACTGGCGAACCGAGGCAAAGGGGACGGCCGGTGGCCTGTCGGGCAAGGTGAACAGGGCTTGGGCCATGATCGGCCGCCAGATTTCACTGAACTGCTGCTCCCGCCGCTGGCTCAGGATCAGGTGCAGCCGGGTCAGCATGATCTGTACGACCAGCAAGATGGTGAGCAGCATGGCAGCGCTGCCGCCCCAGAGGGCCAGTTTCAGCAGCAGGTCAGAATGCGCGACGGAGCCCAAGTTTTATCCCGTTGCGGGTGTAGAGGTCACCTTGGCGTTGGCTGGACAGCTCATAGATGATGGCCCAGTCGGGGTTCAGCCAGTGACGGCCGACCAACCCAAGGCTGTAGACATCGCTCGCCAGCACGGTCGTACCCTGGTTCTCCAGCTCGCGGCCGGTCGCGGCGTATAGCCCGACCCGGCTGTGCTCGCCATAGTAGTAATCGAATTGCAGGCGATGGGCCGACGAGGAGCCGCTGCCTTCGAGATAGCTGGAATAGAAGGTGTAGCCGGCGCGGTAATTCGACCAGTAGCGTTCCAGGGTGAGATTGGCGGTGCTGGTGGTGTCATGGGTGTATTCGGTGCGGCGCAGGCCGAGATGCGCTCCCCAGCCATCGGGCAGGGTCCGCTGCACCTGGGCGAAGGCGGACCACTTGGCCAGTACTTCATGCGTCGGACTGAAATTGCCCTCCAGCACCAGGGTCCAGTCAGGGCCAAGTGGGTGGTAATAACCGGCGAGCAGTTCGCTGTCGCGTTGGGCAAAGCGCTCGGTTTGCCGCACCATGCCGTAGACCGACTGCCGTTTGTCGATCTGGTAGCCGGCCTCAAGGTAGCGGCTTTCCCAGTCGGCATAGCCCTTGTCCAGGTTCTCCATGCTGGCGCCGATTTCCGCTTCCAGACGGCCGGCCCAGGCTGGCGTGCAGAGCAGGGCAGTTGCCGTCAAACAGGCCAGGGTTCTCATGTTTTTACCTTCAGAAAACGTCGAATTCGCGCCAGCAGTTCGTTCGGCTGGAAAGGCTTGAGGATGTAATCATCCGCCCCGCTGTCCAGGGCGCGCACGATATCCTGTTCCTGGGATTTGACGGTGAGCATCACAATCGGCACGGATTGCCATTGGCTATTGCCACGAATGGCGTGGATTAATTGGAAGCCGTCGCTGTATGGCAGCATCACATCGAGCAGCACCAGGGAGGGTGCGGCCATGGTCTGGATCAGGTCGATCGCCTCGCGGCCATCCTTGGCGCGCACGGCCTCGTAGCCCTCACGCTTGAGGATGAATTCGAGCAGGTAGGCAATGACTTCGTCGTCTTCCACCACGACGACTTTCTGGCTGTTCACGCGGAAATCACTTTCTTTGTATGGCATGCTGGCCAAGCCCAAGGCCTGGACTGACTCGATTCTATGAAAATTAGCCGGGCAATTGTTCGGTGAAGAGACTTAGGGTGGCTACGGAGAGCGATTCAGTCAAACAACTGTCGCATTCACACCATGCGCAGCGGGATATCTATTTGGTCTTGAACACGAACACACCGTCCCAGCCTTCGCCGGGCGGCTCGGCGCGGGAGTGTGCGATGCGTTCGAGGTAGAGCTGGTAGAGCTTGGCCTCCGGATGCTGTCCGGCCAGGGCCTTCAGCCCGGTCTCGGCGGCGTCCCAGCGCTGCGCACGGTAGTCGGCCAAGGCCTGTTCAAAGCGGGCGACTTCCGCCTTCACCTCCTCGGCAACCTTGTCTTGGAGGCCGAGCGGCTCGTAGATCGCCACCGGCTTGTCCTTGCCCTTCACCCGCACCCGGTCGAGTTCGCGGAAGACGAAATCGGGCAGGGCATCGCGGGTGTGTTCGCCGACCAGGATCTCGACGCCGTATTCCTTGGTCAGGCCCTCCAGGCGCGAGGCCAGGTTCACCGCATCCCCCATGACGGTATAGGAGCGGCGGAACTCGGAGCCCATGTTGCCGACGTTCATCACCCCGGTGTTGAGGCCGACGCCGATGCGCATGGCCGGCCAGCCCCGCTTGGGAAATTCCTCGCGCAGTTCCTTCATCTTCGCCTGCATGGCCAGTGCGGCCGCGAGGCCGTGGCGGGCGTGGTCGGGATCGGCCAGGGGCGCGCCCCAGAAGGCCATGATGGCGTCGCCGATGTATTTGTCGATGGTGCCCCGATGCTCGTGGATCACGCGGGTCATGGTGGTGAGGTAGGCGTTCATCAGCCGGGTGAGTTCGATCGGGGTCAGCCCCTCGGACAGATTGGTGAAGTTGCGCACGTCGCTGAACAGCACGGTCATCTCCCGGCTGTCGCCTTCCATGCTGGCCTGCTCGGGATGCTCCGACAGCTCCTCGACCAGCTCCGGCGGCACATACTGGCCGAACAGCCCGGCCACCCGGCGCTTGGTGCGTGCCTCGAAGAAGAAGCCGTAGACCATGTTGATGGCGAACAGGCCGAGGATGAGCACGGTGACCGAGGCGATGGGATAGACCAGATTGATGTTCTGCCAGGCCCAGAGATTGAAGCCGACGTTGGCGCCGAGCACGGCCAGGGTGAACAGCAGGCTGGTGACCGGCCCCAGCAGGGCGAGGACCAGGACGATGGCGATGCCGTTGAAGAGGAGCAGGGCCAGTTCCAGGCCCAGCACGTAGGCGGGACGCTCCTTGATGTTGTTGTCGAGGATACCGGAGATCAGATTGGCATGGACCTCCACCCCTGGATAGACGGTGCCGACCGGCACGGTGCGCAGATCCATGAGCCCGGGCGCGGTGGTGCCGATCAGGATGATGCGGCCGGCGAGCATGGCCGGGTCGACCTTCTTGTGCAGCACGTCGGTGGCCGAGATGTAGGGGAAGCTGCCCTGGCCGCCGCGGTAGGGCACCAGGGTGGCGAATTCCTTGTCGACCGGGATGCGGATGTCGCCCAGCTTGACCCATTCGATGGCGGTGTAGCCGGCGGCCATCGCCTCCTCGTCCGGGAAGCCGAGCTCGACGAAGTCGACGCCGAGGAAGTGGCGCGCCATGAGCAGGGCGAGGCTCTCGTAATAGCCGCCCTGGTATTCCAGCAGCAGCGGTACCCGGCGGTTGACCCCGTCCGGGTCGTGCAGCGGGTTGAAGTGGCCACTGTCGAGGGCGGCCGCCTGCAGGGCGGGCAGGTTCGCGCCGTAGCCGTCCATCGACCGCGCCTGCAGCCGGATGTCGCCCAGGGCGCCGGGCGGGAAGATGGGCTCGGGCAGGACGCCGGAGACCTGGGCCTGCTGCTGGCCGCTGCGGCTGGTGAAGTAATAGCCGAGGATGACCGGCCGGCCCCGGATGTGTTGGGCGAACAGGGCATCGCGGTCGAGCTGGGGTGCCAGTTCGCGCATGGCAGACTGGTATTCCGGGATGCCTTTGAGCCGGCTTTGCGCCAGGCCCTGCAGCACCTTGAGCCCGGAGCTCTCGTCCGGCTCGGCGAACACCACGTCGAAGCCGACGATGGCCACGCCATAGTCGTCGAACAGGCGGTCGACCAGCCGGGCCACCTTGTCGCGCCCCCAGGGCCAGCGCCCTTCGGCCTTGAGGCTCTTTTCGTCGAGGTCGATGATGACGATGCGGGGGTCCACCGTGTTCGGCATCAGAAACCGCAGGCGGGTGTCGTAGGCGATTTCTTCCAGGCGGTCGAGCAGGGGGATATGGTAGACGCCGGCGGTGTTGAGCAGCAGGCCGATCAGCAGCAGCAGGCCGGTGAGCATGCGCCAGGTGTGGCGCTTGAAGGTGCTGAACATGTGGCGGCGGTCCCCTTGGCTTTATTGTCGGCTAAGGCCAAGGGGATGGTAGCACAGGGCCACCAGCCCGATTTCAGGCGGCGAGGTGCATGGCCACCGGGATGCGGCGCGCGCCGAAGGGGCGTTCGAATTTTTGGAAGCGGCCGGCGAGGGCGGTGCCGCACTTCGGGCAATGGCCGTCGTCGGTGACGTGGTATTCGGGAATCTCGTACCAGTCGCGCACGATCAGCGGCGTTCTGCACGAGGGGCAGTAGGTGGTGCCACCCTCGCGGTCGTGCACGTTGCCGGTGTAGACATAGTGCAGCCCGGCCTGCAGGGCGATCTGGCGGGCGCGGCTCAAGGTCTCGCCCGGCGTCGGCGGCAGGTGCATCAGCTTGTAGTCGGGGTGGAAGGCGGTGAAGTGCAGCGGCACGTCCGGGCCCAGTTCCTTCAGCACCCAGTCCGACAGGCGCTTGATCTCGTCGTCGGAGTCGTTCAGGGTGGGGATGAGCAGGGTGGTGATCTCGAACCAGACCTGGGTCTCGCGCTTGAGATAGACCAGGGTGTCGAGCACGGCCTGCAGGTGGCCGCCGCAATAGTTCACGTAGAAATCCTCGGTGAACCCCTTCAGATCGACGTTGGCGGCGTCCATCTTGGCGTAGAACTCGCGCCGGGGCGCATCGTGGATGTAGCCGGCGGTCACCGCCACGCTCTGGATGCCCAGCTTGTGGCAGGCGTCCGCGGTATCCATGGCATATTCGGCGAAGGGCACCGGGTCGTTGTAGGTGTAGGCCACGCTCTTGCAGCCCAGCTTCTGCGCGGTCCTGGCGATCTCATCGGGACTGGCGGCGTCGGCCAGGCGGTCGAAATCGCGCGATTTGGAGATGTCCCAGTTCTGGCAGAACTTGCAGGCCAGATTGCAACCGGCGGTGCCGAAAGAGAAGACCGAGGTGCCAGGGTAGAAGTGGTTGAGCGGCTTCTTCTCGATCGGGTCGACGCAGAAGCCGGAGCTGCGGCCGTAGGTGGTCAGGATCATCCGGCCGCCTTCCATGCGCCGCACGAAGCAGGCGCCGCGCTGGCCCTCGTGCAGCTTGCAGTCGCGCGGGCAAAGATCGCACTGAATGCGGCCATCCTCCAGCGGGTGCCACCAGCGGCCAGGGTAATTCGATTCGGCGACGGTCATGGTGTGTCCTCTTTGAATTTTTCCACGGTGTAACGGTAGAGCTTCAGGTCGTCGGCCCAGAAGTATCCGGGCAGGCCGGCCTTGAGCTTGAGATGGCTCATGAACTGGGCAGGCTCCGGCAGCTGGTCCCAGACCTGGGGCAGGAAAGTGGCACGGTGGTGGCCGTATTCGAGGATGACGCCGTCGATGCCCGGCCGCAGTTGCCTGAGCGCGTCTTCCTGGCTGGAAAAGTGGATGGGTTCGGGTGGGGACAGGATGGAGACCTCGATCCGGGTGTCGGGCAGCTCGGTGCGGCTCAAGGGCGGGAAGCGCGGGTCGCGGAAGGCGGCGGCCTGGGCGTTCTCCTCCAGGTCCTCGGCCAGCGGCCGGTGCGCCTCCAGGCTGCCGATGCAGCCGCGCAACTGGCCGTGCTGGGTGAGGGTGACGAAGACGGCGCCGGGCTGCCGCAGCCAATCGGGAAGGGGACCGGCTTCGCCCGCCGCCACTTCGCCCAGCCGGCGGGCGATGGCGGCGCGGGCCAGACGGGTGAGCAGGCGGCCCTTCTCGTTATTAATGGACATGGCCAGCCTCGGTGAGGGCGATGGCGGCGTAGCCCACCACCTGGTGCTTGTCGCCGGCGGTGTCGCCGGAATTGCGTAGGTCGAGCAGCTGTGCCCGCAGGCCGTGGCGGCGGGCGGCAAGCAGCAGGCCATTGAGCGGATGGGCGCCGCAGGCCTGCTCGCCCAGCAGGTGGGCGTCGAGGCTGAGGATGTGGCGCACGGTGTCCCGGTCGGTCTGCTGCGCGGTGACATAGGGCAGGTAATGCGACAGATCGGAACTGATCACGATCAGGGTCTCGTCGCCGCCCCAGAGCATCTCCAGCACCTCGGCCACCTCCTGTGGTGTGGCGCCGCCGACCACCAGGGGCACCAGGGCAAAGTCCTCCAGCACCGTCTGCAGGAAGGGCAACTGCACCTCGAGCGAATGCTCCATGGCATGGGCCGTGGCATTGACCTCGACCTGGGGCAGGTCACGGATGGCGACCACCGCCTCGTGATCGATCGGCACCCGGCCCAGCGGGGTCTCGAAGCTTTCGGCCTCGGGCAGGGCCAGCCCCTGCACCCAGACCCGGTGCACCGGGCCGAGCAGAACCACTCGGCGGATGGTCTGGCTCAGGGGCTTGAGCAGGGCATAGGCCGAGGCGGCGATGGGGCCGGAGTAGATGTAGCCGGCATGTGGCGCGACGATGGCCTTGGGCCTGAGCGGCGTGGGCTCGGCCTGTGCCAGCATTTGCTGGACATCGCGTGCCAGGGTGGCGGCGTCACCCGGATAGAACATGCCGGCCACGGCGGCCGGACGGACCAGATTCATATGACAACCCCCACGCTAATTCCCTACATTACTCATTTAAAATTAGGGCAGATTCCCAACAATACCAATCACATGTCACGCCACTTCGCCTTGCTGCCCGCCGCCGGGGTTGGTGCCCGGATGGGCGCCGATTTCCCCAAGCAATATCTGGAACTCGCCGGCCGGCCGATGATCTGGCATGCCTTGCGCGCCTTCGAGACGCACGCTGCCATCAGCCGGATTTATGTCGTGCTCTCGGCGGCGGACGGATACTGGGAGGGGTATGACTGGAGCGGCTTTGCCAAGCTGAGCGTGCTGCGCTGCGGCGGCGAGACCCGGGCGCAGAGCGTGCTCAACGGCCTGGAGGCGATCGCCGACGAGGTGGCCGAGCAGGATTGGATGCTGGTGCACGACGCCGCGCGCCCCTGTCTCTCGCGCGCCCTGCTCGACAAGCTGCTGGAGGCGGTGCGCGACGATGCGGTGGGCGGTATCCTCGCCGCCCCGGTGGCCGACACCTTAAAGCGCGAAGGCCACGGCCAGCGCATCCGCGAGACCGTGCCGCGCCAGGGACTGTGGGGGGCGCAGACGCCGCAGATGTTCCGCTACGGCCTTCTGCGCGAGGCGCTGCGTCGGGCCGGCGCCGAGGTGACCGACGAGGCCTCGGCCATCGAGCACCTGGGCCTGTCGCCGCTGCTGGTGGAAAGCGATGCCAGCAACCTGAAAGTGACCTTTCCGCACGACCTGGAGGTGGCGGGCTGGTGGCTTGATCGCTGTTCCAAGTGATTTCTCCACCCCAACCCTCCTCACAAGTGGGGAGGGCGCATGCTCCTCCCCCACTTGTGGGGGAGGTCGGGAGGGGGAGGAATTTCGATATTCTAAGAGCCTGTCGGACTTAACATCTCGCGCATGGGGGATTAAGTCCGACAGGCTCCCAGGTGGCTTACTTCCTTCTAGCCTGATACACCCCGCGGACATGGGCGACCCGGCCCAGGAAGCGGGAGAGCTGGCCGATGTCGCGCACCTCGCAGGTGAATTCCATGCGTGCCTCGCCGTCGTGGGATAGGGTGTTCACCCGTACCACGTTGAGCTTTTCCTGGGCGAAGATCTCGGTGATGTCTTTCAGCAGCCCGGCGCGGTCCTGCGCCAGCACCACCACGTCGACCTCGAACACCTGCTTGTCGGCCTTGCCCCATTCGGCGTGCAGCAGGCGGGCGCGGCGGATCTCGGGCAGTCGCTTGACCACCGGGCAGTCGGCCCGGTGGATGGTGACGCCGCGACCCTGGGTGGTATAGCCGACGATGGCATCGGGCGGCGCCGGTTTGCAGCAGCCGGCGATGGCGGTGAGCATGTTGGCCTCGCCCTCGACGATGACGCCGGAGGGCGTTTCCTTGCTGCGGCGGCGGCCGATCAGGGGCTTTTCCGGCGGCGGCTGGAATTCGTCCTGCAGCGCGCGGCCCAGGTTGCCGGGGCCGAGGTCGCCGCGGCCGACGGCGGCGAACAGCTCTTCCAGCTTGCTGAATTTCAGCCGGGCAGCGAGTTTTTCCAGGTTGATGTTGATCAGGCCGAGGCGCTGGATCTCCCGTTCCACCGTCTCCCGGCCTTCCTGGATATGGGTGTCGAGGTCCTGCTGGCGGAACCACTGGCGTACCTTGGACCGGGCGCGCGAGGTCTTGAGAAAGCCCAGCGCGGGGTTGAGCCAGTCGCGGCTGGGCGCGCCTTCCTTGACCGTGAGAATCTCCACCCGCTGGCCGGTCTTGAGCGCGGTGTCCAGCGGCACCAGCACGCCGTCGACCTTGGCGCCGCGGCAGCGGTGGCCCAGGTTGGTGTGCACGGCATAGGCGAAGTCGAGCGGGGTGGCGCCGGCGGCCAGGGCCACAACCCGGCCCTGCGGGGTGAGGGCGTAGACCTCGTCGTGGACCAGCTCGGTCTTGAACTGCTCGGCCAGTTCTGCGCTGTCGGCCAGCTCGCTCTTCCAGGCCAGCAGCTGGCGCAGCCAGGCGATCTTCTCCTGCAGCTTCTCGCCGCCGCCACCCTCCTTGTAGCGCCAGTGGGCGGCCATGCCCAGTTCCGCCTCCTGATGCATCTCGAAGGTGCGGATCTGGACCTCCAGCGCCTTGTCCTCGGGGCCGATCACCGCCGTGTGCAGGGAGCGGTAGCCATTGCCCTTGGGCCGCGAGATGTAATCGTCGAACTGGCCGGGGATCGGTTGCCACAGGTGATGGACCAGGCCGAGCACCTGGTAGCAGTCCTTCACGTCCTGCACCAGCACGCGCACGGCGCGCACGTCGTAGACCTCGTCGAAGGACAGGCGCTTCTTGCGCATCTTGGCCAGGATGCTGGCGATGTGCTTGGGCCGGCCGGAGATGGCATAGCCCTTGAGGCCGTCCCGGGCCAGCTCGCTGTCGAGCAGATGGATGACCTGCTCGATGTAGTCCTCGCGCTCGATCCGGCGCTCGTCGAGCTGCTTGGCGATTTGTTTGTAGGTGTCGGGTTCGAGGTAGCGGCAGGCGAGGTCCTCCAGCTCCCACTTGAGCTGCCAGACGCCCAGACGGTTGGCCAGGGGGGCGTAGAGCTCGCGGGTGTCGAGCGCGACCTTGTGCCTATGGGCCTCGTCGCCCCCGTCCTGTTTAGTCGGGGCGAGTTCGCGCAGGGCGCAGGCGCGGTCAGCCAGCTTGATCAGCACCACCCGGATGTCGTCGGTCATGGCCAGCAGCATCTGGCGCAGGGCCTCGCTCTGGCCACCCTCGACCGGGCTGTCGGAGAGCAGGCTGTCCATCCGCGCCAGGTGCTGGGTGCCCTGCACCAGGCGGCTCAAACCATCGCCGAACAGGGGCGCGAGCTTCTCGGGCTTGAGCGCAGCCTCGGGCAGGCCGTTGAGCAGGGCGGCGGCCACGGTATCGGCATCGAAGCCCATGGCGGCCAGCTGCATGGCGCTGGCCAGGGCATGTTCGGTCAAGGGCACGCCGCTGTCGGCGGCCAGCTCGGAGCCGTGTTCGAGCAGATAGGCGAAGGCGCTACGAATGCGCGCGGTCTGATCCGGCCCGTAGCGCCCGGCGATCTGTCCGAACCAGTCTTCCGCGCTGCGGGCGGTGTGGCTCAGGGCATGGGTGACCATGACGGCAACAAGTCGTCAGTTGGCAGTCGTCAGTTCGCAGCATCCACAACTCAAGCCGCTGACGACCGCCAACTGAAAACTGCCAACTTGGACTACCAGAACTTCCACCATGCCTTTTCTTGGTTGACGGGCTTGCCGCCAAGATAGGGGCTGTTGGGGAAATTGTGCTTGAGCACGCGCAGGGCGTCGTCGCGCAGGTCGTTGAGGTTCATCGCCTCGTAGCTCTTGGCCATGAGGTAGAGCGCCTCTTCCAGGGCCGGGGCGTTGGGATAGGTCTCCAGCACGGCCTTGGCCCGGCTGGCCGCCGCGACATAGGCGCCGCGCTGATAGTAGTAGCGGGAGACGTGCACCTCGTGCGAGGCCAGGGCGTTGACCAGGTACTTCATGCGAGCGGTGGCGTCGGCCGCATATTTGCTCTCGGGGAAGCGCTGCACCAGTTCCTTGAAGGCCTCGAACGACTCGCGGGCGGCGCGCGGGTCGCGCTCGCTCATGTCCTGCTTGCCCACGCTGGCGAACAGGCTGCTGTCCTCGATGAAGTTGGCCAGGCCCTTGAGGTAATAGGCGTAATCGACGTGCGGATGGTTCGGGTGCAGCTTGATGAAGCGGTCGCAGGCGGCGATGGCGGAAACCGGCTCGTTGTCCTTGTAATAGGCGTAGGCCACTTCGAGCTGGGCCTGCTGGGCATAGGGGCCGTAGGGATAGCGCGCCTCGAGCTTCTCGAACAGCTCGATCGCCTTGGTGAAGTTGTCCTCGGCCAACTCCTCCTTGGCGACGTTGTACAGCTTGGAGGCGGACCAGCCCTTGGTTTCGTCGATCTGCTCCGGCAGCAGGCTGCAACCGGCGAGGAGGGTAAGCAGTAATGCGGCTAAAATCCGGTTCATTGCGATTCATCCTGACGAGTTCGCCGGATTATAACCGGGCCGGCCATGAGCCAAACCCTGACTTTCATCATTCCTGTCGAGCATGCCGGCCGCCGCCTGGACCAGAGCCTGGCCGAACTGCTGCCCGATTATTCGCGCAGCCGGATCCAGGCCTGGTGCGACGAGGGACTGGTGCGGGTCGACGGCAAGCCGGCTAGCCGCAAGCACAAACTCTGGGGCGGCGAGGCGATCGAGGTTCAGCCACAGGTCCATCCCTCCGAGCAGCCGCACCAGGCCGAGGCCATTGCCCTGGACATCGTTTACGAGGATGCCGACGTGCTGGTGCTGAACAAGCCGGCCGGCCTGGTCACCCACCCCGGTGCCGGCAATTGGGCGGGCACCCTGCTCAATGCCCTGCTGCATCACGCCCCGCAATTGGCCGAGGTGCCCAGGGCCGGCATCGTCCATCGCCTGGACAAGGAGACCTCGGGCCTGATGGTGGTGGCCAAGACCCTGACGGCCCAGACCCGGCTGGTGCGCGAACTGCAGGCCCGCACGGTGAGGCGCACCTACTGGGCGGTGGCCATGGGCGAGTTGGCCCGGGATGCCGGCGAGATCGAGGCGCCCATCGGCCGCCACCCGACCCAGCGCACCCGGATGGCGGTGGTCGATTCGGGCAAGCCCGCCCTGACCCGCTATAAAGTGCTCAAGCGCTATCCCGGCGCGACCTGGGTCGAGTGTCAACTAGCCACCGGCCGCACCCACCAGATCCGGGTGCATCTGGCCTATCTTGGCCATCCCCTGGTCGGCGACCCGGTCTATCTTGGCCATCGCAAGGGCCGCTGGGACTTCCATCGCCAGGCCCTGCATGCGCTGCGCCTGGGCTTCGAGCATCCGGTGAGCGGCGAGCCGCTCGCCTTCGAGGCGCCGCCGCCGGCGGATTTCAAACAGTTATTGGAGGCCCTGGATGCTGCCGAATGAATGGCTCAAGCCCGACTGGCCGGCCCCGCCCAATGTGCGCGGCTGCATGACCACGCGCGCAGGCGGGGTGAGCCAGCCGCCCTACGACAGCCTGAACCCGGCCAGCCACGTGGGCGACGATCCCTTGAGCGTGGCCGAGAACCGGGCCATCCTGCGCCGCTTTCTGCCGGCCGAGCCGCTGTGGCTCAAGCAGGTGCATGGCGACCGGGTGGCCGAGGCCGGGGTCGATGCCGAAGGCACCGAGGCCGACGCCGCGGTGGCGCGCGCGCCAAACCGGGTCTGCGCGGTGCTCACCGCCGACTGCCTGCCGGTGCTGTTCTGCGATGCCGCCGGCACGGTGGTGGCGGCGGCCCACGCCGGCTGGCGTGGGCTGGCCGGTGGGGTGCTGGAGCGCACGGTCGAGGCCATGCGGGTGCCGCCGGAAACCATCATGGCCTGGCTGGGCGCGGCCATCGGGCCGGACAGCTTCGAGGTGGGGCCCGAGGTGCGTGAGGTCTTCATGGCACACGATCCGCTGGCCGCCACGGCCTTCCGCCCGGCCTGGCCCGGCACCTTGGATGCGGCGCCGCACAAGTGGCTGGCCGACATCTACGCCCTGGCCCGGTTGCGGCTTGCCCGCCTCGGCGTAAGCCGGGTCTATGGCGGCGGCCTCTGCACCCTGCGCGATGCCGAACGCTTCTATTCCTTCCGCCGTGAGCCAAAGACCGGCCGCATGGCCAGCCTGGTCTGGCTGGCGTAATGACACAGCCGCCTCCCCCATCTATGGGAGAGGTTGGGAGGGGGAGCGGGGCGCCAATTGCTGGTAATCAGTCCCCGCCCCAGCCCTCCCCACAAGTGGGGAGGGAGCAAGTCTAAATACTTCGGTAGAATTCGCTCCTTTGGCCCAGCCCAAACCCAGATAAGTTCGATGACAACCCTAGCTTGGATACTGATCGCCGGTCTTGCTGGCGGCGTGCTCTCCGTCCTGTTCGCCACCATTGCCCTGAAGGCCAGGGTGGAATGGGTGCCGGTGATGGTGAGTTACGCCATCGGCGCCCTGCTCGGCGCGGCCTTCCTGGAAGTGCTGCCGCATGCCCTGGAATTGACGGGCGATTTCCAGCGCATCGGCGTGACCGTGCTCGGCGGCATCCTGCTCTTCTTCCTGCTGGAAAAACTGGTGCTCTGGCGGCACTGCCACGTCGAGGCCTGCGAGGCGCACGGCGCCCATGCCCCGGCCCACGACCACGGCCGCTCCGGGCTGATGATCACCATCGGCGACACCATGCACAACTTCGTCGACGGCGTGATCATCGCCGCGGCCTTCCTGGTCGACATGAAGCTGGGCGTGGTGACCACGGTGGCCATCGTCGCCCACGAGATTCCACAGGAGATGGGCGACTTTTTGATTTTGCTGCATTCCGGCTACAGTCGGGGCAGGGCGCTCATGCTCAACCTGGTCAGCAGCCTGGCCACCCTGGTCGGCGGCGTCCTCGGCTATTACGCCCTGGCCCCGGTGCAGCAGGCCATGCCCTACATGCTGGCCCTGGCCGCCTCGGGCATGATCTATGTGGCGGTGGCGGACCTCATCCCCGGCCTGCACAAGCGGGTGGAGCTGTCACACACCGGGGCGCAGATCGTCTTGATCCTGGCCGGCGTGCTCACGGTCTGGCTGGTCGGCGGACTGGCGGAGGAGTGGTTTGGCGCGGCGGCGGAGCAGCTTGGCCATGAGGTACATGGGCACTAGCCCGAGGCCGACGAACACGGCCAGACCCGACCAAAGGCTCTCCGCGCTGATGGTCATCATCAGGATGATGTAGCCGTAGCCGATGGCGATGATGGGTACGAACATGGGCTGCCTCAGAAATTACGGCGCGAAATGTAGCCGTTTTTCCAGACGAATGAACTTTCCGGCGGGGGCGGGCTCGCTGCCGTTCCCGAAAATGACCGAATGACCATGCAGACTCTCCCCAAAATCGGCTTCGTTTCCCTCGGCTGCCCGAAGAACACCTTCGATTCCGAGCGCATCCTGACCCAGCTTCGGGCCGAGGGCTATCTCATCGTGCCGACCTACGACGATGCCGACCTGGTGGTGGTCAATACCTGCGGTTTCATCGACTCGGCGGTGGAGGAGAGCCTGGACGCCATCGGCGAGGCCCTGCGCGAGAACGGCAAGGTCATCGTCACCGGCTGCCTGGGCGCGCGCGAGGGTGTGGTCGAGAGCGCCCACCCCCAGGTGCTGGCGGTGACCGGCCCGCACGCGACCGAGGCGGTGATGGCGGCGGTGCACGCCCACCTGCCCAAGCCGCACGACCCCTACACCGACCTGATCCCGCCCGGCGGGCTGAAGCTGACGCCGCGGCATTACGCCTATCTGAAGATCTCGGAGGGCTGCAACCACCGCTGCACCTTCTGCATCATCCCGTCCCTGCGCGGCGACCTGGTCAGCCGGCCGGTGGGCGAGGTGCTGCAGGAGGCCGAGGCCCTGGCCAAGGCCGGGGTGAAGGAACTCTTGATCGTGTCGCAGGACACCTCGGCCTACGGCGTGGACCTGAAATACCGCACCGGCTTCTGGGGCGGCCGGCCGGTGAAGACGCGCCTGCTGGAACTGGCCCAGGCCCTGGGCGAGCTGGGTATCTGGGTGCGGCTGCATTACGTTTATCCATACCCCAGCGTCGACGACATCGTGCCGCTGATGGCGGAGGGCAAGATCCTGCCCTATCTCGACATCCCCTTCCAGCACGCCAGTCCGCGCCTCCTCAAGGCGATGAAGCGGCCGGCGGCGGCGGAGAATACCCTGCGCCGGATCGAGAAGTGGCGCGAGATATGCCCGGAGCTGGTCATCCGCAGCACCTTCATCGTCGGCTTTCCCGGCGAGACCGAGGACGATTTCGATGCCTTGCTCGACTTCCTGCAGGCGGCCCGGCTCGACCGCGTCGGCGCCTTCACCTATTCGCCGGTGGCAGGCGCGGCGGCCAACGCCTTGCCCGACCCGGTGGACGAGGACGTGAAGATGGACCGCCTGGCCCGGCTGATGGACGTGCAGGCCGACATCAGCGCCGAGAAGCTGCGCCGCCGGCGCGGCCAGGTGCTGACCGTACTGATCGACGCGGTGGCCGGCGGCCGCGCCGTGGGCCGCAGTTATGCCGATGCGCCCGAGATCGACGGCGTCGTCCACATCGCCCAGGGCGCCGGGCTCAAGGTGGGCGACTTCGTGCGGGTGAAGGTCACCCGCAGCGACGATTACGATCTGTGGGGCAAGCCGCTGTGAGCGAAACCATCTGGAAGCCGCATGTGGTGGTGGCCGCCATCGTCGAGCGCGACGGCCGCTTTCTGCTGGTCGAGGAAGAGACCGACGAGGGCGTGCGCTTCAACCAGCCGGCCGGCCATCTGGAGGAGGGCGAGACCCTGCTTGATGCGGTGCGGCGCGAGGTGCTGGAGGAGACCGCCCATCGTTTCGAGCCCGAGGCCCTGCTCGGCGTCTATCGCTGGCGCCACCCGAGCAAGGGTCGCACCTATCTGCGCTTCGCCTTCACCGGGAAGGTGCACAGCCATGAGCCGGAGCGCGCCTTGGATACCGGCATCCTGCGCGCGGTCTGGCTGACCCCGGCCGAGATCGAGGCGGTGCGCGCGCGTCACCGCAGCCCGCTGATCCTGCGCTGCATCGAGGACTACCGGCGCGGCCAGCGCTTTCCCCTGGACCTGATCAGCGAGTTGCTCGAATGAGGATTTTCCCTCGTTCCTCACGCCTCCCAGCAACATGAGCCGCATCGTGCCATGAGTAGGATTGTCGTGGGCCTCTCCGGCGGCGTCGATTCCGCCGTCACCGCCTGGCTCCTGAAGCAGCAGGGGCACGAGGTGGTCGGCGTGTTCATGAAGAACTGGGAGGCCGACGACCTGGAGGACGACTGCCCGATCGAGCAGGACTTCAAGGACGTGCTGGCGGTGGGCGAGGTGCTCGGCATCGAGATCGAGCTGGTGAATTTCAGCCGCGAATACCAGGACCGGGTGTTCGCCTATTTCCTCCAGGAATACCAGGCCGGGCGCACGCCCAACCCGGACGTGCTGTGCAATGCCGAGATCAAGTTCAAGGCCTTTCTCGACCATGCGCTGACCCTGAAGGCGGACTTCATCGCCACCGGCCACTATGCGCGGCTGGAGGGCGAGGCGCCGAATCGGAAACTCCTGAAGGCGGTCGATCTCAACAAGGACCAGAGCTACTTTCTCTATCGCCTGCAGCAGCACCAGATCGCCCGTGCCCTGTTTCCGCTGGGCGGCCTGCCCAAGCCCGAGGTGCGCGCCCTGGCCCAAAAGGCCGGCCTGCCCAATTACGCCAAGAAGGACAGCACCGGCATCTGCTTCATCGGCGAGCGGCCGTTCCGTGAATTCCTCCGGCGCTTCCTGCCGACCCGGCCGGGCGTGATGCGCACGCCCGAGGGCCGGGTCATCGGCGAGCACCTGGGCCTGATGTATTACACCCTGGGCCAGCGTCAGGGCCTGGGCATCGGCGGGGTGAAGGGGGCTAAGGAGGGCGTGCCCTGGTTCGTCGCCGGCAAGGACATGGCGAAGAACGAGCTCATCGTGGTCCAGGGCCACGACCACCCGCTGCTATTGAGCTCGGAATTGCAGGCGCACGATTTGAGCTGGGTCGGTCCGGTGGCCGAAGCCGGACGGCGCTACGGTGCCAAGACCCGCTATCGGCAGCAGGACGCCGCCTGCACGGTCGAGGCGATCTCCGGCACTCACCTGAAGCTGGTGTTCGACGAGCCGCAGTGGGCGGTGACGCCGGGACAGTCGGTCGTGCTCTACGACGGCGAGGTCTGCCTGGGCGGCGGGATAATTATTTAAGGAAGGTCTGATTAAGCCGTCATGCCCGGAGCGTGGTTGTTGCCGCTTTAGCGGCTATACAACCACGGCCTGTCCCTTACGGGTGCGCAGGCGGGCATCCAGTTTATTGATCTTTCTGGGTTCCCGCCTGCGCGGGAACGACGAAATCGGACTTTTTCAGAGGCCCCTTAAGCCGCTGGCGGGACGGTTTCTTTGAAGGCCGGCCGCTGCATCAGGCGGTCGTATAGCTCCGCCAGATTCGGGTGGCTGCGGCGCCAGTCGATCTCGTCCTTGAAACGCAAATCGAGATAGCCCAGGGCACAGCCGACGCAGATGTCGGCCAGGCTGTAGGCCTCGCCATGACACCAGTCGCGCTGGCCCAGTTCTTCGCTCATCTCTTCCAGCGCGCCGGTGACCTTCTTCATCTGCCGTTCGATCCAGGCCTTGTCCTGTTGCTTGGCCGGGCGCTTGCGCTCCAGGAAGACCAAGGCGGCGGCATCGCACAGACCATCGGCCAGGGCCTCCCAGCGCTTGACCGCGATGCGGGCGCGGGCATCCTTGGGCAGCAGGTGGCTGACCGGGCTGATGCCGTCGAGATATTCGACGATGACGCGGGAATCGAACAGGGCCTTGCCGTCCTCCGGCACCCAGACCGGCACCTTGCCCAGCGGATTGTGCTTGGGCACCTGGGTGTCTTCGTTCCAAGGGATGTCGACGACCAGTTCGTACTCGATGCGCTTTTCCGAGGCGACGATGCGCACCTTGCGGGCGAACGGGCTGGTCAGCGAAGCGATCAGCTTGGTCTTGTGGTTGGCGTTGCTTGTGGTCTTTTTTGCGGCCATTTTGCGTCTATCTACACCGATTCAACTACACCGCGGCCGAAAGTCTGCGCAATGGGTCATTGCTTATCGGCCACGCCCGTCATGGATCGTGAGGGGTCTATTTTACCGGCTTGTGAAGTTCCGGGTTAACTTTCAGTTCGCCTGTGCCATTGCCTGGGCATGTGGCCAGGCCGCCTCGAACCGGCGCAGGGTTTCCGCCCGGCCGAGCAGTTCCAGGGTCTGATCGAGCGAGGGGGTTTGGGCCGTGCCGAACAGCACCAGGCGCAGGGGGATGCCGATCTGGCCTAGCTTGAGATTGAAGGCCTTGGCGGTGTCCTTGAGCAACTGATTGAGGCTGGCAGCCTCCCAATTGACGCCGGCCAGGTCGACCTTGAGCTTTTCCATGGCCGGCATGGTCTCGGCGGTGAGCTTGGCCTTGAGTTCTTCGACCGGGGCCTCGGCTTGGCGGAAGAAGATGTGGCAGGCATCGGCCAGTTCCTCGACCGTCGATACCCGGTCCTTCAGCAGCGCCATGAGCTTGGCCAGATCGGGACCGCCGTCGAGCGCAATGCCCTGCTTGTGCAGGAAGGGCAGGACCAGTCCGGCCAGCCGGTCGTTGTCGGCCTCCTTGAGATACTGCTGGTTCAGCCAGGCGAGCTTTTCCTGGTCGAAGCGGGCGGGGGAGTGGCTGACGTTGGCGGCGTCGAACCATTCGACGAACTGCTGCATGGAGAATTTCTCGTCGTCGCCGTGGCCCCAGCCCAGGCGGGCCAGGTAGTTGAGCAAGGCCTCGGGCAGGTAGCCGTCTTCCTGGTATTGCAACACCGACACCGCGCCGTGCCGCTTGGACAGGCGCTCGCCGTCGTGGCCGAGGATCATGGGCACGTGGGCGAAGATCGGCGGCTCGGCGCCCAGGGCGCGGTAGATGTTGATCTGGCGCGGGGTATTGTTGACGTGGTCATCCCCCCGGATGCAGTGGGTGATGCCCATGTCCCAGTCGTCGACCACGACGCCGAAGTTGTAGGTGGGGATGCCGTCGCCGCGCATCAGCACCAGGTCATCCAGCTCGCTGTTGGCCACGGTGATGCGGCCCTTGATCATGTCGTCCCAGCTGACGACGCCGTCGAGCGGGGTCTTGAAGCGCAGCACCGGGGTCACGCCCGCCGGCGGAGTGGGCAGCGCCTTGCCCGGCTCCGGCCGCCAGCGCCCGTCATAGCGCGGCTTCTCGCCCTTGGCGCGCTGTTCCTCGCGCATGGCGTCCAATTCTTCCTTGCTGGCATAGCACCAATAGGCCTTGCCCTCGTCGAGCAGACGCTGGGCGATCTCCTTGTACCGGTCCAGTCGCTTCATTTGGTAGAACGGGCCTTCGTCCCAGTCGATGCCCAGCCAGGCCATGCCTTCCAGGATGGCCTTCTCCGATTCCAGGGTGGAACGTTCCTGGTCGGTATCCTCGATGCGCAGGATGAACTGGCCGCCATGCTTGCGGGCATAGGCCCAGGAGAACAGGGCGGTGCGGGCGCCGCCGATGTGCAGATAGCCGGTCGGGGAGGGGGCGAAACGGGTGCGAACCATGGTGGGAAAATCGAACAGACGGAAAGGGCAGCATTCTACCGGAGGCCGGGTACTCGCCTCAAAAAGCTTTTGACCGCGATGGGGGCTGTGGGTAGAATTGCGGCCTCTTTCGGGCAGCTAGCTCAGCGGTAGAGCACCGCCTTCACACGGCGGGGGTCACAGGTTCGAACCCTGTGCTGCCCACCAAATTCCCCTCCCGAAGTTTTCCCGCTGATGCGGTTCAAACCGCGGTTTCGATGCGCGAGGCCTCTTTGGCCTCGGCCTTGATGATTTCCAGCGCGCCCTTGGCCGGCACTTGATAGATCAGCACGTCCTTATCGGTCACCTTCATCACCGACCGGGTATCTTCGTATTCGAAATCGGTTTTCGTGCGCGAGATCAAGCCGGCATTCGGCTGGCTGGCGACCCTGGCTGGGGGGTTGGCCTGCTGTCGTGCCTGATTGAGCCGGGTCTCTTCCTTGGGGTTGGGCGTCGAGGTCTCAGGCTTGTTGGCGCTGACCGCCTGAGGCGTGGCCAAAGGCTGCGCTGCCCGATTCTGGATCGGGCTTTGGAAGCTGTAGTTGGTGGCCTGGATAGCGAGGTCCATTATGCTTTAGCTTGAACTCAAGCTTACGCGGCGGCCTTTTGATAGGCGGCGATCGCCTTTGCTGCTGTGCCACGCGGTTCCCGCTTGGATTCCGTTTCCTGCGCCGGGTTGCTGCGCTTGGCGTCTTCCGCTATGGATTGCTTGGCGAGTTGGCGCGCTTGTTCGCTGAGCTGAACTTCCTCGCGCTGGGTGTTCTTCCTGTTGGCGGCCCGCAGTTCATCCTCGGGACGGGAGCCGCGGCGCTGGGTATCTTCGGTCGCGTAGGTCTTGATCGCGCCGGCGGTGCTGGTAACGGATTCGATCGGCATGAGTCGCTCCTTTCAGATATTCACAACCCCCACCTTTTTTGTTAATTAATTATAAGGCAATTTCCTGTTTGTAAAGTTCAAAATAATCAAGAGCTTTTGAGACTTCACTTTAAGTTCGAGGGGCAGGATCTTGCCGATTATTGAAGAGTAGAGCCATCGAGAACAGAAATAAAAAAGGCCAGCAGATGCGCTGGCCTTTTTCGATTTTTGGCTCCCCGACCTGGGCTCGAACCAGGGACCTGCGGATTAACAGGCGTAGCTATTTCTAACTGTACTTTGTAAATCAATGCCTTGCATCACCCGTGCTCGGCATACGTAGCCACGTGAAGCCCGGAAATCCGTCCGGGTGGTTTCTCAGTGGTTACGTTTTGGTTACGGTGAACAGTATGAAAATCAAGATTGACGAGGAACGCGTTGAACAGATGCAGACGCTTACCACGATTCCGATGCTACCTGAGCACGTTGAGTATTTCGCCGATTTTCTTATGGAGGTCGGATTTGCCACGGTGAACGAGGCAATGCGCCGGCATCCCGGTTTGACCTTCGGTGATTTGGTGATGATCCGCTTTCGCATCAATCACCACTGAGCGTTATCCACATATCCATAGCCCGAAGCCCTGGGCGCGCGTGGCGGACGCCACGCACCAGCGCGCCCAGGGGCGCGAAGCGCGGCTGTGGGTATGTGGGTAACGCGGCCAGGACTTGACAGATGCATTTTTAATGCCATAGGCTTAAAGCGTCTGTCACAAGACGGTATTGAGACGACCCAAATAACGGGACCCGAAAAAACGGGAGCGACCGTAGCCCAGGGATGCATTAGCCTATTAGAAGCAGCGCAAGGGGGAATGCAGCAGCGGCAAATAGACAGAGGCTTGCGCCCCTGTCTTGTGACTTCATCAATGCTATTCGATGAGGTCGCCATGCCTGCCACACATCCACCTGGCATTCCGCCAGGACAGAACTTCCCCATTAGTGAACATTCGGGCACGGCCCCTGAGCCTGTGCATACTGGCGAGCGCGCAGGCGCCGGCGGTATGCGCGGGCGAAGGGCCTCCCCCCGTATAGTAACTACGGGGGGAAACTCTTTCCCCTCGGAAAATCCCTCCGGGGCCTTGCCCCGGTTGGCTCACGTCGATTGGTTGGCCTTCACCATCGCCCCGCCCGAGGTCGATCCCATCCGCTGGCTACTTCCCCATCTTGCGGCCCTGTTCGGTGTTTCCTCCCTCACATCGCGTGGCAAGGGGGCCTTCGGTTACTCGCAGTCCTACGACCTGGGCGGCCACGGCATCCTTGCAGTAGGGGGGAAAGGTCAGAAGGGGACGGCCTACGTTTCCCTGACCGGTGCCGGCTGCGCCCACGTCAAGGACTGGCAGGCGGTCCAGGATTGGCTGGAAGCCAACGGCGCACGGCTCAAACGTGTAGATGTCGCCCATGATGACCATGACGGCGAAACCCTCAGCATCGAGCGTGCGGTGGAGTGGTACAACGCGGACGGATTCAGCACCGGAGGCCGCCGCCCTGGGCACCAGGTCAAGGGCGATTGGCTCACCGCGGGTAGCCCCAAGGGCCGAACCCTCTACATCGGCAACCGCGCCAACGGCAAAATGGCCCGCATCTACGAGAAGGGGAAGCAGCTAGGCGACCCGGAAAGCCCCTGGGTCCGGGCCGAAGTTGAGTTCAAGGATCAAAGTCGAGTGCTGCCCTATGACATGCTCACGCGGCCCGGCGTCTATCTGGCCGGGGCTTATGCCTGCTTCGGCTTCCTCTCGATCATCCAGGAGAAGGTCCGCACTATCGCCAAGGCCGCCAAGATCGCACTAGGTGCCCTGGTCCACTATGCCAAGCAAGCCTATGGTCCCCTGGTGAACGTCCTTATGGCGAAGCATGGCAAGAACGCCGCCGCTGTGGTCGCTGAGCTGATCCGCCCCGGTGTGCCGCGCCGGCTCGCTGATTACCCGCCAGGATTGGCAGGGGCCGCGACGTGAAAACCCTCGACCTGCATGCCGCTGCCGACTTGCTCCATATCCACCCCGTAACCCTGCGGGAAAAGGCCCGCTGCGGTGAAATTCCAGGGGCCAAGATCGGCAAGAGCTGGGTATTCGTGGACGTTGATCTGATCGATTACATCCGCGCACAATACCCGGCGCGGGTGATGCAGGGTGACCGACAGGAGAAATCCGAATGTCACTCTACAAGCGTAAGGACTCTTCCGTCTGGTGGATCAAGCTCCGCCACGCTGGAAAGGTCATACAAAGAAGTACTGGGACTGACGACAAGCTGAAGGCCCAGGAGTACCACGACCGGTTAAAAGCCTCGTTGTGGGAGCAAGTGCGGCTCGGGGCAAAACCCCGGCGCACTTGGCAGGAAGCGGTAGTGCGCTGGCTGTCGGAAACCGCCGACAAGCGCACCCATCGCGAAGATGTGCGGAAGCTGAAATGGCTCCATCCCTTCCTCGGGGCGCTGCACCTGGACGAAATCACGCTCGACGTGATCGACCAAATTAAGGCGGCTCGGCTCAAGGAGGGCTCAAAGTCTACGGCGAACCGCTACTTGGCCCTGGTGCGGTCCATCCTCATTCGCTCACGCGACGAATGGGAATGGCTGGACAAGGTGCCCAAGGTGAAGCTCTTTAAAGAACCGGAAGGACGCGAACGTGCCCTCACGCCTGAGCAGGCTAGGCGGCTCTTGGAAGTCTTGCCCGCCCATCAGCGGGATGTGGTGACCTTCGCACTCCTGACGGGATTGAGACAGTCGAACGTGTTGGGTCTGCAATGGTCGCAGGTCGATCTGGAACGGCGATTCGCCTGGATCGAGGGATGGCAGTCGAAAAACCGCCGTCCGATCCCGGTGCCTCTCAGCGAGGAGGCCGTAATGGTCTTGCTCCGCCAGGTCGGCAAGCATCCTGAGAAGGTGTTCACCTTCAATGGCAAGCCGATCAAACAGGCCAACACGAAAGCATGGCAGGAAGCGCGCAAGCGGGCAGGCATCGAGGATTTCCGCTGGCACGATCTGCGCCATACCTGGGCGACGTGGCACCGGCAGGCGGGAACGCCTACGCATGAGCTGCAGCGCCTGGGAGGCTGGAGAACGGCTTCGATGGTCGAGCGATATGCGCACCACGCGCCCGACCAGCTAGCCGCCGCCCCGGCCCGTCTCAATGCGGTAATTGGTGGTTACGATTTGGCTACGGTAGGCCAGAAATGAAAAAGCCCCGCATTGCTGCGAGGCTTAGTGCATCTGGCTCCCCGACCTGGGCTCGAACCAGGGACCTGCGGATTAACAGTCCGTCGCTCTACCGACTGAGCTATCGGGGAATTGAGAGGCGCGTATGATAGGCTGTTGGCCGTTTTCGGTCAACAGATGTGATGCACGAATGCAGCTTGCGAAGCGTTGGAAGATCGCCCTGATCAGTCTATCGGTAGTGCTGGGCGGTCTGTTGGTTCTACCTTTTCTCATCCCGACAGAGAGCTATCGCATCCGCCTGCAGGAAGCGGCTTCCGAGAAGTTGGGCGAGCCGGTCGATATCGGCCGGCTGAGTTTCACCTTGTTGCCCTGGCCTGCCGCCACCTTGGCCGATCTCAGTATCGGCGCAGAGCAAGCCGTGAAGCTGGGGGCGGTGACGGTGACGCCGGACCTGTTTTCCCTATTCGACGAGGTCAAGGTGATCCAATCTGTCGCCGTGCGGGAGGTTGCGGTGAACCCGGCCTTGCTTGGCCGCATTGCCGAATGGGCCAAGCCTCGGCCCGGACCGCAGACGGTACTGGTCCGCCGCGTCGAGCTGCGCGGCATGAATCTGGATTTGGGCGCCCTGAAATGGGGGCCTTTGCAAGCCGAGGTCCGCATGAACATGGCTGGCCTGCAATCGGTCCAGGCTGGGCCGGAGGATGGCAGCATGACATTGACTCTATTGCCCGAACCTGAAGAGCGCTACCGGGTGGTGCTCGAAGGCCGCCAGTTCAAACTGCCGATCAAGCCCGCACTGCTGTTCGACAGCCTGCAGGGCCAGGGCAGGCTGACCAAACAGGGGCTCGATCTGCTGCAATTGAATGCCCGCCTCTATGGCGGCGATTTACAGGCCCCGATCCGCCTGGATTGGCGGGATGGCTGGCAGGTGGATGGCACAATCAAGACGACAGGCGTGGAGGTGAGCCAGATCGTGCACATGCTGAGTCCGTCCAGTGCCTTCAGCGGTCGGCTTTATGCGGATGGCCGTTACCGGATGGCGGCACCTTCGCCGGGTGAACTGGCCGACAGGCTGCAAGCCAAGGTGAATTTCGAGGTCAAGGACGGCGTGCTCGACAAGGTCAACCTTGCCCAGGCGGCCAAGCTGCTGACCCGTCAGGGCAGCCGTGGCGGCCAGACCCGGTTCGATCGGTTGAGCGGTGTGGCCGAGGTCGAGGGCAGGCAATATCGTCTGCGCGAGATCGAGATCAGTTCCGGTATCTTGAATGCCAAAGGCGATGTCGCCATCAGCCCGGCCAAGGAGCTGTCCGGGCAGGTGACGGTGGAATTGAAAGCGACGGCCACCCTGGTGGCGGTGCCCTTGAACGTGAGCGGCACGGTGCATGACCCCCTCCTGTTGCCGAGCGGCATGGCGGTGGCGGGGGCGGCGGTGGGCACCGGTCTGCTGGGGCCGGGCCTGGGTACGGCGATTGGTTCCAAGGCCGGCCAGGCCCTGGAAAAGCTCTTCAAATAGATTTAGGCGAGGGCCTTGGCGATGCGCTCCAAGGCTTTTTCCAAGTTCTGCATGGAAGTGGCGAAGGACAGCCGGATATAGCCCTCGGCGCCGAAGGCCGATCCGGGCACCACGGCCACGCCGTGGTCGAGCAGGTACTGGCTCAGGGCCATGTCGGTCCTGGCGGTGAGCTTGCCGGCGGCGAACAGGGCGTCGATGGCATCGCGCACGTCCGGGAAGGCATAGAAGGCGCCGCCGCTTTCCACGCACTTCACGCCGGCGATGGCGTTCAAAGTATCCACCACGAAACGATGGCGCTCCTTGAACGCGGCCAGCATGGGCTGGATGCAGGCCTGGTCGCCGTTGAGGGCGGCCTCGGCCGCCACCTGCGAGATCGAGGTGGGGTTGGAGGTGCTCTGCGACTGGATGTTCTCCATGGCCGCGATCAGGTCGGCCGGACCGGCGCTATAGCCGATGCGCCAGCCGGTCATGGCATAGGCCTTGGACACGCCGTTGAGCACCACGGTGCGTTCGTACAGGTCCGGACAGGCGTTGAGGATGTTGACGAAGGGGGTGTCGACCAGGCGGATGTGCTCGTACATGTCGTCGGTGGCGATCAGCACCTTGGGGTGCTTGCGCAGCACCTCGCCCAGGGCCTTGAGTTCGTCCAGGCTGTAGAGGGCACCGGTCGGGTTGGACGGGCTGTTGATCACCAGCATTTTGGTGTGGCTGGTGATGGCCCTTTGCAGCTGAGACGGCGTGAGCTTGAAGCCCTGCTCGATGCCGGCCTCGACGATCACCGGCTTGCCGTCGGCCAGCACCACGATGTCGGGATAGGACACCCAGTAGGGCGCCGGGATGATCACCTCGTCACCCGGGTTGATGTAGGCCTGGACCAGGTTGTAGAAGCTCTGTTTGCCGCCGCAGGAGACCAGGATCTGCTTCGGCAGGTAGTCGAGGCCGTTTTCCCGCTTGAACTTGGCGACGATGGCCTGCTTGAGCGAGGGGGTGCCGCCGACCGCCGTGTATTTGGTGAAGCCCTGGTGGATCGCCGCGATGGCGGCTTCCTTGATGTGCTGCGGGGTGTCGAAATCGGGCTCACCCACGCCCAGGCCGATGATGTCGCGGCCATCGGCCTTGAGCTTGGCCGCCAGGGCCGACACGGCCAGGGTGGGGGAGGGCTTGATGTTCTTGACGCGGTGGGAGAGTTCCAAGATAGGGCCTTTGCAAATCGTCGCGCGTGAAGGGGGGCCGACCTGATAACATTGATCGGTTTTCGCGCGCGAAATTCTACCCGTGATCGTCACCTTCCCCAATAGCCCCTTCGAGCTGCACCAGCCGTTCGAGCCCTCGGGCGACCAGCCGACCGCCATCGCCCAGCTGGTGGCTGGCATCGAGCAGGGCATGCGCTGCCAGACCCTGCTCGGGGTGACCGGCTCGGGCAAGACCTACACCATGGCCAACGTGATTGCCCGGACCGGCCGGCCGGCCTTCGTCATGGCCCCGAACAAGACCCTGGCGGCCCAGCTTTATGCGGAATTCCGCGAGTTTTTCCCGAACAATGCGGTCGAGTACTTCGTGTCCTACTACGACTACTACCAGCCCGAGGCCTATGTCCCGGCGCGCGACCTGTTCATCGAGAAGGACTCCAGCATCAACGAGCACATCGAGCAGATGCGGCTGTCGGCGACCAAGGCCCTGCTGGAGCGGCCGGACTGCGTGATCGTGGCTACGGTTTCGGCCATCTACGGTATCGGCGACCCCTCGGAATACCACCACATGATCCTGCATCTCAGGCAGGGCGACAGGGTGCCGCAACGGGAGGTGATCCGCCGGCTGACCGAGATGCAGTACCAGCGCAACGAACTGGAGTTCAAGCGCGGGGTGTTCCGGGTGCGGGGCGATGTGATCGACATCTTCCCGGCGGAAAACGCCGAGACCGCCGTGCGCTTGTCGCTGTTCGACGACGAGGTGGAGGCCATCTCGGTGTTCGACCCGCTCACCGGCCAGGTGCTGCACAAGCTGCCCCGGTTCACGGTCTATCCTTCCAGCCACTACGTCACCCCGCGCGAGACCACGCTGCGGGCGATCGAGGGCATCAAGCTCGAACTGGCCGAGCGGATCAGATTCTTTGCCGACAACGGCAAGCTGGTCGAGGCCCAGCGCATCGAACAGCGCACCCGGTTCGATCTGGAGATGCTGTCCGAGTTGGGCTTCTGCAAGGGCATCGAGAACTACTCGCGCTATCTCTCGGGCCGCAAGCCGGGCGAGCCGCCGCCGACCCTGATCGACTACCTGCCGGCCGATACCCTGATGTTCCTGGACGAATCGCACGTCACCGTGCCGCAGATCGGCGCCATGTACAAGGGCGACCGCGCGCGCAAGGAGAACCTGGTCAATTACGGCTTCCGCCTGCCCTCGGCCATGGACAACCGGCCCCTGCGCTTCGACGAGTTCGAACGCATGATGCGCCAGACCGTATTCGTCTCGGCCACGCCCGGCCCCTATGAGGCCAAGCACCAGGAGCAGGTGGTGGAGCAGGTGGTGCGGCCGACCGGCCTGATCGACCCCGAGGTCATCGTGCGCCCGGTCACCACCCAGGTCGACGACCTGATGAGCGAGATCAGTCTCAGGGTGGCTCAGGGCGAGCGGGTCATGGTCACCACCCTGACCAAGCGCATGGCCGAGGATCTGACCGAGTACTACTCGGACCACGGCATCAAGGTGCGCTACCTGCACTCGGACATCGACACCGTGGAGCGGGTGGAGATCCTGCGCGACCTGCGCCTGGGCGTGTTCGACGTCCTGGTCGGCATCAACCTTTTGCGCGAGGGGCTGGACATCCCGGAGGTGTCCCTGGTGGCCATTCTCGACGCCGACAAGGAGGGTTTCCTGCGTTCCGAGCGCTCGCTGATCCAGACCATCGGCCGGGCGGCGCGCCACATCAACGGCACGGCCATCCTTTACGCCGACGAGATCACCGATTCCATGCGCCGGGCCATGGACGAGACCAAACGCCGCCGGGCCAAGCAGAAGGCCTACAACGAGGCCCACGGCATCGTGCCCAAGGGCGTGCAGAAACGGATCAAGGACATCATTGACGGCGTCTACGACATCGAAGAGGCCGAGAAGGCTTTGCATGTGGCGCAAGAGCGCGCCCATTACAAGAAGCTGGGCGAGAAGGAAGTCACCAAGGAGATCAAGCGGCTGGAGAAGGAAATGATGGAGGCTGCGCGCAACCTGGAATTCGAGAAGGCCGCAAGCCTACGCGACCAGATGCACAGCCTGAAAAAGCTGATGTTCGGGGTGGAAGAGCGCGACGCCGAGCCGGGGCAAGCCGGCTCGGGGACATCCAAGCGTCTATAAGGCCTAGCCCGTGCTCCAGGCCCGCGGCCGTTTCATGCCCGCGATCTTGCAGGCCTGCTTCACATAGCCGTAGGGGAACAGCTCGAACAGCTTGTTGCGCGAACCCGGGCCCAGGCGTTCGGTGAGATGCTTGATCACGAAGCGGGCATCGGCGGCGACCTGGTGTTCCTCGTAAAACTCGCGCATGAAGCGGATGGCGTCCCAGTGATCCTCGTTCAGCGTGATGTTCTCCTGGCGGGCCAGTTCCTCGGCCACGGCCTCGTTCCAGTCCCGCGGTTCGATCAGATAGCCTTCCTCGTCCAAGGGCGGCAGTTCGAAAGCGACTTGCATGTCCATATTCTCATCTCCTTATCCAGCGGCCGGTTTTCGGCCGTCGAGCTTGGCAAACAGAGAGTTACGGTTTCAATATATCACAGATTGATATTATCAGAATTTGATATATATCAAACAAGACAAACCGGCTAGCATTGGCCCATGAAGAGCAAATCCATGACCAAAAGAGAGTACGAGGCCCTGTCCGACTTCCGTTACCAGCTGAGGCGTTTCCTGCGTTTCAGCGAATCGGCGACGCGCAAGAAGGGCATCACCCACCTGCAATACCTGCTCCTGCTGCATCTGAAGGGTCATCAAGGGCGTGAATGGGCGACGGTGGGCGAACTGGCGGAGCGCCTGCAGGCCCACCACCACGGCGTGGTCGCCCTGGTTTCGCGCTGCGAAAAACTGGAACTGGTGCGCCGCGAACCGGGACGGCACGACCGGCGCGAGGTCGAGGTGCATCTGACGCCAAAGGGCGAAAAGCTGGTCGAAACCCTGGCCCGCCTGCACCGCGACGAACTGCTGACCCTGCAGGGCATCTTCAAGGTGCCAGGCGCGGACGAGTTGTCCACCACACAAGCGAACGAGTCATAAGCCCTATAATCGCCGGTTTTCAATCGGCGGGTTTCTCGATGAATCAGGACAGCAAGGTTTCGGTGCTCTTCGTCTGCATGGGCAACATCTGCCGCTCGCCCACGGCCGAAGGGGTATTCCGGCGCATGGTGGCGGAGGAGGGGCTGGAACATCGGGTCCGGATCGATTCGGCCGGCACCCACGATTACCACATTGGCAAGGCGCCGGACCGGCGCGCCCAGGCGGCCGCGATCGGCCGCGGCTACGATTTGTCGCCCTTGCGCGGCCGTCAGGTTTCCCGACGCGATTTCACCGAGTTCGATTACGTCCTGGCCATGGACCTCGATAACCTGGCCAATTTGCAGCGCATCTGCCCTGACGATCAGCGGCACAAGCTGCAGCTTTTCCTGGCGTTCAGCGAACGGTTCAAGGGACAAGAAGTCCCAGACCCCTATTACGGCGGGGCGCAAGGCTTCGATCTGGTGCTGGATATGGTGGAAGACGCCGCCCGGGGCCTGCTGCAGGCGATCCGGACGGGCGCTTGAGTTGAGACTGCCCCGGAGCCGGGGCGGCGGGTTTAGGCGTTAGCCTGATCCGACGAGGTGGATTTGGTCTCCACCATCACCAGGGGTTCCGAAGTGGCTTCTGCCTCCTGGGCCGGGCGGGGACGCCGGCGCGGCTGGTCGGTCGGCATCGTCGGCTCGGCTGCCTGGGGCTCCGACGGGGCGGACTTGGTTTCCACCATCATCAGCGGTTCGGCCGGTGCGGTTTCCACGCTCGGGCGCGGCCGGCGACGGCGCTGCTGACCGGCTTCGCCGGCCGGGGCCGCTTCGGCGGCCGGCACGCTGGCGCGGGTTTCCACCAGTTCCAGGCCGGCCTGGCTAAGGTCGGGGGTGGGCATGCTCGTCGGGGCCGGCTTGGGCTCGGGGGCTGCGACCGGCGTCACGACCACCGGGGCGGCTTCCTGCACCGGGGCAGGGGCCTGCTTCACTTCCATGGCGGGTTCCACCGTCACCACGACCGGGACGGTCGGGGCAGGGGCGCTTTCAATCGCTTCGCTCGTCGGCGCGGCGACTTGCTGTTCACCGACCATATCCTCAGGACGACCCTCGCCGCGGCGGCCGCGGCCACGGCCGCGGCGGCGGCCGCGGCCTTCGCGTTCCTGACCGGCCTCGCCGGCCACCGCCTCGATGGCCGGGGCAGTGGCGGGAGCCGCCGGCTGGACCTCGCGCGGGGCGCGCTCAGGCCGCTCGCGGCGTTCCTGCTGGCGCTCGCCACGTTCGGCGCGTTCAGTACGCTCCGGGCGCTCCTGACGCTCGCCCCGAGCCTGGCGCTCGCCACGTTCGGGGCGCTCGCGGCGTTCCTGACGTTCGCCACGCTCGCCGCCTTCGCCGCGCTCTCGGCGACCGCGGCCTTCGCGACCTTCGGTCTGGCGGCCACGACGACCCTCGTTGCGCTCGCGCCGGCCTTCCGCCTTCTTGGGCTGGGGCTTGGCTTCCGGCTTGGCCTTCAAGCCGCCCAGCCAGCCCAGGATGCGGCCGAACAGGCCGGGCTTGCCGGCTTCTTCGGCCTTGGTAGTCGGCATCGGCGCTGGCTGCGACGGGGTGATGCCCTGGACCATGGGCTGGGCGCGCTCGGGTTTGGCCGCAGCGGCAGCGGCTTCCGCCTCTTCGCTGGGCTTTTCCATCATCTGGTAGCTGGGCAGCATGGTCTCGGTCAGGTTGAGCTGGTCGTGACGCAGGCGCTGCAGGACATAGCGCGGGGTCTCGAAGTGGATGTTCGGGATCAGCATGACCTCCACCTTGTGCCGGGCCTCGATGTTGAGGATGTCGGTCCGCTTCTCGTTGAGCAGGAAGGTGGCGACCTCGACCGGGGCCTGCAGGTGGATGGCGCCGGTGTTTTCCTTCATCGCCTCCTCCTGCAGCATGCGCAGAAGGTGCAGGGCGAAGGACTCGGTGCTGCGAACATGGCCGGTGCCGGCGCAGCGCGGGCAGGTCACGTAGCTGGTCTCGCCCAGGCTGGGTTGCAGGCGCTGGCGCGACAGCTCCATCAGGCCGAAGCGGGAGATCTTGCCCAGCTGGATGCGGGCGCGGTCATGGCGTAAGGAATCGCGCAGGCGTTCCTCCACCTCGCGCTGGTTCTTCTGGTTTTCCATGTCGATGAAGTCGATCACGATCAGGCCGCCCAGGTCGCGCAGGCGCAGCTGGCGGGCCACTTCCTCGGCCGCTTCCAGGTTGGTGTTGAAGGCGGTCTGCTCGATGTCGGCGCCCTTGGTGGCCTGGGCCGAGTTGACGTCGATGGCGACCAGGGCCTCGGTGTGGTCGATCACGATGGCGCCGCCGGAGGGCAGGGGCACGGTGCGCGAATAGGCGTTCTCGATCTGGTGCTCGATCTGGAAGCGGGAGAACACCGGCACGCTGTCGGTGTAGAGCTTGACCCGGTTCACATTGTTCGGCATCACGTGGGCCATGAACTGGCGGGCCTGCTCGTAGATGGCCGGGGTGTCGATCAGGATCTCGCCGATGTCGGCGGTGAAGTAGTCGCGGATGGCGCGGATGACCAGGCTGGATTCCTGATAGATCAGGAAGGCGCCTTTTTGCGATTTGGCCGCCGAGTCGATGGCCTGCCAAAGCTGCAGCAGATAGTTGAGGTCCCACTGCAGTTCCTCGACCGAGCGGCCGATGCCGGCGGTGCGGGCGATCAGGCTCATGCCGCTGGGGACTTCCAGCTGGGCCAGGGCGTCGCGCAGCTCGTTGCGTTCCTCGCCTTCGATCCGGCGCGAGACGCCGCCGCCGCGTGGGTTGTTCGGCATCAGGACCAGATAGCGGCCGGCCAGGCTGATGAAGTTGGTGAGAGCGGCGCCCTTGTTGCCGCGCTCGTCCTTTTCGACCTGGACGATGAGTTCCTGGCCTTCCTTCAGGAAGTCCTGGATGCGGCCACGGCCGAGTTCGCCGCCCTCGGCGCCGGAGAGGGCGGAACGGGCGATTTCCTTGAAGGGCAGGAAGCCGTGGCGCTCGGCGCCGTAATCGACGAAGCAGGCTTCCAGGCTGGGCTCGACCCGGGTGACGACACCCTTGTAGATGTTGCCCTTGCGTTGTTCCTTGCTGGCGGACTCAATGTCGAGGTCGATCAGTTTCTGGCCTTCGACAATGGCGACGCGCAGTTCTTCCGCCTGCGTCGCATTGAATAACATGCGTTTCATGTTTTACCCCTGCGCCATGCGCCCCGGGGCGATAAACCCGCCGCGAACCTGGGTCGCGGCAGCAAAGCGAGCAGGGATCAGCAGACTGGTTGGTTTCGGTCTTGTTCTGTCACGTGCATGGTTTCGGGTTCATCCTTTGCCCGCCGGCCAGGCCGTCGGAGGGTATCCGGGTGCAAATCGCGCTATCAAATACGTTACCATTGGCCCCGGCCGTTCTTCCGGCGTTCTCCTCGATCGAGTCGAGGGCTACGCGCAGTCCGCGCCGAAGCTCCAACTTCACTCAATTTGGCTGACCGGTTCGCCGTGCAGCCCCCGAGCGACCTTCTTTTAATGCGAATCACGCTCGTTAAGACAACCTGCGAGGCCGGAGGCCCTTAGCCGGCGAGTGAAACAACCGGCACTTTCTCGGTGCGGCGCGGGCAGGTTCTTCAACGCCCTGTTTGCCGGCTCTGAAAGTGGCAAGAAGTATAACAGTGAAATGAAAGACTTAGGTAACAAACCTGCAAAAAAACCTGCCAAAGCCATGCAGCCGTCATCGGCGCCGGCCCCGGCCCGGGTGGTCAGGGTGGTGATCGGGCCGGAGGAGGCCGGCCAGCGCCTGGATAACTACTTGTTCAAGAAGCTCAAGGGCGTGCCCAAGACCCGCATCTACCGGATCTGCCGCGACGGCGAGGTGCGGGTGAACGGCAGGCGGATCGAGCCGGCCTATCGCCTGGTGGAGGGCGATGAGCTGCGCATCCCCCCGGTCCGGCTGGCCGAGCGCCCGGACAAGACCCCGGTGCGGGTGGTCAAGCCCCTGCTCGACCGGGTGATCTACCGCGACGACAGCCTGCTCATCATCGACAAGCCGGCCGGCATGGCCGTCCATGGCGGCAGCGGGGTGAGCCAGGGGGTGATCGAGCAGTTGCGGGTGGAACTGCCCGAGGCCCGCTTTCTGGAACTGGCCCATCGCCTGGACCGGGAGACCTCCGGCGTCCTGGTCCTGGCCTTGAAGCGCGCGGCCCTGGTCGAACTGCACCGCATGCTGCGCGAGGGCGAAATGCGCAAGCGCTATCTCGCCCTGGCCACCGGTCACTGGCGCGACCCCGTGCGCAACGTCCGCCTGGCCCTGAAGAAATACGTGACCGGCGAGGGCGAGCGCCGGGTCGCGGCCCAGCAGGACGGTCAGGCCGCCCACACGATATTCAGGCTGGTCGGGCACTATCCCGGTTTCAGCCTGCTCGAGGCGGAACTCAAGACCGGGCGCACCCATCAGATCCGGGTCCATCTGGCCGCGCTCAAGCACCCCATCGCCGGTGATGACAAATATGGCGATTTCGAGTTGAACAAACGCTTGAAATCCCAGGGGCTCAAACGCATGTTCCTGCATGCCGCGGCGCTGGAGTTCAAGCATCCCCTCACCGGCAAGCCGCTCAAGCTGGAGGCGCCGTTGCCGGATGATCTGCAAGGCTTTTTGAATTCACTGAAAACGGAATCCCGAATTGGCTAAACGTTTCGACCTGCTCATCTTCGACTGGGATGGCACCCTGCTGGATTCGGCCGGCACCATCGTCGCCAGCATCCAGGCCGCCTGCGCCGACATCGGCTGGCCGGTGCCCAGCCGCGAGGCGGCCAGCCACATCATCGGCCTGGGCCTGAAGGAGGCCATCGCCGCCCTGTTTCCAGACATGCCGGAGGCGGAACAGCCGCGCCTGGCCGAGCGCTACCGCTACCACTATCTGGCCCAGGATCAGGATATCCCCCTGTTCGACGGCGCGGCGGAACTGATCGCCGAGCTGCACAGCCGCGGCTTCCTGCTCGCCGTGGCCACCGGCAAGGCACGGCGCGGCCTGATCCGCGCCTTCGAGCACAGCGGCCTGGAACCGTATTTCCACGCCTCGCGCACGGCCGACGAGACCTTTTCCAAGCCCAACCCGACCATGCTGATCGAATTGCTCGACGAACTCATGGTCGAGCGCGAGCGCGCCCTGATGATCGGCGACACCAGCCATGACCTGCAGATGGCGCAGAACGCCGGGGTGCCGGCGCTGGCCGCCGGCTACGGTGCCCACCCCGCCGACAGCCTGCATGCCTACCGGCCGCTTGCCGTCTGCCACCGCTTCGAGGAGCTGGCCGAATGGCTGAGAACCCACGCCTGATCTGCGCGGCGAGCGATCTGCAAGATGGCGGCAGGGGGGTGCGCTTCGAGGCGCAATGGGGCGGCCAGCCGACCCCGGCCTTCGTCATCCGCTTCAAGGGCCGGGTCTATGGCTATCTCAACCGCTGCGGCCATATCCCGGTGGAGCTCGACTTCCAGCCCGGGGAGTTTTTCGATGACAGCCGGTTATACTTGGTCTGTGCCACCCACGGCGCCCTCTACGCCCCGGAATCCGGCGCCTGTCTGGGCGGCCGCTGCGAGCGGCGGGGCCTGCTGCCGCTCGAGGTGATCGAGCGCGACGGCGGCATTTATGTGAAGGAATAATACATGGCCGAAGGTCAGGAAAACTGGGAACGCGACGCGCTCGAACGGCTCCTGCTCGAGCAGATCCGGGAGCAGCGCAAGGCGCGGCGCTGGAGCATCTTCTTCCGCTCGCTGCTGTTCATCTGGCTGTTTTTGGTGCTCATCATGATCGCCGCCAAGCAGGACGGCGAGCTCAAGCCGGGGCCGCATACCGCCCTGATTGACATCCAGGGCGAGATCGGCGGCGGCGACGTGGTGGCCGACGACATCGTGGCCGCGCTCAACAACGCCTTCGAGGACAAGCGCAGCAAGGCCGTGGTGCTGCGCATCAACAGTCCGGGCGGCAGCCCGGTGGCGGCCGGCATCATCTATGACGAGATCCGGCGGTTGCGCGCCAAGTATCCCAATACCCCGGTCTATGCCGTGGTCGAGGATCTTTGCGCCTCCGGCGGCTATTACATCGCGGCGGCGGCCGACCGGATCTATGTCGACAAGGCCTCGCTGGTCGGCTCCATCGGCGTGCTGATGGACGGCTTCGGCTTCACCGAGTCCATGAAAAAGCTGGGCATCGAGCGCCGCCTGCTCACCGCCGGCGAGAACAAGGGCTTCCTCGACCCCTTCTCGCCCGAGGACCCGAAGCAGGTGGCCCATGCCAAGGCCATGCTGGCCGAGATCCACCAGCAGTTCATCCAGGCCGTGCGCCAGGGCCGGGGTCAGCGCCTGAAGGAGACGCCGGAGCTGTTCAGCGGCCTGGTCTGGAACGGCAGCAAGAGCATCGAGCTGGGCCTGGCCGATGCCCTGGGCAGCCTCGACTACGTGGCGCGCGAAGTGGTCCAGGCCGAGGACATCCTGGACTTCACACCACGGGAAAACCTGGCCGACCGCCTGGCCAAGCGCCTGGGCAGCGCCATCGGCGAGGCGGTGCGGCCCTGGGCCAGGGACCAGCTCGGTCTGCGCTGATGGCCGAGCCCTACCAGCCCATTCCCTGCGCCTTACACGAGCGCCTGGAATTCGCCGTACTGCGCCGGCAGCGCCTGCGCCTGCGCTACCGGACCGAGGCCGGCGAGGTCGAGGCCGTGGTCCTGCCCACCGATGTCGCCACCCGCGCCGGGGCGGAGTGGCTGAGCTTCCAGGCCGAATCCGGCGCCAATCAGGTCATTCGGCTGGACGCCATCGTAAGCGCCCGGCCGGCCTGACTGCCCTCTTGAAATCGCCGGGAGTGCCCCCATTCCCTACGCAGGTTTAATTCCGAAGGGCGCCATCGAACATGCAACAAGAACAGAACACCCCCGAGTCCGCCGAACCGGCGGTTGCCGACGAGAACAAGGAAGTCACCCCCAGCCTGGAAGAGATGCTGCGCCTGGCCGAGCTCAAGGCCGAGGAGCATCACGATGCCTGGCTTCGGGCCAAGGCCGAGACCGAAAACGTGCGCCGGCGCGGCCTGGAAGAGGCCGAGAAGGCCCGCAAGTTCGCGGTCGAGAAGTTCGCCGGCGAGCTCCTCGCCGTGAAGGACAGCCTGGAGGCCGCCCTGGCCACCGGCGACAATGCCACCCTGGACAGTCTCAAGAGCGGGGTGGAACTGACCTTGCGCCAGCTGGCCTCGGTGTTCGAGAAGCAGAATCTTATTGAAATCAACCCCTTGGGTCAGAAATTCGATCCCAATGTGCACCAGGCCATCGGCGTGGTGGAAGGCGAGGGCGAGTCCAACACCGTCGCCAACGTGCTGCAGAAGGGCTATCTGCTCAACGACCGCGTGCTGCGCCCCGCCCTGGTTCAGGTTTTCAAGTAGGCCCACTTGAAGCCAGGGATTTGAACCACATATCAGCCACAGTTGAACTTGTATTCAAAGGAATAAAGACATGGGAAAGATCATCGGCATCGACCTGGGTACCACCAATAGCTGCGTCGCCATCATGGAAGGCGGCAAGCCCAAGGTCATCGAGAACGCCGAAGGCGCGCGTACCACGCCCTCGGTGGTGGCTTACACCGACGACGGCGAGATCCTGGTCGGCGCCCCGGCCAAGCGCCAGGCGGTGACCAACCCGAAGAACACCCTGTATGCGGTCAAGCGCCTGATCGGCCGTCGCTTCGAAGAGAAAGAGGTGCAGAAGGACATCGACCTGATGCCCTACAAGATCGTCAAGGCGGACAACGGCGATGCCTGGGTCGAGGTGCGTGGCGAGAAGAAGGCTCCGCCGCAGATCTCGGCCGAAGTGCTGAAGAAGATGAAGAAGACCGCCGAGGATTACCTGGGCGAGCCGGTCACCGAGGCGGTGATCACCGTGCCGGCCTACTTCAACGACAGCCAGCGTCAGGCGACCAAGGACGCCGGCCGCATCGCCGGCCTGGAGGTCAAGCGCATCATCAACGAGCCGACCGCGGCCGCGCTCGCCTTCGGCATGGACAAGAAAGAGGGTGACCGCAAGATCGCCGTGTTCGACCTGGGCGGCGGCACCTTCGACATCTCGATCATCGAGATCGCCGAAGTCGAGGGCGAGCACCAGTTCGAGGTGCTGTCGACCAACGGCGATACCTTCCTGGGCGGTGAGGACTTCGACCAGCGCCTGATCGACTACATCATCGAGGAGTTCAAGAAGGAGCAGGGGGTCGATCTGTCCCGTGACGTGCTCGCGCTGCAGCGTCTGAAAGAAGCGGCCGAGAAGGCGAAGATCGAGCTGTCCTCCACCACCCAGACCGAGGTGAATCTGCCCTACATCACGGCGGACGCCAGCGGTCCGAAGCACCTGGTGATGAAGATCACCCGGGCCAAGTTCGAGTCCCTGGTCGAGGACCTGATCGAGCGCACCATCGAGCCGTGCAAGGTGGCGATCAAGGACGCCGGCATCAAGGTCTCCGACATCAGCGACGTCATCCTGGTGGGCGGCCAGACCCGCATGCCCAAGGTGCAGGAGAAGGTGAAGGAGTTCTTCGGCCGCGAACCGCGCAAGGACGTGAACCCGGACGAGGCCGTGGCCATCGGCGCGGCGATCCAGGGCGGCGTGCTGCAGGGCGAGGTCAAGGATGTGCTGCTGCTCGACGTCACGCCGCTGTCGCTCGGCATCGAGACCCTGGGCGGCGTGATGACCAAGCTCATCCCGAAGAACACCACCATCCCGACCCGGGCTTCGCAGGTGTTCTCCACCGCCGACGACAACCAGACCGCGGTGACCATCCACGTGCTGCAGGGCGAGCGCGAGATGGCGGCCGGCAACAAGAGCCTCGGTCAGTTCAACCTGACCGACATCCCGCCGGCGCCGCGTGGCATGCCGCAGATCGAGGTCACCTTCGACATCGACGCCAACGGCATCCTGCACGTCTCGGCCAAGGACAAGGCGACCAACAAGGAGGCCAAGATCACCATCAAGGCCAACTCGGGTCTTACCGAGGACGAGATCAAGAAGATGGTGCATGATGCCGAGGCCAACGCGGCCGAGGACCACAAGGCCTTCGAACTGGTCAACGCCCGCAACCAGTGCGATGCCATGATCCACTCGGTGAACAAGGCGCTCAAGGAGCACGGCGACAAGGTGCCGGCCGACGAGAAGGCCAGGATCGAGGCCGCGGTCAAGGCCGCCGAAGAGGCGATCAAGGGCTCGGACAAGGCCGAGATCGAGGCCAAGACCCAGGCCCTGGCGGAAGCCAGCCACAAGCTGGCCGAACAGATGTACGGTCAGCAGGGCGGCGCCGAGGCCGCTGCCCAGCCAGGGGCCGGTGCCGCCGGCGGCAAGAAGGCCGACGAGGACGTGGTCGATGCCGAGTTCGAGGAGGTCAAGGACAAGTAATCCGCGTCCCTGCCGGCCCGCGCCGGACCGCCCGATCGAAAACGCCGGTGTTCACACCGGCGTTTTTTTTCGGCGGTTCAGACGCCGGGCTGCAGGGTCACCGTCAGTTCGATCTTTCTGTCCCCGCGCAGGATGGTCAGCTTCACCGTGTCGCCGACCTGGTGATCGTCCAGGGCGGCTAGCAGCTTGCCCACGCTGTCCACCGCCTTGCCCTCGACCGCGAGGATGGTGTCGCCCGGCACGATGCCGCCGTCCCGGCTGATGCGCGCGCCCTGCAGCCCGGCCGCCTCGGCTGCCGAGCCCGGCTGCACCCGCAGGATGACCACGCCGGCCACGCTGCGCAGTTGCGCCAGCCGCTGGTTGAGACCCTCGTCCACCTCGATGCCCAGGGCGGGGCGGATGTACTTGCCCGACTTGATCAGCTGCGGCACCACGCGGTAGACGGTGTCCACCGGAACGGCGAAGCCGATGCCGGCCGACGCCCCGCTCGGGCTGTAGATGGCGGTGTTGATGCCGATCAGGCGCCCGGCCGAATCGAGCAGGGGGCCGCCCGAGTTGCCCGGGTTGATCGCGGCATCGGTCTGGATCAGGTGCTCGATGGTGTTGCCGTTCTCCTCGCCGAGCGAGCGGTCCAGCGCCGAAACGATGCCGGTGGTGAGCGTCCAGTCCAGGCCGAAGGGGTTGCCGATGGCGAATACCTTCTGGCCCACCTTCAGATCATGGCTGGTGCCGATGGGCACCGGTGGCGGGCGCCGGAAGCCGACGCCGATCTTCAGCACCGCGATGTCGTGGGCCGGCGAGGCGCCGACCAGGGCGGCCCGGAAGCTGCGGCCATCGGCCAGCTTCACCGTCGCCTCGCTGGCGTTTTCGATGACGTGGAAATTGGTGATGACGTGCCCCGCATCGTCCCAGATGAAGCCGGAGCCGGTGCCGCGCGGCACGGAAAAGACGTTGCGGCTCCACAGATCCATCACCTGGGCGCGGGTGCTGATGTACACCACGCTGTCCTTCGCCTTCTCGAACAGCTCGATGGTGGCCTTTTCGTCGGCCGCCAGCTCGCCCCGGGGCGTCACCAGGCGCGGCTCGCTCGGGGGTGCCGGGGCGAACCAGCCGGCCAAGTCAGGCACGCCGCGCCAGAGCAGGATGAGGAAGGTGGCGGCCAGAGTGATCCAGAACAGGCGGGCGAGAAAACGGTCGGGCATGCTGAGGGGCTCCTTTGCCTTGCGGCGGCTGATCCGGTCAGGTGTTGGATTCGCGTGTGGCCTGGTGCAGCGCCACCTTGCGGAAACGCTGCAATGGGGAAGGGCGCGGTTCAGTCAGGGCGAAAATCCTCGGGTTGGCCGAGCCCGGATTGTAACCGTTCGCGCAGGCTGGCGATGTAGCGGTCCGCCCCCTCGGCCGAGATGCCGGCGGTGAGCAGGGTCCGCTCGGCCAGGGCAAGCCCCGCCGCCAGCCGTTCCACATAGACCCGCACGCCGGCAATGCCGAGCAAGCGCTGCGCCTCCTGGTCGCTCAGGCTGGTGGCGAGCAACGGGATTTCGGATGAGTATGGCGCAGCCAATGGGCGATGCGCAGGGCCTGTTCCGGCCGGTGGAAGGTGATCACCACCAGGCGCGCGCGCTCCACCCCGGCGGCGCGCAGGGTGTTGATCCGGCTGGCATCGCCGTAATGCACCGGCAGGCCGGCGCGGCGCCGGCTTTCATCCTCCTCTTCCTGGGGCGGGGCGGGCAGGGCGGCCGACCGCGTCAGGCATCCGAACGCGCCAGGCCGGCCAGCCGCAGGGGCGGGCCAGGTGAGCAGCATCTTCACCGGCAGCAGCGCCAGCCAAGCCAGCACAGCGAGGGGCGCGGCGAGCAGCCGGCCGGCATCCAGCTACAGGCCGATGGTGATGAAGAACAGGCTGGTGAGCACATCGCGGAACGGCCGGATGTCGTCTTCCATGCGGTGCCGGAAATCGCTCTCGCCCAGCACCACGTCGGCACCGAGATAGCCGAGCAGGGTGGGCAGGCGCAGCCGTGCCGAAACGGCGGCGGCGAGGCTGCCGGCCACCAGCAGCACGAAAGAGAAGGAAAACAGATCCTGCACGGTTCGGCCTCAGGCGGCCGCGCCGATCAGGCAAGCTGCGCCCGCACCCAGCGCACGATGTCCTGCGCCCCCATGGCGCCGGCCTGGCGCGCGAGCTCGCGCCCGCCCGCAAACAGGGCCACGGTGGGGATGCTGCGGATGCCGTATTGGGTGCCCAGCATCTGTTCCGCTTCGGTGTCCACCTTGGCCAGGCGCACCTGAGGTTCCAGGAGGCGCGCCGCCTGCTCGAACTGGGGCGCCATCATCTTGCACGGCCCGCACCAGGGCGCCCAGAAATCCACCAGCACCGGAATGTCGTTGCGCTCGACATGCTTGGCGAAGGTGGCGGCGGTGAGCGCCACCGGGTGCCCGGTGAACAAGGGCCGGTGGCATTTCCCGCAGTTGGGGCCCTGATTCAGGCGCGCGACGGGCACGCGGTTCACCGCGTGGCAATGGGGGCAGACGATGTTGAAGGTATCGCTCACGATGGCTCTCCGAAAATTGATTGTTTTTTTATTGGTAATTCCTAACGAATCTGGACCAATTTTGGGCTGATATCCTGGATGCTGGTGGTCTTGAGAAGCTTGACCAGCAAGGGTTTCAGGTCATCAGTCCGGTGGTTGAAACGGTAACAAACTTCCCCAAGGTAAAGATGGAAGTATTTGCGAGGCACTCCCCGGTAAGGATACAACCAGTTCTTGGCATAGCTCCAGAAGCCCTCGATGCCGTTGATATGGTCCCGCCCCACCGGCTTGCCTTTCTCCTTGCGGATCACCACGTGCTCACCCCGCAGCTTCAGTGTCGCGTAAGCTTGCCACTCGTCGGTGTAGTACAACGCGCCCTCCCGGGTATGGGCCTGGATGTGGCGCATCACCTCTGCCCGGCTGTGAGCCGCGATCGGCATCGCCTTGACTTGGCCGTTGCGCTTGACGATGCCAAACACGATCACTTTGCCGACCGCACCCCAGCCCCGTTTGCCGTGCCGAGCCCCGCCAAATGTGGTCTCGTCGCATTCGACCGCCCCGGCAAAGGGTTCTCGGAACTCCTCCGCCCACGCCATGCAAGCACGCACCAGCCGGTAAAAGCGTTCGATCGCCGGCGCACTGGCCAAGGCGCCGAAGCGCTGCCGGTAAACCGGCACGCCCCAAACGAAGCGACGCAGCAGTTCGTGCTTGGTGGCGTCGCTCAGCCGGCTGGCCGACCACGCGCTACGCCAGCGAAAGCGATGGCCGCAGCGTTTGCATTTGTGGCGGCCATCAGCCAACTGATACAGTCGACTGTAGCCACAACCAGGGCATTTCTTCATGACCAAATCCTTCCAGATTTGGTCCAGTTTGGTTAGGTATTACCTTTTTATTTGGGGCCGGATGCGGTTTCGCCAAGGGCGGGCTTCTTCATATCTCCGGTGAGGCGCTGGATCGCCGCTTCGTCCAGGGTCTCCCGTGCCAGAAGCTCCGCCGCGCAACGGTCCAGCACCGCGCGGTTGTCGGCGAGGATGCCGTAGGCCTTTTCGAACACGCCCATGACGATGGCACGCACGGCGACGTCGATGCGCGCCTGGGTGGACTCGGCCACCCGGCAACCGCCGGCGGCGAGTTCCGGCACGTCGAGAAAGCGCGGGCGCTGGGCCTCGAAGGCGATGTAGCCGAGGTCCTCGTCCATGCCGTAACGGGTGATCATGTCGCGCGCGATGTCGGTGGCGCGGGCCAGGTCGTCGGCGGCGCCGGTGGACAGCTCGCCGAAGACCAGCTTCTCCGCGGCGCGCCCGCCCAGCAGCACCGCGATCTTGTTCTCCAGCTCCTGCCGGGTCATGAGGTAGCGGTCCTCGGTGGGACGCTGGATGGTGTAGCCCAGCGCCCCGATGCCGCGCGGGATGATGGACACCTTGTGCACGGGATCGGTGCCGGGTAGGGAAAGGGCCACCAGGGCATGCCCCATCTCGTGGTAGGCCACGGTCCGGCGCTCGCGTTCGTTCAGTACCTGGCTCTTCTTCTCCAGCCCCGCGACGATGCGCTCCACCGCGGCGGTGAAATCGGCCAGCTCCACCGCCTCGGCCTTGCGCCGGGTGGCCATGAGCGCCGCCTCGTTCACCAGGTTGGCCAGATCCGCCCCGGAAAAGCCGGTGGTGAGCGCCGCCACCTGTTCCAGATCCACGTCCGGGGCGAGCTTCACCTTCTTGGCATGCACCCGGAGGATGGCCAGGCGCCCGCTCTTGTCGGGGCGGTCCACCAGTACCTGGCGGTCGAAGCGGCCGGCGCGCAGCAGCGCCGGGTCGAGGATCTCCGGCCGGTTGGTGGCGGCCAGGATGACCAGCCCCACGGAGGGATCGAAGCCGTCCATCTCCGTGAGCAGCTGGTTCAGGGTCTGCTCCCGTTCGTCGTGACCGCCGATGGGACCGGCCGCGCCACGCGCCCGGCCCAGGGCATCGAGCTCGTCGATGAAGATGATGGCCGGCGCGCGCTGCCGCGCCTGCTCGAACAGGTCGCGCACCCGCGCCGCACCCACGCCGACGAACATCTCGACGAATTCGGAACCGGAGATGGAGAAGAAGGGCACGCCCGCTTCGCCCGCCACCGCCTTGGCCAGCAGGGTCTTGCCGGTGCCGGGCGGGCCCACCAGGAGCACCCCCTTGGGGATGCGCGCCCCCAGGCGGCCGTATTCCTGCGGGTTCTTCAGGAAATCCACCACCTCGGCGAGTTCCGCCTTGGCCTCGTCCACCCCGGCCACGTCGTCGAAGCCGACCCCGGTGTCCCGCTCCACATAGACCTTGGCCCGGCTCTTGCCGATGGTCATGAAGCCGCCCATGCCCTGCTTCTCGGCGAAGCGGCGGAACAGGAAGAACCAGACAGCGAAGAAGGCCACCGCCGGCAGCACCCAGGACAGGAGGTCGCGCAGGAAGGTGCTTTCCACCTGCCGGGTGTAGGGCACGCCGTATTGGGACAGGCGGGCGGCGAGATCCGGTTCCACCCGGTTGGCGACGATGACGGTCTTGCCCTTGGCGTCCGGCGCCTTGAGCTTGCCGGTGAGCACGCGGTCGGACACCAGCACCTCGGCTACCCGGCCATCCCGCAGCGCCTGCTCGAATTCGCTGTAGGGCACCGGCTCCACGGTACGACTGGCCTGCCACCAGTTCTGCAGCAGCAAGAGCAGCAGGGCGGCGAGGAGCCAGTACAGGGTGTTCCATTGGGTCTTCTGTTCCATGGCTGTTTCCTTAACAGGCCGTTGAAAAACTACTGCGGTGGGCCATCTGCGGCGTTGCGCGGTGCTCGCTCCCTCGCCTATCTATTCGATATGTCTCGGTCGCTGCGCTCCGTGCGCCTTGCATCTGGCCATCCTCGCTACGTTTTTCAACGGCCTGTTAATATCAGCGCCAGATGCCGCCCAGGCGCCAGCGTGGGGCGCCGGCGGGCGGATGCGGCCAGCTCCAGGGTTCCGCGGCCCAGGACGCCTGGGTTTCCTGCAGGGCCTGCAGGCGGGCGATGCGTTCCCCGGTGGCAGGATGGGTGCGCAGCCAGGACGGCTCCGGGTTGCCCCAGCCCGGCATGAGCCAGGCGCGCCAGGAACGGCTGGCACGCTCGATCCGGGCGAGGGCGGAGGCCAGACCGGCCGGGTCGCCGGTGAGCCTGACCGCGGTCAGATCGGCGTCGAACTCGCGCACCCGGGACAACCCCAGTTGCGCCAGCAGGGCGATCTGAGGGGAAAACAGCAGCCACAGCAGGCCCGGCCAGGGCAGCTCCAGCCTGCCCATGGCCCAGGCAGGCAGAAAAACGAGCAGCATCAGCTGCGCACTCAGGGCGAACAGGCTGGTCAGGCGGCTCAGATAATCGGCCAGGCCCATCACCCGCAGATCGCCGTGGACGATGTGCGCGGTCTCATGGGCGAGCACGCCGGCCAGCTCGCGCAAAGAGAGGCCATGCAGCAGGCCGTCGGTGAGCACGATGTGGGCCTGCGCGCGGCTGCCCACCGCGAAGGCGTTCGCCAGCGGGCTCGCCACCCGATACAGCCGCGGTACTTGGGGCAGGCCGGCGCGTTGGGCCAGTTCGGCCATGATCCGGGTCAGGGCCGGCGCCTCGTTCGGCGCGAGCGGCTGCGCCCGATACAGCGCCAGGGTCAGCCGGCTGGCCGCGGCCGGTTCGATGAGCAGGGCCAGGGTGCTGGCGCTGAGCGCCAGCCACAGCCCGGACTCACCGAGCCAGAGCCAGCCCGCGGCGGCGGCGATGGCCAACAACAGACCCACCAGCAGCAGGGTTTGCAGGCGGTTGGCCAGGGCGTGGCGCTGCCATTCGGCCACGGTCAGTCCCCGGCCAGGCAGCGCAGCCGTGCCCGCAGGCGATCGTTTTCCTCCAGAAGGTCGGCCACCAGGGCGGCGAGTTCGGGCACGGCCTCGAAGTCGCGCTCCAGCCGCCGCATGCGCCGGGCGCGGGTGAGCGCCGCCTCGGCGAAACGCCACACCCCGGCCACGCTCTCGGCCTGGGGGAAGAGGCCGGCCTCGAGACGGGCCAGGAGCCAGTCCGCCTCCACGTCGCAGGCGGCGGCCATCTGCTCCAGGGTGAGCCAGCTTTCGTCCAGGAGGACGCCGATCAGGACATCTTCATCGCTCATGTTCAGCTCCCGGCGCGCGGGTCGAAGGCGAGCTCCCGCGCCATGGTTTCATAGAGTTCCTTCGCCCGCGGCGTGTCGGCGGGCGGCAGCACCACCTGCAGGGTGATCAGAAGATCGCCCGGCGTGGTGCCGGGCAGGCCCTTGCCGCGCACCCGCAATTGCCGGCCGGCCTGGGCCCCTTCGGGGATGCGCACCTTGACCGTGCCGTTGGGCAGGGGAATGGCGATCACCGCCCCCAGCGCCGCCTCCCAGGGGGCGACCGGCAGGGTCAGGTGCAGATCGCGGCCTTCCGCCCGGAGGCGGGGATGGGGCTTGAAGTGCACCTCGAGCAATAGATCGCCGGGCGGGCCGCCGCCCAGGCCGGGCGCGCCCTGGCCGGCCAGGCGGATGATCTGGCCTTCGCGCATCCCCTGGGGGATCTTCACGTTCAGGGTGCGGTTCTCCAGGATCACCCGGCCCTGGGCATCCAGCTTGGGCACGCGCAGACCGATCTGGCGGGTCGCGCCGGTGAAGCTGTCCTCGATGTCCAGATAGACCTTGGCGTGATGATCCTCGCCCTGCATCCGGGCCTGGCGGCCCGCGCCCCGGTGCGCGCGCGCGCCGCCCAGGCCGCCGAACAACTGCGAGAAGAAATCGGAAAACTCCGCCGCCTCGTGCGGCGAGAAGCCGTGGCCGGAAAACTCGAAGCCTGCATCCCAGCCCGGTGGCGGCTGGAACTCCTCGCCGGGACGGCGGCCTTGGCCGAGCTGGTCGTAGGCCGCGCGTTTTTCCGGGTCCGAGAGCACGGCATAGGCCTCGTTGACCTCCTTCATGCGCAATTCGGCGTCGGCCTCTTTCGAGACATCCGGATGGTATTTGCGTGCCAGGCGCCGGAAGGCCTTCTTGATCTCGTCTGCCGTCGCCTCCCTGGGCACCCCGAGCACGGCGTAATAGTCCTTGAATTGCATGGCGCTCCCTTGCGTTCGTTCGAACTTTCTCAGGAATTGTGTGCGGCCCGCGGTCTTTTCAAGATATTGAAATCCTGCGGCCCGGCCCCACTTCGTTTGCAGGAGCAGCCAGCGCTGCTCGAAAGAACATGAAGGAGGATTCAAATGATATATCGTGCATTCTTCCCCCGAGACATTTTCTCGGAGATGGAACGGCTGCAACGGGAACTCGCCCAATCCTTCGAATGGCCGACCAGCATCCGCGGCCTGGCCCGGGGCTTTCCCGCGCTGAACGTGGGCAGCACGCCGAAATCGGTGGAAATCTATGCCTTCGCACCCGGCCTCGATCCGGCCGCCCTGAACGTGCAGATCGAGAAGGGCGTGCTCACCGTGGAAGGCGAGCGCGCGGCCGAGGCGGTGCCGGAGCAGGCCACCGTGCACATCGACGAGCGCTTCCGGGGGCGTTTCCGCCGCGTGGTCACCCTGCCCGATGACATCGACCCCAATGCCGTGAGCGCGAAATACCGGGACGGCGTGCTGCACATCAGCGTGGCCCGCAAGGAGGCTGCCCAGCCGCGCCGCATTGCCATCGAATAAGTGAGATAAGGAGGCCAGACATGAGCGAACAAAGGCAAATCAGCGAAGCGCGGCAGGAACAGGCCGCCCTGCTGCCGCCGGTGGACGTGATCGAGGATGCCAACGGCATCACGCTTTATGCCGATCTGCCCGGCGTGCCCAAGGACCGGCTGAACGTCCAGGTCGAGGCCGATACCCTGACCATCGACGGCGAGATCGCCCTGACGATGCCGGAAGGGATGGAGGCCAGCCATACCGAGATCGGGGTGCCGCGTTACCGCCGGGTCTTCACCCTGTCCAAGGAGTTGGACAGCGGCAAGATGGCGGCGCAGTTCAACCAGGGGGTGCTCAAGCTGCGCATCCCGAAAGCGGAGCACGCCCAGCCGAGGAAGATCAGCGTCCAGATCGAGTAAGGCCGAGGCTCGGCGCAGTCCGGGCCGGCCATGGCTATCTTGGAGGTCAATATGAAACTGGAACAAGTGAAAGAGAGCGTGCAATCCTTCTGGGACAACGTGGCCGAGGGCTGGCGCCATCTCTGGCACTCCGCCTCCGGTGCGCTCACCCGCTTCAAGCCCGGCGACAAGACCGATTTGCCGGGCCCCGTCGAGGTGGACGACGTCAGCTGGTTGCCCAGCCGGGGCTGGTCCATGCTGGGCGGCGATGTGTTCGAGGATGACAAGCGCCTGGTGGTGCGGCTGGAAGTGCCGGGCCTGGAAAAGGAAGACATCGACATCCAGGTGACCGACGACGCCCTCATCGTGTCCGGCGAGAAACGCTTCCAGAAGGAGGACACCCAGGGACGCTGGCGCGTCATGCAATGCGCCTACGGCAGCTTCCGGCGCGTCGTGCCGCTGCCGCTGCCGGTCAAGGCCGAGGCGGCGCGGGCCAGCTATCGCAACGGCGTGCTCAAGGTGGAACTGCCGAAACAGGTGGAAAGCCGCCCCCGCGCCATTTCCGTCAAGATCGACTGAAAGGAGGGCAACATGACCAATCCCATTCTCGCCTCGGTGGAAGGCAAGCAATTGATCCGGGACCACTACGGCAATCTGGTGGAGATCGACGAGTGGTCGCACGACATCGCGCGCGAACTCGCCCGCGCCGAGGGCATCGAACTGAGCGATGACCATTTCCGGGTGCTCGATTACCTGCGCGAATACGTCATCCATCATGGCGGCAGCCAGGAAGACGCCCACCAGATCCTGCGCAACCTCGAAGGGCGTTTCGCCGCGGAAGGCGGCGGCCGCTGGCTCTACACCCTGTTCCCCGCAGGCCCGGTGCGCCAGGGCATGAAGCTGGCGGGGCTGCCCGAGGCACCCCATGCGGCCGACCCTTCCTTCGGCTCGGTCAGCTGAAGACGATGCCGGGGGCATCGACGGGGGCGGCATCGCCCGCCCCCTTGATTATTGGTAGTATCACCCCCATTTTTCGCATCGGCCGACCGATGCCCCGCCGTCCCGACTCAGAAAACCATAGTCCTGCCTCATGCCCAAACGCGATTACTACGAAATCCTGAGCGTGGTCAAAACCTGCTCCGAGACCGAAATCAAAAAGGCCTACCGCAAGCTGGCCATGAAATACCACCCGGACCGCAACCCGGGCAACAAGGAAGCCGAGGAACGCTTCAAGGAGGTCAAGGAGGCCTACGAGGTGCTGTCCGATCCGCAGAAGCGGGCGGCCTACGACCAGTACGGCCACGCCGGGGTCGACCCGTCCATGGCCGGCGCCGGCGGCTTCGGCGGGGCGGGCATGGGCGGCTTCGCCGATGCCTTCTCCGACATCTTCGGCGACATCTTCGGTGGTGGCGGCGGCCGGCGCAGCAACGTCTATCGCGGTGCCGACCTGCGCTACAACCTGGAGATCTCGCTGGAGGAAGCCGCCCGCGGCACCGAGACCAAGATCCGCATCCCGGTGATGAGCGAATGCGAGCACTGCGACGGCACCGGGGCCAGGAAGGGCAGCGAGCCGGCCACCTGCCCGACTTGCGGCGGTCATGGCCAGGTCCGCCTGCAGCAGGGCTTCTTCTCCATCCAGCAGACCTGTCCGCGCTGCCATGGCAGCGGCCGCGTCATCACCGACCCCTGCAGCCACTGTCATGGCGAGGGCCGGGTCAAGAAGCACAAGACCCTGTCGGTGCAGATCCCGGCCGGGGTGGACGAGGGCGACCGCATCCGCCTGTCGGGTGAGGGCGAGGCCGGCATCAACGGTGGCCCGGCCGGTGACCTTTATGTCCAGATCCATCTCAAACCGCATCCGGTTTTCCAGCGCGACCACAACGACCTGCACTGCGAGATGCCCATCTCCTATGCCACCGCCGCGCTGGGCGGCGAGGTGGTCATCCCCACCCTGGACGGCCAGGCCAGCATCAAGATCCCGGCCGAGACCCAGACCGGCAAGGTCTTCCGCCTGCGCGGCAAGGGTATCAAGGGCGTGCGCACCGATACCCCCGGCGACCTGCTCTGCCATGTGGTGGTGGAGACCCCGGTCAAGCTGACCGAGCGGCAGAAGGAATTGCTGCGCGAATTCGACGCCATCAGCCGTGAACACGAAGGTCAGCACAACCCCAAGGCCAAGGGGTTCATGGACAAAGTAAAAGAATTTTTCAATAGTTGAAAAATTCTTTTACTTTGCGGCGGAGGCTAAGGTGAGCGAAGCGAACGTTAAGGGCGCAGCCCGGCCGAAGCCACAAGGTGAAGGAATTTTTCAGCGCCTGAACAATCCTTTCACTTGCGGTGCAGGCCAACGCGAGCGGAGCGAACGTTGAGGGCGCGGCCCGGCCGGCGCCACGAGCTCACGTCTAGATCATCGCCCGAAAGGCATCTTAACTTGCGGCCTGGACGACGCCGCAAGGCGTCAAAAAACTGACATGCCGCCCTTATAACCTATGGCTTCCTTTCTTGTGAAGCTTGGAGGTAGCCATGGAGGTGCGGATCATCCTGGGCAGCATCGATCTCCCCGATCGCAAGCACGCGGTCGGGAAATTGACCAACGGCTTGTATGCGGTCGGCCATTTGTTCCCTGGCCAGCGCATACCGCCTTCGCAACAGTTCGCAAGCCTGGACGCGGCGGCCGATCACTGGTTTGCCAGCTTGCCTGTTCGTCAGTCGGTCGGCAATAAGGCTGTCACAAAATAGCGAAATCTCCAGCGATCACGGCTTCACTCAGGGCCGCAAAGAAACGACCCTGCCACGCCAGCCCCTATAATCGAACGCAATCCATCGATATAGGGCGTGTCCATGCGCGTCGAGATCAAGGCCCCCGAACTCTCCGAATCGGTGCAGACCGGCACGCTCCTGGCCTGGCGCAAACAGGCCGGCGAGGCGGTCAGGCGCGACGAGACCATCGCCGACCTGGAGACCGACAAGGTGATCCTGGAGATCAGCGCCCCGGCCTCGGGCGTGCTGGCCGAGTTGCGCGTGGCGGAGGAGGCCGAGGTCCGGGCCGGCCAGGTCTTGGCCATCCTGGAGACCGACGAGGCGGTGGCCAGCCCCGGGCCGGTAGCCACGCCGAGCGAAGCCGCCCCGATTGCGCCGCCCCCGGCACCCGAGCCAGAACCGGCGGCACCGGCGCCTGCCAGCGCCGAGCCCGCCGTCCAGCCTGCCCGGCCGCCGGAGTGTCCGCCCTGTCCACCCTGTACCACCGGCGAGCGGGCCGAGCGCCGCGTGCCCATGAGCCGGTTGCGCCAGCGCATCGCCGAGCGGCTGAAACAGGCCCAGCAGACCGCCGCCCTGCTCACCACCTTCAACGAGATCAACATGCAGCCGGTGCAGGAGCTGCGCGGCCGCTACAAGGCGCGCTTCGAGCAGGAGCGCGGCGTCAAGCTCGGCCTGATGTCCTTCTTCGTCAAGGCCACCTGCCAGGCGCTCAAGCAGTTCCCGGCGCTGAACGCCTATGTCGATGGCCATGAGATCGTGCATCACGATTACTACGACATCGGCGTGGCGGTCAGTTCCGAGCGCGGCCTGGTGGTGCCGGTGCTGCGCGATGCCGACCGCATGAGCTTTGCCGAGATCGAGCAGGCCATCGCCGATTTCGCCCGGCGCGCCAACAGCCTGGAACTCGCCCTGGAAGAGCTGGAGGGCGGCACCTTCACCATCTCCAACGGCGGTGTGTTCGGCTCGCTCCTGTCCACCCCCATCGTCAACCCGCCGCAGTCCGGCGTGCTCGGCCTGCACCGAATCCAGGACCGGCCCGTCGCCGAGAACGGCCAGGTGGTGATCCGGCCCATGATGTACGTGGCGCTGACCTACGACCACCGCATCGTCGACGGCCGCGAGGCGGTGAGCTTTCTGAAAGCGATCAAGGACGATCTGGAAGACCCGGCCCGGCTGCTGCTGGAGCTTTAGAGCCTGTCTCTTAGGGTTCGTCGCTCCCGCGAAAGCGGGAGCCCGGATTTGAATCGAACTGGATACCCGCTTTGGCTGCGCCGAAACTTCGTTTTCGCGGGTATGACGAAGGTTAATGCGCAGCCAGTAGCACTCGGATCGCCCGGATCAGCGCGGTTGCCCTCTCCGTGTCGCCATGCACGCACAGCGTCTGGCCGGACAGCCGGACGCTGCCGCCATCCACGGTTTCCATCTCGCCGCTGAGCAGCCAACGTTGCAGGCGCGCCGTCACCCACGCCGGATCGTGCAGCACCGCTCCCGCCCGATCACGCGGCACCAGCTGGCCGTCCGCCAGATAGGCGCGGTCGGCGAACAGCTCCTCCCAGGCCTCGATCCCGGCCTGCCGGGCGAGGCGGGCGACCCGCCCGCCGCTGCGGCTGTAGATTCGCACGCCCGGGAACTGCCGGCGCACCGTCTCGACATAGGCCTGGGCCAGTTCCGGCTCGGCTTCGCTCGCATGGTAGAGCGCCCCGTGTAGCTTGATGTGGTGCAGCCGGATGTTTTGGCGCGCCGCCAATTCCGCCAGGGAGCCGGCCTGCTCGAGCACCCAGCCTGCGAGTTGCTCGGGGCTGGGCTGTATCGCCGCACGGCCGAAATCCGCGCGGCTTGCCGGGCCGGGGTGGGCGCCGAGCCTAACCCCGAATTCGCCGGCCAGGCGCACGCAGCGCGCCATGCTGGCCATGTCGCCGGCATGGCCGCCACAGGCGACATTGGCCGAGCTGATCCGGCGCATCAGGGCGCGGGTGCGGTTCGGGTGTTCGCCTTCACCGAGGTCGCAGTTCAGGTCCAGCATCCGGGCATCCTCGTGAAGCGCACGCTCTGGCCCGGCCGGGTCTGAACCAGGCGATCCAGGTCGGCCGGGTCGATCAGGGCGATCTTGGCATAGCCGCCCACGGTCGGGCCGTCGTAGAGCGTGATCACCGGCTGACCGTTGGGCGGCACCTGGATCGAGCCGACGCGCACCGGCTCGCTCACCAGCTCGCCGGCCGGTGGCGCAATGGCCGCACCGACCAGGCGGTAGCCGGTGCGGTCGCTGCGGGCGGAAATCCGCCAGGCCTGGCCGAACAGCCCGCGCTGGGCCGCCGCATCGAACTGCGCCCATTGCGGACCGGGCCAGAGGCGCAACGAATCGGGGATGTCGAACTCGTCTTCCAGGGGGATGGGATGGCGGCATTTCACCCCGGGCGGCAGGGTGGCGGCCGGATTGCCCAGCCAGACGATGCGATCACCCTTGGCCAGGGCCGTGCCGATGCCGGCCCGGGCGCAAACGCTGGCGCTGCCGAGAAACCGCTCGGCGGCGACGCCGCCGGGCAGCGCCAGGTAATGCCAGACGCCGGCCAGGTTGGCCGGGAACTCGATGATCTCGCCAGGCTGCGCGGTCCACGCCAAGGCACCCCAGGCCCCGCTGGTGGCCACCGTCGTCTCGTTTAGCGCACGCAGGCGTGCCCCCTGCAGGCATTCCAGCACCGGGCAGTCGAGGGCGTTGTGCAAGAGGCGGTTGGCGTTTTGCCAGGCGGCGCGATCCATGGCCCCGCCAGGCGGGATGCCGAAGCGGCGCCAGCCGGGGCGGCCGCCATCCTGGACCGTGGTCAGCAGGCCGGGCGAGAGGACTTCCAGCCCCTCCATCATTTGCCACCTCGCTTGGGCACGAAGCGCACCCGATCGCCCATTTGCAGCCAGCACATCTCGGCCTCGCGGCCTGGCCGGACGCGCGCCGGGTCGAACAGGGGAATCTCGGTGCGGCCGATCAGGTTCCAGCCGCCCGGGCTGGGGATGGAATAGATGCCGGTATGCGCGCCGCCGATGGCGACGCTGCCGGCGGCCACCCTGGGCCGGGGCGTATCCAGCCTGGGCGTGTGCAGGCGCGGGTCGAGGCCGTCCAGATAGGGAAAGCCCGGGGCGAAACCGATCAGGGCGACGCGATAGATCGTCTCGGCATGCAGCTCGGCCACCGCGCGCGTCGACAAACCGGCGTGCTCGGCCACCCGGGGCAGGTCGGGCCCGTCGTAGACCACGGGAATCTCCCGGATCGGACCGGGCGCGGCCGCTTGCCCGAGCCGTTTGCGCAGTCGGACCAGCAGGGCCTTGAGTTCAGGGGAATCGGCGGCCGTGGTGCCGGCGGCGAATTCCAGCAGCACGCTGGTATAGCCCGGCACGTATTCGAGCAGATGGGCCGGAGGCTCTGCCTCCAGCGCCTGGCTGATCGCCCGGGCCGCCTGCCAGGCCGCCTCGCCCGGTTGCTCGGCGAAGCGCAGCAACCAGGCGTCGGGGCCGTAAGCGGTGAGCGTCAGCCGTGCGGCCATGCGACGGCGGTCAGATACCCCGCAAGAGTTCGTTGATGCCGACCTTGGACAGGGTCTTGGCGTCGACCTTCTTCACGATCACCGCGCAGTACAGGCTGTATTTGCCGTCGTTGGAGGGCAGGTTGCCGGACACCACGACCGAACCGGCCGGCACGCGGCCGTAGTGGATCTCGCCGGTCTCGCGGTCATAGATCTTGGTCGACTGACCGATGTAGACGCCCATGGAGATGACGCAGTTGTCCTCCACCACCACGCCCTCGACGATCTCGGAGCGGGCACCGATGAAGCAGTTGTCGCCGATGATGGTGGGGTTGGCCTGTACCGGCTCGAGCACGCCGCCGATGCCGACGCCGCCGGACAGGTGCACGTTCTTGCCGATCTGGGCGCAGGAACCGACGGTGGCCCAGGTATCGACCATGGTGCCTTCATCGACATAGGCGCCGATGTTGACGTAGGAGGGCATCAGCACCACGTTCTTGGCGATGAAGCTGCCCTTGCGCACGGCGGCCGGCGGCACCACGCGGAAGCCGCCCTCGCGGAAGTCCTTGGAGTTGAAGTCGGCGAACTTGGACGGCACCTTGTCGTAGTAGTTGGTGTAGCCGCCCTTGATGAAGCTGTTGTCCTCCAGGCGGAAAGAGAGCAGCACCGCCTTCTTGATCCACTGGTGGGTCACCCAGTTCTGGCCCCCAGCGCTTTGATCTTGGCTGCGCTCGGCCACGCGCAGCTGGCCCATGTCCAAAAGGTCGATGACGGAGAGCACGGCGTCCTTGACCTTGGGCTCGACGTTGCGCGGGGTGATCTCGGCGCGGCGCTCGAAGGCCTCTTCGATGATGGTTTGCAGTTCTTGCATGGTTTTTCCTTCAGTGGGTTAGGCGGGATTCTGAAAGTTGGATCAGGATTGGGATGAAACGAAATCGACGATGCGTTGCGCGGCCTCCTGACACTGGGCCAGGGTATCGACCAGGGCGATGCGCACGAAGCCTCGGCCCGGGTTGACTCCCCTGGCCTCGCGCGCGAGGTAGGCGCCGGGCAGCACGGTGACATGCTGCTGCCGGTACAGCTCGCGGGCGAAGCCGGTATCGTCGCCACCGGGTACCCGGGCCCAGAGGTAGAAGGCGGCGTCCGGCGCCTCGAATTCCAGCACGCCCTTCAGCATGGGCATGACCGCATCGAATTTCTCGCGGTACTGCCGGCGGTTGTCGACGACATGGGCCTCGTCGGCCCAGGCGGCGCTTGATGCGGCCTGCACCGCCGGGTTCATGGCGCTGCCATGGTAGGTGCGGTAGAGCAGAAACTGCCGGATCACCTCGGCGTCGCCGGCGACGAAGCCGGAGCGCAGGCCGGGCACGTTGGAGCGCTTGGACAGGCTGTTGAACACCACCAGCCGGGAAAAATCGCGGCCGAGTTCTTTGGCGGCGGTGAGGGCGCCGAGCGGCGGGGCCCCCTCGTCGAAATAGATTTCGGAATAGCATTCGTCGGCGGCGATGACGAAGTCGTACTCGTCGGCCAGGACGAACAGTTCACTCCAGTCGTCCAGCGTCATCACCTTGCCGGTCGGGTTGCCGGGCGAGCAGACGTAGACCATCTGCACCGTCTCCCACATATCCTCCGGCACCAGGGAGAAATCCATGCGGAAGCCGTTCTCGGGCAGGGTGTTGAGGAAGTAGGGCTTGGCCCCGGCCAGGATCGCCGCGCCTTCGTAGATCTGGTAGAAGGGGTTGGGGCTCAAGATGCGCTTGACGTGGCGGGTCTGGTCGATCACCGCCTGGGCGAAGGCGAACAGGGCCTCGCGGCTGCCGTTGACCGGCAGCACCTGGCTCGCCGGGTCGAGCTCGACGCCATAGCGGCGCTGGGCCCAGCCGGCGATGGCCTCACGCAGGGTGTCCGAACCCTGGGTCACCGGGTAGTGGGCCAGGCCGCCCAGGGCCTCGGTCAGGGCCTGTTTGATGAAGGCCGGGGTGGGGTGCTTGGGTTCGCCGATCGACAGATTGATCGCCGACAGCCCGGCCTCGGGCGTGACGCCGGCGAGCAATTCGCGCAATTTCTGGAACGGATAGGGCTGAAGCTGCTGGAGGCGGGGATTCACGGGTTCGCTCGATGGCTCTCGATGAAGGCCGGTATTATATGCCGATGCGCAAGCAAAACCTCCTGCCGCCCCTCGGCCTGCTTACCGCCGCCACGGTCTGGGGCATCGTCTGGTATCCCTACCGCCTGCTGGAGGAGGCCGGCATCTCCGGCAGCCTGGCCTCGCTCATCACCTATCTCATCGCCCTGGTGCCGGTGTTGCTCCTCTGCGGCCGCGATTTCCTGCGCCAGCGGGAGCAGCGCGGCTGGCTGGTCCTGGTCGCCCTGGCCACCGGCTGGACCAACCTGGCCTATGTGCTGGCCGTCATCCACGGCGAGGTCATGCGGGTGCTGCTGCTGTTCTACCTGGCCCCGCTCTGGACGGTGTTCTTCGCCCGGCTGATCCTGGGCGAACGGGTAAATCAATTTGGTTATCTGGTCATGGGCCTGTCCCTGGCCGGGGCCTACGTCATGCTCGCCCGCAACGGCGGCCTGCCGTTGCCGACCAATTTCGCCGAGTGGATGGGCCTGTCGGCCGGCGTCGCCTTCGCCCTGGCCAATGTGCTGTCGCGCAAGATGCGCGAGGTGGCCACCGGCGTGCGCAGCCTCTGGGTTTTCCTCGGCGTGGTCGGCATCGCCGCCTTCCCGGTCGGCTTCGAGGGCGGGGCGCTCACAGCCGTGGCCGGGCTCGATTCCGCCCACTGGCTGATCCTGATCGGGGTCGGCCTCCTGCTGGTGCTGGCCACCTTCGCCGTGCAATACGGCCTGGCCCACACCCCGGCCAGTCAGGCCATCGTCATCCTGCTCAGCGAACTGGTCATCGCCGCCATCGCCAGTCGCTTATTGGCGCATGAAGTGATGGACGCGCGCGAATGGCTGGGCGGCGCCCTGATCGTGGCGGCCAGCCTGTTCTCGGGCCGGATTCATCAAGAGACGAAAACATAGTCTGCGCCCTCCCCATTTAGGGGGAGGGCCGGGGTGGGGATTTTCCCCCTCCCAGCCTCCCCCACAGGTGGGGGAGGGATGTTTGGGAAATTGGAATGATCAAACTTACCTCGCTGCTGCATGTCTCGCTCCTGGTCGCCGACCTGGCGCGTGCCCGCGCCTTCTACGAGGGCGTGCTCGGCCTCGCGCCCAGCCCGACGCGGCCCGAAATGGGGTTCGACGGCGTCTGGTACGATATCGGCGCGGCCCAGATTCACCTGATCTGCCTGCCCAATCCCGACCCGGTCGAGGGCCGGCCGGCGCATGGCGGCCGCGACCGGCATACCGCCCTGGCGGTGGAAGGCTGGGAAGCATTGAAGACCAAGCTCGATGCCGAGGGTATCGCCTACAGCCTCAGCCGCTCGGGTCGGCGGGCGCTGTTTGTGCGCGACCCGGACGGCAATGCCCTGGAACTGGTGGAAGCCATCTGAAAACCGGGAGGAGAAGCCCATGCCAAGCATCGAACGCCTTGCCCGCCTGAACCGAACCATCGGCTGGAGTGTTTTTCTACTGAGCGCATGCCTGAGCGGCTCGGTCCACGCGCGCGGCGAGTGGATCGACGTGCATGTGCATCCGATCGCGGGCAAGGGCGCCACGCCGGAGGCCGTGGATCAGGCCGCCCAGACCCTGCTGCAGATCATGGACAGCCACAACATCCAGCAGGCGGTCATCATGCCGCTGCCCAACCCCACGCCGGCGGCGACCGCGCTCAACGAACACGTCGCCAGCATCGGAGCGAAACATGCCCCGCGCCTGGCCTTCATGGCCACGGGCACGCTGAACCTGCTGCTGGACAAGACCAGCCGTCTGGAGGTGGTCCCGGACGAAATCCGGCAAAAGTTCGAGGCCGTGGCCGAGGCCCAGCTTGCCCGGGGCGCCATCGGCTTCGGCGAGATCGCGGCGCTGCATGTCTCGCACACCGCGACCCATCATTTCATCCAGACCCCGCCGGATCACCCCCTCATGCTGCTGCTGGCGGACATCGCCGCGCGCCATGGCGTGCCGATCGATTTGCACTGCGACCCCGTGGCCGAGGACATGGCCACCCCGGCCAAGCTCATTTCGCCGCGCAACCCGCCGCAGCTCAAGGGCAACCTGGCGGCCATGGAGCGCCTGCTCGCCCACAACCGCAAGGCGGTCATCGTCTGGGCGCACATCGGCTCGCATCCGACCGACGCCTTGTCGCCCAAGCTCACGGGCGAACTGCTCGAACGCCATCCGAATCTGTATTTCAGCATTCGCCCGTTCGGGGGCAATGATGCCACCGATCTGGTCAGCTCGCGCGGCGGCGTCAACAGTGACTGGCTCGCGTTGCTGCGCGCCTACCCGGACCGCTTCGTCATTGGCACCGACAGCTTCATCGTGGCCCACGATTTCGCCGGCAACGATGCGGCAAGGACACTCTCGATGGGGGCGAGCAAGAACCGGGACGGCGTCTTCAAGCTGCTGCTCGCCTTGCCCGACGACCTGGCGCGCCAGATCGGCTATGAAAACGCCATCCGGATTTACAAATTGAAGCCCGTCACGCGCTGAACCTGGGTTTCCGCTCAATAGCCCGGCCGCCGGGCGTGCACCTCCCGCCGGTGCTGGCGGAACACCCATTGCTGCCAGAATTCCTCCAGTTCGTGGCCCAGTTCGGCCAGACGCACGGTCACCCGACCATCGCCGCTGGCGGTGACGTGGGCCGGCAGGCGCACGGGCAGGGGCAGGCCGGGGTTGAGGTAGAGCGCGACCACCACGGTGTCGCCGACGGCAGGCAGCGTGCCCGCTTCCTGCCAGCTTACGATCTCCGGCCCCAATTCCACATTCACCGAGGTCGGCAGGGAGCGGCTGCCCTGCAGGTTCTGGGCCAAGAGGTGCAGGATGAGGTCGACCTTGGCGTCCAGCCTTTGCAGATGGGCGTTGTCACCGTCCGATTCGTGGAGCGGGCTCAGATCCATCAGGTTGAAGGCGTGCATCAGGAGCTGAGCCCCCTTTCTCAGGGCGGCCAGGGTCTGCGGCTCCATGGCCTGTTTTTCCCAGGCGATGGGCAGGAAGGCTTCGACGCGCAGGGTGCTGTTCATGTTTTCGATTGTAGAGGAAACAACGCCGTGCCATGCAGGGCGAGCCGGGCCGCCCCGAAGGCAGCCTCCTGTTCCTGCGCCGTCGCGACCTCGACCTGGAGCAGACGCTGGCGGATGCGGCGATAGGTCTCGTTGCGGGCGCCGCCGCCGGTGGAGACCACGCGGACCAGCGGCGTGGCGCCGAGTTCGGCCAGGCGGGCGTAGCCTTGGGCCTCGATTCGGGCCAGGCCTTCGAGCAGACCGTGCAGGAACTGGCGGTCGGCGGCCGGCCGCGGGCTCAGCCGGGGCGGCAGGGCCGGGTCGTTGACCGGGAAGCGCTCGCCCGATTGGGGCAGCGGATAGTAGTCGAGGCCGCTGTCGGCCTGGGGGTCGATCTCGCTCGAGAGCGCCGCGATCCGGACATCGTCGAAGAATTGGCGCAGGACGCCGCCGCCGGCATTGGAGGCGCCGCCGGCCAGCCAGAGCCGGCCGAACCAATGGCTGTAGACGCCGTAGCGGGCCGCCTCGACCCGCTTTTCCGACAACAATTTCAGGACCAGGGTGGTGCCGAGCGAGGTCACCGCCTCGCCCGGGCGGCGCACGCCAGCGGCGAGGAAGGCGGCGATGGAGTCGGTGGTGCCGGCGCGGATCAGGCAATCGCCGGCAAGGCCGAGCCGGTTGGCCTGGGCGTGCTCGATCGGGCCGATGTCGCTGCCGGGGGCGACGACTTGGGGCAGGCGAGCCAGCGGCACCAACTGCCCAATCCAGACAGGCCAGCGCTTTGCCGCGACATCGAAGCCCAGCTTCAAGGCGTTGTGATAGTCGGACAGGCCGGCCCGGCCGGAGAGCAGGGCGGTCAGCCAGTCGGCCTGGTTGAGGTAGCAGCGAATGGCGCCAAGATCGGGCCGGGCTTGCAGCCAGAGCACCTTGGCCAGGCCCGAGCTGGCGCTGGCGGCGCTGTGTTCTGGACCGGCGATGTCGGCGATGCGCTCGGCCTCGACCCTGGCGCGGGCATCGTGGTAGAGCAGGGGCGGATGCAGCGGATCGAGTTCAGAATCACAGGCCAGCACTGTGCCCGAGGTGCCGTCGAGGGCAATGCTGCCGATACGCTTGCGCACGCCTTGAGGCAACATGGCGATGACCTCGAACAGGCTGTCGCGCCAGACCCTTGCCGCCTCTTGCTCGGCCAGATGGCCGAAGTCAATGCGCTCGGCCGCCTCGATCTCTTCGGTGGGGGCCAGGGCCATGGCCCGCACCCCGCCGGTGCCGAAGTCGAGGCCGAGGGCGTAGCGAACCAATTTGAATTCAGTGACTTAGCCGCGGGTGTTCGATTGCGGCGCGAACTCGGCCAACTCGACGCGCGGCTGCGGCTGCCAGCCGGCCTTGCGGTGCTCGGCCACGACATTGGTGAAGATGCCGCCGCGCACGTAGAACTTGGCGGTCAGGCGCATGAAGCGGGGCTCGGTCGCGCGCACCAGGTCGTCGAGGATGCGGTTGGTCACCGCCTCGTGGAAATGGCCTTCGTTGCGGAAGGACCAGATGTAGAGCTTGAGGCTCTTGAGCTCGACGCATTTTTGATCCGGGATGTAGTCCAGAAACAGGGTGGCGAAATCGGGTTGGCCGGTCTTGGGGCAGAGGCAGGTGAACTCCGGAATCTCGATATGGATTTGAAAATCGCGCGTAGGTGTCGGATTTTCAAAGGTTTCCAGGTCTTTTGTCGGCTGGCTAGGCATGGCGGACGCAAGTGAAGTTAAAATGTGGCGCAATTATAAACGCCGATACCCATAAACCTTGCGTCTCAAGCACATTCACCTGGCGGGGTTCAAATCTTTCGTCGACCCCGTGACCATCCCGGCCCCGGCCCAGTTGACCGGCATCGTCGGTCCCAACGGCTGCGGCAAGTCCAACGTGATCGATGCCGTGCGCTGGGTGCTCGGTGAATCCAAGGCCCGCGAGCTGCGCGGCGAATCGCTTCAGGATGTGATCTTCAACGGCTCGGCGGACCGGAAACCGGCCTCGCGCGCCTCGGTCGAGCTTCTGTTCGACAACAGCGCCGGCAAGGCCCCGGGCCAGTGGTCGCAATATGCCGAGATCTCGGTCAAACGGGTGCTTACCCGCAACGGCGACTCCAGCTACTACATCAACAACGTCCACGTCCGCCGGCGCGACATCGCCGACCTGATGCTGGGCACCGGCCTGGGCGGCGACGCCTACGCCATCATCGAGCAGGGCATGATCTCGCGCCTGATCGAGGCCAAGCCCGAGGAGATGCGCGGCTACCTGGAAGAGGCGGCCGGCGTGTCCAAATACAAGGAGCGGCGCAAAGAGACCGAGCGCCGCCTGATCGACACCCGGGAGAACCTGGAGCGGGTCGATGACATCCGGCGCGAGCTGGGCGCCCAGCTGGAAAAGCTGAGCGGCCAGGCCGAAGTGGCCAAGCGCTACTTCGCCCTGACCGAGGAAAAGACCCTGAAAGAGCAGCTCCTGGCCCTGATGCGCCAGCGCCAGGCCCAGGCCCGGCAGGCCGCGCTCAACCAGGATATCGAACGCAGCCGCACCGAGATCGAGGCCAAGATCGCCGACCTGCGCCGGCTGGAGAGCGAGCTGGAGGCGGCCCGGCTCGGTCAGTTCTCGGCGACCGAGGCGGTCAACCAGGCCCAGGCCGGCTTCTACGCCGAGAGCGGCGAGGTGGCCCGGCTCGAGCAGGCCCTGCAGATGCTGCGCGAGCGGCGCGAGCGGCTGGAGGCCGACCTGCGCCGCCTGAGCGAGAGCCAGAGCCAGACCGAGGCGGAAAAACAGCGCGCCGAGGAAGAATCCCGGCTCAAGGCACGGGAACTGGACGAGGCCCGGGAAATGGCCCTGAGCCTGGAAGAGCAGGCCCGCGAACTTTCGGTCGAGCTGCCCGCGGCCGAGGCGACCCTGCGCCAGGCCCAGGCCCAGGTGGCCGAGGTGCAGCGCGAGCTGGCGAATCTGGAACAGACCGTGCAGTTGGAGCAGTCACACGTGAATCATGCCGAGCGGGTGATCGACCAGCTCAAGCAGCGCCACGCCCGCCTGGCGCGCGAGCAGATCGGCCTGGCCGCGCCGGCGCCGGAGGCGATCGCCCGCCAGGAAGTGGAAATGGAGACCGCGCGCGAGCAGGTCGAGACCTTCCGGGCCCAATTGGAGGCGGCCAAAGGCGCGCTGGCCGGCCTCGACCAGGCCCGGCGCGAAGCCGCCCTGGCCCTGGAGCAGACCGGCCGCGGCCTGCACAAGGCCGAGGCCGAGCTCGCCGCGCTGAAGAAATTGCAGGATCAGGCCGCCCAGGCCGAAAGCGAGGGCCGCAACTGGCTGGAGCGCCAGGGTCTGGCCCGCAGCCGGCGGCTGTGGCAGGCGGTGAAGGTCACCGCCGGCTGGGAAAACGCCTTGGAGGCCGCGCTGGGCGAGCGCCTGGCCGCCCTGGTGGCCGAGGCCCGCAGCGACTGGTTTGCCGCGCCGCCCGAGAGCCGATTCGATTTCATCCTGGCCGATGCCGGCCCGGCGCCCGCCAGCCCGGCGGCGATCAGCGGCCTGACCCCGCTGCGCCAGCATGTCGCCACCGACGACGCCCTGGCCGGCCGCCTGCTCGATGATTGGCTGGCCCTGGCCTATGTCGCCGACGATCTGAACACGGCCTTGGCCGCCCGCGGCCAATTGCCCGTGGGTGGCCTGATCGCCACGCCCCAGGGCCATGTCGTCACCCGCAGCACCCTCACCTTCAACGCACCGGAGAAGGGCCATCACGGCCTGCTCGCCCGCGCGCGCGAGATCGAGGCCCTGCAGATCGAGGTCGATCGCCAGCAACTGGCCTACGTCCAGGCCGAGACCCGGAGCCAGCAGGCCGAGCAGGCGCTGCACGAGGCGCGGCGCCAGGCCGACCAGTTGCAGGCCGAGCTGAACCGGGCGCAGGCGCACCTGCACCAGGTGCAGATGGGACTGGTGCGCGACAGCGAGGCGGCCAAGCGGGCCCAGGAGCGGCGCGAGCAGCTGGAGCAGGAAAGCCAGGAGATCGCCGAGCAGCTGGCCGAGGAAGAGCTGCAGCGGGCCGAGGCGCAGGCGCGCCTGAACGAGGCCCGGACCCAAAGGGAATTCGTGCGCGAGCGCCTGGAAGAATCGGACCAGGCCCGGGCCCAGGCCGAACAGGCGCTGATGCAGTTGCGCGACCGGCTGCGCCAGGAAGAGCGCGAGGTGCAGGAGGCGGGTTTCCGCGTGCGCGCCATCGAGGCCCGCCTGCAGGAATTGGCCGAGCGCCGGGGCCAGGCCGAGCGGCGGCTGGAAGAACTGGCCCAGGGCCTGGAGAACGCCCGGGAAGAGCTGATGGGCATGGATCCGGCGGCCGCCCAGGCCGAGCTGGAGGCCGCGCTGGAACGCCGCCAGGCCGCCGAGCAGACCCTGATCGCCGCCCGCAACGCCCTGGAGGGCGAGAACCAGCGCCTGCGCGAGATGGAGCAGCAGCGCCTGAACACCGAGCGCGCGCTGGAGCCGCTCAAGGCCAACATCCAGGCGCTGGAACTCAAGCTGCAGGAGGCCCGGCTGCGCGAGGCCCAGTTCGCCGAGCAGCTGGCCGAGGTCGATGTCGAGGAACTGGCGGCCAAGCTGCCGGAGGGTGCCAGGGACTCGGATTACGCGGCCGACATCGAGCGCCTGGGCCGGCAGATCGCCGAGTTGGGCGCGGTCAACATGGCGGCGGTGCAGGAACTGGAAGAGGCCCAGGCGCGCAAGAGCTATCTCGACGCCCAGGCCGAAGACCTGACCACGGCGGCCAACACCCTGGAAGAAGCGATCCGCCGCATCGACGCCGAGACCCGCTCACGCCTGAAGGCCACCTACGACACGGTCAGCCGCGAGTTCCGCAACCTGTTCACCGACCTGTTCGGCGGCGGCGAGGCCCAGCTCATCCTGACCGGCGAGGAGATCCTGGATGCCGGCCTGATCGTGGTGGCCCAGCCGCCGGGCAAGAAGAACAGCTCCATCCACCTGCTCTCCGGCGGCGAGAAGGCGCTGACCGCGCTGTCGCTGGTGTTCGCCTTCTTCCGCCTGAATCCCGCCCCGTTCTGTTTGCTCGATGAGGTGGACGCCCCGCTCGACGACTCCAACACCGAGCGCTACTGCAACCTGGTGCGCAAGATGTCGGGCGAGACCCAGTTCATGTTCATCACCCACAACCGCATCACCATGGAAATGGCCCAGCACCTGGTCGGCGTGACCATGCCCGAGCCGGGCGTGTCGCGCCCGGTGGCGGTGGATGTGGAGGATGCGGTGCGCCTGGCCGAGGCGGCCTGATCAGGCCGGGCCGTCTTGTTTCGCTTCCAGGAAAAAGCCCTGGGCATAATCGAAGCCCAGGCTCATGGCCTGATCCAGCATGCGCTGGTTCTCGATGCCTTCGGCCACCATCTTGTAGCCCGCGCTCCTGACCAGATGGGCCACTTCGCGCACCACCTGTTTCTGCCGGTCGTCCCCCTGTTCCAATAACCGCATCATGGTGATGTCGAATTTCACCAGATCGACTGGCATCGAGGCCAAGTAGCGCAGGGAGGAATAGCCGCTGCCGAAGTCGTCCAGCGCGATCAGGCAGCCGGCCTCGCGCAATTTGTGAATCTGCCGGGTCGCCTGGTCGATCTGCTCGATCAGCGCGGTTTCGGTGATCTCGACCACGATCTTGTATTCCGGGTAGACCTGCTTGAGCATGACCAGCATGTCGGTCACCTTGTTCGACAACAGGCCGACCGCGGAAACGTTGATCGAAATGCCCAGGTGCATCGGCACCCGGCCGAATTCCATGTCGCGCTGCACGGCCTGGATCACCGCCTGGTCGTACTCGGCGTCGATCCGCCGGGCCTGGACCACCGGGAAGATGTCGCCCGGCAGGATGATCTCGCCACCCAGCTTGATCCGGCTCAGGGCCTCGACATAGACCGGCTCCCGGCTGTCGAGCTGGACCACCGGCTGATAGCGCATCTCCATCAGGAAGGGGTCCTGGATGGTCTGGTAGATGGCGGAGATGCTCTTGTTGGCGAGCAGGGGGGAGGATTCCTGCAGCTGCTCGTCGTAGACCTCGATCTTGCTGCTGCTCGGCCGCTTGGCGGCATACATGGCGATATCGGCCTGCTTCTGCAGTTCGCCTAAGGTGGCCCCCGGCCCGGAGTGGGCGATGCCGATGCTGATGGTGACGGGCTCGTCGATGCCGTACTGGCGGAAATCGTGCAGCAGCACCCGCTCCCGGCAGCGGGTGGCGATGGCCTTGGCATTGGCCGCCTCGCCATCGACCAGGATGGTGGCGAATTCGTCGCCACCCAGCCGATAGAGCCGATCCTCGCTGCGCAGGGTTTGTTGCAGGGTGGTGGCGACGGCCCTGATCACGTTGTCGCCGGTCTGATGGCCGTAGGTGTCGTTGATCGCCTTGAAATGGTCGCAGTCGAACAGGATCAGCGCACAGCGCTCGACCTTGCGCTCGATGTTGAGGCCGCGCCAATCCTCATCGTAGGCCCGCCGGTTGAATACCCCGGTCAAGGGGTCGCGCCTGGCCTGGTCGTAGAACTCCTGGCTACTGGATTCCAGATTCCGGTTCAGGTCGGACAAGCGGGCGTGGTAGTCGTAGAAGGCGCGGCGCAGGTTGTCGAGCTCCTCGACCTGAATCTGGGTGGCGGAGGGAGTACGGCCGTTCTGGCGGTTTTCCCTCAGATCGTTGATCTCCCTTGCCAGGGACCGGATGGGCGAGACGATGAGCCGGTGGATCAACCAGGAGGCGGCGGCCAGAATCAACAGCAGCAGGGCAAGCAGGCGCAGCAGGGAATCTTCGTAGATGGTGCTGAGCTGGTCGAACGCCTGATTCGGCTTGACCGGGAAGGCGAGGTGGTCGGCCAGGGTGGCCATGTCGATCTGGCTGCCGTTGGGCAGGTTGGAGCTGATGTTGCTCAGGTCGACATAGCGGAACTGGTGCTCGGCCTTGAGTTCATCGACCAGATCGAACTGAATGCCGCCGTAGCCCAGCCACTTTTCGCCACCGGGGTCGCTCGGGATGGGGAAGAAGGCATGGAGATGGTAATGGGCAACGCCATCCTCCAAGTCCTTGCTGAAGGTCATGACGGGCATGGCCTTGCCTTTGGGCAACTGCTTCGGCAGGTGGGTCCCCGCCGGACTGGGTGCCAGGATCCGGCCATCGAGGCCGTAGAGCGCCACGGTATCGATGGTTTTCGGCAGGATGCCGGCATCTTTCACCCGGATATCCCGCCACAACTGGTAATAGTCGGTGTACATCAGCTGCTGCTTGGTCTCGTCCCAGAGCGCGAGATTTTTGCTCAGCGACTGAATCCGATTGGCCACCGAATGGATGGCGGCGGCCATTTCCTGCCTGGCCAGGATTTTCTCCTGCTGGGCGACCCGGTCGGCCACATCGGCGATCTCTTTGCTGGTCAACGCCGCCAGCACTGCGACCACGACTGCGATGATCAGTGCATAGGCGATGCTGAAGTAGTGGACCTTGATCGCTTTCATGGCGCCCCTCAGGCGTCCTTCAACTCGGCCAGCACGTCGTCGAGCAGGGTGAATTCATGCTCGCCATCCATGAAATGGTCGGCCCCCTCGACGATCACGACCTTGGCCCGCGTGAGCCTGAGCCGGTCGATCCAGTCGGGGCCGAACAGATCGTCCTCGCTGCCGACGATGAAGGTCATCGGCAAGGGAACCTGATTGATGGTGCTCAGGATGCGCTCTGGCGACCATTCCAGATAAGACAGCAAGGACTGGGGCGTGCCCTGCAGTTGCTTGCAGAAAGTGAACTGATGTTTGACGATGGCCGTGTTCTGGTTGCGGGACATGGCGCGCAGCTGACGGATGATCTGTCCCCGTTTCTGCTCGCCGGCGTAGAGTCGCCCTTCGATGATGCTGACTCCTATCAGCTTGCGCACTGCGGGATCGGGGTGGGCCTGGAGATAGGCCAGAAGGTGCACGCTGCCGAAGCTGTGGCCGAGCAGCACGATCGATTTGCGCCGTTTCTTCAGCCAGTCCAGCCAGACCCGCAACTCGCGGACCGCGCCGTCCATGATATGGGTGTGGATGGCCTCGCAGGACAAGCTTTGCCGGCGGTTGGGGATGTTGAGGCTGAGCGTGGGGGAGAGAACGGTATAGCCCTCGCCGGCCAGGTTGTTGGCCAGGCGCTGGGTGGTGGGAAACTCGTGGGTCTGCAGGAAGCCGTGTAGCATTAGCACTGCGGGCTTGTCCGGCTTGCCGGCGTGATACTCGGCCCGCGCCGTGAGTTTGCCGTTGACCGCAAGCGTGACGATTTCAGCCTGAGCCCAGGTACTTGTCAGTGCAAGCAGCAGAGATACCCAGATATGCATCGTTGTTTCCTACTGGTTAGGTAGTACTCGGTCTCATGATCGCTCTAGATACCGCGTTTTCTGCCGATGGGCCGCTCGCGAGCGTTATTACCCATTATCGACCAAGAAATCAGCAAGTTGAAATGGCTCGCCGGGTCGAGGCGGCCCTGCATTCGCGAAGTGTTGCCGTTCTGGAGGCGGGCACCGGCACCGGCAAGACCCTGGCCTATCTGGTGCCGGCCATGCTCTGCGGCGGCAAGACCATCATCTCCACCGGCACCAAGACCCTGCAAGACCAGCTCTACCACCGCGATATTCCGGCCGTGCGCGAGGCGCTCAACGTGCCGGTCAGCGTGGCCCTGCTCAAGGGCCGGGCCAATTACGTCTGCCATTACCACCTGGAACGCGGCCTGGCCGATGCCCGCCTGAGCAGCCGCGAGGTCGCCGGCCATCTGCGCCAGATCGCCCGGTTCGCCGCGGTCGACGACAGCGGCGACCGCATGGCCCTGAAGACCGTGCCCGAGGACTCGCCGGCCTGGGCCTACGCCGTGTCCAGCCGGGACAACTGCCTGGGCGGCGACTGCCCGTACCACCGCGACTGCTTCGTGCTCAAGGCGCGCAAGCGGGCCCTGGAAGCCGATATCGTCGTGATCAACCACCATCTCTTCTTCGCCGATGTCTGGCTCAAGGACGAAGGGGCAGGGGAGCTGCTGCCGGCGGCCAACGCGGTGATCTTCGACGAGGCGCACCAGCTGCCGGAGACCGCCAGCCTGTTCTTCGGCGAGAGCCTGACCACCGGCATGCTCTTGGAACTGGCGCGCGATGTGCGGGAGGAGGCCGACCAGGCGGCGGGCGACTTCCTGCAACTGAACCAGGCCGCGACCGACTTCGACCAAGCGGTGCGCCCCCTGCGCCTGCAGTTCAACGCTGCCCAGCAGCGCCTGCCGGCCGCGCGCGCCCTGAGCCAGCCAGGCTTCGCCGCCGCCCTGGGCGAATTGCAGACCCGGCTCGATCGCTTGCGGGCCTTGCTGGAGGCCCAGGCCGAGCGCTCCGAGGGCCTGAAGAACTGCCTGGAGCGGGCGACACAGTGCCTGGAACGACTGGCGCGCTGGCGCGGGCCCGATGATGAAAGCTGCATCCGCTGGCTGGAGGTCGGCACCCATGCCGTGATGCTCCATGTCACCCCGCTCGATGTCAGCGAGCTGTTTTCCCGCCAGGTCGAGGATGGCGCCCGCGGCTGGCTGTTCACCTCGGCCACCCTGGCCGTGCGCGGCGACTTCAGCCATTTTCTCGACCAGCTCGGCCTGACCGGGGCCGAGACCGGCTGCTGGGACAGCCCCTTCGACTACGACGGCCAGGCCTTGCTCTATGTGCCCCAGGCCATGCCCGACCCCAACACACCCGAATACACCCGGGCCGTGGTCGAGGCCGCCTGGCCGGTACTCGAGGCCAGCGGCGGCCGCGCCTTTCTGCTGTTCACCAGCCTTCGGGCCATGAACGAGGCACACGGCCTGCTCCAGGCAAAGATGGCGGAAGCGGATCGGCAATTCCCCCTGCTGCTGCAGGGCGCGAAGAGCCGGACCGAGCTGCTCACCGAATTCCGCGCTCTGGGCAATGCCGTGCTGCTGGGCAGCCAGACCTTCTGGGAGGGCATCGACGTCGCCGGCGAGGCCCTGTCGCTGGTGGTGATCGACCGCCTGCCGTTCCAGCCGCCGGACGATCCGGTGCTGGCCGCCCGCATCGATGCCATGAAGCGGGCGGGCAAGAACGCCTTCTTCGACTACCAGCTGCCGCACGCCATCATCAACCTGAAGCAGGGCGCGGGGCGCCTGATCCGGCGCGAGAGCGACCGCGGCGTGCTGATGATCTGCGACACCCGGCTGGTCGACAAACCCTACGGCCGCCGCATCTGGCAGGCCCTGCCGCCGATGCGGCGCAGCCGCAAGCTGGCCGATGTCCTGGCCTTTTTCCAAACGGAGCCGGCGCTTGCCGAGCCGGTCTGACTGGCGGCGTCATCTGCTGGCCTGGCTGCTGATGCTGCCGGCAACGCTGGCGGCCGGCCAGATCGAGTTATTGGTCCAGACCTCGCCGGTGGCCGGCTTTCAATACCACGCCGGTCCCGCCCTCTGGCCGCTGATGCGGGCGGGCGATGCCCTGAGCCTGGTGCGCGAGCCGGGCAATCCCTACGACCCCAGGGCGATCCGGGTGGAATGGAACGGCGCCCCGATCGGCTTCGTGCCGCGGCTCGACAACCTCGATCTTGCCCGGCTGATGGACGGCGGCGTGAAGCCCGCGGCCCGCATCGTCCACCTGCAGGCCAGTCGCGACCCCTGGCGCCGGGTGCTCATCGAGGTCTATCTCGACCCGGAACCGGCTACAATCCCAGCCTCGTCCCAAGATCAGCGACCGGTTCAACAGCGTCCACCAACACCTTGAAAATACTGGCCTTCGACACCTCCACCGAATGGTGCAGCGTCGCCCTCGACCTGGATGGCACCTTGTCAAGCCGCGCCGTGCTGGCCGGCCAGCGGCATTCGGAATGGCTGCTGCCCATGGTCCAGGAATTGCTGGCCGAGGCCGGCTTGGTGCTGACCCAGCTCGACGCCCTGGCCATCGGCCAGGGACCCGGTTCCTTCACCGGCCTGCGCATTGCCTGCGGCGCGGCCCAGGGCCTGGCCTTCGGCGCCAACTTGCCGGTCGTCCCGGTTATCACCCTGGAGGCCATGGCGGCCCAGGCCCTGGCCGACAGCGAATTCGACGGCGCGGTGGTCTGCGTCGACGCCCGCATGAATGAGGTCTATGCCGCGGTCTACGCCAAGGCGCCTGCCGGCCTCGCGGCGCAAGTGGCACCCGGCCTGTTCGCGCCCAGTGCCGCTCCGCTGCCAGTCGCTGCCGGGCGTTATCTTGGCTGCGGCAGTGGCTTTGCCGCCTACGCCGAGCCGCTGGCGACGCGCTATGGCGACCGCTTGGCCGAGCTGCGGCCCGAACGCTATCCCCACGCCGAGTGGATCGCCCGGCTCGCCGCAGACAAGTGGCGCGCCGGCCAGGCGGTGGTCGCCGAGGCGGTCGAGCCGCTGTACATCCGCGACAAGGTCGCGCTCAAGACCTGCGAACGGGCATGAACGCCGTTTTGCCCAGCGCCGAACCGACATACCGGCCCATGACCGAGGCCGATCTTCCCGCCGTGCTGGCGATCGAACGCGAGGCCTATCCCTTCCCTTGGACCCTGGGCAATTTTCGCGACTGCCTGAATTCGGGTTATCGCTGCGAAGTGGTGGAGCAGGGCGGCGAGTTGGTGGGCTACAGCGTGCTCGCCAGCGGGGCAGGCGAGGGCCACATCCTCAACTGCTGCGTCGCTCCGTCGAGCCAAGGCCGCGGCATCGGCCGCCAGTTGATGCAGCGGCTGATGGCCAGCGCCAAGGAGTACGGCATCGCTACCCTGTTTCTCGAGGTGCGTCCGAGCAACCGCCGGGCCATCGATCTTTATGAGCATCTGGGCTTCGAGCCGGTCGGGCTGCGTCGGGGCTATTACCCGGCGGCCCAGGGCCGGGAGGACGCCCTGGTGATGAGGCGCGCGCTATGAGCCTGGGCCGGGAGGAACGCTTCAGGGAACTCGGCCTCTGGCCGGTCTGGCGCCGGCGGGGGATCAAGCCAGCGCCGGCGGCGGCTGCCGACGCGCCCGAAGCGGCAGGCGACAGCGAACTGGCCCAGCTCGATTTGGCGCAGTTGCGCGAGGCCGTGCTCAACTGCACCCGCTGCGAGCTGCATCAAACCCGCAAGCAGGGCGTGTTCGGCGTGGGCGATCCGAATGCCGATTGGCTCATCGTCGGCGAGGCGCCGGGAGCGGATGAGGATCGCTTGGGCGAGCCCTTCGTCGGCCAGGCCGGCAAGCTGCTGGACGCCATGCTCGGCGCCATCGGCTTGCAGCGCGGGCGCAAGGTCTACATCGCCAACGTCCTGAAGTCGCGGCCGCCCGGCAACCGCGACCCGAGGCCGGAGGAGGTGGCGGCCTGCCTGCCTTATCTGGAGCGCCAGATCGAGCTGATCCGGCCCAAGCTCATCGTCGCCCTTGGCCGCATCGCGGCCCAGAGCCTGCTGGTCACCGACGCGCCACTGGCCCGCCTGCGCGGCAGGCTGCATGTCTACCGCGGCTTGCCCCTGGTCGTGACCTATCATCCGGCCTATCTGCTGCGCAATCCGGCCGACAAGGCGCGGGCCTGGGAAGATCTGCTCCTGGCCCGGGCCACCATGCGCGGCTTGCAGAACAACGATTCGGCCTAACAGGCCGTTGAAAAACGTAGCGAGGATGGCCAGATGCAAGGCGCACGGAGCGCAGCGACCGAGACATATCAAATAGATAGGCGAGGGAGCGAAAACGCAGTTTCGGCGCAGGCTAACCTCGGCGCCGCCGAGGTTAAGCGAAGCGGCCGAAGCCAGCACCGCGCAACGCCGCAGATGGCCCACCGCAGTAGTTTTTCAACGGCCTGCTAAATGTTGAAGAGATCGAAATGAAGGAGGTCACTATGCGCAAGCTCGCTCTCTGGCTCATCGCCCTGTTCGCCAGCCTCAACCTGTCCGGTTGCGGCTACAACACCCTGCAGGCCCAGGACGAGGGGATCAAGGCCGCCTGGTCCGAGGTGCTCAACCAGTATCAGCGCCGCGCCGATCTGGTGCCCAACCTGGTCAACACCGTGAAAGGCTATGCCGCGCACGAGGCCAAGGTGCTGACCGAGGTGACCGATGCCCGCGCCCGGGTCGGCCAGATCCAGGCTACGCCGGAATTGGTCAACGATCCGGCCGCCTTCCAGCAGTTCCAGGCCGCGCAGGCCGAATTGTCGACGGCGCTGGGGCGCCTGCTGCTGGTGGCGGAGAACTACCCGCAACTGAAGGCCGATGCGGCCTTCCGCGACCTGCAGGCGCAGCTGGAAGGCACCGAGAACCGCATCACGGTGGCGCGCAAGCGCTACATCGAGGCGGTGCAGGCCTACAACACCACGGTGCGGCAATTCCCGAGCAATCTCACCGCCATGCTCTTCGGCTTCAAGACCAAGGCCAATTTCGCGCTGGAGAACGAGAAGGCCCTGGCGGCGCCACCCAAGGTGGACTTCGGCGGCGGCGAGCCGGCCGGGGCTGATATCTCCAAGGGTTATTGAGGCCGGTGAGCCTGCGCCGCGCGCTCGCTGCGCTTGCCCTCGCGCTGTTCACCTGCACTGCCGCTGCCGAGGTGGCGGTGCCCCCGCTGAACGCGCGGGTGATCGATCTGACCGGCACCCTGAGCGCCGAGCAGCGCGGCGCGATCGAACGCAAGCTGGCGGCCCTGGAGACGGCCAAGGGCAGCCAGATCGCGGTGCTTGTGCTGCCGACCACCCAGCCCGAGACCATCGAGCAATATGGCATCCGGGTGGCCGAGACCTGGAAACTCGGCCGCAAGGGCATCGATGACGGCGCCTTGTTGCTGGTGGCCAAGGACGACCGCGCCCTGCGCATCGAGGTCGGTTACGGCCTGGAGGGCGTCATCCCCGACGCCGTGGCCAAGCGGGTGATCGAGGAGATCATCCTGCCCAGGTTCAAACAGGGCGATTTCGCCGGCGGCATCGACGCCGGGGTCGATGCCCTGATCGGGCTGGTGCAGGGTGAGCCGCTGCCCGCGCCGGCGCCGCCGGCCCCAGGTACCGACCTGCTGGAACAGGCGCTGCCGCTGGCCCTGATTTTCATCTTCGTCGTTGGCGGCCTGCTGCGCGCCATCTTCGGCCGTTTCCTCGGCGCCTCGGCGGCGGGCGGCATCGCCTTCTTCGGCGCCTGGCTGCTGCTGGGTTCGTTCGTGGTCGGCCTGGTCGTCGCCTTGGTCGTCTTCCTCATCACCCTGGGCGGCGGCGGCCACATCGGTCATCTCGGCGGCGGCTTCGGTGGTCGGGGCGGCGGTGGTTTCGGTGGCGGCTGGTCCGGCGGGGGCGGTGGTTTCGGCGGCGGTGGCGCCTCGGGGAGGTGGTAAGGCCATGCAGTTCAGACGCATCCTCAAACACCTGTTCTACCCGGACTGGCTGGCCTGGCAGGCCTTTCCCAGCCGCAGCCGGCGCGCGATCGAGCGCGCCATCAGCGAATCCGAGGCGCGCCACGGCGGCGAGATTCGCTTCGCCGTGGAGCCCAATCTGCCGCTGCGGCCGCTGTTGCGCGGCATGAGCGCGCGCGAGCGCGCCCTGGAAATCTTCAGCCAGCTGCGGGTCTGGGATACCGAGCAGAACAACGGCGTGCTGATCTATCTTCTGCTGGCCGACCGGGACGTGGAGATCGTGGCCGACCGTGGCCTGAACGGCCGGGTGGAAGCGGCGGAGTGGGAAGCGATCTGCCGGCAGATGGAGGCCGACTTTCGCCGTGGCGCTTACGAAGCCGGGGTGCGACAGGGCATCCAGGCCATCGGCGCGCACCTCGCCCGCCATTTTCCGCCGCCGGCCGACAATCGCAACGAACTGCCGGACCGGCCGACGCTGATTGTCTGAACTACTTGGAGCCCGAGCCGTGGTGCACGTGCTCGGCGGCCGCCAGCAGGCGCTCCAGTTCTTCCTTGTGCAAGGCCATGTTGGATTGGTGCCAGCGGCGCACCAGGTACATGGTCAGCGCGACGAACAGGCTGAACAGGATGATGACCGCATAGACCGACAGCTTGGCCCAGACCAGCAGGGCATAGAGCCCGAGCATGACCAGGATGGACAGGTTCTCGTTGAAGTTCTGCACGGCGATGGAGTGGCCGGCGCCCATCAGGATGTGGCCCCGGTGCTGGAGCAGGGCGTTCATCGGCACCACGAAGAAGCCGGCCATGGCGCCGACGGCCAGCATGAGCACGATGGCCGGGATGGTGCCCTTGACGAAGACCATCAGGGCCGCGGACAGGCCCATGACGATGCCGACCGTGATCACCTTGACCGACTGATGGATGGGGATCAGCCGGCCGGCGAGCACGGCACCGATGGCGATACCGATGGCGAACACCACTTGCAGATAGGCCGCCTCGTGCAGGGGTATCCGCAAAGCCTCCTCGGCCCAGCGCAGCATGATGAACTGCAAGGTGGCGCCGGCGCCCCAGAACAGGGTGGTCACCGCCAGGGTGATCTGGCCCAGCTTGTCGATCCAGAGCAGACGCACGCAGTGGGCGAAGTCACGGATCATGTAGAGGGGCGAACGGTGGGCGACCCGGTGGTCGACGCCGGTGTCGGGAATCCAGAGGTTGAAAAGCGCCGCCACCAGGTAGACCAGGGCGATGGCCAGCATGCTGTAGTCGAGCAGCGAGCCGAGCAGGCTGCCGTCGATCAGCTGGCCGAACAGCATGGTGTCCACGCTTTGAAAGGCGCCCTGGATCAGGGGGCTGATCAGCCAGCCGCCGAGGATGGTGCCGAGGATGATGGCCGCCACGGTCAGGCCCTCGATCCAGCTGTTGGCCAGCACCAGTTTGCTGTGCGGCAGATACTCGGTGAGGATGCCGTACTTGGCCGGCGAGTAGGCGGCAGCGCCCAGGCCGACCACGGCATAGGCATAGAGCGGGTTGACCCCGGCGATCATCATCACGCAGCCGGCGATCTTGATGGTGTTGCTGATGAACATGACCCGGCCCTTGGGCATGGAGTCGGCGAAGGCGCCGACGAAGGCGGCCAGCACCACGTAGGAAATGGTGAAGAACAGCTTGAGCAGGGGCTCGTATTCGGCGGGGGCCTGAATCTCCCGCAACATGGCGATGGCGGTGATCAGCAGCGCGTTGTCGGCCAGCGCGGAAAAAAACTGCGCGGCCATGATGATGTAAAAGCCTCGATTCATTAACGGCTCGAGATCACGTTATCGTTTTCTGAGTCCTCCTTATACCACGCAGGGTGTGACGCCAGCCACCGATCATGCGGCTTGAAACGGCGTCTGAGGCAGTGGCATGAATGGACTACTCTTGCCAGACAAAGTGTGGTTGAATTGCATAATTAATTTTTATCTGACTATTAGCAGAGCAATAGAGCAATGGCCGATCGGCGCCTTCAAGTCTTCTACACCGTCGCCAAGCAGCTGTCCTTCACCAAGGCGGCGGAGCAGCTGTTCATGACTCAGCCTGCGGTGACCTTCCAGGTCAAGCAGCTGGAAGAGCATTTCAACGCCCGCCTGTTCGAGCGTTCGCACGGCAAGATCTCGCTCACCCCGGCCGGCGAGCTGGCGCTGGACTACGCCGAGCGCATCCTCAACCTGACCGCCGAGATGGAGGCCCGGGTCTCCGAACTGACCGGCCAGGTCAGCGGCCCGCTCCTGATCGGCGCCTCGACCACCATCGCTGAATACATCCTGCCGCGCATGCTGGGCGAGTTCAAACAGATGCACCCAGAGACCCAGGCCCGCCTCACCGTGGCCAATTCGGAGACCATCGAGAACAAGGTGGCCGAACACACCCTGGACCTGGGCCTGATCGAGTCGCCCTCGCATCACCCCAACCTGGTCACCCGCGCCTGCTGCGAGGACGAACTGGTCATGATCTGCGCGCCCAACAGCGAGCTGGCCAGGCTGACCGTGGCCACCCCCAAGCAACTGGCCAGCCATCCCTATATCACCCGCGAGTCCGGCTCCGGCACGCGAGAGGTGATCGACGACTATTTCAACCACAACGGCGTGCCGGCCGACGAGCTGAACCTGAGCATGGAGCTGGGCAGCCGCGAGGCGATCAAGGGCGCCGTGATCGCCGGCCTGGGCTTCGCCATCGTCTCCAGCACGACCGTGGCCAAGGAAGTGAAACTGGGCGAACTGGCGGCGGTGCCGCTCAACCCGCCGCTGCGCCGCCAGCTGACCCTGGTCTATCCCCAGGAGAAGTTCCGCAGCAAGCTGTTGCAGGCCTTCCTCGACTACATGGCGTCCTGTCCCTATCTGGTCGAAGTCACTCCCAACAACAAAAAGAAGTAGGTCATGACCCAGGACGAGCGCCGTCTCCTGCGGCTGTTCCGCAGCCTGAGCGAGAGCCAGCGCACGAGCCTGGTCGATTTCGCCGAGTTCCTGACCAGCCGTGCCAGCGAGGGCGCGGCGCCAAGCCAGCCCCAGACCCCGCTCGACATCCCGCGTCCCACCGAGGAAAGCTTGATCCAGGCGATCAAGCGGCTGAAAGCGACCTATCCCATGCTCGCCGGCGACAAGCTTCTGCACGAGACCTCGGCCCTGGTCACTCAGCACATCCTGCACAAGCGGCCGGCGGCAGAGGTGATCGACGAACTGGAAGCGATGTTCCGCCGCCAGTATGAAAATCACAGCCATGGCGAATAGCCGCATCCTGGGCGAAAATAGCGCGTCTAGGAGAAAACCATGAGCAACGCCGATCAAGCCGAACTCGACAAATTCAGCGCCCTGGCCCATCGCTGGTGGGACCCGAACAGCGAGTTCCGCCCGCTGCACGAGATCAACCCGCTGCGCCTGGAATGGATCGACGGCCTGGCCCGGCTTGCCGGCAAAAGCGTGCTCGACGTCGGCTGCGGCGGCGGCATCCTGGCCGAGGGCATGGCGGGCAAGGGCGCCCAGGTCACCGGCATCGACTTGTCGGAGAAGGCGCTCAAGGTGGCCAAGCTGCACAGGCTGGAATCCGGCGCCCAGGTCGACTACCAGCTGATCGGCGCCGAGGCCTTGGCCGAGCAGCGGCCGGCCAGCTTCGACGTGGTCACCTGCATGGAGATGCTGGAACACGTGCCCGACCCGGCCAGCACCGTCGCCGCCTGCGCCCACCTGGCGAAGCCGGGCGGCTGGGTGTTCTGCTCCACCCTCAACCGCAACCCCAAGAGCTATCTGTTCGCCATCGTCGGCGCCGAGTACATCCTCAAGCTGTTGCCGCGCGGCACCCACGACTGGGCCAAGTTCATCAAGCCATCGGAGCTGGCCGGCTTCGGCCGCCAGGCCGGGCTGGAACTGGCCGAGGTCATGGGCATGACCTACAACCCGATCACCAAGGCCTACAAGCTGGAGCGGGACACCGACGTCAACTACCTCATGGCCTTCCGCAAGGTCTGAGCCGATGGCGGGCAAGGCATACCGGGTCGTCCTGTTCGACCTCGACGGCACCCTGGTCGATACCGCGCCCGACCTCGGCTACGCCCTGAACCAGTTGCGCCAGCGCCGGGGCCTGCCCCCGCTGGCCGAGGCGGTGATCCGGCCCCAGGCCTCGCACGGTGCCCGCGGCCTCTTGCAACTGGGCTTCGACATCGGCCCGGAAGACAGTGATTTCGCCGCCCTGCGCCAGGAATTTCTCGCCCTCTACGAGGCCAACATCGTCCGCGCCTCGCGCCTGTTCCCCGGCATGGCCGAGGTGCTGGCCGACATGGAGGCGGCTGGCCTGCGCTGGGGCGTGGTGACCAACAAGCCCGAGCGCTACACCGTGCCCCTGCTGCGCGGCCTCGATCTCCTGGCACGGGCCGCCTGCGTGGTCAGTGGCGACACCTGCGCCCAACCCAAACCGCACCCGGCGCCCATGCTGCACGCCTGCCACCTGGCCGGGGCCGAGGCGCCGCAATGCCTGTACATCGGCGACGCCGAACGCGACGTCGAGGCGGCCAGCGCCGCCGGCATGCCGACCCTGATCGCCCGCTACGGCTACCTCGGCGAGAACGACCGGCCGGAAGAGTGGGGCGCCGCCGGCTTCATCGACCGCCCGGCCGATCTGCTGCGCTGGCTGGAAATTCGCGAATCGGCTTGAACTTTTTCGCCCGGCAGGCATCATAGAGGCCTGTACTGCGGGGGCGACCTGGTTTCGACGTGGGTTGCAAAGCAGTTAGGGCATACCGAGGAGCGGGCTACCTCGTTAATCCATCCGTCATCAAGATAGTCGCCAACGACGAATCTTACGCTCTGGCCGCTTAAGGCCGGACGCTGCACCGATCGGCCTGCGGGTCGGGCTGGGTAAAACCAGCAGCAGCGTCATAAACAGCAGGAGCAAGGCAAGCCTGAGCCGCGGGGGCTTGCACGGAAACCTAGCGGATCGCTCGTAACCAGCCTGCCGGTCGGCGGGTTGCGGGTCAAATCAAACGACCAGGCTAAGTATGTAGAACTGACTGTAGAGGGCTTGCGGACGCGGGTTCGATTCCCGCCGCCTCCACCACTTACCCAAAACCCAACCCTTATCGGTTGGGTTTTTTTTTTGCCCGTTCCCCCAGCGTTGGCGCGGCTCCCGGGCTTGGTCTCGCGAGCGCCACCCCTGCGAAGTCGGCGTTTTCGCCCCCGCTGACGCCTCTCTGTTCTCCGTTTTCTCTGGTGGTCACGCGAGCGTTCTCGAGGCCACTTCCTTTGCTGGCGCGGGTTTAGAGGCGGTCGGTTGTGGTTGGCAACTCCTGTAGCGGTGGCGACCGAGTGCCAAGCGGCCACAAAAAAACCGCCCGTAGGCGGTTGCTGGCGCTGAGCGACGCGCTCACCCGGGTGGCACGAGCACCCGCATCTGGTCGCCCCAGGCGTTGGGCCAGGGGCGGCGCATCACCTTCTCCAGCACGGCGTCGGGCGAACCCGCCAGCCGTTCCACGACATCCGGGGCCAGGAGCGTCAGCCGCATGACCCGGCGTACCTGCGTCACGTCCATGCCTTCGGCCTCGGCGATCTCGGCTACTGATGCCGCCCGCTGCTCATCCAGCAGGCGTTGCCAGTGGTGCGCCAGTCCTAGCGCCCGCATCAACGCGGTGTCCTGCGCGGCCGACCGGGCTTCCCGCTCCCGGGTGGCCTCGGACAGAAATTCCTGCGGCGCGTCCAAGGGCGTGATGACCTGCTTCTTCAGCCCCCGCTTCACCAGCGTCCAGGGCACGAAGGTTTCCAGTTGCACGCCGCCTGCCGGGCTCGGCAGTTGATAAGTGACCGGATCACCCTTGAACCGGCCCCGGTGCTTCTTGCTCATGCGTCCTCCTCAAAGCGCTTCACGATCTGGCGTTGAGCTTCCCAATCCACCGGAAGCGGGTTGCGCTGGAACCAGATCAGGTTCATCCGGCGCGGCTGCCGTCCGGCCATCAGCAGTTCGAGGATGTCGGGCGCGAGCAGGGTCAGACGCATCAGCTCGTTGGGCACCGAGGGGTGCAGTCCTTCGGCCCGGGCAATGTCTGATCCACTCTTCATCACACCGGTGTCCACGAGGTGCTGCCAGTAGAAACCGCGTGCCACCCCCTCCAGCAGCGTCACATCGTGAACGTGGCGGTCGTCGGCGGCCACCCGCCGCGCGCCCCGGCGGCGAAACGTCAGGGGCACGAAGGTTTCCAGTGTGTCGTCCATCAGGCTTCGACCTCCACCAGTTCCGCGCCGATGCCCCTTGGGGCAAACTCACCGATCAGGGCGTCCCAGCCCAGTTCCCGCCACTTCACCTTGATGCCCTGCACCTCGCCGACGTGGACGAGGTCGATGCGCTCGATCATCAGGTTGGCGATTCGGTGACGCTCGACCGGGAACAACTGATCCCACACGTCGTTGAGCCGTCCCATCGCCATCACCGTGGTGGCCTCGTCGATCTGACCGCCGTTGCGCTGGATGTGGCGCACCACCGATGCGATGGATTCCGGGCTGGTCAGCACCGTGCGGATCTGAGCCACCACTGCAGCCTCAATCTCCGGCGCAGGTAAGCGCTCGTAGCTTTTGCCCGGTGCCCCGAACCTGCTTTCCGACTTGGACACGTAGTAGTGGTACTTGCGCCCGTTCTTGCGTGAGTAGGTCGGGTACATCCGTTCGCCCGAGGGGGCGTACAGCAGGCCGCGCAGCAAAGCGTCGGTGCGCGACCGGATCTTGGTTTCCACCGACCGGGTGTGCCCATCCCTGGCCAGCACCGTGTGGACCTTGTCCCAAAGCTCCTGGTCGATGATCGGCGGGTGAGCGCCGGGGTACCAGTTCCCCTTGTGCGACAACTCCCCCAGGTAGATGCGGTTGCGCAGCAGCTTGTGCAGGTACTTCTTGTCGATGCGCGTGCCGCTGCGGGTCTGGCCCTCCTGCGTCGTCCAGGCCTTGGTAGTGATGCCGTCGGCGGTGAGGTTGACGGCGATCTGGGTTGGAGAACCAATGGTCAGCATCTCCTCGAAGATGCGACGCACCACCGCCGCCTCGGTTTCGTTGATGACCAGGAGGCGGTTGTCGACGTCGTAGCCGAGGGGCGGGACACCGCCCATCCACATCCCCTTGCGCTTGGCGGCCGCGATCTTGTCGCGGATGCGCTCGCCGGTGACCTCGCGCTCAAACTGGGCGAAAGAAAGCAGGACGTTGAGCATCAGCCGCCCCATCGAGGTGGTGGTGTTGAACTGCTGGGTGACCGACACAAAGGACACCTCGTGGCGTTCGAACACTTCGACCATCTTGGAGAAGTCGGCCAAGCTGCGCGTCAGGCGGTCGATCTTGTAGACCACCACGATGTCGATCTGGCCGCGCTCAATGTCCGCCATCAGGCGTTTCAGCCCGGGCCGATCCGTGTTGCCGCCTGAGAAGCCAGGGTCGTCGTAGTCGTCGGCCACAGAGATCCAACCCTCGGATCGCTGGCTGGCGACGTAGGCGTGGCCCGCCTCCTTCTGGGCGTCGATGGAGTTGAACTCCTGGTCAAGCCGTTCATCCGAGGACACCCGACAGTAGACGGCGCAGCGCTTGCGGGCGCGGGTAGCGGCGATCTCGCTCATCGGGCACCTCCCTTGCTCAGGCCAAAGAACAGCGGCCCAGACCAGTGCGCGCCGGTGATGTGGCGGGCCACCGCCGTCAAGCTCTTGAAATTGCGCCCCTGGTACTCGAACAGCCCCTCGGCGGTGACTGTCACCCGGTGCTCGCGTTCGCCCCATTCGCGCAGCAGGATCGTGCCCGGCGCGAAATCGAACTCGCGCGGCTTGGCCCGCAACTTGATCTTGGAGTGTTTCGCGCCGATGGCCTCCAGACGCTGCTTGGTCTCGGGCGCGAGGCCACCGAAGGCCTCCTCCTGTAGCTTGTAGGCGATCCGGGACTCGACGTGGGTGCGGTTGGGGTAGTCCGGGCGGCGCGGGAAATACCGATCCCACACCGTCCAGAGCTCGGACATTGGCAGGCAGGCCAGCTCCGCGATCCGTGCCGCGACGGATGCTTGTTTCTCGTTCATCACAACTTCTCCTCTTGATAGGGGGTTGTATGAACGCGCTGGTCGGGCAGGAAGCCAAGGCCAACTTCTCTCTGTTTCGGCTCATCCGCAGCAAGGGTGCGGACGATTGCAGCCGCAAGGATGGCGGCGATTTCGCCAGCACGGGCGCTGGCACTCATCTCCGTGGGAGATGCGAGTTCGAGGTTCTTCATGACGGCTCCGAGGAATTGCAACCGTCAGGGATAGTGAGCCTGATCTTCCGAAGCGGATGGCAACGCAGGGTAATCGTGCCCGCCAGCCATGAATTTATTGCGCGTTAACGAAACAGTTGACAGAGTACCTCTGGGCCTCTACCATCTATCGTTAACTAATCACGCAATCAGGTCACAACCATGCCCTTTGGAGCATTCATCCGCAAAAAGCGCGAAGAGAAAGGCATTCAGATGAATGACTTTGCGCGCCAGCTGGAGATATCACCCGCCTACTGGTCGCGCATCGAGCGCGACATGGAGAAACCGCCCAAGGACGAGCTGATCCGCAAGGCGGCAGAGATCCTCGGTATCAGCGCCGACGACGCCTTCGTTGAGGCCAGTCGTCTGCCTCCCGACATCCGCGATGATGTTGGCAACCTGGTTCGGATGTACCGCCGGAACGTGACGGAGAAGAAGTGAATGGCGGTACTGACTCTCGACTACCGGTGCTGCGACCGGAAGCGCCCCCTGTACATCAAGCACATTGAGGTCGAACGCATCGCCGCGACCGCGCGCCAGCAACTGGTCGCGGACAGCATCGATGCCATTTCTTTCGACGCGCTGCGGCAGATCTCCGGCCTGAAGATCAACGGCATCGACTTCGCGCTGGAGGTCAGCACCGACTACGCCGTGCATGACGAGCGAGGCAACCACGTCTTCGGCGTCTGTGAATTCGACCCCGCTATGCCCGACGCCGCAATGGTGTCCATCTCGCCCGTGGGTGAAAGTCTCAGCGAACTGCTGGCCCTCAGCACCTTGGCCCACGAACTGGGCCACGCCGTGTTCGACGCCCCCGGTTGGGTTGTCCAGGGCAGTAAGGGCCCCGGGTTGTTCGATGACATCGAACCGACGATGCAACGCGCCTACCGCACCACGACGCCGGACAGCGACCATCTGTCCAAATCACTATCTGCGAAGCCAACGACGGAAGAACACTTCGCCGAGCTGCGCGCCAACGAGTTCATGGGCTCCTTGCTCGTGCCGCGCCAGCGCATCATCGCCGCCGTCGAAGAGCTTGCATCCGAGCACGACATCACCATCCATCGCCATCCCTCCACCGATCCCGACCACCCCGGTACGGCGCTGCGCATCACGGCGGGCAGCGACACAGGCGTTTTCGACATGGAACGTTTCGAGAAAGCCTTGGCCGCGCGCTTCGGCGTCAATCGCCGGTTCATCCAAGTACGTCTGAACCGGTATGGCCTGACTACTCCGGAGGCCTCGATGCGCTGACCAGGATCTACCGCCTGTGGAGCCGACCTCGCGTCGGCGTTTTTTGAACCATCCGATTAACTGTTCGCGCAATCGCGCACTTTGTCAAAGGAACTTGCCTATGCCAGCTGACCAAGCCTCAACAACAAAGAAAAGCACCAAGTTGGCGACGAGCCACCCTGCAGTAAAACGTGCGCGTGAGCATCGATCCGATGAGGGCGCAAACATCCTGCCGAACGCAGAGAACTTCGTCAGCCTCGTGCGCAAGGTCGCGCGCCCCGGGCTGCTGGTGGATCTGCTCGAACGCGCCAGCGCGACGGCACTGCCGGAGTTGAAGGCATTGGCAGAAGCGGCCAAGGGCAAGTTGCCAGTCGAGTCGCGTCAGGCACTCTTTCATGCTGTCGGCAAATTGCCGGCGGCCGCCCAGTACAGCATCGAGTGTGCCGCCGAGCGAGTGATGCTCCTTGACGATGACTACGGGGCACAGGCCGTCTTGTCCCTGCTCAACGAGGATCGTGCGGACGATGCCGCCGTGCTGGCTGCGCCCAGCGACCGCTACAGCCGCGCCCTGTATCTGCACCTCTTGCAGGACTTTCCGGCGCAAGGCGTCCGCCGCGACGAACGCTTCGATCAGGCTGAGCATCTGCAAGTGATGCATCGCCAGTGGAAAAGCGACCACTACTCCAGCCACTACCTGGGCCCCAAGGGCGTCGTGCCGAAGACTGGGGTCGACGTTCAAGAGGTGTTGCGCACACGCATTGCCGAGCTGTTCCCGAAGGTGCCGAAGGATCAAATCCTGATCGAGCAATTCACGCGCCGCGATCTGTCATGCGAACAGGGTGATGACGATGATTGCGAAGCTGGTCAGTCGGCGCTGTTGCACACGCTAACCGCGACCTTCAATGGCAAGACGGCCACGTTCCAGCAAGTGGCGAACGGGCATGTCGTCGACCACGAGGAACCCGCTGCGATGTCGGCCCGCTTCTCGTGGGAGCCGGAGACTGGCTCGCTCAGCGTGTTCTGCGAAGAACGGGAGGCGCGCCGCGAGCTGGCCACCGTCTTCCGCGATGTCGCGCTGGCGCACGAAGGCCAGATCGAGGACATGCCCATGCGGCAGTTCGACCTGCTCGGCTTTGCGACCTCCAAGATGCTCGACCGCCTCAAGCGTGATCGGGTTGCAGGTATCGACGACATCTCGATTCTGCAAATCACGGTGGCCAAGCCGTTCGAGCAAACATCAGAGTACGGCGGACGTGATGTGGTGCGGCAACTCTCCAGCAAGATGCAAATCACCCGCGACCGGCGTGACGGCCGCAACATCTATCAGGTTGCTTATGAGGACTACTGCGCCGAAGACCTGAGCCAGTACACGCTCGTGCAGGTGAAGTTGGTCATGCGGATGTCCAAAACGCAACACCGCAAGGCGCACAACGTGGCGGTCCAAATCACCGCGCCAAACGGGCTGAACGACAAGAGCAGGACGGACGACGACCGCAAGCGCGTGCAGGAACAGCTCATCAAGATCGGCGTACTGAGCCAGTTCTGAGGAGGACGCCGATGACGTCGCCGCATCTGAGCTTCTTCCTCGCGCTAGACAACCTTCCACGGCTCGACGCATCAGTGCTGGCTGACAGGCTCGGGCGCGACTACCAGCAGTTTCTTCAGAGGCGCTGGATCGTGCCCGCAGGCCATCTCACCCATGTGATGGTGCCGTTTCTCGATTCCGAACAGGAAGTCGAAGTCGATGTCGACGAAGACGCCGGTCGCTACAGCTACTGCAGTCCGCTGAACGGCAGAACCGTCGTCCAACCGCTGGCTGGGATCGCCCTCTATTCCATCCAGATGGATTCGTGGCTGGCGGATCTGTCGGCGTTGATCGGCATTGAGGATAGGCGACGCTCCAGCAACATCTGCCGCACACCGAATCACCTGTGGCACCTCGGTGAGCAGCGTATCGCTGGTACGCACGATTTCGCACCGGTGTTCGTTTCCCGAGCATGGTCACGCGCGCCGCAGGACAAGATCACCGCAGTGCTTGCCGACGCCGTGTGGCCGCGTGGTGGCGTTGTTTTGTGCCCAACGCGAACCAATGCCTCACTACCCCGTGACCACACGCTACGCGGCCTCGATGAGTTCGTGCGCGTGTCCGATGGAGCAGATGCGTTCGACACCGACGCCTTTGATCGTGTCCTGCGCGGCTACGCAACCCACGTGGGTGAGCCGGAGCCGGCGCAGTTCTTCAATGGCAAGCGACTCAAGCTCCCGCACATGGCGTCGTCCATCGATCTCACCGAAGCGCGCGCCAAGATCATCAAGCTGATGTGGGGGACCGAAGGAAGTGCCCCGCCCGTGATGTCGTGGAAAGAGGTGAATGGTGCCGTCACCGTCAACACAGGCTTTCAATCCTTCGACGATGCCTTCGGCGGCAAGGTTGCGCGTGAGGAGGTGATTGAGCTGGTTTCGCGCGGGAAATACCGGGTGAGGCGCAACACATAAACGCACCCATAAATCGAACCAGACACGGCCCATAAACCCGTGCGGAGACTGCGATGTGCCCATTTCATACAGGAGGCACATCGAAATGCAAACCCACTTCACCAACGCAACATCTGGCCTGATCCCGGCCAAAACCGGTGCGCCACAGCGCATCGCCCTTGACGAAAACGAGCTCGCCATCCGCTGGGGGCTTTCCGTCAAGACCCTGCGCCGCTGGCGGCAGGAACAACTCGGCCCGGTCTTCTGCAAGCTCGGTGCCCGCGTCACCTACCTGATCTCCGAGGTCGAAGCCTTCGAGCGTCGCGTTTCGCGGCACTCGACCTTCACTCGTGCATACCAGTGAGGAGAGCGGCCATGAGCGATCTGACCATCTTTCCCGCCGACCTCGCTGCCATGAGCACCGCCCAGTTGGTGGCGCTGCCGATCACCGATTTCGTCGCTGCCGAGCGCAATGTCGACGAGGCCTCCGCCTACCTCAAGCAGCTGCGCACCAAGCTGGACGCCGCCAAGTTGCAGCGTTTCGGCGAGCAGGCGCGCGCCGCGCTGCGTGACTCTGGCCGCGACTTCGGCACCGCCCACGTCAACGACGGCGCGCTGCACGTCAAGTACGAACTCCCCAAGAAGGTGATCTGGAGCCAGACCATCCTCAAGGAGATGGCCGAGCGCATCGTCGCCTCGGGCGACAAGGTGGAGGACTACATCGACATCAAGTTGTCGGTGTCCGAGTCCCGCTACACCAACTGGCCCACGGCGCTGCAGGAGCAGTTCGCCGCCGCCCGCACGGTCGAGGAAGGCAAGCCGACCATCACCCTGACGCTCGATGGGGGTGTGGCATGAGCCTTCCCATCATCTCCGCGAAGCAGCGCATGGCCGAGCGCAAGGGCGTCAAGCTGCTGATGCTCGGCAAGTCCGGCATCGGCAAGACCACCCGGCTCAAAGACCTCGATCCGAAGACCACGCTGTTCATCGACATCGAGGCCGGTGACTTGGCGGTGGCCGACTGGCCGGGCGACACCATCCGTCCGGCTTCGTGGCCGGAGAGCCGCGACTTCTTCGTGTTCCTCGCGGGCCCGGACAAGTCGCTGCCGCCTGAGAGCGCCTTCTCGCAGGCGCACTACGACCACGTCATCGAGAAGTTTGGAGACCCGGCGCAACTCGACCGCTACCAGACCTTCTTTCTCGATTCGATCACCCAGCTGTCGCGCCAATGCTTCGCGTGGTGCAAGACGCAGCCCGGTGCAACCAGCGACCGCTCCGGCAAGCCTGACCTGCGCGCGGCCTATGGCCTGCTCGGCCAGGAAATGATCAGCGCATTGACCCACTTGCAGCACGCACGCGGCAAGAACGTGGTGTTCGTGTCGATCCTCGACGAAAAGCTCGATGACTACAACCGCAATGTGTTTGTGCCTCAGATCGAGGGCAAGCAAACCGTCGGCGCGCTCATCGGCATCGTCGATGAGGTCGTGACGCTGGCCGAGATCAAGGCCGAGGACGGCAGCACCTACCGCGCCTTCGTCACCCACACCGTCAATCCCTACGGCTTTCCGGCCAAAGACCGCAGCGGTCGCCTCGACCTGCTGGAGCCGCCGCATCTGGGTGCGCTGATCGCCAAGTGCGCGGGCACAACCGCCGCGCCTGCCAGCGCCGCCACCCCCGCACACATCGAATCTCAGGAGTAATCGCAATGACTGCATGGAATGACTTCAACGATGCCGACGCCCAGCAATCCGGCTTTGATCTGATCCCCAAGGGCACCGTTGTCCCGGTGCGAATGACACTCAAGCCCGGTGGCTATGACGACCCGTCGCAGGGCTGGGGCGGCGGCTACGCCACCGAGTCCTTCGAAACCGGCTCGATCTACCTCGCCGCCGAATTCGTGGTCACCGCTGGTGAGCACGCCAAACGCAAGATGTGGTCGAACATTGGCCTGCACTCCAAGAAGGGGCCGACCTGGGGCCAAATGGGGCGCAGCTTCATTCGCGCGGCGCTCAACAGTGCCCGCAACGTTCATCCGCAGGACAACAGCCCCCAGGCTGCTGCTGCCCGCCGCATCCAGGGTTTCCACGAACTGGATGGTCTGGAGTTCCTGGCCCGCGTGGACATCGAGAAGGATGGCAAGGGCCAGGATCGCAACGTGGTCAAGGTCGCAATCGAACCCGACCACCCCGACTACGCCAAGTTGATGGGTGTGCCGACCAAGGCTTCCGGCGGCGGCACTTCCGGCGCTCCGGCGCAGGCAGCACCCGCGTACCAAGCACCGGCTCCGCAACGCGCACCCGTGACGGGCAAACCGTCGTGGGCACAGTGAGGGAGGTGGCCATGAACGCATCCATGCTCACTGCCAGCCATTACGGCGTCGTGCATTTCGGCGATCTCGACTGCGAGGCGGTCGTACTCACCACCGGCGAGCGCGGCTACGTCCGCAAGGAGCTGGCCAAGCTCCTCGGTTTCCACGAGTCGCACAAGGGTGGCCGTTTCGCCCGATTTCTGGCGGAAATCGCGCCTAACTCATTGTCTCTATTGGAGAAATCATCCGGGCCGATTTTGCTGCCATCGGGACGCCAGACCCAGTTCTTCCCTGCAGGCATCATCGCGGACGTGGCCACCTCCGTGGTGGACGCAGCCATTGCAGGCACGCTGCACCGCGCACGCCAGGGCATCGTCGGTAACTGCCTGACGATCATGCGCGCTCTTGCCACCACCGGCGAGGTCGCGCTGATCGACGAGGCCACTGGCTACCAGCACCACCGCGCACCGGATGCGCTGCAGGAGCTGATCTCCAAGTTGCTGCGCCAGTCCTGCGCATCGTGGGAGCGCCGCTTCCACCCGGACTACTACCGCGCCATCTATCGGTTGTTCGGCTGGAAGTACCAGGGCCACGACCAGAACCCTCCGCACGTCGTCGGCCAGATCACGCTGCGCTGGGTCTACGGGCCGGTGCTGCCAGAGGACTTGCTGGGCGAGATCCGCAATCGCAAGGGCATCTCGCAGAAGCACCACCAGTGGCTGTCCGATCAGGGACTCGCGCATCTGGAATCGCAGATTCACGCGGTCACGGCGATTGCGCGCAGCTCGCAGAGCTATCCCGACTTCAAGCGCCGCTGCGAGGCCGCCTTTGCTGGCGCTGCCCTGCAGTTGGGCCTGCTGCTCGATGAACTCGAGGAGGGGGCGTGAAATGCTGGGTCTGCAAAAGACAGGCCCGGGGCTACGGCCACACCGACAACCGCCATGGTGTGGGCGATCCCCGGCGCTATCCCATCGACTGGGTGTTCTGTTCCCGTCGCTGCCAGGACGCGTTCCACGCGCTGTACGGCAACTGGCAGCGGGCCAAGGAAGGTCGCATCGACAAGACGGAGGTCGCCATGATCGATCCGTCTGACGTCGAACTGGCCGCCATGCGCCAATGCCTCAAGTCCTTCGGCGAGGCGGCAGGCGAGATCGGTTTCACCAAGCCTCTGGGCGACTACTCCGAGGCCGAAGCGCTGCGGGTGATCGATGCCATCGTCACTTGCTGGTCGGAGGCGATGGTCGCGCACCACGAGTCCAGCAAGTTTCCGCCCGTGCGGGGCTTGCCGCCCACGCCCGATCCGCTGGCACCCGATGCCGCCAATCCGTTCGCGGATCTGGAGGACGACCTGCCCTGGGAAGAACCGAAGGGGAAGAAGCCATGATGGACTTCAATTCCTCATCGAGCATCGCGGGCCAGGTCACCGCCCTGGTCGACGCCGGGTTGCAGCAGGCCCGCGCCCGTCAGTCTGAGCGCCGGTACCTCGGGGCCTCGCGCCTCGGGGTGGCCTGCGAACGCGCGCTGCAGTTCGAGTACGCCAAGGCTCCCATCGACCACGGGCGGGACACCCCGGGCCGGATGCTGCGCATCTTCGAGCGTGGCCATGTCATGGAGGACTGCATGGTCGCGTGGCTACGGGACGCAGGTTTTGACTTGCGCACCCGAAAGGCCGACGGCGAGCAGTTCGGCTTCTCGGTGGCCGATGGTCGCCTGCAGGGACACGTCGACGGCGTCGTCGTTGGAGGCCCTGAGGGCTTCGCCTATCCCGCGCTCTGGGAGTGCAAGTGCCTGGGCAACAAGTCCTGGAGCGATCTGGAGAAAAAGGGCTTGGCCATCTCCAAGCCCATCTACGCCGCGCAAGTGGCGATTTACCAAGCCTATCTCGAACTGCACGAGCACCCCGCGATCTTCACGGCGCTCAACGCCGACACGATGGAGATCTACACCGAGCTCGTGCCATTTGACGCGGCGCTGGCCCAGCGTATGTCGGATCGGGCGGTGAAGGTCATCACGGCGACCGAGGCAGGCGAACTGCTGCCACGCGCCTTCGTTGATCCGACCCACTTCGAATGCCGGATGTGCGCGTGGCAAGACCGCTGCTGGAGGACGACATGAGCAACGACAAGCAATTCATCGGAGATGTCGAACCAATGATCGACGCCAAGCAGGCCGCTGCCGCACTGCGCCTGCCGTACTACTGGTTCGCCGACCCGCAGATGCGCAGCAAGTACAAGATTCCGCACTACCTGATGGGCGGTCTGGTGCGCTATCGACCATCCGAACTGTCTGCGTGGGCAGCCCGCAGCACCGCCGCGCAAGGGCGCACCGGTGACGCCGATGGTGAGGAGGCCGAATGACCATCGACTTCAACGACATCGCGCCACTGCCCGACCCCATCCGCCGCACCCTGAGTGATGTCGAGCGCGAAGAACTGCGTGCTGAACTGCTCGCGCGTCTTGAGTCCGTTCTGACCACCTTGTTCCCGGCGGGCAAGAAGCGCCGTGGCAAGTTCCTGATCGGCGACGTGCTGGGCAGTCCCGGCGACAGCCTCGAGGTGGTGCTCGATGGCGAGAAGGCCGGACTGTGGACGGATCGAGCCACTGGCGATGGCGGCGACATCTATGCACTGATCGCCGCGCACCTCGGTATCGACGTGCTGAGCGACTTTCCGCGTGTGCTCGACGCCGCTGCCGATCTGCTCGGACGCTCGCGTTCCGCACCAGTACGCAAGGCCAGCAAGAAGGACGTGCCGGTCGACGAACTCGGCCCCGCCACCGCGAAGTGGGACTATCTCGACGCCCAAGGCCATCTCATCGCCGTCGTCTATCGCTACGACCCGCCTGGGCAGAAGAAACAGTTTCGGCCCTGGGATGCCAAGCGGCGCAAGATGGCACCGCCCGACCCGCGTCCGCTCTACAACCAGCCAGGGATGACCAGTACCGCGCAGGTGGTGCTGGTCGAGGGCGAGAAATGCGCGCAGGCCCTGATCGATGTGGGCATCGCGGCCACCACGGCGATGCACGGCGCGAACGCTCCGGTCGATAAGACCGACTGGTCGCCGCTGTCTGGAAAGGCCGTGCTGATCTGGCCCGACCGCGACAAGCCGGGCTGGGAGTACGCCACGCAGGCGGCACAGGCGGTGCTGTCGGCTGGCGCCAAGTCCTGCCACATCTTGTACCCGCCCGAAGAAGCCGCCGAGGGCTGGGACGCGTTTGATGCCATCGCCGAGGGCTTCGACGTCGCCACCTTCCTCACTCACGGCCCGCGCCTGCAAATGCACGACGTCGCCGATGACGTTGATCCAGTCGTCAGCAGCGACGAATCCGTCTGGGGTACGGAGGACGCGCTGGCGCTGTCCTTCACGCGCCGCTACCACCGCGACTGGCGCTACGTGGCTGGCTGGGGAAAGTGGCTGGTGTGGGACGGGCAACGCTGGCGCACCGAGGACACGTTGGCGGCCACGGACTTGATCCGCAGCGTTTGTCGCCAGACGGCTGTACGCGCCGACAACCCCAAGGTCGCTGCCAAATTGGCCAGCGCAGGAACGGTCGGCGGTGTGGAACGCCTGGCGCGTGCTGACCGCAGGCACGCGGCCACTACCGACGAATGGGATGCAGATCCGTGGCTGCTCAACACGCCAGGCGGCGTGGTCGATCTCAAGACAGGCCGGATGCGCCCGCACGAGCGCGCCGATCGGATGACCAAGATCACCACAGCCACGCCCAGCGGCGACTGCCCGACCTGGAGGCAGTTCATCGACGAGGTCACGGGCGGTGACAAGGAACTGCAGTCCTATCTGCAACGGATGGTCGGCTACGCGCTGACCGGATCGACGCAAGAGCACGCGCTGTTTTTCCTGTACGGCACAGGTGCGAACGGCAAGTCGGTGTTCGTCAACACGCTGGCCACCATCCTCGGTGATTACGCGACCAATGCGCCGATGGACACCTTCATGGAAACGCGCACCGACCGGCACCCGACCGATATGGCGGGACTGCGCGGCGCGCGCTTCGTGGCGGCCATCGAAACCGAACAGGGAAAACGCTGGGCCGAGTCGAAGCTCAAGAACCTCACCGGTGGCGACAAGATCTCGGCGCGCTTCATGCGCCAGGACTTCTTCGAGTTCTTCCCGCAGTTCAAGTTGTTCGTGGCGGGCAACCACAAGCCCGCGATTCGCAATATCGACGAGGCGATGAAACGCAGGCTGCACCTGATCCCTTTCACGATCACCGTGCCGCCCGAGCGCCGCGACAAGAACCTGCAACAGAAGCTCCTGGCCGAACGTGACGGCATCCTCGCGTGGGCCGTGCAGGGCAGTCTCGACTGGCAGCGCCACGGACGACTCAGCCCGCCACAACGCGTGGTGGACGCCACCGAGGAGTATTTCGAAGCCGAGGACGCCCTGGGCCGCTGGCTCGATGAGCGCTGCGTGCGCGAGCCCAACGCCAAGTCGCTGACCGCCGAGCTGTTCAACGACTGGAAGCAGTGGGCTGAAGCCTCTGGCGAGTTTGTCGGCGCACAACGCCGCTTTTCCGATCTGCTCATCACGCGCGGGTTGGACAAATGGCGCAACGGGATGGGCGTGCGCGGGTTCCAGGGTATTGGCCTCAAGCACCCGCCGACCCCTGCCTACACCCCCTACGCGGACGACTGACCCCATGAAAACCACGCGGTCTGACGCAGCTGACGCAGTTTGTCGTAACTCCTACGCGTGCGCGTGTGCGCGCGCCTCATGGAGAGTTTCGTCACGAAGTGTCAGCTGCGTCAGATCCGCACCAGATAAGGACTGACACCATGACCACGACCATCCTCGCCCTCGATCTGGGCACCACCACCGGCTGGGCACTGCGCGGCAGTGACGGCCACATCACGAGCGGCTCCGAGAGCTTCCGGCCGCAGCGCTTCGAAGGCGGCGGAATGCGCTTCCTGCGCTTCAAACGCTGGCTCACCGAACTGAAGGCCGTCACCAGTGGCATCGACTGCCTGCACTTCGAAGAGGTGCGTCGCCACGTCTCGACCGATGCTGCCCACGCCTACGGCGGTTTCCTTGCCACGCTCACGGCGTGGTGCGAGCACCACCAGATCCCGTACCAAGGCGTGCCTGTCGGCACGATCAAGAAGCACGCCACGGGCAAGGGCAACGCTGGCAAGGACGATGTGATCGCTTCCGTCACCGCGCGCGGGCACGCGCCGGTCGACGACAACGAGGCCGATGCCCTGGCGCTGCTGCACTGGGCGATCCAGCATCACGACGACGGCCAGGAGGTGTGACGTGAAAGTTCCCACACCGCGGTACCGCTGCCCCCTCGGGCGGCTGCAACCCCAGGCCACCGATCTGGACGCCATCAAGGAACGTGGCTGGCGTGATCAGCACATCCTGGTGGTCAACGCGTCCGACGAACGTCTGGACTTCATCGAGCGAGAGATCGTGCGTCGCATTGGCGAGCGCTTGTACGGAGGGTCGCGTCATGACTGAGTGGACGATTGAGGATGTGGCGGCCCGCTTCGAGGAAGCCGCCAGCACCGGACGACGCCTGCCCCCTGTGCGTGTGCAGGGCTACTTCAACACGTGGCCTGTCATCGTGCGCAAGGAGTGGGAGACGTTCGCAGCCGACGAGCACGTCTATCGGCCGTTCCCACCCACACCCGAAGCCATCGACCGGATGCTGGAGACGATGAAGTGGGTGCAGTGGCTGGAGATCGAGCAGCGCCACCTTGTGTGGATGCGCGCCAAGCGCTACGGCTGGCGAGACATCACGATCCGCTTTGCCTGCGACCGCACGACGGCGTGGCGTCGCTGGCAGCGGGCGCTGGAAATCGTGGCTGAGAAGCTCAACAGCGAAGGCATCCGTGCGCCCTCCAAAATCGTAGGCCAAGCAGGGTAATGCTTGCCGCGTTTGTCCTTCGTTTCCGGCGTTTGTCCCTTTTGACGCTGGCCGAGGCTGCAACAAATCACCCCGGTCGGGGGTAGTATTTCAGCTATCTTCTGGACAGCGGTGTAGGCAGCGAGGGCGGCCCGAGGCAAAACGGGTCCTTCCTTCCCGAATCGCCATGCGGGGGGCGCGAGCGCGGCGCTTTTTTAGCGTCAGGCCGCAAAAACAGGTTACCACCCGGCCAGGTTACCGGCCCCGGTTACCACCCCGAACGCAGTTACCACTCACCAGAATCGTCATTCAACCAACCCGCCCGGCGGCAACGCTCGGCGGGTTTTGCTTTTGGGACTTCCACTTTGAACACGCTCAACGTCGAGTACCGCAAGGTCGAGGCGCTGATTCCTTACGCCCGCAATCCGCGCACGCACGCCGAGAGCCAGATCGCCAAGATCGCGGCCAGCATCGTCGAGTACGGTTGGACGAATCCGATCCTGGTCGACGGCGACAACGGCATCATCGCCGGGCACGGGCGTTTGGCCGCTGCGCGCAAGCTCGGCCTGGATCAGGTGCCGGTGATCGAACTTGCGCACCTGACCCCGGCGCAGAAGCGCGCGCTCGTCATCGCCGATAACCGGCTGGCGCTGGATGCGGGCTGGGACGAGGAGCTGCTGGCGCTGGAACTGGCCGAGCTTTCCGAGGCCGGGTACGAGCTGGCGCTGACCGGCTTCGAGCGGTTCGAGATCGACGCGCTGCTGGCCGATGCCGCCATTGCCGATGAGCCAGAGCAGCAGGATGCGGAAGCTGATGCCGAGCCCGACGCCGACGATGACGTGCCGGGTACGCCGGTGGTGCCGGTGTCGCGCCCGGGCGACGTCTGGCAGATCGGGGCACACCGCTTGATCTGCGGCGACGCCACCGACCCGAGCGTGATCGCCGCACTGATGCAGGGTGACCTCTCTCGCCTGTGCTTCACCTCGCCTCCCTACGGCAACCAGCGCGACTACACCTCCGGCGGCATCTCCGATTGGGATGGCCTGATGCGTGGCGTGTTCGCGCACCTGCCGATGGCAGGCGACGGTCAGGTGCTGGTCAACCTGGGCCTGATCCACCGCGACAACGAGGTGATCCCGTATTGGGACGGCTGGTTATCCTGGATGCGTCAACAAGGTTGGCGGCGCTTCGCGTGGTACGTCTGGGATCAGGGTCCAGGGATGCCCGGCGACTGGGCAGGCCGCTTCGCGCCGAGCTTCGAGTTCGTCTTTCACTTCAACCGGGAGAGCCGTAAGCCGAACAAGATCGTCCCCTGCAAGCACGCAGGCCAGGAATCCCACCTGCGCGCCGACGGGTCGTCCACCGCGATGCGCGGCAAGGATGGCGAGGTGGGCGGCTGGACGCACAAGGGGCTGCCGACGCAAGACACCCGTATCCCCGACTCGGTGATCCGCGTGATGCGCCACAAGGGCAAGATCGGCCAGGACATTGACCACCCGGCCGTGTTCCCGGTGGCGCTGCCGGAATTCGTGATCGAGGCTTACACGGACGCGGGCGACATCGTGTTTGAGCCCTTCGGCGGCAGCGGCACGACGATGCTGGCCGCCGAGCGCACCGGTCGGATCTGCTGCAGCGTGGAGATCGCCCCGCAGTACGTGGACGTGGCCATCAAGCGGTTCCAGCAGAACCACCCCGGCATACCGGTCACCTTGATCGCCACCGGTCAGTCCTTCGAGCAGGTCGCCGTTGAGCGCGCCACCACCCCGGATGCCGAGGTGGTGGCATGAACTGGCTGGCCGACAAGATCGAACAGTGGCCTACCGCCAAGCTGCTGCCCTACGCCCGCAACGCGCGCACCCATTCCGAAGACCAGGTAGCGCAGATCGCTGCCAGCATCGCGGAGTTTGGATTCACCAATCCGATCCTGGCGGGCAGTGACGGGATCATCGTCGCGGGCCACGGTCGTCTCGCCGCCGCCCAGAAGCTCGGGCTGGAGCGGGTGCCTGTCGTGGTGCTCGACCATCTGAGCCAGACGCAGCGCCGGGCCCTGGTCATTGCGGACAACCGCATCGCCGAGAACGCGGGCTGGGACGACGCGATGCTCAGGATTGAACTGGAAGCCTTGCAGCTCGATGGTTTCGATCTGGACATCACCGGCTTCGACGCCGACGCACTGGCCGAACTGATCGCGGGCGACGAGCCGGACAACGAGGGCCAGACCGATGAGGATGCGGTACCCGAGGTCAGCGAGACACCCATCTCGCGTCCGGGCGATGTCTGGGTCATGGGCCAGCACCGGCTGCTGTGTGGCGACTCGACCGTGGCCGAGAGCTACGAGCGCCTGATGCGAGGCGCGGCGGCGGACATGGTCTTCACCGATCCGCCGTACAACGTGAACTACGCTAACAGCGCCAAGGACAAGATGCGCGGCAAGGATCGCGCCATCCTCAACGACAACCTCGGTGATGGCTTCTACGATTTCCTGCTGGCGGCACTGACGCCCACCGTCGCCCATTGCCGGGGCGGTATCTACGTGGCGATGTCCTCCAGCGAACTCGATGTGCTGCAGGCTGCCTTCCGCGCCGCTGGTGGCAAATGGTCGACCTTCATCATCTGGGCCAAGAACACCTTCACGCTGGGACGCGCCGACTACCAACGCCAGTACGAGCCGATCCTGTACGGATGGCCCGAGGGGGCGACACGCCACTGGTGCGGCGACCGCGACCAGGGCGACGTCTGGAACATCAAGAAGCCGCAGAAGAACGACCTGCACCCGACGATGAAGCCGGTGGAGCTGGTCGAGCGCGCGATCCGCAATTCGAGTCGCCCCGGCAACGTGGTGCTCGACCCGTTCGGGGGCTCGGGGACGACCTTGATCGCTGCGGAAAAGTCAGGCCGCGTTGCGCGGCTGATCGAACTCGATCCGAAGTACGTGGACGTGATCGTGCGCCGGTGGGAGGACTTCACCGGCAAGCAGGCCACCCGGGAGGCGGATGGCGCGGTGCTCGATCAGGCGGCAAGCGACTCCTCAACGATCTCGCAGTGAATCACGAAGCCCGTCAGGTAAGGCAGGCCGCGCGGGATGCCGTATTGCTTGCTGGTCTGGCGGCCAATCGTCCAGCCCATCCAGCGTTGGGTGGCGGCGTTGATCGCGCCCGCCAGGGGCTGGCCCTGATAGAGCCCGTTCTGGACGTCGTCTGCAAAATGGCGTCCGTGGCGGCTGTCGAGGAAGACCTGAACCGATTCGAGGGGCTGGCTGGTGGCGTCCGAAATGGCGACCATCGCCAGGGGCCACGCCGCGCTGGCGTGCTCGTTCATCGTGCCCCAAAAGCCCCAGGCGTCGTTCTGGGTGGCGGGGATCTGTGTGGTGACGTTCATCTCTGGCTCCTTCGGGTTGATCGTTGCGACACCCGTAGTAACGCGCTGTTCGATTGAGAAGCCAAGCGCCGCTTGGCCTCTTCCTCGATCTTTCTGATCAGGCGATGCGGTACACCCGCTCGCCGCCCTGCGGCTTGTCCGAGACGATGGTCAGGCCCAGCTTTTTCTTGAAGGCTCCGGCAAAGGTACCGCGCACCGTGTGCGCCTGCCAGCCGGTGGCGGCGCAAATCTGGCCAATGGTTGCGCCCTCGGGGCGTTGCAGCATCCGGATCACTTCCGCTTGCTTGCTGTTGTCGCGGGTGCGCGGCTTGGCCCACGTTGCTTCGGCGGCGGTTACGGCGGCTTCCAGTTCGGGATCGCTCGCGGCGGCTGACGCGCCTTCAGCATTGGCGATGATCTGGTCGAGATTGGCTTCGAATTGACCGATGCCATTCTTGTTCACTCCCGGGCGTGGCATGCCCAGGGCGTCATAGCCCTCTGCGGCGACGAACCAGTCGGTGCCGTCGGTGGTGATCAGGGCGCGGTTGAACATGCCGTCGAGCACCTTCTTGCGTGCGCCGCCTTTGATGTTGTCGGGGAACCAGTCGATCTTGCCGCCGCTGGTGTTGATGGCCTTGGCCAGGATGGCGTGCTGGACCGGGGTCAGGGTGGTGGTGGTCATTTGCTGCTCCTTCGGGGGTGGTGATGACGATGTGATGAACGCGCTGTTCAAGAGTGAAGCCAAGCGATTTCTGCTTGGCTTCGTCGGTTTCCGATCAGTCCTTGGCGATTTCCGCGTCCTTGGCCTTCGGGTTCGATGCGGCAAATTCGACGCCGGCCTGGAAGGCTGCTTCCAACGCGTCCTTGAGGCACCACACCGCCGTGTCGTGGAAGTCCAGGCTGTCGGCGTGGCGGGTTTGCAGGGTGTCGATGCCCAGATGCTTCTGGGCGATGAGGGTGAGGATGGTGTCGATCTGGCTCATGGCGTGTTCCTCTCGAGGGTTGGTTGGCGTGACGTGATGAACGCGCTGTTCTCCGGTGAAGCCAAGCTCGAAACGCTGGAATGACGAACAAATGATTGAAGAAGGTGACGATGGGACTCTCGATTCGCGCCTACGCGCGCCACCGTGGCGTGTCGCACGTGGCCGTGAAGAAGGCCATCGACACCGGGCGCATCACGCCGCTTCCCGACGGCACCATTGATCCGCAGGCGGCCGACGCGCAGTGGGCACAAAACACGTTGCAGCCGCGCAGGGCCGCAGCAGCCGACAAGGCGCCTGCAACGAAAGTGCGTGTAGAACCGGCGACGCCACCGCCTCCTCGTGAAACGCCGGAGGTCGCTACGCCGCCGCTATCGGCGGGCGGCACCTCACTGCTGCAGGCACGCACCGTCAACGAGGTGCTCAAGGCCCAGCTCAACAAGGTGGAGCTGGCCCACCGAAAAAGGGAACTGGTCGACCGGGCGCAGGCGGTCGCGCACGTGTTCAAGCTGGCGCGCATCGAGCGCGACGCCTGGCTCAACTGGCCGGCGCGCGTGTCCGGGCAGATGGCATCCACGCTCGGCGTCGACCCGCACACGATGCACGTGGCGCTGGAGGCCGCCGTGCGTGAGCACCTGATCGAGTTGGGCGAGCTGCGCCCGCGGGTGGATTGACAATGGATGACTACGAAGGCGCCGACGAGATTGAACGCGCGTGGCGCGACGGGCTGACGCCCGATCCGCTGCTCACCGTGTCCGAATGGGCGGATCGGCACCGGATGCTCTCCAGCAAGGCCTCTGCCGAGCCAGGGCGCTGGCGTACCAGCCGCACGCCGTACCTCAAGGCCATCATGGACTGCCTGTCGCCGACCTCGCCGGTCGAGCGTGTGGTGTTCATGAAGGCCGCGCAGCTTGGCGCGACCGAGATGGGATCGAACTGGATCGGCTATGTGATCCATCACGCACCCGGGCCAATGATGGCGGTGTGGCCGACAGTGGAGATGGCCAAGCGCAACTCCAAGCAGCGGATCGATCCGCTGATCGAGGAGTCATCGGCACTGGCTGAACTGATTGCACCGGCGCGCAGTCGGGATTCCGGCAACACCATCCTGGCCAAGGAGTTTCGGGGTGGCGTGCTGGTGATGACCGGGGCCAACAGCGCGGTCGGGCTGCGCTCGATGCCGGTGCGCTACCTGTTCCTCGACGAGGTCGACGGCTATCCGCTGGACGTCGAGGGTGAAGGCGATGCGATCTCGCTGGCCGAGGCGCGCACGCGCACCTTTGCGCGGCGCAAGATCTTCATCGTCTCGACGCCGACGATTTCGGGGGCATCGGCCATTGAGCGCGAGTACGAGGCCAGCGACCAACGTCGCTACTTCGTGCCGTGTCCGCATTGCTCACACCGGCAGTGGCTGCGTTTCGAGCAGCTGCGTTGGGATAAAGGGCAACCGGAAACCGCCGCCTACATCTGCGAGTCGTGTGACACGTCTATCCCTGAGCATCACAAAACGTGGATGCTGGAGCACGGCGAGTGGCGCGCGATGGCCCCGGAGAACGGCGCCAAGACGGCGGGTTTTCACCTGTCCTCGCTGTACAGCCCGGTGGGCTGGCGTTCGTGGCGCGATATCGCCGCCGCGTGGGAAGCCGCCGTCAACAAGGAATCCGGCTCGGCCGCTGCCATCAAGACCTTCAAGAACACCGAGCTGGGCGAAACCTGGGTCGAAGAAGGTGAAGCGCCGGACTGGCAACGGCTGGTCGAGCGCCGCGAGGACTATCGCGTCGGCAGCGTGCCGCAAGGCGGTCTGTTGCTGGTGGGCGCAGCCGACGTGCAGAAGGATCGTATCGAGGCGTCGGTCTGGGCCTTTGGGCGCGGCAAGGAGTCCTGGCTCATCGAGCACCGCGTGCTGATGGGTGACACCGCCCGCGACACGGTGTGGAAGCGCCTTGCTGAATTGCTGGCCGAGACATGGACACACGCCTCCGGCGCATCGATGCCGCTGGCCCGCTTTGCACTGGATACCGGGTTTGCGACGCAGGAGGCCTACGCCTTTGTGCGGGCCTGCCGCGATTCGCGTGTGATGGCGGTCAAGGGGGTACCTCGCGGTGCAGCCTTGATCGGCACGCCGACCGCCATCGATGTCTCGCAGGGCGGCAAGAAGCTGCGCCGGGGCATCAAGGTGTACTCGGTGGCGGTCAGCATCGCCAAGCTGGAGTTCTACAACAACCTGCGCAAGAGCGCGGATGTGGCCGAGGACGGCGTGACGGTGACCTACCCGGCCGGGTTCGTCCATCTGCCCAAGATCGACGCTGAGTTCATCCAGCAACTCTGCGCGGAACAACTGATCACCCGCCGCGACCGCAACGGCTTTCCGGTGCGTGAGTGGCAAAAGATGCGTGAGCGCAATGAGGCGCTCGACTGCTACGTCTACGCCCGCGCGGCTGCATCGGCGGCGGGTCTGGATCGCTTCGAGGAACGTCACTGGCGGGAACTGGAGCGACAACTGGGGCTGGCCGGTCCGCCAGCCCTTGAAACACCTACTGAATCGATCAACGAGGCCACCCAACGCGGTGGCCTCGCTGTTTCTGGCAATCGCAACACCGGTCGGCGCGTGATCAAAAGCCGCTGGCTGTCCTGACACCTCAAGGAGAAAACATGTCCCTCGCCACTCGCATCGAAAGCCTGGTCATCCGCGTCGCGCAGGAGTTCAACGACGTCCGCGCCAAGGCGGGCAACCTGGCCAACCTCACCACCACCGACAAGTCGAATCTGGTCGCAGCCATCAACGAACTGAAGGCCGCCGTGGTGTCCTCGGTGGTGATCGACGATGCGCACGTCGCGGCCACGACCACGTACTCGTCCAACAAGATCGTCTCGCTGCTCGATGCGCTCAAGACCGAGATCTTGGGCGGTGCCGATGCCGCCTACGACACGCTGGTGGAAATCCAGCAACTGCTGCAGAACGGCACCAGTGGTCTGGATGCGCTGCTGGCCGCCGTCAACAACCGTGTGCGCTTCGATGCGGCGCAGTCGCTGACCGTGGCCGAGCAACTTCAGGCTCGCAGCAACATCGGCGCTGTCGCCGCCAGCGACGTTGGCAATACCGACACAGACTTCGTCGCGGTCTTTGTGGGTGCGCTGGTCTGATGAGCCTCGCATCGCGCATCAGTGCGTTGGCCAGTCGTGTCGGACTCGAGGTCAAGACCAAGATCGACGCAACCCACCCCGGCGTGGCCCGGGCGTGGGTGTGTTTCGGCTATGTCGGCAACCAGATCGTCGTGCGTGCATCGCACAACGTGGCCAGCGTGGCCCGGACGGCGGCGGGTCGCTACCGCGTGACCTTCGCCGTTGCCATGCCCGACGCCAACTATTGCTGGACGGCGCTTGCCCGCAGTAGCACCAACAGCGGCACGCAGCGCATTGCCATCGTGCGATCCACCTCCGACCAGAAGACCGCCCAGTACGTCGACATTAGTTGTGCGACGAGCTCGGCGTCGTTTTCTGATTCATCGGAAATCAACCTCACGGTGTACCGCTGATGGCCTACACACAAGCACACCTCGACGCACTGGAAGCGGCGCTGATCAAGGGCGAAAAGCGCGTGACCTTCGGCGACAAGACCGTCGAGTACCGCAGCGTCGAGGAACTCCAGGCCGCCATTCGCGCGGTCAAGCGCGACCTCTTCGAGCAGGCCGTGGACACCGGGCTGTGGCCTGGCGCGCCACGCCAGATCCGGGTCACCACCGGTAAAGGGTTCTGAACATGGCGTGGTATTCCAAAATCCGCAGCCTGTTCGGCCCGTCACCTGTTCACGAAGCAGCCGGACGCGGGCGGCGAGCCCTTGCGTGGATGCCTGGGAATCCGGGCGCCGTGGCCGCCATGCTGGCGACCTCCCACGAGCTGCGTGTGAAATCGCGTGACCTGGTGCGCCGCAACGCCTGGGCCAACGCCGGAATCGAAGCCTTCGTGTCCAACGCAGTCGGCACCGGCATCAAGCCGCAGTCGATGGCCAAGGACGAAACCTTCCGCGCTGACGTGCAAGCGCTGTGGCGCGACTGGACCGAGCAGGCCGACGCCAGCGGGCAGACCGATTTCTACGGCCTGCAGGCGCTGGCTGCCCGGGCGATGTGCGAAGGGGGTGAATGTCTGATCCGGTTGCGCCCCCGCCGCCCCGAGGACGGGCTGGTCGTGCCGCTGCAACTGCAGTTGCTCGAGCCCGAACACCTGCCGCTGAATCTCAACACGGAACTGCCGTCCGGCAATGTCGTGCGCTCCGGCATCGAATTCGATTCGATGGGGCGGCGGGTGGCGTATCACCTGTACCGCTCGCATCCGGAGGACGGCCGGCTTTCCCCGATGTCCGGACAAGGCGGCCAGGACACGGTGCGCGTGCCGGCGGACGAGATCATGCACCTGTACCGCGTGCTGCGCCCCGGACAGATACGGGGCGAGCCGTGGCTGGCGCGCGCCCTGGTGAAACTCAACGAACTCGACCAGTACGACGACGCCGAGCTCGTGCGCAAGAAAACCGCCGCGATGTTCGCCGGCTTCATCACGCGCCTGTCTCCCGAGGACAACCTGCTGGGTGAAGGCGTGGCCAACGATGCAGGCATCGCGCTGGCGGGAATGGAGCCCGGGACGCTGCAAATCCTGGAACCCGGCGAGGACGTGAAATTCTCCGATCCCGCCGACGTGGGTGGCAGCTACGGCGAATTTCTGCGCGCGCAGTTTCGCGCGGTCGCCGCCGCCATTGGCGTGACCTACGAGCAGCTGACCGGTGATCTTTCCGGCGTCAATTACTCCTCGATCCGCGCCGGAATGCTGGAGTTCCGCCGTCGCACCGAAGCTATTCAGCATGGCGTTCTGGTGCATCAGCTGTGTCGCCCGGTCTGGAATGCCTGGCTCGATCAAGCAGTGCTGTCCGGCAGCCTCACGGCGCCAGGCTATGCCAGACATCGGCGTGACTACATCGCCTGCAAATGGATTCCGCAGGGCTGGCAATGGGTCGATCCCGAGAAGGAATTCAAGGCGATGCTGCTGGCGATCCGCGCGGGCTTGATGTCGCGCTCGGAAGCCATCTCGGCGTTCGGCATGGATGCCGAGGACGTTGACCGCGAGATCGCCTTGGATAACCAGCGAGCCGATGAACTTGGCCTGATCTTCGACTCCGATCCGCGCCGCACCTCCAAGGATGGCGGCAGCGCCGAACCCAACTCACAGGCGACCGACAGCAATCCGTCGCCCCCCTGAAGGTTTTTCGATGACCCTGCTACCGCATATGGCGGCGCGTATCTTTGGCGCGCCGCTGCTGATTCATCGCCCGAAACTCGAGGTGATCCTCGCCGTACTGGGGCCACGCATCGGGTTGACGGATAACGGCACGCCACTTCCTTCACCTGCTACGCGCAGTCCACCCGCACCGGATGCGGGCATCGCCGTCCTGCCGATCTATGGCACGCTGGTGCGGCGAACAGTGGGGCTGGATGCCGCCTCTGGCTTGACCAGCTATCAGGACATTGCCCGTCAGCTCGACAGCGCCATCGCTGATCCGTCGGTGGCGGCCATCGTGCTCGACATCGATAGCCCGGGCGGTGAGTCCGGTGGTGTGTTCGATCTCGCCGACCGCGTGCGTGCTGCCGCGCAGATCAAACCGGTCTGGGCGCTAGCCAATGACATGGCGTACTCGGCGGCCTACGCCATCGGGTCGGCGGCGAGCCGCTTCTTTGTCACCCGCACCGGCGGCGTCGGCTCGATTGGCGTCATTGCCATGCACGCCGATCAGTCGGTGAAGGACGCCAAGGACGGCGTCCGCTACACCACCGTCTTTGCCGGAGCGCGCAAGAACGACCTCAACCCGCACGAGCCGATCTCGGACGAAGCCCACGCGTTTCTCAAGCGCGAGGTGGATCGGATCTACGGCTTGTTCGTCGACACCGTGGCCAGCCATCGCGGCCTCACCAGTGACGCGGTGCGCGCCACCGAAGCGGGCGTGTTCTTCGGGCAGGACGCCGTCGCAGTAGGACTGGCGGATGCCGTCGGCACGTTCGACGACCTGCTGGCCGAACTCACCGCCGCACTTTCACCCCCACCGGCGCTTGCAACTGCGGCGTCGGGACATCTTCACCCACCACGACTGGAGCCTTTCATGAATGAACCCGGAACCACTGCTGACCCTGGGGTTGGCGCTGATCCTGATCGCACTGATGGCGCGCACCCGCCGATGACCATCGAGGACGCGCAGGAAATCGCCGAGCTGTGTGCGCTGGCAGGCTGCCCTGAGCGCATCGCCGGTTTTCTGGCTACACGTACGTCGCCATCGGCGGTGCGTGGCCATCTGCTGGCCGCGCGCGCCACCGGGCAAGAGATCAACAGCCTGATCACACCGAGCGCAGCCACCACGGCAACGCAATCCCTCAACGACAACCCCTTGGTGCTGGCGGCCCGTGCCCGCGCCGGACAGGAGAAGTGATATGCCCGTCATCACCGAAGGCCTCAACCTGGGCGATCTTCTGAAGTACGAAGCGCCCAATCTCTACTCGCGCGATCAGGTCACCGTCGGCGCAGGCCAGAACCTGCCGTTGGGTGCGGTAGTCGGTCTGGTGACCGCCACCGGCAAGGTCAAGCAGATCGACCCCTCGGCCACCGACGGCAGTCAGTACGCCGCAGGCGTGCTGATGCAGGCCGTCGACGCCACGCTGATCGACCGTGAGGACGGGCTGATGCTGGCCCGTCACGCCATCGTCGCCGATCACGCCCTGGCGTGGCCAGCCGCCATCACCGCCGCAGAAAAGCTGGCTGCCATCGCACAGCTCAAGAGCCTCGGCATCCTCGTTCGCAAAGGAGTCTGACCATGAACAACGTTTTCGAGAATCCCGCGTTCTCGATGTCGGCGCTGACCGCCGCTATCAACATCCTGCCCAACAACTACGGGCTGATGGAGAGCATGGGGCTGTTCCCGGCCAAGCCGGTGCGCTTCCGTTCCGTGGTTGTCGAGGAGAAAAACGGCATCCTGACGCTGCTGCCGACGATGCCGGTCGGCTCGCCCGGCACTGTGGGCAAACACGGCAAGCGCAAGCTGCGCTCCTTCGCCATTCCGCACATCCCGCACGACGACGTGGTGCTGCCCGAGGAAGTGCAAGGACTGCGGGCTTTCGGTTCGGAAACCGAGCTGCAAACCGTGGCCTCGGTCATGGCCGAACACCTGCAAACGATGCGCAACAAGCACGCGATCACGCTCGAGCACCTGCGCATCGGCGCGCTCAAGGGCGTCATCCTCGACGCCGACGGTTCCGTGCTCTACGACCTGTTCGATCTGTTCGGGATCACGCCCAAGGTGATCAATTTCCAGCTGGGCAACGCCGGCACCGACGTCAAGAAGAAATGCCTGGAGCTCAAGCGCTACCTCGAGAAAAACCTCAAGGGTGAGCGCATGACCGGCGTCCACTGCCTGGTGTCCGAGGAATTCTTCGATGCGCTGACCAGCCACGAGAAGGTCGTCGCGGCTTACGAGCGCTGGCAGGACGGCGTTGCGCTGCGCTCCGATCTGCGCTCGGGCTTCACCTTCGGCGGCGTCACCTTCGAGGAATATTCGGGCGAGGCCAGCGACGGCGACGACAACGTCCGCCGCTTCATTGCCGCCGGCGAAGGCCATGCCTTCCCGCTGGGCACGGTGGATACCTTCGCCACCTACTTCGCTCCGGCTGACTTCAACGAGACGGCGAACACGCTGGGACAGCCGCTCTACGCCAAGCAGGAGCCGCGCAAGTTCGACCGGGGCACCGACATTCACACCCAGTCCAACCCGCTGCCGATGTGTCACCGGCCTGCGGTGCTGGTGAAGGTGCTGGCGTCCTGATGCTGGCCGTCGAGCTGTTCTACGAATCGGCCCGCAATGCCGGACTGCTGACCGCCGTCACGGTGGCGGGCAGCACCGTGCACTGCGCCTTCCGTGCCCCGGACGAAACCGTGCTGGATGGTTTTGCGCTGTCGCGGGACTACCAGATCGACTATCCGGCGTCCTGGCTGACGCTGGCAGCCGGGGACACCGTCGAGGTGGCAGGCAACACCTATCAGGTGCGCGATGTTCGCGCCATCGGCGACGGCTCCGAGCGTCGCGCCTCGCTCTCCCAACTCTGAGGAACACCCCATGAACTCCGTCCGCGAGCGCGTCTTGCGGGAGATCGTCACGCGCCTGGCATCTGCGATTGCCCCGACACCGGTGCTGCGCATGCCTGCCGTGCCGGTCACCCGCGAGGCCAGTCCAGCGCTGCTGCTGTTCGTTGATGGCGACAGCATCACCGCCCACGCCAACCACCTGGTCGACCGGCTGCTGATCGTCCGGCTTGCCGTGGTGGCACGCGGTGCGGACGCCTTCGACGTCGCCGACCAGGCGCTGGTCGCGGCCCACGCGGCCATGCTCGCCGACCCGAATCTGGGCGGTCTGGCCATCGCCGTGCGCGAGATCGACTGCGAATGGGAGTTCGACGACGCCGACGCCGGGGCCGTGCTGCTTCCCGCCCGCTACGAAATCCGCTACCGCACCTTGGCCTCCGACCTCACCCAAACAGGATGAATTTTTTATGCACATCGAATTGATCAAACCCCACACCCATGCAGGCAAGCGCCTCAAAGTCGGTGATCGCCTTGATCTGAATGACGCCAGCGCCCGTTGGCTGATCGACCAAGGCGTGGCCAAGGCGGTCACTGCCGCCCTTGATGCCAAACCCACCCGCCGTGATGCCACGTCCGGTGTTTCCACAACTGCAGCCACCCAAGGAGACTGAACATGGCTTACTTTTCCGGACAAGGCCGCGTCTACATCGGCGCACGCGATGCACTCGGCAACCCTGCTGGGCTGACCTTTGTTGGCAACGTGCCCGAACTGAAGGTGTCGCTGTCGGTAGACACCATCGAGCACCAGGAAGCGCAGTCGGGTCAGCGCCTGACCGACCTGCAGCTCATCAAGACCAAGAAAGGCGAGTTCGCCTGCACGCTGGAGGAACTCATCCCGGCCAACCTGGCGCTCGCGCTCTATGGCCACTCGACCACGATCACCCCCGGCACGGTGACTGGCGAACTGCTGCCCAACCCGGTCACCGCGGGCCACCTCTATCCGCTCGCACACCAGAACGTGTCCGCCGTGCAGATCCAGGACTCGGACATCACGCCCAAGACGCTCCCGGCCAGCCAGTACAGCGTCAATGCCAAGCACGGTTCACTGGTGGTGCTCGATGTCACGTCGGGCGGCCCGTACACCGAGCCGTTCACCGTCGACTACGCCTATGGCGCGGCGCAGAGCACGGCGATGTTCACCCAGCCCTTGCCCGAGCGCTGGATTCGCTTCGAGGGGCTCAACACCGCCGACGGCAACCGCGAGGTGGTGATCGACCTCTACCGCGTGGCCATCAACCCGGCCAAGGAACTCTCGATCATCACGGACGAACTCTTGAAGTTCGAGTTGTCGGGCCAGGTACTGGCGGATCTGACCAAGCCAGTCGGTGGTGATCTCGGTCAGTTCGGCCGTCTGGTGCTGCTGTGAGGGTGGAAGCCATGAGCGACTTCAATACCTTTCCGCCCACGCCCGTGGTGGTGAATCTGGCCAGCGGCACGCTGGAACTCACCCCGGTGCGTCTGGGTGAGCTGCCGCGTCTGCTGGCCATCGTGCGTCCGCTGGCCGATGCCTTGAACGCGGAACCGGACTGGCTGGCGCTGTTTGGCCAGCACGGCGAAGCTCTGCTGGAACTGCTGACGCTGACCACGCGGCGCGAGCGGGCGTGGATCAACGATCTGCCGCTGGACGATGCGGTGCAGCTGGCCGCTGCCGTGTTCGAGGTGAACGCGGATTTTTTCGTGGGCCGGGTGGTGCCGGGCATCCAGCGTTCGGCGGACAAGCTGGCCCCGCTGATCCGCAACCTTGGGACAGCGCCGTCACCCGCCTGATCCGCGCCGGTCACGGCCTGCACGCAGTGCTGGGCTACACGCTGGCGCAGGCCGTGGCCTTTCTGGATCTCGAAGGCCAACTGGAACGCCAGCGTCTGGCGCAACTCTTGGGCGTGGTCGCCGTTGCCGCCCAAGGCGAAAAACGATCCATCGAACAACTGCAACGCGATCTGCTGAAGGACTGAAACCATGCGTTTGTCGCTGACCACCGCCGGCTTGCTCGACCCGCGCCAGTTGGCTGCGTGGAGCAGCGAACGCCGCCGCGCCGTCCACACCGCCGTCACCCGGGGCATGAAAACAGGCGGCCGCGAGGTGCGGGACTCCGCCCGCGCCGAGATGCGCAGCGCCTTCGACGTCAAACGCGCGAGCTTCGTCTCCTCGATGGGCATCAAGGTATTCGACAAGAAAGCCAACGAGCTGCCTGCCTTGTGGGTGGGCAGCAAGATCCCCTGGCTGGGCCTGCACGAACAAGGCGGCAGCGTGAGCGGCAATCTGCTGATTCCGCTGCTGCCCTGTCGCATCGGTCCCAAGCGCTTCAAGGCGGTCATCGACGGCCTGATGCGCTCGGGCAATGCCTTCTTCATCGAGAAAAACGGTCGCGTGCTGCTGATGGCCGAGAACATCTCGGAGAACAGCCGCCAGCTGACCCGCTTCAAGCGTGCCGAGCGTGGTCGTACCGGGGCCAAGCAGATCAAGCGTGGCCAGGAGATACCGATTGCCGTGCTAGTCAAGCGCGTCGATCTCAAGCGCCGACTGAACCTGGCGGGCGGCGTGCAGCGCGCCTTGCCTGCACTGGCTCGGGCGATTCAACAAGAACTGGACAAAGTCTGATGGCAAGCAATCGTGCCCAAATCCTGATCAGTGCCGTCGACCAGACCAAGACCGCTTTCGACTCGATCAAGCGGGGCCTGGGTGGCCTGACCGATACCGCCAAGAGCGTCAACGGCGTGCTGGCCAACCTCGGGGTGGGCGTTTCGCTGGCGGGCATCGGGGCCATGATCAAGTCCAGCATCGATTCGGCGGATGCGCTGGACGAGATGGCGCAGCGTACCGGCATTGCCGTCGAATCGCTGTCGCTGCTGGTGCCTGCTGCCGAGTTGTCGGCGGTGTCCACCGAGAAGTTCGAAGCCGGGCTCAAGAAGCTGGCCACCGGCATGCTGGAGGCCGCGACCGGCTCGGAGGCGTCGGCACAGAACTTCGAAGCGCTGGGTGTGGCTGTCCAGAACCAGGACGGCACCCTACGCGACAGCGAACAGGTATTGCTGGATCTGGCCGACCGCTTCCAGGCCATGCCCGATGGCGCTGAGAAAGCGGCTTTGGCTGTCGATATCTTCGGCAAAGCCGGTGCGGAGATGATCCCCTTCCTGAACCAAGGGCGGGAGGGCATTGGTGCGCTGAAGCAGGAGGCGGCTGAACTCGGGTTGCAGTTGTCCGCTGACACCGCCGCACAGGCGGGCAATTTCAACGACGCGCTCGACAAGCTGAAGCTGGCCACCCAGAGCATCGGCAACCAGATCATCGCGTCCTTGCTGCCCGCCCTGAACGATATGGCCGGTGGCATGGTCGAGTCGGCCAAGCAAGGCGGCACACTGCGCGCGATCCTGGATGGCGTGGTGCTGGTGCTCAAGACCCTTGCACTGGGTGCCGCCACCGTTGGCAAGGCCTTCGTCGCCTTGGGCGAGGCCATTGGTGCCGGTGTGGCGGCGGCGGTCGAGGCGCTCAAGGGCAACACCGATGGGGCCAAGGCCATTATTGCCGACCTCAAAGGCAATCTGGTCAAACGGCTGGATGAACTGGCGTCCTTCCGTGACAGCCTGTTCGACCCCAAGCCCATCGAGGTCAAGGCACCCAAGATCCAGGCCGATCCGGAACTGCTGCAACGCCTGACCAAGCCCAAGGCCGTCAAGCCAGCGCAGGACACGACCGGCGCGCAAACCACGCTGATAAAAGCGCAGCTGGACGCCGAGTTCGCCCTGCTCAAAGACGGCCTGACCCGACAGCAAGCCGCGCTGGATGCGGCACTCGAGGATCGTCTGATCTCGGTGCGCGACTACTACACGCAGAAAACCGCCATCGAGCAGCGCGAGATCGATGCCGAGATCGCGCGCAGGCAGCAGGAACTCGCTCGCAGCCAGGCGATGGTTCGCAGCAGCACATCCGAGAACGAACGCCTGCGTGCCAAGGCCGAAGTGGCCAAGGCGGAAGCCGACCTCATCACGCTCAATAACCGGCGCACGGACATCGAGCAGGCCAATGCCCGTAAAGCAGCGCAAGCCGAGCGCGAGCTGGCCGACGCCTTGGCGCAGGCGCGTGAGGAACTGGCGCAGATCACCGGCACAGCCACCGATGCCGACCGGCAGGCGGCCATAGCGCGCAGCTACCGCGATCTGCGGGCGCGACTGGCGGCAGAGAGTGATGCTGACGGCGTGTCGCTCGTTGATCGGCTCATCAATGTGAAGGCTGCACAGGCCAATCTGGCGGCGCTCGAAGCCCAATGGCGGCAGGTCACCGAGCGTCTGCGCAATGCGCAGGAGGCCATTCAGACCCAGCAGCAGGCCGGGCTGCTCACCGAAGCCCAGGCGCGGCGGCAGATCGTGGCGCTGCAACTGCAGTCGGCGACTGAGATGGAGCGCCTGTTGCCGACCATGCAGCAAGCTGCGCAGGCCATCGGGCCGGATGCGGTGATTCGCGTGCAGGCGTGGCGCAATGAGCTGGATCGCACCAAGCTCACCGTCGATGAAATGGCCCCGCTGTGGAATCGCATCGGCGAGAGCTTTGGTGGTGCGCTCAACGGGATGATCACCGGCGCGCAGACCTGGCGCAGCGCGTTGGCCAGCATCTTCCAGCAGGTGGCCGATGCCTTCCTGCAGCAGATCGTGATCCAGCCCTTCCAGCAGTGGATCGCTATGCAGGCGCGGATGCTGGCGCTCAAGCTCGGTTTTATCCAGCAGGAGCAAACCGTCGATGCAGCAGCCAGCGCCGCCAAGGTCGCCCAAAAGAGCGCTGAAACCACTGCCGTGGTGTCAATGGATGCCGCCAAGGCCGGTGCCGGGGCAGCCGCCTCTCAGGCTTCGATCCCCATCGTTGGGCCTGGACTGGCCATTGCCGCCATGGTGGCCATGGTGGCCGCCGTGATGGCGCTGCTCGGCAACGTGAAGAAATTTGCGGCGGGCGGTCTGGTTTCAGGGCCGGGTAGCGCCACGTCGGATTCGATCCCGGCGCGTCTGTCCGCAGGTGAGTACGTGGTGCGGGCGGCCGCCGTGCGCCAAGTCGGGGTGGCCTTCCTCGATTCCATCAACGGTTTGTCGGCAGGCCCACGTTTCAAGGGGGGCGAACTGGCCTTCGCCGCGGGCGGGCTGGTGCCGGATGTGAAAGTGCCGCCCGCGCAGCCGCAGATGAATCAGGCGGTGCGCATCGTCAACGCGGTCGATCCGGGCGTCACCCACGACCACCTGCAGTCGCCTGCCGGAGAGAAAGTCATCGTCAACATCATCGGGCGCAATGCACGTGCCATCCGTGCGGCGCTGCAAGGGTAAATCTCATGGCACTTCTGTTCATCGACGGTTTCGATCACTACGACCCGCAGGCCGTGGACAGCTTTGGCGATCCGTGGCTCGCGCGTGGCAAGGCGGCGTATCTGTCCCCGCAGGCCACCCGCATCCAGGGCCGTCGCCCGTCGTCCTATGCCCTGCGTTTGCCGGAAGGCTCTGGGGGTGGCTACGTCAAGAACCTCGACGCCACCAAGACCAGCCTGATCGTCGGGGCGGCCATTCGCGTGGCGCCGTTTGAGAACACCTACATCGAGCCGCTGCTGCTTGGCGTGCGCGACAGCACGTCACAAATCAGCCATCTCGTGAAGATCGGCGAGGACGGAAGGCTCAAGCTTTATCGCCGCCAGTCGGGCTGGGATCAGTTGATTTCCACGTCCATCGCCAGCGCGCCCGCCCGTGGCTGGCACTACGTCGAGTTGCAGGTGACGCAGGGCACCAGCAACGGTGTGCTTTCGGTGCGCATCAACGGCATTCTGGCCATCCAGATGACCGCACAGAACACCATCCAGGGCGGGGGGCAACTGCTCACGGTGTTTGTCGGCGCGGTTCCGGGAGAGTCGAGTCCGTTGACCGTCGATGTGGATGATTTCTACATCGCCGACACATCGGGCACGATCAACAACACGTTTCTGGGTGATGTGCGGGTGGATGCGCTCAAAGCCCAGGCGAACGGCGCACTGAACCAATGGACGGTCGAAGCCGCAGCGTCGGCCTGGGAGGCGGTCAGCGATGACGACGAGGCCACGGCCATTCGCGCGGCCACTGCAGGGCTGCGCCAGTCCTTCGATATTGAGCCGCTGCCGGTGATGGCCACGCCCGCCATCCATGGCGTCCAGCTCACGATGCTGGCGCGCAAGACCGACGCCGGTCTGGGCAAGGTCAAAGGCCTCGTGGTCAGCGGTGCACAGAGCGCCGTCAGCACTGACGTCATCCTGCAAGAACAACTGGCCTGGCACACGGCACTCTTCGAGCGCAACCCGAACGGCAACGTGCAGTGGACGGAGGCCGCCTTCAATGCCGCTGAGTTCGGCGTGGAGTCGGCATGACCGATCGCGTCGTCGTTCAAGACCTCGCGGAGGTTTCCAGCAAACCAACGCCGGGAAGCGAACTGCCCGCCTTCCAGAGTGAAGTGCTCTCGCGCGCCAGCTTCGGGGCGAGCGCAGCCAGCTTCACGCCGGAAACAGCTGTCGCTCCGCTGCCGCCCAATCTGGCGGCCAGTTTGTTCACGGAATCCTTGGCGGGCCCCTGGCCACCCATCGATGCGCCGACATTTCTGGTCGAAGTGTTGCGCCGTGATACGGCTTCGAGCGCCATCGTCGCCACCGGTATGGATGCCTTTGGCGACCAGCCTTGGCCGGATGCGCAGCGCGGCGTGTTTGCCTTCCGTCATGATTGGATGGAGCCCCTTGTGGAACGGCTGGAGTGGCAGACCAGCGTCACACGGCTGGCCAGTGGCAACGAATCCCGTCAGGCACGCCGACGTGTACCTCGGCGCTGGCTCACCTACAAGGTGGGCAACGCCCGACAGACCGATGCCCTGGTGGCCGACTGGCTGGCCGATCATCTCGGTCAAATGGCGCTGTGGCCGCTGCCGCAGTACGCGGTGCACCTGACCGAGCCCTGCGAACGTGGCGCACTGGCGCTCAGCGTGACGGACGCTGACGGGCGACAGTTCGGGCCACTCTCGGCCAATGTGCATCTGACCTACGACGGGGTGCAGGGCTGGCAGGAAACGGAGAACAATGGCCGCTGGATTTTGATCATCGCCGCCGATGGCTGGCAGATCGCCCAACTTGAGCGTGTGGAAAGCGATCTGCTGTGGCTGACGGAGCCCTTGGCACGCGCCGCTGCCGTGGGCAGCACCATCATGCCCTTGGTGTGGGGCAAGGCCATCGATCCGGCGGATCTCACGCAGTGGGTACCCGGCATGGTCGGCGGCAACATTCCCATACAGATCCAGCCTGCGCCACTGCCCGACCAGGATGTTCTCGATGACCCATGGATCGACGAGATCCCGGTCTGGCCAGATGGCAACTGGCGTGACGATCCGACAGCCGCCGCGCAGGCCTCGATCACCCGCCAAGACTTCTCGCCTGCAGATCCGTGGGCGCGCCGGGACGATCCGTGGGCGACGACAACTTTGCAGCGGCGCTATCTGGCCAGCTCACTCGATGAAATCGAACGCTGGCGGGCGCGGTTGTGGCGCACCCAAGGCCGTCTGGAGGCCTTCTGGCTGCCAGATGGCTTGGCTCCGATCCTGTGGGTGAACGTCGAAGCCGATCCCGAAGATGGCTTCCTGCGCGTGGATGGCAAAAACATCTCCGCGCGAATCTCGGATTTTTGGCATCGCCCCGCCGCCTGCTTGATCGTGCACCCAGACGGCTATCGGCAGTACGTCCTGACGGCGACCTGCCATCTGGATCAAGGCGGTGTGCTGGTGCTGCGCTCGGGACTTGAGACTCAAGTGCCCGCAGGCAGCCGCGTCATTCGCCTCGTGCGTTGCCGCCTCGACCACGACGCCATCGACCTCTACTGGCACAGCCCGACGCTGATGGAGATCACCCTGACCGCGCGCCAGTTGCCCGAACCACGCGGCAACGACCGACAAACCTACGAGGGAGAGTAAGCACGATGAGCCAGAACCCATTGCTGGAAGTCGAGCTATACGCCTTCGCCAGCAACAGCGCGCAGTTCTATCTGACGCCGCACGAATTCGATGTTGATCTGGATGGCAACCTCTACAAGAGCCTGGCCTTGGAACGCAACGAACTGGCGTTGGGTGCTGAAGCTGCGAAGGCTGGCTTGGATCTGAAACTGCCGCCGAACTGTGATTTAGTGCGTCACCTGCTCGCCAACTCGCTGACCGGCGACACCACCTCGATCACCCTGCGCATAGGACGGCGCGACACCTGGGGCGACTACTGGTGGATCTCCGGCACGCGCTGGATGGGCCGGGTGTTGGGCGTCGAAGTTGCTGACGATGTCGCTCGCGTTCGCTGCGAGTCGGCGCAAGTCAGTCTCAAGCGTATCGGGTTGCGGCGGCTCTACAGCCGCAAGTGTTCCCACGTGCTGTATTCGGCTGCCTGTGGTGCCTCACCCATTTCTTCCAGCGCCTTCGTGAGCAACAGCAATGGCCGCAACGTTGATCTCGACGGTGGCACGCCCGGCAGCGTCAGTGGTGGCTTGGCCGGTGGCTGGCTGCAAACCCCGGAAGGTGCGCGCCACATGATCGTCAATGACTACGGTGGTGGTGTGGAGTTGCTCTATCCGGTGGCCATTGAGGTCGGCACCGAGGTGCTGCTGACGGTCGGCTGCGATCACAGCACGACCACGTGCGAGTCGCGCTTCGGCAACCTCGACAACTACGGTGGCTTTCCCGCCATCCCGAGCAAAAACCCGTTCTCGACGGGCGTGTTCTGAATCCCTGGAGAAATCGCCATGTGGTACCTCGTCGTCATCGTGGTGGCGGCGCTGGTTTCGGTCGCGCTCGCGCCGAAACCGCCCGAGCCCAAACCGGCATCGCTGTCCGACGTCGATGCCCCAACCGCAGAAGAAGGCAGACCGATTCCCGTCGTGTTCGGCACCGTGCTGCTGCGCGGGGCCAACGTCGTCTGGTACGGCGATCTGGAAGCCGAACCAATCCGCAAAAAAGGAGGTAAGAAATGAGTACGGATGTGATCGTCACCATCGACGATGTGCGCGCCGTTGGCCTGTGCGTGAACGGCACGCGGGTCTGGTTCGCGCGCCACGACCTGGACTTCCGCGCCTTTCTGCGTGACGGCTACGCTGCCGACACCTTACTGGCCACGGGCGACGCGATGGCGTTGCGGGTGGTGCAGTACGCCCGTGCGCAACAACGGATGGAGCGCGACTGATGGGTGGCCGCAGTAAGAAGCAGACCGTCGGCTACCGCTATCGGATGGGGCTGCATCTGGCCCTGTGCCAGGGGCCCGTCGATGCCGTGCAGGAAATCCAGATGGGCGACCGTACCGCATGGGGGAATGCTGAACGTGTGCCGCTGTCCAGCGGGCACGGGCTGACCAGCCTCTCGATCAACAAGCCCACGCTGTTTGGCGGCGACGAGCGTGAAGGCGGCGTGGTCGGCACCATCGATGTGCTGTCGGGTCATGCCGGACAAGGACGCAACGACTACCTGATGAGCCGCCTCGGCGGCTCCATTCCGGCATTCCGGGGCGTGCTGTCGCTGGTGGCGCGCAAGATCCTGTTCGCGGCCAACAACCCGTACATCAAGCCTTGGGCGGTGCGCGTGCGGCGCTTCACGGCGGGTTGGACGGGCGAGCCCTGGATGCCCTGGAACGCCGAAGTCCGTGCCTGGGATAACAATCAGGGCCGCGAGATCAGTGTCGGCATGAACCCAGCCCACATCCTGGTGCAATGCCTGACCGATCCGCACTGGGGCATGGGCTACCCGCAGGACAGCATCGGCTGGAGCTTCTGGAATGCAGCATGGGCCCTGTCGAGCGAGGGCTTCGGCCTCAATCTGATCTGGACGCGCCAGCAGCCCATCGAGAGCTTCATCAGTCAGGTCATCGACCACATCGGCGGCATCCTCTACACCGACCCTGAGCAGGGCACGTTTGAGCTCAAGCTGCTGCGCGACGACTATTGGATCGACAGCCTGCCGCAGTTGGGGCCGGACGAGATCGTGCGGCTGGAACGCTTCGAGCGTGCCCAGTGGGGCGAGCTGCCCAACGAACTGACCGTGGTCTACACCGACTGGCAAACCGGCGGTGATGCCACCGTCACGGTCGAGAACCTGGCCGCCATCCAGTTGCAAGGCGGCGTGATCAATCAACGCCGCGACTACCCGGGTGTGAACTACGGGCCGCTGGCCGCGCGTCTGGCCTTGCGTGACCTGCGCGCCTTGGGTTCGCCCCTGGCCCGGATGAGTCTGACGGTAGCGCGCGACACGCTGGAGCGTGCGCCGCTGCCGGGCGACGTGTTCCTGCTGAACTGGCCACGCTTAGGGCTAGACCAGATGGTGGTGCGCGTGACCGGCATCGACACCGGCACGCTGGGGTCATCTGAGTGGCGCATCGAGGCGATGGAAGATGTGTTCGGGATGAGCAACACCGTGCTGTCGCCTCCGCCACCACAGATCGAGGAGCCGACCATGGAGCCTTTGCCGCCTGCGTTGGTGCTGGCGGTGGAAATTCCGTACTGGGAACTGGCGCGCACCTTGTCACGAGCCGAACTGGACTACCTGACCGACACCGATGCTGCGCTTGGCGCATTGTCCGCAGTGGGTGGTGCGGGCCAGCTCAATTGGCAGCTCGCCACCGGTGCCTCAGCCAGTGATATCGCCAGTGTGGCCAGCGAGGACTACGCGCCACTTCTCACGATCGATGTGGCGCTGCCTGCCAGTGAGGCTGTTGCCGTCGGTGTGCCAGTGACCGCCATCAGTCAGCCGGAAAGGCTGACCGTGGGCGACTATGCCTATCTGGTCGATGGCAGCGGTGCAATCCGCGAAGCCGTCGCTGTCCTTGACTTCGATACGGCTGCGGCCACCGTTGTCCTTGCACGCGGCGTACTCGACACCACACCCCAAGCACATGCCTCGGGGACTCGGTTGATCGGTGTCGGCGAATGGCTGGCGTCGGAAGGCGCGGAGCGCGCCCCGGGCGAGTCGGTGTTCGTAGGCGCGATCCCGCGCACATCGACCGATCAGGGCGATTCTGTGCTGGCCGCCAATGGGCAGCCGATCGTGCTGACCGGTCGGCAGGCTTTGCCGTATCCACCCGGTCGTATCCGCCTCAATGGCCAGATCGAGCCTGTCGTGGTGGCCGGTGACCTCACCGTCACGTGGGCCCATCGCGACCGCACGCAGCAGACCGCCTACCTCGTGCAGCAAGACGAGGGCGACATCGGGCCGGAGCTGGGCGTGACCTACACGGTGCGCATCCGCAATCGCAGCAACGTGCTGGTTCGTACTGAGACGGGGCTGCTCGGCACCACTTACCTGTGGACGGCAGCAGTGGGCGCGCTGGATGCCGGTGCGCTGGGTGACCGCATCACGGTGGAGATCAGTGCCGAGCGCGATGGTTTGAGCAGCTGGCAGCCGCAGGTGCGGGTCATGGATCGCGCGGGCTACGGCCTGCGCTGGGGACAGTATTGGGGAGGTGTGTGATGGAAGCGCCAATGGAACCACGCATCGATGTTCATCTGCTCACCCTGCACGAGTCTGCCGAATGGCGTGAGGCCTGTATCGCCAGCCTCGACGACGCACCGATCCAGTTGCACGTTTTGCCCGGCATTCCAGGCCGTATCGGTGAGGCTCGCGCAGCAGGTTATGCGCAAGGCACGCTGCCGCTGGTGTCCTTTGTCGATCCCGATGATTTGTACGAAGCCAGTGCCTTCACACAACTGGCCGATGCGCTGGATGCCTGCCCGCAGGCCGTGATGGCCTACACCGACGAAGCACTGACCGACGAGAACGGCCACGACATCGCGGTGCGGCGTCTGGCCTACAGCCGTTGGCAGCACGCCAACAGCGCCAGCCACGTTCACGGCCTGATCGTGATGCGCCGATCTGCCGTGGAAGCCGTGCTCAAGGAAACCACCGACCTCAACAACTTTGCTGACTGGCTGTTGACCCTGCTGGTGGCCAAACGCGGCGGCGTGCTGTACCTGCCTATCGTCGGGCGTCACTGGCGGCAGCACCCGCAGCAAAGCCACCGCACCGGCGACCCAGAAGCCGTCCGGCGCATTCGCAAAGCATCGAACCTCTGGAGATAGACCATGTCATCGACCGACCCGAACCTTGGGCTCAACTACGGCTGGACGCTCGGCGAGAGCGGCTGGGACACCGGCATGGACGCCAACCTCAAGCGCCTCGGCGCGGTGGTTGGGCTGTCCGTGAAAGACCGCGACCTGACCACACCACCGGCCAGCCCCGCCAACGGCGACCGCTACATCGTGCCTGCGGCTGCCACGGGCGTGTGGGCGGGAAAAACCAACCAGATCGCGGTGCGCATTGCCGATGCCTGGGAGTACCACTCGCCCAAGATTGGCTGGCTTTGCTACATCGAGGACGAGGCCAAGCTCTCGGCCTACAAGTCCACCGGCTGGAGCGCAGGCCTCGCCATCTGATTTCCCATCTTCGTACCCACCAGAAACCCGCCCACGAGGCGGGTTTCGCATTTCTGGAGACTGCTATGACCGAACCCGAACAACAGCCTGCGCTCGTCGAGAACATGCTGCTCCTGCGCCGCGAGGACTTCGACGAACTGCTCGACCGTGCCGCCGAACGCGGAGCCGAGCGTTGCCTTGCCCATCTCGGGCTGGAGAACGGCAGTGCCGCGAAGGACATCCGCGAACTGCGCGATCTGCTGGAAGCGTGGCGCGATGCCCGCCGAACGGCGTGGCAGACCACCATCAAGGTCGTGACCACCGGCATCCTGGCCGCGCTGCTGGTGGGGGCCGCCATCAAGTTGAAGCTGATGGGAGGCGTCCAATGACCGCCAAGCCGAAGATCTGCCTTCTGGACGACTGGCGACGCGTGTTGCGACGGGCCTGGAGCATCCGCTTTTCGCTGCTGGCTGCTGCCTTCACTGCGGCAGAAGTGGTCGTGCCGCTGTTCGGTGACGTGTTGCCGCGCGGCGCGTTTGTGCTACTGGCCTTTGCCGCCAGCATCGGCGCAACCGTGGCTCGCATCGTGGCGCAGCCGGAGATGCATCGATGACCCGGCCAACATCACCCGTGACGCGCAGGACGGTGACCGGACTGACACTGTCCGCTGCCGCCCTGGTTGGCATCGTGCTGCACGAGGGCTACACCGACCGCGCAGTGATCCCGGTCAAGGGAGATGTGCCGACCATCGGGTTCGGCACCACCACCGGGGTGAAGATCGGCGACACCACCACGCCGCCGAAGGCGCTGGCTCGGGCGCTCACCGATGTGCAGCAATTCGAGGGCGCGCTCAAGCAATGCGTGACCGTGCCCCTGGCCCAGCACGAGTACGACGCGCTGGTGAGCTTTTCTTACAACGTCGGCAGCCGCGCGTTCTGCCAATCCACGCTGGTCAGAAAACTCAACGCCGGGGACTACGCCGGTGCCTGTACCGAGCTGCTGCGCTGGCGCTTCTTCCGGGGCAAAGACTGCGCACTGCCCAGCAACGCTCGGCTGTGCGGCGGGCTGGCTACGAGGCGAGAAGCCGAATACCGGCAGTGCATCGGGGAGGCGTCGTGAGCGTGATTCCGTGGCCGTACCGGCTGCTGGCCCTCGCGGCGCTCGGCGTCGCCCTGGTTGGCTTTGGCTGGATCAAGGGTGCGAGCCACATCCAAGCGCAATGGGATGCCGCCATCCAGCAACAAGCCCTACAGACAGCCGCCGCCCGCGAGCGGCACGCACAAGCCACCGTCAAGGTCGTCACCCAGTACGTCGACCGCGTCCGCGTCATCCGCGAGAAGGGCGACACCATCTTCAAGAAGGTTCCCGTCTATGTGCCCGTTCAAGCCGATGCTGTTTGCACTATCAACCGTGGCTTTGTGCGCCTGCACGACGCTGCCGCCGCCGGTGAGCTGCCCGAGCCCGCCAGAGATGCTGATGCGGCCGCCGCAGGCATTGCGCTCTCTACCGTCGCCGGAACCGTCGCCGCCAACTACCAGACCTGCCACGAAAACGCCGAGCAACTGAGGGCGTTGCAGGGGTGGGTGAGGGATATGCAAATGACTACGAAGTGACCTGGTTTTGGTCAATGCGCAGCAGCCACTCAACCTGGCGTCGAGCAGAGGCAATCACTTGACTGAAGATTCGAGCATCGACATTCGGCTCACGATTCTCTTTCCGCGGAAAATCAGACGACAAACGCCCCCCAATCAAGAGCACTTGTATCGGCGAGATGATGTGCTTGGCGAAGTCGTGCCGGTACTCGATGGCTTGCTTGTAGTCATCGTAATTCAAGCTGTGGTCGGGCCGCTTGAACTCGATCAGCAGATACTCGCCGCTTAGATTCTGGTTCAGAAGTAAGTCCGGACGTTTGTTAGCATTCTTCCCCTTGTAGGTCGTATTGAGGATATCTTCAATCTGCCTCTTCAACGTGATGTTGGAGCTGAAGAGTGAATACTCTGGCCCGAACACCCACAGACTCAACTCCAGCGATTTGTGCATCGCAGCTTCGGTCGTAGCGGGATCGCGAGCCAATGCTTCCAGTTGGTCGAGGAACTCCTGCCGTGCAGCTGCTTGGGCGACTAGAAAGGCCATTTCTGCCAGCCCGAAGTTGTTCAAGCGATCTGCAATGGTCGCCACTTCACCTTGCGATGCATCGGCTATGTGTTCCAGCAGGATGCGGTAGTCTGATCGCTCCAATGCATCCAGCAACACGCCGACGATGGGTTCAATCTTGCTCGGCGGCTCGTCGTAGTAGCGTTCGAGAATTTTCTTGATCGACTTGTCGGCGAAAATCCGCTTATGTTCTGGCAAGCCGGCCAAGCGTTGCTGAATGGCCTTCTGCATTCGCGCTTGCGCGAGCTGGAGTTCCATCCCGTACTTTTCTTTCGCCGCCGAAATGAGGATCGGCTGAACGAAGGCTTCCACCGCTTTCAGTTTTTCGCTGTTCTCTACCAGTGAATCCCATCCGGCGGTGACGTGGTCGAGCAGCCCGTCCGCATCCACTTCACCGTACATCTTCTTCAACAGCTTCGGCGGAAAATACTCGTGTGCTTCCAGACCGAAGAAACTGGGCGAGCCGACCGCCTTGCCACCAACACGCAGCGTTATTCCGGGTTGGCGTAAGCCCGCTTTCCCGTCGAAGATCGATAGTCGCAGTTTGACGTCGCCAACATCAGGCAGTGTAGTCTGGTGTTCCGAGTAGCTACCTTGGACGTCATCGACATCGAGTCGCTTACCATCGACGAACACGGAAAAGTCGTCATGCCTCCCGTAGTCCTGCAGTAGCACTTGCCGCAGGCGATTAGCGTCGGGATAAGTCAGTCCCTGATGCAATTCGCTCAACGTGATGAGCGTGCCGTGGTCGATCGGATCACAGTCTTCGCTGTGAAGAGCTATGTCGAGATGCTCGATATCCTCCACCTTGCCTATGGCATCCAGTTGCAGGGCAATACGGCACAGCTTCCCCCTCGTGCGCGTCTCCAAGGTCATCACTGACGCGACCATGAATCCGGCAAACTTGCCGATCCCTTTGCGCCCTTTTACCTGACGATTCTTTCCCGCAGTCCGCTCTCCTCGAACTGAACGGCGATCTTTGGCAATAGTGAGGTAGTGCCGCCGGAGCTCTTCTTCTGTCATTCCGGTGCCATCGTCCCGGATGACGATGGGTTCGCCGCTCAAAGGTTTCGGCAGTTGGATGCTGACCTGATCCGCATCAGCATCCCAAGCGTTGTCCACCAATTCCTTCAGCGCACGCTCGGTTGATGTGTACTCCTGGCTCAGCAGCGTGGCGAGACGGGAATCGACTTGGAATCGAAGCTTGGCAGCGCTCATGGGGGCTCCTATAGCAGCATCCTGAAACGGCGGTTGTCCGCATCCGACGACTTAAGGATGCGGTACTCCATCCCACTGGCCACCGCGATCTGCTGGGCGAAGTCCTTCTTGGCCTGCACCACGGCGTCCTCGATCTGGTTGTCGGCCTTCACCTCGACAATCACGTACTTTAGGCTGCCATCCGGCTCTTGGCGCTGGAAGATAAAGTCGGGGTAGTAACTGCGAACAGTGCGTGAATCCGGATCGATGTACTGGATGAAGAAGTCTGACTGGCCGTGGGTCAGCATCCCGGTGAAGTAGATTTTCTTGACCCGCTGCTCGCGCAGCAGATCCCAGAACAGCCAGTTCTCCGAGCCAGAGTCGAAGCAGTAGGTGTCGAGGTGGAAGCTCTTGGCGCGCTCCTCGTCCTTGATTTGCGGGTCATTCATCCGGACGATCTTGTCCTTCGCCGCCGATACCTCGTAGTAGCCGTTCGTAGGCATCTTGATCAGCTCGACCTCGTGTTCTTCGGTCTGTTGCGACTCGTCCAGGTCGTAGAGCTGGCGGAACAGGCGCGGGATGATCTCGTCGTAGAGCAGCTCGTTGAACTCATTGGTGATGGCCACGAGCTCGTCGGCACCTTCCTTGGTCGCGTCGAGTAGATCCTCGATCTCCAAAGGGCTGCGATTGAGATAGCGTGACACCTCGGCCACCAGCGATAGCCGCGAGAACACCCGCTTTTCCCGGCGCGCCGTCAGATCGAAGGTGCGACTTGCAGAAGCGCGCGCCGCGTCGGCGGCGGTCAGGCCGTCCTGCTGGGTTTCGATGAGGCGGTACTTCTCGACCAACTCCCCCCACTTCTGCGGGTCAGCGCGTTCGGGCATCAACGCTTGCCCGGTCACCAACTGCTTCTCGCGCATCTGGTACTGCTTGCGCACGCGCACCAGCTTGATCTTGACCGGCGGCTCCACCACACGCACTTCTACGCGCACCTTGTCCTTGCCAGTCTTTTGCAGCTCGTCCGCACTGATGCGGAAGTTCTGTTGCAGCTCGTCGTTGAGGGTGTTGAGGTTGTCGTCCGAGAGGAATACGTGGCCGGTGTGCTGGGCCTGGCCGATGGCGCGCAGGCAGCGCATCGTGGCCTGCAACACGAACACCTTAGACTTAGGCTCGCGGAACATGCCAACGCCGAACAGCGAGCGGCAGTTCCAGCCCTCGCGGCCTTTGTTGACCAGCAGGATGAACTGCTTTTCCGATCCTTCGGTGTCCAGGCGGTTGAACTCGCGGATGTCGTCGTTGGTGGTGAGCTTGTCGTCGCCCACGTTGACCAGGATGCGCGAGGTCGGAATGCCGTGCTTGAGCAGCGCACGCTCCACCGCTGGGCGCAGTTCGCCGGTCAGCTCGTCGATGGTGGCTGCAAAGAAGGCCAGCTTGGGAAGCAGCCCTTCCGGTCGCAAGTCACCCGTTTCCTTCAGGAAGGTTTCGATGGCGATGTCGACAAACTCGTCGGAGCGGGTGTTGGCGTAGCCGTGCAGCGTCACCTTCTTGAGAAAGCCTTTGTCGATGGCTTCCTTCAGGCCGTAGGCGTAGACCACTTCCGGCAACACCTCGCGCCCCACGTAGGGCGTGCCAGTGAAGTTGTAGCAGGCCACCACCCGGGTGCCCGCCGCGTTCAGGCTGGCGGCCAGGATGTCGATGGTGGTGCGCAGGCTGGTGTCCGTTTCCTTGGTGCCCAGGCCCATGTCCTTGGCCAGCGCCTTGCCGAAAGCGTGGTGGGCCTCGTCCACATAGATGCCCAACTGCTCCAGGCGGCGCAGTTTCTCGAAGCGCTGGTTGGTGGTCAGCTCGCCTTCTTCCTCGGGCTGGTCGAAGTTGTAGAGGTCGGCGGCGTCGGCATAGACCCCGCTGGCGGCGAGGGTTTCGCCGGTCGCACCGAACAGCTTTTCGACGGAGGTCTTTTCCTTGTGCTGGCGCTTGAGGATGATCTTCTGCGTGTTCGAGACGATGATGTTGAAGCGCGAGCGATCCAGCGTGTCGAGTGAGGTGCCCGCCTCCTCGAGGTAGTGGAAGCGCAGGTGGGTGGTGAGGAAGTTGACGTACTCCGGCGGCACCACGCGGGTCAGGTCGAACGACTCGATCTCCTTCAGCGACTGCAGCACGGTCTTGTCCGGCGCGAACACCAGCGCGTTGTGGCAGTAGCGTGAATCCTTCTCGAACTTGTTGCCCAGCAGGAACTCGTAGAAGATGCAGGTGGCCATGAGGATGGTTTTGCCCGTCCCCATCGTCAGCGCGAAGATGTAGTTCGGATAGGCGCGCGAGTTTTTGCGCATCTTCTCGAACAGCCGCTTGTACGAATCCAGTTCCAGCTCGTCCGTTTCGCCGAACTGGAACATCTCCTGACCGGCGGTGCCGAGGAAGGAGCCGAACTTGCGGCCCTCGAACTTGCCGCTGCGCTCGTACCACGCCTTGAAGATCTCCTCGACCTTGGCGTTGTCGAGGAACTCCTTGAGAAAAACGTAGGTTTCCAGCGCCTCGAACTGCGGCTGGCGCAGGAAGGCCTTGGGGTTTTTCTCCGGGTTGTTGAAGTCGAGGAACTTGCGCGTTAGCTCTTTGTAGTGCGAGCGGATCGCCCCTCGGTTGTCTTGGTAGAACTGCCACAAAAAGCGAAAGAAGGCGAAGTCCAGCGACGCGCCGGACGAGCTGGCCTTGGCCGAGGTGGCTGTGCGTTTAGTCGCCATGGGCCACGCTCCCTTCCCAGGACTCCGACAGCAGGTCGGTGATCTTGACCCGGATGGTGCCTGCATCCTCCGGCACCTTGTACCTGCCCTTGACCATCTCGTTCTTGCCGGGGATGTCCACCACCGCCGGTTGCAGCACCGCGCCGTCGTAGTTCCAGTCGATCAGCACCGACTCGACAAGCTCCTTCCAGTCCTCCACCGACTCCTTCTGCAGAGAGAGCTTCTGCAGCAGGTTCATCGGGTAGAAGCGCTCGATGACCAGCTCGCCGTTCTTCACCACGACCTTGGCCTCGGAGTCGCGCTTGAACTCCAGATTGGCCTTGTCGCGCAGGATGTCCACCACCTCGACGTCGATCTTGAAGGGCTTGGCGGCCAGCTCCAGCTGCGCGGCCAAGTCCGGCTCATGGCCCATGCAGACGAGGGTGATCTTCTCGACGGGCCGGTTCGGGCTCTCGTTTTGCTTGCGCTCCCAGGCCTTGTAGTCGAAGCCCGCGATCAGCTCGTTCAGGTCGGCGCGCGTGGCGATGCGGTTGACCGGCATGATCTTGATCATGCGCCCGTCCTTCTCGCCGTCGAACACGGTGCTGAACTCCAGCTTCTGTACCTCCAGCGCCTCCAGCAGGAGCTCCTTGGCCTGCACCGGGTTGCGGAAGATGTCGTAGTGGTTGACGTTGTAGACCTCGAAGCCGGTGTAGTACTTGGTGTCGGGGTTGAGCGGCTTCTGGCGCAATTCCTCGGCCACCTTGATCAGCCGCTTGGTGGTCGTCTGGATCGCGCCGAGGTTGATGTCTGCGCCGATGAAGCGGCGACCGAGCTTCATGGCAACTGCCTGAGTTGTGCCTGAGCCCATAAAGCAGTCGAATACAAGCTGACCAGGATTCGAACACGTGCGGACAATTCGCTCTAGAAGCTCCTCGGGCTTTTGTGTCGGGTATCCGGTCCGCTCTGCACCAACGCCCGCGATAATTGAAATATCCCATACGTCTCGCATGGGCATCCCTTTGGTGTCTTCCTCCGATGTAATCTTCCTCGTACCGCTCTCGGCGTCGAGTATTTGGGTCTTGCCGCCGAATCGCTTCATGTAGCTCTCAGATGCTTCTTCGTACTCTTTGTTGAAGACCCGGTTACTGTCCTTCTTTTTGGCGTACCAAAATAGGTTGTCATGCATCTGTTGAAAGTTTTTCGAGTTGCTTGGCCAGCGACGGTAGCTCCAGATGATTTCGTTAATGAAGTTCTTGTCGCCAAACAGTTCGTCCAATATGCACCGAATATGATGTCCCTTTGTTGAATCGCAGTGCAGAATGATCGTCCCATCTTCCGACAGCAACTCCCTGATTAAGGCAAGCCGTTCGTAGATGAATTGGAGAAACTCATCGTTCGTCCAAATATCTGAGTACTGCTTTTCCTCGATAGCACTCGAATCCCCGGCATATTTCTGCCCCTTAACCTTAATTTTGAGCTTGTAATCAGCCTTGGAATCAAAAGGTGGGTCGATGTAAACAAGGTCAACCTTCCCCCTGAACTGCTTCAGCAAGTGACTCATCACCTGCAGGTTGTCACCCCAGAAGATCTTGTTGCGCCAGCCGTCCACCTCTTCGCCGTGGATTTCCTTCAGCTGCGCGGGGTAGTACTGCGTCGAGGTGAACGGGCGCTTGCCGCGCCAGTTGAGCATCGGGTAGCCCTTGATTGGCTCGAACTCGTATTTCTCGACGTGGGTGGTGCCACCATCGGGCGTGGCCAGTTGCAGGGACTCCTGCGCAGGGGTGTTCTTGCTCATTGGTCGTTTTTCCTGAATTTCCAGTTCTTGTTGTCGCAGTAGGCGCGCATGTCGCAGCTCTGGCACAGCTTGGCCGGGCGTGCGGCCATGCGATAGTCCTGCCGCTCGATGCGCTCCACGATGTCGTCAAAGCGCGCGATGGTTTTGCCGATGGCGCGGTCGTCCTTGGTGAAGGACACGTAAGGGTTCCCGCCGTCCTCGCCGGTGTAGTAGAGGTGCATCCGGCTGACCTTCTGGCCGGTGCGCTCTTCCACCAGGTGGGCGTACACCTCCAGCTGGTGCTGATACTGGCGCAGCCGCTCCCGTTCCTTCTCCATGTCGGGCTTCTTCTCCGACTTGAAGTCGATGATCTCGACCGTGTCGTTCTCACCCCGGATCAGGTCGACGCTGCCCTTGAGGATGTACTGATCCTTGACCAGCGAAATCTCGACCTCGGCCTCCTTGATGCGATCCCAGTTGCCGTTCTCGCGCTCGTAGTAGCGCAGCACGTGCAGCAGCGCCGCCTGCTGTGAGGAGGGCGCGAGGTAGACGCGCTCTTTCTTGGAGAGCATCGCGTAGTTGGCCGAGAACCAGCCCCGGATGGCGTCCAGGGTGATGGTGTGCTCTTCGCCGCGCAGGACGGTCTTGTGGATGTCCTCGATGGTCTGGTGCACCAGAGTACCGAAGAGCATCGGGCTCTCGCGGATGGGCGCGAACTCCAGCTCCTTGAAAAAACGGTACTGCTCGGCGCAGTTCTCGAACACCGTGATGTGCGAGGTGAACGAGTACTCGCGCTTGAGGTTGATCTGTTTGACGGCCTCGAAGGTCAGCGCCGACAGATCGATGTCACGCCAGCTGGGCAGCTCGTAGAACAAGCGCTCGAAATACTTCGATGGCGACTTGCCCAGGCCACGGCCATTGCGCTCCTGCGCGGCCAGCACCAGCAGGTTCTGGGCGCGGGAGAAGGCTGTATAGAAGAGCCGCCGGAAATCGAAGTGCTTGATGTGCTCCAGCGGCTCGAAGCGGGGTTTCGACAAGTACCCGCCATCTTCCAGCAGCTCGTCGAGCGCGGTGTGCTGCTTGCGCGGCACCGCCTCCAGCGAGCCGCACACCACCACCGGGAACTCCAGCCCTTTGGACTGGTGGATGGTCAGGAACGAGACGCAGCCCTTGGGCGCGTACTCAGCCTCATCCTCGTATTCGCCGATGCCGCCCTCGTAGAGGAAGCGCAGGAACTGGTTGAACAGGTCACGGAGGTTCTTTTCCAGGAAGTCCGGGTTGAGCACGCTGACGTAGTGCAGGTACTCGAACTTGGTGAGCAGCTTGGAGAAAGTGCCAAGATTGCGCGCGGCGCGGCCTTTGTCCACGCCCTGCATCGCCTCCTCCGAGAGGAAGCGCGAAAAGAGCGGGAACTGCAAGAGCTGGTAGAACAGACCCGAGAAGGCGTAGTCGGTGTTCTGCGCAAGCACTGCGTGGCGCTTGGCCAGCGGGCGGGCCCAATCCAGCAGGGGCTTGTTTTCCGGCTTGCGCAGCTCGTCGGTGAAGGGCTTGAAGCACTGGTGGTCGTAGTAGTCCCAGATGTCCAGATGCACGCCTTCGGCCCACGCCCGCACCTTGGGAAACTGCGGGAACAGGAAAATCAGCGCGCCAATCATGAGGCGGATTTCCTCGCGCTCGAAGAACATGTTCGAGCGGGGCGAGAACACGGGCACGCCCTGCGCTTCGAGGAAGCGCGCCAGCGCCACCACCTTGTCATTCTTGACGGAGCGGAAGAGGAAGGCTACCTGGTTCCAGTCCGCGAGCTGACCGGATGCCTTCAACCCATTGAGGAAGGCCAGCACCTCCGCGTGCCAGTTGGTGGTGTCGTCCTTGTCGTCACTGGCCGCCAACCGCACCACCGTCGGCACGTCGGGGAAGACGTCGTCGCGTGGGACGATCTGCTTGGCGAAACGGAAGACGCGCGTTCCGTCGTCCCAGGTTTGTTCGCGCATCCACTCGTTGTAAAAGCGGATGATGTCCGGGTGCGAGCGATAGTTGACGGTCAACTTGACCTGCTTGCACTGGCCGTCGTCGAACAGCGCAGGGAACTCCAGGATGTTGCGGATGGTGGCCCCGCGAAAGCGATACAAGCCCTGGTCGTCGTCACCCACCACGCAGAGATTGCAGCGCTCGCCGGCGAGCAGGAGGAGGATGCGCTCCTGGATGGTGTTGGTGTCCTGATACTCGTCCACCATCAGGTAGGTGAGCTTGTCGCGCAGCTGCGCCAGCACCTCGGGGCGCTTTTCCAGCAGTTGCAGCGCCTCGTACTGGATGCCGGAGAAGTCCAGTGAGTTGTGCTCATGAAGCAGCTCTTGGTACTTCACAAAGCAGGTAGCCAGGGCACGGATTTCGGGCTCGGGGGCAGCCGCTAGCGTGGAGGCATCGAGCGCCTCCTCGCTGACCTTGTTGAGCCACTTGAGCAGGTTCTCCGACTGCGCCCAGCGGCCCGTATGGTCGTCGCCCATGACAAGCTGGGCGTCGGGCAGTTCGCGGAAATCCTTGATGTGCTGGTAGAGGAAGTACTGCTGGTCGAACTGGTCGAACAGCGTGAAGCTGCGCTTGAGCCGGGTGAACTCGCGGTAGTCCTCCAGCAGCCGCAGGCAGATGGAGTGGAAGGTACCCAGGTACATCTCGTTCAAGTTGAACTTGATGCCGAGCTCGCTGAGACGGTTGGAGATGCGCGTGGTCAGCTCACGCGCGGCCTTGTCGGTGAATGTGACGACAAACAGCGACTCGGGCGCGACGCCTTTGTGGGTGATGAGGTAGACGATGCGCTCGACCAGCGTGAAGGTCTTGCCGGAACCGGGGCCCGCGATGATGAGCACCGGCCCCTCGGTGGCCAGAATGGCTTCCAGCTGCTGGGGGTTGGCCTTGGACTGGAGGGCGGTGGCGCTGGATGTCATTCCGCCCCCTCGCCGTCATCCACCGTCGCCTTGCCGATGCGGCTGGCGATCCACTTGTCTAGGTCGCCGCGCCTGAAGCGCCACGTCCCGCCGAGCTTGAACGCCGGGAGCTTGCCGTTGGCGGCCAGTCGATAGACCGTGCGCTTGCCAGCCTTGAGGTAGGCAGCAACCTCGTCAATGGTGAGGATTTCGTCCGGCTGGTCGCTCATCGGCGTTCCCGTGTCATCTGTGCTGTGCTTGGTTTACGGCCATGTCTCGTCATAATATTCCACAAATGTGCAAACTTGGGCAAACCTGGCATCAAACAGGTTCCATGACACGGAGAGGGAGCGGCAGTGGCGTCCAACTACGAGGCAATTTGTAAGGAGAACCGGGAAAGCTACGGCACCAAGGGCGCCCAGAAATCCGGCAGCCTAGCCGCGGGGCTGTATGACGACCGCACGCACTTCATCTTTGAACTGCTGCAAAACGCGGAGGACGCACTCGGCCGGCGTGGCGAGTGGCACGGATCACGCAAGGTTTCGTTCACCCTGAGCGCGACTCGCCTGACGCTCTCGCACTTCGGCAAGCCTTTTGATGAGGCCGATGTCCGCAGCGTCTGCGACATCGCCGAGAGCACCAAGAACGAGTCCTCCATTGGCCGCTTCGGCCTTGGCTTTAAGTCCGTCTACACCGTCACCGATCTCCCGGAGATCCACTCCGGCGATGAGGACTTCGCCATTGAGAACTACGTCTTCCCCAAGCGGCTGGAACGCTCCGCACGTGCCCCGGATGAGACGCAGATCATCCTGCCCCTGAAACCGCAGGACACGACGGCGGCGCAGGAGATCACGGCGGGGTTCCGCCACTTGGGCCCGGGCGCACTGCTGTTCCTGCGCCACATCGACGAAATCAACTGGAGCGTCGAGGGCGGCCCGTCCGGCTTCTACCTGCGCAACACCCCCGAAACGCTGGGGCCCAACGTGCAGCGCGTCACGGTGATCGGCCAAGAGAGTGGGCAACCCGAGGTCGATCAGAACTGGCTGGTGTTCCACCGCGACGTGTTTTCTGCTGAGGGAAAAAAGGTCGGGCGGGTTGAGATCGCCTTTTCGGTGGTCGCGGTCAAGGACGCTCCGGGGCGCTGGGCCGTACAGCCGCTGGCCAGGTCGCCGCTGGTGGTGTTCTTCCCGACCGTGGTCGAGAGCCACCTTGGTTTTCTCGTGCAGGGGCCCTACCGCACCACGCCCAGCCGCGACAACATCCCTCCCGGCGATCCGTGGAACCAGCATCTGGTCAAGGAAACATCGAGCCTGCTGGTGGAAGCACTGCGCTGGATGCGGGACGAGGCGATGCTGGATATCTCGGTGCTGCGCTGCCTGCCGCTTGACCGCGAAAAGTTCCCGAAGGATTCGCGGTTCGCGCCGATGTTCGATGCCGTCAGGCAGGCCTTTCAGGAGGAGCCGCTGCTTCCGGCTTTCGACGGCAAGTACGTCACCGCTCACCAAGCCAAGCTGGCACGCACGCAAGAGCTGCGAGAGCTGTTCAGCCCGGAACAGCTGGCATCGCTCTTCGGCTCGGAGGTAAGCGCCTGGCTGTCAGACGATATCACCGAGGTCAAGACGCCCGAGATCCGTAAGTATCTGATGCGCGAGCTTGATATCGACGAGATCAGGCCAGAGAAGATCATCCCCCTCCTGAGTAGGGCGTTCCTGGAAGCGCAACCTGACGAGTGGATATCACGTCTGTACGAGTTCCTGGGTGGCCAAGGAAGGGCCGTGCGTGTTCAGCTCGACACCATCCCGCTCGTCCGCCTGGAGAACGGCTCGCACGTTGTCGCCCGCGAAAACGGGACGATCAGGGCCTTTCTGCCCAGCGTTATCGCCACCAGCTTCCCCACCGTGCGCCGCGCAGTATGTTCGACGGCCGAGGCGCGCCTGTTCCTGAGCTCGCTGGGTATCACCGAACCCGATCCGGTGGATGACGTCATCTGGAACCTGCTGCCGAAGTACCAGCAGCCAGAGGTCGACGTGGACGACGATACCTACGCCGCCGACATCGAACGCATTCGCACCGCCTTTAGTACCGATTCCACCGCGCAGAGGGAAAAGCTCCGGTCAGCCTTGCGCGATACCACCTTTGTGATGGTGGTCGACACCGGCGACGGCAAAACGTATGTCGCCAAGCCTGGCGAGACCTACATCGCCACCGACCGCCTACAGCAGCTCTTCGCGGGCGTGCCCGATATCTTGATCGTCGACAATGAGTACGACTGCCTGCGGGGCGAGGAGATTCGTGACCTGCTGGTGTCGTGCGGGGCAAGCCGCTACCTCATTCCGGAAGCAGTACCGTCGAGTCTGGGGCATTCGGAGAAAGAGCGAATCCGCAGAGAAGCTGGTCTTGAGCGCGCAAGCTGGGAAAACCCGCCAGAAGATTTCACCCTTCGCGGACTGACAGCGCTGCTGGAGTTCTTACCAAAACTACCACCCAAGGATGCTGCCGCCCGAGCCAAGTTGCTGTGGGAGTCCTTGGCCGATCTGGAGGCGCGCGGTACTACCGCCTTCTACGGCTCCTACAAGTGGGGTTACTTCTACGAGACAAAGACCGCTCGGTTCGATGCCGCTTTCGTCCGGACGCTCAATCAGGTTGCCTGGGTGCCGAATGCCGACGGCGAGCTTGTACCGCCTGGGCTCGTCTTGTTCGACACCCTCGGCTGGAAGCCCAACCAGTTCCTGCAAACCAAGATCGTCTTCAAACCACCGGTCATCGATCAGCTTGCCAAGGAGGCAGGCATCGACCCGGCCATTCTCGATCTGCTACGAAGAGACCCTACTATCGTCGCCGAGCTGACGTCCCGACTGAGCGCGAGCCCAGCGCCACAGACGGAGCCATCGGCAGAGTCCGAACAGGAGACCGGCAAGCCGTCCGATGGCGACGTGTACGACGGCGCGAAAGATCTGTACGGCGATGACATGCCGGATATCCCACCCGGCACCCCTGATCCCGACGGCGATGATGGCGTGCGCATAGGCGCGGGAGGTGGTGGCCAAGGGCGTGCTGGTACGGGGACATCTCGCGGCGGTAGCCAGGGAAATGGAGGTGGCCACGGCGGCTCACGTGGTCACGGCACCCCCGGAGACAAGGGAGGTGGAAAAGGCGGCGGACAAGGAGAGAGGACACCCGGCCACGCCGGAGGGCGGCCGTTCATCTCCTACGTCGGCACGCACCCCGACGATGACGGCCCCGATCCCGATGGCCTCGATCAGGCAGCACGGATGCAGATCGAGGAGCTGGCAATCAACCTGATCCTTCGCCTTGAGCCAGGGCTGCGCCGCACCCCGGAAGGCAACCCGGGTTTTGACCTCTTCGAGGCCGACAGCAGTGGCCGGCAGATTCGATGGGTCGAAGTGAAGTCGATGACGGGCACCTTACAAGATCGCCCCGTGGGACTGTCACACACGCAGTTCGACTGCGCGCGCGAAAAGGGCGATGCGTACTGGCTATACGTGGTCGAGCGCGCAACTGATCCAGCTCAAGCCCGCGTGCTCAGAATTCAGAACCCCGTCGGCCACGCCCGGACGTTCACGTTCGACCACGGCTGGAGCGAGATAGCACGAACTGATCCACCCCGTTGAGTTACCAATCGGCCAAATCGTCGAATCCACGCCCTCAAGGCCCATGCGTTACTATCCGGTTTGGGTAACGGACGCGGGTTCGGTTCCGCGTTCCACCACCAATCACCCAAGGCCAACCGTTCTCGGTTGGCCTTTTTTCTTGCCTGCAACGCCAGTGTTGGCGCGGTTTCCGGGCGGCGCCTTGCGGACGCGCACGTCGTCCGGGCGCTTTGCTATCGAGGAGAAACGAATCCACTTTACTTACCCTCTCCCACCGGGAGAGGGTGGCGAAGCCGGGTGAGGGAATGGGTGCCGATAGGCACCCTGTCGGGCGCCATCTTTCTCACCCTGTCCTCTGATAAGCCTCCATCCTTCGGTATCCCGGTGGGAAAGGGGCAAATACATTTGTTTCGGATCAATAACAACGACTTGGCACCATAGAAGGGGGCAGGTCAGGCATCGAACGCCATAAACGCGGTAGCAAACCTTTTCGACTTGCTCTATCATGAAACGTCAAGATGAATCATGATGGAGATAACCATGACGACCGCTGCCCGCGAAAAGTTTTCCTCCCAGGCCGCGCCTGAGGTGCTGGCGGCGTTGCGCCAAATCGCAGAAAGCCAAGGCCGCCAGTTCCAGGCAGTGCTCGATGAGGCCCTGCGCGACTACATCGACCGGCAGCAGAAAGCGCGCCCCCGCCGCCACGTGATGGCTTCGTTCGCGTCCAGTCTGGATGAGTTCGACAGCCTCTACCGCGAACTTGCCAAGTAACCCGTGGCTCACGATTACCTGACCGTGGCCGACGTGCTCGGCATGCACACGGTGCTGATGCAGCGTTACGGCGGCGCACCGGGCGTGCGTGACCCCGGGGCGCTGGAGGCCGCACTGTTCCGTCCGCAGACCGGCTACTACGATGACATCGTGGCTGAGGCAGCTGCCCTGCTGGAAAGCCTGGCGATCAACCACCCGTTCGTGGACGGCAACAAGCGCATCGCTTTTGCCGCGGCCGACGTGTTCCTGCGCATCAATGGCTGGCGCTTGCAGCGTGCGCCAATGACGATTCATGCCGAGATGATGCAGATGTTCGAGTCGGGTACCTTCGATATTGCCCACCTTGATCCCTGGCTGCGGTCTTTCGCCGTCGCCGCAGAGTGATGCCATGAACGAGAAAACACCGAACCTGCAGGCTCAGGCTGCGATGACAGAAGCCAGGTCGATGGCGAGGAACCGGATGCATGAACTGGCAGAGTCCACAGTAGGCGTTGAGTCATTTCCCAGTTTCACCAAGCCCGCCCGTCTGCGCTGGGAGTCTATCCCTGCCGACATCCGCCAGCGGCTGCTGTCCAATGTCTGGTGCGGCCACTGCCGCTTTGAGACCACGATCACCAGTTTCAGCGGCACCATCAAGGGTGGCGACTTGCTGCTGGTGGGCAAGTGCGCCGAATGCCACGGTGATGTGGCACGGGTGATCGAGGGCTCGTGAGCGCATTCCCGCGGCACCCCTCTCCAGTGCTTATCGGCCGCAATAGCAAGTTGTTCGGTAGTAAACCGCACACCACCAAAACCCCAGGCCAACCTGCTCGGTTGGCCTTCCCATTGTCCTCCTCCTTTCGCAGTCAAATCCCAAGCGCAGCGAGCGGCCGTGCCGCCACTAGTGGTTTTGCCATTAGCAGGCCGTTGAAAAACTACTGCGGTGGGCCATCTGCGGCGTTGCGCGGTGCTGGCTTCGGCCGCTTCGCTTAACCTCGGCGGCGCCGAGGTTAGCCTGCGCCAAAACTGCGTTTTGGCTTCGCCGAAACTGCGTTTTCGCTCCCTCGCCTATCTATTTGATATGTGGCTGCGCCGAAACTCACTTCATTCGTTTTCTCGGTCGCTGCGCTCCGCGCGCCTTGCATCTGGCCATCCTCGCTACGTTTTTCAACGGCCTGTTAGGGGTAAAACCCAGGTCGACGGGCGAGTTGTGTCCGAGCGCGCGGGCATAACGAGTGCGCCATCCCGTTCCTTTACATCTTGGCGCGTCGTGCTTCGTCATGCTGCGGGTTGAGGTGACGCGCACTGTTCCGCGCCGCCGTTTTTACCGCTCGCGCCTCGGCTTCATTTTGGAGTCGCAGCCCAGTTCAACCGGCCATGAGCGCCATGGCCACCAGAGCGATGGCGATGCCCAGCCATTGCCGGAGGCTGACGCTCTCGCCCATGAACAGCCAGGCGAGTACCACGGTCAGCAGCGGATAGAGGGCGGTGAGTACCGAAACCAGCATCGCCGGGCCGCGCGAGATGGCATACATGTAGGCGATGCCGCCGGTCATGCCGAGCATACCCGTGAGCAGGGCGAGCGGCACGGCGCGGGCGTCGAGCTGGGGCCGGAAATTCAGGGTGGCGAGCACGACCAGCGCCACAGCGAAAGCCCCCAGGGCCTGAAAGAAAAGCGCGCTCCGCGGATCGATCAGGCTCGTGGTGATCTTGGGGAACAGGGCCCAGAGCCCCCAGAAGAAAAAGGCCAAAAACGCGGGCAGATACCAGCTTTGCATCATGCGAGGTCTCGAGTTGGTGGCAGGCTGATGGCGCCCGTCAATGTTGCCACGCCTTGGACATTCCCCCCAACACGGTCGATTCCATCGAAACCTCCCCAAGCGCCTGCCGCCGGCGAGCACCTCATTGCCGGCCCAGGGCCGCCTGCGGCTCCAGCAGCAGCGGTTGTTTGGGTGGTCCGGCGCCGTCCCGGGCGTGGCCCGCTTACAAGAACCGGTCCAGCAATTTCCGGCTGTGCCGGTCGAGCCGGGCAGGGTCGCGGATGAGGAATTGCACGCCGTGGCTGTCGGCGATCAGCAGTACGCCGCCGGGCAGACGGTGTATGTCTTCCTCGCCGCGCAGGATCAGACGGGTTGCGCCGCGATCGGTCGTCACCTGCCAGGTGCTCGGGGTGGCGAAGGCCGACACCTTGTCGATGCGCAGGATCTCCGGCATGAACTCCCGGCTCGCCAGCGCGGCCTCGACCAGTGACCGCGTTTCGGCCGGCAGGCCATCCAGGTGCTCGATCCAGACGAGTTCATGGCCGTCGGCGCTGAGCAGGGCGATGCCCTGGTCCGGCGCGGCGATGGGGAAGGCGCGCACCGGCACCACGTCTTCGTGGGTCTGACCATCCGGCGTGGTCAGCACCAGACGGCCCAGGCGATTGCAGCCAAGCCGGAATTCCAGTGCGCTCATGGTTTGACCTCCTCGACCTTGGGCTCGAGCGCAAACGGCGGGCTGTCGTCCAGATCGGTATCGACGTTGCGGGCCTGAGCCTGGTAGAGCCGGTAATAATGACCCTGCCGCGCCATCAGTTCATCGTGCTTGCCGACCTCGACGATCCGGCCACGGTCCATCACCACCAGTCGATCGGCCCGGCGCAGGGTGGACAGACGGTGCGCGATGGCGATGGTGGTGCGGCCGCGCACCAGGTTGTCCAGGGCCTTCTGGATCTCCTTTTCGGTCTCGGTGTCGACCGAGGAGGTGGCCTCGTCGAGGATGAGGATCTTTGGGTCGATCAGGAGCGCCCGGGCGATGGAGATGCGCTGGCGCTCGCCGCCGGACAGGCCCTGGCCGCGCTCGCCGACCAGGGAGTCGTAGCCCAGGGGCAGGCGCAGGATGAACTCATGGGCATGGGCGGCGCGGGCGGCGGCGATGATCTCGGCCCGTGTCGCATCGGGTTTGCCGTAGGCGATGTTCTCGGCGATGGTGCCGAAGAAGAGGAAGGGCTCCTGCAGCACCAGGCCGATGTTGCGGCGAAACTCCGCCACCGGCAGCGAGCGGATGTCGACGCCGTCGAGCCGGATCGCGCCTTCGCTCACGTCGTAGAAACGGCAGATCAGGTTGACCAGGGTGCTCTTGCCCGAACCGCTGTGGCCGACCAGGCCGATCATCTCGCCCGGCTCGATGGTGAGATTCACGCCCTTGATCACGGCGCGGTGACCGTAGCGGAAGCCGGCCTCGCGCACCTCGATCCGCCCCTGCACCCGCTCCAGGTGCACCGGCCGGGTCGGTTCCGGCACGCTGGAGACGTGGTCGAGGATGTCGAAGATGCGCTTGGCGCCGGCCGCGGCCTTTTCGGTCTGCGACACGATGCGGCTCATGGAATCGAGCCGGGTATAGAAACGGCTGATGTAGGCGAGGAAGGCGGTGAGCACGCCAACGGTGATGTCGTCGTGCGCCACCTGCCAGATGCCGAAGGCCCACACCACCAGGAGGCCGATCTCGGTCATCAGGGTCACGGTGGGGGAAAACAGCGCCCAGGTGCGGTTGAGCTTGTCGTTGACCGCCAGGTTGTGCCGGTTGGCCTCGCGGAAGCGCTCGGCCTCGCGTTTTTCCTGGGCGAAGGCCTTGACCACCCGGATGCCCGGAATGGTGTCGGCCAGCACGTTGGTCACCTCGGACCAGACCCGGTCAATCTTCTCGAAGCCGGTGCGCAGCCGGTCGCGCACCCGGTGGATCATCCAGCCGATCACCGGCAGCGGCAGCAGGGTGACCAGGGCCAGCCAGGGGTTGATCGAGAACAGGATGCCCGCGGTCATGACTATCATCAGCACGTCGGTGGCGAAATCCAAGAGGTGCAGCGACAGGAAGACGCTGATGCGGTCGGTCTCCGAGCCGATGCGGGCGATCAGGTCGCCGGTGCGTTTGCCGCCGAAGTATTCCAGTGACAGCTTCATCAAGTGTTCGTAGGTGCTGGTACGCATGTCGGCGCAGATGCGCTCGGAGACCAGGGCCAATATATAGGTGCGGGCCCAGCCCAGAGCCCAGGCGAGCAGGGCCGCCCCGAGCAGGCCGCCGAGCAGCCACAACACCAGGCTGACGTCGATGGCCTGGCCGTTCTGGTAGGGGATCAGCACGTCGTCCATCAGCGGCATGGTCAGATAGGGTGGCACCAGCGTGGCGGCGGTGGCGGCCAGGGTGAGCAGGAAGCCGGCCAGCAGCTGGCCCTGATAAGGCCGGGCGAAGCGCCAGAGGCGCAGCAGGGTCCAGGTCGAGGGTGCCTCGTGGATCTCCCGGGCGCAGACCGGGCATTCCTCCTGGTCCGGCTCCAAGGGTGCCTTGCAGGTGGGGCAGACGGTCTCCGTCTCGGCCGGTGCCGGCTGGCCGGTTTCGCGGGCAAGCCGCTGCCGCTCGAACTGCTTGAGCAGGCGCAGGGCCGCGAGGTTCTGGCCCAGGGTGTAGCGCCAGGCGGCCAGGCGGGTCCCGCCCTCGAGCAGTTCCAGGGTACCAACCCCGGCATGGTCGTGCTGCTGCAGCTTCAATTCGGCGCGATAAGACCAGCTCTGCCAGTCGGCTTCGCCCGGCGCCCGCGCCAGCAGACGCTGATCGGTGGCCAGGATCAGGCCCTGGCCGAAATGCAGGCGGGCATCCAGGTCCAGTTCCAGCCAGGCCAGGAGGGTCTCGTCCTCGGCCAGGGCGGTGCCGATAGCCGATTGCCAGCGTTCGGGCAAGGGATTGGCGGAAGATTTTTTTTGCATGCTGGCCCGACGCATTGAACGCGGGATTTGTCCTTTAAGGTATGCTTCGCCGTGGCTTCAACGGCGGCTTTCAGGCCGCCAAGTATATAGCGTGGCATCCCATCCGGTCATGGGACTCCCGCGCGCCGAACACTTGATTGCAAGTGAAAATGACAAAGCGCGACATCGAATTTCTCCGCGTGACCTATCTGCGCGGGCCGAATCTCTGGACCTATCGGCCGGTCCTGGAAGCCTGGGTCGACATCGGCGATCTGGAAGACAGTCCCTCCAACACCATCCCCGGTTTTTATGAACGCCTCACCGCCTGGCTGCCCGGACTGATCGAGCATCGCTGCGGTGTCGGCGAACGCGGCGGCTTTCTCCTGCGTCTGAAGGAAGGCACCTGGCCGGCCCACATCCTGGAACACGTCACGATCGAGCTGCAGAACCTGGCGGGCATGCGGGTCGGTTTCGGCAAGGCCCGGCAGACCCATGTCCGCGGCGTCTACAAAGTGGCGGTGCGCACCCGGCACGAGGCGCTGGGCCGGGCTTGTCTGGAAGCCGCGCGCGATCTGGTGCTGGCGGCGATAGAGGACCGCCCGTTCGATCTGGCCGCCACTCTGGCACCCCTGCGCGAGATGGCCGACCGCTATTGCCTCGGCCCCAGCACCACGGCCATCGTCGATGCCGCGACCGAGCGCAATATCCCGGCCATCCGACTGACCGAGGGCAATCTGGTGCAGCTCGGTTACGGCATCCACCAGCACCGCATCTGGACCGCGGAGACCGACCGCACCAGCGCCATCGCCGAAGGCATCGCCAGCGACAAGGACCTGACCAAGACCCTGCTCAAGGGCTGCGGCGTGCCGGTGCCCGAGGGCCGCGTGGTGCAGGGTCCGGCCGATGCCTGGGAAGCGGCCGAGGAGATCGGCCTGCCGGTGGCGGTCAAACCGGTGGACGCCAATCATGGCCGCGGCGTCTCCCTGGACCTGAAGACCCGGGCGGAAATCGAGGCCGCCTATGCCTTGGCGGAAAAGGAGGGCAGCGAGGTCATCGTCGAGCGCTTCGTGCCGGGCAACGAGCATCGCCTGCTCGTGGTGGGCGGCCGGGTGGTGGCCGCCGCCCGCGGCGAATCGGCCTGGGTGATCGGCGACGGCCGCTCGACCGTGGTCGAACTGATCGACCGCCAGCTCAACAGCGACCCCCGGCGCGGCACCACCGAGGACTATCCGCTCAACCATATCCTGATCGACGAAGACCCGGCGGTACGGCTGGAACTCGAACGCCAGGGCCTGCACGCCGATTCGGTGCCGGCCGCCGGCCAGAAAGTGCTGATCCAGCGCAATGGCAACGTCGCCTTCGACGTCACCGACCAGGTGCACCCGAGCACCCGGCAGATCGCCGGCCTGGCCGCGCGCGTGGTCGGCCTGGACATCGCCGGCATCGACCTGGTGGTGGAAGACATCGCGCGCCCCCTGGATGAACAGGGCGGCGCCATCGTCGAGGTCAACGCCGGCCCCGGCCTGCTCATGCACCTCAAGCCGGCCGAAGGCAAACCGCAACCGGTGGGCCGCGCCATCGTCGATCATCTGTTCCCGGCCGGCAGCGACGGCCGCATCCCGGTGATCGGCATCGCCGGCAGCGAAGGGGGCGCCGTCATCGGCCATCTGCTCTCGCGCCTGCTGCAGCTGACCGGCAAGCAGGTCGGCCTGGCCTGCTCGAACGGGCTCTATCTCAACCACCGGCGCGTGGCAGCGGGCGATTGCACCGAATGGCGCCTGGGCCAGCGGCTGTTGCGCAACCGGGCGGTGGAAGCGGCCATCTTCGAAAACGGTCCCGAGCTGATCCTGCGCGAGGGCCTGGCCTACGACCGCTGCCTGGTCGGCATCGTCACCGATATTCCCGGTCCCGAAGGCTTCGCCGAGTATTACCTGCAGGAGCCGGAACAGATGTACGCCGTGTTGCGCACCCAGGTCGATGTCGTGCTGGCCGAAGGGGCGGCCGTGCTCAATGCCGACGCACCCGAGGTCGCGCGCCTGGCCGAGCTGTCCGACGGTGCCGTGATCTACTACAGCCAGGACCCGGCCTCGCCGGTCCTGGCCCGACATCGCGCCGAGGGCGGCTGGGGCCTGTACGCCCACGGCGGCCGGATCATGCTCACCCAGGGGCACGAAGAGCGGCTGTTGGTCGATCTCGCCAGCCTGCCGCCGCCCGGCCCCACTCAGGCGGCGTTGACCCTGTCCCATGCCCTGGCCGGAATCGCCGCCGCCGTGGCCCTGGGACTGCCGGCGGAACTGATCCAGGCCGGAATCGAAACCTACGCGCCGGGCCAACTCGGGCTCGGCGCTCCCGACGGCCACTGAACTTCGAACCCTTCCAGCCCAAGACAGGAACCCGCTGCATGCAGATCTCCCGCATTCGCGCCCTGCGCGGCCCCAATCTCTGGAGCCGGCACACCGCCATCGAGGCCCTGGTCGTCTGCTCCCCGGCCGAACGCTCCATCGATGCCATGGTCGGCTTCGAGGCTGCCTTGCGCGCGCGTTTCCCCGACATCGGCGCGCTGCGTCCGATCGGCTACGAGGGCGAGGTGTCCCTTGCCCACGCCCTGGCCTTCGCCGCTCTTCGGCTGCAATCCCAGGCCGGTTGCCCGGTTACCTTCTGCCAGGCCACGGAAACGGTCGAGGCCGGAGTCTATCTCGTGGCGGTCGAGTACACCGAAGAGGCAGTCGGTCGGCTCGCCCTCGATCTGGCCGAGGTCCTGTGCCAGGCGGCCGTGGAGGACAAGCCCTTCGATCTGACCGATGCCATCGCCCGGCTGCACGAGCTGGATGCCGACATCCGCCTGGGCCCCTCGACCGGCGCCATCGTCCAGGCCGCCGTCGCCCGCGGCATTCCCTATCGCCGCCTGACCCAGGGCAGCCTGGTGCAGCTGGGCTGGGGCAGCCGCCAGCGCCGCATCCAGGCGGCCGAGACCGATCGCACCAGTGCCATCGGCGAGGCCATCGCCCAGGACAAGGAGCTGACCAAGAAGCTGCTGGCCGATGCCGGCATTCCCGTCCCGGAAGGGCGGGTGGTCACCAGCCCGGAAGCGGGCTGGGCGGCGGCCTGCGAGATCGGCCTGCCGGTGGTGGTCAAGCCGCGCGATGGCAACCAGGGCAAGGGGGTGACCGTCAACATCGCCACCCGCGAGCATTTCATGGCGGTCTACGGTTCCGCCGCCGAGATCAGCGACGAGGTGATCGTCGAGCGCTTCATCCCCGGCCACGATCACCGCTTTCTGGTGGTGGGCAACCGGGTAGTGGCCATCGCCCGGCGCGAGCCGCCCAATGTGATCGGGGATGGCGTGCACAGCGTGCGCGAACTGGTGACGATCGCCAACAGCGACCCGCGTCGGGGCGAGGGCCACGAAAGCGCGCTGACCAAGATGCGGCTGGACGACATCGCCCATGCCCGGCTCAAGGTGCAGGGCCTCACGGCCGATTCGGTGCCGCCCAAGGGCGCCCGCGTCATCCTGCGCAACAACGCCAACCTGTCCACCGGCGGCAGCGCCACCGATGTCACCGACGATGTCCACCCGGAACTGGCCGCACGCGCGGTCGAGGCGGCCCAGATGATCGGGCTGGACATCTGCGGTGTCGATGTGGTGTGCGAGACCGTATTGAAATCGCTGGAAGAGCAGGGCGGCGGCATCGTCGAGGTCAATGCCGCGCCCGGCTTGCGCATGCACCTCAATCCCTCGTTCGGCAAGGGCCGGGCGGTGGGCGAGGCCATCGTCAATGCCATGTTCGAAGAGGGCAACGACGGCCGCATCCCGGTGGTGGCGGTGACCGGCACCAACGGCAAGACCACCACGGTGCGCTTGATCGCCCATCTGCTCACCCTTGCCGGCAAGCGCGTCGGCATGACCGCGACCGACGGCGTCTATGTCGAGGGGCATCGGATCGACACCGGCGACTGCAGCGGGCCCAAGAGCGCGCGCAACGTGCTGGCCCATCCCGACGTCGATGCCGCCGTGTTGGAGACCGCGCGCGGCGGCCTGCTGCGCGAAGGCTTGGCGTTCGATCGCTGCCAGGTGGCGGTGGTCACCAACATCGGTCTGGGCGATCACCTCGGCCTCAATTTCATCCAGACGGTGGACGATCTGGCCGTGCTCAAGCGGGTGGTGGTCCAGAACGTGGCCCCCAACGGCATGGCCGTACTCAATGCCGCCGACCCCAAGGTGGTGGAAATGGCGGGCTACTGTCCGGGCGCGGTCACTTTCTTCGCCGGCGAGCCGCATCACCCCGTGATCGCCGCGCACCGGGCCCAGGGTCACCGGGCAGTGTTCCGCGACGGCGACACCGTGGTGGCGGCCGAGGGCGAATTCGAGCAGCGCATCCCCCTGGCCGAGATTCGGCTCACCCGCAACGGCAGCATCGGCTTCCAGGTCGACAATGCCATGGCCGCACTAGGTGCCGCCTGGGCCTTGGGGCTCGATTGGCAGGTGATTCGCGCCGGGCTCAAGAGCTTCGTCAGCGATGCCGAGACGGCGCCGGGCCGGTTCAACGTCTTCGACTACCGCGGCGCCACCCTGATCGCCGACTACGGCCACAACCCGGACGCCATCCTGGCCCTGGTCCAGGCGGTCGAGGCCATGCCGGCCAAGCGGAGGGTGGTGGTGATCAGCGCGGCGGGCGACCGCCGTGACGAGGACATCCGCCAGCAGACCGAGATCCTGGGCGACGCCTTCGACGAGGTGGTCCTCTATCAGGACGCCTGCCAGCGCGGCCGGGCCGACGGCGAGGTACTGCGCCTCTTGCGCCAGGGCCTTGCCCAGGCCAAGCGTGCGGCGGCGGTGGAGGAGATCTACGGCGAGTTTCTCGCCATCGATACCGCCTTGACCCGGCTGCAAACGGGCGACCTCTGCCTGATCCTGGTCGACCAGGTGGAAGAAGCCCTGGCCCACATCAAGCTGCGCATCGCCGAAGGCTGAGCCCCCCGAAACAATACCGTTCAGGCAATAAAAAAGGGCAGCCCGAGGGCTGCCCTTTTTGTCGGCCGGAAGCGGCTCAGGCCTTGACCCGGTTGCGATATTCGCCGGTGGCGGTGTCGATCTCGATCTTGTCGCCGATCTCGACGAAGGCGGGCACGGAGATCTCGACGCCGGTGGGCTTGATCCGGGCCGGCTTCATCACCTTGCCGGAGGTGTCGCCCTTGACCGCGGGCTCGGTGTACTCCACCTCGCGGATCACGGTGGTCGGCATGTCGACGGAAATCGCCTTGCCGTTGTAGAACACCACCTCGCAGGGCATGCCGTCTTCCAGGTACTTCAGCATGTCGCCCAGGTTGTCGGCTTCCACCTCGTACTGGTTGTACTCGGCGTCCATGAACACATACATGGGGTCGGCGAAGTAGGAATAGGTACACTCCTTGCGCTCGAGGGTCACGGTCTCGAACTTCTCGTCGGCCTTGTACACGGTCTCGCTGCCGGAGCCGGTGAGAAGGTTCTTCATCTTCATCTTGACCACGGAGGCGTTACGGCCCGATTTGCTGAATTCGGCCTTCTGCACGACCATGGGGTCGTTGCCCACCATGATCACGTTGCCGACGCGAACTTCCTGTGCTGTCTTCATAATCTCTGTCTGTCCTGCAAGCTGGCTGGGTAAAAAGCTGATTATTATAACTTTTCCCGGCAAAAAAGCATCAACTGGCTGGCCAGGTCGGGCATTGCCGCCAGATGTTCGGCCCAGGCCCGGCTGTGCCGGCTCAAGGCCGGCAATTGCTCGAGCAAGGCCGGCCAGGCCTGGGCAATGTCCTGGTTGCGGTTCCAGGCCTCGGTGAATTGCCGGTAGGCCGTGGCCGCCCCAGGTTCCAGCCCCACGCAGTAGCGGTCGAGGAAGGCGTGCAGCTTGGGCCAATGGGCGCCGGCCTCCTGCACGTAGATGTTCCAGACCATGGGTCGGGCGGCCCATTGGGCGCGGACGAAGGAATCCTCGCCGCGGACGAAATTGAGATCGCAGGCCCAGAGCAGAGGGTCATAGCCGTCCTGGTCGAAGAAGGGGAGGGCGCAGACCTCGAGCGCGCCGCTGTTCAGCTGTCGGCTGGGCGCCAAGGGGGTGCCGAAAAAACGGCCGATCGCTTCGAGCACGGCCCCCTCGGGCACCAGGCAGCGCACGCGTTGCCGGCCGCTGACCCAGGCTGCCAGCAAGGCAGGCAGCGCCGGGTTGTCGTAGGCGAACAGCGACACCGAAAGCGTGTCGCCATCCGGCGGCGTCAGCAGCAGGGAACGCCAGAACGCCTCGCGTGCCGCCGGATCGGCCTGCAGCGCCTGGCGCCGGACGGCCAGGCCGGCTTCGCGGATCAGGCCGCCGGTCTCAACCTCGAAGCCGGGATAGAAGAAATAGGCGGTGAGCGGCAGGCGCGGGTGCGGCGAAGGCAGACCGTGGTAGTCCTTGACCCAGGCCTCGGCGCTCAGATGATCGAGATTGAGCCAGAGCGGCCTGGGCTCGCGAGCCGACATGGCTGCCAGGTAATTCTCGGGCAACCGGCAGCCGAAGGTTTCGATGACCAGCGGCGCCGGCGTCACCTCGGGAAAATCTGCCCGCCAGTGCCGCACCTCGATCTCCGCCACCGTCTGGGCGGCGAGATCGGCCTTGGCCGGCGGCCAGATGCGATGGAGGGTGGCCAGATCGTCCAGCCAAAGGCGGACCTGTAGCCCATGCTCACGGCTCAATTGCCGGGCCAGGCGCCAAGCGACGCCGATGTCGCCGTAGTTGTCGACCACACTGCAGAAGATATCGCAGGCCAGACGCGAGGGCATGGGGTTCACCTTGCTGCGGGCCTAGGCGGCGGGCGATGCCGCCCCGGCTTCCTCGCCGAGGTAGGGTAGATCAAGCCAGAACACGCTGCCCTGGCCAGGGCTGCTGGAGAAGCCCAGTTCGCCATCCATCAACTCGACCAGCTGTTTGGTGAGCGCCAGCCCGATGCCCGAGCCTTCGATGTTGGAAAACTCCTTGCCCAGACGACTGAACGGCGAGAACAAGTCGCGCTGTTTTTCCGGACTGATGCCTGGCCCTGTGTCCTTCACCGACAGGCGCAGGCGACCGGCCCGACGCTCGCAGGCCAGGGTGACCGTGCCGCCCGCGTGGTTGTATTTGATGGCATTCGAGGCCAGGTTGAGCAGGGCCTGGAGCAGGCGGGTGCGGTCGGCCAAAACCAGGGTGCGGCGGCAATCGTCCAGTTCGAAGCTCAAGATGATGCCGTTCTTGCGGGCTAGCGGCTCGATCATGTGGCGGCAGGCCTCGATGATGTCCTGCAGCTGAACCCGCTCGATAGCCAGTTGCATGCGGCCGGCCTCGATCCGCGACAGGTCGAGGACGTCGTTGATCAGCTTGAGCAGGTGTTCGCCCGAGCTAAAAATCTCGCGCACGTTGTCCTGTTGTTCGGCGGTCAGGTTTGGCTCGTCGAGCATCAACTCGGAAAAGCCGAGGATGGCATTGAGCGGGGTGCGCAGTTCGTGACTCATGCTCGACAGGAAGGCAGATTTAGCTTGGTTGGCCGCCTCGGCTGCCACCTTGGCCTGGCGCAGGGATTCTTCGTTCTGCCAGCGCTCGGTGACATCACGCACGGCCAGGCAGATGCGACTGCCTTCGGCGAACGGGATGCTGCTGAAACTCACATCGCTGGGGAAACGACGACCATCCTGGGTGTAGGCGAACAGATTGCGCTGCGTATCTTCCGGCGGCAGCCGGCCATTGAATTGTTTCAGCTTGGGCAGCAGTCGAATCAGGGGACATTGCAGCAATGTCTCGCCCGGGTAGCCGAACAAGTCCTGGGCACGCTGATTGGCGTATTCGATCCGGTTGTCGGGGTCGACGATGAGCAGTGCATCGGGCGCCGCCTGCAGCAGATGGCGGAACCGGGCCTCGGACGCCTTGGCCTCGGACGCCCTGGCCGAGGCCGCGTCGCGCAGTTCGAGATTGGTCTGGTTGGTCCGGTAGATGCGGCGGGCGCTGATCAGGAGCATGAGCAGGAACAGGGCGGCCATGAGCGCCACGGCCAGGGAAAGGTCATCGCCGCCCAGAAGGAAGCGGCCGACCACCGGCAGGAGGGTGATCACCAGGAACTGCGCAATCGCCTGCCATTGATAGCTCAGGGTACTGACGGCACCGGCGCAGACGCCGGCGATGACCAGCGCGAGCAGTATCTGGTGCGCCGAACTGGACTGCGGAAACACAACCAGGATGCTGCCACCCCAGATCAAGCCGGCGGCAACGACGCCGGTTTGAAAAGCCACCTGCCAGAGGCGGGCCGACGGCGGCGCTACCTTGCCCGCCCGATAGGCGCGGAACATCAGATAGCGCAAGGCGGAAACCAGGCCGGCCGCGGCCAACCAGCCGAGCAAGACACTGGCCGTCACCTGACCCCACAGGATGGCGACCAGGACCAGGGCGTTGACCACGGTGGCGAATAGGGCGAGCGGCAAGGCCTCGTATAGCAGCCGCAACTGTTCGCTGCGGACGGGGTCGAGGTGGGCAGTCTGCATGGAAGCCCGCCGCCTAGGTCAGCAATCGGCCGAGCACAGCGTAGAAATTCGAGATATCCAGCGGCTTGGTCAGGTATTCCTGGAAGCCTGCCGCCTTGCCACGCTCGATGTCCTTGGGCATGGCATTGGCGGTCAGGGCGACGACCGGAATATCACGGGTTTCGGCCGCATGCCTCAATTCGCGCAGCACCCCGTAGCCGTCGAGTTCCGGCAGGTTGATATCGAGCAGGATCAAATCAGGCCGATAGCTCTTGGCCATCTCGATGCCGAGCGCGCCGGTATGGGCGGTGAGCAGGCGCACGGTCGGCCATTTCGCCAGCAGGTTGACCATCAGTTTGAGGTTGGCCGGGTTGTCCTCGACATAGAGCACGGTGTGCTCGCCGGTCTGCGGTACGGTGTGCTGCTGGAGCTGCTCGGTCGAACCGTTGATCACGGACAGGTCGCTGGTCGCCACAGGAATCTCGATCCAGAAGGTGCTGCCGACTCCCTCCTGGCTGTCCACGCCGATCCGGCCGTGCATGGCCTCCATCAGGCGCTTGCTGATGACCAGACCGATGCCGGTACCCTCGACCGCGGTGTTCTCCGCCCCCAGCCGACTGAAGGGCTGGAACATGTCCTTCAGCCGCTCGGGCCCGATGCCGGGACCGGTGTCGCGCACCGAGACCCGGAACATGCTGTTGCCGGCAGGGCTCCAGTTCACCTCGATCTGGCCGCCGTCGCGGTTGTACTTGATGGCGTTGCTCAAGAGGTTCATCAGCACCTGCTTGAGCCGGGTGTGATCAGCCATGACTGTCTTGAAGCGGTTGCGGTCGAAGTCGGCCTGGATGGCGATGCCGCGCTTCCAGGCCATGGGCTGGATGATCGACAGGCAGGACTGCAGCAGATCGTCGAGGTGGATGGCCTCGATCGACAATGTCATCCGGCCGGCCTCGATCTTGGCCAGGTCGAGCACCTCGCCGATCAAGCTGAGCAGATGTTTGCCGGCATTGACGATCTCCTTGATGTTGTCGCGCTGCTCCGCGGTCAGGTTGTCGTCGATCTCCAGCAGCTGGGTGAAACCGAGGATGGCATTGAGCGGCGTGCGCAACTCATGGCTCATGCTGGAGAGGAACTCGGACTTGGCCAGGTTGGCCCGTTCGGCCTCCTGCTTGGCCAGCTGCAGTTCGGCCTCGACTTCCTTGCGCGCCGTGATGTCCTGCACCGTGCCGCTCAACTGAATCGGCTGGCCGTCCGGCCCGAAGCTGGCGTGGGCCTCCTCATGCACCCAGCGCACGCAGCCGTTGGGCAGGACGATGCGATGGTCGATGCTGTGACCGCCTTCGTGCTGCAGCGCCCTGGCCTCCGAGGCCTTGACCAGCAGCACGTCGTCCGGATGCACGGCCTCGAAAAAGCGCTCGTAGCTGGGCTCGAACTCGCCGGGCTCGTGCCCGAAGATGCGATAGATCTCGTCCGACCAGTGCAGACGGCCGCTGGCGACATCCAGCGTCCAGTGGCCGATCTGGGCGATGCGCTGGGCCTCGCGCAGGCGCTGCTCGCTCTCCTGCAGGGCGAGCTCGGCCTGCTTGCGGGCGGTGATGTCCTGCACCACGCCCAGCATGTGCAGGGGGTTGCCGTCCTTGTCGCGCTTGACCGCGCCGCGCTCGAGCAGCCAGCGGATCTCACCGCTGGGCCAGACCACCCGGTGCTCGATGTCGTACGGCGTGTCGTGCTCGAGACAGGCGTTCACCGCGTCGGTGACCGCCTGCCGGTCATCCGGATGGACCGCGTTGAGGAAGTTCTGGTAGTTGGTCTCCACCAGATCGTCGTAGCCGAACAAAGGCGCAATGCGGTCTGACCAATAGAGATCGCCAGTCTGGATGTCCCAGTCCCAGGTGCCGATGTTGGCGAAGATCTGGCTCAGGCGCAGGCGGTCTTCGCTCTCGCGCAGGGCCTTTTCGATCTCCATGAGCTGGGTGATGTCGGTGCGGATGGAGATATAGCGCGCGGGCAGGCCGTCTTCGCCCATGAAGGGGACGATGGTGCTGGCCACCCAGTAGACCTGACCGTCCTTGCGCCGGTTGGCCACCACGCCATGCCAGATGTGGCCCTGGGCGATGGTCGCCCACATCTCATCGTAGAAGGCCTGGTCGTGCAGTCCGGACTTGATCAGCCGGTGGTTCTGGCCGATCAGCTCGTCCTGGCGGTAGCCGCTGATCTCGCAGAACTTGGCATTGGCATAGATGATGTTGCCCAGATGGTCGGTGATGCTGACGATGGCGTGCTCGTCCAGGGCGCGTTGGCGGGCATCGACCTCGCGCATCGCGCTGTCGAGCTGCCGGGAGATCAGGCGCAGCTGCCGGGCATGCTGGATGCGCTGGTTGATCAGGTTGACCAGCTGTTCCGGATCGACCGGTTTGGCCAGGAAGGCATCGCCACCGGTGGTCATGGCCTCCAGCTGCTTGACCGGCTGATCCTCGCTCGACAGGAAGATGATCGGCACGTCGTTGAAGCGGTCGCAGTCGCGCAGGATGGCCGCCAGCTCGGTGCCTTGGCAGCCGATCATATAAAGGTCGAGGATGATCAGCTCCGGGCCGAAGGCGTGGGTCGCCTCCAGGGCCTGCACAGGGTCGCTGATCGCCTGGGTGGCCATGCCGGCCTCCTCCAGGATCAGGGTATGCATGCGCAGCAGGACGGGATCGTCGTCGACCAGCAGGACCCGGTAGGGATCGTGCACCTTCATGCCGCTGTATTTCTCCAGCAGGCGCAACAGCCGGCTGTAATCGAGCGGATGCCCGAGAAAATGGCTAAAGCCCCTGCGCAAGGCCCAGATGCGGGTGTCGAAATCGGTCTTGGCCGACAAGTAGAAGGTCGGCAGCGGCGGGTTCTGCGCGCGGGCGGTCTGGAGCAGGCTGTCGAGCAGGGCTTCGGGGCAGTCCTGCAGACTGTCGGCCGAGATCAGCAGGGCGGCGGCCTCGCCGGCCTCGATCAAGCTCAGCATGCTGGTCACGCTATCGACCCGAACAAGCTGGTGACCGCGCTCGCTCAGGATCATGTGGATTTTTTGGGCGACAGCCGGGTCGCATTCGAGGAGCAGGATCTTGTTCTTCTGTGCGTCCTGCCCGGTAATCTTCTGTGCCATGGGGTTGGATAGCCCGTCGTGCTGCGGATGACTGATATTATCCGTTCGCGTGGATCAGCTGAACATTTTGCCCGGCCCGGCCCCGTGACCGACACCGATACCGAACGAATTCCAACACTCAAACATCCTCATGTCGAAGACCAGCACCGTATACGTCTGCAGCCAATGCGGCGGCCAGTCGAGCAAGTGGCAGGGCCAGTGCCCGAGCTGCCTGGCCTGGAACACCCTGTCGGAAACCGTGGTCGAGGCGAAGCCACGCCGCTTCCAGTCGCTGGCGGCCAGCGAAAGCGTCGTACGCCTCGCCCAAGTGCAGGCCGAGGAGACGCCGCGGCTGGGCACCAGCCTGTCGGAATTCGACCGGGTGCTCGGCGGCGGCCTGGTGCCCGGCGGCGTGGTGCTGATCGGCGGCGACCCCGGCATCGGCAAATCGACCCTGCTCCTGCAGGCGCTGGCCGCGCTGTCCGGCCGGCGCAAGACGCTCTACGTCAGCGGCGAGGAATCGGCCGGGCAGATCGCCCTACGGGCCAGGCGGCTGGATCTGGCCGAGGCCGATTTTCCCCTGCTCACCGAGATCCGCTTGGAGGCCATCCTCGGCACCTTGAAGGCCGAGCGGCCCGAGGTGGTGGTGATCGACTCCATCCAGACCGTCTACACCGAGGCCCTGCAATCGGCTCCGGGCAGCGTCGCCCAGGTGCGCGAATGCGCCCAGGAGCTGACCCGGCACGCCAAGACCAGCGGGGCCTGCGTCATCATGGTCGGCCACGTGACCAAGGAGGGCGCCCTGGCCGGTCCGCGCGTGCTCGAGCACATCGTCGACACCGTGCTTTATTTCGAGGGCGACACCGGCTCCAGCTACCGCCTGGTCCGCGCCTTCAAGAACCGCTTCGGCGCGGTCAACGAGCTGGGCGTGTTCGCCATGACCGAGAAGGGGCTCAAGGGCGTGAACAACCCCTCGGCCCTGTTCCTCAACCGCACCGAACGCGAGGCACCCGGCTCTTGCGTGGTGGTCACCCAGGAAGGCACCAGGCCGCTGCTGGTGGAGATCCAGGCCCTGGTCGACACCGCGCACACGCCGACCCCGCGCCGGCTCACCGTCGGTCTCGACCCCAACCGCCTGGCCATGCTGCTCGCCGTGCTGCATCGGCACGGCGGCGTCGCCTGCTTCGATCAGGATGTCTTCGTCAACGCCGTGGGCGGGGTGCGCATCAACGAACCAGCAGGCGACCTTGCCGTGTTGATGGCCGTGCTTTCCTCCATCCGCAACAAGCCCTTGCCGCACAATCTTGCGGTATTCGGCGAGATCGGCCTGGCCGGTGAAATCCGTGCGGTGCAGCGGGGTCAGGAGCGGATACGGGAGGCGGTCAAGCTGGGCTTCGACACCCTGCTGGTGCCCCGCGCCAACCTGCCGAAACAGAAGATCGGCGGCGCGCGTATCGTCGGTCTGGAGAGCCTGACCGAGGCGGTCGATTACGTGCGCCAGTTGGATTGAATCAGGCTCGATCGAGCGGCTCAGTAGTCCTGCTCGCCGGAGCCCTTGCGGCAATTGATGACCTGGCCGCGGCTGGCGCGGCCGTCTTGACCTAAGAGATAAAGGAAGTAGGGCGCCAGGTCTTCCGGCTTGGTCAGGTTTTCCTTGAACTCGCCTGGATGGGTGCGCGAACGCTGGGGCGAATGGATGGGGCCGGGGATGACCATGTTGATGCGGAGGTTCTCCTGGCCTTCCCATTCCTGCGCCTGGATCTTGAGATAGGCCTCCATCGCCGCCTTGGACACGGCGAAGCCGCCCCAGAAGGCGGCCGGGCTATGGCCGTGGCTCTCGCCGACCAGCACGACCGAGGCGTCGGGCGAACGCTTGAGCAGGGCTTCGCAGGCACGGGTGAGGGCGAACGGCGCCAGGGTGTTGACCCGGAACAAGTCCAGCCACTGCTCGCTGGTCTGGATCGCCAGCGGCGACAGGTTGTAGAACAGGGAGGCGCTGTGGATGATGCCGTCCAGGCGCTTCAACTGCCAGTCGATGGAACTGGCGATGGTCTCGTAATCCTTGTCCTGGGCGGTGGCCAGATCGGTCGTGAAGATCACCGGCTCGGGCCCGCCGGCGGCGACGATCTCGTCGTAGACCGCCTCCAGCTTGACCACCTGGCGGCCGCTCAGGATCACCGTGGCGCCGTGAGCGGCGCAGGCGTGACTCATCGCCCGGCCCAGGCCCTGTCCGGCGCCGGTGATCAGGATGACGCGGTCTTTCAGCAGATCGGGAGCAGCTTGGTAGTCTTTTATATTCGTTTTGACTGACTGCATGATGCGCCTCTTCGAAGAGGCCGGCAGTATATCAGGCGGCGGCGCAGCCGCCGCCCCTACTTTAATCAGGGTTTTGTCGACATCCCCTCCGTTTGGCGCGACTGCCGCCATTGCCGCGCCTCCTGGCGCAAGGCCTGATGCCGGGGCCGCAGTTCTTCCCGCAGATGTTCGCGGGCCTGCTTCTCTTTCCGCTCACAGTCGCGGTAGGCCTGCGCCGTGTTGGCCGCCTCGATGCAGCGGTCGGCCTCTTCGAGGATACGGATGCGGCTGCGATGGCTGTCCGATTCGATCGCCTTCAGCTTGTCCAGCATCGGCGTTTGAGCCTCCCCGGCGGGCGCGGCAGCGGCCAGACCGCTCAGGCAGATCAGGATGAGGCTCAACAGGGCTTGCTTCATGGTCGTCTCCTGGTGGGTGGGGAACGACCTCACTCTAGGCCCGGCCCCCTGATACAGGGGTTTCAGGCGGCAACAAACTGTTAACGGCTTGTTGCCGCCTCGGCCAGAATCGCCCGCGCGCAGGCGACACCGCTGCGCACCGCGCCTTCCAGGGTGGCCGGGTAATCGCTGTGGACATGGTCGCCGGCAAGATAAAGGCCGGGCAGGGCGGTGACCATCTCAGGCCGCGGCAGGTCGGGGACGGCGGCGAAGGTGGCGCGCTTCTCGACGATGCTCAGGTGGTCGCGCAAGGGCGGCAGCGGCCCCAGGGCCTGGCGCATCTGCTCGAGCACGGCCGCAAGCAAGGCCGGTTTGGCCACTTCGAGATGCGGTCCCTCGGCGCTGATCACCACGCTGGCCAGGCCCGGCGCCAGATCGCGGCGCTCGAACAGCCACTGGCCAGGGCCGTGATCGAGGCCGAGCATGGGCAAGGGCAGATTCAGGTCTTGATCAAAGCGCAGCCACAGGGTCTCGATCGGCTGGTAGCCATAGGCCGCCACCATGCGCCGCACCGGCTCCAGCTCGGGCAGGCCGGCCAGCAATTCGGGCAATTGTGCAGGCGAGGTGGCACAGACGACATGACTGAAGGTCCGGTCGGCGCCGCTCAATCGGTAGCCGCCACTTGTCCGCTCGATGCCTTCGATCCGGCGGCCAAGTCGAACCTCGCCGCCATGGCTTGCCAGATAGGCTGCCGCGGCATCGGGCAGCAGGCGGCCAAGGTCGGCGCGCGGCAGCAAAAGATCGCTCGCCGCCCGGTCGCCGCCCAGGCTGTCGCGCAGCACGTTGCAGAAGACCTGGGCCGAGGCCTGCTCCAGCGGGGTGTTGAGGGCAGCCAAGCAGATCGGCTCCCACAGGCGGCGGACGAGTGCCGGGGTCTGGTCATGGCGCTCGAGCAGGCCGGCGACGGTGGTGTCGGCCGGCAGGCGATAGCGCTGCCGCTTCAGGGCCCGGATGAAACGGGCGGCGGCCAGCTTGTCGCCCCAGGCGAGTCCCCGGGCACGGGCCAGGCCAAGGGCGACATGCAAGGGGGCCGGCAGACGGGGCAGGGCGAGGCGCAACCGCGGCGGCTGGTTAAATTCGAGCGGTCGCCGTTCCAGCAGACCGTCGCTGCCGACCCGCGCCAGGAGGCGCAGGGTCTGCCGATAGGCACCGATCAGGATGTGCTGGCCGTTGTCGATGGCGATGTCGTTCCAGTCGACCCGGCGCGCCCGACCGCCCAGTTGCTTGGCCGCCTCGAACAGCGTGACGCGCCGGCCCCGCGCGGCCAGTTCCACGGCGCAGGCCAGGCCGGCCCAACCGCCGCCGATGACGGCAATCGCCTCGCCCCTCACGCAAACACCCAGGTGCGCCAGGCGATCCAGAGCTTGCGCAGGGGCGTCAGCGCGACCCGGCCGCGCAGCACCGGAAAGCCCGCGCGCCGGATCTCGTCGAGCAGGGTGCGGTAGATCGCGGCCATGATCAGGCCCGGGCGCTGGGCCTTGCGGTCGGCCGCGGGCAGGCTGGCCAGGGCCTGGCGATAGAAACCCTCGGCACGCTGGTATTGAAATTCCATGAGCTGCCGAAAGGCTTCGGTCTCCCGGCCCTGCAGGATGTTGGCCTCGGTCACGCCGAAACGGGCCAGTTCATCCTGCGGCAGATAGATCCGGCCGCGCCGGGCATCCTCGCCGACGTCGCGGATGATGTTGGTGAGCTGGAAGGCCAGGCCGAGCAGGGCGGCATATTTTTGGGTGGCGCGCTCCTGATAACCGAAGATCTGGGCCGCCACCTCGCCGACCACGCCGGCCACCCGGTGGCAATACAGGCGCAGTTCGCGGAAATCCGGATAGCGATGCTGGTGGATGTCCATCTCCATGCCATCGAGGATTTCGAGCAGGGCTTCCTTGGGCAGATCGAAGGCGGCCACCGCCGATCGCAGGGCCTGGGTCACCGGGTGGCCGGGCTGGCCGGCATACAGCCGCTCGACCTCGGCCCGCCACCAGTCGAGCTTGGCCTGAGCCACCGCCGGCTCCCGGCATTCGTCGGCCACGTCGTCGACCTCGCGGCAAAAGGCGTAGAAGGCCGTGATCGCCCGCCGCCGTTCGAGTGGCAGGAAACGGAAGCTGTAATAGAAACTGGAGCCGCTGGCGGCGGCCTTGTCCTGGCAATATTGATGAACGTCCATCCGTATCTCTTTGTTTTATTTTTTCCTCAAGGCACGCCAGAGCATGTAGAGCCAGTCGCCCAGGCCCAGCTTCGGCCGCTGGCTGAACATGTCGCCGTGGCTGCGATGCAGTTTATACAGGATGCGCTCGCCGCCGAGGATGATCAGCCGCATCTCGAAGCCGATGCGGCCCTTGAGCACCCGGCCGAGCGGGGCGCCGGCGGCCAGCAGCTTGCGCGCGCGCTCGATCTGCTCGCGCATGAATATTTGCCATAGACCGTCGCTGCGGCCCTCGGCGATCTGACGCTCGCTGATGCCGTAGCGGGCCATCTCGTCCTGCGGAAAATAGATGCGGTTCTTTTGCCAATCGACGGCAACATCCTGCAGGAAGTTGATGATTTGCAAGGCCGAGCAGATGCCGTCGGAATAGGCCTGGTTGCGCGGGGCGTCGGCGCCGTAGAGCTTGAGCAGCAATCGGCCGATGGGATTGGCCGACTTGCGGCAATAGGCCATGACCTCGCCGAAATCGGCATAGCGGGTCTTGCTGCAATCCTGGGCGAAGGCGTCGAGCAGGTCGTGGAACAACTGGAAGGGCAGATCGTGCCGGCGGATGGCCTCGCCCAGCTCGACGAAGATCGGATGCGTGACGGCTTCGCCGCGTTCCAGCGCCCGCAGTTGTTCGCGGAAGGCCTCGAGTTCGGCCAGACGCGCCTCGGCTGGCGCATCGCCCTCGTCGGCGATGTCGTCGGCGGCGCGGGCGAAGCGGTAGATGGCTTGGATCGGCCGGCGCAGTCGGCGGGGCAGGAAGACCGAGGCCACCGGAAAGTTTTCATAGTGGCCGACGTTGACCAGGGTGGGGCGGGACGACTGGGCGTCAGTCATGTCGAAGCGAACCTTGTGCGAAACGGCGTCAGATCAAGCCTGACACTGGGGAGGCGGTATATTACACTTCGCGCTTCGCGGAAGTGGCGGAATTGGTAGACGCACTGGATTTAGGTTCCAGCGCCGCAAGGTGTGCAGGTTCGAGTCCTGTCTTCCGCACCATGGATAAATATAAAGGCATGTCCGACAAGCTGATCAAACAGAAGGCCGCGCTTACCCTGTCGGCCGCCAAACAGGTGTTGGCGGCGGCCGAGGCCGAAGCCATGAAGCAGCGTTGGCCGGTGGTGATCGCCGTGGTCGACGACGGCGGCCATCTGCTCTGCCTGTCGCGCCTGGACGGTGCCCAGCACGGCAGCGTCGACATCGCCCTGGCCAAGGCCGAGGCGGCCGTGGCCTTCAAGCGGCCGACCCTGGCCTGGTCCGACGCCCTCACCGGCGGCCGTCTGGGCGTGCTCGGCCTGCCCGGCGTGCTGCCGGCCGAGGGCGGACTGGTCGCCGCCGCCGGCGCCGCCGCGCTGCTGGACTAAGAGCCTATTTCAGTAGGAAATATACCCCGTATTGAGACCAGGATCGGATGGATGCAAGGCGCGTCGCGCAGTCGATGGTCGTTCCATCGACAAGCGGCGCAACGCCGCAGACGCCGATCCTGGCCTCAACCCGAAGGGCCGGCCGTCTGCGGGCGTTTATGCCCTTCAGGGTGCATTGCCGCGTTGCGGGTGGCTCGTGGAGAATGACTACACTTCGCCCCCCGCGCCTTGCACTGCATCCCGCAGGCAACCGGCACGGGATATGTTTCCTACTGAAATAGGCTCTAAAGCCAATCCCCACCGCCTGCGGGGCCAATCCGGGCCGGCTTTCGTGGTATTCTCCCGGTTGTTTGGGAAGGTCCGGAACCGCCGCTTCAACCCCGCTGACAGCACCCCGGAGGGTCCGGATTTCCTGATATTTATCAGCCTATTACCGCGACAACCGTCATTCCGCCGGGGCGCGGCGATTGGCGCAAGCCTTAGCTCGACAAGGAAACATGATGCAAACCACCGTTGAAACCCTGGCCGGCCTGGAGCGCCGCCTGACCCTGAACCTGCCCACGGCCGAGATCGAATCCGAAGTGGCCAAGCGTCTGCAAAAACTGTCCCGTTCGGTGAAGATGGACGGTTTCCGTCCCGGCAAGGCCCCGATGAAGATGGTCCAGGCTCGTTATGGCGCCGAGGTTCGCGGCGATGTCCTGGGCGAGGCCCTGCAGAAGCGCTTCTTCGACAGCGTGCGCGAGCAGGAGATCAAAGTCGCCGGCTACCCCAATTTCGAGATGGCCAGCGCCGAGCCAGATGCCGCCGAGCTCTCGTTCAAGGCCACCTTCGAGGTCTTCCCCGAGATCAAACTGGGCGACGTCGGCCAGATCCAGGTCAACCGTCCGGTGGTCGATGTGACCGAGGCCGACATCGACCGCACCATCGAAGTGCTGCGCAAACAGCGCCTGCACTACCAGCCGGTGGACCGTGCCGCCAAGGCCGGCGACCGGGTCCATGTCGACTACGTCGGCCGCATCGACGGCGAGGTGTTCCAGGGCGGCGAGGGCAAGGACCTGCCGGTGGTGCTGGGCCAGGGCCGCACCCTGAAGGAGTTCGAGGGCGCGCTGGAAGGTATGAAGGCCGGCGAGACCAAGAAATTCGACGTGACCTTCCCGGCCGATTACTTCGGCAAGGAAGTCGCGGGCAAGACCGCCACCTTCGAGGCCACCGTGAAATCGGTGCACGAAGCCGTGCTGCCCGAGGTGGACGATGCCTTCGCCGCCAGCATGGGCGTGCACCAGGGCGGTGTGGCCAAGCTGCGCCAGGATATCGCCGACAACCTCAAGCGCGAGGCCAAGCGCCGGATCATGAGCCGGGTCAAGGAGCAGGTGATGGACGGCCTGATCAAGGCCATGCCGTTCGACGTGCCCAAGGGCCTGGTCGCCATGGAGCGCCGGACCATGCTCGAACGCGCCGTCAACGACCTGCGCGCCCGCGGCATGAAGGCCGAGGACATCAAGCTGAGCGACGAGGTATTCGAGGCCCAGGCCCAGCGCCGGGTCGCCATCAGCCTGTTGCTGAACGAGTTGGCCCGGGCCCACAACATCGTGGCGACCGAGGCACAGGTCAAGGCGATGGTCGAGGAATTCGCCCAGAGCTACGAGCATCCGGCCGAGGTGGTCGCGTGGTACTATGAAGCGCCGGATCGCCTGCGCGAGGCCCAATCCCTGGTGCTGGAAGAGAACATCGTCAGCTGGGTCCTGGAACGGGCGCAGGTCACCGACGAGGCGATGAGCATGGAAACCTTGATGGGGAAAGCCTAATGAGCCAGTGGACTCAGGAGCCGTCCGGCCTCGGGTACATCCCGATGGTCATCGAACAAAGCGGCCGCGGCGAGCGCGCCTATGACATCTATTCCCGCCTGCTCAAGGAGCGGGTGGTGTTCCTGGTGGGGCCGGTGAACGACACCACCGCCAACCTGGTGGTGGCCCAGCTCCTGTTCCTGGAGTCGGAGAACCCGGACAAGGACATCTTCCTCTACATCAACTCCCCGGGCGGCTCGGTCACCGCCGGCATGGGCATCTACGACACCATGCAGTTCATCAAGCCCGATGTCTCCACCTTGTGCATCGGCCAGGCCGCCAGCATGGGCGCCTTCCTCCTGGCCGCCGGCGCCAATGGCAAGCGCTTTGCCCTGCCCAATTCCCGGGTCATGATCCACCAGCCCCTGGGCGGCTTCCAGGGTCAGGCCTCGGACATCGAGATCCACGCCAAGGAGATCCTGTATCTGCGCGCCCGCCTGAACGACATGCTGGCCAAACACACTGGCCAGCCGCTGGAGACCATCGAGCGCGACACCGACCGCGACTTCTTCATGGGCGCCGACGAGGCCGTGAAATATGGCCTCGTCGACAAAGTGCTAGCCAACCGCGGTCAAGCCGCTTAAACTTGACTTAATTATTCAGGTATTCTGAGGCTGGATTAGAACGCGATGTCCGACAACCAAGGTAACGACAAACTTCTGTACTGCTCCTTCTGCGGCAAGAGCCAGCACGAGGTGCGCAAGCTGATCGCCGGCCCCTCGGTGTTCATCTGCGACGAGTGCGTGGAACTGTGCAACGACATCATCCGCGAAGAGATCCTGGGCGCGAAGGAGGGCAAGGAGGGCGAATCCGGCCTGCCGACCCCCAAAGAGCTGCGCCAGGCCCTCGATCAGTACGTGATCGGCCAGGATCTGGCGAAAAAGGCGCTGGCCGTGGCCGTCTACAACCACTACAAGCGTCTGCGCGAACCCGGCGCGGGCAAAGACGACGATGTCGAACTGGCCAAGAGCAACATCCTGCTCATCGGCCCGACCGGCTCCGGCAAGACCCTGCTGGCCCAGACCCTGGCCCGGCTGCTCAACGTGCCCTTCGTCATCGCCGACGCCACCACGCTGACCGAGGCCGGCTATGTCGGCGAGGACGTCGAGAACATCATCCAGAAGCTGCTGCAGAAGTGCGACTACGATGTGGAAAAGGCCCGCACCGGCATCGTCTACATCGACGAGATCGACAAGATCTCGCGCAAGTCGGACAACCCCTCGATCACCCGCGATGTCTCGGGCGAGGGCGTGCAGCAGGCCCTGCTCAAACTGATCGAGGGCACCACCGCCTCGGTGCCGCCCCAGGGCGGCCGCAAGCATCCGAACCAGGAATACATCCAGGTCGACACCACCAACATCCTGTTCATCGTCGGCGGCGCCTTCAGCGGCCTGGACAAGGTGATCCGCAATCGGACCGAGAAATCGGGCATCGGCTTCGGCGTCGAGGTCAAGAGCAAGGACGACCGCAAGGACATCGGCGAGACCCTGCGCAACGTCGAGCCCGAGGACCTGATCAAGTACGGCCTGATCCCGGAATTCGTCGGCCGTCTGCCGGTGATCGCCACCCTCGAGGAACTCGACGAGCAGGCCCTGGTCCAGATCCTGACGGAGCCGAAGAACGCGCTGACCCGCCAGTTCCAGAAGCTGTTCAAGATGGAAGGCGTCGAGCTGGAATTCCGGGAAGAGGCACTCCTGGCCATCGCCAAGCGCGCGCTGGAACGCAAGACCGGTGCCCGCGGCCTGCGTTCGATCATCGAACACGCCCTGCTGGACATCATGTTCGACCTGCCCAGCCTGGAAAACGTGGAAAAGGCGGTGGTCGATGAGAAAGTCATCACGGGCGAGGGCCAGCCCCTGCTCATCTACTCCGAGTCTGCCAAGGAGCCCAAGGTCGCCTCGTCCTGAGAGTAGCCGGGCTGCCTTCGATCCGTGTGCCCGCCGGCGCTTGAAATAGGCGCCGGCGGCACCAGATAGACAGTGTTGTCATATTGCGGCAAAACCGTTGAGGATCGTCCATGAGCCAATCTGCCCTTTACACCAGTCCGGTCACCCTGCCGCTCCTGCCCCTGCGCGATGTGGTGGTATTCCCCCACATGGTCATCCCGCTCTTCGTCGGCCGGCCGAAATCGATCAAGGCCCTGGAAGTGGCCATGGAGGCGGGCAAGCACATCCTGCTGGTCGCCCAGAAATCCGCGGCCAAGGACGAACCCAGCTTCGAGGACATGTACCAGATCGGTGCGGTCGCCAGCGTGCTGCAAATGCTGAAACTGCCCGATGGCACCGTGAAGGTGCTGGTCGAAGGCAACCAGCGGGTGCGCATCAGCGATTTCACCGATGAGAAGAGCCATTTCACCGGTACCGCCGAACCTCTGGCCGAAGGCGAGGAGGGTTGGGAGGACACCGAGATCGAGGCCATGCGCCGCGCGCTGCTGGCCCAGTTCGACAACTACGTCAAGCTGAACAAGAAGATCCCGCCCGAGATCATGGCCTCGCTGGCCGGCATCGACGACGGCGGCCGTCTGGCCGACACCATCGCCGCCCACCTGCCGCTCAAGCTCGAACAGAAGCAGGCCATCCTGGAGATGTTCGACCTCAAGAGCCGGCTCGATCACCTGATGGGCTTCATGGAGGCCGAGATCGACATCCTTCAGGTCGAGAAGCGCATCCGCGGCCGGGTCAAGCGCCAGATGGAAAAGAGCCAGCGCGAGTACTACCTGAACGAGCAGGTCAAGGCGATTCAGAAGGAACTGGGCGAGATCGAGGAGGGCGCCGAGCTCGACGAACTGGAGAAGAAGATCAAGGCCGCCCACATGTCGAAAGAGGCCACCAAGAAGGCCGAAGCGGAGCTGAAGAAGCTGCGCATGATGTCGCCGATGTCGGCCGAGGCCACCGTGGTGCGCACCTACATCGACACCCTGGTCAACCTGCCCTGGAAGAAGAAGACCAAGATCAGCAAGGATCTGGCCAAGGCCGAGGACGTGCTGGAGCACGAGCACTACGGCCTGGAGAAGGTCAAGGAACGCATCCTTGAATACCTGGCCGTGCAACAGCGGGTGGACAAGCTCAAGGGCCCGATCCTCTGCCTGGTCGGCCCCCCCGGCGTGGGCAAGACCTCGCTCGGCCAGTCCATCGCCCGCGCCACCAACCGCAAGTTCGTGCGCATGGCCCTGGGCGGCGTGCGCGATGAGGCCGAGATCCGCGGCCACCGCCGGACCTACATCGGCTCCATGCCGGGCAAGATCCTGCAGAGCCTGACCAAGACCGGCGTGCGCAATCCGCTGTTCCTGCTCGACGAAGTGGACAAGATGGGCCAGGACTTCCGCGGCGATCCCTCGTCGGCCCTGTTGGAGGTGCTCGACCCCGAGCAGAACCACACCTTCCAGGACCACTACGCCGAGGTCGACTTCGACCTGTCCGACGTGATGTTCGTCGCCACCGCCAACTCGATGAACATTCCCGCGCCGCTGCTCGACCGGATGGAGGTAATCCGGCTGTCCGGCTACACCGAGGACGAGAAGATCAACATCGCCGAGCGCTATCTGCTGCCCAAGCAGATGAAGAACAACGGCCTGACCGATGCCGAGCTGCACATCGCCGAAAGCGCCCTGCGCGACGTCGTGCGCTATTACACCCGCGAGTCCGGCGTGCGCAATCTCGAGCGCGAGATCGCCAAGATCTGCCGCAAGGCGGCCACGGCGCATCAGCTGAAGAAGGCACGGGGCAAGATCAACGTCACCAACAAGAACCTGGAGAAATACCTGGGCGTGCACAAGTACACCTATGGCATGGCCGAGAAGGTCAACCAGGTGGGCCAGGTCACGGGTCTGGCCTGGACCGAGGTTGGCGGCGAGCTGCTCACCATCGAGTCGACCCTGATGTCGGGCAAGGGCGGGGTCATCCGCACCGGCCAGTTGGGTGACGTGATGAAGGAATCGGTCGAGGCCGCCCGCACCGTGGTGCGCAGCCGCGCCAAGATGCTTGGCATCAAGACCGAGGCCTTCGAGAAGAACGACATGCACATCCATTTGCCCGAAGGCGCCACGCCCAAGGACGGCCCCAGCGCGGGCATCGCGCTGTGCACCGCCATGGTCTCGGCCATGACCGGCATCCCCGTGCGTTGCGATGTCGCGATGACCGGCGAGATCACCCTGCGCGGCGAGGTGCTGCCGATCGGCGGCCTGAAGGAGAAGCTGCTGGCGGCGCATCGCGGTGGCATCAAGATCGTGCTGATCCCGGAAGGCAACGTGAAGGATCTGGTCGAGATTCCGGAGAACATCAAGAACCGCCTCGACATCCGCCCGGTGAAGTGGATCGAGCAAGTGCTGGATTCGGCGCTCGAACGCAAACCGGAACCGCTGACCGAGGAAGCCGAAGAAAGTGCCGCCCCGGTCGCCGCGCAAGAGGAAACCCCCGCTGTAATCAAGCATTGACGCGGTGTTCAGGCGCGAAAGCGCTTGACACCGCTTTTTGCGGCTTGCTATAAAAGTTCCGCGCAGCGCTGCTGCGCGTTTTCATCAAAGGAAAAGGGGGATCTCCGTGAACAAGTCTGAACTGATCGATGCCATCGCCAACTCTGCCGACATTTCCAAGGCTGCCGCCGGTCGCGCGCTCGACGCCACCATGGAAGCCGTGAAAAAGGCACTGAAGAAAGGCGACATGGTCACCCTGGTGGGCTTCGGTAGCTTCTACATCGGCAAGCGCGCCGCCCGCAGCGGTCGCAACCCCCGCACCGGTGCCACCATCAAGATCAAGGCGGCCAAAGTGCCGAAGTTTCGCGCTGGCAAGGCCCTGAAGGATGCAGTAAACTAGCGGGCTTTCCGGGTGCTTAGCTCAGCTGGTAGAGCGTCGCCCTTACAAGGCGAATGTCGGCGGTTCGATCCCGTCAGCACCCACCAGTGGCAACGAAGTGATTTGGAGTGGTAGTTCAGTCGGTTAGAATACCGGCCTGTCACGCCGGGGGTCGCGGGTTCGAGTCCCGTCCACTCCGCCAGCAACACCAAAAAGGCGAACCGCGTGTTCGCCTTTTTTTTGCCAACTAGAGACACGACATCATGCTTGAAGCCATCCGAGAACGCGCCCAAGGCTGGATCGCCAGGATCATTCTGGGCCTCATCGCCGTTGCCTTCGCCCTTTGGGGCATCGACTGGTACTTCCAAGGCGGCGGCAAGGAGCCTGCCGTCGCCACGGTCGGCACGAGCGAGATCAGCCAACGCGAATTTTTCGAGGCGCTCAAGCAACAACGCGAGGCACTCGGCCTCAGGGACAAGGCCCCGGCTGAACTGGACAAGGCGCTGCGCCAGCAGGTGGTCGATCAGTTGATCGACGTCCAGCTGCTCACCCAGGCCTCGAAGGACGCCGGCTTCGCCGTCAGCCAAGAGCAGCTCAACGCCTATCTGGCAGGCATCGAACTATTCCAGGAAAACGGCCAGTTCTCCCAGGCCCGGCTCGATGCCTTCCTCAAGAGCCGCGGTTGGAGCCAGCAGAAGCTGCTGCAAATGGTGCAGCAGGACCTGTTGCTGCGGCAGCTGCAGTTCGCCTACGGCGAAGGCGCCCTGGCCTCGAACACCGGCACCACCCAACTGGCCAAGCTCTTGTCGCAACAGCGGGAAGTGAATGAGGTCATCTATGACAGCAAGGCCTTCATCAATCTGATCAAGATCGACGACCAGGCGGTCGCCCAAGCCTACGAGGCCAAGAAGCAGGATTACGCCGTTCCGGCCCAGGTGCGCGTGCAATACCTGGTGTTGTCGCAGGACACGATCAAGGGCCAGATTCAGGTCGGCGAGGCCGCCGCCCGCCAAGCCTACGAGGCGAACAAGGCGCGCTACCAGCAGCCCGAGAGCCGGCGCGCCAGCCACATCCTGATCCAGGCTGGCCAGGACGCGCAGGCCAAAGCCGCCGCCAAGGCGAAGGCCGAGAAGGTGCTGCAAGAGATCAAGGCCAAGCCGGCCCGTTTCGCCGAACTGGCCAAGCAGTACTCCGACGACCCGGGCTCCGCCGCGCAGGGCGGCAACCTGGGCAGCTTCACCCGCGACATGATGGTCAAGCCCTTTGCCGATGCCGCCTTCCAGATGAAGGTGGGCGAGATCAGCGGCCTGGTCGAGAGCCCGTTCGGCTATCACATCATCCGCCTGGACGGCATCAGCGGCGGCAGCGTCGCACCCTACGAGACGGTCCGGGGCGCGATCATCCAGGAACTGCGCGATCAGGAGGCCGCCCGCCGGTTCGCCGAGCTGGCCGAGCGTTTCAGCAATCTGGTCTATGAGCAGCCGGACAGCCTGCAGCCGGCGGCACGTGAATTCAAGCTCAAGGTGGAGGAGAGCGGCTGGATCAGCGCCGGCCGGGCCGAGCCGGCCATCCTCAACAACCCGCGGCTGATGGAAGCGCTGTTCGCCAGCGACAGCCTGAACAAGAAGCAGAACACCGAGGCGATCGAAGTCGCGCCCAACACTCTGGTCGCCGCCCGGGTGCTGGAACATCGTCCGGCCAGCACCCGGCCGCTGGCCGAGATTGCTCCGGCTATCCGGCTCAAGCTTCAGGTCGAGACGGCCAAGAAGAAGGCGGTCGAGGCCGGCCAGCAGGCCCTGCAGGCGGCGCAGAACGGCCGCGACCCCTCCGGCCTGTCGGCGCCGATGAACCTGTCGCGCATGCGGCCGCTCAATCTGCCGCCGGTCTCGGTGCGCGCCATCTTCAAGGCCGATGCCGCCAAGCTGCCGGCCTGGGTCGGCGTTGAAACGACCGACGGTTATCGCCTGTACCGGATCAACCGGGTCAGCGAGGGCGAGGTGCCGCCGGAGCAGTTGAAACAGATGCGGCGCGACCTACAGCGCCTGGTTGCCCAGACCGAGATGCGGGCCTACCTCGACGGCCTGAAGCAACGCTTCAAGGTCGAGATCAATCAGGCCAGCCTGAGCGAGAAGACCGAATAATCACTCTGCCCTGAGCGCCTCGACCGGGTCGAGGCGGGCAGCGCGGCGGGCCGGCAACACGCCGGCCGTCAGTCCGATCAGGGCGGCGAGGGTCTCGGCCGCCAGGACGAAGGTCCAGGGCGTATGCACCGGCAGCGCCGGCACCGCCAGGTGCAGCAACTGGGCCAGCCCGGTCCCCAGCAGCAAGCCGAACACCCCGCCGATCGCGGCGAGCAGGATCGCCTCGCCGAGAAACAGGCCGAGCACGGTCCGCCGCTGCGCGCCCAGCGCCAGGAGCAGGCCCACCTCGTTGGTCCGTTCGCTCACCGCGATGGTCATGATGGTGACGATGCCCACCCCGCCGACCAGGAGCGAAATGCCGCCCAAGGCGCCGACCGCGAAGGTCAGGATGTCGAGCACGTTGGACAGGGTGCGCAGCATGTCCTCCTGGGTGATGATGGTGAAGTCCTCGCGGCCGTGGCGGGCGATCATGAGGCGCTTGATTTGCTCCGCGACGTGGGCGCTGGACAGGCCCGCCTCGTAGCTGACATCGACCTCGATCAGCCCCTCCCGATTGAACAGCGCCAGGCCGCGGGCCGCGGGGATGAACACGCTGTCGTCGAGATCGACACCCAGCACCTGGCCCTTGGACTCCATCACGCCGACGATGCGGTAGCGCGAGCCGCCGATGCGCAGGCGCTCGCCCAGGGGGCTGCGACTACCGAACAATTCCTGCCGCATCTTGCTGCCGAGCACGGCATAGGTGCGCGGGTTGTGCACATCGTCCGGCGGCAGGAAACTGCCGATCGCCACCTTCATCTTGAAAGTTCGGGCCATGGCCGGGCCGACGCCATAGATGGTGGTGCGCCGCACCCGGCCGTTCGCCTCGACCTCGGCGTTGCCTTGCACCATCGGCGTGGCGGCCACGATGTTGGGCAGGCGCGCCAGGGCCTCGCTGTCTTCCAGCGTGATCGGCCGCACCGTGCCCAGCACGCCGACCGGCGTGCCGTGCGTCATGGTCTTGCCCGGATGGACCCCGATCACGTTGGTGCCGAACTGGGTGAACTCGTCCAGCACGAAGCGGTGGATGCCTTCGCCGATGGAGGTGAGCAGGATCACCGCGGCAATGCCGACCGCAATGCCGAGCAGGGTGAGGAAACTGCGCAGCCGATGCGCGGTCAGGGCGCGGGTGGTCAGTTGCAGAAAGTCGCGCCACGACATGGCATCACCGTTTGGACAAAGCCGACACCGGGTCCAGCCCGGCAGCCCGGCGGGCAGGCAGGATGCTGAACAGGATGCCGGTCAGCAAGGCGATGCCGATGCCGGCTGCGCTGGCCCAGGCCGGGGCATAGGCGGGCAGGGCGGGGTAGACCTGGCGCAACAGCGCGCTGCCGCCCTCACCCAGGGCCAGGCCGAGCAAGGCGCCGGCGAGCGAGAGCAGCGCCGCCTCGGTGAAAAAGAGCAGGCGGACATGGCCGTTCGAGGCGCCCAGGGCCTTGAGCAGGCCGATCTCGGCGGTGCGTTGGGTCACCGCCACCAGCATCACGTTCATGACCAGGATGCCGGCCACCGCCAGACTGACCGCGGCGATGCCGGCCACGGCCATGGTCAAGGCCGTCAGGATGCGGTCGAAGGTGCCGAGCACCGCATCCTGGGTGATCACCGTCACGTCCTCCTTGTTTTCGTGCCGCGCCTTGATGATCGCAGTGACGCTGTCCTTGGCGGCATCGACCGCATCTCGCCCCTTGGCCTCGACCAGGATGCGGAACAGCTTGTTGGTGTTGAACATCGACTGCGCCGCCGCCACCGGCACCATCACGATCTCGTCGGTATTGAAGCCCAGACCCTGGCCCGATGCCGCCATGACCCCGACCACCCGGAAGCGGCGGTCGCCGATGCGCAGCCAACGGCCCAGGGCCGGTTCCGGACCGAACAACTCGTCGCGCAGCAGCGCGCCCAGCACGCATTCGGCCGCCGCGCTGCGCGGATCTTGCTGGCTGAAGAAATGGCCCTGGCCGAGCTGCAGCCGGCGCACCTCGATGAATTCGGCCGTGGTGCCGACCACGGTCGCCTCGCGGCTCAAGGCCCTGTATGAAACCTCAGCCACGCCGACGGTGATCGGCGCGATCCGCCGAACGCTGCCGGCACGCAACAGGGCCAGGGCATCGTCCAGGGTCAGGTCGCGCTCGCTCTGGCCGAGCATGGTGCTCGGCCCCAGCCCGCCGGTCTGGCTGCGCCCGGGCAAGACGATGACCAGATTACTGCCGAGCGAGGAGAACTCCGACACCACATAGCGGCGGGCGCCTTCGCCCAGGGCGGTCAACACCACCACGGCGGCGACGCCGATGGCCATGGCCAGCATCATCAAGCCGGTGCGCACGGGATAGCCGAGCGCGGCCCGGCTGGCGAAGTAAAAGGCGTCAGTCGGCTTCATGATGGCGCGTATCCGCCGCCAAGCGGCCATCTTCCATGCGCAGGCGGCGATGGGCGCGTTCGCCGATGACCGGGTCGTGGGTCACGACGATCAGGGTCACGCCGCCGGCATTCAACGATTCGAGCAATCGAATCGCCTCGTTGCCGCTGGCCCGGTCGAGGTTGCCGGTAGGCTCGTCGGCCAGGATGACCGTGGGACGCATGATCGTGGCGCGGGCGATCGCGACCCGCTGGCGCTGGCCGCCGGAAAGCTGCTCCGGCCGGTGCTCGGCACGTTGGGCCAGATCGTAGTCGGCCAAGGCCTGACGCACCCTGGCCGCGCGCTCCTCCGCGGCAATGCCGGCCAGCACCATGGGCAGTGCGATATTCTCGGCCGCGGTCAGCCGTGGCACCAGATGGAAGACCTGGAAGACGAAACCGATCTGCTCCCGCCGCACCCGCGCCTGTTCATCGCTCGACAGTTCGCTGACATTGCGGCCGTTCAGGCTGTAGTGGCCGGCAGTCGGCCGGTCGAGCAGGCCGAGGATGTTGAGCAGGGTCGATTTGCCGGAACCGGACGGCCCCATGACCGAGAGATACTCGCCTTGCTCGATCCGCAAATCGACGTCGCGCAAGGCGTGCACCTCGCTGTCGCCCAGATGGAAAACCCGGCTGATGCCGGTCAGCTCGATCATGCCGCTAGCGGCCCTTGGCCGATTCCGGCATGACCCTGGCGCCGGCCTTGACCCCCTCGCGTTCGAGCGAGGCGACGATGCGCTCGCCCGGCTTCAGGCCTTCCAACACCTCGGTGTATTCCCAGTTGGACAGGCCGGTCTTCAATTGACGTTCTTCCAGGCGGCCGTCCGCTTCGCGGTAGACCAGCACCCGCTTGCCCTCGAGCAAGGCCGGGGTCGGCACCCGAAGTACCTTGTCCCGCGTGCCGAGCACCACCTCGGCATCGGCGCTGTAGCCGACCAGCAACCGGTCGAGTTCCTTCGGGTGATCAAAGGCAACCTCGACATCGACCGTGCGCGACTGCTTCTCCACCGCGACGACATAGGGCGCCACCCGCTTCACATGGGCCGGGAAATGCCGGCCAGGATAGGCATCCAAGGTAATCCGGGCCGGCTGGCCGAGCTTGATCGAGGGCGCATCCACCTCGTCCATCGGGGCCAGCACATACAGGCAACTGTCGTCGATCAGGTCGATGGCCGGCGGGGTGGGGATGCCAGGCGGGGAGGGGGTACTGATCTCGCCCAGCTCGCCGCTGACCTCGGCCACGATGCCATCGAAGGGGGCGACCAGGACCATGCGCTTGAGTTCTGCCTGGGCCAGTTCAAGCCTGGCTTCGGCTTGGCGGATGTTGGTCTGCGCTGTCTCGCAGCTGGCGCGCTTGGCCTTGGCCTCGGCCCGGGCGCTGTCCTCGCGTTCGACCGAGATGAAGCCGTTGGCCTTGAGCTTGGCCGCGCGTTCCGCCTCGCGCTCGGCCACCTCGGCCAGGGCGCAGGCCTCGCCGATCTGCTTGCGCGCGGTCGCCAGCTGGGCCTCGGCCAGACGCACCTGGGCCATCAGGTCTTCGTTCCATAGCCTGAGCAAGACCTGCCCTTTCTTGACCCGGTCGCCTTCGCGGGCGCCGAGGAAATCGATGCGGCCGCCGCTCATGGTCGACAGTTTGGTGCGCTGGCAGGCCTCCACCGTACCGGCCCGGGTGTTGGCCACCGTGGCCTCGACCCGGCCGGTGCCGACGGTGTGCAGGACAACGGGGATGGGCTTGGGCCGGCTCAGCCACCAGACGGCGGCGGCGGCCAGGACCAAAAGGGCGAGAATGATCGAACCGCGGCGGAGGGTCTTGTTCACGATGATTTTTTCTTGTGCCTGTCTTTGCAGTTTAACCCCGCACGAAAAAACCGCACTAAACTCACGGGCCATGAGTGCAACAGACGACATCCGATTCATGCGCGAGGCCCTGGCCCAGGCCCAGATCGCCTGGCAGGCGGGCGAAGTGCCGGTCGGCGCGGTGGTGGTCAAGGACGGCGAAATCGTCGGCCGCGGCTACAACTGTCCGATCTCCACCACCGATCCCACCGCCCATGCCGAGGTGCGCGCGCTGCGCGACGCCGCGGGGCGCCTGGACAATTACCGCTTGTCGCACTGCACCCTCTACGTCACCCTGGAGCCGTGCATGATGTGCACCGGCGCCATGTTCCACGCCCGGGTTGCGCGCATCGTCTACGGCGCCAATGATCCCAAGACCGGGGTGGCCGGCAGCGTGCTCAATCTGTATGAGGAGCCGCGCCTCAATCACCATGCCGAGATCGTCGGCGGCGTGCTGGCGGAGGAGTGCGGTGCCTTGCTCAGCACCTTCTTCGCCGAACGGCGCCAGGCCCAATCGAAGGGAAAACCTCTTGCAGATCAGGATTAACCTCGCGCGCCAAGAGCTTGATCTCATGGACGATGCCGGCGCGCTGATCCGGCGCTATCCGGTCTCCACCGCGGCCAAGGGGGCGGGCGAGGCGAGCGGCAGTTATTGCACGCCGCGCGGCCGTCATGTCGTGCGGGCCAAGATCGGCGGCGACCAGCCGATCAATAGCGTCTTCGTCGGCCGGCGGCCGACCGGGGAGATCTACACGCCGGAGCTTGGCCAGACTGCACCCGAGCGCGACTGGATACTCTCGCGCATCCTCTGGCTGTCGGGCAAGGAGCCGGGCTTCAACCGCCTCGGGCCATGCGACACCATGCGCCGTTATATCTACATCCACGGCACGCCGGACGAGGCCTTCGAACAAGCGCCGCGCTCGCATGGCTGCATCCGCATGCGCAACGCCGACTTGCTTGAGTTGTTCGACCGGGTGCCGGTCTATACGCCGGTGGAGATCGTCGAGGCCTGAAAGTGCAAGGGTGCGCCTGCGCACCAGATGAACGATTGGGATGGTGCGCATGACGCACCCTACGGCCGGCTCTTCAGCAATACCACCACCGCGCCGCCGCCGCCATCGGCCGGCCGGGCCTGGACATAGGCCAGCACCTCCTCGCGCTGGGCCAGCCAGTGGCGCACCGCCTGCTTCAATACCGGCTCGCGGTTGGGCGAGCCCAGGCCCTTGCCGTGAATGATGCGCACGCAGCGGGCGCCACGGCGAAAGCACTCGTGCAGGAATTCGACCAGTTCGATCTTCGCCTCGGCCCGGGTCAGGCCATGCAGGTCGAGTTCGGCCTGGGCCCGCCACGCACCATTGCGCAAACGGCGCAGGACCTGGCGTGATATACCGGATCGGACATAAACCAGTTCCTCGCCATTCTCAGTCGACTCGTCCCACTCACTAGGGTCGGTCAGCGATTCGAGCATCACCTCGCGCTGGTCGCGCAGGCGGCTCAAGGGCAGGGCAGGCGGGGGATCGAAAGGGTGGAGAAAGCGGCCGTGGGGGCCAAGCGGGATGGCATTCGCCACTTCCGAGCGGAATAGCTCGATATCTTCAGAGGCGGGGGCGGAAAGCCATGGCTTGCCTGGTTTCCCGCCTTTCTTCATGAGCTTAGACGAACAAGTTCAAGCCGGATCAGGCCTTGCCTTCGAGGAAGCGCTCGGCATCCAGGGCAGCCTGGCAGCCGGAGGCGGCACTGGTGATGGCCTGCTTGTAGATCATGTCCTGCACGTCGCCGGCGGCGAACACGCCGGGGATGCTGGTCTGGGTGGCAAAACCCAAGCGGCCGCCCTGGGTCACGATGTAGCCGTGGTCCATTTCCAGCTGGCCAGTGAACAAGTCGGTGTTCGGCTTGTGGCCGATGGCGATGAAGATGCCGGCGAGGGCGATCTCCTTGGTCGCGTTGGTCTGCACGTTCTTCAGGCGCATGCCGGTGACGCCGTTCTTATCGCCCAGAACCTCATCCAAAACACTATTCAATTCAAGGGCAATCTTGCCCTCCTTCACCTTTTCCATCAGGTGTTCGACCATGATCTTTTCGGCCTTGAAGACGTCGCGGCGGTGGACGAGGGTGACCTTGCTCGCGATGTTGGCGAGATAGATCGCCTCTTCGACTGCGGTGTTGCCGCCACCGATCACCGCCACCTCCTGGTTCTTGTAGAAGAAGCCGTCGCAGGTGGCGCAGCCGGAGACGCCGCGGCCCATGTAGGCCTGCTCCGATTCCAGGCCCAGGTACATGGCCGAGGCGCCGGTGGCGATGATCAGGGCATCGCAGGTATAGGTGCCCGAGTCGCCGATCAGGGTGAACGGCTTTTCGGTCAGCTTGGCGGTGTGAATGTGGTCGAAGACGATCTCGGTGTTGAACCGCTCGGCATGGGCCTGGAAGCGCTGCATCAACTCGGGGCCCTGGACGCCGTTGACGTCGGCCGGCCAGTTGTCGACCTCGGTGGTGGTCATCAGCTGGCCGCCTTGCTGCAGACCGGTCACCACGACCGGTTTCAGGTTGGCGCGGGCGGCGTAGATGGCGGCGGTGTAGCCGGCGGGGCCGGAGCCCAGGATCAAGAGCTGTGCGTGCTTGGTGGACATGAAATCTCCTGAGAAACCGTATGGCGGTAGTGAATTCAGCGAACCGGGATTCTATCAGCACCAATCAATTAACCGCTTGGCACTTGAGTTCGAGGTGAGGGCGTTTGCGTCTTTTCCAAGCGCATCCTCATTTTTATATGATTTAACATAATATACATTGTATTGTTTATACGGATGGCCGTTCGGCAAGCGCACAGTTAATTGATCGGCCTAATTGATCGACCGCCCTGCGCATGAAACGCCCGTTCCAATGGCCAGTGGCTTTCCTTTATAGTTGCGAGCCATGCTCGCCAAACCCAACAAACGCTTCGCGGTCGCCAAAAAACCGGCCAGAAAGCCGCTGACCCCGAAGGTCGCCCGCGTCCTGCGCGAGGCCTGGTGGCTGGTGGCGGTGGCCGTCGCGCTTTACCTCACCCTGATCCTGGCCAGTTACAGCCTGGAAGACCCCGGCTGGTCGCGGGCCACCGACCACGTCGACCTCGACAACGCCGGCGGTGCCTTCGGCGCCTGGTTCTCCGATCTCCTGCTCTACCTGTTCGGCATCTCCACCTGGTGGTGGGTCGGCCTGGCGCTCTATTTGATCTGGTGGGGCTATCGACGCATCGGCGAGGTCGAGTCCGAGCACCATCACGGCCTCTGGCTGGTCCTGGCCGGCTTCGGCCTGACCTTGCTCTCCAGCAGCGCCATCGAGGCCCTGCGTTTCTACAAACTTGCGGCCGACTTGCCCCTGGCGCCGGGCGGTGCCCTGGGCGGCGGCATCGCCGGCCTGGTTGCCGGCGGCTTCGGCTTCGAAGGCGGCACCTTGCTGCTCTTGGTCACCTGGGGCGTCGGCTTCAGCCTGTTCACCGGCATTTCCTGGATCAACGTCGCCGAAGGTCTGGGCCGCCTGCTGGAGACGGCCTATTTCGGCGCCATTGACTACTGGCAGGCTCGGCGCGACCGCAAGGCCGGCCTGTCCGCCACCATCGAGCGCGAGACCGTGGTCGAACAGGAGCGCAAGAAACTCAAGGCCAAACCGCCGATCCGGATCGAGCCGCCGGCCCTGGAGATTCCCCAGTCCGACCGTTCCGATCAGGAGCGCCAGGCCTTCCTGTTCCGCGACATCCCGGACGCCCAGCTGCCGCCGCTGCACCTCTTGGACGAGCCGGCCAAGGCGGCGGTCACCGTGGATGAGGCCTCGCTCGAGGCCACCTCGCGCCTGATCGAGCGCAAGCTGTCCGAATTCGGGGTCGAGGTGAAGGTGCTGGCCGCTTATCCCGGCCCGGTCATCACCCGCTACGAGATCGAGCCCGCCTCCGGCGTCAAGGGCAGCCAGATCGTCAACCTGGCCAAGGACTTGGCCCGCTCGCTGGCGGTGGTCAGCATCCGCGTGGTCGAGACCATTCCGGGCAAGAACTGCATGGCGCTGGAGCTGCCCAACAATCAGCGCCAGATCGTGCGCCTATCCGAGATCCTGGGCGCCAAGGTCTATCACGACATGCACTCGCCGCTGACCATCGGCCTGGGCAAGGACATCAGCGGCAACCCGGTGGTGGCCGACCTGGCCAAGATGCCGCACGTGCTGGTGGCCGGCACCACCGGCTCGGGCAAGTCGGTGGCGATCAACGCCATGATCCTGTCCCTGGTCTACAAGGCGACGCCGGAGCAGGTGCGGCTGATCCTGGTCGACCCCAAGATGCTGGAGATGTCGGCCTACGAGGGCATTCCCCACCTGCTGGCGCCGGTGGTCACCGACATGAAGCTCGCCTCGGTCGCGCTCAATTGGTGCGTGCACGAGATGGACAAGCGCTACAAGCTGATGTCGGCCCTGGGCGTACGCAACATCGGCAGCTTCAACAACAAGGTGCAGGAGGCGGAGAAGGCCGGCAAGCCGCTGACCAACCCCTTCTCCATCACCCCGGAAGCCCCCGAGCGCCTGACCACCCTGCCCTACATCGTCGTGGTCATCGACGAGCTGGCCGACCTGATGATGGTGACCGGCAAAAAGGTGGAGGAGCTGATCGCGCGCCTGGCGCAAAAGGCCCGCGCCGCCGGCATCCACCTGATACTGGCCACCCAGCGGCCCTCGGTCGACGTCATCACCGGCCTGATCAAGGCCAACATCCCCACCCGCATCGCCTTCCAGGTGAGTAGCCGCATCGACTCGCGCACCATCCTCGACCAGCAGGGCGCCGAAGCGCTGCTCGGCCAGGGCGACATGCTCTACCTGCCGCCCGGCCACGGCGTGCCCAGCCGGGTGCACGGCGCCTATGTCTCGGACGAGGAAGTGCACCGCGTCACCGCCTTCCTGCGCGAGATCGGCCCGCCGCAATACGACGAGTCGGTGCTGGAGGAGCCGGATACCGGCGAGGCCGAAGGCGGCGGCGAAGGCGGCGATGCCGAGGCCGACCCGCTCTACGACGAGGCCGTGGCCCTGGTGCTCAAGACCCGCCGCCCCTCGATCTCCGCCGTGCAGCGTCATCTGCGCATCGGCTACAACCGCGCCGCCCGCCTGATCGAGGCCATGGAAAAGGCCGGCCTGGTCTCGCCCATGCAGAGCAATGGCAACCGCGAAGTCATCGCGCCCAATCGAAGTGAGTGATATGCGAAACCTGTTTCTCGGCCTGGCCCTCGCCCTGCTCGCCCTGCCCGTTCAGGCGGAAAACCGCCTGCAGGCCTTCATCGGCCAGACCCAGGCCCTGAGTGCCCAGTTCAGCCAGGTGGTCTACGACCGCAAGGGCCGCAAGACCCAGGAGGCCGGCGGCCACTTCCAACTGCAACGGCCGGACCGCTTCCGCTGGACCTATCAGACGCCCTACGAACAGCTGATCGTGGGCGACGGCAAGCAGGTCTGGATCTACGACAAGGACCTGGCCCAGGTCAGCGTGCGCCCCTTCGACCGTGCCGTGGGCGAAAGCCCGGCCGCCCTGCTCGCCGGCGACAACGAGATCGAAAAATTCTTCCAGCTCAAAGAGGCCGGCAGCCAGGACGGCCTGGACTGGGTCGAGGCCACGCCCAAGAGTCAGGAAGGCAGCTTCGAGCGGGTGCGCATCGGCTTCAAGGGCGGCGAATTGCAACTGATGGAACTCAAGGACCGCTTCGGCCAGACCACCCTGCTGCGCTTTTCCAAACTTCAGCGCAACCCTGCCCTCGCGGCCGAGCTGTTCCGCTTCACCCCGCCGAGGGGCGTCGACGTCATCGGCAACGACTGAAAACCCGTTTCATCCCGCGCAGCAGGACAAGGCCTTCACATCCCTGGTGAAGGTCTGGGCGCACAGCTTCAGCCCTTCCACCATGGTGAGGTAGGGGAACAACTGCCCGGCGAGCTCCTGCACGGTCATCCGGTTCCGGATGGCCAGGGCCGCGCTCTGGATGATCTCGCCGGCTTCCGGCGCCAGCACCTGCGCGCCCAGCAGCCGTCCGCTGGGTTTGTCCGCCACCAGCTTGATGAAGCCGCGGGTGTCGAAGTTGGCCAGCGCGCGCGGCACGTTGTCCAGCGTAAGCGTGCGGCTGTCGGTTTCCATCCCCAGTTTGTTCGCCTGCGTTTCGGTGAGCCCCACCGTGGCCACTTGCGGATCGGTGAACACCACGGCGGGCACGACGGAAAGATCCAGCGCCGCGTCGCCGCCGGTCATGTTGACTGCCGCGCGGGTTCCGGCCGCCGCCGCCACGTACACGAACTGCGGCAAGTGGGTGCAGTCGCCGGCCGCATAGATGTGCGGCACCGAGGTGCGCAGGTGATCGTCCACGACGATGGCGCCGCTGGCATCCACGGCCACGCCGGCGCGCTCGAGTGCGAGCCCTGAGGTGTTGGGCCTGCGGCCGGTGGCGACGAGCAGCCTGTCGCCGCCGATTGTTCCTGCGCTGGTTTCCAGCTCGAACGATTTGCCGTCGAAGCGCACGGCTTGTACAGCGGTATGCGTCAGCACGCGCATGCCTTCCTCGATCAGGGCCGCTTTGAGTCCCTCACCGATTGCGGCATCTTCCTTCGACAGCAGTGAGCCGCGGGCGATGAGGGTGACCTGGGAGCCCAGGCGCAGGAAGGCCTGCGCCAGTTCCAGCGCCACCACCGAGCCGCCGTAGACGATCAGATGGTCCGGCGTGTCCTCGGCGATCAGCGCCTCGGTGGAGGTCCAGAACGGCGTGCCCGCGAGTCCCGGCACGTCCGGGATCTGCGGCGAGCGGCCAGTGGCGATCAGGATGCGGTCGGGCGTGAGGCGCTTTTCCGTTCCGTCGGCGTGACGCACGACCAGGGTCTTCGCATCCTCGAAGGAAGCGAAGCCGCGCAGCAGGTTGATGCCGGGGTTGGTTTCCAGAATGCCTTCGTATTTGGCATGGCGCAGCTCTTCCACCCGGGCCTGCTGCTGCGAGACCAGCGCCTTGCGATCCAGCACGGGCGCGTGTTTGGCGAGACCCGGAAACGGATGCTGCGCTTGCAGGTGCGCCACATGGGCGGCGCGGATCAGGATTTTGGACGGCACGCAGCCGACGTTGACGCAGGTGCCGCCGACGGTGGCGGCTTCGATCACCGTGACGGCGGCGCCTTCCTCCGCCGCGCGGATGGCCGCGGCGAAGGCGGCCGAGCCGGTGCCGATGATGGCGACGCTGAGTTTGCTTTCGGTCTTGGGCGTGGTGCCGCAGCACGCGCCGCCGCCGGCTGCCGCGCCGTAGCCCTTGGCGCGCACGGCCTCGAGCAGTGCCGTGACCGGCGTGCCGGCCTTTGCCGCCACGCGGGCCGTGGCCTCGGGGTAGGAGACCTCGGCGCCGCGCACACCGGGCACCGACAGCAACGCCTCTTTCACGGACGCGGCGCAGTGCTCGCAGGTCATGCCCGTGATGTGGAGGATCAGCTCGCTCATTTGGTTTTTCCTTCTGCGCCAGGTGCCTTGAGGCTGGATTCATAGCCGGCCTCGAAGGTGGCCTCCTCCAGCGCCTTGACGCTGGTCTTGGTGTCGTCGAAGGTCACCACCGCCTCCTTTTTCTCGAACGACACATGGACCTTGGACACGCCCGGCACTTTATCCAGCGCCTTCTTCACGGTGATGGGGCAGACCGCGCAGTACATGCCGGGCACCGACAGGGTGACGGTGCGCACGGCGGCGAAGGCGGAACTCACGCAGGCGAAAACGAGTAGCGCGGCGAGAATGGACTTTTTCATCATGGCAAGACTCCTAGGCAGCCGGTCAGTAGAACAATGGGGCGAGGTAGGGAAAAACCACGGCGAGCGCGATGAGCGCGGCCACGATCCAGAACAGCACCTTGTAGACGCGGTTGGTCTGCGGCAGGGCGCAAAGCGAGCCGGGCGTGCAGGCGGCCGCCGTCGGGGCGCGGTAGATTTTTTTCCAGGCGAAGAACAGGGCGATGAGCGCCGCGCCCAGGAACCCGGGGCGGAACGGTTCCAGCACGGCGAGATTACCTACCCAGGCGCCGCCGACGCCGAGCATGACCAACACCAGGGGGCCGACACAACACAGGGAGGCGGCGACGGCGGCAATGACGCCGCCGATCAGGGCGCCACGCCCGGCTTTTTCTTGCGACAAGTTTTCTCCTTTCGAATCCTGAAGGAACGGCGTAACCTTACTTCCGTAGCAAGGTACGGAAGCAAGCGGTATGGAGGCCAATCGGGACAATCTGAGCATCGGCGTCTTCGCCAAGGCGGCGGGGGTGAATGTGGAGACCATCCGGTTCTATCAGCGCCGGGGACTGTTGCCGCAGCCGGACAGGCCCTATGGCCGCATCCGCCGCTACAGCCTGGCCGATGTCGGCCGGGTCCGCTTCGTGAAGTCGGCCCAGCGGCTGGGCTTCAGCCTGGACGAAATCGCCGATCTCTTGCGCCTGGAAGATGGCAGCCAGTGCGACGAGGCCAGGCGGCTGGCCGAACGCAAGCTCGTGGCGGTGCGCGCAAGACTGAACGATTTGCGGCGGATGGAGGCGGCGCTGGCGCAACTCATCCATGATTGCCGGGCCCAGGCGGGCAATGTCTCATGCCCACTGATCGCCTCGCTCCAAGGCGGCAACCCCGACGCCGCCGGCTCCGGCGGCATGGTTTCCGCCTGATGCAGGACCTGTTCGCCAACGCCCCCGTCCCCCCGCCGGCCACTGCCCCCCTGGCCGAGCGCCTGCGCCCGCACAACCTGGACGAGGTGATCGGCCAGGCGCATCTATTGGGGCCGGGCAAGCCGCTGCGGCTCGCGTTCGAGGCCGGGCGCCTGCACTCCATGATCCTCTGGGGCCCGCCCGGCGTGGGCAAGACCACCCTGGCGCGGCTGACCGCCCAGCACTTCAACGCCGATTTCATCCAGATCTCGGCCGTGCTGGCCGGGGTGAAGGAGATCCGCGAGGCGGTGGAGCGGGCCCGGGTCAACCAGACGATGGGCCGGCAGACCATCCTCTTCGTCGACGAGGTGCACCGCTTCAACAAGGCCCAGCAGGACGCCTTCCTGCCCCATGTCGAGTCGGGGTTGATCACCTTCATCGGCGCCACCACGGAGAACCCCTCGTTCGAGGTGGTCGGCGCCCTGCTCTCCCGGGCCCAGGTCTATGTCCTGACCGCGCTGTCCGAGGCCGAACTGGGCCAGCTCCTGCGGCGCGCCCTGGAGCGCGGCGGGCTCCAGCTGAAACTGGCTGCCGAAGCGGAAAAGCTGCTGATCGGCTTTGCCGACGGCGACGGCCGGCGCCTCATCAACCTGGTCGAGCAGCTGGCGACCGCGGCGAACACCGCCGGCCGGGTCGAGGTCGACGCCGAATTCGCCGCCAGCGCCCTCTCCCCCGCCCTGCGCCGCTTCGACAAAGGCGGCGAGGCCTTCTACGACCAGATCTCGGCCCTGCACAAGTCGGTGCGCGGCTCCAATCCGGACGCCGCGCTCTACTGGTTCTGCCGCATGCTCGACGGTGGCGCCGACCCGCGCTATCTGGCCCGGCGCATCGTGCGCATGGCCTGGGAGGACATCGGCCTGGCCGACCCGCGCGGCGCCGAGATCGCGCTGAACGCGGCCGAGACCTACGAGCGCCTGGGCTCGCCCGAGGGCGAGCTGGCCCTGGCCCAGGCCGTGCTCTATCTGGCCTGCGCCCCGAAGTCGAACGCCGGCTACCTGGCCTACAACGCGGCGCGCGCCTTCGTGCGCGAGGACGGCTCGCGCGAGGTGCCCATCCACCTGCGCAACGCCCCAACCCGGCTGATGAAGGAACTGGGCTACGGCCGGGCCTACCGCTACGCCCACGACGAGCCGGAGGCCTATGCCGCCGGCGAGACCTACTTCCCGGACGATCTGCCGGAAGTCGGCTTCTACCAGCCCACGCCGCGCGGGCTGGAGGCCAAGATCGGCGAGAAGCTGGCGCACCTGAAGGAACTGGATCGACAGGCGCGCAAGAAATCGCGCTAAGTGGCGGTTTTGAAGCCATTTTCGGCTTGCCCGTGCCGGTTGGCGCTGATAGAATCGCGGGCTTCCCGGATTGGCCGGGTAATCCACACATCCGCCCCGTTAAGGTGTCTCGCTCATGCGGGATGTTTGGCGGATGGAGGCTAAACCTTAACTTAGGAGTTCCTTCATGTCCGTGACCATGCGTCAAATGCTGGAGGCCGGCGTCCATTTCGGCCACCAGACCCGCTACTGGAATCCCAAGATGGCCCCGTTCATCTTCGGCCATCGCAACAAGATCCACATCATCAACCTGGAAAAGACCCTGCCGCTGTTCGAAGAGGCGGCGAAATTCGCGCGCCAGCTGGCGCAGCGCAAGGGCAGCATCATGTTCGTCGGCACCAAGCGTCAGGCCCGCGACATCATGGCCGAGGAAGCCGCCCGCTGCGGCATGCCCTTCGTCTCCCACCGCTGGCTGGGCGGCATGCTCACCAACTTCAAGACGGTCAAGCAGTCGGTCAAGCGCATGAAGGACCTGGAGGCCCTGCTGGCCGAGAACACCCTGTCCAAAAAGGAAGTGCTCAAGGTCCAGCGCGAGTATGACAAGCTGCTGCAGAGCCTGGGCGGCATCAAGGAGATGGGCGGCCTGCCCGATGCCCTGTTCGTGGTCGACGTCGGCTACCAGAAGATCGCCATCACCGAGGCCAACAAGCTGGGCATCCCCGTGATCGGTGTGGTCGATTCCAACAACTCGCCCGAGGGCGTGGACTACGTCATCCCCGGCAACGACGACTCCAGCCGTGCCATCCGCCTCTATGCCCGCGCCATCGCCGATGCCGTGCTGGAAGGCCGCGCGCAGGTGATCGAGGAGATCGTCGCTGCCAGCCAGGACGAATACGTCGAGGTGGAAGACAATCCCGCGGCTGAATAAGGCGCGATCGAGGGGCGCAAGCCCCTTTTTAATTTGAATCACATCCACGCCCCGAAATCGGGGCGTGTTGCAATCCAAGCTATTCAGGAGAATGAAAATGGCGGAAATCACCGCATCCATGGTCAAGGAACTGCGTGAGCGCACCGACGCGCCCATGATGGACTGCAAGAAGGCCCTGAACGAAGCCGGCGGCGACATGGCCAAGGCCGAAGAGATCATCCGCGTCAAGTTCGGCAGCAAGGCCGCCAAGAGTGCCGGCCGCGTCGCTGCCGAAGGCGTGGTCGGTATCTGGATCGCCCCCGATGCCAAGCTGGGCGCGATCATCGAAGTCAACTGCGAGACCGATTTCGTCGCCAAGAACGACGACTTCCTGGCCTTCGCCAAGAACCTGGCCGAACTGGTGGCCAAGCACAACCCGGCCGATGTGGCCGCCCTGTCCGGCATGAAGCTGGGCGACGCCACGGTGGAAGAAACCCGCACCATGCTGGTCGGCAAGATCGGCGAGAACATGTCGATCCGCCGTTTCGTGCGCGTCGAGGCCAAGGGCGCCTTGGCCAGCTACATCCACGGCGGTTCCAAGATCGGCGTGCTGGTCGACCTGGTCGGCGGCGACGAGGCCCTGGCGAAAGACATCGCCATGCACATCGCCGCGGCCAAGCCCAAGGCGCTGGACGCCTCCGGCGTGCCGGCCGAACTGATCGAGACCGAGCGCCGCATCGCCGCCGAGAAGGCCGCCGAATCCGGCAAGCCGGCCAACATCGTCGAGAAGATGGTGGAAGGCTCGGTCGCCAAGTTCCTGAAGGAAGTGACCCTGCTGGGCCAGCCCTTCGTCAAGGACGACAAGCAGACCATCGAACAGTTGCTCAAAGGCAAGGGCGCCAGCATCGGCAGCTTCACCCTGTACCTGGTCGGCGAAGGGATCGAGAAGAAGGTCAGCGACTTCGCGGCCGAGGTGGCTGCGGCGGCCAAGGTCTGAGCCGTGACCAGCATCACCTGCCGTCGCATCCTGCTCAAGCTGTCGGGCGAAGCCCTGATGGGGCCGGACGCCTTCGGTTATCACGGTGAGACCCTGGCCGGCATCGTCAAGCAGATCGATGAGGTGGCCGCTCTGGGGGTTGAGATCGGCATCGTGGTCGGCGGCGGCAACCTGTTCCGCGGCGCCACCGGCGCCCTGTCCGGCATGGACCGGGCAACCGCCGACAGCATGGGCATGCTGGCCACGGTGATGAACGCGCTGGCCTTGAAGGATGCCCTGATGGCCGCCGGCGTGCCGGCCCAGGTGATGACCGCGGTGACCATCGCCCACGTCGGCGAGCCGTTCGAGCGCGATGCCGCCGTGCGCCACCTGGAGGCCGGGCGCGTGGTCATCTTCGGCGGCGGCACCGGCAACCCGTTCTTCACCACCGACACCGCGGCCGCCCTGCGCGCGGCCGAGATCGGTGCCGACCTGATGCTGAAGGCAACCAAGGTCGACGGCGTCTACAGCGCCGACCCGAAGAAGGACCCCAGCGCCACCCGCTACGATGAGCTCACCTTCGACGAGGCGATCGCCCGAAACCTGGGCGTGCTCGATACCGCCGCCTTTGCCTTGTGTCGGGAACAGAAGATGCCTTTGCAGGTCTTTTCCATCTTCAAGGCCGGGGCGTTGAAACGCATCGTTCATGGCGAGGCCGAAGGCACCCGCGTCGTCCCCTAGGAGACAAGCATGATCAACGACATCAAGAAATCCGCCGAAGACAAGATGAAGAAGTCGGTCGAGGCGTTGAAGGCCGATTTCGCCAAGGTGCGCACCGGCCGCGCCCATACCGGCATCCTCGATCACGTCAAGGTCGACTATTACGGCAATCCGACGCCGATCAACCAGGTCGCCAACGTCTCCCTGCTCGACGCCCACACCCTGGGCGTGCAACCCTGGGAGAAGCCGATGATGGCCAAGGTCGAGAAGGCCATCCGCGAGGCCGACCTCGGCCTCAACCCCGCCGCCATGGGCGACATCATCCGCGTGCCCATGCCGCCCCTGACCGAAGAGCGGCGGCGCGAGCTGGTCAAGCTGGTGCGTGGCGAGTCGGAGAATGGCAAGGTCGCCGTGCGCAACATCCGCCGCGATGCCATCGCCCACGTCAAGGATCTGCTGAAAAACAAGGAAATCGGCGAGGATGACAACCGCCGCGCCGAAGACGACATCCAGAAGCTGACCGACAAGTACATCGCCGAGATCGACAAGATCCTGGCCGAGAAAGAAAAAGAGCTGCTCGCGGTCTGAGCGAACGAGCGCCGCATGTTGCGCAAATTCTTCAGTTCCACGGCCGAGGTGCCGGAGACCTCGGCCATTCCCCGCCATATCGCCATCATCATGGACGGCAACGGCCGCTGGGCGAAGAAGCGCATGCTGCCTCGGGTCGCCGGCCATCAGCAGGGTGTCGAGCGGGTGCGGGACGTGATCCGAACCTGCATGGAGCAAGGCGTCCAATATCTCACCCTGTTCGCCTTCAGTTCCGAGAACTGGCGTCGACCCAAGGAAGAGGTGTCCAAGCTGATGGAGCTCTTCGTCATGGCCTTGGAGCGCGAGGTCGACAAGCTGCACAGCAATGACATCCGCCTCAAGGTGGTCGGCGATCTCTCCCAATTCAGCGATCAGTTGCAGCAACTCATCCGCGAGGGTGAGGAAAAGACCGCGGACAACGAGAAACTGGTGCTGACCATCGCCGCCAACTATGGCGGCCGCTGGGATATCCTCAATGCGATGAACCACTGGCTTGCCGACCACCCGGGCGCCAAGGAGATCGACGAGGCCGCGCTGACGCCCTACCTGTCCATGGCCTACGCGCCGGAGCCCGACCTCTTCATCCGCACCGGCGGCGAGCAGCGCATCAGCAATTACCTGATCTGGCAGCTGGCCTACACCGAGCTCTATTTCACCGACATCCTCTGGCCCGACTTCGGGGCCAAGCCCTTGGAACAGGCCATCGCCTGGTACCAGAAACGCGAGCGCCGCTTTGGCCGCACCAGCGAACAGCTCCTCCAGCACTAGCCGCCGGGTCGTCACCGGTCTGGGCCTGGTCGCCGCCCTGCTCCTGGCGGTGTTCGCCGCCCCGGCCCCGCTCTGGCTCGGCCTGGTCGTCCTCTTCCTCGCCGCCGCCGCCTGGGAATGGACCCGCTTGCTGAGTTTCGGCCCGGTCTTCAGCCACCTCTTCGTTGGCTTCACCGCCATCCTGGCCACCGCCCTGGCCATGAGCGGCATCCAGCATCTGGCTCCGGCCTATTTCGCTTCGCTGGCACTCTGGCTGGCGATCGTCCCGCTCTGGCTCGCCCGCGCCTGGCCGCTACCTGGCCGCACGCTGGGCTGGCTGCTCGGCTGGCTCCTGCTGCTGCCGGCCGGCCTGGCCCTGCTCTATCTGCGCGAACAGGGGGCCACCCTGCTGCTCGGAGCCATCGCCCTTTCCGCGCTCGCCGACAGCGCCGCCTATTTCGCCGGTCGCGCCTTTGGCCGGCGCAAGCTGGCGCCCCGCATCAGCCCGGGCAAGACCTGGGAGGGTGCCTTCGGCGCAGCCATCGCCGTCGGCCTGTCCGCCCTGGCCGTCGGCCTCTATTTCGCCTGCGACAGCCAGTGCCTGATGCAACTCGTCGCCGCCAGCGGCCTGCTATTTGTGCTCAGCATCGAGGGCGATCTGTTCGAATCCTGGTGCAAGCGGCAGGCCGGCGTGAAGGACAGCGGCACCCTCCTGCCCGGCCATGGCGGCGTGCTCGACCGGGTCGACAGCCATCTGGCCGTGCTGCCGATCGCCGCCTTGCTCTGGCTCTGGCTGCACGGATAAGCAAACGATGACCATGCACAAGCTAAGAGCCTGTCTCATAAAATCCTGTGGGCGCGACGGCGGCGATTTTGACGCAGGCCGCGAAGCGCAACGCGCGATTTGCTCATTCCAAACAAGCGGTGCGCGACAAAGGCCTGTGGCAAAATCGCCCCGTCCCGAAGGGTTGCCGCTAGAAACGGCGTCTGCCGCGTTGCGGCGCTTGGCAATGGAACGACCATTGCCCACGCACCGCGCCTTGCATCCATCCGTTTCTAGCAGGCCGTTGAAAAACTACTGCGGTGGGCCATCTGCGGCGTTGCGCGGTGCTCGCTCCCTCGCCTATCTGTTTGATATGTGGCCACGCCGAAACTCACTTCGTTCGTTTTCTCGGTCGCTGCGCCCCAATCGCCTTGCATCTGGCCATCCTCGCTACGTTTTTCAACGGCCTGCTAGCGGCAACGCGCTCCATAGGATTTTATGAGACAGGCTCTAATCATCCTCGGTGCCACCGGCACCATCGGCGTCAACACCCTGGACGTGGTGGCGCGCCATCCCGAGCGCTTCCGCGTCGTCGCCCTGACCGGCTTCAACCAGATCGACAAACTGGCCGAGCAATGCCGCCGGTTCCAGCCGCGCTATGCCGTGGTACCGGATGCCCAGCGGGCACAAGCCCTGCAACAACTGTTGAGCGGCGGCCAGACCGAGGTGCTCCATGGCGAAGCCGCACTGGAACAGGTGGTCGCCCTGCCCGAGGTCGACAGCGTCATGGCGGCCATCGTCGGCGCCGCCGGCCTGAGACCCGCCTTGGCCGCAGCCCGCGCCGGCAAGCGCATCCTGCTGGCGAACAAGGAGACCCTGGTCATGGCCGGCCGCTTCTTCATGCAGGCCGTGCGCGAAGGCGGCGCCATCCTGCTGCCGATCGACAGCGAGCACAATGCGGTGTTCCAGTCCCTGCCGGCCAATTACGACGGCGACTTGGCCAGACATGGCGTGCGCCGAATCCTGCTCACCGCCTCGGGCGGCCCCTTCCGCACCCGCCCGGTCGAGACCCTCGCCGCTGTCACTCCGGAAGAGGCCGTCGCCCACCCGAACTGGGTGATGGGCAAGAAGATCTCGGTCGACTCGGCCACCATGATGAACAAGGGCCTGGAAGTGATCGAGGCGCACTGGCTGTTCAACGCCAGGCCGGAGCAGATCGAAGTGGTGATTCATCCGCAGAGCATTGTCCACTCCATGGTCGAGTACCTCGACGGCTCGGTGCTGGCCCAGCTGTCGCACCCCGACATGCGCACGCCGATCGCCCATGCCCTGGCCTATCCCGAGCGGATCGAGGCCGGCGTCCCCTGGCTGGATCTCGCCAAGACCGGCAGCCTGACCTTCGAGAGCCCCGACACCCGCCGCTTTCCCTGTCTGAAACTGGCCTTCGACGCCCTGCAGGCGGACACCACGGCGCCGACCGTGCTCAACGCCGCCAACGAGGAGGCCGTGGCCGCCTTCCTCGACCGGCGCATTCCCTACCTTGCCATTCCCGCGACCCTGGATCACGCCCTACAGCGATTGGCCGGCGCCCGCGCCGATTCGCTCGACGATCTGGTCGCCATCGACCAGGAAGCACGCGCCATCGCCCGGGATTTCATTGCCAAGCAATGACCACCCTGCTCGCCTTCCTCGTCACCCTGGCCATCCTGATCGTGGTGCACGAGTTCGGCCACTATTCGGTGGCCCGCCTGATGGGCGTGAAGGTCTTGCGCTTCTCGGTCGGCTTCGGCCAGGTCATCGCCCGCCGCCAGGACCGCCACGGCACCGAATGGGCCTTGTCCGCCATCCCCATGGGCGGCTACGTCAAAATGCTGGACGAACGCGAGGGCGAGGTCGCCGAGCAGGATCTGCCCTATGCCTTCAACCGGCAGAATGTCTGGAAGCGCAGCGCCATCGTCTTCGCCGGCCCCGCCGCCAATCTGTTGCTGGCCATCCTGATCTACTGGGGGCTTTTCTTCAGCGGGGTGCCGGCCCTGAAGCCGATCCTGGGCGAACCGCCGGCCGGCACGCCCGCCTATATCGCCGGCATTCGCAGCGGCGAGACCGTGCTCAGTGTCAACGACGAGAAGGTCGAGAGCTGGCAGGACCTGCACTGGTCGCTCTTGCGCCATGGCCTGGGTGCCGAGCGCCTGAGCCTGGAAACGCGCGACAACGCCGATCATCTGCATTTCCGCCAGCTCGACTTGAGCGGCTTGGCGCCGGACGTGAAAGAGACCGACCCGGCCCGCGCCGCCGGTTTGACCCGCTATATACCGGCCATCGCGCCCGTGCTCGGCGAGGTCGTCGCCGGTGGCCAGGCCGCGCTGGCCGGACTGCGGGTGGGCGACCGCATCCTCAGCGTGGATGGCGTCGCCGTCGCGAACTGGCATGAACTCGTGCAAAAGGTGCGCAGCGCACCCGGCCAGGCGCTGACCTTCGAACTGGCCCGGCAGGGACAGGTCCTGCGCGTGAACGTCACCCCCACTGCGGCCGATGAGGCAGGCCAGCGTGTCGGCAAGATCGGCGCCGCGCCGCAGATTCCACCGGGCACCTTCGAGGCCTTGCAGACCCAGGTGCGATATTCGGCCGGCGACGCCGTGGTACGTGCCCTGGCCAAGACCTGGGAACTGTCGAGCTTCAGCCTGGAGATGCTCGGCCGCATGGTGATCGGCCAGGCCTCGCTCGACAACATCGCGGGCCCGATCACCATCGCCGATTACGCGGGGCAATCCGCCCGCAGCGGCATAGCCAGCTTCATCGCCTTTCTCGCCTTGATCAGCATCAGCCTGGCGGTGCTCAATCTGCTGCCCATTCCACTACTGGACGGTGGGCATTTACTGTATTATCTGGTCGAAGTTGTGACCGGCCGGCCGGTTCCCGAGCGGGTGCAGGAGATCGGGCAAAGAATCGGCATGGCCCTGTTGGGCGTATTGATGTTTTTCGCCTTGTTCAACGACCTCCAGCGTTTGCTGACACAATGAAGAAAAAACACCTCTCTGGCATCGCCGCGCTCACTGCAGCGCTCATCGCCGCGCAAGCTCAGGCCTTCGAGCCGTTCCAGGTCAAAGACATCCGCGTCGAAGGCATTCAGCGCACCGAGGCCGGCACCGTCTTCAGCTACCTGCCGGTCAAGGTCGGCGAAACCCTGACCGACGAGAAGGCCGCCGCCGCGATCAAGGCCCTTTACGCCACCGGCTTCTTCAAGGACGTGCGCCTGGAAGTGCTGGAGGGCGTGCTGATCGTCCAGGTCGAGGAGCGCCCCGCCGTCGCCCAGATCGATTTCGTCGGCATGAAGGAATTCTCCAAGGACGAGCTCAAGGCCGGCCTCAAGCAACTGGGCCTGGCCGAAGGCCGCATCCTGGACAAGTCGCTCTTGGACAAGGCCGAGCAGGAACTCAAGCGCCAGTACTACAACCGTGGCATGTACGCGGTCGAGGTCGTCGCCCGCACCTCGCCGCTCGAGCGCAACCGGGTTGCCGTCAGCTTCGAGGTCAGCGAAGGCGAGATCGCCAAGATTCGCGCCATCAACATCGTCGGCGCCAAGGCCTTCAAGGAAAAGGATCTGCTCGACCTGTTCGCCCTGCGCACCCCGGGCTGGCTGACCTGGTGGACCAAGAACGACCAGTATTCCAAGCAGAAGCTGACCGCCGACCTGGAGGTCCTGCGCTCGCACTACATGAACCAGGGCTATCTCGAATTCAGCATCGACTCACCCCAGGTCTCGATCACGCCCGACAAGCAGGACATCTACATCACCGTCAACATCACCGAGGGCGAGAAATACACGGTGTCCGGCTTCAAAGTGGCCGGTGAATTGCCCGTGCCGGAGAAGGACCTGACCGCGTTGGTCTCGCTCAAGGCCGGCGATGTCTTCTCCCGCGAAAAGCTGAACGAATCGGTGAAGAAGATGGCCGATCGCCTGGGCAACGACGGCTATGCCTTCGCCAACATCAACGCCGCCCCCGAGCTCGACAAGGAAAAGCGCCAGGTCGCCTTCACCTTCCTGGTCGACCCGGGCCGCAAGGTCTACGTCCGCCGCATCAACATCGCCGGCAACACCAAGACCCAGGACCAGGTGATCCGGCGCGAGATGCGCCAGATGGAAGGCAGCCACTATGCCGCCGACAAGATCAACCGCTCGCGCGAGCGGGTGGAGCGCCTGAGCTACTTCAAGGAAACCAACATCGAGACGCCGCCAGTCCCCGGCACGACCGACCAGGTTGACGTCAACGTCTCGGTGGAAGAAAAGGCCACCGGCAGCGTCATGCTCGGTGCCGGCTTCTCCAGCGGCGAGGGCCTGATCCTGTCCGGCTCGGTTTCGCAGAACAACCTATTCGGCACCGGCAACCGGCTGTCGCTGCAAATGAACAGCGGCAGCGTCAACACCGTCTATGCCCTGTCCTTCACCAACCCCTATTTCACCCAGGACGGCGTCAGCCTGGGCTACGATATCTACCGCCGCGACACCGATACCAGCAACCTGGACGCGGTCAGCACCTACAGCACCTCCACCCTCGGCGCCGGCGTCCGTCTCGGCGTGCCGCTCAACGAGCTGGACACCATCCATCTCGGTGCCGCGGTCGAACAATATAGCCTCGATTTGAACTCGACGAGCCCATCCAACTATGTCCAATTCGCCACGGACTTCGGCGGCACGGCGAGCGGCGTCACCACCAACAGCCTGCGCCTGGATGCCGGCTGGGCCCGGGACACCCGGGACAGTCTGACTTGGCCGACCAAGGGCTATTACCAGCGGGCCTATGCCGAAGCGGGCACGCCGGTGGGTGACCTCAAGTACTACAAGCTGAGTTACCAGTACCAGCAATTCTTCCCGCTCAGCCAAACCTTCACCCTGATGCTCAACGGCGAGATCGGCTACGGCGGCGGCTACGGCGGCAAACCCATGCCCTTCTTCCGTAACTTCTTCGCCGGCGGCAACACCTCGGTGCGCGGCTTCGACTCCGGCACCCTGGGCCCGAAGGACTATCTGGGCAATGCCATCGGCGGCGACAAGCGCCTGGTCGGCAATGCCGAACTGTTCTTTCCCCTGCCCGGCTCGGGCAAGGATCGTTCCCTGCGCATGAGTGCCTTCATGGACATCGGCGCCGCCTTCGGCCCCTATGATACCCAGGGCCGCTACAGCGAGATTTCCTTCAGCGACTTGCGCTATTCGGCCGGCATCGGCGTCACCTGGCAGTCGCCATTCGGGCCGCTCAAGTTCTCTTTGGCCAAGCCGATCAACGCCAAGGAAGACGACAAGACCCAGGTCTTCCAGTTCCAGATGGGCTCGGTATTCTGATTCGCAGGAGATGTAGTACATGAAGATCATCGCCGCCGCACTGCTTATGGGCCTGGCCCTGGCGCAGCCCGCGTTCGCCGCCGACCTCAAGATCGGCTTCGTCAACACCGAGCGGGTGTTCCGCGACTCGGCCCTCTCGGCCAAGGCACAAAAAAAGCTGGAGAAGGAGTTCTCCGCTCGCGATCAGGAACTGCAGAAACAGATCAAGCAGGCACGCGATCTGCAAGCCACCCTGGAAAAAGAGGCCCTCACCCTGTCCGAAACCGAGCGGGCCAAAAAAGAACGCGAACTGGCCAACCTCAACCGAGACATCCAGCGCGCCCAGCGCGAGTTCCGTGAAGACTTGAACCAGCGCAAGAACGAGGAATTCGCCGGCATCCACGAAAAGGCCCGCCGGATCATCCTGGACATCGCCAAGAAAGAGGATTTCGACCTCATCATCGAAAACGCCGTCTACGCCAGCAACCGCGTCGACATCACCGACAAGGTCCTGAAGGCGCTCGAGCGCTGAACACCAGGCTGCACTGATGTCGTCTGGCTACACCCTGGCCGAACTGAAGGCCTTTTTGGGCGGCGAGGTGCTGGGTGACGCGGGCCTTCGCTATCGCGGTGTCGCCTCGCTCGAACATGCCGGCAGCGACCAGATCAGTTTCCTCGTCAACGACAAGCATCTCGCCGCCGCCCAGGCCAGCCGGGCCGGTGCCCTGCTGGTACCGCCGTCCCTGGCCGAGCGGGTCGATCAGCCCCGCCTGATCGTGGCCAATCCCCATGTCAGTTTCGCCCGGGCCGTCGCCTTGTTCCACCCCGAGCCTTCGGCCAGCCCCGGCATCCATCCCAGTGCCAACATCGCCGACGATGCCAGCGTCGCCGCTGACGCCCGAATCGGAGCCAACGTCGTCATCGAACCGGGTGCCAGTATCGGTCCGCAGACCCGGATCGACGCCGGTTGTGTCATCGGTCGCGGCGTCAAGATCGGCGCCGGCTGCCGGCTGCACGCCAACGTCACCATCTACGCCGGCTGCCGCATTGGCGACCGGGTCATCCTGCATTCCGGCGCCGTCATTGGTGCCGACGGCTTCGGCCTGGCCTGGGAAGACGACCACTGGCTGAAGGTGCCCCAGGTCGGCGCCGTCGTCCTGGAAGACGATGTCGAGATCGGCGCCAACACCACCGTCGACCGCGGCGCGCTGGATGACACGGTGATCGAGCGTGGTGCCAAGCTGGACAACCTGATCCAGATCGCCCACAACGTGCGCATCGGCGCCCACACGGCGATCGCCGCCTGCGTCGGCATCGCCGGCAGCACCCGAATCGGCGCTTACTGCCAGATCGGCGGCGCCGCCATGATCATCGGTCACCTGGATATCGCCGACCGGGTCACCGTCTCGGCCGGTACCTTCGTCGGCAAGTCGATCCGGGAAGCCGGCACCTATACCTCGGTCCAGCCCTTCATGGCGCATGGCGACTGGAAGCGCAACGCCGCTCACCTGCGACATCTGGACCAGATGCACGAGCGCATCCGCGCGCTCGAAAAAACCATCTCTGAATTGGAAAGGAAATCCTCGTGAGCACCGAAGCAAGTTCCGGCCCCGCCATGGACATCAAGGGCATCATGCGCCACCTGCCGCACCGCTATCCCTTCCTCCTGGTGGACCGCGTGCTGGAGATCCACAAGGGCGAGCGCATCGTCGCGCTGAAGAACGTCACCATGAACGAGCCCTTCTTCCCCGGCCATTTCCCGCACCACCCGGTGATGCCGGGCGTGCTGATCATCGAGGCCCTAGCCCAGGCCGCCGGCATCCTGGCCTTCCAGAGCGCCGACATGCCGGTGACCGAGAACACCGTGGTCTATTTCGTTGGCATCGACAACGCCCGGTTCAAGAAGCCGGTTACCCCAGGCGACCAGTTGCGCATGGAGGTGGCCATCACCAAGAACATGCGCGGCATCTGGAAATTCACCGCCCAAGCCCTGGTCGACGGCCAGCTCGCCTGCGAGGCCGAGTTGATGTGCACCTTGCGCACCGTGGAGTGAGCGGCCCGCCGATGATCCACCCCACCGCGATAGTCCACCCCAATGCCAGGATCGGCAGCAATGTCGAGATCGGTGCCTACAGCCTCATCGGCGAGCACGTCGAAATCGGCGACGATTGCCGCATCGGCCCCCATGCCGTGATCACCGGCCACACCCGCATCGGCCGCGGCAACCGCATCTTCCAGTTCGTCTCCCTGGGCGAAGAGCCGCAGGACAAGAAATACGCCGGCGAAGCGACCCGGCTGGAGATCGGCGACCACAACACCATCCGCGAGTTCTGCACCTTCAACACCGGCACCGTGCAGGACAAGGGGGTCACCCGCATCGGCAGCCACAACTGGATCATGGCCTATGTCCATATCGCCCACGATTGCACGGTCGGCGACCACACCATCTTCGCCAACAACGCCTCGCTCGCCGGCCACGTCGACATCGCCGACCATGTCATCCTCGGCGGTTTCACCGGCGTGCACCAGTTCTGCCGAGTTGGCGCCCATGTCATCACCGGCATCGCTTCGGTGGTGCGTCAGGACGTACCGCCCTTCGTCACCGCCTCCGGCAATCCGGCCGCGCCCTACGGCATCAATGCCGAGGGCCTGAAACGCCGCGGCTACAGCAGCGAGGCGATCGCGGCGATCAAGCGGGCCTACAAGACCCTATACAAATCGGGTCTGGGCCTGAATGAGGCCAATGCGGCGATCCAGGCCGAGGCCGCCACCCAGCCGGAACTCGCCCCGCTAACGGAATTCCTGGCCATCCCTGGCCGCGGCATCATTCGTTGATCGGGAGCGCCCGCAGTGAAGAACGAGGGGATTAACGCGCCTGCAGTCGGCATCGTCGCCGGCGAGGCCTCGGGCGATCTGCTCGGCAGCCTGCTGATCAAGGCCCTGCAGCAGGCCGGCCTGAACGCCCGGTTTGAAGGCATTGCCGGGCCCAAGATGCAGGGCCTGGGTGTACGCTCACTGTTTCCGATGGAGACCCTTTCCGTCCGCGGTTATGTCGAAGCCCTGGGCAGCCTGCGCCGCATTCTCGCCATCCGGCGACAACTCGCCCAGAAGCTGCTGGCTGCCCAGCCTCGCCTGTTCATCGGCATCGACGCCCCGGATTTCAACCTCGGCCTGGAGGGCCGGCTCAAGCGCCGCGGCATCCCCACCCTGCACTTCGTCAGCCCCTCGGTCTGGGCCTGGCGCCGCGGCCGGATCAAGAAGATCCGCAAGGCGGTCTCGCACATGCTGCTGATCTTCCCGTTCGAGGAGGCCATCTACGCCGAGGCAGACATCCCTGCGACCTATGTCGGCCACCCTCTCGCCCATGCCCTGCCCGATCAGTCAGATCGCAAGGGGGCACGTGAGCGGCTGGGCCTGCGCGCGAACGGCGAATACATCGCCCTGTTGCCCGGCAGCCGGCAGAGCGAGCTCAAGCTCCTGGCCGATACCTTCATCGAGACGGCGCGCAAGCTCCATGAGCGTCGTCCGACAGCCCAGTTTCTGATCCCGTTGATCAGCCGTGAGACCCGCCTGCATTTCGAGGAGGCCATCTACCGCCTCCAGGCGAGCGAACTGCCCATCCGCATCCTGTTCGGCCACGCCCACGATGCCCTGCAGGCGGCCGACGCCGCCCTGGTCGCCTCCGGCACTGCCACCCTGGAGGCCGCGCTGCTGAAGTGTCCCCATGTCATCACCTACAAGGTGCCCTGGCTGACCTATCAGATCATGCGTCGCCAGGCCTACCTGCCCTACATCGGCCTGCCCAACATCGTGGCCGGTCAGATGGTAGTGCCAGAGCTGATCCAGAAGCAGGCACAGCCCGAACTGCTGGCCGAGGCGATATTGCGCCTGCTGGAGAATCGCCTGGCCCGCGAGACCATGCTCGATGCCTTCGAAGGCATACGGCGTGCACTGCGGCGCGACACGCCTCGCCTCATCGCCGAGGCCATCGCGCCCTATCTCAAGTAAATGAGCAAAATCCTGATCTGTGGCGTCGACGAAGCCGGCCGCGGCCCGCTCGCCGGGCCGGTCTGCGCCGCAGCGGTCATCCTCGATCCGGCCCGGCCGATCGAAGGCCTGAAGGATTCGAAGAAGCTTTCGGCCGCCAAGCGCGAGCAACTCGCCGAGGTGATCCGGCAGCAGGCCCTGGTTTGGTCGGTGGCCTGGGCCAGCGTCGAGGAAATCGACCGCCTGAACATCCTGCAAGCCACACTGTTGGCCATGCGCCGCAGTGTCGCAAATCTGGCCATCGCCCCCGGCGAGGTCTGGGTGGACGGCAATACCTGTCCTGAACTACCCTACCCGAGCAAGGCCATTGTCAAGGGCGACGCCTTGGAACCGGCGATATCGGCGGCCTCGATCCTGGCCAAGACCGAACGGGACAAGGTGATGAGCGAACTAGCTAGGTATTACCCTCAGTATGGCTTCGACCGGCACAGTGGGTATCCTACGGCAGATCATCTCGCCGCCCTGGCCACGCATGGCATCACGCCGGAACACAGGAAAAGCTTCGGCCCGGTCAAGCGCCTGCTGGACAACCAGCCGTAACCGGCGTCGCAACGATGCAAGAGAGGAGTGACACAGCATGATGGTGATCGTTGGTTGGATCATCGCCCTGGGCGGCGTGTTCGGCGGCTTCGCCGCCGCAGGCGGCCACCTGGCTTCTCTATTCCAACCGCTGGAGCTGGTCATGATCGGCGGTGGCGCCCTCGGCGCCTTTGTCGCCGCCAACGGCGGCAAGGGCATGAAGGCCTTCATGGCCTCCTTCCCCGGCGTGTTCAAGGGTTCAAAATACACCAAGGCCTTCTATATGGAGCTGCTGGCCTTGCTGTTCGAGATCCTGAGCAAGGTTCGGCGCGAAGGCTTGATGTCCATCGAACAGGACGTCGAGCAACCGGAAAACAGCGCCCTGTTCAGCAAATATCCTGTCATCCAAAAAGACCATCATCTGATCGAATTCATCACCGACTATCTGCGGTTGATGGTCGGCGGCAACCTGAATGCGATGGAAATCGAGAACCTCATGGACAATGAGATCGAAACCCATCACCACGAGGCCATGGCCCCGGCCCACGCCGTCCAACGCATGGCCGATGCCATGCCAGCCTTCGGTATCGTCGCCGCGGTCATGGGCGTGGTCCACACTATGGAATCACTGCACCTGCCACCGACCGAACTCGGCGTGCTCATCGCCCACGCCCTGGTCGGCACCTTCCTCGGCATCCTGCTGTCCTACGGTTTCGTCTCGCCGGTCTCCACCGCCATGGAAACCAAGGTCGAGGAAACCACCAAGGTACTGCAGACCGTCAAAACCGTACTGCTGGCCAGCCTGAACGGCTTCTCGCCGCAAGTCTGCGTCGAATTCGGCCGCAAGGTGCTCTACTCCACCGGGCGGATTCAACCACGAAGTGCAACACGACTGAATGATTGCATAAAAACCTGATGCGGGGTTTTCCAGCCCAGGCGTTTTCTGGGGCGATGGTTCAGGCGATCCATGATCATGGCCAGTTCCTCCTGGGTGACGGTGTGAAAGGGCCTGGATTTGGGCAGGTACTGCCGGATGAGGCCGTTGGTATTCTCGTTCGTGCCGCGTTGCCAGGAGGCATAAGGGTCGGCGAAATAGGACGTGGATTCGAGTGCCCGGTCGATCTCGCCATGGCGGGCGAACTCCAGGCCATTGTCGAAGGTGAGCGTCTTCACCCGTGCCTTGAAGGGTGAAAGCAAGCGGATGATGGCCTCGCTTACCGCCTCGCTGGTCTTGTTGCGCACGTGGGCCAAGAGGCAGAAACCCGACTTACGCTCGGTGAGGTTGACGATGGCCTGTTTGCGGCCAGCGCCGATGAGGGTGTCACCCTCCCAATGGCCGACCAGGCTGCGCGACTCGACGGCCTGCGGGCGCAAGGCAATCGGCCTGCGACCGGGGATATGGCCGCGCAGGCTTCGGCCCGAGGCATAACGTTTGCGGCGCTGTTTCTGACATCGGAGGTGGCGCCACAACGCGCCGCCGGCTCGCTTGTCGGCATAGATGCGCTGGTAGATCGCCTCATGGCTGATCGGCAGATGCGCGGCGATCTGCTCGGGACTGTGCTGCAGGGCAAGTCGTCTTTGGGCTTCCTCCCATACTTCCGGCAAGATGCGCGGCGCGTTGCGGCTATTGGCCGCCCGCGCCTCGGACAGGCGCTGCGCCTGCCGGGGCCGGTAGCCGCGCAATCCGCAGTTGCGGGCAAGCTCGCGGCTGATGGTGGAAGGGTGACGGTCGAGCAACTGGGCGATCTCGCGCTGTGTATGGCCGGCTTTGAGGAGGGCGTAAATTTGGTATCGTTCGTTCTGGGTCAGATGCGTGTAGTTCATTGGGCAACTTCGACTTGGCGGTTGATGGGGCAAAATGCTCACGCATTCTGACCCACCTTCCAGTTAATCAAAATTGCACTTCGAATTTGAATCCACGCCGAACGTCCCGGCTTCTTCGAACTCGAGGAAGACATCAAGGCACGCAAGGGCAAGTGATCGGCCTAAGGAGCGGGCAAGATGGCTGACGATACCCAACGCCCCATCGTCATCAAGCGGATCAAAAAGGCCGGCCATGCCGCGCATGGCGGCGCCTGGAAGATCGCCTACGCCGACTTCGTCACGGCAATGATGGCCTTCTTCCTGCTCATGTGGCTGCTCGGCTCGGTCAACACCTCCAAGCTGTTCGGCATCTCCGAATACTTCAAGACCCCGCTCAAGGTCGCCCTGCAAGGCGGCGTCGGCGCCGGTGACCAGACCAGCATCATCAAGGGTGGTGGCGAGGACGTCACCCGAAAGGCCGGCGAGGTCAAGCGCGGCGAGCCGGAGCAGCCGGAGACGCCACAGCAGAACAAGATCCAGGAAGCCGCCCGCCTGAACGAACTAAAGGAAAAGCTGGAGAAGCTGATCGAGAGCAACCAGAATCTGCAGCAATTCAAGAAACAGCTGAAGATTGACATCACCACCGAGGGTTTGCGCATTCAGATCGTCGACGACCAGAACCGGCCGATGTTCGATTCCGGCAGCGCCGTGATGAAGCCCTATACCCGCGACATCCTGCGCGAGATCGGCCGCACCCTGAACGAGGTGCCCAACCGGATCAGCCTGTCCGGCCATACCGATGCCGTGCAATATGCCTCCGGCCAGCGCGGGTACAGCAACTGGGAGCTATCGGCCGATCGGGCGAATGCCTCACGCCGCGAACTACTGCTGGGCGGACTGGCCGAAGGCAAGATCCTCCGCGTGGTTGGCCTGGCCGCTGCCATCCCCTTCAACAAGGAGAATCCCAACGACCCGGTCAACCGGCGCATTTCCATCATCGTGATGAATAAACAGGCGGAAGAAGCCATCACCAAGGAAAGTCAGCAGATCGAGGCCTTGACCGCCGAGCAAGTCGGGGAAAAATTTGGCAAGATCAAGCCATGATCTCTCGCTCAATCGCTATCTGAACTTGCCCTTGCCGGTTCAGGCGGGTTTGGTACATCTGTGCGCCTGGATCGTCGCCGTCGCTCTGGCCCAATTCATCGAGCCATTCTGGCCCGGGCTTCTGCTCATCCAAGGCTTCGCCGCCGGCATTATCAGCCTGTTGGCCCGGCTGCCCGTCTGGTGGCGCTGGATCAATCTATTGTTCTTTCCCCTGATCGGCTTCGCCCAGCAACTGGCCATCGCACCGGCCTGGTATCTCCTCGCCCTCGCCCTGCTCCTGCTCACCCAGTTCGGAGCCCTGCGCAGCCGGGTACCGCTGTATCTCTCGAGCCAGCGGGCCAAGGCTGAACTCACCCGGCTGCTGCCCGCCCAGCCTGGCCTGCAACTGCTCGACGTCGGCAGCGGTCTGGGCGGCCTGCTGGCGCATCTCGCCCAGGCCCGCCCCGATCTCAAACTGAGCGGCATCGAATCGGCCCCGTTGCTCTGGCTGCTCAGCCGGCTACGCCTTGGTCGCCGTGCCGACATTCGCTTCGGCGACCTATGGCAGACCGACCTCTCCAGCTATGACGTGGTCTATGCCTTTCTTTCGCCCGAACCCATGGCCCGGCTCTGGGACAAGACGCGCCGGGAAATGAAGCCGGGCAGCCTGTTCATCAGCAATTCCTTCGCCGTGCCCGGCGTGCCGCCCGATGCCGAGGTCGAACTCGACGACCTCCACCGCGGTCGCCTCTTGATCTGGCGGCTGTCATGACGCCCAAGCAGTGGCTCGAGCTCCTCGGACCTACCGACCTGCCGGTCTTCCGCCAGACCGAACAGCGCTTGGCCCTGCTCGCCCGCCGGGGCGAAGGGATCAAGACCGGCGACATCGCGGCCGTGATCCTGAACGACCCGCTGATGACCCTGCGCATCATCCATGATGCGAATAACCGCAAGTCGCGACATTTCGACACTGAGATCACCACCGTCGACCATGCCCTGATGATGCTCGGCGTCAGCGTCTTCTTCGAGAAATACCAGGGCCTGAAAACCGTCGAGGATGCCCTGAGCAATCAACCCCGCGCCCTGCAGGGTGCGTATGTCCAGTTGCAGCGCTGTCTGCACGCCACTTGGCAAGCCCGGGACTTTGCTGTTCTGCACATCGACATCCGGGCCGAGGAGGTACAGGTGGCGGCCCTGCTTGGCGAAATCAGTGAGCTGCTGCTCTGGGTGCTGACACCGGAGACCGCGCTCAAGCTGCGGAAGCTGCGACGCAAACAGGCCGAAGCGGAGCAGGAGGTCTTGGGCGGCAGCATCCAGCAGCTGCAGCAAACTATATTGCAGGCCTGGCACGTACCGGTCATGACCCGCGAGATGCTCACCGCGACCATTCCGGCCAAGCCGCGTCAAACCATGCTGCGCACGGCTCTGGCCATCAGCCGCAGTGCCGAGGATGGCTGGTGGTCGGAGTCGCTGCCTGCGGAATACGAGGCCTTGGGCGAACTGCTGTCCATACCGGCCGAAAAGGTCGCCGGCATCGTCCACAACAATGCCGTCCATGCCGCACGCGCCAACGGCTGGGTCCCCGCCCTGCCGGCCGCGCGCTGGCTCCCCATGCTACCTGGGACGTGGCCGCCGGAACCGGAGGAAGAGGAAAACCACGAGGCCTGTCCCATGCCCGACAAGCAGGTATTCCGGGAGAGCCTCAAGGCGATCGAGAGCCACCAGGATGGCACACTCACGCTGGCGCAGATGAGCGCCCAGATCCTGCGCGGCCTGCATACCGGCCTGGGGCTCTCGCGCATCCTGTTCGCCATGATCACGCCAGACGGCAAGCGGGTGAAATCGCGCTTCACCCTGGGCATCGCCCACGAAGACCCATTGCGCCATTTCGAATTCAACCTCGGCGGCAAGGACCTGTTCGGCCAGTTGATGAGCAGGATGCAGGGCATCTGGATCAACGCCGACAATCGCGAGCGGCTCTGGCCCCTGGTCCAGCCGAATCTGCGCGAAATGATCGGCGTCGGCGATTTTTATGCGATGTCGCTTTATGCCGGCGACAAGCCGCTGGGCCTGATCTATGCCGACCGTGGCCACGGCGTATGCGGCCTGGATGCCCTGATCTATACCGACTTCAAGATGCTCTGCCTGCAGGCCGCACGCGGCCTGGCCAAGGTGAAGGCGTGAGGCGAAGCGCGTAGCGCCTCCTCCCTCCTCCCTCCTCCCTCCTCCCTCCTCCCTCCTCCCTCCTCCCTCCTCACTCCTCACTCCTCACTCCTCACTCCTCCCTCCTCACTCCTCACGCCTCACGCCCCGCCAGCCTGAGCCAGGTGTTGACCACCGTATCCGGATTCAGCGACAGGCTGTCGATCCCCTGCTGCACCAGCCACTCGGCCAGATCCGGGTGATCCGACGGCCCCTGGCCGCAGATGCCGACGTATTTTCCCTGGCGCTTGCAGGCGGCGATCGCCTCGGCGAGCAGTTTCTTCACCGCCGGATTGCGCTCGTCGAAAGCGGACGCGACCAGGCTGGAATCGCGGTCGACCCCGAGGGTGAGTTGGGTCAGATCGTTGGAACCGATGGAGAAGCCGTCGAAGCGCTGGAGGAATTGCTCGGCCAGCAGCACGTTGGATGGTATCTCGCACATCATCACCACCTTGAGCCCCTGCTCGCCGCGCTTGAGGCCGTTCTCGGCCAGCACGGCCAGGGCGGCGTCGGCGTCTTCCAGAGTGCGGACGAAGGGCAGCATGACCTCGACATTGGACAGGCCCATCTCCTCGCGCACCCGGCGGATGGCCCGGCATTCGAGCTCGAAGGCGCGGCGGAACGAGGGATGAGCGTAGCGACCGGCGCCGCGGAAGCCGAGCATGGGGTTTTCCTCGGTCGGTTCGTACAGCCTGCCGCCGATCAGATTGGCATATTCGTTGGACTTGAAGTCCGACATCCGTACGATCACCCGCTTGGGCCAGAAGGCGGCGGCGATGGTGGCCACGCCCTCGGCCAGCTTGCCGACGTAGAAGTCGATCGGATCTTCATGGCCGCGCATGCGCCGCTCGATCTCGCCCCGCACCTCGTCCGGCAGCCTGGGATAGTCCAGCGCCGCATTGGGGTGAATGCCGATGGCGGTGTTGATGATGAATTCGAGTCGGGCCAGGCCCACCCCCTCATGCGGCAGCATGGCGAATTGGAAGGCCTGCTCCGGATTGCCGACGTTCATCATGATCTTCACCGGCAGCTCGGGCATGGCCGACAGTTCGATGACGCTGTGCTGGAATTTCAACAGGCCTTCATAAACCCGGCCATCCTCGCCCTCGGCGCAGGACACGGTCACCGTCTGGCCGGTCTTGACCTTGGCCGTGGCATCGCCCGTGCCGACCACGGCCGGCACCCCGAGCTCGCGCGCGACGATGGCGGCATGGCAGGTGCGGCCGCCGCGGTCGGTGACGATGGCCGAGGCCCGCTTCATCACCGGTTCCCAGTCGGGGTCGGTCATCTCGGTGACCAGGACATCGCCGTCCTGCACCAGGTGCATGTCCGCCGCGCTGCGCACCACCAAGGCCCGGCCCTGGCCGATCCTGGCCCCGATCGCCCGGCCTTCGGCCAGCACCGGCCCGCGCTCCTGCAGCTGATAGCGCTCCAGCACCCGGCCCGCGCGCGACTTCACCGTCTCCGGCCGAGCCTGCAGGATGTAGAGCCGGCCGTCGATGCCGTCGCGGCCCCATTCGATGTCCATCGGCCGGCCATAGTGCCTCTCGATGGCCACGGCATAGCGCGCCAGCTCGAGGATCTCCGCCTCGCTCAGGGCGAAGCGGTGACGCAAAGCCTCGGGCACCGGCTCGATGCGGGTCGAGACCTCGGCCCGCACCTCATCGCTGAAGACCATGCGGATCGCCTTTTCGCCCAGCTTCCTGCGAATCACCGCCTGCCTGCCCGCGGCCAGGCCGGGCTTGTGCACGTAATACTCGTCCGGATTGACCGAGCCCTGCACCACGGTCTCGCCCAGGCCGTAGGCGGCATTGATGAACACCACGTCAGGGAAGCCGGATTCGGTATCGAGGGTGAACATCACGCCGGCCGCCCCGCTGTCCGAGCGCACCATGCGCTGAATGCCGGCCGACAGCGCGACCTGGCCATGCTCGAAGCCGTGATGCACCCGGTAGGCGATGGCGCGATCGTTGTAGAGCGAGGCGAAGCAGCGCTTGACCGCATCGAGCAGGTTGTCGATGCCGCGGATGTTGAGATAGGTCTCCTGCTGGCCGGCGAAGGAGGCGTCCGGCAGGTCTTCGGCGGTGGCCGAGGAACGCACGGCGAAGGCGACATCGCCCCCGGCTTCCCGGCACAGCTCCGCGTGCGCCGCACGAATCGCACGCTCCAACCCGGCTGGCAAAGGCGTCTTCACGATCCATTGCCGAATCTCCTTGCCGCAGCGAGCCAAGGCCTGCACGTCGGCCACGTCCAGACCCGCCAGGCGCTCGACGATCCGCCGGTCCAGGCCGTCCCGGGCCAGGAGTTCGCGGAAGGCATCGGCCGTGGTGGCGAAGCCGTCCGGCACCCGCACCCCTTCCTGCCGCAGGTTGCGGATCATCTCGCCGAGCGAGGCGTTCTTGCCGCCGACCTTGTCCACGTCGCGCATGGACAGTTCATGAAAACGCAAGATATAGTCCATTTCAACCCCTGCCAAACACCGCATCCATGAGCGATTCGCGCCCGGTCTTCTTCGTCTCCGACCACACGGGGATCACCGCCGAACTCATCGGCAAGAGCCTGCTGTCGCAGTTCCCCGGTCAGGCATTCACTTTCGTCAGTCTACCCTTCATCGACAGCCAAGAAAAAGCCGAAATCGCCGTTCGCCGCATCGAGGCGGAACGCGCGCGCAGCCACTTGCGCCCCCTGGTGATCTCTACCCTGGCCGAACCGGAATTGCGCCACCTCATCGCCCAGACCGACAGCCTGTTCCTGGATATCTTCCCCTGTTTTCTGCAGGCGCTGGAAACCGAGTTGGGCTGCCCGGCCACCCCTGCCCTGGGTCTGGCCCATGGCATGAGCGACGCAGGGCAATACCGCGCGCGGATGGATGCGGTGAACTATGCCCTCGCCGCCGACGACGGCCTGGCCACCGAGCGCTACGGCCAAGCCGACCTGATCCTGGTCGGAGTGTCGCGCAGTGGCAAGACGCCGACCTCGCTCTACATGGCCATGCAATACGGCCTGCGCGTAGCCAATTACCCGTTGACGCCGGAGGACCTGGAAAGGACGGAGTTGCCGGAATGCTTGCGGACGTACCGTTCGAAGCTGCGCGGACTGAGCCTGTCGGCCGAGCGACTGGCGCAGATCCGGGCGGAACGCCGACCGGACAGCCGATATGCCAGCTTGCCCAATTGTCAGGCGGAGCTGCAGGCGGCCGAGCGCATGCTGCGAGCTGCCCAGATTCCCATCATCGAAACCACCCAGCGCTCGGTGGAAGAGATCGCCGCCCTGCTCAAGCAATCATTGGCGACCGCCTGAACCGGCATAGGCGGTCTGCCTGACCCGTTCGAACAGGCAGACCGCGGCGGCGGTGGCAACATTGAGCGACTCCACCCGCCCTGGCATGGGGATGCTGAAAGGCTGGCAGCAGGCCTGCAATGATCGACTCAAGCCAGCGCCCTCGTTGCCGAAGGCAAAGGCCACGGCACCGGTCAGCTCCAATTGATACAGCGCGGCCTCGGCGCCGAGCACGGCGGCATACACGCCGCCGGGAAATTCCGCCGCCACCTCGGCCAGATCGGCCCCTTCGACAATGGCCAGCTGAAACTGCGCGCCCTGACCGCCGCGCAATGCCTTGGGCGACCAGGCATCGGTGCAGCCCTTCGACAGATAGACAACCTGCACCCCCGCCGCCGCCGCCGAACGCAACACGGCACCGAGATTGCCGGGATCCTGGATGTCTTCCAGCAGGATGGCGAATTCACGCCTCGTCTTGGCCGGCTGCGGGATGCGCAGCAGTGCCATCAGCCCGGTCGGCGTCTTCACCGGCGCCAGCGCGCGCATCAGGGCTTCACTCAGGCTCAAGACCGGCAGGGTCTCCAGCAGGGCTTGCGCGCCAGCAGGCATTACCACCCCTTCCGTCAAGATCAGCTTCTCCGGCTTCAGCCCGGCCTGCAGCGCCGCCTCGATCAGGTGCCAACCGTCGAGCAGGGTCAGCCCGGCCTCGCGCCGTGCCCTCGCCTCTTCGGCCAAGTTCTTCAGGAAACGGAATTCAGCGTTATCGCGCGAGTGGATGGCCTTCACCGACATGCGCCGACCGATCCCTCGGCACAGATGCGGCCGTCGATCCAGGCTGCCTTGTCGAGGCGGGCGCCATCCAGCCGCACGCCATCGAGTTTGGCGCCGGTGAAGGTGGCATAGCTCAGATCGGTCGCTGCCAGATTGGCGCCGGTCAGATCGGCACCGGTGAGATCGGCGGCCCGCAGGCCGGCCCCCTCCAGATTGGCCGCCCGCAGACTGGCGCGACTCAAGTCGGCCAAGCTGAGATCGGCAATCCGAATATCCGCCTCGTCCAGCTTGGTACCGACCAGCTTGCTGTGCCTAAGCTTTGCGCCTTGCAGATTTGCCGCCACCTTGGTGCAGCCGCTCCAGTTCACCCCTGGCCCGCTAGCATTGCAATCGGGCGGCCCCACCGTAGCCTTGACCAGCACCACGCCATCACCCTGGCCATACCAGATGCCAGCAGCAGCAGCAGCGAGGCTGAGGAAGACCAACAAGCCGACCCACAACTTGGGACCTTGCCGGCGCTCTGCCAGGATCATCTGCTTGGTCACCTGATGATCGTGGCGCAGGGCCTGCAAGGGCTCGGGTTCTGCCTGTCGGCGTTCCGCAGCGGCGTCGGTATCGGCATACAGCCGCTCGTCCAGCCAGCGGTGGCGGGCCTGCGCGCGCTCCGAGAGCCAGGCGCCCTCTTCTTCCGACTCGCAGACCTGAATCTGGCCCGCACCCTCCGGGAAATAGCCGCTGTCCTGCACGCTCACCCAAGTCTCGCGATCCAGGCTGATCTCATCGCTGCGCACCAGGCGGCCGAGCACGAGATATTCGGCGATCTGGGCCTGGGGGAAGGGGCCGGCCACCTTGCCGTGCTTGCGGATATACCAGCGGTGATGGCCATGGGTTGAGGCCGGCGCCGGCTTGGGCGTCTGGGGGAAATGGCCGCATTGATCGATGCTGATCCAGGTCTCCCGATCGTGGCTGATCTCATCGCTGCGTAGAAGTTTGCCGCTGGAGAGATATTCCTCGATCTGCGGCTGGGGAAAGGGACCGACTACCTTGTTGTTCCTGCGGACGTACCAGCGGGTATGGCTCATAGTCTCGGCGCGCGTGATAACGCCTGCATTGTAACCCCGGCTGCAGAACAAAAAAAAAGCCCGGTCAGGGACCGGGCTTAGAAATCCACCAAAGGAGGAGGATGGAGGAGACAACACTGATGACGCTAAGGGAGTAGCGTCGGCATCAGTGTTATTAGAATTCTCTAATATTATGAAAAGCTGCGCAAGCTTTTTTTGCTGTGCAAGAAACGACATAGCACCGGAAAACGACAGCCCGGCCCAACAAAATTAGCGTATATGATTGTTTATAAAAAAGAATACAGGAAAGCAACAGCCTGCCTGGTAGTGATGTACCAGTCAGGCCGCGCGGGGACGCTGATAGTTGATGCGGACGTTCTCCGGCCGCAACCAGTGGCGCAACTCGTCGAGCAACTCGTTGCTCAGGCGCACCCGCCAGCCGTCGCCCAGTTCGATGACGCATTGCGCGTCGCCGTTGCGATAGTGGACGGCGACCGGGCAACCGGTGCCTGCCGCCGACTGGCGGTAGGGTTGGAGCAGGCGGCGCAGGCGGTCGGCGTCGGCCTCGCCGTTCATGGACAGGCGCAGGCGGTCGGCATGTTTGCTACGGGCACCTTCCAAGTCGTACAACTCATCGGCCGTCACCCGCAGGCCGCCGGAGTAGTCGTCGTGGCTGACCTTGCCCTGCACGATGAGCAGGGCGTCCTCTTTCAAAAGATCGCGCCGCGCCTCGAACTTCTCGTTGAACACGGCGACGTCGACCTGGCCGGCACCATCGTCCAGCAGCACCGAGGCCATCTTGCCGCGCCGGGTCATGCGGGTGTTCACCGCCATGACCACGCCGGCCAGCCACACCGGCTGCTGTTGCGGGGTGAGCTGGTTCAGGCCCTTGTCGATGATGCCGGCCAGATCCTGGCGATAGGCATCGAAGGGATGGCCGCTGAAATAGAAGCCGAGCGCGGCCTTTTCCTGCACCAGCTTTTCCTTGAGCGACCATTCCGCCAGTTCCGGCAACGCTGGCGGCGCCTCGCTCATCGCCTCGCCGAACAGGCTGTCCTGCACGGCGTTGCGCTGCATGGTGTCGCCCCACTCCATGGCCAGGCCGACCGCGTTGAACAGCTGCGCCCGGTTGGGGTTGAGCGCATCGAAGGCGCCGGCCCGAACCAGGGCCTCGATCACCCGGCGGTTGACGATGCGGCGGTCGACCCGGCGGCAGAAGTCGAACAGGTCGGAAAACTGGCCGCCCGCCTCGCGCGCCTGGATGATGGCGGCGATAGCCGCCTCGCCGGTGCCCTTGACCGCGCCCAGGCCGTAGCGGATGCGCTTGGCGTCGATCGGCACGAAGCGGTGGTCGGACAGGTTGATGTCGGGCGCCAGCACCTCCAGGCCGTTGGCGATGGCGTCCTCATAGAAGTTGCGCACCTTGTCGGTGGCGTCCATGTCGGCCGACAGGGTGGCGGCGGCGAAGGCCGCAGGGTAATGGGTCTTGAGCCAGGCGGTCTGATAGGAGACCAGCGCATAGGCGGCCGAGTGCGACTTGTTGAAGCCGTAGCCGGCGAATTTCTCCATCAGGTCGAAGATGTATTCGGCCTGCGCCGCTTCGACGCCCTTCTTCACCGCGCCCTCGACGAAGATGCCGCGGTGCTGGGCCATCTCCTCCGGCTTCTTTTTGCCCATGGCCCGGCGCAAGAGGTCGGCGGCGCCCAGGGTGTAGCCACCCATGATCTGGGCGATCTGCATCACCTGTTCCTGGTAGACGATGACGCCGTAGGTCGGTTTCAGCACGCCTTCCAGCATGGGATGCAGATAAGAGAGCTCGGCCCGGCCGTGCTTGCGGTTGATGAAGTCGTCCACCATGCCGGATTCCAGCGGGCCCGGACGGAACAGGGCGACCAGCGCGATCAGGTCCTCGAAGCAGTCCGGCTGCAGGCGCCGGATCAGGTCCTTCATGCCGCGTGATTCGAGCTGGAACACGGCCGTGGTGTTGCAGGCCTTGAGCAGCTTGTAGGTGGCCGCGTCGTCCAGCGGCAGGGTTTCCATGCGCAGGTCGACTTCGGGGTGCAGGCGTTTGATGTAGCGCACCGCCCAGTCGATGATGGTCAGCGTGCGCAGACCAAGGAAGTCGAACTTCACCAGGCCGGCCTTCTCCACGTCGTCCTTGTCGAACTGGGAGACCATGGCCTCCGAACCCTCGGCCCGGTAGAGCGGACAGAAATCGGTCAGCTTGCCCGGCGCGATCAGCACGCCGCCGGCGTGCATGCCGACGTTGCGGGTCAGGTCTTCCAGGCTGAAGGCCAGCTCGAACAGCTCCTTCACGTCCTCCTCGGCCTCGTATTTCTCCTTGAGCTGCGGTTCCTGCTCCAGCGCGCGGGCCAAGGGCACCGGCTTGACGCCCTCGATCGGCACCAGTTTGGACAGCGTGTCGCAGAAGTTGTAGGGCATGTCGAGCACGCGGCCGACATCGCGGATCACCGACTTGGAGCCCAGGGTGCCGAAGGTGGCGATCTGGGACACCGCGTCGTGACCGTACTTGTCGCGCACGTACTGGATCACCCGGTCGCGGCCGTCCTGGCAGAAGTCGACGTCGAAGTCGGGCATGGACACCCGCTCGGGGTTGAGGAAGCGCTCGAACAGCAGGTCGTAGCGGGTGGGGTCGAGGTCGGTGATGCCCAGGCAATAGGCGACCAGGGAGCCGGCGCCGGATCCCCGGCCCGGCCCGACCGGCACGCCGTTGTGCTTGGCCCAGTTGATGAAGTCGGCCACGATCAGGAAGTAGCCGGGAAAGCCCATCTGGATGATGGTGCCCAGCTCGAACTCCAGCCGTTCCTGATAGCCGGGCAGGACTTCAGCACGCTTGACCGGGTCGGGATAAAGCAGTTCCAGGCGCTGGGCCAGACCCTCCTGCGAACGCTGCCGCAGGTAATCGTCCAGGGTCATCCCCTCAGGCGTCGGGAACAGCGGCAGTTTGTTCTTGCCCAGCTCCAGGGTCAGGTTGCAGCGACGGGCGATTTCCACGCTGTTGGCCAGGGCCTCGGGCAGGTCGGCGAACAGTTCGGCCATCTCGGCCTGGCTCTTGAAATAGTCCTCTTCGGTGAACAGGCGTGGCCGCCGGCGGTCGGCCAGGATCGCGCCCTCGGCGATGCAGACCCGTGCCTCGTGCGCCTTGTAGTCGTCGCGCTTGAGGAATTGGACCGGATGGGTGGCGACCACGGGCAGACCGAGCTCGGCCGCCAGCTCCACCGCCCGCACCAGATGCGGCTCGGCCTCTGCCCGGCCGTCGCGCTGGATCTCCAGGTAATAGCGCTCGGGGAACCGCTTCGCCCAGTGCCGGGCCAGCTTGCGCGCCTGGCCCTGAGCCTCGTTGAGCAGGGCCTGGCCGACATCGCCCAGGTGGGCGCCGGACAGGGCGATCAGGCCCTCGGTGCCCAGCTCGTCGAACCAGCGCGGGTCGACGATGGCACGGCCGCGGTGCAGGTTGTCGCGATAGGCCCGGGTCAAAAGCTCGCACAGCCGGCGATAGCCCTCGCGCTGCTGGACCAGCAGCAACAGGCGGTTGGGCTTGTCGATCTGCCCAGGCTCCGCCACCCAGATGTCGCAGCCGCAGACCGGCTTCACCCCGGCCTTGCGCGCGGCGGAATAGAACTTGACCAGGCCGAACACATTGGCCAGATCGGTCAGGGCCAGGGCCGGCATGGCATCCGCCTTCGCCTGCTGCACCGCCTCGCCGATGCGCAGCAAGCCGTCCTGGATGGAGTACTCGCTGTGCAGGCGCAGGTGGGCGAACTGGGGCTGGGTCATGCTGGGGACGGTCTCGCTACGGTGTTCTTTTCAGGCAGCATTCTACCGCTATTCAGTCGCACGAGCCGTCTGAGAAAACACCTGAAGTTGCTAGTTTTTGTTTTTATTAAACAAATATTTATTGATCAATCTTCAGCGTCCGCATCGTCTTCGATTCGACGCTTTTCATCCTCGCTCGAGGCCGAAGCGATCTCATCCTGCGCGGGGTGTTTAGGCCATTTCTTGCGCTTATCCGGCACCACTTGCATGCGAAAGGCCGGGCTACGCACCGCCTTGGCCACCGGGTTGCGCGGGCGGCGCGGCGGGCCGGAAACGCGCTTGGACATCTCACTCCCCCAGACAGAGTTCCAGGGCCCGGCGCCAGTCGGGCAGCGCAAGACCGAAGGTCGCGGCCAGCCTGGCGTTCGACAGGCGGGAATTGAGCGGGCGCTTTGCCGGAGTCGGGTAGTCGGCGCTCGGGATCGGTATGAGCCGCGGCGCCGGCTCGATCCGGTCCAGTTCGGCGATGGCTTGGGCGAAGCCATGCCAGGAGGTCGCCCCGGCGCAGGTGAGGTGATAAGTGCCCCAGGGCACAAAGCCCGGCCGCCGGTTGGGGCCGAGGCACTGCGCCAGCATCTGCCCGGTCGCCTCGGCGATGAGCCGGCTCCAGGTCGGGGAGCCGATCTGGTCGGCGACGATCCTGAGTTCCGGCCGCTCGCGCATCAGGCGCTGCATGGTGCGCAGGAAGTTGCCGCCGCGCCGGCCGTAGACCCAGCTGGTGCGCAGGATGAGGTGTTTCGGGTTGTTTGCCCGCACCGCCTCTTCCCCGGCCAGTTTGGTGCGGCCATAGACGTTCTGCGGGTTGGCCGCGTCGTCTTCGACATAGGGCGTAGCCTTGCCGCCGTCGAACACGTAATCGGTGGAGTAATGCACCAGCAGCGCACCCAGTTTGGCCGCCTCTTCGGCCAGGATGCCGGGGGCGACGGCATTGATCGCGGCGGCCAGATCGGGTTCGGCTTCGGCCCGGTCCACCGCGGTGTGGGCCGCCGGGTTGACGATGAGTTCGGGCCGCCAGTCGCGCACGGCTCGGCGGATCGAATCGGGCTGCGTCAGATCAAGCGCCTGCCGGCCCGGCGCCCGCACCTCGCCCAGGCAGGCCAGGCTGCGCTGCAGCTCCCAGCCGACCTGACCGGTCACGCCGGTGAGCAGGATGCGCAGGCTCACGGGTAGACCTCGGCGTCCCGCAAGGGCTTGCCGGCGCGGTCCTTGGCGGAGAGCAGCGGCTCGCCATCCAGGGGCCAGGTGATGCCGATGGCCGGGTCGTTCCAAAGCACGCAGCGCTCGTGTTCCGGCGCGTAGTAGTCGGTGGCCTTGTAGAGGAAATCGGCCGACTCGGACAGGACCAGAAAGCCGTGGGCAAAACCGGGGGGAATCCAGGCCAGGCGCTTGTTCTCGGCCGACAGCTCGAAGCCGACCCAGCGGCCGAAATGGGGTGAGCTTTGGCGCAGATCGACCGCCACGTCGAATACGCGGCCGGTCACCACCCGCACCAGCTTGCCCTGGGGCTGCTGCACCTGATAATGCAGGCCGCGCAGCACGCCCCTGGCCGAACGGGAATGGTTGTCCTGGACGAAGTCATGGGTAATGCCGAACTCAGCCAGCACCCGCTTGTTGTAGCTCTCCATGAAGAAGCCGCGCTCGTCGCCGAACACCTTGGGTTCGAGCAGCAACACTTCGGGAATGCCGCTGGGAATGACCTTCACTAGAAAACCTTGTCGTTGAGCATGGCCAGCAGATACTGGCCATAGGCATTCTTCTTCAAGGGTTCGGCCAGGCGCTCGACCTGCTCGGCCGTGATATAGCCCTGGCGATAGGCGATCTCCTCCGGGCAGGCGATCTTCAGGCCCTGACGCCGCTCGATGGTCTGGATGAACTGCGCCGCCTCCAGCAGGGATTCGTGGGTGCCGGTGTCGAGCCAGGCGTGGCCGCGGCCCATGACCGAGACCTCGAGTTCGCCCCATTCGAGGTATTGGCGATTGACGTCGGTGATCTCCAGTTCGCCGCGTGGCGAGGGCTTCAGGCCCTTGGCGATGTCGACCACGCGGTCGTCGTAGAAATAGAGCCCGGTCACGGCGTAGCGCGATTTCGGCCGGGCCGGCTTCTCCTCGATGCTGACCGCGTGACCCTGGCCGTCGAACTCGACCACGCCGTAGCGCTCGGGATCATGAACCGGATAGGCGAACACCGTCGCCCCGCGCTGCCTGGTCGTGGCCTGGTGCAGGTCCTGGGCCAGGTCGTGGCCGTAGAAGATGTTGTCGCCCAGCACCAGGGCGCTGGGGCTGCCGTCGAGAAAGCCCTCGCCCAGGATGAAGGCCTGGGCCAGGCCTTCGGGCGCGGCCTGCACCGTGTAATAGAGGTTGAGCCCCCACTGACTGCCGTCGCCCAGCATGCGCTCGAAGCGCGGGGTATCGTCCGGGGTGGAGATGATCAGGATGTCGCGGATGCCCGCCAGCATCAGGGCCGACAGCGGATAGTAGATCATCGGCTTGTCGTAGACCGGCAGCAGCTGCTTGCACACCGCGTGGGTCACCGGGTAGAGCCGGGTGCCGGAGCCGCCGGCCAGGATGATGCCCTTTCTCATACCGCCCCCCTCGCCTTATAGTTCTGCTCCAGCCAGTGCCGATACTCGCCGCTGGCCACGTGCTCGACCCAGGCCACGTTGTCGAGATACCAGCGCACGGTCTTGCGGATGCCGGTGTCGAAGGTCTCGGCCGGGCGCCAGCCCAATTCGCGCTCGATCTTGCGGGCGTCGATGGCGTAGCGCCGGTCGTGGCCCGGCCGGTCCTGCACATAGGTCAACAGCCGCGCGTGCGGGCCGGCCGGGTCGGGCCGCAGTTCATCGAGCAGGTCGCAGACCGTTTTCACGATCTCGATGTTCGGCTTCTCGTTCCAGCCGCCGATGTTGTAGGTCTGCCCCACCCGGCCGCGGGCCAAGACCGCGCGGATCGCCGTGCAATGGTCGCCGACATAGAGCCAGTCGCGCACGTTCAGGCCGTCCCCGTAGATCGGCAAGGGCTTGCCCTGTACCGCATTGAGGATCATGAGCGGGATCAGCTTTTCCGGAAACTGATACGGCCCGTAGTTGTTGGAGCAGTTGGTGGTCAGCGTGGGCAGGCCGTAGGTGTGATGATAGGCCCGCACCAGGTGGTCCGAGGCCGCCTTCGAGGCCGAGTAGGGGCTGTTCGGGGCGTAGGGTGTGGTCTCGGTGAAGGGCGGATCGCCCGGACCGAGCGAACCGTAGACCTCGTCGGTGGAGACGTGCAGAAAGCGGAAATCAAGGCGCTCCCTTTCCGGCAGGCCTTGCCAGTAGCCGCGTGCCTCTTCCAGGAGATGGAAGCTGCCGACCACATTGGTCTGGATGAAGTCCTCGGGGCCGTGGATGGAGCGGTCGACATGCGATTCGGCGGCGAAGTTGACGATGGCGCGCGGCCGGTGCTCCCGCAACAGCCGCTCGACCAGGGCGCGGTCGCCGATATCGCCCTGCACGAAGATGTGCCGGGGGTCGCCTTTCAGCGAGGCCAGGTTTTCCAGGTTGCCGGCGTAGGTGAGCTTGTCCAAGTTGAGCACCGGCTCGCCCAGATCGCGCAACCAGTCCAGCACGAAGTTGGAGCCGATAAAACCCGCCCCGCCCGTAACCAAAATCATTTAGTCACTCACAAAGCTTAAAGCACGCCGGCCGCATGATCGGCCAGGCGCGAGCGCTCGCCGCGGGCCAGGGTGATGTGACCGCTATGCGGCCAGCCCTTGAAGCGGTCGACCACATAGGTCAGGCCAGAACTGCCCTCGGTCAGGTAGGGCGTGTCGATCTGGGCGATGTTGCCCAGGCAGACCACCTTGGTGCCGGGGCCGGCGCGGGTGATCAGGGTCTTCATCTGCTTGGGCGTGAGGTTCTGGGCCTCGTCGATGATCAGGAACTTGTTGATGAAGGTGCGGCCGCGCATGAAATTGAGCGATTTGACCTTGATCCGGGAGCGGATCAGGTCCTGGGTCGCGGCCCGCCCCCACTCACCCGCCTCGTCGTCGGTCTTGTTCAGCACGTCGAGGTTGTCCTCCAGGGCACCCATCCACGGCGTCATCTTCTCTTCCTCGGTGCCCGGCAGGAAGCCAATGTCCTCGCCCACCGGCACGGTCACCCGGGTCATGATGATCTCGCTGTAGATCTTGCTCTCCAGGGTCTGGGTCAGGCCCGCGGCCAGGGTGAGCAGGGTTTTGCCGGTGCCGGCCTGACCGAGCAGGGTGACGAAGTCGATCTGTGGGTCCATCAGCACGTTGAGCGCGAAGTTCTGCTCGCGGTTGCGCGCGGTGATGCCCCAGACCGCGTTCTTGTGGTGGCTGTAGTCCTTCACCGTGGCCAGCACCGCGGTCTTGCCGGCGATGTCGGTCACCATGGCATGCAGGGGCCGATCGCCCTCCTGGTAGACGAACTCATTGACCAGCATGGAATTGCTCAAAGGCCCGGTGACCTTGTAATAGCTGCGGCCGTCCTTCTGCCAGGATTCCATGCCCTTGCCGTGGGTCTCCCAGAAATCGGGCGGTAGTTCGCGCACGCCGGTATAGAGCAGGTCGGTGTCTTCCAGGACCTTGTCGTTGAAGTAGTCCTCGGCCTGGATGCCCAAGGCGCGCGCCTTGATCCGCATGTTGATGTCTTTCGACACCAGGATGACCTGGCGATCTGGCTGCTGACCCTTGAGGTAATTGACCACGCCGAGGATCTGGTTGTCCACCTTACTGTGCGGCAGCACGGCCATGGCATCGCTGGTGATCGCGTGGGTCTGCAAGATCAGCCGGCCGGTCGCCGCGTTGTGGCTTCGCTCGGCCAGCGGGGCGCCGTCGGCGATGTCCAGCTCGCAGGTGCTGACGATCTCGTCGAGAAAACGGCTGGCCTGGCGCGCGTTGCGCGAGACCTCGGACATGCCCTTCTTGTTGTGGTCGAGTTCCTCCAGGGTCGCCATCGGCAGATAGATGTCGTGCTCCTGGAAGCGGTAGAGGCAGGTGGGGTCGTGCAGCAGCACGTTGGTGTCGAGGACGAAAAGTTTGTTCGACTTGCCGGATTTTCGAGCCATCTTTGGGTAGCGCCTCTAGTTTTGATTCATAAGGATTGAACGAAGTCGAGCACCGCCTGGGCATGACCGGGCACCTTCACGCCGCGCCAAGCCTGGATCAGCCTGCTCTTGCCGTCGATGACGAAGGTGCTGCGCTCGATGCCACGCACCTGTTTGCCATACATGTTCTTCAGCTTGATGACATCGAACAGCTGGCAGGCCTTTTCCTCGGCATCGGACAAGAGATCGAAGGCCAGATCATGCTTGGCTTTGAACCCCTCATGCGATTTCACGCTGTCGCGCGAGATGCCGAACACCTCGCAGCCCACGGCCTGGAATTGGGGATAGAGCTGGCTGAAGTCTCGCCCCTCGCTGGTGCAGCCCGGGGTGTTGTCTTTGGGATAGAAGTACAGGACGAGTGGCTTGCCGCGGTAGTCTGCGAGGCGAAATGTCTTGCCAGAGGTGCCGGGTAGTTCGAAATCTGGGATTGTCTGTTTAGTCATGGACCAAAGTGACCTCTTTGGCCCGATTATGCGCAATGCGCCGGGGGGGTTCAAGTGGAAAACCGGCCTGGCGCCGGCTCATGCCAAGGCCAGCCCGTCGGCCCAGGCCAGGGCCTGGAGCTGGACCGCATTGACCTCGGCCGGGTCCAGGCCCAGGGCATTGGCTGAAGTCTCGATGCCGGCGAAGTTCTGGTTCTCGCAGCACTCGATCAGGCTCAAATAAGGGGCGTAAGGCCCGGTCCGCTTCAGCAAAGCCTCGGAGACCGGCTCGGGCACCGGCGTGCGTTCGAGAATGGTCTGCATCGGGGCGTCAAGCAAGGCGTCGAGCAGGGAGAACATGCCGGTGATGAACAACTCGTCCTGGGTCTGCATGTCATGTCGCCGCTTGGCCAGCAGCTCGCAGATCCGCCCGCGGCAGGCCGCCGTGCGGGCAAGCAAAGGCATGGTCGGCTCCTCGCTCGCCGTCACCAGCAGCAGGGACAGCCAGCGGTACAGCGATTGCATGCCGATGATTGCCAGCGCCTGGCGCACGCTATGAACCTGCTGCGCCAAGCTGAAGCTGGCCGAGTTGACGAAGCGCAGCAGGCGGATGGTCAGGACGGTATCGCGCCGCAGCGATTCCTCGATCTGCTTGATGTCCTCGCATATCCGAACCTTGTTCATGAGTTCGAGCACGGACAACTGGGTCGGCTTGATCGTCTTGTTGGCGATGTTCTCGGGCCGCGCGAAGTAATAGCCCTGGAAGTATTCGATCCCTTCCGCCTTGCACAACTCGAACATCTCGCGGGTTTCCACCTTCTCCGCCAGCAGCTTGCCTTTGTAGAAACTGCGGATGTGGTGAATGATTTCCACCGTCTTGTCCGGCGGCTGCTCCAGGACATCGAGCTTGATGTAGTCGACCAGCGGCATCAGCGGCTGGTATTCCGGCAGGCAGACGAAATCGTCCAGGGCGAAGCGATAGCCCTGCTGGCGCAATTCCTGGATGCGTGCCACCAGCACCGGCGAGATCTTCACGGTCTCGAGGATTTCGAACACCACATGCTGCGGCGGCAACAAGGTGACGAAATCGCTCATCAGGGTCGCTTCGTCGAGATTGATGAAGGCCTGGCTGCCTTGCAGCAGCCAGTCGGTGCCCAGGCACAGGGTGTTGTTGATGACCTCGACCCCGGCCTGCAAGGGGTTCTGGACATTGGCCGACCGGCAGGACTCGGTTTGCCGAAACAGCAGTTCATAAGCCACCAGCCGATGCCCCTTGTCGACAATAGGTTGTCGAGCAAGATAGCTCACTGTTGTCATGCGTTCTCCATCGTCCTCGGCCCCTGTTCTGGGGGCATCGTTCTATTCAGTCCGGCCATAAGGCCTTAAGCACATTGTGCCTGCCATCGACTGCGGCACCCATCGATAGCTAGGCTACCACGCAAATAAAACTCTGGCCCATGGCTCGGTTGCAACAACTGACCAAGAAATCATTCAAGAGGGGACAAATCGAGCAATCGGATCGAAATGAAGATGGCCGCTTGGGCAATAAAAAAGGGGCCACAAGGCCCCTTTCTTGATCTGGCGGAGAGGGGGGGATTCGAACCCCCGTCAGGGTATTACCCTGAACACGCTTTCCAGGCGTGCGACTTAAACCACTCATCCACCTCTCCAGATTCCTTACCACACCGGCGCCACACGCTTTGGCTCCGGCCGCCGCCACGCGGCTTAACTTGGCTCGCGCCAAGTTAGCCTACGCCGCAACAAGCCACTGCGTGGCGTGTTGTCCAGGCGTGCGACTTAAACCACTCATCCACCTCTCCAGATCCCTTGCTACGCCGGAGCCACACACTTCCTTCGGCTTCGGTATGTTGTCCGCAAAGAGCGCGAGAGAATACACGGAACCTGATGTCAAAACAAGGCGCCCAGGCCTTTCAGGCCGGGGCGGACGTCGGTGGATGCTAGAATTGGCCGCCTTCGACCCGACCCGGTTTCCCCAAGTATTTTCATGAAATATCGCTTCATCCTGCGCGGCCTGATCGTCATTGCCTCTCTGGCAGCCTTGGGCTATCTGATCGAAACGACCCAGTTGGCCAACCTGCTCGATGAGAAATGGATCGACCGCGAGGTGCGCGGCCAGGGTTTGAACGGCGATCTGCTGTTTCTGGCGATCGGCGGCCTGGCCACCGCCATCGGCCTGCCCCGCCAACTCATCGCCTTCCTTGGCGGCTATGCCTACGGCATTCTGGCCGGTACCCTGCTGGCCACCCTGGCTGCCGGACTCGGTTGCCTGCTGGCCTTCTACTATGCCCGCCTGGTCGGACGTTCGCTGGTGGCGGAGCGCTACTCGGGTCGGATCCGCAAGCTGGACGACTTCGTCCAGAGCAATCCGTTCAGCATGACCCTGCTCATCCGGCTGCTGCCGGTAGGCAGCAATCTGGTCACCAATCTCGTGGCCGGCGTCTCCAGCGTGCGCGCCCTCCCCTTCTTCGCCGGCTCCTTGCTCGGCTACCTGCCGCAGAGCCTGATCTTCGCCCTGGTCGGCGGCGGGGTCCAGGTCGACAGCACTTGGCGCATCGTCCTCGCCGTCGCCCTGTTTATCGTGGCCGGCATCCTGGGCACCCAGCTCTATCGCCGCTTCCGCCACGGCAAGAGCTTCGACGAAGAGGTCGACGCCAAGCTGGGCGAAGTTCCCGACGCCCAGGACTGACCGTTTACCAGTTGGTCTCCCGCTCCGGCGTGGCCGAGATCCTGTGGATGGACAAATCGGCGCCGTTGAACTCGGCCTCGGCGTCGAGGCGGATGCCCACCGCCAGCTTGAGCACGCCATAAACCACAAATCCCCCGATCAGGGCCACCGCGATGCCGAGCAAGGTGCCGAGCCCCTGCGCGGCCAGGCTGACGCCGCCGATGCCGCCCAGGGCCTGCAGGCCGAAGAGGCCGGCCGCGATGCCGCCCCAAGCGCCGCACAGGCCATGCAGCGGCCAGACCCCGAGCACGTCGTCGATCCGCCATTTGTTCTGGGTGATGGTGAACATCCAGACGAACAAGGCGCCGGCCACCGCGCCCGTGGCCAGGGCGCCGGCCGGGTGCATCAGATCGGAACCGGCACAGACGGCGACCAGTCCGGCCAAGGGCCCGTTGTGAATGAAGCCTGGATCGTTGCGGCCGGCCACCAGGGCCGCCAGGGTGCCGCCGACCATGGCCATCAAGGAATTGACCGCGACCAGCCCCGAGGCGGCCTCGACGCTCTGGGCCGACATGACGTTGAAACCAAACCAGCCCACGGTGAGGATCCAGGCCCCCAGCGCCAGAAAGGGAATGCTCGAAGGCGGGTGGGCCGACACCAGCCCGTCCTGGCGGTAGCGGCCACGCCGGGCGCCGAGCAGGAGCACGGCGGGCAGCGCGATCCAACCACCCACGGCGTGTACCACCACCGAGCCGGCGAAATCATGGAACTTGGCGCCGAAGGCGGCATTGAGCCAATCCTGGAACCCGAGATTGTTGTTCCAGACCAGGCCCTCGAAGAAGGGATAGACGAAGCCGACCAGGATGAAGGTGGCCGCCAGTTGCGGATTGAACTTGGCCCGCTCGGCGATGCCGCCGGAAATAATGGCCGGGATGGCGGCGGCGAAGGTCAGGAGGAAGAAGAACTTCACCAGGTCGTAGCCGTTCTTCTGGCTCAGCGCGCTCGCCCCGGTCATGAAATCGACGCCGTAAGCCAGGCTGTAGCCGATGAAGAAATAGGCGATGGTGGAGACACTGAAGTCGGTCAATATCTTCACCAGGGCGTTGACCTGGTTCTTCTTGCGTACCGTGCCCAGTTCCAGGAAGGCGAAGCCCGAGTGCATGGCCAGGACCATGACCGCCCCCAAAAGCAGGAACACCACGTCGGCACCGGATTTGAATACGTCCATTACCACCTCCAATAGAGAATCGGATAATGGCTAGCAAGACCCGTGCCTTATTATGGTGCACTATAAATCAATGGGTTATGAAAACCGCACCAAAACAAAACGCCCCATGACGGGGCGTTGATTGCTCAAATGCACAGCCAAGGTGCAAATTCAGCGACGATCTTGCTCGTTCTCCATTCGGTCCAGCTCGGCCTCGAGTTCATCTTCGGATAAAGGCCGGTAGGCCTCCTCCTCCGCTGCCTCGGCCTCGACCTTTTTCTTCTCCATCAGGCCGGCCACCAGCACACCCAGTTCATAAAGTAGCCACAGCGGTACAGCCAGCATGATCTGCGAAATCACGTCCGGCGGGGTGAAGATGGCGCCGATGATGAAGGCACCGACAATGACATACGGCCGCGCCTGCTTGAACTGCTCGACGCTGACCATGCCCATCCTGGCCAAGGCCACCACCACGATGGGCACCTCGAAGGTGATGCCGAAGGCTATGAACAGGGTAATGACGAAATCCAGGTACTTGTTGATGTCGGTCATTACCGCCACCCCGGCCGGCGCCACGCTGACGATGAAGCCGAACACCACGGGGAAGACGAAGAAGTAGGCGAAGGCCATACCGCACAGGAACAGCAGCACGCTTGCCGTTACCAGCGGCAGGATGAATTTCTTCTCATGGGCATACAGGCCGGGGGCGACGAAGGACCAGGCCTGGTACAGGATGTAGGGCAATGCGCCGAGGAAGGCGGTGATCATCGCCACCTTGATCGGCACGAAGAAGGGGGTGACCACCTCGGTGGCGATCATCTGGCCGCCCTTGGGCAGCTTGCTCAGCAGCGGCTCGGCCAGCAGCGTGTAGAGCTCATTGGCGAAGGGCACCAGGATCACGAACAGGATCACCCAGGCCAGCACCGCCCTGAGCAGGCGGTCACGCATTTCGATCAGATGCGAAATGAAGGTTTCCTGGCTGTCCATGGTCAGGCGGGCCTGCGCTTGTCGGCCGGCTCAGGCTCGAGCGGCAGTTCCATCTGCGCCTGTGGGGGCTCTTCCGCTGGCGACTCGGACAAGAGGCTGGCATCGTCCAGGACGGCAGCCGTCTCGGCCTCCGTCTCGGCTTCGACTTCAGGCGGTGTGATCGAACCGATGGTCTGCTGCAGGGCCTGCTCCAGCTTGTTGGCCTCGGCCTTGACGCTGCCGCCGGTCTCTTCGGCGACAATCTCGAAGCGCTGGGCCGTCGCCTGCAAGTCCTTCTGCGCCTTGCGCAACTCCTCCAGGTGGATGTCGCGCTCGACATCCTGCTTGACCTGATTGACGTAGCGGTTGAGCCGGCCCAGCAGGGAACCCGCCGTGCGGGCCACCTTGGGCAAGCGCTCGGGACCGATGACGATCAGGGCGACGACCCCGATCACCAGCAGTTCGGAAAAACCGATATCGAACATAGAGGATAGGCAGGTAGTAAGTATCGAGCCGCGAGTGGCGTTCAAACCGCGCCCTACGGGCGCACGATGAAGCGACTGGCTACTCGCTACCGGCTACTAGCTATTTTGCTTGTCCTTGACCTCGCCCTCGATGGTGGTGCCGCCGGCCTCGCCCTGGCGCGGCAGTTCGGTCGGCTTGTTCTGCTCTTCCTTCATGGCGTCCTTGAAGCCCTTGACCGCGCCACCCAGGTCGCTACCGATGTTGCGCAGTTTCTTGGTGCCGAACACCAGCAGCACCACGACCAGCACGATCAGCCAATGCCAAATGCTAAAACCGCCCATCACAAAGCTCCTTCAAAAAATATCGTCCAATCTTACAACGGTCTGGGACCGGAGCCACCGAGCACGTGCACGTGCAGATGGAACACCTCCTGGCCGCCGCCCTTGCCCGTATTGATCGAAGTCCGAAAGCCTGTGCTGAGACCTTGCTCCATGGCCAACTTGGGCGCCAACAAAAGGATTTTACCCAGGATATCCCGATGTGCATCAGTACATTCGGACAGGGAATCGACGTGGACCTTGGGAATGATCATGAAATGCACCGGCGCAGCCGGGTTGATGTCGTGGAAGGCCAGGACATCGTCGTCCTCGTAGACCTTTTTGCTGGGGATCTGCCCGGCCACGATCTTGCAGAAGATGCAGTCGCTCATTTGCCCTCCTTGCGAAAAGCCTTTTGGCTCCGGCATAACATCCTGCTTCGCATGATATTAGCCTTCACCGAAAGGCTTCCCGCTCTTCTCAGAGCGGGAAGCCTTTTCCTCAATCCCAGAAATGCCTTCCCGACGAGCCAGCTCATTCAGGATGTCGTTCGGATGGATGCCCTGCTGGGCCAGTAGCACCAAGCTGTGGAACCAGAGGTCGGCGGTCTCGTAGATGATCTTCTCGCGCTCGCCGTCCTTGGCCGCCATGATGGTCTCGGCCGCCTCCTCCGCCACCTTCTTCAGGATGGCGTCCAGGCCCTTGGCGTAGAGCTTGGCCACGTAGGAACTCTGGGGGTCCGCCTGTTTGCGGGCCTCCAGGGTCCGGGCCAGTCGATCGAGTATGTCATTCATTTGTAGATCTCTTTGGGGTCCTTCAGCACCGGCTCCACCGCCCGCCACTCGCCATTCTCCAGCTTTTGGAAGAAGCAGCTGTGGCGGCCGGTGTGGCAGGCGATGCCGCCCTGCTGCTCGACTTTCAGCAGGATCACGTCCTCGTCGCAGTCGGTGCGGATCTCCAGCACCTTCTGGGTGTGGCCGGATTCCTCGCCCTTGTGCCACAACTTCTGACGCGAACGCGACCAGTATACGGCCTCGCCCAGTTCGGCGGTCTTTGCCAGGGCGGCGCGGTTCATCCAGGCCACCATCAGGATGTCGCCGCTGGCGGCGTCCTGGGCGATGGCCGGCAACAGGCCGTCGGCCGGCCAGTTCAGCTTATCCAGCCAAGCCTTGCTCATAAGCGCATCTCGATGCCGTGCTGGGCCATGTATTCTTTCGCTTGGCGCACGGTGTATTCGCCGAAGTGGAAGATGCTGGCCGCGAGCACGGCATCGGCGCCGCCGATCTTCACACCATCGACCAGGTGCTGCAGGTTGCCCACCCCGCCGCTGGCGATTACCGGCACCTCGACCGCATCGGAAATGGCCCGGGTCAGCTCCAGATCGAAGCCGATCTTGGCGCCGTCGCGGTCCATGCTGGTGAGCAGGATCTCGCCGGCCCCGTAGTCCTGCATCTGCTTGGCCCATGCCACGGCATCCAGGCCGGTCGCCTTTCGGCCGCCATGAGTGAACACCTCCCACTTGGGCTCGGCCGCGCCGGCCACCCGCTTGGCGTCGATGGCGACCACGATGCACTGGTTGCCATAGCGCTCGGAGGCGTCGCGGACCAACTGCGGGTTGACCACGGCCGAGGTGTTGATCGAAACCTTGTCGGCCCCGGCATTGAGCAGGCGGCGAACGTCTTCCACCGCGCGCACGCCGCCGCCGACGGTGAGCGGAATGAAGACCTGAGCCGCCACCTCCTCGATGATGTGCAGGATGATGTCGCGCTCGTCGGAGCTGGCGGTGATGTCGAGAAAGGTCAGCTCGTCGGCACCCTGGTCGTCGTAGCGCTTGGCGATCTCGACCGGGTCGCCGGCATCGCGCAACTCGACGAATTGGACGCCCTTGACCACCCGCCCGGCGGTCACGTCGAGACAGGGGATGATGCGTTTGGCCAGCCCCATGATTCAGCGAGGAGTGAGGAGTGAGGGGTGAGGAGGAAACATCGGCTTATTTCGTTCCGAGCTCGTCGGCCAGCTTCTGGGCCGCGGCGAAGTCGAGCGAGCCTTCGTAGATGGCGCGACCGGTGATCACGCCTTCTATGCCTTCACTCTCCACCGCGCAGAGATTGCGCACGTCGTCCAGATTGGTCACGCCGCCGCTGGCGATCACCGGGATATGCAGGGCCTGGGCCAGCTTCACCGTGGCCTCGATGTTGACGCCGGAGAGCATGCCGTCGCGGCCGATATCGGTATAGATCACGGCTTCCACGCCGTAATCCTGGAATTTCTGTGCCAGGTCGATCACGTCGTGATGGGTCACCTTGGACCAGCCATCGACCGCCACCTTGCCATCCTTGGCATCGAGACCGACGATGATATGGCCGGGGAAGGCGTTGCAGGCATCGTGCAAAAAGCCCGGCGTCTTTACCGCCGCGCTGCCGATGATGACGTAGGTGATGCCGTCGTCCAAGTAGCGCTCGATGGTTTCCAGATCCCGGATGCCGCCGCCGAGCTGGACCGGAATGTCGTCGCCGACCACGTCGGTAATGGCCTTGATCGCCGGCTCGTTCACCGGCTTGCCGGCGAAGGCGCCGTTGAGGTCGACCAGGTGCAGGCGACGGGCACCGCTGTCCAGCCATTTCTGGGCCATCGCCCCCGGCTCCGAGGAGAACACCGTGGCGCTGTCCATCTCGCCCTGCTTCAGGCGCACGCACTGACCGTCTTTGAGATCGATGGCAGGAATGATCAACATTTCCGAAACCCCTACTTGCCTTCCCAAGTAATGAAATTGCCCAGCAGCCGCAGCCCGGCGGCCTGGCTCTTCTCCGGGTGAAACTGCACCGCGAACAGGTTGTCTTGCGCCACCGCGCAGGTGAAGGCGAAGGGATAATGGCTCATCCCCGCCACCACATCCGGCGACGCCGGCTCGACATAATAACTGTGGACGAAATAGAACCGGGCACCGTCCTCGATGCCAGCCCACAGCGGGTGCTCCATCATCCGGTACACATTGTTCCAGCCCATGTGCGGCACCTTGAGCCGCTTGCCCTGCGTGTCGTGCATGGCCTCGTCGGGAAAGCGCAGCACCCGGCCCGGCAACAGCCCAAGACAGGGGGTATCGCCCTCCTCGCTGTGTTCGAACAGAACCTGCAGGCCCATGCAGATGCCGAGGAAGGGCTTGGTCCGCGATGCCTCGACGATCGCCCCGCGCAGGCCGCGCCGGTCGATCTCGGCCATGCAGTCGCGCGCCGCGCCCTGGCCGGGGAACACCACGCGGCCGGCCCGGGCGATCAGATCGGGATCATCGGTCACCACCACCTCGGCCTTGGGCGCCACATGCTCGATGGCCTTGGCCACCGAATGCAGATTGCCCATGCCGTAATCGATGACTGCGACGTCTGGCACTAGAGCGTCCCCTTGGTGCTGGGCACCATGTCGGCCATGCGCGGATCGAGCTCCAGGGCCATGCGCAGGGCGCGCCCCAGGGCCTTGAACACCGTCTCCGCCTGATGGTGGGCGTTGATGCCGCGCAGGTTGTCGACATGCAGGGTCACCTGGGCATGATTGACGAAGCCCTGGAAGAACTCGCGGAACAGGTCGACATCGAACTCGCCGATGCGGGCGCGGCTGAAATCGACGTGATACTCCAGGCCGGGCCGGCCGGAGAAATCCACCACCACGCGCGAGAGCGCCTCGTCCAGCGGCACATAGGCATGGCCGTAACGGCGAATGCCTTTCTTGTCGCCGACCGCCTTGGCGAAGGCCTGGCCCAGGCTGATGCCGACATCCTCCACCGTGTGGTGGGCGTCGATGTGCAGGTCGCCCTTGGCCGCGATGTCGAGGTCGATCAGGCCGTGGCGGGCAATCTGGTCCAGCATGTGGTCGAGGAAGGGCACCCCGGTGGCCAGCCTGGCCTGACCGCTGCCATCCAGGTTCACCTTCACGGTGATCTGGGTCTCCAGGGTGTTGCGGCTGATTTCCGCCGTACGCATCGTCAAGATCCTCTCGCTTCCAATTCGGCTGTCAGCGCGGCGAGGAAGGCATCGTTCTCCTCCGGCGCGCCCACGGTTACACGCAAGCAATTGTCGAGCAGGGGGTGCGCGCCATGCAGATTCTTGATCAGCACCCCGCGGGCCTTGAGCCCAGTGAAGACTTTAACGGCATCGGCCACCCGCAGCAGCAGAAAGTTGGCTTGGCTGTCGAACACGGTCACCCCCGACTGTTGCATCAGGGCCGCATGCAAGCGGCCCCGCTCCGCCACGATCTCGGCCGCCTGTGCCTCCAGCACCGCCACCTGGCGCAGGGCGAACTCGGCCGCCACCTGGGTCAGCACGTTGACGTTGTAAGGCAGGCGCAGCTTGTCGAATTCCTGCAGCCAGGCCGGCTTGCCCACGAGATAGCCCAGGCGCAGTCCGGCCAGGCCAAGCTTGGACACCGTGCGCATCAAGATCAGGTTGTCGTAGCGGTCCAGCGCTTCGAGAAAGCTCAGGCCGCCGGCGAAGGCGTGGTAGGCCTCATCCATCACCACCAGTCCGGGCGCGGCCTGGATGACGCGTTCCAGCGCGGCGCGGTCGAAGACGTTGCCGGTCGGGTTGTTCGGATAGGCGATGAAGACCAAGGCCGGCCGGTGCCGCGCGATCGCCGCCAGCAGCGCCGCCTCGTCCAGGGTGAAATCGGGCTTCAGCGGCACGCCGACGTAATCGAGCCCGGCGAACTGGGCGATCATCCGGTACATGACGAAGCTGGGTTCGACCGAGAGCACGGTGGCACCGGGCCTGGCCACGGCCATCGCCAGGATCTGCAGGATCTCGTCCGAGCCGTTGCCGAGCAGGATGTCGAGGCCGTCGGGAATCGCGAAGGCCGCGCGCAGGGCGGCCTTGAGGCCTGGCGCGCGCGGGTCGGGGTAACGGTTGATCGCCGCCTCGGCCAGGAGGGCGCCCAACTCGCCGCGCAGTTCGGCCGGCAGCCGGTAGGGGTTCTCCATGGCGTCGAGTTTGACCATGCCGGTCGCGTCGGCCACGTGATAGGCCGCCAGCGCGCGGATGTCGGCGCGGATGAGCTGTTCGGGATTGATGGGCGCCATATCGCTGTTGTTCAGCCTGTGCGGATATCCTGCTTCGATGTTCGGGATGCCGAGCATCCCCTGCTCTATCGAAGGATCAATGCTCCATACGGAATTCGGCCGAGCGCGCATGCGCCTGCAGGCCCTCGCCATAGGCCAGGGCCGCGGCGATCTCGCCCAGGGTTCTGGCCCCCTGGGCCGAGACGTGGATCAGGCTGGAGCGCTTCTGGAAGTCGTAGACCCCCAGCGGCGAAGAGAAGCGCGCCGTGCGCGAGGTCGGCAGCACATGGTTCGGCCCGGCGCAGTAGTCGCCCAGGGCCTCGCAGGTGTTGCGCCCCATGAAGATGGCGCCGGCGTGGCGAATCTTGGGCAGCAGGGCATCGGGATCGGCCACCGACAATTCCAGGTGCTCGGGTGCGATGTAGTTGGCGATCTCACAGGCCTGGTCCAGATCGCGGCACTGGATCAGGCCGCCACGCTTGCTGATCGAGGTGCGGATCACCTCCTGCCGGGGCAGGGTCGGCAACAGCTTGTCTACGCTGGCCTGCACCGCATCGAGGAAGGCGACATCGGGCGAAATCAAAATGGACTGGGCCAGCTCGTCGTGCTCGGCCTGGGAGAACAGGTCCATGGCGATCCAGTCGGGATCGGTCTTGCCGTCGCAGATGACCAGGATCTCGGACGGCCCGGCGATCATGTCGATGCCGACGATGCCGAACACCCGGCGCTTGGCCTCGGCGACATAGGCATTGCCGGGGCCGACGATCTTGTCGACCTGGGGCACGATCTCGGTGCCGTAGGCCAGGGCGGCCACCGCCTGGGCACCGCCGATGGTGAACACCCGGTCGACCCCGGCCACGGCCGCCGCCGCCAGCACCAGGTCGTTCTGCACGCCGTCCGGCGTCGGCACCACCATGATCAGTTCCTTGACCCCCGCCACCTTGGCCGGGATCGCATTCATCAGCACCGAGGAGGGATAGGCCGCCTTGCCGCCGGGCACATAGAGGCCGACGCGATCCAGGGCGGTGACCTGCTGGCCGAGCACGGTGCCGTCGGCCTCGGTGTAGGTCCAGGACTGCTGAAGCTGCCTCTCGTGATAGCTGCGCACCCGCTCGGCCGCGGCCTTGAGCGCGGTCTCCAGGCGCAAGGGCAGCGACTTCAGGGCCTGCTGCAGACGTTCCTGCGACAACTCCAGGCCGGCCATGTCATTGGCCTGCACCCGGTCGAAGCGCCGGGTGTATTCGACCACGGCGGCATCGCCCCGCTTGCGTACGGCATCGAGGATCTCGGCCACGGCCTGGTGGATGGCGGCGTCGGTATCGGCGGAAAAACTCAGCAGATCGGCCAGCTGCTTCTGGAAACCGGCAGCGCTGGCATCGAGGCGGGTGATGGCGACGGAGGACATGCTGTCAAAAGGGGGGCGCGCTTAAAGCCGCATTATACCCCGCTCGCCGCGCGGAAGGCGTCGATGATGGGCTGGATTTCACCGTGCTTGAGCTTGAGCGCGGCCTGGTTCACCACCAGGCGGGAGCTGATCGGACAGATCTCCTCGACGGCGACCAGGTTATTGGCCTTGAGCGTGCCGCCGGTGGAGACCAGATCGACGATGACGTCGGCCAGGCCGACCAGCGGTGCCAGCTCCATGGAGCCATAGAGCTTGATCAGGTCGACATGCACGCCCTTGGCGGCAAAGTGGAGCCGGGCGGTCTGCACGTACTTGGTCGCCACCCTCAGGCGGGCGCCGCGCCGTACGGCGCCCTCGTAATCGAAGCCGACCGGGGTGGCCACCATCATCCGGCACTTGGCGATGTTGAGGTCCACCGGCTGGTAGAGCCCGTCGCCGCCATGCTCCAGCAGCACGTCCTTGCCGGCGATGCCGAGGTCGGCGGCGCCGTGCTGGACATAGGTCGGCACATCGCTGGCGCGCACGATGATCAGGCGCACCTCCGGTCGGTTGGTGCCGATGATCAGCTTGCGCGAGGACTCCGGGCTCTCGCTCGGGGTGATGCCGGCCGCCGCCAGCAGCGGCAGGGTCTCTTCGAAGATGCGGCCCTTGGACAGGGCCAGGGTGATCTGGGTCATGCCTTCGCTCTGCATATGCGCGCACCCAGCCGGGTGAGCTTCTGTTCGATCTTTTCGTAGCCGCGATCCAGGTGGTAGATGCGCTCGATATGGGTCTCGCCCTCGGCCACCAGGCCGGCGATGACCAGGCTGGCCGAGGCCCGCAGGTCGGTGGCCATCACCGTGGCGCCCTGCAGGCGCTCGACGCCGGTGACAAAGGCGGTATTGCCGTCGATCTTGATGTCGGCGCCCAGGCGGATGAGTTCCACCGCATGCATGAAGCGGTTCTCGAAGATGGTCTCGCGGATCACCGCGCTGCCCTCGGCCACGGCATTGATCGCCATGAACTGGGCCTGCATGTCGGTCGGGAAGGCCGGATACGGCGCGGTGCGGATCGACACCGCCTTCAGCCGGCGGGGCGCGGTGATCTGGATGGCCTCGCAGCTGGGCGACTTCTCGCTCCGGATCTCGCAGCCGGCGTCGAGCAGCTTGTCGACCACGGCGTCGAGGTAGCCGGCCGAGGTGCCGGTCAGGCGCACCTCGCCGCCGGTCGCCGCCGCGGCGCAGAGGAAGGTGCCGGTCTCGATCCGGTCGGGCATGATCCGGTGGCGGGTGCCTGAGAGCCTGTCGACGCCGCGGATGCGGATGACATCGGTGCCGGCGCCGCTGATCCGGGCGCCCATGGCGGTCAGGCACTGGGCCAGGTCGACCACCTCGGGCTCGCGCGCCGCGTTCTCGATCACGGTCTCGCCCTCGGCCAGGCAGGCCGCCATCATCAGGTTCTCGGTGCCGGTCACCGTCACCATGTCGGTGAACAGGCGGGCGCCCTTCAGCCGCACCGCCTTGGCGTGAACGTAGCCGTGCTCGACATTGACCTCGGCACCCATAGCCTGCAGGCCCTTGATGTGCTGGTCCACCGGCCGGGCGCCGATGGCGCAGCCGCCGGGCAGCGACACCTTGGCCTCGCCGCAGCGCGCCATGAGCGGGCCCAGCACCAGGATGGAGGCGCGCATGGTCTTGACCAGCTCGTAGGGCGCCACCGGGTTGTTCAGACCCGAGGCGTCCAGGGTCACGGCATCGCCCTCGCGGCTCACCTGCACGCCCATCTGCTCCAGCAGCTTGAGCATGGTGTGGATGTCATTCAGCGCGGGCACGTTGGTAAAGGTGACCGGCTCGCGCGTGAGCAGGCAGGCGCAGAGCAGCGGCAGGGCGGCGTTCTTGGCGCCGGAGATGGCGACCTCGCCGGTCAGGCGCTGGCCGCCCTCGACGATCAGCTTATCCATGCCACTCTTCCGGGGTCAGCGTCTGCATGGAAAGCGCATGGATCTCCGCCTTCATCTTGTCGCCCAGGACCTTGTACACCAGTTGGTGCTGGGCCACGCGCATCTTGCCGCGGAACTCGGCGCTGACGATGGTCGCTTCGAAATGATGGCCGTCGCCCTCGACCTTGATGTAGTCGCAGGGCAGGCCGGCCTTGATCCAGGCCTCGATTTGTTCAGGTGTCACCATAGGGATTGCTTGCGAGAAATTAATGCCGGAGTTTATAGCCCGACCTCAGCATCTGCAAAGTCAGGCCCGACAGGATCAGGGTACAGCCCAGCACCACGGCCGCCGAGCGCCAGGGGTCGACATCGGCCACGCCGTGAAAACCGTAGCGGAAGCCGTCGATCATGTAGAACACCGGGTTGTAGTGCGACAGCGCCTGCCAGAAGGCCGGCAGCGAGTGGATGGAGTAGAACACGCCGGAGAGGAAGGTCAGCGGTACGATGACGAAGTTCTGCACCCCGGCCAGCTGGTCGAACTTTTCGGCCCAGATGCCGGCGATGATGCCGACGCAGGCGAAGACGGCGCTCGAAGCCAGGGCGAAGAACAGGGTCCAGAGCGGATGAGCCAGGTTCAGATCGGTGAACAGCAGACCGCTCAGGCCCACGCCCAGGCCAACCAGCAGGCCGCGCACCACGGCGGCCAGCAGATAGGCCAGGAAGAACTCCAGATAGGACAAAGGCGCCAACAGGAAAAATACGATGTTGCCGCTGATCTTGGACTGGATCAGGCTGGACGAACTGTTGGCGAAAGCGTTCTGCAGGATCGCCATCATCACCAGACCGGGCACCAGGAAGGCGGTGTAGGCCACACCGGGATAGACCTCGACATGCGCCTCCAGCACATGGGAGAAGATCAGCAGATACAGCAAGGTGGTGAGGATCGGCGCCGCCACGGTCTGCATCAGCACCTTCCAGAAGCGCAGGACCTCCTTGCGGAACAGGGTGAAAAAGCCAGTCACGCCTGCCCTCCCCCGCGCATGGTCTGCAGGAATACCTCTTCCAGATCGGGTTCACGCACGCAAAATCCCTCGATCTGCCCTCCCGCCTCGCGCACCTTGGCCAGCAGCCCTTCGAGTTCGTCGAAGTCGCGCAGGCTCAGGAGGAACGCGCCGTCACGCTCGCCGACCAGGCGGCCGCGCAGGGCCTCGGGTAACTGCGGCGGGTTGAGTCGCAGCTCCACCCGGCGCTGGGCATCGGCCCGCAACAGATTGGCGGTGCGGTCCAGGGCCACGATCCGGCCGGCCTTGAGCATGGCCACCCGTTCGCACAGTTCCTCGGCCTCTTCCAGGTAATGCGTGGTCAGAAGGATAGTGTGGCCCTGGTGGTTCAATTCGCGGATGAACTGCCATAGTGTCTGGCGCAGTTCGACGTCGACCCCGGCGGTCGGCTCGTCGAGCACGATGACCGGCGGTTTGTGCACCAGGGCCTGGGCCACCAACACCCGGCGCTTCATGCCGCCGGACAGCCGGCGCATGTTGGTGTCGGCCTTGTCGCTCAGGTTCAGGTGATGCAGCAGGGCGTCGATCCAGCCGTCGTTGCGGCGCAAACCGAAATAGCCGGACTGGAACTGCAGGGTCTCGCGCACGGTGAAGAAGGGATCGAACACCAGCTCCTGCGGCACCACGCCCAGATTGCGCCGGGCCTCGCGATACTGACGGACCACGTCGTAGCCCATGACACTGGCACTGCCCGCGCTGGCCCGGGTGAGGCCGGCCAGGATACTGATCAGCGTGGTCTTGCCGGCGCCGTTGGGGCCGAGCAGGGCGAAGAACTCGCCCTGCTCCACTTCGAGATCGACCCCGCGCAGGGCCTCGAGGCGGCCAAAGCGCTTGGCCAGGCCCTGCAGGCGAATCGCCGCCGGCATTTCAGGCGTTCAGGAATTCGGCCACGCCATAGAGGGTGGCCAGGCTGACGAGGGTCGCGGGGATGTTGCGGAAAGTGATGGTGCGACCTTGCGCCGCCGCCGCCCGCTTCCAGGACATGATCAGGCTCAAGGCCGCGGAATCGACATGCTCGACCCCGGACAAGTCGAAGCTGTTGCAGCCCTGAGCCAGGGCCTGCTCTCCCTCGGCCAGTAGGGCGCTGGCCGTGGCCAGGGTGAGCTGGCCTTCCGGGTAGGCGATCTGTGCTTCGACGCGCATGGATATTAGCTGCCGCTGGAGGGGTTCTGGTTGCGCCGGACCAGGGACTGGATCAGGCCCTGGATGCCGTTCTTGCGCACCTCGCTGTTGAAGGAGTTGCGATAGGTGGTGACCAGGCTGACGTTGTCGACCATCACGTCATAGACCTTCCAGCCGTCAGCTTGCTTCTCCAGGCGATAGTCGATCACGACCGGCGCCGTGCCCGAACGGCTCACCTCGGTGCTGACTAGCACGTCGGTCTCGCCCGGCTGCATCTTCAGCGGCTTGAACTCGATCTTGTAGTCGGCCACCGCGCTGATGGCGGCGGAATAGGTACGCACCAGCAGGGCCTTGAATTCGCGGGTCAGCTGCTGCTGCTCATCCGGGCTGGCCTGGCGCCAGTTCTTGCCCACGGCCAGCTGGGTCATCTGGCGGAAGTCGAAATGCGGCAGGACCTTGGCTTCGACCAGGGCGTAGATCTTCTGCCGGTTGCCACTCTTGATGTCCTTGTCCTGCTTGACGATGCGGACCACCTCGTTGGTGGTGTCCTTGACCAGGGCATCCGGGGCCACGGCATTGGCCGAGGCCAGGCCGGGCAGCAGAACGGCCGCCATCAGGATCAGAAAACGAAATACGTTGATCATTGCTAATACTCTCCTGAAATTACTTTGCGGCCGTGCCATCGCCGCCGCTGGCACCTTCGTCGGCCTTGTTGTAGAGGAACTGGCCGATCAGGTTTTCCAGGACCACGGCGCCCTGGGTGATCTTCAGACTTTCGCCGTCGGCCAGCATCTTGTCGTCGCCGCCGGCTTCCAGCGCGACATACTGTTCGCCCAGCAGGCCCGAGGTCATGATCGAAGCGCTGCTGTCCTTGGGGAACTGGTAGCGCTTGTCGATGTTGAGCTGCACCTCGGCTTCGTAGGTCTCAGAGTTGAAATGAATCTCCGCCACCCGGCCGACCACCACCCCCGCGCTCTTCACCGGGGCCCGCACCTTGAGGCCGCCGATGTTCTCGAACTCGGCCTTGATGGTGTAGGTGGATCGGGCATCGAAGTTCCCCATGCTGCCCACCTTGAAGGCAAGGAACAGCAACGCACCGAGGCCGGCCGCGACGAATATACCCACCCAAAGGTCGAGCGTGGAACGCTTCATGGACATAATTTACTTACTCCCCCCGGAACATGAACGAGGTCAGGACGAAATCCAGCGCCAAAATGGTCAGGCTGGAGGTTACCACGGTCCGCGTCGTGGCGCGGGAGACGCCTTCCGCCGTGGGTGGGGCGTCATAGCCTTCGAACAGGGCGATCAGCGTCACCGCCACGCCGAACACCGCGCTCTTGATCACGCCGTTGAGGATGTCCTCGCGGAAATCGACCGCGGCCTGCATCTGCGACCAGAAGGCGCCCTCGTCGACCCCGAGCAGCACCACACCGACCAGGTAGCCGCCGAACACGCCCATGGCCGAGAACATCGCGGCCAGAAGCGGCATGGAGATCACCGCGCCCCAGAAACGGGGGGCGACCACGCGGGCGATCGGGTCCAGCGCCATCATCTCCAGGGCCGAGAGCTGCTCGGTCGCCTTCATCAGGCCGATCTCGGCGGTGATGGCCGAGCCGGCGCGACTGGCGAACAACAGGGCCGCCACCACCGGGCCGAGTTCGCGCACCAGGGAGAGCGCCACCAGCACCCCGAGCGCCTCTTCCGAACCATAGGTCTGCAAGGTCTCGTAGCCCTGCAGGCCGAGCACCATGCCGACGAACAGGCCGGAGACCAGGATGATGATCAGCGACAGCACGCCAGCGTTGAAGACCTCCTTGATCACCAGATGGAAGCGGCGGAAGCTGGTGCCGGAATACATCAAGGTCAGCGCCAGGAAGCGGCTGGCCATGCCCAAGCGCCAGATGCTGTTGATCACCCGGGCGCCTATGCGCCGCAGGATATGGACGAGGCCTTCAATCATTGCGCGAACCCCAGATCAGCAAGATAAGTCGATGAAGGGTAGTGGAACGGCACCGGGCCATCCATTTCACCGTGGACGAACTGGTGGACGAAGGGCAGCGTCGAGGCCCTCAGCTCGGCCGGCGTGCCTTCGGCCTCGACCACGCCCTCGGAGATGAAATAGACGTAATCGACGATCTTGAGCGACTCCTGGATATCGTGGGTGACCACGATGGAGGTCATGCCCAGGGTGTCGGTCAGCCGGCGGATCAGGTTGCCGATCACGCCCAGCGAGATCGGGTCCAGGCCGGCGAAGGGCTCGTCGTACATCACCAGCATGGGATCGAGCGCGATCGCCCGGGCCAGGGCCACCCGGCGGGCCATGCCGCCGGACAGCTCGGCCGGCATCAGGTGCTGGCCGCCGCGCAGACCGACGGCGTTGAGCTTCATCAGCGTCAGGTCGCGGATCATGGATTCCGGCAGGTCCGTGTGCTCGCGCAGGGGGAAGGCGACGTTGTCGTAGACCGACAGGTCGGTGAACAGGGCGCCGAACTGGAACAGCATGCCCATGCGCCGGCGCAGGTCGTGCAAATGGTGAAAATCGAGCTCGCCGACCGACTGCCCGCCCACCAGCACCTTGCCCTGGGTCGGCTTGAGCTGGCCGCCGATCAGGCGCATGAGGGTGGTCTTGCCGCAACCCGAGTTGCCCATGATGGCGACCACCTGGCCGCGATGGGCCTCCAGATTGATGCCCTTGAGCACCATGCGGCCACCATAGGTGAAAGAAAGGTCCTTGACCTGAACGAGCTTATCCGACACGAACTGTCCTTGTTTTGCCGCGAATTTTAAGCAATTTCAGGCATTTCCTCAATTAGAGCCTATTTCAGTAGTCAGTAGGGAGCGCACCCCGCGCCGCTTGTCGATGGAACGACCATCGACTGCGCATCGCGCCTTGCATCCATCCATTCCTGGCCTCAACGCGGGGCATGCTTCCTACTGAAATAGGCTCTTAACAGGCGGTTGAAAAACTACTGCGGTGGGCCATCTGCGGCGTTGCGCGGTGCTCGCTCCCTCGCCTATCTATTTGATATGTCTCGGTCGCTGCGCTCCGTGCGCCTTGCATCTGGCCATCCTCGCTACGTTTTTCAACGGCCTGTTAAAGCCCCATCAGATCGAGCATCGTCCGCACCTCCGCCAGGCGGGCCAGCTCGGCGTCGCGGCTGACCAGATACACCGGCGCCTGGCCCCACTGGTTGCGCAGCCGCTCGGCCAGGGCACGCAAGTCCGTGGCCGCATCGAACCAGAGCAGCCGGGCATCCTGCATGGAATCGACCAGCACCGCCCGGCCGCCGAAGGCCTCGACCGCTGCGGCATTTCTCCCACTGGATTCGGACGTTTCCAGGACGAAGCGAAAATCCTCCTGCGTCTCTTGGGCCCATTGTGCCCAGATTTCGGGGGCCAAGTCCGCCCAGGCGGCGCGTTCCAGATAAACGCAGCGGTATTGGGTGTTGTAGAAGGCCAACTGCCATTCCGCTGGCATTTCTTCCGGATAGAACTCGCCCGCCCACGCAGCGTGGCTCCAACCGGCGGCGCCCAGATAGACCGCGTAGCTCATGGGGTCAATCGCTCAGGGATTGTTCACTCGCGGCGCCAGGTCGTGCCCTGCGGGCCGTCTTCCAGCACGATACCGACCGCCTTCAGCTCGTCGCGGATGGCGTCCGAGCGGGCAAAGTCCCTGGCCTTGCGCGCCGTCAGCCGCTCTTGAATCAGCGCCTCGATGCGTTCGGCCGTGTAGCCGCCCTCCCCGGCCCCACCCTGCAAAAACGCTTCCGGATCGCGTTCCAGCAGGCCGAGCACCCCGCCCAGGGCCTTGAGCAGGCCGGCGGTCTGGGCGTCGCGCCCCTTGTTCACCTCCACCGCCAGGTCGAACAGCACGGCCAGCGCCTCCGGCGTGCCGAAGTCGTCGTCCATCGCCGCCTTGAAGGCCGCGGCAAAGGGTTCGTGCCAGTCGACCGTTACGGCCGGCGCCTCGATGCCGCGCAGGGCGGTGTAGAGCCGGGTCAGCGCCGCCTTGGCGTCGTCCAGGTGCTGGTCCGAATAATTCAGGGGGCTACGGTAATGGGCGCGCAGGATGAAGAAGCGCACCACCTCGGGGTCGTACTTGGCCAGCACCTCGCGGATGGTGAAGAAGTTGCCCAGGGATTTGGACATCTTCTCGTCGTCCACCCGGACGAAGCCGTTGTGCAGCCAGTAGTTGACGAACTTGCAGCCGTGCGCGCCCTCGCTCTGCGCAATTTCGTTCTCGTGGTGGGGAAACTGCAGGTCCTGGCCGCCGCCGTGGATGTCGAAATGCGGCCCCAAGAGGTCCGAGCCCATGGCCGAGCACTCGATATGCCAGCCCGGTCGGCCCGGCCCCCAGGGCGAGGGCCAGGCCGGCTCGTTCGGTTTGGCCGCTTTCCACAGCACGAAGTCCATCGGGTCGCGCTTGTTCGGGTCCACCTCCACCCGCTCGCCGGCGCGCAGGTCTTCCAGCGACTTGCCGGAAAGCCGGCCGTAATCGGGGAACGTGGCCACGGCGTAATAGACGTCGCCATTGGCCGCCGGGTAGGCATGGCCCCGGTCGATCAGAGCCTGGATCATGGTCAGCATCTTGCCCACGTATTCGGTCGCCCTGGGCTCGAAGTCCGGTACCTGCACCCCGAGGGCGGCACTGTCCTCGTGCATGGCGTCGATGAAACGCTGGGTGAGCTGGGTGTAGGGCTCGCCATTCTCCAAGGCGCGCTTGATGATCTTGTCGTCGATGTCGGTGATGTTGCGCACATAGGTGACCGCGTAGCCGCTGGCCTTGAGCCAGCGCGTCACCATGTCGAACACCACCAGCACCCGGGCATGCCCCAGGTGGCAGTAGTCATACACCGTCATGCCACAGACGTACATGCGCACCTTGCCCGGTACTATGGGCACGAATTCCTGTTTTTCGCGGGCGAGGGAGTTGTAGAGCTTCAGCATGTCCGGTTCATTGCATCCGTTGAAATCACCCATTGGCGGCGGCAGGAGCCCCGTCATTCCCGCAAAAGCGGGAATCCAGCCTTCAACCACTGGGCTCCCGCCTGCGCGGGAGCGACGAAACCCAACGCACGCCCTGGCCGATGCCATGGGCATAAAGATGTCGATTTTAACGGAAGCCGGCCCCATGCCCCAATGCGATAATCCACCGCCATGACCGCCGCCCACCCTGCCGCCGACACCCCCGCCCTCGAACTCCTCCGCCGCATCTTCGGCTTCGACGCCTTCCGCGGCAGCCAGCAGGCCATCATCGAGCACGTCGCCGCCGGCTTTGATGCCCTGGTGCTCATGCCCACCGGCGGCGGCAAGTCGCTTTGCTACCAGATCCCCGCCCTGCTCCGCCCCGGCGTTGGCGTCGTGGTCTCTCCCCTGATCGCGCTGATGCAGGACCAGGTCGACGCCCTCAAGCAGAACGGCGTGGCCGCCGCCTTCCTCAATTCCAGCCTCGACGTCCAGAGCGCCCGCGCGATCGAGCAGGCCGCCCGTGCCGGCGAAGTGAAATTGCTCTACGTCGCGCCCGAGCGGCTGGTGACCGAGCGCTTCCTCAAGCTGCTCGAAGACCTGGAGGCCGGCCCGGGATTGGCCCTGTTCGCCATCGACGAGGCCCACTGCGTGTCGCAATGGGGCCACGACTTCCGGCCGGAATACCTGCAACTGTCCACCCTGCACGAGCGCCACCCCAGGGTGCCGCGCATCGCGCTGACCGCCACGGCCGACGCGGCCACGCGTCAGGAGATGGCCAGCCGCCTGGGCCTGACCGGGGCGCGGGTGTTCCTGTCCAGCTTCGACCGGCCCAACATCCGCTACACCGTGGTGGAAAAGGACAACCCGCGCCGGCAGCTGCTCGGCTTCCTGGCCGAGCACAAAAGCGAGGCCGGCATCGTCTACTGCCTGTCGCGCAAGAAGGTGGAAGAGACAGCCGAATGGTTGCGGCGCGAGGGCTTCAACGCCCTGCCCTACCACGCCGGGCTGGACAGCGAGACGCGGGCCGAGCACCAGCGCCGCTTCCAGCGCGACGAGGCGGTGGTCATGGTCGCGACCATCGCCTTCGGCATGGGCATCGACAAGCCTGACGTGCGTTTCGTCGCCCACCTCGACCTGCCCAAGAGCATCGAGGCCTATTACCAGGAAACCGGCCGGGCGGGGCGCGACGGCGAGCCGGCCGAGGCCTGGATGACCTACGGCCTGCAGGACATCGCCCTGCAACGCGCCCGCATCGACGAATCCGAGGCGCCGCCCGAAAGAAAGCGACTCGAAGCGCAAAAACTCAACGCGCTGCTGAGTTACTGCGAGGCCCCGCGCTGCCGGCGCATGGTGCTGCTCGACTACTTCGGCGAGCAAAGCGCGCCCTGCGGCAACTGCGACGTCTGCCTCAACCCGCCCGAGCTGTTCGACGGCAGCGTGGCCGCGCAAAAGGCCCTGTCCGCCGCCTGGCGCACCGGCCAGCGCTTCGGCGCCGCCCACCTGATCGACGTGCTGCTGGGCAAAGTCACCGACAAGGTGAAGACATTCGGCCACGATGCGCTGCCCACCTTCGGCGTCGGCACCGAGCACAGCGAGGCCGAGTGGCGCGGCATCTTCCGGCAACTGGTCGCGGCCGGCCTGATGCAGGCAGACCTCGCCGAATACGGCGCGCTCAAGCTCACCGAGGCCGCAAGGCCCGTGCTCAAGGGCGAACAGACCGTGCAACTGCGCAAACCGACCAAGCCCAAAGGCAAGGCCGCCCGCGCCAAGGCCAAGGCCGTCGAGGGCCTGCTCACAAAAGACCAGCCCTTGTTCGATGCACTGCGCACCTGGCGCCTGGACAAGGCCCGCGAACAAGGCGTGCCCGCCTACGTCATCCTGCACGACAAGACCCTGCGCCAGCTCGCCAGCCTGCGGCCGGACGACGATGCAGCCCTGGCCGAGATCTCGGGCCTGGGCGCGGCAAAGCGGGAGCACTATGGCGAGGAACTGTTGGAGCTGATTGCGAAATGGGCGGAGTAGCGGACACAAACCAGCTCACTTGACCGTCACTCTGCCAGGATTACCCGTCATTCCCGCGGTTATCCTCGCGGAGCGGGGCAAGCGGGAATCCAGGCCCTGACATAAAAAACCTCGTTGGCCATCCGCTCCCAAATGACATATCATTAAATCTCATTTGGCAACAACGCGAGGCCGCCATGAGCACCGCCACCGCAACAAAGCCCAAGACCGTAGCCAAGAAAGTCGGTGCGGCCGGCAAGGCCCCCGCCGTAAAAGCCTCCGCCGCCCGCTTCGCCGCCTTCATCGCCAAAGAACCGACAACCGGCGAGCTGCTGATCAAGCGCGTGCGCAAAGGCTACCCGGCCGAGTTGGTAAAGCACGCCGGCATGTTTTTCAGCATCCCGGAAAAACGGGTGCTCCAGATCATCGGCGTGGCCGGCAGCACGGCCCACCGCTACCAGACCCAGGGCAAGCCGCTCGACCCCGCCGCCTCCGAGCGGGTCCATCGGCTGGCCATCGTCACCCGCGAGGCCATCGACGTCTTCGGCAGTGCCGCCCCGGCCAAGGATTGGATGCTGCGACCCAACCACGCCCTGGGCGACACGCCGCCGCTCGACCTGCTGGACACCGAAATCGGCGCCAACGCCGTCCGTCGCATCCTCGTCGCCATCGCCCAGGGCGGGGTGGTGTGAAGCGCTACTGGCGCATCGCGAACAAGCGTTACGCCCTCGACAAGAGTTGCGAGGGCAACCGCCTCGTCGGCGGGCGCTGGAACAAGCCGGGCTACGGCGCGCTCTACGCGGCCGAGACCATCGAACTCGCCTCGCTGGAAAAATTCGTCCACACCGCTGGCATCGCGCCCGCCGACCTTGTGCTGGTCGCCGTGGACGTACCGGATGCCCCCGGCCTGACCCGCCGGGTAGAGCCGGCCGAACTGCCCGCCGACTGGAACGGCCTGCCCGCCTCCGACGCCGCGCAGGATTTCGGCAGCCAGTGGCTGGCCAAGGCCGCGGAACTGGTGCTGCTGGTGCCCTCCGTCATCGTGCCCGAGAGCCGGAATGCGGTGATCAACCCGCTGCACCCGCGTTATGCCGAGGTCGCCTTATCGGTCGTTCGGGATTTCCGGTTCGACCCGAGGATGTATGGAGCGGGCCATTAAATATGCCCGCCTACGTCATCCTGCTACCGACAAGCTCGACGCCTTGGCGAACAAGGCCCTCGCCACGCATCGTTCCGGCCAGACCAAATTACCGTAGGCGAAACGTCAATGGATCGCCGCGTCGCTTCGCAACTCGCGACGACGGCTAAAAAGCACATGCGGCGGATTACGCTGCGCTAATCCGCCCTACAAATTCTGAAGAAACGAAAAAGGCCCGCATCAGCGGGCCTTTCCATTGCTAACGCAGCGGGCGCTTAGCCCTGCTCCTTCGCCCATGAATCCTTCAGCGTCACCGTACGGTTGAACACCGGCCGCTCGGGTCGGTGGTCGAAGCGGTCGGCGCAGAAATAGCCCAGGCGCTCGAACTGGTAGCGCTGCTCGGGCGGAGCCTCGCGCATGGCGGGTTCGGCCCAGGCTTGCACGGTTTCCAGTGAGTGCGGGTTGATGAATTCGAGGAAGTCGCGGTCCTTGTGGCCGTCCGGCTCGGGGTCGGTGAACAGGCGGTCGTACAGGCGCACTTCGATGGGCACGGCGTGTTCGGCCGAGACCCAGTGGATGACGCCCTTCACCTTGCGGCCGACCGGGTTCTTGCCCAGGGTGTCGTGGTCGAGGGAGCAGCGCAGCTCGACGATGTTGCCGGCCGCGTCCTTCACCACCTCGTCGCACTTGATGACATAGGAGTAGCGCAGGCGCACCTCGCCCCCTAGCGTCAGGCGCTGCCAGCCGGCGGGCGGGGTCTCGGCGAAGTCGTCCTGCTCGATCCAGATCTCTTTGGCGATGGGCACCTCGCGCTCGCCAAATTCCGGGTGGTTGGGGTGAAAGCCCGCCGAACGGCTGGCGGTCACACCCTCTTGGAAATTGGTCAGCGTGACCTTCAGCGGGCGGATGACGGCCATGACGCGCGGGGCGCGGCCTTCCAGGTCTTCGCGGATGCAGCCTTCGAGCACGGCCATGTCGACCACGTTCTCGCTCTTGGAGATGCCGATGCGGCGGGCGAACTCGCGGATGCCCTCGGGGGTGTAGCCGCGCCGGCGCATGCCGTGGATGGTGGGCATGCGCGGGTCGTCCCAGCCGGCAACCAGGCCCTGGGTCACCAGTTGCAGGAGTTTTCTTTTGCTGGTGACGGTGTAGTGCAGCTCCAGCCGGGAGAATTCGATCTGCTGCGGGTGGCAGGGCACCGAGATGTGGTCCAGCACCCAGTCGTAGAGCGGGCGGTGGTCTTCGAACTCCAGGGTGCAGAGCGAATGGGTGATGCCTTCCAGCGCATCGGAGATGCAATGGGTGTAGTCGTACATCGGGTAGATCACCCACTTGTCGCCGGTACGGATGTGGTGGGCCCGGCGGATGCGGTAGATCACCGGATCGCGCAGGTTGATGTTGGGCGAGGCCATGTCGATCTTGAGCCGCAGGGTCTTGGCGCCGTCGGCGAATTCGCCGGCGCGCATGCGGGCGAACAGGTCGAGGTTCTCTTCGATGCTGCGCTCACGGTAGGGGCTGTTCTTGCCCTTCTCAGTGAGAGTGCCGCGGTATTCGCGCATCGCTTCGGGCGTCAGGTCGTCAACGTAGGCCAGGCCCTTCTTGATCAACTCGACCGCGAATTCGTAGAGCTTTTCGAAATAGTCCGAGGCCCAGCGCACCTCGCCGGCCCACTGAAAGCCCAGCCACTGCACGTCTTCCTGGATGGCGAGGGCGTATTCCTCGCTCTCCTTCTCCGGGTTGGTGTCGTCGAAGCGCAGGTTGCAGCGGCCCTGGTAGTCCTCGGCCAGGCCGAAGTTCAGGCAGATCGACTTGGCGTGGCCGACGTGGAGATAGCCGTTGGGCTCGGGCGGAAAGCGGGTCTGGATGGCCTGGTGCTTGCCGGTGGCCAGGTCGTTGTCAATGATGCTGCGGATGAAATGCTGGACGGGGGAGACGGGGCTAGTCATGCCTAATTTCGGGGAGATCGACGGGGAATCGCAGGCTGTATGCTATGTTCTGGTTGGCTGCTAAAATCACGCGGTCAAATCCCGCGAAAACGGCGAAAAGTATAGCACAATGACCCTCATCCGAATTCTCGCACTCAGCCTCGGCGCCCTCTTCTACGGCGCCGCCCTGGCCGCCACCACTCCCCTGCAGGATGCGAATCAGCTGTTCAAACAAGGCAAATTTCCGGCCGCGCTGGAAAAGGTGAACGCCTATCTCGCCGGCAACCCGAAAGAGGCCCAGGGCCGCTTTCTCAAGGGCCTGCTGCTGACCGAGCTGAACCGCCCGCAAGAGGCCATTCGCGTCTTCACCGATTTGACCGAGGACTATCCGGAGCTGCCCGAGCCCTACAACAACCTGGCCGTGCTCTATGCCGCCCAGGGCCAGTACGACAAGGCGCGCAACAGTCTGGAGATGGCGATTCGCACCCATCCCAGCTATGCCACCGCCCACGAGAACCTGGGCGACATCTACGCCAAGATGGCCTCGCAGTCCTACGACAAGGCGCTGCAACTGGACAAGGGCAACCTCTCGGCCCAGACCAAGCTGTCGCTGATCAAGGACCTGTTCAATCCGGCCACCGTGCAGGCCAGCGCCAAGGGCAAGGCCAAGCCGGCCAAGACGGTGTCGCTGACCACCGAGCCGACCCCGCCGATGCCGGAGCCGGCCCTGCGTGACAAGCCGCCCCAGGTGGCCGCCGCCGACAAGCCGGCCGAGGCCGCCAGCGAGAAAGTTACCGAGAAGGCCGCCGCCGAGAAACCGGCGGAGAAGCCGACCGAGGCCAAGACCAACGGCGCCAAGGCCAAGCCGCTCAAGCTGCCGGCCGACCCCAAGCTGGCCGCCGAGAAGCTGCTGCAGGCCTGGGCCGATGCCTGGAGCGAGCGCGACGCCGACGCCTATCTCGCCTTCTATGCCGACGACTTCAAGGTGCCGGGCAAGAAGAGCCGCGCCGCCTGGGCCGAGGAACGCCGCCTGCGGGTGACCCGGCCGGAGTACATCAAGGTCGAGCTGAGCAAGCTCACGACCAAGGTGAAGGGCAACCAGGTGTTTGTCACCTTCCACCAACAGTACGAATCCAACCTGCTCAAGACCGCCTCGACCAAGCGAATTACCCTTGAAAAACAAGGGGGAACGTGGAAAATCACCGAAGAGCGTTGATTTCGGCGAGCACCCGCATGCTGAGAGCCCTTCTGATTTTCTGTGCCATGCTGGCTTGGGCCGGCCCCGCCGCGGCGGCGGATCGTCCCGTGCAGCTGGCCGCGCTCGACGGCAACCGCTACCTCCCCTCGCCTGACGCCCTGATCGCCAAGACCCTGGAGGCCATTCGCGCCAGCCGGCTGGACGAGGCGCTGAGGGAGGTTGACCGGGTGATCGCCATTCGGCCCGACTTCAAGCTGGCCCACCTGATCAAGGGCGACCTCCTGCTGGCCCGGGCCCGGCCGCTGCCCACCCTGGGCGCCGTGTCGAAACAGGGCGCCGACCAGTCGCTGTCGGACCTGCGGGAAGAGGCCCGGCTGCGGCTGCTCAGCTACCTCGACCAGCCCAACCCCAACCTGCTGCCGAAGAACATCCTGCAACTGGCGGCCGGCGAGCGCTACGCCATCCTGGCCGACACCAGCCGGGCCCGGCTCTACCTGTTCGAGAACGTCGACGGCGAGCCGCGCCTGGTGCGCGACTATTACCTGACCATCGGCCGCAACGGCACCGACAAGCGGGCCGAGGGCGACAAGCGCACCCCGATCGGGGTCTACACCGTCACCGGCCAGTTGCCGCGCGACAAGCTGGCCGACCTGTATGGCAGCGGCGCCTTCCCGATCAGCTACCCCAACGAGTGGGACCAGGCCCAGGGCCGCGGCGGCCACGGCATCTGGCTGCACGGCACGCCGTCCAACACCTACAACCGCGCGCCACGGGCCAGCGACGGCTGCCTGGTGCTGACCAACCCCGACCTGACCGAGATCGGCCAGTGGCTGAAGCCGGGCACCCCCTTCGTCATCACCGACCGGGTGGAGTGGCTGGAGCGCGAGCGCTGGCTGGACCAGCGGCAGAAGCTGATGGACAAGCTGGCGCACTGGAAGGGCGACTGGGAGAACCGCGACCCCGAGCACTTCCTCAAGCACTACGCGCCGAGCTTCCTGCAGGGCCAGGGCAAGGGCTGGGCCGAGGCCAAGCGGCGCAACCTCACCGACAAGACCTGGATCCGGGTCGCCCTGTCCGAGATGAACCTCTATCTTTATGCCGGCGACGAGATGGCCGTCGCCGAGTTCCAGCAGGACTACGCCAGCGACAAGCTGAGCGATGCCACGCGCAAACGCCTCTACCTCAAGCAGGATGCCGGCGACTGGCGCATCGTGCTGGAAAAGGCCGTCGACGACGCCAAGCGCGTGGCCGGCCTGGCCCGCTGATTTCCGCTTTCCATTCCACCTCTCTTTTCGGGAATACCACCATGGTCAAACTGCACACCAATTTCGGCACCATCACCCTCGAACTCGACGCCGCCAAGGCCCCGGACACCGTGGCCAACTTCCTGCAATACGTGCGCGACGGCTTCTACGACAACACCATTTTCCACCGGGTGATCGACGGCTTCATGATCCAGGGCGGCGGCTTCACCGCCGACATGGAGCAGAAAGAGACCCGCGCCCCGATCCAGAACGAGGCGCACAACGGCCTGCGCAACATGGCCTACACCATCGCCATGGCCCGCACGCCCAACCCGCATTCGGCCACCGCCCAGTTCTTCATCAACGTGAAGGACAACGGTTTCCTCGACTTCACCGAGCCCTCGCCGCGCGGCTACGGCTATTGCGTATTCGGCCAGGTGACCGAGGGTCGCGACGTGGTCGACCGGATCAAGAAGGTGCAGACCGGCAACCGCGCCGGCCATCAGGACGTGCCGGTCGAGCCGGTGATCATCGAGCGGGCCGAGCTGATCGAAGACGCCCCGGCCGCCTGAACCCCGCGGCGCCATGCCGGACACCGGCCACAGCCTGTTCATCTCCGACCTGCATCTCAGTCCCGAGCTGCCGCAGGCGGTGGCCCTGTTCCGGCGTTTTCTGCAGGAAACCGCGGCCCGGGCCCAGGCGCTCTACATCCTGGGCGACTTCTTCGAGGCCTGGGTGGGCGACGACGACCTGGCCCTGCCCTTCCACGCCGGGATCGCCCACGATCTGAAGCGACTCGCCGAGCGCGGCGTGCGGCTTTATCTCATGCACGGCAACCGCGATTTCCTGCTGGGCGAGGCCTTCTGCCGCGCCAGCGGGGCGACGCTGCTGGCCGACCCCAGCCTGATCGACCTCTACGGCAGCCCTACCCTGCTCGCCCACGGCGACCGCTTCTGCACCGACGACGCGGCCTATCAGGCCTTCCGCCGCCAGGTGCGGGAGCCGGCCTGGCAGGCCGGGTTTCTGGCCAAGCCGCTGGCCGAGCGACGCGAAATGGCCAGGCAGATGCGGGCGCAGAGCGAGCGGGAAAAGGCGGCCAAGGAAATGGCGCTCATGGACGTGAACCCGGAGGCGGTCGCCGCCGCTTTGCGCGAGCACGGCTACCCGCGCCTGATCCATGGACACACCCACCGGCCGGCCCGCCATCTCCACGAGATCGACGGCCATCTCTGCGAGCGCTGGGTGCTGCCGGATTGGTACGAGGGTGGCGGTTATCTGCGTTGCGATGCCGACGGCTGCAACGCCTGCAGCCTGGGGTAAATACTCCCCACCCCTACCCTCCCCACTCGTGGGGAGGGGGCACACCTCCCCCTTATGCCCAAGGGTGCACACAGCGTCCGGCCTTCCCGCTCGGGCATGCCCGAGTACAGCAACGACTCGTTCACAATACAAGGGTGCATTTATGGGGAGACTGGGAGGGGAAATGGCCTTAGCGATTAAGTATCTTTGTTGATGATCAACGCGGCGCGGTCCACTCGAAGCGCTGATACTGCGCCGGCAGCGTGAACAGTTCCTCGGCCACCTCGCGCTCGGCATGGCTGCGGTAGAGGCGGCGGCGGCCATCGCCATATTGCAGCGACAGCGGCAGCCCATAGTCGTACTCGATGCCGGCACGCACGACGTCGAGCACGAGAAAACAGGGGTCACGCAGGTCCGCCGGCGTCGCTTTCCAGGCGGCGGCCTGACTGGCCGTCAGGGCACGGCGCAGATCGCCGAGCAGGCGGCTGGCCTCGGGCAGCAGGCCCGGCACCGCCTTCAACTCCAGACAAATCTTGTCGTTCAGCTTGACCCGAACGTGCTGTTCGGCGCCGCCCGCCTGCTTGCTCAGCGTCAGGCGCCAGCCCTTGGGCAGCCTGAGCCGGGCCTTGCCGGCCGGGATCTCGGTGATGCGCTCGACCTCGTGGCTCACCACGTAAAGCCGCTGCGCGCGCCGGTCGTAGAGGCTGAAGTTGTCGGCATCCTGGCCGTAATCCAGTCGCAGCTTGTCACCCAGGATCAGCACCCGACTGAGATAGGGCGGCTCGCCCGGCTCGGTGTCCTCGAACAGGAGCTCGGTCGCCTGCCGGGCGAAGGCCAGGCCCGGCAGCAAGGCCAACAACAGCCAGGCGAACCTCATAGCCGGTCCAAGCCCCGGGCGAGGTCGGCCTTGAGATCGCTCACCGCCTCCAGGCCGACCGCGATGCGGATCAGACCCTCGCCGATGCCGGCCGCGGCCCGCTGCTCCGGGGTCATCCGGCTGTGGGTGGTGCTGGCCGGGTGGGTGATGGTGGTCTTGGCGTCGCCCAGGTTGGCCGTGATCGACAGCAGCCGGGTCGAGTCGATCACCTGCCAGGCGGCGTCCTTGCCGCCGACCACCTCGAAGGCGACGATGCCGCCGCCGGTTTTCTGCTGTTTCATCGCCAATGCATGCTGCGGGTGCGAGGGCAGCCCCGGATAGAGCACGCGGGTGACCTTGGGGTGGGTCTCCAGCCAGGTCGCCAGTTCCAGGGCATGGCGCGAATGCGCCTCCATGCGCAGGCTCAGGGTCTCCAGGCCCTTGAGCAGCACCCAGGCATTGAAGGCGGACAGGGTGGGCCCGGCGGTGCGCAGGAAGGTGTAGACCCCTTCCATCAGCTCCTTCTTGCCCAGCACCGCCCCGCCCAGCACCCGGCCCTGGCCGTCGAGATACTTGGTGGCCGAATGGATGATGATGTCGGCACCCAGCTTCAGGGGCTGCTGCAGGGCCGGCGAGCAGAAGCAGTTGTCCACCGCCAGCCAGGCGCCGGACTCGTGGGCGATCTTGGCCAGGGCGGCGATGTCGCTCACCTCGGTCAGCGGGTTGGACGGCGACTCGACGAAGAACAGCCGGGTGTTGGGCTTGACCGCGCGCCGCCATTCCTCGGGGTCGGTCGGCGAGACATAGGTGGTCTCGATGCCGAAGCGGCCGAGGATGTTGGAGAACAGCTGCACGGTGGAGCCGAAGATGGAACGCGAGGCGACGATGTGCTCGCCCGCCTTCATCAGGCCCATGACGCTGCCGAGGATGGCGGCCATGCCGGAGGCGAAGGCGACGCAGCGCTCGGCGCCTTCGAGCGCGGCCAGACGCTGCTCGAACATGGTGACCGTGGGGTTGGTGAAGCGGGCGTAGATGTTGCCCGGCTCGGCCCCGGAGAAGCGCGCCGCGGCCTGGGCCGCGCTGTCGAACACGAAGCTGGAGGTCAGGAACATCGCCTCGGAGTGCTCGTGGAACTGGCTGCGCGCAATGCCGGCCCGCACGGCCAGCGTCTCGAGTTCGTATTCTTCAGTCATGGCATTCCCCAAAAACAAAAAACCCGTTTTGCGCTTGCGCTGCCAAAACGGGTTTTCCCACGCTTTAGCGGTATTTGTAACGCGCCCGCAAGCTGTTGCTCAAATCGGCGCCAGTTGAAAGCTACTCCGGCCCTGCCGGCGTGTCAACGTTCACGCGGCATTCAGGTTCAGGTGCATCTGCCGGGTAGGCGGTGCGGCCACCACCGGCGTCACCCCGCTGCGCTGGGCCTCCAGCCGCGCCAGATAGTCCTCGGTGATGTCGCCGGTGACGTAGTTGCCGTCGAAGCAGGAGGCATCGAACTGCTTGATCTTCGGGTTGAGCTGCTGCACGGCGGCGATCAAATCGGGCAGATCCTGATAGATCACGGCATCGGCTCCGATCTCGCGCGCGATCTCCTCGTCGCTGCGGCCGGTGGCGAGCAGCTCCGCCCGGGTCGGCATGTCGATGCCATAGACGTTGGGGAAGCGCACCGGCGGGCTGGCCGAGGCGAAATAGACCGCGCGGGCGCCGGCATCGCGTGCCATCTGGATGATCTCGCGGCTGGTGGTGCCGCGCACGATGGAGTCATCGACCAACAGCACGTTCTTGCCCTTGAACTCCATGGCCATGGCGTTGAGCTTCTGGCGCACCGATTTCTTGCGCACGCTCTGACCTGGCATGATGAAGGTGCGACCGATGTAACGGTTCTTGATGAAGCCTTCGCGGTAATCGATGCCCAGGCGATTGGCCAGCTGCAGGGCGCTGGGCCGGCTGGTGTCGGGGATGGGGATGACCACGTCGATGTCCAGGTGGCTGAACTGGCGCTTGATCTTCTCGGCCAGGCGCTCGCCCATGCGCAGCCGGCTCTCGTAGACCGAGATGCCGTCGATTACCGAATCGGGCCGGGCGAAATAGACGTATTCGAAGATGCAGGGCGTGAAATGCGGTTGCTCGATGCACTTGCACTGGCTGAACTGGCCATCGAGCGTGATCAGGATAGCCTCGCCCGGCTCGACGTCACGCACCGTGCTGAAGCCCAGGGCATCGAGGGCGACGCTCTCGGAGGCGACCAACCACTCGGTGCCGGCCTCGCTCTCCTGCTTGCCGAAGACCAGCGGCCGGATGCCGTTGGGGTCGCGGAAGGCCAGCAAGCCGAAGCCGGCGATCATGGCGACCACCGCATAGGCGCCCTTGCAGCGGCGGTGCACGCCGGACACCGCCTGGAACACCGCCTCGGCGGTAATGCGGTGATCCTTCACCGCGGCGTTCAGCTCATGGGCCAGGACGTTGAGCAGCACCTCGGAGTCGGAGCCGGTGTTGACGTGGCGCAGGTCCTGGCGGAACAGCTCCTCCTGCAGCTGCTCGGTATTGGTCAGGTTGCCGTTGTGGCCGAGCACGATGCCGAACGGCGAGTTGACGTAGAACGGCTGCGATTCGGCCGAGCTGTCGGCGCTGCCTGCGGTCGGGTAGCGGACGTGGGCGATGCCGGCATTGCCCATGAGGTTGCGCATGTCGCGGGTGCGGAAGACGTCGCGCACCATGCCGCTGTTCTTGTGCATGTGGAACATGCTGCCGTCGACGGTGACGATGCCCGCCGCATCCTGGCCGCGATGCTGGAGCAGCTGCAGACCGTCGTACAACAACTGGTTCACGGGCTGGTGGGAAACGACCCCGAGGATCCCGCACATGGCAAACTCCTAGTGGAACTGAATCAGCGCCGCCAAATCCTGCGGCAAGCAAGGTTTCAAATACAACACGGCCGACTCCAGCCAGGTGTGGCTCCAGGAGCCCTGCCAGGCCTGGGTCTTGGGCAAGGCGCTCAGGCCCACCACCACGGTGAGCAGCAGCAGCACCAGCAGCGCCCGGGCCAGGCCAAAGACCACGCCGACCGCCTTGTCGTAGGCGCCGAGGCCGGCCAGGTTGACCATGCCGCGCAGCAGCATCGAGGCCAGGCTGACCGCCAGCAGCACCGCCACGAATATCAGCACCAGGGCCGCGGCATAGCGCAGGCTGGCGCTCTCGATGCCAGGCAACACGGCGCCGACCTCGGGCGCGAAGGTCCGCGCGCCATAGAAGGCGAGCAACCAGCCCGCCAGCGACATCGCCTCGCGGACGAAGCCGCGCATCAGCCCCAGCACGCAGGACAAGGCGACGATCGCCAGCGCGATCAGATCGATCACCGTCATGGTGCGATCAGGACGGGGGTGAAGCCTTTCGCCTTCAGTTTAGCCTGTACCTCTTGCGCCTGCTGCTTGTCGGCATAGGGCCCCAGCCGGACCCGGCTCTGGCCGGAAACGCTCACGATCTTCGCCTTGAACCCGGCCTTGCCGAGTTTCTCGACCACCTGCTTGGCATTCTGTTCGCTGCTGAAGACGCCGACCTGGACGAAATAGCCCGGCTTGGCGGCCTCTTTCTTGGTTTCTTCCTTCATGGCCGGCTTCTCTGCCGCCGGCTTGGTCTCGGTCTTGGCCGGCTCGGGCTTCGCGGATGCGGTCTTGGCGGATTCAGTCTTGGCCGGTTCCGCCTTGGCCGCGGCCTGCGGCTCGGGTGCCGGTTTCTGTTCCGCAACGGGCGCGGGCTGCGGCGCTACGACGGCGTCTGGCGCGGTGCTTTCCACGGCAGGCGGCGCCACCGGCGTCTGGAACGGCGTGTCCTGACCGGGGATGCGGATGTCGACATCGTTGCCGAGCGGCTTGGGCTCGGGCTCGAACAGCATGGGCAGGACCACGATGGTGATCAGGGCCAGGGCGACGGCCCCGATGAGGCGACGCCGGGCACGACGGCGGAGATCGAGTTCTTCGGGGGACGGGGGACTGGAACTCATCAGCGCAAATCCTCGGGCAGGGACATGATCTCGGCAACGGTATAAAAGGAACCGAAGGCCGCAATTGTATCAGCCGGCCCTGCCGCTTCACAGGCGGCCCGCCAGGCCGCGGCGAGATCGGCGTGCTGCGTGTAGGCTAGCCCTGCCGCCTGCAACACGCGGCCCAGGGTCTCGGCATCGGCGCCGCGTGGCACGGCCAAGCCGGCGATGTGCCAGTGCCCGATCACGTCCCGCAATTCGGCCACAACGGCGGCGATGTCCTTGTCGCCGAGCATGGCGAACACGGCATGCACCGTGCCCACATCGGGCAGATGCCTCAGGTTCTCGGCCAGGCTGCGGGCGGACTGGCGATTGTGGGCGACATCGAGGATGCGGCGCGGTCGTTCACCAATCTGCTGGAAGCGGCCTGGCTGCCTGGCCTCGGCCAGGCCCTGGCGCATGGCCGCGCTGCCGACCGGCAGGCGAGCGCGCAGGCAGTCGAGGGCGGCGACGGCGGCGGCGGCATTGTCGAACTGGTGCCGCCCCGCCATGGCCGGCCGCGGCAGTTCGGCATAGGCGGTCTCGCCGACCTGGCAGCGCCAGTGCGCCCCGCCCTGCTCGTGGCGAATCTCCCGGCCCAGGCGCAGCAGAGGTGTACCCAGCCGGGCGGCATGGTCAAGTAGGCTGCGCGGGGGGTTCGGGTCGCCGCAAACGGCGGGCCGGCCGGGGCGAAAGATGCCGGCCTTCTCGAAGCCGATGCTCTCGCGGTCGGGGCCCAGGTAATCCTGGTGGTCGAGGTCGATGGCGGTGACCACGGCACAGTCCGCATCCCACAGGTTCACGGCATCGAGCCGGCCGCCCAGGCCCACCTCCAGCACCATGACGTCGACGTCCTGCCGCTGGAATAGCCATACCGCCGCCAGGGTGCCCTGCTCGAAATAGGTGAGCGAGGTCCCTCCCCTCGCCTGCTCGACGGCGTCGAAGGCGGCGACGAGGTCGGCGTCGCTCGCCTCCCGGCGGCCGATGCGCACGCGCTCGTTGTAGCGCAAGAGATGCGGCGAGGTGTAGCAGCCGACCTGGTAGCCGGCGGCGCTGAGCATGGCCTCGAGATAGGCGCAGACCGAGCCCTTGCCGTTGGTGCCGGCCACGGTGATCACCGAACAGGCGGGCTGCAGGCCCAGGCGGTCCTTGACCGCGCGCACGCGGTCAAGCCCGAGATCGATGGCTTTGGGATGCCGCGTCTCGAGCAGCGCCAGCCACTCGAAAAGCGTATGGGGCGGGCTCAAAGACGGCGGAGGATCAGTTCTTCGGCGCCGGTTTGCGCATCATCGCCGTGCACAGCCTGGCGATGTTCTGGCGCAGTTCACGCCGGTCCGAGATGAGGTCGATGGCGCCGTGTTCGAGCAGGAATTCCGCGCGCTGGAAGCCTTCCGGCAGTTTCTCGCGCACGGTCTGCTCGATCACCCGGGGGCCGGCGAAACCGATCAGGGCATTGGGCTCGGCGATGATGACATCGCCCAGGGTGGCGAAGCTGGCCGAGACGCCGCCCATGGTCGGGTCGGTCAGCACCGAGATGAACGGCAGGCGGTGCGCGGCCAGCTGGGTCAGCGCGGCGCTGGTCTTGGCCATCTGCATCAGGGAGAGCAGACCCTCCTGCATGCGGGCGCCACCGCTGGCGGAGAAGCAGACGAAGGGCTTCTTGCCCTTGATCGCCGCCTCGACCCCACGCACGAAGCGCTCGCCCACCACCGAGCCCATGGAACCGCCCATGAAGCGGAACTCGAAGGCGGCGGCGACCATGGGCACCCCCTCGACCTTGCCTTCCATCACCACCAGGGCATCGGTCTCCTTGGTCTCCTTGGTCGCATCTTCCAGACGGTCGGCGTACTTCTTGCTGTCCTTGAACTTCAGGGTATCGACCGGCAGCACGTTGCCGGCGATCTCGCTGCCGGTGTCCTCGTCGAAGAACAGGCCCAGGCGCTGGCGGGCGCCGATCCGGTTGTGGTGGTTGCACTTGGGGCAGACCTGCATGTTGTTGTCGAGATCGGCCGTGTACAACACCGCCTCGCAACTCGGGCACTTGCTCCACAGGCCCTCGGGCATGGTCTTGCGCGATTCGGCGCGGCGCTTGATCTTGGGCGGGATAATCTTCTGGAACCAGCTCATGGGGTCACCTCGGGTGGGTTATTTCTTGTCCAGCGCGGCGCGCACGCCGGCGACGAATTGCTTGACGTTGTCGACCACGCGCTCGCGCGGCGACTGTTCGATCTCCTGCACGATGCGGCTGCCGATCACCACGGCATCGGCCAGGTCGGCCACGCGGCGCGCGGTCTCGGCATCGCGGATGCCGAAGCCGACGCCGATGGGCAGGGCGATGTGCTTTTTCAAGGCCGGCAGCTTCTGCCCGACCGCGGACAGATCGAGATTGCCGGCGCCGGTCACGCCCTTGAGCGAGACGTAATAGACATAGCCGCGGGCGAGCTTGGCCACCTCGGCGATGCGCTCATCGACCGTGGTCGGCGCCAGCAGGAAGATCGGATCGAGCCCGTGCTTCTCCAGGTGGCCGAAGGCCTCGTGGCTCTCCTCCGGCGGGAAGTCCACGGTCAGCACGCCATCGACGCCGGCCTCGGCGGCACGCTGGGCGAACAGCTCCCAGCCCATGGCCTCGATCGGGTTGCCATAGCCCATCAGCACCACGGGAGTGTCGGCATCCCGCTTGCGGAACTCGGCCACCATGGTCAGCACGGCGCGCAGGGTCACGCCGTTTTTCAGGGCCCGCTCGGAGGCGCGCTGGATGGTCGGGCCGTCCGCCATCGGGTCGGAGAACGGTACGCCCAGCTCCAGCACGTCGGCCCCGGCCTCGACCAGGGCATGCAACAAGGGCACGGTCAGCTCCGGGCTGGGGTCGCCGGCGGTGATGAAGGGGATCAGCGCCTTGCGCTGCTGGCCCTTGAGCTTGTCGAAAACGGCCTTGATGCGGCTCATAGGGTGATCCCCTTGATCCGGGCCACCGTGTTCATGTCCTTGTCGCCGCGACCGGAGAGGTTGACCAGCAGCACCTTGTCCTTGCCCAGGGTCGGCGCGATCTTGAGCGCGTGGGCCAGGGCGTGGCTGGATTCCAGGGCGGGGATGATGCCCTCGAAGCGGCACAGGGCATCGAAGGCGGCGATGGCCTCGTCGTCGTTGATCGCCACGTATTCGGCGCGGTGCAGGTCCTTGAGCAGGCAGTGCTCGGGGCCGACGCCGGGGTAGTCGAGGCCGGCCGAGATGGAATGGGTCTCGACGATCTGGCCGTTCTCGTCCTGCATCAGATAGACCTTGTTGCCGTGCAGCACGCCGACCTTGGCGTTGCCGGTGAGCGGCGCGGCATGCTGGCCGGTATTGACGCCGTGGCCGCCGGCCTCGACGCCGATCAGCTTGACGCCCTCGACCTCGATGTAGGGGTGGAAGATGCCAATCGCATTCGACCCGCCGCCGACGCAGGCGATCACCGCATCCGGCTGGCGGCCGATCATCTCCTGCATCTGCACCTTGGCCTCGTTGCCGATCACGCACTGGAAGTCGCGCACCAGCATGGGATACGGATGCGGGCCGGCGGCGGTGCCGAAGATGTAGAAGGTGGTCTCGACGTTGGTCACCCAGTCGCGGATCGCCTCGTTGCAGGCGTCCTTCAGGGTGCGCGAGCCGCTCTCCACCGGCACCACGGTGGCGCCGAGCAGCTTCATGCGGAAGACGTTGGGCGCCTGGCGCTGCACGTCCTCGGCCCCCATGTAGACGACGCATTCCATGCCGAAGCGGGCGGCCACGGTGGCGGTGGCCACGCCGTGCATGCCGGCGCCGGTCTCGGCGATCACCCGCTTCTTGCCCATGCGCCGGGCCAGCAGGGCCTGGCCGATGGCGTTGTTGATCTTGTGCGCGCCGGTGTGGTTGAGGTCCTCGCGCTTGAGATAGATCTGGGCGCCGCCGAAATGCTCGGACAGACGCTTGGCGTGATAGATCGGGCTGGGCCGGCCGACGTAGTGCTTCAGTTCGTATTCGAACTCGGCCTTGAACTCGGGATCGTCGCGGAAATGCTCGTACTGGCGGCGCAGTTCATCGACCGCCGGCATCAGCGTCTCCGCCATGTAGATGCCGCCGTAGGGACCGAAATGACCGCCCTTATCGGGATAGTTGTACATCGACTCGTTTGACCTCGTTAACGAATGCCGCGATCCGCGCCGCATCCTTTATGCCCTTCAGGGTATCAATACCTTTGCCGGCCTCGACCCCGCTCGACACATCCACCGCCCAGGGCCGCACGGCGCGGACGGCCTCGGCCACGTTGGCCGGCTCCAGCCCGCCGGCCAGGACCACCGGCTTGGGCAACTCTTTCGGGATCAGTCCCCAGTCGAACCGCCGGCCGGTGCCGCCCGCCTCGCCCTCGACGAAGGCATCGAGCAAAAGCCCGCGGGCCTGGGCAAATCGGGCCGCGTATTGTAGCAAATCCAGCCCCGGCCTCACCCGCACGGCCTTGAGGTAAGGCCGGTTGAAGCCGCGGCAGAACTCGGGGGATTCGTCGCCATGAAATTGCAGCAGATCGGGCTGCACGGCCTGGATCGCCGCCTCGACCTCGGCCGCCGTCGGATCGACGAACAGGGCCACGGTGGTGACGAAGGGCGGCAAGGCGTCGGCGATGGCCCGCGCCCGGGCGAAGGCGACATTGCGCGGACTCTTGCCGTAGAAGACCAGGCCGATGGCATCGGCCCCCGCTTGCGCGGCGGCCAGGCCGTCCTCGATGCGGGTGATGCCGCAGATTTTGATGCGGGTGTGACCCATGGGGAAAAGCCAGACTCAGAAAGACGGCATGATGCCAGCCGCGCCGGCAAATGCCCAGCCGGAGCGATCGACCGTGGCCGGCAGGCCCCACTTCGGGTCGTAGCGCACTGCACTCAGGTATAGGCCGTCGGCCGCGAAGGTGGCCGCGGCCTGGCTGCGGTCGCGCGATTCGAGCACTTCCTTGACCCATGCTGGCGAGCGCCGGCCGAGGCCGACCCAGACCAGGGCGCCGACCATGTTGCGCACCTGATGATGCAAGAAGGCATTGGCCCTGAATTCCAGGACGAAGAAATCGCCATGGCGAACGACGTTCAGCTCGCGCAGCTGGCGCACCGGCGACTTGGCCTGGCACTCGGCGGCGCGGAAGGCGGAAAAGTCATGTTCGCCCAATAGATGCGCGGCCGCCTCGACCATATTCGCCTGGTCGAGCGGCGCATGCACCCAACCCACCTTGCCGGCCAGCAAGGCCGGCCGCACCGGGTGATTGAGCAGGACATAGCGATAGGCCCGTTCCAGGGCGGCATAGCGGGCGTTGAATTCCTCCGACACCTGCTTAGCCCAGACCACGGCGACGCCCGGCGGCAGCAGGGCGTTGGTGCCGCGCAGCCAGGCGCTCTCGGGTCGGTCGTTGACCGCATCGAAGTGGACCACCTGGTTGAGCGCATGGACGCCGGCATCGGTGCGGCCGGCGACAATGGTCGAAACCGGCGCGCCGTGCACTTCGGCCAGCGCCGCCTCCAACGCGTCCTGCACCGCGCAGCCACCGGGCTGGGTCTGCCAGCCGCAGAACAGGCGACCGTCGTATTCGAGACCGAGGGCTATGCGGCCAGCCATAGCGACCCCAAGACCAGCACGGCCAGCGACAGGATCAGGCCATCGGCCAGACGCCAGGCCGGCAGGCTGAGCGTCAGCCTGTCCGGCAGGTTTAGGGCCATCGCCTCGGCATCGGCGCCGGCATCGACCAAGGGGCGTCGGCGCCTGGGCACGGGGTTGCCCAGGGCATGCAAGGTCAAGCCCAAGCGCAATGCGATGCGTTCCGCCGGCAGGCCGAGGGCGCGCAGGGGCCAGAGCAAACTGGCGATGCCCGCCAGCAGCGCGTCGGCCGGCAGGCGCAGGATCAGGAGGTCGATCAAGAGCAGCATCGCCGCCAGCCGCCAGGCCTGGATCAGACCGGCGATCACCCCTTCCCGGCTCGGACTATAGGTCAGGCCTTCGATCAGCGGCGCCCCCGGCAGTTGCCAGGCATAGACCAGGACCATGCCGAGCAGCAGCCAGCGGCTGCGTTGCAGCAATTGCAGCAGGCGCGCAAAGTCGGAGAACGACAAGGTGACCAGCAGCAGGCTGATGAGGCCCAGGTAGAAAAAACTCAGCCCCGGCAGGGCCAGGGCTGAGAGGATGGCGAGGAGGATGCGTGCGCCGGGATGCATGCGCTTCAGCTCATGGCGCTCAGACCGCCTCGGACAGGAGCTTGTTGGCCTCGGCCGCCTGCTGGCTGTTGCCTTCGGCCAGCACCTCTTGCAGGATTTCGCGCGCCCCTTCCTTGTCGCCCATCTCGATGTAGGCACGGGCCAGGTCGAGCTTGGTATTGACCTCGGCCCAGAGTTCGTCCTGGGCCTCGGCCGGGGTCTCGGCCACCGGCTCGGGCTCGGCTGCCACGCTGGCCTCGGCCTCGCTCAGGTTCAGGTTGCCGAAATCGAGGTCTGGCAGTTCCATCTCGGCCGCCGGCTCGGCGGCGGCCGGCGCCGGCATCTCGAGCGCCGGTTCGGCCTGGGTCTGGGGCTCAACCTGAGCGGCGGGCGCAAGCTCTGCGGCCGGCTCCGCCGACTCCAGCGCCAGATCGAGTCCACCGAAATCGAGGTTGGGCAAGGCCGAGGGCGCCGCCTCAGGTGCGGCGGCAGCCGGTTCTTCCGCGGCCGGCGGGGCCGATTCCCCGAGTTCCAGATTCAGGTCGCCGAAATCGAGGTCGGGCAGGGTCATTTCAGATGCCACGCTGGGGGCCGGCGCTTCGGCCAAGGCCTCGACCGGGATCGCCTCCGGCTCCGCCGGCATGCCCGGCATGGCTTCCAGGGCCTGCAGCATGTCGGGCTCGGCCACCTGTTCGGGCTCGGTCGCTTCGACCGCCTCAGGCGCCTGTGCCAGCTCGGCGCTGAAATCCAGGCTGGGCATGGCATCGAACGGGCCCGGCTCGGCCTCCGCGGCCGGCGGGGTCATGGTGAATTCGAAATCGAGGCCGGGGGGTAGAACGGAAGGCGCCGGCTCGGAAACCGGTTCGGCAGCCGGCATCTCCACCGCCGCCTCGGCCGCTGGCATCTCCATGTCCAGGACGCTGGCCGCCGCCGCGACCGCCGCCACCGCATAAAGCGGGTTGGCCGGGTCGATCTCGCGCCCCATGCCGGCGGCCTTGGTCCAGGATGGCGCAGCGGTATCGCCACCCAGGGCCGACTGCAGGTCGCGGGCGGTGGTCTCGAAGGTCGCGGTGTCCTTGCGGCCGTGATAGATCTCGAGCAGTTTGAGCAGGATGTCCTCGCGGCCCGGATTCTTGCTCAGGGCATCGCGCAGGATTTCTTCGGCCTGGGCATCCTTGCCGTAGGCGAGGTAGACCTCGGCCTCGGCGATGGGGTCGATCTCCTGGGTATCGATTGCGCCCAGGCCCAAACGGCTGAAATCGGTCAGCACGCTGCTTTCGGCCCGCGCTGCAGTGGGGACGGCAGTGGCAGCCGCCGCCGGGCCGGCAGTGGCACCGAACAAACCGGTATTCAGGCTGGCCAGATCACCCGGTTTATTTTGCTGGCGACGCCGACGCGCGATGGAAATGCCGAGCAGGGCGAGCAAGAGCACGCCGGCCAGACCGCCGCCCAGATAGAGCGGATTGGCCAGCAGGGTATCGATCAGGCCCGGCTCCGGCTTGGGCTCGGGTTTCGCTTCCGGTGCGGGTGCCGGTGCGGCAGGTTTGGCCGCTTCGACGGCGGGGGTAGGCGGCTGGGGTTCGGCCGGCTTGGCGTCGGGCACCGGCGCGGCGACAGGCTGTTGTGCCTTCAACTCGATCAGGCGCTGCAGGTCCTGCACCGTCTTTTCCAATTGGGCGACGCGATCCTGGGCCTCTTTCAGGGCCCGGCTCTTGGCCGCCAGGTCTTCTTCCAGCGCATGCAGGCGCTCGGTGGTCTTGGCGTCCACCTTGCCAGCGGTGACCGGCTCGCCCTTGGACAGCTTGAGCACGTCCTTGGCCGGCGCCGGGGCAGCGACTGGCGCGGCCGGCTTGGCGGCCTCGATCTTGCCGGTGGCGGCGGCCTTGTCCTTGGCCGGCTCCGGCGCGGCTTCGCGGGCCTGGGCCTGGGCGCGGGCGGCATGCCATTCGGCTGCCTGCTGTTGCACCATCTGCCGGGCATGGCTCGGGCTGGCCGCCAGCATCAGATTTTCGAGCTCGGGTACCTTGAGCACCTCGCCCTTCTTCAAGCGATTCATATTGCCGTCGAGGAAGGATTCCTTGTTGGCCTGGTACAGACCGACCATCATCTGTTCGATAGTGGCCGCCTCCGGTTTGAGCTTGCCGGCGATGCTGCGCAGGGTCTCGCCTTTTTTCACCGGACCGTATTCCTTAACCGCCGGCTTTTCTGCCTTGGCCGGCTTCGCCTCTTCCTTGACCGCGGGCTTGGTGACCTCGGCCGCTTTTTCCGCCGCGGCAGGTTTGCTCACGGTAGGCGCCGTGGTCGGTGTCGGCGCGGCACGTTCGACCGGCGCCGGCTTGGCCTCGGCCGGCGGATCCAGCAGCAGGGTGTATTCGCGCAAGAGGCGGCCGGAGGGCCAGTTCAGTTCGATCAGCAGATCGAGGAAGGGGTCGGTGATCGGCGCACTGGAGCTGACGCGGATGATCGGTTGGCCGTTGGGCCTGGTGTCGACGCTGAAGCGCAGGCTGTTCAGGGCATCCAGGCGCTCGATGCGGGCCTGGCGGAAGGCGTCGACGCTGGCGAGCCTGGCGCTGATCGATTGCATCTCCTCCTTGGTCACCGAGTAGAGCTCGATCTCGGCCTTGAGCGGCTGGCCCAGGGCCGACTGCACCGACAGGCGGCCTAGGCCGGCGGCGTCAGCCTGCCCCCATGCCAGCAATAACGCAGCGAGCAAGCCGCTGATCTTGGATGTTTTATGCATCGCTCCGTCCTCTGCCTTGTGGCCCTTTGCAGGATCCAGTGCCATTGTCGAGGCAGCCCGCAAGCCGCCTACGCAGTCAGTTAACTTATTGGGCTAAGTTAGCACCGAAGCTCATTGTTTTTCAACGCGGCGCTCGATGATCTGGGCAAGATTCATGGCCTCGGTACGGACATTGTCGCCCACAAGCCACAACTGGATGAAGCGCGCATCGCCCACGCCGCTCGCACGCAGGCGGCCGACGAAGGCATCGCTGCTCTCGGCGGCATCGGTCACCGGCGTCGGATAACCGCCCGGCAGATGCTCGTCCATCAGCACCACGCCCGGCGCGTTCTGCAAGCGGGTGCGGACATTTTCGATGCTGAGGCCCGCGCCGCCGGCAAGGTGCAGGGTAATGCTGTGACCGTAGAAGACCGGCGCCCAGGCCAGCGTCAACCGACAGACCGGCGCCTGCCGACCAAGCAGGTGCTGCAGGGCGGTCTGCGTCGCCAGCTCGCCCTGGCTCTCGCCATCGGGCAAAAGATCGCCGACCTGGGGAGTCAGGTTGAAGGCGATCTGCAGCGGAAACACCGTGCTGTCGATCGCGCTCAGGCTGAACAGCTGGCTCACCTGCTCGCGTAACTCGTCGATACCGGCCTGGCCCATGGCACTGACGGCCAGGTTGGCAAAACCATCTACCTGAGTGACGCCGAGGCTGGCGACCAGCGGACGCAGCACCCGAGCGGTGAGGCTTGCCACCGCATCCGGGACCAGCCAGAGTTTGCCCGGAGGGAATTCGGCATGCTCGGGATCGAGCCAGACCGCTTGGGGGTGCTGGGCCAAGACTTCGCCCAAACCCAGCACCGGCCGGCCGGCCGACAAAGCCGCGTCAACATGGCGCCTGGCGCCCCGGCTGCGCGTGGCGACGACCACCAGTTCGGCGCCGTTCCAGTCGAAGCCGGCGACCGGCTGGCAGGGAATCTGCGCGCCGTTGAACTCCACGCTGGTCTCGGCCTCGCCCAACGTCAGGGCTTGGACCTCTGCGATCGGCAGGTTGCGCTCTTCCAGCTCCTTGAACAGCGCCTCGGCCAGGGGCTCGTCGGCGCCGAGAACTACCAGCTTGAGCGTCATCAGGCCTCGAGCAGGATGCGCAGCATGCGGCGCAGCGGCTCGGCCGCGCCCCACAGCAGTTGGTCGCCGACGGTGAAGGCGGACAGGTACTGCGGGCCCATGTTCAGCTTGCGCATGCGGCCCACGGGCACGGTCAGGGTACCGGTGACGGCAGCCGGGGTCAGCTGCTCCATGGTGATTTGGCGGTCGTTCGGCACCACCTTCACCCACTGGTTGTGCGCGGCGATGATGCCGTGGATCTCGTCGAGAGGCACATCCTTCGTCAGCTTGATGGTCAGCGCCTGGCTGTGGCAGCGCATGGCGCCGATGCGCACGCACAGGCCGTCGATCGGGATCGGGCGGTCGGCGCGGCCGAGGATCTTGTTGCACTCGACCTGGGCCTTCCACTCTTCCTTGGATTGACCGGATTCTAGCTGGACGTCGATCCACGGGATGAGCGAGCCGGCCAGGGGCACCGGCCAGGCGTCGAGCGGATAGCGGTCGGAACGAATGAAGTCGGCGACCTTCTTGTCGATCTCCAGGATGGCGGAGGCCGGATCGTCGAGCAGGTCCTTCACCTCGCCGTTGATCGCACCCATCTGCTGGATCAGCTCGCGCATGTTGCGCGCACCGGCGCCGGAGGCGGCCTGGTAGGTCTGCGGCGCGATCCACTCGACCAGGCCCTTGTCGAACAGGCCGCCGATGGCCATGAGCATCAGCGACACCGTGCAGTTGCCGCCGACATAGGTCCGGATGCCCTTTTTCAGGCCGTCCTGGATCACGTTCTTGTTGACCGGGTCGAGGATGATGATCGCGTCGTCCTTCATCCGCAGAGTCGAGGCGGCGTCGATCCAGTAGCCCTGCCAGCCGCTGGCCATCAGCTTGGGGTACACCTCCTTGGTGTAGTCGCCGCCCTGGCAGGTGATGATCACGTCCATCGCCTTCAGTTCGTCGATGCTGTTGGCGTCCTTCAGCGGCGGTACGTCCTTGCCGATGTCCGGGCCCTTGCCGCCGGGGTTGGAGGTGGTGAAGAACACCGGATCGATCAGATCGAAATCCTTTTCCTCGCGCATGCGGCCCATGAGCACCGAGCCCACCATGCCGCGCCAACCGACCAGACCTACCTTCTTCATGACTGTTTTCCTCAATCCAAGAATCTTTTACATCGCCGCCACGACGGCATCGCCCATCTGGTTGCAGGATACCTTCTTGCAGCCTTCGGTGTAGATGTCGGCCGTGCGATAGCCTTGGGCGATCACCTTCTTCACCGCGTTCTCGATCCGGTCGGCGGTCGCCGCGTCGGCGAAGGTATAGCGATACATCATCGCCACCGACAGGATGGTCGCCAGCGGGTTGGCGATGTCCTTGCCGGCGATGTCCGGGGCCGAGCCGTGGATCGGCTCGTACATGCCCTTGTTGTTCTCATCGAGCGAGGCCGAGGGCAGCATGCCGATGGAACCGGACAGCATGGAGGCCTGGTCCGACAGGATGTCACCGAAGATGTTGCCGGTGACGATGACGTCGAACTGTTTGGGATTGCGCACCAGCTGCATGGCGGCGTTGTCGACGTACATGCTGGACAGCTCGACCTCGGGGTAGTCCCGGGCCACCTCGAGCACCACCTCGCGCCAAAGCTCGGAACATTCCAGCACGTTCGCCTTCTCCACCGAGCACAGGCGCTTGCCGCGCTTCATGGCGATGCCGAAGGCGACATGGGCCACCCGACGGATCTCCGATTCGGAATAGATCATGGTATTGAAGCCGACGCGCTCTGCCCGTCCATCAGGACCCGGCCTCATCTCGATGCCGCGCGGCTGGCCGAAATACACGTCGCCGGTCAGCTCGCGCACGATCATGATGTCCAGCCCCGCCACCACCTCGGGCTTGAGGGTCGAGGCCGAGGCGAGTTCGGGATAGAGCAGCGCCGGACGCAGGTTGGCGAAGAGATTCAATTCCTTGCGGATGCGCAGCAGGCCGCGCTCCGGGCGCAGGGGGCGGTCGAGGGTGTCGTACTGCGGCCCCCCGACGGCGCCGAGCAGGACGGCATCGGCCGCGCGGGCCAGTTTCAGCGTGGCCTCGGGCAGCGGGTCGCGCGCCGCGTCGTAGCCGGCACCGCCGATGGGCGCATGCTCCATCTCGATCTTCATGCCGTCCTTGTTCAGGACCTCGAGCACCTTGACCGCCTGGGCGACGATCTCCGGACCAATGCCGTCACCCGGCAAGACTGCGAGTTTCATATCAATATTCCTCAGCTATGCCACCGTCATTCCCGCGAAAGCGGGAATCCAGTGATTTTCAATGCTGTATGGATTCCCGCCTATGCGGGAATGACAACTTGTTAAGCAAACAACCACGGCGTTTCGTTCTTGCGCCGCGCCTCGTAGGCCTTGATCTTGTCCACGTGCTGCAGCGTGATGCCGATGTCGTCCAAGCCGTTGAGCAGACGGTGCTTGCGCTCGGCATCGACCTCGAACGGGATCGCCTCGCCGGTCGGCGTGGTCACGGTCTGTGCGGCCAGGTCCACGGTCAGGGCATAGCCTTCGTGGACCTCGGTCTCCTTGAACAACCTGTCCACCACCTCGGCCGGCAGCACGATGGGCAGCAGGCCGTTCTTGAAGCAGTTGTTGTAGAAGATGTCGGCGAAGCTCGGCGCGATGATGACGCGGAAGCCATAATCCTCCAGCGCCCAGGGCGCATGCTCGCGCGAGGAGCCGCAGCCGAAGTTCTCGCGCGCCAGCAGCACCGAGGCACCCTGATAGCGCGGCTGGTTGAGCACGAAGTCGGGGTTGAGCGGGCGCTTGCTGCAATCCTGTCCCGGCTCGCCGCGATCAAGATAGCGCCACTCGTCGAAGGCGTTGGGGCCGAAGCCGCTGCGCTTGATCGATTTCAGGAACTGCTTGGGGATGATGGCATCGGTGTCGACGTTGGCGCGGTCGAGCGGCACCACCAGCCCGTCATGTTTGACGAAGGGTTTCATTTGGCCGACTTCTGGATGGCCTCGCCGGCCTTTTCCACATCCTGGCCGATGCCGCGCACGGTGTTGCAGCCATACAGGCTGAACACGACACCCACGGCCACGGCCAGCAGGGCAATCTTCACCACACCAAACATAATCAGCTTCCGCGGATTCATCTCATTTCCTCACGAAAGATTACGAACATCGACGAAATGGCCGTACACGGCAGCGGCCGCCGCCATGGCCGGGCTCACCAGATGGGTGCGACCGCCCTGCCCCTGTCGCCCCTCGAAATTGCGGTTCGAGGTGGAGGCGCAGCGCTCGCCCGGCTCCAGCCGGTCGGCATTCATGGCCAGGCACATGGAGCAGCCCGGGTCGCGCCACTCGAAACCGGCCGCCTTGAAGATTTGATCGAGCCCCTCGGCCTCGGCCTGTTCCTTCACCAGACCCGAACCCGGCACCACCATGGCCAGTTTCACGTTGCCGGCCACCTTGCGGCCTTTCGCCACGGCAGCCGCCTCGCGCAGGTCCTCGATGCGGGAATTGGTGCAGGAGCCGATGAACACCTTGTCCACCGCGATCTCCGAGATCGGCGTATGCGATTTAAGACCCATGTATTGCAGCGCGCGTTCCCAGTCGCCCTTCTTCACGGCATTGGGCGCCTCGGCCGGATCGGGCACCCGGCCGTCGACCGGCACCACCATCTCGGGCGAGGTGCCCCAGGTGACCTGGGGCTTGATCTCTTCCGCCTTCAACTCGACCACGGCATCGAACTTCGCATCGGCGTCGGAGACCAGGGTCCGCCAGTAGGCCACGGCCTGGTCCCACTGGGCGCCCTGTGGCGCATAGGGCCGGCCGCGCAGGTAATCGACGGTCTTGTCGTCCACCGCCACCATGCCGGCGCGGGCGCCCGCCTCGATCGCCATGTTGCAGATCGACATGCGGCCTTCCATGGACAGCGAACGGATGGCCGAGCCGCCGAACTCGAGGGCATAGCCGGTGCCGCCGGCGGTACCGATCTTGCCGATCACGGCCAGCACGATGTCCTTGCCGGTGACGCCGCGACCCAGCTGGCCCTCGACCTTGACCAGCATGGACTTGGATTTCTTCTGCCACAGGCACTGGGTGGCCAGCACATGCTCCACCTCGGAAGTGCCGATGCCGAAGGCCAGGGCGGCGAAGGCGCCGTGGGTGCTGGTATGCGAGTCGCCGCAGACCAGGGTCATGCCCGGCTGGGTGAAGCCCTCTTCCGGACCGATGACGTGGACGATGCCCTGGCGCTTGTCGTTCATGGCGAACTCGGTCAGGCCGAAGTCGCGGCAGTTGGCGTCCAGGGTCTCGACCTGGGTGCGCGAGATCGGGTCGGCGATACCCTTGTCGCGGTCGGTGGTCGGCACGTTGTGGTCGGGCGTGGCCAGCACGGACTTCACGCGCCAGACCTTGCGGCCAGCCAGCTTCAGACCCTCGAAGGCCTGGGGACTGGTCACTTCGTGCACCAGATGGCGGTCGATATAGAGCAAGGCCGTGCCATCGGGCTCGACATGGACCACATGGGCATCCCACAACTTGTCGTAAAGGGTACGGGCGGACATAAGGCAAACCAGGTCGGAAAGGCGCGAATTATCGCATTTACAGTGGCTTACGCGCTAGCCGGACGCCGTCCCTTCCAAGCGAAAACAGCGGCCGCCAGCGCGGCGCAGGCGGCGGCCAGGCTGAAGGTGACGCCCGCCCCCAGACCGTCCCAGGCGGCGCCGGAATACAGGCTGCCCAGGGTACCGCCGAAGCCGAAGGCCAGGCTGTTGTAGAGCCCCTGGCCGCGGGCCATGTTGCGACCGCGGAAGTGGCGATGGACCAGGGCCATGGCCGAGGCGTGGTAGGCGCCGAAGGTCAGGGCGTGCAGCATTTGGGCGAAGAGCAGCAAGGGCAGGCTGTCGACCTGCCAGGCGATGATGAGGAAGCGCACCGCCGCCGCGGCCAGGGTGAGCAGAAGCACGGTCTCCGCCCGCAGTCGCCTGAACACCCGGGGCATGGCCAGGAACACCCCGATCTCGCAGATCACGCCCAGGGCCCAGAGCCAGCCGGCCAGGGTCTTGCTGTAGCCGGCATCGACCAGGTGGATGGTGAAGAAGGTGTAGTACGGCCCGTGCGCCGCGGCCATGAGGATGGCGGCCGCCAGCAGGGCGATCACCTCCGGCCGCTTGAGCACGCTCCTCAAAGAAGCCTGTTCGGTCTCGAGGGTATTGATCTCCGCCTCGGGGATGAAACGGGCGAACAGGGCCACCCCGATGAGCAGAACCAGCACCACCCAGAGCAGGCTCTCGACCGGCCAATGATCGAGCATGGCACCCAGGCCGACCACGACCAGGATGAAGCCGATGGAACCCCAGAGCCGGATGTTGCCGTAGCGCTCGGTGCGGTCCTTCAGGTGCGACAGCGTGGTGGCCTCGACCAGGGGCAGGGAGGCGCTCCAGAAGAAGCTGATCAGGCTCATCACCGCGAACAGCCACCAGAAGCCGGTGCCGAAGAACACCCCCAGGTAGGAGACGACGCAGATCGCCGCCACCATCTGCACGATGGCCACCCGACGGCCGGTACGGTCGGCAACATGGCCCCAGATGTTGGGCGCGAAGATGCGCATCACCTGCAGCAGCGACATCAGGATGCCGATCTGCAGGGCGCTGAACTCGAGCGAACGCAAATACAGGCTCCAGTACGGCGCCATGGCGCCGACGAAGGCGAAATAGAAGAAATAGAAACCGGACAGGCGCCAGTACGGCAGGGAATGCGGCATGGGATGGCGAAATGGGCGCGCCCGTCAGGCGGCGCCCCGGGCGCTCAGGCCTTGGCGGCCAACAGCATCTGGTACAGCTCGTCTTTCAGGGCCAGGCGCTTCTTCTTCAGGTCTTCGGCATAGACATCCGAGGTCGGCTCGATGTTCTGCTCGATCCGGTGGATCTCACGGTCGACCGCGTGATATTCGTCATAGAGCTTGGCGAAATGGGCGTTGCCGCGCTTGAGCTCGCGCATGGTTTCCTTGTGTTCGGGAAACTCGTGGGCGAGATCGTGGGATTCGAGTTCCATGGCCTAACTCCTGAAAATGGTAGGAAGGTTCAACGCGGCGCCTGGCCGGGGATAGGCGGCGTCGGACAGCGCACGTCGGCGTTCTGGCCGCGATGGCGCAGGACATGATCCATCAGCACGATGGCCAGCATGGCCTCGGCGATCGGCGTCGCCCGGATGCCGACACAGGGGTCGTGCCGGCCGTGGGTCACCACCTCGACCGGCTCGCCGGCCAGGTTGATCGAGCGCCCGGGCAAGCGGATGCTGGAAGTCGGCTTGATCGCGATCGAGGCGAGGATGTCCTGGCCGGTGGAGATGCCGCCCAGGATGCCGCCGGCGTGGTTCGACAAAAAGCCCTGCGGAGTCAGCTCGTCCCGGTGCTCGGTGCCCTTCTGGGCGACGCTGGCGAAACCATCGCCGATCTCCACCCCCTTCACCGCATTGATGCTCATCAGGGCATGGGCGAGGTCGGCATCCAGCCGGTCGTAGACCGGCTCGCCCAGGCCGACCGGCACCTTTTCCGCCACCACGTTGATGCGGGCGCCGACCGAGTTGCCCTCGCGGCGCAGGGCATCCATATAAGCCTCCAGCTCGGCGACGATGCCGGCATTGGGCGCGAAGAAGGCATTGTCGGCCACCGCCTCCCAGCTCTGGAACGGCACCACGATCGGGCCGAGCTGGGCCAGATAGCCGCGGATGACCGTACCGTAGCGCTCGTGCAGCCACTTCTTGGCGATGGCCCCGGCGGCGACCCGCACGGCGGTCTCCCGGGCCGAGGAACGGCCGCCGCCCTTGTAGTCGCGGATGCCGTATTTCTGCCAGTAGGTGTAGTCGGCGTGGCCCGGGCGGAAGGTCTGGGCGATCTCGGAATAGTCCTTGCTGCGCTGGTCCTCGTTGCGGATCAGCAGGGCGATGGGCGTGCCGGTGGTCCTGCCGTCGAACACGCCGGACAGGATCTCCACCGTGTCCGATTCGCGCCGCTGGGTGACGTGGCGCGAGGTGCCGGGCTTGCGCCGGTCGAGGTCGATCTGGATGTCTTCGGCCGTCAACGCCAGCCCGGGCGGGCAGCCGTCGACCACGCAGCCGATGGCCGGGCCGTGGGATTCGCCGAAAGACGTGACGCAGAAGGAAGTGCCAATCGTATTACCGGACATTACGCAGCCTGTTAGTGATTTCTACGGATTTTAACCCAAGCACTTTGGAAAAACCCCGGCCGGCATACGTAGTTGCCCTTGGGTGCCGCCCGGAAGCCCTCAACCGCGCGGGTTTATAGACTTCAGGCATGAAATCAGCCAACGCATCCATGCCCTCACGCCCCCGCTTCCTCATTGCGGGCACGGCGCTATTGACCCTGTTCGCCACCGAGATCTACCTGGCTCGCCTGCTCGACCGTGGTGACTTCCTCATCCACGTCCTGCTCGACCTGGTCCTGTTCGGCCTGGTGTTCGGCCCGATTGCCTGGTTTACCGTGTTCCGCCCACTGCTCACCCGTGAGACCAGCCAGGAGAACGAACTCAACCTGTTGAGCCGCGCGCTCACCGCGACCAGCAACGCCGTCTTCATCACCGATCGGGCCGGCAACATCGCCTGGGCCAACGAGGCCTTCTCCAAGCTGTGCGGCTACGAGATCGAGGAAATCCTCGGCCGCAACCCGCGTTTTCTGCAATCCGGCCTGCAAAGCCCCTCCTACTACAAGGAGATGTGGGCCACCATCCTGTCCGGCCAGAGCTGGATCAGCGAGACGCTGGAGCGGCACAAGAACGGCCACACCTATACCGTGCGCCAGACCATAACCCCGATCATGGACGAGTTGCAGCAGATCACCCACTTCATCGCCATGCACGACGACATCACGGCCATGAAGGAGGCGGAGGCACGCATACATCGCATCGCCCACCACGACGCCTTGACCGGGCTGTCCAACCGCATCCTGTTCAAGGATCGCCTCAAACAGGCGCTGCGCCTGGCCAAGCGCAACAAGGAGGCCCTGGCCCTGCTCTATATCGACCTCGATCGCTTCAAACCGGTGAACGACACCCTCGGCCACGCCGTCGGCGACATGCTGCTGAAAGCGGTGGCCAAGCGCCTGCGCCGCTGCGTGCGCGACAGCGACACGGTCTCCCGTCTGGGCGGCGACGAATTCACCGTCATCCTGCCGACCATCAACCAGGCGGACGATGCCGGCAAGGTCGCGATGAAGATCATTCAGGCATTGGAAAAGCCCTTCAGCATCCAGGGCCACGAGATCCGAATCGGCAGCAGCATCGGCATCGCCATCTACATGCGCGACTCCGACAACGCCGGCGACCTCATGCAGATGGCCGATGCCGCCATGTACGTGGCCAAGACCGAGGGCCGCAACACCTACCGTTTCTATGCGGCGCCGCAGGCCGAAAGCGGGGACGCGCCGGCCTGATCAGCCGGCCAGCCGTTCCAGCACGCCCAGGCCGAGAGCGACGCCGAAGCCGGTGATGTCCGATCCGACCGCACCCAGACCGCCCTTGCAGCGGCTGGCCGACAGGTCGATATGCAGCCAGGGCGCTTCCGCCACGAAGCGGTTGAGAAAACGTGCCGCCAGGATGTGGTCGGCCTCGCCGTCGAGCGTGCATTGCTTGACGTCGGCCACCTTGGATTCCAACGCCTCGTCGTAGTCCTCCGGCACCGGAAACGCCACCACCCGCTCACCGCACTGCATCCCAGCCGCCACCGCCGCCAGCGCCAGGTCGTCCCGATTGGCCAACACCCCGCTCATGCGCTCGCCCAGCGCCACGGCCATGCTGCCGGTCAGGGTCGCGAAGTCGATGATCGCGGCCGGCTTCGCGCGGGCCGCCAGGGTCAGGGTATCGGCCAGCACCATGCGGCCTTCGGCATCGGTATGCACGATCTCGATGGTGGTGCCGTTGAACGCGGTGACCACCTCGTTCTGGGTGTAGGCCTCGGGTGAAAGATGGTTCTGGGCGATGGCCAGCCAGACGTCCAGGCGCACCGGCAGCTTCAGCCGGGTCGCCGCCAGCAGCAGGCCCAGGGCGACGGCGGAGCCGTTCATGTCGTCGTGCATGTTGTGCATGTAGCGGGCGGGCTTCAGGTTGTGACCGCCAGTGTCGAAACAAATGCCCTTGCCGACCAGGGCATAACCCGCCTTCGCCCGCTTCGGCGTGTAGCTCAGGTGCACGATCGCCGCGTCTTCGTGCTGGCTGCCGCGGGCGACGGCGAGAAAGGCGCCGGCCTTGAGCCTGCGCAGCTTTTTCACGTCGAGTTCCTCGATGCCCCAGCCTTCGGCCTTGGCCAGTTTGACCACACGCTGGCGATAACTGCGTGGCGTCAGCTCGTTCGGCGGCAGCATGGTCAGCTGTCGGGCCAGGGCATTGCCCTCGGCCAGCGCACGGATGCGGGCGAAGCCATCCGGACTCTGGCAGCCATGGAGATGGATTTTTTTCAGCGGTTTCGCGGTCTGCTTGCTCTTGTAGCTGGGCAAGGTCGTGCCATTGAGCCAGGCCACATAGACCGCCGCCTCCGCAGCAGGCAAGCGGGCAGCAGCCGGACCATGTACGGCGATATGAATCTCCGTCGGCTGCTCCTCGAGCAGAGGCTGCAGCGCCTTGCGCAGAGAGGCGTGCCGATCGAAGGCACTCGCCTTGGCATCGAGCATGAGCCAGGCCTCCAGGCCGCCAGCCTCGTTCTCGCAAGTGACCGGGGATTTCGCCAGTTCCTTCCGCTTCATCTGCTTGCGCTTGAGGACGGCGAGCAGACGCTCGCTGGCGGGAATTTTTTCAAGCGCAGCGCCTTCGATCACAACATGCAGCACATGGCCGACGACGCCGGTTTTCAGGCCGGAAAAATCCTTTTTCGTTTCAACGAGTTCAGCTAGTGAGTTCACATTCATTCTCCGGCAAATCCTTGACCTGACGCGGCCTTTCCGCGATCATACCGCGATTTTTTCAACCCAGAGGTCTAGCTCAATGAAGCTGAAAGATCGTAAGCGGGTGCTGCGCGAGATGATTCTGGCCCGGCGTTTCGAAGAGCGCTGCTATCAGGCCTATATCGAGCGCAAGATCGGCGGATTCCTGCATCTTTATCCCGGCCAGGAGGCCTGCTGCTTTGGCGTCATGGAAGCGGCCCGTCCCGGCTTCGACTACGTCATCACCGGTTATCGCGACCACGTGCACGCCATCAAATGCGGCGCCGATCCCAAGGCGGTGATGGCCGAGCTCTACGGCAAGGAGACCGGCTGCTCCAAAGGCCGCGGCGGCTCCATGCACATCTTCGACGTGGCGCACCGCTTCATGGGCGGCTATGCCCTGGTCGGCGGCCCCTTCCCGCTCGCCGCCGGCATGGCCAAGGCGATCCAGATGAAGGGCGGTGACGAGATCGCCATCTGCTTCCTGGGCGACTCCGCCAACAACCAGGGTACCTTCCACGAGACCATGAACATGGCCGCGCTGTGGAACTTGCCCGTGCTCTTCGTCTGCGAGAACAACCTCTACGGCATCGGCACCGCCCTGCACCGTTCCACCGCCGTGGTCGATCAGTACAAGCGGGTCTGCGCCTACGGCATCGAGTCCGACGTCTGCGACGGCCAGGACATCGAGGTGGTGCTGGAGCACGCCCACAAGGCGGTCGAATACGTGCGCTCGCGCAAGGGCCCATATTTCCTGGAGCTGAAGACCTATCGCTACCGCGGCCACTCCATGTCCGACTCGCGCGGCTATCGCAGCCGCGAGGAAGAGGAGCAATGGAAGCAGCGCGATCCGATCAACATCCTGCGCGACCGCATGATCGCCGAGGACAAATACACCATGGCCGAGTTCGAAGCCCTGGAAAAAGAAATCGACGATTACATCGAAAACGAAGTGATCAAATTTGCCGAGGAGTCGCCCGACCCCAAGGTCGAGGAGCTCACCAAATACGTGCTGGCGGATTGAATGAAGCAGTCAGCAATCAGCCGTCAGCGCTCAGCTTTCAAGCCGCTGATAGCTGAACGCTGAAGGCTGACAGCTTACGGAGAAAAAAATGGCTGAAATCATGTACTGGGAAGCGATTCAGCGCGCCCACGACGAAGAGATGGCCCGCGATCCCCTGGTGATCTGCATGGGCGAGGACATCGGCGTGGCCGGTGGCACCTACAAGGCGACCAAGGGCCTGTACGAAAAATACGGTCCGCTGCGGGTGATGGACACCCCGATCTCCGAGAACGGCTACACCGGCCTCGGCGTCGGCGCCTCCTTCCTCGGGGTCAAACCGATCATCGAGATCATGTCGGTCAACTTCGCCTGGCTGGCGATGGACCAGATCTTCAACAGCGCGGCCAAGGTGCGCTACATGTCCGGCGGCCAGTTGACCGCCCCGATCGTGGTCCGCTCCGCCGGCGGGGCCGCCCATCAGCTCGGCGCCCAGCACTCGGCCCGGATGGAGAAGGTGTTCATGGGCATCGCCGGCCTGCGCGTGGTGACCCCGTCCAACCCCAAGCAGGCCTATGGTCTGCTCAAATCCGCCGTGCGCTCGCCCGACCCGGTCTACATCAACGAGCATGAGTTGATGTACAACATGAAGGGCGAAGTGCCGGACGAGGAATACTTCCACCCGCTGGAGGGTTCCGAGGTCACCCGGCCGGGCACCGACGTCACCCTGTTTGGCTACAACATCTCCGTGCACTGGTGCCTGAAGGCGGCCGAGATCCTGGCCAAGCAGTACAACATCAGCGCCGAGGTGGTTGACCTCTACGCCTTGGCGCCGCTCGACCGCGAAGGCATCAAGAAGTCGGTGGCCAAGACCCACAAGGCGGTGATCGCCGAGGAAGACGAGGCCCCGTGCGGCGTCGGCTCCGAGGTCATGGCCATCATCAACGAAGAATGCTTCTGGGAACTGGATGCCCCGCCGGTGCGCGTGCACTCCGCCCTGGTGCCCCAGCCCTACGCGCACAACCTGGAGAAGGCCACCATCCCGAATCACGAGGATGTCGTGAAGGCCGTGCTCAAGCTGTTTGGCAAAGCCTGAGAAGTCGGCAGCAGTCAGTTGGCAGAAATCTCGCAGCCGACTGCTCACTGCAAACTGCCAACTCATTAAGCCTGACGGATCAAAATCTATGTCCCAACACTACGCAATCACCATGCCCCAGCTCTCGGACACCATGACCGAGGGCGTGGTGGTCACCTGGGAAAAGCAGCCCGGCGACCGCGTCGAGCGCGGTGACATCGTCGCCACGGTCGAGACCGACAAGGCCATCATGGACGTGGAGGTGTTCAAGGCCGGTTATCTGGCCGGCCCCCTGGCCGAGATCGGCAGCACCGTCCCGGTCGGCGCCGCCATGGCCTACATCACCGACACCCAAGGCGATCTGGCCATCGCCGCCGGGGAGGTGGTCACCGAGCAGGCCCCGTCGGAGATGATCCCGCATCATGCCGGCACGCCCATCGTCATGCCCCAGCTGTCGGACACCATGACCGAAGGCATCGTGGTGACCTGGGAAAAGGCCATCGGCGACAAGATCAAGCGCGGCGACATCGTCGCCACGGTCGAGACCGACAAGGCGATCATGGACGTCGAGGTGTTCAACGAGGGCATCCTGTCCGGTCCGCTGGCCGATGTCGGCAGCACCATCGAGGTCGGCCACCCCATGGCCTTCATCGTGCAGGACAAGGGCCAGGTCAACGACACCGTGGCCACCGTCTCGGCCGAGCACAAGGTGGTCGAAACCCATCACGTGAAGCCGGGCGAAAAGATTCAGGCCGCGCCGAAGCCGGCTGCCGCCCCTGCCCCCGCTCTGCGCAGCGACGCCAAACCGGCAGCCCGTCCGCAAGGCCGCAAGGCCAGCCCGCTGGCACGCAAGCTCGCCGGCCAGATGGGCGTGGACCTGGACGGCGTCGCCGCCAGCGGTCCCGAGGGCGCCATCGTCGCCGACGACGTGCAGCGGGCGCGGCCGTCGATGAAGGAAGTGGCGCACAGCCTGCCGCAGGTCGACGTGCCGGGCGAAGGCCGGCCGATGACCTCGATGGAGAAGGCCGTCTCGCACGCGATGACCGCATCGCTGACGCTGCCGACCTTCAACGTCACCATGAACATCGACACGGCCAAGCTCACCGCCGCCGCCAAAGCGCGCAAGGTGTCGGTCACCGTGGCGATCGCCAAGGCCTGTTCCGTGGCCATGGCCAAGTTCCCGCGCATGAACTGGGCCTACCAGCCCATGGACAAGCTGGTCGAGCGCGGCAACCACGACTTCGGCATCGCCGTGAAATCGGACGATGGCGGCCTGGTGGTGCCCATCATCAGCGGCATCGAGGCCAAGAGCCTGGAACAGATGCAGGCCGACTGGAACGACCTGGTGCCACGCGCCCGCATCCGCAAGCTGGCGCCCAAGGAATTCGCCAACCCCACCTTCACCATCTCCAACATGGGGATGTTCGGGGTGACCCATTTCACCGCGATCCCGACCCCGGGCATCGCCGCCATCCTGGCCATCGCCGCCAACGGCCCGCAGGGCACGCCGTTCACCATCACCGGTGACCACCGCGTGCTCAATGGCGCCGACGTCGCCGCCTATCTGGCCGAGCTGAAGCAGGTGATCGAGGCGCCCGAAGCCTGGATGGCCGGTGCCGGCAGCGTGGCTGCGGCCGCTCCGGCCGTGTCGCCCATCCCCGAGGGCAACTGGGACGTGCAGGTCGCCGTGATCGGCGGCGGCCCCGGCGGCGAGGACTGCGCCCGCGACCTGGTCGAGCACGGCATCAAGGTCGCCATGATCAACAACGCCCCCTTCCCCGGCGGCGAGTGCCTGTGGCGCGGCTGCATCCCGTCCAAGGCCTGGCGCCATGCGGCCGACATCATCCGCGACCGCGCGCATGATGCCGACAAGGGCGTGACCGGCACCGACAAGCCGAAGATGGTTTGGGAGACCCTGGAGCAGCACCGCAAGAGCATCCTGCAGACCCGGGGTGAACTGGCACTGAAGACCGACAAGGGCGTCAAGATCGACGTGCGCGAGGGCTTCGCCTCCTTCGTCGACGCCCACACCCTGAAGATCGTCGGCCCCGACGGCAAGGAATCGACCCTCACCTTCGGCGCCGCGGTGATCGCCACCGGCGCCCCGCCCTTCGTACCGCCCATCCCGGGCGCGCGCGAGTGCCTGGAGACCGGCGGCGTCATCACCTCCGACACCGTGTGGAACCTGCCCAAGCCGCCCAAGAAGCTGGGCATCGTCGGCGGCGGCGTGATCGGCGTCGAAATGGCCCAGATCTGGCGCGACTTCGGTGCCGACATCCTGATGCTCGAGGCCAAGGACCGCATCCTGGCCGAGATCGAGGAAGAAATCGCCAAGCAACTCACCGCCATCCTGAACGAAGAGTTCAAGGTGGTGACTTCGGCCAAGATCACCGAGATCTCCGGCAAGCCGGGCAAGATGACCATCAAGTACAGCGACGCCGAGGGCAAGGCCGACGAATACACCTGTGACTACGTGCTGATGGCCACCGGCAAGCGGCCCGACACCGCCAAGCTCAACCTGGAGGCCGTGGGCGTGGCGCTGGACGGCGCGGCGATCAAGGTGGATGCCAGCTGCCGCACCAACGTGCCGCACATCTATGCCGTGGGTGACGTGATCGGCGGCTACATGCTGGCCCACACCGCCGCCACCCAGGGCCGTGTCGCGGCGCACAACCTGTCCGGCCATGCGCTGCAATACAACCAGGACCTGGACTGCGGCGTCACCTTCTCGCGGCCCGAGGCCGGCTTCGTCGGCCTCTCGCTCGCCCAGGCCAAGGCCAAGGGCATCGACGCGGTCGAGGCCAAGATGCCCATGAGCATCGACGCCAAGGCCATGATCGCGCTGGAGACCCACGGCATGATCAAGCTGGTGGCCGACAAGGCCAGCCAGAAAATCATCGGCGTGCACTTCCTGGCCGACCACACCGACACCCTGATCGGCGCGGCGGTGATGATGGTGTCCGGCGGCATGACCCTGACCCAGGTCGCCCAGGCCATCTTCCCGCACCCGACCCAGACCGAGCTGTTCGGCGAGCTGGCGCGGCGCCTGCTGTCGCGCCTGCGTCGTACGGCAAAAAAATAAGCCTCATCGACCGAGCAAACCGGGGGCCGCTGTTGCGGCCCTCGGCATTTTTGTCATTCAATCCCAATCGGTCGCGGGCAAAGCCGTGCCAGAGTGGCCAATTCCGGTTATATTTGCGTAAGATAATTCGGGAGAGTTCTTAGGATTCAGTGTTGAACTGACTCGAGAGCGAGAAACGACAAATATGCAGAACATGACCGAGAGCATCGTCTACATCCTGGAAGACGACCCGACCATGGGCAAGTGGTACATCGGCCTGCTGCAATCGATCGGCGTCAATGTCGCGGTCTACCCCAGCGGCCAGGAATTCCTCAGCATGGTCCACCCCTCCGATACCGCCTGCGCCGTCATGGACATGATCCTGCCCGACATGACCGGCCTGGCCGTGCTGGAAAAGATGCATGAGCGCGGTATCTGGATGCCGGTGATCTTCGCCTCCGGTTACGGCGATGTCGGTACCGCCGTGCAGGCGATGAAGGCCGGCGCCGAAGATTTCCTGGAAAAGCCGCTCAAGGCTCAGGTCTTCCTCGATGCCGTACAGAAGGCCCTGGCCAAGAGCCACCAAAGCCACCAGCTCAAGCCGGCCACCCAGGACGTCCAGGGCCTGATGGCCCGGCTGACCCCGCGCGAGCGGGAAGTGCTGGAATTGATCATGGCCGGTCTGTCGAACAAGGAAATGGCCAAGAAGATCGGCGTCAGCCCCCGGACCATCGAGGTCCACCGGGCCAACCTCTATTCCAAGATGCGGGCCGATTCCCTGGCCGATCTGGTCCGCAAGGGGCTCGCCCTCTCGCAGTAGCTTCCGGGCCTCATCCAGCGCCCACCACTGCCTACCGCCGGATACCCGACGTAAGGTAATCTTCCGCTTTTGCACTTTTTCGCTGTCTTGCACTTATGGCCCAATATGTAATGAGCATGCTCCGCGTGAGCAAAGTCGTCCCCCCGAAACGACAGATCATCAAGGACATCTCGCTGTCCTTCTTCCCCGGCGCCAAGATCGGCCTGCTCGGCCTCAACGGCTCGGGCAAGTCCACCGTCCTGCGCATCATGGCCGGTGTCGACAAGGACTACGAGGGCGAGGTGCAGCACCTGCCCAATGTCTCCATCGGCTACCTGCCGCAGGAGCCGCAACTCGACCCGGCCAAGACCGTGCGCGAAGAGGTCGAAGCCGGCATGGGCGAAGTGATGCAGGCCCAACAACAATTGGAGGCGATCTACGCCGCCTATGCCGAGCCGGACGCCGACTTCGACAAGCTGGCCGAGGAGCAGGCCCGGCTGGAGGCGATCATCGCCGCCGCCGGCAACGACACCGAGACCCAGCTGGAGATCGCCGCCGACGCCCTGCGCCTGCCGCCCTGGGACGCCAAGATCGAGCACCTCTCCGGCGGCGAGAAGCGCCGGGTGGCGCTGTGCAAACTGCTCTTGTCCAAGCCGGACATGCTGCTCTTGGACGAGCCGACCAACCACCTCGACGCCGAATCGGTCGAGTGGCTGGAGCAGTTCCTCACCCGCTTCCCGGGCACCGTGGTCGCCGTCACCCACGACCGCTACTTCCTCGACAACGCCGCCGAGTGGATTCTGGAGCTGGACCGCGGCCACGGCATCCCCTGGAAGGGCAACTACTCCTCCTGGCTGGAGCAGAAGGAGGCGCGCCTGGAGCAGGAACAGAAGCAGATCGACGCCCACATGAAGGCGATGAAACAGGAACTGGAGTGGGTGCGGCAGAACCCCAAGGCGCGCCAGGCCAAATCCAAGGCGCGCCTAGCCCGGTTCGAGGAGCTCAATTCGGTCGAATACCAGAAGCGCAACGAGACCCAGGAGATCTTCATCCCGCCGGGCGAGCGCCTGGGCGACAAGGTCATCGAGTTTCACAATGTGTCCAAAGGCTACGGCGACCGCCTGCTCATCGACAATCTCTCGTTCCAGGTCCCGCCCGGCGCCATCGTCGGCATCATCGGCCCCAACGGCGCCGGCAAGTCCACCCTGTTTCGCATGATCCAGGGCTTGGAGAAGCCGGATGCCGGCGAGATCGTGATCGGCCCGACGGTGAAGCTCGCCTCGGTCGATCAGTCGCGCGAGGGTCTGGACGACAGCAAGACCGTGTTCGACGCCGTTGCCGAAGGCCGCGACATCCTGACCGTCGGCCGCTTCGAGATGCCGAGCCGGGCCTATCTGGGCCGCTTCAACTTCAAGGGCGCCGACCAGCAAAAGATCGTGGGCAAGCTCTCCGGCGGCGAGCGCGGCCGGCTGCACCTGGCCAAGACCCTGATCCAGGGCGGCAATGTGCTGCTGCTCGACGAGCCTTCGAACGACCTCGACGTGGAAACCCTGCGCGCGCTGGAAGATGCCCTGCTGGAGTTCGCCGGCTGCGTGCTGGTGATCTCGCACGACCGCTGGTTCCTCGATCGCATCGCCACCCACATCCTGGCCTGCGAAGGCGACTCGCACTGGGAGTTCTTCGCCGGCAACTATCAGGAATACGAGGCGGACAAGAAGAAGCGCCTGGGCGAGGAGGGCGCCAAACCCAAGCGCATCCGCTACAAGCCGATCAGCCGCTAAAGCTCCCCGCCGCTCAATAGTGCGGCGGAATCTCGTCGCGCGCTTCGCCGCGCTCGGGCGGGGTCAGATCCTGCAGCTGCTGGGCGAGCTGCAGCAACTGCCGCTGCAGGCGCTCGATCTGCTCCTGCTGGCGGAACACCGTGCGGTTGAGTTCCTCCAGCAAGTCCTCGGCATAGCTCAGCTTGATTTCCAGCTCGGTCATGCGCGCTTCCATGCTCGCTCCTGATTGCGTGATCGCGCCGACTTCAGTCATTCTGGGCCGGCGCGATTTCCTGGACCAACACCCAGGGGGCGACCACCACGGCCCAGAACACCGACTGCCGACCCTGCCAGACCACGGCATCCTCGGTCGCGGCGCGATCGATCCGGCCCGCCTCGAGCCAGGCCTCGATCGTCGGCTTGTCGTCCTGGGCGAAGCGCACCGCCACCTCGACCAGATCCATGCCCGGCGCCACCTTGACCACGGCGCCCCGGGCGAAATGACGTTCAAGCTCCCGCCAGTGGAGACGACCGGTCTCGCAGTTGAGTTTGGCGTGCAGGAGTGCTTCGGGATGGTCTTTCATGGGCGCGGCCGCCTGGCAGAGGTACGTACGTAATTTTACCTGTGTCCAAAGACATCACAGAAGCCGAATCCTCCGGCCGGCAGTCCGGCGCAACCCGGCATCGGCCGGCAATTCCCAATTAAGATAGCAGCCATCCATAGCCCATTTCCAAGCCATGCCGCTACCCCTGGAACGCGAAGCCATCCAGAACCTCACCGAAGAGCTGGAGGTAATCATCGCGGCCCATCTGGCCTGGTTCAAGCAGCTGAATCGCTCCCTGGTCTGCGCCTGCGACCCGCCGCCCGGCGACATGGCCCCCGATGCCCATCTGCGCTCGCCCTTCGGTCAGTGGTATTACACCCATGAGACCCACCCGCTGGTGGAATATCCCGCATTCCAGGAACTGGCCGAGGTACAGCAGGCCATGCACAATGCGGCCCGCCTGGCCCTGCTCGACATTATCCAGGGCGCGCGGCCCTTCCCCGAGACCTACGACAACTTCATCGACCTCAGCCTGCGGCTGAACACCAAGCTGCGCAAACTGCAGCTCGACATCATCGGCGAACTGCTGACCACCGACCCCTTGACCGGCTGCGCCACCCGCCGGGGCATGCTGGGCAAACTGCGCGAGGAACAGGAGCGTGCCATCCGCATCCAGCGCCCCTGCTGCATCTGCCTGATGGATTTCGACCGTTTCAAGCGGATCAACGACGAACTCGGCCACCCTGCCGGCGATGCCGTGCTGCGCCAGGGCATGAAGTTCACCCTGGGTCTGCTGCGCAAATACGATTCGATCTACCGCTATGGCGGCGAGGAATTTCTCATCTGCCTGCCCGGCACGCCGCTCAAGGACGCCGTCGTCGTGATCGAGCGCATCCGCAACGGACTGGCCCACTTGCCGGTCGAACTGCCCTCCGGCGAGACCTTGCGCATCTCCGCCTCCTTCGGCCTGGCCGAGATGCACACCAGGCGCCCGGTCGAGGAGGCCATCGCCAATGCCGACATGGCCCTGATCCGGGCCAAGGAAAACGGCCGCAACCGCATCGAGATCTGGCAGCCGGAATAATTCAAGCGGGCGGCAGGGATGAGGTGCCGGCGGCGATGCGGTAAAGTAGCGGCCCTGAAAACTCCCCACCCCGCCATTCGATGAATCCCTACCCTTACCTGCGTCCTCTGCTGTTCGCGCTCGATGCCGAGAACGCCCACAACCTCACGTTGAAGGCACTGAAGGCTGCGCAGGCTACAGGCCTGCTCGGGCTTGTGAGCGAAACCGTGACCGCCAGCCCGCGCACGGTCATGGGTCTGGAATTTCCCAATCCGGTCGGCCTGGCCGCCGGCCTGGACAAGAACGGCGAATGCATCGACGCCTGGGCCGCCCTCGGCTTCGGCTTCATCGAGGTGGGCACCGTCACCCCCCGGCCCCAGCCAGGCAACCCCAAGCCGCGCCTGTTCCGCCTGCCCGATGCCCAGGCCATCATCAACCGCATGGGCTTCAACAATCACGGTATCGACGCCCTGCTGGAAAACGTCGCCCGCGCCCGCTACCGCGGCATCCTCGGCATCAACATCGGCAAGAACTTCGACACCCCGATTGAGCGGGCTGTGGACGACTACCTGATCGGCCTGCGCAAGGCCTACCCGGCAGCCAGCTACGTCACGGTCAACATCTCCTCGCCCAACACCAAGAACCTGCGCGACCTGCAACAGGGTGACGAACTCAACCGGCTGCTCGCCGCCTTGAAGGCGGAACAGGCGCACCTGGCCGATCAGCATGGCAAGTACACCCCCATCGCTGTGAAGATCGCACCCGACCTGGAAGCCAGCCAGATCACCGACATGGCTGCCCTGTTCCGCCAACATCGCATCGACGCCATCATCGCCACCAATACCACTTTGTCGCGCCATGGTGTCGAGGGCCTAAACCACGGCGAAGAGGCTGGCGGCCTGTCGGGTCGGCCGGTGCGGGAAAAGTCGACCGCCGTGCTGGCAGCGCTGCATCGCGAACTGGCGGGAGAAATTCCCCTGATCGGGGTCGGCGGCATCCTCTCGGGCGAGGATGCCAAGGCCAAACTGGCCGCAGGCGCCAGCCTGGTGCAGATCTACAGCGGCCTGATCTACCGCGGACCGGCGCTTATCGCCGAATGCGCGGCTGCCATCAGACCTTGATGTAGACCCAGCCGGCCTGCAACTTGTCCACCACCTCGTCGAGCGCCGCCGGCGCGATGTGCACGCCGGGTAGCAGGCGGGTGTCCTGGCCGCGTTCCTGTAACTTCTTCAGCGTTTGGCCGCAGCCGATCAAGGCCAGGTTGTCATAGCGCGCCTGCAGCCGTTGCAGTCGATCGGCATAGGGTGAGGTCGCCGCGCGCAAGAGATCGATGCCCTGGCTGTTGGCCACCAGTTCGACCTGGATTCGTCGGCCATCGCGACGGGCGGCATCCAGGGCATGCTCAGCCCGGTCCAGAACCTGATCGAAACGGGCCAGGCCGGCCTTGTCGACATGCAGCATGATCCGGTTCTGATTGGTCGCGACATTGCCCAGCCACGCGGTGCGCAGCGTGTCCCTGTCATCTGCCAGATGGCCGCGGCCCAGCCAACCAGCCAGCACCCCGACCACGACCAGGCAGCTGGCGGCGATGGCGTGCCTGACCTGAGGCCGGCGACGGCCGGTACCGAAGTCGTGCGAGACGCTGTTCGGCCCACGATAGCTGGACTTGACCATCTCCTTGAGCATATTGAGCTCGCAGACCTGCCTTTTCAGCAGTGCATCGCCGCTGATCTGCTCGATGGCCTGGGTCCGCTCGGCCGGAGACAACTCGCCATCGACGAAGGCATTGAGGAATTCGTCCGAGAACTGCTGCGTCTTGTTCATTTATTTCACCCTCCGCAGTGGTGCCGAATCGCCCGCGGTCACCACATCGAATTCGATCAGGTCTTTTTTCAGTGACTGGCGGGCACGACACAGCCGGCTCATGACCGTGCCGATGGGGATATCGAGAATGCCGCTGACCTCGGCATAGGAGAAATCTTCCAGGTCGACCAGGGTCAACACCTCGCGCTGCCCCAGCGGCAGACGCGCGACAGCGGCCCGCACCCGGTCGACGATCTGCCCCCGCTCGCCCAGCCGGTCCGGCCCCGGCGCCGGGTCGAGCAGGGCCTCTTCCAACTCGTCGATGTCCTCCTGGGGACGCAAACGCCGTAGGTGATCGCGCCAGCAGTTGGTCAGGATCGCGAACAGCCAAGGCTCGACCTGTTCGGACTCTCTGAGTTGGCTGCACTTTTCCACCGCGCGGGCCAGGGTCTCCTGAACCAGGTCTTCGGCCAGCGCGCGGTTGTGACACCAGGCATAGGCCACGCGCAGCAGCCTGGCCCTTTGCTGCTTGAGCCGAACACCGCAGGCGCGTGAACCGGAAAAAAATGAAAGCAAGGTCATCGTTGGTTTAGGCAGCGATTTGCGAATTTGTGTCCCATCTTCAGCATGAGACGAATGTACCCCCCTATTTATTCCATTATCACTGGAAATAAATCGGGAATAAATCCGGCGGCCCCTGCGTCTTAAGCAACAAGTCGTGCCTGGAGCGCCTGACGCGACCCCATACCACCAAGGAGACAACCGATGAAACCAACCTCTCTGTTGACTGCACTGCTGGCAGCGCTGTCCTTCGCCATCGCAACACCTGTGGTTGCCGCCACTAATCCGGCCCCTGCCAAAGTAGCCAGCAAGAAGAAACCTGCCGCCCCCAAGGAAAAGGTGGTCTATCACATCAACGATGCCAGCGTTGCCCGCATCGCCATGCGCAACGTGGAGAACCACCTGGCCGCGGCGCCGGATGCCAAGATCGTCGTGGTCACCCATGGCAAGGGCATCGATTTCCTGCTCAACGACGCCAAGGACGACAAGGGGCCATATCAGGGCCAGGTAGCCGGCCTCAAGGAGAAAGGCGTCGAGTTCCGGGTCTGTCGCAACACCCTGAAAAGCCGCAACCTGGGCGATGACGCCGTCATCATGGAAGCCCAGGTCGTGCCGTCCGGCGTCGCCGAGATCGGCAAGCTTCAGGCCAAGGAAGGCTACGTCTACCTGAAGCCTTAAGGTCAACCACGCATCCGCCCGGACACCGGGCGGTTCGCCAGCAATCAAGGGGATACCATGAAACGCAGCCTGATCGCTGCGGGGGTACTTGCTGCCTTCGCAAACGCAATACCGGCCCAGGCCGGCAACTGGGTCGACGCCATCGGCACCGAGCCGGCCGATGCGCCCAAGTTCCGCTTTTTCGGCTTTGTCCAGCCGACCTACACATACTACCTGGCCGATCGCATGTCGGGCGGCAACGCCCAGATCAATGGCCAATACCAGCCCAACAACCTGGTCGGCCCCAACTTCGACAGCGTCAATCAGGTCCAACTATTGCGTGCCCAGTTCGGTGCCCGCGGCAACCTGACCGACAAGATCAATTATTTCCTGCTCACCGATGTCGGCCGCAATGCAACCACGGTGCAGCACCCATTCATGGTCACCGATGCCTCGCTCACCTTCAACTTCATTCCGGGCGCGCGCATCCGGGCCGGCCTGTTCAAGCTGCCCACCGGCGAGGAGGCCCTGGTGCCCAACCCCACTCATCATTCCTACGTCTACTACAGCGCCGTCACCAGCGCCCTGGTGCAGGAGACTTTCTTCAAGGACGTAGCCGGCACCCCGTCGGGCTGTACCGTCCTTGCCGGCAACATCTCACTTGATTGCGGCCAGGCGGCTACCGGTAACAACGCCTTCCGAGACTGGGGCGTCCAGGTATTCGACAGCTTCCTCAAGGACAACTGGGAATTCGCCTATGCGGCCATGCTCTCCAACGGCAACGAGATCGAGAGCATCGGCGACAACGACGACAACAAGGACCTCACCCTGCGCGGCCAGGTCTCCTACATCTTCGGCGGCAAGGGTGCCAACCGCGAGGACGTCTACGCCTTCGCCTGGCGCCAGGACGGTAAGCGCAGCTATGGCACGACCGAACGCGACCGCATCCGCGAGGGGGTCGGTTTCCGCTACAACAAGAGCGGCCTGCGCATCTCCGGCGAATACATCCGGGGCGAGGGCATGATCGCCGGCGGCCCCAACCCGCCTACCATCGCGCAGAAGCCCACCGGCCTGACCCCACCCTACAACCTCAACATCGCGCTCGACGGCAAGGCGCGGGGCTGGTATCTGGAAAGCGGTTGGAAGTTTCACCCGAGCTGGGAAATCGAGGCGCGCTACGACGAATTCGACCGCAGTCACGACGACCCGGCGGCCCAGCGCATCTTCAAGACCTGGACCCTGGGTGCCCAGTACTTCCTCAACAAGAACACCCGGGTGACCTTGAACTATGAGTGGCGCGATCAGGAAGTGCCGCATGTCAACGCCATCACCAATGCCGCTCAACGAACCAACGCCCTGGTCGTGGCCGACAATACTGCAGACCGGCTCAGTCTTCAGCTGACTTATTGGTGGTAATCAGTCCGCTTCCGCACGGGTCCCTTTAGGCTTCTCCTCCAGGAGGGGGCCCGTGTGTTTTTTTTGCGATCACATAATCACCCCATCTTCGCAGCCAATTCCCTGACGTAGTCGGGGTTGGGAACTTCCCCCGCAGCCGGTAAGATGACGTCGCCTATATCGAGCGACCGGCATCATGCGCATCGGCATTCCGAAAGAGATCAAGAACCACGAATACCGCGTTGCCGCCACCCCGGCCAGCGTGGCTGAACTGGTCCGCGCCGGCCATGCCGTCATGGTCGGGACCAACGCCGGCCATGCCATCGGCTATGACGACGCTGCCTACCAGGCCGCCGGGGCCTCGATTGCGGCCACCCCGACGGCGCTCTATCGCGAATGCGAGCTGATCTACAAGGTCAAGGAACCCCTGGCCGAGGAGATTCCCCTGCTGCGCGAAGGCCAGATTCTGTTCTGCTATCTGCATCTGGCCGCGGCGCCGGAACTGGCCCGAGCCCTGCTCGAGCGCGGCGTGACCGCCGTCGCCTTCGAAACCGTGATGGATACCAGGGGTGCCACGCCCCTGCTCGCCCCGATGTCCCAGATCGCCGGCCGGCTGGCGCTCCAGATGGGCATGCAGGCTTTGGAGATGAAAAACGGCGGCCGCGGCGTGCTGCTTTCGGGTGTGCCGGGCGTGGCCCCCGGCCGGGTGGTCATCCTCGGCGGCGGCAATGTCGGGGGCAATGCCGCCCGCATCGCAGTCGGCATCGGTGCCGACGTCACCCTGCTCGATCGCAATGCGGCCAAGCTGAAAACCTACGACGACCTCTACCAGGGCCGACTGAAAACCCGTTTCGCCAGCCCAGCCAATATCGAGCAGTGCCTGGCCGAGGCCGACCTCGTGGTTGGCGCCGCCTATGTGCCGGGCCGCCACGCCCCGCGTCTGATCAGCCGCGCGCTATTGCGCGCCATGCCACGCGGTGCCGCCCTGGTCGACGTCTCCATCGACCAAGGCGGCACCGCGGAGACCTCGCGGCCGACCAGCCATGCTGAGCCTTTCTTCGTCGAGGAAGGCGTTGTCCACTATTGCGTGCCGAACATGCCGGGCGCGGTGGCCCGCACCGGCACCCTGGCCCTGGCCGAGGCGACCCTGCCTTATCTGCTAAAACTGGCCGGAGAAGGGATGCACCGCGCCTTCGAACAGGATGCCGGCTTTGCCGCCGGCCTCAATCTGGCGAAGGGCCGCCTGGCCCACCCCGGCCTGGCGGAAGACCTCGGCCTCGACTGCGCCGACTGGCGCAATCTGCTGTGAGACCGGGGATTCCACTTAGACGGTGGTGAACAGGTACAGCACCCCGAAGTGGGAAACGATGAACAGACCGAACATCACGGCAACGGCGGTGTTCTCGCTTTTTTCGAAGATCTTTTGCAGGCCCATATTGCGTCCTTTCAATGTGGTTGAGGAAATAACACAGCAAAGTTGTCAACAATCTTATCGGGCCGCATGCCGCAAGGCCTTGATCCGGGTCAAACCTTGCGACCCGAGCAACAAAGCGGCGCATTCTTGTTTCTTGTGAAGAGAGGAAAAAACCATGAGCGATCCCGTCGTAGCCGCAAAGAGCCCCATCGGCGTCGAACTTGAACCGGGCGAATACTGGTGGTGCAGTTGCGGCCGCTCCAAGACCCAGCCGTTCTGCGACGGCTCGCACCAGGGCACGGACTTCCAGCCAATGGCCTTCAAGGTGGAGAAAAAGGACACCTACTGGCTCTGCGCCTGCAAGCACACGGCCAATGCCCCCTTCTGCGACGGCGCCCACGAACTGCTCGACTGAGCAGCCGGCGGCGAGGCGATGAGCTACAGCCTGCTGGCCGATCTCGTCCTGCTGGCGCACCTGGGTTTCATCGCCTTCGTCGGCGGCGGCGGTCTGCTGGTCAGCCGCTGGCCGCGCCTGATCTGGCTGCATCTACCGGCCGCGGCCTGGGGTGCGGCGGTGGAGATCGGCAATCTTCCCTGCCCGCTCACGCCGCTGGAAAACCACCTGCGGCAGGCGGCCGGTGAGGCCGGCTACGCCGGCGATTTCATCGGCCACTATCTGCTCGCCGTCATCTACCCGGAAGGCCTGACCCGGCCGGTGCAGATCGGCCTTGGCCTCCTGGCCATTGCAATGAATCTGGTGATCTACGGCCGGCTCCTCCGACGCCTACGCCACAGCGGCAATAACCAGTAACCACGCCCCCTGCAGGCTTGTCACCCACCCTGCCGCTGGCCGATAATCCATTATCTTCAGCGATCCCGCCATGCAAGATTACCTACTCCTCCTCATCGGCACGGTGTTCGTCAACAACATCGTGATGAGCAAGATCCTCGGCCTCTGCCCGTTCATGGGCGTATCCCGGAAGCTGGAAACCTCGCTCGGTCTCGGCGCCGCCACCGCCTTCGTCCTCACCCTGGCCTCGGGCGCCAGCTACATCATCGACACCTACCTGCTCGGCCCGGATCTGAGCTATCTGCGCACCCTGTCCTTCATCATCACCATCGCGGCCATCGTCGGCTTCACCGAGATGTTCATCAAGAAGACCAGCCCGGTGCTGTTCCGCGTCCTCGGCATCTATCTGCCCCTGATCACCACCAACTGCGCCGTGCTCGGCATCCCCCTGCTCACCGTGCAGGAGGGGCACAACTTCGTCGAATCCCTGGTCTTCGGCCTGGGCGGCGCCCTCGGTTTCTCGATGGTTTTGATCCTGTTCGCCGCCATGCGCGAGCGGCTGGAGGCGGCCGAGGTGCCGCCCGCCTTCCGCGGCACCAGCATCGCCATGGTCACCGCCGGCCTGATGAGCCTGGCCTTCCTGGGCTTTTCGGGGCTGATCAAGTGACCATGTCGAGCGTTGAGCGAGACATGGTCATCCCCGCGAAGGCGGGGATCCAGCTTTTAATCGACAGGGATGCCCGCTTCCGCGGGCATGACGGCCGGTGTTGACCGCCATTCTGGTCATGGCCTTGGGCGGCCTGCTGCTCGGTGGCGTGCTGGGCTGGGCCTCGGTCCGCTACCGGGTCGAGGACGACCCGCTGGTGGAGAAAATCGACGCCATCCTGCCCCAGACCCAGTGCGGCCAATGCGGCTTCCCCGGCTGCAAGCCCTATGCCGAGGCCATCTCCAAGGGCGAGGCCGACATCAACCGCTGCCCGCCTGGCGGCGAGGATGGCGTCAAGCGCCTGGCCGAACTGCTCGGGGTCGATCCCAAACCCCTGGGCGAAGGCCTGGAGCACAAGCCGAAGTCGGTGGCGGTCATCGACGAGAACCTGTGCATCGGCTGCACCCTGTGCATCCAGGCCTGCCCGGTCGATGCCATCGTCGGTGCCGCCAAGCAGATGCACGTCATCATCGCCGACCAATGCACCGGTTGCGAGCTGTGCCTGCCGCCCTGCCCGGTCGAGTGCATCCACATGGAAGTGGTGCGCGAGGACATCACCAGCTGGAAGTGGCGCTACCCGGTGATCCCCCTGCATCCGGTAAAGAAGAGCTGAACCATGCGCAGCCTGCATCCCTTCCCCGGCGGCGTCCACCCTGCGGACCACAAGGCCGAGTCGAACGGCCGGCCAATCGCCCAAGCACCGCTGCTGCCGCGCTATGTCGTGCCCCTGCGCCAGCATATCGGCACGCCGGCCAAGCCGGTGGTCAAGGTGGGCGACAAGGTGCTCAAGGGTCAGAGCATCGGCCACGCCGACGGTTATGTCTCCACCGCCATCCACGCCCCCACTTCCGGCCGGGTAGTCGCCGTGGCGCCACAGCCGGTGCCGCACCCGTCCGGCATCGCCGATCTCGCGATCGTGATCGAGGCCGACGGCGACGACCGGGCCATCGAATATGAGCCGCTGATCGACTGGCGCAGCATGGACCCGAGCACGCTGCGCAACCGCATCCGCGATCTGGGCCTGGCCGGCCTGGGCGGCGCGGTGTTCCCCAGCTACATCAAGCTCAATCCCAAAAGCGCGGGCAGGGTTCCCACCCTGATCCTCAACGGCGCCGAATGCGAACCCTGGATCACCTGCGACGACCGGCTGATGCGCGAACGGGCGCACGACATCCTGCGCGGCACGGCGGTCATCCAGTCCCTGCTCCATGCCGAAGAGATCCTGATCGGCATCGAGGACAACAAGCCCGAGGCGATTGCCGCCATGCGCGAGGCTGCCGAGCAATGCGGCTTCCCGATCGAGGTGGTGGCGGTGCCCACCCAGTATCCTGCCGGCGGCGGCAAGCAGCTGACCTATCTCTTGACCGGCAAGGAAACGCCGTCCGGCGCGTTGTCGACCGATATCGGCATCCAGGTGTTCAACGTCGGCACCGCCTACAGCCTGTACCGGGCGATCGAATTCGGCGAGCCGGTGATCTCGCGCGTGGTCACCGCCACCGGCCATGTCGCCGAGCCGCAGAACATCGAGGTGCGCATCGGCACCCCGATCGCCGACCTGATCCGCCTGGCCGGCGGCGAGCTGTCCGGTGCCTCGGGCCGGCTGATCGGCGGTCCGATGATGGGCTTCGACCTGCGCGACACCGCCGCACCCATCACCAAGGCGGTCAACTGCGTCATCGTCAAGAGCCCGGCCCTGTTCCCGCCCGCGCCGCCGCCCATGCCCTGCATCCGTTGCGGCGAATGCGCCCGCGCCTGCCCGGTCAGCCTGCAGCCCTTCGAGATGCACTGGTATGCCAAGGCCCGCGACTTCGGCAAGGCCCAGGGCTACCAGCTGTTCGACTGTATCGAATGCGGCTGCTGCAGCTATGTCTGTCCCAGCCACATCCCCCTGGTCGATTACTTCCGCTTTGCCAAGAGCGAGATCTGGGCCCGCGAACGCGAGAAGCAAGCCGCGGAACAGGCCCGTACCCGACACGAGTTCCATCAGTTCCGGGCAGAGCGGGAGAAGCAGGAAAAAGCGGACAAGCTCGCGGCCAAGGCGGCCGAACGCCTGAAGCAGGCCGAGCCGACGACGGCCACCGCCGACCCCGAGGCCGAGCGCAAGAAGGCCATCCTCCAAGCCGCCATCGAGCGGGCGAAGAAGGCCAAGGAAGACGTCACGCCGAAGAACGTCGACAATGTCTCGGCCGAGGTGCGGCACGAGATCGAGGAGATCGAGGCGCGGCGCGCCAAGCTGCGCGAAGCGGCCCACGCCCAGGATGAGGACAAGGCATGACCGGTTCGCCCTACATCACCCAGCCCCGGCGCGAGACGCCGCGCGTCATGCAACTGGTACTGCTGGCCCTGCTGCCGGGCATCACCGCGCACTGGTGGCTGTTCGGGCCCGGCATCCTGGTCAGCCTGCTCTTGTGCAGCCTGTTCGCCATCGGCTTCGAGAGCCTGGCCCTGCTCATGCGCAATCGACCGATCGGCTTTTATCTGCGCGACAACACCGCGCTGGTCACCGCCTGGCTGCTGGCCCTGTCCATGCCCACGCTGGCACCCTGGTGGCTGTATCTGGTCGGCATCTTCTTCGCCATCATCGTGGCCAAGCATTTCTACGGCGGCATGGGCCAGAACCTGTTCAACCCGGCCATGGTCGGCTTTGCCGTGCTGATCCTGAGCTTCCCAGTGCAGATGACCCAATGGCCGGCACCGGCGGCCCTGGCCGCGCACGTGCCCAGCCTGGTCGAGGCCTTCGATCTGGTCTTCGCCGGCCAGGGTGCGCTGAGCGTCGATGCCTACACCTCGGCCACGCCGCTGGACAGCCTGAAGACCCAGCTGCGCGCCGGCACCGCCTTCGACGACATTGCCGGCCAGGCCATATTCGGCCATATCGGCGGCACGGGGGGCGAAATCGTCGCTCTCATGTTCCTGGCAGGCGGCCTGCTGCTGCTGGCCTTGCGCCTGATCACCTGGCACATCCCGCTCGCCTTCCTTGCCGCCATCGCGCTCACCGCAGGCGTCATTCAACTCATCGAACCTGGCGAACAAGCCGGTATCCTGTTCCACCTGGCCACGGGCGGCGCCATGCTCGGCGCCTTCTTCATCGCGACCGACCCGATCACCGCCGCCTCGACCCCGCGCGGCAAGCTGCTCTACGCTGCCGGTGCCGGCTTTCTCACCGTGATCATCCGGGTCTACGGCAACTTCCCGGACGGCGTCGCCTTCGCCGTGCTGCTGATGAACATCGCCGCGCCGCTGATCGACCTCTATACCCAGCCGCGGGTGTTCGGCCAGACCGGCAGGAAGGACAAGCAGCCATGAAGGCCATGGTCCGCGCCGCCATCACCACGGCCCTGGCCTTGCTGGTATTCAGCGCCATCGGCACGGTGTTGCTTTCCGGCACCTACAGCCTGACCCTCGACACCATCACCCGCAGCGAACAGGCCACCCGGCAAATTCTGATCGCCCAGACCCTGCCGGAAGGCAGCTTCGACAATAACCTGGTGGCCGAGGCCATGCCGCTGGCGCTCGATCCTCTGCTCGGCGGCAAGAAGCCCGGCCTCGCCTATCCGGCGCGCCTGAACGGCAAGCCGGTGGCGGTGGTGATCGAAGCCACGGCGCCGGATGGTTACGCCGGCGAGATCAAGCTCTTGATCGGCATCCTGGCCGACGGTCGCCTGGGCGGCGTGCGCGTCGCCCAGCACAAGGAGACCCCTGGCCTGGGCGACTACATCGAGCTCAAGAAGAACCCTTGGATTCGCCAGTTCGACGGCCTCTCGCTCGGCAGCATGGCGGAAGACCAATGGCGGGTGCGCAAGGATGGCGGCCGCTTCGACTACATGGCCGGCGCCACCATTACCCCACGCGCCATCGTCAAGGCGGTGCACAAGGCGTTGCGCTATTTCGAACTGCACAAGGCGGAGTTGCTCAAACCAAGCAGCGAGGTGACGGCATGATTTCTCTAAGAAAACGTAGTTTCGGTGGAAGCTAACATGAGCGAAGCGAATGTTAAGTCGCAAAGCGACGGCTGGAGCCAGATACGCGACATCATCGTCAATGGCCTGTGGAAGCAGAATCCGGGCATCGTCCAGTTGCTCGGCCTCTGTCCACTGCTGGCCATCAGCAACACCGTGGTCAACGCGCTGTCGCTCGGCCTGGCCACCACCCTCGTCATGGCCGTCTCCAGCGGCGCCGTTTCCGGCCTGCGCCACCTGATTCCGCACGCCATCCGCATCCCGGTCTTCGTGCTGATCATCGCCGCCCTGGTCACCGTGGTCCAGCTGCTGATGAACGCCTATGTCCACCCGCTCTATCTGGTGCTGGGCGTGTTCATCCCCCTGATCACCACCAACTGCATCGTGCTGGCCCGGGTCGAGGCCTTCGCCTCCAAGCGCTCGACCTGGCACTCGATACTCGATGCCATCATGATGGGCCTGGGCCTGACCCTGGTGCTGGTCGCGCTCGGTGCCGGGCGCGAGGCGTTCGGCAAGGGCACCCTGCTGTCCGGGCTGGATCTGGTATTCGGCCCCCAGGCCGCCGGCTGGACCATCCTGCTTGCGCCCGATTACCACGGCTTCCTGCTCGCCATCCTGCCGCCGGGGGCCTTCATCGGTTTGGGCCTCCTGATCGCCCTGCGCAACTGGCTGGAACTGCGGGCCAAGGCCGCGGCCGCGACAGCCGCTCCGCAACATCAGGCGGCATGAACCCGGCCAAACGCCGCGCCATCTTCGAACGCCTGCGGGCGGCCAATCCCAAGCCGACCACGGAGCTCAACTACCGCACGCCGTTCGAGCTGCTGATCGCCGTGGTGCTCTCGGCCCAGGCCACCGACGTCGGCGTCAACAAGGCCACCGCCAGCCTGTTCCAGGTGGCCAATACCCCGGAAAAACTGCTCGCCCTCGGCGAGGAAGGCCTCAAGCGATACATCCGCACCATCGGCCTGTATCAGACCAAGGCCAGGAACATCATCGGCCTGTGTCGGCAATTGCTGGAAAAGCACGGCGGCGAGGTGCCGGCCGAACGCGCGGCGCTGGAGGCCCTGCCCGGCGTCGGCCGCAAGACCGCCAACGTGGTGCTCAACACCGCCTTCGGCCAGCCGACCATCGCGGTCGACACCCATATCTTCCGGGTCGCCAACCGCACCGGTCTGGCCCCGGGCAACACCGTGCTCGAGGTGGAGCAGAAACTGCTCAAGACCACGCCGGACGAGTTCAAGCACGATGCCCATCACTGGCTGATCCTGCACGGCCGTTATGTCTGCAAGGCGCGCAAGCCGGATTGCCCGCACTGCCTGATCGCCGATTTGTGCGACAACCCGGTTTTTCCCGCAAACAAAAGCCAACCGCAAAAGCGGGTTGCGACGAAGGCCAATGCCCGTGAAACGGACATCAAGCCGGCGAAGCCAGGCGGCCAAAGCCGAATCAAGAGCAAAACCCGGGAGGCGGCGTGAGCATCGCCACCGCCCTGGTGCGCGGCCGCCTCGCCCGGACCGAGCTGGTGCACGAGGCGGTAGAGACCGCGCTCGACCGCGCCGGCCTGCGCTATGCCAATGCCGTGCTGCTGTTTTTGTCCGACCACTACGCCCAGGAACCGAACCCCGCCCTGCACGAGGCCGCCCGCGTCGCCGGCTGCCTGCAGATCGACGGCTGCAGCGCCGCCGGCCTGTTCACCGAGAACGCACGGGCCATGAGCGAGCCGGCCGTGGCGGCCATGGTCTTCGGCGGCGATATCCAGCTCAAGCACGCCATGCCCGGTGACGAGCCGGTGCTGTCCTTCGCCGCCCCCGGCGGGCTCGACCTCACCTGGCTGGAGCGCGACGAAGTCCGCTTCGGCGCGGTCGCCAGCGACAGCGACGGCCAGGGGCCGTTCCGGGTCTGGAGCAGCGGCCGGGTGCAACCCGGTGGCCATTGCGGCCTCGCCTTCGGCGGCGTCCGTTTGCGCCTCGGCCTGTCGCAGGGCGCGCGCCCCTTGTCGGAGCCGCAGGAGATCACCCGGGTAATCGGCAACGACATCATGGCGGTCGCCGGCAGGATGGCCCTGGCCAGCCTGGCCCAGGCCCTGCCCCAGCTTGGTCAGTCCATCGAAGGCATGCCGCTGCATCTGTTCATGGCTGGCGTCACCCACGGCGAGCCGGAGGGCGCCCTGGCCGAGGGCCGTTACCAGTTGCTGCCCATCCTCTCGGCCAACCCGGACAACGGCGTGGTCACCGTCCCGGCCCAGCTCGCGGAAGGCGACCAGCTGTTCTGGGCCGTGCGCCAGCCCGACGCGGCCGAGCAGGACCTGCGCCTCATGCTCGACCGCCTGGGCAGCGACACCCTGGAGGCGCCCGCCTTCGGCCTGTTCTTCCCCTGCCTCGGCCGCGGCCCCGCCTTCTACGGCGGCGAGGACCGCGATCTGGCCCTCATCGCCGAGCGCTATCCCGAACTGCCGCTGATCGGCTTCTACGGCAACGGCGAGATCGCCCGGCTCAACGGCATGAACCGTCTGCTGCAATACAGCGCAGTATTGGGCTTGGGCTACCTCTGACCATGTTCGACCCCAGCCGGGAACAGGCCCGCCGCTTCCTGATCGAGGCCTGGCGCAAGTATCGCGAACGCTCGGTGATGACCGAGCTGGAACTGCTGGCGGCCGAGCATATTGCCCACCACCCGGAATACCACGCCATCCTTGAAGCCGGCGAGGACAGCCTCGACCGGGAATGGCTGCCGGAGCTGGGCGAGACCAACCCCTTCCTCCACCTCTCGCTGCACCTGACCATCTCCGAGCAGTTGTCGATCGACCAGCCGCCGGGGATCAAGGCCGCCTACGAACGCCTGCTGCAGCGCACTCAGGACCCGCATGCCGCGCAGCACCTCATCATGGACTGCCTGGCCGAGGTGGTCTGGCAGGCGCAGCGCAACCGCAGCCAGCCGGACGGCCTGGCCTATCTGGAGTGTCTGAATAGGAAATCGCGCTAGGGGCGCGTCAGGTATTGTCGATTCTGCGCAGCAGCGCCAGCACCCGGCGCTTGAGGAAGTCGACTTCTTTCGCCGCCATCTGGGCGCGGCTGCCCAGGCCCTCGATGCTGTGGCCCTCGGTCGCGCACTCCTTGTAGACCGTGCGCTGGCGCAGGGTCGCCGACAAGAGAGGGATGCCGAAGTCGGGCAACAGACCGATCACCTCGCGCGAGATCAGGGTATTCGGCTGCAACTGGTTCATCACCAGCCGGGCCTGCAGCGTCGGGTTCTTCTCCTGGGCCCGGAAGATGGCCTCGCGGATCATCTCCGAGGCCCAGAGATCGAGCGGCGACGGGATCACCGGCACCAGAGCCAGATGCGCCAGCTTCAGCGCGCTCTCGGTCACCGGGGCGGTCGCCGCCGGCGGGCTGTCGATCACGATGTAGTCGTATTCTTCCAGGCGCCGGCGCAACTCCTTGTGCAGCTTGCCCTCCTCGCCGGAGACGTCCTCGACGTCGGCCGGGAAGGCGTCGCCGGCGCTGGCCCAGCGCAGGGAGGTGTTCTGCGGGTCGGCATCGGCCACCATGACGCGGTGGCCGGCATCGCCCAGGCTGCCGGCCAGGAGCATGGCCAGGGTGGTCTTGCCCGAGCCGCCCTTCTGGTTGACGACTGCGATCACTTTTGCTGCCATGGCTTCACTCTATCCTTTCCATATGCCAGCCCAGCATCGACATGCCCCGGTCCAGCGCCGCCTGGCGTGCCGCCTGGAGGAACTCGGCCGGCCCCGCGGCATAGATGTCACAACGCGCGAGGTCGGGATGCTCGGCATAGATACTTTCGATCACCCGGGCCAGCCCCTCTTTTGCGAACAGCGGCTGGTAATGGAAATTGTCCAGCGCATCGCCCCAGGAGCGGCACAGGTTTTCCTGGTAGTGTACCAAGCGATCGCTGACCCAATACAGATGCATGGAATCGGCCACCTCCAGCGACATCACGTGCTGGACCAGGCTCTTGATTGGGGCGAAACCCTCGTCCCAGGCGAGGAAGATCACCGGCCGCCGAGAATCGAGCTTGACCACGAAATCGCCTTCCGGCCCGGTCAGGGTGACCGTGTCCTCCTTGTGCAGGCTATCGAAGGCCCGGCGCGAGAAGTTGCGGTTGTCGCGCCGGACGTGGATCTCGATGTGGCGGTCCTCGCAGGGGCAACTGGCAATGTGGTAGTCGCCCTCGACGCCGTCGATGCTCAGCTTGATCCGCTGCCCTGCCAGGAAGCGCAGGCGCTGGCTGCGCGGGGTAACCAGGTGCAGGGCCAGCAGGTCGTCGGCCAGCGGCTCGATATTGCGCAGGCGGGTCTGGATGATCTGTTGCGGGATGTCCTCGGCCCCAGCCACCTGGGCCTCGATCACCACATCGGTCACCGCCGTGTAGGAGCAGAGCAGGAATCCGCCATTGGCCTTCTCCGGTTCGCTCAGGACAAAGTCATAGGGGTGGACCTTCTTGACCTGGCCGGAGACCAGGCGCGCCTTGCATTCGCCGCAATTGCCGGTGCTGCAGCCGTAGTTGAGCGGGATGCCGGCCCGCAGGGCCGCCTCCAGCAGGGTATCGTTGCCCTCGACGAAGAAGTCGTGGCCCGAAGGCTGCACGGTGACATGGACCGACATGATGCGCATCACACTCTCCTCGGCCAGCAGGGATTGCCCGCGCCCGGCCTCCACCGGTGCGGCATTGAGCTGCTGGCGTAATTGATGCTTGAGCGCAAGCAGGGCCGCCGCGGGCTCGCCACCCAGGTCGGCCGCCACGTCGCCCATCTGCTTGCACAGCCAGTCGAACACCTGGTCGTAGTGCCGCAGCAGGGACCTGGCCGCACCGAATTCCTTGCCCAGCTCGTACAGGCGCTCGGCCAGCACTTCCTTGTCCGGCAGGGTCCGCTCCAGGATGCGCTTGGCGAAGGCGCGCTCCTTGATCTGGTTGACATGCGCCAGCTCGCCTTCGTCCTGCCAATGGACATCGGGAAAAACGCGCAGCAACTCCTCCAGTTCGATCATGCCATCGAAGGTATCGAGTTCGCCCTGCTGAATCATCTTTTGCAGGGCGCTGCGGGTCACGCCGACCAGACGCGCCACACGGGAGAGCGGGAGATAATGCGCCATGGAGTTATCATAGCCGCCCCGGCGCCGTTCTGATGTTCGTCGATCCCATGCTCAAGCTGAAATCCCGTCCCTGGTCTCCTGCCGTTGCGCAAAAGCTGCAGGCTGCCGGCCAGCCGCCGCTGATCGCCCGGCTCTATGCCGCCCGCGGCATCCAGGAGCCCAACGAAATCCGCCAGCGCCTGGCCGAGCTGGAGCCGCACGAACGCCTGCGCAACAGCGACACGGCCGCCGCCCGCCTGGCCGATGCCATCGAAGGCGGTGAGAAACTGCTGGTCGTGGCCGACTACGACGCCGACGGCGCCACCGCCTGCGCGGTCGCCGTCGCCGGCCTGCGTAGCCTGGGCGCCACGGTCGACTATCTGGTGCCCAACCGCTTCGACTACGGCTACGGCCTGTCGCCCGAGATCGTGCGCCTGGCCGCCGAGCGCAGGCCCGATCTCATCGTCACCGTGGACAACGGCATCGCCGCCCACGCCGGGGTCGACGAGGCGAAGCGGCTGGGCATCGAGGTCATCGTCACCGACCACCACCTGCCGGGCGACACCTTGCCCGAGGCCCTGATCGTCAATCCCAACCAGCCCGGCTGCGGCTTTCCCAGCAAGCATCTGGCCGGGGTTGGCGTCATGTTCTATCTGCTCGCCGCCCTGCGCGCCGAACTGCGCCGGCGCGGCCGCTTCGCCGGCCGGGAGGAGCCCAATCTGGCCGAGCTGCTCGACCTGGTCGCCCTGGGCACGGTGGCCGACGTGGTCCGGCTCGATGCCAACAACCGCCTCCTGGTGGCCCAGGGCCTCGGCCGCATGCGCCGCGGCCTCGCCCGGCCCGGCATCGAGGCCCTGTTCCGTGCCGCCGGCCGCAGCCCGCAGCGGGCCAGCGTCTACGACCTGGGCTTCGTTCTCGGCCCCCGGCTCAATGCCGCCGGCCGACTGACCGACATGAGCTTGGGCATCGAGTGCCTGCTCGCCGGCGACGCGATGGCGGCCGAGCGCCTGGCGCGCGAACTCGACCGGCTCAATCGCGAGCGGCGCGAGATCGAGGCCGAAATGCAGGAACAGGCCCTGGCCCTGCTCGAAGGCATCGACGTCGCCGAAGGCGCCAGTCTCTGCCTCTATGACCCGGCCTGGCACCAGGGTGTGATCGGCCTGCTCGCCTCGCGCCTGAAGGAGCGCCATCATCGGCCGACCATCGTGTTCGCCGACGGCGGCGATGGCCTGATCAAGGGCTCGGGCCGCTCCATCGCCGGCCTGCATCTGCGCGATGCCCTGGACCTGGTCGACCGCCGCAATCCCGGCCTGATCCTCAAGTTCGGCGGCCACGCCATGGCTGCCGGCCTGACGCTGAAAGCGGCCGATTTCCCCCCCTTCGCCGAAGGATTCGAACAGGTAGCCCGCGAACTGATCGCGCCGGCCGAGCTGGAACGGGTGATCGAGACCGACGGCCCGCTGGCCGGCGAGGAATGCACCCTGGCCAACGCCCTCGCCCTGCATCAGGGCGTGTGGGGCCAGGGCTTCCCCCAGCCGAGCTTCCATGGCGAATTCGCCGTGCAGTCCCAGCGCCTGATCGCCGACAAGCATCTAAAGTTGAAAGTGTCGGACGGCGCCATCGCGGCCGAGGCCATGCTGTTCAACCACGCCGAGCCCCTGCCGGAGCGCATCCAGGCCGTTTATCGGCTGGACGTCAACGAATACAACGGCACCCGTTCGCTGCAACTGACTCTGGAGCACTGGGCTCATGGAGCACACAACCCATGACTGAGTTGATCCAGACCTTGTGGCCCTGGTCGGCCTTCGTCATCAGCCTGGCCATCGGCCTTCTGATCGGCCTGGAGCGCGAACGCTCGCCGGCGGCCAAGGCCGGCCTGCGCACCTTCTCCCTGGTCGCCCTGGCCGGCACCATCGGTGCCCTGCTCGGCGACAGGACCGGCCAGCCCTGGCTGCTGGCGGCCGGCCTCCTGATCCTGGGCGGCATGATGATCGCCGCCTATCTGCGCGGCGAAGAGGCGGAGGATCCTGGCACCACCACCATCGCCGCGGTCGTGGTCTGCTATGGCCTGGGCGCCATGATCTGGTATGGCCTCTACGACATCGCCGTCGCCCTGGCCATCACCGCCACCGCCCTGCTCTACTTCAAGACCGAACTGCGCGGCGCAAGCCAGCGCCTGTCGCGCAAGGATCTCGTCTCGATCCTGCAGTTCGCCGTGCTCTCCTTCGTCATCCTGCCGGTGCTGCCCAACCAGGAATATGGCCCCTACCACGCGCTCAATCCCCATCACATCTGGCTGATGGTGGTATTGATCTCCGGCCTGTCGCTGGTCGGCTACGCCGCCCTGCGCCTGGGTGGCCACCGTTACGGCACACTGCTGACCGGCTTCTTCGGCGGCACCGTCTCCAGCACCGCCACCACCCTGGCTTTCGCCCGCAACAGCAAAGAGAACCCCCATCTCACCGGCATCGCGGCGCTGATCATCCTGATCGCCAACCTGGTCGTCCTCCTGCGCATCTCCATCGTCATCGGTGTGGTCATGCCTGGCCTCTGGCTGCCCCTGAGCAGCATGCTGCTGGGTGGCCTGCTGGCCGGATCGGCCTTCGTCTACCTGCTCTGGCGGCGCCAGGAGGAGCGGCCCGCGCCGCCGGAACTGGTAGTCGCCAACCCGGCCGAGATCCGTTCCGCCCTGAGCTTCGGCGGCTTGTTCGCGCTGGTGCTGTTCGCCGCCGCCTGGCTGAACGATGTGGTCGGCAAGCAGGGCATCTATGCCGTCGCCCTGATCTCGGGCCTGACCGATGTCGATGCCATCACCCTGTCCAGTTTGCGCCTGTACGAGTTGGGCAACCTGGGAACCAAGCAGACGGCGGCGACCATCTTGATCGCCCTGCTCGCCAACATCGTGTTCAAGTGCGCCATGGCCAGCGGCATCAGCGGCCTCGCGCTGGCCCGACAGATCCTCCCGGGCATGGCCGCCGTGGCCGGCGGCCTGGCCGTGGCCTGGTGGTTGATTTAGTTTTCCCGAAACAGCCGGCTCAGGTGAGCAGTTCTTCGGCCCAGATCAGGGCCTCGACATGGGCCAGGTTGACCTCTTCGGCGGAGCGGCCGACCCGGCCGGCCAGCGCCTCGACCGCCTCCTGATCGAACCCCTCGCAGGCCTCGGCCAGCAAGAGATAGGGCGCGTAGGCCCCGCTACGCTGAAGCAGGCCGTCGACCACGCCCTGTGGCAGATGCAGGCCGTCGATGGCGCGCTGCATGGGCAGATTGAGCAGGGCATCGATCAGCGAAAGCATGCCCAGGATGAACAACCGGCCGCGCTCGGCCATGGGCACCTGGCCCTTGCCCAGGTTCTCGACCAGCCGCGCACGCACCACCGCGTTTCTCAGCAGGGCCTGGCTGCGGGCGTCCGATTCGCCACCGGCGAACAGGAGCAAGGTCAGCCAGCGATACAACTGCTCGTGACCGAGGTACATCAGGGCATGGGCAATCGACTGGATGGGCTGGTTCAGCATCAGGGCGGGCGAATTGAGATAGCGCAACAGCTTGTAGCTCAGCCCGGCATCGGTTTTGAATTTCGCCTCGACCTCGGCGATCTCGGCGCCATTCATCACGCTGTTGAGCAGGTCCATGAGCCGGGCCCGACTGCCATACAGGCGGTGCGCCGCGGCCGGCTGCAGGCTGGCCAGGTGATAGCCCTGGAACAACTGGAAACCGGTCTTCTTGCAGGCCCGGAATGCCTCGTCGGTATCGACCCCGGCGGCAACGATGCGAGCGGCCGGATATTGGCCGCGAGCGCGGTCGTAACGCTGCGCCAGCGCCAGGGCATCGCCCTGATTGACGTCGATCCGCACATAGCGCCAGATCGCCGCCGGCAGGGCGGCGGCTGCGACGCTGTCTTCGTCGTTGAGGGCCAGGCGCGCACCGAGGCTGGCGAGATCGAGCAGGCGATCCCGGCCGGCCGTCGACAGCGCGGCAAGGTCGCGCACCACGAGCACGATGCTCGCAGGCAAGCGATCGAGGGACAGGCCGGTCAGGCTGGCGGCATCGACCGCGAGGAAGCTCAGATAGCGGTCGCCCAGGGCCTGCTGCAGGCCCGAGGTGCGGGCACTGGCCAGCAGCCATTCGTCGCGCATCTGCTGCAGGCTTTGCGCCCCGGCCGCCACCGGCACCGGGACGTTTTTCTGCACGCCGAACTCATAGCCGATCAGCCGGTGTCCGGCGTCGAGAATGGGTTGCCGGGTCAGAAAGCGCAGCGGGCCGGAAGCGCGCGCTGGCGATTTGTCCGTGCCGCTGCGCCCAAGCAATTGCAAATGACTCGCCGGCATCTCCTTTTTCACCATGATCAAGCCACCTTGCTGTCGGGGTTCGCCTTGGTTTCGGCTGTCTTGTTCCGGGTGGCGCGCATCAACGTGGCATGGCATTTCACCAGGTCGCCGAAGAACTTGCCGCGCACTTCGCTGGCCAGGTTGGCCTGCGCCATCAGCCCCTGAAGGCGCTTGAGCAAGCCCGGCAGGGCGGCGGCCAGCTCTTCACGACGCTGCCGCCAGCCGGCCGGCTCAAGGCTGCCGATCAGGTCGGCCAGAATTTGCGCTGCCTCTGTGGCATCAGTCTGGCGCACCAACTCGGGTCCGTGCATCAGCAGGAAGGATTCCATGGCACCGGGGATGCGGCGGCCTTCGAGCGCATGCCGGATCATCGCTTCGGCTGTAGCGGCATCGCCAAACTGGCTAGCGCCATCGACTGCGGCAGCAGGATCCAGCCCGGGCAGCGCGGCCAAAGCCTGACGGAAACCCTCAGCCAGATTGTCCTCACGCTGTTGCAGGCCCTCGATCAGGGTCGCGACCTCGGCCTTGACCGCCACGGTCTGCGCCGCTTCGCAGCCGGCCAGGACGATCAGGGCGTCCAGCAATTGACGCACCGGGTGCGCGCCCTGGCGCAATACGCCCTCGGCATCCTGCAAGGCGGCGCGCAGCACGACCAGCTGCAGACGGCCGATGCGCACCTGCCAGTCGGCGGGCACTGCAGCGGTGAAGACCCGGGCCTCGAACCATCCGGCCGCCCAATCCAGCGCCACCCGATCCGCCGCGCTCAGCTGCAGGCTGGCGGCCTGCTCGATCCGGCGCAGGATCGCCATGCCCGCGGCCAGCGCCCCGGCATCCAGCCCGAGCAGGCGGGCAGCCTCGGCATCGCCGTGCCGCCAGCCAGCCAGCACCTGGGCCAGGGTCTGGCCCTGCGACGGCGTCGGCTGGCTCAACGACTGCCGCATCAGCCAGTTCTGGCAGACGGCGGCGACGGTGCCGGCCTGGCCCTTGGCCGGCAGGCCGAGTTTCAACTCGGGCAGCACCTGGCGCTCGAGCAAGAACTGGTTGAGCGCCTGATAGACCGGCTTGACCTGCTGCGGCAGATATTCGGCCAACAAGGGCAGCAGGCTCTGGCGGATCGCACGGACCAGGCCGGCTTGGCGCATGGCCTCGATGGACGCCGCCCCGATCAATTGCGGCGCCACTGGCGACTGCCGCCAGCCCCGCGTGCCGGTGATGGCATCGAGGCGCCGCTCCAGGCTGTAGAGCTCGCCCTTGCAGGCCGTGGCGATGGCCTGGGCCAGGGTCTCCGGCGCCGCGAAGTCGTAATGCACGTCCTCGTCCATCAGGCCGGGCCGCTGCGCTGGCGCCGTCGCGGTCTGCCCGGCCTTGTCCCCGGCCGGGTCGGACAGCGCGGCATATCGCTCCCTGAACGCCGCTTCCAAATCGCCCCGTCGATGTCGCAGGACACCGATGGCTTGTTCATACAATTCGATCGCGCTGTCCGGCCCCACCCAGGGCCTGGCCTCGATCAGGCCGTTGAGGGCATCGCCCAGTGTCACGGCAAAGGCCGAAGGCAAGCAGGCGACGGCGGCATCGCGGCATTGGCCGACCAGCGCGGCGGCATCCGGCGAAAGTTGATTCAGATTCGATTCCTGCATGGCCCGACCTCCTGACCCGAGAGCGCGATCTTCGGGTCCAAACACCGCTGCGTTGCGGCAAAAATCAGGGCAATGCAAACAGGCGAATGCCTGCGAAGATGGGTGGCGCGCACCAACGCGCCACGTTTGGCCACCTAGCGGTCCCGCTGTCGTAGGGTCGCCCCCTTAGACCGGTAACTTTGCGTCCCCGCCTTTCGACGGGTTTGCCCTTGTAGGTTGCGGAATCGCTTCCGCAGGCGCTATTAAACCTCCTCCCCTGCCGGGGCTGTCAAGCCGCGCGATTACGCAGTTCAACCCTTGATGCAGACCTTGGGCCGCAGGAAGGCCACGCGCCGGGCAAGGCCGGCCTTTTCCGTGGCTTCGGCCACGAGGTCGACGTCCTTGTAGGCGCCGGGCGCCTCTTCCGCCGCGCCGCGCATGGACTTGGTGCGGATCAGGATACCCTGGCCCTTGAGCTGCTCGATCAGTTCCCGGCCGCGCCATTTCTTCAAGGCGGCGTTGCGGCTCATGGCCCGGCCGGCGCCGTGGCTGGCCGAGGACCAGGCGCGCCGTTCGCCCTCGGCCGTGCCGGCCAGCACGTAAGAACCGGTGCCCATGCTGCCGCCGATGATCACCGGCTGGCCCACCGCCTGGTATTCGGCCGGCAGCGCCGGGTGATTGGGACCGAAGGCGCGGGTCGCGCCCTTGCGGTGGACATAGAGCATCCGGTCCTTGCCATCGACCCGGTGTTTTTCCAGCTTGCAGGTGTTGTGCGAGACATCGTACAGCGTGGCCAGATGGCTGCCCGGAATCACCCGGGCGAAGACCGCGCGCGTGAGGTGGGCCAGGATCTGCCGGTTGGCCAGGGCCACATTGATCGCGGCATTCATCGCGCCCAGGTATTCCTGCCCCTCGGGCGAATTGATCGGCGCGCAGGCCAGTTCCCGGTCGGGCAGGACGATGCCCAGCCGACTTGCCGCCTTGGCCAGGGAAACCAGATAGTCGGTGCCGATCTGATGTCCCAGGCCGCGCGAGCCGCAATGGATGGAGACCAGCAGCTGGCCTTCGTGCAGGCCGAAGGCCCGGGCGGCCTGGGTGTCGAAGATCTTTTCCACCACCTGCACTTCCAGGTAGTGGTTGCCCGAGCCCAGGGTGCCCATCTCGCCACGCTGGCGCTTCTTGGCCAACTCGGAGACATTGCCGGGCACCGCGCCGCGCATCTTGCCGTGTTCCTCGATCAGGGCGAGGTCGGATTCACTGCCATAACCCTGATGCACCGCCCATTCGGCGCCGCCCAGCATGACCTGGTCCAGTTCGTGGCTGGACAGCTTGAGCGCGCCCTCCTCGCCCACGCCGGCCGGGATGGCCTGGAACAGGGCGTCGGCCAGTTGGGGAAACTGCGCCGCGGCGTCCTTGAGCTCGAGATTGCTGCGCAGGCAGCGGATGCCGCAGGAAATGTCGAAACCGACGCCGCCGGCGGAGACGATGCCGCCCAAGTCGGGGTCGAAGGCGGCCACCCCGCCGATGGGAAAGCCGTAACCCCAATGGGCATCGGGCATGGTCATGGCCGGGCCGACCAGGCCGGGCAGCTTGGCCACGTTGGTGATCTGGGTCAGCACCATGTCGTCCATGGTCCGCAAGAGCGGCGCGCTGCCGTAGAGCAGCACTTCGGACCGTACCTCGCCCGCCGCCCTGGGCACGGTGAAGCAGTAGTCGTCGAGCTGCCTGAGCCGTGCCATGTCCATGGTCAAACCCTTTTCAATCAGACATCTACGATGCAGCGGGCCAGCCAGCCCTTCGTCCCCTGCTCCACCTTCAGCATAGTCAGCGTGGCGCCCTTCACCTCGGTGCCGCGCTCCGCCCCGGGCCGCCAGGGCATGCCCCAGGCCCGGCCCAGCCAATGCGTGTCTGCGTGTTCCAGCTCGAAGGCGCAGAAGACCAGGCCGCGCAGCCGGGCCTGCGCGAGCAGCTGGTTCAGCCAGGTCACCAGGGCCAGCTCCAGGTCGGCCTCCTCGAACTCGACGGCCACCTCCTGCTCGGGGAGCACCGTGGCCGGCTCGGCCATGATGGCGAACATGCCGAGGGCGGCGTTGGCAAAGGCCTCGTCCACGGTCTTGCCCCGGGCCTCGATGCCGATGTCGGCCTCGTGGTCGAAATAGCGGTAACGGCGGGTCATGGCGGCGGCAGGACTGGGGCTCAAGGCTGAAGACGGCTATAATTTTGCGTTTTTTCCGCCCCGGTAGGAAATCAGGAATTCAAATGGAAGCCGAACAGCTCAATCAGATCGAGAACCAACTGGCCGACCTCGCCCGTCGGACCAAAGAGCTACGGGGGTATCTTTGACTACCCGGGCAAACGCGACCGGCTAGACGAAGTCATCAAACTTACCGAGGACCCCGCCCTCTGGAACGACGCCAAGCAGGCCCAGGAACTGGGGCGCGAACGCAAGTCGCTGGAGGCCGTGGTGCTCACCCTGGAAGAGGTCGAGCAATCCCTGAAAGACACCGGCGAGCTGTTCGAGCTGGCCCAGATGGAGGCCGACGAGGACACCCTGCACTCGGTCGCCGCCGATCTCGCCGGCATCGAGAAGCGCGTGGCGGAGCTGGAATTCCGCCGCATGTTCGCCAACCCCATGGATCCCAGCCCCTGCTTCATCGAGATCCAGGCCGGCGCCGGCGGCACCGAGGCCCAGGACTGGGCCAGCATGCTCGAGCGCATGTACCTCAAGTATTGCGAGCGCAAGGGCTTCAAGGCCGAACTTCTGGAAGAATCCGAGGGCGAGGTGGCCGGTATCAAGAGCGCGACCATCCGGGTCGACGGCGACTACGCCTACGGCTATCTGCGCACCGAAACCGGCGTGCACCGCCTGGTGCGCAAATCGCCGTTCGATTCCAACGCCCGGCGCCACACCAGTTTCTGCTCGGTCTTCGTCTACCCCGAGGTGGACGACTCGATCGAGATCGACATCAACCCGGCCGACGTGCGCACCGACACCTACCGCGCCTCCGGCGCCGGCGGCCAGCACATCAACAAGACCGACTCGGCCGTGCGCCTGACCCACATCCCGACCGGCATCGTGGTCCAGTGCCAGAACGACCGCTCGCAGCATCGCAACCGCGATGAAGCCTGGAAGATGCTGCGCGCCCGCCTGTACGAACTGGAACTGAGAAAGCGCCAGGCCGAGCAGCAGAAGCTGGAAGACGCCAAGAGCGACATCGGCTGGGGCCACCAGATCCGCTCCTACGTGCTCGACCAGTCGCGCATCAAGGACCTGCGCACCAACCACGAAGTGGGCAACACCCAGGCCGTGCTCGACGGCGACCTGGACGATTTCATTCAAGCCAGCCTGAAACAGGGCGTATAAGCCAGAGAGTAGCCGCCATGAGCGAAGAGAACCTCCAGCCTCAACAAGAAGAAAACGAAGTTTCGGCGAAGGCTAATATCGGCGAAGCCGATGTTAAGTCCGCACAAGCGGACGGCCAAAGCCAGAACCAGATCATCGCCGAGCGTCGGGAGAAACTGGCCAAGCTGCGCCAAAACGGCGTCGCCTTCCCCAACGACTTCGAGCGCAAGCACCTGGCCGCCGACCTGCACGCGCAATATGGCGAGAAGAGCAAGGAAGAGCTGGAAGCCATGGCGGTCGAAGTGCAACTGGCCGGCCGCATGATGCTGAAACGCGTGATGGGCAAGGCCAGCTTCGCCACCCTGCAGGACAAGAGCGGCCGCTTGCAGATCTACGTCTCCAACGACGTCACCGGGCTGGACGCGCACGAGGCCTTCAAGCACTGGGACCTGGGCGACATCCTGGGCGTGACCGGCACCCTGTTCAAGACCGGCAAGGGCGAGCTCACCATCAACGCCAAGTCGGTGCGCCTGCTGACCAAGGCCCTGCGCCCGCTGCCGGAGAAGTTCCACGGCCTGACCGACACCGAGCAGAAATACCGCCAGCGCTATCTCGACCTCATCACCAACGACGACACCCGGCAGACCTTCATCCGCCGCTCGAAGATCGTCCAGGCCATTCGCGAGTTCATGGCCGGCCAGGACTTCCTCGAAGTCGAGACGCCGATGATGCACCCCATCCCCGGCGGCGCCTCGGCCAAGCCCTTCATCACCCACCACAACGCGCTGGACATGGAGCTGTTCCTGCGCATCGCGCCCGAGCTTTACTTGAAGCGCCTGGTGGTCGGCGGCCTGGAGCGCGTGTTCGAGATCAACCGCAACTTCCGCAACGAGGGCCTGTCCACCCGGCACAACCCCGAGTTCACCATGATGGAGTTCTACGCGGCCTACATGGAATACAAGGGCCTGATGGACTTCGTCGAAACGCTGCTGCGCGAGGTGACGATCAAGACCACCGGCACCGCGGCAGTGAACTACCAGGGCACGGTGATCGACCTTGCCCAGCCCTTCGCCCGGCTGACCGCGCTCGAGGCCACGGTGCAGTACAACCCGGAGCTGGCCGGCCAACCGCTGGACGACATCGACTTCGTGCGCGCCGAACTGGAACGGCGCAAGATCCCCTACCGCAAGCACGACGGCCTGGGCGGTCTGCAACTCACCCTGTTCGAAGAGACCACCGAGCACCAGCTGATCCAGCCGACCTACATCATCGACTACCCGGTCGAGACCTCGCCGCTCGCCCGCGCCTCGGACACCCGGCCTGAGATCACCGAGCGGTTCGAGCTCTACATCGCCGGGCGCGAGGTGGCCAACGGCTTCTCCGAGCTGAACGACCCCGAGGACCAGGCCGAGCGCTTCCGCAAGCAGGTCGAGGCCAAAGAAGCCGGCGACGAAGAGGCCATGTACTACGACGCCGACTACATCCGCGCCCTGGAATACGGCCTGCCGCCCACCGGCGGCTGCGGCATCGGCATCGACCGCTTCGTCATGCTGCTCACCGACGCGCCCAGCATCCGCGACGTGATCCTGTTCCCGCAGATGCGCAAGGAAGACTAGCGCGCATTGGAAACTAAAACCCGGTCATTCAGGCAGCGCATGGTCGAACTGACCTTAGCACCAGTTGACCCTCCGTCACCATCGGCAGCTTTCTTTCGGCTTCAATAGGGTGCGGCCCGAGAGGCCGAAATGAATCGGGGCCGCATATAGCGGCCCCGCATTTGGTGCATCTCTCAGCTTGTTAGCGGACAGAGCGCATATCCCGATGAAGTATGCGCCCTCAAGTTATACTTACAGACAACAAAAATCAATACACGGAGGCGGCAAATTGTCCAAGATGCGCTATCGACTGGCTCTGGATATCGGTTCCACATCCATCGGCTGGTGCCTGCTTCGCCTAGACGGCGATGACAAACCCGTCGCGATCATTCGCATGGGAGTTCGTATTTTCTCCGACGGCCGCAATCCAAAGGACGGCACCTCGCTTGCCGTCACCCGACGCAACGCCCGCCAGATGCGACGGCGGCGCGACCGCCTGCTCAAACGCAAAGAGCGAATGCTGGCCGCCCTAACCCGTTTTGGTTTCTTCCCCACCGATGAAGTTCAGCGTCGTCAATTGGTGAACCTCGACCCCTATGCCCTGCGCAAGAAGGGGCTCTATGACGCGCTGAGCGGACCAGAGTTTGCCCGTGCGCTGTTCCATATTAACCAGCGGCGCGGCTTTCTGAGCAACCGGAAGACCGACAAGAAGGACAGCGATAGCGGTGCCCTGAAAAAAGCCATCAAGGATTTGCGCGACAAGCTAGCCCAGGAAAACTGCCAGACCCTCGGCGAATGGCTGGCCAACCGCCATGAGAACCGCTTGAGCGTTCGCGCCCGCCTGCGCGGCAGAACCCAGAAGGACAAGGCCTACGATTTTTATGCAGACCGGGCGATGATCGAACATGAGTTCGACGTACTGTGGGCCAAGCAAAGCAGCCTTAACCCCGCCTTGTTTAATGAGGCGGCCCGAAAAGAACTCAAGGACATCCTGCTTCATCAACGCCCGCTCAAGCCGGTCAAACCGGGCCGATGCACATTGCTGCCAGACGAAGAACGCGCACCGCTGGCCTTGCCTAGCACGCAGCGCTTCCGCATCTACCAGGAAGTCAACAATTTACGCCTGCTTACGCCAGACCTGCGTGAACAGGCCCTGACACTGGAACAGCGCAATCAGGTCGTCCAGCTTCTCGAACACCAAGGGGAAGTCCGATTCACAAAAATCTTGAAGGCGCTAAAACTACCCGGCACGACCAAATTCAACCTAGAGGACATCAAGCGAGACCGGCTCAAGGGAAATGCGACATCGGCCGCCCTTGCCAAAGACACTTGCTTTGACGAGCGCTGGTACAGTTTCGACCATGCCATGCAAGACGACATCGTCGACAAACTGCTGAATGAGGCGAGCGAGTCGGCATTGGTGAGCTGGCTGCAAGAACATACCGGCGTGGATGAAGCAACCGCAGAGCGCATCGCCAATACCAGCCTACCCGAGGGTTATGGCAACCTGAGCCGGGCCGCGCTGGATCGTATCGTGCCTGAGCTCATCAAAGATGTCGTGATGTATTCCGACGCCGTCAAGCGGGCAGGCTTCGATAGCCACAGTGCGCTGTCTTATATCCAGCAAACAGGCGAAATCATGGATGCCCTACCCTATTACGGCATCCCCCTGCGTCGCCATGTTGCCTTTGCCAAGGACAACCCACGCAACGACGAAGAGCGTTATGGCAAGATCGCCAACCCGACCGTGCATATTGGCCTCAACGAGCTGCGCAAGGTGGTCAATGCCCTCATCAAGCGCTATGGCAGGCCCAGTGAAATCATTGTCGAGGTCGCACGCGAACTCAAATTGAGCCGTGAAAGAAAGCTGGAAATCCAAAGAGAACAAAAGGAGCGACAGGAACTCAATGACAAGCAGGTTGCCGAAGCCTGCGTAGTGTTGGGTTTGACCCCGACCAATTTAGATCGGGCCAAGCGGCGCGAACTGTCGCAAAAGATGCAACTATGGGTCGAACTCAACTCCAAGAATGTCGCCGACCGCCAGTGCCCCTACACAGGTGAGCAGATCGGCATCGAACGGCTTTTGTCCAACGAAGTCGAGATCGAGCATATCCTGCCCTACTCGATGACGCTGGACGACAGCATGAACAACAAGACGGTTTCGCTACGCCGCGCGAACCGGGACAAGGGCAACCGAACCCCATACCAGGCATTCGGAGAGATCTCGCAGCCAGGATACGACTACGAGGCCATCCTCCAACGTGCGGCGCTCATGCCGCGCGAAAAAACCAAGCGATTCGCGCCGGATGGCTACCAACGCTGGCTAAAGGAGGACAAGGACTTTCTGGCCCGCGCCCTGAACGATACCGCCTATCTGTCGCGTATCGCCAAGGAATATCTGTCCCTCGTTTGCCACCCGAACAAGGTGCGGGCCATTCCCGGCCGCATGACCGCCTTGTTGCGCGGCAAGTTTGGCCTCAATCAATTGCTTTCCGGCACCGAATCTAAAAACCGCAACGACCACCGCCACCATGCTCTGGACGCTGCTGTCATCGGCATCACCGATCAAGGCCTGTTGCAGCGCTTCGCGCAGGCCAGCGCCAGCGCACGGGTAAAACAGTTAGATCGGCTGGTTGAGGAAATGCCGCTACCATGGCCATCCTATCGCGAACATGTCGAGAGGGCGCTTGAAAATATTATTGTGAGCCATAAGCCGGATCATGGCTATCAGGGCGCCATGCACGAAGACACCGCTTGGAGGTTACATGGCAATGGCGTGGTGTCCAGGAGGATTAGACCGGAAGACGGCGGCCCGCGACAGCGCGAGATCAAGAATAAAAGTGTGATAGCGATAGCCAGCACCCGGAACCCCGAGCGCCACGGTTTGGATGAAAATGGCAGCCCAAGGGCCTATAAGGGTTATGTCGGCGGCAGCAATTACTGTATCGAAATCTGGCGGGACGAAAAGGGCAAGTGGGATAGCGATGTGATTTCCACCTTCGAAGCTTACCAGCTGATACGCCTGCACGGTGAGGCTGAAGGAATCAAACGGCTCAGAAATCCATCCTACAGCCTCTCTGGAAAACCACTGGTCATGCGCTTGATGATCAACGACCTGGTGCGGCTCAATCTGGGCGGCAATACCAAAACCATGCGCGTCGTTAAAATTGGTGGAAATGGCCAGATGTTTTTTGCCGAGCACAATGAAGCAAACGTTGATGCCAGAAACAAAGACGACGGAGACTCATTCAAATATGTCTCAAAAATCGCGGGGTCGCTCCAGACAGCCCAAGGCCGCCGAGTTACCGTCTCCGAGATCGGCGACCTGCGCGACCCGGGATTTAGGGGATAAACAACATGATCGGCCGCATCGTCGAGGTGGCCGACGACAAGCGGCACCTGTTCGCCTCGCGTGGGTTCATGGTGGTGCAGGACACCGAGGGCGAGCGTAAAGAACTTGGGCAGGTACCGCTGGACGACATCGCCGCCGTCATCGCCAATGCCCATGGCCTGAGCTACACCAACAACCTCCTGGTGGCCTTGACCGAGCGTGGCGCCCCCTTCGTACTGTGTGCGGCAAACCATAACGCCATCGGTATGCTCTGGCCGGTGGCTGGCAATTTCCAGCAGGCCAAACGATTCGATGCCCAGATTGCGGCGACGCTGCCCACCCACAAACGTCTCTGGGCCGAGGTAGTGCGTAGCAAACTACAACAACAAGCCGCCGCCTTGGAAGCGGCTGGCGCCCCCGTCGCACCGCTGGCCGCATTGACGAAAAAGGTCCGTTCCGGCGACCCCGACAATCTGGAGGCGCAAGGTGCCCGGCGCTATTGGGGCCTATTGTTCGGCAACGACTTTCGGCGCGACCAAAACGCAAGTGGCATCAATGCTATGCTTAATTATGGCTATACCGTGCTGCGTGCCGCCACGGCCCGTGCCGTGATTGCCGCCGGGCTCCACCCGACCCTTGGCCTGCACCACGCCAACGAAGGCAATCCCATGCGCCTGGTAGACGACTTGATGGAACCCTTTCGGCCCATTGTCGATCTGCATGTCTGGCAATTGCAACGCATCGGTGAGGCCAGTATCACACCGGAAACCAAGCGATCCTTGGTCCGTACCTTATACGACGACATGCAGACCAATTCCGGCGCCACGCCGGTCATGGTCTGCATGCAGCGACTGGCCGTTTCTTTAGCCCAGGTTTATCTCGGTGAGCGCGACAAGCTCGACCTTCCCTTGCCAGGGCTACCACTGTCCATGGCCGCAAGCCTGGCCGACGACTGACATGCCATGCTCAGCGGATATCGACTGATGTGGGTGGCCGTCATGTTCGACCTACCCGTGGTCGAAAAAACAGAACGCAAAGCAGCAACCGACTTTCGCAACACCCTGCTGGATATGGGTTTCGAGATGGCCCAGTTCTCGGTGTACATGCGCTTTTGCACCAGCCAAGCGCAAATCGACACCTACTGCAAACGGGTGGAAAAAGCCTTGCCGGATGGCGGCAAGGTCAATATCCTCATATTCACCGACAAGCAATATGAGCGCATCATCACCTATCAAGGCAAAGCCAAGCAGGCCGCGAAAAAATCGCCCGACCAATATGACTTGTTCTGACACCCAGGCCGATTTTTGGGGCCCAAAAAGACAAAAACCCGCTGACAAGTCAGCGGGTTATGTCACATCGAAGTTTACATCATCGGGATATGCGCACTGGCCGGAACGTTACAGGCACACCTGGTAGTGGCAAAACTAGTTTACATCATCGGGATATGCGCACTGGCCGGAACTCGGACTGGACGATCTCGCGGGCCGTCTCGAGTTTACATCATCGGGATATGCGCACTGGCCGGAACCCGACGGTGAGCCGATCGCGTCTGGCACGGAGTTTACATCATCGGGATATGCGCACTGGCCGGAACTTGCAAGGTTCAAAGTTTTTGAACCATACTAGTTTACATCATCGGGATATGCGCACTGGCCGGAACAGCAGGGCACGACTGCTGAGGTGTCCCCGGAGTTTACATCATCGGGATATGCGCACTGGCCGGAACTGCACGGCGCCCGCTACGCCAGCCCGGTGGAGTTTACATCATCGGGATATGCGCACTGGCCGGAACGCAACAAGCGATATGTGAGTGCCAACATCAAGTTTACATCATCGGGATATGCGCACTGGCCGGAACATGGCAATGATGTCAGGGCCGATCGTATTTAGTTTACATCATCGGGATATGCGCACTGGCCGGAACAGATGGCCAATCCTCGAACCTGGTCAAGACAGTTTACATCATCGGGATATGCGCACTGGCCGGAACACATGATCGACGAATATGAGGAGGCCGTGAAGTTTACATCATCGGGATATGCGCACTGGCCGGAACTCTGCCGAGATTGCGGAGGCCACTAAGAAAGTTTACATCATCGGGATATGCGCACTGGCCGGAACACCATCCAGTGACGAATGCCTACACGGAGTAGTTTACATCATCGGGATATGCGCACTGGCCGGAACAGTCGTCACCACGTTCGCTGCAGTCAGCGTAGTTTACATCATCGGGATATGCGCACTGGCCGGAACAAGGCCCGCGAATCGGTGCTGGAGGCGGGTAGTTTACATCATCGGGATATGCGCACTGGCCGGAACGATCCTTTGGCCATTGAGCATTCGACGTTGAGTTTACATCATCGGGATATGCGCACTGGCCGGAACGTGGTCTAACTGTCGCTTCGAGCGGACCTGAGTTTACATCATCGGGATATGCGCACTGGCCGGAACCTACAAGGAAGTGCTAGATGTCGATCTGCCAGTTTACATCATCGGGATATGCGCACTGGCCGGAACTGGCCTTGAGTTGAGGGTTTTGCCTGGTAAAGTTTACATCATCGGGATATGCGCACTGGCCGGAACTGTCTGCGCCGGACAGCGCCGATGTGCTGCAGTTTACATCATCGGGATATGCGCACTGGCCGGAACGCCGGCGAGATCCTGGCGGCGGCAGATAAAAGTTTACATCATCGGGATATGCGCACTGGCCGGAACACCCGTGGCCGTCCGTTGTTTGGGCGGTTCAGTTTACATCATCGGGATATGCGCACTGGCCGGAACCGGCGGCCACGCTGCACGAAGCCACCGGCCAGTTTACATCATCGGGATATGCGCACTGGCCGGAACGTGGGCTCAGCGCCGGTTACGCCAGCGTCAAGTTTACATCATCGGGATATGCGCACTGGCCGGAACTGGGCGATACCGTCCATAATGTAGTCGTAGAGTTTACATCATCGGGATATGCGCACTGGCCGGAACTATTCCCTCTCGATCAGGCTGGCGCCCTTGAAGTTTACATCATCGGGATATGCGCACTGGCCGGAACTGGCCCTGCCTGGCGCACGATGGGCCTGCCAAGTTTACATCATCGGGATATGCGCACTGGCCGGAACTGCGCCAGCACCTCGGCGCGGGACTGCTGGAGTTTACATCATCGGGATATGCGCACTGGCCGGAACAAACCGGCGCAAGTCGAGCAAGCCATCGCCAGTTTACATCATCGGGATATGCGCACTGGCCGGAACGGAGCGCTGCCGAATGGTTGGCTTGTGGTGAGTTTACATCATCGGGATATGCGCACTGGCCGGAACTTGGCGATGTTGTTGGCGTTGATGGTGGCAAGTTTACATCATCGGGATATGCGCACTGGCCGGAACATACACGCCATAATGACTGTACCCGCAAAGAGTTTACATCATCGGGATATGCGCACTGGCCGGAACGCTGTCCTGTAGCTGTTCTTCCAGCGCGCGAGTTTACATCATCGGGATATGCGCACTGGCCGGAACCTGGCGTGGACTACTCCAGCCATTCTCGGCCCAGCACTGCCAGGCCGTTGGAGAATCGATAGACCAGCGGCACGCCCGGCGCGATCTCGACTTTTTCCATCGCCTCGGCGCTGATGCGATCCAGATGCATGACCAGCCCACGCAGGGTGTTGCCGTGGCTGACCACGAGCAGGCGGCGGCCCGTTCGGATGCGGGGTGCCAGCACTTCGTTCCAGTAAGGCAGCAGGCGGCGCTGGCAGTCGGCCAGGCTCTCGCTCGCCGGCAGCTGTTCGGGCGGCAGATCGGCATAGCGCGGATCGAAGCGCGGGTGTCTGGGGTCGTCGGGTTCCAGTGCCGGCGGCGGCTCGGCATAGCCGCGCCACCAGTGCCGCGCCCGTTGCTCGCCCCAGGCGGAAAAGATTTCCTGCTTGTTCAGGCCCTGCAAGGCGCCGTAGTGGCGCTCGTTCAGGCGCCAGGTCTCGTGGATGGGAATAGCCGTCTGCCCCAGCGTCGCCAGAACCGCCTCGGCGGTCTGCCGGGTGCGCCGCAACACCGAGCAATGCACCTCGTCGAAACGAAAGCCCGCGCCGGCCAGGCGGCGGCCGGCCGCCTCGGCCTCGGCGATGCCCTGGCCGGTCAGCGCGATGTCGGTCCAGCCGGTGAAGCGGTCGGTGAGGTTCCAGTCGCTATGGCCATGGCGGAGCAGGACGACCGTATGGGCCACGGCCTCGTTCCTTATTCGGGCGACTCGACCAGGACGTTTTCGAGATGGTGCCGGTCGCCCCAGGTTTCCAGGTGCCAGCCGTGGGCGTCGATGTGGAACCAGTTGAGGGCGCAGTTGGGGATCTTGAAATCGCGCGGTGCCTCCAGGGCGCGGCCGGTCGCCTTGCGATAGAGCACGTCGAGCACGCCGCCGTGGCTGACTGCGGCGATGGTCTGGCCGGCATGGTGCCGGGCCAGCCAGTCTATGCCCTCGATGGCGCGCACGGCGAAGGCGCGCAGGGTCTCGCCTGTCTCGAAATCGTAGTCGGCATCGCGCGCGGCATAGCGGGCGTGGGCCTCGGGGTGGCGCTGCGCGCCCTCGGCCGCGGTCAGGCCCTGGAAGATGCCGTAATGCCGCTCGCGCAATTGCGGCAGGGTCTTCAGCTCCAGCCCCAGGCGCTCGGCCAGGCCGCGTGCCGTGTCGAGCGCCCGGGCGAGGTCGCTGCTGTAAATGGCGCTGAACCTGTGGTGCGCCGCGTTGTAGGCCATGGCCAGCGCCTGGGCCCGGCCGGTGGCGTTGAGCGGGATGTCGATCTGGCCCTGGATGCGTTTTTCGAGATTCCAGTCGGTCTCGCCGTGGCGGATGATGCAGATGCGGGTGGTCATGATTCGGCCTGACAGGGATGGCGCAAGCATACCGCATCCGCTTTGCGCAGCCACGGTTTGCCTATAGAGTTGCCGTCATGAAAACCGAACTCGCCCAGGCCCTGGCCCAGATCAACCGCGTCGTCCTCGGCAAGGAACATCAGGTGCGCCTGTGCCTGGCCTGCCTGCTGGCGCGCGGCCACTTGCTGATCGAAGACACCCCCGGGGTCGGCAAGACCACCCTGGCCCACACCCTGGCCGTCACCCTGGGCCTGCAGTTCCATCGCATCCAGTTCACCAGCGATCTGTTGCCGGCCGACCTCTTGGGCGCGGCCATCTACGACCGTGAGCGCGGCAGCTTCAGCTTTCATCCCGGCCCGATCTTCGCCCAGGTGATCCTGGCCGACGAGATCAACCGCGCCAGTCCCAAGTCGCAAAGCGCCCTGCTGGAGGCGATGGAGGAAGGCCGGGTCACCATCGAGGGCGAGACGCGCGAACTGCCCAAGCCCTTCTTCGTCATCGCCACGCAAAACCCGGTCGAGCAGGCCGGCGTCTTCCCGCTGCCGGAATCGCAGCTCGACCGCTTCCTCATGCGCATCCGCCTGGGTTACCCCGACCATGCGGCCGAACGCGCCCTGCTGCGCGGCGAAAACCGGCGCGACCTGCTGGCGCAGCTTGCGCCCGTGCTCGACCCGGCGGGCTTCATCGCCCTGCAGCAGGCGGTGCAAAGCCTGCACGTGTCGGAGGCCCTGCTCGACTATGTGCAGGCCCTGATCGACACCACCCGGCGCGATCTGCGCTTCGCCGGCGGCCTGTCGCCGCGCGCCGGGCTGGCCCTGCTGCACGCGGCCCAGGGCTGGGCCTATCTCGACGGGCGCGACTTCGTCCAGCCCGAGGACATCCAGGCCGTGCTCGGCCCCGTGGTCGGCCATCGTCTGCACCCGGCCTCCGGCATCGAGGCGGCCGAGCCGGAGTGGGCCGCCCAGGTGCTGATGGAAGTCGCCATTCCCTGATGGCTTTGCCGCTGCCCGCCCTGCGCTTCGCCCACCTGCCGTGGCGGGCGCCGCGGCGCGAAGGCGGTGAGATTCGGCTCAGCAGTCGCCGGCTCTACATCCTGCCCACGCGCGACGGTCTGCTGTTCGCCCTGCTGCTCGGCGCCCTGCTGCTGGGGGCGATGAACTACAGCCTGAGCCTGGCCTATCTGTTCACCTTTTTGCTGGCCGGCATCGGCGTGGCCGGGCTGATCCAGACCCACCGCAACCTGAACGGTCTGCGCCTGCACGCCGGCCATGTCGCTCCGGTGTTCGCCGGCCAGAGCGCGCACTTCGTCCTGCATCTGGACAACCCCACGGGCCTCGGGCGCTACCGCATCGCCATCGAACATGCCCAGGCCGCGCCCGCCCACGCCGACCTGCCGGCTCATGGCCGAGCCGACCTGAGCCTGAGCCTGCCCCAGCCCCGGCGCGGCCTGCATCGGCCCGGCCGGTTCGCCTTGTCCACCACCTATCCGCTCGGCCTGTTCCGCTGCTGGACGGTGCTGGAGCTGGACTGGACAGTGCTGGTCTACCCGCGCCCCGCCGCCGACAGCCTGCCCTTCCCCGCCGGCGCAGAAGGCGATCAGACCGGTCGGACCAGCCGGCCGGGCGACGAGGAATTCGACGGCCTGCGCGAATACCGGCCGGGCGATTCGCTCAAGCGCATCGCCTGGAAGACCCTGGCGCGCGAGCAGCCGCTCGCCACCAAGCAGTTCGCCGCCCCGGTTTCGCGCGGCCTCTGGTTCGACTGGACGCAGACGCCGGGCGGCAACACCGAGGCCAAGCTCTCGCGCCTGACCCGCTGGCTGCTCGATGCCGAGGCGACGGGTCTCGACTACGGCCTGCGCCTGCCGGCGCGCAGCTTCGGCCCGGCCCGGGGCGAGGCCCATCTGCGCGCCTGCCTGGAAGCGCTGGCCCGCTTCGGGGAGGCCTGATGCGCCAGCGCTATGCGCTGCCCGAACTGCTCTGGCTGGTGCTGCCGCTGGCGCTGGTGGTGGCGCCGCACACGGCCCGGCTGCCGCTCTGGCTCAGCCTGGTCTGGGCCGCCATCGCGCTCTGGTGCCTGCTGCGCGCGGCCCGGCGCCTGCCGCTGCCGCCGCGCTGGCTGCGCATCGCCGTCACCGTCGGCGGACTGGTCGCGGTATTCGTCCAGTTCGGCACCATCGTCGGGCCGCGCGCCGGCGTCGCGCTGCTGGTCTTCCTCTCGGCGGCCAAGCTCTTGGAGACCGAGGCCCCGCGCGACCGCAGCGGCCTGATCTTCGTCGGCTATTTCCTGCTGGTCGCCCACTTCCTGGAGGACCAGAGCCTGCTCAGCGCCGCCTATATGCTGCTCGCCCTGCTCGCGCTGACCGCCTCGCTCATTGCCAGCCAGATGCCACAGCCCAAGGCGCTCTGGCCCAAGCTGCGGCCGGCCGGCCTGCTGCTCTTGCAGGCCATCCCGCTGGCGGTGTTCCTGTTCATCCTGTTTCCCCGGCTGTCGGGCCCGCTCTGGAGCCTGCAGCAGGAAAGCTCGGCCCGCACCGGCCTATCCGACGAGATGCGGCCAGGCGACTTCAACCGCCTGATCCTGTCGGAGGAAATCGCCTTCCGCGCCAGCTTCGACACCCGCGCCATCGACCCCAAGCAGCTCTACTGGCGCGGGCCCGTGCTCTGGGACTATGACGGCCGCGCCTGGCGCACCGTGCAGGACGTACCCTATGGCGGCGTGGTGGGCCAGGGCATCGGCCAGCCGGTGGACTACCGGGTCATCCTGGAGCCGCACCAGCAGCACTGGCTGTTCCTGCTCGGCCTGCCCGAGGCACTGCCCAGGCTCGAGGCCGATCTGCGCAGCGACCTCGTCTGGCTCGCCCGCGCCCCGGTCAGCCAGCGCCTGCAATACCAGGTGCGGGCCTGGCTCGATTACCGTTACGGACCCGATCTCGACCATGCCACCTGGGTTCGCGCCCTCGACCTGCCCGATGCCATCAACCCGCGCGCCCGCGCCCTGGCGGCACGCTGGGCGGGCAGCGGCCTGAGCGATGCCGCCATCGTCGAGCAGGCGCTCGACCACTTCCGGCGCGAGCCCTTCGTCTACACCCTGCAGCCGCCCCGGCTGGGCGAGCAGGCGGTGGATGACTTTCTGTTCAACTCCCGGCGCGGCTTCTGCGAGCACTACGCCAGCGCCTTCGTCTTCCTCATGCGCGCGGCCGGCATCCCGGCCCGGGTGGTCACCGGCTATCAGGGCGGCGAATACAACGCGGTGGGCAACTACTGGATCGTGCGCCAACGCAACGCCCATGCCTGGGCCGAGGTCTGGCTGGCGGGCGAAGGCTGGCGCCGGGTCGATCCCACCGCCGCCGTGGCGCCGACCCGGGTGGAACTGGGCGTCGGCGCCGCGCTGCCGGTGGCGGAACGGCCGGCAGCGCTGATCGATGTCGAGACCGGCTGGCTCGCGCCCGTGCGCCTGGCCTGGGATTTGGTGAACTACCGCTGGAACCTCTGGGTGCTCGGCTACAACGACGTGCGCCAGCGCGAATTCCTTGCGCGCCTCGCCCCCTGGCTGGCCAACCTCAACGCCATGCTCTGGCTGCTCGGTGCCGGCAGCACGCTGTTCATCCTCGGCCTGGCCGGCTTTTACCTGCTGCGTGAAAAGCGAACCAAACAGGATGCGGCCGCCCGGCTCTACGCCCGCTTCTGCCGCAAGCTCGCCCGGCTCGGCCTGGAACGCCACGGCAATGAAGGCCCGGTGGCTTTCGCCCGCCGCGCCGGCGCCGCCCGGCCCGATCTGGCCGAAACGATCGGCGCGATCACCCGGCTCTATGTCGGCCTGCGCTACGGCCGGGCCACGGCAGAGACCCTGCGGGTATTGCGGCAAAGCATCCGCCGCTTCCGGCCGCGCAAGGCTGCCGGCAATGGGCAATCCGGAGTAACCTAGTCAGCAATCGGCATACCCCTTTTCGTCATGCCGGCGAAAGCCGGCATCCAGTTTTATTTCCTGGGTTCCGGGTCAATGCCGCATCGCGGCATGCCCGGAATGACGATTGGCAATGCCGTATCCATCACCCATGAGATTCATCGAAGAAAGATAACCATGGCCACCTGCGGCTGCGGCGACGTTTGCGCCAGCGACAAAATGCGCGACAGTCAGGCCAGGACGCTCAGGATCGTCCTGGCGATCAACCTCGTGATGTTCGGGGTCGAGGCCACGGCCGGCTGGCTGGCCGGCTCCACCGCGCTCATGGCCGATTCCTTGGACATGCTGGGCGATGCCCTGGTCTATGGTTTCAGCCTCTATGTGCTGGCCCGCGACGACAGATGGAAGGCAATCTCCGCCTTCATCAAGGGCGGCATCATGGCCGGCTTCGGCCTGTTCGTGCTGGTCCAGGCCATCGACAAACTGCTGCACCCCGCGCTGCCGACCTACGAGACCATGGGCGCCATCGGCCTCTTGGCCCTGGCCGCCAACTCGCTCTGCCTGTATCTCTTGTGGAAGCACCGCGCCGACGACGTCAACATGCGCTCGGTCTGGCTCTGCTCGCGCAACGACATCATCGCCAACAGCGCCGTCATCGTCGCCGGCGCCGGCGTCTGGCTCACCGCCGCGCAATGGCCCGACCTCGTGGTCGGCTTGGGCATCGCGGCACTCTTCCTGCGCTCGGCGACCCATGTCTTTACCGACGCCGTCCGCACCTACCGGGCGGCCAGCGTCAAAACTTAGAAGTGGTCGCGCACCACCACCTCGCTCAAGGGCAGTTGCCCCGCGCGCGGCCAGGGCTCGCGCATGGCCTTGCCAATGGCGAGGAACAGGCCGATGACATGGCCGGCCGGCAGCTTGATCAGCGGTGCCACCTGGTCGAAGTCCGACAGGTCCATCGGGCAGGAGTCGTAGCCCATGGCCTTGGCCGCCAGCATCAGGCTCTGCGCCGCGATGCCGCAGGAGCGCATGGCTTCGTCGCGCTGCACTTGCTCGCGGCCGTCGTAATAGGCCTGGATTGCGGCCACCACGCCCTCGCGCACATCGGCCGGCGCATCGCGCCAATAACGCTCGGGGCTCTTCCGCCAGGCGTCGAGGTCGGCGCACAGCACCAGCAGCAAAGAGGCATCGGTGATCTGCGGCTGCATCCAGCTCACCGCCCGTAGCTTTTCGCGTAGGGCCTTGTCCTCCACCCGCACGAAACGCCAATGCTGGATATTGAATGCCGTCGGCGACAGCACGGCGAGCGACAGCAACTTCTCGATCTCGGCCTCACTCAACTTGTAATCGGGATCGAACTGCTTGACCGAACGGCGGGCCTCGATCGCGTTGAATACATTCATTTGTTTTCTCCCGGTGTCAGGTTCACACGAACCGGGAACGAAGGTATAGCATTGGCTGCAAGCACGTAAGAATGCACATTTCTGTGATGTAGTTACATTTTGTATACCAAGGCAAAGCGAACATGGCCCTCAAACACAAACGCTACGATTGCGATTTCGGCTGTCCGGTCGAGGCCTGCCTGGCCGTGGTTGGCGGCAAGTGGAAGGGCGTCATCCTGTTCCACCTGCTCGGCGGCACCAAGCGTTTCAACGAACTGATGCGGCTGATGCCCGATGTCACCCAGCGCATGCTCACCCGGCAGTTGCGCGAGTTGGAGGCCGACCGCATCGTCGTGCGCAAGGTCTATGCCGAAGTACCGCCCAAGGTGGAATATTCGCTGACCGAATTCGGCCGAACTTTGGAGCCGATCCTGAAGTCTTTGCAGAAATGGGGGTCGAACTATATCGACCAACTCACCAAGATCCGTCGCCAGCAGGCCAAACAAGCATGAGCCAATTCGCCGAGAAGAAAGTCCTCGAACTGCCCATCGCCGGCATGACCTGCGCGGCCTGCTCGACCCGCCTGGAGCACAACCTGAACAAGCTGGCGGGCGTGAACGCGGCGGTGAACCTGGCGGCGGAGCGCGCGCGGGTGGAATACGACCCGGCGCAAGCCAGCGCCGAAGCCATCGTCGCCCAGGTGGCCAAGACCGGCTTCGCCGTGGCGCCGCAGAGCCTGGACCTGCGCCTTTCCGGCATGACCTGCGCCGCCTGCGCCACGCGGATCGAGACCGTGCTCAACCGCCTGCCGGGCGTCGAGGCGCGGGTGAACCTCGCCACCGAAAAGGCGCGGGTGAACTACACGCCGGGGCTCGTTACCCTCGACGACCTGATCGCCGCGGTGCACAAGGCCGGCTATTCGGCCTGCCCGATCACCGAGGCGACGCGGGCCGAGGCGAAGGCGCGCCAGGCGGCGGAATACCGGCGCGAGGTGATCGCCTTCGCCGTCTCCGCCGCCCTCACCCTGCCCCTCTTGGCGCAGATGGCGACGATGTTTTCCGGCAGCCACGCGGCCTGGCTGCCCGGCTGGCTGCAATGGCTCTTGGCCACGCCGGTGCAGTTCTGGGCCGGCTGGCGCTTCTACGCCGGCGCCTATCACAGCTTGCGCGGCGGCGGCGCCAACATGGATGTGCTCATCGCGCTGGGCACCAGCGCCGCCTATTTCTACAGCGTGTTCGTGCTGTTGTTCGACCCCGATGGTCATCTCTATTTCGAGGCCGGCGCCGCGGTGATCGCCCTGGTGCGTCTGGGCAAATTGCTGGAGGCGCGGGCCAAGGCCAGGACCTCCTCCGCCATCGAGCAGCTCATCGGCCTGCAACCCAGGACCGCCCGCGTCGAGCGCGACGGCGAAACCATCGAGATCGACATCGCCGCGCTCAAGGTCGGCGACCTCGTTCTGGTGCGCGCCGGCGAGCGCATCCCGGTCGACGGCGTGGTGGTCGAAGGCGCCTCGAGCGTGGATGAGAGCCTGCTCACCGGCGAGAGCCTGCCAGTCAGTAAAGTGGGTATCCCATTCACTCCCTCACCCCCAACCCCTCTCCCAATGGGAGAGGGGGGTTCGTTCCCCTCCCCCTTCGGGGGAGGGGCTAGGGGTGAGGGAACCCAGGTCACGAATCGCCCCAGCGCAACGCACCGGGTCTATGCAGGCACCCAGAACCTGGACGGCATGTTGAAGATCCGCGCCGAGGGCGTGGGCGCGCAGACCCAGCTCATGGAGATCGTGCGCCTGACCGAGGCGGCGCAGGGCTCCAAGGCGCCGATCCAGAAACTGGCCGACCGCATCGCCGCCGTGTTCGTGCCGGCCGTGGTCACCTTGGCCGCGCTCACCTTCGCCGGGTGGTGGATCTACAGCGGCGAGCTCGGCACGAGCCTGATCCCCGCGGTGGCGGTGCTGGTCATCGCCTGCCCTTGCGCATTGGGTTTGGCCACGCCGACCGCGCTGATGGTGGGCCTGGGCCGCGGCGCGCAACTGGGTATCCTGGTGCGCTCGGCCTCCGCCCTGGAGCGGGCGGAAAGACTCTCGGTGCTGGCGCTGGACAAGACCGGCACCCTGACCGAAGGCCGGCCGGCCCTGGTCGAACTGCATGCCGCGGCCGGCATGGAAGAAGCCGACCTGCTGCGCCTGGCCGCCGCGCTGGAACAGGGCTCAACCCATCCGCTGGCCCAGGCCCTGCTCGATGCCGCCCGGGCGCGCGGCATTGCGCTGCCCGCGGTCGACACCTTTGAGAACATTCCGGGGCAAGGTGTGCGTGGTCGTGTGGAAGGCAAGGAACTGCGCTTGGGGCGGCTGGACTGGGTATTGGAAACCGCTCAGGGCCCTGAAGAAACATTCCCTCACCCCCTCCCCCAGGGGGGGAGGGGTGAATTGCCCCCTCTCCCTCCGGGAGAGGGCCGGGGTGAGGGAAGAGCGACTGCGGCCACCATCACCGTCGCCCTCGCCGATGACTCCAAACTCCTCGGCCAACTCGTCTTCGCCGACCGGTTGCGCCCCAGCTCCAAGGCCGCCGTGCGCGCCTTGCAGGCACGCGGCATCCAGGTGGTCATGCTCACCGGCGACCAGGAAGCGACCGCCGCCGCCATCGCCGCAGAGGCCGGCATTGCCGAATTCCGCGCCCGCGTGCTGCCGCAGGACAAGGCGGCCGTCGTGGCCGCACTCAAGGCCGATGGCCGCGTGGTCGGCATGGCGGGCGACGGCATCAACGATGCTCCGGCCCTGGCCAGCGCCGACGTCAGCTTCGGCATGCGCTCGGGCACCGACATCGCCTTGGAGGCGGCCGACATCACCCTGATGCACGACGACCTCATGGGCGTGGTGCAGGCGGTGGCGCTCTCCCATGCCGTGCTCGACAAGATCCGGCAGAACCTGTTCTTCGCCTTCATCTACAACGTGCTCGGTCTGCCGCTCGCCGCGCTGGGCATGCTCAACCCGGTGATCGCCGGCGCCGCCATGGCCCTGTCCTCGGTCTCGGTGGTGAGCAACTCGCTGCTGCTCAAGCGCTGGCGGCCCCAGCGGCCCTGAACGCCGCCTGGCGCAAGCCCTCTTGACGCGACGAACCATCGTTCGATAAGGTTGGGACACCGCTTTTCGAGGTGCCCAAAATGTCGAACGACACCGACTACCTGAACAACCTGCAGGACTACTACGCCGAACACCGGGTCTTCCCGCCCTATTCCGCCATCGGCGAAATGCTCGGCCTGAAATCCAAATCCTCGGTCGCCGCCCTGGTCGCCCGGCTCAAGCTGGCCGGCTTTCTCGAGGCCACGCCGGACAAGCGGCTGAAACCCGGCCCGCGCTTCTTCGAGCGCACCCTGGCCGATTCCGCCGTGCGCGCCGGCCTGCCCCACCCGGCCGACACCGGCACCGCCAGCCTGACCATCGACGAATACCTGATCGAGCACCCCTCGCGCACGGTGCTGGTGCGGGTGAAGGGCGACTCCATGATCGACGCCGGTATCCACGAAGGCGACATCGTGGTGGTCGAGCGCCGGCCCTCGGCCAACGCCGGCGACCTGGTCGTCGCCATCGTCGACAACGAATTCACGCTGAAATACTTGGAGAGAGATAGAGGCGATTACGTGCTGAAACCGGCCAACCCGGCCTACCCCATCATCCGGCCCAAAGGCCAGTTGGAGATCTTCGGCGTGGTGGTGGGCATGGTGCGGAAGTACAAAGGTTGATCGGTACCAGCCATGCCAGAAAACCTCACCCCATTCGATGCCTCGGCCTACCTGGGCAATGAAGAAACCTTCGCCGAATACCTCACCGATACCGTCATGAAAGTGATGAAGGCGCTCGGCGCAAGGCTGCATGCGGAACCGGCACGCACAAGCTGATTTCCAGGTTTGTGGCAGCTCCCGGTAATCACGGTAACATCCGCCAGATGCCAACATCTAACAAACGCATCGTAGTCAACGACCGGATGCAGCAGGGCTACAGCTACACCCTGACCGAACCCATGGGCGAGAACTTCCACCCGGAGTTCAAGCCGGAACTGACGCCAAAGCAGATGCTGGCGATGGGCGTGTTCGGCGGCAAGTACATGACCGACTGCGCCGCCGAGTTTCCGGCCGACTGGTTCGAAAACGCCAAGCTCTCGCCAGAACGGCGTAACCCCAAGCTCAATTTCTTCGGCGTGGATGCCTCGCAATCGCTCGCGGAGTGGCGGCGCAAGGGCTGGATTTACGAGGAAGACCCGCGCGGCTGGTTTCAGTGGTATTGCCGCTACTACATGGGCCGCCGCTGCCCGGACGACGAGCGGCAGATCAAGCGCTGGAAGGCGGTGCGCCGGCACATCGCGCAGATCAAGAAGAACTGCCTGGCGGGTGACCCCAATTGCCGACGCCGGCAGAAACAGGCCCTGCTGCACTGGGCCTATGATGCGCGCAAGCTGTGAAGAACTCCTGATTCATACCTGTTTCGTCGCTCCCGCGCAGGCGGGAGCCCAGCCAAATTCAAGAACTGGATACCCGCCTTCGCGGGTATGACGAACAATCGCCCAAGGCCATCACTCGGCCAGCAGCCCCTCGATCACCTGCACCGCCTCCGGCTCGTCCCATTCGATGGAGCCGAACAGGCCGTAGCGGATGCGGCCCTGCTTGTCGACCAGATAGCTGGTGGGGAAGGCGAAGACCTGCCAGGCCTCCAGGTGCTTGCCCTTCTCGTCGAGCACGATGGGGAAGCCGACCGGCACGATCTTGAGGAAGGCGTTGACCTGGGCCCGGGCCTCGCCGACGTTGACGCCGAGCATGGCGAAGGGCCGGCCCGCTAGCTTGTCGTCGAGCCGCTGCATGGACGGCATCTCCTGCCGGCAGGGCGGGCACCAGGTGGCCCAGAAGTTGACCAGCACCACCTTGCCGCGCAGTTGCTGAAAATCGAACCGGCCGCCGTCGAGCGCGGGCAAGGCCAGTTGCGGCGCGGTCCGCGGCGTCAGCGGCTTCAGGCCCTTGGCCAGGACCGGCCCGGTAAGCAGGGTCAACAGCAAGACGAACAGCAGGCGTTTCATTGGCGTCCTTTCCTCAAAGCCTCGATCTGGCCGTGCAGCAGCTCGCCCAGCTTGCCGCCCTCGGCGAGCTCCTCCGGCGTGGCGTCGCCGCGCCGGTAATAGCCGTCGCGCAGGCCAGGCAATACGGTGAGCCGAACCCGGCTGCCGGAAGATTCCAGCGCGGCCTTGAGCCGTTCGCGCCACCAGTAGCCGGCGGAGGACTGCGGCTGCAGATAGGCGATGTCGAGCCGGGCCTGCCGCACGACGGGGTCGTACACCGGCTCCTGCCCGGGCTCGACCTCTTCGTAGAGCAGGGGGAACAAGAGCACCGCGCCGCGCAGCGTGGCCCGCTTGGCGTATTGCGCCTGCCAGAGCCGGGCCAGGCGCAGGGCCGGCTGCGCCATGTGCGCGGTGGCGATGAGCACGATCTCGCGCTTGCCGCTTAGCTTTTGTACCCGCTCCAGCCAGGCGATGAGATCGGCATCGGGCAGCTTGCGCACCTGGCTCATGCCCTGGGGCAGGAAATAGGCACCCATGACATCGGCCACCCAGGTTTCGATGCCCTGCCCGGCCAGGTATGCGCCGGCCTGGTATTCGTATTCGCTCCAGCCGAATTCGCCGGTGAGAAAGACGGCGAGCGTCTGGCCCTGGGCGGCATAGCGCGCACTGTGGATTTCGGCGCCGGAGGGGACCGGGATGACAACCTCGCTGCCGGCGGCGAAGGCGGCGGCGCTCAAGGCCAGGCTCAGGGCCAGGAACAGGCGGCGGAGGGTTTTCGGCATGGCGGGATTATCGGCCGGCCGCGGCCCGAGTGCATCAAATGTTTGTGCTAGCGGACCTTCAATTGAGCTGGATGCGCACGCCGAACGGCACCGGGGCCTTGCCCTTGACCAGCCAGACCACGGGATATGGCGGCGCCTGCTCGGGGAACGCCCCCTCGGCGTCGGTGAAGTACACCAGCAGGTCGGGGCTCAGCCGGTCGCGGTTGACCCAGTCGAACACGGGGCGGAAGTCGGTGCCGCCGCCGCCGGCCACCTCGGCCGGCAGGGTGACCGGCTCCCACATGGCATAGCGCCAGGGGCCGGCCTCGGCCAGCTTGTCGTCGCAGGCGTGCAGGGTGATCTCGGCCCGCACCTGGCCCTTGAGCGCGTCGATCTCGGCGAGGAATTCGCGCAGCTCCTCGTCGGTGACCGAGCCGCTGGTGTCGAGCGCGACCACGACGTTGACGCTCTGGCTGTAGAGCCGCGGCATCAGGGCCTCGCCTTCGCGGCGCGAGGTGCGCTGGAAGCTGTAGTCGTCGCGCGCGGCGTTCATCATGTAGCGGGCGAGCAAGGCGCGCCAGGGCAATTGCGGCGCCAGCAGGTTGTCGACGAAACGCATGAGCGAAGCCGACAGCTTGCCGGCCTGGCGCGCGGCCTGGGCGGCGGCGGCGAGCCGGCTCTTCCACTGCTCGGACAGCTTGTCCGGGTCCATGGGCGGCGGCGGTGGCTGCTCCTGAAGATCACTCTGCGCCTCGCCGCTGTCCTGGCTTTCCTGGGCTTGGGCCTGCTGGCCCTGGCCCGGCTGGTCGTTCTTGTCCCGGCCCTGGCTGCCGCCCTGGCTCCCGGTGTCCTGCTCGCCCTCGGTCTCGCCCGACTGCGCCTCGCGCGGCTCGCCCGCGCCGGTGTCGCGTCCTTCCGGCTCGCCCTCGCTCTGTGGCGGGGTGTCGTTCTCCTGGTCGAACAGATGCTGGTCCATCGTCTCTTCCGGCGGGTCCTCATGCAGCAGCGGATAGATCTCCTCCGCGGTGAGGCCACGGTAGGCGGCGTTCATCAACGCCTCATCCGGCGGCGGCATGCGCTCGTCGTCGAGGATCATGTTCACCGCGTAGTCGCAGGCGACATCCCAGCGGTGCTTCTGCCGGTGGTTGCGCCGGGCGAAGTGCGACAGGGCGCAATGCATGGCCTCGTGCGCCAGCACGAACTGGGTCTGCTCCAGAGTGAGCCGGGCGATGTAGTCGGCGTTGTAGTAGAAGGCGCGGGCGTCGGTGGCCGTGGTCTTGCACCACTTGGGGTCGGCCGCCTTGAGCGGCAGGTGCATGACCAGCGAGCCCAGGAAGGGCTTGTCCAGGATCAGCCGCGTGCGCGCCGCGGCGAGCTTGGTCTCGATGGCGGAGGTGTCCTGGCTCATACGTTCTCCCCCTCTCCCAAAGGAAGAGGGAATCAATTCAAGTAGTCGGCTTGAAGTCGTACAGCATCAGCTCGGCCACGCTGTTGGCCCACTCGACGAACTCGGGCACGGCGAACAAGGGCTTGCCCACGGCGCGGTGCAGGTCGGTGACCAGCATGACCCCCATCTCGCGCTGGGGGAACTGCTTGGCGTATTTGAGGATATTGGCCAGGGCCTTGGGCTGGTTGGCCGCCTCCCGGGCACGCCGCACCAGGGCGGCGGCGACGCCGTATTGCAGGTCGATGCCCTTGGGCACACCCGTCTCCTGGCCTTCGAGGATGGCATCGATGTCCGGCAGGTTTTCCATGTTGTCGATGAAGGCCTTGAGCTCGACCCCCACGGCATTGCCGACGCAGGCCTGCAGGGCGTCGGTGATCAGGTCGGGCCGGTTCATGAACTTGGCCAGGGCACGGTGCACGTATTCCCAGGAACGCGGGCTGGGGAAGGCGACCGGGTTGTGCGCCGGGTCGTAGTCGAACAGAAGATCGGGCCTAAAGCGCAGGAAGCCCATGATCCGGTCGTTGATGCCGTGTTCCAGCGCCCAGGAGATCCAGTCGTCGAGGTTGGGTTCGACCTCGTAATGGGTGAAGCGGTTGGCCAAGGGCGCGGGCATGGCGTAGGTGACGCCGCGGTCGCCCTGGCGGTTGCCGGCGGCAAAGATGGCCCAGCCCTCGGGGATCGCGTACTCGCCCAGCCTGCGATCCAGGATAAGCTGGTAGGCGGCGGCGGAAACCGTGGGCGGCGCGGCGTTGATCTCGTCGAGGAAGAGGATGCCCTTCTCGCCGTGGCGCACCGCGTCGGGCAGCATGTCGGGCACCGACCACTTCACGGTGTCGCCGCTTTTGAACGGGATGCCGCGCAGGTCGGTCGGTTCCATCTGCGACAGGCGGATGTCGATCAGGGGTACGTTATGGCGCTGGGCGATGCCCGCGATGATCTGCGATTTGCCGACGCCGGGCGGGCCCCAGAGCATGACGGGGGTGTGGATGCCTTCGATGCAGCTTTCGAATTCGCGGTCGAGAATGGTTTCGATGTGTGATGGACGCATGGTTCAGTTCGCAAAAAAATCCGGTTCCCCGTCCGCCGCGGCGGCCTCCAGCCTGGCGGCGACCAAGGTGGCCTTGAGCCGGTCGGCGTCGAGCACCTTGGGCAGCAGGCGGTGCACCTTGAGCAGCCAGCGCGGCCGGGCCATCGCCGCGACCTCCAGGCGCTCGCGCGCGGCATCGGACAGCCTCGGCAGCAACAGCAGCAGCGGGGCGAGCCACAGATGATAATCGTTAATAACCGAGCGTTCCAGTCGGCTATTCAGGGCTTCCGCCACGAGCAGTTCGGGGAAGGCCTCGGCCGGCAGCCGGCGGCCCTGCCAGCCCGGTTCCAGGCGCAAGCCTTCGAGACCCTCGCCCGTTCCGGCGGCGTCACGCAGAAACCACTGGGCCATTGGGTGCGGCCGCGCCCGGTGATTGACCATGCGGGCAAGGGTGTCGCGATGCGCAGCGCCGGCCTTGGCATCGCCAGCCTCGTGGGCGGCCAAGGCCTCGGAACGGAAGCCGGTGTAGGACAACACGAAGGGATGCCACTCCGGCTCGATCGAGCCCGGCGCATGCAGGCTGGCGCGCTCGGCGCCGAGCAGGGCCAGGGGCAGGCCGGTCTCCTTGTCGAGCAGCCAGAGCTCTGCGTGGTCGGCCAGGGGAAACGGCAGGCCCGGCCGGGCTTCCAGCGCGGCGAGGATGTCGCCCTGACCCTTCGCCTGGCCGAGCTTGAGCCCCTCGCCTTCGATCCAGACCCCGGTCGGCCGCACCCAGCCGTAGCCGTCGTCGGCGCGCAGATGCCAGGTGAGACCGTCGTAGCTGTGGGCGATGGCCTCGCCGGCGTCGATCACCTGGATGACGCCGCGATAGGGGTTGAGCCGGCGCAGGGCGTAATAGCGGGGATACACGTGCGTGCCGGCTCAGTGCCCCTTGAGCAGATTGGCCAGCAGCTGCTTCACCGTGCCCGGCTCGAACGGCTTGTCGCAGATGCCAACGATGCCGAACTCCTCGATGCCGGCCAGGCGCTCGTTGTTGGCCTCGCTGGTGACCATGAGCACGGGCACCGAGTTCTGCCAGCTCTGGCTGCGGATGTATTCGACCAGGGCGCGACCGTCCATCTCCGGCATGTTGTAGTCGGTGATCACGAAGTCGACCATGTTGTCGTTGAGCAGCCGCACCGCCTCGGTGCCGTCGGCCGCCTCCAGGAAGTTGTCGATGCCCATGGTCTCCAGCACCCGGCGGATATGCTTGCGGGCCATGGCGCTGTCGTCGACCAGCAGCACGCGCACGCTCTCCAGGTCGACATCCAACTGCTCCAGCCGGGCATCCCGGCTCAAGAGATCGAGCGTGGCATTCAGGGCGGCGCCGAGCTGCTGCTCGCTGAAGGGCTTGGGCAGGATGCCGCAGACGCCATACTGGCGCACCGGCTCCAGCACCTGAGGCCGGGTCTCGCTGGAGACCAGGATGAAAGGCAGGCCGGCATGATCGGCGTCGTTGCGGATATCGTAGAGCAGCTCGATGCCGGACTTGTCCGGCAGGTAGAGGGCGCTGATCACCAGCGAGGGCATCTCGCGGCGGATCGCCTGCATCGCCGCCTGGGCCGAGTCGACGGTGTGGACATGGGCGATGCCCTGCTTGATCAGTTGGCCGTTGATGAGCTTGGCCTGCATGGCCGAAGGCTCGACCAGCAACACCCCCAGTTCCTGCAACGAGCTGGCTTCCAGCATTCAAGAATCTCCTGCGCATCCGTATTGTTCGAAGGACGCAATACTAACCCGCGCTTTACGCCCCCGGCCCAGTTTGTTAACTTCCATCGACCCTCAGCCCTGCCCTCGTCATGAATTTTTGCAGCCATTGCGGCGCCCCCGTCAGCTTCGAAATCCCGCCGGGCGACAACCGCCCGCGCTATCTCTGCCGCCACTGCGACACCATCCATTACCAAAACCCGAAGATGGTGGTCGGCTGCCTGCCGATCTGGGAAGACCAGGTGCTGCTCTGCCGCCGCGCGATCGAACCCAAGTACGGCCTGTGGACCCTGCCGGCCGGCTTCATGGAAAACGGCGAGGCGGTGGACGAGGGCGCGGCGCGGGAGACCCTGGAAGAGGCCGGCGCCCGGGTCGAGGTGCTCGACCTCTACACCCTGATCAGCCTGCCCGACATCAACCAGGTCTATCTGCTCTATCGGGCCCGGCTGCTCGATCTCGATTTCGCCCCCGGCGAGGAATCGCTCGAGGTCGGCCTGTTCAGCGAGGCCGACATCCCCTGGGGCGAGATCGCCTTCCGCACCGTGGAAGAGACCCTCAGGCACTACTTCCACGACCGCCGCCTGGGTCACTTCCCCCTCCACCGCGGCAACCTCTACCGCTCCCCGCGCTAGACCTTTCCCCCTGCTGGTAGGTCCGAACCAGGCCCTTGGGCTTGCTTTAGCCCCTTGTTTTTCCTTATATTACAAAGCTCATTTGAATAATTGAGGAGAAAGGCCGATGTTCTTCCGTCAACTCGCCACCCAAGAAGCCACCCTGTCCTACCTGTTCGGCTGCGGCAGTTGCCATGTCGCCATCGCGGTCGACCCGGTCCTGGGCGACGAGCAGTGGTTCATCGACGAGGCCGCCAAGCAGGATGTGAAGATCACCCACGTCATCGACACCCACGTCCACGCCGACCACTACTCGGGCGGGCGCAAGCTGGCGGAGCTGACCGGCGCCGCCTATTGCCTGCACGAGAGCAACCAGGGCCGGGTCAAGTTTCCCTTCGAGGCCTTGAAGGACGGCCAGCGCATCGAGGTCGGCAATGTCCATGTCGACGTGCTGCACACCCCCGGCCATACACCGGATTCGATCTGCCTCTTGGTCACCGACAAGCGCCGCGCGGAGGCCCCCTGGTTCGTGGTCACCGGCGATACCCTGTTCGTCGGCGCCGCCGGCCGGCCCGACCTGGCCGGCAAGGAAGTGGAGATGGCCGGCCAGCTCTACGACAGCATCCAGGGCAAGCTCATGACCCTGCCGGGCGAAGTCGAGATCTATGCCGGCCACGTCGCCGGCAGCGTCTGCGGCGCCGGCATCTCGGGCAAGCCGGCCTCGACCATCGGATTTGAACGGCGCTGGAACCCGATGCTGGCCATGAGCCGCGCCGACTTCGTCGCCGCCCTGACCGCCGAGATTCCGCCACGCCCGGCCGAGATGGACCGCATGATCGCCGCCAACCTGGCGGGCTGACGATGACGGCGATGACTCACGACTATCGCTACGGCATCCAGGCCAACCTGGCGCAGTTCTCGCATCAGCTGTTTCAGGTCTTCCTGGTCGGCCTGACCCTGGGCACCCTGCGCACCGTGGTGCCGGCCCTGGCCGAGACTGAGTTCGGCGTGCCCAAGGGCTCGTTCATGCTGCTGATGACCTTCGTCGTCGCCTTCGGCTTCGTCAAGGGCACGCTCAACTTCGTCGCCGGCCGGCTGTCCGAGCGCCTGGGCCGCAAGACCGTGCTGCTGCTGGGCTGGGCCTCGGCGCTGCCCATCCCCTTGATGATCCTCTACGCACCCACCTGGGAGTGGATCGTCGCCGCCACGGTGCTGCTCGGCATCAACCAGGGCTTCACCTGGTCGATGACCCAGACCGCCAAGCTCGACCTCACCCGGCCCGACCAGCGCGGCCTGACCATCGGCCTGAACGAGTTCGCCGGCTATGTCGGCGTCGCCGTCGCCGGCATCGCCACCGGCTACATGGCGGCGGCCTTCGGCCCGCGCCAGGGCCTGATGATTTTCGGCAGCATCGTCATCGTCGTCGCCTTGGTTCTGACCGCGATCTGGGTCAGGGAGACCCTGGGCCATGCCAAGGCCGAAGGCGCGCGCCACGCCGCGGGCAAGACCAGCGGCCCGACGCCGCGCTACCCGCAGAACATCGCCGACACGCCGACCACCTGGGAGGTGTTCACCCTGATGTCCTGGCGCGACAAGCGGCTGTTCGCGATCAGCCAGGCCGGGCTGGTGGAGAAGTTCGTCGATGCCCTGATCTGGGTGTTCTACCCGGTCTTCCTCTACCAGCAAGGCCTGAATCTCGCCGCCATCGGCTGGGTGGTCGGCGTCTACGGCTTCGTCTGGGGCGGCTCGCAGTTCTTCACCGGCAAGCTGTCCGACCACATCGGCCGGCAAAAGCCCATCGTCTGGGGCATGTGGCTGTGCGGCCTGGGCGTGGCGCTGACCCTGCTCGGCGACAACGTGACCTGGTGGGTGCTGAGCGCGGCCGTCACCGGCTTCGGCATGGCCCTGCTCTACCCCAACCTCTCGGCCGCGGTGGCCGACATCGCCCATCCCAACTGGCGCGGCTCGGCCATCGGCATCTATCGCTTCTGGCGCGACCTGGGCTACGGCATCGGCGCCCTGCTGCTCGGCGTGGTGGCCGCCGCCTGGGGCATCGCCGCCGGCTTCTGGTTCACTGCCGGCGCCATGCTGGTCTCGGGTGCGATCGTCTGGTTCTATGGTGAAGAGACGCACCCACGGCTGAACCCGGCTGATTGATATGGACGCCGCCAGCTACGAGGCTTGGTATGCCACGCCGCGCGGCCGCTGGGTGGCCGAGACCGAGTTCGCCCTGCTCCTGAGGCTACTCGACCTGCCGCCCGGGGCGAGCCTGCTCGACATCGGCTGCGGCACCGGCCAGTTCACCCGCCGCTTCGCCCAGGCCGGCTACGGCGTGACCGGCATCGACCCCGATCCCGAACGCATCGCCTATGCCCAGGCGCACGCCTATGGCATGGAAGCCTATCTCACCGGCGACGGCAAACGCCTGGCGTTTGCCGACAAGCAGTTCGACGCCGCAGTGGCGGTGACCTCGCTCTGCTTCGTCGAGGACCAACTGGCGTTCGTGAAGGAGATGGCGCGAGTGGCGCGCCAGCGCATCGTGCTCGGCCTGCTCAACCGGCACAGCCTGCTGTATTGGCAAAAGGGCCGGCACGGCGGCCAGGGTGGTTATCGCGGCGCGCATTGGCATAGCCTGGGCGAGGCGCGGGCCTTGCTGGGTAAATTGAACGTAAGTGAGGTTCGCCATGGCAGCGCGGTGTTTCTGCCGGATGGCGGCGGCTTGGCCCGGACCGTCGAGCGGGTGCTACCCGCCCGACTGCCGTTCGGCGGTTTTCTGGCGATCACCGCCCGGCCGAGTTAGACAAGGAGTTACGCCGTTCCCTCACCCCTACCCCTCTCCCGGTGGGAGAGGGGAACAGCCCCCTTCCCCCTCCGGGGGAAGGGCTGGGGATGAGGGAAAGCGTGTCAGCCAGCCGGGAACAGCAGCCCGTTCAGCCGCTTGACGAAGCCGGCCGGGTCGGCAATCTGGCCGCCATCGAGCAGCAGGGCCTGGTCGAACAGCACCCGGGCCAGGTCGTCGAAGCGGGTGCCGGTTTCGGTCTCCAGCTTCTGCACCAGCGGGTGATTGGGGTTGATCTCCAGGATCGGCTTGGTCTCCGGTGTCTTCTGGCCCATGGCCTTCAGCATGCGCGCCAGGTTGGCGTTCATGTCGTGCTCGTCGGCCACCAGGCAGGCGGCGGAATCGACCAGGCGGCGGCTGACCCGCACGTCCTTGACGCTGCCCGCGAGCGCCTCTTTCAGCTTCTCGGCCAGCGCCTTGGCCTCTTCCGCCTTGGCCGGCTCTTCCGGCTTGTCTTCCTCGGCGGCCTTGATCGCAGACAGATCGACCTCGCCGCGCGCCACCGACTGCAAGGGCTTGCCGTCGAACTCGAACAGGTTGGCCACCACCCATTCGTCCACCCGGTCGGTAAGCAGCAACACCTCGACGCCCTTCTTGCGGAAGATCTCCAGGTGCGGGCTGGCCTTGGCCGCGGCCAGGGACTCGGCGGTGAGGTAGTAGATCTTGTCCTGGCCGGCCGCCATCCGGCCGACGTAGTCGGCCAGCGACACGGTCGGCTCGTCGCTTTGGGTGGTGGCAAAGCGCAAGAGCTTGGCGATGCGCTCCTTGTTGGCCGGGTCTTCGCCGACGCCCTCTTTCAGCACCAGGCCGAAATGCTCCCAGACCTTGGCGTACTTCTCCTTGTCGTTCTCGGCCAGGTCGGCCAAAAGGTCGAGCGCCTTCTTCACGCAGCCGGCGCGGATCGCCTCCATGTCCCGGCTCTGCTGCAGGATCTCGCGCGAGACGTTGAGCGGCAGATCGGCCGCGTCGATCACGCCGCGCATGAAGCGCAGATAGCTCGGCATCAGGCGGCGGGCGTCTTCCATGATGAACACCCGCTTCACGTAGAGCTTGACCCCGGTCTTGGCCTCGCGGTCCCACAGGTCGAACGGCGCGTGGGCCGGCACGTAGAGCAGCACCGTGTAATCCTGGCGCCCCTCGACCCGGGCATGGGTCCAGGCCAGCGGGTCTTCGAAGTCGTGGGCGACGTGCTTGTAGAAGGTCTTGTAGTCATCGTCGCTCAGCTCGCTCTTGGGCCGCGCCCACAGGGCGGAGGCGCGGTTGACCATCTCTTCCTCGCCTTTTTCATTGACGAAGACGATGGGGATGGCCACGTGGTCGGAATACTGGCGGATGGTGTTCTTCAGGCGCCATTCTTCGAGAAACTCGTCCTCGCCCTCTTTCAGGTGCAGCACGATCTCGGTGCCGCGCCGGGCCTGCTCGACCGTCTCCAGGGTGTAATCTCCCTCCCCGCTCGATTCCCAGCGCACACCGTGTTCCTGGGTGAGGCCGGCGCGGCGGGTGGTCAGAGTGACCTTGTCGGCAACGATGAAGCTGGAATAGAAACCAACGCCGAACTGGCCGATCAACTGGCTGTCCTTCTGCTGATCGCCGGTGAGTCGGCTGAAGAACTCCTTGGTGCCTGACTTGGCGATGGTGCCGATGTGCTCGATCACCTCCTGCCGGCTCATGCCGATGCCGTTGTCGCGCAGGGTCAGGGTGCGGGCGGCCTTGTCGACCGACAGCCAGATGCGCAGGTCAGTGTCGTTCTCGTAGAGGGCGGCGTCGTTCAGGGCCTCGAAACGCAGCTTGTCGGCGGCGTCGGAGGCGTTGGAGATCAGCTCGCGCAGGAAGATCTCCTTGTGGCTGTACAGGGAGTGGATCATCAGGTGCAGCAGCTGCTTCACCTCGGCCTGGAAACCCAGGGTTTCTTTGACGTTCTCGGTCATGATGTGCTCCAAACAACTCTAAACGATTGGGTCGTGCGCTAGGTGGGGCCGGCCGAAAAAAAATCAAGCCGGGATCGTCCGGCTTGATTGTCTGTATCTGGCGTCCCCTCACCCCTGCCCTCTCCCGCTTGCGGGAGAGGGGGACGGGGTTCGCTGCGCGGATGCTTTCACCGCAGGCCGAGCACGTCCTGCATGTCGAACAGGCCGCTCTTGCGCCCGGCCAGGAAGCGGGCGGCACGCAGGGCGCCCAGGGCGAAGGTCATGCGGCTGCTGGCCTTGTGACTGATCTCCACCCGCTCGCCGATGCCGGCGAACATCACGGTGTGGTCGCCGACGATGTCGCCGCCGCGGACGGTGGCAAAACCGATGGTATTGGGGTTGCGCTCGCCGGTGACGCCCTCCCGGCCGTAGACGGCGCAGGTCTTGAGGTCGCGGCCCAAGGCCTCGGCCAACACCTCGCCCATGCGCAGGGCGGTCCCGGATGGGGCGTCGACCTTGTGCCGGTGATGCGCCTCGACGATCTCGATGTCGAAGCCCTCGTTCAGGATGCGGGCGGCGATATCGAGCAGCTTGAAGGTGAGATTGACCCCGACGCTCATGTTGGGCGCGAACACCACCGGCACCGATTCGGCGGCGCGGCGGATCGCCTGCTTGCCGGCATCGTCGAAGCCGGTGGTGCCGATGACCAGGCCGGCGCCGGCCTTCACGCAGGCATCGAGATGCCGCAAGGTGGCCTCGGGCCGGGTGAAATCGATCAGGACGTGGGACTGCTTCAGCGCAGCCGCGACATCCTCGCTGACGGTGACGCCGAAATGGCCGCCGATCAGCTCGCCGGCATCCTTACCCAGATAGGGGCTGCCTGCACGTTCCAGGGCGGCACCCAGACGCAGGTCGGGGGCGGCGGCGACGGCCTCGAGCAGGGCGCGGCCCATGCGGCCGCTGCTACCGGCGATGACGATACTCTGGCTCATTTCTTCTCCGCTTCGGGGATCGGGGCCACGGCCGGCTGGGGCTGCGCCTCTGCCGGTTTAGTCGCCGCCGGCAAGGCGGTGACGTCGCCCTCGATGCCCTTCAGGACATCGTTCTCGAACACCACCGTGATCCGCCGCGCCTCCACCAGCTTGCCGCCTTTTTCCAGGCGATAGACATAGTCCCAGCGATTGTTGCGGAAAGGATCGACCACCAGCGGCGAGCCCAGGGCGAAACGCACCTGGGACGGGGTCATGCCGGGCTTGAGCTTGGCGATCATGTCCTGAGTGATGACATTGCCCTGCTGGATGTCCATTTTGTAGGGCTGGAGGGCCTCGATCGGCTTTTTCAGGTCGATCTTCTCGGTCCAGCTGCAGCCGGTGAGCAGCAGGGCAAGCAAAATGGCGTAGCGCATGGGCGAATAGGTATTAGGGTTCAAGCGCGCTATGATAGCGTGCAACGCATCGAGTCGTCACACGCATGAGCACTGAGCAACTGAAAACCATGGGGCTGAAGGCCACCCTGCCGCGGCTCAAGATCCTCAACCTGTTCGAGACCGCGGACAAGCGTCATCTCACGGCTGACGACGTCTACCACCTGCTCAAGGAGGACGGCGTCGACGTCGGCCTGGCCACCGTCTATCGCGTGCTGACCCAGTTCGAGCAGGCCGGCCTGCTGATCCGCCACCATTTCGACAACGAGAAGGCCGTCTACGAGCTCAACCAGGGCAGCCATCACGACCACCTGGTCTGCGTCCAGTGCGGCAAAGTGGAAGAGTTCTACGACCCGGAGATCGAGCAACGGCAGCAGAAGATCGCGGCCGACCACGGCTTCGCCCTGCACGAGCACGCCCTCTATCTCTACGTCGACTGCGTCAAGCCCGACTGCCCCAACCGGCCGAAGGCCAAGGGCTAACCGCCCAGCATCTCCTCGGCGTGGCGCCGGGTCGTCTCGGTGATGGTCACGCCGCCCAGCATCCTGGCCACCTCATCCACCCGCTCCGCCGGCTTCAGCTGCCGCACCTGGGACACCACGGCACCGGCCTTCTTGGCCTTGCTCACCGAATAATGGCTGCCGGCACAGGCCGCGACCTGGGGCAGATGGGTGACGCACAGCACCTGCCGCTCGGCCCCCAGCGCCGCCAGCATGCGGCCGAGGATCTCGGCGACGCCGCCGCCGATGCCGGCATCGACCTCGTCGAAGATCAGGGTCGGAGTGCCGCTGACCCCGGACAGTACGGTCTGCAGCGACAGCCCGATACGCGACAGCTCACCGCCGGAGGCGGTCTTGGCCAGGGCATTGAGCCCTTGGCCGCTGTGCGGGCTGACCTGGAACTCGATCTCTTCCTGGCCGTGGGTGCCAGGCGCGCAGTCCTGTAGCACCACGGCGAAACGGCCGCCCTTCATGGCCAACCCCTGCATGGCCTGGGTCACCGCCCGGGCGAGTTTCTCTGCACCGGCCTGACGCAAGCGGCTCAGGGCCGCGGCCGCCTTGCGCCAGCTCGCCTCGGCGGCCCGCTCCGCCTCGGCCAGGGCGGCCGGGTCGGTCAATTGCTCCAACTCCGCCAGTTGGGCCTGCGAGCGCGCCAGCAATTCCGGCAATTCCGCCGGCTTCACCCGGAATTTGTGGGCGACCGAGGTCACCGCGGCGATCCGCGCCTCGGCCTGGGCCAGGGCGGCCGGGTCGAGTTCCAGGCGGTCGCAATAGCGGGTCAGTTCATGGACGGCCTCGGTCAGATCGATCAGACCAGAATCCAGCAGCTTGAGCGGTTCGGCCAGTTTCGGGTCGATCTCGGCCAGGCCCGCCAGCTTGTGTTGCGCCGTCTTGAGCAGGGCCAGGATGCCGGCCTCGTCCCCGGCCAGGGCGGCATTCACCTGCTGGGTGCCGCTCAGCAGTTCCGCCGCGTGGGCCAGGCGCTGATGGGATTCCTGCAGGCCCAGCCATTCCTCCGCACTGAAGCGCAGGGCGGAGAGTTCCTCGACCACCCAGAGCAGGCGATCGCGCTCTGCCTGGCGTTCCTGGGCCTGTTGCTCGGCCTGATGCCGCCGCTCAGCCGCCTCCATCCAGGCCTTGTAGGCCTGGGCCACCTCCCGCGCGTTCTTTTCCGCGCCGGCGTAGCGGTCGAGAATCTGCCGCTGCAGGGCAGGCTTGAGCAGCGAGTAGTGGGCGTGCTGGCCGTGGATATCGACCAGCCACTCGCCTGCCTCCTTCAGCTGCTGCAGAGTTACCGGCCGGCCGTTGATGAAGGCCCGGGAGCGGCCGCCGGCATCCAGGGTGCGCCGCAGCAGGCAGGTGTCGGGATCGCCTTCCAGTTCCCGCTCGACCAGCCAGGCCTGCAACTCAGGCCCGCAGTCGAACTCGGCCACGACCTCGGCCCGGTCTGCGCCTTCACGCACCATGCCGGCATCGGCCCGGCCGCCCAAGGCCAGGCCGAGGGCATCGAGCAGGATGGATTTGCCGGCGCCGGTCTCGCCGGTCAGCACGGAAAAACCGAGACCGAATTCGAGTTCGAGCCGGTCGACCAAGACGAAATCCGAGATGGTGAGGGAACGCAGCATGCCGTTATGGGCTTTATTCTGGCGAATACGAAGATTGCGAGAATAAAGCGCCTGCCGGCGAATTTCCAGATACGGCCGAGCTGGAACAGGCTTGGCAATCAGTCGTGGTCTACGACCGACTCCAGGCGACAACAGCGGGTTGGATGTTTGCGGCCAGCCGTGCGGAGGCGGGATGCGGCGGGAAATCGATGCGTGATTTCCCGCCTGCTGGGAAAAGAAGAAGGCCGGCGAAAAAGCCGCCGGCCGAAACTATTTGCACAGCCGTCGAGCTTTCGTGCAAATAGGGTGGGAGTCCATTCGCTTCCGTTGACGATGCACATGTGCCTGGGTCCTGAATCCGTCGCTTGCCCTATCTCGAACGTGGCTTACGGCAATCTTGGTCGGCTTTGACTTGAACTTGTTTCCAACCAAGCAACCCTGCGGCACATTGCTCGTTCAAACCGCATGACTGCACTGTATGCCAAGCTGGACAGGCAATTAATCGGGAGGATTGCGAGAGTGGGATCGGGAAGACTGCTTAGGGGTTGCCGCTTTTTTAAGCAAAACCACGTAGAACTACGTAGTTTTCGGTGCCCAGCGACTTAGAGCTTTTCGCCCCAGTGCAGTTTTTCACGCAGGGTATCGTAGTAATTATGGTCGGCCGGGTGCAGCAGGCGGATGGTGTTCTTGGCCCGGCGCACGACCAGGCGATCGCCGACCAGCATGCCCTGATGGCGCTGGCCATCGAAATGGGCACGGGCATCGTCGGCATGGATCAGGTTGATCTCGATCTCGGAGCGGCTGTTCACGGCAATCGGCCGGGCCGACAGGGTGTGGGCACAGACCGGGGTGAGGACGAAGGCCTCCAGCGTGGGGTGCATAATCGGCCCGCCGGCCGACAAGGCATAGGCGGTGGAACCGGTCGGGGTGGCCAGCACCAGGCCGTCGGCACGCTGGCTGTAGACGAACTTGTCGTCGATATAGACTTCGAATTCAATCAGGCGGCCGGTATTGCCCTTGCTGACCACGGCATCGTTGAAGGCATAGGCGGTGTCGAACAATTCGCCGCGGCGCTCGATGTGGCATTCCAGCATAATGCGGTCCTCGGCGACATACTGGCCGGCCAGCATTTCATCCAGGGTCGGCAGCATGGTGTCGAGCGAGACGTCCGCCAGGAAGCCCAGACGGCCCAGGTTGACGCCGATCATCGGCACCGGATGGTTGGCTAGCACGCGGGCGACGTTGAGCATCGTGCCGTCGCCGCCGAGGACGATGGCCAGATCCATGCGGCTGGCCAGATCCACCAGGGGGGCGGTCTTGATGCTGCGGATCTGGCAATTGTCGGCCGTGTGCAACGTGGTCCAAACCTGATGGCCGCGCTCGGCAAGGAATTCGGCCAGTCGCTGGACATCGTTGCCGACGCTGGCGCTGTTGTACTTGCCGATGAGTGCGATGCTCTTGAAATTGTTTTCCATGGCGTGAAATTATAGCTATTGGCCGCTCTGGCCGAGCACCTATTGCTGCATACTGCCCGATGACATGTTGAACGACCGTGCACGCTTTCTGCTCAAGACCCTGGTTGAGCGCTACATTGAAGATGGCCAGCCCGTCGGCTCGCGCACGCTTTCGAAGCAGGCCGGCCTCAGCCTGTCGCCGGCGACCATCCGCAATGTCATGGCCGACCTCGAGGAAGGCGGCTTCATCGCCAGCCCGCACACCTCGGCCGGCCGCGTTCCCACCCCGCGCGGCTACCGGCTGTTCGTCGACAGCCTGCTCACGGTGCGGCCCCTGGCCCAGCCGGAGCTGATCCAGATCGAATCGACCCTGCTGCCGGACGACCCGCAGCGACTGGTCTCGGCCGCCTCGCAACTGCTGGCCGAGCTGACCCATTTCGCCGGAGTGGTGGCCACCCCTAAGCGGCGCAGCCAGCGCTTTCGCCAGATCGAGTTTCTCACGCTGTCGGACAAGCGCATCCTGCTCATCGTGGTCAGCGCCGAGGGCGAGGTGCAGAACCGCATCATCCTGGCCGACCGGCCCTACAGCCAGAGCCAGCTGACCCAGGCAGCCAACTTCTTCAACCACCATTACAGCGGCATGAGCTTCGAAGAGGTACGGCCGCGGCTGATGGGCGAGCTGACCGCCATCCAGTCCGACATCAGCCGGCTGATGCAGGCGGCAATCGAGACCAGCAGCCAGGCCTTCGACCCGGCCAACAAGCAATATGTCATCGCCGGCGAGGCCAACCTGCTGAAGACGCCTGACCTGTCGTCGGACATGGACCGGCTGCGCGAGCTGTTCCACCTGTTCGAAAGCAAGACCGACCTGTTGCAACTGCTCAACGTCAGCCAGGGCGCCGAAGGTGTGCAACTCTTCATCGGCGCCGAATCCGGCATGGCGCCGCTCGATGAATGCAGCGTGATCACCGCCCCCTACGAGGTCAACGGCGAGGTGGTCGGCACGCTGGGCGTGATCGGTCCGACCCGGATGGCCTACGAGCGCATTATCCCCATCGTCGACATCACCGCCCGTTTGCTGTCCAACGCCCTCTCCCACCACTGAGATCAGATATGTCTTATTTCCTGGCCGAGCCCGCCTTCCGCCACGACCAGCCGGCCGGCATCGGCGTGCTGTTGATCAACCTCGGCACGCCCGAGGCGCCAACTGCCCAGGCCTTGAAACCGTATCTGCGCGAATTCCTGTCGGACCGGCGGGTGGTCGAGATTCCGCGCCCGATCTGGTGGCTGATCCTCAACGGCATCATCCTACAGACCCGGCCGCGCAAATCGGCCGAGAAATACGCCAGCATCTGGACCCCGGAAGGCTCGCCGCTGAGGGTGATCACCGAACGCCAGACCCAACTACTACGCGAGGCGCTCACTACCGTCAGCCCGACGCCGATCCAGGTCGAATACGCCATGCGCTACGACCAGCCTTCGGTCACCTCGGTCATCGGCAAGCTGCGGGCGGCGGGCTGCACCCGTCTGCTGATACTGCCGCTGTATCCGCAATATGCCGCCAGCAGCACCGGCTCGGCCCTCGACGCGGTATACGGCACCCTCAGCCGCAGCCGCAACCAGCCTGAACTGCGTGTCGTCCGCAGCTTCCACGACCACCCTGGCTACATCGCCGCACTAGCCGGCCAGATCGAACAGTACTGGGCAAGCCATGGCCGGCCCGAACAACTGGTCATGAGCTTTCACGGCGTGCCACGACGCAGCCTGGAACTGGGCGACCCCTATCACTGCGAATGCCAGAAGACCGGCCGACTGCTGGCCGAGCGGCTTGGCCTGACGCCAGAGCACTACCGCATCAGCTTCCAGTCGCGCTTCGGACGCGCCGAATGGCTCAAGCCCTATACCTCGGAAACACTGGCAGAACTGGGCCGACGCAAGACTCGTCGGGTTGACGTGGTCTGCCCCGGCTTCGTTGCCGACTGCCTGGAAACCCTGGAAGAGATCGCCATGGAAAACAAGGCTGTCTTCCTCAACGCCGGTGGCGGCGAGTACCACTACATCCCCGCACTCAACGACCAGCCGGAATTCATCGAGACCCTGCGCGACATCGTGCTCAATCACCTCGCCGGTTGGATTGCTAGCACCGATGCCGCCGTGCTGGTTCAACGTCTGCAGCGCGCCAGGGAGATGGGTGCGAATACCTGAACCTTGGTCCATAACTGCACTTGTGCAAAGGGTATTGGATAGTAGTAATATCCTATGAACGATTAACCCGACTTTGATATCCGTCAATCCGCATTTGACGATGGTAGTTTCATAATCGCCACAATTGGTAGTAATGGCCTGTGCCGAATGAGCGGCATGGACTAGAAATAGATAACAACAGCATTGGGCGGCCAACCGCCTTTTTACCCACCGTACTGGAGGAGTACATGAAACACACACTTGCCTACACCTTGCTCTTTGCTGGCGCCCTCGGGGTGGTTGCAACGGCCCAGGCCGATCCCCGCACCCGCACCATGGCCGCCAATTGTTCCTATTGCCATGGCCCCGATGGAAAAAGCCGCGGCGCCATCCCCTCGCTCGCGGGGCTGGAGAAGGACTACTTCGTCCAGCAGATGAAAGACTTCAAGTCGGGTACCCGCCCCTCCGTGGTGATGCAAAAGCATGCGCTCGGCTACACCGACGAGGAAATCGAACAACTGGCCGCCTGGTTCGCCGCCGTCAAATAAGCAAAAGGAGACAACACTATGGCAATCAATCGCCGTGATTTTCTAAAGGTGTCGGCCGGCGCAGTCGGTGCGGCAAGCCTGAGCTCTCTGAGCAATTTCGCCATCGCGGGCGCCAATCCCAAGGTCGTCATCGTCGGTGGCGGCTTCGGCGGCGCCACCTGCGCGCGCTATCTCAAGCTGTGGGACCCGAAAATCGAGGTCACCGTGATCGAGATGAACGACAAGTTCGTCTCCTGCCCCTTCTCCAACACCGTGCTCGGCGGCATCAACAAACTGGAAGACCTCACCTTCAGCTACAACGGCCTGAAGAAAGCCGGCGTCAAGGTGGTGAAGGACGAGGTGGTCGGCTTCGATACCGCCGCGCGCGTGGTCAAATGCAAGAGCGGCAAGACCTTCTCTTATGACCGTCTGGTGCTGTCGGGCGGCATCGAGTTGCGCTTCGACCTGATCGAAGGTTACGACGCCAAGGCCCAGAAGACCGTCATGCACGCCTGGAAGGCCGGCCCTCAGACCGCCACCCTGCGCAAGCAGCTGGAAGCCATGCCCGACGGCGGTGTCTATGTCCTTTCCATCCCGGGCATGCCCTACCGTTGCCCGCCCGGCCCCTACGAGCGGGTGAGCATGGTGGCCAACTACTTCAAGACCAAGAAACCCAAGTCCAAGGTCATCGTGCTCGACAGCAATGCCGACATCGTGTCGAAGAAAGGGCTCTTCCTGACGGCCTGGAAGAAACATTACGAAGGCATGATCGACTACCGGCCGAACAGCAAGCCGGTACGTATCGACGCAGCCAAGAAGACCGTCGTGCTCGACGTCGACGACGTCAAGGCCGACGTGCTCAACGTGGTGCCGCCGATGCGCGCCCATGGCATCACCGCCATCGCCGGCGTGCGCGACGACAAGGACAACTGGTGCTCGGTCGATTTCCGCACCCTGGAGTCCAAGGTCGCACCCAATGTGCATATCATCGGCGACTCGATCTCCGCGCCGACACCGAAGTCCGGCTCGATGGCCAACAACTACGGCAAGGTCTGCGCCGCCGCCATCGTCGAGCTGCTCAACGGCCGCGAGGCGGAAAAGGTGCCGGTGATCACCAACACCTGTTTCTCCGCCACCTCCTCCAACAGCGCCATCCACGTGGCCGCGGTCTGGCGGCTGAATGCGGAAGGCAAGTGGGAAACCCCGAAGGGCGCGACCGGCGTCTCCAAGGAGGAGAGCGAGCTCGAGTGGCACTACATGGAGTCCTGGGCGAAGAACATCTGGGCCGATACCCTGGCGCTCTGAGCCTGACTGCAGCAACAAAAAGGAGAGGCGATGCCTCTCCTTTTTTCATGCCCGTGACTGGCAGGCTCGGGGCAACGCGCATAGGGGATTAAATCCGACAGTCTCCTAGATCTCGAACAAGTGGCCTTCGCGTAGGGTCTGGACCAGACGGCTGTTCACCAGGTCGTCGAGTTCGACGATGATGTCCACCTCGCTGCCCGGTTTCATGTGAGTCACCCAGATCGGCACGCCCAGCTTCAGCCTGGCCAGATCCGCGCTAAGGGTTGCCGGACAATAGTGCTTGGAGGCATCCGCGATCTCGCGCATGGCATTGGGGAAGGAACATTCGACGATCAGGTGCCTGAGGTCGCCGACCTCGGCGGCGATGTTCCAGAGAGCATCGTGGCTGCAGGTGTCTCCGGAGAAGATCAGGCTGCCCCGCTCGCCGCGCAGCAGATAGCCCACGGCCGGCACCACGTGGTTGGCCGGAATCGGTGTCAGCTCGCGCGAACCCATGCGCACCGCTTGGCCAACCTCGATCGGCGAATAGCGCAGGATTGGCGCCTCCTTGCTTGGAATCCGGTTGAAGTCGGGCCAGATATGCCAGTTGAACAGGTGTTCCTTGAGCACCTCCAGCACCTCCGGCAACGCATGCAGGGTGACCGGCCTTTCGCGCCGGCCGATCACACTGTCGAGCATGGGTGGCATGGCCAGGATATGGTCGAGGTGGGCATGAGTAAGGAAGATGTGATCGATCTTCTCCAGGGCCTCCAGCGCCAGGCGGGTCACGCCGCTGCCGGCATCGAGCAGGATGTCCTCGTCGATCAGGAACGAGGTGGTGTGCCGGCCGTCGCCGATGCCTCCGTTGCAACCCAAGACCCGTACCCGCATCCCGCTCTCCGTCTTATTTGGTCGTATAGGTGAACACTCCGTCCCAGTCGGCCGGCGGCGGCTCCCGGCGGAAGTGCTCGATCCGCTCCAAATATACCCCGTAAAGCGGCTCGGGTGTTTCGGTATTCAGGGCGCGCAAGGTGGACTCGGCGGCATCCCAACGCCGGGCCTGATAGTCGGCCAAGGCCGACTCGAACCGCTCGGCCAAGCGAAGGACGGCCGCGTCCAGTTCGGCCTTGAGGCCGAGCGCCTGGTAGATCGCCACTGGCTGCGCCTTGCCCTTCACCCGCACCCGGTCGATGAGGCGGAAGGCGATGTCCGGGCAGGCCGCCCGGGTCGCCTCGCCGCAGAGCACGCCCACCCCGTACTGTTTGGTCAGCCCCTCCAGGCGCGAGGCCAGGTTCACCGCATCGGCCATCACTGTGTAGGCCATGCGGAATTCCGAGCCCATGTTGCCCACGCTCATGCGTCCGGTATTGACGCCGACGCCGATCTTGACCGGCGGCCAGCCGCGGGCCTCGAGCTGCGGGTTCAATGCCGCCAGTTCACGCTGCATGGCCAGGGCGGTGAGCACGCCGTCGCGGGCATGCCGCTCGTTGCTCAAGGGTGCGCCCCAGAAGGCCATGATCGCATCGCCGATATACTTGTCGATGGTGCCGCGATGCTCCTGCACCACCCGGGTCATGGCCGAGAGGTAGACGTTGAGCATGTCGGCCAGTTCGGCCGCCTCCAGCCCTTCCGAGATGCTGGTGAAGTCGCGGATGTCGGAGAACAGCACGGTCATCTCCCTCGACTGGCCGCGCAGGCTGTAGCGAGCGGGGTCCTTGGCCATCTCCTCGACCAGCTCGGGCGGCACATACTGGCCGAACAGACGGGTGATCAGGTGCTTGGCCCGGGCCTCGACGAAGAAGCCGTAGCTCATGTTGAGGATGAACAAACCGGCCAGGGCCAGCAGCAGGCTGGCCGGGGCCAGGCTGAGATGCTGGACCGACCAGGCATAGAAATCGAGGCCGATCGTCAGCGCAAGCAGGCCGGCAGCGACCGCCGCCGCCCACACCGGCGTGGCGAACGGCAGCCAAAGGGCCAACACCAGGCCGAATACCGCCACCGCGATGAGGTTCCAGCGCCGGGCCTGGGCCGGTTCCCATTTGATGCTGCCGTCGAGCAGGCCGGACACCACATTGGCGTGGATCTCCACCCCGGGGAAGGCCTTGGCGGTCGGCGTCACCCGCAGGTCCATGATGCCCGGCGCGGTGGCACCGATCAGCACCAGCCGGCCTTCCAGCTCGGCCGCCGGCGCCCTGCCGTGGATGACGTCGGTCGCCGGGATATAGCGGTAGGCGCGCTCCGTGCGATAGGGCACCAGCACCATGGCGTTCTCGTCCAGCGGCGCCTGGATGCCGTCGAGCGCGAGGCTGGCCGGGCTGGTCGACAACGCGCGTGCCTCGCCCGCCGCCAGCACCTGCGGCGCCCCCAGGCCCAGGCCGGCCCGGACCAGGCTCAAGGCCAAGGCGCCGTAGCATTGGCCTTGATATTCGATGAGCAAGGGTTGCCGGCGGATCACCCCGTCGAAATCGGGCTGGACGTTGAAGAAACCAGCGTCACTCGCTTTGACTTGCAAGCCCGGCAGATTGGCGCCATGGCCGCTCGCCACCAGCGGCCGCACGCCCTGCGCCGCCAGCTGATTGCAAGGCGACAAGGGTGGGGGTAAGGCACCCACCCGGCCGGCCGCCGGGCCGAAACCGAAGTAATAGCCCAACACCGTCGGACCTTTGCCCAGGGCGTTGGCGAGGCGCGCATCGTAATCGAGGCCGGGCGCCACCCGGTCGAGCAGGCGGGCAAACCCCGCTTCGCCGGCCAGGGGGCCGCGTGCCAGGTCCTTCAGCACCGGCAGGCCGGAACTCTGGTCCGGTTCTGCGAACACGATGTCGAAACCGACCGCCGCCACGCCGTATTGCTCGAACAGGTTCTCGGTCAGTTGCGCCGTCACCTTGCGCGGCCAGGGCCAGCGACCGATCTCGCGCAGCGACTTCTCGTCGATATCGACGATGACCACCCGATCGTCGACGCCCTGCTCGCGGAACAGGCGCAGCTTCAGATCGTAGAGGGAGGCGTCGAGTTTCTCGACGAAGTAGAAGTTGTACAGGCCGCCGACGTGGCCAAGCAGGAGCAAGAGGAAGACCAGGCTGACCGCCAATTGCCCGAGGAATCGGCGGCTGCGCTGGGTCATTTCAGGCGGTAGAAGCGCATGGCGACCAGATTGCCCTCGGGCAGCCCGGCCTCGGCCGCCTCCGCCGCCTCGCCCAGGCGGGCCAGGCGGTCCTCGGGATGCGGATGGGTCTTGTAGAGCAGGGCCATGCGGCTGTCCTGGGCCGGCACGTGGCCGATCTCCTGCAGCACCGCCGGCAGGGCGTAGGGGTCATAACCGGCGCGCGCGCTCAACACCATGCCGATGCGGTCGGCCTCGTATTCCGCATCCTTGTCGAGCGAGCGGGCGACGATCTCGGCGCCGTTGCCGATCAGGTTCTGCACGAGTTGGTTCTTGTTGCCCAGGCGCTGGCCGAGCAGGCCGCCCACCGCCGCGACCATCTGCGACTGCTGCAGCAGCTTGAGGTGGTGCTGGCGGATGACGTGACCGATCTCGTGGCCGAGCACGCCGGCCAGTTCCGCCTCGTTCTGCAACCGCTTGTACAGCCCCTTGGTGACGAAGACATAGCCGCCCGGCGCGGCGAAGGCATTGATGTCTTCGCTCTCGATCACGCCGAAGCGCCAGGGCAGGTCCGGCCGCTCGCTGGTGCTCGCCACCCAGCGACCGACCCGGTTGACATAACGCTGCAGGGCCGCGTCATTCACCAGCGGCGCGGCACCCAGCAGGTTGCCGGCGATCCGCTGGCCGATCAGCCGCTCCTGCTCGGGCGAGGTGTTGCCGCTGAGCAAGGCACCGATCAGATTGCCCACGGCGTCGCCATTGTCGTCCTGCGGCGTCTCCTGCTGCGGGCCAATCTGCATGCCGCCGTTGAGCACGCCGCGCAGCAGGCCGCCGAAATCGGCCGCCTGGACCGGGCTGACCAGCAACATGCCGGCAAGAAACATCACGCGCATCTTCATGGCTGGCTGCCTCCCCAGCTCTCGCCGCCGCCCGATGCAGCCTGCGGCAGCGGCAGGTAGGCGACCTCGCGCCGGGTCAAGCCGGCATCGGCGGCGAAGCGGCTCGCCTCGACCAGGCTCACGGCATAGCCTTCCAGCCGGTCCAACTGGCGGGCATCGTAATGCGCCTGCTTCAGTTCTTCTTCACTGAGGCCGCGCACGCCGGCCACCGCCACCACCTTGCCCGGATCGCGCCGGGTCGCGCCCAGCGCCAGCACGCCTTTGAGCTCGCCGCCGACATCGGTCTGCGCCACCGCGCCGCCGCGCACGGAGAGCAGGCGCACCCAGCCGGTCTTGCCCTGGGCCTGAATCCGACTCCAGCCGCCCTGGCGACCGAGCACCTCGACCGCCTGACCCTTGGCCACGCTCACCACTGCCGGCGCCGTCGTCGCCGGGGCGCTGCGCAGGGTGTCGTCGCGCAGCATCACGCCGGGGGCCGCCCAGACCGGCATGGCCATCAGCCAAAGCCATGCCGCCAAGCCTATGTGCAAACGCTTCATGTCAATCGCCTCCTTGGTATTCATGGGCAATGATACCCATCGCCCCCGGTCGATGCATTATGATCGTCTCATGCGCTGGCTCATCGAACTGCTCACCCGCAGCGGCGACGCCCTGATCGCCCGCCTCGTTCCCCTGGGACGCATCCTGCGCTTCGGCACCGTTGCGCTGGCCGGCGTCTTCTCGCCCGACCTTTACAACAGCGCGACCCGCGCGGTGGTGCAGAAGCAGATCTACTTCACCGCCTGGCAGATTCTGGGCAGCTTCAGCCTGTTCGCCGCCCTGCTCAGCCTGATTCTGATCCAGATCGCCATCACCGCCGCCCGCAATTACGGCCTGGGCGACTATGCGCTCGAAGTGGTGCTGCGCATCCTGGTCATCGAACTGCTGCCGCTGATCACCGCGCTGTTCGTCGCCCTGCGCTCGGGCGCCGCGATCAACGCCGAGGTGGCCCTGATGAAGATCACCAATGAAATCGAGGCCCTGGCCGAGGTCGGCGTCGACGCCATGCGCCTGGAACTCCTGCCCCGGATGATCGGCGGCGTGGTCTCGGTGCTGGCGCTGACCGCAGTGGTCAGCCTGATCGCCCTGGTGCTCGCCTACCTCAGCCTGTATGGCCTGCAGGCCCACGGCCTGGCCGCCTTCAGCCATATCCTGGGTCAGGTCTTCTCGCCGCTGCAACTGCTCGGCCTCTGGCTCAAGTGCCTGATGTTCGGCCTGGCGGTGACCATCATCCCCATCGCCGCCGGGCTGGATGCCCCGCACAAGCTGTTCTTCGCGCCGATCGCCGTGCTCGCTGGCATGGTCAGGCTGTTCTTCGCGCTGATGCTGATCGAGGTGGGATCATTAGCCATCACCTATCTATAGCCTGGGTCGCGAGCGACACCGAACGGCGCGCCTGGCTCGACGATCACCCCGATGCCGTGCAGGTCTCGGCCGAACTGCCTCTGCGCGCCAATCTCTCGGTGCTGGAGAACATCGCCCTGGTGCCGCAATATCGGGACAACGCGCCGACCCGCCAGGCCCAAGAGCAGGCGTGGGGCCTGCTCGATCGCCTGGGCCAGACGGGCTGCGCGGATTTACGCGACCCCGACCTCGACAGCGAGCAGCGCTTCGTCGCCAAACTGCTGCGCGCCGTGATCGGCCGGCCCTCTATAATCGTGATCGAGCGACCCGGCCTGCTGTTGCCGGACCAGCCCTATCCGGACTTCCTGGCCGAGTGCCTGGCTAAACTGAAAGACGAGATCAACACGCTCTGGATCGTGGACTATCGATGGAACGCCCCACTCTACCCACCCACCTGATCAAGCACCTCGGTCTCAAGGTCAGCCTGCTGGTCGGTACCACCGCCTTCCTCGCCGTCGGCTTCTTCATCTATACCCTGTTCGCCCGCGGCCTGTTCGAATCGACCCGTACCCTCACCCTGATCGCCGAAGACGTCAGCAACGTCAGCGTCGGCATGCCGCTCAACTTCTCCGGCTTTCCCATCGGCCAGGTCAAGCGCATCACCCTGACCGCAAACGGCCAAGGCCGGATCGAGATCGAAGTGCCGACCAAGAATGAGCGCTGGCTGCGCACGACCAGCGTGTTCACCCTGCAAAAATCCCTGGTCGGCAGCGCCCGGATCCGCGTCTTCAGCACCGACCTCAAGGCCCCGCCGCTGCCGGCCGACGCCCTGCCGCCGCTCTACACCGGCGACATGACCGAGGAGTTGCCGCTCCTGATCACCCGGGCCAAGAACCTGCTCGACAACCTGGAGCGCATGACCCACGAGGGCTCCCACCTCGACCAGAGCCTGGGCCACGTGAACACCATGACCGGCCGCATGGCCGGCGAATACGGCATGCTCGAAGGCGTACTCGGCAGCGCCGACAAGGCGAAACAGGTGGTCGATGCCGTCGGCCAGGCCAACCGCCTGCTCGGCACGCTCAACGGCCTTTCGCTCAAAATGGACCAGCGGCTGTTCGGCCAGGATGGCACGCTGGACAAGACCGACCAAATATTGAGCAACCTCAATGCGGTGCTGGTGCAGACCCGCGACAGCCTGAAGAAGGCCGACGCCATCCTGGCCAACGCCGAGGCGGCCAGCACCGACCTCGCCCTGCTCCGGGCGGAGATCGACGACAGCGTGCGCAAGGTCAATCACCTGATCAACGAGATCAATCGCAAATGGCCATTCGCCCGCGAAGCGGAGGTGAAGCTGCCATGACCTCCGCCCGCCGCCTCATCTGGCTCACCCTGCCCCTGCTCGCCGCCTGCGCCGGCTCGCCATCACCACCCGACTGGCGAATGAATGCGGCCGACCTGCTGGAACGCTATCAGCAGCGCTGGCTGGAAGGCGACAGCCGCACTGCCGAAATCAACTTCGCCAAGGCCCGCAGCGAACTGGCCCGCACCGGTCGGCTCGACCTCGCCGCCCGCGCCGAATTGATCGGCTGCGCCACCCGCCTAGCCAGCCTCGACCTTGCACCCTGCACCGCCTATGACGCCCTTTCCGCCGATGCCACGGCCGACGAAGCTGCCTATGCCCGCTTCCTGGCCGGCGACTGGCAAGGCCTGGATGCCGGCCGGATACCGGCGCACTACACCGATCTGGTCCGAGCCAGCGATGCCGCCGGGCGTAACCGCGCCGCCCAGGCCATCGCCGACCCGGCCGCCCGGCTGATCGCCAGCGCCCTGCTGCTCAAGGCCGGCGAGATCGCGCCCGAAACCATCGGCCTGGCCGGCCGGACGGCCTCCGAGCAGGGCTGGCGCCGTCCCCTGCTGGCCTGGCTGCAGGTTTCAGCGCAGCGGGCCGAGGCCGCGGGCGACAGTGCCGCCCTGGCCAAGCTCAAGCGTCAGATGGAACTGGTCACCGGCAGCCGGTCCACCTTGTCCCAGCCGGGTTCAACTCCGCCTAACTCCCCATAAATTCGAGGGACTTTACAGGGTGGTACGTTCACACTACCCTAGCCTCGGGTCGTCGATACCCAACCTTATTAGATGGAGGAGTACGCAATGCAAAAGCTTTTCACCGCCCTGTGCGCCAGCGGTCTGGTCCTGGCCGCCCCGGCCGCCCTCGCCACCCCGCTGATGTCTGCCGACTGGGCCGCCCAGGCCTGCCAACAGTGGAACAAAACCCCCGCCCTGACCGACGAACTCGCCGAAAAATGGATCAAGAACGATGGCGGCCGCGGCTACAAGATCGTCCAGATGTACCGCACCGACTGCGGTGCCGCCACCAAGGTCGAGATGAAGATCCAGCCGCAAGGTGGCAAGGCCATCTGCACTTATGGCGGCAAGGTGCAGACCGCCAAGCTGGACGACATCCGCGACTACGTCATGTATGCGCCGACCAAGACCTGGAAGGAAATGGGTGCCGGCGAATACGGTCCGAAGCGCGGCATGTTCTTCCACAGTTTCCGCTTTGACGGCCCCAACGCCGAGGCCATGGGTGTGATGGGCGCCTTCGAGGCCTTCGTCCTCTTCCCGGGCAAGATCCCCGGCGAAGACGCCTGCCCGGCCAAATAAGGCCTGTCACGCCAACAAAAAAGCCCGCTATTGCGGGCTTTTTTGTTTGGCGACCCAATTGGTCAGTGCACTTGCGCCGGCCCCTGTTCAGCGGGAAAGCCGGATTTGATCTCGTCCGGCGTCGCATCGCGCAGCGACAGGATCTCGACCACGCAGGTCGCGTTCTGGCCGGCCAGCGGATTGTTGCCGTCCAGGGTCACCTTGCCGTTCTCGATCCGGACCACACGGAAGGTGATCGTCTCGCCCTTGTTGTTCTGAGCCTCGGCCTCGCCGCCGAGACGGCGCAGCTGGGGCGGCACGTCGGCCAGGTCCTCGACCAGGATCAGCGCGGGATCCGCCTCGCCGAACCCCTCCTCGGGCGTCAGGCTGATCTCGACCCGATCGCCGACCTTGCGGCCTTCCAGGCTGCGCTCGATCTTCTCGAACAGGCCGCTGCCGGCGCCATGGACATAGCCGGTCGGCACGTCGTTCTGACCCATGACCTGGCCGTTTTCCGCCAGCACCGAATAGGTCATGTACACGACCTTGTTCTTGCCCACTACCTCGTCACTCATGACCGGCTCCAATCGAAAACGGGGATTTTAACGCAAAGATGCCCTCAGCCCTGGCCGCGGCGCATCACCCCGCCGGACTCGGCCGGCCCGCCGCCGCCGCTGATCGGCGTGTCCAGCGCCGCCGGCACCGGCTGGCCAAGCAGCTGGTAGAGCTGCCTGAGCTTCATCCGGTAGAGCTGGTCGAAGGCCCGCACGCTCTCGGCCGGGTTGTAGTCGCCGAACCACCAGAACCAGTCCGAGCTCTCGCAGGATTTCAGCATCTTCTCCGCCGCCGCGCGCGCCCGCGGCGACAGGCCCCCCCCGCACATGGCCCGGTCATAGGCCTGCTTGGCGGCGCAGAGCAGATCCCAGGCCCGGTTCTTGGCGGCATCGCCCATCCAGGTGCTGAAGTCGCCGTAGACCCAGCTGCCGGCGGTCAGCCGCGACAGGTCGCCGACACCGTTCTCCTTCAATTCCAGATATTCGGAAAAGGTGCTGGTGCGGATGTCGGGGTGGTCGGCCAGGGCCTTGTACAGCTCGGCCAGGAAGTAAAAACCGTTGTAGGGATAATACTCCCATGCGTTCTCACCATCGAGGATCACCGTCACCACAGTCTCGGCACCCGCCGCCTCATGGTGGACTGCCTCCAGCGCATGCAGGAAATGGCGTACTGCATCGGCTGCCCACCAGCCCTTATATTCAAAGCCGATCAGGTCGGACAATGTGTCGTCACGAAAAAAACAGTAGGTCCCGATGCCAGGCAGGCGATACGGCCGATAGGCCCAGGCCGACTTCCGTCCCAAATCCATGCCCGAGGCCTGCAGGCTGTGGCGTAGGACCCCTTCGCCACTTGCCACCCAGCGCACTCCCTCCTCGGCGAACAGGCGCAATGCCGGCTCGGACAGCCCGCCCTCGGCAGGCCAGAAACCCTCCGGCCGGCGACCGAAGTGGCTGCGATGGCAATCGAAGGCCGCCTGGACATGCGCCCGCACCCGCTCCTCGCCGCCGGGATAAGCAGGGCACGTCGGCAGGTCAGAATCCGGCCGCGCCTCGCGGGCGGCGGCGAAGTCGATCAGCAGCGGCGCCATGGGATGACTATGCGGCGTGGTGGATAGCTCGACCTGGCCGCGATCGGCCAGGGCCCGATAGCGGGGGATCAGACCGGCGATGACCTCGCCGATCAGGCGGAACAGGGTGCGCCGGTCGGCCAGGCTGAAGCCCTGGGCCTTCTGCATCAGGGCCAGGACCAGGGGCTGATCCCGGCGCACGCTCTCCCCGGTCCAGGCCAGGTGATACCAGGTCACCAGATCGGCCAGGTATTGGCCGGAAAGATAGTTCAGGCTGGCCGGCTCGGTCTTCAGCCGCTCGTACATCTCATGCAGCAGACGATAGGCCGGGAACGGCTCGACCATGGTCGGATAGTTCAGGCGGAAGCAGGCCGCGATCAATTCGGCCTTGGCGGCCTCGTCCAGCCGATCCAGCTCCGGCTCGATCAGCCAGGCCAGCAGGCGGTCGCGCGGCTGGCCGCTGGCGAACTGGCTGGCGTAGTCGTCGAGTTGCTCGACCAGGCTGGGCACGAAATTGACCACCGCCCGCACATCGGGCGCCGCCTCCAGGTGTGCCGCCATGTCGGAGTAATCCTTCAGGGCATGCAAGTAGGTCCAGGGCAGACGGTAATCGCCGCTCTCGGTGCGGTAGTCAGGCTGATGGAAATGCCAGCAGAGGATCAGATGCAGCATTTCAACCCTGCCTGGCGCAGCATAGGAACGGAACGCCGATCATCAGCGCACGTGATGGATGTGTTGATCGAGCATCTCCGGTGTCACCAGGGTCACGCCCTGGGCGGTCACCAGAAAGCGAGCGGCATCCGCCTCGCGATCGACGCCGATGGCCATGCCCGGTGGAATCTGGCAACCACGGTCGATCACCGCCTTCTTGATCACAACACCCTCGCCGATACGCACGCTGGGCAGCACCACCGCCTCTTCCAGATAGGCGCCCTCGGCGACATGGACGTTGGAGAACAGCACCGAGCGGCGCACCGTGGCACCGCTGATGATGCAGCCACCGGAGACGGTGGAATCCACCGCCATGCCGCGCCGGTTGTCGTCGTCGAAGACGAACTTGGCCGGCGGCAGCTGCTGCTGGTCGGTCCAGATCGGCCAGTCCTTGTCGTAGATGTTGAGCTCGGGCGTCACCCGGGCCAGATCGAGGTTGGCCTCCCAATAGGCATCGACCGTACCGACGTCGCGCCAATAGGGCTTCTCGCCCTGGGCATAGACGCAACTCTCGGAAAAGCTGTGGGCATAGACCCGATAACCGGATTGCAGCAGATGTGGGATCACATCCTTGCCGAAATCGTGTTCGGAATGGGGATCGTCGGCATCGCGGATCAGCTGCTCATAGAGGAAGGCGGCGTTGAACACATAGACCCCCATGGAACACAGCGCGGTATCCGGCCTGCCCGGCATGGCCGGCGGATTGGCCGGCTTCTCGACGAAGGAAACCACCCGGCCATCGGCATCGACATCCATCACGCCGAAGGCCGAGGCCTCGGCCAGCGGCACCTCCAGGCAGGCCACGGTCATGTCCGCCTCGTTGCGCACGTGGTCGGCCAGCATCTCGCCGTAGTCCATCTTGTAGATGTGGTCGCCGGCCAGGATCAGCACGTATTCCGGCTTGTAGATGCGCAGGATGTCGAGGTTCTGGAACACCGCATCGGCCGTGCCCTTGTACCAGGACGACTCGTCCACCCGCTGCTGGGCCGGCAGCAGCTCGATGAATTCGTTGAACTCGCCGCGCAGGAAACCCCAGCCGCGCTGGATGTGCTTGATCAGGGAGTGCGCCTTGTACTGGGTGAGCACGCCGATGCGGCGGATGCCGGAGTTGATGCAGTTGGACAGGGGAAAATCGATGATGCGGAACTTGCCGCCGAAGGGCACGGCCGGCTTGGCCCGCCAGTTGGTCAGATCCTTCAGCCGACTGCCGCGGCCGCCCGCCAGGATCAAGGCCACGGTGCTCTTGGTCAGGACACTGATGAATCGCGGATATTCCCTTTGCACAACACGCCCCCCATAAATATCGCCAGAGTCAATCGGCTTCACTTATCATGATAGCCCGAAACCCCGACGCCTTCGTGACAGAGATGACCCCGCCCACACGCCTGGACCGACTGTTTTCGGCCCGATGCCATGACCCGTTCAGCGTCCTTGGCTTGCATCAGTCGGGCGATGCGCATCTGATCCGGGTATTCCGGCCGCACGCCGACTCGGTCAGCCTGTTGCTGGCCGACGCGGAAATCCCGCTCGAACGCGTGGACAGCCGGGGCCTGTTCGAATGGCGCGGCAATCTCAAACCGTCGTTGCCGCCCAAGCTGCGCAAGCCCTATCGCCTGAAATTCCGCGAGGGCGGGCAGACCTTCGAGCAGTATGACCCCTATTGTTTCGAGCCGATCCTGTCGGAACACGACCTGCACCTGTTCAACGAAGGCCGCCTGCTCGAGGCCTATCGGGCGCTGGGCGCGCACCTGCACACCATGCAGGGCGTGACAGGTGTCCGCTTCGCGGTCTGGGCGCCCAATGCCGAGCGGGTCTCGGTGATCGGCGACTTCAACCGCTGGGACGGCCGGGTGCATCCCATGCGCGTGCGCGGCAGCTCCGGGGTGTGGGAGCTGTTCATCCCCGGCCTGGCAGCCGGCGATTACTACAAATACGAGATCCGCAACCGCCACACCGGCGAGATCCGCATCAAGAGCGACCCCTATTGTCAATCCTTCGAACTGCGGCCCGGTACCGCCGGCCGGGTGCCGCCGACGAGCGACTACCAGTGGGGCGATGGCGCCTGGCTGCAGGCCCGCGCCCAGCGCGACTGGCTGCATGCGCCGCTGAACATCTACGAGGTGCATGCCGGCTCCTGGCGCCGGCATTACGACGGCCGTTTCTACACCTACCGGGAACTGGCCGACGCCCTCATCCCCTACGTGCGCGACCTGGGCTTTTCCCACATCGAATTCATGCCGCTGACCGAGCACCCGCTGGACGAATCCTGGGGCTATCAGACCACCGGCTACTTCGCCGCCAGCTCGCGCTTCGGCAGCGCCGACGACCTGCGCTACCTGATCGACCAGTGCCACCAGGTCGGCATCGGCGTCATCCTCGACTGGGTGCCCGGCCACTTCCCCATGGACGACTGGGCCCTGGCCCGGTTCGACGGCACCGCCCTGTACGAGCACGAGGACCCGCGCCTGGGCCTGCACCAGGACTGGGGCACGCATATCTTCAACTACGGCCGGCGCGAGGTGGCTGGTTTCCTGCTCTCCAGCGCCTACTACTGGCTCAAGGAATTCCACATCGACGGCCTGAGGGTCGATGCCGTCGCCTCCATGCTCTACCTCGACTATTCGCGCAAGGCAGGCGAATGGCTGCCCAACAAATACGGCGGCCGGGAGAACCTGGAGGCGATCGATTTTTTACGCGAGATGAACGTCATGGTGCACGAGCGCTTCCCCGGCGCCCTCACCTTCGCCGAGGAATCGACCGCCTGGCCCATGGTCTCGCGCCCGGTCTATCTGGGCGGCCTGGGCTTCTCGATGAAGTGGAACATGGGCTGGATGAACGATACCTTGAGCTACTTTCAGCTCGACCCGATCTTCCGCCGCTACCACCACAACAACCTCACCTTCGGCCAGCTCTACGCCTACAGCGAGAACTTCGTGCTGCCCTTCTCGCACGACGAGGTGGTGCACGGCAAGCGCTCGCTCATCGGCAAGATGCCGGGCGATGCCTGGCAGCAGTTCGCCAACCTGCGCCTGCTGCTGACCTACCAGTTCACCACGCCGGGCAAGAAGCTCAACTTCATGGGCAACGAATTCGGCCAGGGCCGGGAGTGGACCCCCGGCGGCGAACTCGACTGGGGCCTGCTGCAGACCCACTGGCATGCCGGCGTGCAGACCCTGATGCGCGACCTGGGCCGGCTCTATATGAACCTGCCGGCCCTGCACGAGCTGGATTTCGATGCGGCCGGCTTCGGCTGGATCGATTGTCACGACGCCAACCAGTCGGTGCTCGCCTTCGTCCGCCGTGACCGCAGCGGGCGCAGCGTCATCGTCGCCCTCAACTTCACGCCGGTGCCGCGCGAGGGCTATCGCATCGGCGCCCCGGCCGCCGGCTTCTGGCGCGAGATCTTCAACAGCGATTCGGAGTATTACGGCGGCGGCAACATGGGCAATGGCGCCGGCGCGGTAAGCGAGGACACGCCCTGGATGGGCTACCCCCATTCCCTGGTGCTGACCCTGCCGCCCCTGGGCGGGGTGGTGCTTTCGCTCGATTGAACCGTCATCGGAAGGTAACGAGAGCCCTCGCGCGAACCGCTATACTGGCGCCACCGGGCCATACATAGAGAGGGGCGACGATGCAGCCGAGCTGGCAGCGCTTGAAGGAACACCGCAAGGCATGGAAGGGCCTGCACCTGCGGGCCCTGTTCGAGCAGGACAGGCAGCGTTTCGCGCGCTTCTCCCTCACCCTGGACGACCTGCTGCTCGACTATTCGAAGAACCTGATCACCGACGAGACCCTGCAGCTCTTGCTGCAGCTGGCGCGCGAGGCCGGACTCGAGGCCAGGCGCGAGGCCATGTTCGCCGGCGAGAAGATCAACCTGACCGAGCAGCGCGCCGTGCTGCACACCGCCCTGCGCAACCGCTCGGAGCGGCCGGTCAGGGTCGACGGCGTCGATGTGATGCCGGCGGTGCGCCGGGTTCTGGCGCGGATGCGCGAATTCTCCGAGGCCGTGCGCGCCGGGCGCTGGCGCGGCTATACGGACCGGCCCGTCACCGACGTGGTCAACATCGGCATCGGCGGCTCCGACCTCGGCCCGGCCATGGTCTGCCTGGCGCTCGCGCCCTACGGCCGGCCCGACCTGCGCGCCCACTTCGTCTCCAACGTCGACCCCACTCACCTGCACGACACCCTGCGCGGGCTCGATCCCGAGACCACGCTGTTCATCGTCGCCTCCAAGACCTTCACCACCCAGGAGACCCTGACCAACGCCCGCGCCGCGCGCAAATGGCTGCTGGCCCGGGCGCACGACGAGGCGGCGGTGGCCCGGCACTTCGTCGCGGTCTCGACCAACGAGGCGGAGGTGCGCCGCTTCGGCATCGACCCGGCCAACATGTTCGAATTCTGGGACTGGGTGGGCGGCCGTTATTCGCTCTGGTCGGCCATCGGCCTGCCCATCGCCATCCACATCGGCATGGACCGCTTCGAGGAACTGCTCACGGGCGGCTTCGAGATGGACCAGCACTTCCGCGAGGCGCCGCTGGAGCGGAACCTGCCGGTGCTGCTCGGCCTGATCGGGCTCTGGTACAACAACTTCTGGGACGCCCAGAGCTGGGCCCTGCTGCCCTACGACCAGCGCCTGGCGCGACTGCCCGCCTATTGTCAGCAGCTGGACATGGAATCGAACGGCAAGCGCACCACGCTGGCCGGCAAGCCCTGCCGGGTCGCCACCGGTCCCGTGCTGTTCGGCGAGCCGGGCACCAACGGCCAGCACGCCTTCTATCAACTGATCCACCAGGGCAGCCGGCTGGTGCCCTGCGATTTTCTCGCCGCCGCGCTGAGCCACAACGACCACGACGGCCAGCACGCCATTCTGCTGTCCAACTTCTTCGCCCAGACCGAGGCCCTGATGCGCGGCAAGACGCGGGCCGAGGTCGAGGCCGAGCTCGCGGCCGAGGGGCTGAGTAAAAGCCAGATCCGCCGGCTGGCGCCGCACAAGGTGTTTTCCGGCAACCGGCCGACCAATTCCCTGCTCTATCGCCAGCTCACGCCGCGCACCCTGGGCCGGCTGATCGCGCTCTACGAGCACAAGATCTTCGTCCAGGGCGCGATCTGGAACATCAACTCCTTCGACCAGTGGGGGGTGGAGCTGGGCAAACAGCTGGCCAAGGCGATCCTGCCGGAATTGGCCGATAATGCGCCGACCGACCGCCACGACAGCTCCACCAACGGCCTGATCAACCACTACAAGCGCCTGCTGAAATAACATGCCCGACAAGACAGCCCCCGCCATCAATCCGGACAGCATTCTCATCCCCTCGCCGCCCTCGTTGTTGATCGAACTGGAAAAACTGATCGATGCCGACGAGATCAACATCCAGGCCGTCGCCGAGCTGATCTCCAAGGATGCCGGTATCACCGCCCAGATCTTCCGACAGCTGGCTTCACCGATCTATGGCTTGAGCAAGCCGCCGGAAAGCCTGGGCAAGGCCGTCTCCCTGATCGGCCTCAAAACCCTGCATGATCTGGTGAAGACCATTTGCCTGCGCCAGGTACTCTCCGGCGATTCGCCCTTCTTCGAATGGTTTTGGGAGCGCTCGGCCGAGATCTCCAAACTGGCCGCCGCCGTCGCCTGGGCCCAGCGCACGGTGGTCAACGTCCTGCCCGAGCATGCCTATCTGGTCGGCCTGTTCCACGACTGCGGCATCCCGGTGCTGACCCTGCACAACAAGCAGTACAGCGACGCCTTCCGCCAGGGTGGCGCCTACCATTGGCCGGACATCCGCAAGGAGGACGGCAAGTTCCAGACCGATCACACCGTGGTCGGCTACCTGGTGGCCAAGCACTGGAAGCTGCCCGACTATGTCTGCCAGGCCGTGCGCCATCACCATGAGATCATCAATGCCGAGCACAAGGCCGCCACCCTGGTCGCCCTGCTGCAGATGGCCATCCATATCTACAACATCCGCAACGGCCAGGACGACAGCGAGTGGGAAGGCGAACGCGAACGGGTGCTGGACGAACTCGGCATCCTGCCGAACGAACTGCAAGAATTCGAAGAAGACATCTACGACCAGGTTCAACAGAACAAATAAGCGGCCCTCATGGACTACCTCGCCCTGCGCAACCTGCACCTTTTGACCGTCGCGGTCACCCTCGCCCTGTTCCTGCTGCGCGGCTACTGGATGCTGCGCGACTCGCCCCGGCTGCAGGCCAAGTGGCTGAAGATCGCGCCGCACACCAACGATACGATCCTGCTCGCCGCCGCCATCGGCATGCTGGTGGTAGCCGAGGTCAATCCGTTCGACCAGCCCTGGCTGATCGCCAAGATCGCAGGCCTCTTGGCCTACATCGGTCTCGGCACCGTCGCCCTGAAGCGGGGCAAGACCAAGGCCGTGCGGATCAAGGCCCTGATCGCCGCGCTCGGTGTATTCGCCTACATCGTCGCGGTGGCGCTGACCAAGCAGGTCGTACCCGGCCTGTAATTCAGCGATCGAACCAATAGCGCCGGTCGGCCTCGCGCGCCGAAACCGGTTGGATACCCTGGCCATCCAAGCGCAGCGACACCGCGCCGTCGCGGTCGGTGCGCAGCACCGTGGCGTTCAAATCGAGGTAACGCCGCACCACCTCCGGCTTGGGGTGGCCGAAGCGGTTGCGATGACCGACCGGGATCACCACCCAGCGCGGCTGCACGGCGGCGAGAAACGCCGGCATCGACGAGGTGCCGCTGCCATGATGGGGGGCGATCAGCACCTCGGCCTGCAATCGTTCCGGCACCCGCTCCAACAGACTCATCTCGCCCAGCCGTTCGATATCGGCCGGGATCAGCACGGCGCCGTGCCGTGTTGCCACCTTGAGCACGCAGCCACGGTCGTTGTCGCGGTAATGGCCGTTGCGGTAGTGGTTCGCCGTCGGATGCAGCAGCTCGAAGTGCACACCATCCCACGTCCAATGCTGGCCGGCGATGCAAGGCCGGGCCTGGCTTACCTGCCTCAGCACGTCCTGGCCCAATGGGCTCACCCATTCGGCCGGCAGGCCGGCGAAGGAGGCCAGAGCCCAACCAGGCCGGTGGCTGGCAGCCAGACTGACGGCACCGCCGCTGTGATCGCTGTCGTCATGGCTGACGATCAGGCCGTCGACCCGGTTGATGCCCTGGGCATAGAGATAGGGTGCGACGACGCGGCTGCCGGCGTCCTCGCCCGAGGCGTAGTGCGGCCCGGCATCGAACAGCAGGACATGGCCGGCAGTGCGCGCAACGATGGCCAGGCCCTGGCCGACATCGAGCACATCGAGCCAGAGCTCGCCCTCGCCTGGCCGCTCCAGGCGGGGAAACAGCAATGGCAACATGAGGACAAGCCCCAGCCAGCGGCCCGGCAGGCCGCGCGGCAGGATCAGCAGCACCGCGCCGAGCAAGGCCAGCAGCAAGGCCCAGCCGTTCGGTGCCGCGCCATGCCAGACCGGTTGCGGCAGGGCATCCAGCCAGACCAGGCCCTGCATCACCGCGGCGATCACGCCATGGGCAAGCTGGGCCAGCCAGTCGACAGGCAGCACCGAGGCCAGCAATACCAAGGGCACGGCCAGCCAGCTGATCAGCGGAATGGCGAAGGCGTTGGCCAACGGGGAGATCAATGAGACCTCATGGAAGATCAGGAGCAGCGCCGGCAGCAGAGCAAGGCCTACTGCCCACTGTGCCGCGAGCCAGGTGCGCCAGGCGGCCATTTGGCCCAGGCGGCCCTGGGCCGCGAGCAGCAGCGCCGCAACCGCGCCGAAGGACAGCCAGAAACCGGGCGACAAGGCCGCCCAGGGGTCGATGGCGACGACGGCGAACAGGGCCAGGGCCAGCACCGTCGACACCGCCATTGCCACATCAAGCCAGCGCACCAGTGCAGCGGCAGCCAGCATGTACAAGGTGCGCTGGGCCGGGATACCGAAGCCGGCCAGGGCGACATAGGCCGCGGCCGCCACCAGGCCGAAAGCGGCGCCGGCCTTCTGCGCCGGCAGGCGCAAGCTCAGACCTGGCAGCCGGCGCCAGAGCAGCTGTGTTAACCAATAAGTCAGAGCGGCGAACAGCGTGACGTGGAGGCCGGAGATCGACATCAGGTGCGTCACCCCGGTATGGCGGAACAGCGTCCACTGGGCATCGGGGATGGCGTTCTGGTCGCCCACCGCCAGGGCGATGGCGATGCCGGCATAGGCGTGATCCATCAAGGCCGTCTGCAGGCGGCCACGCAGTACCTCGCGCGTCCGGTCCAACCCCGCGCGCGCAGCACCGGCACAGCCAGTCATGGCCAGTGGCTCGCCGACCAGATGGCCGGTCGCCCGGATACCCCGCTCAAGAAGCCAGGCCTCGTAGTCAAAGCCACCGGGGTTAACGTTGCCATGCGGCCGGGCTAGCCGGGCAGTCAGTCTCAGACAGTCGCCACCCTGCACGGCAATCAGCGGCGCAGCCTCATCGAAGCGGTAATGGCTGAGCATGATCCGCGCTGGCACCTGCCCTCTTGGGGCCGACGCCGTCTCGACCTGGAAGATGAAACGCTGGCCGCGCGGAGTGAGTTCCGGCAGGCCGATCACCCGCCCCTGCAGCACGATATCGCGACCTTGCCAGGCTGGCGCCAGTTGATCGGCCAGACGCGATTCCGCCCGCCAGGCGGCGTAGAAGAAACCGATACCCGCTGCCAGCACTAGCAAGACCATGGCCCTCGGCCAGCGCCATCGGGCCGGTAGCCAGGCCGCAGCCAGCGCCAGTGGCGGCAACAACCACAGCCAGCGGAACTCCGGCAGGCCGGCACGGGTCTGCAACCAAGCCGCACCCAAGGCAAAGCCCAATGCGATGGCACGCATGTTTTGCTTTTGTTAACCTCCCGCCACTGCCCAGTTTTTTTGGGTCTAATGTTTTTACGACCGATGCCGCGCAAGCACTTCAGAAGATTTCTGCCGACGCACCAAGCCGTGCATGAACACCGGCACCTGCGCCATTTCGGCCCGCTGCTCAAGCACCACAACCTCTGGCACTTGAACCGCAATTCGGTGGCCGGCGGCGTCGCCGTCGGCATGTTCGCCGGCCTCATCCCCGGCCCGGTGCAGATGCTGATGGGCGCCATCCTGGCCATCGTCTTCCGGGTCAACCTGCCGGTGGCCATGGTCACCACTTGGTACACCAACCCCATCACCTGGGGCCCGCTGATCCTGGCCGCCTACGCCCTCGGTTCGCTGGTCACCGGCGAGCCCATGGGCAGGGTGACCGACTTCGAATTCGACTGGACCGGCGGTGACTGGAGCCAATTCCTGCCCAGTCTGTATCACTGGTTTCTCGGACTGGGCGAGACCTATGTCATCGGCAGCCTGATCCTCGGCGCCATCCTCGCCGCCCTGGGTTATGGTGCGGTGCAGCTCGCCTGGCGACTGTATCTGCTGGCCTACATCAGGCGACGCAGGCGGCGCGCATCAACGCCGCTCTGATGCTCAAACGCTGTCGGGATCGAATACCTGCTTGAGCTTGCCGCTCTTGATGATGGCTTGCAGCACCTTCTCCGCATCGCCGTGGTATTGCTTGAAGCTGACGCCGACCCGGAAGCTGTTGTTGGCCAGGTTGGAATAGACCACCCGCCCAATCAGTTCCAGGATCAGCGGCGATTTGCCGTTCGGCTGCGGAATCTCCAGGTAGACGTGGTAATCCTGCTTGGCCGGCACGTTGGCGTCGCTGATGATGGCGGCCCCGGAGAGCGAGATGTTGTCGGTCTTGCCCAGGTAACGGACATTGCCGTCGACCGGATTGACCAAAGCCGCCCGCCAATGCACCAAATAGCGCGCCTGGGTCCGGCGTTCCGGGGCCGCAGGTTTATGGAAGGCCACCTCTTCCCGAACCGGTGCCGTCGGTGTCTTGACCTCGGGGGCCTTGGCTTCAGCCGCCTCGCCCCCCGCTGCCGGCTCGGCTGGCTCCAGCTTGTCCTCAGCCATGCTCACGCTGATCTCCCATATCGCTTGTCTTGCACGAACTTACCTTATCACGGCCGCATTCAAACCGTCATCCGCACCAGCCCGCCATCGCTCAATTGCAGCACCCGCTGCATGCGGCCGGCCAGGTTCGGGTCGTGGGTCACCACCAGGAAGCTGACCCCATGCCGCTCGCTCAGGTCGAGCAGCAGTTGCTGGATATGCTCGGCGGTATGGCGGTCGAGGTTGCCGGTCGGCTCGTCCATCAACACGCAGGCCGGTTGCGTCACCAGGGCGCGGGCGATGGCGGCACGCTGGCGCTCGCCGCCGGACAGCTCGCCCGGCCGATGGCCGAGCCGGTGCGCAAGGCCGACCTCGACCAGCAACCGTTCGGCCTCGGCGAAGGCGGCCGCAGGTTCCGCGCGGCGGATGATGAGCGGCATGGCCACATTCTCCAGCGCGCTGAACTCCGGCAGCAGATGGTGAAACTGGTAGACGAAACCAAGCGCGCGGTTGCGCAGCTCGCCGCGGGCCACCTCGCCCAGGGCCCAGATGTCCTGGCCCTGCACCGTGACCTGGCCGGCATCCGGGCGGTCGAGGCCGCCGAGCACATGCAGGAGCGTGCTCTTGCCCGCGCCCGAGGCGCCCATCACCGCCACCCGCTCGCCGGGCTGGATGACAAGCTCGATCCCCGACAGCACCGGCACCTCCAGCTTGCCCTGCCAGTAACTCTTCTTCATGCCGGTGCAGGTGAGCACCGCTTCACCGCTAACCGCTGCCTGCTCATTCATAGCGGAGCGCCTCCGCCGGCTGGATGGTCGCCGCGCGCCGGCTCGGGTAGAGCGTGGCCAGGAAGGACAGGATCAGGGCGACGCCGCCGATCCAGGCCACGTCGGACCAGACCAGCTTGGACGGCAGCTCGGAGATGTAATAAACGTCGGCCGGAAACAAGTCCATGTGCAACGCCCGCTCGATCAGCGGCACCACGGTTTCGACGTTGAGCGCCAAAAGCACGCCACCGACCACGCCGAGCAGGGTGCCGATCACCCCGATCAGGCTGCCCTGGACCATGAAGATCTGCATGATGCTCGCCGGGCTGGCGCCCAGGGTGCGCAAAATGGCGATGTCGGCCTGCTTGTCGGTCACCGCCATGACCAGGGTGGACACGATGTTGAACGCGGCCACCGCCACGATCAGGGTCAGGATGATGAACATCATGCGCTTCTCGATCTGCACCGCGCGGAAAAAATTGGCGTGGCTCATGGTCCAGTCGCTGATGTAGTAATCGCCCTGCAGGCTGCCGGCGAACTCGCGGGTCAGCCAGGGCGCGCGGTCCATGTCGGCCAGTTTGATGCGCAGGCCGGACACGGCATCGCCCAGGCGGTAGAGCTTCTTGGCGTCATCGAGGTGGATGAGCGCGAGACCGGCGTCGTATTCGTACATGCCCATCTTGAACAGACCGACCACGGTGAACTGCTTCATCCGCGGCAGCATGCCGGCCGGGGTGATCACGCCCTGCGGCGCGATCAGGGTGACCGGGTCACCGACACCGACGCCCAGGCTGTAGGCCAGTTCGGCGCCGAGCACGATGTTGAACGCACCGGGCTTGAGATCGGCCAGGCGGCCGGACTTCATGTGCGCATCGAACTCGGCCACCCGCCCTTCCATCTCGGGCAGCACGCCGCGCACCAGGCCGCCCTTGGTCTCCGAGCCATAGGCGAGCAGGCCCTGGCTCAAAACATAGGGGGCGAGGCCGCGCACTTCCGGGTGCCGCTCGACCTGGACCGCCAGGGCCGGCCAGTCCGTGAGCCGGGTATCCGGGCCGGTGATCTCCATGTGCGCGGCCACGCCCAGGATGCGGTTGCGCAGCTCCTCCTGAAAGCCGTTCATCACCGAGAGCACCACGATCAGGGCCGTCACGCCCAGGGCGATGCCGATCATCGAGGTCATGGAGATGAAGGAGATGAAGTGGTTGCGTCGTTTCGCCCGGGTGTAGCGCAGGCCGATCCAGAGTTCGTAGGGTCGAATCATCGTCATTGGCCGATCAAATGCGCCGCCACCCGCCGCCGCTGCGGCTCGCGCCGGTGCTCGAACAGATAGATGCCCTGCCAGGTGCCGAGCGCCAAACGGCCGCTGGCGACGGGGATGGACAGCTGGGTCTGGGTCAGCGCGGCGCGGACATGGGCCGGCATGTCGTCCGGGCCTTCCAGGGTGTGGCGGTAGATCGGGTCATTCTCGGGCACCAGCCGGGAGAGAAAGCGTTCCAGGTCGCCGCGAACATCGGGGTCGGCGTTCTCCTGGACCAAAAGGCTGGCCGAGGTGTGCTGCACGAACAAGGTCAGCAGCCCCTGATCCACACCGCACCGGCCGAGCCATCCGGCCACCTGATCAGTAAAGGAATACAGCCCCTTGCCGCGGGTGCTGATCTGGAACTGGCTGGAGTGCTGTTGCATGCCGCGATTGTAACTGGTGTGGGCGCAAAAAAGCCGGCCGAAGCCGGCTTAACGGACTGGACGGTTCGCCTATTCGGCCTGCACCAGATCGCGGTAGGCGTGCCAGCTGGCATGGCCGAGGAGCGGGAAGATGACGACCATGCCGACGAACAGGGTGGCGATGCCGAGGGCGGTCAGGGCGACGATGATCGCGGCCCAGACCAGCATGGGCACGAAGTTCTGGCGGACCACGGTCAGGCTGGTGATGACGGCGGTGACCACGTCGACCGTGCGGTCCATCATCATCGGCAGCGAGATCACGCTGATGGCGAAGACCAAAGCCGCCAGGACGGCGCCGAAGCCGACATAAGCGGCGACGAACTGCCAGTGCTCGGCGGCCCAGAGCACGCTGAAACTGAACGGGCCAAGGCTGACCACGTCGCCGCGCAGCATGAGGGCGACCAGGATGGCCGACAGCCGCTCCCAGCCGCTCAGGATGAAGGCGAGCAGCAGGCCGAACAGGCCGATGGAGGCGGCGTTGTGCCGGATGCAGGCGAAGGCCTTGTCCTCGCCTGCCGCCTTGTCCTCCAGCTTGCAGGAGATGCCGTAAAAGCCGATGGCCAGGAACGGCGCGATCAGCAGGAAGCCGGCGGTCAAGGCCATGGCCAGATGGCTCTTGTAGAGGAAATGGCTGACCACGGCATAACCGAACAGCGAGAACACCATGCCCAGGCTCATCGACAGCATCCAGTTGCGACCGAAGTCGCCCAAGCCTTCGCGCAACCAGGTGAACGGCCGCGACCAGTCGACGCGATAGACGCAGGGCAGGGCAATGTGGGGGCTGGTGGAACAGACGGCAGTACGGTTCATGACACTTCCTCCTCGACGTTGGGGTGGTGGGTCCACCCGAGTAATGCCTGAAAGGCTTCTTGATTCGAGTTCAGCTTAATGTCGGCTCCGACCGAAATGCAACCACCCCATTCGCGGTATTTCCATACCAAGCCTGGCGCGGCTTTGCGCCACCTCTAGTGCCGTTTAAACTCGGCTTATGCTGCATCTGATCATTCCGCAACTTTTGGGCCACCCCGACGAGGTGCCCACCCCTGCCCTCGCCGCCCTGCTTGCCCGCGGCGGACCTGCGCCATCGCCCCCCGCCAGCCCGGCCGAGGCCCTGTGCCGGGCCGCAGGACTGGCGGATTGCCCGCTCGCCGCCCTCTCGGCGGCGGACGATGGCGCCGACATCGGTGACGCCTGCTGGCTGCGCGCCGACCCGATCTATCTGCATCTCAATATCGATCAACTGGTGCTGACCGACCCGCGCGGCCTCGGCCTCGGCTCGGCCGAGTCGGCGGCGCTGGCTGCCAGCCTCAACCGCCACTTCGCTGCCGACGGCCTGGAACTCTTGCCGCTGGCGCCGGACCGCTGGTATCTCAAGCTCGAGCGTGCCCCCGCGCTGCAGACGACGCCGCTGACGCAAGTCGTCGACCAGGGGATCGACCGCCACCTGCCGCGCGGCGCAGATGCGCGGCGCTGGCGTAGCGTGATGAACGAGGCGCAGATGCTGCTGCACGAACACCCGGTCAATCAGGCCCGCGAGGCCCAGGGCCTGCCGCCGGTCAACAGCCTCTGGCTCTGGGGCGGCGGCCGCTTGAATGCCGCCAGCCAGAGCCGCATCGCCTCCTGCTATGCCGACGCGCCGAGCGCCCAGGCCCTGGCCCGCGCCTGCGGTCTGCCCTGCCAGGTGGAGCCGACCGGCCTGGCCGAACTCGGCCCGATCGGGCAGGAAACCCTGGTCGTTCTGAATGGATTGCGGACAACGCCAGCGAATGAACGAAGGGAACGCTTGCGCGACTATGAACGGCGCTGGTTCGCCCCCCTGCTGCGCGCCCTGCAGCAGGGCCGGGTCGGCGGCCTCGACTTGATCGGCACCGGCCCAAGACCGGTGCAGGTCAGCCTCGACCGCCGGGCCGCCTGGCGGATTTGGCGGCGGTAGAATCTACAGCGGCTTGCGCGCCACCAGGTCGATCAGCGCCGACATGCCATGGTGCTTGTAGCCCTCGCTGATGAAGTCGTCGTGGGCGAGCAGATGCTCGATCTCGAAACCGGCGAAGCCCTCGCGCAGGATCGCCTCGGTATACATGTTGTCGGCGCTGGACGGGCCGCCGGTGCCATAGCGCAACTGCTCGGGCCGATAGCCTTGCAGGATGAGCAGGCCGCCCGGCTTGAGCGCCTCGCGCATCCTGGCGAATAGGGCCGGGCGGCTGGCGGCGTCGACGAACTGGACGAAGATGGCGACGATGACGTCGTAGCGCTCGCGCCCCCAATCCCAATTCAGCAGGTCGGCCTGTTCGAACTCGATCGCCACCCCGCGGGCCTTGGCCAGGTGCCGGGCCTTGGCCTGGGCCACCGGCGAGAAATCGACGGCATGGACCTTGAGCCCCCGCTCGGCCAGCCACACCCCGTTGCGCCCTTCGCCGTCGGCCATGGCCAGCACCGTCTGGCCCGGCTGCAGCCGATGCCGCTGCGAGGCGAGAAAGGCATTCGGCTCGGTGCCATAGACATAGGCCTCGTCGCCATACACGCTATCCCAGAATTCACGCACACCACACCTCTCTGATTTGTTATGAATGGCCCGACCGGTTCGGGCAGGAGGCTGATGGTAATACAAGGCGGAAAACGGCGTGTTACAGCTCAGGCCACCTCGGCCCAATCGCGGCTGGCCGGCGCCGGCTCGGCATCGGCCTGCTGGCCGGCCTGACGCCGCTCGACGAACAGACTGCTGCCGTCTTCTTTCTTGGCCATCTTCTTGGCCTCGGCGGCGGCGCGCTCGACCTCCTGGCGCTGGCTGTATCCGGTCTGGCTCACCGGCACCGCGCCGATCGACAGGCTGACCAGGGGATGGAACACCATCTTGCCCCGGCGGTTCTCACTGAAATAACCGCCTTCGGCCAGGTGCTCGAACTGGAACAGCGCCGCGCGCTCGGCATCGAAGCGGGCGAGGATGCGCTGACAGCGCGCCTCCCAGTCTCGGCTCTGGAACAGGATGATGAAATCGTCGCCGCCAACATGGCCGAGAAAATCCAGGCTAGGGTCGCACTCCTGGCTCAGGATGCGGCCGAGCAGCTGGATGACGGCATCGCCCTTGCGATAGCCGTAGACATCGTTGAACGGCTTGAAGTGGTCGAGATCGAAATAGGCGGCGACGAACTCGGCGCCGGCCGCGAGCAGCCGGTCGGTGTGCTCGTGGATGGGCACGTTGCCCGGCAGCAGGGTCAGCGGGTTGGCATAGCGGGCCGCCACCACCTGCATCTCGGTGATCGCCCGCATCAGGTCGTAGCCGGAGCCCATGCCGCGATACTGGCCGTTCTCGGTGATGATGAAGCCGTCGGTGAAGGTCTGCTTGCCCTTCTTCACCACCAGTTCCGACAGGTCGGCGATCAGGGTGCCGATGTCGACCACCAAGGGGGCTTTTTCCATGAAGGCCGAGCACGGCTTCTTGCCGTAGAGCTCGCGGGTGTAGATGCGGGTGAAGCGGTCGAGCAGGAACGGTCGGGTCACCATGCCCACCGGCAGACCGCGCTCGACCACGGCCACGGCATGCAGGCCCTGGTGTTTTTGCAGCAGCTCCAGCACCTGCTCGCTCGGCGTCGACGGGCTGACCGCCGGCGCCTCGATCAGCAGCGTACGGGCACAGGGCTGCCTGGGCCGGCTCCCGGCCACGCTGGGGAACACGCTGATCTCGGCGCGGCCCAGGCTCCGCACGACATCCGGCGAGGGCACGGCCGAGGGCATCGCCAGCGGCCGGCCGATCAGATAACCCTGGACGAAAGCGACGCCGAGGTCTTTGACGATGGCCAGCTCCGAGGCGGTCTCCACCCCTTCGGCCACGATCTGGGCATTGGCGTTCTCCGCGATTTCCTGCATCGAGCGGACGAACTGCAGCTTCACCGGGTCCTGGTTCAGGCCGGAGATGAAATGCTTGTCCAGCTTGACATAGGCCGGCTTCATCTCCGACCACAGGCGCAGGCTGGAAAAGCCCTCGCCCAGGTCGTCCATGGCCACCTTGAGGCCGATGCGGCGCAGGGCCTCGCTCGCCGCCGCCAACTGGGCATAGTCCTCGACCGGGTCGCTCTCGGTCAGCTCCAGAATCAGGTTCTGCGGAGCGATGCCGTAGGCCTTCAAGACCGCGGACAGACTGGCCGGCTGGAAATACGGTTCGAGCAGGCGGCCCGGCCGGACGTTGGCGAACAACTTGCCCGACAGCTTGCGCTCGGCGAAATTCTGCAAGGCCGCCTCGAAACACAGCTGTTCCACCTCGGCCGACAGCCCGGCATGATCGGCCGCCCGCAGCAGGGCCACCGGCGAATGCAGCGGGCTATCCGACGGGCCGCGCGACAGGGCCTCATAGCCATAGATGCTGGCATCGCCCATGCCCATGATCGGCTGGAACAGGGTGGAGATGCGCCCATGTTCCAGCACATCGTTCAGTGCAACGCGCAGGTAGGCCAGGTTCACGATTCTTCCATCGACTCGATCCAAAGCCGGCCACTCTAGCGGTGACAATTGTCAGAATGATGACAAGCCGGGCACGCCACACTCTGCATTCGACCGGCACATGGCGGCGGTCCCGAATCCCCATGACCTATCCCGGCTGTGGTAGCGTGTATCGACATCGGAGCCGCGTCCCGCGCTCAGCGCTAGCCAAGCCCGGGCGCCTTGGGTATAACCAAACAAAAACAGTGGCTTATATCAGCCAAAAAAAGACTGGGTGGACTTCAAAACGACAGGAGCAATCGCCATGAGCAGACGTCGCCTCGACCTGGCCGCCACCGTGCATGACCAAGCCGGTCCTTGCCTTGCCCCGACCGCCCGCCCGGTTTGCCGCTCATGAACCTGCTCACCCTCAGCGCCCCCTGGCCCCAACGGCTTAGCCAGATGCCCCGAACACCTCAATTCTTCTGGGCTGCAGCTTTGAGCCTGGGCTTCATCGCGGCGCAATTCATCCCGGGCAGGCAGTTCGCCATGGGCCAGGACGGCTATGCCGTGCTGCACACCATCCTGGAATTTCTCTCCATGGCGGTCTGCCTCCAGGTCTTCGTCATCAGCCTGCGGCCCAGCCACCATGTCGGCTTCGGCGAGACCCTGATCGGCCCCGGCCTGCTGGTGGTCGGCCTGCTCGACCTCGGTCACGCCCTGTCCTATCAGGGCATGCCCGACTTCGTCACTCCCAGCGGACCGGAGAAGGCCATCGACTTCTGGCTGGCCGCCCGACTGAGCGCGGCCATCACCCTGCTGCTGGCGGCGATCTTCTGGCAGCGGCAGGCCGGCCGACCGCTATTGCGCCACCTCATGGTCGCCCTGCTCTTCGCCTTCGGCGGCCTCACTTACTGGGCCGTGCTCTGGCGTCAGGAGCTACTGCCGCACACCTTCATCCCCGGCCAGGGACTCACCGGGCTCAAGATCGCGACCGAATACCTCATCGCCGGCATCCATCTGGCCACTCTCGCCCTGTTCCTCTCGCCCGGGCTGCGCCAGACCGGCAAGACCTCGGCCTGGCTGGGTGCGGCTGTGTGGATCATGGCCTTGTCGGAACTGTTCTTCACGCTCTATGCCAGCGTCACCGACCTCTACAACCTGCTTGGCCACCTATACAAGGTGGTCGCCTACGGCATCATCTACCGGGCGCTGGTCTTCAGCCGGATCGAAGAGCCCCAGCGTCTGCTGGAGGAGGCCGAACGGCGCTTCGACCTGGCCGTGCACGGCAGCAACGACAGCATCTGGGACCGCGACCTGGTCGGGAACAAGACCTATTACTCGCCCCGCTGGAAGGCCATGCTCGGCTACGAAGAGGACGAGATCGGCGATGCGCCCGAGGAATTCACCAGCCGCGTGCATCCGAGCGACCTGGCCCATGTGCTTACCGCCATGGAGGCCCACCTTTCCGGCCAGGGCGACCATTACCGGGCCGAGTTCCGCATGCGCCGCAAGGATGGCGAGTACATCTGGATTTTGGCGCGCGGCGTCGCCCTGTTCGACCGGCATCGCCGGCCTATCCGCATCGCCGGAACCCATACCGATATCAGCGAGCGCAAGCGCTTCGAAGCGGCGTTGCGGCAAAGCGAGGCCAGCCTCAAGGAGGCCCAGCGCAGTGCTGCCCTCGGCAGCTGGGAGATCGACTACGGTAGCGGGGAACTCCACGGATCGGACGAGTTTTACCGGATCTTCGGCGTCGCCCCCTACCAAGCCCTGTTGACCAGCCGGGAGGCGGTCAAACCCTACATCCACCCCGAGGACTATGCGCGGGTGAAAGAGTCCTTCGAGGCGTCGCTCCGCGAACATTCTGGCTTCGATATGGATTTCCGGCTCAACCTGCCGGGCGGCCAGATCAAGCATGTCCATGGCCGGGCCAGCCACCGCTATGCCCCGGACGGCGCGCCACTGGCGTCGCACGGCACGCTGCAGGACATCACGGCGCGCAAGATGGTGGAGATGGAGCTGGACCGGCATCGGCGTCATCTCGAGGTCATGGTCGCGCAGCGCACCGCCGAATTGGCCGCGCGTGAGGAACAATACCGCCTGGTGGCCGACTTCACCTACGACATGGAGACCTGGATCGGCGAGGATGGCCGCTACCGCTACGTCTCGCCCGCCTGCCTGCACCTGACCGGCCATGAGGCCGACGAATTCATGGCCGACCCTGGCCTGATGGCGCGCCTAGCCCACCCGGACGACCGGGCCGTGGTCAATCGGCTGTTCGATCGTTGCTACCGGGAACGCCAGATCAATCGCCTGGAATTCCGGCTGATCCGTAGCGACGGCCGCGTCGTCTGGGTCGAGCACGTCGGCCAGCCGGTCTATGGCAGGGACGGCAGCTATCGTGGCTACCGCAGCAGCACACGCGACATCACCCTGCGCAAACAGGCCGAGCAGCAGCTGACCGAGGCCCGGCTGCGGGCCGAGGAGGCCGACCGGCTGAAATCGGCATTCCTCGCCACCATGTCGCACGAATTGCGCACCCCGCTCAACTCCATCATCGGCTTCACCGGCGCCCTGCAAATGGGCCTGGCCGGACCGCTCAACGAGGAACAGGCCAAGCAGCTGGGCTATGTCCGCCAGAGCGGCGAGCACCTCCTGGCCCTGATCAGCGATATCCTCGACCTGTCGAAAATCGAGGCCGGCCAGCTCCAGGTCGAGCACAAGCTGTTCAATCTGCGCGCCAGCATCGAACACGCGGTCGAGGTCGGCCGGGCCCTGGCCAAGCCCAAGGGCCTGCCGATCCGGGTCGAGATCGACCCGGCCATCGGCCACATTGAGAGCGACCGCCGGCGGGTCGACCAGGTGCTGCTCAATCTGCTGGGCAATGCCATCAAGTTCACCGAGCGCGGCGAGATCTGCTTGCGTTGCGGCATAGAGGGCGACATGGTCCGGATCAGCGTCTCCGACAGCGGCCCCGGCATCACCGAGGCCAATCTCGTTAACTTGTTTCAACCCTTCCACCAGATCGACGACGGGCTAGGCCGCCGGCACGAAGGCACCGGACTCGGCCTGTCGATCAGCAAACGACTGGTGGAATTGCTGGGCGGCAGCATCCGGGCCGAGAGCGAATGGGGCAAGGGTTCTACCTTCAGCTTCACCCTGCCCCGCCAGATGGAGATGCAGCATGGCGACGATCCTGTGCATCGAGGATAACGAGCAAAACCAGTATCTGATTCGTTACCTGTTGGAGAAGCGCGGCCATGCCGTCGTTCTGGCCGGCGACGGCAGCGAGGGCATTCGCCTGGCGACGGAGCTTCTGCCCGAGCTGATCCTGCTCGACATCCAGCTGCCAGGCATGGATGGCTATCAGGTGGCCGGAATCCTCAAGGGCATTCCACAACTGGCCGCCATTCCCATTGTCGCGGTGACCTCCTACGCCATGGTCGGCGACCGCGAGCGGGCCATCGCCAGCGGCTGCAGCGCCTATATCGAGAAACCCATCGACCCCGCGGCCTTTCCCGGCCAGGTCGAAGAGCATCTGCCGGGGCAATCGCGAAAGGCCGACTGATGGCCAGGATTCTGATCGTCGACGATGTCGCACAGAACCGCTACATGCTGCAGGTTCTGTTCAGCGCCCACGGCCACGACACCGAGACTGCGGACAACGGCGCGGTGGCCCTGGAGAAGGCCCGGCTGCATCCACCCGACCTGATTATCACCGATCTCTTGATGCCGGTGATGGACGGCTTCGAGCTGTGCCGGCGGTGGCGGCAGGATCCGCGGCTGGGTTCGAGACCGATCGTCATCTATACCTCGGTCTACACGGAGGAGAAGGATATCGAGTTCGGCCTCGGCCTCGGCGCCCGGCTCTACCTGAAAAAACCGATGGCGCCGGAAGAGCTGATCCGCGTGGTCGACGATCTGCTACAGCAGCCCCACGATGCAACGGCAACCGGCCCGGCCAATCTGGTGACGGATGAAACCGAATTCCTGCGCCAGCACAAGCAGGTGCTGGCGCGCAAGCTGGAAAGCAAGGTCGCCGAGCTCAACGCCGCCAACGCCGCCCTCCGTGCCGAACAGGAGGAGCTCCGGCACAGCGAGGCCAGGCTGCGCGCCATCACCGAAAACACCACGGTCTATCTCTATGAGATCTCGCTGGACGGCATCATCGAATATGCCAACCGCACCTACCCCGACCTGCTCTTCAGCCAGGTGATCGGCACCCGGCTGCTTGACTGGTTTCCCGAACACATGCAAGCGACAATACAAGAACTGCTAGACATCACCTGCAAGACCGGGCAAGCACAGTCGACGGAATACACCATCGCCGACCCCAAGGGCATCCTCCACACCTACAGCGCCTCTTTCTCCCCGGTAATCGCCGAGGGCCGCTTGCAACGGCTGATCCTGACCGCCGTCGACATCACCGAGCGGGTACGGACCGAGCGGGAATTGGAACGCCACCGCAAGCAGTTGCAGGCGCTGATCGACGAGCGGACCCACGACCTCGGCCAGGCGCTCAAGGAACTGACCGTCTTCCGCTGGTATGCCGACGCCTCGCTGACCGGCTTCGGCTGGACGCGCATCGAGGATCTCAAGCTTGCCTACGTCAACGACTCGCTGCGCAAGATGCTCGGTGTCGGGCGAACCGATCTGGCGCTCAACACCAGGTTCCCGGACTACATGACGGCGGAATCGGTGCAGTTCCTGGAGACCGAGGCCCTGCCCCAGGTATTGCGAGAGGGCAGCTGGCAAGGCGAACTCACGCTGGTCAACACGGCGGGCGAGACTCTGCCGACCTGGCACGACGTCCTGCTGATGCTCGACAAGAAAGGTCAGCCGGTCTACTTCGCCCACGCGGTGACCGATATCCGGGAACAGAAGCGCATCGCCGATCAACTGCGCGAGGCCAGAGATGCCGCGGAATCGGCCAGCCAGGCCAAAAGCCTGTTCCTGGCCAACATGAGCCACGAAATCCGCACGCCGCTCAACGCCGTGCTCAACCTGGCCCACCTCTGTCTGCAAGGCAAGCTGGAACCCAAGCAGCGGGATTACGTGGAAAAGATCTACCGATCCGGCTCTTCCCTGCTCGGCATCGTCAACGACATCCTCGACTATTCCAAGATCGAGGCTGGCAAGCTGTCTCTGGAGCAGATCCCCTTCAGCCTGGCCGAGGTGCTGGAGGATCTGTCCACCCTGCTGCGCCACCGCGCCGCAGAAAAGAACCTGGAACTGGTCTTCACCCACAACGAATACCTGCCGCTGAACCTGATCGGCGATCCGCTGCGGCTGAGCCAGATCTTGATCAATCTGCTGAGCAACGCCATCAAATTCACCACCAGCGGCGAGGTCCGCCTCGACATCGATATCGAGTCGATCGCCGACGACAAGACCATCGAGTTGCGCTTCAGCGTCATCGACAACGGCATCGGCATGACCGAGGAACAGATGGGCCGGCTGTTCCAGCCGTTCAACCAGGCCGACGTCTCCACCACCCGCCGCTACGGCGGCACGGGCCTGGGTCTGGCCATCAGCAAACGTCTGGTCGAGTTGATGGGCGGCAATATCGTGGTCTACAGCCAGCCGGGCCGCGGCACCACCTTCATGTTCAACGCCAGGTTCGCCATCGACCGCCAGGCCGGCTCCTTCAGAGTGCCGCCAAATCTGGCAGGACAGCGCGCACTGATCGTCGAAAGCCATGCCAGCACCGCCGATTTCATCAATCGCGTCCTGAACAAATTCGGCTTTTCCACCGAATGGGCCCGGGATTCGGCTGAAGCGACCGCCAAGCTCAGTTCCGATCCAGCACCGCCCTACTCTCTGATCGTGATCGACGACAGCATCGTGCCCCCCAACTGCCTGACCAGCGACGACACCATCCTGGCTCCCCTCATTCGAGGCACACAGGCCCATGTCGTCTCCCTCATCCACAACTCCGACCACGGCACTGCATGCAACACCTGTTCTCGCCTGCGCTATGCCTGTCTGCAAATGCCGGTCTCTCTCATGAGCTTCCAGGCCTGCCTGGAAAATCTCTATTCGCTCAAGCCCGAAGCGATGCCGCCTCCGGTCAGGGCCGGCACCCCGCCCAATCTGGCAGGTTGCCGCATCCTGATGGTCGAGGACAATCCGCTCAACCAGGAAATTCTGAAAGGCTTGATCGAACCGACCGGTGCCACGGCCGAGGTGGCGGAAGACGGCGTCATCGCCGTGGCCATGGTTGCCAATCATGCACCGGACCATTACGACGTCGTGCTGATGGACATCCAGATGCCCGAGATGGACGGCCTCGAGGCGACCAGCCGCATCCGCGACGATGCCGCTTATGCCAATCTGCCGATCCTGGCGATGACCGCGCACGCCCTGGATGAGGAGCGCCAGCGCAGCCTGCAGGCCGGCATGAACGATCACCTGACCAAGCCCGTGGTGCCGGAACAGCTCTACGCCGCCCTGGCCCGGTGGTGCCGACGCAAGCCGACAGCCGGCCCTGCGTCGGAAGGCAGCGACACGGTTGTCGAGCCAGGCCCGGCCCTGCCCGAACTACCGGGTATCGATGTGGCCGGCGCCCTGGCCCGGGTGCGCGGCAAGACCGCCTTATATCTGAGCATGCTGAAGCGTTTCGCCGATGGCTCCGACGCAGAAATCATGACGATCACGCGGGCACTAGGCCAATCCGACACAGAGATGGCGAGACGGGCCGCCCACAAGTTGAAGGGCAGCGCGGGCAACCTGGGGCTAATCGATGTATACCAGGCCGCCAGTGAACTCGAGCAGGCGCTGAAGCAGGCAACGGGCAACTACATGGACAAATCTGGCATACTCAAGGCGTCGTTGGACAAGACCACGAGCCTGCTGCGAGAACGGCTTGCCGGACGGTGGTGAACCGGCCGGCATGGATAACTTCGACAGGGAGCAACCATGAACAGCCAATTCGATCTGGACATCGCGCCGGAGAAGAAGAAGATTCTGATCACCGACGACGACCCCATCGTCGCCAGCATGCTGGAGGCCGCGCTGGCCGACGACTTCGAGGTGGCGATCGCCGATTCCGGCGAAGCCTGTCTCGCAACCGTGGCCAGCTACAAGCCCGATCTGGTCCTGCTCGACATCGAGATGCCGGGCATGGACGGCTACACCACCTGCCAGGCCCTGCAGGAGCAATCGGCCGTGCATTTCGTACCGGTCATCTTCGTCTCCTCCCACGACTCCCTCGAGGAACGGCTGCGTGCCTATGAGGTCGGTGGCGTCGACTTCATCATCAAGCCCTTCGAGCCGGAGGAGCTGCTGCAAAAGGCCCAGATCGCGATCGAGCTCAAGGCCGAGCGCGAGCAGCTGGCGCAGGAAAAGGACTCGATGCAGAAGATGGCCATGAGCTTTCTCACCAACTTGGGTGAAAGCGGCGTGGTGCTCAAGTTCCTGCGCAACTGTTTTACCTGCAACGACTACCCAAGCCTGGTCAAAATGGCGATCGAGGCCATGGCCGAATACGGCCTGGAGGCGCTGGTGCAGATCCGCACCCCGAACGGCACCTACACCTACACCCCGTCCGGTCAGGCCTCGGAGCTGGAGACCTCGGTCTTTGCCAAAACCCATTCGCTCGACCGCATCTTCCAGTTCAAGAGCCGCATGATCATCAACTATCCGCACGCCTCGCTGCTGGTGAACAACATGCCGATCGACGACGCCGATCTGTGTGGCCGCATCCGCGACAACGCCGCCTACATCACCGAGGGGGTGGAGGCCAGCGCCACGGCGATCATGCTGCGCGAGGATGTCGTGCGCCACGTCGAACAGCAGAAGCGGGTCGCCCAGCAAACGGTCGCCGCGATCGAGAATCTGCGCGAGCAATACCGCAAACAGCAGTCGGACACGCGCTACATCCTGCACAGCCTGACCGAGAACATGGAAAAGCTCTATGTCTACCTAGGGCTGACCGAAGGTCAGGAGAAGGCGGTGGCCGACACCGTGAGCGCCTCGATCGAACAGGCACTCAAGCTGTTCGAACAGGGGCTCGACTTCGACGGCCAGTTCGCGGCGGTGCTGGAGGGACTGAAAAAGGTTTCCTGAACGACAAGCTGCAGGCAACAAGAAATCGGGAGTGCAGTGTCATGGCACGGGAATGCATCCTGGTCGTCGACGATCAGGCGGAGAACATCGAGATCATCAGCATGCTGCTCGGCGGGCAGTATGACTTGCTGTCGGCCCAGTCGGCCGAGTCGGCCTTCGCCGCGATCGGCCAGGGCAGGCTACCCGACCTGATCCTGCTCGACGTGGAGATGCCCGGCATGGACGGCTACGAGGCCTGCCAGCGGCTCAAGTCGCTGCCCGGCACCGCCCATATCCCGATCATCTTCCTCACCGGCCGCGGCAGCGTCGAGGATGAGGCCTACGGCCTCAAGCTCGGTGCCGTCGACTACATCACCAAACCGGTCAGTCCGCCCATCCTCGAGGCCCGGATTCGCACCCACCTGGCCTTGAAGAACGCCAGCGACCAATTGCGCAACCAGAACACCCTGCTCGAGCAACGGGTGGCCGAACGCACCGCCGAACTGGTCAGGCGCACTGAGGATGTCGTGCTCGCCCAGGACACCACCATCCTGGCCCTGGCGAGCCTGGCCGAGACGCGCGACAACGAGACCGGCAACCACATCCTGCGTACCCAGAACTACGTCAAGGCCCTGGCTACCCGGGTCAGGGAACATCCACGCTTCAGGGCGCAGCTGTCCTGGGGCCAGATCACCCTGCTGTACAAATCGGCACCGCTGCACGACGTCGGCAAGGTTGGCATCCCGGACCACATCCTGCAGAAACCGGGCAAGCTCACCCCGGAGGAATTCGAGATCATGAAGGCCCACACCACCCTCGGCCGCGATGCCATCCTTGCGGCCGAGGCCAAGCTCGATTCCTCGACCTCCTTCCTGCGGGTGGCGCGGGAGATCGCCTATGCCCATCATGAAAAGTGGGACGGCAGCGGCTATCCCCTTGGGCTGGCGGGCGATGCCATCCCGCTCTCGGCGCGGATCATGGCCATCGCCGACGTCTACGATGCCCTGATCAGCCAGCGCATCTACAAACCGGCCTTCCCCCACGAAAAGGCGGTGGCGATCATCACCGAGGGCAAAGGCGCACACTTCGACCCCGATCTTGCCGAGGCCTTCATGGCCATCGCCGGCGAGTTCAACGCCATCGCCCAGCGCTTCAAGGACTAGGCACGGCGGGTCCGATCATCGCCAGACGCCCGACGGCGGCGTATAGCTGTCGAGCACCCGGACATAGCTGGCCCGGGCATAGGCACCGGGGTCGGGCAGATTCTGCTGGCTCATGCTGCCTTTCATCTGGCTGACCGATTCGTACTCGCGCTCGACCATCCAGGCCTCGATGCCGCGGAGAATCTCGGTCAGCCGCTCCGGCCCATGCTGCAGCAGGCAGCTGGCCAGATGCACTACATCGGCACCGGCCAGCAGCATCTTCAGCGCCTCGTCCGGTCCATGGACGCCGCCGGTGGCGGCGAGATTCAATCGGATGCGGCCGTGCAGGATGCCGATCCAGCGCAGGCGCAACAGGGCATCGTCCGGTGTCGACAGATGGATTTCATCGGTCATGCTCAGGGTATCGAGATCGATGTCGGGCTGGTAGAAGCGGTTGAACAGGACTATGCCGTTGGCCCCGGCCGCCTCCAGCCGCCGGACGAAATTGGGCAGCGAGGAGAAGTACGGCGACAGCTTCATGGCGATCGGCAGCGACACCGCATGGCGCAGCTCCTTGAGCAGTTCGATGTAGCGCTGCTCGACCGCCTCGGCCGAATCCTCGGCATTGGCCGCCATGTGGTAGACGTTCAGTTCCAGGGCGTCGGCCCCGGCCCGCTGCAACTCGATACCCAGGTCGATCCAGCCGCCGAGCGAGACGCCGTTGAGGCTGGCGATGACCGGGATGTCCAGGCTTTCCTTCAGCCGCCGCAACTGGTCGAGATAGCGATCCAGGCTGTTCATGTAGCGGCCCAGGTCGGGCAGGAAGCCGGAGGCCTCGCCGTGGCCCAGGGCCGGCTCCAGCAGGAAGCGTTCGGTCATCGCCTCCTCCACCCGCAACTCCTCCTCGAACAATGAGTACATGACGATGGCCGAGGCCCCGGCATCCTCCAGCCGGCGCGCCTTGCCCAGGCTCTTCGACAGCGGCGAGGCCGAGGGCACCAGCGGGTTCTTCAGCTTAAGCCCGAGATAGTCGGTGGACAGGTCAACCATGGTCGCTCTCCTTCGCTTGCGCGGTCTGGGCCATGGCCTGGTAGGCCCGGAACCGCTCGTCCGCCTCGCGCTGGGCCGCCGCCAGGAAGACCTCGGCCGCCGCCGGGTGGCTGCGCTGCAGCATGGCGAAGCGGGTTTCGCTCGCCATGAACTCCTTGATCGGCAGCGAGGGCGGCGCCGAATCCAGGCGGAAGGGATTGGCACCCTTGTCCGCCTCGCGCGGATCGAAACGGAACAAGGGCCAGTGCCCGCTCTTCACCGCCGCCTCCTGCTGGCGCAGGTTGTACTTGAGGTCGACGCCGTGGGCGATGCAGGGGCTGTAGGCGATGATCAGCGACGGGCCCGGATAGGACTCGGCCTCGTGGAACACCTTGAGCGTGTGCACGTCCTTGGCGCCGTAGGCGACATGGGCGACGTAGACATGGCCGTAGTCCATGGCCAGGCGGCCGAGGTCCTTCTTCGCGGTGGGCTTGCCGCCGGCGGAGAACTTGGCCACCGCCCCGATCGGGGTCGCCTTCGAGGTCTGGCCGCCGGTGTTGGAATAGACCTCGGTATCGAGCACCAGGATGTTGACGTCATAAGGCAGCGCCAGCACATGGTCGAGCCCGCCGTAGCCGATGTCGTAGGCCCAGCCGTCGCCGCCGACGATCCAGACCGAGCGCCGGATCAGCCACTCGGCCACCCGGGCCAGTTCTTCGGCGCGGGCGTGGTTCAGCTCGGCCAGCCTGTAGAGCAGGGTCTCGACCCGCTGACGCTGGGCGGCGATGCCGGCCTCGCTGGTCTGGTCGGCACTGAGCAGGGCCTCGGCCAGATCGCCGCCGATCTCGCCGGCCAGCGCGCGCACCAGGTTTTGGGCATGGTGCATGAGCTGGTCGGCCGCCAGGCGCATCCCCAAGCCGAACTCGGCGTTGTCCTCGAACAGGGAATTGGACCAGGCCGGCCCCCTGCCCGCGTGGTTCACGGTGTAGGGCGTGGTCGGCAGATTGCCGCCGTAGATCGAGGAGCAGCCGGTGGCGTTGGCGATCAGCATGCGGTCGCCGAACAGCTGGGTGGCCAGCCGGATGTAGGGCGTCTCGCCGCAGCCGGGGCAGGCGCCGGAGAACTCGAACAGGGGGTCGAGCAGCATCGCGCCGGGGATCGTGGTGCGCTTCACCCCGGCGCGGTCGTATTCGGGCAGGCCGATGAAGAACTGCCAGTTCGCCCGTTCCTGTGCCAGCAGCGGCGCGATCGGCGCCATGTTCACCGCCCGGTGCGAGACATTGGACTTGTCGTGGATGGGGCAGGCCTCGACGCAGTCGCCGCAACCGGTGCAGTCGTCCGGCGCCACCTGATAGCTGATGTGCAGGCCGGCCGGGTATTCCTTGCTGCGCACCGGCACGTGCTTGAAGCCGGCCGGCGCGGCCGCCGCCAGCTCGGCCGCGAACAGGCGGGAACGGATGGCGCTGTGCGGACAGACCAGCACGCATTTGCCGCACTGGGTGCACAGCTGCTCGTCCCAGACCGGGATCTCCAGCGCGATGTTGCGCTTCTCCCAGGCCGCGGTGCCGAGCGGGAAGCTGCCGTCCTCCGGCATCAAGGACACCGGCAGCGCATCGCCGCGACCGGCGATGAGTTCGCCGGTGAAACGGCGCAGCCAGTCCGGCGCCGACTCGGCAACGGCCGGCGGCCGCTCGAACCGGCTGCTCGCCTGGCCCGGCACCTTGACCCGATGCAGGTTTTCCAGGGTCATGTCGATCGCCGCGAAGTTGAGCTCGGCCAGGCGCTTGCTCTTCCGGCCGTAGGTCTTCTCCACCGCCTGCTTGATCGCGCCGATGGCCTGCGCGCGCGGCAGGATGCCGGAGATGGCGAAGTAGCAGGTCTGCATGATGGTGTTGATGCGCCGGCCCATGCCGGCCCGCTCGGCCACCTGGTAGGCGTCGATCACGTAGAAGTCGAGTTTCTTGTCGATGATCTGCTGCTGCATGCGCCGGGGCAGGGTGTCCCAAACGGCATCGGGCGCGGCCGGACTGTTGAGCAGGAATACCCCGCCGGCCTGGGCCAGATCGAGCATGTCGTAACGCTCGACGAACACCGTCTGGTGGCAGGCGACGAAATGGGCATCGCCCTCGGCCAGGAGATAGGCCGAGCGGATGGGCTCGGGGCCGAAGCGCAGATGCGAGACGGTGACCGCGCCCGACTTCTTCGAGTCGTAGACGAAATAGCCCTGGGCATAGAGCTTGGTCGCCTCGCCGATGATCTTGATCGAGTTCTTGTTGGCCGAGACCGTGCCATCGGCGCCCAGGCCGTAGAACACCGCGCCCTGCGCCGCGCGCGCCGCATCGGTGCGAAAGGTCGCCTCCCAGGGCAGCGACAGGCCGGTCAGATCGTCATGGATGCCGACGGTGAACTGCCGCTTCGGCCTGGCCTTGAGCAATTCATCGAACATCGCCTTGACCATGCCCGGGGTGAACTCCTTGCTGGCCAGGCCGTAGCGGCCGCCGATCACCCGCGGCATGGCGCGCGCGCCGTCGGCCGCCGCCTGGGCCAGGGCGGTGACCACGTCCTTGTACAAGGGCTCGCCGTCGGCGCCCGGCTCCTTGGTCCGGTCGAGCACGGCGAGGCTTCTCACGGAACCAGGCAGCGCCGCCAGCAGCGCCTCGGCCGAGAAAGGGCGGTAGAGCCGCACCTTGAGCACGCCGACCGCCTCGCCATGGGCATTGAGGTGGGCCACGGTCTCCTCGGCCGTCTCCGCGCCCGAACCCATGAGCACGAGCACCCGCTCGGCATCCGGCGCGCCGACGTAGTCGAACAGCCGGTATGGCCGCCCGGTCAGTTCGGCGAAGCGGTCCATCGTCGCCTGCACGATGCCGGGGAAGGCCTGGTAAAAGGGATTGGCCCGCTCGCGCGACTGGAAGAAGACATCGGGGTTCTGCGAACTGCCCTTGAGCACCGGATGCTCGGGCGACAGCGCGCGGCCACGGTGGTCGGCGATGGCCGCTTCGTCGAGCATGGCCCGCACCGTCGCCTCGTCCACCGCGACGATCTTGGCCACTTCGTGCGAGGTGCGAAAACCGTCGAAGAAGTGCAGCACCGGCACCCGGCCCTGGAGCGTCGCCGCCTGGGCGATCAGCGCCATGTCCTGCGCCTCCTGCACCGAATTGGCGGCGAGCAGGGCGAAGCCGGTGGCACGGGTGGCCATGACGTCGCTGTGGTCGCCGAAGATCGACAGGGCGTGGGTGGCCAGGGTGCGCGCCGCCACGTGCAGGACGAAGGGCGTCAGCTCGCCGGCGATCTTGTACATGTTGGGGATCATCAAGAGCAGGCCCTGCGAGGCGGTGAAGCTGGTGGCCAGCGCCCCGCTGGTGAGCGCCCCGTGCAGGGCGCCGGCGGCGCCGGCCTCGCTTTGCATCTCGATGATGCCCGGCACCGTGCCGAAGATGTTCGGTCGTCCCTGGGCGGCCCACTCGTCGGCCAGTTCGCCCATGGGCGAGGCCGGCGTGATCGGATAGATGGCGATCACCTCGTTGGCGAGATAGGCCATGCGGGCCACCGCCTCGTTGCCGTCGACGGTCACGGTCACTTGCGCACTCATGGAGCACCCCAGATTTAAGACGTCGCGGTCTTCATATTAGACCGACTGCAGGGGCTTTGCAGAAAACACCCCGGCCAGGACCTATCCCGGCTGGCGCTCAATCCCAGAAACGCAGACTGATGAGGGCACGGTTGGCCCGCAGGGCATGCATGGTATCGCGTTCGAAATCCTGATAGGCGCCGGAAAGATTCTGCAGGACCAGGGCCAGTTCGTAGCGCTGGCCGGCCCGGCGCCAAGTCTTGGCCAGCCTGGCATCCAGTCGCTGGACCTCGGGCACCCGATCGCCCTCGGCCAGCCAGGTCATCTTGCCCAGGCGATAGAAACCGAAGCTGCCGAGCCAACCTCGGCCGAACTCGTGGCTGGCCAACAGGGAGTAACTCAGGCGCGGGGCCGAGACCGCCATTTCCCTGGCGTCGGTCGAACCGGGCTCCACCGCATCCTCGGCGTCCTGCCAGATCCAGGCCTGACCGAAAATGAAACGTGTATCGGCCCGCGGCTGCCACTGCAGTTGATACTCGACACCCCACACCTTGGCGTTGAGCTTGTTGCGACCCTGGGCCGCCTTGCCGTCCCAATTGTCCGGCCCATAGGCCACCTTCACGCTGTCGAGCAGGTCTTTCAGGCTGTCGCGGAAGGCCCGCAAGTCGAGGTTGACGCCCTGCTTCGGATAGCGGCCGACATAGCCCAGCTCCCACGAGGTCATGGCTTCCGGCGCAAGCTTGCCCGCAGGAATCCGAATCTGCTCCCATAGCGGCGCATAGACGATGCGCTGATTCGCCGACTGCTCGTAGAAGGTCGGCGAACGATAGCCGCGGCTGGCCCCCAAGCGGAAGGCATGGTGTGCCGAAGGCAGATAGTGCAGGCTGGCGCGCGAGGACAAGGTGGTGCCGGCGTAGTAGTGATCCTCCAGCATGCCGCCGGCATTGAGCAGCCAGCGCTCGTGCGGCCGCCATTCCCAGGTGCCGAACAGGCGGTAGATTTGCTCGGAGAGCGTGTTGCCCGGCGCGAAGTAATAAGGCGAACGAATCTCGTCATGGCGAATCTCTATACCGTATGCCAACCGATGGGCGTCGGCCGGGCTGGTGTTGGCCTGGAACTCCAGCTGTTCACGCATGACCTTGTAGCTCTGTCCGAGCGCCAGCGTCGTCAGGCCAAGCACGGGCAGCACTGTGGTGGTGTTCCAGGTGTCCTGGTAATCCTTCTGCGCCCGGCTGTATTGGAGGGAATAACTGGTGTCCGGACTCAGTGTACGGCGCCAGAGCAGTTGCATGGCGTAGTTGTCGTTTTCGCTGGTCCGTGGCGGATTCCAGATGTCACCCCGGACCCCCATCTCCCAATACGACCGGTTCAGACCGAACTGGGCCATGACCTCGTCACGGCTGTTCAGCCGGTAGTCCAGGCGCATGTTAAGAAAGGTGTCATGGGCCTTGTCCGGCTGCAGGGAAAAATGGCTGTCGCTGCGGTCCTTCAGGCTGAACCGCCAAGCCAGATCACCGCGGCTGCCGTAATGTCTCAGCAGATAGGCCGATTGGTCGCGATTGCCCCGACTCGCGGCCAAGTTGGTACCGGGCTCATCGCGTCCCTGGAGGGTGACGATGTTGATGGTGGCGAGAAAGGCATTGGAACCATAGGCGGCTGCGCTCGGCCCATGCACCACCTCGATCCGCTCGATGTCCTCGATGGCCAGCGGCAACTCGCGCCATTCCACCTGACCGAGGCCGGGGTTGTAGATGGAGCGGCCGTCGACCAGCACCTGCATGCGGCGGGAATAGGCGTCGGACAGGCCGTGGTAGGTCACGATCGGCTGCCAGTTGGCGGCATAGGCAACCTGGAAACCGGGCACCAGGCGCATGAGGTCGGGAATCTCGGTGAAGCCCGAGGCCTCGATCATCCTGCGGTCGATCACCGTCACCATGGCCGGCGCCTCGCGGGCCGGCTGGGCCAGGCGGGAGACCGTCAGCACCACCGGTAACTCTTCGAAGAAGATCTGCTCTGACAACGGCCTGTCGTCCTCGGCCAGACAAAGCGGCGCGGCGATGGCTGCGGCAAGCAGGCAGGCTGCTTGGCTTAGGCGGAGCGACAGCTTTCCGGGCTTCATGACGACACGATTCTATCTGTTCCCTGGCGATTGCCGGCTGATTCAGCGCTGCGTCAGCAACCCGGTCAGCAAGGCGTGCAGCCGAGCCGGTGCCACCGGTTTGTGCAGGATCGTCAGGCCGCTGGCATTCATCCGGGCCACGCTTTGCGGCACCGTATCGCCGCTGATCAGCGCGGCCGGCAACTCGGCGCCGAAACGCTCGCGCAGGCGCTCGATCGCCACCAGGCCGTCGGCCTCGCCGGGCAGGCGGAAATCGCTCACCACGGCATCGGGCACGGCGCCCGTTTCCAACAAGGGCCAGACTGCATCCAGGCTCGGCGCCAGCAAGGGGCGCAAGCCCCAGCTCGAGAGCAAGGCCGCCATGGAATCCAGCACGTCGGGGTCGTCGTCGATGACCAGGACGCACTGGCCGCTGAAGCTGGCGGTCGGCGGTGGCAAAACCGAAGGCGAAGCTTCAGGCAGGGCCAGCGGCGCCACCGGCAATTTTAGGCTGAACACCGTGCCCCGGCCCGGCCGGGAATGCACCTGCAACTCGTGGCCGAGCAGGCGCGCCAGCTTGGCCACGATGGCCAGGCCCAGGCCCATGCCGTGCCGGCGATTGCGCTCGGGATTGCCGACCTGGTAGTACTCCTCGAAGATGCGCGGCAGGTCCTCTGGCGCAATGCCGATGCCGGTATCCCAGACCTGGAGCAGCCAATGGTCGTGGCGTCGGCGACAGGCCACCAGCACGCCGCCGCGCTGGGTGTAGTGGATGGCATTGGCCACCAGGTTATTCAGGATCCGGGCAAGCAGAAGTGAATCGCTATAGGTGCCGGCCGAGGCGAGGCGCACCCTGAGCGCGATGCCCTTCTCCTCGGCCAGGGGGGCGAACTCCTCGTCGAGCTTGCGCAAGTAGGGCTTGAGATCGAAATCGCGGAAATTGGGCTGGACCGCGCCGGCATCCAGCTTGGACAGGTCGAGCAAGGCATTGAACATGCCTTCCAGCTGACTGACCGAGGCCTGCATGCGCTGGACGATACCCAGATGCTGGTCATCCGTCAGCTGCTGGTGGAGCAGTTCGGTGAACAGGCCAAGGGCATGCATGGGCTGCCGTAGATCGTGGCTAACCGAGGCCAGGAAACGGGATTTCGCCAGGTTGGCCTGCTCGGCCTCCTGCCGCTTGCGTTCCAGGTCTTCGGTCGCCTCGCGCACGCGCTGTTGCAGCAGACTGTTGTGCTGTTCGAGCGAAACCGCCATGCGGTTCACCCCGGCCTGCAGATGGCCGATCTCGCCGCCGGTATCCTGCTCGGCCCGCACCGCCAGTTCGCCCCCGCCCAGCCGACCGACCACCTGGGAGAGGGCCAGGATCGGCCGGCTGAGGGTACGGCTGACGACCACGGCGATGACCCCGGCCAGGATGGTGCCCAGGCCCATGATCAACAGGCCGGCCAGCAACAGGTGACGCTTGAGTTCCTCCAGATTGTCGGTGGACATGCCGAGCAGCACGGTGCCGATCACCTTGGGTGGCTGGCTCGCGCCCTGGCCGCCGGCAATGTCGAGCATGGGGTCGTTGAGATTCAGCGAGCGCAGTTCGACCGGCAGGCTGATGATCCATTGCGCCTCCAGATGCGCCCGGTCCTGTTCGCCCGCCCCCATCAGCACGGCGTGATCGACCATGCCCGACCAGGACAGGGGCTGACCGGCCTCGTCCTTCACCATCACGAAGCGAACCCCCGGCTCCTTCGCCGCGGCATGGGCCAAGGTGGCGAGCATGGGCCTGTTGCCGGTGACGATGGCGTATTCGGACGAGGTCGCCAGATTGCGCGCCATGTTGTAGCCGAGCATGCGCCATGCATTCTCGCTGTCGCGGATGCGGTCGAACGTGAAATAGGCGGCCACGGCGATCGCGATGGTCACGCTCGGCAGCAACACCGCCAGCAGGATGGTCCGCTGGATGCCCAGGTTTTTCATAATGCCTGTCCTTCCTTGGCCTCGAGCTGCTTCTGCAGCCGGTCGTCGGGCGCGATGTCGAGTTCCAGCGAACGCGCCACCTGACGATTGACATACACCTTGAAATAACGGGGATAGATCAGCCGGGCCGGCCGGGCGGCGCGGCCGTTCGCCATGCCGGTCACGATCTCGCTCAGCTGCCGGCCGATCTGTTCAGGGGTGGAGAAGACCGAGGCCAGGGCGCCGGCCTCGGTAAAACTCTGGGAAAAACCAATCACCGGCACCCGGGCGCGGTAGGCGCTGACCAGATAGCTCATCAGCGTGCCCTGGTTGAGCACCTGGGGGTCGGGCAGGGCCAGCAAGACCTCGTTGTCGCGCAGCAGCTCGCGCTGCGCGGCGAAGATATCACTCGGCTTGGTCACCGCTTCGATACTGAGATCGAACCCGGCTTGCTGCCCGGCACGGGTCAGTTCGGTCTGTTGCGCCAGAGTGTTCGGCCCCAGCAGGACGCCGACCCGCTCGGCCTTGGGCAGGACCAGGCGGATCAGGCCCAGCTGTCGTTCCAGCGGCTGATCGAGCACCAGGGCGGAAAACAGCCGGCGCGGAGAAATGCCGCCGGCAAGCAGCGTTTCATAGGCCTGGCGCGGCAACAGCGTGGCCAGGACAGGAATGGCGGGATCGAGTTGGACCGCGGCACGGGTCGCCTTGAGCCCGAGGGGCACGACCAGGTCGCCCGGGCGCACCGGCTGAAACCAGTTTTCTTCCCGGCCGGCATGAACCACGGTCTGCAGATCGACGTTCCGTCCGAGGCCGGCCTGGACGCTGCGGCTCAGCTCGGCATAGGCGCCGCCCGGCTCGGACAGCACCAGCCAGACGCGCAGGCGCCCCTCCTGCGCCATGGCGGATGTAGTCAAGCCCTGCAGCAGCAGGCCGAGGCAAAGCAGCACGAGCCGCCGCCAAAGGCTAGCCGGCGAACGCAAACTCATGGCAATACCCATAGGCCGAACCGGTTACCCGCATTCACCCTCGAATCAAAAGCGCGGCATCTGTTCTTGTCATTGCGATGGCGAAACGCATTTTCGCTTCGCCACCGCCCCTCCCGGATCGTTTTTCTATTCTGAGCCGACGATCTTCAGCCCAGGCCGCATTGTCTGCCCAAGCCGCATTGCAGGCAATGCATTGACAACCGGCTGGTACAAACGGCTGAGGCTAGTTTGTTTGCGAGGCCAGGCGATGGGCCTGACGGATGGTCTCGGGCAGGCGATAACGCGGGGTGCAAGCCAGCACGATGCGGATGGCGCTGGTCAGGCTGAGCTTATGGCCGATCGAGACATAGACCGGCTTCACGCCGGCCCGCGTGCGCAAAACGACGCCGATGATCTCGCCGCCGTCCTGCAGAGGCGCCCAGGCTCCCTTCTCGTTTCCCGGCTCCTCGTGCCGGCCGCACAACCGGGTCTTGCCCACGCCGATGGTCGGCGCATCGAGCAGGACGCCCAGATGGCTGGCGATGCCGAACCGGCGCGGATGGGCGATGCCCTGACCGTCGCAGAGGATGACGTCGGGCACGACGGTCAGCCGGGTCAGCGCCTCCAGCACCGCCGGCAATTCGCGAAAGGAAAGCAGGCCCGGCACGTAGGGAAAGTCGGTCGGCCGCCGCGCCACGGCCTGCTCGACCAGCCGCAGGCCAGGATAGTCCAGCACCACCACGGCCGCCCGCGTGGTCCTGCCGCCGTCCTCGAAACCGACGTCGATGCCCGCGACATGGCCCAGCCGCAGGGGATGGTCGGTGCAATCGACCCGCTTGCGCAAATCCAGTTGCAAGGCGATGGCCTCGGCCGGACTCAGGTTCCAGGGATGATCGAGAACGGGTCTCATGCTGGCATGGTGCGACAAAACGCCGATTGCAGCCAGATTCAGCCACGCCGGTCAGTGATAAGGTGCCAGGCATGGCCTATAATTTTATTATTTGATATTCCCTCTGGAGGGTGAAATGCGTCGCTGGAACCTGTTCCTGGCCTTTCTGTTGCCCCTGTTCGTCACCGGCAATGCCATAGCGGCGGGCAATTGGTTCGAAGACAAGATGAGCTGCATCGTCACCGGCGCGGTGGCCGGCGCGGCGGTCGGCGCCGTAGCCGACGGCATCACGGTCGGCGGCGGCACGGTGGGTGGCGCCATTATCGGCGCCTTGTTCTGCCAGGCGGCCGACAGCGACGGCGACGGCGTACCCGACTACCGTGACAAGTGCCCTGGCACCCCGAAAGGCGCCAAGGTCGATGAGGACGGCTGCGAGATCAAGGCCGCTGCTCCGGCGCCGGCGCCGGCACCCGCTCCGGCCGCGGCTGCCCCGGTCGACGGCGACAGCGATGGCGACGGCGTACCCGACAGCAAGGACAAGTGCCCCGGCACCCCGAAAGGCACCAAGGTCGATCACACCGGCTGCCCGCTGGTCGAGAAGATCACGCTCAAGGGCGTCTGGTTCGCCTTCGACTCGGCCAAGATCACCGAGGAATCGGCCAAGGTGCTGGATGAGGTGGCGCTGATCTTCAAGCGCTATCCGAACCTGGTCGCCGAGATGGCCGGCCACACCTGCAGCATCGGTACCGAGAAGTACAACCAGGGCCTGTCCGAGCGCCGGGCCAATGCCGTGCGTGCCTACCTGATCAGCAAGGGCGTTCCCGCCAACCAGCTGGGCGCCAAGGGCTATGGCGAGCTCAAACCTGTAGCGAGCAACGCCACCCGCGAAGGGCGCGCACAAAACCGCCGCACCGAGATGATCATCCTCAAGCAGTGATCCGCCCGGCGGGCCGGACGGCCCGCCGCTTACGCCTCTTCTGGCGGGCCCCATGGGGCGAACCCTCTCCCATGTCATCGGCTTCGACGATGCCCCCTTCCAGCGCGGCTGGCGCGGCGATGTCCTGGTCGTCGGCGCGGTCTATGCCGGCAGCCGGCTCGACGGTGTGATCTCCACCCGGGTGCGGCGTGACGGCGTCAACAGCACGACGCGCCTGATCGAGTGCCTGACCGGATCCAAATACTTCGCCCAATTGCAGGCCATCCTGCTCCAGGGCATCGCCTTCGCCGGCTTCAATGTGATCGATCTCGATCGATTGCATCGTGCCACCGGCCTGCCGGTCCTGGTCATCGCCCGGCGCCGGCCCGATCTGGCCGCCATCCGCCGGGCCCTGCTGGAGAAGGTGCCGGGCGGCGCGCGCAAGTGGCGCCTGATCGAGGCCGCCGGCCCCATGACACCGCTGGCCGGCCTGTATTGCCAGCCGGTCGGCCTCAGCCCTGCCCGCGCCGAGCGCCTCATCCGCCGCCTGCAAATCCATGGCCAATTGCCGGAACCGCTGCGCGTCGCCCACATGATCGCCGGCGGCGTCACCACCGGCGAGAGCCGGCATCGGGCCTAGGAGCCTGTCGGACTTAACACCCCGTGCGCGCCGGCCCGCTGCGGGATGCAGCGCAAGGCGGCGGGGCGCGCCGTAGTGCGGGCGACTACAAGCGCCCCGCAACGCGGCGATGCGCCCGCAGCGAGCCGGCCCTGCGGGTTGCCCCGACAAAGCGCGTCTGCGGCGTTGCGAAGCTTGCGAAGGGAACGACCATTCGCCGCGCTTCGCGCCTTGCATCCATCGCTTTGGGGGCTATGCGCATGGGGGATTAAGTCCGACAGGCTCCTAGCCGCTCAGCAGCTTTTGCAGCTCGGCGGCGTCGCGCACGGCATAGGCCGCCTCGTCGTTGTCGAAATAGACGTAGGCCGTGTCGACCGGTTGCCGCGCGAGCCAGGCCGCCCACGCTTCGAGCGCCCGGCGGCCGTAGCGCCCGCTGTAGGCCGCGCCCGGCCCGTGCAGACGGAGGTAGGTGAAGTCGGCACTGATCAGGCGCGGGCTCTCGAAGCCGGCCAGATCGTAGATGCAGAAGGCAGCGTTGTGCTCGGCCAACAAGGCCAGCACCGCATCGTTGTGCCAGCTCGTATCGCGCAGCTCGAAGGCCACGCGCAAGCCGCGCGGCAGCGCCTCGAGGAAGGCGCGCAGTCGTTCCGGGTTCACCCGCCAGTTGGGCGGCAACTGGAACAGCAAGGGGCCCAGCTTGTCGCCCAGGCCGGCGACCGCGTCGAGTAGCGGCGGCAGGGTCGATTCCGGCGCTTTCAGCTTCTTCATGTGGCTGATGAAGCGGCCGGCCTTGACGCTGAAGACGAAACCCGCCGGCGTCGCATCGCGCCAGTGCGCGAAGACGGCTTTCGTGGGCAGGCGGTAGAAGCTACGGTTGATCTCGACACTGGAAAAGTACCGGGCATAAAAGCCGAGCCAGTCCGGCTCGGCCAGGTCTTCGGGATAGAAGCGGCCGCGCCAATACGGATAGACCCAGCCCGAGGTCCCGATGTGCACTTGCATCATATCCCCCGGAAGGCGCGCTCCAGCTCGGCCCGCAGTTCCGCTTCGCGCCCCCGATAGATGGGCGAGAAATGAAAGGGCTCCACCGCCTTCACGCCGGCGGCCCGGGCCAGGCACCCAGCTTGGCCCGCCGTGAGGTGACGCTTGTCGGCGGCCCGCTCGGCCGCCTCGTCGAGGAAGATGCTCTCGATGAACAAGGTGTCGGCGCCGCGCGCGAGCTCGACGATGGCCGCGGCATTGGCCGCGCTGAAAACGACATCGGTGACATAGGCGAGCTTCATGCCGGGCGTGACCTGTACACAATCGCGCAGATCGCGCAGCAGGATGGGCTCGCCCGCCGGCCCGGCGATAGCTTCGTCATCGCCCGCCCCCACCAGCACCGCGCGCTTGAGCCCTTGCAGCCACGGGCCGACCGGCAGGCCCCGCTCGGCCAGTCTGGTCTTCCAGATGTTCACATGCCGGGTCTCTTCCAGGGCGAAGCCCAGACAGGGCGTGCCATGGTCGAGCAGCGCGCAGCGCACGCGCAGGCCGGGCTCGGCCAGGAATAGGCCGTTTTCGATTTTCAGCGGCTCATCCTGCTCGCGTCGAAAGCCCTGGCGCACATGAAAGCGCGCCCGCCGGGCCTGGCCTGGCGCCAGCAGCTCGGTCACCTCCAGGCCGAAATCGTTCTCGTAGCGATACAACAGGTTCCAGGTGTAGGCCGCAAGCTTGGCCTCGACCCGGTCGATGAAGCCCGGCGGACCATAGAGCCGCACCGCCCGCTCGCGGCCAAGGCAGATGCGCAGGAACCAGTCCAGACCCATGAAGTGGTCCATGTGGCAGTGGGAAACGAAGATGTCCGATACCCGCAGCAGCTTGCGCGGCGGCAAGGCGCAGATGTCGCCGATATCGAACAGCAGCGCCCGCCGCTCGAACAGGAAATCGACGAACAGGCCGGGGTCGCCGAAAGGGTCGTTGACAAGATAGGGATGCAGCGCGCGCCGCATCACTCGCCCAGCTTTTGCCGCGCCCAGGCCAGGATGGGCTGCAGCCTGGGCGGCAGCAAGCGCTCGGCCTGATCGAAATCGACCCAACGCCACTCGTCGTGCTCGGGCCGGCCCAGTTCGGGAGCGATCGGCAGGTGGATGTCGGTCTGCCGGGTCTCGGCCAGGTAATAGCGCGCCACCTTGCCCCGGCGATAGGGCGCGGTTTCGCAATAGATCTCGCCCCAGCGGAAATCGAGATCGGTGACCGAGGACTCCTCCGCCGTCTCCCGGATCGCCGCCGCCAGCGGCGCCTCGCCGGCCTCGACCGTGCCCTTGGGGAAATCCCAATGGTTGTAGCAGCGCAAAATGAGCAGGCGCCAGCCGCCACCCTCCCGACGCGTGACGACCACGCCGGCAGACAGGCGCTTGGGCGGGGTGGCGGGGCGAGTTTCATCGATCATGATGCAAGAATACGGGCTTACCCCAGTAATGAGTAGTGGACATGAATCGTCGGCTTTACCCGACAGGCATCACCTATATTGAAATGATTCCGATAGACAGCGCCCGATCCAGGCAAGCGCCCATGGCATGCCGGATTGCATGACGTTTAAGGGGACCTCATGCCGACAACCGATGCAACACGCCGCCGCCTTCTCAAAACCCTGATCACCAGCAGCATGGGGATACTTGGACTCGGTGGCGCAATCCGGCAGGTGTTGGCCACCGGCAATTCGCCAAGACTGGCCAACGGCATCCACCGAATCGAGGGCGAGGTGCGCTTCAACGGCAAGCCGCGCCAGGTCGGCGACCTGTTGACCACGCCGCTCGAGGTGGTGACTGGCGAACGCAGCCTGGCCGCCTTCAGCCTCGGCCGCAACGCCTATCTCATCCGGGCCAACAGCCGTATCTCCCTTGCTGATACCGACGGCAAGGGCGCCGATGTCTGGGTCGAGGTCGGCAAGCTTTTGTCCGTGTTCGAAAAGGGCGAGGCCCGGCTGATGACCCCGACCGCCATCGCCGGCATCCGGGGCACCGGCATCTATGTCGAGGTCGAGCCCGAACGCAGCTATGTCTGCCTCTGCTACGGCACGGCCGAGCTGGCGGCGGCCCACAACCGCACCCTGCACGAAACGCTCAACACCCGTCATCACGAATCGCCGCGCTACGTCTCCAGCCGCGCCATCGTGCCGGCCCCCATGCAAAACCACACCGACGCCGAACTGACCCTGCTCGAAAGCCTGGTCGGCCGCATGCCGCCCTTCGTCCTCGCCCCCTCGGGCAACCGTTATTGAGGGGAGCCAGGAATGGGTCAATGCAAAAACGGCGACAGGCCCCCCCGAGTTCAGACAGTGGTCCATGCCGGCTCCCGGCTGGTATGGCCATACCAGTTTCGCCCGCCCAGCGGGGCATGCTACCGTGTGGCCATACTATTCAAATAAAACAATGAAAATTAAGGGCAGGCGATGAAAAAGGGGCTATTCCGGAAACGGGGCATGGCGCTCCCGGCCATCGGTTTTGCAGTGGTGATCGGGCTCATGCTCATCCTGGTCGCGACCACTGTCTGGCATGGCGAATGGGTGGTCGGCCAAATGCAATCCGCCGTGGCCGAACACAGCAAGAAACTCGGCCTGGCCAACACCATGTTCAGCGCCGCGCGCGAACGGTCCTTCAATGCGGTGACCATGGTGCTGTCGCCCGATCAGGACGGGCTGGAGGACCTGATCAACCGCCACTACATGCTGGGCTCGCAATACATGGCGGCGCGCGAGCAACTCCTGGCCATGCCGCTCAACGCCGAAGAGCGCCGGCTGATCGACGAACAGTTCCGGGTGGTACGCGTCACCCATCCCCTGCTCACCCAAGCGCTGGACCTGTTCCTCATGGGCGAGATCAAGCCCGCCCGCGAGCTGTTGATCCAGCGCATCATCCCCAGCCAGAACCAACTGCTGGAAATCCTCAGCCAGCAGGCCAACCTGCAGCATGCCGCCATGCAGAGCCTTCTGGTCCAGGTCGAGGCCAGCCAACGCGAGCATGAGCGCCTGGCGATCGGCATGGGCATGCTGGCCCTGGTCCTGGCGGTCGTCGTCGCCATCTATATCACCCGCCGACTCGCTCACGCCGCAGACCAGGTCTTCGCCAAGACCACCCTGGAGACAGTGACCGAGGCGGTCGTGGTCACCGACGACCGGCAAGTGGTGCGCTACATCAACCCCGCGGCCGAGCGGCTGACCGGGCTCTCGCTCGACCAGGCCAACGCCCGGCCGGTGGCCGAGGTGCTCAAGCTGACACCGCCGGCCCAGCCCGGCTACCCCTTCAAGCTCATCAACCGCTTGGGCCAGATGGTCGATGTCGAATACGCCGTGTCCGACATCCACGGCGACGACCGCCACCTCGGCGCCGTCTGGGTGCTGCACGACGTCACCTACACCCTGAGCATCGCCAGCCAGCTGGCCTACCAGGCCAGCCACGACCCGCTGACCGGCCTGCCCAACCGCCGCGCCTTCGAACTGGCCCTGGAAGAGACCCTGAAGACCAACCGCAACCAGCCGCAGCCGCATGTGGTCGGTTTCCTCGATCTGGACATGTTCAAGATCGTCAACGACAGCTGCGGCCACGCCGCCGGCGACGAACTGCTCAAGCAGATCGGCCGCCTGTTCCAGGACAAGATGCGCACCAGCGACCTGCTCGCCCGGCTGGGCGGCGACGAGTTCGGCTTCCTCCTGCGCGGCTGCGGCATCGACGATGCCCGGAAGGTGGCCGACAGCCTGCTGGCGGCGGTGCGCGACTACCGCTTCAGTTGGGACGGCCGCCCCTTCACCCTCGGCGCCAGCATCGGCCTGAGCGAGATCAAGGATTTCGCCGCCCCCCCGGAAGCCCTGATCGAACAGGCCGACTCCGCCTGCTATGCCGCCAAGGACCGCGGCCGCAACCAGGTCTGCGTCTACAGCGCGAGCGAGGCCGAAGAGCGAGGCCGGCGCGACGAGATGGAATGGGCCAACCGCATCCAGCGTGCCCTGGACGAAGACCGCTTCGTCCTCTACGGTCAGCCCATCATCCTGCTCGACCAGGCCCCGCCGGCGGAGAGCCACAAGGTGGAAATCCTGGTCCGCATGGTCGACACCGACGGCACATTGATCCCGCCCAGCGCCTTCATGCCGGCGGCCGATCGCTTCAACCTGATGCCGGCGATCGACCGCTGGGTGATCCGGCACACCCTGGCCTGGGCCGGCGGCGACATCGGCCGGCGCTACAGCCACATCGCCATCAACCTGTCCGGCGCCTCGGTCGCCAAGACCGACCTCTACGACTTCATCGTCGAGCAGATGCAGGCGAGCGGCGCCAACCCCGCCGCGATCTGCTTCGAAATCACCGAAAGCGCGGCCATGGCCGACTTCAAGCAATGTACTGCCTGCGTGCAGGCCCTGCGGGAGATGGGCTGCAAATTCGCCCTGGACGACTTCGGCACCGGCATCGCCTCCTTCTCCTACCTCAAGAACCTGGGCATGGATTACCTCAAGATCGATGGCAACTACGTGCGCGAGATGCAATACGACCTCTACCACTACTCCATGACCGAAGCGATCCACCGCGTCGGCCACGCCATGGGCCTGAAGACCATGGCCGAGTTCGTCGAGACCGAGGAATCGCTGCAAAAGCTGAAGGATCTCGGCGTCGACTACGCCCAGGGCTACAAGATCGCCCCGCCGCAGCCGCTGGACAGCCTGAAATAAACGCCCGGGCCGCGACCGGCCCTGCTAGAATGCGCACCGGCGGCATCCGTTCCAGTCTCCTTGCCGCTGTCTATTCCGACTTGAGAGCCCAATGGCTCTACAACCCCATCTGCCTAAGACTGGCGCCCGAGCTGCGGCGACAGGCCGATACTTTTATTTTGGAAACACCATGTCCTTTGCCAGCCTCGGCCTGTCCGATGCCCTCGTCCGCGCCGTCACCGAGCGCGGCTACGATCAACCCACGCCGATCCAGACCCAGGCCATACCGGCCGTGCTCTCGGGCGGCGACCTCTTGGCCGGCGCGCAGACCGGCACCGGCAAGACCGCCGGCTTCGTCCTGCCCCTGCTCCAGCGCCTGAGCCAGCAACCCCGCCCCGTGGCCGCCCACGGCCGCGCGCCGATCCGCGCCCTGGTGCTCACCCCCACCCGCGAGCTCGCGGCCCAGGTGGAAGAATCGGTGCGCGCCTACGGCAAGTACCTGCCGCTGCATTCCATGGTGATGTTCGGCGGCGTCAACATCAATCTGCAGATCCAGAAGCTGCGCGGCCAGGTCGATATCTTGGTCGCCACCCCCGGCCGCCTGCTCGACCACGTGCAGCAAAAGACCGTGGACCTCAACCATATCGAGATCCTGGTGCTGGACGAGGCCGACCGCATGCTCGACATGGGCTTCATCCGCGACATCAAGAAGGTGCTCGCCCTGCTGCCGAAGAAGCGGCAGAACCTGCTGTTCTCCGCCACCTTCTCCGACGAGATCAAGGCCCTGGCCGATAGCCTGCTCGACAAGCCGGCGCTGATCGAGGTGGCCCGACGCAACGCCACCGCCGACACCGTGGCGCAGAAGGTCTACCCAGTGGACCGCGACAAGAAACGCCAGCTGCTCACCCACCTGATCCAGGAAAAACAATGGTTCCAGGTGCTGGTGTTCACCCGCACCAAGCACGGCGCCAACCGCCTGGCCGAGCAACTCACCAAAGACGGCATCCCGGCCCTGGCCATCCATGGCAACAAGAGCCAGGCCGCGCGCACCCGGGCGCTCGCCGAATTCAAGACCGGCAAGCTGCAGGTGCTGGTCGCCACCGACATCGCCGCGCGCGGCATCGACATCACCGAACTGCCGCATGTGGTGAACTACGAGCTGCCCAACGTGCCGGAGGACTATGTCCACCGCATCGGCCGCACCGGCCGTGCCGGCGCCGAGGGCGAGGCGGTCTCCCTGGTCTGCGTCGACGAACACAAATTTCTCGCCGACATCGAGCGCCTGATCAAGCGCAAGTTGCCGCGCGAGGTGGTGCCCGGCTTCGAGCCCGACCCCAATGCCCGGCCCGAGCCGATCCAACTCAGAAGCCAGGAGCACCGGGGCCAGGGCCAGGGCAGATCGCGCAGCCAAACCGCCGGCCGCGCACCGGCCAAGCCGCAGGGCGCCCCCACCGGCGCGGCCGGCGGCGGCAGGCGGCCGGGGGCCACGCCGAGCAAACCTTCCGGCATGCACCGCTCCGGCGGGCGGCACCGCTAAGCCACCACTGCTGCTGTAGGAGCGGCGCCCACGCCGCGAACAACGCCTGCCCCATTCGGCCCCAGGCGGGGCCTCCTACAGCAGACCTCGTGACTTCATCGCCACACCGCCGCAGATACGGCAGCCCAAACCCGACACAGCGGTTGAATTCGCCCGACAGCTCCCTATACTGTGGCTATCTATCTGAAAGAGAACGAGAAATGTCACAGAACAGCCTCGCCAAACACGGTTTCCGCATCCGCACCCGCAGCGGGGTGACCGTCGACAATCTCCAGATCTACGGCAGGGATGCGCAGGAGGCGCAGCAAAAACTCATGCGCATGTATCCAGGCTGCACCATCCTGGAGACGCGTGACGTGGCGCCGGCCTGCAACGCCAGTGCCGGCTCCAGTTTCGAGGATGTGGTCGACCTGCTGACCGCCAAGCATTGACGGGCTGTTGCAACAACAGCCGCTAGATCAAACCCTGCTCCATCAACTCGTCGCACAGCGCCAGGTAATCCTGGGCGCCATGGCTCGCTTGGGCATGGTGGAAGACATCCCGGTTGTAGGCTGGGCTTTCCGCGATGGACACGTTTTCCGCGATCACCGTCTTGCACACGTCCTCGCCGAAGCGCTCGTTCATGCGCAACAAGATCTCCCCGCTCATCCGGCGGCGCCGGTCGTATCGGGTCAAGAGATAACGCCGCTGCACCCGGCGCTTGAGCACCGGCTCCAAGAGGTCGAGGGTGCGGGCCATTTCCTCGGCCGCCTGCAGCGAAAGAAAATCGGTCGAGACCGGGATCAGCACCAGGTCGGCGGCGAAGATCGCGTTGAGCGAAAGGACACCGACATAGGGGCAGCAATCGATCAGGGTGGGCCGCACACCCGCCGCGCCCTCCAGTGCATCCAGGCCCTGGCGCAGGCGGTTGAGCACGGCCGGGCCTTTGCCGAAAATGGAATCGACCTTGATCATCTGCGGGTGCGAGGGAATCAGATGCCCCACCTCCTCCCAGGCCCGCTGCAATTGCATGAGAGGAATGCCGTCCTGGTAGAAGGCGAACAGGCTGTGCCCCACCTCGGGCCGGGTGGCGCTGTGGATGTGGCTCAGGTGGCCCTGGGGGTCGAGGTCGATCAGCACGGGGGAGCGACCCTGCCGGCGCAGGGCCGCCGCCAGGTTCAAGGCGGTGGTGGTCTTGCCCACCCCGCCCTTCTGATTGAACACCGCCAAGCGTGCCACGCGTCTCCTTCCCGTTGCCGCAGCGCGCGGCAGAGGTTGCTTGATCACACCACCCGGTCAATGGATTGCATCGTCAGGCAAAACCCGCGATGGACGTGCATTGCGTCAAGAGTGAAGATACCCTTGCCTTAGCCAGTCTTTCAAGAATTGCGGCCAAGCGATGAACCTCGACAGGAGCAAGCGTGCAAACTGACACCGGCAGCGCCCGGGCCCGCCGCCTCACTCTCGCCGGCCGGGTGCAGGGCGTCGGCTTCCGCCCTTTCGTCTACCGCCTGGCAAAACAATTGGCCATCAAGGGCTGGGTGCGCAACGTCACCGGCCAGGTGGTCGTCCACGCCGAGGCCGATGCCGCCGCGCTTGCTGCCTTCACCGCCGCGCTGATCGATGAGGCCCCGGCCGCGGCCCGGCCTAAGCTGCTGGCCAACGACGCGGTCGCCGCCGAAGGCCAGGCGGACTTCCAAATCCTCGACAGCGAGGCCGGCACGCCCGACATCCACCTGCCGCCCGATCTCTTCGCCTGTCCCGATTGCCTGCGCGAACTGGTCGACCCAAGCGATCGCCGCCACCGCTATCCCTTCATCAACTGCACCCAGTGCGGCCCGCGCTACACCCTGATCGAGCGCCTGCCCTACGACCGGCCCAACACCGCCATGCGCGGCTTTCCGCTCTGCCCGGCCTGCCGCGGCGAATACCAAGACCCGATGAACCGCCGCTTCCACGCCGAGCCCGTGGCCTGCCCGGTGTGCGGGCCACATCTGAGTTATGTGCAACCAAACCCCTCTCCCTCCGGGAGAGGGGTAGGGGTGAGGGCGACAACCACTGGCCCAACTGGGAACGCCGCGAGTCTCCCCCTCCCTAGCCTTTATCCTCGCGCAGCGGGGGCTCCTCCGCCTGCAGGGGAGGTAACAATTTGTGGCGACGAGGCCGCCCTGCAGGCTGCCATCGCCGCGCTCAAGGCCGGCCGCATCGTCGCGCTGAAGGGCATCGGCGGTTATCACCTGATGTGCGACGCCGGCAACGAAACCGCCGTCGCCACCCTGCGCGCGCGCAAAAAGCGCCCGGCCAAGCCCTTCGCCGTGCTCTTCCCGCCCGACGAAGAGGCCTTGCATCGCTCGGTGACGGCCAGCGCGGCCGAGCTCGACTTCCTGCGTTCCGCCGCCCGGCCCATCCTGCTTTTGCCCAGGCGCGCCGGCTCGCCGCTCGCCGACGGCATTGCACCCGGCCTCAAGGAAATCGGCTGCCTGCTGCCTTACAGTCCGCTGCACCATCTGCTGCTCGCCGGCTTCGGCGGGCCGCTGGTGGCCACCTCGGCCAACATCAGCGGCGAACCCGTGCTCACCGACAACCACGAGGCGCAGGCCCGGCTCGGCCAGGTGGCCGACGGCTTCCTCCACCACGACCGGCCCATCGTGCGCCCGGCCGACGACGCGGTCTATCGCCCCATCGCCGGCCGGCCGCGGCCGCTGCGCCTGGGGCGCGGCGTCGCCCCGGTGGAGCTCAGGCTGCCGCGCGCCGTGCCGCAGCCGGTGCTGGCCCTGGGCGCCCACAGCAAGAACAGTATCGCCCTGGCCTGGGGCGACCGCGCCGTGCTCTCGCCCCACATCGGCGAACTCGGCTCGGCCAAGAGCCTGGACGTGCTGGCCCTGGTCGCCGCCGATTTGCAAGACCTCTATCAGGTGCGGGCTGAACACCTCCTGCTCGACCACCACCCCGGCTACGGCTACCGGCCCTTCGCCCGCGGCACCGGGCTGCCGACCAGCGCCGTCTGGCACCACGAAGCCCATGCCTCGGCCCTGGCCTGGGAATTCCCCGATGTCGCAAACTGGATCGTCTTCGCCTGGGACGGCGTCGGCTTGGGCGAGGGCGACCAACTCCACGGCGGCGAGGCCTATGTCGGCCGGCCCGGCCATTGGCAACGCGCCGCGAGCTTTAGGCCGTTCAGACTGCCCGGCGGCGACCAAGCCGCGCGCGAGCCCTGGCGCGCCGCCGCGGCCCTCTTGTGGGAAACCGAGCAGCCCGCCCCCTTCGCCCCGGCACTCTTGAAGGCCGCCTGGGACCGCGGCCTCAACAGCCCCGCCAGCACCGCCGTCGGCCGCCTGTTCGACGCCGCCGCCGCCCTCACCGGCCTATGCACGAAAGCCAGCTTCGAGGCCGAGGCGCCCATGCGGCTGGAAGCGGCCGCGGCCGCCTCACTGCCTCCGCTTTATGCCCTTCAGGGTGCACAAGTGGGGGAGGGGCGCTCCCTCCCCATTTATGGGGAGGGCCGGGGTGGGGAATTTGTCGAGCTTTCCCTCACCCGTGATGCACACGGCCTCTGGCGCAGCGACTGGTCGCCGCTGCTGCCTTATCTCACCGACACCAGCCGTCCGGTGAGCGCACGCGCCGCCGGCTTTCACCTGAGCCTCGCCCACGCCCTGCTCGATCAGGCCGAGCGCCTGCGCGCCGAACACGGCATCGGTGACGTCGGCCTCACCGGCGGCGTCTTCCAGAACCGCCTGCTGACCGAACAGGTGGTAGCTTTGCTGACGACGGCAGGCTTTCGCGTGCACCTGCCGGAACAGGTGCCGGTCAACGATGCCGGCATCGCCCTGGGACAAATCATGGAGTGGCTGTATGGATGAACAACGCATCTTATTGGCCCACGGCAACGGCGGCCGCTTCATGCGCGAGCTGGTCGCCGAGATCTTCGCCCGCCACCTGGCCAACCCCCTGCTCGATACCGAGGCCGACGCCGTGCCGTTGCCCGGCGTTTCCGGCCAGCTCATGCTCACCACCGACGGCTTCACCGTGCAGCCCCTGGAGTTCCCCGGCGGCAACCTCGGCAGCCTGGCCGTACACGGCGTGGTCAACGACCTGGCCGTGGCCGGCGCCGCGCCGCGCTACCTCACCCTCTCCGCCATCATCGAGGAAGGCCTGGAAGTCGCCCAGCTCGACCGCCTGATCGCCAGCTTCGCGCAGGCCGCGCAAGCCTGCGGCGCGGCGGTGGCGGCCGGCGACACCAAGGTGGTGCCGCGCGGCCAGGGCGGCGGCCTCTATCTCAACGTCGCCGGCATCGGCGAGCGCCAGGCCAGCGCCGCGCTCGGCCTTAAAGGAATCCGGTCCGGCGACGCCGTGCTGGTCTCCGGCCCGGTCGGCGACCACGGCGTCGCCGTGCTGCTGGCGCGCGAACAGTTCGGCCTCTCGGGCGAACTGCAATCCGATTCCGCCTCGGTGCTGCCCCTGGCCCAGGCCATCTGGCATTTGCCCGGCCTCAAGTTCATGCGCGACCCCACGCGCGGGGGGCTGGCCACCGTCGCCCACGAAATCGCCCAGGCCACCGGCCACAGCATCAACCTGCAACAGGCCGCCGTGCCCGTGCGCGGCGAGGTGCAAGCTGTGTGCGAAATGCTCGGCTACGACCCCTACTACCTCGCCTGCGAAGGCCGCATCGTCGCCATCGTCGAGGCCGCCACGGCGGAACAAATACTGACCGCCTGGCGCGCCCTGCCGGACGGCCAGGACGCCGCCCTCATCGGCCGCATCGAGGCCGGCGGCGGGCGGGTGCTGCTGGAAACGGAACTGGGGGGACGGCGGGTGCTGCCGGAGTTGGAGGATGATCCGTTGCCGAGGATTTGTTGATAGATTTAGTCATTCGAGTAGAAGCAACGCAGCAAACCAAAACAGACAGATTTCAAGGAAGAAAATGAAAGGACACATCACTTCATACGTCGAAGAAAAACAATATGGGTTTATCAAGGGTGAAAATGGAAAAGATTACTTCTTCCACAAACATGACGTCGTCGACCAAAATGAAATTTTGGATGGCCTCAACGTCATCTTTGATCCAACCCCAACTCCCAAAGGATTAGCTGCTAAATCCGTTCAGTTGGGTTTGGCGAATATCCCCATCTACCTTGATCCAGATGGTTTTGTCTTCACCAGCAAATCCAACATTAATGGGCATGAAATTCTTTTCATAACCACCTATTCAATCGAGGATAAGGACCCAAACATTGCCAAACTAGCACTCAGGGAGCGGGCACTTTTATATGGCCTTAATGGCGTTGTTGGAGTCCATCTGGAAAAGAGAACCGCCATGTCAGGGAATTACCGCTACACGGTTCACAGGTTTACAGGAGGGCTTTGCCTAATCAAAAAAATCTCCTACACCATGGATCAGAATGAAGCTCGGCAAAACGCCCTGGAAGTACAAGATGAGTTGCAGAAGATTCGTCCACGGATTTTTGCCATACACGAACAAGAAAAATTTTTTCTCTTGAGATGGCTATCGGATTTTTGGACGTATCTGAAAATCACCATAAGCATGAAAATGACCGCCCTGGAAGCCGCTATCCGTTCATGGATAAATCGCTGAAGAACCCGTAGGGCGGCAATAAGCGCCAGCGCATTGCGCCGAATGTAGCTTCACCATCCGGCGCATTACGCCTGCAGCTAATGCGCCCTACTTCCCTCATTCACAATACAATGGTGCGCTCCGTGCACCATTGAACGGTGCGTGGAACGTTTATCCTCGCGCAGCGGGGGCACCCTACTCCCCACTCCCCGTCTTGCCCGCCTTCGCCGCCAGCGCATTCAGCACCTTGGCCGCGGCGAGCATGCCGAAGACCGAGGTCACGCAAGCCGAGGAGCCGAAGCCCGAGCAGTTGAGGCCGTGGACGTGGGCGTCCTCCGGTTTTTCGTAGCAGACGCCGCCCTCGGCGCTGGGGTAGATCAGGTTCTCGGTGGAATAGACGCAATCGACGCCGAACTTTTTCTTCGGCTCGCGGGGAAAGCCGTGTTCCTTGCGCAGCTTGCTGCGCACCTTGGAGAGCAGCGGGTCCTGGCTGGTGCGCGAGAGGTCGTCGAGCCGGATGCGGGACGGGTCGACCTGGCCGCCGGCGCCGCCGACACAGACCAGCTTGATCTTGCGCCGCTTGCAGTGGACGATGAGGGCGACCTTGGCCCGGGCGCTGTCGATGGCGTCGACCACGTAGTCATAGCGTTCGTGCAGCAGGGTTTCGAGGTTGCCCTCGGCCAGGAATTTCTCGACCAGATTCACTTTGCAGCGCGGGTTGATGGCGGCGATGCGCTCGCGCATGGCCTCAACCTTGGCCTTGCCTAGCTCCGGCGTCAAGGCATGGACCTGGCGGTTGATGTTGGATTCGGCGACGTGGTCGGGGTCGATCAGGGTCAGTTCGCCGATGGCCGTGCGGGCCAAGGCCTCGGCCACCCAGGAGCCGACGCCGCCGATGCCGATGACGCAGACGTGGGCCTGCTGGAAGCGTTCGAAGGCGGCCGGGCCGTAAAGCCTGCGGACGCCGCCGAAGCGGCGCTCGAAGTCGATGGCGTGTTCAGCCTCGAACAGGTTGCTCACTGGCCGACGTCTTCCTTGGCCTGGGCCTCGTGGTCGAACTCGGCCTTCACCGCGTTGAGGGCGTCGAGCAGGGTCTCTTCGGTGAGATTGTTGAGGTTCTCCGCCAGCACCTCGGCGGCGTCGATGGTGTCCTGATCGTCGGGCAGGCTCTCGCTGTCGAGATTGGCCACCAGCACGGCGGCGGCGCCCACCACTTGCAGCAGCCGCTGGCGCTCGGCCATGAGCAGCTCGATCTCCTTCCTGAATAAGGTGACTTCGTCGTTGTTCATGGCGTGGGTGGTCATAAAGCGGTCCTTCGGAACATGGCAGGTGAGCGTGGGATAATAGGCGCACTGCCACAAGCCCGCAAACCCGCCATGGCCCTTTCACCCCACGTCTTCGACGCCAGCCGCGCCAATTTCGACGAGCTGGTGCTGGGCAACTCGCACCGCGGCTTGGTGCTGGTGCACTTCTGGACGCCCAAGGCCGGCCCCTGCCTGATGCTGATGCCGCGCCTGGTGCAGCTGGCCGCCGACTACGGCGGCCGCTTTCTGCTGGTGATGGCCAACACCGACGAGATCGGCGGCATCGCCCGCGCGCACGGCGTGACCAGCGTGCCGACGGTGAAGTTCTTCCTCAATGGCGAGGTGGTGCACACCATCCACGGCGCCGAGCCCGACAGCACCTTCCGCGCCGTGCTCGGCCGCTTCGTCGCCCTCGACAGCAACCCGGCGCGGCAGCAGGCGCTCAAGGCCCACCAGGAAGGCCGCACCGAAGAGGCCATCGCCCTGCTCGCCCGCGCCGCGGTGGAGCAGCCGGACGACCTGTCGATCAGCGCCGACCTGGCGAAATTGTTGCTGCTGGCCGGCCAGCCGGCCCAGGCCCTGAACCTGCTCACTGCCCTGCCGCGCGAGGCCCGGCACGATGGCCGCATCGCCCCCCTGCTGGTTCACCTGGAGCTGATCGCCGCCGCCGACGCGGCGCCGGATGCGGCCGCGCCCGACGAGGCCCGCTTTGGCCAGGCCGCCCGCGCCCTGATCGAAGACCGCATGGAGGCCGCGCTCGACGGCCTGCTCGAACTGGCGCAAAGCGCGCCCGAATTCCGTGACGACATCGGCCGCCGCGCCCTGATCACCCTGTTCGACCTGCTCGGGCCGGAGCATGAGCTGACCCGGCGCTATCGGGCCAAACTCGCCGGCCGTTGAACGCCCCCGCCTGGACCCCCGCCTTCGACACCCTGCCCCTATGCGGCAGCGTGGCCCATTGGGCCGGGCGGTTCCGCAGCGAGCGCGACTGGCCGAGCGCCGCCCGGCTCAACGCGCTGGCCGAGGTGCAGGACCTGCGCAACGCCGCCGGCCGCACCGTGCGCTTTGCCGAGCAGACCGCCGCCTGCGGCCAGATCGATTACGAACAGCAGATCCTCGACAGCGGCCAGGTGCCCACGCGCATCGCCAACGCCCACGACTTCTTCAACGCCCTGATCTGGCTGACCTTCCCCCAGGCCAAGGCGGCGCTCAACGCCGTGCAATGCCGCGAGCTGGCCAGCGCGCCCAAGGGCCAGCGCAGCCCGGCCTCGAACGCCGCCACCCTGTTCGACGAAAGCGGCCTGGTGCTGGTGGCGCGCGATGCCGGACTGGCCGAGCTGTTGCGGGCCAAGCAGTGGAAGGCGGCCTTCTGGCAGCAACGGGAGCGATGGAATGAGGCGCGGTTTTATGTGATCGGCCACGCCGTATTAGAGAAAGCCCTGGCACCCTACCCCGGCATGACCGGCAAGTGCCTGTTCCTGCAAATGGCTGAACTGCCCGAGGCCGGCCCGCCGCCGGCCTGGCTGGATGCCGCCATCGCCCGGGCCTGGCTGGACGGCGCGGTGCAGAAGCCGGCCGACCTCTTCGTCATGCCGGTGCTGGGCGTGCCGGGCTTCGATGCGGCGAACCACGCGGCCGGCTATTACGACAACACCGAGGTGTTCCGGCCGCCGCGAACGAGCGGAAGACGATAAATAGACCACCCGGATTCCGGCGCCCAGACCGGAATGACGCAGCCCGTCAACGGCCGCGCATCGCCGCCTTCTTCTGCACCAGTCGCCCATCACGATAGTCCTGCATGGCCTGTTCGATCTCCTCGCGCGTGTTCAACACGAAGGGGCCGTATTGCACGATGGGCTCCTTGAGCGGCTGGCCGGCGACCAGGATGAAACGGGCACCGGCGCCGCCTGCGGCCAGTTCGACGCCATCCCCCGGGCCGAGCACGGCCAGACGGTGCGGCGGCAGGACGTTGCCGTCGAGCATGGCGCTGCCTTCGAAGACAAAGACGAAGGCGGTGGCGGCCGGGTCGAGTGGCTGGACGAAACGGTGGCCGGCATCGAGGCCGACGTCGAGGTACAGCACCCGGGTGTGCGGGTCGTCGATCGGGCCGCGCCGGCCGCCGTATTCGCCGGCCAGCACGTGCACCCGCACGCCCTCGCCGCTCAGCTCGGGGATGGCCTCGGGCGAGAACTCCTGATAGGCGGGGTCGCTCATCTTTTCGCTGGCGGGCAGGTTCACCCACAGCTGGAAGCCGCGCATCAGGCCGTTGCTCTGCTGCGGCATTTCGGAATGAATGACGCCGCTGGCCGCCTTCATCCATTGCGCCCCGCCGGCACGCAGATCGCCGCGGTTGCCCATGCTGTCCTGGTGCAGCAGATGGCCGTCGAGCATGTAGGTCAGGGTGACGAAGCCGCGGTGCGGATGAGCGGGGAAGCCGGCGCTGTAGTCGTCGGGGTCGTCGCTGGAGAAGTGGTCCAGCATCAGGAAAGGGTCGAGGTGGCGCCGCGCCGGGGTGCCGATGGTGCGGTGCACGGTGACGCCCGCCCCCTCTGACACCGCCTGGGCCTGGACGAACTGGGCGACCCTGCGCGGCGTCATCGCCAACCTCAAGGCGCCCGGCCTTCCAGCCAGTCGAGGGCGATGCCCGGCTCGTCGAACACTCGGATGTCGGCGTCGGTGAACAGGCTGTTGAGCCAGGCGATCCAGACCATCCATTCGTCACCGGTGACCACGGCGATCTTGCGGAAATCATAGCGGTGCTTGAGCGAGAAGCGGATCTCCTCCCAGGCCACATCGAGGGTGTAGCTCACCATGTCGCGCAGGTCGAGCAGCAGATAGACGCCGCCCTGAAACTCGATGTTGTGCAGCACCTGCTGCTCGAAGTCCTGGTAGTCGGCCAGGGTGAATTCACCCATGACCGAGACGCTGACCAGGTTGTTCTTGGTATTGATGGCGATCATGTCGTTTTCCTTTTTTCATTCAGCCACACCGCCCACAGCCCCGCGCCCACGGTGAGCGCAATGCCGGACCAGGCCACGGGCGGCAGCCTGTCATTCCATATTAATACATCGAGCAGGGCGCCGAAGACCACGGTGCTGAAGGCGAAGCTCGCCACCACCGTGGTCTGGCCCCGCTTGTAGGCGCGGGTCATGCTGAACTGGCCCAAGGTGGCGAAGAAGCCGACGGCCAGGAGCAGGGGCAGCGTCTGCGGCCCGACCGGGCTCCAGCGTTCATGGCCCACGAACAGGGCGGCGCCCAGGCTGCACACCACGGTGAACCAAAACACGGTGCGCCATTCCGGCTCACGCAGTTTGCCCAGCTGGCGGACATGGACATAGGCCCAGGCCGCGAACAGGCCCGAGGCCAGCCCGGCCAGGCCGGCGACGACATCGCCACCCGGCTGCCACGGCCGCAGCAGCAGCACGACGCCGACGAAGCCGAGCAGCACGCTGAGATATTGCAGCAGGCTCGGCCGCTCCTTGAGCCAGACCGGCATGGCCAGGGCCAGGAACAGCGGCGAGGTGTAGTTGAGCGTGATCGCCGCGGCCAGCGGCAAGCGGGTGAGGCTGTAGAAGAACAGCATCAGGGCGATGAAGCCGACCAGGCCCCGGCTCAGGTGCTTGAGGAAATGCGCACCGAACAGGTGTTCCCGCGCCTCGCGGCCGTGCCACCAGAGCACGGCGACGGAGATGACCACAAGGCCGAAGACGGACCGGTAGAACACCAGCTCCTCGCTGCTGAACCATTGCGCGCCCAGTTTCACGAACACGCCCATGGCGGCGAAGCTGGCGCCGGCGACCAGCATCCAGGCGGATTTCATATCGCTTTCCCCTCTCCCTGCGGGAGAGGGGTAGGGGTGAGGGAAAAGCAATTGCAAACCGAAATAGCGATGAGATCAACGCGCTACGCGCGCCCTCACCCGGCTACGCCACCCTCTCCCGGTGGGAGAGGGTCATTCACCAGTTCCGGCGCCTGCAACTCGCGGGGCACCGACTCGACCAGCACGGGGGTGACGATCTCCTTGGCCTCGGTGACCGCTTGCAATTCCTGGAAGCGGCGCGCGCTCACCAGCACCCGGGTCTCGAGCGAGCCGGTGGCCTTGTTGTAGGCCTCGGTCGCCTGCATCAGGTTCTTGCCGACGCTGGACCAGTGACCGGCCATGACCCCAAGCCGCTCGTACAGTTCCTTGCCCAGCTCGCTGATCCTGCGCGCGTTCTCGGCCAGGTTCTCCTGGCGCCAGCCGAAGTAAACCGCCTTCAGCAGCGCGAGCAGGGTGGTCGGCGTGGCGAGGATCACCTTGTGCTCGTTGGCATATTCGATCAGCTGGGGATCTTCCTGCAGCGCGGCGCTGAAGAAGGCCTCGCCCGGCAGGAACAGCACCACGAACTCGGGCGAGGGCTGGAACTGATCCCAGTAGGCCTTGGCCCCCAGGGCCTGCACGTGCTCCTTCACGTGGCGGGCGAACTGCCTGAGATGACGCTGCCGCGCCTCGTCGGACTCGCTCTCGGCCGCTTCCAGGAAGGCGGCGATCGGCGCCTTGGAGTCGAGCACCACGCTCTTGCCGCCGGGCAGCTTCACCAGCATGTCCGGCCGCTGGCGCCGGCCGTCGGCCTCGGCCGATTCCTGCTCGAAGAAATCGCAATGGGCCTGCATGCCGGCCATCTCGACCACGCGCCTGAGCTGCACCTCGCCCCAGCGCCCGCGCACCTCGGGCCGGTGCAGGGCGCGCACCAGGCGGCCGGTCTCCTGCTTGAGTCCTTCCTGCGCCTGCATCAGGCTCCGCACCTGCTCGGTCAGGCTGGCGTAGGCACCGGTGCGCTGGCGCTCGATCTCCTGGGTCTGCAGGCCCAGCTTCTCCAGCGCCTCGTGGATGGGTCTGACCAGGGTGTCGACCGCCTGGCGGCGCGCTTCGAGATCGCCCTTGGCCGTCTCCTGGAAGGTGGCGAGGTTCTGCTTGGCCAGTTCCAGAAAGGCCTGGTTGTTGCTCTTGAGCGCCTCGGCCGACAGGGCCTGGAAGGCGTCGGCCAGCTTCTGTTCGGCGCCGGCCAGGAGCGCGATCTTCTCGGCGGCGGCGGCCTGCTCGCCCTCCAGTTGCGCGGCCAGTCGGGCGGCCTGCGCCTTCAACTCGGCCGCTTCGGTTTGCAGCTTGTCGAGCAGCGCCTCGCGCTCGGCCTGGCTGCGGCGCGCCTCGTCAAGATAGCGCTCGGCCTGCTCGGCCCGCGCGGCCAGCGCCGCCTGCTCCGCCATGCCGCGGCCGCGCAGCCAGAGCAGGCCGGCCAGGCCGATCAAGAAGCCGATGACGAAAGCAATGGCGAGTTCCATCCGTGTGCTTTTCCTTGATTAGATGGGCCGATGATACCGGGGGGCTGGGGTTAGAGGAATGATTCTGGTTGGAGCCGCTACGAGGATATCCAGCGCCGATTTCCCTCACCCCTGCCCCTCTCCCGGAGGGAGAGGGGTTCTTGATCGCCTCTCCCTCTGGGAGAGGCCGACGCGAAGCGGCGGGTGAGGGAAATCGGGGCTACCAATAAATCACGCACGTCCTTCACAACCCCAGCCGACTCACTCGTAGCGCAGCGCCTCGACCGGCGACAGGCCGGCGCCGCGCCGGGCCGGATAGAAACCGAAGAAGATGCCGATACCGGCGGCGAAGGCGAAGGCGAGCAGGATCGAGCCCAGGGTCACCACCACGGTCATGCCGGCCGTGGCGCTCATGAGCCAGGCGCCACCGACGCCGAGCAGCACGCCGATCAGACCGCCGGCGACGCAGATGATCACCGCCTCAAGCAGAAACTGGACCAGGATGTCGCGCCGGCGCGCGCCGACCGCCATACGGATGCCGATCTCGCGCGTGCGCTCGGTGACCGAGACCAGCATGATGTTCATGATGCCGATGCCACCGACCAGAAGCGAGATCGAGGCGATGGCACCGAGCATGAAGGACATGGCCTTGGCCGAAGCGGCTTCGGCCTCGGCCGAGGCGGTGAGGTTGCGGATGGTGAAGTCGTTCTCGGCCCGCTCGCCCAGACGGTGGCGCTGACGCAAGAGCTGGGTCATCTCGCGTTCGGCCTCCTCCATCATCTGGGACGAGACCGCCTGCACCGAGATGAAACGCACCGTGCCCGGGAAGGGGTTGCCGAACAGCTTGCGCTGGGCCGTGGTCACCGGAACCATGGCGGTGTCGTCCTGGTCGCGCCCGTCCAGACTTTGCCCCTTGGCCTCCAACAGGCCGACCACCCGGTAAGGGCTGTTCCGGATGCGCACCATCTTGCCGACCGGGTCTTCGTCGCCGAACAGGTTTTGCGCCACGGTCTTGCCCAGTACCACCACCCGGGTCGCGCCGCGCACGTCGCTGTGGTCGAAGCCGTGGCCGGCCGCGAAGCTCCAGCCGCGCACCTCGAAGAAGGCCGGGGTGGAGCCATAGACCACGGTGCTCCAGTTGTTGGCGCCGTAGACCATCTGGGCGCTACCCTGAAACACCGGCGCCGCTGCCTTGACCGACGGCAGTTGGGCAATGGCCTCGGCATCGTTCAGGGTGAGGGTGGGGATGGTGCCGGCGCCGGTGCGCAGGCCGCCCGAGGTGCTGGCGCCGGAGAGCACGATGAACAGGTTGCTGCCCATGGAGGCGATGGACTGCTCCACCGCCAGTTGCGCGCCGCGCCCGACCGCCAGCATCAGCACCACGGCGGCCACGCCGATCACCATGCCGAGCATGGCCAGCGCCGTGCGCAGGCGGTTCATGGCCATGGCCCGCAACGACTCGGCCAGCAGGGCGCCAAGATTCAGCCGGCGCAGGCTCATGCCGGCCCCCCATCCTCGACGATGCGGCCGTCGACGAAACGCACCAGGCGTCGGCCATAGCGCGCGATGTCGTGCTCGTGGGTGACCAGGACGATAGTGATGCCCTGCTCGCGGTTGAGCCGGGCGAGCAGGTCCATGATCTCGTGGCTGGTGTAGCTGTCGAGGTTGCCGGTGGGCTCGTCGGCCAGGATCAGCGGCGGCCGGTTGATCAAAGCGCGGGCGATGGCTACCCGCTGCTGCTGGCCGCCCGACATCTGGTTGGGCAGGGAATCGGCATGCGCCTCCAGCCCGGTGCTGCGCAGCAGTTCCTCCGCCCGCCGCCGGCGCTCGGCGCGGCCGACGCCGGCATAAAGCAACGGCAGCGCGACGTTGTCGAGTGCGCTCACCCGCTTGAGCAGGTTGAAGCCCTGGAACACGAAGCCGATCGAGCGGTTGCGCACGGTGGCCAGCTCGTCGGCCGAGAGGGCCGAGACATCGCGCCCGTCCAGCAGATAACGGCCATGGCTGGGGACATCGAGGCAACCCAGGATGTTCATGAAGGTGGATTTGCCGGAACCGGACGGCCCCATGATAGCGACGAACTCGCCGGCCTCGATGGCGAGGTCGATGCCGTGCAGCACCGGCACCTCACGGCCACCCGTGAGATAGGTCTTGCTCAGGTGTTCGACCCGGATCAGCGACGCCATCAGAAGAAGCGGAACTGGAAGGCGCTGCCCTTCTTGTCCTTGGCCGCGCTGATCTCGCGCAGGATGACTTCGTCGCCCGGCTTGAGTTCGCCACCCTTGACCTCGGTGAAACTGCCGTCGCTGGCACCGGGCTTGATCTTCACCGCCAGCGCTCGGCCGTCGACCAGCTTGTAAACCTGGTTGCCGCCGCCCCTGGCCTTGCCGCCGTTTTTGCCGCCGCCCTCCTCGGCCTCCTGCGGCCGGTAGCGCAGGGCCGCATTGGGCACCCGCAGCACATTGGCGTGGCGCCCGACCTCGATCGAGACATGGGCGGTCATGCCCGGCATCAGCTTGCCTTCCGGGTTGTCGACCAGCAGCACCACGTTGTAGGTCACCACGTTCTGCTGCACGGTGGGATTGAGCCGGATCTGCTTCACCCGCGCCTCGAATTCGCGCTCCATGAAGGTATCGACGCTGAACCGGGCCACCTGGCCGATCTGCACCTTGCCGATGTCGGCCTCGGCCACGCTGGTGTCGATCTGCATGGCCTTGAGGTCGCCGGCGATCTGGAACAGGGTCGGGGTCTGGAAGCTGGCCGCCACGGTCTGGCCGACATCGATGTTGCGCGCCACCACCACGCCGTCCACCGGCGAGCGGATCACGGTGTAGCCGAGGTTGGTGCGGCTGCGCGCCACCTGGGCCCGCGCCAGCTCGACCTGGGCCTGGGCGGAGTCGAGCGCCTGGCGCGCCTGGTCCAGCGCATCCTGGGAGACGAACTTCTGCGCGAACAGCTCCTTCGCCCGCTTGTCCTTGGCCCGGGCCAGGTTCAGGTTGGCCTCGGCGTTGGCCAGGGCCGCCAGGTCCTGGCGCAGCTGGGCCTCGATCAGCGCCGGGTCGAGCTCGGCCAGCACGTCGCCCTTTTTCACCACACTGTTGAAATCGGCGTTCAGGCGCTTGATGGTGCCCGAGACCTGGGTGCCGACATTGACCAGTACCACCGGGTTGAGCGTGCCGTTGGCCGAGATAGTCTCGACGATGTCGCCGCGGTCGACCGGCTGGGTCTTGTAGACGCCGGCCGGCTTACTGCCGGCCATCTGGCGCCAGCCCAGCCAGCCGCCGATCGCCAGCGCCAGCAGGATCAGGGGGAGTATCAGTTTGCGCGACATGGTGTGACTCGAACGGGTCTGAGCATCGACAATGCGTACGATGCCGCACTATAGCGTAAGCGCCCCTGCTTGAGCCGTCGGCGGCCAGGAAAGTTCCGACGCACCCCGCCGCCGGATGGCGAACAGATCGCTGGCCGGCAAGCCCACCGTGCCCGGCTTGCCCGCCTGCAAGTCATATTTGCGCAATACACGACTGCCGCAGCGGATTTCCAGCAAGGCACCGCTATCGGCGCGAAAGTGCAGCAGGGCTGCCTCGCCCAGGTCGAGCACGGCTTCGAAGCGGCCCGTCAGGCGGGTCTCGCCATCACGCGGCGGATCGTCCGCCTGTCGCAGTGCCACATGCTCCGCGCGGATGGCGAGCAGCGTTTCGTCGCCGCTCACATCAGCCCCGGTCACGACAAGGCGCCCACCCAAGGCCGGGCAATCGACGATGCCCGCCCCCACCCGGTGGGCCGGATACAGGTTTTTCAAACCAAGGAAGCGCGCCACCGGCTCGCTGGCCGGGCGACGGTAGACCGTGGACTTGTCGCCGCTTTGCTCCTGGCGGCCGTCGATCAGCACGGTGATGTGATCGGCGAGGAAATAGGCCTCGCTGAGGTCGTGGGTAACGAGCAGAACAGTGAGTCCGCGCTCGCGCTGCAGGTCCTTCATCAGCCACCACAGTTCGCGGCGCAGGCTTTCATTCAATGCCGTGAAGGGTTCGTCCAGCAGCACCAGGCGCGGATTGGCCGCCAGCGCCCGCACCAAGGCCACGCGCTGGCGCTCGCCGCCGGAAAGATTGGCGATGCGGCGTTGCAACAGCGTGCCGATGCCGGTGATCTCCACCAGGCGATCCAGCAGGGGGCGGTATTCACGCTCCGGCAGGTGCCGGGCGCGGGCGCTGTAGCGCAGGTTGTCCAACACCGACAGATGCGGGAACAGCCCGAGATGCTGGGGCAGGTAACCGAGATGGCGTTGCTCCATCGGCAAGCGCGTGATGTCCTCGCCCGCCAGCCGTACCCGGCCCGAGGCCACCGGCAGGGTGCCCAGCACGGCGGCGAGCAGCGTGCTCTTGCCCGAGCCCGAAGGCCCCAGTACGGCATGGCACTCGCCCGCGCCCGCCGTGAGCGACACTTCGCCCAGGCGGAAGTCTCCCGCCTGGGCGGCAAGCCTGTCGATCTCAAGCATACACGGCCCTGCCGAGGATGCGCCGGGCGACGAACAGGGCCGTGAGGCCGATCGTCACCAGGACCAGGATCAGCGCCACCGTGCCTTCGATGTCGGCGGACGAGAGCTTCATGAAGATGGCGATGGGCAGGGTCTCGGTGCGCATGGCCATGGAACCGGCCACCATCAGGGTGGCGCCGAACTCGCCCAGGGCCTTGGCCCAGGTGAGGATGAAGGCGGCGATGAGGCCGTTTTTCGCCAGCGGCAGGGTGACGGTAAAGAAGCCGTGGCGGGGGCTCGCCCCCAGGGTGCGGGCCACGGTCTCCAGCTCCGGCGGCACCTCGTCGAAGGCGGCCTTAAGCATGCGCACCGCCAGGCCCAGCACGGTGACGAACTGGGCGAGCACGATGCCGGCGAAGCCGAACACGAAATACACCACGTTCTCCTGGAGCCACTCGCCCAGGGGGTTGTTGAAGAAGATCAGGAGGATGGCGCCCAGGGCCGCCGGTGAGACGATGATGGGAAACTCCAGTACCGTCTCGGCCGCCTCGCGGCCGGGAAATCGGTAGCGCGACAAGGCGTAGGCGGCAGGGATGGCCAGGAGCAAGGCCAGCACGGTGGCCGACGTCGCGGCCATGAGCGACAACTTGATGGAGAAGGCCGTGCGCTCGGAGAACAGTGTCTCCTTCAGCGTGGCCGGGTCCAGGAACCAGAACAGCGAGACGATCAGCCCGGCATAGAGGGCCAGCACCGCCAGCGCGGCGACGACGCTCGGCCGCATGCCTTTGACGGGCAGAGCCATCATGGCCTGACGGCCTTTTTCGGATCGACGGTGGCGCGCAGCTTGAGCCACTCCTTGGGCACCACGTACTCGCCTCCCACCGGCTTGACGGCGCCGATCCACCTGAAGGCCGATTCGGGATCGGCGAAATAGCTGTACCTGGCGTAGATCGCCTGGCCTTCGGGCCCGGTGACAAAGTCGATGAACTGCTGCGCGAGCTTCGGGTTCTTGCTGAATTTGCTGATGGCGATGGGGATGTAGCCGATGCGCGTAATCTGCTCCTTCGGCAGGGGGAGGGTCTCGATCCGATCCGGGTCCCAGTACTGGAACACGCGCCAGCCGATCACGGCGTCGGCCAGCTTGAGCGAGATCGCCGTGGCGGTCTGCTCGCAGGAGCCGGTGTAGTTCCTGATGTTGGCCTTGAGCTGCTCACGCTCGGCCGGGGTCAGCTCCTTCTCGAAGATCTCCACCGCGTAGGCGCCCACGCACACACCCTCGGGGTTGGCGATGGCCACCCTGAGGCCGGGCTTCAAAAGATCCTTCAGGCCCTTGATGCGGTGCGGGTTGCCCTTCTGCACATTGATCGCCGGCACCACGTAGACGATGATTTTTTCCGTTTCGGGCAGGACATAGCCCTCGCGCTTGGCGATCTCCATGTAGTCGGAGGAGCCCGGAAAGTAGAGATCGCCCTGCTTGGCGAGCTTCATCTGCGCGAGCACGTAGCCGGAACCGCCGAACACGACATCGACCTTGGCGCCGGTCTTTCGCTCGAAGGCGCGGGCCGCCTCGGTGGTGGGCGGCACGGTGGCGGCGCCGGCGAAGACGAGCAGGGATTCGGCGGCATGGGATGCCAGTGCGAACGGTAGTGCGCAGACAAGCAGCAAAAACCGCAAGGCCTTCATGGTTCGGTCTCCTTCCAGCCGCTGTTGGCAGACATACCAGGGCTGCGGTTATCGCCGCAGCCCTAGCGTTAAGTCAAAAATGACATAACGGTTACCATAACGCAAAACGAGTCAGCGAACAACCAAGCTCAGGTGGCGGGCCGCTTGGCCAGCTCGCGCAAGAGCTCCAGCTCCGGCACGGCCTCGGCATTGAGGCGCCTTTCCAGCGCATCGTAGGCCGCCACGATCCGCTGCCCAAGCGGGGTCAGGCAGGCGCCACCGCCACCCTTGCCGCCTGTTGTGGTGTCGACGACCGGACGCCCAAAGCCGGCATTGAGCGAGTCGATCAGCAGCCAGGCACGCTTGTAGGGCAAGCCGAGCGAGCGGGCCGCCGCCGCGATGGAACGGGTATCGGCCACCGCACGCAGCAGATCGATCTTGCCGGGGCCGATGGCGATCGCAGGCCCAATATAGAGGCGCGGCCGCAGCAGAACGGCGCTGGCCTTCTTCTTGGAAGTCATAGCCAGAGACTAATGGAAGTCATCCGTTTTCACCAAGCACGGGCGCGCCCGGGTTTTGCGAGGGCGCGGTACAGTGCCAATGGTGCGCCTGCACGGTCATATCCCGTAATATCCTGAAAACGGCCAATTTTGCTGGTGCATGTCTGAGCAGACAATTGCCGACGGCGTGCGGCGCAAGCTGACCGAATGGAGCCTCATGGATTGCGCTATTGAACGACAGCCCCTTGCCCCCATCGCGTCGCGAAGCTAAGGCTGACCGATGACCCTCACCCGACTGCGTGAACTGCCGACAACGGTGTGGCTGATCGGCGCGATCAGCCTGATCAACGATTCGGCCTCGGAAATGCTCTATCCGTTGATCCCGCTCTATCTCGCCTCGGTGCTGATGGCGGGCCCGAAGGCCTTGGGCCTGATCGAAGGCATCGCCGAGGCGACGGCGAGCCTGCTCAAGCTGTTTTCCGGCGTCGTCCACGACCGCCTGCAGCGGGCCCGGCCCTGGCTGCTCTGGGGCTATGGCCTGGCCGGCTTCGCCCGGCCGCTGATCGCCTTCGTCACCAGCTGGCCCTGGCTGCTGGCCATCCGCATCGCCGACCGGGTGGGCAAGGGCCTGCGCACCTCGCCGCGCGACGCCCTGCTCGCCGCCAGCGTCGCGCCCGAGCGGCGCGGCCTGGCCTTCGGCGTGCATCGTGCCCTGGACAACGCCGGCGCGGTGGTGGGCCCGCTCGCCGCCTCCGCGTTGCTGGCCACCGGGCTCGGCCTGCGCGAGATATTCCTCTACTCCCTGCTGCCGGCGCTGCTCTGCCTGACCTTGGTGTTGGCGCTGCGCGAGCCGCAGCCGCTGCAGGTGACGCCGACCCGGTTCGACTGGCGCATGCGGGATCTGCCGCCGGCGTTCAAACGCTATCTGGCGGTGGTCGCCCTGTTCACCCTGGGCAACGCGTCCAACATGTTCCTGCTGCTGCGGGCGCAGGAATTGGGTGTCGCGCCGGCCACGGTGCCTTTGCTCTGGATGACGGTGTCGGTCGTGGCGATGCTGTTCGCCGCTCCCCTGTCCGCCCTGTCCGACCGGGTCGGCCGCGTGCGCCTGCTGGTAACGGGCTATCTGGCCTATGGCCTGGTCTATCTCGGCCTGGGCCTGCTCGCCCACGACGGGCCCATCCTGTTTGTCGCCTTCGCCGCCTACGGGCTGTTCATGGCGGCCACCGAGGGCGTGGAGAAGGCCCTGGTCGCCGACCTCGCCCCGCCGGACAGGCGCGGCACCGCCTACGGCTGGTTCAACCTGACCGTCGGCATCCTGCTGCTACCGGCCTCGATCGTTTTCGGCTGGCTCTATCAGACCTTCTCGGCGCTGGCGGCCTTCGGCTTTTCCGCCGCCTGCGCGGCAGGGGCGGCGTTGCTGCTCGCGCTCTGGCTCTGGCTGCCGCACTCGGACCGGCCAGCCTGAGAGCCGGCCGTGGCCTTGGGTGAATTGCACTATATGATGCCCCGCCCTGTCGCCAATTAAAATGCGCGTTTGATTAAGCCTCAGGGGGCTTCGATGCAGTATCAAGCCAAGATCCTCGAACTTCGCCGCGCCCTCGACAGCGTCATCGTCGGCCAGGCCGCCCTGCTCGACCGCCTGGTGGTCGGCCTGCTCGCCGGCGGCCACGTCCTGGTCGAGGGCCTGCCCGGCCTGGCCAAGACCACGGCGGTGAAGACCCTGGCGGCCGGCATCCACGCCCGCTTCCAACGCATCCAGTTCACGCCCGACCTGCTGCCCGGCGACCTCACCGGCACCGACATCTACCGGCCGCAGGAAGGCGCCTTCCATTTCGCCGAGGGCCCGCTGTTCAACGAGATCATCCTGGCCGATGAGATCAACCGGGCGCCGGCCAAGGTGCAATCGGCCCTGCTCGAGGCCATGCAGGAACATCAGATCACCGCCGGCGGGCAGACCCGCAAGCTGCCGCCGCTGTTCATGGTGATGGCCACGCAAAACCCGATCGAACAGGCCGGCACCTACCCCCTGCCCGAGGCCCAGCTCGACCGCTTCCTGTTGCACGTGACCCTGGATTACCCGAGCGCCGACGAGGAACTGGAGATCCTGCGGCGCGACCGTGCCCGCCACTTGACGGAAGGACAGGAGCCGATCGCGCCGGTGCTGGACGTGCAGACCGCGCTGGCCGCGCGGGAAGAGGTGTACCAGGTCTATGTCGCGCCCGAGGTCGAGCAATACATGGTCCGGCTCGCCCGCGCCACCCGCGCGCCGGGCGAGTGGCGGCCGGAGTGGGCGGAGGCGGTCGAGGTCGGCGCCAGCCCGCGCGCGGCGCTGGCCCTGTCGCACGCCGCGGCGGCCCTGGCCTATCTGCGCGGCCGCGATTTCGTCACCCCGGACGACGTGCGCGAGATCGCGCCGGACTGCCTGCGCCACCGCATCATCTTGAGTCTCAACGCCCGGCTGCAAAAGCTCTCGCGCGACGCCCTGATCGCCGGCCTCTTGGATGCCGTTCCCGCTCCGTGAAATCCTGAATCGCCTGCGCGTCCGGCCGGCTGCCAGCCTGCCGCCTGCCGCGCTGGCCCCGCTGCTCTCGGCCGAAGAGATCGCACAGCTCGCCGTCCAGGCCGAGCTGCTGGCCGAAGCGCAGCCGGCGCGCGAGGTGCACGACCACCATGCCGGCGACTGGTCCTCGCCCTGGCTCGGTCACGGTCTCGACTTCGAGGAATCGCGGCCCTATGTCGCCGGCGACGACATCCGCGACATGGATTGGCGCACCACGGCGCGCACCGGCCGGGCCTATCTCAAGAGCTATCGCGAGGAGCGGCAACCGACGCTGCATCTGGTGCTCGACCGCGAGGCCGGCATGCGGTTCGGCACCCGGCGCCGGCTCAAGGTCACCCAGGCCGCCCGCGCCGCCGCCCTGTTCGCCTTCGCCGCCGCCGGCCACAACGCCGCCATCGGCGGCAGCCTGTGGGATGCGGCCGATCTCGAACTGCCGCCCCTGCACGGCCGCAGCGGGGCGCTGGCCCTGATCGAGGCGGCGGCCCGGCCCTGCCCGCCGCTGCCCGACGCCGCCGCCGAGCCGGTGCATTATCTCGACCGTCTGGTCGCGTTGGATGCCGGCCTGCCGCGCGGCGCCGAACTCATCGTGCTGAGCGACTTCGCCTGGCTGCGCGAAGTACACGAGCCCCTGCTCGCCCGCCTGGCCGAACGCATGGACCTCTTCGCCGTGCAGATCATCGACCCGGTCGAGCGCGCCCTGCCCGATGTCGGCCTGGCCCGCTTCCATGACATGACGCGGGGCGACGAGCGCTGGATCGACACCGGCCACGCTTCGATCCGCGCCGACCATGCCGCCGCCTTCCGCGAGCGTCAGGCCGCCATCGCCCATCGCCTCGCCCGCACCGGCGCCCGCCATCTCGTGCTGGGCAGCGAGGTCGACGACCTGTTGCCGATCCTGCTGGGGCACCATGCCTGACCCGATCGCAGACCTCGCCGACATCGTCGAACCGGCCATCCCGGTCGCCGCCGCCACCGGCGGCGACTGGCCCGTCGTCGCTGCCGGCGTCGCAAGCGGCCTCGCCCTGCTGCTCGGCCTTTATTGGCATTGGCGTCGACGCGCGCCACGGCGTGCCTTGCAGCGATTGCGCATCCGCACCGACCCACAACGGGCGGCCGGCGAACTGGCGGCGCTGCTGCCCCAATTCAAGCGTGCGCCGGAGGCGCAGTGGAGGGAAGAACTGCAACGCCTGCGTTTCGGCCCGCCGCAGGACGATGCGCAGGCTGTGTTCGAGCGGCTGTGCCGGGAAGCCGAGACGATGTTAGTCAGCAGAGTTTCATGAAACGATCCAAAACCACTTACCTCCCCACCCCAACCCTCCCCATAAATGGGGAGGGAGTAAGGCAACGTACCCCCTCACCTCCCCCATTTATGGGGGAGGCTGGGAGGGGGGGTAGCGCCGGTTAACAATGCTCGAACTCGGCCAACCCCTCTGGCTCATCGCCCTGCTGCCCATCGCGGCCTGGCTCGCCTTCGGCCTGCGCCGCAGCGGCGAAGGCATGAGTGCGAGCTGGCGGCTCAAGCACCCGCACCTGCTGCCGGCCGCCGCGAGCGAGGCCCGGCTGCCCGGCGCCCGTCTGCCACTCTGGCTCACCGCGCTCGGCCTCGCCCTGATCGCCGTCGCCCTCAGCCAGCCCCGCGAGGTCGGCCAGTGGCTGACGCCGCCACCCGAGGGCCGCGACATCGTGTTGGTGATCGACACCTCGCAGACCATGAGCATCGACGACTTCCAGCTCGGCGGCAAAAAGGTCGAGCGCCTGGCCGTGCTCAAGGCGGTGATGGGCCGCTTCATCGAAGGGCGGCCCGCCGACCGCTTCGGCGTCATCGCCTTCGGCTCACAGGCGGCCACGCTGACGCCGCCCACCTTCGACCGCGTCCACGTCCTGGCCCAGCTTCAGCGACTGCAGGTGGGCATGGCCGGCGACAACACCGCACTCGGCGATGCCCTGGGCCTGGCGCTGAAGCAGTTGCCGCCGAAGAGGCTGCGTCCCGCGCTGATCCTGGTCAGCGACGACGCCCCGAGCAACAGCGGCGACCTTACCCCGGCCGAGGCCCTGGCCGTCGCCCGGCAACTGGGCGTGGCCATCCACACCGTGCAGGTCGGCAGCGACCTGTTCGCCGAGGGCCGCGTCGAGGTGGAAGCGGCCGACCCGCAGCCGAACATGGCCGATCTCGCGCGCGTGACCGGCGGCCATCACTATTTCGTGCGCGGCACCGAGGACGCCGAGCAGGTCATCCGCGACATCGGCGCCCTGGAGAAGACCCTGGCCCGCCCGGCCAGGCATCGGGAAATCCGCGAGTGGTATTGGCTGCCGCTCGCCCTGGCCGCGGCCCTGCTGACGCTGGGCCGCGTGTTGGCGATGAGGCGCGAGGCATGAGCGAACTCTTCGGCCTCGAATGGCGTGAGCCCCTCTGGGGCCTGCTCGCCTTGCAGCCCCTGCTCTTGTGGGGCCTGGGCTATTGGCGCCGGCACAAGCTGGCCGGTTATGCCGATGCCGCCCTGGCGCCCTGGGCGCTGCTGGCCGGCGGTGCGCGGCCGATGGAGCGCTGGCGTCTCCTCGGCCACGCCCTCGCCTGGGCCCTGCTCGCCGCCGCCGCGGCCGGGCCGCGCCTGCCCCTGGAAGAGAGCGCGGGCGGCGGCCAGCCCGGCCAGCGCCATCCGCTGCGCGTCGATATCGTGCTCGATGTCTCGGCCTCGATGCAGGCGACCGACATCGCGCCCAGCCGCCTGGCCCGGGCCAAGCTGGAACTGCGCGATCTCATCGCCCGCCTGCGCGGCGAGCGGGTGGGACTCATCGTCTATGCCGGCGAACCTGGCCTGCTCTCCCCGGCCACCGACGATGCCGCACTCTTGCAGCGCATGCTCGATCAGGTCGAACCGGCGCTGATCGCCACCCCCGGAACGAACCTCGCCGCCGCCCTGCAGCTCGCCCAACGCGATGTCGGCCAAGGCGGCGCCGTCCTGCTGGTGGGCGATGCCGAGGCCGACAGCCTGGCCGGCGCCGCGGGCGAGGCGGTGCGTGTGGCAGTGCAGGATTTAAAGGCGGCCGGCATCCCGCTTTATGTGCTCGGCGTCGGCACCGCCAGCGGCGCGCCGATCCCGCTGCCCGAGGGCGGCCATGCCGAGCAGGATGGCGCACAGGTGCTGAGCCGCATGGCCGCAACCAGCTACGGCGAATTGGCGCAGCGCACCGGCGGCGTCTTCGTCCCCGCCGTCGACGGCGATGCCGACTGGGCCAGCCTCTACGACAACCACCTCGCCCGCCTGCCGGCCGCGCCGCCGCCGGCCGATGCGGTGCGGGCCTGGCGTGAACTCTATGCCTGGTGCCTGGCGCCGGCCCTGGTGCTCCTGCTCTGGCTACACCTGCCGCGTGCCTTGCCGCAGGCGGCGGCGCTGCTGGTCGCCGGCCTGATCGCCCTGCCCGCTCACGACGCGCAGGCCGATGACACCCTGCAAGCCGCCTGGCGCGATTACCGCGCCGGCCGCCACGCCGAGGCGCAGACCCGGTTCGAACGGGCCGGCGGCTACCTGGGCCAGCTCGGCGCCGGCGCCGCCGCCTGGCGGCTCAAGGACTACGCTGCCGCCCAGCGCCACTTCGGCGCGGCCCTACTGCTGGCGCGCACGGCCGCGGAAAGAAGCGACGCCTTGTACAACCTGGGCAATGCACACTATGCCCTGGGCAACTGGCTGGCCGCAGCCGAGGCCTACCAGGCCGTGCTGCGCGAGCGGCCGCAGGACAGGCGCGCCCAGGCCAATCTGGAAAGGGCGATCTATCGCCTGAAGCAGCGGCGCGGGCCGGTGCTCGGCAGCACCGACCTGCGCGGCCGCATGGGCTTTTTCGCCGAAGGCATCACCAGCACCGAATGGGATCGCGAGATCGCGGTGAAGGAATTCGAGCGCAAGGAAACCGGCACCCTCATCGACAAGGACAAAGCGGCCGGCCAAGGTGCCCGGCTCGACGGCGCGGCGAGCCGGGCCGTCGGCGTTGAGGCCGACGGTCGCCGCCTGCAATCGGGCCTGAAGAAACTGGAGCTCCTGCACGACAAGCCGACCGCGATGTACCAGGGCCTGATGAAGCAGGACGCCTCGAGCAGCAGCATGGAGCTGCCGCCATGGTGAAGCGTTTCGCCTTCTGCCTCGCGCTCGCGTTTGCCGGCCACGCCTGGGCGCTCACCGCCCAGCTCGACCGCAAGGCCCTGGCCCTGGGCGAACCGCTCACCCTGAGCCTCGCCGGCAAGGCTGCCACGCTGGAAGCGATCGACCTGGCGCCGCTCCAGGGTGATTTCGAGGTCTTCGCCCGCACCCTGAGCAAGAGCGCAACACAAGGCATCCTGCAACTCACGCTCTATCCGCTGAAGACCGGTCGGCTCGCCATCCCTGCCCTGGGCAGCGGCCGCGACCGCAGCCGCACCCTGGCGGTGCGGGTCGATGCCGGTTCGGCCGACATACCTGCGGTAAACATCAAGCTCTTTACCGAGCCGGGCCAGCCCTTGGTGCGGCAAGCCACCCGGTTGACCCTGGAACTCTGCGACGACGGCAGCCTGGAATGGAAGCGGCCAAACCTGCCGCTGTCGGGCCGGATGCAGCATCGCACCCTGGGCGAGGAACAAATCGAGATCGAGCAGGGCGGCGTGCGCTGCACCGCCCATCGCTATCACTGGGCCGTGCTGCCCACCCAGGCCGGCGAGATCCGCTTCGAGCTGCCCATGCTGGAGGCGATCAAGTTCGGCCAGCGCCTGCGCCTGCCGCCGCCGGTTGCGAGCTTCGCTGCGGCGCCGGTGCCGGCCTGGCTGCCGCTCAACGTGCCGGTGGGCAAACCAAGCCTGAGCGCGGAGGCCTTGCCGGCCGAGTCGCCGCTGGAACGGCCGCTGGCCTGGCGCTTCACGGTCGAGGGCGGCTACAGCATCGATGGCCTGAAGGCCCTGCTCGCGCTGCAATTGCAGCCCCATGCCACATGGCGCGCCTACCCGCCGACGGTGGAGCCGCTGGCGCCGGAGGAGCGCAACTCGCCGCTCACGCGCCTTGCCGTCACCCTCTATGCCCTGCCGGAAACGACCGGGCCACTGGCCCTGCCCAGCTTCGCCCTGCCCTACTACGATCCGGGCAGCGGACGACTGGAACAGCTTGCGCTGGCCAGGCAGACCCTGCGGATCTACGACCCGTTCTGGCGCAAGCTCGGCCTGGCCGCCATCCTGCTGGCCGGCTCGGCCGTCTTGCTCGTGCTGTTGCAGTGGCTGTATCGGGAATGGCAATGGCGCCGGCGCAGAGACGACACCCTGCTCGCCATCGGGAACGCCGCCGATCCGGCCGAACTCGGCCTGGTGTTGCGCGCCTTCTCCCTCACGCCGAACGCGCAAGCGGCGGCGACCCTAGGCCAATGGCTCGCCCATATGCGTCGGCAGTGGCGAGGCACGGCGGCACTGGATGCCCTGGTCGCCGCCCTCGAGGCCCGCCGCTACAACTTGCAGTACATCCCCCTGGCGGACCTGAAGCAGCAGGCGGTGGCAGCGCTCGGCATGATCAAGCCCCTGCGTCGGTGGTGGTAAGGCACCAAGCCGTCAGCCAGGCGCCTTAGGCGGAATCCGAAATCCAGCGCAAGGGCCAATGAGTGGATACCGGGTCGAGCCCGGCATGACCACACCGCAATAAAAGGGGGCTTGTGGCCCCCTCTTCAATCCGGCGTCTTTTAGACGCTGGCGATATAGTCGGCGATGCCAGGGTCGTTCTGCTTGACGCCGATGAGACGAGGGTTGTTCAGTTTGCGCGGGGTCACGGTCTTGACCGAACGCAGGTATTCGGCGACCACATCCCAGATCGGGGTGCCGGTCGCGCCTTCGGCCACCGGCGCCCAGCCGGCCACCTTGTACTTCTTGTTGGCAGCAAGCGGCTTGCCGTTAAGGCGCAGGTCGGAAATGCGCTTGCCCATCTTCTCGTAGGGGTTCAGGGCATAGGTGATGCCGCCGACGCGCACCATGTCGCCGCCCTGCTGGTAGTAGGGGTCGGCGTTGAACAGGTTGTCGCAGACGTCTTCCATCACCTCCTTGATGGTCTGGCCGGTCATCTCGGTCAGGGTGCTGAAGGAGTAGGTGGTCGCGGTCTGGTCGAGCAGGTGCTCCATGGTGATGGTGTCGCCCGGCAGCAGCGAGGTGCCCCAGCGGAAGCCCGGCGAGAAGGCGGCGTCGGCCCCCTTCACCTTCATCATGGCGTCCATGATCAGCTGGTCCCAGGAGCCGTTAAAGTTGCCGCGGCGGTAGAGCACGCCCTCGGTGATGGCCAGCTTCTCGTTGAGCTTGGCCTCGTAGGGCTTGCGCACGCGCTTGATCAGCGCCTCCATCTTCTTGTCGGCCGCCAGCAGGTTGGAGAACACCGGCACCAGGCGGTACTTCCAGCCCTTGATCTTGCCGCCCTTGACGTCGAAGTCCATGACGCCGAGGAACTTGCCGTTGGAACCGGCGTTGGTGACCAGGGTGACGCCCTTGGCGTTCTTCACCGGCACCGGCTGCGGCACGCCGTCATGGGTGTGGCCGCCGAAGATGACATCGACGCCGGTGACGCGGCTGGCCATCTTGATGTCGACGTCCATGCCGTTATGCGACAGCACGACCACGATCTGGGCGCCCTTGGCCCGGGCCTCGTCCACCCACTTCTGCATGCCGTCATCGCGGATGCCGAAGCTCCAGTCCGGCACCATGTAGCGCGGGTTGGCGATCGGGGTGTAGGGGAAGGCCTGGCCGATGATGGCGACCTGGACGCCGTTGACGCTCTTCATCACGTAGGGCTTGAACACCTGGTCGCCGAAGTCGTTGGTCACCACGTTCTGGGCAATGAAGTCGATGCCGTGCTTCTTGAAATCGCCGTTGACGATCTCCATCACCCGCTCGGCGCCCTGGGTGAATTCCCAGTGCGGGGCCATGACATTGACGCCCAGTTCGATGCAAGCGTCGACCATGTCCTGGCCCTTGGTCCACAAGGCGGTGCCGGAACCCTGCCAGGTGTCGCCGGAGTCCATCAGCAGCGAGCCGGGGCGCGAGGCGCGCACCTTGTCGACCAGGGTCTTCAGGTGGGCGAAGCCGCCGACCTTGCCGTAGGTCTTGGCCGCCTGCTCAAAGTTCAGGTAGGTGAAGGCATGGGCGTCGATGCTGTTCGGGGCGATGTTGAAGTGCTTGAGCAGCTTGTCGCCAACCAGGTGCGGCACCTTGCCCACCGCGCCTCCGACACCGATATTGACGCTGGGCTCGCGGAAGTAGATGGGCATCAGCTGGGCATGGGTGTCGGTGATGTGCATCAGCGACACGTTGCCGAAGGCCGGGATGTCATAGAAGTTGCTCGGCGCATTGCCGGCCAGGACCTGCTTGCTGTCGAGCATCATGCCGGCGGCCGAGGCGGCGGCCAGCACTTGCAGAAATTCGCGACGGGTCATCGACATGGGGGCTCCTCCTTGGTAACCAATTTAAGTGTTCGAATTCTGGCAGACCTGCGGCCTGCGTAAATGGTAACTATTGCCCAAATTGCCGGCCGCGCAGGAAAAAAAATCCGGGCGCGGGGCCCGGATTTCATCGCTGCGAGAGCGGCTTACTTGCGGAACACGGAGGCCTTCATCTCGAGCCCGTTGCTCATGTAGGACTCGAAGAACTCCAGGTTCTTGTAGCGCTTGCTGCCCACGTTGTCCGGCACGTGGCGCACGGAGTTGTGGCAACCCTTGTAGCGCATCTGCAGGGTGACCAGGTTGTCACCGCCGCGGAACACCGGCCAGTGGGTGGTGTGGCCCAGGGCGGGCGAGAGCAGCTCGGAGCGCAGGCGGACGCCGGCATTCTGCACGTGACAGTTGGCGCAGGCGAGGTTGAGCTGACCGGCACGGGAATAAAAGGTGTGCTTGCCGTCTTCATAGGCGGCCAGGGCAGCCGGGCCGTTGACCTTGACGTTGACCTTGGCGCCATCCGACAGGGTGCGGGCATAAGACAGCAGCGTGCCCATGGTTTTGACGTCGTCCAGCTTGTAGGGCTCTTCGCCGTTGGCGACGCGGCAGTTGTTCAGGGCCTCGTCGAAGATCACGACCTCACCCTTCTTGTCGTCGAACATCGGGTACATGGCCGCGGCGTTCTTGCCGCCGTTGGGGAAGCAGTCGGCGTATTTCTTGCCGTTCTTGAACGGGGTTTCCCACATCTTCTTGCCCTGCTCGACCACGCCCTCGTAAGGCGGGAACTCCATGATGCTGTCGTACTGGGCCTTGGAATCGGCATCCAGGGCCAGCGCACCGTGGATGTAGTTCTCGAACTTGACGTCCGGGAACTTCTGCTTGAAATAGTTGACCATCGCCTTGCGGTCTTCTTCCGGCCCTGCGGATGCCGATACCGCACCCAACAAGACACCGGCCCCCACCAGCGTCAATAGCAATTTCTTCATGCCGTCGTCCTCCATTGACTGTATTTGAGTTGGCCGGCCATACGGCCGGCCCTTGGCTTAATGCAGATCAGCCAACCGTGGCTTCGGCGCTGTTCTTGTCACCTTTGTTGTCGACCCAGCTGACGGTGACCTTGTCGCCAGCCTTGGCACCCTTGACCTTGAAGCCCAAAAACGGGTTCTTGGACACGGCGCCGCCGATCTCGGCCTGGAGCACGGTCTTGCCGCCGAGGGTGGCGACGATGCTGTTGATGTGATGGGCCGGCACCAGTTGGCCCGTCTTGGCATCCTTGCGGGTGCCGGTTTCCATAACGTGGTTCATCAGAACCTTGATGTCGGCGACATCGCCGGCCAGGGTGGCGCGAATCTTCATCGGCTCAGCCATGATTGTTTCCTTTTCGATCCAGTGTCAGTTGCGTGTAAAAGTCGGGCGGGGCGAATCAACCGCCGCAGCCGCCGATGGTGACTTTCACTTCCTTGGCAGCGGTGAACACCTTGCCGCCGGCCTTGACCACGGCACGGACGTTGGAGGTGTTGGCCAGCTTGATCCGAGTCGAGATGTAGCCGGTGGCGCCGTTCGACAGCTCGAATTCGCCGACCATGGGAGTGGCGTTCTTCTCGGCGATGATGGCGATGCTGTTGGTGCCGGCGATGTTGCTGGTCACCTCGACCGGCACCACGGCACCGTTCTCGGCGATGTCCGGGGCCTTGACGACGATGTCCTTGCTGTCGGCAGCGCCGGTAGCCTTGATCGCCTTCATCACGGCATCGACGCCCTTGGCGTCGAAAGCGGCGCGGTCGGAGGCAAAGGCGGCGGTCGGCTTGAGCAGGCCGGCAGCAACGGCCACGCCCACGGCGGCGGCAGAGCCGACACCCTTCAGAACAGTCCTACGCTGGTGATTCATGGATTTACTCCTCGTTAACGAAAATTACAGGCCGTAGACAAAGTCGACGACCTTGTCGATTTCCTGCTCAGTCAGGATCTTGTGCTTGCCCATGGGCGGCATGTAGGAAGACGGGTTGGACGCGGTGGCATCCCATATCTTGGCGCGCAGCACCTTCTTGTCGGGGAAGCGGTCCTTCATGGCGATCAGCGGCGGGCCGCTGTTGCCGGGCTGCTGATCGTCGGCCACGCCAGGCATGGCATGGCAGGCCAGGCAGTTGCCTTTGGTGCGGTCGTAGGCGATGTCTTTGCCGGATTCTTCCTTCTTTGCCTCATCGGCATGAACGGAAGCGCTCAGGATCAGGGCGCCCAACAGGGCAATCCCCTTGATTGGAGTGCGTTTCATAGTGTCTCCTCGTATTTGACGGCCATCGTAGCGTGTCTGCTTTGGAACGCGCATCCCTTGTTAGGACGCGCTGAGAATAGACGACTTCCAAGTCGAGGCCAATACCTTGCCCGGCCAAATAGTACGAATTTATCGGGTGACTTCCTGCCGCTCGACCAAGGCCTGCAATTGGCGCAGGCGGGCCTCGGCGATCGACAGCCGGTAGAAGTCCCGGTCGCCGCTTTTCAGCGCCAGCTGCAGCTGCTCCACCGCCGCCCGGTATTCGTCGCGGCGGGCATAGGCCTCGGCCTGGGCCATATGCGATTCCATGGTCCGCTTCAGGGCCTGGTAGGCCTGGGCCTGCAATTCATAGAGCTGGGCATCGTCCGGATGCAGCCGCAGCTGCTTGTGCAGCAGTTCCAGGGCGGACGTCGGCTGTCCCTGGCGCAGCAGGGCCTTGGCATAGGCATAGGCGAGCGGACGGGAATCCGGGTTGGCCGCCAGGCCGTTGCGCAGCAGGGCCAACGCCTCACCGCCACGGCCGCGGGCAAAGGCCACGTCGGCCGCAAGGTTCTGCACGATGGCCGACTGGCCGATCTTGCGCGGGATGGCCTGCAACTCGGCCGCGGCCCGCTCGGCCTGGTTGGCCCGCAACAGGGCGACGGCCATGCCGTAATGCCTGACCGCCTCGTCCTGCTCGTCCTGATAGGACTGGTTGGCGAAACGCTTTACCGCATCGTTCGCCTCGCCTTGCTGCGCCTGGATCTTGGCCCGCAACAGGCGGTAGTCGAGTGAATCAGCCACCTGGTGGTAGGCGACATCCTGCAGGCGGTTCTGCATGTCGGCGATGCGCTCGAAATTGAGCGGGTGGGTACGCAGATAGGCCGGCGCATTGTTTTCGTAGAGCCGGGTCTGGGTCTGCAAGCGTTCGAAGAAGCTGGCCATGCCCGAGGCGTCGAGACCGGACCGGCTCAGGGTCTGGAAACCCACCCGGTCGGCCTCGCGCTCGTGCTCGCGGGTGAAGTCGAGCTGGCTCTGCACGCTGTAGGCCTGGGCCGAGGCGATGGCCGCCTGGCTGACCTGGGCATTGGAGCGGGCCGCCAGGATGGCCACCGCCAATGCGGCCAAGGTCGGCAGCAGCGCGTTGTTCTGCACCGCGACGATGCGGGCGATGTGGTTCTGGGTGACGTGGGCGATTTCGTGGGCGAGCACGCCGGCCAGCTCCGACTCGCTCCGGGTGGCCGAGAACAGGCCGGTGTGGACGCCGATGTAGCCGCCGGGCAGGGCAAAGGCGTTGATGGTGGCATCGCGCACGACGAAGAACTCGAAATGGCGGCCTGGGTCTTCGCTGGCGGCGGCCAGGCGATCCCCCAGGTTGTTGAGATATTCGGTCAGCTCGGGGTCGTCGAGGTAATCACGGTCGATCCGGATCTGGCGCATGATCTCGCGGCCCAGCTTGGCCTCCTGGGCGGCAGAGAAGGTGGTGCGGGCCACCTCGCCCAGATCGGGCAGTTCCGCCGCCTGGGCGGAATAGCTCAGCAAAAGCGCAATGGCAATGGCGCGGAGGGATCGCATGGGCCTATGATAACGGCCTCACGCCCGAGTTCCCAAAGCATATGAACGATTTCACCCATTTCGACGGCCAGGGCCGCGCCCACATGGTCGACGTCGGCGAGAAGGCCGAGACCCACCGCTCGGCCACGGCCGGCGGCCGCATCGCCATGCAGGCCGAGACCCTGCGCCTGATCCGCGACGGCGCCGCCAAGAAGGGCGACGTGCTCGGCGTCGCCCGCCTGGCCGGCATCATGGCGGCCAAACGCACGGGCGACCTGATCCCGCTCTGTCACCCGATCGCGCTGACCCGGGTGACGGTTGACTTCGAATTCGACGAGGCCCATCACGCCATCGCCTGCCGCGCGACAGCGGAAACCGTGGGCCGCACCGGCGTCGAGATGGAGGCATTGACCGCCGCCAGCACGGCGCTGCTCACCATCTACGACATGTGCAAGGCGGTCGACCGCGGCATGGTGATCGAACAGGTGCGCCTGCTGGAAAAGCTCGGCGGCAAGTCCGGCCACTGGCGGGCAGGCCAAGCATGAACGAACGCCTCGCCATCGACCCGACCACTTATGTCCACGGCCTGGATATCCAGGGCCTGCGCACCCTCCAGGCCGAGGCCGCGCAAGCTGCCGGCCTCGGCGTGTTCTTCCGCGACACCCTGAAAGATGGCAGCACTGGGCCCGAACTGGCGGTGATCCCGCCCGGCATCTTCGAGATGGGCGCCGCCGAACCCGAGCGCCGATTCGGCGATCTGCCCCAGCGCAACACCCGGATCGACCGCGCCTTCGCCATAGGCCGCTGCACGGTCACCGCCGATGAGTTCCAGCGTTTCGAGGAGGCCTGCGGATTTTTCTGGCAGGACCACCTGCTGCGCGGCGAGGGCCGGCAGCCGGTGATCAACATCGACCTGACCACGGCCCAGGAATACCTCGACTGGCTGTCGCTGGAGACCGGCCATCGCTATCGCCTGCCGACCGAGGCGGAGTGGGAATACGCCGCCCGGGCCGGCAGCCGCAGCGCCTACTGCTACGGCGAGCACCTGACCTGCAGCGAGGCCAACGTCGGCTCCTTCGCCCCGCCGCGCCAGGCGGTTTCCGGCTGGCGCCGCTTCCTGCCCTTCTGCGTGCCGCTCAACCGGGCGGTCGAGGTCGGCAGCTATCCGCCCAATCTCTGGGGCCTCTATGAGGTGCACGGCAACGTCTGGGAATTCACCTCCGACCGCTGGGTCGGCCCGATCGATGCCCTGAGTCGCAAACCGGCGCAGGGCGACTGGCGGGTGACCAAGGGCGGCTCCTGGTTCGAAGGCGCGCGTGATGCCCGCGCCGCCTCGCGCAAGCCGCGCTTTTACCACGAGCTCGATCTCAACCTGGGCCTGCGCGTGGTGCGCGAGTTGTAATTCCGCGATGAACCATAAAAAAACGGGGGCCGCGGCCCCCGTTTTCGTTTCGGCGCTTGCCGTTCAGAACGGTAGGCCGTGCGCGTGGGCGGTCATGCCCAGCAGCATGGGGATGGACAGCATGGTGTTTGTCCGCGAGGCCAGGAAGGCGATCTTGCGCGCCTTGGCCTTCTCCTCATCGCTTGCCTGCACGATGCCCAGGATCTTCTTCTGGTTCGGCCAGATCAGCACCCAGACGTTGAACAGCATGATGGTGCCAAGCCAGGCGCCGATGCCGATGGCGTAAACGGCCGGGTTGGCCAGGGTGAAGGCGTCGACGAAGATGCCCATGTGGCCCAGGGCGCCGGCGCCGGACAGCCAGGTCAGCACGGCGGCCCAGCGGAACCAGAACAGGGCGCGCGGCGCGACGTACTTGTTGATCGCGGCCGGGCCGGGGTTGCCGTCGGCGGTGGCGGCGGCTACGGCCGGCACCTGCACGGCGTTGAAGTAATAGAGCAGGCCGATCCAGGCCACGCCGACCACGACATGGAACCAGACGAAGGTCTCCAGCATGTTGAAGGCCGGCACCGCGCCTTCGGATGCCGGTGCGATATAGGTCAGGATGACAGCCAGCAGGATGCCGGCGATGACGGTACCACCACGAGTCTGCAAGGGATTCATTGAATAAAGCTCCTCATATCGTTAGGCGGATTCAACCACGAAGTGCAACACGGCTGAATGATTGCATAAAAACCTGATGCGGGGTTTTCCAGCCCAGGCGTTTTCTGGGGCGGTGGTTCAGGCGCTCCATGATCATGGCCAGTTCCTCCTGGGTGACGGTGTGAAAGGGCCTGGATTTGGGCAGGTACTGCCGGATGAGGCCGTTGGTATTCTCGTTCGTGCCGCGTTGCCAGGAGGCATAAGGGTCGGCGAAATAGGACGTGGATTCGAGTGCCCGGTCGATCTCGCCATGGCGGGCGAACTCCAGGCCATTGTCGAAGGTGAGCGTCTTCACCCGGGCCTTGAAGGGTGAAAGCAAGCGGATGATGGCCTCGCTTACCGCCTCGCTGGTCTTGTTGCGCACGTGGGCCAAGAGGCAGAAACCCGACTTGCGCTCGGTGAGGTTGACGATGGCCTGTTTGCGGCCAGCGCCGATGAGGGTGTCACCCTCCCAATGGCCGACCAGGCTGCGCGACTCGACGGCCTGCGGGCGCAAGGCAATCGGCCTGCGACCGGGGATTTGGCCGCGCAGGCTTCGGCCCGAGGCATAGCGTTTGCGACGCTGTTTCTGGCATCGGAGGTGGCGCCACAATGTGCCGCCGGCTCGCTTGTCGGTATAGGCGCGCTGATAGATCGCCTCATGGCTGATCGGCAGATGCGCGGCGATCTGCTCGGGGCTGTGCTGCAGGGCAAGTCGTCTTTGGGCTTCCTCCCATACTTCCGGCAGGATGCGCGGCGCGTTGCGGCTATTGGCCGCCCGCGCCTCGGACAGGCGCTGCGCCTGCCGGGGCCGGTAGCCGCGTAATCCGCTGTTGCGGGCAAGCTCGCGGCTGATGGTGGAAGGGTGGCGGTCGAGCAACTGGGCGATCTCGCGCTGTGTATGGCCGGCTTTGAGGAGGACGTAAATTTGGTATCGTTCGTTCTGGGTCAGATGGGTGTAGTTCATTGGGCAACTTCGACTTGGCGGTTGATGGAGCAAAATGCTCACGCATTCTGACCCACCTTCCAGTTAATCAAAATTGCACTTCGAATTTGAATCCACGTTAAGTTTTTGTATTGCCGTGCTGATAAAAGCATGCCCGCACGAGGCGGGCATGCTTCTAATAACGGGTTTGCGCCATGCGCGATATTTCGCGTCAGACGCAACCGGTCGGCTTGGGCGTGCCGGCATAACGGCCGGCCTGCTTGGCGGGACCGAAGGGGAACAGGTCGAACAGGAACTTCTTCTCGCCCCACTCCGGACCGAACTCTTCCTTCAACGCCTTTTGCAGGATGCGCAGGTTGGGCGCAGTGCCATATTCGTTGAAGTAGTCGCGCATGTAATGAATGATCTTCCAGTGGTTCTCGCCCAGTTCCAGCTTGTCCTGGGAGGCGAGGTAGCTCGCCACATCCTCGGACCAGTCGGACAGGTCAACCAGGTAGCCTTCGGGGTCGGTAGCGACCGTCTTGCCGTTGATTTCGATTTCCATCTTTAACTTCCTCTCTTCACCACTGTATATATGATGTGCGTTAGCCCTCAGGGGCGAACATGGCCCCATCCTATTAAACCCGAGCAGTCTTGTCAACTATTACAAGACTTAATCCAATCTCGCCCCAGTCCAAACCACAGATTCAATCCATGAGCGACCGCCGCCTCATCTACCTTGCCAGTTTCCTCAGGGCCATCGCCACAGGCCTGATCGGTGTGTTGCTCGGCCTTTACCTCGCCCGCCTGGCCTTCAGCCCGGCCGAGATCGGCCTCACGGTGAGCGCCGGCCTGGCCGGCGCCACCCTGGCCGTCTTTCTGGTCGGCCTACGCGGCGACCGCTGGGGCCGGCGCCGGACCTTGATCCAGCTGGCCTGGCTGGCGGCGGCCGGCGGCCTGGGCGCCCTTTTGTTCTCGGAACTTGCCGCCATCCTGCTCGCCGCCTTCGTCGGCATGCTCAACGGCCAGGGACGCGACCGCGGCGCCAGCCTGGTGCTGGAGCAGGCCATCCTGCCGGCCACCACCAGCGATGCCGAGCGCACCCGCGCCTTCGCCTGGTACAACGTGCTGCAGGATGTCGGTCATGCCCTGGGCAGCGCTCTGGCCGCCCTGCCCACCTGGCTGCACGACATGGGCGGACTGCCGGACCTGGCCGGCTTCAAATTGGCGCTTGGGCTATATGTGCTGCTGTTCGCCGCCCAGGCCATGCTGTTTGCCCGCCTGAGCCCGCGTATCGAGCAGGCGCTGTCGGAGAAAGCCATGCCGCTCTCGCCCGACAGCCGCCGCCGGCTGACCCGCATCTCCGCCCTCTTCGCCATCGACGCCCTGGCCGGCGGCTTTCTCGGCGCCGCCCTGATCGCCTATTTCTTCCATGCCCGCTTCGGCGTCGACGCCCAGAGCATCGCCGCTCTGTTCGTCGGCGCCCGCGCGCTCAATGCCGCCTCCCATCTGGGCGCAGCCTGGCTGGCCCGGCGCATCGGCCTGGTCAACACCATGGTCTTCACCCATATCCCATCCAGCCTGCTCTTGATGACCGTGGCGGTCGCCCCGGATTTCACCACCGCCGCCATCCTGTTTTTGCTGCGCGAGGGCCTGGTCGAGATGGACGTGCCGACCCGGCAGTCCTATGTTATGGCCATGGTCAAGCCGGAGGAGCGCACTTTCGCCTCCGGCGTCACCCATCTGGTGCGCCTGGGCGGCTGGGCGGTCGCGCCGGCCTTCGCCGGTCTGCTGATGCAGGGCCTCTCGCTCGGTGCACCGCTGCTGGTGGGCGCGGCCATAAAGATCGGCTATGACGGCCTGCTTTGGGCCGGCTTCCGCCGGATCCGGCCGCCGGAAGAGCACATTAGTAGTTAAGAATATTAGTCAAGTATTGTTATCAACCGGACCAATCTTTAGAATTGGTCTTATTTTCCACCCGACGGAGAAAACGAATGGAACACCAACTGCCCGCCCTGCCCTACGCCATGGACGCCCTGCAGCCGCACATGTCCAAGGAGACCTTCGAGTACCACTACGCCAAGCACCACCAGGCCTATGTGACCAACCTGAACAACCTGATCAAGGGCACCGAGTTCGAAAACAAGTCGCTGGAAGACATCGTCAAGAGCGCGCCCGCCGGCGGCATTTTCAACAATGCCGCCCAGGTCTGGAACCACACCTTCTTTTGGAACTCGATGAAGCCCAACGGCGGCGGCGAACCCAGCGGGGCGCTGCTCGATGCGATCAACAAGAAATGGGGCTCGTTCGACGAGTTCAAGAAGGCCTTCCAGGCCTCGGCCGTGGGCAACTTCGGCTCGGGCTGGACCTGGCTGGTGAAGAAGGCCGACGGCTCGGTCGACATCGTCAACACCAGCAATGCCGGCTGCCCCCTGACCACCGCTGACCGCGCCCTGCTCTGCGTCGATGTCTGGGAGCACGCCTACTACATCGACTACCGCAACCTGCGGCCCAAGTTCGTCGAGACCTTCCTCAACAACCTGGTCAACTGGGACTTCGCCGCCAAGAACTTCGCCGCCTGAGCGCAGTCCTACGGCAAACAAAAAAGGCCCGGGCAACCGGGCCTTTTTGCATCCGAGTCAGCCAGAATAGCGTCATGGAATCCGCCAAGCCCCTGTTCTCCTATCGCCCCTACTGGGCCAAACGCTTCGGCACCGCGCCCTTCCTGCCGATGTCGCGCGCCGAGATGGATGCGCTCGGCTGGGATTCCTGCGACATCATCCTGGTCACCGGCGACGCCTACATCGACCACCCCAGCTTCGGCATGGCCCTGGTCGGCCGCCTGCTGGAGGCGCAGGGCTTCCGGGTCGGCATCATCAGCCAGCCCGACTGGCGCTCGGCCGAGGCCTTCCGCGCCCTGGGCCGGCCCAATCTCTATTTCGGCGTCACCGCGGGCAACATGGATTCCATGGTCAACCGCTACACCTCGGACCGCAAGATCCGCTCCGACGACGCCTACACCGCCGGCGCCGAACCGCACAAGCGGCCGGACCGCGCGGTGACCGTCTACGCCCAGCGCTGCCGCGAGGCGTTCCGCGACGTGCCGGTGGTCATCGGCGGCATCGAGGCCTCGCTGCGCCGCATCGCCCACTACGACTACTGGTCGGACAAGGTGCGCCGCTCGGTGCTGGCCGACTCCAAGGCCGACATGCTGCTTTACGGCAACGCCGAGCGCGCCCTGGTGGCGCTGACCCACCGCCTCGCCAGTGGCGAGAAGATCGCCGACATCCGCGATCTGCGCGGCAGCGCCTTCATGGTGCCGCGCGGCTGGCTGCCGAACGGGGAATGGGTCGAACTCGATTCCACTCTGATCGACACGCCGGGTCGAGTGGATAAGCATCCCGATCCTTATGCCGAAAACCCCGCGGCCAAGGCGCCGCCGGCCGCCGCGGCCCAGGTCGTCCATTTCCAGGACCGGGCGCAGTTGCGTGCCCGGCGCCAGGAACAACGGCGCCACAGCGTCATCCGTTTGCCGGCCTTCGAGCAGGTCGAGAAGAACAACGTGCTCTACGCCCACGCCTCGCGCGTGTTCCATCTGGAATCGAACCCGGGCAACGCCCGCGCCCTGGTCCAGGCCCACGGCGAGCGCGACGTCTGGCTCAACCCGCCGCCGATCCCACTGACCACTGAGGAGATGGACCGGGTCTACGACCTGCCCTATGCCCGCGCGCCGCATCCGAGCTACCGGGACGCCCGCATCCCGGCCTGGGAGATGATCCGCTTCTCGGTCAACATCATGCGCGGCTGCTTCGGCGGCTGCACCTTCTGCTCCATCACCGAGCACGAGGGGCGCATCATCCAGAGCCGTTCGGAAAAATCCATCCTGACCGAGATCGAGGCCATCCGCGACAAGACGCCGGGCTTCACCGGCATCATCTCCGACCTGGGCGGCCCCACGGCCAACATGTACCGCCTGAAATGCCGGGACGAAAAGATCGAGTCGGCCTGCCGCCGCCTGTCCTGCGTGTTCCCCGACATCTGCCCCAACATGGGCACCGACCACGGCCCGCTGGTCCAGCTCTATCGCAAGGCGCGCGCCCTGCCCGGCATCAAGAAGGTACTGATCGGCTCCGGCGTGCGCTACGACCTCGCGGTGAAATCGCCGGAATACGTGAAGGAACTGGTGCAGCACCACGTCGGCGGCTATCTCAAGATCGCGCCCGAACACACCGAAGAGGGCCCGCTCGAGCATATGATGAAGCCGGGCATCGGCACCTACGAGAAGTTCAAGCAGATGTTCGAGAAATATTCGAAGGAGGCGTGCAAGGAGCAATACCTCATCCCCTACTTCATCGCCGCCCACCCGGGCACCACCGACGAGGACATGCTCAAGCTCGCGCTCTGGCTCAAGCGCAACGGCTTCCGCCTCGACCAGGTGCAGACCTTCCTGCCCACGCCCATGGCCATGGCCACCACCATGTGGCACACCGAACTCAACCCCTTGAAGAAGGTGCTGGGCGGCCACGCCCGCGCCGTGCCCATCGTGCGCGCCGGCCGCACGCGCAAGCTGCACAAGGCCTTCCTCCGCTATCACGACCCGGAGAACTGGCCGCTCTTACGCGAGGCGCTGAAGCAGATGGGCCGCGCCGATCTGATCGGCAACGGCCGCCAGCACCTGGTGCCGAGCTTCCAGCCGGCCGGTACCGGCCGGACGGCCGAAGGCACGCGCAAGCCTTGCGCGACGGCACGCGGCAAACCGGGGTTCAAACCCGGGGCCGGCAAAGGGCAGCCGCCCCAACGCCGTCGGCCGAAATAGCCGCGAAGGGAACGGCATGTGCGAATTGCTGGGCTATAGCGGAAGCGAGGCGGGAGACCTGAGTCCCTGGCTCGCCCCCTTCCGTCTGCGCGGCGGCCAGACCGGCGACAACCCGGACGGCTGGGGCGTGGCGGCCTGGAATGAAACCGGTTTCGACATCGTCAAATCGCCCGAGCCCGGCCACAGTAGCGAACAATTCGCGCAACTGGCGCACACGCTGCGCAGCCGGCTGCTCATCGCCCATGTCCGCAAGGCCCGACATCCGCCGGTGCCGGGCATGCTCAACACCCACCCCTTCCGCCACAACTGCTGCAATCGGCCATGGGTGTTCGCCCACAACGGCCTGGTACCCGAGGTGATCGAGTGGCACCCGGCCAATGCCCCCTGCAAGCCGCTGGGCGACACTGATTCGGAGCACGCCTTCTGTCATCTGCTGACCGCCATCGCCGACAGCTACGCCAACACAAGCGAGCAAGACTGGATCCATCGCCTCGCCGAATTCGCAGAAGGCACTGCCAGTTTGGGCAAGTTCAATTTCCTGCTCTCCGACGGCTCGCTGCTCATCGCCTATGGCCATGACCGGCTGCACCATATGGAAGTGGCCAATGCCGAGCGCCCTTATGCCGTCATCGCAACTGAAGCGTTAAGCCCGGGAAACTGGCAGCCGTTTGCAGCGGACGAGTTGCGGATCTATCGAGATGGCATGCTGCTGGCGCGGCGCATCGCCGGCAAGGTCGCACAACCGACTTAGCGCGGCGCCGACAACTTTAGCCAGAGCACCACCGAGGCCAGACATAGCGTGATGCCGTTGGCCACGATCACCGGCAGGCTGCCGATGGCCAGGCCATAGGCCAGCCAGCAGGCCACCCCAAGGGTGAACAGCAGATACATCGGCAGCGAGATGCCGGAGAGATCGCGCGTGCGCCAGGACTGCCAGGCCTGCGGCACGAAGGCGGCCGTGGTCAGGATGGCCGCGGGATAGCGGAGCAGTTCCGCGCAGGCCATCAGTCGAACACCACCGTCTTGTTGCCGTAGACCAGGATGCGGTTGTCGATGTGCCACTTCACGGCGCGCGACAGCACCACCTTCTCCAGGTCCGCCCCTTTCTGCACCAGATCTTCCAGGTCGTCACGATGCGAGATGCGGGTGACGTCCTGCTCGATGATCGGGCCGTCATCGAGCACCTCGGTCACGTAGTGGCTGGTCGCGCCGATCAGCTTCACGCCGCGCTCGAACGCACGCTGATAAGGCTTGGCGCCGTGGAAGGCGGGCAGGAAGGAATGGTGGATGTTGATGATGCGGTTGGGCCAGCGCTGGATGAACGCGGGCGACAGCACCTGCATATAGCGGGCGAGCACCACGAAATCGACCCGATGCGCCTCGAGCAAGGCCTGCTGCGCCGCCTCGGCCTCGGCCTTGGTCTCCTTGCTCACCGGGATGTGTTGGAACGGCAGCTTGTAGGCCTCGGCCAGCCAACGGGTGTCCGGGTGGTTGCTGATGATGAGAGGAATCTCGCAATAGAGCTCGCCCGACTGCCAGCGATACAAGAGATCGGCCAGGCAGTGGTCGTGCTTGGAGACGAAGATGGCCAGGCGCGGCTTCATTGACGACAGGGCCAGGCGCCACTGCATTTGATATTCGCCGGCGATGGGGGCGAAGGCCTCATCGAACTTGTGCAGGCCGAGGTCGAAGCCGTCGAGGTCCCACTCCACCCGCATCAGGAACAGGCCGGCCTCCTTGTCCTGGTGCTGGTCGGCATGGAGGATGTTCGCGTTGTGCCGGTAGAGGAAATTGGCGATGGCCGCGACCAGGCCTTTGCGGTCGGGGCAGACGATCAGGAGGACGGCGGTATTGCGCATAAACGGAACTCAAAGGCCGGCCCAGAGGCCGCTGGGAAAAGCCTGCATCATACCGGCAAACCGGAGGCCGGAGTCTGATTAGAAACAGGCGCTTTCGCCCGGCATTTTGTTTATTTTGTTGCAAAAAGAAACGAATTAAAAAGTGGGCCAGCCGTCGAGAGTGAGGATACCGCCATGGCGTTGACGCACCACCCAACCGAAACACCTCCATCCCAGACTTCCGCGGCCCGGCCTTCCCCCTGGGCCAGCCGTGGCCTGCTGGCCGCTTGGCTGGCCTACAGCGCCATCGCGCTCGGCTGGTTCCTGGCCAACGACCCCCTCCTTTCCCTCTACGTTTGCGGAGCACGCTAATATGACCACCACCATCGACGAAGAACGCGTTTTGCAACCCGGCCGCGTCGCCGCCGACAGGGTGATGCTCGGCACCCTGGCCTTCCTTCTGGTCGTCTCCCTGGGCGTGGCGGCAGTCACCTCGACCTGGGCCGTGGCTCTCATCGTCGGCATCCCTGCCCTGGCGGTGCCCTTCGCCCTGTTCAAGATGAATCCGGGCAGCCTGGTCTCGCGCATCGCCATGGCCTGCGCCTTCATGATCTTCTCGGCCCTGACCATCCAGCAGACCCGGGGCATGATCGAGGCCCACTTCGGCATCTTCGTGCTGCTCGCCTTCCTGCTCTATTACCGCGACTGGCGGCCGATCGTCGCGGCGGCCGGCGTCATCGCCGTGCATCACCTGGCCTTCAACTACATGCAGGCGGCCGGCATGGGCGTCTATGTCCTGTTCAACGGGCCCAACCTCGGCATCATCATCCTGCATGCGGTCTATGTCGTGGTGGAAACCGCCGTGCTGGTCTACATGGCCGTGAAGCTGCGCACCGAGGCGATCGAAAGCGCCCAGGTCGCCTCGCTGGCCGAGCACATCGGCCAGGGCGATCTGACCCAGGCCCTGCACGACAAGGCCCTGGCCGGCCGGCCGCTGCTGACCAAGATCGTCGACATGCAGAAGCAGCTGATCGACACCCTGGGCAAGGTCAACGCCCAGGCCCGGCAACTGGCCGGCACCACCCAGCGCATGGCCAGCCAATCGCAGGAGGTCGACAACGCCATGGACCGGCAGAGCGAATCCACCTCGGCCATCGCCGCCACCATCGAACAGCTCACCGTCTCGATCAATCACCTGTCCGAAGGCTCCGCCGAGGCCGCCCGCCTGGCCCAGCAGAGCGCGCAATCGTCGAACAGCGGCTCCAGCGTGGTGCGCTCCACCATCAGCGAGATCCGCAGCATCGCCGATGCCATCGGTACCCTGTCCAAGGACATGGATCAGCTGGGTACCCAGTTCGACAACATCACCAGCGTGGTCGGCCTGATCAAGGACATCGCCGACCAGACCAATCTGCTGGCGTTGAACGCATCGATCGAGGCAGCCCGCGCCGGCGAACAGGGCCGCGGCTTCGCCGTGGTGGCCGACGAGGTGCGCAAGCTGGCCGAACGCGCCCGCCAGGCGACCGAGGAGATCAGCCGCACCATCGACGACATTCAAACCAGCAAGGGCTCGGCCCTGGGCAGCATCGAGCAGGCGGTCAAGCGCGCCAGCGCCGGGGTCGAGCTCGCCAGCAGCGCCGGCAAGTCGATCGAGACCATCAGCCAGGATGTCCAGGAAGTGCAGCGCGTGGTCGAGGACATCTCCAACGCCCTGCGCGAGCAGACCGTGGCCGCCAGCGACATCGCCCGCAACATCGAGCAGGTCACCGCCATGGCCCAGGCCAGCAGCCAGGCCGCCAACAACGTGCGCGACAACTCCGACGACCTCAATCGCATCGCCCAGGAAATGGCGCAATCGGTCGTCCGCTTCCGCCTGCCTTAATAAGCGGCAAGACAATCACAACCGGGGCCGCGCGCCCCGGTTTTCATTTCCAACCGCCAACGCCTGCAATTGACCATTTTGCAGGCATAAAGCGGACAGACACGCCCGTTTTTCCCACCTCAGCCGCTTGATCCGAAAGCCTTTTTTCGGCGCCCCGCGCGGCAAAAAAATTTCACAAAAAATCTGTTGACGCGGCCGCTCATCTCACTAGAATTAGCGTCCATAACAACGCAATACCACTAGATTTAGTGTTCTCTAATATAGGCGCCGCGAAGGGCGCCATGACTGCAAACAACAGATAAGGAGACCAGCCGATGCAGCTTTCCACCGAATTTCAGCCTGCCAGTCCCGATGTTTCCTTGCCCCCTGCCCCCGACATGACCGCCCCGTCGACCCCCTACGCCGCCTACAAGATCATCCGCCGCAACGGCGCGGTCGTCGCCTTCGAGCCGTCCAAGATCGCGGTGGCCATGACCAAGGCCTTCATCGCGGTGCAGGGCAGCCAGGCCGCGGCCTCCGCCCGCATCCGGGAGATGGTCGAGGAGCTGACCAACAACGTGGTCAACGCCCTGGTGCGGCGCCAGCCCCACGGCGGCACCTTCCACATCGAGGACATCCAGGACCAGGTCGAGCTGTCGCTGATGCGCTCGGGCGAGCACGAAGTCGCCCGCGCCTACGTGCTCTACCGCGAGCGCCGGGCCGAGGAGCGGGCCAAGCAGAAGCAGGACCAGGTCAAGGAACACGCCCTCTACTGCACCGAAAACGGCGAGCGCAAGCCGCTCGACCTCGACCAGCTCACCGCCCTGGTGCAGTCCGCCTGCGAGGGCCTGGCCGAAGTCAGCGCAGAGCCCATCCTCAATGCCACCGTGCGCGACCTCTACGACGGCGTGCCCATGGACGAGGTGCGCAAGTCGCTCATCCTCTCCGCCCGCTCGCAGATCGAGAACGACCCCGACTACACCTACGTCACCGCGCGACTCTTGTTACATAGCATCCGCCGCGAGGTGCTGGGCGAGGAGGTAAGCCAGGCCGAGATGGCCACGCGTTATGCCGAATACTTCCCGCGCTACATCAAGCAGGGCATCGAGGCCGAGCTGCTCGACGAGCGCCTGGCCCAGTACGACCTGGCCCGCCTGGGCGCCGCGCTGGATTCCAGCCGCGACCTGCAGTTCCAGTACCTCGGCCTGCAGACCCTGTACGACCGCTATTTCCTGCACATCGAAGAGCGCCGCATCGAGCTGCCCCAGGCCTTCTTCATGCGCGTGGCCATGGGCCTGGCGTTGAACGAGATCAACCGCGAAGAGCGCGCCATCGAGTTCTACACCGTGCTGTCCAGCTTCGACTACATGTCGAGCACCCCGACCCTGTTCAACGCCGGCACCCGCCACAGCCAGCTCTCTTCCTGCTACCTGACCACGGTGCCGGACGACCTGGACGGCATCTACCAGTCGATCAAGGAAAACGCCATGCTCCAGAAATGGGCCGGCGGCCTGGGCAACGACTGGACCCGCGTGCGTAGCCTGGGCGCCTACATCAAGGGCACCAACGGCAAATCGCAGGGCATCGTGCCCTTCCTGAAAGTGGCCAACGACACCGCCGTGGCGGTGAACCAGGGCGGCAAGCGCAAGGGCGCGGTCTGCGCCTATTTGGAAACCTGGCACATGGACATCGAGGAGTTCCTCGAACTGCGCAAGAACACCGGCGACGACCGCCGCCGCACCCACGACATGAACACCGCCAACTGGGTGCCCGACCTGTTCATGAAGCGGGTGATGGAAAACGCCGACTGGACCCTGTTCTCGCCGTCCGACGTGCCCGACCTGCACGGCAAGTGGGGCCGCGACTTCGAGGCGGCCTACACCGCCTACGAGGCCAAGGCCGAGCGCGGCGAGATCAAGAACCACAAGAAGATCCCGGCGCTCTCCCTGTGGAGGAAGATGCTGTCCATGCTGTTCGAGACCGGCCATCCCTGGATCACCTTCAAGGATGCCTGCAACGTGCGCTACACCAACCAGCACGTCGGCGTGGTCAACAGCTCCAACCTGTGCACCGAGATCACCCTGCACACCAACGACAACGAGATCGCCGTGTGCAACCTGGGCTCGGTCAACCTGGTCAACCACCTCACGCCGGAAGGCAAGCTGGACATGACCAAGCTGCAGCGCACCATCCGCATCGCCATGCGCATGCTGGACAACGTGATCGATATCAACTTCTACTCGGTCGGCAAGGCGCGCAACTCCAACCTCAAGCACCGTCCGGTGGGCCTCGGCATCATGGGCTTCCAGGACGCCCTGCACAAAATGCGCATGCCCTACGCCAGCCCCGAGGCCGTCGAGTTCGCCGACCGCGCCATGGAGGCTGTGGCCTACCACGCCTACTGGGCCTCGACCGAGCTGGCCGAGGAGCGCGGCCGCTACAGCAGTTTCGCGGGCTCGCTCTGGAGCCGGGGCATCCTGCCGCAGGATTCGCTCAAGCGGCTGGCCGAAGAGCGCGGCGGCTACCTCGAGGCCGACCTGACCGAGACCCTGGACTGGGCCAAGCTGCGCGAGCGCATCCAGACCGTGGGCATGCGCAACTCCAACTGCCTGGCCATCGCGCCCACCGCCACCATCGCCAACATCGTCGGCGTCTCGGCCTCGATCGAGCCCACCTATCAGAACCTGTTCGTCAAATCGAACCTGTCCGGTGAGTTCACCGTGGTCAACCAATACCTGGTGCGCGACCTCAAGCGCCTGAACCTGTGGGACGAGGTGATGGTGGGCGACATCAAATACTTCGACGGCTCGCTCGCCCGCATCGACCGCATCCCGGCCGAGCTGCGCAGCCTCTACGCCACCGCCTTCGAGATCGACCCGGTGTGGCTGATCGAGGCCGGCGCCCGGCGCCAGAAGTGGATCGACCAGGCCCAGAGCCTGAACCTCTACTTCCACGGCGCCTCGGGCAAGAAGTTGGATGAAACCTACAAGCTCGCCTGGCTCAGGGGCCTGAAGACTACCTACTACCTGCGCGCCCTGGGCGCCACCCACGCCGAGAAATCCACCGGCCGCGGCGGCGAACTCAATGCCGTGCCGTCCGATGGCGGCCTCGGCGGTGCCGGCAGCATCGGTGCCAGCGGCATGGGCATGGGCAGCGTCGGCGGCAACAATGGCGGCGTCTCGGCCGCCGCTGCAAGCGCCATGGCAAACCTGCCCGAACCCGAGATCGTCGGCCGCGCCTGCACCCTGCGCCCGGGCGACCCCGGCTTCGAGGAATGCGAGGCCTGCCAGTAACAACCAAGCGGGGGCGGGCTCGCCCGCCCCTTAACACAGCAACCCGACTGTAATCGCTGATTCACGGATCGAGGAGAAAAATAGAAATGCTGAACTTCGAAGAAGACATCACCGCCGGCAGCCCCGCCCTGCAACAGATGCGCGGCCCCGGCATGGGCGCCGCCCCGGCGCAACCGGCCCCGGCCGACATCCCCGCCGCCGCGGCCAACCTCATGCGCGCGCAAGAAGCCGACGCCGAGAAATACCGCCGGGTGAAGGTCGAGGACAAGCGCATCATCAACGCCAAGGCCGACGTCAACCAGCTCGTCCCCTTCAAGTACAAATGGGCCTGGGAGAAATACATCGCCGCCTGCGCCAACCACTGGATGCCGCAGGAAATCAACATGAACCGTGACATCGCCACCTGGAAGTCGCCCAACGGCCTGACCGAGGACGAGCGCCGCATCGTCAAGCGCAACCTCGGCTTCTTCGTCACCGCCGACTCGCTCGCCGCCAACAACATCGTGCTCGGCACCTACCGCCAGATCACCGCCCCCGAGTGCCGCCAGTACCTGCTGCGCCAGGCCTTCGAAGAGGCGATCCACACCCACGCCTACCAGTACATCGTGGAGAGCCTGGGCCTGGACGAAGGCGAGATCTTCAACGCCTACCACGAGGTGCCGTCGATCCGCGCCAAGGACGAGTTCCTGCTGCCCTTCATCGACGTGCTGTCCGACCCCAACTTCAAGACCGGCACGCCCGAGACCGACCAGACCTTCCTCAAGAGCCTGATCGCCTTCGCCTGCATCATGGAAGGCCTGTTCTTCTACGTCGGCTTCGTCCAGATCCTGGCCATGGGCCGGCAGAACAAGATGACCGGTGCCGCCGAGCAGTACCAGTACATCCTGCGCGACGAGTCGATGCACTGCAACTTCGGCATCGACATGATCAACCAGATCAAGATGGAAAACCCCCACCTGTGGACCCCGCAATTCCGCGAGGAGCTGAAGGGCATGTTCCACAAGGCGGTCGAGCTGGAATACGCCTACGCCGAAGACACCATGCCGCGTGGCGTGCTCGGCCTGAACGCGCCCATGTTCAAGGAATACCTGCGCTTCATCGCCAACCGCCGCGCCAGCCAGATCGGCCTGGACGAGCTGTTCCCCGGCGCGACCAACCCCTTCCCGTGGATGGCCGAGATGATCGATCTCAAGAAGGAGAAAAACTTCTTCGAGACCCGGGTCATCGAGTACCAGACCGGCGGGGCCCTGAGCTGGGACTGACGGAAAAAGGCGCAGGCGACTGCGCCTTTTTCACATGTGCAAGCGCTTTGACAGGAGAACCCTAAATGTCCATGAGCGCATACGGCAGTCTCTTACCGAAGCCGGCGGAAGAACTGCGCACCCTATCGGCCGAGCCGATCACGCAACTCTTCCACCGCCATGTCGTGCCCATTCACTTCGAGTTCAGGAAGGGCAGCGTCACCAAGACCCGCATCGTCACCGCCTTCGTCATGGCCATCAACGAGCAGTGGTGCCTGGTCACCGCCGGCCGCTGCATCGAGAGCATCGAGAACGAATACGACCAGGGCTACGAGATCGAGCGCTGCTGCCTGCTCGACTGCAACGGCGTCAACACCCCGCACGGCACCACCATCCCCTTCGACTACATCGAATCGTGCGCCACCCGGCTGAGCTACGACCCCAGCTACGACTGCGGCGTGTTCCTGTTGAGCGAGCACCACGTGCGCCTGCTGAAGGAGAGCGGCATCGAGGCCATGAGCGAGGAGGTGTGGGAGAACCAGCCCCCCGCCGTGGACTTCCACGCCATGATCGGCGTGCGCGGCCGGCCCGTGGGCAACGCCCGCAACGACATGCGGATCGTCTCCACCCTGCACAAGGTCACCCCCCTGCCGCACCGGCCCGACTGCTTCGCCGACACCGGCACCCCCACCTTCTGGGGCGCCATCGGCACCGGCGACGAGGTGGCCGACCTGCCCGACCTGAGCGGCGGCCCCATCTTCGCCTTCCGGCAAAAGGCGAACGGCGAGCTGCGCTACTGGCTGCACTCCATCCAGAACCAGTGGGTGCAGTCGCGCGGTCTCATCGCCGCCTGCTTCGCCCGGCCCATCGGCAAGTTCCTCAAGGAGGTGGTGGAGGGGGAGCGGGTGAATTTGGTGACGGTGTACTAGCCCAAGCCTACCGCGCCGGACGTTTCGCCTTCGCCCCCGGCGCGTTATGCTTGCCAGCTCACAATGTGGCTAGGCCCGATAGGTTTCCCCCTCCCCGATGCTCAACGCCGCCCTGCTCGCCCTGCTTGCCGCCGTCCTGATCTACCCCGCCTATCTGCTCTGGCGCCGGGCCGACAGCTTCAGCTGGCGCGCCCGCTATCTGCTGGCCGCGCTGCCGGCGGCCTACACCGGCCTGGGCTGGCAGGTCGCCGCGCTCTCCTACGAGTGGGCCGGCTGCCAGGGCAACATGAAGGGCCTTTACGCCTGCACCTTCAGCGGCATGGATGTCACGCCGCTGATCGGCTACGGCTTCTTTCTGACCATTCCCTTTTTCTTCGTCGCCCTGCCCCTGTCGCTCTGGCTGCTGCTCGATACCGCGGCCAGGCAGATCGGCGAATGGCGCGGCCGGCAGCGCTAGTTCGCGCCGGCCCGCCGGCCGGCTCAGAGCATCACCACCAGCACCAGCAGCAGCGCCCAGGCGGCCAGGCCGGCGCCGATGACCGTCTGCACGATGGCGGCGGCGGTGACGTCCTCGCGCGTGCGGCACAGCCCTTCGATGCCGTGATAGATCAGGCCGCAGGAGACGACCAGGGCCGCCAGCGACAGCAGGGCGTTGAAGCCCAGGCTGGGCACCAGCAGCCCGAGGGAGGCGAGCCACAGCGGCACCGGGGCGATGGCCGCCAGCAGGAAGGCGTCGTGCCGGTCCAGGGTGAGGCCGTTGGTCAGGGCCACCTGGCGGATCAGCCAGCCCATGGCCAGCACGGTCTGCATCTCGGCCAGGAAGAAGACCACGGCCACCCGGCCCCAGTCCTTGGCCGCGGCGCCGGCGAGAAAGACCTCGGGGTAGCGGGTGCCGGCGTAATAGATCATGGCCGGCGGCAGCAGCGGCAGCACCAGCCGGGCGAACAGCCGGACCAGGCTGGGCCGGCTGCGGCTGAGCTCGGGCCAGCCCTGCTCGGCCGACCAGGGCAGTTTTGCCAATGAAGTCAGTCCCATGACTCCCTCCTTTCGATTGCCGGCAGCGGATATATATCATGCCGTGATGTATTTTTAGCCCCCGGCCACGGCGTCGTCAACTGGAAAAAACATCGGGCCGGCCATTAAGAGCCTATTTCAATAGGGAACATACCCCGCGCCGTTGGCCTGCGGGATGCAGGGCAAGACGCAGGGGGCGAAGTGGAGTCATTCTCCACGAGCCACCTGCAACGCCGCCAAGCGCCCGCAGGCCAACGGCCCATCGGGTTGCAGCCAGAATCAGCGTCTGCAGCGTTACGCCGCTTGTCGATGGAACGACCATCGACTGCGCGTCGCGCCTTGCATCCATCCGATCCTGGCTGCAACGCGGGGCATGAGCCCTACTGAAATAGGCTCTAAGTCCGTGGCGCCATGCCGCCGCTTTTCTTCCGCCCCGCCGCTCAATAAAATCCGCCCGCCCGCGTTTTTCGCCCCGTTTCCGACCGTCATTGTTCCCGGCCCCGGCATGAGCAATCCCTGTCAGCAATGCGGCGCCTGCTGCGCCTTTTTTCGCGTGTCGTTCTATTGGAGCGAGGCCGAGCCCTTTCTCGGCGGCACGGTGCCGCCGCCCCTGACCGAGAAGATTTCGCCCCAGCATGTCGCCATGCGCGGCACGCTCCATACGCCCGTCCGCTGCACGGCGCTGCAAGGCACCGTGGGCGCTGCGGCGGGCTGCGGCATCTACCCGCAGCGGCCCAGCCCCTGCCGCGAGCTGGAACCGTGGGCAGCCGACGGCCGGCCGAGCGACAAGTGCAACCGCGCCCGCGCCGCCCACGGCCTGCCGCCGCTCGACCCCAGGCAGGACAACCCGCAGCGGCCCGATACCCCGCTGCCGCGCGCGGCCTGAGCCGGGCTATTGCCTGCTACACTCCGGCCTCCCCAACGCGCCGGAACCCGCCTCATGGCCCTGAAAGCCGCCATCTTCAAAGCCGACCTGAACATCGCAGACATGGACCGGCACTATTACGCCGACCATGCCTTGACCATCGCCCGCCACCCTTCGGAGACCGACGAGCGGATGATGGTGCGCATCCTGGCCTATGCCCTGTATGCCCAGGAGGGCATGGCCTTGACCCGCGGCCTGTTCGAGGTGGACGAGCCGGACCTGTGGGTGAAGGACCTGACCGGCGCGATCCGGCTCTGGATCGAGCTGGGCCAGCCGGACGAGGACCGGCTGCGCAAGGCCTGCAACCGCTCGGAGCGGGTGGTGGCGATCTGCTACAGCCACAGCTGCCCGGTGTGGTGGCGGCAGATCGAGAGCAAGCTGAGCCGGCTGGACAACCTGACGGTACTGCAACTGCCGCAAGAGACCGCGCAGGCCCTGGCCAATCTCGCCGAGCGGACCATGTCTTTGCAGTGCATGGTGCAGGACGGCGATGTCTGGCTGAACACCGACGCCGCCAGCGTGCCGGTGAAGCTGACGGTGCTGAAGCAGGCGGCCTAAGAGCCTGTCTCATAAAATCCTGTGGGCGCGATGGCGGCGATTTTGACGCAGGCCGCGAAGCGCAACGCGCGGTTTGGTCGTTCCAAACAAGCGGTGCGCGACAAAGGCCTGTGGCAAAATCGCCCCATCCCAAAGGGTTGCCGTCAGAAACGGCGTCTGCCGCGTTGCGGCGCTTGGCAATGGAACGACCATTGCCCGCGCACCACGCCTTGCATCCATCCGTTTCTGACGGCAACGCGCTCCACAGGATTTGATGAGACAGGCTCTAAATCTGCCGCTGGCCAGCCGGGCAATCCGGTGTAGGATGTTTTTATGGCGCGCCCGACACGTGCCATGCCCCAATAACGAAAGCGAAGGAGACGAGGATGAACAAATCGGCATGGTTGTTTGCCGGCCTGATGGCGGCCGGCCCCGCCCTGGCGGCCGAGGTGGATTACCACACGGATATCCGCCCGATTCTGGAGAAGCATTGCATTGGCTGCCACGGCCCGAGCTCGCCCAACTACGGCGAGTTCATGGAGCACAAGGATAAGTTCACCAAGGCCAACAAGGGCCCGCGCATGGACGGCTACGAGACTTTGATTTTCTACATCGCCTGGCCCGACACCGGGGCCTTGATGCGCCGGCTGGACGATGGCAAGCACACCAAGGACGGCAAGCCCGGCAACATGTACGAGCGTCTGGGCAACTCAGACGAGGAGCGCCAGAAGAACCTGGCCCTGATCAAGGCCTGGGTGGGCGAGGATGCCTGGATTCTCAAGCGCAAGGGCGACATCACCAAGGAAGAACTGCTCAAGATCAAGGCCAAGTACTGAGCCGCCCGACCGCGCATGCCGGCCAAGGCGCATCGTGAAACCGATGGGCCTTGGCCGGTTGTGGGCCGGGCACTATCATCGGCCCGGCATCATTTGAGGAGACCCTACATGAAGCGACTGATCGCCTTCTTCTGCGCCGCCCTGCTGGCCGCGCCCGCCTTCGCCGCCCAGATTCCCGAGCCCAAGGTGGTCAAGGTGAACGACCGCGTCTATGCCCTGCTCGGCCCCATGGCGCTGCCGAACGCGCACAACCAGGGCTACATGGTGAACAGCACCCTGATCGTGGGCGACAAGGGCGCGATCCTGATCGACACCGGCTTCACCGACGAGATCGGCGCCCACCTGGCCAAGGCCATCGCCAAACTCACGCCCAAGCCGGTGACCCACATTATCAACACCCACCACCACGGCGACCACAGCTTCGGCAACGTGGCCTTTCCCCAGGCCAAGGTGATCAGCTCGGAGATATGCCGCAAGCTGCTGATCGAGGGCGAGGCCGACTGGCTGGCGCTGATCGAGGGCGCGGTGGGCCGCAAGTTCCCCAACACCCGCGCGGTGCCGGCGACCGAGGTCTATGCCCGGAACAGCCGCAGCACGGTGACCCTGGACGGCGTGAAGCTGGAGTTCTGGGTGCCCGAGTCGGCCCACACCGCGGGCGACATGCTGATCTGGCTGCCCGACGACAAGGTGCTGGTCGCCGGCGACGTGCTGGTCAACCAGGTGACGCCCAACTTCCGCGACGCCACGGTGAAGCAGTGGATCGCCACCCTGGACGAAGCGGCCAAGGTGCCGGCCAAGACCATCATCCCCGGCCACGGCCCGCTGATGACGCCGAAGGACGCCGCCGCCATGCACAAGCGCATGGCCAAGCTCTACGCCGGCATCGAGGCAGGCTACAAGGCCGGCCTGACCGACAGCGAGATCCGCAAGAAGCTCGACCTTTCCGAATGGAAGAAGCTGCACCACTTCGAGGAGCAGATGGGCGGCAACATCAACAAGGCCTATCTGGAGGTGGAGGCCGCCGCCTTCTGAACCTTGGGGTGACTCCGTAGAAACCCGAGGGTTGGATTAGGGGTTCCTGCTAATAGTCCCGGCTTCTGGCCGGGACTTATATTTTGGGCAAAAGAAAATCGACCCCGCCCAAGGCACGTGCCCCTGCCCTCATTCCTCCGTCTCAATCCCTATCTCTCGCTGCTGATCGCCGCCGTGGTCGGCGTCGCGGCCTCGCTCGCCGGCTGGTACCAGGTGGACCAGGCCAATCGCCAGCGCGCCGAGCAGCTGTTCCTGCATCTGGCCGAGCTGCGCGCCGCCGACCTGCAGTCGGCGCTGGACCAGCATATCGAGGTGCTGCAGGCCTTGGAGGGGCTCTATCAGTCGTCGGAGCAGGTCGATCGCTGGGAATTCCGCAAGTTCGCCACGCCCTTCCTCCAGCGCCACCCCGACGTCGCCGCCATGCAGTGGCTGCCGCGGGTGACCGAGGCCGAGCGGGCCGGCTTCGAGGCCCGGGCCCGGGCCCAAGGCCAGCCCGGTTTCCAGATTCGGGAGCTGGGCGCGGGCGGTTCCCGGCCGGCCGGCCACCGCGCGGAGTACTTCCCCATCTTCTATGGCGCATCGCTCCAGATCGACACCCCATTCGGCCTGGATGCCGCCTCGCGCCCTTCGAACAAGGCGGCCATGGACCTGGCGGTCGACACCGGCGGCATCGGCACCTCGGCCCCCTTCACCCTGGTGCAGGAGCATGACCGGCAAACCCGGGCCGCGGTGCTCTACTACCCGATCTACCGCCACGGCATGCCGCTGGCCAGCGTGGAGCAGCGGCGCCAGGCGCTGGCCGGCTATATCAATCTGATCCTGCGCGGCCCCAACCTGGTGGCGGCGATCCTGCCCAAGAACGAACAGGGCCAGTTTCAATACACCCTGTACGACGCGACCGGCGGCGAACGGGCACTGATCTATCAGAGTGGCCCGGCGACCAAGGCCGAGTTGCGGCACATCCAGGAAATCCAAACCTCGGGCCGGCGTTGGGTGTATGAAATCAGCGCGCTACCCGGCTTCTTCGAAGTGCATGGCAACCAGGGCGCGGCCCGGATCGTGCTCGTCTCCGGCTTGAGCTTCACCGCCCTGCTCTGCCTGTTCCTGCTGATCGCCCAGCGCAACGCCCGGCGCATGGCCGAGCTGGCCGAGGCGGCCGAGGTGGCGGCCCGGGCCAAGTCGGCCTTCCTGGCCAACACCTCGCACGAGATCCGCACGCCGATGAACGCCATCATCGGCATGACCGAGCTGGCCTTGGACAGCAAGCTCGACCCCGAGCCGCGCGAGTTCGTCGAGACCGCGCACAACGCGGCGGTGTCGCTCTTGCGCATCCTCAACGACATCCTCGACTTCTCCGGGATCGAGGCCGGCAAACTGCAACTGGAGCGTGCGCCTTTCGACCTGGGTGACCTGCTGAACCGGCTGCGCGACGCCTTCGCCGGCCCGGCCGCGGACAAGGGGCTGGCGCTGGCGTTCGAGACCCAGCCGGCGCTGCCATCGGTGCTGCTGGGCGACAGCCGCCGGCTGCATCAGGTGCTGAGCAACCTGCTGGGCAACGCCATCAAATTCACCCACCAGGGCGAGGTGTGCCTGCGTGTGCATGCCCGCGGCGGTCTCAAGCGCAGCGATCTGCGCCTGTGCTTCGAGGTGGCGGACACCGGCATCGGCATGACACCGGAACAGGCCGGCCAGTTGTTCCAGCCCTTCTCCCAAGCCGACAGCTCGATGACCCGCAGTTTCGGCGGCACCGGCCTAGGCCTGGCGCTCAGCCGGCAGCTGGTCGGACTGATGGGCGGCGAGATCGAGGTGGAGAGCCGGGCCGGCCAGGGCAGCACCTTCCGCGTGATCGTGCCGCTGCACCGAACCGGCGAGGTCGCGCAGATGCCGAACGCCGCGGCCCTGGGCCTGCGGCCGGAACTGGCCGGCATGCGGGTGCTGGTGGTGGAAGACAACCGGATCAACCAGCAGATCGTGGTCGAGATGCTGAGGCGCGCCGGCGTCCAGACGCTGACCGCCAACAGCGGCGAGTTCGCCCTGGTGCGACTGGATAACGAGCCGGCCGGCTTCGACCTGGTGCTGATGGACATCCAGATGCCGGGCATGGACGGCCTGACGGCGACCCGGCGCATCCGCCAGGATGCCCGGTTCAAGACGCTGCCGATTCTCGCGCTGACCGCCCACGCCCTGGCCGAAGACCGCCGGCGCTGCGAAGAGGCTGGCATGCAGGACCACCTGACCAAGCCGATCGACAGCGAGGAACTCTACGCGGCGCTGGCCCGCTGGCGCGGCCGGTTTCAGCGGCCGGCGGCCAACGGCACGGTGCCGGTGCATGCCCTGGCCAGACCGGCGACGGCGGCGACCCGCATCGACCACCTGATCGAGGCCGGCCTGAGCCATGCCCATGACGCCCTGCTCGCCATGGGCGGCGACCTGGAGCTCTATCACGAGATCATCCGGATGTTCGTCGACAGCCAGGGCGAGAGCATCGAACAGATTCAGGACGCCCTGGCCTTGTGCCGGATGGAGGACGCCCAGCGTCACGTCCACACCCTCAAGGGCCTGGCCGCCAGCATCGGCGCCGAGCGCCTGCGCCTGGCGAGCCTGAACCTGGAACGCACCCTGAAGACGGAAAAGCCGATCGAGGAAACCGCGGCGCTGCTCGGCGTGGTGGCGCAGGAACTGGAAGCGCTGCTGGCCGGCCTGCGCGGCCTCGGCGCCAGAACGGCCATCGCGGCCTGAGGCGCCGCCTCAGATGAATTCGATCTCGTCGTCTTTCAGCAGGTAGATGCCGGCGTTGCGCTCGACATCCACCTGCTTGATCTTGCCGCCAATCTCGATCTGCACGTTGGTGAACACGGTGTGCTCGATCTCGACCTTGGCATCCTCGGCCAGGCTGAGTTCGGTGGTCGCGTCTTCCTTCTCGGCCAGCAGCGCGGCCATGTCCTTGTTCAGCTGCGCCCGGGTGTTCTCGGCCTTCTTCTTCAGCTCAGGGCTGCCCCGGCCGGGGTTCTCGGCCATGAAGGTGAGGATGCGGCCGACGTCTTCCAGCTCCTTGGCCTTTTGCGCGATCTCCTTGTTCAGCCGGCTGAGCCGGTCGCTGAGAAAGGGATTGTTGCCGACCATGATGCGGGTCTTGACCCCGGCGGCCGAGCCGATGGTGCCAGCATGGACCAGCACGGTGGCGCGCACCGAGCCGCCGATGATGCTGCCCTGGCCGCTGCCGGGCTGGCCGACGATGATCTGGTTGGGCGCGGCCAGCTCGCTGTGGCGCACCAGCTTTTCGATCATGATGCTGTCGCCGGCCTCGATGCTGGCGTTCTCGGCGAACAGGGCCGAACAGGAGCCGCCGGCGCGCACCCGGGCGTTGAGCTGCTTGCCGGCCTCCTTGGCTGCCTCGCCGGTCACGGCATGGCCGATGATGCCGCCCTTGACCACGATGTCGCCGCCGGCCTCGAGCGTGGCGGCCTCGACCGTGCCGCCGACGTGGATGTCGCCGGTGGCGTAGAGGCTGAGCCCCGGCTGGACGTCGCCGCTGATGGTGATGCTGCCCTCGAAATTGACGTTGCCGGTGGAGAGGTCGGCGGTCTTCAGGGTGAGGGTGGGCTCAACGATCATGCCGTCGGTCGCCAGCACCGGCTGGCCGGAGATGGCCGCCACCAGGTAGTTGGCGTCGCTCGGGTCGAGCTGGGTGCCGCTCAGTTGCGAGGCGAAATGCACGTCCTTGCCCGGCTTGGCCGGCAGGGCCTGGCCGTAGACATCGACGCCCGGTTCGCCGGCGGTGGGCGGGATGCGCTGCATGATGCGCTCGCCCTGGCGCACGTTGATGATGGTGCCCAGCTCGCGGTAGTCGGCGACGCCGTGGGAATCGAAATGCGGCCGGCGCTCCTTGCTCAACTCGACCAGCGGCCGTAGCTTGCCGTCCTCGCCGTCGACCGCGCGCCTGCCCTGGGCGACCACGACCTTCTCGGCCACGCCGTCGGCCAGGGCGCGGTCGATGGCTTCCTGCAGGATGCCCTGCTTGACCTTCTTCTCGGCCAGCGCCTGCATGATCCGGTCGCGGCTGAGCGGGGTGCCGCCGAAGGCCCTGGTGGCGGTGAGCCAGGCGGTCATCCGGTCGGCGGCGACGTCGATCTGGATCTCGGCATCGCGGATCTCGCCGACCTCGACCGTGAACGGCGCCTTGGCCGTGGCGCTCTGGCTGACCAGCTGGCGGATCGCCGCATCGAACAGGTAGGCCTTGGCGAAGCCCTGGCTGGCGATCGCCTCGTCGAGCGCGTTCTTGTCCAGGCAGCGGCCGTCCTCGGCCGGTGTGCAGGTGGCCAGCAGCTTGCGGCCGTCCTCGCTCAGGGCCATGGTCAGGCCGGGCGCCTGTGACGTTTGCGGTGCGTTCAAGTCGATCCCCTTGGGTCGCAGCGGGCTTCGCTTGAAGCCGCCGCCGAAATGCCTATCTTACCGGCAGGCCACACCGCACACGATAGCGGCCGGCAACGGCTAAGACCCGGCATGCATCCATGTCCGATCCCGCCAACACATCGCGCCCGCGCCGGCCTACTGGCCGCGCACGGTGGCCATGATCTTGGCCAGGTCGGCCTCCCAACGCTCGAAGATGGGCTTGAGTGCGGGGTCGGGGAAGAGTTCGCCCAGCGTGCGGGGATGCGCGGCCAGCACGATGGCATTGTTGCCTTCGGCGAAGATGGTGATGTTGAGCGGCAGAAAGGGGATCAGCTCGGGGTGGCTGGCCGCGAGGGCACGGATTTCCTCGTACTTGCCGAAGAACACCACCCGGTACATGTCGCTGGCGTAGTCGCGTTTTTCCAGATTCTCGTTCACCTGCTGCAGCCGGGTGATGGTGTAGCCTTGATCGTGGATGGCGTTTTGCAGGACGGTCATCGCCTCGGGGAACATCAGGGGCGAGCGGGCCATCATCAGGCCACCCGCCGCCGCCGGCGCGACCAGCGCCCATGCCAGCAGCAGCCCGGCTGCCAGTCGCTGGATGCGGTTCATAGCGTGGCCTCCTCGATGATGGCGGCATAGCTGCCGCTCAAGCGTTCGCACAGCGCATCCAACTCGGCGTTGTTGAACAGCCGGCTCAGCACCTTGGGATTGATCGACATCACCTTGACCTTGCCCTGGTGCTCGACGATCGAGATGCGGCAAGGCAGGAACATGCCGATGCGGGGATCGATGGCCAGCGCCTGGTTGAGGAAGCTGATATTGCAGAAGTAGACGATGACCTGGCGCGGGTCGGCCTTGTCCGGGCTGGTCAGGCCGTATTCGAGCGGCTGCACCCGGCCGTGGAAGAAGTTGTTGTTGTTGACCGCCTGCTTGACGTTTTCCACCGTGGTCTTGAGATCGTAGGCCGAGTCGCGGACGATGATCGGCGGTTCGCCGGCCGGCATGGGCTTGTCCGAAACCAGCGGTGTCTTCTCGAAGTTGCGGACGAAATGGACGAGGTCATCGATGTCCTTTTCCGAAAGCCCCTTCTTGAGATAGGACTCCATGGGCGTGCCCTCGTGGCCCGCCATCAGGGTGAGCTTGATCATGGCATCCGGCGCCGAGGCGAGGAAACCGCTGTTGTTCAGGGCCGGAGCCATGATCGGCAGGTCGCGCGGGCGCGAGAAGGTCACCCCCGTGCCCTTGCCGCCTTCGCCGTTGGCGCCATGGCAGGCCGCGCATTCGCGGGCGTAGAGCGCGGCACCGTGTTCCGGCCGGCCCTTGACCGGCCGTTTGGAGAAGATCAGCGGCTTGGCCCGGTTCCAACTGCGCACGTGGCGCACCAGGGCCTCGACCTCGGCCTTCTTGAGAAAGCGATAGGACGGCATCACCCGGCCTGGCCGCCCATGCAAGATGGTCTGCCGGATGTAGTCGTCGTCGATGGTGGCCTGGAACGAAAGCAGGGCCAGCGGCACGCCGATGCCGCCGGTGCCTTGCCCGCCATGACAGGCGGCGCAGTGCTCGGCATAAAGCTTGGCGCCGTCGGCTGCCGCGCCAACCTGGCCGGCAGCCAGGAGGGAGGCGAGAAACAGGGCTGCCCCGAGCTGTCGCATGATGTGGATTTCCGCTGACTGTCGAGCTGTCATGATATGTCAAATCGCGCGCCGCCGACTTCCCCACCCGGCGCAGGGTTTTCGCCCGGCGCCGTTGCGGGGCCTGGCGATTCTCAATAGCATCGCCCCATGCGTTTCCTGATCCTGCTTCTGCTCTGGCTGCCCGCAGCCGCCCAGGCGGCCGATGCCCGCATCGACCGGGATGGCCTGGTGCTGCACGTCGGCCTGCGCGATGCCGAGGGCGTGACCGCCTTCTATGCCGCGCGCGGGTTTCCGCCGGCGATGCTGGCGGTGATCGGCCGGACCTGCTTCGTCGGCGTCGGCATTCGCAACGAGCGGCGCGACACCCTGTGGCTGGAACTGGCCGAGTGGCGCTTCACCGATGCCGAGGGCCGCGAGGTGAGGCGCATCACCCGGCCGGAGTGGGATGCCCGCTGGGCGGCGATGAACGCCCCGCTGGCCGCGCGCGCCACCTTCGACTGGACCCAGTTGCCGGAGGCCCGCGACCTGCAGCCGGGCGAACCGGTGGGCGGCAACGTGGCCGTGCTGCCGCCGGCCGGCGAGTTCCGCCTCGATGCCCGCTTTCGCACCGGCGGCGGCGAAGCGATCGCGGTGACGGTGCCGGGCCTGCGCTGTCCGGCCGAGGCCCGGCCATGATCCGCTTCTGGCGCTGCGCCCTGCTGCTGTTCGCGCTGGCCGTGCCGCCCGCCCTGGCCGCCGAACCGATGCCGCCCGCCGGCCTGATCGCGCTCGACGGCCGGCCGGCGCCGGAACTGGGATTGAAGGACATGGACGGCAAGGCGACCGACCTCGCCCAATTGAAAGGCCGCTGGGTGCTGGTGCATTTCTGGGCCGGCTGGTGCGGGCCCTGCCGGCGCGAGATGCCGACCCTGGCCGCGATGCAGCAGGCGCTGCCGGCCGGGCGGCTGACCTTGCTGCTGGTGAACACGGCGGAGACCGACGACGAGGTGTTCGCCTTCCTCGCCTCGGTGAACATGGACCTCGCCCCGCTGATGGATCGCGACGGCCTGGCGACCCGCCGCTGGCAGCCGCGCGGCCTGCCCTCCACCTTCATCGTCGACCCGGCGGGCCGCCTGCGCTACCTGGCGCTGGGCGGCCGCGACTGGGCGTCGCCAGCCTATCTGGATTTCCTCGAGGCGCTAACGGCGCGCTGAGCCCTTATTCGATCAGGCCGTGCTGCCTGAGCTGCTTGTCGATGGCCGCGATCGTCGTCTTGGCGATCTTGGGCTTGGCATAGATGTGCCAGCCCAGCAGGAAGGGCAGGCCGAGCAGCTTCTGATCCCACTTTGTCTCGTGGGCCAGGGCGGAGAACAGGCCGTCGAGCCGCCGCTTGATCGGTATCTTCAAACTTTCCGGGTCGAACACGCCCTTGGGCCAGGCCGGTTCCTTCTCCTCGGCCGCTGGCCGGAACTTGGGGTTGAGCGCCGGCAGCAGCGGCACGATGGGCAGCTCGGTCGCGCTCGAGCCGTCGGCACGGGTCACGCTCACCGCGTAATCGCGCCTCTGGTCGGCCGTCCATTTGGCGAACAGCGGATTGTCCGCCGGCAGGCAGAAGTGCTGGACCAGGAAGCGCTGGCAGTTACGCCGGCCGAGGAAGAAGTCGTGCTGGCGGAAGGCGGCGTGCATGAAACCGCCGAAGCCGCCCAGGCTGCCGCAGGCGATGGAACTGCCCGAGGAATCGCTGCTCGCCCGGTCCTGCCGCACCGGGGCGATAAGGTAGCGACTGTAGATGGTGTCTTCCATGGCCAGGGCGATGTCCTGCGGCTTGAACCGCGCCTGGTTCTTGAGCGCGGTGAAGGTGGCGAGCAGGCTGCCGATCAGGCCGGTCTCGTCCATGCTGCTCGGCCCCGCCTTTTCCGGGCCGACGAAGGGATCGACCATGACGATGGCGCGGTCGGCCTTGAGCCCGTCGCGCTCGTTGCGCGCCAGCAGGTCGCCGCCGGCCAGCTCGATGCGGGCGCGCTCCAGCGGCTCGTTGTCGATGGTGCCGCCGTCGACGTTGACGAAGTGGTATTCCGCGCCCGGTTCGGGGTTGGCCGGCGACCAGACCGGCCGGATCTCGACCACCCGCGCCGCCTCGCCCGGGCCGCCGGGCACGACGATGGGCAGCCGGGCATAGTCGGCGGTGCGCCGGACCAGCTCGCGCGGCGACAGGCCGACCGGGAAGGCGCCCGAGGCCAGCGCCGACATGGCGAACTTCTCCCACAGGCCGCCCCACTTGGCCGGCACATCGGGATAGAGCAGCGGGTATTCGTTGGCGCGAACATTGGGTGCGCCGGTCTCGCCCAGGCCGAGCAGGGCGAAGCGCATGGTATCGCCGTGCATCATCATGGCGTGGTGATACTTGGCGCCGCCGAGCTCCAGCTCGAAGGGGATGCCGCGCAGGTTGGTGACGGTGAAGATGAAGCGCAGCGGGTCGGCCAGATAGGGGCGCGATTTGAAGCCGGCGCCCTCGCCGTAGTCGATGGCCTTGCGCGCGATCTCGACCAGGCGGGTGGAGTCGAGCGCCGACACCGGCACAGCGCCGCCGGCCAGGTCGCGGGTCTGCAGCAGGTGGACAATGTCGATCATGTTGACCCAGCTGTCATACAGCGGGTTAGCGCTGCCGTCGCCGGCGTCGTTCAGTCGGCGGTGGGGGAAGTCGTACTTGAGGCAGGCGGCCAGCATGGCGCCGGTGATCGCCCCGGCCGAGGCGCCGCTGACGGCGCGCAGGCTCACCGCGTGCTGCGGCGCCATCGGGTCGCCGGCCTGCTTGCCCGTCTCCCAGGCGTCCAGGGCCTCGATCAGAAAGTCGATCACCCCCGCCGTGTAGGCGCCGGCCGAGATGGCACCGGCCATGGTCAAGGCCAAGTCGAAACGCGGCCGCCCCGCTTTGTCGGTCTGCATGATTGTCTCCCGCCACTGTTTCTTTGATTGTCCTGTCACCTTAGCACGCGGCCCAGGACGGGCAAAGGCGGCCTCTGCTGCCGTATCATTGACCCATGCAGCCCATCCTCATCGTCGGCAACGCCGTGCTCGACATCGTCCTGAACGTCGATCATTACCCCTCGGAAGACGAGGAGATGCGCGCCGCCTCGCGCCGCGCCGCCCTAGGCGGCAATGCCGCCAACACCGCGCAGGTGCTGGCCGGCCTGGGCCGGTCGGTCGACCTGCTCGCCATCCTGGCGCCCGATGGCGACGCCGCGGAGCTGCGCCGGCTGCTGGCCGCGGCCGGGGTCGACAGCCGGCACCTGGTCACCGCCGCCGGCGGCCACACGCCGGTGTCCTACATCCTGCTGCACGCGGCCAACGGCTCGCGCACCATCGTTCACCACCGCGAGCTGGACGAATTGCGCTTCGAGGACTTCGCCGCCCTGCCGCTGCACGACTACGGCTGGGTCCACTTCGAGGGCCGCAACGTGGCGACGGTGGCGCGCATGATCGGCCACCTGCGCGAGCAGGGTTTCGCCGGCGCTGTCTCGGTCGAGTTGGAGAAGGATCGGCCCGGCATCGACGACCTGCTGCCGCAGGCCGACCTGGTGCTGTGCTCGCGCGCCCTGGCCGCAACCCGCGGCCACCGGGATGCCGCCAGCCTGCTTGCCGCCCTGCGCGACCGGGCGCCGCAGGCCGCGCTGACCTGCACCTGGGGCGAGGCTGGCGCCTGGGCCCTCGGTCGCGACGGCGCACTGCATCACTGCCCGGCCCACGCACCGGCACGCGTGGTCGACACCATCGGTGCCGGCGATGCCTTCAACGCCGGCATGATCGCGGCCCTGGCCGGCGGCGCCGAGCTGCCGGCGGCCTTGAGCGCGGCCACCGCGCTGGCGGGACGCAAGGTGGGGCAGCCGGGCTTTGCCGGCCTCGACCGGCTGGACGGGATATCATTGCCGCTACCATGATCAGCCTGCCCCCCTTCAGCTCGACCGTATTGCAGACCGCGCTGCTGCTCGCGCTGTCCAACCTGTTCATGACCGTGGCCTGGTATGCCCACTTGAAGCATCTGAACGACAAGCCCTGGTGGTTCGCCGCCCTGGCCAGCTGGGGCGTGGCGCTGTTCGAATATCTGCTGCAGGTGCCGGCCAACCGCATCGGCTACACCCAGCTCTCGCTGCCCCAGCTCAAGATCATGCAGGAGGTGATCACCCTGGCGGTGTTCGTCCCCTTCGCCGTGTTCTACATGCGCGAATCGATGAGCTGGAACTATCTGTGGGCCGGGCTGTGTCTGATCGGTGCGGTCTATTTCATTTTCCGGGGCGCGTGAGGCGCGCCCTCAGCAACAAGGAACAGGAGTCTTTCATGCAAATCCCCAAACACAGCACCCGCTTCTGGCTGGGCAACGGCATCCTGGCCCTGGCCATGGTCGCCATCTTCTTCATGGGCACGCTCTGGGCGCATCTGGGCCAGTGGGCGCTGATCCTGTGGATGGTGCTGGCCGGCGTCGGCATGTATTTCCTGATGACCGACAAGGACGGCGAGCCGCCGCTGTCGGATTGAGCGAGGTGCATCATGAGCGACGACACCCCCCGCCGTTCCGCCTCGGGCCATGACCTGACCCCGCTGAACGAAGCCGAGAAGGCCCGACTGGCCGCCGATCTGAGCGAAGAGGAGCGGCGGGTAATCCTGCACCAGGGTACCGAACGCCCCTTCTGTGGCGGCCTGCTGGAAGAAAAGCGCTCGGGTGTCTTCGCCTGCCGGTTGTGCGGCCTGCCCCTGTTCCGCTCGGCGGCCAAGTTCGAATCGGGCACCGGCTGGCCCAGCTTCCACACCCCGTTCGACCCGGACCACATCCGCTACATCCGCGACATGAGCCACGGCATGATCCGCACCGAAATCCGTTGCGCCCGTTGCGATGGCCATCTGGGCCACGTCTTCGACGACGGCCCGGCACCGACCGGCCTGCGCTACTGCCTGAACTCGGTCTCGCTTAAATTCGAGGAATCGACCTAGAATAGGCCTTGGTCGCTTGCCGGCCGCATACCGATACCCACTGGAGAAGACTGCCGATGTCCATGAAGCACCCCATCGTCGCCGTCACCGGCTCGACCGGTGCCGGCCTGTCGACTGTGCGCCACGCCTTCAAGGACATCTTCCGTCGTCTGCAGATCAAGCCGGCCATCGTCCACGGCGACGGTTTTCGCCGCTACACCGAGCGCCAGTTCACCGCCCTGCTCAACGAGGCGCGCGGCAGCAACCGCCACCTGTCCTGGTTCGGCCCCGAGTGCAATCACTTCCAGGAACTGGAGGCCTTCTTCAAGGCCTACGGCGAGACCGGCAGCGGCATCCTGCGCGAATACGCCCACAACGTCGTGCGCGCCCGCAAGCTGGGGGTGACGGTGGGCGAGTTCACGCCCTGGCATCCGCTGGAGCCGGGCAGCGACCTGTTGCTCTACGAAGGCCAGCACGGCGGCGTGGTGGCCAAGACCTGGACCCGGCGCAAGGTCGATTCCCGCCATTTCCCGCCCGAGATCGACCGCCGGGTCGGCCGCGACGGCATCGACGTCGCGCGCCATGTCGACCTCTTGATCGGCGTGGTGCCGGCGATCAACCTGGAGTGGATCCAGAAGATCCATCGCGACTGCGGCAAGCTGCATTGCACCGAGGCCGAGGCGGTGGAGACCATCCTGCGCCGACTGGACGACTACCTGCATTACATCGTGCCCCAGTTCGGCCTGACCGACATCAACATCCAGCGCATGCCGCTGGTGGACACCTCCAATCCGTTCATCGCCCGCGACGTGCCGTCGCCGGACGAGTCGGTGCTGGTGATCCACTTCCGCGACCGCAAGCGCCACGACTTCCCTGAGCTGATGCGGCGCATCCCCGACGCCCGCATGACCCGGGCCTCGACCTTGCTCGCCCCGGGCGGCAAGCTCAAGATCGCCCTGGAGGCGATCTGCGGCCCGATCCTGCGAGAGATGATGGACAAACGACGGCTGCGTCGGCACTAGCCGGCTATAGTGTGTAGTGCACGTGTTCTTCAGGAGAGCCTGACATGGCGACGGAAGCCAGCAAGACCCGCGTGACCATCCTGACCGAGACCTACCGGATCACCGGCCACATCGACCTCATCCCGGGCGCCCGGGTGACCGATTACCTGCTTGAGGCGCGCGAGTTCATCGCGGTGACCGAGGCCGAGGTCTGGGAGGTCGCCGCCAGCCGCAAGGTGTTCACCTCGCCCTTCGTCAACGTCAGTCGCGCCCACATCCAGGTGGTGACGCCGGAAGACTGAGCGCCCGGAGCCGGTGCCGGGTTGACAGCACCGCGGTCGCGTCCGAATAATCGAGCCATGATTTCGTTCGCCCACCCCGCCGCCCGAATCGCCCTGCGCCCGCGCGCAGGACACGGCATGCCGTCTGCGGCCTGGAGACGAAACCGCTAAGCAGCGAACGCCCCCGTTTCCGAAAAGGCCACAGACACCCGCTGTGGCCTTTTCGTTTTCAGCCCGTCCAACCTGGAGCTTACGATGTCATTACCGGCCTCGTTTCTGTCGGTGATCGCGATCTGGTCGACCACGCCCCTGGCCATCAAATGGAGCGCGCTCGGCGCCGGCCCGAGCTTCGCCGTGTTCTCGCGCATGGCGCTGGGCGTGCTCTTGAGCCTGGTCCTGGCCGCGGCGCTGCGCATCGGCCTGCCGCGCCACCGCAAGGCGGTGCAGACCTATCTGGCCGGCGGCCTCAGCCTGTTCGGCGCGATGAGCCTGACCTACTGGTCGGCGCAGTACATCAGCTCGGGGCTGATCTCGGTGCTGTTCGGCCTGTCACCGCTGATCACCGGTATCGCCGCCGCCTATTGGCTTGAGGAGAAGGCACTGAGCCCGGCCAAGCTCGCCGGCATGCTGCTCGGCATCGCCGGTCTCGCCCTGGTCTTCCGCGACAGCCTGGCCGTCGGCCCCCATGCCCTGGCCGGCATCGCCGCCCTGCTCGGCGCCGTGCTGCTGCAGTCGCTCGGCCTGGTCTGGATCAAGCGCATCGGCGACGACAGCTCGCCGGTCGCGGTGAACCTGGGCTCGCTGCTGGTTGCCCTGCCTGGCTTCTTCGCGGTCTGGCTGCTGAGCGACGGCCAGTGGCCGGCCGCCCTGCCGGAGCGGGCGGCGCTCGCCATCGTCTACCTCGCCACCTTCGGCTCGGTGGTGGGCTTCGTCCTCTACTACTACATGATCAAGCACATGGAAGCCGGCCGGGTGGCCCTGATCACCCTGGTCACGCCGGTACTGGCCCTGCTGCTCGGCCACGGCCTGGACGGCGAGGCGGTGAGCGGCCAGGTCTGGCTGGGCACGGCCGCCATCATCGGCGGCCTGAGCCTGCACCAGTGGGGCGAGCGCTGGCTGAACGCTCGGCTGCCGGGCAACTAGAGGTTGTTGACCAGGGATTCGAGGTCGTTGACAACGCTGCGCCAGTCGCCCTGGGCGCCGCTGGCGAGCTTGAATCTCGCCAGATCGAGGAAGCTACGGGCCACCGGCTGCAGATAGGCACCCGAACCCGGATAGCTGGCATCGATGGAGCGGGCCTGGCGAATGAACCGGTCGAGCCAGGGATAGCTATAGGGCGGGGCGTTCTCCGGAATGCTCCGGTACTCGATCTCCGCCTCGCTCAAGGCCGCGTCCCGCGCCGCCATCAATTCCTGCCAGGCCTGCACGGCGGCCGGCCCCGGATTGGGCTGGCTCATCAATTGCTGCATGCCGACGAACTTCACCGCCAGTTGCGGCAGGTTGTTCAGCCACTTGTCGAATTCGATGCCCATGATGTCACCTCAAGGTCGACGCGCGTAAGTCTGGAAATTGGCGTTCACGCAGGCGCCATTCAGGTTCTGCGGGCAGCCCTGCATCAGATTGACGCCAAGGCCGAACTGGCAGGTGCCGCAAGGTGCCGGCGGATCGAGCTCGCCGTACATGCAGCGGCCGACCTGCACGGCATCGTTGTCCCGGACATGGGCACAACGGCTGCTGTAGTTGTCGAGATTGGTGCTGGCATTGGCCCAGGACGCGCCGCCCGGGCCGATCCGACAGGTGCTGCATTGCCTGACTGTTGCCACGATCTTTCCTCCTCATATCAGGTCGGCAAATCGCCCGGCAGCGGCGGCAGCACGCTGGGCTCGGCCGCGACTGCCTGCTCGCCGTGGATCAACAGATGGAACTGGCGCGGCGAATCGGCGTTCTCCTCGGCCACGTCGTAGCTGATGCGGCCATCGCGGTAGAGCTGGGCCAGGGCCTGGTCGAAGGTCTGCGCCTCGCCCATCAGGTGTTCTTCCATGCGCTGCTTGATCTCATCCAGCCGGCCTTCGCGGATGAGCTGCTTCATGCCGGGGTCGGCGACGAAGATCTCCAGCGCCGCCACCCGCTGGCCGTCGACCGTGCGCACCAGGCGCTGGGCGACGATGGCGACCAGGCAGGAGGCCAAGTCGAACAGGATGGTGTTGCGCTGCTCGAGCGGGAAGAAGTTGACGATGCGGGTGAGCGCCTGGTGGCTGTTGATCGCGTGCAACGAGGACAGGCAGAGCTGGCCGGTGTTGGCGTAGTTGATGACGTGGCGCATGGTCTCGCGGTCGCGGGTCTCGCCGATCATGATCATGTCCGGGGCCTCGCGCAGGGCGTTGGTCAGGGCGCTGTCGTAGGAATCGGTGTCGGCCCCGATCTCGCGCTGGCTGATCACCGACTGCTTGCGTTGAAAGACGATTTCGATCGGGTCTTCCACGGTGAGGATGTGGCCCGGCATATTGGCATTGCGGTGCTCGAGCATGGCGGCCATGGTGGTCGACTTGCCCGAGCCGGTAGCGCCCACGACCAGGAGCAGGCCGTGCTTCTCCAGCGCCAGATGACCCAGGATGGGCGGCAGGCCGAGTTCGGCCAGATCGGGCACGGTGGCGGACAGCCGGCGGATGACCATGGCGACGCTGCCGCGCTGGCGGTAGAGGTTGACCCGGAAGCGGCCGACGCCCTCCTGGCTGTAGCCGAAGTTCAGCTCGTTGCGCGACTCGAACTGGCGGATGCGCTCGGCGTCCATCAGCTCGTAGGCCAGCTGCTTGACGCCATCGGCGGTGAGATCGGGCATGGCGATGGGGTGGACGATGCCGGCGACCTTGATGCCGACCGGCGCCCCGGCGGTGAAGAACAGGTCGGAGGCCTGCTTCTGGACCATCGCCTGCAGCAGTTGGGTGATTGCGGACATGACACTCCCCTCATCTTTTGTTCAAGATAGCGCAGAACTCGGCGGCGCGCAGTTGGACTAATATCTAGCCCAAACAAAAAAGGATGGAGACCGCACATGCCTATCGCGCACCTCGCCACCCGTGTCTGGCCCGCCCTGTTCAGCCTGTTCCTGGGACTGCCCGCCTTGGCCGCCGAACCCACCGCGAAGCGGGGCCAGTTTCTCGGCGCCATGGCCACCGAATACCCGGCCTGGTTCAAGCACAGCTTTCTCGACCTCAGGGAAGACATCGCCGAGGCAAGCGCCACCGGCAAGCGGGTGATGATCATCTTCCATCAGGACAATTGCCCTTATTGCAATATCCTGGTCGAGCGCAACCTCAGCCAGAAGGCGATCGAAACGGCGATGCGCGAGCGGTTCGACGTAGTGGCGCTCAACATGTGGGGCGACCGCGAGGTCACCGGCCTCGACGGCAAGGCCTACACCGAGAAGAGCTTCGCCGCCGCGAACAAGGTGCAGTTCACCCCGACCATCCTGTTCTTCGACGAGGCCGGCCGGATGATCCTGCGGCTGAATGGCTACCTGCCGCCGGCCCGGTTCAAGGCTGCGCTCGACTATGTCGGCCAGCGCCAGGAAACAGCCATGAGCTACCGCGACTATGCCGCGGCCCACGAGCCGGCGCCGGCCAGAGGCGAGATGCATCGCGAGGACTTCTTCCGTCCCGCGCCTTTCGATCTCACGCGCCAGGCGACGAGCGGCCGGCCGCTCGCCGTGTTCTTCGAGCAGAAGGATTGCCCGGCCTGCGACGAGCTGCACGGCAGGGTGCTGCCCGATGCCGCCACCCGGCAGGTGATCGGCAAGTTCCACGCCATTCAGCTCAATATGTGGGGCAACGAGCCGGTAACCCTGCCCGACGGCCGCCGGACCACGGCGCGGGAATGGGCCCGTGCGCTCGACGTGAAATACGCGCCCACCCTGGTGTTGTTCGACCCGGCAGGCCGCGAGGTCATCCGGGCCGAGGCCTTCTTCAAGGTCTTCCACGTCCAGGGGATCTTCAGCTATGTGGAAAGCGGCGCCTACAAGAAGGAACCCAGTTTCCAGCGCTATCTCGAGGCCAAGGCCAGCGCCATCCGCGCCACCGGCCAGGACGTCGACATCTGGCGCCTGGCCGACGAGCCCGCCGGCCAGAAGTAAAATCGACTGATGAAACAGACCAAGACCAGCGATCCCCTCTGCCCCTGCGGCTCGGGTCGTGCCCTGGCGGCCTGCTGCGGCCGCTATTTGGAAGGCAATGCCAGCCCGCCCGATGCCGAGGCCCTGATGCGCTCGCGCTATACCGCCTATGTGCTGCTGAAACCGGACTACCTGCTCGCCAGCTGGCACCCGGACACCCGGCCGGCCACGCTCGATCTGGCCGAGCCGCCGGTGCCGAAATGGCTGGGCCTGGAGGTCAAGCGGCACGCCCCGCTCGACACCGACCATGCCACGGTCGAATTCGTCGCCCGCTACAAGGTCGGCGGCCGCGGCCACCGCCTGCACGAGTGCAGCCGGTTCGAGCGCATCGACGGCCGCTGGTATTACCGGGACGGCGAGTTCCGGGGGACCTGAGCCGCGCAAGATTGCGACAACCCTGACTGCCGCCCCGCCGGCGGCAGCCGGCAAACCCGGCCATCCCGCTAAACTCTGCTAAGTTTCTGTCCGATAACCGGTCATCCGGGCCACTTCCTCCTGATATCGCCAAACAGTGACCGACACGACTCAAGACCCAGCCGACTCCCCAGCGGGCGACATATTCATGTTGCCGGGCTTCGTTCGCCGTACCGAACGGGGTCTTGAGGTCGATCTGGCCGTGCTCGAACCGGGCGAGGATTTCCGCAAATTCGTCGAGCGGGTATTCGGCGGTGGCCTGCTGTTCCGCGGTCTCGATTATGCCAACTTCCACAAGCTGCTCTACGATGCCGAGGCGCTCGAACAGACGCGGCGCCAGTTCGAACAGGCCGGCAAGAAACCGGAGTTGTTCCTGGCCACGGACATCGCGCCCTTTGCCGAGGCCCGGCGCCCGCTCTATCGTGGCTTCAAGCTCGACGAGGATGGCGCCTCGGCGGAATATTTCTTCGAGCCCCTGATCATCGATGTCGCCGCCGAGGAATCTGAATCAGGCGAGGCCATGGCCGGTGGCCGCCAGCGCGAGATCGCCCAGGCCACCCAGCTGGACTTCGACGAATTCATCGCCGCCGCCTGGGACAAGGGCCTGCGCTTCGGTCTCGATGCCGCCGCGATCAAGGCCAATATCCAGAAGAACAGGCCCGAGCGGGTGGCCATCGCCCGGATGCTGCCGCCCACACCCGGCACCGATGCCAGCGTGGTCGAGAAGACCGACGCCCTGCATCGCAGCGACGCGCCGAAAAAACTGCCCGACGGCCGCATCGACCTGCGTAGCTTCAGCAACCGCTTTCCCCAGGTCAAGGCCGGCACCCGCCTGATGATGAAGGTCCGGCGAGTGCTGGGCAAAGCCGGCCGCGACGTGGCAGGCCAGGTGCTCGAACCGGAGTTGCCAGAGGACTTCGACATCACCACCCTCGCCGGTCCCGGTACCCGCATCGACAGCAGCAAAGAGGGCGACTACATCGTCGCCGCGATGGACGGTTTCCTCAATCTCGACACCGACACCCACCAGCTTTCGGTGACCGAGAAGATCATCAACAAGGAAGGCGTCAGCCTGCGCACCACGGGCGACGTCAGCTTCAAGTGCGACGAATACGAGGAGCATGGCGAGGTGCAGGAGCAGCGGGAGGTCAAGGGCAGGCACATGACCTTCATGAACAACGTCTTCGGCAACATCCTGTCGGATGGCGGCCGGATCGTGATCAAGAGCAATCTCTCCGGCGGCTCGGCCAGAAGCCCAGGCGGCAGCATCAGCGTCGAGGGCAACGCCTCGCGTGCGACGATCGAGGCCAAGGGCGGCGAGATCGAACTGAACTACGTCGACAGCTCAGTCATCATCGGTCGCTCGGTGCGGATCAAACATGCCGTGGCCTGCGACATCTACGCCGACGAACTCTATATCGAACTGGCCGAGGGCTGCGCCATCGCCGCCAGTCAGGTGCGGATCGACATGAGCCGGGCCAGACGGGGGGTGGAGACCCTGGTCAATATCCTGGTACCCAACGCCGCCCTGTACGAGCAGCAGATGGCGGAACTGAACCAGGCCAAGTCGGACGCCGCCAGCCTGATCAAGAACAAGAGCCTGGAGGTGCAGACGCTAACCAATCAGCCGGCGCTGAAGACCTTTCTCAATGTGCAGCAGAAGCTCAAGGCCGGCGAGATCAGCCTGACGCCCGAACAGAAGGCGGACTTCCAGCGATTGCAGGCCAAGGTGATGCAACCGCTGCAGCAATTGCAGATCGCCCGGCAGCAGATGCTGGCCGGTCGCAATCAACTGGAAGAGCTGGATCGGCAGATCGGGCAGCTGCATCAGGCGCATCAGGCCATGGTCAGCAGCATCGGCTGCCAGCTCGCCGCCGTCGACGGCGAAACCCTGGTGCGCACCGTCTCGCTCCAGACCGACGAGCCTTCGATCGGCGACCTGCCGGCCGCGCAATTGCGCGCCCGTCTGCGCGAAGCCGGGGTCGGCGAGAAATTGTTCGCCAACGACATCGGCAGCCTCGACTGGCAATTCACCAATCCCGCCTGACTATCCAGCAATTATTTGGCCGGAAATTTTCTGCCACAATTTCCGGTTGACCGCATTTTGCCAACCGCGTATAAGGCGAACTGTGTTTGGTTTCAAGCTGTAAGCAGTATGGTCACAGCCAGATGCCACCTTGAGATGCGAACATGCTGTACCGCTGGGGCAACCCGGTTTTTTATCGTTTTGATTAAGGATTGATTCAATGGCAACTGGTACCGTGAAATGGTTCAACGAGACCAAGGGCTTCGGCTTCATCACCCCCGACGGCGGCGGTGAGGACGTGTTCGCCCACTTCTCCGCTATCAACATGAGCGGCTTCAAGACCCTGAAGGATGGCCAGCGCGTCTCCTTCGAGATCGTCCAGGGTCCCAAGGGCAAGCAGGCCTCCAACATCCAGGCCGCATAACCGACCTAGATTTTGAAAACCGGGGCTTCGGCCCCGGTTTTTTTATGGGCGCTCGCTCCGTATCATCCCTTCGCGCTAAGGCGCGCCTCCCATTTCCCGTCTTTGTTGCAGTTTTGCCTTGAGTGCCGGCAACACGGCCTGCGCCGCCCGTTCGCCGGCGAGGATGGCCGCATGCCGGGCATCGAAGTCGATCGACTTCACCTCCGGCATCACCGGCTGGATCAGGGCCTCGGCCTCCTGCAGCTCCTGCCGCTTGATCGCCTGGCCCATGATCGCCGTGGTCTGCAGGATGGTGCCGACCGTACCGGAGACCTGCTGTTCGGCCGGGCGCGTGGAGATGTCGATGGCGATGACGAAGTCCGCCCCCATCTCGCGCGCAAGCCGCACCGGCACCGGCGCCACCAGGCCGCCGTCGACATAGTCCTTGCCGCCGATGCGCACCGGCTGGAACACACCGGGCACGCTGGAGGAGGCGCGCACGGCCATGCCGGTGTTGCCCCGGCGAAAGACGATGGCCTTGCCGGTCTGCAAGTCGGTGGCCACGATGCCGAGCGGCCGTGCCAATTGCTCGATCGGCCGGTTGCGCACCATGCGGTTGACGTAGTTCTGCAGGGCCTCGCCCTTGATCACCCCGCCGTACTGGCCGAGAAAGGGCACGGCCCAGTCGGCGATCTCGTTCTCGTCCATCTTCAGCGCCAGCTCGTGCAGTTGGTAGCCGGAATAGCCGGCGGCATAGAGGGCGCCGATCACGCTGCCGGCGCTGGTGCCGCAGATCAGGTCGGGCACGATGCCGTTGGCCTCGAGCACCTTGATCGCGCCGATGTGGGCGAAACCGCGGGCGGCGCCGCCGCCCAGGGCCAGACCGATGCGCACAGGGCGCGGCTTGGGCGGCTCGACCAGCACCGGGGCGCAAGCCGAGAGCAGCAAGGCAGGCAGGGCCAGGCACAGGCGCCGGCGCAGGGTGGAAGACGGGGAAGGCATCAACAGGGATATCCAGGCAAAAACGGCCGTTAGCATAGCCCAAGTACCCAAATCGCCGGAACAGTGATACAAGGCAGGTCTCACGCCGAAACCATCATGAGGGCAGCATGGGCATCCTGGACGACTGGGTCACCGAGCAAGGCCTGGATCGAGAGGTCTTGCACGACTATTTCGACACGATCAGCGAAAACGCCCACGTCGTCGAGCGCGAGATCGCCCACCTGCGGGAGAATCCGCGCGACCCGAAGCCGGTGACCGAGTTGTTCCGGCTGTTCCACAATTTGAAAGGCGATGCCCGGCTCTGCCGCTTCCAGCTGGGCGACGAGCTGGCCCATCAGCTCGAATCGATCCTGGGCCGGCTGCGCAGCGGCGAGATCCACATCACCGAGCTGCTGGCCGAGACCCTGCTCTTGGCCTATGACCGGCTCGAGCTGATGGTCGGCGCACTACTCAACAACAAGCCGACCGCGCACATCAAGTTCGAGCAGGTGATCCAGGGCCTGAGCGACCTGGCCCGGGCCGAGCCGGGCGAGATCGACATGGTTGCCCAGGACCTGATCGAGCACGTCGCCGGCTTCCGTCCGGCGGTGCATGCCGCCACCCCGGCCGTCATCCCGCTTGCCGCCATGGAGGCGGCCGCCGACAACCGCACCGGCGATCTCCTGTTCTTCCGTTCGCTCGCCTTGCAGCTCGAACAGCGCTCGCCCCTGTTCTACGGCCGCACCGCGCGCAACCTGCAGCTGGCCCATTCGATCAACGAGGCGGCCGGCAAGCCAGTCGATCCCTTGCAGCTGGAGGTGGCGGTCTATCTGCACGATGTCGGCATGATGTTCCTGCCAGAATCGGTCTGGCTGAAGCCGGGCAGTCTGAGCCCGACGGAGCGATCGCTGCTGCAGCGGCACACCGACTACGCGGCCGGCCTGCTCGCCCGCATGCCGGGCTGGGACGAGGCCGTGAGCATCGTCGCCCAGCATCACGAAAAGCCGGATGGCCGCGGCTACCCGGCCGGGCTCAAGGCCGAGCAGATCTGCCCCGGCGCCAAGCTGATGGCCATCGTCGATGCCTTCGAGGCGGTGATGCTCAAGCAGGGCCACCGCGGCCCCGCCCGCTCCATGCTGCGGGCGGCGGCCGAGATCAATGCCGCCGAGCAGCAGTTCGCCGCGGAGTGGATCGCGCCGTTCAACAGCGTGATCCGCAGCATGCTGGGGGAGTGAGTTTTCCCCGCACCTCGTGGTAAGGTGTGTTTTTGATTCGCCGCATTGCCCATGTCCGTCATCGACCGCCTTCACCAAAAGCGCGAACGCCTGATCGCGCTGCGCCATGAACTGCACGCCCACCCGGAACTCTCCTTCGAGGAGGCACGCACCAGCGAGCTGGTCGCCCGGACCCTGAGCGCGGCCGGCATCGAGGTGCACCGCGGCCTGGCCGGCACCGGCGTGATCGGCCTGCTCAAATGCGGCGACAGCCCGCGCATGATCGGCCTGCGCGCCGACATGGACGCCCTGCCGATCCAGGAACAGAACCTCTTCCCCCACCGCTCGAAGCACGACGGCAAGATGCACGCCTGCGGCCACGACGGCCATACCGCCATGCTGCTGGCGGCCGCCGAGCATCTGGCCGAAACCAAATCATTCGACGGCAGCGTGGCCTTCATCTTCCAGCCGGCCGAGGAGACCGTGGGCGGCGCCCGAGTGATGATCGAAGAGGGCCTGTTCGAGCGTTTCCCGGTCGAGCGCGTGTTCGGCATGCACAACTGGCCTGGCCTGCCGGCCGGGCAATTCGCCATCCACAGCGGCCCGGTCATGGCCTGCGCCGACCAGTTCGACATCACCCTCCGCGGCCACGGCGCCCATGCCGCCATGCCGCATCAGGGTTTCGACCCGGTGGTGGCCGGCGCCGCCCTGGTGCAGGCCCTGCAAGGCGTGGTCTCGCGCAACGTCGACCCGCTCGACGCCGTGGTGCTCAGCATCACCCGGTTCCAGGCGGGCGAGGCCTACAACGTGATCCCGGACGTGGTGACCCTGGGCGGCACCGTGCGCGCCTTCCGGCCCGAGGTACAGGATCAGGCCGAGGCGGCAATGGAACGCATCTGCGCCGGCATCGGCGCCGCCCATGGGGTGCAGGTCGCGCTCGACTATCGGCGCGGCTATCCGCCGACGGTGAACACCACGGCCGAGGCCGAGACCTGCCGCCGCGTGATCGCGCAGCTGGTCGGCGAGCCCAATGCCCGCACCGACCTCAGGCCCTCGATGGGGGCGGAAGACTTCGCCTACATGCTGAAGGAAAAGCCCGGCTGCTATGTCTGGATCGGCAACGGCCTGGGCGAAGGCGGCTGCATGCTGCACAACCCGCATTACGACTTCAACGACGACATCCTCACCCTGGGCGCCAGCTATTGGGTGCGCCTGGTCGAGCACCTGCTGGCCAAGGCCTGATCAACCCAGTTCGATCCACACCGGCTGGTGGTCCGAGGCCGCGGTTTCGTCATCTACCGCGCAAGCGACCAGGCGGCCGGCCAGATCCTCGGTGACATAGACGAAGTCGTAGCAGGCAGGCGCCTCCAGCCAGTCGACCGGATGGATGCCGGCGGTCGGCGCATGCAGCTGGCCCGGATGCACCACCTGCCAGGCATCGACGAAGGCCGGCTCGCCGGCCTCGAACGGTTCCAGCAGGCGGGCGCGTTCCGGTGCCTCCGGCCCGCTGTTCATGTCGCCGCAGAAGATGGCCGAGGCCGGCCTCGGCAGGGCATCGAACGGCCCGCCGCCTTCTTCGCCCGGCCGGGCCAGGCGGGCGTGGGCGCAGGCCGTTCGATGCAGGCCGCGGATCGCCTCGATCTGGGCCAGCCGCTGGCGGGCCGAGTAGTACTCCAGGTGCGTGGTCAGCACCCGGATCAGGCCGAAATCCGCCACCACCACGATCTCGAGCAGGACCCGCTGCATGCTGGGTACGCCGGCCTCGGCCGGCCAGGGCAGGAGGTGGCGGAAGACCTGCAGCACCGGCAGCCGCGACAGGATGGCATTGCCGAACAGACGACGGCCGCCGCCGGCCGCCGGCAGATCGACCGCAGGGGCGTAGATCAGCTCATGTTCAGGGAACAGCCGGCGCACTTCGGCCACCCCGTCCTCGCCCCGGCTGCCCGGCAGCTCGGCGAAATTCACTGCCACCTCCTGCAGGCAGATCACGTCGAATGCCCCATGGCTGCGAATGAGCGCAGCCATGCGCTCGAGATCGACCCGGCCGTCCATGCCGCGGCCCCACTGGATGTTCCAAGTCAGCAAGCGCATCGCCTTAAACCTCCTGCTTCAGCATAGCCGGCAATCCGGTACGCCCCCTGAACCGATAAAATGTCGCCATTGCGATCCCCCGCCCGGAGCCCCCCTTGTCCGAACGTTTCGACCCCCCGCGCGACCTGGTCCGCCCCTTTCTTTTCGAGGCCATCGACATCCGCGGCGCCTGCATCCAGCTGCACGAGGCCTGGCGGCAGATGCTGGCGGGCCGTGGCTATGCCGAGCCGGTGATGCAGCTCCTGGGCGAGATGACCGCCGTGACCGCGCTCATCGCCGCCAATCTCAAGCAGGCGGGGCGCATGACCTTCCAGCTAAAAGGCTCGGGCCCGGTCGACCTGCTGGTGCTCGACTGCGACGAGCAGTTGCGCCTGCGCGGCATGGCCCGCGCCCGGCCGCAGCTCGCGGCTGCGGCCGTACCCGAACTGCTCGGCCACGGCCGGCTGGCGCTGACCCTCGACATCGCCGCCATGAGCCAGCCCTATCAGAGCATCGTGCCGCTCGACGGCGACAGCGTCGCCACAACCTTCGAGCACTACCTCAACCGTTCGGAGCAGCTGCCGACCCGTCTGCTGCTGGCCGCATCAGGCGAATGCACCGCCGGCCTGTTCCTGCAGAAGCTGCCCAGCGCCGACCAGAAGGACCCCGATGGCTGGAACCGGGTGCAGCTGCTGGCCGATACCGTGAAGCCGGCGGAGCTGCTGGGCCTGCCGCCGGTGCAACTGCTGAGCCGCTTGTTCCCGGAGGAGGACATCCGGGTGTTCGACCCGCGGCCGGTGGCCTACCACTGCCCGGAGAACCGGGACAAGGTACGCGACATGCTGCGCTCGCTGGGCCAGGCCGAATGCGAGGCCGTGCTCCAAGAGCATGGCGAGATCGTGATCCACGACGATATCTGCAACCATAGGTATCGCTTCAGCCCGGACGAGATCGCCGAGTTATTCAGGACAAGCTGAGCCATGTTGCGCTGAGGGCACAAACCCTTGGGTCCTGTCAGGCAGGCCGTCTAAACTGTAAGCGTCCCTCCAGTGGCCCAATACAATGGGTCAGACCATGCCATGACGACTGACCGAGACTGCATGCGCAGCAACGATGCCCACTCCTTCTGGAGCCGCCTTGCCTAAGACCGGCGACCCGCACCACCGCCCCATCCTCAGCCCGGACTGGGAAGTGGGGCTGGCCGCGGGCTTCTTCGTCCAGATCCTGCTGATCCTGTTCGTCGCCTATGTCGGCATCAGGGAGCTACGCACTGCGGAGAACCGGCTCAAGACGATTTCCGAGCAACAAATCCTCAAACTCGATCTGTCCAAAACCATGCATACGGCGGTGCGCGAACGTACCGCGAGCATCGTCCGGGTCACCGTCCTGGAGGACCCCTTCGAACAGGATGCGGAATATACCCATTTCAACCAAATGGCTTCCGATTTCGTGGCGGCCCGCAGCCGCTTCGCCGCCCTGCCCCTGACCCCGGCCGAGCGCACCTTGCTCGATGCGCAGGGTGTGGCCACCAGCAAGTCCTACCAGCTCGCCGAGCGCACCTTCGAACTGGCCATGGCCGGCGACCGGGAGGGCGCCAAGCGCATGCTGGTGCAGGAGGCCATCCCGGCCCAGAGCACCGTGCTCGATATCCTGTCGAGGCTCGACGAGATGACCCGCCAGACGGCGGACACCGCCATCGAGCAGGCGAAGCAGGAACATGCCGCGGCGCGGAACTGGATTTTCCTGCTCTCGACCGCGGCCTTGCTCATCGGCCTGGTCGTGGCCGGCATCGTGGTCCACTACACCCGGCGGGCCGGGCGTGAGCGCGAGCATCTCGCCACCCACGACAGCCTCACCCAACTGCCCAACCGCATGCTGCTCATGGGCCGGCTGGAACAGGCCATTGCCCGCGCCTTGCGGCACAAGTTCATGGTCGGGGTGATGTTCATCGACCTCGACCGCTTCAAGCTGGTGAACGACACCCTGGGCCATGCCGCCGGCGACACACTCATCCGCCATATCGCCGATCGGCTGCGAACAACGGTGCGCAGCGAGGACATCGTATCCCGCCTGGGCGGCGATGAGTTCGTGGTGGTCGTCACCGACGCGGAAAAGATCAGCCAGATTCTCCATGTCGCCGACAAGGTGATGGAGGCGGTCACCCGCACCTATCAGATCGCCGACCGCGACCTGTATGTCACCTGCAGCATCGGCATCAGCGTCTGCCCCAACGACGGCACCAGCCCGCACGACCTGCTGCAGCATGCCGATACCGCCATGTATCACGCCAAGGAAGCCGGCCGCAATCGCTACCAGATGTTCGATACCGAGATGAACACCCGGGTCGCCAAGCGCCTGGAGCTGGAGACCGAGCTACGCCAAGGCATCTCACGCGGCGAGTTCCAGCCCTACTACCAACCGCAGATCAACCTGGAGTCGGGCCGCATCCATGTGGTCGAGGCCCTGATGCGTTGGCACCATCCCACGCGCGGCACCGTGGAACCCGCCAGCTATCTCGACCTTTTGGAAGAAACCGGCATCATCGTCGAACTCGGCCGCCGGCTGCTGCTGGATGCCTGCAAGCAGTGCGCCCAATGGCTTGCCGAGGGCCATGCCGGACTGGCTGTCGCGATCAACCTATCGGGCAAGGAATTCTGGCAGGAGGACCTGATCGATTTCATCCGGGCCGCCTTGGCCGAGACCCGATTGCCCGCCGAGCACCTGCATCTGGAACTGACCGAGACCATCCTCATGCAGGATATCGGCCAGGCGGTGGACCGAATCCAGCAGCTCAAGCAAATGGGCGTGCGCGTCGCGGTCGACGACTTCGGCACCGGCTATTCCTCGCTCGCCCATCTCAAGCATTTCCCGGTCGACACCCTCAAGATCGACCGCTTCTTCATCAAGGACATCCACCGCCAGCCGATCGACGCCGCCATCACCCAGGCCATCATCAACCTGAGCGACAGCCTGGGCCTGGATACCGTGGTCGAAGGCGTCGAGGATGCCGAGCAACTGGCCGCCCTGCGCAGGCTGGGCTGCCGCGTGGTCCAGGGCTACCTGATCAGCCGCCCGCTGCCGGGTAAGGACATCGGCGCCATGCTGAGCCAGGACTGGTCGAATACCCTGGATGCCGGGCGCTGACATGCGCCGCTTGCTGCGCAGCTTCGTTTTCGCCTGGCGCGGACTCGCGCACCTTGCCGCCAGTCAGCGCAATTTCCGCCTCCATCTCTTTCTCGCCGCGCCGCTGGTCATCGCGGCCGCTGCCTGGCTCGACCTGGCCGTCTGGGAATGGGCCGCCCTGCTGCTTTGCATCGCCCTGGTCCTGGGCCTGGAGGCGATGAACACCGCGCTGGAAATCCTGGCCGACCGGGTCAGCCGCGAACACGACCCGGTCATCGCCCTGGCCAAGGACGCCGCCGCCGCGGCCGTGCTGCTCGCCGCCCTGGGCGCCGCCGTCGTCGGCCTCATCGTCTTTCTGCCGCATCTCTAGCCAATACCCCCTCACCCCTATTCTCTCCCCGGAAGGGAGAGGGGGTTGGAGTCACCGCCCTCCAAGCAAGACATCCCCTCTCCTCTTTGTGGAGAGGGTTCGGGTGAGCGGCGCGCAGAGGGTCCACACCCCAATGCCCCCGGACCGAACCAACTTCCCTTCGCTAAAATGGCGCCATGCCCGCCCATGCGCCGCTCGTCCCCGCCCAGCTCGCCTTCGCCGCCAACGGCACGCCCTACTCCGCGCAGTTCGACGACATCTACCATTCGAGCGACGGTGGCCTGGGTCAGGCCCGCCATGTCTTCCTGGCCGGCAACGACCTGCCCCGGCGCTGGCAGGGCCAGCCCCGCTTCACCATCCTGGAGACCGGCTTCGGCCTGGGCCTGAATTTCCTCGCCACCTGGGCCGCCTGGCGCGAGGACCCGCAAAGGGCCGCGCGGCTCGACTTCATCTCGGTGGAAAAGCATCCCTTCGGCGCGGCCGATCTTGCCGCCCTGCACCGACGCTGGCCCGAATTCGCCGAATTGTCGGCGACGCTGCTGGCCCAATGGCCGGTCCTGGTGCCGGGCTTTCACCGGCTGTATCTCGACAACGGCACCGTCTGCCTGACCCTGCTGCTGGGCGACGCCCAGCACATGCTGCGCCAGCTCCTCGCCCAGGTCGATGCCATCTACCTCGACGGCTTCGCCCCGGACAAAAACCCCGAGCTCTGGTGCGCCCCCGTATTCAAGGCGCTGGCCCGGCTGGCCAAGCCCGGCGCCACCCTGGCGACCTATACCGTCGCTGCCGCCGTGCGCGACGGCCTCGACCGCGTCGGCTTCCGCACGGAAAAACGCCCCGGCTTCGGGCGCAAGCGGGAGATGCTCGCGGGCCGCTTCGCCCAAACTCACCCCTCCCCCTCTCACCGAGGGCGAGGGGAGAATAAAGCCATCGTCATCGGAGGCGGCCTGGCCGGCTGCGCCGTCAGCGAGCGCCTGGCCGCCCGCGGCTGGCAAGTCAGCTTGATCGAGCGTCACGCGGCGCCTGCGCAGGAGGCCTCGGGCAATCTAGCCGGCATCGTGCGGCCCATGTTGTCGCTCGACGACAACATCGCCTCCCGCCTGTCGCGCGCCTGCTTTCTGTTCGCCCTGAACCACTGGCGCACCCTGCAAGCCGAAGGCCTGCCGCTCAAATGGTTCCCCCAGGGCGTGCTGCAGCTCGCGCGCGACCCGGCGCATGAGGCCCTGCAACGCGAAATCATCGCCGCCCGCCGGTTTCCCTCCGAGTTCGTGCGCTGGCTGGACGCCGCCGAGGCCGGCGCCCTGATCGACTGGCCGGTGCCGCTCGGTGCCTGGCTGTTCCCGCAAGGCGGCCACGCCAACCCGCCCAGCCTGTGCCGGGCCTATCTCGCGCGTTTTCCGGACCGGATCGAACGGCACTTTGCCCAAGAAGCCTTGTCGCTGGAGCACGGCGAAACCGGCTGGCGTGTGCTCGATGAGCATGGGCAGGCGCTAGCGCGGGCCGAGACCGTGGTCCTCGCCAGCGGCGCCGAGGCCCGTCGCTTCGGCCAAAGCCAACATCTGCCGATCCGCCGCATCCGCGGCCAGGTCAGCCACATCGCCGAAGGCACGTTGCCTTCTTTGCCGATGGCCTTAACCCGCGAGGGCTATGCCACGCCGGCACTGGACGGTTGGCATTGCGCCGGGGCCTCGTATGAGCTGGAAGAAAATCCCGCCCTCTGCGCCACCAGCAGCGAGGGCAACCTCCTGCGCCTGGAACAGATGCTGCCGGGCTCGACCCAAGGCATGGATGCCGCCGGCCTCGATGGCCGGGTCGCCCTGCGCGCCGTCGCGCCGGACCGCCTGCCGCTCGCCGGCGCCCTGCCCGACCCGACCGCGCAACTCGACCCGCACCGGGCCCGACTGGCCGACCTGCCGCGCCTGCCCGGCCTCTACGCCCTGCTCGGCCTGGGCTCGCGCGGCCTGGTCTGGCACGCCCTGGCGGCGGAACGGATCGCCGCCCAGATCGCCGGCGACCCGCTGCCGCTGGAAAAGGACCTGCTCGACGCCATCGACCCTGCCCGCTTCCTGCTGCGGGCGCGCCGCCGCGGAAAAGCCTAGGAGCCTGTCGGACTTAACACCCCGTGCGCGCCGGCCCGCTGCGGGATGCAGCGCAAGGCGGCGGGGCGCGCCGTAGTGCGGGCCACTACAAGCGCCCCGCAACGCGGCGATGCGCCCGCAGCGGGCCGGCCCTGCGGGTTGCCCCGACAAAGCGCATGGGGGATTAAGTCCGACAGGCTCCTAGCCCCTGAAAAAGTCCGATTTCGTCGTTCCCGCGCAGGCGGGAACCCAGAAGGATCAAAAACTGGATGCCCGCCTGCGCACCCGCAAGGGGCAGGCCGTGGTTGTATAGCCGCTAAAGCGGCAACAACCTCGCTCCGGGCATGACGGCTTAATCAGACCTTCCCTAAGCCAACATAAACGAAAGGGGGGCCGCAGCCCCCCTTTCGTGTCCCGAGCGTGGCTCAGAACTGCCTGCTGTACATGAATTGCCAGTTGAGCTGGCTGTGTTCGACGTAGACGCCGCCGTTGCCCGTCTGCGCGGCCTCGGGCACATAGGTCAAGGAGAAATTGAACTCCGAGGTCTTGTCCAGGACATAGCCCAGGCCGAAGGTATAGTGGTCCTCCACGATGGCGGGCCACAGATAGTTCATGTTCTGGCTGGGGATGGGATTGTCGGCATGGTTGTAGCCGAGACGGCCTGTGAGGGCCTCGCTGAACTTGTAGGCGGCGCCGAAGGAGAGCACGATCTGGTCATCCCAGTTCTGCACGAAGGGCGCCACCACAGCACCGTTGTTTAGGATGGTGACGGTGTTCATGCTGCTGTTCCACATCACGTCCTTGACATCGGCCACCAGCAGCCACTTGTCGTTCGGCCGCCAGGCCGCGCCGACGGCGGCGATGGGCGGCATGTCGAAGCCCTTGACCTTCCAGCCGCCGTCTTCCAGGGTGCCCAGGTTGCCGGCGCTCTCATACACGCCACCGACACTGAACTGCGGGCTCAGCTGATAGGTAAAACCCAGCTTCCAGGCCAGGCCGTAGCCCTTGGCGGCGCCGGTGTAGTCGCTGCCGTCCTTGAAGTCGATGCCATAGCCGCCGGCCACGATGTCCATGCCGGCCCAAACCAGATCAACGCTGCCGCCCACGCTGAAGCGCTCGTTCACATTGTAGGCGGCGGGAAAGATCACCCGGCCGACCCCCACCTGGGACATGTCGCCGTCCGGATACTCGGTACCCATGCCGCCCTGGGCATAGACGCCGAGGCCATAGGCCAGTTGACCGCGCTTGCTGACATAACCGAAGGCCGGCATGTAGAAGGCATCGCCCTTGGAATTGCCGAACGGGGCGGAGGCCACGACATCCGGGCCGATCATGCCCAGCGCGATATCGAACCGGCTGCCCTCGGCCATGAGGCCGAGCGTGGCGGGGTTGTTGGCCATCGCCGCCGTGCCGTTGTCGTAGGCCATGGCCGCGCCCCCCATGGCGGTGGCAATCGGGCCATAGCCTTCCATGAGCATGCCGTTGGTGGCCCAGGCAGCGCCGGGCAGACACAGGCCGGCAGCCAGCGCCGCGGCCGGCAGGCGGTTGGAATACATCGTCTGTCTCCTCGTGAGTGGGTTAATCGTTTGTCAGCAAATTTTAATATATTTACCTACTGTATGGCCGCCGCGTACGGTGCACCGGCCATTTCGCATCGCGCAATGCCTGGGGAAAAACCGGGGTGATGCGCAGACGCGAGGCAAGAAAAAAGGGTTGCGGGCCGAAGCCCGCAACCCTTTCAGGACAGCCGGTTCAGATTAGAACTTGTAGCTGTACATGATCTGAGCGTTGGTCTGCTTGTGATCGATCGTGACCGGACGGCTGTCGGTAGCACCAGCCGCACCGGCACCATCCAGGGCCTCAACCACGCTCTCGGTCACCTTGTCACCCCAGCCATAGGTAAAGGAGAAATCCAAGTTCGAAGCTTTGCTGAAGGCATAGCCAAAGCCCACGGTGGCATGCTGCTCGATCGTGGCCGGGAACAGGAAGCTCACCGTGCTGTTAGGAACCGGATTGCTCGCATAGTTGTAGCCGGCACGCAGGGTCAGCTTGTCGCTGTACTTGTAGGCCACGCCGATGTTGTAGACGTTCTGGTCGTCCCAGTTCTGGAAGTAGACATAGTCCAGCACGTTGTTGGCGAAGCCAGCCGCCGCCGCATTGCTCTGGGTGGCATTGGCGGTGAAGACCATGTGGAAGTTCTTCATCACGTCGGACCAGTTGATGCGCTTATAGTCCGCCGCGACTTGCAAACGATCGGAGGCTTGATAGGACAGACCGAGGCCGTAGGTGGACGGCCACTGGAAGTCTTTGACCTTGACCTTGGATTCGACCGGGATCACGCAATCGCCGCCACCGCAAGCAACACCGCTCACCTTGAAGGACATGACGGCATCGCCTTCGAAGTCCGACATCTTGGTCTCGGAATGATAGGTCGCACCGATGGTGAGTTTGTCGTTGACCTTGTAGGTCATGCCCAGCTTGGCGGCGCCACCGTAACCCAGGGTCTGCTGATCGCCCTTGCTGGCATTGCTGAAGGCGAAGGTGCCCCAATGGAAGTCGCTGAAGTTACCACCCGCGAAACCCGCAAAGAAATTGTCGATCAGATTGCCGCTAACCGAACCACGCCGATTTCGGGGCGTCAGGTTAAAAGCGCCCAGAGTGGCGACGGTGGCAGCCGAAACCTTGTTGACATCGACCGAGCCAAAGAAATTTTCGGTATCTTGCGACCATAGGATGTCCAGGCCACCCCAGACAAAGTCGACAGAACCCCCGACGGAAAGCTTATCGTTAACATTGTAGGCCAGCGGGAACAAGACACGACCGACACCCAGCTCAGAACGCTGTTTCTGGCCACCCGTGGTTGCAGTACCGCCAAAACTGGTCGTATGCGCCGTGATATCCATCATGGAGCCAGCCTTGTACTCGGCACCCATGCCACCCTGGGCAAACATGCCAACACCGTAGGCCATATTCCCGGATTTTTTGGTGTAACCGAAAGCCGGCATCAGGTAGAGGGTACCATCCGAATCGACGCTACCCAGCGAATTCGCCGATTCAACCTGAGGGCCCAGGGCACCCAAAGCAAAGTCGAAGCGGCTGCCGTCGCCTGCCAAAGCCAAGGTAGCCGGGTTGTTCATCATGGCGGCCGTGCCGTTGTCATAGGCGAAGGAAGCACCGCCCATGCCGGTGGCAACGGGGCCGTAGCCTTCCATATTCATGCCGTTGGTGGCCAGTGCAGCGCCGGAAACAGTCAGGCCGGCAGCGGCCAAGGCAAATGCGAGCTTCTTGAGTTGCATTGAGTGGTCTCCTCCACATAAAAGCGGTTTAAATTCAATCAGATACACGCCTGGGCGACTCCCCCGCCCACCACCTTCTGTGGTCCGCATGTACTAATCGGAAAGTACGTAAATCCTATCGGAATGTACTTAATCCAGGCAAGGCATTTTTGCAGTTTGATGACCCGGGGTTTGTTCATTGGCAACAGCGCAACAAGCGGCCGAGTAAATTACTCGGGCATAGCCTAACCCGGCGACCCAAACAAAAAAGCCGCCCGAAGGCGGCCCTTTTATCCCAAGCACGAAGGCTTAGATGAACAGGCAGATGTCCGACTCGCCGGCGAACTCGAAGAAGGTGGCGGCGCCACCGTACTCGAGGCCGTCGATGAAGTCGCTGTGGCTGAAGCCGAACAGTTCGACCGTCATCTGGCAGGCGATGAACTTGACGTCAGCCTCCTGACACAGTTCACGCAGTTCGGGAATGGTGGCCACGCCATTGTTCTTGATGGTTTGCTTCATCAGAACGGTGGCGAGGGACTCGAAGCCCGGCACGATGCCCTGGACGGCATTGGGGATGTTCCAGTTGATGCCGCGGAACCACTTGGGCCCGAACGGCATCTTCATGGGCATGCCCGGGTTGCCGAGGGGGCTGACCTTCAGGCCGCTCAGGTCCTTGCGGACCATTTGCAGGCCGTAGAAGGTGAAGAAGATCTGGGTCTCGTAGCCCAGCGCAGCCGCGGTAGAGGCCAGAATGAAGGGCGGGTAGGCCCAGTCAAGCGTGCCTTTGGTGGCGATGATCGCCAGCTTTTTCTGATCCATTGTCTCTCCCACCAGGGTTAGCCGTGACCGCAGCCACGGCTATACAGATGTCTTACTTCTTCTTGATGAAGAAGGTGTACTCGCCGCCAGCTTCGGCGGTGGACAGGAGCTCGTTACCGGTTTGCTTGGCGAAGGCCGCGAAGTCCTTAACGGAACCTGGGTCGGTGGCGATGATCTTGAGCACTTGGCCGCCGGCCAGTTCACCCAGGGTTTTCTTGGCACGGAGGATGGGCAGGGGGCAGTTCAGGCCGCGCGCATCGAGCTCTTTATCGAAATTCATTTCTGCTCCTTTACAAAATCAGCATGTGCTAAAAAAGGCCCGGCTACATTAAACCAGTTACTGGTAGATTGCAACCAGAGCCAAAGCCTTGGAAACAAGGCGGGAATTGGCTCAAGCCAGCGCTGCTAGCGGCTTGCCGGCACGCATCCAGGCCATGATGCCGCCCGACAGATTGTGCATGTTGGTGTAGCCCTTGGCCGCCATGAAGGCGCAGGCCTGGGCCGAGCGAGCGCCGGAGTTGCAATAGATGATGACCGGCTTGTCCTTCGGAATGTCGTGCTCGCGCATCGGCAGCAGATGCAGGGGCAGATGAATGGCCCCATCGATCACGCCGCGCGATACCTCGGCATCGGTGCGGACATCCAGCAGATGGATGCTGCCAAGATCGACGCTCGCTAGGTAATCGACGTCGACTTCCTTGAAATTGTAGCCACCGAACATGACCTTCCCTTCGTCCAAGAGTTTATTAGCGGGCGCTAATATATAGAGAGCCTCGGCGCTTTGCAACCTGGACCAAAGCCCGGAGCCAAGCCGAACAAAGGCACGACTGCGCCACAGCCACCCTATGCCGGCCTGGTGATCGCGGCTAGAATTCGACGTTTTCCCGATCCCTGCGTGCCTGTGCCATGAAAAGCAGCGAAATCCGTCGTCGTTTTCTTGATTTCTTCGCCTCCAAGGGTCACACCATCGTGCCCTCCAGCCCGCTGATTCCAGGCAACGACCCGACCCTGCTGTTCACCAACGCCGGCATGGTGCAGTTCAAGGATGTCTTTCTCGGTCGCGAGCAGCGGCCTTATGTCCGCGCCGTCTCCTCCCAGCGCTGCGTGCGCGCCGGCGGCAAGCATAACGATCTGGAGAACGTCGGCTACACGGCGCGCCACCATACCTTCTTCGAGATGCTGGGCAACTTCAGCTTCGGCGACTACTTCAAGCGCGAGGCGATCGAGTTCGCCTGGGAATTTTTGACCTGCGAACTCGGCATCCCCAAGGACAAACTCTGGGTCACGGTCTACCAGGACGACGACGAGGCCTATGACATCTGGGCCAAGCAGATCGGCGTACCGGCCGAGCGCATCACCCGCATTGGCGACAAGGCCGGCCAGAAGTATCACAGCGACAACTTCTGGCAGATGGGCGACACCGGCCCCTGCGGCCCCTGCACCGAGATCTTCTACGATCACGGCCCCGAAGTGGCCGGCGGTCCGCCGGGCAGCCCGGACGAGGACGGCGACCGTTACATCGAAATTTGGAACAACGTGTTCATGCAGTTCAACCGCGACGAGCACGGCGTGCTGCACCCGCTGCCCAAGCCCTCGGTCGACACCGGCATGGGCCTGGAGCGCATCTCGGCCGTGATGCAGCACGTGCACAGCAACTACGAAATTGACCTGTTCCAGGACCTGATCAAGGCAGCCGCCCGCGAGACCCACACGCAGGACCTGGCCAACAACTCGCTCAAGGTCATCGCCGACCACATCCGGGCCTGCGCCTTCCTCATCGTCGACGGCGCCATTCCCAGCAACGAGGGCCGCGGCTATGTGCTGCGCCGCATCATCCGCCGCGCCATCCGCCACGGCTACAAGCTGGGCCAGAAACAGCCGTTCTTCCACAAGCTCGTGGCCGATCTGGCCAAGGCCATGGGCGAGGCCTATCCCGAACTCGTCGCCGCCCAGGCCAACGTCACCGCAATCCTCAAGCAGGAGGAGGAGCGCTTCGCCGAGACCCTGGAGCACGGCATGGGCGTGCTGGAAGAGGCTTTGGCCTCCGAGGACAAGATGCTCGACGGCGAGACCGTGTTCAAGCTCTACGACACCTATGGCTTTCCGCTCGACCTCACCGCCGACATCGCCCGCGAGCGCGGCGTCACCGTCGATTTCGCCGGCTTCGAGGCGGCCATGGAACTGCAGCGCGAGCGCGCCCGCGCCGCCTCCAAATTCACCATGGGCAAGGGCCTGGAGTTCAACGGCGAGCCGACCGAATTCCACGGCTACGACACCCTGGAGATGGAAGGCCGCATCGTCGCCCTGTACAAGGAAGGCAGCCAGGTCACCGAGATCCACGCCGGCGACGAGGCGGTGATCGTGCTCGACCGCACCCCCTTCTATGCCGAGTCCGGCGGCCAGATCGGCGACATCGGCGAACTGACTTCCGGCCACGGCGTGTTCGTGGTGGAAGACACCCAGAAAATTCAGGCCGAGGTATTCGGTCACAAGGGCCGGCTCAAGACCGGCCGGCTGGCGGTGACCGACATGGTGAACGCCAAGGTCGATGCCGAGGCGCGCAGCCGCGCGGCCTACAATCATTCGGCCACCCACCTGCTGCACGCCGCCCTGCGCACCGTGCTGGGCAAGCATGTCACCCAGAAAGGCTCGCTGGTCACGGCCGAGCGCACCCGCTTCGACTTTTCGCATCCCCAGCCGGTGACACCGGAGCAGCTGCGCGAGATCGAGCGCCTGGTCAACGCCGAGATCCGCCGCAACAGCAAGGTCGAGACCCGGCTCATGAAGCACGACGAGGCGATCAAGGCCGGCGCCATGGCCCTGTTCGGCGAGAAGTACGGCGACGAGGTGCGCGTGGTCGGCATGGGCGCGTTCTCCACCGAACTGTGCGGCGGCACCCATGTGAAGCGCACGGGCGACATCGGCCTGTTCAAGATCGTGGCCGAGGGCGGCGTCGCTGCCGGCATCCGCCGGATCGAGGCAGTGACCGGCCCGGCGGCCGTGGCCTACATGCAGGAGCAGGAAGAGACCCTGCGCGAGGTCGCCAACTCGCTCAAGGCCCAGCCGCAGGAAGTGGCCGGCCGCCTGGCGCAAATTCAGGATCAGGTGAAGGCGATGGAAAAGGAGCTGGCCCGGTTCAAGGCCAAGCTCGCCGCCTCACAGGGCGATGACCTGGCCAATCAGGCCCAGGAAGCAAATGGCGTGAAATTCCTCGCGGCCCAGATCGAGGGTGCCGACACCAAGGCCCTGCGCGAGTTGGCCGACAAGCTGAAGGACAAGCTCAAGTCCTGCGCCCTGGTGCTGGCCAGCGTGGAAAGCGGCAAGGTTTCCCTGATCGCCAGCGTCAGCGCCGACCTGACCGACAAGATCAAGGCCGGCGAGCTGGTCAACCACGTCGCCCAGCAGGTGGGCGGCAAGGGTGGCGGCCGGGCGGACATGGCCCAGGCCGGCGGCACCCAGCCGGACAAGCTGGCGACGGCGCTGGCCTCGGTGAAGGACTGGATCGCCGGCAAGGCCTGAACCACCTCAACCTTTAGCTAGCCATAGGGTGCGCCATGCGCACCATTCATTAGAGTCATTCGGTCGTCATGCCCGCGCCGGCGGGCATCCAGCCCATCGATTTTTCTGGGTTCCCGCCTGCGCGGGAACGACCATTTCAGCATTTTCATAATTCTTTTTGGTGCGCATGGCGCACCAGATGATTCTTACTGCTCCTTGGAGTGCCCTTCCTGCGCGCTCAGCAGCAGGATCTTGTCGGCGTTGATGTTGGGAACGGCCGCTGACAGGCCTTGCCAATGTTCCCAGGCCAGCCCGGCTGCCAGCGCCAGGAGGTTGAGCAACAGCAACCAGAGAATCAGGCGCCCGCGGCGCCGCCTTCCTTCGCGACCCATAACAATCCTTCCAGAACCAGATCTTCCACCAGCGTCACCGGCCCGCGCAGATGCGGCTTGATCAGGGCGGCGTCGCCCCCCGTCAGCAAGGCGGCGGCCTCCGCCCCGACATGGGCCTGCAATCGGCCTCGCTGGGCCTCGATGGCGCCGACCAGGGCCGACACGATGCCGGTCTCGACCGCATCGCTGGTGTTGGTCGGGAAAGCAGCCCATTGCCCCAGGCCCGCCCGCACGCCGCGGGTTGCCTGCTCGATGCTGCGCAACATGGTGCGGTAGCCCGGCAGGATCATGCCGCCGAGAAACTCGCCCTCGGCTGTGAGGGCATCGACGGTGAGCGCCGTACCCAGGCTGGCCACCACGACATGACCGAAGCCATGTTGCCGGGCCGCCAGCATGGCGGCATAACGATCCGGCCCCAGGCTATCGGGCATCGTATAGCGGTTGCGCAGGCTGAAGGCCTCGGCCTTCGGCGTCAGCCAATACTGGCGCGTGCCGGCCGGGAAGGTTCGTTCAACCAGTTCGACCAGTTCGCCGCCCACCACGTTGCTGACAAATATCCAGGCCGGACTCAGCCGTTGCCAGCGCTCCGCCAGCAAGGCCAGGTCGCTTGTGGGCACGGCATCCTTATGGCGCCACTGGCCGGCTTCGAACTCGCCCCACTTGATGCGGCTGTTGCCGGCATCGACCAGCAGGATCACGCCGTGACCCCGCGCAAGCTCAGTTCGCCGGAATAGAAGCGGCGCTGGCCGGTTTCGGTGTCGAGCAGCAAGGCCCCCGCCTCGTCGATGCCGGCGACCCGGCCGCGCCAGGATTCGCCCTGGGCCGCGATCATGCGTGCCTCGCGGCCGTGGAAGGCATGGCTGGCCTCCCACTCGGCACGCAACCCAGCAAAACCGTCCTGCTCATAATGGACCAGCACCTGATCCAACTGCCTCAAGCATTCGACCAGCAGATGGTTACGGTCTACTGGCTCGCCCAACCCTTCCATCAGATCGGTCACCGGCTGCTCGATCTCGGCACGCAAGGGCTCTGGCAGGCGCACATTCAGGCCCACACCGATCACTGCCATGCTCGGGCCCTGGGCCTCGCCCTGCAATTCGATCAGGACGCCAGCCAGCTTGCGATCACGGTGCAGGACATCGTTCGGCCACTTCAACTGCACGTCGGCCAGCCCCAACTCGCGTAAGGCGCGCACCAGACCCAGGCCGACGGCGAGACTGAGACAGGACAGGTCGCTGGCCGTGCGGCTGAAGCGCCACAGAACGGAAAAGGCCAAGCCGCCGCCCAGCGGCGACAGCCAGGCACGGCCGCGCCGGCCCTTGCCACCGGTCTGCCACTCGGCTGCCAGAACCGTCTTGTGTTCGGCACCCGCCTGCCCCAACGCCATCAGCCGGCTGTTGGTGGAATCCACCTGGTCGTGGACATGCAGGCGGTAGCCGAGCGACTCGGCCACCGGCTCCACCGCGTCCAGATCAAGCCAGCTATGCGGATGCACCAGACGATAGCCGCGCCCACGGACCGAATAGATTTCGACGCCCAAGTCCTGCGCCTGGCGGACGGCGTTATGGACACTGGCACGGGAAATGCCCAGGCGCTCGGCAATCGCCTCACCCGAGCGAAACTCCTCGCCGGACAATTGGCGCAATACGCGAAACACGCTGGTGCTGGATGAACTCAACTGTCTATCCGATCACGAGCGGCCGGGCAAACCGGCCGGATGAATTACTCAAAATACCCAGGGCATTATGCCCCAAGCCGAGCGATCATCTCTGCCAGCAATAGGCCACGTCCTGACTGCCGCCCTCGCCTTGCTGGCCCAGACTGTCCAGGGTCAGGGCGCCACATTCGCTGTCGGTGAAGTTCGTGCTGCCGCCAGGACAACCTGCGCCACCGACGCCGCATGGGGTTGCCGTCAGGGTGTATTGCTGGCCGCTGCTGGCATAGGCAATGGTGATCGCGTAATTAGCGGCGCCGGTCTTGGGCGAAACGGTAAAAGGCAAGGTAACAGCCGTGCCCGATTGCCCCTGGCAGTCGGTCACGCTGCCATAGTTGTAACAGCCGTTGGCCGTGTAGTTCCGCTCCAGCCAATTGGCGTTTTCCGTAAGCACCGCCTTGGCATCGGCCCGCTTGCCCCGGATCGTGTAACTCTGATAGGACGGGATCGCGATCGCGGCAAGAATACCCATGATCACCACCACGATCAGCAGTTCGATCAGGGTCACGCCAAGCTGTCCCCGCCCACCCCATTGCTTCGAATCAGTCATACCGCCCCCTGAACCTCAATCCACCAGCTCGCGCCAAGATACCCGACCTGTGCCCTGCGCCGAACTCTTCTCCTTGGTCGAACTGATCTCACCCGTGGTGCCGCTGGCCAGCTTGTATTCGACCGTACCCGCCGTCACCACCGTCGGCGTCTTGATGATGCCCACAGTCGATTTCACCGCGGAAACCGGGACCGTGATCTCGACGCCGCCAACCGTCACCGTCACATAATCGGTGGCATTGAAATTGGAGTCGTTGTTCAAATCGAACACCGACTCACTCAGCCGGCCACCGGTCAGCGCATCCATTTCCATGATCCAACTGGTGCCGCCGAACTGGCAAGGGTCGGTCGAAGGCACCAGGGTGGTGAAGATGACCCGGCCATGCCGCAACAGCGGAATGCTGATTACCCGCTCGCCTTGGGCGGTACTGCTCGGCGGCTGGACCAGGTCGAGATACCAGCCCTTCTTGGTCGTCCAGTTGACCGCGGTGTTCGACAGCACTCGAATCTGCGTTGTCGTCGCGGTACGCCCTGTGGTACCGGTATCGGTTCCTTCGTAAAGAATTGTCTGCTGCTGCAATTCGCTGCGGTCCGTCGTCGTGATCCGCGAGCCGGCATCGAGCACGCCATACAAGCTCTGCACTTCGAGGTTGGTGTTATCGCCGGTCGCGAAGAACCGACCAGTACCAAAATAGATCATCACCCCCGTCTTGCCAGGCGGCGGCGCGCCAATCTCCACCGGCGCGGTGATCGGCTGCACCTGGTTGCTGGCATTGCGGGCGGTGAACAGCGGCTTGGGCGTCGAGCCCGATTTATAGGCCACGCCCCAGGCATTGGTGTTAGTCCCCGAAATATCGAATTTCCAGACATTGCCTTGCATGTCGCCGGCGTAAACCGTATCGACCACCTTGTCGCCGTCGCTGTCATAAAGGGTCGGGGAGGCGAGGCCATTATTGGTTGTGCTGTCGGTATCGAACACCATGTAGTCGGCGTCCTTGCCCACCTGCCAACCGTCGGCCGGGTTGGCATCCAAAAAGACCATGAACAGCTTTGCCGTGCCGGCGGTGCTGTTGTAACCGTTGCCGAAGATCGCCGCCCAGCGGTTATTGTAGGCCACGCGCGCGATGACCGGTTGGCCAATGGTGTTGCCCAGTTCGGCGTGCGTGAACTCCCAGAGCACCTTGGAGGTGGTGAAGGCGGTCGGATCGGTCACATCCAGGGCAAACACTGCCTTGCCGCCCGCCCCCGTCGTGCCCAGCAATACTGTTTTCCAGGCACTACTGACGAAGGCATCGCCGACAAAGGGCGAACCATCAACGAAATACTTATGGGCGTATGTCGTGCTTTTCAGGGAAGCGAGGTTCGTCATGACCTCATTTGGCACATAAGCGAACTTCTCCTCGCCCGTCGTTGCATCAAAGGCATGCAGCATGCCGTCATTGGCCCCAACATAAATCATCTTGGTCCGAGACTGATTGCCGCTGATAAAGGTGGCATAAGGCGTGGCACCGCTAGCCAATCCCTCGGTCAGCACGCTGTAGCCGAAGTTCGGGGCATGCACGAAGATCGGGTCGGAGTTGATGATGTCGCCCAGGCGGCGCGAACGGTTGCGATAGCTCCCGCCGTTTTGCAATTCATTGCTCTGGTCGCCGCGCAGATAATCCAACACCGGCGAGCTGGTGTTGGCCACATTGGCGCTGTCGATGGCGTTTTTCTGGGTACTGGTCAGGCTGGCCCAGAGAAAATCGATACCCGCTGTCCCGCTCCAGGTCTTGATATTACGTGAAGCGGCAAGCGGTATCTTGCCCGGATCGGTCACGTCCCAGACCTTGTTGCCCAGGCTGCCGTCGCTGTTGATGGCATAGGCGATCAGCTGGCCGGTCCAGTCGCCGCTGTTGAATTTGGCCTGGTAGATGACGGTGTCGGTCCCCAGGCGGGTCGAGTTGGTGGCCAGGGCGGCGGCCGAACTCTCGCGGCTCTGGATGCTGCTGATCGCACCCTGGAACGCGATGTTCAGGGCGTCCGGATCGTCGGCACCGAAGAACTTGCCCCGGCTGTTGATGGCGGCGTGCCAGAGATCGGCCACATTGCCCGGGCTGACGTTGTCACCGGTGGCCGGCCAGGTCTTGCTGCCCGCCACCAGCGCGGGGTAATCCCCGGCATAGGTGTCGCCGCCCCAGTCGGGGTTGGTCAGCAGGGTGTTCAGGCCCAGTCCCACGGTGAAATTGACCATGTGCTGCCAAGTCGCGGGGTCGTTCTTGGCGTTCCAGTACTGCTCGTCCGCCGTGCCGGTGCGGTCGGTGTAGTGCGGCAGCTGATTATTGTTCAGGGCGGTCAGGTCGTTGGCCCAGTAATAGAAGGCAATATCGGCCAGGCTGGCGCTGTTGCCATCCTGATAGGGATAGCGCGCGGTATAGGTCTTGCCATCCGGCAGCGCCCTATTGGTGCTGTCGTAATTGCCGTAGCTTCCGCTCAGGGTGTTGTTGTTCCAGATGCCGTCGGTCATCATCACGTGGAAGTTCGGCCGGCAGGAATATTCCGGCGCGTCCGTGGTGCCCGGATCATAGGCATAGGGGCTGTCGAGCCCCGTGGTCCTGTAGTACTCCCCCGCGCGCTCCATGGCCTCCAGCAGCGGGGTGCCGCCGCTCGCGGGCAGACGGAACAGCCAATAGTAGAAATCGGTCCTGTGGGCGCCGGTGAACTTGCGAATCTTGTTGGTCACCGCCGTGCCGCCCCAGCCGGAGCAGGAAGTGCCAAAACTGCTGCAGCTGTTGAGCGCCTGCCAGGCCACGCGCGACTCGGCCGAGACCGAGGCGAAGGCGCGCGAGGCGGCGGTGACGGTCATCAGGCTGCGTGTGCGGTAGAAGGAATACCAGTTGGCGAAGTTCTGCCGCTCGTCCGTGCCACCGGGTCCGGAGGTTGCGCTAACGGTGACCTTCTCATAGCAATTCTCATCGTTTAGATCGGTCGAGCTTTGCGAATTGCAGGTTGTCTTGAACCTATAGTAATAAGCGGCGACGCCGGAATTCTCCTGGCCCGGAAAATCCGCACTCGGGTTCTCGGCATAGTCGTTGTCATTGGTGGACGGGTCGTAGTCATAAACCGGCCGATAGCTGGTTGACAGATTGACCGTATTGTTCGTCGCGTAATCGTAGAAGCCGTTGCGCTTGGCCGCCGTGAACGAGGTCGAGCGCGTGGTGCCGTCTGCATTCACCCCCGGGTCATAGCTCACCTGCGGGTTGTAATACATCGGGTTGAAGGTCGCCGATTTGAAGCGCCGGGTGTCACGCTCGGCAGCCGTGTCGCCGATGCTGTCCGGCGCATAGCCCCAGCGCATGCTGCCGGAATCGTCCAGGGTCAGGATGATGTTCGGCGCCAGCGGGGTGGGGATGAAGAGCGGATTGTCCGAGAGGGTGACCGACAGCGCCTGGGCGCTTGCCAGCAGGCCGGCCAGCATCGCCAGCCAGCGCAGAAAGAGACGGGCGTGAGAATCGGGTTTCATCGTTGCCTCCTCGCTCCCTAGCGGATGTACATGGTCTGCAACATGACCACGGTATCGCCCGTCACCCCGGTGCCGCGTGCGGTGATGCGATAAAGGCCGAGTTCCGGCAGCGGCATGCCCGCCTTCAAGCTGCCGCCGGAGGTGCTCTGCTGCATCGCAGGCATCTCCTCAATGATGCAGCGCGGCTTGCTGCCCACCCCGCTGAACGTGCCGCTGTATTCCCGGCTGGCCGAGGAGGATGTCCAGGTGATGCTCTTCCAGCGCGGCGTCGCACCCGCGGCCGCCGGCTGGTAATAGCCGTTGGTGTTGTTGAAGGCCGGCAGCGAGGCCTGCTGCAAAACGCTCTCGCAATCGCGCAGGGCCGCCTCGGCCGCCTGGAAGGCCCGGTAACGGTCGCTGGTGTTGCCGGCCATCCGCTCTTCCAGGGTGCTCACCCGCACCGAAGTGACGCCGATCATGGTCAGCAGGACCAGGAAGATCAGGGTCATGATCAGGGCCGCGCCCTGCTGATGCGAACCACAAGGGTTGAGTATCTGTCGCTGCATTCTCTCGTCCCTCATTGCAATCGGTTGCGCACGCCGATGGTGCTGGTGAAGACATAGCGTAGCCGGCGGTCGGTCGGCGTCACCGTGCTGCCGTTGTAGACGTATTTCTGCGGCGCATCGGTCACGTTGTTGTCCTGGCTGACCAGCAGCAGGCTGATCCGCACGCTGCGCACATTCTTCCATTCATCCGCCGAATCCAGGCTTGCGTGACCAGCGTCGACGTACTGGTCAATGGAACCGTTGCCGTCGTTGTCCACCCCGTACTGGATTTGCATATTCTCGATGCCATCGACCAGTTCCTTCACGTCAGTCGTCCCTGCACCAATTTTTCTATACAGTGCCGGCACGCCGGCCGGGTTGTTGCGGATGTAATAACTCTTGGCCGAGATGCCCACGATCTCGCCACCCACGAAGCAGGCACCCATATCCTTCGTGGCGTTGCCGGGGGTGCCGGTACCCGTGTTGTGCACCACGTTCTGGCTGGAGTTGAAATTGGTGATCTGGAACACCGCCGCATGGCTGCAATTGGTGGCCATGACGATCATGCCGTCCGACAACTGGGTGTTCGAGGTCACCTTCAAATCGGCCGTCGTGCCGCTGCAATTGTTGTCGGTCGGCTGGCCCACAATGCTGATATTCAGGTTGTCCGTGGTGCGCAGGCTGATGACATCCGTGCCGCTGACCACGGCGGCATCGATATTGCTCACACTCACCGCCGTCGCCGGACTACCCGAGGTGACGGAAGACCAGGTGCCGCTGCCGGTGGCGTTATATCCCTCGATCGCGCTTCGAGTGAAATCCCAGGCATAGTTATCCGCCGCCGCGGTCTGGGGATTGATCGTATTGGTAAAGGTGGCGCTCGAGCAGCCTTGGTAGCCGGCCATGCGAATCTCCCGGCTCAGGATCTCCATGGCGTAGCGGCCGTTTTCCTGGATGCGTGCCATATTGTCCTGCATCTTGTAGCTTTGGCGCGACCCCAGGTAGATGTAGACGATGCCGGCGGTCACGATGAGCCCCAAGGCCATGCCGATCATCAGCTCGACCAGGCTCAGGCCGCGTTGCCCTGATTTGAATCGAAGCGGTCGTTGCATGAGCGTTTTCATATCTGCGACACCACCTGCAAGCTCGCGGTCGAACTGCCCGCCGTGGCGCGGCTGTCGTTCCATTGCACGACGATGGTCACCACGCCGGCCGTGGTGACGTTGATCGAGCCATCGCCGGCCGGCAGGCCCGCCAGTTGCGCCAGCCAGCTGGCCCGCTCGGTATCGGCCAGGGTGCTGCCAGTAGGCGCGGGGGCCGCCAGGGTGAGGTTATAGCTGCCGCTCAGGGCTGCCTGCCGATCGGCCCGCAGGCGGTCGATCATGTCATAGGCATAGAGCGCAGCCTGCGAGCGGGTATAAGCGCTGTAGTTGTTCTTCAGGCCAGTCGCCTGCAGCGCCGCCAGACCGAGCAGGCCGAGGGACATGATGACAATGGCCACCAGGACTTCGAGCAGGCTGAAGCCGCCCTGGTATGCCTTGCCTCCGGATCGGATCTGTTGCGCTTGCTTCATAGCCAGTTCAAGCCTCATGGATTGGTGCAACTCGTTACATTACTGGCATCATCTTTATTCGGAATGCCGTCGCCGTTGCTGTCCTGCGCCACGCGCACCCGTCCGGTGGCGTTAACCACGATGGCCCGGGAGCGCGCCTCACCGCCTTGCTGCAGCAGACCGTCGTAGCAAATCACAAAAGTGCCCGAATTGTTGCTCTGGCCGGAAGGCGTGAAACGGATGAAATTAAGGAAGTTGTTGTTGGCATACAGGGTCATTGGACTGGGCAGGGCGTTTTCGATCTTCAGCGTGGTCTCACCCCCATCCAGGGTGCCGTCGCCATCGCTGTCGACAAAGATGGTCCAGCCGGCACTGCCCCAGTCACCGCTGGTAGCCGAATTTCTCTTGAGCGATACGCTGGCACCGCGACGGATCGCTTCGCTGCGTGCCGTATTGAGCGAGGCCACAAAGCTGTTGGAGAGGGTGACCAGACGGTTGTTGATAAAGAGATTCTGTAGATTGGGCACTGCCACCGTGGCAAGAATGGCTGCGATGGCAATGACCACCATGAGCTCTATCAGGGTGAGCCCGGCAATCGACTTGCTCATGTGACGGCGGTTTGCTCGCATTGATGGTTAGGTCCAATCAAGTCAGCGCACAGCCCGCCCTCTTTTTCTCCGCCTCTGCGAGAAGCACGGGGCCAATGTTCATCGGCGTTTCCGGCCGAAATGTTGTGATTTCGCGGCAAGACTGCCACAGATACCCCATCCAGGCAATACGAAGACCGGCCCGGAGCCTATAAAATCGCGGCATTCAGGATTTTTTCATGCCCACACAAATTCTTATTCTTGGCGCCGGCGTCATCGGCCTGACCAGTGCTTATGTCCTGGCCCAGGCCGGCCATCGGGTCACCGTGCTCGACCGCGGCCCAACGGGGGGCGAATCGACCTGGGCCGGCGCCGGCATCCTTTCGCCCCTGCTGCCCTGGGATTACGGCCCTGCCGTCAATGACCTGGCACTGCGAGGCAGCCGGCTCTGGCCCGACTGGGCCGGGCAGCTGCATCGGCAATCCGGCATCGATCCCGAATACCTGCCCAGCGGCATGCTGGCCTCGGGCCTGACGGATGCCGCCGCCACCCAGCAATGGTGCGGCCTGCATGGCTGGGCAGCCACGCGGCCACCGGCTCATATCGCCAACCTGCTTGGCCGGGACGAGCAGGCGCTCTGGCTGCCCGAGGTCGGCCAGATGCGCAATCCGCGCTTGGCTCAGGCGCTGGCCGGAGGCCTCCAGAATATGAGCGTCACCATCCTGGCCAACCAGCCCCTCGTCGAGCTGCTGACGAACAAAGACAGGGTGAGCGGCGTGCGCACCGCGCAGGGCATCATCGAAGCGGACTTTTATATCCTGGCCGCCGGCGCCTGGAGCCAATCCTTGCTGGGCGCCCGCGCGGCCGGACTGCAGATCACCCCGGTGCGTGGCCAGATCCTGCTGTTCCAGGCCGAGCCGGGGCTGTTGCCCTGCATCGTTTACAAACAAGGCCACTACCTGGTGCCCCGGGCCGACGGCCATATTCTGGCCGGCAGCACGCTGGAGCAGGTCGGCTTCGACAAGCGCACGACCGAAACGGCAGGCCAGGAACTGCTGGCATTCGCCCGGGGTATCCTGCCCGTACTGGACGAATCCCGCATCGTCCGCCACTGGGCCGGGCTGCGACCGGGTTCGCCGGAGAATATTCCCACCATCGCCCGACATCCGGAACTGGCCAACCTCTATGCCAACACCGGACACTTCCGCTATGGCGTGACCATGGCACCGGCCAGTGCCGAAATCCTGGCCGCGATGATCTCGGGCAGCCCCTGCCCGATTGACCCGTCGCCTTATCGCTGGCCTGGGGCATCGGAACAATTAGACAAAGTACAAACACCCGCCTAGAATGGCTTAACTGATTGAACCAGCGCGAATTTATGCTGAAACACGCCAACCCCAACCTGAGTCGCGAAGACATGGCCCTGCTGTTGCGGGAACACGGCATCACGCCGACCCACCAGCGCATCGAGATCGCCCACACCCTGTTCTCGCGCTGCGAGCACCTCTCGGCCGACCAGATCATGGCCAGCGTCAACCTGCGCCACAGCGAGACCTCCAAGGCCACGGTCTACAACACCCTCAAGCTGTTTCTGGAGAAGGGGCTGATCCGCGAGGTCATCGTCGATCCGAGCAAGGTCTTCTACGATCCCAATACCGCGCCGCACCACCACTTCTTCAATGTGGAGAGCGGCGAACTGACCGACATCGAGGCCGATGCCATGCAGATCTCTGGCTTGCCCGAACTGCCACAGGGCATGGTGGCCGACAGTGTCGACATCATCGTCCGCATCCGCCCCTCGCACAGCGGCGGCCTCCACGCCTAAGCCGCATCGGCTTTGCTATAATCCGCCGCCAGTGCTGATGTAGCTCAGTTGGTAGAGCAACTGATTCGTAATCAGTAGGTCGGAGGTTCGACTCCTCTCATCAGCACCAACCGATTTCCCGCTCTTCACGAAAATTGGCCAGCCAGACCTGATCCGCGTGACCGCCCGTTCAACCCCCCTCCACCACCAGGCCGACTAAGTGTCGACGCCCGCATTCACTTCACTGCTCGCCGCCGATATGGCGGAGATCGATGGCGTCATCCGCGAACGCCTGCACTCCGACGTCGTGCTGGTGCGCCAGGTGGCCGAATACATCGTCAATAGCGGCGGCAAACGCCTGCGCCCCGCCCTGGTCGCCCTCAGTGCTAAGGCCCTGGGCTATCAGGGCCGGCAACACTATGAACTGGCGGCGGTGGTCGAATTCATCCACACCGCCACCCTGCTGCACGACGATGTGGTCGATGCCTCGGAGCTGCGCCGCGGTCGCGATACCGCCAACGCCCTGTTCGGCAACGCCGCCAGCGTGCTGGTCGGCGACTTCCTCTATTCCCGCGCCTTCCAGATGATGGTCTCGGTGCACAACATGCGGGTGATGGAGATTCTGTCCGACGCCACCAACATCATCGCCGAAGGCGAGGTGCTGCAGCTGATGAACTGCAACGACCCGGACATCTCAGTCGACGACTACCTGCGGGTGATTCGCTACAAGACGGCCAAGCTGTTCGAGGCGGCCACCCAGATCGGCGCCGTGATCGCCCAGGCCAGCCCTGAGGTGGAACAGGCCATGGCCACCTATGGCATGCACCTGGGCACCGCCTTCCAGCTGATCGACGACGTGCTCGACTATTCCGGCGACAGCAGCCAGACCGGCAAGAACGTCGGCGACGACCTGGCCGAGGGCAAGCCTACCCTGCCCCTGCTCTACGCCATGAGCCACGGCAGTGCAGATGAGGCCCAGCTCATCCGCACCGCCATCGAGAACGGCAATGCCGATAATTTTCAGGCGATTCACGAGATCATCCGCGCCACCGGCGCCCTGGACCATACCCGGCGCCAAGCCGAGGCCGAGGCAAAAATCGCCCAGGCAGCAATTTCTGTTTTGCCGGATGGCGAATATAAACAGGCTCTGATAGAATTGTCGGCCTTCGCGGTCAGCCGCGATCACTAGATCTGCAACAGATCGTCGGGGTGTAGCTTAGCCTGGTAGAGCGCCACGTTCGGGACGTGGAGGCCGGAGGTTCGAATCCTCTCACCCCGACCAACTTTCCCCCGATATTCCCATCCCCCTTTGCGGCGCCGTCGGCGCCAAGCTGTGTTGCGTGACCACCGCGCAGCCCGCAGGCCAATCCCGGCGCCTCTTCCACCTCCGGCCCACCCACCCAGAATGGGGTATCGACCCGGCCTGGCCAGCTGCCGCTCCAGTCTCGACATTCCGGCAAACGCCCGCCAGGCGCCAAAATTTGTTGCCGCCATGCCTACAACCCGCTTGGGAGAGAAGATTCCGTAGCCAACCCTCTGGTTTTAACCGCGACATTCGCGTAGATTTAACCCTGCCGGATAGGCCCCCAGGGCTAATCACAGGGCAACACTGGACACAAGCAGTACCAAAAACTGTACTAACACCTTAGGAGCATTCAATGAACAAATCCGAAATGATTGAAATCGCCGCCAAGGAAGCCGACATCAGCAAAGCCGCTGCCGGCAAGGCTCTCGACGCCATGATCAACGCCGTGGTTAAGGCCGTGTCCAAGGGCGACACCGTCACCCTGGTCGGCTTCGGCACCTTCAAGTCTGCCAAGCGCGCCGCCCGTACCGGCCGCAACCCGCAGACCGGCAAAGAGATCAAGATCGCCGCCACCACCGTGCCGCGCTTCACCGCGGGCGCTGGCTTCAAGGCCGCTGTCGCAGGCAAGAAGGCCGCGAAGAAGAAGTAATCTTCGCCTGGCGGGTGTGGCCTTGCGCCACACCCGCTGCCCGCAACATCCTCCCAAGCTGCATCGCATCTGGCGAATCACCGCCAGGACGTCTTCAGAATCCCCCACTTTCAGAATCACTCAACCTGCCCACAGCCCGGCAGTCGCTGTTTATTCGCACCGCCCATCCAACCGACTTCTACGCGGCTATTCCTACGTCAATCGCGGCCCCTTGACTTTACTGGACGAATGTCCAATTATTGGATTTGTACGTTTGTCCAATTAACTATCGGAGGTCGCCATGTCCAGCATCAGTTCCATCACCGAAGCCCTATCTACCCAACCGGCCAAGCCGGAACCCGATATGGATATCGACCGGCTCAATGCCTGGTTCGACCAGCGACTGGAAGCCAAGCTGGCCGAGCGCGAGGCCAACAAGATTCCCTCGCTCGCCATCATCGCCACCAAGGGCACGCTGGATATGGCCTATCCGCCGTTCATCCTGGCATCCACGGCAGCGGCCCTGGGCTGGGAGACCTCGGTCTTCTTCACCTTCTATGGCCTGGAGTTGCTGCGCCGCGATCTGCGACTGGAGGTCTCCCCCTTGGGCAACCCGGCCATGCCCATGAAGATGCCAGCCGGGCCCGAATGGTTGCAGAAGATCAATTTCAAGATACCCAACTTGCTCATGAGCAACCTGCCCGGCTTCGAATCGTTCGCCACCGGCATGATGCACAAGACCTTGCAGGCCAAAGGCGTCGCCAGCATCGCGGAACTGCGCGAACTCAGCCTGGAGGCCGGCGCCAAACTGGTGGCCTGCCAGATGACCGTCGACCTGTTCGGCTATGAGCGCGATGAGTTCATTCCAGAAGTCACCGATTGGATCGGCGCCGCCAGCTTCCTGCCGATCGCTCAGAAAGCAGACGTCACCCTGTTCGTCTGACGCCACTCGGGACCGGATATGCAAAAAATACTTGTCGCCGGCGCCACCGGTTTTGTCGGCAGCCATGTCCTCGAAGCCCTGCAAGGGCGCGACGATGTCCACCTCATCGCCGCATGCCGCGACCCGGCCAGGCTGCCGGATCACTTTCGAGGTGAGGTACGGGCGGGCGATTTGCGCGATCCGGCCTATGCCCGCGCCGCCGTCGAAGGCGTCGACACGCTTTGCCTCTGCGCCGCCTGGAGTTCGCTCTGGGGCAACCGGGAAAACTCCGAGCGCCTGTTCCTGCAACCCGTTCTGCAACTGATCGAAGCTGCGGAGGCCGCCGGCGTGCGGCGCGTGATCAATACCAGCACCACTTCCGCCGCCGCGCCCGAGCATTCGGCCGACCCGCAGAGCCGTGGCATCCCCCGCTCGTTCTGGCCGCACCTGGGCAATGTCATCGCGATCGAAGAGGCCTTGCGCGAGCGCGCCAAGCCGGGGTTTCAAGTCGTGAATCTGCGCCTTGGCATCTTCGTCGGCCGACGTTATGGCCTGGGCGTCCTGCCCATCCTGTTGCCCCGATTGAAGACCCATCTGGTGCCTTGGGTGGCCGGCGGCCGCACCGGCCTGCCGCTGATCGACGGCGAGGACATCGGCCAGGCCTTCGCCCTGGCAGCGACGACACCGGGCCTGAGCGATTACGAAGGCTTCAATATCGTCGGCCCGGAGATCCCCAGCGTGCGGCAAGCGATCGCGCACCTGCACACGAAATACGGCTATCCCCAGCCCCACTTCAGCGTGCCCTTCCCCGTCGCCTACGCCTTCGCCGGCCTGATGGAGGCCATCGATCCTCTGCTGCCTTGGGAGCCGCTGGTCACCCGCAGCATCATTCATCTACTGGAAGACACCGGGGCCGATAACGGCAAGGCCGAGCGCCTGCTTGGCTACCGACCTCGCCACCACTGGCAGGCCGCCATCGCCAAGCAGGTGGCCGAAATGGCGGAGCGCCAGACCTACCCGATGAAAATGTATCGGCCCATCTCTTGAAGCCCAGGCGTCCAGGCCCGATGATTAAGCCATTGATTGATCAACGGGCCCTAGCCATGTCCAGTAAAGGCGAAAAGACGCGCAGCGATATTATCGAAGCCGCCCAGAATCTCTTTTATCACCAGGGCTATCACTTCACCTCATTCAGCGACATCGTGGACAGCGCAGGCATCCTGCGCGGCAATATCTACCATTATTTCAAGACCAAGGACGACATCCTCGCCGCCGTCATCGATCAACACCTTGCCCGATTCACGGCCATGCTGGAAGGTTGGGAGAAGGAGTTGCGCGAGCCCAGGGCGCGGCTTATCCGGTTTACCGAAATGCTGATCGGCCGGCAGGATGACCTGGTCCACTATGGCTGCCCGGTCGGCACCCTGACCGGCGAACTGGGCAAGACCGCCGACACGCACAACCCCGCCAAGCCGCTGTTCGATCTCTTTCTGCAATGGCTAGCGCGGCAATTTGAAGCGTTGGGCTATGGCAGGGAAGCCGATACCTTGGCCCTGCACCTGCTCGGCCGCAGCCAGGGCATCACCGTCATGACCCATGTCTACCGCGACCCGAAACTGCTCAAGCGCGAGGTCACCCTGCTGCAAGGCTGGCTGACAGGGCTTGAACCACCCCGGGTCAAGGCAGCGGCCCGCCCAGCGCGCGCAAGAACTCGTTCCGGTACTGAGCGTCCTGCTTGAAGCAGCCGGTGTAGGCCTGGGTCACCACCCGCTCGTCGCCGCGCCGGTCCTCGCCAAGCAGCAGACACAGTTGCTCCGCCTCGATCACGCAGGCGGCCCCTTTGGCCTTGCCGTGAGTGATCAGGGCCTCGGCGATGTCCCGGGTCATCCATTCCTGGTAGGTGAAGCGATGGCCGATGGCATCGACCATGCGGGCGATGCGGCCGAAGCCGTGCAGCCGGCCGCCCGGGACATAGGCGACATGGGCGACGCCGCGGAAGGGCACCAGATGATGCGGACACACCCCATGTACGGCGATGCCGCGCACCACCACCATGTCGTCGCGCTCGTCCTGAAAACCCTCGCCCAGGGCCTCGCCCGGGTCCATGTCGTAACCGCCGAGCAGCCGCCGCTGCCAGAGCTCACGCACCCGTTGGGCGGTGCGGCCGGTATGCACCGCATCCGGCTCGACCCCGCAGGCACGCAAGAGATCGGTGATCGCCTGCTCGAAGGCGGCGACATCGAACTTGCCGCTGCGGGGGATGCCCAGGCTGCCGGGCCTGGGGGCGGGCATGCAATCGTGATCGGAACAGTCGGACATGGTCACCTCAAAGAAATCCGCGCCGGCGCAGCTGCCGGTTGTGCACCCCGGACAATAGCAACACGGCGGCCAGGGCGCCAAGCAAGGCGAGCAGCATGTCCCATTGGGTATCCCACACATCGCCCTGGGTGGCAAGGAAAGCCACCGCCTCGTCGCCGGAGGCGATGGCCACCCACCACTCGAGGAATTCGTAAAAGACACTGATCGACAGCGCCACGCACAGCACCAGGAAGGTCAGCCACTTACCCGGCCTCAGTGGCGAAGTGCGCAGCAGGATTTCACGAGCCAGGATGGCCGGTACGAGGCCCTGGGCGACATGGCCGACCCGATCATAGTGATTACGCGCCCAGCCGAACTCGGCCTGCAGCCACTCGAACAAGGGCATCTCCGAATAGGTGTAATGACCGCCGATCATCAGGATCACGGCATGCAACGCCATCAAGCCATAGGCCAGGCCGGTGAAGGGGAACGCCCGGTAGGTAAGCAGCAGCAACGGCAGGCCGATCAGCACCGGCAGCACTTCCAGAAACCAAGTGAAGCGATCTTTCGGCTCGTGGCCGGACCAGATAAGGACGAGCAGCACGATGAGCAGCAAGAACCAGAGGAAGGGACGATCGCGGGCGACCAGGCGGGACAGGCCGAGAAGTTTGCCATTGGGCATAAGGTCTCCTGCTTTGGCGTTGCTCCCATGTTGGCATAAAAAAGCCCGCCTGAAGCGGGCTTGGCTAACGAGGCTGATGCCTCAAGCGACCAGCATACCGACGGGATAGCCCAGGTCGCGCAACTGCTGCGAGGCCATGTCCAGCTCGGCGCTAGGCTTCCGGTCGGCACCGATCAGGACCATGGAGATCTGCCGATGCCGTTGGACATAACGCATCGCCTCCTCGGCCAGATCGCCTTCGGCCTGGGTCAGGCGGTAATCGATCCCGGCGCGTTCCAGCAATTGCAAAAACCTGCCCAAAAGGTGCAATGGCTCTTGCGGAGGCGAAGTCATCAAGATATCGAGCCGCTGGCTGAGCTGGCGGCAGATTTGCACCGCCGATGGCAACAAGGCCTTCTCCAGCCGCTTGCCATCGATAACCAGCAGGGCCACGCCCGGCTTGGCTCGGCGAGGGGCCGCAGACACCGGCGCGCTGCTCTGCATAGCGACCGGCACGGCCTGATAGATTGAGGATTCGCTTTCCGTTCTCACCATGTCACCGCAATACCCCGAACATCGTTGCCCACCACCCGCGCCGGCAAACGCTTGCGCGAGTCGATCGCCAGCCGCTGGAAATCGTCGATGACCAGCTCGGTGCCGACCGGGAAGGAAATCCCGCCGTGACCGAGCACCATGGCGCGCCAACCAATACCCTGCACCCGATAAAGGCCAATCCTGCGGCCGGCATGGTGCACCTCGACTATCGGCCGGCGTTCCTGCGAAGCAGCATCGAACCGGCGTTCGTTTTCCGTCTGAGCCATGTCTACCCCCACTCGATCGGGCCTGCTTCATGTACCGCCTGGCAAGCCCACTTAATGTTATGAGCCGGTCGGCAAAGCCAGCCTGCTCACGCTCTTCAACTTAGCCAAAGCATAGCGTGGGTCAATTAAAAGATTTTTACAGACCACCACGCGGGCCATAGCGGCCTTGTATGGCGGGCCTACTTGAGAAAGAGCTGGAGCAGTTCATTCAAGAAGCGCCGGCCGGTGGGGGTTGGCCGAATGCGCTCCTGTCCCCGCTCGAGCAGGCCGCGTGCCTCGGCCTCGGCCAATTCGGCCTCGACCTGGCTCAGGGGCAGGCCGGTCCGCTCCTGGAACAACCGCGAGTCGAAGCCCTCGGTCAGCCTCAGGGCATTCATCATGAACTCGAACGGCAGATCGCTACGCCGCAGCGATCGCTCCTCCGATACCCCGTCGGAACTGCCGGCCTTGCGCAGATAGTCTTCCGGATGTTTGACCCGCGCCTGGCGCAGGATCTTGTCGTGGAACGACAGCTTGGAATGGGCGCCGGCGCCGATGCCCAGATAGTCGCCGAACAGCCAGTAGTTCAGGTTGTGCCGGCAATGGCTGCCAGGCCGGGCGAAGGCCGAGGTCTCGTAATGCCCATAGCCGGCCTCCAGCAGCCGGGCCTCGACCCGCTCCTGCATGTCGGCAGCCAGTTCATCATCCGGCAGGGCCGGCGGATGGGCGGCAAAGACGGTGTTCGGCTCCAGGGTGAGGTGATAGGCGGAAAGGTGTGGCGACCCCAGGGCAATGGCCTGGCGCAGGTCGGCCTCGGCTTGGTCCAGGCTTTGGCCGGGCAGAGCGTACATGAGGTCGAGGTTGACGCTGTCGAACAGCGCCAGCGCCGCCTCAGCGGCGCGAACCGCCTCGGCCGCCGAATGGATGCGGCCGAGGGCACGCAGGTGATCGTCATTGAAGCTCTGGATGCCAAGCGAGAGCCGGTTCACTCCGGCCTGCCGGTAGCCCTGGAAACGCTCGCGCTCGAAGGTGCCGGGGTTGGCCTCCAGGGTGATCTCGGCCAGCGGGTTGAGCCGGGTCAGGGTACGCACCCGGGTCAGGATGGCGTCGATCGCCTCCGGCGAGAACAGGCTGGGCGTGCCGCCGCCGAAGAACACGGCCTCGATCGGCCGGCCCCAGATGGCAGGCAAGGCAGCCTCCAGATCGCGGCCGAGGGCCTCGACATAGCGCGCCTCTGGCAGACCTTCGCGTTGGGCGTGCGAATTAAAGTCGCAATAGGGGCACTTGCGCACGCACCAAGGCAGGTGGATATACAGCGTCAGCGGCGGCGGCAGCGCAAGACCGCCTGGCGGGATCAACGGGTGATTGGACAAATCGGAATCTTCTCAAGGCTGCGGCATGGGCATCCATGCGCGCCATAAGTTTACCCGCTCCCCGCCGCGGGGGGGCAATACAACACGAAATCACAATTATTTGATGCAAATCAAAAACCTATATATCCCTACCGAAAAAGTTGGGATAAATTGGATGGCACAGTCTGAATATAAAAAAAGCGGGTGGGTTTTGCAATTGCCCCGGATAAACGAAGGAGGTAGACATGTTGCTGTTCATGAAGAACCGCCAGCAGCCCAGCCTGCTGGAATCCAGGCTTCAGGCCCTCGAAAGTGAAAACGCGGCGTTGCGCGAGCAACTGGCACAGAACCAGGCAGCCGCCGAATCCGCGATGACGTCGATGACCCAGCAGGCCGGTGCGCTCGGCCTGTTTCAGGGTGTAGCCCGGCAATTCAACACTTACGGCGATTCTCTCAAGGAGTCGCAGTCCTCGCTCGCAACCCTGGCCGCCTCCATGAAACACGAATCGCAAGAGGTCGCGGCCAATTGCTCCAATGTAGGTAGCACCCTCGGCATCATCGAGCGCATGGCCGGCAATCTCGACGGCTTTATCCAGCGCATGTTGGAAACCGCCGACGCGGTCGACCAGCTGCATGCCCGCACAGGCGAGATCGACAGCATCGTCAAGCTCATCCAGGAAATCGCCGAACAGACCAACCTGCTGGCGCTCAATGCCGCCATCGAGGCGGCCCGCGCCGGGGAGCAAGGCCGTGGCTTCGCCGTGGTCGCCGATGAAGTGCGCAAACTGGCCGAACGCACCCAAGGGGCGACCCACGACATCTCCAGCCTGGTCGAAACCATCCAGAACGAAGCCGCCAAGGTGCGCAGCCAGGTCCAGGTCAATCCCGAGCAGACCACCGCCATGCGTCAGGATGGGCAGGATGCCCACAATGGCATGCGGGCGCTGATGGACTCCTCAGGCCAGATGGTCGGCACCATCGCCGCCACCGCCCTGCGTAGCTTCGTGGAGACCGCCAAGGTCGACCACCTGGTGTTCAAGCTGGAGATCTACAAGGTGATCATGGGCATCTCGGAAAAGAAGGCCGATGAGTTCGCCGTCCACACCCAGTGCCGGCTGGGCAAGTGGTACTACGAAGGCGACGGCAAGGCCTGTTTCTCGCGCCTGCCCGGCTACAAGGAGATCGAGTCGCCCCATATCGCCGTGCACCGGCACGGCGTGGCTGCGGTACGGCATTTCTACGACGGCGATTTCGATCAGTGCGTGGCGGAACTGGACCAGATGGAGACGGCCAGTTTGGACGTGCTGCGCAATCTAGAGCAGATGGCCGCCAGCGGCATGGCTGACCCCTCGGCGCTCTGCGTCGGCCACCAGCACTGAAACCGACAGCCTAATCAAACCACGTCCGCCTTCAGCCTTGCGACCAGGGCACGCAACGCCTGGCCGCGATGGCTGATGGCGTTCTTCTCGTCGGCCGGCAGCTCGGCCCCCGTCTTGCCCAGCTCGGGCACCAAGAAATAGGGGTCGTAACCGAAACCGCCGGCGCCGCGCGGGCTGTCGATGATCTCGCCGTGCCAGGCCCCCTCGGCGATGATCGGCTGCGGGTCGTCGGCATAGCGGACATAGACCATCACGCAGTAGTAATGCGCCTTGCGGTTGGCCTGGCCCTGCAGGGACTCGATCAGCTTCTGGTTGTTGCGCTCGTCCGATTTCGGCTCGCCGGCATAGCGGGCGGAATAGACCCCGGGCGCACCGTTCAGGGCATCGACACAGATGCCGGAATCGTCCGCCAGCGCCGGTAGGCCGGTGTGGGCCGCGGCATGGCGCGCCTTGGCGATGCAGTTTTCGATGAAGGTGACATGCGGCTCGGGACACTCGGGCACGCCGAAGGCGCCCTGGGGCTGGGCCTCGATGCCGAGCGGCTCCAGGATGCGGCCGATCTCGCGCAGCTTGCCCGGGTTGTTGGAAGCGATCACGACTTTCTTCATCACATCACTCCTTGATTGCCGCCTGCTGCTTGGCCACCAGCTGGGCGATGCCGGCCTGGGCCAGGTTGAGCAGGGCCTCCAGTTCGGCCCGGCTGAACGGCGCGCCCTCGGCCGTGCCCTGCACTTCGATGATGCCGCCGGAGCCGGTCATCACCACGTTCATGTCGGTGTCGCAGGCCGAGTCTTCCGCGTAATCGAGGTCGAGCACCGGCACCCCCTGGTAGATGCCGACCGACACCGCCGCCACCGGCTCGCGGATGACCGAGGCGGGCAGCTTGCCCTCCTTCACCAGCCACTCCACCGCATCGTGCACCGCGACATAGGCGCCGGTGATGCTGGCAGTGCGGGTGCCGCCGTCGGCCTGGATCACGTCGCAGTCGATGTGGATGGTCCGCTCGCCCAGCTTGCTCAGATCGACCACCGCGCGCAGGCTGCGCCCGATCAGACGCTGGATCTCCTGGGTGCGACCGCTCTGCTTGCCGCGCGCGGCCTCGCGCTCGCCCCGGGTGTGGGTGGCGCGCGGCAGCATGCCATATTCGGCGGTGAGCCAGCCGCCGCCCGTACCCTTGACGTGGCCCGGCACCTTCTCCAGCACGCTGGCGGTGCAGATCACCTTGGTGTCGCCGCACTCGATCAGCACCGAACCTTCGGCGTGCTTGGTGTAGCGGCGGGTGATGCGGATGGTGCGCAGGGCATCGGCGGCACGGCCGGAGGGACGGGAAACGCTGGAGCTCATGATCGATCTCTTGCCAGGGAAAGTGGAGATTTTAACCTGCCACCGGCTCGGGGCCGAAGCGGAGGGCCAGCGCCGACAGGTTGTCACAGCGCGGGCCGCCCCGGCCCTCTGCCGTGTCCATCAACAGGTGGATCGCCTCGCGCAATGGCCTGGCTTGCAGCTGGGCCAGCATCTCCTCCGCCGTCAACTCGTCCCAGAAGCCGTCGCTGCAGAGCAGGATGAGGTCGCCCTCGTGCAGCGGCACCGGATCGGACACCTCGATGTCGGGCAGCATGAAGCCGCCTATCGCGTTGTACAGCATGTTGCGCTCGACCCGCTGCTGGGCCTCGGCCTCGTTAATCAGGCCGCGGTCGACCAGTTGCTGCACCATGGAGTGATCGCGGGTGTGGCTGCGAAAGCGATCGCGTTGGAAATGGTACAGCCGGGAATCGCCGACATGCGCCCACACCGCCCGGCCCTGCTGGACCACGCAAGCGACGCAGGTGGTCCGCGGCGGCTCTGGCAGGTCATGCTCGACCGCATAGGCGTTGACTGCCTCGTGCGCGCTGTAAATGGCCTCGAGCAGGAAACCGGAGGGATCGTCCAGCGAAGGCTGGGCCTGGTCCTTGAACAGCCGGCAGACGGTGTCCACTGTGAGTTGCGAGGCGACCTCGCCGTGGGCATGGCCGCCCATGCCGTCGGCCAGCACCAGCAACAGAGTGCTGTTGCTGCTGGCATAGGCCAGGCGGTCTTCGTTGTAGGGACGGCCGCCCTTGCGGCTGGCCTGGTAGAGACTGAATTTCATCGCCAGCCCATCCGGCTGCGCAGGATGCCCAGCAGATTAGGCCTGGTCTCGGCCGACTCCCGGGCCAGCTCGACCAGTCGCTTCTGCACGGCGAACACGCTTTGCGGCCGCTCCATGTCGGACAGCCGCAGGCAGCCGTCGATCAATTGCAGCAATCCTTCGGAATAGAGGCCGGCGAAACCCTGCACGGCCGGAGTCATGGTGTCGCCCTGCAGCCGCTGGTCGGCCGGCGGCGGCGTGGTCTTGGCCAGGCAGACATAAAGGCTGGCACCGATGGCATAGATATCGGTCCACGGCCCCAGACGATCGCGCTCCTTGTACAGCTCGGGTGCGGCGAAACCCGGCGTATACATCGGCGCGATGGCCGCCGGCCCGTGGGCCATACCCTGACGGGCGGAACCGAAATCGATCAGCACCGGTGAGCCATCGGTGCGGATGAAGATATTGGCCGGCTTGATATCCAGGTGCAGCAGCTTGCGCGCATGCACCTCGCGCAGGCCGTTGAGCAGCTGGATGAAGATGGCGGTGATGAAGGGCTCGAGCAGCGCCGTCGGCTCGGCGTGGATCAGCCGGTGTAGGGTGTCGCCCTGCTCGTGGCGCATGGCCAGGTAGACGGTGTTGTTGGCGCGAAAGAAGTTCAGCACCCGGAGCACATTGGGATGGTTCAGGTTGGCCAGCGCCCGGCCTTCCTCGAAGAAGCAGCGCATGCCATAGCGAAAGGCGCCCTGGTCGGACTCGGACTGCGGCTGGACACTGCCGTCGGCCTGGCGGGCGACCACGCCGGCCGGGGCGTATTCCTTCAACGCGACCGGCTGGCCCTGCTCGTCGTGCGCCAGATAGACCAGGCCGAAACCGCCGCCGGCGAGCTTGCTCTCGATGGTATAGGCGTCGAGCCGGAAACCGGCAGGAAGCGGGTCGATGAGTGCGTCCGTCGATTGAGCCGCCATGAATGCCCGAGTAATATCCCTGCCCTGTTCGTTTCGACAAGGATAACCAAAGGTGGCGGCATTGCACAGCATGACCGGCTACGCCCAGGCCGTGGCCGAATTGCCGGTGGGCAGCCTCTCCCTGGAACTGCGCGCGGTCAACTCGCGCTTCCTCGAACTCAACTTCCGCATGGGCGAGGAATTCCGCAGTCTGGAGCCGGCCTTGCGCGAGCGCATCGGCGACAAGGTCAAGCGCGGCAAGCTGGAATGCCGGATCAACTTCAACGCCAATGAGAGCGCCGCCCTGCCGAACCAGATCGACTCCGAACTCCTGGCCAAGCTTGGCCACCTGGCCCAGCAGGTAAGCCAGGCCCTGCCCGAGGTCCGCCCCCTGACGGTGGCCGAAGTCCTGCGCTGGCCCGGCATGCTGGGCCAACAGGTTCTCGATCTGGAGAACCTGCAGGCCGTGCTGCTCAAGCTGCTGGATCAGGCCCTGGCCGACTTCAACGCCAGCCGCGCACGCGAAGGCGACAAGCTCAAGGCCGTCCTGCTCGACCGGGTCAATGGCATCCGCGCCCAGGTCGCCGTGCTGCGGCCCAAGGTCCCCGCCATCGTCGCCGCCTTCCGCGACAAGTTGGCCAAACGTTTGGAGGAACTGCTGAGCAACCCCGACCCCGAGCGCATCACCCAGGAGGTCGCGCTCTACGCGCAGAAGATCGATGTCGCTGAGGAGCTCGACCGGCTGGAGACCCACCTGGCCGAGGTGGAACGGGTGCTTGCCGCCGGCGGCGCCGCCGGCAAGCGGCTCGATTTCCTGATGCAGGAGCTCAACCGCGAGGCCAACACCCTGGGCTCCAAGGCCGCTGCCAACGACCTGTCGCAGACCGCAGTCGAGCTCAAGGTGCTGATCGAGCAGATGCGCGAACAGATCCAGAATTTAGAGTAAAGAATCATGCCGTCGCACGACGGCGCAGAAATCCAATAAAGCCCCTATCCACGGGGCTTTTTTCATTCCATGACGTTGCATAAGGAATCAGGAAAGCGCAGAATTCGTGTGCACCCAAACGTGCACCCAAGCCAGAAAGTGGCGGGAAGTTTGGGTGCACACCGAAAGGATGGCGATCATGGGCAAATTGTCAGACGTGCAAATCCGGGGATGGATCAAGGCGGGCGAGCGTTTCGAGCAACGCGGTGACGGCGAAGGGCTGTATCTGCGCTATCGGAAAGAGGACGCGACTCCCCGCTGGCTGTTCCGCTACCGCTTGGCCGGGAAGGCGCGTGTCCTCTTTATGGGCAGCTATGGCACGTTGAGCTTGGCCGATGCCCGCAAGACGGCAAAGGAAATGCGCGCCCGTGTTGCCTTGGGCCATGATCCGGCAGGCGAGAAGAAAGAACGCAAGCGGGAAGCCGTGCGCAAGATCGAGGCCGACCGGCTGATGGTTACGATGGGCCAGCTTGCCGACGACTACTTCGCGGCGCAAATCGTGGGGCGCTGGAAGCACCCCAACATCGTGCGGGCGCGGATCGAGAACGACATAAAGCCCAACATCGGCAAGCTGGCAGTGGCCGACGTGAAGCCCCAGCACATAGACGCCATGCTGCAAGCCATCGTCAAGCGCGGTGCGCCCACGATGGCGAACGACGTGCTGCGCTGGGTAAAGCGGATGTTTGACTACGCGATCAAGCGCCAGATGGTGACATTCAACCCGGCAACGGCATTCAGCCTGATCGATGCCGGGGGCAAGGAAACAAGCCGCGACCGCTGGCTGACCCGCTCGGAGTTGGTCAAGCTCTTTGAAGCCATGCGGACGGCGAAGGGCTGGAACATCGAGAACACCTACGCGGTGAAGCTGCTGCTGATGCTGGCCGTCCGGCGCGAGGAATTGATAGCCGCGCCCCTGGCGGAGTTTGACCTTGACGGGGCCGTGTGGCATCTGCCCGGCGAGCGCACCAAGACCGGCAAGGCCATCGACATTCCACTACCCCGGCAAGCCGTGGCGATCCTGCGCGAACTGGAACGGCTGGGCGGCGGATCAAGCTGGTTGCTACCGGCGCGCAAGATGCAAAGCCGGATGATTCCGCATATCGACCTGAACACCGTGGGCGCGTCATTGGCGAAGAACATCCGCCCCATGCTGAAAGACGTTGCCCCCTTCACCGTGCATGACTTCCGGCGCACGGCGCGGACGCATCTTGCCGCGCTGGGTGTTGCGCCTCACGTTGGCGAGCGTTGCCTGAATCACGCCGTCAAGGGTGTTGAGGGTATCTACATGCGCCATGACTTCTATGAGGAACGCAAGGAAGCCTTGCAGAAATGGGCCGACCTGCTTGACCAACTGGAACGCGGCGACCTGGGCGACAACGTGGTGCCACTGCCGGGGCGCAAGCTGGCATGACACGGTATTCCAATAGGCGGCAGCAATTCGTGCGACTGCTTGCGGACCTGGACGAGAATGAGGCCGCCGAATTGCACCGGCGGCTGATGAAAATGCGCAACGGTGGGGGCTACCCGGAACCGTCCGAGAAAATCGTTACGGCGGATGTCTTGCCCGAAGATGACCGCTTCGGGACATACACGGTAGACAAGCCGCAAAGGTAAATAGCCGGGGTGCCCGTACCGCCGACGGTGTGCTATCAAAATTTGAGTCGCCCTGAAACACCATCGGGCGACAAGTCGAATCATGAGGGTGCGCGTACCGCGCTATCAGGGTCACATGATTAGAGTCGCCCAAAACCAAAAAGGAGCGATTCATCATGAGCAATACCCAACCCAACCGTGCCGCGTTTGACCTTCTCCCCTCGGGGGGCTACGTCCGGCAAGCAGATTTGATCCCCGCTGTCGTTCCCTTCTCTGGCGCTACCCTCTGGCGCAAAGTGAAGGCGGGCACCTTCCCGGCACCAGTCAAGCTATCCGAACGGGTAACCGCCTGGCGCGTGGAGGATGTGCGTGCCTGGCTGAATTCTCCCAAGAGCGCATGAGGAGAACCCGCCATGACCGACAAGAAAAAAGCCGCGACGGGCTTCGGCACCCGTGCGGCTTCAAATACTGTTTGCAGCCGCAATTCTAGCATTCTTCGCCGTATCGCTTCGCTTGCGGCGGTAATGGTCTGGTTTTTCTCGCCCGTGTTGGCAGCGTGGCTTTCTGTGCAAGGAGGGCCGCGCCATGACTGATCAGATTGTTACCGCGCACGCCGTGCGCCGTGGGCGTGAATGCTGGATTATCGAAATCATCTGCCCGCACTGTGGGCATTGCCATCAGCACGGCGGCGGCAATGGCCTTGTAGCGCGAGGCGGGCACCGGGTAGCGCACTGCCGGAATTCGCACGGCAGGGGCTACTTCATCGACCTGGACGGTGACAAGTCAGTGGAGGTGCAATATGACGACCTTTGCTGATCGTGCCGCCCCACTGCTGGCCCAAGGCTATCCCGTCTTTCCGTGCAAGCCCGACAAGCGACCGCATACCGCCCACGGATTCAAGGACGCGACCACGGATGCCGGGCAGATAGCCGAATGGGCCGCGCAATGGCCGGATGCGCTGGTGGGCGTGCCGACCGGCAAGGCTTCCGGCCTGTTCGTGCTGGACGTGGATGTGAAGAACGGCAAGGACGGTTTCGCCACGTTGCGGGCGAAGGGCTGGAACATCCCGGCAACCCGCACGCACCGGACGAAGAACGGCGGCGGGGCGCACTACCTGTTCCGTGCCCCCGATGGCGTCCAGCTGAAATCCTCGGCGGGCAACCTGGGCGACGGGCTGGATACGCGGGGCGATGGCGGCTATATCGTCTGGTGGCCTGCCCACGGCGGCGAGGTGGAACACCCGGACATGCTGGCCGACGTGCCGGCCTGGCTGCTGGATGCGCTGCAATCCGAACCCGCCCCTGACCGCAAGGCGCAAGCCGTGGTGGCCGATGGCGAGGGTTTCACGGAAGGCCGACGCAACGACAGCCTGTTCCGCCTGGCGGCTTCGCTGCGGGCGAAGGGGCTGACGGTGGATGCCATCGAGGCGGCGCTGCAAATCGAGAACAAGGCGAAGTGCGCCCCGCCCCTGTCAGCGGATGAAGTGCGCACTATCGCCCAAAGCACCGGGCGCTATGTCGAGGGCGCGACCGGCGGCGAACGCTGCGCCTATGGCAATGGCGAGTTTGAAGTCTCGCCCGCTGGCGTGGCCTTCATCGGCACCGACAAGCACGGCGAACGCTTGCCGGCCCTCTGGATTTGTTCCACCTTGCAAGTGCGAGCCATGACCCGCGATGCCAAGTCCGGCGAATGGGGGCGCTTGCTGGAATGGCGCGACAAGGACAACGTGCGCCATCAGTGGGCAATGCCGCTGGAACTGCTGCAAGGCGACGGGGTGGATGTGCGGCGCGAACTGGCACGGCTGGGGCTGACCATTTCCACCAACAAGAAGGGGCGCGATTTGCTGGCGTCCTACCTGCAAGTCTGGCCGGTAGAGAATCGGGCGCGATGCGTGGAACGGCTGGGCTGGCATGGTGGCGTGTTCGTGACCCCGGCGGAATCCATCGGGCAGGACGGGGAAATCGTGGTGTTCCAAAATGCCCATGCCATCGAACCGGCCTACTCGGTGGCGGGCAGCGTTGAGGAATGGCGCGATTCCGTGGGCCGACTGGCCGCCGGTAATTCCCGGCTGGTGTTCGCCCTGTCCGTGGCCTTCGCGGGCGCATTGGCCGATGTGGTGGGCGAGGATTCCGGGGGCTTTCACTTTCGCGGCGCTTCATCGTCGGGCAAGACTACCGCCCTCAAGGTGGCGGCTTCGGTGTGGGGCGATCCATCGGCCTATCCCCGCTTGTGGCGGGCGACGGCAAACGGGCTGGAAGGGCTGGCCGCGCTGCATAACGACGGCCTGCTGATCCTGGACGAGTTGAGCCAGATAGACCCCAAGGAAGCCGGCGAAGCCGCCTACCTGCTGGCGAACGGGCAAGGCAAGGCGCGGGCATCGCGCACCGGCACGGCGCGGCAGTCTGCCCGCTGGCGGCTGCTGTTCCTGTCGGCGGGCGAGGAATCGCTGACGGCCTTGATGGCGCGGGCCGGGCGCAAGGTGAATGCCGGGCAGGAAATCCGCTTGGCTGACCTGGACGCGGATGCGGGCGCGGGCATGGGCGCATTCGAGGCGCTGCACGATCAGCCGACCCCGGCGGCGCTGGCGCTGGCCTTGAAGGATGCCGCGACCCGATACCACGGCGCGGTAGGGCTGGCCTGGCTGCGCTGCATCGTGGCCGACCGCGCCAAGCTGGCCGACTTCATCGCGGCAGGCATCAAGCAGTTCGTGGCGGACGTTGCGCCGAAGGATGCCGCCGGGCAGGTGCTACGGGTAGCGCGGCGCTTCGGCCTGGTGGCAATGGCGGGCGAGCTTGCCAGCGGGGGCGAGCTTGCCAGCGGGGGCGATCTGGTGGGGCCGGGCTATGGCCTGACCGGCTGGGCCGAAGGTGAGGCGACCATGGCTGCGCGGAAGTGCTTTGCCGCCTGGCTGGATGGCTTCGGCGGCATCGGCAACCGTGAGGAACGCGCCATGCTGGGGCAAGTGCGGGCCTTCTTCGAGGCGCACGGGGCAAGCCGGTTCGCGCTGCTGGATGACGCCTTCCCCAATGACCGGCCTATCGCCAACCGGGCCGGCTTTGTTCGCCCAACTGCCGACGGCGGGCGGGAATTCCTGGTGCTGCCCGAAGTGTTCCGGCGCGAGGTATGCGCAGGGTTTGACGCGAAGGCGGCAACGCGGGCGCTGATCGAGGCCGGATGGATCGAACCGGGCGAAGGTGGCAGAACAACGCAGAAGCCGCGCATCCCCGGAATCGGGACAACCCGCTGCTACGTTTTTACCGGGCGCATGTGGGAGGGCGACGAGTGAAAGCGGATCATGTGAAAAAACGCGGGGACAAGCGGGGACAACGGGGACAGCCTGTATTCATGCGGGTTTCAGGCGTCCCCGCTACCGGGGACACTGCGGGGACAAGTGGGGACAAGTGGCGGAACAGCGAACGCGCAAGATATGCGGATTCAGTTTGTCCCCACTTGTCCCCACTGCATTTCATCAAGTGGGGACACCGGAAAGCCTTGTGCTGCAAGGCTGTCCCCGTTGTCCCCACTTGTCCCCGCGAAAAACAGGATGAACCGCAATGACTGACGGAAAACACGCCCACGGCGGAAAAGAAGCGCCCGAATGCGAAGCCGCAAGCGGCACCGTGGTGACCCTTGCCCCCCTGCCGAAGATCGACCTACGGGACGCGCACGCCATCCGGCGCGAACTTGGAAGCGTCTATCGAGACATGCGGGCGGGCCGGCTGGCGAGTCAGGACGGGACGCGCCTTGCCTACGTCCTGGACATGATCCGCAAAGCCTACGAAACGGCAGTGCTGGCCGACCGGCTGGAACTGCTGGAACGCACCATCAACCCACGAAAGGACTGACACCATGCAACACCATGACCGACTGACAAGGGCTTACCGTGGCCTGACTGCCGACCAACTGGCGGCGCTGGCCTTCCACTACATGACGGGCGCGAACGATCTGGAATTCAAGCGCGTGGCGGACGCCGTGCCATTGAAGGATTACCGCTGCCCGGACGTGGCCTATCAGGCGCGGCTGGATGGCTTCACGCGGTTTGCTGCGTATTGGGCCATTGAGCATTGGCGACTGCGCACGCGCAAGGCGGAAACGCTGGGCGGCGCATTGGCCGCGCTGCGCCGTGGCAATGACGAACAGGCGGACGCCATGATCGAGGCGCACGAACAGGCGGAAAGTTACTTGCTGGCCCTGGACGCGGCACTGCTGGCGATCTGCGCGGACAACGGCATTGATCCGGCGGACGTGCGACGGATTGCGGACGCGAAACCCTACAAGCCCATGCGCGACAGCATGACAGCGGACAGTGACATGCAGGCCGCGATGCAATCGGCCTTCGCGCAACTGCTGGCCGTGTGAAAAATGGACACCCGCCCGAAGTCCGGGGAACTGATCGAGGCAACGGTGGAAGAAGTGGCCGCCTGGCTTTCTGCAACGGAAGGCCGGGCAGTTTCAATCCATGAAGTGCGGCGCATCGAGGCGCAAGCCCTGCGCAAGCTGCGGCAGGAATTCACGCGGCGCGGACTGTTCCCTGCTGACTTGTTGCCGGATCGGTGAGGGAACGGCCCCCGGCACGAGGACAGACATTGCCGGGTTTTGCGATCAAGGATGACTCGCCTTGATGCCGAGAGGGGGGGGGTGCTGGTCAGGGCGGGAATCTCACCCGGCCACCTTTCGTTTATTAGACGAACGTCTTTGCAGACCACCGGCCAGCACCCCATAAGTGGCCCCTGAATCTCCCGTGCTGAGGTGGCAATCACGCGCCGGGGATACTGGCCGCAGCGTGTTGCGCTACGGCAGTCAGGGGTGCGGCAAGTATAGCCCGGCAAGCCGCCGGGCAAAAGTCGGCGCTGGCGCGACGGCGCATCAGCACCCGCTACGGTAGCCCCTGCAAGCCGCAAGCAGGCGAGCGGGGTTATCGCTGGCCGGCGCAGTGGCGAAGCGGGGGCGGGGCAGAAGGGGCGGCGGTAGCGGGGGCGATAGAGCCAGTGGCGTAGCCTCTGGCGTGGATCAGTCTGGCACGGCGCTGCGATGGCGCGGGCCTTGCACAAAGCAAGGGCCGTGACTGAGCGGTGCGGGGGTGGCTGGTGCGGTGGTATTCTTTCACCCATGACACCGACACCCTCGAAACTTGTGCACCCAAGAGTGCACCCAAGCATCAATCAGAGTAAGAAGGATGCCTCATTGGCGGGCCTTATCCGGCCTACTTTGTGAGCAGATCCAACAAAACGGGGAGTGGGGAGTGGGCGTGATTGCATTCTTGCCGCCTTTGCTTTCTACTCCTCACTCCTAACGCCTCACTCCTCACTCACCCATGCAAGGCAACCTGTTCATCATTTCCGCGCCCTCGGGCGCCGGCAAGTCCAGCCTGGTCAAGGCCATGCTCGAGGCCGACCCGCAGCTGAAGCTGTCGATCTCCTACACCACCCGGGCGCCCCGGCCGGGCGAGGTAAACGGCCGCGAATACCACTTCGTCAGCCGCGCGCAGTTCCAGGCCATGCTCGAACGCAACGAGTTCCTGGAGAGCGCCGAGGTCTACGGCAACTGGTACGGCACCTCGCAGGTCTGGCTCCAGAACGAGATGCAGGCCGGGCGCGACATCATTTTGGAGATCGACTGGCAGGGCGCCGCCCAGGTGCGCAAGCTGTTTCCGGAGACGGTGAGCATCTTCATCCTGCCGCCCTCGATCGAGGAGCTGCAGAAGCGCCTGGCCGGCCGCAACCAGGACAGCGAGGAGGTCATCGCCCGCCGGGTGGCCGCCGCCCGGGAAGACATCTCCCATGCCCTGGAATTCGATTACATCGTGGTCAACGACCGGTTCGAGGTCGCCCTCCAGGACCTGCTCGCCATCGTCCGCAGCCTGCGTCTGAACACGGCCAAGCAGGGCCAGCGCCAGGCCGCCCTGCTCGCCTCTTTCGGCATTGCCCGTTAGAATTGGGCCTATTCAGAGCGTTTTCAGGAGCAAGCACCATGGCCCGCGTTACCGTAGATGACTGCATCGAGCGCATCGGCAACCGTTTCGAGATGACCCTGGCCGCCGCCACCCGCGCCCGCCAGATCTCCATCGGCGCCACGCCCAAGGTCGAGGCCAACCGCGACAAGCCGGGCGTCATCGCCCTGCGCGAGATCGCCGCCGGTCTGACCGGCATTGAAGTGCTGCAGAAGGCCTCTTCCTGATCGTTCGGGTGGCGCACGCTGCCCGGCCCTTATGCCCGCAGGCTTTCTTGAAGCTGTCGCCTCCTATCTAAAACCGGCCGACGCCGAAGCGGTAGCTGCCGCCTACGCCTTCTCCGAGAAGGCCCACGCAGGCCAGCTGCGCAAGGACGGCAAGCCCTACATCACCCATCCCCTGGCCGTCGGCGAGATCCTCGCCGGCTGGCACATGGATGCCCAGACCCTGATGGCCGCCCTGCTCCACGACGTGGTGGAGGACACCGGCATCGCCCCTGCCGAGATTGCCGACCGCTTTGGCCAGCCAGTGGCCAACCTGGTCGAGGGCGTGACCAAGCTGGACAAGATCCAGTTCGAGAGCAAGGCCCACGCCCAGGCCGAGAACTTCCGTAAGATGCTGCTGGCCATGGCCCAGGACGTGCGGGTGATCCTGATCAAGCTGGCCGACCGCCTGCACAACATGCGCACCCTGGAGGCGATGCGGCCGGAGCAGCGCAGCCGCATCGCCCAGGAAACCCTGGACATCTACGCCCCCATCGCCAACCGCCTGGGCCTGAACAACCTGTATCGGGAACTGGAAGACCTGGCGTTCATGCACCTGCACCCGACCCGGCACCGGGTGCTGGAAAAGGCGGTGCAGGCGGCGCGCGGCAACCGCGACGAGACCCTGAACAAGATCGCGGGCAACATCAAGGCCAAGCTGAAGGAGGTCGGCCTCCAGGCCGAGGTCTACGGCCGGGAGAAGCACCTGTACAGCATCTACCGCAAGATGCAGGAGAAGAACCTGACCTTCTCCGAGGTCTACGACATCTACGGCTTTCGCGTCATCGTCGAGCAGCCGTCGGACTGCTACCTCGCCCTGGGGGCGCTGCATAGCCTGTACAAGCCGATCCCTGGCAAGTTCAAGGACTACATCGCCATCCCCAAGGCCAACGGCTACCAGTCGCTGCACACCACCCTGTTCGGCCCCTTCGGCGCCCCGATCGAGGTGCAGATCCGCACCCAGGACATGCACCGCGTGGCCGAGGCCGGGGTCGCTTCGCACTGGCTGTACAAGGCCGACGACAGCGCCTTGTCCGAGATGCAGCGGCACACCCACCAGTGGCTGCAAAGCCTGCTCGATATCCAGGCCGACAGCCGCGACTCGGTGGAATTCCTCGAACACATCAAGGTCGACCTGTTCCCCGACGAGGTCTACGTCTTCACACCCAAGGGCAAGATCATGGCCCTGCCGCGCGGCGCCACCGTGGTCGATTTCGCCTACAACGTGCACACCGACATCGGCAACCGCTGCATCGCGGCCCGCATCAATGGCGAATTCATGCCGCTGTCGACCCCGTTGCGCAACGGCGACCGGGTCGAAATCGTCACCTCCGACAGCGCCCGGCCCAACCCGAGCTGGATCCATTTCGCGGTCACCGGCAAGGCCCGCGCCCATATCCGCAGTGCCCTGAAGAAGACCCACCAGTACGAATCCGAGGGTCTCGGCTTGCAGCTCTTGAACCAGGCCCTGCGCGGCCTGGGCGTCGAACCGGCCGAGATCACCGAGGCCCAGTGGGAACGGCTGACCAAGGAATCCGGCCGCAACCGCAGCGACATCCTGGCCGAGATCGGCCTGGGCAAGATGCTCGGCGTGGTGGTCGCGCTGCAGTTGCTGGCCCGCGACACCGAGGAGGCCGGCGAACGTCGCCTGGCCGCGCCGATGCTGATCCATGGCGCCGAGGGCGTGGCCGTGCGCCTGGGCAAGTGCTGCCGGCCCATCCCCGGCGACCCGATCATCGGCCAGATCAAGAAGGACCAGGGCCTGATCATCCACACCCACGACTGCCAGCAGGTCCGCCACTACCGGGAAGACCCGGACAAGTGGGTCAACGTCGAATGGGCGTCCGACATCGACAAGACCTTCGAGGTCGGCATCAAGCTCATCGTCGCCAACAAGCGCGGCGTGCTCGCCACCGTGGCCGCCACCATCGCCAACGAGGGCTCGGACATCGACAACGTCGAGATGGGCGAGCAGGACGGCGGCGCCTACACCTCCCTGTATTTCACCGTGCAGGTGCAGAACCGGGTCCACCTGTCCCGCCTCATGCGCAGCCTGCGCGGCCTGCCCGAGGTGGTACGGATCTACCGGATCAAAGGCAGGGAGGCACGCCACGCCTAGCGTTCACTCAAGCCCCCCGTTGGCGGCGGTTTACCGCCCCGCCAGGGCGTGGCGGATCGGTTATCATCGGCACCTTGGTATTTAAGACCCTTTTCTCCTGAATGCCCTTTCACCTGCCCGGGTTGATCAACCCCTCCGCCAGCTTCCGCGCCCGACTGGTCATCGTGGTCGGCCTGATCTCGCTGGTCACCATCCTGCTCCTGAGCTGGCTGGTATCGACCATCGCCGCGAGTCAGGTCAGGAAAGACAAAGGCACCCTGATGGCCGAGGTGGCGCACCAGATGATGGAGACCCTGGACCGGGGCATCTTCGAGCGCCAACGCGAGATCGCGATCATCGCCTCGATGGACGTCATCCGCGACCCGCGCACGCCGCTGGCGCAAAAGCGCAAGCAGCTGGAACAGCTGCAGGCCTCCTATCAGAACTACGCCTGGATCGGCATCGCCGATGCCAAGGGCGACATCCTGGTCGGCACCGGCGGCCTGCTCGAAGGCAAGAGCGTCGCCCAGCGTTCCTGGTTCGTGAACGGCGCCAAGGGGCCGGCGGTGGGCGATGTACACGATGCCTTCCTCTTGGCCAAACTGCTGCCCCGCCCCCTCTACGATTACCTGCCGCTGCGCCTGCTCGACATCTCGGCCCCCATCCTGGATGAACATGGGCGTCTGCTCGGCGTCATCTGCGGCCACCTGTCCTGGGACTGGTCGTTCCAGGTGCGCAACGAGATCCTGGAACCGCTGGGCCAGGACTTCAAGGCGGACATCCTGGTCCTCGGCCGGGAGAACCAGTTGCTCATGGGCACGCCCAAGCTGCATCGTCTGGCGCGGGACTTTTCCCTGCCCAGCACCGAGGCCGCCGCCGCCAGCCGCCAGGGCTTCGTCGTCGAGACCTGGCCCGACGGTGTGGACTACCTCACCGGCTATGCCGCCAGCCACGGTTATGCCAATTACAAGGGGCTGGGCTGGAAGGTGCTGGTCCGCCAGGAGGCCGACCGGGCATTCGACACCGCCACCGGCCTGGGCCTGGCCACCTTCATGGTCGGCATGTTCATCGGCGGTTTGTTCCTGCCCGTGCTCTGGATCGTGGCAGGCCACCTCACCAGGCCCATGCGCAGCATCGCCTCGGTGGCCGACCGCATCCGCTCCGGCCATGAAGAGGAACACATCCCGGTCTATCCGGGCGACGACGAGATCGCCGTGCTCTCGCAATCGCTGGCGCAACTGGTCGACAACATGGAGACGCAGAAGCATCAGTTGATCGAGAACAACCAGGACCTGCAGCTGGCCGCCCAGGTGTTCGCCTCCAGCACCGAGGGCATCCTGATCGCCGATGCCGATCTGCGCATCCTCTCGGTCAACCAGGCTTTCAGCAGCATCACCGGCTACAGCCCGGAAGAGGTGATCGGCCAGACCCCGAGCCTCCTCGCCTCGGGCAAGCACAATGCCGCTTTCTATCAGGCGATGTGGAGCGCCATCCACAAGACCGGGCGCTGGCAGGGCGAGATCTACAACCGGCGCAAGGACGGCAGCGTCTACCCGGAGTGGCTGATCATCACATCGGTCAGGGATGCGGCCGGCCGGATCAGCAACTACATCGGCATCTTCACCGACATCAGCGAGCGCAAGACCACCGAGGAGCGCATCCTCCACCTGGCCAAGCACGACGTGCTGACCGACCTGCCCAACCGGGTGTTCTTCCTGGAAGAGGTCGAGCAGGCCATCGCCCAGGCCCAGGCCGGCAACCGCAAGGCGGCGGTGCTGTTCGTCGACCTCGACCGGTTCAAGAACATCAATGACTCGCTCGGCCACCACCTGGGCGACCTGCTGCTCAAGGAAGCGGCCCGGCGCTTCGATGGCGTGGTCGGCAAGGCCGGCTTCCTCGCCCGCTGGGGCGGCGACGAGTTCGTCGTGCTCATCCGCGACCTGTCCACCGAGGAGCAGGTCATGGCCCTCGGCTACCGGATCAGCCAGGCCCTGGGTGAACCGTTCGACATCGCCGGCCACCACCTGAGCATCACCTCCAGCATCGGCATCGCCATTTACCCCGACCACGGCACCGATCTCATCACCTTGATCCGCAACGCCGACACTGCGATGTTCCACGCCAAGGCCCACGGTCGCGACAACATCGCCTTCTTCACCCAGGACATGAACGAGCGGGCCAACGAGCGCCTGCGCCTGGAGAACGACCTGCGCCGCGCCATCGGGCAAAACCAGCTGTATCTGGTCTACCAGCCCCAGGTCGAGCTGGCCACCGGCCGCCTGGTCGGGGTCGAGGCCCTGCTGCGCTGGCAGCACCCGGAGCTGGGGCCGATCGCGCCGGACAAGTTCATCCCGGTGGCCGAGGACACCGGCCTGATCGAGGCCATCGGCGAGTGGGCCCTGCGCACCGCCTGCCGCCAGCAGCGGCAGTGGGAGTTGCACTATGACCTGCCGCTGCGCATGGCGGTCAATCTCTCGCCGGTCCAGTTCCAGCAAAGCGAGATCGTGGCCCTGGTGCATGAGGTCATTGCCGAAACAGGCATGAACCCCGAATACCTGGAACTGGAAATCACCGAAGGCGTGCTGCTCGGCTCGGACGAGCAGATCAAGATCGATCTGTGCCAACTCAGCCTGTCCGGCATCCAGATCGCGCTCGACGACTTTGGCACCGGCTACTCCAGCCTGCGCTACCTCAGCCAGCTCGACATCCACAAGCTCAAGATCGACCGCACCTTCATCCACAACCTGACCGAGGGCGGCCCAAACGCCAGCATCGTCGCCGCCATCATCGCCATGGCCCAGAACCTCGGCATCACCCTGCTGGCCGAAGGCATCGAAACCCCGGAAGTCGCCGATCTCCTGGCGCGCATGGGCTGCCAGGAAGGCCAGGGCTACCTCTACCACCGCCCCCTGCCGGCGGCCGAGATCGAGTCGCTGCTGGCCGAGGAAATCACCAAGCACACCCTGTCCAAACTGATGAAGTGAGCGGCTGGACGCGCCGTTGCCGCCCCGAGCCCTTACAATAGCGGGCGATCCGAACGCCCCCAGAGAAACATCGGAAGGAACGCCCATGAGCAAGACCATCGTCAAGACCGACCAGGCCCCTGCCGCCATCGGCACCTATTCCCAGGCGGTGCAGGCCGGCAATACCGTCTACCTGTCCGGCCAGATCGGCCTCGACCCGGCCACCATGCAGATGGTCGACGGCATCGAGGCGCAGATCCATCGCGTGTTCCAGAATCTCAAGGCCGTGGCCGAGGCGGCCGGCGGCAGCCTGGCCGACGTGGTCAAGCTCAACGTCTTCCTCACCGACCTCTCCCATTTCGCCAGGGTCAACGAGATCATGGCCCAGTACTTCAGCGAGCCCTACCCGGCCCGCGCCGCGGTCGGCGTCAAGGAATTGCCGCGCGGCGCCCTGGTCGAGGCCGACGCCGTCATGGTGTTGTAAGCCGCGCCGATGCCGGCCAAAGCAGCCGAGGTGCACGAGAAGCTCGGCTACGCCAGGGCGGCCGAGCTGATCCTGCACCTGCCGCTGCGCTACGAGGACGAGACCCGCCTCACCCCGATCCGCGATCTGCGCCCGGGCCTGCCCGCCCTGGTCGAGGGCGTGGTCGCCCAGGCGGACGTGCAATACCGGCCGCGCCGGCAACTGGTGGTCGAGGTGCGCGAGCGCGCCGACGAAGACGACGCCCTGGCGCCCACCCTGTTCTTCCGCCTGCTCCACTTCTACCCCAACCAGCTGGCCCAGCTGAAACCGGGCAACCGCATCCGCCTGTTCGGCGAGCCGCGCCAGGGCTTTCACGGCCTGGAGATGGTGCATCCGCGCTATCGCCTGGTGCAGCCGGGCACGCCACTCGCCGACTGTCTGACCCCGGTCTATCCCAGCGTCGCCGGCCTGTCGCAGACGGCAATCCGCAAGGCGATCGCAGCGGCCTTGCGCGAGGCCGACCTGTCCGAGCTGCTGCCGGCCACCCTGCTCACCAGGCTGAAGCTGTCGGAGTTCGAGCCCGCCCTGCGCCGCCTGCACACACCGCCGCCCGAGGCCGATCTCTTCGCGCTCGATGCCAAGACCGACCCGGCCTGGCAGCGGCTGAAGTTCGACGAACTGCTCGCCCAACAGCTCGCGCTCAAGCGCTATGCCCTGGCCCGGCACCGCCTGGCGGCCCTGCCGCTGAAGGATGAACGACAGCTGATCGAGCGCTATCTCGCCCGCCTGCCCTTCGCCCCGACCGGCGCCCAACGGCGGGCGATGCAGGAGATCCTGCACGACCTCGCCGGCCGCCACCCGATGAACCGGCTGCTGCAAGGCGACGTCGGCAGCGGCAAGACCCTGGTCGCCGCCGTGGCCTGCCTGGCCGCGGTCGGCAGCGGCCAGCAGGCGGCGGTGATGGCGCCGACCGAGATCCTGGCCGAGCAGCACTACCTCAAGTTCCGCGACTGGCTGGAACCGCTCAGGCTCAAGGTGGTCTGGCTCGCCGCCGCGCTCAAGGGCCGCGCCAAGCGCGAAGCCCTGGACCAGATCGCCGACGGTTCCGCCCAGGTGGTGGTCGGCACCCACGCCCTGTTCCAGGAAGGCGTCGAGTTCCATGGGCTGGCGCTGGCCGTGGTCGACGAGCAGCACCGCTTCGGCGTCGCCCAGCGCCTGGCCCTGCGCCATAAGGGCCAGCATAAAACCGTGCAGCCGCACCTCTTGATGCTGTCGGCCACCCCCATCCCGCGCAGCCTGGCCATGAGCTACCTGGCCGACCTCGATGTCTCGGTGATCGACGAACTGCCGCCCGGCCGCACCCCGGTGACCACCAAACTGATCGCCATGGCCCGGCGCGCCGAGGTGATCGAGCGCCTGCGCCATTACTGCGCCGACGGCGCCCAGGCCTACTGGGTCTGCCCCCTCATCGAGGAATCGCAGAAGCTGGAATTGAAGGCCGCGCTCGACACCTTCGAAGAGATGCAGGCCGCCCTACCCGAGCTCAAGGTCGGCCTGGTCCACGGCCGGATGAAGGCCGAGGAAAAGGCCGCGGTGATGGCCGCGTTCAAGGCCGGCGCGATCCAGCTGCTGGTCGCCACCACGGTGATCGAGGTCGGCGTCGACGTGCCCAACGCCTCGCTCATGGTGATCGACCACGCCGAGCGCATGGGCCTGGCGCAACTGCATCAGCTGCGCGGCCGGGTCGGCCGCGGCAGCCGCGAATCCACCTGCCTGCTTTTGTATGCCGAACCGCTGTCGGACCTGGCCAGGCAGCGCTTGAAGATCATCCGCGACAGCCAGGACGGCTTCGCCATCGCCCGCGAGGACCTGAAGCTGCGCGGGCCGGGCGAGTTTCTCGGCGCCCGTCAGTCCGGCCTGCCGCTTTTGCGCTTCGCCGATCTGGAGAACGATGTCGCACTCCTGGAAGCCGCGCGCGATGCCGCCGACGAGCTGCTCAAGCACGATCCGGTCGCGGTCAAGCGCCACCTGGAGCGCTGGCTACCGCAGGGCGCGGCCTTCCTGCTGGCATAATGCCGCCCTCGACGGGCAAGCAGATGAACACACCCTCCACCTGGCACTCTCCTCTCTGGCAGGCCGGTCCCTACCGCGCCTGGCTGACCGACCACGGCTCGCTCACCCGCCGCCTGCAGGCACGCTGCCCGCGCTTTGCCGTCGAGCGGCTCAGGCAGGGCATCGCCCGGCCGCATACGGACGAATGCGCTGCACTGGGCCTCGCCCACCACCGGCTGGCAATGGTGCGCGAGGTGCTGCTGCTCTGCGCCGGCAGGCCCGTGGTGTTCGCCCACAGCGTCGTCGCCTTGGCCGGCCTGCGCGGGCCCTGGGTGGGCTTGTCCGGCCTGGGCAACAAGCCCCTGGGCGCGGCCCTGTTCGCCGACCCGCTGGTGGTGCGCCACCCATTGGAATTTTGCCGGCTGGATGCTCGCCACCCGCTCTACCGCGCGGCCGCCGTCCACCTGGCCGGGGCGCCGCGCTTTCTCTGGGCCCGCCGCTCGCGCTTCGAGAAGGCGGGCTCGCCTATACTGGTCACCGAAGTCTTCCTGCCGGAGGTGCTATGCCTGCCCTGAGCCTTGCCGAACGCCTGACCCTGTATGAAAAACTGATGCGCCTGGACAAGCCGATCGGCATCCTGCTTTTGGCCTGGCCCACGCTCTGGGGCCTGTGGTTCGCCAGCGGCGGCCGGCCCAGCCTGGTCATCCTCTGGGTCTTCCTCCTCGGCATCGTGCTCATGCGCAGCGCCGGCTGCGTCATCAACGATTACGCCGACCGCGATTTCGACCGCCATGTCGCACGCACCCGGGAGCGGCCGCTGGCCGCCGGCAAACTGCCTCCGAAAGAGGCCCTCCTCCTGGCGGCCGTGCTCGCCCTGCTGGCCTTTCTTTTGATCCTGCCTTTGCAGAATGCGCTTCTGATCAAGCTCGCGCTGGTGGCCGCCCTGCTCGCCGCGACCTATCCCTTCACCAAGCGCTTCTTCGCCATCCCCCAGGCCTATCTCGGCATCGCCTTCGGCTTCGGCATCCCCATGGCCTTCGCCGCCGAGCTTGGCGCCGTGCCGCCGGTAGCCTGGCTGCTGCTCGTCGCCAACATGTTCTGGAGCATCGCCTACGACACCGAATACGCCATGGTCGACCGGGCGGACGACCTGAAGATCGGCATCAAGACCTCGGCCATCACCTTCGGCCGTTTCGACGTGGTGGCGGTGATGGCGAGCTACGGCGCAAGCCTGCTGCTGCTCGCCCTGGCCGGGCAGCAGCTCAACATGGGCAAGTTCTATTACCTGGGGCTGATCGTCGCGGCCGGCATCGCGGCCTACCACTACACGCTGATCCGCGCGCGCGACCCGGCCCGCTGCTTCAAGGCCTTTCTGCACAACAACTGGTTCGGCGCCGCGGTGTTCGCCGGCATCGTGCTCGATTATCTGGCCAGCTGACTCCCCTCCCCCGCCGGGGGAGGGGCTTAACGGGGCTTGATCGCCGACTTGGGCCGGAAGGCCTTGACCACCTCTTCCCGCGTTTCCAGATAGGGCCCGCCGATCAGGTCCACGCAATAGGGCACGGCGGCGAACACGCCGTCCAGCGTCTCCTTGATCGCCTTGGGCTGGCCGGGCAGGTTGAGGACGAGGCAGGCGCCGCGGGTGACCCCGACCTGGCGCGAAAGGATGGCGGTGGGCACGTACTTGAGCGAGACCGCCCGCATCTGCTCGCCGAAGCCGGGCAGCACCTTGTCGGCCACGGCGAGCGTCGCCTCGGGCGTGACGTCGCGTGGGGCCGGGCCGGTGCCGCCGGTGGTCAGCACCAGGCAGCAGCCGCAGGCGTCGGCCAGCTCTTTCAGGGTGTCCTCGATCACCGCTTGCTCGTCCGGGATCAGCCGCTCGACGAAAACGACCGGGTTGTGCAGGGCCGCACCCAGCCATTCCTTCAGGGCCGGCAGCCCCTTGTCCTCATAGACTCCCTGGCTGGCCCGGTCGCTGATGGAAACCAGGCCGATGACGGCTTGCTGAGACATGAAAAACCTCATTCAATCAATCGATTACCACACCGGACGGGCAAAATCCGCCCGTACTCAAAAATTCTCAATAAAATAGCCTTAGTACAAATCAACCCGCAGGCGCCTGCTCAACGACAACAAGGCCTGAGCCATGAAACGAGTCAATAAAGGCGACATCTCCATCGGCAGATCCCTGCCGTACAACTGCTACGACGAGAGCGGCAAGCTGCTGCTGAAAAAAGGCATGATCCTGGTCAACGAGCGCCAGCTGGAGCTGCTGATCGAGCGCGGCCTATACAGCGACGGCCTGGCCGGCCTCACCCGCAGCCCGATCCCGCCCACGGAAAGACCCTCGGCCTTGAGCCAGATCGCCATGATCGAGATGCGCCTGGACAAGCTGTTCCAGGGCCTGATCGAAGGCAAACCCGAGCCGAAGTTCGCCGAGATGGTGCTGCATTTCGCGCGGGACATCCAGACCCTGTGCGCGGCCGATGCCGACGCCGCGCTGGGCTCGGTCCACCTGAGCCAGAAGCGTCACTACACCACCGCGCATCCGATCGACGTCGCCATCCTTGCCGAATTGATCGGCCTGCGCAAGGCCATGCCCGACCAGGAGCGCCTGTCCATGCTGGCGGCAGCGTTCACCGCCAACATCTCCATCCTCGAACTGCAGGAGGCCATGCAGCGCCAGATGTCGCCGCTGAGCGAGGAACAGCTCAAGACCATGCACAATCATCCCGTGCTTACGGTCGAGCGCTTGCGCGAACTCGGCGTGCAGGACGAGGTCTGGTTCGCCACCGTGCTGAACCACCACGAGAAGCAGGACGGCAGCGGCTACCCCGCCGGCAAGCGGGGCGAGGACATCCCGCTTTCCGCCCGCATCATCGCCCTGGCCGACACCTACAGCGCCATGGTCACGCCCCGCTGCTACCGGCCGAACCAGCTGGCGAAGGATGCCCTGCGCGAGGTCTTTCTCAAGCGCGGCTCCGAGATCGACGCCGAACTGGCCGCGCTGTTCATCAAGGAAATCGGCATCTATCCGCCCGGCGCCCTGGTCAAGCTCGCCAATGGCGAAACCGCCGTCGTCATCAAGCGCGGCCTCAACGGCACCAGCCCGCGGGTCAAATCCATCCTCAATCCGCGCGGCATCCCCCTGTCCGCCATGACCGAGCACGACACCAGCGCCAGCGGCTTCGAGATCCGCGACATGGTCGCGCGCGACGTCGAACTCAAACTCGACCTGCGCCAGATCTGGAACTGACTGGCAGGACACCCCGCCCGAATCGCCGTCAGGAGATCAGGCTGGTATAGTTCTGCCCTCTACGAAACCCCTTCCCCGCCATGGAACCCGCCCAGAACCCGCTCGACGTCTCCATCGTCATCCCCGTCTACAACGAATTCGACAACCTGCCCGACCTGGTCGAGCAGGTGGAAAAGGCCATGACGCCGGCCAATGTGAAATGGGAACTGATCTGCGTCGATGACGGCTCGCGCGACGGCTCGGACCGCCGGCTGGCGGAATTGGCCGAGGCCCGGCCCTGGCTGAAGCCGCTGTATCTGAACCGCAACTACGGCCAGTCCACCGCCATGCAGGCCGGCTTCGATGCGGCCGCCGGCAATGTGCTGATCACCCTGGACGGCGACCTGCAGAACGACCCGGCCGACATCCCGCGCCTGCTGAAGGAACTGGAGGCCCACCCGGAGATCGACGTGCTCTCCGGCTGGCGCAAGGACCGGCAGGACCGCACCCTGTCGCGCAAGATTCCCTCGCGCATCGCCAATGCCCTGATCTCCAAGGTCACCGGGGTTTCGCTGCACGACTATGGCTGCTCGCTCAAGCTCTACCGGCGCGAGGCGCTGGCCAACGTGAAGATCTACGGCGAACTGCACCGCTTCATCCCCGCCCTGGCCGCCCAGTTCGGCGCCCGGGTGATGGAACTGCCGGTCAATCACCGCGCCCGCACCCGCGGCGTGTCCAAGTACGGCATCGATCGCACCATCCGCGTCCTGCTCGACCTCTTGTGGGTGAAGTTCCTGCTCCGCTTCCTGCACCGCCCCATGCACGCCTTCGGCTCGGTCGGCGCGGTGATGCTGGTGCCCGGCCTGCTCGCGCTGGCCTATCTGGTCGGCCTCAAGCTGTTCACCGGTGCCGACATCGGCCACCGGCCGCTGCTGCTTCTGGGCGTGATGTTCACCCTGATGGGCGCCCAGTTCATCGGCATGGGCCTCCTGGGCGAGATGCTCACCCGCATCTATCACGAGCCGGCCGGCCAGAAGCAGTACGTCCTGCGCGACGCCCCGCGCAAGAGCGGGGTCCGCTAAGACCGTGGATTCGCGGCTCGGCTGGGCGCTGCTGCTGGCGGCTATCGTCAGCTTCTTTTCCGGCCTGGCCGCATCGCCCTTGTTCGACCTCGACGAGGGGGCCTTCACCGCCGCCACCCTGGAGATGTTCGTGCGCGGCGACTTCCTCGCCACCTATCTCAACGGCGTCCCCCGCTACGACAAGCCGATCCTGAGCTACTGGCTGCAGGCGCTCTCGGCCGCAGCCTTCGGCTTCAACGAACTGGCCCTGCGCCTGCCCTCGGCCCTGGCCGGCCTGGCCTGGACCGTGCTGGCCTACCGCTTTGCCCGCCGGCTGTACGACCAGGAGACTGCGCTTACTGCCGCCATGCTGACTGCCACCACCGTCGGTGTCAGCTTCATCACCCGCGCCGCCACGGCCGATGCCCTGCTCAACGCCTGCCTGGCCGGTGCCCTGTTCGCCCAGTTCCTCTGGCTCAAGCAAGGCCAGGCCCGCCATCTGTATTGGGCCTGGGCGGCCATGGCCCTGGGCTTTCTGACCAAGGGCCCGGTCGCCGTCGCCCTGCCCCTGCTTACCGCTCTGCTCTATCTGGCCAGCCGCGGCGAATGGCGCCGCTTTCTCGACCTCATCGCCGACAAGCGGGCCTGGCTGATCTTCGCCGCCATCGCCCTGCCCTGGTACATCGCCGTCACCCTGGTCAAAGGCCCGGGCTTCATCGAGGCCTTCTTCCTCAAGCACAACGTCGGCCGCTTCGCCGGTGCCATGGAAGGCCACCGCGGCAGCGTGTTCTACTACCTGCCGGTGCTGTTGCTCATGACCCTGCCCTACACCGGCCTGTTGCTGCTGATCGGCAAACGCTGGCGCGAGCACTGGTGCGACGACTTTGGCCGCTATGCCCTGATCCTGTTCCTTCTGGTCTTCGTCCTGATCTCGGCCGCGGCAACCAAGCTGCCGCACTACCTGCTCTATGGCCTGTCGCCGTTGCTGGTGCTGCTGGCGCTGGAATTGAAGACGGCACGCAGCCGCTGGCTGCTGCTGCCGGCGCTGGCCCTGTTTGTCGGCCTCTACTTCCTGCCCGATCTGCTCGCCGCCCGCCAGGACGAGGCCAAACCCTATTACCAGTCGCTGCTGGCCGACATCGGCACCCACTTCGGCACCTATTACCGCATCTATTTCGCCGTGGCCGCCGGCGCGGCCCTGCTGTTCATGGTCTGGACCCGCGCCGCGCTCGCGCTGCGCCTGCTGGTGGTCGGTCTGGCCGCGAGCTACGGCCTCGGCCTGGTGCTGCTGCCGGCGGTCGGCCATCTGCTGCAGGATCCGGTCAAGCAGGCCGGCCTGCTCGCCCGCCACCTGGAAGTGCCGGTGGTCATGAGCGGCATCAACAACCCCAGCTTCAGCGTCTATGCCGGCCGCGTGGTCGAGCGGCGCGCGCCGCTGCCGGGCGAAGCGGTGTTCACCGACACCCGCCACCTGGCGGAACTGCCGCCCTACGAGTTGATCTACATCCGCAAGGACATCGCGCTGGTGAGGCTGCTCAAGTGAATCGTCTGGAACTGCCGGAGCAGCCCGTCGCCAGCGCTTTTCAGCGCGGCCGGGTCTGGGGTCTGCCCGCGTTCGCCCTGCTGCTGATGGCCGCGCTGTTGATCAGCCATGCCAACCAAACGCTGTTCCTCGCCCTCAACCATGCCGCTGCCGCCCTGCCACCCGGCTTGTGGGCCAGCCTCACCGCGGTGGGCGACACCCTGGTCGCCTTCGCCCTACTGCTGCCCTTCGTCCGCCGCCGGCCCGACCTGGCGGCCGCCATCGCGCTCGCCACGCTGTTCGCCCTGGTCTACGTCCACAGCCTGAAGCTCGGCCTCAACCTGCCGCGGCCACCGACCGTGTTCGGCAGCGGCGAGTTCAACGTCATCGGCCCCGCCTACAGCGCCGGTTCCTTCCCCTCCGGCCACACCGCCACCGCCTTCGCCGTCATGGCCCTGCTCTCGGTCTATCTGCCCAACTGGGGCCGGCTGCTGCCGCTGCTCGCCCTGGCCACCCTGGTCGGCCTGTCGCGCATCGCGGTCGGCGTGCACTGGCCGTTGGACGTGCTGGCGGGCGCCGCCGGCGGCTGGCTGGCCGGCCTGGCCGGCATCGCCCTGGCGAGCCGCTGGCAGGCCCTGCACCACCCCTGGCTGCATGCCGCGGTGCAGGCCCTGCTGATCGCCGGCGCCGCCTGGCTGCTGATCGGCCACGACAGCGGCTACCCCGAGGCGCGCCGCTTCGAACAGGCCATCGCCTTCGCCGGCCTCGCCCTGTTCTTCCGGCCGCTGCCGAATGGAAACCAGGCATGACGGAACGTGACCTTCGCCATTACGGCCTCAGACTGCTGCTCATCCTCGCCGCGCTGACCATCTATCGAGTCCTCGCCGCGCACTGGCTGCAACTCGAACTCTACGGCGACGAGGCCTATTACTTCGGCTGGGCCCAGTCGATGGAATGGGGCTATTACTCCAAGCCGCCCATGGTCGGCTGGCTGATCTGGTTGACCACGAATCTGTGCGGCGATGCCGAACCCTGCGTGCGCCTGGCCGCCTACCTGCTCTACCCGGCCACCGCCTTCGTCCTGTTCCTGCTCGGCAGCCGGCTGTTCGCGCCGCGCGTCGGCTTCTGGGCGGCGCTGGCCTACATCACCCTGCCCATGGTCTCGCTCGGATCCTGGTTCATCACCACCGATGCCGCCCTGCTCTTCTTCTGGACGCTCGCCCTCTATTTCCTTGCCCGCGCCCTGGATGCAAACCACTGGCGCGACTGGCTGGGCCTGGCCGTGGCCTTGGGGCTCGGCGGCCTGTCGAAGTACAGCATGGTCTTCTTCGGCCTGGGCGGCCTCGCCCTGTTGATCATGAACCCGGAGGCCCGCCGGCAACTGCGCAACCCGCGGCTCTATGTCGCCATCGGCCTCGCCTTCCTGATCTTCCTGCCCAACCTGATCTGGAATGCCCAGCACCAGTTCGTCAGCGTCGAGCACACCGCGGAAATCTCCCGGCTGGATCGGAAGTGGTTCCGGCCGGAGAAGCTGGCCGAGTTTCTCGGCGGCCAGTTCATCGTCATGGGCCCGCTGCTGTTCGCCGCCTTCGGCCATCTGGCCTTGCGCCACGGCTTCAACCTGGTGACCGACCGCCGCTATCAGCTCTTGTTCGCCTTCAGCGTGCCGGCCCTGGCCGTGTTCATCCTGCTCGCCTTCCTCACCCGCGCCTTCGCCAACTGGGGCGCCATGGCCTACGTCGCCGGCGTGCTGCTGGTAGCCGCCTGGTGGCTGGCACGCAACCGGCTGCGCTGGCTGCAAGCAGCGATTGCCTTCAACGTCGCGATCATGGTCGGCCTCTATCACTACCACGCCCTGGCCGAATTCGCCGGCATCGAGCTTTCGCGCAAGACCGATCCCTATTCCCGCGTGGCCGGCTGGCGCGCCTTGGGCGGCGAAGTACAAAAACTGCTGGAGACCCACCCCAAAGCTCGCCTGGTTTCCGACGACCGGAAGATGCTGGCCGAGCTGATCTATTACGTGCGGCCGCACCCGTTCGATGCCCTGAGCTACAACCCGAGCGGCCTCATCGGCGACCATTACGCCCTGCTGCACGACCTCAAGCGGGCGCCGCAAGGCGAGTTCATCCTGATCGGCGAGCACGTCAACGCCGAACAGCTGGCCCGAGAGTTCGCCGAGGTGAAGCCCCTGGGCACCATCCGCATCCCGCTCTACCGCGACTTCGAGCGCGAGGCGGCGGCCTATTGGCTGCGCGACTTCAAGGGTTACGGCCGGTGAACCGCCCCCTGCTCTACTACTCCTTCGTCGGCTTCGGCCTGCTATTCCTCTTGGCGCCGGAACTCGACCTCTGGGCGAGCGGCCTGTTCTATCGCGTCGGCGAAGGCTTCTTCCTCAACCCCTGGCTCGACCCCATCCACAAGGCGGTGCCGCTGCTGTCGCAGATCATCGTCGGCAGCCTGCTCGCCGCCCTCATCGTCGCCTCGCTGGTCTCGGCCGCCTGGTCGCTGCGCAAGGGCCTGATCTATCTACTGCTGGTGGCCGCGCTCGGGCCGGGCCTCTTGGTCAACACCGTATTCAAAGACAACTGGGGCCGCGCCCGTCCGGTGCAGGTGGAAAACTTCGGCGGCGACAAGGCCTTCACCCCGGCCTGGGTGCCTGCGCGTCAGTGCGCCCGCAACTGCGCCTTCGTCTGCGGCGATGCCTCGGTCGGCTTCTTCCTGCTGGCGCCAGGTTTTCTGCTGGCCCGCCAGCGCCGCGCCTGGCTCGCCGTCGGTCTCATTGCCGGCGGCCTGCTCGGTTTGATGCGCCTGGCCCAGGGCGGCCACTTCCTCAGCGACGTGATCTTCGCCTTCTATCTGGTGTACTTTAGCGCCTGGCTTTTGCACCGCTGGTTCTATGCCGGCGCGATCAGCCGAATGGAGGATGCGCCATGAAGACCCTCAGCCTTTTATTTGCCGCCATGCTGGCCCTGACCGGCTGCGAGACCTTGCAGCCGCGCGAAGTCGATGTCGGGGTCAGAAGCAAGGATCAAAGCATTCGCGTCATTTTCAGCGATCGCGACCGCGACCTCATCCACGATTACTACAGTGCCCGCGCCAAGCGCCTGCCGCCGGGCCTGGCCAAGAAGGGCAAGATTCCGCCCGGCCATGCCATGCAGATGGAGCGTTGGGGCCGCCTGCCACCGGGCATCGCCTATCGCGCGCTGCCCGGCGATCTGGAACGGCGGCTCTCCGCCCTGCCCGAAGGCTATGCCCGCATCGTGGTCGGTGCCGACATCGGCATCCTCGACACCCGGACCCGGGTGGTGGTCGACGTGATCAAGGATCTCGCCGACGACGACTGATCACAGCCTGGCCTTGATCGCGGCCAGGTCGTAGTTCAAGGGCCGGCTCGGGTACACCCCCTGCGCGGCGATCGCCGCGCGAATAGCCGCCAGCCGCTCATCCGAGGCCGGGTGGCTGGACAGCAGCGCGATCCGGCCGCCGTCTTGTCTGGCCATCTGCTCGAAGAAACCCGCCATGCCCTCGGGTGCGATGCCGGCCCGCTGCAGGGCCGCAAGCCCTTTCAGATCGGCTTCGCGCTCGAGATCGCGGCCGAACTTCAGGCGGCCCAATTCTTCAGCCAGGTTCGCCCAGACAGCGCCGGCGAAATCGCCCAGTGTCAGCGCCAGCACGGCGCGCCAGCCCAGACCGTGCAGCAGGTTCTTCAGGCTGTGACGCAGCTCGACATGCTGCACCTCGTGCGCGAGCACGCCGGCGATCTCCTCCGGGGTTTTCGCCTGTTCGATCAGACCGCTGAACACCACGACATAGCCGCCGGGCATGGCGAAGGCGTTGACTTGCTTGTCTTGCGCGACGAACCACTGATAGCGATAGCGCGAGCCGGCGGTCAGCCGCCGGCCGATCCCGCTCACCATGTCCAGGGCCGGGCCCTGCTCGATCAGCTTCAACTGCGGCCGCATCTGGGCGAAGGCCATGTCGCCCAGGTACTGCTCCTGATTCAGGCTGACCCGGTCGGCCGCCCAGTCGGCAATGCGCTCGGCATTGAGCCAGAATGCGAGCAGGGCGAGGAATGGCAGGGCCAGCACCAGGCCCGCCGCGGCCAGGGCCAATTGAAAGCGGCGGCGCAGATCGCGCTCGCCGCGGCGGGCGACCTGCAATTGCCCTGCCAACGAAGCCGGCGCGCTTTCGCGCAGGGCCTGGATGGCCGCCTCGCCATGCAGCATGGCGGAGCAGCGGCCTTCGACCGCATCCCACTCCAACAGCCATTGGCGACCATCGAAGCCGGCGGCCCTGGCCTGGATTGCCTGCGCCGGCACCTCCAGGCTCAAACCCTCGGCTTCCAGATGCAGCCGGCCGCCGACGCAGCGGCCACGAGCGCGCACCCCGGCCGCCGGCTGGCCCGGTGCGAACAATTGCAGATCAAAGGCATTCATCGCTGCGCATACCCCTCTTGCAAGCTCAACCTTTGTCAGGTGTTTCAAGCGCTTAAGTTAGAATGCCGGGCATTCAGCATGCACGGTTCCATCATGAAGCAACAACTTTCCGAACTTTTCCACCGCCGTTACGCCTGTCACGCCTTCGAGCCGGGGCGCGCCGTCGCCGGCGCCGATCTCGAGTTCATCCTCGAAGCGGGCCGGCTGTCGCCTTCTTCCTTCGGCCTCGAGCACTGGAAGTTCCTCGTGGTGCAATCGCCCGAGCTCAAGCAGGCCCTGCAGGCCGCCTGCTTCCAGCAGCAACAGGTCGGCAGCGCCGGGGCGGTGATCGTCATCCTGGCCAAGCTGGCCGAGCTGCAGCCTGACTCGTCCTACGTCCGCAAGCTCATGGAGCGGGAATACCCGGCCGAGCAGCGGGCGCAGGCGCTGGACAATTATCGCAGCTTCCATGCCGCCACCGATGTGCGAGCCTGGAGCGTGAGCCAGTGCCACATCGCCGCCGCCAACATGATGCTCGCGGCCACCGCCGTCGGCCTCGATTCCTGTGCCATCGGCGGCTTCCTGCCGGACCAGGTGAAACAGATCCTGGACATCGACCCGGCGCAATACGAGGTCGCCCTGATCCTGCCCGTCGGCCATTGCGCGGAAAAACCGCACGAGAAGCGCCGCCTGCCCCTGGCCGAGCTGGTCGAATACCGCTGATGTCGGCCGCGCGCGACGTCCATGCCGCGGCGCGCGCCGTGCTGGCCGAGCGCGATGTCGAAACAAAACTCAAAGGCGCCGAGCGGCTCTGGGCCGAGTGGAACGCGGGCCAACTGCAAACCGCCGATAGCGCCGAACCGGTCGCGCCCGATTTCGCCGGCCGGCCCGAGCGGCCGCTGCTGGTGCCGCCCAATCAATTGGCCAAGCGCACCCTGCGCGACCGCGAGGGGCATGCCGCGCTGATCCACGCCCTGGCCCATATCGAATTCAACGCCATCAACCTCGCGCTCGACGCCGTCTGCCGCTACCCCGGCCTGCCCGAGGGCTTCTATCGCGACTGGCTGCAGGTGGCGGCGGAAGAGGCCGAGCACTTCGGCCTGCTGCGCGATCACCTGCGCACGCTGGGCTACGACTACGGCGATTTTCCCGCCCACGACGGCCTGATGCAGATGGCGCGCGCCACCGCCGACGCCCCCTTGGCGCGCATGGCCCTGGTGCCAAGGCTGCTCGAGGCGCGCGGCCTGGACGCCACGCCCGAGATCCAGCAGAAGCTGCGCGGCTATGGCGATGCCGCGGGCGCCGCCATCCTCGACATCATCCTGCGTGACGAAATCGGCCACGTCGCGGCGGGCGACCGTTGGTTCCGCCACTTATGCAGCTTGCGTGGCCTGACGCCGGAGGCCGCCTATCGGGATCTGCTCGGACGCTACCGGGCGCCCAGGCCGCGCCGGCCGGTGAACACCGAGGCCCGGCTGCGCGCCGGTTTCAGCGAAGCGGAACTGGACGCCCTGCTAGACCGGGACTGAAGCCGGATCGAGCAGGACATCGACCCCGCAGGCCGGGCGGATCGCCGCCGCCGGGATAAAGACGCCGCCCTGCCAGGCAGCCACCGCCTCGCGCTTGCCCGCCCCGGCGACCAGGAACAGGACGACGCAGGCGCAGTTGAGCCGCCGCGCCGACAGGCTCACCCGTTCGGGCGGCGGCTTGGGCGCATCGAGCACGGCCAGGGCCGGTGGTGCATCCAGCGCCTCGCCCCAATCGTGACCCGGAAACAGGCTGGCGGTATGGCCGTCCTCGCCCAGGCCGAGCAGCACCAGATCGAAGGCGCCGATGCCGGCCAATGCCTGGCCATAGCGCTCGGCTGCCGCCCGCGCGCCCAGTTCGGCCGGGATGACATGGATCTGTTCGGCCGGGATCGGCACCCGGGACAACAAGGCCTCGAAGGCCATGCGGCTGTTGCGTTCCGGGACACTGGCCGGCAGACACCGCTCGTCACCGAACCAGACATGCCAGCGCGCCCAGTCGTGCGGCTCCCGGGCCAATTGCTCGTAGACCTTGCGCGGCGTGCCGCCGCCCGCCAGCACGATGTGGAAGGCGCCGCGCCCCGCCAGGGCCCGGGCCTCGGCGGCCCGAATATGGTCCAGGGCCTGGCGCAGCCAGTCCGCGTCGTCTTTTGCCACATGCCAGCGGGTATCCATAAGGTAAAATTACACCCTTTTCGCATCAGGGTCAGCCATGACGCCCGTTCTCGTCTTCGACATCGAAACCATCCCCGACATCGAGGGGCTGCGTCGCCTCTACGACGTGACCCCGGACACCACGGACCGCGACGTCGGCGAAATGGCCCTGCTGTTCCGCCGGCAGAAGACCGGCTCCGACTTCCTGCCCCTGCATCTGCACCGCGTGGTCACCATCTCCTGCGCCCTGCGCTCGAAAGACGGCTTCAAGGTCTTTTCGCTGTCCGAGCCCGAGGCCGCCGAGGCCGAGATCGTCCAGCGCTTCTTCGACGGCCTCGAGAAGTACACGCCGCAGATCGTGTCCTGGAACGGCGGCGGCTTCGACCTGCCGGTGCTGCACTACCGCGCCATGCGGCACAAGGTCACCGCCCCGCGTTACTGGGACATGGGCGAGGACGACAAGGAGTTCAAGTGGAACAACTACATCAGCCGCTACCACACCCGCCACTTGGACCTGATGGACCTGCTGGCCCTCTACCAGCCCCGGGCCAACGCGCCCCTGGATGAGCTGGCCAAGCTGTTCGGCTTTCCCGGCAAACTGGGCATGGACGGCAGCCGCGTGTGGGAGGCCTACCAGGCCGGCCAGATCGCTGCGATCCGCGACTACTGCGAGACCGACGTGGTGAACACCTATCTGGTCTACCTGCGTTTCCAATTGATGCGCGGCATGCTGACCCACGAGCAGTATGAACGCGAGCTGCAGCTGGTGCGCGACATGCTGTCCGGCATCGGTGCCGGGCACTGGAGAGAATTCCTGGCGGCCTGGCAGGACTAAACCAATTCGTCATTCCGGGCGTGGAGCGAAGCTCCATTGACCCGGAATCCAGAAAATAAAACTGGATTCCTGCTTTCGCGGGAATGACAAAACCTAAAACAGCATGAGCACCCCACCCACCCCACCGCTGTACATCGAATCCCTCGACCACGAAGGCCGCGGCGTCGCGCACCTCGACGGCAAGGCCATCTTCGTCGAGGGCGGCCTGCCCGGCGAGCTGGTCATCCACTCCAGCTACCGCAAGAAACCGACCTACGAGCAGGCCCAGGTCACCCAGATCATCAAGGCCAGCCCCAACCGGGTGACGCCGGCCTGCCGCTGGTTCGGCATCTGCGGCGGCTGCTCGCACCAGCATCTGCACGAATCGGCCCAGGTCGCGGCCAAGCAGCGGGTGCTGGAAGATTGTTTCGAACACATCGGCAAGGTCACGCCGGAAACCATGCTCTCACCCATCCACGGCCCGGCCTGGGGCTACCGCACCCGCGCCCGGCTGTCGGTGCGCAACGTGATCAAGAAGGGCGGCGTCCTGGTCGGCTTCCACGAAAAGCGTAGCAGCTATGTCGCCGACATGACCAGCTGCGAGGTGCTGCCGCCCAAGGTCTCGGCCCTGCTGCCCCTGTTCCGCGACTTCGTCGCCGACCTGTCCATCCGCGACCGCCTGCCGCAGATCGAACTGGCCGCGGGGGAGAACGTCACCGTGCTGGTACTGCGCATCCTGGAACCCTTGTCGGCCGAGGACGAAGTGAAGGTGCGCGCCTTCGCCGATCAACATGAGGTGCAATTCTGGCTGCAGCCGAAAGGCCCCGACACCGCCTATCCCTTCCACCCCCTGGATGCGCCGGAGCTCAGCTACAGCCTGCCGGAATTTAATCTCATCATGCCCTTCCGGCCGACCGAGTTCACCCAGGTCAACCACGGCATCAACCGCATGCTGGTGCGCCGCGCCATGCGCATGCTCGACTCCCAGCCGGGCGAGCGCATTGCCGACTTCTTCTGCGGTCTGGGCAACTTCACCCTGCCCATCGCCCGCTCCGGTGCGACCGTGCTCGGCATCGAAGGCAGCCAAAGCCTGGTCGAGCGCGCCATGGAGAACGCCAAGCGTAACGGCCTGAGCGGCAACACCGAGTTCCGCGTCGCCGACCTGTTCCAGATGACAGAGGAGAGCTACGCCGCCCTGGGCGAATTCGACAAGCTCTTGATCGACCCGCCGCGCGACGGCGCCATCGAACTGGTGAAGTCGCTGCCGGAGCGGGGCGGGCCGCGCCGCATCGTCTACGTCTCCTGCAGCCCGGCCACCCTGGCTAGAGACGCCGCAGTGCTGGTGCACCAGAAGGGCTATGCGCTCAAGGCCGCCGGCGTGGCCAACATGTTCCCGCACACCGCCCACGTCGAATCCATCGCCTTGTTCGAGCGGTAGAACACAGCCGCGTAGCGACCGCGTCCCTCTCCCCCGCAAGCGGGGGAGAGTTAGGAGAGAGGGCAATCCCCGGCGTTGTAGGACGCATTACGCTGCGCCATTCGGCCCTACCGCCGAACCAACAAAAAAGCGGCCGAGGCCGCCTTTTTTATCGCCGCGAGGCTTTACTCGCGCTCACCCATCAGCGCCATCAACAACTGCAGCAGGTTGACGAACAGGTTGTAGATGTCGAGGTAGATCGCCAGGGTGGCCATGACGTAGTTGGTCTCGCCGCCGTTCACGATGCGGGAGACGTCGTACAGGATGAAGGCCGAGAACAGCAGCACCGCCACGGCGGACAGGGTCAGGGCCAGGGCCGGGATCTGGAAGAACAGATTGGCCAGGCTGGCGACGATCAGCAACACGATGCCGACCAGCAGGAACTTGCCCATGAAGCTGAAGTCCTTCTTGGTCACGGTGGCGATGCCGGCCAGGGTGAAGAAGATGGCGCCGGTGCCGCCCGCGGCCAGGCCGATGATCTCGCCGCCGTTCTTCAGGCTCAGGGCCACCTGCAGGACCGGGCCGAGCATCAGGCCCATGAAGCCGGTGAGGGCCAGCAGCAGGACCACGCCCATGGCGCTGTTGCGGGTGGCGTTGATGGCGAAGAACAGGCCCATCATCACGGCCAGCATGATCACGGCAGACAGGATCGGGCTGCCGGCCATGAAGCTGAAGTCCATGGACAGGCCGACCAGGGCGCCGATCAGGGTCGGAATCATGGTCAGGCCCAGCATCATGTAGGTGTTGCGCAGGACCTTGTTGCGGGAAACGTCGAGAGTAGTCGAGGCGTTGTAGCCGGTCAGGTCGTATTGCGGTTGCATGCGGGTTGGCTCCGTGCAGTGAGGAAAACAGCCCTAAGACTAGCGGCAGCAGGCGAAAGTTTCAATCTTCGGCCGCTGGCTGCCGGCACCCCGGATCGGGTAGAATTGTCGCTTTTTCAAGCGCTTGTTTCCACCATCATGGCATTGATTGTCCAAAAATACGGCGGCACCTCGGTCGGCTCGATCGAGCGCATCCGCAACGTGGCCGAGCGGGTCGCCAAGTTCAAGATGCTGGGGCATCAGGTGGTCGTGGTGGTCTCCGCCATGTCCGGCGAGACCAACCGCCTGATCGGCCTGGCCAAGGAGATTCAGAAGGAACCCGATCCGCGCGAGCTGGACGTACTGGTCTCCACCGGCGAGCAGGTCACCATCGCCCTGCTGGCCATGGCCCTGAAAGACCTGGGCCTCAAGGCCAAGAGCTATACCGGCAGCCAAGTGCGCATCCTGACCGACGATGCCCACACCAAGGCCCGCATCCTCGCCATCGACGAAGAGAACATGCGGCGCGATCTGGACAGCGGCCATGTCGTGGTCGTCGCTGGTTTCCAAGGCGTCGACGAGAAGGGCAACATCACCACCCTCGGCCGCGGCGGCTCGGACACCACGGGGGTCGCCCTGGCCGCGGCGCTCAAGGCCGACGAGTGCCAGATCTACACCGACGTCGACGGCGTCTACACCACCGACCCGCGCATCGTGCCCGAGGCGCGCAAGCTGGAGACCATCACCTTCGAGGAGATGCTGGAACTGGCCAGCCTCGGCTCCAAGGTGCTGCAGATCCGCTCTGTGGAGTTCGCCGGCAAGTACAAGGTTAAACTGCGCGTGCTCTCCAGCTTCCAGGAGGAAGGCGAAGGCACGCTGATCACGTTCGAGGAAGACACCATGGAACAGCCCATCATCTCCGGCATCGCCTTCAACCGCGACGAAGCCAAACTCACCATCCTGGGCGTGCCCGACAAGCCGGGCGTGGCCGGCCTGATCCTGGCCCCGATCGCCGATGCCAATATCGACGTCGACATGATCGTGCAGAACGTCGGCCACGACGGCACCACCGACTTCTCCTTCACCGTGCACCGCAACGAGTTCAAGAAGGCGATGGACGTGCTCAACGGCGTCAAGACCGAGATCGGCGCCCGCCAGGTGACAGGCGACGACAAGATCGCCAAGGTCTCCATCGTCGGCGTCGGCATGCGCACCCATGCCGGCATCGCCAGCAAGATGTTCAAGGCCCTGGCTGCCGAGAACATCAACATCCAGATGATCTCCACCTCGGAAATCAAGATCTCCGTCGTGGTCGAAGACAAGTACATGGAGCTGGCCGTCCGCGCCCTGCACCAAGCCTTCGAACTGGACAAGGCGCCCGCTGCTTAATTGCTTTTTAGGGGCCGCGCGGGTATCCTTGCGCGGCCTTGTCCCGCTTGAATGCGGGACGTTTCGGTTCCGGCCGCCGCTTCGCGGCTTAACATCCAAATACGGATGTCAGCCTGCACCGAAACTTCGTTTTTGGAGACGTGACCGAGAGGCCGAAGGTGCTCCCCTGCTAAGGGAGTATGCGGGCAAAACCTGCATCGTGGGTTCGAATCCCACCGTCTCCGCCAAATAAAAATGGACCCGTACGGGTCCATTTTTATTTGGCATAGCCGATGGGTGAAAAGAACCCACCGGTTCGCCGAGCAAGCACCGCTTGCGAGGGACGCCCGTAGGGCGGTCCCGGAGCGCAGCGGAGGGACGAGGGTTTGGCGGCAGCAACGCCAAACCCGAGCAATCCCACCGCTACCACCACCATCCCACACTGTAAAAAAACCGGCGGGTCCATTTTTATTTGGCATAGCCGATGGGTGAAAAGAACCCACCGGTTCGCCGAGCAAGCACCGCTTGCGAGGGACGCCCGTAGGGCGGTCCCGGAGCGCAGCGGAGGGACGAGGGTTTGGCGAAAGCAACGCCAAACCCGAGCAATCCCATCCCCACTCGAAAACTGGAACCTGGCGAAGGTTTTTATTTGGCCGGATGGCGCAAGGCACATCGCAGGGAAAATCCATTCATCCTGCAAATACCCTTTGCACACCCGACAGTTTTCTATATAATTCGCGCCTTCGTTGCGCCCGTAGCTCAGCTGGATAGAGTACCTGGCTACGAACCAGGGGGTCAGGAGTTCGAATCTCTTCGGGCGCGCCAGTCAGTTCGCAAGGGGCTGCCAAAACAGCCCCTTTGCTTTGCAAGTCACGCGCGGAGCGGTAGTTCAGTCGGTTAGAATACCGGCCTGTCACGCCGGGGGTCGCGGGTTCGAGTCCCGTCCGCTCCGCCACCTTTTCCCCTCGATGTTCTCGTCGAATCCCGCCAGATAAATACGGGATTTCGACCTGACCATCTCCGTAGTTTCCCTTAGTCGCAGCCATCGGCCTTCAGAAATGCAGCCAACGACCGATAGCTCTGGCAATGCCCAGCATTCACATCGCCCTCGACCGGTCAGACCGGAATTCCGAAACCCAGGCCTGGAGCGGTACCCCATTGCACCCCCGAGCATCGACGTGGGCTGCGCACTACTTAAGTAACCCACACTAATTGCTTGATTTGTCTGGCATCACAATAATTCAGCCAGGAGCCAAAGCCAGCCATGGGTAAATCAGACACCTCGTCCAACATCAAGAAAGTCGCCGTCTCCCAGTTGAAATCGGGCATGTATATCCACGATCTCAACTGCGGCTGGATGGACCACCCTTTCCTGACCAACCAGTTCCCCATCAAGGACGATGCCACGCTGCGCACCCTGGGCACGCTGGGTATCCGCGAGGTCTATATCGACACCGCGAAGGGCCTGGATGTCGGCGATGCGCCGACCGAGCACGAGGTGAAGCAGGAGATCGCCCAGACCATGGAGGCGATCGCCAACGAGCCGGCCCTGCCGATGCCCGTTTCTCTGGAACAGGAAATCGGCCGCGCCCGCGCCCTGCACAAAGAGGCCAACCAGATCACCAAGAACATGCTCAAGGACCTGCGCCTGGGCAAGCAGATCGAGGTGGAAAAGGTCGAGCCGCTGGTCGAGGGCATGATCGATTCGATCTTCCGCAACCCCAATGCCATCCTGCCCTTGGGCCGACTGAAGGACCACGACAGCTACACCTTCCAGCATTCGGTCTCGGTCTGCACCCTGATGATCGCCTTTTCCCGCGGCCTCAAGCTGGAGCGGCCGATCATCAAGGAAATCGCCATGGGCGCCCTGCTGCACGACGTCGGCAAGGCCAAGGTGCCGGACGAGATTCTGAACAAGCCGGCCAAGCTGACCGATGCCGAGTTCGACAAGATGAAGTCCCACGTGGTGCAGAGCATCATCATCCTGCAGAACACGCCGGGCATCACCAAGGTCATGCTCGACGTTGCCGGCCAGCACCACGAGCGCTTCGACGGCACCGGCTATCCGAACAAGCTCAAGGGCGAGCAGATCTCGCTCTACGGCCAGATGGGCGCCATCGTCGACGTCTACGACGCCATCACCTCCGAGCGTGTCTACCACAAGGGCATGCCGGCGCCGGCCGCGATGGCCAAGCTGCTCGAATGGAGCAAGTTCCACTTCAACCCGGAACTGGTACGCGCCTACATCAAGGCGGTCGGCATCTATCCGACCGGCTCGCTGGTCCGGCTGGAAAGCGGCCGGCTCGGCATCGTCATCGAACAGCATCCGGAAAAGATGCTGCAGCCGGTGGTCAAGGCCTTCTACAGCGCCAAGAAGCAGCACTACCTGCCGCCCGAGGTGATCGACTTGGCCAAGCCGTCCTGCCAGGACCGCATCGTCGGCCACGAGTCGTTCGAGACCTGGGGCATCGACGCCGCCAAGTGGCTGCCCGTCTAATCCCGACCGAATCAGTCTACTCGTTCCAAAGCCAGGCCGCCCCCCGCACCCCGCTCGAATCGCCATAGCGTGCCGGCAGCAGCCAGGTGCGCACGTTGTCGGAAAACACATAATTCCCCCATAGCCGCGGCACATTGGCATACAGCCGCGACAGGTTCGACAGTCCGCCGCCGAGCACGATCGCCTCGGGGTCGAGCACATTGATCACTTGGGCCAGGCCACGCGACAGGCGGTCTTCATAGCGCGCCAGCGCCGCCTCGCACACCGCATCGCCGGCCGCCGCCCGCCGAGCCAGTTCCGCCGGCTGCACATCTAGCCGATCGATCCGCCGTACCTCGCGACTCAGGCCCGGCCCCGACAGCCAGGTCTCCAGGCAGCCGTGCTTGCCGCAATAGCAGGAGGGCCCCGGCAACTCCTCGGCCCGCGGCCAGGGCAAGGGGTTGTGCCCCCACTCGCCGGCGATGGCGTTGGGCCCGGTCAGGACATGGCCGCGCACCACCACGCCGCCGCCGCAGCCGGTGCCCAGGATGACGCCGAACACCACCTCGGCCCCGGCCGCGGCGCCATCGGTCGCTTCGGACAGGGCGAAGCAGTTGGCGTCGTTGGCGATGCGCACCGGCCGGTTGAGCAAGGCCTCGATGTCCTCCTTCAGCCGGCGGCCGTTGAGGCAGACCGAGTTGGAGTTCTTCATCAGGCCGCTGGCCGGCGAGATCGCGCCCGGCGTGCCGATGCCCACGCTGCCGCGCCCGCCCAGGGCCTGCTCGGCCTCGGCCACCAAGGCCGCCATGGCGTCCAGGGTGCCGGCATAGCTGCCCTGCGGCGTCGGCACCCGCTTGCGCCACAGCTCGGCACCGGCCGCATCCAGGGCGACCAGTTCGATCTTGGTGCCGCCCAAATCGATACCGAAACGAAGCATGCTGTCCTCCTTGCCGCCATTCTAGCGGGGTGCGCCGGGCCCGCGCCGATGCTATGCTGACGGCCTTATCTGGACGGTCTTTCCCATGGATATCCCGCTGCAACCCAAGAACGATCTCGAATACCTGCTGACCGAGCTGCATGCCGGCGAGATCGACCCCGAAACCTTCGCCCAGCGCCTGCTTCACTTGCAGGTGTTCATGCCGGTGCAGGACGAGAAACACGCCATCGCCGGCTTCCAACGCTCCACCCAGGCCCAGCCCCTAGTGCTCGAGGCCGACGACGGCAGCGCCGTGCTGGTGCTGTTCTCGGCGCCGGAGCGGGCCAAGGTCTTCATGAGCGACTTCCCCGGCTACAGCGGCGGCCTGCTCACCGAGTTCTCCTGGGTGCTGCGGCGCATGGCCGACAACGTCGGCATCGCGCTCAACCCCGGCATGGAACTGGGCATCGACTTCGACACCGACATGATCGCCATGATGCTGGCCCTGCTGCCGGAGGAGGGCAAGGCATGAGCGAGTTCCACACCTTCCAGCGGCCGGACGTCGCCAAGCTCGGGCCCCAGGTCGGCGAGGTCTATTCCGCCGCGCACAACCGCTACGACGAGGGCGCCCGCTACAGCTACAGCGACCAGGCCCACGACCTGGTGCTGTTCTGGGCCGGCCCGACTCGGACCGAGATCGAGGGCCTGCGCGACCAGCCGGTCGAGGTCGGCCTATTCAGCCACGGCCCCGCGGCCTTCCTGCTCTACAAGATCCAGAACGTCTGCGAATGGTCGGACGTCGCTTTCAACGTCCAGCTCGTGCCCGAGGCCGAGCGCGAGCTGCCGGCCGAGCCGCCCGGCGAGCGCGGCCGCTTGCGCATCACCCTGGTCAACGCCGACGACGGCATCGTGGTGGCCAAGCGCCTGGTCTCGCTCGACAAGGTGATGACTCAGGCCCTGCGCCACGTCATGCAGGAACAGGCGGCGCAGCCCTTCAACCGCCTGCTCTACGACGCCGCCGTGCAGGAGGTGCACGGTCGCTTCGCCGACAGCGACGCCATGGTGCAGGCGGCCGAGGTGGTCGAGGCCACCCTGGGCTGATGCCGTCCCCCGCCGCACTCGACGCCTTCGTCGCGCTGCTTGGCCCCGACCGGGCCCGCAGCGACGCCGATACGCTGACTCTCTACGCCCAGGACGAAACCCCGGGCCGCTGCCTGCCCGAGGCCGTGCTCTTCCCCCACTCGCATGAAGAGGTGGCCGCCATCGTACGCCTGGCGCTCGAACACCGGCTGGCCATCACCCCGCGCGGCGCCGGCTCCGGCAACGTCGGCGGCGCCCAGCCGACGCCGGGCAGCCTGGTGCTCAGCTTCGAGTGCATGAACCGCGTCCTCGAATTCAACCCGGCCGACCGCCTGATCGTGGTGCAGACCGGCGTGGTCACCGACGACATCGACCGCCTCGCCCGCAGCGCCGGCCTGATGTATGCGCCCGACCCCGGCAGCAGCGCCTACTGCCGCATCGGCGGCAACCTGGCGATGAACGCGGCCGGCCCGCGCGCGGTGAAATACGGCGTCACCCGCGACCACGTGCTGGCCCTGCGCGCGGTGACCGGCGCCGGCCGCGAGCTGCGTACCGGCGCCCGTACCAGCAAATACGCCACCGGCTACGACCTCACCCGCCTCCTGATCGGCTCGGAGGGCACCCTGGCCCTGATCACCGAGGCCACGCTCAAGCTGGTGCCGGCGCCCGAGCGCACCGCCTCCTTCCGCCTCTGCTACGCCAGCAACACCGCCGCCTGTGCCGCTGTGTCACGGGTGATGCAGCAGCCGGTGGTGCCGAGCGCCCTGGAATTCATGGACCGCCGCTCGATCGAGGCCATCCGCAACTACGGCGCCGCCGAAGGCCTGCCGCCCGGCACCGAGGCCGTGCTCATGGTCGAGGCCGACGGCCCGGCCGAGGACATCCCGCGCCAGGTCGCCGCGCTGGAGAACGCCCTGCAGGGCGAAGGCCTGCTCGAACTGCAGACCGGCTTCACCCCGGCCGAGATCCAGACCCTGTGGACCGCGCGCAAATCGCTGTCGCACGCGGTCAAGAAAATCGCCCCGCTCAAGATCAACGAGGACATCGTGGTGCCGGTCTCGCGCCTGGCCGAACTGGTCGCCGCCATCGACGCCCTCGGCACCCTGCACCGACTGCCCATCGTCAGCTTCGGCCATGCCGGCAACGGCAACCTGCATGTCAACCTGATGGTGCATCCGGACGCTGCCGAGGAGATGGCGCGCGCCGAGAGCTGCCTCAAGGAACTGGTCGAGACCGTGCTGCGCTTGGGCGGCACCCTGTCCGGCGAGCACGGCATCGGCACCAAGAAACGCAAATTCATCCCGCTCGAAATCGAGCCCGAGACCCTGGGCCTCATGCGCGAGCTCAAGCGGCTGTTCGACCCCCAGGGCATCCTGAATCCGGGCAAGAAACTGCCGGACTAACCCTTTCGAGTTGATCCCATGTCCGGACTATTGCTCTATTGCCGCGGCGGCTTCGAAACCGAGTGCGCCCGCGAGGCGGAAAGCTACGCCTTCGAACTCGGCATCGACACCGAGGCCGAGGCCCTGCCCGGCGGCGGCGCCGTCTTCCTGCCGCTGCCGGAAGAGGCCGCCGACGAACTGGCCGCCCTGCCCTTCTTCCGCTGGGTGTTCGCCCGCCAGTGCCTGCGCGTGATCGGCCACGTCGGCAACCTGCCCGAGCGCGACCGCACCGGCCCCATCGCCCTGGCCGTGCCGCCCGCCGCCTATTGCGAGCTGTGGCTGGAGGCGGCCGACACCGAGGCCGGCAAGCCGCTGCTGCCCTTCTGCCGCAAGTTCGCGCCCTATCTGGAAAAGGCCCTGATCGAGCGCAAGGTCAAGCTCGGCAGCCCGCGCGGCCCGCGCCTGCATGTCTTCTTCACCGACAAGCAGACCGCTTGGCTCGCCACCAGCGAACCCGGCAACGCCTCGCCCTGGCCGCAGGGCATCCCGCGCCTGCGCTTTCCGCACGAGGCGCCCAGCCGCTCGACCATGAAGCTGGCCGAGGCCATCCACGTCTTCCTCGACCAGCAGGACCAGCAGCGCTACCTCAAGCAGGGCCTGCGCGTGGTCGACCTCGGTGCCGCCCCCGGCGGCTGGACCTGGCAGTTCGCCAGCCGCGGCCTCAAGGTCACCGCCGTCGACAACGGCCGCATGGACAAGAAGCTCATGGCCGAATACGACGTGACCCACGTGCAGGACGACGGCTTCCGCTACCGCCCGGTGAAACCGGTGGACTGGATGGTCTGCGACATGGTCGAGCAGCCGGCGCGCATCGCCCAACTGGTCGCCAAGTGGCTGGCCGAGGGCTGGTGCCGGCGCAGCATCTTCAACCTGAAGCTGCCGATGAAAAAACGCTACGAGGAATACCTGCGCTGCAAGGCCCTCATCCAAGACACCCTGCGCAAGGCCAAGGTGCCTTACCGGCTACGGTTCAAGCAGCTGTATCACGACCGGGAGGAAGTGACGGGGTATCTGGAACGGCGGGAGTGAGGACGTAGGCTGCACTCCGTGCACCGTTGAACCGTGCGTGGAACGCACCCCGCAACTGGGGTAACATTTCACGGCATGGGATACCGCCTGACCGAACATGCCAGATTGGAAATGCAGCGCCGGCGTGTCTAACACTTGGGCCATAGCCTAGGTGGCTAGCGCAACTCCAACGCCAAATACCCCAATAGATGCTTATTGGCCATACCAGCCCTTCGTGTCAAATCGCCGCTTCGTTAGTCTCGCCGGTGCGGATGCGCACCACCTGCTCGACGTTGGTGACGAAGATCTTGCCGTCGCCGATCTTGCCGGTGCGGGCGGCGTTGACGATGGCCTCGATGGCGCCGTCGACCTGGGCGGCGGCGACCACCAGTTCGATCTTCACCTTGGGCAGGAAGTCGACCACGTATTCGGCGCCGCGGTAAAGCTCGGTATGGCCCTTCTGCCGGCCGAAGCCCTTGACCTCGGTCACGGTGAGGCCGGTGACGCCGATGGTGGACAAGGCCTCGCGTACCTCGTCGAGTTTGAACGGCTTGATGATGGCTTCGATCTTTTTCATGGTTCTCTCCTGAATTTGTCTTTCTCAGATTAACGCAGTTTTTTCATTCGTGGATCAAGCTTGCCGAGCAAACGAGCCATGCTCAATAGCGCGAGCCCATTCTTGGTCGAACCTTCCCTCATCCCAACCCTTCTCCCTGAGGGAGAAGGGCTTTAACTTCCCTCTCCCTCTGGGAGAGGGAGCGAGGGTGAGGGACAGCGGAGCATCACCTGAAGGGGGCCCGGTACTTGTTGGTAATAGGATACCGCCGATCGCGGCCGAAGCCACGCCTGGTGACGCGAATGCCGGGCGGGGCCTGGCGGCGCTTGTATTCGGAGAAGTCGATCAGGCGCACGACCTTGCGCACGGTGGCCTCATCAAAGCCCTCGGCCACGATCTCGGCTGGCGAGCGGTCGAGCTCGACGTAACGCTCCATGATCGCGTCCAGAATATCGTAGGGCGGCAGGCTGTCCTGGTCGACCTGGTCGGGTTTGAGCTCGGCGGAGGGCGGCCGGGTGATGATGCGCTCGGGGATGACCGGCGACAAACTATTCCGGTAGCGCGACAGCGCCCAGACCAGGGTCTTGGAGATGTCCTTCAGCACGGCATAGCCGCCGGCCATGTCGCCGTAGAGCGTGGCGTAGCCGGTGGCCATTTCGCTCTTGTTGCCGGTGGTGAGCACCAGCTTGCCGAACTTGTTGGACAGCGCCATGAGCAGGACGCCGCGGATGCGGGCCTGGATGTTCTCTTCGGTGGTGTCGGCGGCCCGGCCGGCGAATTCGCCCGCCAGTTCGGCCAGGAAGGCGTCGAACATGGGCTTGATCGGCTGCACGCTGTAGTGGATGCCGAGGTTCTTGGCCAGCTGCTCGGCGTCCTGCAGGCTAATGTCGGCGGTGTAGCGCGAGGGCATCATCACCGCGTGCACCCGCTCGGGGCCGAGGGCGTCGGCCGCCACCGCCACCGTCAGCGCGGAGTCGATGCCGCCGGACAGGCCGACCAGGGCCCCGGCGAAGCCGTTCTTGCCGATGTAGTCACGCACGCCGACCACCAGGGCCTGGTAGACGCTGGCCTCGATGCCGGGCCAGTCGTGCCACTCACCCTTGGGCACGCCGTCGTTCAATTCGACCAGGTGCAGACCTTCCTCGAAGGCCGGGCACTGCGCGGCAATCTTGCCCTGGGCGTCGACGGCGAAGGAGCCGCCGTCGAAGATCAACTCGTCCTGACCGCCGACCATGTTGAGGTAGATTAGCGGCAGGCCGTTTTCGAACACGCGGGCATGGGCCACGGCGTGGCGCTCGGTCTGCTTGCCGACGTGGAAGGGCGAGGCGTTGAGCACCAGCATAACCTCCGCGCCGGCGGCCTTGGCCTGGGCCATGGGCTCGGGGAACCAGATGTCTTCGCAGATATTGATGCCGAAGCGAATCCCGTCGACCTCGAACACGCAAGGCGCACTGCCCGGGCTGAACGTGCGCACCTCGTCGAACACGGAATAGTTGGGCAGTTGCTGCTTGCGGTAGACGCCGAGGGTTTGGCCGTCGCGCAGCACGGTGGCGGCGTTGTAGCGGCGGCCGTCGGCCATCAAGGGGTGGCCGACCACGACGGCCAGGCCCTGGGGCAAGTGGCGGGCCAGGCCGGCGAGCACCCGGGCATTCTCGGCATAGAAGTCGTCGCGCAGGGCCAGGTCTTCCGGCGGGTAACCGCAGAGGGCCAGTTCCGGGGTGAGCAGCAAGGCGGCGCCGGCCACGGCGGCCTGGTCGGCCAGATCGGCGATGCGGGCGGCATTGCCTGCCAGATCGCCGACGACGGGGTTGAATTGGGCTAGGGCGATTCGGATCATGCCCAATGATGCCTTGCAGCACGCGCGCCTTCAAGCAATCGCTTAGCGCAAATAGGCCTCGGTCGCGTAGCGCCGCATCATGCGCTGGCTGTTGAAGTAGGCGGCGTTCTTGCTGATGGCACCCTTCATCACGGCGACCCAGCCGGCGCGGTTGTCGTACCACAGCGGCAGCACCACCTGTTCCAGCTTGTCGTAGAGCATGGCCGCATCGCCGCCGTTGGCATTAGTGTTGTCGTCGCCGATGGCCCAGCCGGTCACGCCCTCGATGCAGCCTTCCAGCCACCAGCCGTCCAGCACCGACAGTTGTGGCACGCCGTTGAAGGCGGCCTTCATGCCGCTGGTGCCCGAGGCCTCCAGCGGCCTGAGGGGGGTGTTGAGCCAGACGTCGGCGCCCGAGACCATGGCAAGCGCCGTCGCCATGTCGTAGTTGGGCAGGAAGGCCATGGGGATGATCCCGTTCAGTTCGCGCATATGGCCATGCAGCGCCTCGATCAGGCGTTTGCCCTCGGCATCCTTGGGATGGGCCTTGCCCGCCATGACCAACTGGAAGGGCCGCTTGCGGGCAATGGCCTTCAGCCGCTCCAGATCGGCGAACAGCATCTCCGGGCGCTTGTAGGCGGTCATCCGGCGGGCGAAGCCGAGGATGGGCTGGTCGGGATCGAGGGCCACGCCGGTGCGCTGCTGCACCGTGTCGATCAGGTCCCGCTTGCACTCGATGTGGGCCTGCCAGATCTGCTCGTCGGGAATGCGGTCGGCCCGCGCGAGCAGTTCCGGCTCGTGGCACCAGCCCGGCACGTTGGCGTCGTAGAGGGCGCCGAAATGCAGATTGGTCCAGGTGGACGAATGCACCCCGTTGGTGATGGCATGCACGGCATAGCCAGGGAACAGTTTCCTGGAGGTTTCGGCATGGCGCTTGGCCACGCCGTTGACGAATTCGGAGAGGTTCAGCGCCAGTTGCGTCATGTTCAGCCGATCCTGCCCGGCCAACAGCTTGATGGTGGCGAGGTCCAGCAGATCGCCATAAATCTGTTGCACCCGATCGTAAGCGAACTTGTCGTGGCCCGCCTCGATCGGAGTGTGGGTGGTGAAGACGCACAGGTCGCGCACCCGCGGCACATCGTAGCGGCTCTCGCCGGGCCGTAGCTCCTCGGGGGCATAGGCATACCGCCGCAACAGGGCCAGGGTGAGAAAGGCCGAGTGGCCCTCGTTCATGTGGTAGCCGATCACTCTGAAACCCAAGGCCTGGAGCATGGCCACCCCGCCGACGCCGAGCACCATCTCTTGCTTGATGCGGTAGGCCTCGTCGCCGCCGTAGAGATAGTGAGTGATATCCCGGTCCTGGTGGTGATTGACCGGCAAATCGGTGTCCAGCAGCAATACGGGAATACCGCCGCCGGTGCGCGAGCGGGCCACATAGAGCCAGCCACCCACCCAGACCTGGCGGCCCTCCAGGTTCAGGGCCACGGCGGCATCGAGCCGGCTGGCATGGTGACTGGGCTCCCAGGCATCTGGGTGCTCGACCTGCCGGCCGGCCGCATCGATCTCCTGGCGAAAGTAGCCGGCCCGGGAAACCAGGGTCACCGCCACCATGGGCAGGGCCATGTCGGCCGCCGCCCTCAAGGTATCGCCGGCCAACACGCCCAGGCCGCCGCTGTATGTCGGGATATCGTTGACCAGCGCGATCTCCATCGAGAAATAAGCGATCCGAGGCTGGTGGATGAAGTCGTCGATGGAGAAACGGGCATTCGGCATGATTCGCTTTCAAGTCCGCGCGGTTGACCGGACACACGCTAAGCCATGCGAGCGCATGCGGTGAATGTGCCTTATCAGGGGAAAACGCTAATGTATATATAGTATCTCCAGGCCACTTCGGCCCTGCCCAAGGTCCCATACCATGGACAACGCCATCCTGATCATCAACGCCGGCTCCTCGAGCCTGAAGTTCGCCCTCTATCGGGTAGAGCCAGGGCCAAGCTTCGAGCCCTGGTATCGCGGCATCATCGAGGAGATCGGTGGCGCTTCGCGCATGCGGGTGAGTCTGGCACCGACCGCCGAGGAGTTGCTCGACCAGCCGCTTGCCGCACGCGACCACGACGAGGCCATATGGGAAATGCTGGCCTGGCTGGCGCCGCGGCTCGACGGTCTGGATCTCATCGCCGCCGGCCACCGCGTGGTGCACGGCGGCGCCGAGCACGCGGCGCCGGTGCGCGTCGACGAGACCGTGCTGACCAAACTGGAACGCCTGATCCCGATCGACCCGCTGCACCAGCCGCACAACCTGGCCGGCATCCGCGCCCTGCTGCAGGCCCGGCCCGGGTTGCCGCAGGTGGCCTGCTTCGACACCGCCTTTCACCGAACCCTGCCCGAGCTGGCCCAGCGCTTTGCCCTGCCGCGCGAACTGCATGACGCCGGCGTACGCCGCTACGGCTTTCATGGCCTGTCCTATGAATACATCGCCTCGGTGCTGCCCGACTATCTGGGCGATCGGGCCGAAGGCCGGGTGATCGTCGCCCATCTGGGCAACGGCGCCAGCCTGTGCGCCATGCAGAACCGGCGCAGCGTCGAGACCACCATGAGCTTCACCCCGCTCGACGGCCTGCCCATGGGCACCCGCTGCGGCGCCATCGATCCGGCGATCCCGCTCTACCTCATGCGCGAGCAGGGCCTGGATCTCGCTGCGGTATCCGAGCTCCTGCACCAGCGTTCCGGCCTGCTCGGCCTGTCGGGCACAAGCTCCGACATGCGCCAGCTACTGGAAGGCGACACGCCGGCGGCGCGGCTGGCGGTGGCACACTTCGTCTATCAGGTGGCCAAGGCAGTCGGCGCCCTGGCCGTGGCCCTGGACGGCCTGGACGCCCTGGTCTTCACCGCCGGCATCGGCGAGCACGCGGCGCCGGTGCGGGCAGCGATCTGCGCCCGGCTGGGCTGGCTCGGCCTGACGCTCGATCCGGTGGCCAACGCCGCGCATGGCCCCTGCATCAGCCAGCCCGACAGCCCGATCGGCGCCTGGGTAATCCCCACCGATGAAGAACTCGTGATCGCCCGCCAGACATACGCCCTGGCCGCGGCCTGAACGCCGCTTCATCGTGCGGTAAAACAGCTCGCCTATAGTGTGGAAGGCGCAGCAACCCGGGCCGCCCGGGGCCGATTGCTGCCGCAACCACCCCGTCACGAACCGAGGCCAGAAGATGAACCAGATCAGCCGCAACCCCACTCCCCTGCCAGCCGAGGAATTGAACCGCCTGCATGCCTTCTGGCGCGCCTGCAACTACCTGGCGGCCGGCATGATCTACCTGCAGGACAACCCCCTCCTGCGCGAGTCGCTCAAGCCCGAGCACATCAAGCGGCGCCTGCTCGGCCACTGGGGCGCGAGCCCGGCCCTCGCCTTCGCCTACACCCACTTGAACCGCCTGATCGTGCAAGACGATCTGAACGCCATCTTCCTGGCCGGCCCGGGCCATGGCGCCCCGGGCGTGCTGGCGCCGGTCTATCTGGAGGGCACCTATGCCGAGATCTATCCCAACAAGGGCGAAGACGTGGAAGGCCTGCGCCTGTTCTTCAAAGAGTTCTCCTTCCCGGGCGGCATCGGCAGTCACTGCACACCGGAGACCCCGGGCTCCATCCACGAGGGGGGCGAGCTGGGCTATTCCATCGCCCACGCCTTCGGCGCCGCCTTCGACAACCCCGATCTCCTGGTGGCGGTGATGGTGGGCGATGGCGAGGCGGAGACCGGACCGCTGGCCACCGCCTGGCATTCCAACAAATTCCTCAACCCCATCCGCGACGGCGCGGTGCTGCCCATCCTCAACCTCAACGGCTACAAGATCAACAACCCCACCCTGCTCGCGCGCATCAGCCACGAGGAATTGCAGCAGCTGTTCCAGGGCTACGGCTGGACACCCCACTTCGTCGAAGGCGACGACCCGATGACCTTGCACCAGACCATGGCCGCCACCCTGGAGGCCTGTGTGGCCGAAATCCGCTCCATCCAGCGGCTGGCACGCGCCAGCGGCATACCGGAGCGGCCGCGCTGGCCGATGATCGTGTTGAGGACGCCAAAGGGCTGGACCGGGCCGAAGCAGGTGGACGGCCACAAGGTCGAGGGCTATTGGCGCGCCCACCAGGTGCCCCTGGCCAGGGTACGGGAGGACCCGGCGCATCTGCAGCTGCTGGAGGACTGGCTGCGCAGCTACCGGCCGGAGGAGCTGTTCGATGCGAACGGCCGCCTGGTGCCCGAGCTCAGGGCCCTGGCGCCCCGGGGCAAGCGCCGGATGAGCGCCAACCCCCACGCCAACGGCGGCCTTTTGCGCCGCGCCCTGCGCCTGCCGGACTTTCGCGCCTATCGCGTCGAGGTGGCGGCACCAGGTGCCAGCGAAGTGGAGAACACCCAGCCATTGGGCGAATTCCTGCGCGACATCCTGCGCCAGAACCCGGACAATTTCCGGGTCTTCGGCCCGGACGAGACCACCTCCAACCGCCTGAGCGCGGTGTATCAGGCGAGCAAGAAGACCTGGCTGGCAGACCAGCTGCCGGAGGATGCCGACGGCGGCGAGCTGGCGGCCGACGGCCGGGTGATGGAGATGCTGTCCGAACACACCCTGGAAGGCTGGCTCGAGGGCTATCTGCTCACCGGCCGGCACGGCTTCTTCTCGACCTACGAGGCCTTCGTCCACGTCATCGATTCCATGTTCAACCAGCACGCCAAATGGCTCAGCATCGCCGAGCAGATTCCCTGGCGGGCCCCGGTGTCCAGCCTCAATCTGCTGATCACCTCCACCGTCTGGCGCCAGGATCACAACGGCTTCACCCATCAGGACCCGGGCTTTCTCGACCTGGTGGTGAACAAGAGCCCCTCGGTCACCCGCATCTATCTGCCGCCCGACGCCAACTGCCTGCTGTCGGTGGCCGACCATTGCCTGAGGAGCAGCAATGACGTCAATGTCATCGTCTGCGACAAGCAGAGCCATCTGCAATATCTCGACATGGATGCCGCCATCCGCCACTGCACCAAGGGCATCGGCATCTGGGACTGGGCCAGCAACGATCAGGGGAGCGAGCCCGACGTGGTCTTGGCCAGTTGCGGCGACGTGCCGACCCAGGAGGCCCTGGCGGCGGTGTGCCTGCTGCGCGAGCACTTCCCGGCATTGAAGATCCGCTTCGTCAACGTGGTGGATCTGTACCGGCTCACCCCGGCGAGCGAACATCCACACGGCTTGAGCGATCGCGACTTCGACAGCCTGTTCACTCTGGACAAGCCGATCATCTTCAACTTCCACGGCTATCCCTGGCTGATCCATCGCCTGGCCTATCGCCGCAGCAACCACCGCAACCTGCATGTGCGCGGCTACAAGGAAAAGGGCAACATCAACACGCCGCTGGAGCTGGCCATCCGCAACGAGATCGACCGCTTCTCGCTCGCGATCGACGTGATCAACCGGGTGCCCGGCCTCCTGGTGGCCGGCGCCCATGTCAAGGAAAAGCTCAGGGAGCTACAGATCGAGTGCCGTAATTATGCCTATGCGCACGGGGTCGACCAGCCAGAACAGGCCGGATGGACCTGGCCGCAAGCGAAGCACTGAGGGCGCAACCACCACCGAAACGGGCGATCGAGCCCGAACTGCCGCAAGCTTGCCAACGGCTGGCTTTTCATCTGCCGGCGGGCTGGCTATGCTGTCGACTTAACCTATGGCAAATGATCCATCCATGGAAAGATTCTCGATCGAATCGGTGCAGATCACCAGCCAGTCGTTCACGGCACTGGAAAACCTGAACGTCGCCATGGGCCACCATGCCAATTGGCTGAAGGATTTCATCCGCGGCCTGCTCTGCAACGAGGACCACCACGAGCGCGATCTCGACGAAAATGCCCACCACCTGTGCCAGTTCGGCCAATGGTATGACGGCGACGGCAGGCTGCTGTTCCGCAACGAGCCCCTGTTCGAAGACCTGGAAGACCGGCACAAGACCATGCACGATGCCGCCCGCGTGCTGATGCGGGCGCACCGCGCCGGGCAGCCGGTCAACCCGCAGGACTATGATCGTTTCATGGATCTGGCGATCAATTTCCAGATGGAGGCGCGCCAGTTCCAGTACACCCTGTTGCAGCGGGTGTGCGCCATCGACCAGCTGACCGGCACCGGCAACCGCTATGCCATGTTCCACCGCTTGATCGAGGAAAAGGAGCGCGCCGGCCGCACCGAGCACCCCTGCGTGATCGCCCTGATGGACCTGGACCGGTTCAAGCAGGTGAACGACGAGCATGGCCACATCACCGGCGACCTCGCGTTGAAGAGCGTGTCCGATTTCCTCGTCCGCTCACTGCGCAAATACGATTCGATCTTCCGCTTCGGCGGCGAAGAGTTTTTGATCTGCCTGCCCAACACCGACCTGAAGACGGCGGAGAAGCGGCTGAATCACCTGCGCGAGGGCCTGGCCGAATTGGACATTCCGACCAGCAATGGGCAGACCATCCGCATGACCGGCTCGTTCGGCGTCGGCTACCTGCGCTCGGGCTTCCCCATCCAGGATTCGATCCAGCACGTGGACGAGGCCCTGTACAAGGCCAAGGAAAACGGGCGCAACCGGGTCGAGGTCGCGCTCTAGCAGGCTGTTGAAAAACGTAGCGAGGATGGCCAGATGCAAGGCGCACGGAGCACAGCGACCGAGAAAACGAACGAAGTGAGTTTCGGCGTAGCCACATATCAAGCAGATAGGCGAGGGAGCGAAAACGAAGTTTCGGCGTAGCCAAAACGAAGTTTCGGCGCAGGCTGACCTCGGCGCCGCCGAGGTTAAGCGAAGCGGCCGAAGCCAACACCGCGCAACGCCGCAGATGGCCCACCGCAGTAGTTTTTTCAACGGCCTGCTAGGCTTCGGTTCCGCGTTTCGCTTCCAACGCCTCCCAGCGGGCGAGCAAATCCAGCAGTTCCGCCTCGATGGCGCCGGCGCGCGCGTTCAGCGCCTTCACCTGTTCCGGCCGATCGCGATAGATCGCCGGATCGGCCAGACTCTCCGCCAGCTGCGCCTGCTCGGCCTCCAAGGCTTCGATCCGGCCGGGGATGGCCTCCAGCTCCTTGTTCTCCTTGTAGCTCAGGCCCGGCTTGGCCGGCTTGGGCTGGGCCTTTTCCGGCTTCGCCGCGGGCCTGTCGGCCCTGGGCTTCCCGACGGCGGCCTCGCGCCCGGCCCGATAGCGCAACCAGTCGTCGTAGCCGCCGGCGATCTCGGTCAGTCTGCCCTCGCCCTCGAACACGATGGACTGGGTGACCACGTTGTCGAGGAAGGCGCGGTCGTGCGAGACCAGCAGCACCGTGCCCGGGTAGTCCTGCAACAGCTGTTCGAGCAGCTCCAGGGTGTCGATGTCGAGGTCGTTGGTCGGCTCGTCCAGCACCAAGAGATTGGCCGGCCGGGCGAACAGCCGGGCCAGCAGCAGGCGATTGCGCTCGCCGCCGGACAGCGCCGAGACCTTGGCCCGTGCCCGTTCGGCCGGGAACAGGAAGGACTCCAGATAGGAAATCACATGCTTGCGCTCGTTGCCGATCTCGACGTAATCGGAGCCGGGCGCGATGGTGTCGATCAGGGTCTTCTCGTCGTCCAGCGCGTTGCGGAACTGGTCGAAGTAGGCGACGTTGAGATTGGTGCCCTGGCGCACTTGGCCGCTGTCGGGCTTGAGCTCGCCCAGGATCAGGCGGATCAAGGTGGTCTTGCCGGCGCCGTTGGGGCCGATCAGGCCGATCTTGTCGCCGCGCAGGATGCGGCTGGAGAAATCGCGAATCAGCGTGCGGCCACCATAGCCGTGCGTGACGTGCGTGAGCTCGGCCACCAGCTTGCCCGAGCGCTCGCCGGTATCGAGCGCGAACTCGACCTGGCCGATGCGCTCGATGCGCGCCGCCCGTTGTCGGCGCAGGTCTTCCAGCCGGCGCACCCGGCCCTCGTTGCGGGTGCGGCGGGCCTCGATGCCCTTGCGAATCCAGGCCTCCTCCTGCTTCCAGAATTTGTCGAACTTGCGGTTGTGCACCGCCTCCACTTCCAGCTGTTCGGCCTTGGCCCGCTGGTAGGCGGCGAAGTTGCCCTGGTAGCTGCGCAGCTGGCCGCGGTCGAGCTCGACGATGCGATTGGCGACGTTGTCGAGAAAGCGCCGGTCGTGGGTGATGAAGAAGAGCGCGCCGGCAAAGCCGACCAGCAGTTCCTCCAGCCAGGCGATGGCCTCGAAGTCGAGGTGATTGGTCGGCTCGTCGAGCAGCAAGAGCTCCGGGTCGGCGACCAGGGCGCGGGCCAGGGCCACGCGCTTCTTCTGCCCGCCGGACAGGGTCTCGACCAGGGTGTCGGCCGGCAGGCCGAGCCGGCTCAGGGTCTCGTCGACCCGGCTGTTCAGGCGCCAGGCGTCGTGCACCTCCAGCTCATGGCCCAGGCGTTCCAGCTCGGCCAGGGCCGCCTCGTCGCCCTCGGCCACGCGATGGGTGGCGGCGTGGTAATCGACGATCAACTGCGCGGCCTCGCCCAGGCCCTCGGCCACGGCATCGAATACACGGTGGCCCGGCACGAAGCTGGGCTCCTGCGGCACATAGGCCAGGCGCAAGCCGGGCTGGCGCCAGACCTCGCCGGCATCGGGCCGGGTCTCGCCGGCGACGATCTTCAAGAGGCTGGACTTGCCGGTACCGTTGCGGCCGATCAGGCCAACGCGGTCGCCCTTGTCCAACACCAGCGAGGCCCCGTCCAGCAGCGGCCAGTGGCCATAGGCCAGTTCGAGTTTGTCCAGGGTGAGCAGGGGCATGAAAAACGAACGGGGCAGCGCTGCCCCGTCTCTTGAGCGTGATGAACAGCCGTAATTATAAAGAGCCGTGCGGCTGGCCGGCGTGGGTCCTGTCGAAAGTTTCCTGGCACTGCACGCAGCGCGCCGCGGCCGGATTGGCCAACAGACGGCCGACCGGGATGGCCTTGCCGCAATCGGCGCAGACGCCGAAGTCGGCGCTGTCCAGCCGCTGCTCGGCCGCCTCCAGGGCACGGTATTCGCGCACCTCGCGCTCCATCCGTGCCGCCGACAGGTCGGCCAGGCTGGAGGCCAGGGCCTCGTCGCTGCTGTCGCCGGGCGAGCCGCCCAGCAGTTCGCGGTACTGGTTGTCGTCGCTTTCGGCCAGCGCGGCGCGAATCTCGGCCAGCAGTGCCGCTTTACGCTTTTCCAGGGCGGCGCGAACGGCTTGTCTGTCTTGTTTGCTGAGCATGATCTTTACCTGCATTTGGCAAAAGAGATTTATATCTGAATTATGGTCCCGATCCGGCCGACTGCAAGCAGGGCTTGAAAGCCATGCCCGGGCGCATGGGATTCCCGGCGGCGCTGGGTTAAAATCGCGGCAGAACGCGGTTCCGCGTTTCTGCCCTCGTAGCTCAGTGGATAGAGCATCCCCCTCCTAAGGGGAGGGTCGCACGTTCGATTCGTGCCGGGGGCGCCACAAAAGCCTTGTAGTGCAAGAGATTACGCGGATTTCCATTAAATTCGCTTACTTTAGATTTCTCTCACTTGTCACACCACGTTGCGACAACACTGTGACAATAATCCAGTTGCCTAAGCATCCTAGGCTCTATCTCACCGCTCCCTGCCCGATTCGTGCCAGGCCTTTTGCACTGGCGACAGCAGGTACTCGGCCACGGTGCGGGTGCCGAGCAGGATTTCGGCATAGGTTTGCATGCCGGCCGAGAGCGGCAGCTTTTCGCCTTCCAGTTCCAGGTTCATCGCCTTCAGGGTAACCAGGGCCTTGTAGACGTATTGCCGGGGCCGGCCGTTGGGATCGACCGGGCCGTTGCTGGCGGTGTTGTCGGCGGCATCGGCGCTGACGTGCTCGACGGTGCCGTCGATCATGCCGTATTTCTGGAAGGGGAAGGCGGCGAACTTCAGCCGTACCTTCTGGCCGGGGCGGACAAAGCCGATGTCTTCGTTGGACACCCAGACCTCGGCGCGCAGGGTTTCGTCCTTGGGCACCAGGGTGAGCAGCACGGTGCCGGGCTGAACGACGGTGCCCGAGGTATGGGTGGCCAGGTCTTTGACCACGGCGGCCTGGGGCGCCTTGAGTTCCATGAGTGCCTGGCGGTGGGTTTGCTTGGCCACTTCCTGGGTCAGCTTGTCCAGGGCGTTGGCCACCTCGGTGCGCTCGGCATAGAGTTGGCGCCGGTAGTCGGAATTGATCTGGGTGAGTTTCTTCTCGGACTGCATGATGCCGGCGCGGGCCGATTCGATGACGTGTTCCTGGGTTCTGAGTTCCTGCTCTTTCTCGATGCGCTCGCGCCGCTTGTCGCTCAGCATCAAGGGGCCGGCGAAGCCTTCCTTGGCCAGTTTGTCGTAGGCCTTTTCCTGCTCGCGATAATGCGGCAGCACCTCGGCCAGCTTGGTGCGGATTTGCTCGGCGGCGGACAGGTCTTGCCGCGCCTTGATCAGGCGGGAGCGCTCTTCGGCCAGGGCGGCCTCCAGAGCGGCGCGGTTGGCGCGGTATTGGGACTCGGTTTCCCGGGCCAAATCCGGCGGGTCGCCAGCCACGCTGCGGAAGGGGGTGCCCGACAGTTCGGCATCGATGCGGCGCAGGCCCAACTGCTTGCGGGCGTGTTCCGCCTCCAGCGATTTGGCATCGGCATCGGTGATCAGGGTGTCCATGCGCATGAGCACCTGGCCCGCCGTCACGGTTTGGCCCTCCTTGACCAGGATCTCTTTGACGATGCCGGCCTCGGACGGCTGGACGATCTTGACGTAGGTCTGCGGCACCAGCTTGCCTTCGGCCACCGAGACGATGTCGAGCCGGCCGATGAGCATCCAAAGGATGAGGCAGCCGAGCAGAATCAGCATGGCCCAGAGGACTTTGCGGCCCATGGGGTTGGGTGATTGCGCCTGCAGGCGCAGCAGCGGCGGGGCGAAGTCGACCGGGTTTTCGACCTTGGGGAAGAGCTTGTTCAGGACATCCATTGCGGCATTGCTTCCTTACAAATTGTAGCCCGGCCCGATGAGGGGCCGCCTGCCCTCTCCTCTACCCCTCCCCCATGGGGGAGGGGAAGTTCGAGTGCATCCGTTTCGCTTTATCACGACGGCTAGCCGATCTTGCGCATCCCTTCGCCCAAACCGCGGAAGGCCTTCGGGTCAAAGCCCGTGCCGCCCGCAAGCGAGAGGCCGTCCTTGCCGAAGGCGAGGGTCGAACCCAGGTAGCCGGCACTGGCCTTGCTGAGAGCAGTGGTATCGGCGCCCATGCGCTCGTCCAGCCAGGACAACGACGGCTTGTCGGCCAGGGCCTTGGATACGGCCAGGTCCATGTTCAGCCAGCGGGCGAACATCTGTGTGGCATCGCCCTGGCTGCGGCCGGCCGCGGCGGGTTGGCCGTGCTTGTCCCACTGGGCGGCATTGAGGGCAGCCGCTGCCGGCTGCTTCTTGTCCCAGTTCCCGCCTTCGCTCTCGTCGTCTTTCGATTTCGAACGCTTGTCCTCGTCGGCGGGGTCATAGCTGCGGTTGCGGGAGCCCGGATTGCCAGGGTAGGTGCCCGGGCCATCATTATGGTTGTAATCATGCCCGGGCGGCGGCGCATCCTCGCCATTGCCCAGGCCCTCGTTGCCGTGGCTGATGCTGACGCGGAAGACATCGGAGGCGGACAGGCTGCCCTCGGTGCTGCCAGTGGCCGCCACGCGATCGGTTGCAGTCACCCGGATGTCGAGATAGCCCACTTCCTTGGGTGCCCGGCCGGAGAACTTCTGGCTGGCCGCATCGAAGGTCAGCCAGTCAGGCAGCGCCGAACCGTCGGCCAGGGTGGCCGTGTAGTCGAGGGTGTCGCCCTCATCGATGTCTATAAAACTGCCCGCCGGCAAGGTCCAGCAGAACGGCTTGTGGAAGTTGATCTGCCGATCGGCCAGCGGCGTCACCAGGATGGGGGCGTCGTTGGTGCCGTTGACGGTGATTTCCAGGCTGGAGGCCACGGCAGCCATGCCGTCGGTGACGCTGTAGTCGAAGTGCTCGGTCACCACCTTGTCGCGGCCGAAGGCCTGCACCGCCGTGCTGTCGTTGTTCAGGCTGTAGGTGTAGCCACCATCGGCTGCCAGATTGAGGCTGCCATAGTTGCCGGCATAGTCGCCGGGGGCCTGCACGGTGAGCACCGTGCCCATGTCGACATCGCTGTCGTTGGCCAGGACGTTGCCGATGGCCGCGATTGCGAGATCCTCGATGACAGAGTTGACGTCGGCCTCGACGACCGGCGCGTCGTTGACACCGGTGACGGAGACTTCAAGGGCAGAGTCGACTGAGACCAGGCCGTCGGTGGCGGCATAGGCGAAATGGTCGATGGCCACTTGGCCCTCAGCCAGGGACTGCACCGCTAGGCTGTCGTTGCTCAGGCTATAGAGATAGCTGCCGTCGGCATTGAGGCTGAGGGTGCCGTAGGTGCCGACATAATCGCCGGGGGCGGCCACTTGCAGCACGGTGCCGGAATCGACATCGCTGTCGTTGACCAGCACGTTGCCGGTTGCGGACAGGATGCCATCCTCGCCAGCCACGTTGGTATCGCCCGCTACCACCGGCGCATCGTTCACGCCCGTCACGCTGATATCCAGGGTCGAGCCGACGGCGGCGATGCCGTCAGTCACCTCGTAGGCGAAGCTGTCGACCACGACCTGACCCTCGGCCAAGGCCTGCACGGCGAGGCTGTCGTTGTGCAGGCTGTAGCTGTAGCTGCCATCGGCGGCGAAGGTGAGCGTGCCGTAGGCACCGACATAATCGCTGGTGGCGGCGATCTGGAGCACGGTGCCGTTGTCGACGTCCGTGTCGTTGGACAAAACGTAGCCAGTGATCGGCAGGGCTGCATCCTCGATAGTGGCGGCGACGTCACCGGCGGTAACCGGGGCGTCGTTCACGCCGACGATGTTCACATTGACCAGCGAGGCGGCCTGGGCGCCCTTACTGTCGGCGATGGTGTAGCTGAAGCTGTCCTGCAGCACTTCGCCTTCGGCCAGGTTCTGGAAGGCGCTGCCGATGTCGTAGCTGATCTGGCCGTCGGTGAGGGTGATGTCGGCGCCGACCTGGGAGGTGCCAACCGCGATGACCGAGAGGACATCGTTGGGGTTGGGGTCGGTGTCGTTGGCCAGAAGATCGGTGGTCGGGAAAATGAGTGCGTCACCATCCTCGTAGACCGTGATGCTGTCGGCGTTGGCCACCGGCGGCCGGTTGCGCAGGCCGTCGATGCCGGCGCGGTCGAGGCTGCTGCCGTCGCCGAAGACGATGCGGTCGATGCCTTCAGCCTGGGCATACCAGTTGTCGAGGGTGACAAAGTCTTCGGTGCCGAGGATGTGGATCAGCAGGTCGTCGCCGACCCGTTCGGCTTCGAGGTTAAACTCGGTCAGGCCACTGCCGACCAGCAGGGTGTCGCTGCCCTGGCCGTCGACGATGCGGTCGTTACCGCTGCCCAGTTGGAAGACATAGCTGTCGTTGCCGGCACCACCGACCAAGGTATCGTTGGCGGCGCCGCCGTCCAGGGTGTCGTTGCCTGCCCCGCCATCGAGCTGGTTGTTGCCGGCGTTGCCGACGAGGATGTTGTCCAGCGCATTGCCGGTGCCGAGGATGTCGGCATTGCCTAGCAGGCTGAGGTTTTCGACGTTGTTGCCCAAGGTGTAGCTGATGCTCGACTGGACCCGATCGATGCCGGCATCGGCCGCCTCGGTCACGGTGTCACCCAGGTCGTCCACCACATAGATGTCGTCACCCATGCCACCGCTCATGGCATCGGCACCCGTACCGCCATCGAGCAGGTCGTTGCCGGCATTGCCGATCAGCGTGTCGTTACCGGCCAGACCGGACAACACGTTGTCGCCGGCGTTGCCGGTCAGGGTGTTGGCCGCAGCGTTGCCCGTGCCATTCAGATCGGCATTGCCGGTGAGGGTGAGATTCTCGAGGTTGTCGCCCAGGCTGTAGCTGACGGACGACTGGACGAGGTCGGTGCCTTCGCCTGCGGCTTCGACCACCACATCGCCGGCATTGTCCACCACGTAGGTATCGTTGCCGGCACCGCCGACCAAGCTGTCCGCCCCGGCACCGCCATCGAGCACGTTGGCGCCGCTGTTGCCGACCAGGCTGTTGTCCAGCTCGTTGCCGGTGGCGTTGATGTTGGCCGTGCCGGTCAAGGTCAGGTTCTCGACGTTGGCGGACAGGCCGTAGCTGACGGAGGCACTGACACTATCGATACCTTCGTCGGCATTCTCGACCACGCTGTCGGCTGCATTGTCGACGACATAGCCGTCGTTGCCTGCGCCGCCGACCAGGGTGTCGGCGCCGGCGCCACCGTCGAGGGTGTCGTTACCATCCAAGCCCTGGAGGATGTTGGCCCCGCTGTTGCCGGCGATCACGTTGTCGAGCGCGTTGCCGGTGCCATCAATGTTGCCGGTGCCGGTGAGGCTGAGGTTTTCGACGTTGTCGCTTAGGCTGTAGCTGGCCGAGGCCTGTACGGTATCCAGGCCCGCATCGGCCGCCTCAACGACCACATCGGCGCTGTTGTCGACCACATAGGTATCGTCGCCGAGGCCGCCGATCAGGATGTCGGCACCGGCTGCACCGTCGAGCAGGTTGTTGCCGTCGGTGCCGATGAGGGTATTGGCCAAGGCGTTGCCGGTAGCGTTGAGATTGCCGGTGCCGGTCAGGGTCAGGTTCTCGACGTTGGCGGTCATCGTGTAGCTGACACTCGACAGCACGCTGTCGACGCCCTCGCCGGCCGCTTCGGTCACCACGTCGCCGGCGTTGTCGACGAGGTAGGTGTCGTCGCCGCCGTTGCCGGCCATGCTGTCGGCGCCGCTGCCGCCATCGAGCAGGTCGTTGCCGGCATTGCCGACCAGCGTGTCGTTGCCGGCCAGGCCGTAGAGCGCGTTGTCGCCGGCATTGCCGGTCAGCACGTTGGCGCTGGCATTGCCGGTACCGGTGAGCGATTCGCTGCCGGTCAGCGTGAGGTTCTCCAGGGTATCGGCCAGCGTGTAGCTGATGGCGGACTGGACGGTGTCGGTGCCCTCGCCGGCCAGTTCGGTCACCACGTCACCGGCCTCATCGACCACATAGGTGTCGTTGCCGGCGCCGCCGGTCATGATGTCGGCACCGCTGCCGCCATCCAGGGTGTCGTTGCCGGCATTGCCGGTCAGCGTGTCGTTGCCAGCCAGGCCAGAGAGCACGTTGTTTCCGCTGTTGCCGATGATGACGTTGTCAAGATCGTTGCCGGTGCCGTTGATGCTGGCCGTGCCGGTCAAGATCAGATTCTCGACATTGTCGGCCAGGGTGTAGTTGGCCGAGGCCTGGACGGTGTCGGTACCTTCGCCGGCCAGCTCGGTCACTACATCGGCGGTGTTGTCGACGACATAGGTATCGTCGCCGGTGCCGCCGATCAGGCTGTCCGCCCCTGCCCCACCGTCCAGGGTGTTGTTGCCGGCCGTGCCGGTGATGGTGTTGTTGAGGCTGTTGCCGGTGCCGTTGAGCGCCGCACCGGTCAGCACCAGGTTCTCGACGTTGGCCGTCAGCGTGTAGTTGACGCTGGACTTCACAGTGTCGTTGCCTGCGCTGGCCGCCTCGGTCACCACGTCGCCGGCATTGTCGACGATGTAGGTGTCGTCGCCCGTGCCGCCGCTCATGCTGTCGGCACCCGCGCCGCCATCCAGGGTGTCGTTGCCGGCATCGCCACTGAGGGTGTTGTTGCCGCTGTTGCCGAGCAGGATGTTGTCCAGGGTATTGCCGGTGCCGTTGATGTTGGCCGTGCCGGTGAGCGTCAAATTCTCGACGTTGGCCGAGAGGGTGTAGCTGGCGCTGGCGTATACGTTGTCGGTGCCGCCGCCGGCCGCCTCGGTGATGACATCGGCGGTATTGTCGACGATATAGGTGTCGTTGCCGGCACCACCGATCATGGTGTCTGCGCCCGCACCACCGTCAATGACGTTGTTGCCGCTGTTGCCGGTGAGGGTGTTGTTGAGAGTGTTGCCGGTGCCATTGAGGTCTGCCGCGCCGGTGAGGGTGAGGTTCTCGACATTGGCCCCCAGGGTGTAGCTAATCGAGGACTGGACCAGGTCGGTGCCCTCGTTGGCAGCCTCGGTCACCACGTCGCCCACCTCATCGACGACATAGGTATCGTTTCCGGCATTGCCCGCCATGGTGTCGGCACCGACGCCGCCATCCAGGGTGTCGTTGCCGGCGTTGCCGGTCAGCGTGTCGTTGCCGGCAACGCCGGAGAGCACGTTGTTACCGCTGTTGCCGACGATGACGTTGTTCAACTCGTTGCCGGTGCCGTTGATGTTGCCAGTACCGGTGAGCGTGAGGTTCTCGACGTTGGCCGTCAGGGTGTAGTTGACGCTGGCCTGGACCAGATCGGTACCCTCGTCCGCATTCTCGATGACGACATCGGCCGTATTGTCGACGACATAGGTGTCGTTGCCGGTGCCACCGACCAGGGTGTCGGCGCCGGCACCGCCGTCCAGGGTGTCGTTGCCATCGAGGCCATAGAGGGTGTTAACCCCGGTGTTGCCGATAATCACGTTGGCCAGCACGTTGCCGGTGCCGTTGATGTTGGCGCTGCCGGTGAGGGTGAGGTTCTCGACGTTGGCCGACAGCGTGTAGGTGGCCGAAGACTGGACCAGATCGGTGCCTTCGTTCAGGTTCTCGACGATCACGTCGGCGGTGTTGTCGACCACATAGGTATCGTTGCCAATGCCGCCCGCCATGGTGTCGATGTCCAGACCGCCATTGAGGGTGTCGTTGCCCGCGTTGCCATACAGCGTGTCGCTGCCGGCTTCACCATTGAGCGTGTCGTTACCGTCGCCGCCGATCAGGGTGTCGTCGCCGGAGCCGGCATTGATGGTGTCGTCACCGGCGCCGCCATCCAAGACGTTGGAAACGCTGTTGCCCGTGATGATGTTGTTCAGGGTGTTGCCGGTCCCGTCGATCAGGGCCGTACCGGTGAGGGTGAGGTTTTCAACGTTGCTGGTCAGCGTGTAGGTGATGCTGGACTGGACCAGGTCGGTGCCCTCGTTCAGGTTCTCGGTCACCAGGTCGCCATTGTCGTCCACCACGTAGGTGTCGTTGCCGGCACCACCGGCCATGGTGTCGGCACCGGTGCCGCCATCCAGGGTGTCGTTGCCGGCGTTGCCGGTCAGCGTGTCGTTTCCGGCCAGGCCAGACAGCACGTTGTTGCCGCTGTTGCCGACGATGATGTTGTCGAGGCCATTACCGGTGCCGTTGATGCTGGCCGTACCGGTCAGGGTGAGGTTCTCGGCGTTGGCCGACAGGGTATAGGTCACACTGGACTGCACCAGGTCCGTGCCTTCGTCGGCTGCCTCGATCACGGTGTCGCCCGTGTTATCGACGATGTAGGTGTCGTTACCGGTGCCGCCGGTCATGGCATCGGCGCCTGCACCGCCATTCAGGGTGTCGTTGCCTTCCAGGCCATAAAGCGCGTTGGCACCGGTGTTGCCTATGATCACGTTGTCGAGCACGTTGCCGGTGCCATTGATGTTGGCCGTGCCGGTGAGGGTGAGGTTCTCGACGTTGTCCGACAGGGTGTAGGTAGCCGAGGACTGGACCAGATCGGTACCCTCGTTCAGGTTCTCGATAATCACATCGGCGGTGTTGTCGACAATGTAGGTATCGTTACCAGTGCCGCCGGCCATGGTGTCGATATCGAGGCCGCCGTTGAGGGTGTCGTTACCGGCATTGCCATAAATCGTGTCGCTGCCGGCTTCACCATTGAGCATATCGTTGCCGTCGCCACCGGTGATGGTGTCGTTACCCGAGGCCGCATTGACGGTGTCATCCCCCGCGCCGGCATCGATGATGTTGGCACCGCTGTTGCCGGTGATGAGGTTGTTGAGGGTGTTGCCGGTGCCGTCGATATTGGCCGTGCCGGTAAGGGTGAGGTTCTCGACGTTGCTGGTCAGCGTGTAGGTGATACTGGACTGGACCAGGTCGGTGCCTTCGTTCAGGTTCTCGGTCACCAGGTCGCCGTTGTCGTCCACCACATAGGTGTCGTTGCCGGCACCACCCGCCATGGTGTCGGCACCCGTGCCGCCATCCAGGGTGTCGTTGCCGGCGTTGCCGGTCAGCGTGTCATTGCCGGCCAGGCCGGACAGCACGTTGTTGCCACTGTTGCCGATGATGACGTTGTTCAGCGCGTTGCCGGTGCCGTTGATGCTGGCCGTGCCGGTCAGAGTCAAGTTCTCGACGTTGTTGGTCAAGGTGTAGCTGATGCTGGACTCGACGGTGTCGATGCCTTCGTCCAGGCTCTCGGTCACGATGTCGCCGGCGTTTTCCACCACATAGGTATCGTTGCCCAGGTTGCCAGCCATCTGGTCGGCGCCGGTGCTGCCGTCCAGGCGGTTGTTGCCGGTGTTGCCGAGGATGATGTTGTTGAGGGTGTTGCCGGTGCCGTTGATGTTGGCGGTTCCGGTCAATGTCAGGTTCTCGACGTTACTGGTCAGAGTGTAGCTCACCGAGGAATAGACCAGGTCGGTACCGGCACTGGCCGCCTCGGTCACCGCATCGCCCGAATTGTCGACGATATAGGTGTCGTTTCCGGTGCCGCCCTGCATGGCATCGGCACCCGCCCCGCCGTCGATCACGTTGTTGCCGCTGTTGCCGATGATGGTGTTGTTGAGGACGTTGCCGGTGCCGTCGATGTTGGCGGTGCCGGTGAGGGTCAGGTTCTCGACGTTGTCGGACAGGGTATAGGTGGCCGAGGACTGCACCAGATCGGTGCCCTCGTTGAGGTTTTCCACCACCACGTCGGCCGTGTTGTCGACCACATAGGTATCGTTGCCCGCCCCGCCGGCCAGCACGTTGATGCCGCTGTTCGAGGTGATGACGTTGGCCAGGGCGTTGCCGGTGCCGTTGATGTCATCGCTGCCGGTGAGGGTAAGGTTCTCGACGTTGTTGGTCAGGGTGTAGCTGATCGAAGACTGGACCAGGTCGGTGCCTTCGTTGGCGTTCTCCGTCACCAGGTCGCCTGCGTTGTCGACGACATAGGTATCGTTGCCGGCGCCACCCGCCATGGTGTCGGCCCCCGTGCCGCCATCCAGGGTGTCGTTGCCGGCGTTGCCGGTCAGCGTATCGTTGCCGGCCAGGCCCGACAACACATTGTTGCCACTGTTTCCGACGATCACGTTGTCCAGCTCGTTGCCGGCGCCGTTGATGCTGGCCGTGCCGGTCAGGGTCAGGTTCTCGACGTTGGCGCCCAGCGTGTAGCTGATGGAAGACTGGACGGTGTCGATGCCTTCGTCGGCATTCTCCGTCACCGTGTCGCTCGCGCTGTCGACGACATAGGTGTCGTCGCCGGCGTTGCCGCTCATGGCATCGTTGCCGGTGCCGCCGTCGAGCAGGTCATTGCCTGCATTGCCGATCAGGGTGTCGTTGCCGGCCAGGCCGTAAAGCTTGTTGTTGCCGCTGTTGCCGATCAGGGTGTTGTCCAGGGTATTGCCGGTGGCGTCGATGTTGGCGGCCCCGGTCAGGGTCATATTCTCGACGTTGGCCGACAGGGTGTAGCTCACCGAGGAGAGCACGGTGTCGGTACCGGAGCCGGAATTCTCGGTCACCACATCGCCGGCATTGTCGACGATGTAGGTGTCATTGCCCGCGCCGCCGGCCATCTGGTCGGCACCCGCCGCACCGTCGAGCACGTTGTCGCCGCTATTGCCGGTGAGCGTGTTGTTCTGGGCGCTGCCGGTGCCGTCGTGGTTGGCCGTGCCGGTGAGGATCAGGTTCTCGACGTTGTCGGAGAGGGTGTAGGTGGCCGAGGACTGGACGGTGTCGTTGCCCTCGCCCGCGTTCTCGATCACCACATCGGCCGTGTCGTTGACCAGATAGGTGTCGTTGCCCGCGCCACCGGCCAGGGTGTTGATGCCGGCGTTGGCGGTGAGGGTGTTGTCCAGGGCGTTGCCGGTGCCGGAAAGGTCGGCGCTGCCGGTGAGGGTGAGGTTTTCGATATTGGCACTCAGCGTGTAGTCCGCCGAGGCCAGCACCGTGTCGGTGCCCTCATTGGCATTCTCCAGCACGACATCGGCGCTGTTATCGACGATATAAGTGTCGTTGCCGGCGCCGCCGATCAGGCTGTCGGCCCCCGCCCCGCCGTCCAGCAGGTTGTTGCCTGCCGTGCCGGTGAGGCTGTTGGCCAGGGCATTACCGGTACCGTTGAGATCATCGGTGCCGGTAAGCACCAGATTCTCGACGTTGTCGGTCAGGGTGTAGCTGATGGATGACTGCACGGTGTCCGTGCCTGCGTCAGCCACCTCGCTAACCACATCGCCTGCGTTGTCGACGATATAGGTGTCGTCCCCCATGCCACCGGCCATGGCATCGGCCCCGACACCACCGTCCAGCAGGTTGTTGCCGCTGTTGCCGGTGAGCGTGTTGTCGAGCTCGTTGCCGGTGCCGTCGATGTTGGCCGTGCCGGTGAGGATCAGGTTCTCGACGTTGTCGGTCAGCGCATAGCTGATGGACGACTGCACCGTGTCGGTGCCTTCACCCGCCAGCTCGGTCACGACATCGCCGGCGTTGTCGACGATATAGGTGTCGTCACCCGCACCGCCTGCCATGGCATCGGCCCCGCTGCCGCCATCGAGCAGGTCGTTGCCCGCACCACCGGCCAGGGTGTCGTTGCCATCCAGGCCATAGAGCGCATTGTCGCCGGCATTGCCGGTCAGGGTATTGGCCAGGACATTGCCGGTAGCCGTAAGGTTTTGCGTACCGGTGAGCGTAAGGTTCTCGACGTTGTCGGCCAGGGCATAACTCACCGAGGCCTCGATGCCGTCGGTACCGGCACTGGCAGCCTCGGTCACCACGTCGCCGGTGTTGTCGACGATGTAGGTGTCGTTGCCGGCGCCGCCGGCCATCTGGTCGGCCCCGGCGCCGCCGTCGATGCGGTTGTTGCCGCTGTTGCCGACGATGCTGTTGCCGAGCGCATTGCCGGTACCGTCGATGCTGGCCGTGCCGGTGAGGCTGAGGTTCTCGACGTTGGCCGAGAGGGTGTAAGTGGCCGAGGCCAGGACGCTGTCCATGCCCTCGTCGGCAGACTCCACCACCACGTCGGCCGTATTGTCGACGATATAGGTGTCGTCGCCCGTACCGCCAATCAAGGTGTCGGCGCCAGCCTTGCCGTCCAGGGTGTCGTTGCCAGCCAGACCGCTCAGGGTGTTGGCCGCGCTGTTGCCGATGATGACGTTGTCCAGCACATTGCCGGTGCCGTTGATCGCGGCCGTGCCAGTGAGCGTAAGGTTCTCGACGTTGTCGGACAGGGTGGTGGTGACGCCGGCCTTGACCAGGTCGGTGCCCTCGCCGGCCGCCTCGACGACCACGTCGCCGACGTTGTCGACGATATAGGTGTCGTTGCCGGTGCCGCCGACCAGCGTGTCGGCGCCCAGACCGCCATCCAGCGTGTCGTTGCCGGCCAGGGCCGTGAGGGTATTGGCCGCATCGTTGCCGGTGATGACGTTGTCCAACACGTTGCCGGTGCCATCGATGGCATTCGTGCCGGTCAGGGTCAGATTGTCCAGGTTGTCGGCCAGGGTCCAGGTCAGGTTGGCCTTGACCGTGTCGATACCTTCGCCCGCCAATTCCACGGTGGCGTCGCCCAGGTTGTCGACCACATAGGTGTCGTCACCCGTGCCGCCGACCAGCAGGTCGGCACCGGCGCCACCGTCCAGGGTGTCGTTGCCGGCCAGGCCGGTGAGAACGTTGTTCTCGGCATTGCCGGTGATGGCGTTGTTGAGTTCGTTGCCGGTGCCGTTGATGGCGTTGCCGGTAAGGATGAGGTTCTCGACGTTGGCGCCCAAGGTGGTGTCGAACGGCGCGATGACGGTGTCGGTGCCCTGATAGGCATACTCGGTGACAGTGTCGCCGGCATTGTCGACGACATAGGTGTCATCGCCATAACCGCCGGCCATGCTGTCCGCACCCACGCCGCCGTCGAGCACGTTGCTGCCGCTGCTGCCGATAAGAACGTTGTCGAGCTCGTTGCCGGTACCGCTGATGTTGCCGCCGGTCAGGGTCAGGTTCTCGACGTTGTCTCCCAGGCTGTAGCTGATGCTGGAACGAACCGTGTCCGCGCCCTCGCCGGCCGACTCGGTCACCACGTCGCCGGCGCTGTCCACCACATAGGTATCGTTGCCCGTGCCGCCGACCAGGGTGTCGGCCCCGCCTTTGCCATCCAGGGTGTCGTTGCCGCTCAGGCCATAGAGCGTGTTGGCGGCGTCGTTGCCGGTAAGCACGTTGTCAAGCACGTTGCCGGTGCCGGTGAGGTTTTGCGTGCCGGTAAGGGTGAGGTTCTCGACGTTGTCGGTCAAAGTGTAGTCGATGCCGGACTTGACCAGGTCAATGCCCTCGCCGGCCTGCTCGATCACCTGATCGCCGGTGCTTTCGACGACATAGGTGTCGTCACCCGTGCCGCCCAGCATGGTGTCGGCCCCCAGGCCGCCATCGAGGGTGTCATTGCCGGCCAGGCCATAGAGGGTGTTGTCAGCAGAGTTACCGGTGAGCACGTTGTTGAGCTCGTTGCCGGTGCCGGTCACCGCATCCGTGCCGGTGAGGGTCAGGTTCTCGACGTTGGCGCCCAGGGTATAAGTCAGATCCGTATAGACTGTGTCGGTGCCCTGCCCCGCCAGTTCAGTCACGGTATCCGCCAGGGTATCGACCACATAGCTATCGTCGCCGGTGCCGCCGATCATCACATCGGTGCCGCTGCCGCCGTCGAGCCAGTCGTTGCCGCCATTGCCGGTCAGGGTGTCGTCGCCAGCCATGCCAGAGAGCACATTATTGCCGCTGTTGCCGGTGACAGCGTTATTTACGGCATTGCCCGTTCCATTGATTGAGGACGCACCGAGAAGCACGAGGTCTTCAAGATTCTCACCCAGGGTATAGCTGATGCTGGAGAGTACAGTGTCTTGCCCTTCGTCCGAGTTTTCCGTGACCACGTCACCCGTATCGTCGACGACATAGACGTCATCGCCCGCTCCGCCGATGAGAATATCCCGCCCCTCGCCACCATCGAGTCGGTCATTCCCATCATCACCTTCCAGGGCATTGTCGAGGCCATTGCCGTAAAGAATGTCGTCACCGCCAAGGCCACGCGGAGTTTCGGTATCGCCTTCCCATGCGAACAGCACGTCGTCGCCTTCCGTGCTCACCGGCACAGGAATCATGGCCTTGATCTGGGCTAAATCCCAGACGACTCCCGCCTCCGTAGACCCTTCCGGCGGCGTGAACTCAATGCGCTCGATGCGGTAGGCATCGCCCTCGCCCCAGGTGTGTATGAGAATGCTGTCAGCACTGCCGTTGATGTTGAGCTTCAGGTCGAAACCACTGCGGCTCAGCGTAATGTCTTCAGGCGAAATGCCCGTGCCAAAGCGCAGAGTATCGATATTTCCAGTGGCGGGATCGACATCGAAAATGATGTCCTGGCCGTCTCCCAAATTGAACAGGTAGACATCGTTGCCCACATCGCCCACTAGATAATCGTCGCCTGTGCCACCGCTCAGATAATCGTTGCCGCCATTTCCATACAGGTTATCGTGCCCTGCCATGCCATATAGGACATCGTCGCCGTTGCTGCCCCGCAAGGTGTTATTCCCAGAATCGCCTAGGGTGCTTTCGAGCCCCATGCTGCCCAGCAGACGAGCAAAGCCATCGCCGTTAAGGTCGCCTTGCGCACGCAGGGCATTAAGCACTTGACCGCCATCCTCTCCGCTGAGTTTAAGCACATCGCCAAACTCACTGAAGATAAGAACACTATTTACAGGATCGGCATCGTAGACTGCTTGCATTGCCGCGATGGCGTCATTGACATCCCAGTCAAATCGGTTAGTGGCAACATTCCACGTTGCAACGATGCTATCTACTAAGGATTGAAAATGCGTTTGCGCCATGAGCTGGCTATAAATACTGTCGGCCAACTCATCAAAGGCTCGGAGAAGAATCTTGGAGGCCGGGCCGTGCGGGTTGGGGTCGCGCTCCCCCCAGCACCACGTACCCAGATAAGGCTCACCGAGGAAGGCTTCCAAGCTGGCGAGTTTTCTGGCGTCGCCGATGGCGTTGCCGTAGATAAGCCTGGCGGACCGACTGGCAGGATCAATACCTTCTACACCTGCCCAAGCGTAGATAATTTGGGTTGTCAGCGCATGTCGGGCGGCTGCATCCGTCTCGCTGGCGAATTGCTCAACGAGCGCTTGCAGATGGCCACCACTGTCCCGCAGCATGGCTTGGTGCAGGTCATGAACATTGCCAAAACCCTGCAGGTCAGGCAGCGCAGCGACCGCATCGGTTTCTGGCAGCCAGTCGTTGGCGATGGTATTGGTCTTGTCTACCTGAAACCAAATGTCAGCTGTGGCGCCGGCACTGCCGTCAGTTCTGGTGAAGGTGCTCGTTTGTTTAACAACGTTGCCGTTGGCGTCCGTCTGGCTGGTCGAGGCATAACCGGTGGCAATGCCAGCCACCCCTGCATCAGCAAGCGTTAGCAGTTCATCGGCACCGCTGTAGCCATCACCATCAATGTCTTTCCAGATTTTCAGGGAAGAATAGGCAGCATCTTGCTGATTAATCTGACCATCATGATTGCTGTCCAATTCAGCCAGCGCCTGATAACCGTTGGCTGCCTTTTGTCCATTGGCAAGCAAAGTCTCAGAGCCAAAAAGCTCCCGGCCGGCATCAATCGTTCCATTGCCATCGAGATCGCGAACAAGAAGGCCATCCTCGCTATCCACCCAGCCGGTTTGTTCGGCAAAACCGTTGCCGTCATGGTCAAAATAAGAACCACTCCGCAAGTCAGTAGTAGTAATTCCATCCCCATTCAGGTCTAAAGCAATCGGGGATCGGGTGATAGTAGCTTTGTTATATTTTTGCTTAATACTAGAAAGCTCTTTGTCCATTCGTAGACGCAAAAAAGGCTCTGGTGCGAAACCAAACGGGTCTTGAGCTGGATTCTTGGCTACCGATTTGTTCCATGGGTATATGCCACTCGAGTTAGGTTTTCCTGTGGCCTGACGCTCTTCATAGTGTAGATGCGGACCCGTACTAACATTACCCGTATTGCCAACTTTTCCAATTTGTTTACCCTGTGAGACGGTGTCACCGACTTTCAAATCAGTCGGCATCTCCTGTAAATGTAGATAGCGTGTAATGACCACGGTGCCATCGGGCAATGTATGTTGAATTGCAATCCAATTTCCGGCCTTACTGCCATCATAATCGGCGCGAATTTCAGAAACTTTCCCTTCATATGGCGAGTAAATTGCCGTTCCTTCCGGCGCCGCCAGATCAATGCCCTTATGGTCTTTTGATGCTCCTTCTTTCGGAGCGGTCCGTGGTCCATATTGACCGCTCACACGGGTATAACCAGGAACAATATTGGAATAATTTCTTGCCATATCAATCTCCCTCAATTATTTATTTACTGCACTCGTCTTCCGCATCCGGATAAAAACAATAAACACCCACAGGCGAAACATCATCCAGTTTTGTAGTTTTTTCATTTAGACGCCACGCCATTTTTACCTGCCTGCTATAGTGCAAGCAGCCTTCCTTCCCATGTTCGGGCTTCATCAGCCCGACATACACACCAACATCTCCTTTTTTTTCGCAGCGCTCTATGCCATATCTATTAATCGCGTTCTTGCGCCACGCCAGTTTTCCATTTTGCAATTGATAACGCAGCAGATTGATTGGGAGACGACGCCCATCAATCACAGTTCTAGTCATATCTCTATCAACCTGTATAAGCACAAAACCACCTTCGTCTTTTATGTATCCCCTTTCAATAAGAATCGTATTCCCATTCGAACTCAAGATACTGCCACCCAATGTATTCCAACCAGGCAAGTCACCTTGTTTACTACCCAAAATCTTTGGCGGAATGCGCAAACCAATAAGCTGCTCAATGCCAGATATTTCTGCACCAGTCGCAGAGCCACCGCCAATAAACAGTAATGTGGCGATAACAATATAAAAAGCCCACTTTTGCATTGGCAATCTATTTTGAATGTGCGTTTTGTTTCTTTTTGTAGATAGTTCCTGATTTTCCGAGTTTGTTTCTTTCCATACGTCAATACCAACCAGTTTCATTGCCTGAGCCATTCTTTAGTCCCCTTCATTAGCCCTGACCATATCTTCACCATCCCGACGGCGCTCATCCTCCACCACCTCCATCCGCGTCGCCTGCTGGCGCGGCCCGAAGCTGAGCACCTCGTCCACTTGCAGGCCGCGCGGGATCTGGTGGGTGATGAAGAGCATGGTGACCTTGCCCTTGAGCTCGACCAAAGCGACCAAAGGGGTCAGCTTCGGAATATTTTTCAACAAAGCCCTCATACGCATCCTCCCATCAGAATCCAAAATCCACCTGGTCTTTTGACTCGTCGCTTCTCACAGGTTTGCCGGTCGGCCTACCCGGCTTGCTCTGCATGCGCCGGATTCCCACAGCCGCGCAAACCTTGTCGCTGAATCGATCGCTGCCCAGCGGCCGCCCCTGGGATAGGGCAAGCCGGATGTCGGCAAGTGCCTCGTCGTCCAATTGGCTGCGAAACAGGGCTCGGTAGGCGATGTGCCTGCCCGGCCCATCCTGATCGAGGGCAAGGTAGAGCGGATGGGGCGTGATGCGCCGGTCGGCTTGGCCGAGCCCATTGTGCCGGTAGCTGCTCCAACGGTATTGGCCGGGGTCTTGCACCATGTCGGCGCGGACGGGATTGAGTTCGATGTAGCGCATGCAGGTGAGCAGGTAGGCGTCTTCCTGTACGAGGCTGGATTTGTAGCGCCCTTCCCACAGGCTGCCGGTGCGTTTGTAGCTGCGGTTGATGTATTGGACATAGCGTCTCCCGATGGCCTGCATGAGTTTAGCGGTGCCGGTTTCGGTTTCCGGGGTGACCAGAAGATGGACGTGGTTGGTCATCAGGACATAGGCGTGGATGGCGCAATGCCAATCGGCAGCCGCTTTCTCCAGCCAATGGAGGTAACTGTGACAGTCCTCCTCGGCAAAGAAGCAGGGCTCTCGATTGATGCCGCGCTGGACGATGTGCTGGGGCAGTCCGGCTAGTTTGATGCGGGGGCGACGGGGCATGGTTTATCGGCTCGAAAGATTATGCGAAGCTGACCCCTTTAATTTCGGCCCAGTAATCACCAGAAAAGAATGTGGCTTCCAATCGCTACCCCCAGTGTCCACCCTAAGTTCTACACTTGGCATCATTTATCTCCCTTAAATTCAACAGTCATGCTTGGATGACTTGCTTGCCAGAAATGCCGTTTTAGTTCCTCATCTTTTGATATTGAGAACATTTCTATAGTTATATTAATTGCGCCATTAGCATCTAGAAATGCTTTGGCACACTGAGATGTCAATTGCTGCAAAGCAGCTTTGCTACTTATCGAATATGTTTTAACGTTAATCCCAGATTTTGCAGGGCTAATAAATATTAATTTCTTATTTCGGCAGTCCTTTATCGACGAGCAGACCCCATTTTCAATCAGAATATTTTCCGATTTCCTTGCGAGATCAAGCCGCTGATTTTCGAACGTTCTATCTTCAAAACCCGCCTCAGAAATCCCAATGGTTACAATTATCAGCGACACAACAATAATCAATGTACCTGGCGTTGATTTCCTTTTCATCGCTCCTCTATCCCCCTCAACAATTAATTGTGCATCGTTTCGTTCGTTTCTTTATTGTCGCCATCCCGCCGCCGCTCATCCTCCACCACCTCCATCCGCGTCGCCTGCTGACGCGGGCCGAAGCTGAGCACCTCGTCCACTTGCAGGCCACGCGGTATCTGGTGAGTGATGAAGAGCATGGTGACCTTGCCCTTGAGTTGGTTGATGGTCTTGGCGAAACCTTCGGCCGTCTGCTGATCCAGGTTGGACACGGCCTCGTCGAACACGAGAATCTTGGGCCGCTTGAGCAAGGCGCGGGCAATGGCGATACGCTGGCGCTGGCCGCCGGAGAGGCCGACGCCATGCTCGCCCAATTCGGTCTGGTAGCCCTCGGGCAGGTGTTCGATGACGTCATGGATCTCGGCGGCCTTGCAGGCAGCGATTACATCCTCGAAGCCGGCATGGGGGTGGGCCATGACCAGGTTGTCGTAAACGGTGCCGGAGAACAGCACGGTTTCCTGCGGCACCACACCGAAGGCGGTGCGCAGCTCGTTGGCGGCCATGGTGCGGATGTCTTTGCCGTCGAGCTTGATATTGCCCTCTTGTGGCAGATAGAAGCCCAGCAGCAGTTTAGCCAAGGTGCTCTTGCCGGAACCGGACGGGCCCATGAGCACGGTAAGGTGGCCAGGCTTGAGGGTGAGGTTGAGATTGCGGTAGAGCCAGGGGTGATGCTCGGAATACCGGAAGCCGATGCCGGCCAGATCGATGCGGCCCTGTCCGGCATTCTCCCGCTTGGGCGTGAGGGTGTGCGGCTCTTGCGGCATGTCGAGGATGTCGCCCAGGCGCTTGACCGCGATGTCGGCCTGCTGGAATTCCTGCCACAGGCCGGCCAGCCGGAGCATGGGCTGGCTCATGCGGCTGGCAAACATCTGGAAGGCGACCAGCATGCCGACGGTGAAGCCGTCGTTCTGCATCACCAGCAGGGCACCGACGATCAGGATGGACAGCGTCATCACCTGCTCCACGCCATTGGTGACGACGTTGTAGGTGTTGCCCGCCTGCTTGGCGCTGAAGCCGGCGGCCAGATATTGGGCGAAGAGGTCGCCATATTTGCGGTCGATGTCCGGCTCCATCTGTAGCGACTTCACCGTGGCCATGCCGGAGAGGTATTCGGTGAGAAAGGCCTGGTTGCGGGCGCCAAGCATGAACTGCTTGTTCAGCCGTTCGCGGAAGATGGGCACGACCAGGAAGCTGAGCACACAGATCACCCCGAGCAAGCCGACGGCGATGAGCGAGAGCTGCCAGGAATAGGCGAACATCACCGCCAGGAAGATCAGCAGGAACGGAAAGTCGAGCAACAGGGTGATGGCGGCGCCGGAGACGAACTCGCGAATGGTCTCCACCCCCTGCAGGCGGGCAACCAGAGTGCCGGTAGGCCGGTGCTCGAAATAGGGCATGGGCAGCCGCAAGAGGTGGCGGAAGACCTGGCTGCCGAGCACGGCGTCGATGCGGTTGCCGGTGTGCAGCACCAGGTATTGCCGCAGCCAGCTCATGACCGTGGTGAAGACCAGGAACATGATCAGGGCAATGCCGATGACCCAGAGGGTGCTCTGGGTCTGGTGCACCACCACCTTGTCGATGATGACCTGGGTGAATACCGGCGTGGCGAGGCCGACCAACTGGATGGCCAGCGAGGCCAGCAGTACGTCGCGCCAGATGAGTTTGTGCTTGAGCAGTTCAGGTATGAACCAGCTGAAGCCGAATTCCTTTTTCTCGGTCTCGAAGCCAGGAATCTCTTCTGCCTTGCCCTCCCCCACCGATTCTTTGGTCACCAGCACCAACTCGGGCTCGAACCAGGCGGCGGCCTCCCCGGCCGGCAAGCTCTCCGGCGCCTGGGCGCCGGGGCGGAAGTAGAGCAACTGACCGGCCTCGCTGTTTAGAATGAGGACGGGGACGCTGGGCTGAGCCGGGGCACCGTGGTCTGCACTGGGCTCGCTCTCAATTTCAGCCAAGTCGGCAGTGGGCTCGGCCAGGGTAAGCTCGCCTTCCTTGCCGCCCTCAACGACATCTGCGGCGTGTTGGGGGGTCGCACGAATGAAGGCGATGGCGGGCAGCGGCAGGCCTTGCCAGTCCACGCCGGGCAATTCACGGTTACCGGTCTTGAGACCTAATGAACGCGCCGCCTCGTGGAAAGTGGCCAGGGTGTAGGGTGGCGGAAACTCCTGGGCGATGAGTGCCGCATCGAAGGGGATGCGATAGCGGTTGCACAAGCTACCCAGCAGCCAGAGCAGTTCGTCGTGCGAGATGGGGTGCAGCAGTGGCTGGGCCTGCGCGTCCGATTGTTCCGCCAAAGACTCTGTTTCCCCGGAGGACGTTTGCGCGGGATCGATGTTGCAGGTATTTGTTTCAGGGCCGCTGGCGACAAGCCGCGCAAGCGCCTGATGCGCTGCCCGATAGTGTCTTGCGATGACCGACGCAATAAAGCGCGCTGACAAATGGGCAAGACTCACCGCCCAATTGCCGCGCCCGCCGATCCTTCCCTGAATCGTTGTTCGCATTCCCACCCCATATTGCCGTTCATTGCCGGCATTTAGTCACTATGTTGGCTGCGCTGCGCCAAGGAACGAACAGCGGCGATTTTAAAACTGTGCAGCTCGACAACGCACAGCCTGCCTTCTTGGCAATCTCGCCGCCTTGAAACCTGTCCCTCAGGCCGACTATTTTATGCCCATCGCTCGATGGATTTGCCCTTTTCAAGGACGAACACATCCTAAATCCGGCCCAGGAAAAGCGTCAATTACGTAGCACTGCTTATCTAGAAAGGCTATATACCAGCGGAAAGCATGCCTCGCCCGCTCAATGGCAGATAGCGGCTGGTGCCGGCAGCCTGACTCGAACAGACAACCTACCGCTTACAAGGCGGTTACTTTCTTGACCACCCCCCTAAGGGGAGGGTCGCACGTTCGATTCGTGCCGGGGGCGCCAATTTCGCCCATCCGTTCAGGCGAAGGCCATCAGCTCCTTGAGCTTCTTCTTGGCCGCGCCCGAGGCGAGCACCTCGCGCGCCTTGGCTATGCCGGCTGCCAGCGAGTCGGCGACGCCGGCGACATAGATCGCCGCGCCGGCGTTGAAGGCGACGATGTCGTGTTCGGCCGATTCCAGGTCGTCGAAGGCGCGCATGAAGCGCAGCTTGGCCTCGTCGATGTCGGCCACGGCGAGTTGCTCGGACGGGCAATGGACCAGGCCGAAGTCGGCCGGCTGCACGGCGTATTCCTTGATCTCGCCATCCTTCAGTTCGGCGACGAAGCTGACGCCGCCCAGGCTTAGCTCGTCCAGGCCATCGGCGGCATGCACCACCAGGACATGGCGGCTGCCCAGTTCGCGCAGCACGGCGGCCAGGAGCGGCACCAGGTCGCGGTGGAAGACGCCGAGCACCTGGTTGGGCGCGCCGGCCGGGTTGGTCATGGGGCCGAGCAGATTGAACAGGGTGCGCACGCCGAGTTCGCGCCGCACCGGGGCGGCGTGCTTCATGGCGGAGTGGTGATGGGGCGCGAACATGAAGCCGACGCCGATCTCGCGCACGGCCTGGGCGATGCGCTCGGGCGGCAGATCGACCTTGATGCCGAGCGCCTCCAGCACGTCGGCGCTACCGCACTTGGACGAGACCGAACGGCCGCCGTGCTTGGCCACATGCGCCCCGGCCGCCGCCGCGACGAAGGCCGCGGCGGTGGAGATGTTGAAGGTGTGGGCGCCGTCGCCGCCGGTGCCGCAGGTGTCGACCAGGTGATCGACGCCCGCGAGCGGCACCTTGGTCGACAGCTCGCGCATCACCTCGGCGGCGGCGGCCAGCTCGGTCACGGTCTCGCCCTTGATGCGCAAGGCCATGATGGCACCGGCGATCTGGGCCGGGGTGAGGCCACCGGTCATGATCGCGCGCATCAGATCGTGCATCTCCTCGCGCGAGAGATTCTCGTGCGCGATCAGCTTGGTCAGCAGACCGGGGTAGTTCAGGCTCATCGCACGGTCTCCTTGAGAAAGTTCGCCAAGAGCTCGTGGCCATATTCGGTCAGGATCGATTCCGGATGGAACTGCACGCCCTCCACCGCCAGGGTCTTGTGGCGCACGCCCATGATCTCGCCGTCCTCGGTCCAGGCGGTGATCTCCAGGCAGTCGGGCAGGCTCTCGCGCTCGATCACCAGCGAGTGGTAGCGCGTGGCGCGGAAGGGATTGGGCAGGCCGCGGAAGACGCCGATGTCCTTGTGCTGGATCATCGAGGTCTTGCCGTGCATGAGCTGTTTGGCGTGCACGATGCGGCCGCCGAAGGCCTGGCCGATGCTCTGGTGGCCCAGGCAGACCCCCAGGATCGGCACCTTGCCGGCCATGGCCTTGATCAGCGGCACCGACACCCCGGCCTCGTTCGGCGTGCAGGGCCCGGGTGAGATCACGATGCGGTCAGGCTTGAGCGCCGCGATGGCATCGAGGTCGATCTCATCGTTGCGGAAGACCTTCACCTCCTCGCCCAGTTCGCCGAAGTACTGCACCAGGTTGTAGGTGAAGGAGTCGTAGTTGTCGATCATCAGGAGCATTATTCGATCTCCCCTTCGATGCCGGCCAGGGCAAGCTCGGCCGCGCGCAGCACGGCGCGCGCCTTGTTGCGGGTCTCGGTCCATTCGTTGTCGGGCACCGAGTCGGCGACGATGCCGGCGCCGGCCTGGACGTAGAGGGTCTGATCCTTGATCACCGCGGTGCGGATGGCGATGGCCAGGTCCATGTCGCCGTTGAAGCCGAGGTAACCCACGGCGCCGGCGTAGATGCCGCGCTTGGTCGGCTCCAACTCGTCGATGATCTCCATTGCCCGCACCTTGGGCGCGCCGGACACGGTGCCGGCCGGGAAGGTGGCGCGCAGCACGTCCATCGCGTTGAGGTCGGGTTTCAGCTTGGCCTCGACGTTGGACACGATGTGCATGACGTGGGAGTAACGCTCGATCACCATGTTCTCGGTGACCTTGACCGAGCCGGTCTGGGCGACGCGGCCGGCATCGTTGCGGCCGAGGTCCATCAGCTGCACGTGCTCGGCCAGCTCCTTGGGATCGGCCAGCAGTTCCTGCTCGAACTTCAAGTCCTCCTCGCGCGTGACGCCGCGCGGCCGGGTGCCGGCGATGGGCCGCACGGTGACGGTGTCGCCCTCCAGCCGTACCAGGATTTCCGGCGAGGCACCGACCACATGGAAGTTGCCCATGTCGTAATAGAACATGTAGGGCGAGGGGTTCAGGCTGCGCAGGCTGCGATAGAGGGACAAGGGATGCGCCTTGAACGGCCGGCTCATGCGCTGGGAGAGCACCACCTGCATGATGTCGCCCTCGACGATGTATTTTTTGGCCTTGTCCACCGCGGCCTTGAAGCCGGCCTCGCCGAATTCGGACACCGCCTCGGCTGCCTCGCCCCGCTCGCCCGCAGGCGGCGTCACCGGTTTGCGCAACTGGCCCGCCAACTCGCGCAGACGCGCCTGGGCCGTGACATAGGCCTCGGGCTGCATCGGGTCGGCATAGACGATCAGGCTCAACTGGCCGGACAGGTTGTCGACCACGGCCAATTCATCGGTCAGCAGCAGCAGGATGTCGGGCGTGCCCAGCACGTCCGGCTTGTGCGTGTGCGCGAGCTTGTTCTCGATATAGCGCACGGTGTCATAGCCGAAGTAGCCGCACAGGCCACCGGGGAAACGCGGCAGCCCGTGGGGCGCGGCGGCCTTGAACCGCCGTAGATACTGCTCGACGAAGGCGAGCGGATCGGCCGCATCGCACTGCTCGACCTGCTTGCCCTCCTGCTCGACGCTGACGAAATGCCCGTGCACCCGGAGCACGGTGCGCGCCGGCAGGCCGATGAAGGAATAGCGGCCGAAACGCTCGCCACCGACCACCGATTCCAGAAGATAGGAATAAGGCTGGTTGGCCAGCTTGAGATAGATCGCCAGCGGCGTGTCGAGGTCCGCCGGCAGGCTCTTCACCAGGGGGATGCGGTTGTAGCCCTGGCGGGCCAGGTCGTTGAATTCCTGTTCAGTCATGGTGGTCCTCATGGATATCGGTTGCGATCGATGCAGGCAGGGTCAGTGCCGCCATCGCCATCGCCGATCGAGGGTCATCTCCATGAGGGTCATGTTCACGCCTTGCTGATCAGCTTGCTGGCTTCCAGCAGGCTGGGCACCACGGCATCCAGGTCGAGCTCGGTCACCGGCCGGCCGCGGTTGTAACCGTAAGGCACGCAAAACACGTGGCAGCCGGCGGCGCGCGCGGCCTGGGTGTCGTTGAGCGAATCGCCGATCAGCAGCAGCTCGGAGGGCTCGATGCCGAACACCTGGCAGGCATGCAGCAGGGGCAGGGGCGAGGGCTTCTTCTCGGGTAGGGTGTCGCCGGAAAGGATCAGCTCGAAGTAATCGATGAGGCCGGTGTCCTTGAGCAGTGGATGGGTGAAGCGCTCGGCCTTGTTGGTGATGCAGGCCAGATGCAGGCCCATGGCCTTGAACGCCTCGAGGCCTTCGACCACGCCGGGAAAGGGCCGGCTCTTGCGGCTGACCCAGTTGGCGTAGTGTTTCTCGAAAGCCGGCAGGGCGCGGCCGAACAGCTCCGGCGCCGGGTCGGCCTCCATGTCGCGGGTGAGCACGCGCTTGACCAGACGGGAGACGCCGTTGCCGATATAGGTCTTCACCTCGTCCAGGGTGATCGGCGGCAAGCCAAGCTCGTCGGCCATGGCCATGGCGGCATCGGCCAGATCCGGCGCGGTGTCGAGCAGGGTGCCGTCGAGGTCGATGACGACAGCTTTGATAGCAATAGGAGCATTCATAGTATTCAATTGGCCGTATTCAGTTGGCAGTGGCTGACGCCTGCAAACCACCAACTGATGGCCACTTCTTCAGGCCTTGGCCAGCTCGGCGCGCAGGGCGGCGATGATGCTGTCATAACGATGCGGGTCGCTGTCCTTGGCGGCACCGAACACGGCGGAACCGGCGACGAAGGTGTCGACGCCGGCCTTGGCCACTTCCAGGATGTTGGCCGGACCGACGCCGCCGTCGATCTCCAGACTGACGTCCAGGCCGCGGGCCGAGATCATCTGGCGCACGCGGCGCGCCTTGTCCAGCACGTAGGGGATGAACTTCTGGCCGCCGAAACCGGGGTTGACCGACATCAGCAGGACCATGTCGAGCTTGTCCAGGGTGTACTCCAGCACGTCGAGCGGCGTGGCCGGGTTGAACACCAGGCCAGGCTTGCAGCCGGAATCGCGGATCAGGCCGATGGTGCGGTCGATGTGCTCGGAGGCCTCGGGGTGGAAGGTGATGTAGGTGGCGCCGGCCTTGGCGAAGTCGGGGATGATGCGGTCGACCGGCTTGACCATCAGGTGCACGTCGATCGGCGCGGTGACGCCGTGCTTGCGCAGGGCCTCGCAGACCAGAGGGCCGATGGTCAGGTTGGGCACGTAGTGGTTATCCATCACGTCGAAGTGGACGATGTCGGCGCCGGCGGCGAGGACGTTGTCCACCTCCTCGCCCAGCTTGGCGAAGTTGGCGGACAGGATGCTGGGGGCGATGCGGAACTTCGACATGATGCTTTCCTCAATACGCTATACGAAAACCGGCATTTTAGCCGCTAGCGGCCTGCTCTGGACAGGCCGGTACAAATGGCGTGTAATCGGACCCCACTCGGAAGCGAAAGACCATGTCGGACAACAGGAAATACGAGATCACCGTGACCCCGGTCGCGACCTACATCCCCGAGCAATCGGACGAGGCGGCCAACCGTTACGTCTTCGCCTACACCATCACCATCACCAATACCGGCGAGGTGGCCGCCCAGCTGATCTCGCGCTACTGGCACATCACCGACGCTAACCAGGAAACCCAGGAGGTCAAAGGCCTGGGCGTGGTAGGAGAACAACCCTTGCTCAAGCCGGGCGACAGCTTCGAGTACACCAGCGGCACCGCCCTGGCCACGCCGGTCGGCACCATGAAGGGCAGCTATCAGATGATGGCGGAGGACGGTCAGGCCTTCGAGGCCGAGATTCCCGAATTCGTCCTGAGCATCCCGCGCGTCCTGCATTGAGCCGGACGGCGCCCGCGAGCCCGTGTCCCTCAAGCACAGCTACACCCTCTTCGCCCCCATCTACGACGCCCTGATCGCCGCCCCTTCGGCGCGGCTGCGGGCCCGCAGTCTGGCGGCCCTGGCCGAACGGCCGACGGCCGAGGTGCTCATCCCGGGCATCGGCACCGGCCTGGACCTGCCCCATCTGCCCCCGCAGCACCGCTACACCGGCATCGATCTCACCCGGGCCATGCTGGAGCGCGCCCGGCCGCGCAGCCGCGGCCTGGCGATCGACCTGCTCCAGGGCGACAGCCAATGCCTGCCTTTCGCCGATGCCCGATTCGACCATGTGGTGCTGCACCTGATCCTGGCCGTGGTGCCCGACCCGGCCGCCTGCCTGGCCGAGGCGGTGCGCGTGGTGAAGCCGGGCGGCAGCATCCATATCCTGGACAAATTCCTCAAACCCGGCGAATCCGCACCGCTGCGCCGGCTGCTCAACCCGATCTCGCGCCGCCTAGCAACCCGGCTCGATGTCGTCTTCGAGTCCCTGCTCGAACAGCACCCCGAACTGGAACTGGTCAGCGACGAGCCCGCCCTGCTCTCCGGCTGGTTCCGCCTGATCGTGCTGCGCAAGGCGGACTGAGGGCTTGCTATACTCGGCCGCCTTCGCCCGAATGTTTTTCCTGGAATCCTTTCCGCAGTGAAACCGACCCCGATCCTTCTGCTGCTGGCCCTGCTGGCCGGCTGCGCCACCCCGCCCCCGCCGGCCGAGCAAACCGCAAAACCCGTCAGCAGCGCCGAATCCGCGATCACCCCCACGGCCCCGAACGCAGCGGAGACCCCAAGCGCCACGCCGCCCGCAGTGACCGAACCGACAACCCCGGCCACACCGGCGCCCATGCCCTGGCTCAAGGCCGCGGAGTTCAAGAGCCTGCCCGGCTGGGCCGAGGACGACTTAACCCAGGCCTGGCCGGCCCTGCTCCAATCCTGCAAGGGCCTGAAGCGGCAACCGGCCTGGGCCCGAACCTGCCAGGCCGCGGAACAGGTCAGCCGGTCCGATGCCGAGGGCATCCGCCGCTTCTTCGAAAGCCATTTCCGTCCCTATCAGGTGGAGCAGGCCGAAAGCGGCGACGAAGGCCTGATCACCGGCTATTACGAGCCCCTGCTGCGTGGCAGCCGCAGCTTCGGCGGCAACTACATCTACCCGCTCTATGCCGCACCCGATGATCTGCTCATCGTCGATCTGGCCAGTCTCTACCCGGAACTGAAAAATCTGCGCCTGCGCGGGCGCCTGCAGGGCAAGCGGGTGGTGCCTTATTTCAGCCGGGCCGAGATCGAGGCCGGCAACGCCCCGGTGCGCGGCAAGGAGCTGGTCTGGGTGGACGATCCGATCGAGCTGTTTTTCCTGCAGATCCAGGGCTCCGGCCGGGTGCAGCTGGAGAACGGCGAGATGATGCGGGTGGGCTATGCCGACCAGAACGGCCACCCCTACAAGTCGATCGGCAAGTGGCTGGTCGACCAGGGCGAGCTGACCCTGGACAAGGCCTCGATGCAGGGCATCAAGGACTGGGCGCGGAAAAACCCGGAAAAGCTGGCCACCCTGCTCAACACCAACCCGAGCTATGTCTTCTTCCGGGAACTGCCGAACCACCTGTCCGGCCCGCTCGGGGCGCTGGGGGTGCCGCTCACGGCCGAACGCAGCGTCGCCATCGACCCCCGCGCCATCCCGCTGGGGGCCCCGATCTGGCTGGCCACGACCCGGCCCAATTCGCCCGAGCCGCTCAACCGGCTGATGCTGGCCCAGGACACCGGCGGCGCCATCCGCGGCAACGTCCGGGCCGACTTCTTCTGGGGCTTCGGCGAGGTGGCCGGCCAGCAGGCCGGGGCGATGAAGCAGAAGGGACGGACATGGGTATTTCTACCTAGAGACTATCCCCTTGTTTTGACTGGCACAAACGGCAAATCTGGGTTATAAAGAAACCGTTTGAAACATCCCCATCAGGAGCGTGCGATGGAAGCCATCTCCTCCTTGGCAGCCAGTCAGGCGCGTTATGCGGCCGAGGTCGGCCAGATTGCGTTGAAGACCGCCGCCGAATCCGAGCAGCGCGTGGCGCAAATGGTCGCCCAACAGGCCGAACAGGTTCAGCCCTCGAATCAGTCGGCCTCGACCAATCCCGACCATCTGGGTCAGAACGTCGACGTCTACGCCTGAGGCCGTGGCCTTTCGCCACCGGCCCCGCAGCCTTCGGTTCGAACTCAATCCAGTTCGAACATCACCCTGAAATATCCCTCATAACGCACCGGCCGGCCCTGTCTGCGGGCCGGTTCGAAGCGCGCCGGCTCGAAGGCCTGCAAGGCCGCCGCATCAAACACGCCGGGCGGCGAGGCCTCGATCACTTCCGCCTCCTTCACTTGGCCATACTCGTCGATCATCAGGCGCAACTTCACCCAGCCGGTCTGGCCGCGCCGGCGCGCCGCCTCGGGATAGATGGGCTCGATCCGGCTCAAGGCGCGGGGATGCGTGTCGACCTCGCGGGCGCCATACCAGCGCGGATCGACCGGCGACGGCAGGCTGAGCGCCCCGACGGGCTCGCTCTTTGCCGGCCGAGCCGGTTCTGAAACCGCTGCCACCTGCGGAACCGCCTGGGGTGCCGGGGTTTCAGCCAGTGTCGGTTGTGGTGCAGGCGGCGATGGTTCGGCAAGCGTTTCTGCCGGCTCCTTCGCAGCCGGCGTCGTGATCGCTGCCGCCCCGGCCGGGCCCGGCTCGGGCAGATTCACCTGCAGCACCGTCACGGCCGCTTCGTAGCTGACCGGCGCAACCTGGATCAGACCAAGCACGGCCAGATGCAGCGCCGCCGACAAAAGCAAGGCCCGCGCCAGCGGCGTACGCATGGTTTTCTGGAAAACAGCAGCGGACAAAGACATGCGGCCAGTATAAATGCACCGCGCTGCAAAGCAGGCGCTTGGCTAGAATCCGCACACGCATAAACCCAAGGAGACCTCGATGAAATCCCTCGCCCGCCTGCTGGCGCTCCTAGGAGCCTGTCGGACTTAATCCCCCATGCGCGTTGCCCCGACAAAGCGATGGATGCAAGGCGCGAGGCGCGGCGAATGGTCGTTCCCTTCGCAAGCTTCGCAACGCCGCAGACGCGCTTTGTCGGGGCAACCCGAAGGGCCGGCCCGCTGCGGGCGCATCGCCGCGTTGCGGGGCGCTTGTAGTGGCACGCACTACGGCGCGCCCCGCCGCCTTGCGCTGCATCCCGCAGCGGGCCGGCGCGCACGGGGTGTTAAGTCCGACAGGCTCCTAGCCCTGCTGCCCGGCCTGGCCGCGGCCGTGCAGATAGAGCAAGCCACCTTGAAGACCCCGGGTGCCGACGTGCCGGTGGACATCGCCATCCCCGAGGGCAAGGGTCCCTTCCCGCCGGTACTGTTCATCCACGCCAAGCGCGGCATCGACGAGAACGAGCGCAAGCACATCGCGGAACTGGCGGAACAGGGCTTTCTGGTGGTGATGCCGGACTGGCAGAGCGGGCGCATGATCGAGCGCTGGCCCTCGGAACACAACCCGGAGACCGAACTCGATGTCGAGGCGGCCATGGACTTCCTGATGAAGCACCCCAGAGCATGCAAGATGCCGGTCGGCATCGTCGGCCAGTCACGCGGCCCCTATTACGCCATCCGCCTGGCCGCCAAGCGGCCGAAGGATGTCGCCGCCATTGTCAGCTATTACGGGCATATGCAGAATCCGAACGCGCCGGAACCGGATCAGCTGTTTCGCACCGCGTCGGAGATCATGCAGATCAGCACGCCGATGCTGTTCCTGATCGGCGAGGCCGATTTCGAGCTGCGTCGGATCAACGGCGGCCGTGCCTTTTACGCCTTGTGGGAACGCGGCGTGCCGGTGGAATACCAAGTCTATCCCCTGGCCCGGCGCGCCTTCGATTTCCGCGCCGACCAGGGGCCGGAAGAAAAGATCGCCACCCGTCACGCCCGGCAGCGGGCGAAGGAGTGGCTCACGCGTTGGATGAAACTCAGCCCCGGCGGCGGCTGCCGCTGAGCGTCGATTACTTGGCCTTGCCGGCCTCCTTGAGCAGGGCCTCGATCTTGTCGGCCTGGATGTAGCCCGGCACCCGGCGGCCATTGGCGAACACCAAAGTCGGGGTGCCGCTGATGCCGAGCTTCTGGCCGAAGGCCACGTTCTCATCCACCGGGTTCTTGCAGTCGGCCACCTTGGCCGGCTGCTTGCCACGCAGCATCAGGTCCTGCCAGACCTGGGCCCGGTCCTTGCTGCACCAGATCTGCTTCGATTTCTGTCCTGCGTTCGGATGCAGGCTGGCGATGGGGTAAGGAAACATGTAGATGGTGACGTTGTCGAGCTTGGCCAGTTCCGGCTCCAGCCGCTTGCAGAAGGGGCAGTCGACATCGGAGAACACGGCGAGCGTTCGCTTGCCGTCGCCCTTGACGAACTTGATCGCGTTCTGCAACGGCAGGCTGTCGAAGCGGATGGCCATCAGCTGATCGACCTTTTCCCGGGTCAGGTTGCGCCGGTTCTTGAGATCGATCACCTCGCCCAGCACCAGGTATTCGGCCTTTTCGTCGACATAGGCCAGCTGGTTGTCGTCGGCCACGATTTCATAAATCCCCGGCAAAGGCGTCTTGCTCACGCTGCTCACCTTGGAGCCGGGGAAACGGGCCTCGAAGGCCTTGCGGACTTCGGCCTCGCCGGCCAGGGCGTGGAAAGTCAGGGTAGAGAGCAATACGGCAAGCAGCAAACGCATGAAAGGTTCCTCAGGTTATTGAATCGCATGGCGCATGAGCGCCTGTTTCAGCCAGTTCTGGCTGTCGGTCATGGACAGGCCGGTATTGCGCAGCCAGCGCACTAGACCATCCTCGCTGCCAAAGAGTTTCTTCAGGCCGCCGGTGACCAACTGCACCGAGCGGACATCCTCGTCCCGACGCAGGGCGTAGGCCTGCAGGCGGCCGAGATCGCCCGGCGCGCGCTGGGTATCGTGCAGGGCATGGGCCAGCATCCGGGCATCGCGAAAACCGAGGTTGATGCCCTGCCCGGCAAGGGGATGCACGGTATGGGCGGCGTCGCCGATCAACACCAGGCCCGGCCGCACCCATTCCTCGGCCCGCCGGCGCTTGAGCGGAAAGCCCTGGGGCGAGGTTACCAGCCTCAATGCACCCAGGCGCTGCCGGCCGGCCGCGGCCACCTCGGCGGCGAATGCCTGCGCCGGCAGGGCCATGAGCGCCTCGGCCTGCTCCGGCGTGGTGGACCAGACGATGGAGACGCGCTGGCCCGGCAGAGGCAGGTAGGCGAGCACCCCGTCATGACGGAACCACTGGTAGGCGATGCCGCGATGCGGCCGTTCGCACTCGAAATTGGCCACCACGCCGACGTGATGGTAGTCCTCGAGCGCAAGGCCGATATTGGCCTGGGTCCGCAGCCAGGAATGGGCGCCGTCGGCCCCGACCAGAAGGCCGGCCTGCAGGCGGCGGCCGTCGGCCAAGACCAGTTCATGTTCGGTCGCGCCCCAGACGACGGCCGCGGTCTCGGCCACGACCAGGTCGATATTGCCGGCCGCGCGCAGGCCCTGCCACAGGGCATGGTGCAGGCGTTTGCTCTCGGCGATAAAGGCGAGCTCGGGCAGGCCGGCATCCAGGGCATCGAAGACAAGATGGCCGCCGGCGTCGCCGGCGATGCGCATGGCATGGACCGGCTGGTTGCGCACGGTCGCATCCCAGGCGCCCAGTTCGCGCAGCCAGGCGACGTTGGCCGGGCTGTAGGCATAGACGCGGGCGTCCCAATCCTCGCCCGGATCGCGCGGCGGCCTGGGTTCGACCAGGGCCACGCGCCAGGCGGTGGCGCGCAGGGCCAGGGCGAAGGCGGCGCCGGCCAGGCCGCCGCCGACAATCACAACATCGAAGGCATTACGTTCACTCACAGCAATATCCTTCGTAACGAATGCATCCCTTGTCGGCGGCCGGCGGTGACTCGCGGCCGCTCGCATCCCCGTCCACGACGGGGCCCCTGCTCCCTGCTCGCACTGCCCCGACAATCACGATATCGTAGCGACTCACCATGCCTGGGCCCCGAACATCATCTTGCGCGCGAAGGCCTTCTTCAGCGGCGGCAGCGCATCCATCAAGGCCAGACCCAGACCGCGGCCATGGCGCAGGACGAAATGATCATTGGAGAACAGCTCGACCATGAGGTCGGTCATCGCCATGCCGCCCCGCACATCGGGAGCGCGCCGGGCCTGATAGCGGGCGCAAAACTCCGCGCTGCCCAACATCGCCTTGTCGGCATCCCATATCAGCTGGGCAAGATGCCAGGCATCGCGCAGGCCGAGGTTGAAGCCCTGGCCGGCCACCGGGTGCAGGGTCTGGGCGGCGTTGCCGATGCGCAAAAGGCGCGGCGCCTGCGCCGGCTCGCTGGTGATCATGCGCAGCGGAAAGGCCGCGCGCCCGGAGGCCGTGAGGAAGCGGCCCTGGCGCTCGCCGAAGCGTTCGTGCAAGCGCGCGAGGAAGGCCGCATCGGTGAGCGCCAGCACCGCCTCGGCCTTGGCGTTCGGCACCGTCCAGACCAGGGCATAGGCCTCGCCCAAAGGCAGCAGCGCCATCGGGCCTTCCGGGGTGAAACGCTCGTAGGCGCGCTGCCTGTGCGGCTGAGCGGTGGTGACGGTGCAGATGACGGCCGTCTGGCCATAGTCCTTCACCGCTTGCCGGCCCGGCAGGCTCTTGCCGCCGTCGGCCAGCACCACCAGATCGGCGCTGAGCAGGTGATCGATCCCATCGCGCTGAAACTCGACCACGCCATAAGCACTGGTCGAACGGATCGCGCTGACCTGGGCCCCGGTCAGCAGCATCGCCCCGCTCTGCTGCAATTGCCCGGCCAGGGCGGCATAAAGGTCGCCGTATCGGGTGACGTAGCCCAGGGCCGGCACGCCCAGCTCCGCGGCCAGCAACTCGGCCCGGCCGAAACCGCCGCGCTGGGAGACGTGGATGCTCTCGATGGCGGTCGCCTGGTCGGCCAAGTCGGACCAGGCGCCGAGGCGTTCCAGGATCAGGCGCGCCCCCTGCGACAGGGCAATGGCGCGCGGATCTTGTGCGGCGAGGCGGCTGCGCGCCTCCAGCACCGCGACGCGGTAATCGCCGCCGGCGAGCGCGGCTGCCAGGGCGGCGCCGACCGGCCCACCACCGACTATCGCGATATCGACGTGTTCAGTCACGGCCGACGATCTCCTCGATCTGCGTCACCGCTTTGGGCACGCCGTGGGTCAGGATCTCGCAGCCGTTTTCCGTCACCAGGGCATCGTCCTCGATGCGGATGCCGATGTTCCACAGGGTCTTAGGCACGTCGTCGGCCGGGCGGATGTAGAGGCCCGGCTCCACGGTCAGGGTCATGCCCGGCTGCAGGGGGCGCCACACGCCGGCCCGTTTGTATTCGCCGGCATCGTGCACGTCCAGGCCGAGCCAGTGGCCGGTGCGATGCATGTAGAAACGCTTGTAGGCCTCGCTCTCGATCAGGCCGTCGACCTCGCCCTTGAGCAGGCCCAGATCGACCATGCCCCGGGTGAGCACCTTCAACGCCGCCTCATGCGGCGCCTGCCAGCTCTTGCCCGGCGCCACCTGGGCGATGGCCGCGGCCTGGGCGGCGAGCACGATCTCGTAGGCATCGCGCTGGGCGCCGGTGAATCTGCCGCTGACCGGAAAGGTGCGGGTGATGTCGGCAGCATAGCCGCGGTATTCGGCGCCGGCGTCGGTCAGGAGCAGGTCGCCCGCCTTGAGCGGCTGATTGTTGAACACGTAATGCAGCACGCAGGCGTTGGCGCCGCCGGCGACGATGGAGGTATAGGCCGGCGCCTCGGCGCCCTGGCGGCGGAACTGATAGAGCAGCTCGGCCTCGATCTCGTGCTCGAAACGACCGGGCCGGGTGGCGCGCATGGCGGCGACATGGGCGGCGGCGGAGATCTCGGCGGCGCGCCGCATCAGGGCCTGTTCGTGCGCGTCCTTGAGCAGGCGCAGCTCGTCGAGCAGGCCGCGCGCATCGATCAGCCTGTCCGGCGCCGACACCCCGCTGCGCGCCTTGCCGCGCACGGCGTTGAGCCAACCCAGCACCCGGGCATCCCAGGCCGGATCGCGGCCGATGATGTAGTGCAGCGCCGGCTGGTTCTCCAGCAGCTGGGGCAGGATGTCGTCCAACTCGCCCACGGCATGGGCGGCATCGAAGCCGAAGGCCGCGCGCGCCGCCTCGGGGCCGTGACGAAAGCCGTCCCAGATCTCGCGCTCCTCGTTCTTCTCCCGGCAAAACAGGACCTGTTGCGGCTGGCTGCCGGCGACCAGCACCAGCACCGCCTCGGGTTCGGTGAAGCCGGTAAGGTGATAGAAATAGCTGTCGAAACGATAGGGATAGTGGGCATCGCGGTTGCGCACCACCTCCGGCGCGGTGGCGATCACCATCACGCCCTCGCCCATCCGCTCCAGCACCCGCAGGCGGCGCTGACGGCAGGCCTCGAGGTCAGGCGACATGACGCAACTCCAGTTCGCGGTCGAGCGCGGCCAGGCGCTCGGGGGTGCCGATGTCCTGCCAGCGGCCGGTGAAGTGCTCACCGCTCACCCGGCCCTCGGCCATGGCCCGGCGCAGCAGCGGTGCCAGCGCCGCCTTCGCGCCGGGCCTGAGGCCGGCGAACAGCGCCGGCCGGTAGCAGCCGATGCCGGAAAAGGTGAGTTTGCCTTCGCCCTCCGCCACGACCTTCCCGGCATTCAACACGAAGTCGCCCTGCGGGTGATGCGGCGGGTTGTCGACCAGTACGAGGTGGGCGAGGTGATCGGGATTGCCTGCCATGTCCTGCAACACCGGCCGCAGGCGGCCATAATCGAACTCGGTGTAGACATCGCCGTTGGTCACGACGAAAGGGGCATCGCCCAAAAGGTGCAGGGCGGTGACGATGCCGCCGGCCGTCTCCAGCGGCACCCCCTCGTCGGAATAGGCGATGCCCACTCCGTAGGCGCTGCCGTCGCCCAGCTCGCGTTCGATCTGCAGGCCCAGGTGCGCATGGTTGATGACCAGGCGCTCGAAGCCGGCCCGCTTGAGCCGCTCGATCTGCCAGACGATCAAGGGCTTGCCGCCGGCCCTGAGCAGGGGCTTGGGCGTGTGCTCGGTCAGGGGGCGCATGCGCTCGCCCAGCCCAGCGGCCAAAATCATGGCTTTATAGGGCGCGGTCATTCAGAAGGTATAACCCACTTCGGCCTGCCGGCCTTCCAACTGGTCGAGGAAGCGCAGGAAGGGACCGAGGGCGTTGTAGCGCTCGCAGGCGCGGCGCAGATAGTGCATGACCAGCGGCATGTCCTTGAGATAACCCTCCTTGCCGTCGCGGTGGTAGAGCCGGGCGAAGATGCCCAGCACCTTGATGTGGCGTTGTACGCCCATCCACTCGAAGTCGCGGTAGAAGTCGGCGAAGTCGGCCGACACCGGCAGATTGGCCTTGCGCGCCGCCTGCCAATAGCGGATCACCCAGTCGAGCACCCTTTCCTCGTCCCACTTGATGTAGGCATCCTTGTAGATCGACACCAGATCGTAGGTGATCGGTCCGTAGACCGCGTCCTGGAAATCGAGCACGCCGGGATTGGGCTCGGTCACCATCAGGTTGCGCGAGTGCCAGTCGCGGTGGACATAGACCCTGGGCTGAGCCAGATTGTTGGCGAGGATGGCGCGGAAGGTGCTGTCGAGCACGGCCTTCTGCTGCGCAGAGGCCTCGATCCGGAGGTGCTTGGCCAGATACCACTCGGGGAACAGCTGCAGCTCGCGCGTGAGCAGAGCCTCGTCGTAATCCGGCAGTTCACCCGGCCGGCTGGCCGCCTGGATCTGGATCAGGGCGGCATTGGCGTCGAGATAGAGCCGGTCGGCCGTCTGGTCGTTCAGCGCGGCCAGATAGGTGGTATTGCCGAAATCGGACAGCAGCAGGAACCCCTCTTCCAGGTTCTCGGCCAGGATCTCCGGGGTGTTGGCCCCGGCCGCCCGGAACAGGCGGGCGACGTGCAGATAGGGCCGGCAATCCTCGTGGCTCGGCGGGGCGTCCATGACGATGAAGCTTCCCGCTGCCGTCCTGGCCCGGAAGTAGCGGCGGAAGCTGGCATCGGCCGAGGCCACCTCGAAATCGACCAAGGGAGCAGGCAGGACCGATTCGGTCCATTGACGAAGTCTTTCTATTCTTTCCATTTCAATTGGTTCCGGGCGATAATCTGGCCCAAACAAACTCGAAGCATTCTAGCACCCGCACCCGACCTCATGCCGCCCAAGCGCCTTATGCTCCTACCAGTTTCCCTGGTGGCAATCAGCTGCGGGGTGCATGCCGCCGAACCCGGCCTGATCCTGAAGACGACGAAATCCCTGCTGCCCGTGCCCCGCGGCCAGGCCGGCAGCCAGGAACCGCTGCCGGTCTTCATCGACGCCGAGCGCATCTCCGGGGTGGAAGACCAGTATGTCGAGGCCGAAGGCAAGGTGGTGCTGCGCCGCCGCGACGAAAGCCTGGCCGCCGACTGGATGCGCTACAACCAGCCCGACGACCAGCTGCATGCCAAAGGCAACGTGGTGCTCACCCGCGCCCGCACCCGGGTCGAGGGCAACGAGCTGCAACTGCAGCTGGCCACCCACCTGGGCGAGCTGCGCCCTATGCGCTTCGAGAGCCAGGGCGAGAAGGGCCAATACTCGCGCGGCGATGCCGCCGTGCTCCGGTTCGAGGGCGAAGATCTCTATCAGCTCAGCACCGCCACCTACACCAGCTGCCCGGTCGGCAACGAGGACTGGGTATTGCGCACCGAGGACCTCAAGCTCGACTACATCGAAAGCGTGGGCACGGCGCGCAACGTCAGGGTGGAATACTTGGGCACGCCCATCCTCTATACGCCCTGGATGGACTTCGCGCTGGACGACAAGCGCAAGACCGGCTTCCTCACCCCCTCGTTCGGCACCTCGGACAAGCGCGGCTTCGAATTCGCCGCCCCTTGGTACTGGAACATCGCGCCCAACCGGGACGCCACCATCACCCCGCACTACATGTCGAAGCGCGGCCTGCAGCTGGGCACCGAATACCGCTATCTGCAACGGGGCTACAACGGCGAGATCAACCTCGACTATCTGGCCAATGACGAGGTCGCCGAACGCGATCGTTTCTTCGGCCGGATCCGGCACAGCCAGCAATTCAACTCTCGCTGGTCTGGCAATCTGAATATCTCCCGGGTATCCGATGACAGCTACTTCACCGATCTCGGCGGCTCGGTGAACCAGACCTCCCAGGTCAACCTGGTCCAGGAAGGCAGCCTGACCTACAACGGCGGCTGGTGGAACGCCACCGGCCGGGCGCAGACCTTCCAGACCCTGAACACCGCCCCGCTCTTCCACCGCCTGCCGCAGATCACCCTGAATGCGGCCCGGCAGCAGCCCGGCGGCTATCCGGTCGACGTCAGCTTCAACGGCGAATATGTCCGCTTCACGCACTCGCTGAACAGCCACGCCGAGGGCGACCGGGCATACGCCTACCCCAGCGTCAGCCTGCCCTTCCAGACCAGCTACGCCTACGTCACGCCCAAGCTCGGCCTGCACCTGACCCGGTACGAGCTGGAGCGCAATCCGAGCGGCGAACTGGAACGCACCCGCAGCCTGCCCATCTTCAGCCTCGATGCCGGGTTGCAACTGGAACGCGATTGGGACTTTGCCGGCAACAGCTTCATCCAGACCCTGGAGCCACGGCTGTATTACGTCCGCATCCCCTATCGCAACCAGTCGCGGCTGCCAGTGTTCGACACCGGCCTGCGCGATGCCAGCCTCTACACCCTGTTCAGCGAGAACCAGTTCGCCGGTATCGACCGCATCAACGATGCCGACCAGGTCACCCTGGCCCTCACCTCACGTTTCCTGGACAACCAGAGCGGCATCGAGCGGCTGCAGGTCACCGTCGGCCAACGCTATTACTTCAGTGACCAGCGCGTGGTCCTGCCCGGCATGACGCCGCGCAGCGCCGACAGCAGCGACATCCTGGCCGTCGTCTCGGGCCAGCTGACCAAACAGCTGCGCATCGCCAGCGGCCTGCAGTACAACGCCGACAAAGATGAAACCACCCGCTTCAATCTCGGCGCCTTCTACCGCGATGGCCCCGGCCGGGTGCTCAATGCCGACTACCGTTTCACCCAGGGCAGCATCGACCAGATCGACCTCTCCGGCCAATGGCCGCTGGCCCCGAAGTGGTACGGCCTCGGCCGGATGAACTACTCTTTCCGCGACGACCGCATCGTCGAGGCCTTGGCCGGCTTCGAGTACAACGCCGGCTGCTGGTCGGTGCGCGGCCTCATGCAACGCCTGGCCCTGACCCAAACCGAGGCCAGCAACGCCTTCTTCATCCAGCTGGAACTGCGCGAGCTGACCAAGCTTGGCCCCAACCCGCTGGAACTCTTGAAACGGAGCATTCCCGGTTATGCAAAGAGTGATGAATTCAACCTGCCGTAAGCTCCTGGCCACAATCGCCGGTGCCGCCCTGCTCCAGGGGCTGCCGACCCTGGCTGCGCCCAAGGAGCCCGTCGCCGTCGACCGCATCGTCGCCGTGGTCAACAACGCCGTCATCACCGAACACGAGCTGAACGCCCGCATCGACCAGGTCCTGCGCCAACTGGCACGGCAGAACACCCAGGCGCCGCCCCGGCGCATTCTGGAAAGGCAGATACTGGAGCGCATGATCACCGAGCAGTCTCTGCTGCAACGGGCCGAGGAGACCAACATCCGGATCGACGGTGCCCAGGTCGATCGCGCCATCGGCCGCATCGCCCAGCAAAACGGCATGGACCTCGCTACCTTCCGTGCTGCTGTGGAGAAGGACGGAACCGACTTCGAGGCCTTCCGCGAGCAGATTCGTACCGAGATCGCCATCGCCCGCCTGCGCGAGCGCGAAGTGGACAACCGCATCACCGTCACCGAGGCGGAGATCGACAACCTGCTGGCCAATCCGGCGCTGAAGGACCGCCAGCAGAACGAATACCTGCTCGCCCACATCCTGATCACCACGCCGGAGGGTGCCTCGCCCGATCGCCTGCAGGCGCTCAAGGCCAAGGCCGACAAGGCCCTGGCCGAACTCAAGGCCGGCGCTGATTTCGCCCAGATTTCCGCCGCCTATTCCAATGCGCAAAACGCGTTGGAAGGCGGCCAGCTCGGCTGGCGCAACGAAGGCCAGCTGCCCAGCCTCTATGTCGCCGCGGCCAAGGCCCTGAAGCCGGGCCAGGTCTCCGATGTGCTGCGCAGCCCGAACGGCTTTCATATCGTCAAGCTGGTCGATCTGCGGGGCAAGGACGCCGCCCTGGTCATCCGTCAGACCCACGCCCGCCACATCCTGATCAAGACCAACGAGGTGGTCAGCGACCAGGACGCGAAAAACCGCCTGACCCAACTGAAAGAGCGGATCGACAACGGCCAGGACTTCGCCGCGCTGGCCAAGCTGCATTCCGACGACCTGTCCGCCGCCAAGGGCGGCGATCTGGGCTGGCTCAATCCGGGCGACACCGTGCCCCAGTTCGAGCGGGTCATGGACAGCCTGAAGCCGGGCGAGGTGTCCGAGCCGATCCAGTCGCCCTTCGGCTGGCATCTGATCCAGGTGCTCGAGCGCCGTGACCAGGATGTCACCCAGGAGCGCAAGCGTCTGGATGCCCGTCGCGCCATCCGCGAGCGCAAGAGCGACGAGGCCTTCGACGGCTGGGTGCGCCAGATCCGCGACAGCGCCTACGTCGAGATCCGGCTCGACCAGTGAAGTGCCAGGCGCCCTGCCTCCTCTGGTACTGACGGCCGGCGAGCCGGCCGGCATCGGGCCCGATCTCTGTGTTCGCCTGGCCCAGCGGCCGCCCGTCGGCATTCCCCTGGTCATCCTGGCCAACCGGGAATTGCTCGAGGACCGGGCCCGACAACTCAAGCTGCCCTGCACCTTGCCCGACTACACGCCGGAAAGCGCGGCGTCGCTCAGCCTGCTCTCCCTGCCCCTGGCCCGGCCTGCCGAGGCCGGCCGACTCGACCCGGCCAACGCCGGCTATGTCCTGGCCAGCCTGCGCCGCGCGAGCGCAGGTTGCCTTGCCGGCGAATTCGCCGGCCTGGTCACCGGCCCGGTGCACAAAGGCATCATCAACGATGCCGGCCTGCCATTCACCGGCCACACCGAATTCCTCGCCGAGCTCACCCACACCCCGCGCGTGGTCATGATGCTGACCGGGGCGGGCATGCGGGTTGCCCTGGTCACCACCCATCTGCCCCTGAAAGACGTTGCCGCGGCCATCACGCGCGAGGCGCTGAGCGAGACCCTGCGTATCCTGCATCGCGCTTTGCAGCAGGATTTCGGCATCGCCCGGCCGCGCATCCTGGTCGCCGGCCTCAATCCCCACGCTGGCGAGGGCGGCCACCTGGGGCGGGAAGAGATCGAGGTGATCGGGCCGGTGCTCGAGCAGCTGCGCGCCGAAGGCATGCAGCTTACCGGCCCGCTGCCGGCCGACACCCTGTTCCAGCGCAAATATCTTGCCGGCAGCGATGCCGTGCTCGCCATGTACCACGACCAGGGTCTGCCGGTGCTCAAACACGCCAGCTTCGGCGAGGGCATCAACGTCACCCTCGGCCTGCCCATCGTGCGCACCTCGGTCGATCACGGCACCGCACTCGACCTGGCCGGCACCGGCCGGATCGACGACGGCAGCCTGCGCGCCGCGATCGAGCTGGCCTGGCGGATGGCCGAACAGCGGACCCGGATGCAGGCATGACCGACTTCAGCCAAGCGCATCGCCCGCGCAAGGCACTGGGGCAGAACTTTTTGCACGACCCCGGCGTGCTGGCCAAGATCGTCGCCGCCATCGCCCCCCAGCCGGACGACCATATGGTCGAGATCGGCCCCGGCCTCGGCGCGCTGACCCGGCCCCTGCTCGAGCGCCTGAAACATCTGGACGTCGTGGAATTCGACCGCGACCTCGTCGCCCGCCTGCGCACCGGGTTCCCGCCCGATCGGCTGACGGTGCACGAAGGCGATGCCCTGAAGTTCGATTTCGCCAGCCTGGGCGACAACCTGCGCGTGGTCGGCAATCTGCCCTACAACATCTCCAGCCCGCTCCTGTTCCATCTGACCGAGTACGCCGAGCGGATTCGCGACATGCACTTCATGCTGCAAAAGGAGGTGGTCGATCGGATGGCGGCGCAGCCGGACACCCCGGACTACGGCCGACTCTCGGTCATGCTCCAGGCCCGCTTCCGGGTCGCCAAATTGTTCACCGTGCCGCCGGGCGCCTTCAGGCCGCCGCCCAAGGTCGATTCGGCTGTGGTCCGGCTCGCCCCCTTGCCGCCCGAGGCCATCCCTTACCGCGATGCCAAGGCCTTTGCCGAGGTGGTCGCCCGCGCCTTCGGCCAGCGGCGCAAGACCCTGCGCAACACCCTCAAGGGCCTGATCGGCGCCGAGCAACTGCAGGCCATCGGCATCGATCCCGGCCGCCGCGGCGAAACGCTCTCCGTTGCCGAGTTTGCCAAGATTAGTCAATTACTTAGGTAATACAGCCGGCAGTCCGACTGGGCTAGAATGCGTTAGTCTTGTCGCCATTCGGGCGAATTTGCAGAACAGCATCTCCAATGAGCAGCCAGGAAGAATCCGTACTCATCGATATCGCCCAGCTCAGGGTCGGCCTCTACATCAGTCTCGACCTCGGCTGGATGGACCACCCCTTCATCACCAACGCCTTCAAGATCAGCGACGAGGGCCAGATTCAGACCCTGAAACGACTCGGCCTCAAGCAGATTCGCTACTATCCGGCGAAAAGCAGCGCCACCCCGCTGGAGCGCACCAAGCCTGCCGCTCCGGCAAACCAAGAAGCAGAATCTCCCCAAGAAAGCACCGCACAGCCGACCGCGGAGGAACAGGCCGCACTCGAGGCCAAGCGCCTGCGCGTCGAACGCCTGCGCCAGCACCGGCAATCGGTGCTGAAGTGCGAAAAGATGCTGATGGAGAGCGTCAACACCATCAAATACATCAACCAGACGCTGTTCTCCCAGCCCAAGGAATGCGTGGCCAGCGCGGCCGCCCTGATCAACAAGATGGCCGACAGCCTGCTGACCGAGAAGGACGTGGCGATCTACGCCATGAACGACAAGGTGGCCGGCGAAGACGTCTACCACCATTCGCTCAACGTCTCGGTCCTGGCCATGCTCCTGGCCAAGGAGATGACCATGCACCGCGAGGAGATCCTGCTGGTCGGCATGGGCTCGTTGTTCCACGACATCGGCAAGACCAAGATCCCCGAAAACCTCCTGCGCAAGACCCAGCCGCTGACCAAGCCGGAGCAGAACTTCCTCGCCCAGCATCCAATCTATGGCGAGGAGATCGGCCGTGGACTGGGGCTGGCACCGGGGGTGATCGACATCATTCGCCACCACCACGAGACCATGGACGGCAGCGGCTACCCGGACCGGCTGGCGGGCGAGGCCATCAGCCGGCCGACCAGGCTGGTCGCCGTGGTCAACACCTTCGACAACCTGTGCAACCCGGTCAACCCGCTCAACGCGCTGACGCCCTACGAGGCCATCTCCTCGATGTTCGCCAAGCAGCGTCACCTGTTCGACGCGGAAATCCTGAAGTCCTTCATCCACACCATGGGCGTCTACCCGCCGGGTACCGTGGTCCGCCTGTCGAACGAGATGTGGGCCATCGTCACCTCGGTCAACACCAACAAACCGCTCAAACCCACGGTCGTCGTCTACGATGCCAGCATCCCCAAGGAAGAGGCCTTGCTCATCGACCTGGAACACGAGCCTGCACTCTCCATCAGCAAGACTCTGCGCCCCGCCCAGCTGCCGCCGGAGATATTCGACTACCTCAGCCCGCGCAGGCGCATCACCTACTATTTCGACGAGGCCAGCCCGAGCCCCAACCCGATGTGACGCTATGAGCCAAGCTGCGCTGATCGCCCGTGCCATGACCGACGCCTCCAAGGAGCTGCTCCTGGCGGTCGACCCCAGGCGGCTGGTCATCCTTGCGGCCAATCAACGGGCCTGCCTGGCCTTGGGCTATCCGGCAGCGGAGCTGGTAGGCCTGCCGATCCAGGCCATCGAGGATCAGCTCGCCGATCAGTTCTACTGGGAAGACGTCGCCCAGGGCCAGTTCACCCCGGCCAGCCTGGTCGAGACCGAATACCGCCGACGCGACGGCAGCAGCCTGCCGGTCGAGAAGGACATCAATTGGGTCGAGATCGACGGCGCAGCCTACATCGTGATCTCCGCCTCCGACATCACCACGCGCCGGGCCATGGAAGAGACCGCCGATCAGCTCGCCTCGCAGCTCAAGGCGACCTTCGAATCCGCGGCCGAAGGCATTCTGGTCACCCGCCTGGACAGCAGCATCGTCAACATGAACCACCGCTTCGCCGACATGTGGCGCATCCCCGACGCCCTGCTCGCGAACCGGGACGATGCCGCGATCCTGGCCCACATCATGCGCCAGGTCGCCGATCCGGCCGCACTCAAGACCCAGATCGACGAACTCTATAACGATCCCGACCTCAGTCGGGGAGGCACGATTGAGCTGGTCGACGGACGCGTGCTCAAGTATCAGTCCGGCCCCCAATACATGCACGGCCGGGCCATCGGCCGGGTCTGCAGCTTCGACGACATCACCAACATCGTCCGCTTCGAAAAGGAGCTGATCGCCGCCCGCGACCAGGCCTTGCAGGCCAACCGGGCGAAGAGCGATTTCCTGGCCGTCATGAGCCACGAGATCCGCACGCCGATGAACGGCGTCATCGGCATGACCGAACTGGCGCTCGACACCAAGCTGAGCGCGGAGCAGCGCGAATACATCGAGATGGCCCACAGCTCGGCCGAGGCCCTGCTGTCCATCATCAACGACATCCTCGACTTCTCCAAGATCGAGGCCGGCCGCCTGGACATCGAGCATATCCCCTTCCGCCTGCGCACCCTGCTGGGCGAGCTGATGAAGACCCTGGCCTTCCGCAGCGACCAGAAAGGCCTGGAGCTGATCCTGGACATCTCGCCCGAGGTGCCCGACGGCCTGATCGGCGACCCGACCCGGCTGCGCCAGATCCTGCTCAACCTGCTGGGCAATGCCGTGAAGTTCACCGAGGCCGGCGAGGTCGTCCTGTCGGTGGAACTGCTCGGGCGCGATGCCGATCACGCCAGGCTCCATTTCGCGGTGCGCGACACCGGCATCGGCATCGGCCCCGACAAGCTCGACACGATCTTCGATTCGTTCAGCCAGGCCGATGTCTCGACCACCCGAAAGTACGGCGGCACCGGCCTGGGCCTGAGCATCTGCCGCCGGCTGGTCGAAATGATGGAAGGCCGCATCTGGGCGGAAAGCCGGCCCGGCCAGGGCAGCCAATTCCAATTCACCCTGCAGCTGGGCATCGCCCCCGGTCTGATCGAACAACAGCCCAAGGCCCTGGCTGGGCTGTCTGCACTCATCATCGATGACAACCCCAGCGTCTGCCAGGTCCTCAGCCGCCTGCTCAATTCCTGGGGCATGAAGGCCCAGGCCCACACCAATGTCCAGGCGGCGGAGGCCGATGCCGAGCAGGCCAGCGAGGCGGGACGGCCCTATGATTTCCTGCTGATCGATGCCGCGATGGGCCGTCTTGACAGCTTCGCCCTCGCCGAACATTTTCGGGCGCATGCCTCGGTCACACCGGTGATGATGCTGCCGCCCACGCAGATCAAACTCAACCTCGACCGCTGCCGCGCCCACGAGATCGCCCACCACTTGATCAAGCCGGTGATCTGCTCGGCCCTGCGGGCCGCCCTGCTGGAATCGCTGGAGCTTGCGGTCGCCAAGCCAGATGTAATTGCTGGCAACACCGCCGCCGAATCGCCTCCCACCTGCCTGCGCATCCTGCTGGCGGAAGACAATGCGATCAACCAGAAGCTGGCCCTGAGCCTGCTGAAGAAGGCCGGCCACAGCGTGAGCGTGGCCAACAACGGGCGGGAGGCGGTCGAGCTCTGGCAGCAAGGCGGCCACGACCTGATCCTGATGGACATGCAGATGCCGGAGATGGATGGGCTTGAGGCAACCCGGAAGATCCGCCAGCTCGAACATGAACGCGGCGGCCATATTCCCATCATCGCCCTCACCGCCAACATCATATCCAGCGATCGCGAACGCTGTCTGCAGGAAGGCATGGACGGCTACCTGGCCAAGCCGATCCACCAGAAGGAGCTCTACGAGGCGATCAACGCCCTCGTCCGCTGAGCCTTCCCTAGCCGCGGGTGCCCTTCTGGATGAACTCGATCTTGTAGCCGTCCGGGTCTTCGACGAAGGCGATCACCGTCGAGCCATGTTTCATCGGGCCGGCCGGCCGCACCACCTTGCCACCCTTGCGGGTCACCTCCTCGCAGGCCCGATAGGCATCGTCCACCTCGATGGCGATGTGGCCGAAGGCGTTGCCCAGCTCGTACTTGTCCACGCCCCAGTTGTAGGTCAGCTCCAGCACGCTGTGTGAGTCCTCGTCGCCATAGCCGACGAAGGCCAGGGTGAACTTGCCGTCGGGATAATCCTTGCGGCGCAACAGCTTCATCCCCAGCACCTCGGTGTAGAAGGCGAGCGAGCGGTCCAGGTCGCCCACCCGCAGCATGGTATGTAGCATCCTCATGGTTGTCCCTTTCAGAATTGGAAATAGAACGCGCCATTGCGGCGCAAGCGGTCCTTGGCCGGCTCGAAGCCGGGGCAGAGCGCGGCCACCTCGCGCCAGAAGGCGCGGGAATGATTGGGCACCCGGATATGGGCCAGCTCATGGCAGATGACATAGTCGATCTCGGCCAGGCTGGCCTTGATCAGGCGCCAGTTCAGGCTGAGCACCCCGGTCGGCGACAGGCTGCCCCAGCGGCTGGTGGCGCCGGTCATGCGAAAACGCGGCATGCGCTGACCGATGCGCTCGACATGCATGGCCAGACGCTGGCGCAGCAAGGGCTCGGCCTCGGCCTGGTACCACTCGGTCACCACCTGCGGCACCGCCTCGATGCGGCCACCGACGATCATGCGGTCGGCCAGGGGAAAGACACAGGGCAGCGCATCCGGCGCCAGGCTCAAGGCACGCACCTGGCCCAGATAGGGCAAGGCCATGCCCTCGTGCCAGGCCGGATCGCGGCGCTGCGCGGCCTGCAGCCGCTCGCGCAGCCAGGCGGCGTGCTGGGCGACGAAGGCCTCGATGCGCCAGAGCGCCATCCGCCACGGCGCATTCACGATCACCTCGCCCGCCTCGCTCACCTTGAGGGCCAAAGTGCGGCGGGCGGAACTGCGCTTGAGGGTGTAGGCCACCAGTTCACCGCCCAACCGCAGTTCGCGCTGTTCGGTCTCGCGCTGGATGACGCGGCTACGCAGCATGGGGCAGGGTTTTCATCTGGCCTTCGATCCAGGCCTCGGTCTCGGCCAGCACCTCGGCCGGCTTGCGGCCCTCGGTGGCGATCGGCGGGCCGATACGCACGGTGATGGTGCCGGGCCGCTTGAGGAAGGCATTCTTAGGCCAGACCTCGCCGGCATTGTGCGCCACCGGTACCACCGGCACCCCGACCTTGGCCGCCAGCCAGGCACCGCCGATCTGGTAGCGGCCGGTCTGCCCCGGCGGCATCCGGGTGCCCTCGGGAAAGATCAGCACCCAGAAGCCCTGCTCCAGGCGGCGCCGGCCCTGTTCCTCGATCTGGCGCAGGGCCTCGCGCCCGGCCGCGCGGTCGATCGCGATCGGGCTGAACAGGGCCAGCCCCCAGCCGAAGAAGGGAATGAAAAGCAGGCTGCGCTTGAGGACGAAGGACAGCGGCGGAAAGATCTGCTGGAAGGCGATGGTCTCCCAGGCCGACTGATGCTTGGACAGGATCACGGCCGGACCGGCGGGCAGATGTTCCAGCCCTTCGACCCGAAAGCGGATGCCCAGCAGCACCCGCGCCAGCCAGATGACGAAGCGCCCCCAGAGGGCGATGAGCCGGTAGCGGGCGAGCCTGGGCAAAGGCGCGGCCAGCAGGATGACGAGGGCGAACAACACCGTGAAACCCGCCTGGATGGCGGCGAAAAGCAGACTGCGCAGCAGGATCATATTGAGCCTATTTCCGTTGGAAACACACCCCGTGGTTGCCTGCGGGCTGCAGTGCAAGGCGCGGGGGCGAAGTGTAGTCATTCTCCACGAGCCACCCGCAACGCGGCAATGCACCCTGAAGGGCATAAACGCCCGCAGGCAGCCGGCCCTTCGGGTTGCGCCGCTTGTCGATGGAATGACCATCGACTGCGCGACGCGCCTTGCATTCATCCGATCCTGATCTCAACACGGAGTATGTTTCCTACCGAAACAGGCTCTTACTTGAGCAGGGCTTGAACGGCATCGGCCAGATTGTCGAAGATGCGTACCCCGGCCGGCAACTCGCCGCTGGCCAGGGTCTTGCCGCCCTTGCCGGTGCGCACCAGGATCGGCGTCGCCCCGGCCTCGGCCGCCGCCTGCATATCGCGCAGGGCATCGCCGATCGCCGGCACGCCTTTCAGATCGATGTGATAGCGCTGGGCGATCTCCTGGAACAGGCCGATCTTGGGCTTGCGGCAGCCGCAGTGGGAATCGGCCGGATGCGGGCAGAAGAAGATGGCCTCGATGCGGCCGCCGGCCAGGGCCGTCAGCTTGTGCATCTTGGCGTGGATGGCGTTGAGCGTGGCCATGTCGAACAGGCCGCGGCCGATGCCGGACTGGTTGGAAGCCACCACCACCCGGAAGCCGGCCTGGTTCAGCGCGGCGATCGCCTCCAGGCTGCCGGGAATGGGCTTCCATTCATCGGGGCTCTTGATGAACTGGTCGGAGTCGTAATTGATGACGCCGTCGCGGTCGAGGATGACGAGTTTCATGGCGGGCATGCGGCTGCAACTTGGGCTATTTTGATCGCTGTGCCGACAAGCCTCAAGCGGTGACGAGCCCTGAACTCATCACCCGGTTGCGCCCGGCCTGCTTGGCCGCATGCAAGGCGCTGTCGGCCCGGCGCATGAGCATGCCGAGCGAATCACCGGCCTGAGCCTCGGCCACGCCGATGCTGACGGTGAAGTACAAAGTGGCATCGACCAGGTTGACCGGCGTCTGCTCCAGCAACTGACGCAAGCGCTCGGCCCGCTCCAGGGCATCGCTCAGGCCGACGCCAGGCAGCAACACGGCGAACTCCTCGCCGCCGACCCTGGCCAGCCATTCCGTGCCTTGCAGCCAGCCGCGACTGGTCTGCATCAGGGTGCGCAGCACCTCGTCGCTGCGGACATGGCCGTAACGGTCGTTGATCTGGCGGAAGTGGTCGATGTCGAGCAGTAGCAGACAGACCGACTGGCCCTGCCGGCGAGTGCCGACCAGCTCTCGTTCCGCCTGGTCGAAGAACTGCCGGCGATTGGCCGCACCGGTCAGATCGTCGCGCAAGGCCATTTCCCGCAACTCCACCTCCAGCCGCTGGCGCGCTGAGATCTCGCTCGACAGCCGTTCGTTCGCCTCGCGCAGGGTCGAGGCGGTGCAAAACTGCTCGCGCAGCATCTTGTTGAAGCGATAGACCGTGATGCCGCCCAGCAGGTTGATCACCGCCATCAACAGCAGCAGGGTGAAGACGAAATTGGCCGCCATGTCGAAATGGGTGAGCACCTGCCAGAGAAAACCGGCCGTGCCGAGCAGGCCCATGCCGATGGAGAGGGCGAAGCGGTTGGGCACGAAGACGTAGACGCCGAGCAGCATGGCCATCATGCTCATACCATGCCAGCCGGGCGAAAACGGCCGGTAGGGAATGATCAGGACGAAGGCGCAAAGGGCGGTGAATACCACCACCGAGGGGATCATGCCGTTGACCAGCTGGGCGGCGAAGCGCCGGGCGGAGAAGGCGGCGGCCAGGCCGAACAGGCTGACCGCCAGGCGGGTGAAGAAGACGATGCCGTACTGGCCGCTCGCCCCCATGTTCAGGTAATCGGTGATGGTGAAGACGAAGAACACCAGGGCGGCGACCATCAGCGCCAGGTGGGTCGCCCTCGCCCAGGCCGGCTCGATGTCGGCCCGGAAGGCCGCCTCGATGTCCGGGTCGACGAACTCAGCGGTCCAGGGTGAGATGCTGCGGTAATCGCGCTCGCTCGCCATGGCCGCCGCCTCGGCTTATTTTCCCGACAACTGACCGATGTCGGCCACGCAGTTCATGGTGCCGGCCAGGCCGGCCAGCAGGGCGAGCCGGTTGCTGCGCACCAAGGGCTCGTCGACCATGACCATCACCTCGTCGAAGAAACGGTCCACCGCGGCGCGCAACCCGGCCAGCGCCTTGAGCGCCCCGGTGTAGTCGAGCCCGGCCAGGGCCGCCTCGACCTTGGGTTTGACCGCCAGCCACTGCTCATACAGGCTGCGCTCGGCGCCGTCCTGCAACAGAGTCAGCTCGACGTTGCCGGCCTGGGCCTCGGCCTTCTTCAGGATGTTCTGGATGCGCTTGTTGGCCGCGGCCAGGGCCTCGGCCTCGGGCAACTGGCGGAAGGCGCGCACCGCAGCCAGCTTGGCCGGCACATGGTCGATGCGCCGGGGCTGCTGCACCAGCACCGCCTCCACCTCGTCGGCGCTGTAGGCTTCGCGCAGATAGACGCGCAGGCGATCGAGCATGAACTGGAACACGTCGAGCGCCACGCTGTCGGCGATGAGGCCGCTGGCGAACTGGGTGCGCGCGCTCTCCAGCAGGGCCATCAGGTCCAGCGGCAGCGCGCGCTCCATCAGGATGCGCAGCACGCCGAGCGCGGCGCGGCGCAGGGCGAAGGGGTCCTTGTCGCCGGTCGGGGCCAGGCCGATGCCGAAGATGCCGACCAGGCTGTCGAGCTTGTCGGCCAGCGAAACGGCCAGGGCGATGTTGCCCTCGGGCACCGCATCGCCGGCGAACCTCGGCTTGTAGTGGGCCTCGATGGCATCGGCCACCTCGGCCGGCTCGCCGTCGTGCTGGGCGTAGTAGCGGCCCATGATGCCCTGCAGCTCGGGGAACTCACCGACCATGTCGGTCAACAGATCGGCCTTGGCCAGCCAGGCGGCGCGCTCGGCCAGCTCGGCCTGGGCGCCGAGCTGGCGCGCGATCTCGCCGGCCAGCTTCTTGATCCGCTGCACCCGCTCCAACTGCGAGCCGAGCTTGTTGTGGTAGACCACGTTGCCCAGGCGCTCGACCCGCGAGACCAGGGGCTTTTTGCGGTCCTGGTCGAAGAAGAACTTGGCGTCGGCCAGGCGCGGGCGCACCACCCGCTCGTTGCCGCCGATCACCTGCGAGGGATCGGCCGGCGAGATGTTGGAGACGATGAGGAACTGGTTGGTCAGCCGGCCCGCGGCATCCAGGAGCGGGAAATACTTCTGGTTCGCCTTCATGGTCAGGATCAGGCATTCCTGCGGCACTGCCAGGAACTCCTGGTCGAAGCGGCCGAGCAGGACATTGGGCCGCTCGACCAGGGCGGTCACCTCGTCGAGCAGGGCCTCGTCCTCGATGGCCTTGACCCCGCCGCCCAGCTTGGCCGCAGCCGCCTGCAACTGGCGGGCGATCTCGGCCCGGCGCTTGGCGAAGCTCGGGATCACCGCGCCTTCGGCCTCCATCTGCGCCTCGTAGCTGTCGGCGTCCCTGATCGAAAGGGTCGGTGCGGCGGCTTCGAAGCGATGGCCCTGGGTGGCGCGGCCGGCCGTCAGACCGAGCACGGCTACCGGCACCACCTCGGCACCGTGCAGGGCGACCAGGCCGTGGGCGGGGCGCACGAAGTTGACCGATGTCCAGCCGTCACTCAACTGGTAGCTCATCACCTTCGGGATGGGCAGCTTGGCCAGCGCCGCGTCCAGCGCCTTCTGCAGACCTTCGGTGAGGGTTGCGCCCTTGACCACGGTATCGAAGAACAGGGTCTCGGCCTTGCCGTCCATGGCGCGCCGGAGTCGCGGCACCACGGCGGCATCGAGGCCGAGCGCGGCCAGCTTCTTGAGCAGGGCCGGCGTCGGCGCGCCATTGGCGTCGAGCGCCACGCTGGCCGGCATCAGCTTCTGCGCCACCGGCTTGTCCGCCGCCTGGGCGGCGACGTTGGAAACATGCACGGCCAGCCGGCGGGGCGAGGCATACGGTGTCGCCCCGCTGTCGGCCGCCAGCAGGCCCTGGGCCCTGAGCGATTCGAACAAGGCGCCGGCAAAGGCCTCGCCGAGCTTGGCGAGCGCCTTGGGCGGCAGTTCTTCCACGAACAATTCAACGAGAAGGTTTTTCATGCTCATGCCGCCTTCTCCGCGATCTTCGCCAGCACTTCGTCGGCCCAGGCCCCGGGCGCCATGGGAAAACCCAGACGCGCGCGCGACTCCAGATAGCTCTGGGCAACGCTCTTCGCCAGATTGCGGATGCGGCCGATGTAGGCGGCGCGCTCGGTCACCGAGATGGCGCCGCGGGCGTCGAGCAGGTTGAAGGTGTGGCCGGCCTTCAAGACCTGTTCGTAGGCGGGCAGCGCCAACTTCTGCTCCATCAGGTGCTTGGCCTGGCGCTCGTGGGCATTGAAGGCGGTGAGCAGGAATTCCACGTCGGAATGCTCGAAGTTGTAGGCCGACTGCTCGACCTCGTTCTGGTGGAAGACGTCGCCATACTTCACGCCGGGCGCGTAGTCCAGGTCGAACACGTTCTCCACGCCCTGCAAGTACATGGCCAGGCGCTCCAGGCCGTAGGTGATCTCGCCGGTGATCGGCTTGCAGTCGATGCCGCCGACCTGCTGGAAATAGGTGAACTGGGTGATCTCCATGCCGTTCATCCAGACCTCCCAGCCCAGACCCCAGGCGCCGAGCGTCGGGTTTTCCCAATCGTCCTCGACGAAGCGCACGTCGTTGCTCTTGAGATCGAAGCCCAGCGCCGCAAGCGACCCGAGGTACAGCTCCAGGATGTTCTCCGGCGCCGGCTTCAACACCACCTGGAACTGGTAGTAGTGCTGCAGGCGGTTGGGGTTCTCGCCATAGCGGCCGTCCTTGGGCCGGCGCGAAGGCTGGACATAAGCCGCGCGCCAGGGCTCGGGGCCGATGGCGCGCAGGAAGGTGGCGGTATGGCTGGTGCCGGCGCCGACCTCGAGGTCGTAGGGCTGAAGCACCACGCAGCCCTGCTCACCCCAGAATTTCTGCAGGGTGAGGATGATGTCTTGGAAATAAGGCATGAAACTCGGCCGAAGGGTTGGCAAACGGGTTGATTTTACAGGATTCCCGGATTCAGCCGCGTGGAATGACCAGCCTGGCCGTCAGCCCCCCGCCCTCGCGCCCGGCCAGCTCGATGCGCCAGCCGTAGGCATCGGCCAGCTGCCTGGCGATGGCCAGGCCCAGGCCGCTGCCGCCACCCGCCTGGCTGCGGGATTGCTCCAAGCGGTAGAAGGGCCGGAACACCGCCGCGCGTTCCGCCTCGGGGATGCCGGGGCCGCGATCGCACACCTCGATCACGGCCTCACGCTCGGCGCAAATGAGCTGCAAGACCACGGGCTGATCGGCACCATAGCGCAAGGCGTTTTCCAGGAGATTGCCGACGATGCGGCGCAGGGCCAGCTCGCCCACCGGCACCACACACGGGCCGGCCGGCTGCCACTGCACGCGCTCGGGCGCGCTTGCCGCCTGCGCCAGCTCGGCCAGGACGCCGTTCAGATCCAGCGCCTGCGCCGGCTCGACCTGCAAGGCGCGGGCGAAGCCGAGCATGGCGTCGATCAAGCGATTGATCTCGGCCAGGTCGCCCTCCATGCGCGCAATGAGTTTGGCGTCGGCGCCTTCAACCATGGCCAGGGCCAGGCGCAGGCGGGTGAGCGGCGTGCGCAGGTCGTGCGAGATGCCGGCCAGCAAGGTGGTGCGGTTCTCCAGCAAGGCCTGGACCTCGGCCGCCATTTGGTTGAAGGCGCGGGTCAGCTCCTGCCACTCGACCGCGCCGGTTTCCGGCAACAGCGCCGGCAGCCGGCCCTGGCCGACCTCGGCGGCCGAGGCCGCCAGACGCTTCAACCTCAAGCCGGTGCGCCGGACCATGAGCAGGGCGACCAGGGCGGTGAGCAAGGCGCCGACGAAGAGGATGCCGGCCGCCGCCAGCGGCGCCTGCAACTGGTAGTTCTTTTTGAGAAAACCGATGCGCAGCAGATTGCCGGCCAGGCGCAGCTCGACCCAGGACCAGGCCGGGTCCGGCCCCTGCTTGAGCGCGATGGCCTGGCCGGTGCGGCGCTGCAAGGCGGCCTCCAGCCGGTCACCGAAGAGGCTGGCTGGCTCCATCGTGTCCAGCGGCCGATTCACCGCGCCCAGTTCCAGGTCGTGGCGCAACGCCAACTCCAATTCGTAGTCGTCGCGGGTCTGCGGCGGCAGCTCCACCCAGGTCTGCGCCGCCAGTTCGATGCGCGCGGCCAGGTCCTCGGCCGAACGCCGGGCCAGAGGCTCGACCACGCTGAACCAGACCACCGCCAGTGCCATCAGCTGCACCCCGGCGAAGGCGGCAAGCAGTGCCGCCGCGGTGCGGCCGAACAGGGTGCGTGGGATCCAGCTCAACCCTTGCCCTTCGGCGAAAACAGATAGCCCTGGCCCCACACCGTGCGGATGTAGACCGGGTTGGCCGGGTCGTCCTCGATCTTCTTGCGCAGCCGGGTCACCCGCACGTCGATGGAGCGGTCGAAGGGGTCGCGTTCGAAGCCCTTGAGCCAATCCACGATCTGGTCGCGCGAAAGCGCGCGGTTGGGGTGCTCGACGAAGATCTTGAGCAGGGTGAATTCGGCCTGGGTGAGCGGAATCTCCGCGCCGTCCCGGCTCAGGCGCTGCGCCGCGAGATCGAGCCGGAACGGGCCGAACTCGGCCTGCTCGGGCGGCGCCTTGTCGGTCTGCGCCTCGCCCCGGCGCAGCACGGCGCGGATGCGGGCCAGCAGCTCGCGCGGATTGAACGGCTTGGGCAGATAGTCGTCCGCCCCCACCTCGAGGCCGACGATGCGGTCGATGTCCTCGCCCCGGGCCGAGAGCATGATCACCGGCAGGCCGTGGGCGGCCTTGAGCTGGCGGGTGAGCGACAGGCCGTCCTCGCCCGGCAGCATCAGGTCCATCACCACCAGGGCGGGCAGCCGCTGCTGCAGGCGCTCGGTCATCTGCCTGCCGTCGCCCGCGGTGGCCACCGCATAGCCTTGCTGGGCAAGGTAATCCGCCAGCAGGTCGCGGATGCCGGCGTCGTCGTCGACGATGAGGATAGGAGTCGGATTTTCCATGGCTGGCCTGTTTGTTTGCGGATGATAGACGATCGCATGGTAGGCCCTCATTACCCCGCCAAAATGGCCGCGTCACAACTTGTTACAAATTGCCCGGGCGCGGAAACGCCCAGGGACGCGGCTCGGGCCTAAGCTGCGAAGCGTGGATCAGGAGAAATGCCATGAAACCGTTTTCCCGACTTGGACTGCTGCTCTGCCTCGGCCTCATGGCCGGGCCCGCCCTGGCCGAGCGCCCGCATGACGGCGAAGACAGCGTCCGGCAAGGCCGGCTCTGGCTGGCCCAGATGACGCCCGAGCAGCGCGAACGCCTGCGCGAACGCTGGGAGCGCACCTCGCCGGAAGAGCGTGCCGCCATTCGCCGCGAATTGCGCGAGCGCGTCCAGAACATCCCGCCCGAGCAGCGCGAGCAGGTCCGCAACCGCCTGATCGAACGCATGCAACCGGCCAGGCAGGAACGCGAGCGCCCGCAGGAGGCGGAGCCACCCCGCAACGGCTTCGGCCAGGGCTTCGAACACCGGCGCGAGCGCATGGACTGGTCCGACCCCGGCGCCGATCGCCCCGGCGGCCGCGGCCGGCAACGCTAATCGATTCACTTGAATTCACTGGAGGACACCATGTCGATCAAGCAAACAACCCTGGGCCTGGCCATCGCCGCCGGGCTGATCGCGGCCACGCCTGCGCTGGCCGACAAACGCCATTACGACTACGCCCAGGTCGTGGCCAGCACCCCGGTCTACGAGCGGATCAATACCCCCCGCCAGGAATGCTGGTCGGAGCGCGTCGGCTATGAGACCAGCCGCGAGCGTTCCTACGCCGGCGCCGTCATCGGTGGCATCGCCGGCGGCATCCTGGGCAACCAGGTCGGCGGCGGCAGCGGCAAGACCATCGCCACCGCGGTCGGCGCCGCCACCGGCGCCATCGTCGGCGACAACATCGACAACAGCGGCCCGATACGGACCAGCCGGCGGCCGGTCTACGAAGAGCGCTGCCGCAGCGTGGACGACTGGGACCGGCGCCTGGTCGGCTACGACATCATCTACCGCTATCACGGCCGTGAATACAGCACCTTCACCAGCCGCGACCCCGGCCGCAGGATTCGCGTCAGCGTCCAGGTCGAACCGGAAGACGACTGATCCGCGTCAAGCGGCCCGGCCTCTGGCACACCAGAGGCCGGGCTGTTACATTCGGCCCAAAGACAGAGAGATGCTTTGGGCGTGTTGAAGAAAATCGGTTTGACCTGTTTGTTGCTGGCCTGGGTACTGCCGGCGGCAGCTTCGCTGGAAAAAGACTTCGTCGCCGCGCGCGAGGCCTATGCCAAGGGCCGCATGGAGCGCTTTACCGCCATCGCCAACAAATTTCCCAAGGACCACCTGCTCGCGCCCTATCTGCGCTACTGGCAACTCAAGAGCAACAATCCCTCGATCGAGGCCATGCAGGCCTTCATCCAGCAGCACCCGGACACGCCGCTGGCCGACCGCATGCGCCAGGAGCTGCTGCACAAGCTGGGCGAGACCGGCGATTGGCGCAGCGTGCTGCAACAGACCGGGCTTCTGGTGAAGGGCAATGCCGAGACCCAGTGCCTGGGCCTGCGCGCCCGCCTGGCCCTGGGCGAACCCAGCGCCGAGAAGGAAGGCGCCGACTTCTACCGCGCCGCGCGCGACCTGCCCAGCGCCTGCGACCCGCTGTTCGCCCAACTGTTCGCCCGCAGCGCGCTCACCGAGGAGGACCGCTACACCCGCATGCGCCACGCGCTCGAGGCCAACAACCTGCGCCTGGCCCGCGAGCTGGACAGCCAGTTGCCGGAAGACCAGCGCATGCAGGCCGATGCCCTGAACCGAGCGCAAAAGGCCCCCGAAGCGCTGGTCCGGGCCGATTCCAACCGCCGCGCCCAACGCGAGGCCGCGCTGTACGCCCTGGCCCAGGTCGCCAAGAAAGACCCGGCCGCTGCCGCCCAACTGTGGGAGGCCGAGCAGGAGGCCTATCCGGAAGGCGAGCGCAGCTATGGCTGGGGCGTCATCGCCATGGCCGCGGCGCGTCAGCATGAGCCCCGCGCCATGGAGTGGTATGGCCGGGCCGGCGAACGCCTGAGCGAGGAACAACGGGCCTGGAAGATCCGCGCCGCCCTGCGCGCCGGCCGCTGGCTCGACGTGCTCTATGGCATCAACGGCCTGCCCGAGGCCAGCCAGGCCGAGCCGACCTGGCGCTACTGGAAGGCGCGGGCGCTCAAGGCGCTCAACGCCACCGCCACCGCCAACGCCCTGTTCGCCCGGCTGTCGAGCGAATTCCACTATTACGGCCTGCTCGCCGCCGAGGAACTGCCCGCCCGCCTGGAGGCCCGGCCGACCGATCACAACCTGACGCCGGACGAACTGGCCGAGGCCGAGGCCCGCACCGGCCTCAAGCGCGCCCTGCTCCTGCGCAAACTCGATCTCAACATCGACGCCGTGGCGGAATGGGACTGGGCCCTGCGCGGCTTGAGCGACCCCCAACTGCTGGCGGCGGCCGAACTGGCCCGGCGCGAGAAGTGGTACGACCGCGCCATCCTCACCGCCGAAAAGACCCGCGACATCCACAACTTCGACCTGCGCTACATGACGCCCTACCGCGACCTCGCCGAGGCCTACGCCAAACGCAACGACCTCGACCCGGCCTGGGTCTACGGCCTGATGCGCCAGGAATCGCGCTTCATGGACTACGCCCGTTCCGGCGTCGGTGCCATCGGCCTGATGCAGATCATGCCGGCCACCGCCCGCTGGATCGCCGGCCAACTCGGCCTCAACAAGCACAAGGCGCCGAGCGAGGTGAAGGAACCCGAGACCAACATCAAATACGGCACCTATTACCTCAAGCGCATCTATGCCTCACTTAGCGAGTCGGCCGTGCTTGCCTCGGCCGGCTACAACGCCGGCCCCGGCCGGGCGCGCAAATGGCAGGCGGAGAAACCGCTGGAGGGCGCCATCTACGTCGACAACATCCCGATCCTGGAAACCCGCGACTACGTGCGCAAGGTCATGGCCAATGCCGTGTTCTACAGCCAGCGCTTCGGCAACCCCAACAACAGCCTGAAGGCACGGCTGGGTACCATTCCGCCGCGGTCGAATGCGCCTATCGTCGACGAGGCGGCGCCGCAGCCGGAGTGATTCGGGTGGGGTGCTCGATCCAGTTGGTTTTCTAAGCCGTGATGCAGGTTCACATGAGGCCGTTGGCCGGGGCCGCCCGGCAGCGGGCATACTTTCTTTGCTCGTGCAAAGAAAGTAGCCAAAGAAAACGAGGTTTCAGTGAAGGCTAATGCCCGCGCATGCGGGCGTTATGCCGGAACTAAAGCACGCCCCGCTTCGCCGGCCTTCGGCTTCCCGCTCTTGAACCAAATGATTGGGCGGCTGCGTAACTCGCCCTTCGGGCTCAGACAGTACTCGCCGACTGCCCCCAATCATTTGGCTCAAGATCGGCGGCTCAGAGAGGGCCGAAAAAACAAACCTAAAAACCAAACCCAGAGAGTTGGCGCAAGGCGCCGACTCTCTCTAAAAAAAACATTCCCGCTTGCGGGAATTCAGCGCATTATTTGACTTGCCAATCCCCTCTGACGCCGCCGGTGACGCTGGCGTCATGTAGGGTAGCCAAAGGCCGGCGAAAGCTGTCTGAGCGAAGCGAGTTCTTTCGCCGCCTGCATGACGCCAGCGGCGCCGGGGTTTCGGCGGAAGCGGGGCGACCTTCTTTTGGTTACTTTTAGCTCCGACTAACATGCTTCGCCTGTAAGTCTGCGCTGAAGCCTTCGGCTTTCTTGGTCGAGCAAGACAACGAAGTTGCGGCGAAGGCTCATGCCCGCAAAGCGGGCGTGATGCCGTAGCCAAAAGTAACCCGCTGCCGGGCGGCCCCGGCCTACTAGCCCAAGTGAACCCACTGTACCAATTAATCAGTCGTTACCCAGCCCAAGATCACTACCGATCCCGGTAAACCCACCCCCGCCGAATCCCCCACTTCTCCAACTCCACACCGAAGAACAACACGCTCGACAAGACCAGACAGAAGCCCAGCTCGGCCGCACTGAGCGGCGCGGTCTTGAAGATCGGGTTGAGAACGGGCAGGTAGAGCGCCGCCATCTGCAAAGCGAAGGTGAGCAGCACGGCGGCCAGCAGCGGCCGGTTCGACAGCGGCCCCTGGCGGAAGAAGCTGTCGCGCTCGGAGCGGATGGCCAGCACGTGGCCCATCTGCGACAGGGTCAGCACAGTGAAGACCATGGCCTGCCAGTTCGGGCTGCCGTGGGCGATGGCCCAGGCCTGGGTGAAGAGACAGACCCCGCCCATGAGCAGGCCGACCCACAGGATATGCAGCCAGAGGCCATGGGCGAAGATGCTTTCCTTGGGATGACGTGGCGGCCGCCGCATGATGCCGCGCTCGGCCGGTTCGGCGGCGAGCGCGAGCCCCGGCAGGCCGTCGGTGACCAGATTGATCCAGAGGATGTGGATGGGCAGCAAAGGAATGGGCAGGCCGATGAAGGGGGCGAGGAAGAGGGTCCAGATCTCGCCCGAGTTGCTGGTCATGGTGTATTTCACGAACTTGCGGATGTTGTCGTAGATGCGCCGGCCCTGTTTGACCGCGGCGACGATGGTGGCGAAGTTGTCGTCGAGCAGGACCAGGCTGGCCGCCTCGCGCGCGACATCGGTGCCGATCCTGCCCATGGCCACGCCGATGTCGGCCGCTTTCAGCGCCGGCGCATCGTTCACCCCGTCGCCGGTCATGGCGACGAATTCGCCCCGCTCCTGCAGGGCCTGGACGATGCGGAGCTTCTGCTCGGGGTCGACCCGGGCGTAGACCCGGATGTCTGCCACCCTGCGCTCGAACTCGGCCGCATCGAGCCGCGCCAGTTCCGGTCCGGTGATCACTTCGCCATCGCCGTCGAGGATGCCCAGCTCGCGGGCGATGGCTTGGGCGGTGGCCGGATGATCGCCGGTGATCATCACCGGCGTGATGCCAGCACTGCGACAGTCGAGCACGGCCTGCCGGGCCTCGGGTCGCGGCGGATCCTGCAAGCCGGCGAAGCCGAGGAAGTCGAGATCGCGCTCCAACTCGACCGCATCGAGCGCCGCCGGCAGCGTCTCCAGCCGCCGCCAGGCAAAGGCCATGACCCGCAGGCCGGCCGCGGCCATCTCCTCGAGCACGGCCTGGGCGTCGGTCGGCAGGCTGCGGCAGAGCGGCAGCAGGGTTTCCGGTGCGCCTTTTACCAACACGAGAAATCCCCCTCCCTCGCCCTCCCCCGCAAGCGGGGGAGGGTTGGTTTGGGGAAAACGATGCGCCGTGCTCATGCGCTTGCGCACCGCGTCGAACGGCAGCTCGGCCACGCGCGGCAGGTCGTGGTCGAGCCGGCGCTTGTCCTGACCCTGCGCCAGCGCCGCCTGATACAGCGCCAGCTCGGTGGCATCCCCTTGCACCCTGCCATCGGCGCCGAAGCGGCAATCGTTGTTGAGCGCAAGCGCCCGATAGAACGACTCGGCATCGGCGGCCGGGCGCCAGGTCCGGGCCACCTGCATCCTGTTCTGGGTGAGGGTGCCGGTCTTGTCGGCGCAGATGTAGGTGACCGAGCCCAGGGTCTCCACCGCGGGCAGCCGGCGGATCAGGGCCTGCTGTCGCACCATGCGCCGGGCACCGAGCGCGAGGGAAATCGTGACCACGGCCGGCAGGGCCTCCGGGATGGCGGCCACGGCCAGACTCACGGCAGTCAGGAACATCAGGGTGATGTCGCCGCCGCGCGCGACGCCCGCGGCGAACAACATGGCGCACAGGCCAAGCACGCCCCAGGCCAGGCGCCGGCCGAAGTCGGCCAGACGCTTTTGCAGCGGGGTGAGCGGCTCGCCGCCCGAGAGCAAGGCGGCGATACGTCCCAGCTCGGTGGCCGTGCCGGTCGCCACCACCAGACCCAAACCCCGGCCGTGGCTGACCTGGGTGCCCTTGTAGGCCATGTTGGCGCGCTCGGCCAGGGCGGCCGCCCCGGGCAAGGCCGCCGACGACTTGTCGACCGGATGCGATTCGCCGGTCAGCGCCGCCTCCTCGCAACGCAAGGCGGCCACCTCGCTCAGGCGCAGATCGGCCGGTACCACGTTGCCGGCCTCCAGCCGCACCAGATCGCCCGGCACCAGTTCACTCGCATCGAGCACGAGGTCCCGGCCATCGCGAATGACCGAGGCCTGCGGCGCCGCCATCCGCTTCAATGCCGCCATGGCGCGCTCCGCGCGATATTCCTGGACAAAGCCGATCAGGGCGTTGAGCAGGACGATGACCAGGATGGCGAGTGCATCGACCGGCTCGCCGGCCAGGCCGGAAACGACCGCGGCCGCGATCAGCACCAGGATCATGAAATCGCTGAACTGGCCCAGCAGCAGGCGCCACGGTCCGCGCCGGACGGGCTCCGGCAGCCGGTTCGGGCCGTGACGGCGCAGGCGCCGCGCCGCTTCGGCCGAAGTCAGACCGCGCCGGCTGTCGCTTTGCAGGGCCTCGGCCGTCGCCTCGACGCTGGAACCATGCCAGAGCGGCGTCTCGCCGGGATCAGGCGCCGGGGCCATACATCAGACTGACGATGGCGAAATAGGTCAGCAATGTCAGCACGTCCTGGATCACCGTGGCGAGCGGACCGCTGCCGAAGGCCGGATCGCGCTTGAACTTGGTCAACAGCCAGGGCAGCACCAGACCGATGGTGGTGGCCAGACCGCCGGCGACAAACAGGGAGGAGGCGACGGCAAGGGCGAGACGCGCTTCGCCGAACACCAGCCAGACCGCGGGAAAGGTCAGGCCGCCGAGAACCAGGCCGATGATCAGGCCGGTGCGCAGTTCGCCCGCCAGCAGGCGGGTGATGCCGATGTGCGACAGCGAGATGCCGCGCACCGCCACCGCCTCGGTCTGGGTGCCGATGGCATCGGCCAGATAGACCAGGCCGGGCACGAAGAAGGCCAGGGCCAGCTTCTCGTTGAGCGCGGCCTCGAACCGGCTCATGACGAAGGTGGCCAGCATGCTGCCGATCAGGCCGACGATGAGCCAGGGCAGACGGTCGCGCGCGCGCCGCATCGGCGGCGTGTCCAGCGCCCGGCGGGCGATGTTGGTCTCGCGCCGGATGCCGGCCAGGCGCTGGATGTCCTCGACGTGCTCGTGGCGCAGGATGTGCAGCAGCGCCTTGGCCGGCACCACGCCGAGCAGGTGCCGCCCGTTGTCGACCACGGGCACGCTGTTCAGGCCGAAGTGCAGGGCGATGGAGGCGACCTTTTCCTGGTCTTCGCTCGCCAGCACGGCGGGGCTGGTGCGCATGACCTCGCGCATCGTCGTCTCCGCCGGCAGCCGGAACAGCTCGGCGAAGCTCAACACGCCCAGCAGCTTGTCGTTGTCGTCGACGATGCAGACGATCTCGGTGTCGTCCAGCTCGCGCCCGGCCAGATCGCTGCGCACCTGGCCGATGCTGTGGTCAGGCCCTGCCCGCTGCACCGCCGCGGTCAGGTGTTGGGCCGCGTCTTCCTTATGATGTCTGGCTTGCGTCACCGGCCGTCTCCAATTGTTCGATCAGCTTGCGCACCGGGGTGGGTAGCGCCGCCTCGCGCGCCTCGGCCAGGGGCAGCCATAAACGGCCCGGTTCATTCATCCTAGCCGGCCGCCGGGCGACCTGGAGCGGCTGGGGCCGAATGTGCAGGCGGAAATGGCTGAAGGTATGGGTGAGTCTGGGCAGCGGCGACAGGGGCCGGACCTGCAGGCCAAGGCTGTGCGCGCAGGCGGCGGGGTCGGCCTCGACCGGGCATTCGGGCAGGCTCCAAAGCCCGCCCCAGATACCGCTGGGCGGCCGCTTCTCCAGCAGGATCTCGCCGGCGTGCAAACAGAGCAGCATGGCCGTGTGCCGCTCGGGCAGCGCCCTGCGCGGCCGGGCGGCGGGCAGCTCGCCCTGGCGGCCCTCGCGCTTGGCCACGCAGTCGTCGCTGAAGGGACAGGCCGCGCAATCGGGCCGGCTGCGCCGGCACAGGGTGGCGCCCAGGTCCATCAGCCCCTGGGTGTAGACATCGATCTCGCGCTCAGGTAACAGATCTTCGGCCAGGGTCCACAGGCGGCCCTCCACGGCCTTTTCGCCCGGCCAGCCTTCCACCCCGAACAGCCGGCAGACCACCCGCTTCACATTGCCGTCGAGGATGGCGCGCCGCTCGCCGAAAGCGAAGGCGGCGATCGCCGCCGCGGTGGACCGGCCGATGCCCGGCAGGCACATGATCCGGTCAAACTCGCGGGGGAACACGCCGCCGAAATCCTGCACGATGATCTTGGCCGCCCGGTGCAGGTGGCGCGCCCGGCTGTAATAGCCGAGGCCGCTCCAGAGCGCGAGCACGGCGTCTTCCGAGGCGGCCGCCAGGGCCGCGATGTCGGGCAGGCGATCGAGGAAGCGCCGGTAATAGGGGATCACCGTCTCGACCTGGGTCTGCTGCAACATGATCTCGGACAGCCAGATGGCATAGGGGTCGCGGCTTTGCTGCCAGGGCAGGTCGTGGCGGCCATATCGGCGTTGCCAGGCGATGAGGCGGGAGGCGAAGGGTTTATCCATCAAACCAATATGCCACAATCGCGCCATGTCGGAACAAACCCTGACCACCCGCAACCACGACCGCAACCGCGCGGGGATGACTTATGTCTACCCCGTGGTTTCGCGCCGGGCCGGCGGCGTCTCGGTCGGGGTCAATCTCAACCCGAACAATGCCTGCAACTGGCGCTGCATCTATTGCCAGGTACCCGATCTCGCCCGCGGCGGGCCGCCGCCGATCGACCTGAGACTGCTGGAGGCCGAACTGCGGCGGATGCTGACCGACATCGTGCAAGGCGATTTCATGGCCCGGAACGTGCCAGCGGAGATGCGCCGTCTGAACGACGTCGCCCTCTCGGGCAACGGCGAGCCGACCAGCGCGGTGGAATTCGCCGAGGTCGTGAGCCTGATCGGCCGCGTGCTGGCGGAGTTCGGTCTGCTGGGCAAGATCAAGCTGGTGCTGATCACCAACGGCAGCCTGGTGCACAAGCCTCATGTTCAGGAGGGCCTGCGCCGGATGCAGGCCTTGGGCGGCGAGGTCTGGTTCAAGCTCGATCGCGCCACCCGCGAAGGCATCCGCCAGATCAACAACGCCGAGCTGGAACCGGAACGGGTCTACGCCAATCTGAAGACGGCCGCCGGGCTCTGCCCGACCTGGCTGCAGACCTGCCTGTTCACCCTGGACGGCGAGCCGCCGGCCGAGGCGGAGCTTGCCGCCTATCTGGACCTGCTGGCGCGGGCGAAGGCGGAGGGCGTGCCGCTGCATGGCGTGCTGCTCTACGGCCTGGCCCGGCCCTCGACCCAGCCGGAGGCCGGTCGCCTTGGCCGGCTGCCCAAGGCCTGGCTGGGCGCCTTCGCCGATCGCATCCGCCAACGCTGCGGTCTGACGGTAAAAACCAGCCCCTAAGACCTTTTGCTATATGGGTTTTTTCTGTTAACCTAGGGCCACTTGCTGCCTTCGGCAGCCGTTTTTTTGATAGCGGCCAGCCGGTCGTTCAGGGAAGACAATAAGCTCCAATGTTCATCAAAAAGCGTCTGGTTCTTCTCCTCGCCTCAATCCCGATGTTCGGCGTGGTCGCCGCCTTCGGTCTGGCACCGGATACCGTCACTGAGGACATCGCTCAGGAAACCTGGAGCCAGGCGCTGACGCTGCCCGCCCCCGCCCTGACCGACAGCGGCAGTTTCGACTTCTGGCGCGAGGAGCGCATCGGCTCCGGCGAAACCCTCTCCCACCTTTTGCAGCGTCTGGGCGTGGCTCAGGAAGAAATCAGCGCCGTGCTGACCGCCAGCCGCGAAACCAAGGCCCTCGGCCACCTCACCGTGGGCCGTACCGTCCTGGCCCGGGTAACCTCGACCGGCCGCCTGATCTCCCTGCAATACTTGCCGACCGAAGACCGTCTGATCACCCTGCAACGGGTGAACAACAGCTTCCGCATGCAGGAATCCGCAATCAAGCCGACGATCCAGCAGGTCACCCGCGGCGGCGCCATCGACGGCTCCCTGTTCGGCGCCACCGATGCCGCCAATGTACCGGACAGCGTTGCCTCCCAGTTGGCAGAGATCTTCTCCAGCGACATCGACTTCCACCGCGACCTGCGCAAGGGCGACCGCTTCTCGGTGATTTACGAGAGCTATACCTACCAGGGCAGCACGATCAAGACTGGGCGGCTGCTGGCCGCCGAGTTCATCAATGGCGGCCAGAGCTACCGGGCCTTCTATTTTCGCGACCCCAAGGGCCGCGACGGCTACTACACTACCAGCGGCCAGAATATGCGGCGTGCCTTCCTGAAGTCGCCCATGCCCTTTACCCGGATTTCGTCGGGCTTCTCCAACGCCCGTTATCACCCGGTACTGAATGAGTGGCGCGCTCATCGCGGCATCGACTATGCCGCCCCCACCGGCACGCCGATCCGCGCCGTGGCCGATGCGGTGGTCAGCTTCTCCGGCCGCCAGGGCGGCTATGGCAACTTGGTGGTGCTCAACCACCAGGGTCCATACAGCACCGCCTACGGCCACCTCTCCCGCTTCGCCAAGGGCGTCAAGCGCGGCAGCAGGGTCAGCCAGGGCCAGGTCATCGGCTACGTGGGCAGCACAGGCCTGGCCACCGGCCCGCATCTGCACTACGAATTCCGGGTCAACGGCGAGCAGAAGAACCCGCTGGCCCTGAAGCTGCCGAACGCCTATCCGCTGGCCGCGCAATACCGCAACCTGTTCGTGAACACGATCCAGCCGCTGGCCGCTCGCCTGGACATGTCGCGCAACAGCCGCACCGCCTTCCTGGATTGACCCCCCTGCAGCAAGACCTGTTCATCGGCCTCATGTCGGGCACCAGCCTGGACGGGGTCGATGCCGTCGTCGTCTCGCTGCAATCGACGCCAACCCTGCTGGCCACCCACGTGTTGCCTTATCCCGATACCCTGCGCCAGGCCCTGCTCGCCTTGCATGAGCCTTCGGACAACGAACTGGACAAGGCGGCCCGCCTGGCCAATCAACTGGCCGACCTCTATGCCGAGACCGTGCATCAGCTCCTGGCCAAGGCTGAGCTGCCGGCCTCGGCCATTCGCGCCATCGGCTGCCATGGCCAGACGGTGCGGCACCGGCCGGCCGACGGCTACACCCTGCAACTGGTCAACGCAGCCCGACTGGCCGAACGCTGCGGCATCACCGTGGTGGCCGACTTCCGCAGCCGTGACATCGCCGCCGGCGGCCAGGGTGCCCCGCTGGTGCCGGCCTTTCACGCCGGCATCTTCCGCCAGGCGGGGCAAACCCGGACCATCGTCAATATCGGCGGCATCGCCAACTTGACCTACCTGCCCGATGCCGGCCCGGTCTTGGGCTTCGATTGCGGCCCGGGCAACATGCTGATGGATGCCTGGGTGCAGCGCCACTGGTACCAGCACTACGATGAGGGCGGCCTGCTCGCCAGCCAGGGCGAGATTCTGCCCGGCCTGCTCGAACGCCTGCTTAGCCACCCCTTCCTGCACGCCGTCCCGCCGAAGAGCGCCGGCCGCGAGGAATTCAACCTGGCTTGGCTTGACGGCCTGCTGACCGGCCACGAGGTGCCGGCCGACGTGCTGCGCACCCTGCTCGAATTGACGGCGGAAGCCATCGTCCAGGCTATTCGGCAGCACTGCCCGGACACCCAGGCGATCTATCTTTGTGGCGGTGGCGCCCACAACCGCATGCTGCAGTCGGTCCTGACCCGCAAGTTGAAGGACATGAAGCTGGGCAGCACCGACGAGCTTGGCGTCGGCGTCGACTGGGTGGAGGCCATGGCCTTCGCCTGGCTCGGGGCCCAGGCGTTGGAAGGCAAACCGGGTAACCTGCCCGAGGTGACCGGCGCCGCCGGCCCCCGGGTGCTAGGTGGTATCTACCCGGCCTGAAGGCCTGTCTCTAAAGATTACAGAGGGTGAGGGAAAAGCTGACGTCCAGATCACAGGGGCGCGGTTTCTGGGTCTTTTCCGGCTGAACGAAGCGGATGTTGATGGCGTATTTGTTGGCACTGATCTCAGGTGCGCAGGGCACGCTGTCATCGACCTCGACCCGCACCAGATGGGCGGTGCGGCCGCCCAGCATCAACTGGAAAGCACCGGCGGCGGCCGTATGACGACTGGCATGGCCGCTGTCGCGCAGGATGCGCAGCACTTGGGTGACAGCGTTGCGGATGGCAAGCATGGGGGCGAGCCACTCGTTCAGATCGCTGGCCCGGCTGACCCAGGACTGATGCAGCCAATGTTGATAACAAGGCACATCGAAACCACAGACACCGCCGGGCAGGCTGGAGCGGCTTTTGATGCCGGACAGCCAGTCGTTCTCGCGCAGGTGTTGGCCGACCTTGCCGCTGATGGCGTGCAGATCGGAAAGATTCGAGGCAATCTCGGACAGCACTGTATCCAACCGGCCCTGGTCTACCGCCTGATTGTGCCGCAGGCTTTCCAGGCCAGCTTTCTGCCGATCCAACTCCTGGATCAGTTCGCTCTTGAGTTCGGGACGGGCGGTGACTTCGGCGAGTTCGAACAGGGATAGCAAGGCCGCATGGTGTGCGCGTGCGCTGTCCACGCTGATGAAGTACTGCACTTTGTCGAACAAATCCTCCAGCCTTAGCCAGGTGCGGATACGTTCATGCAGTGGAAACTCATATGTGATCGGCAAGCCAGGCAACCCGATTGTCATCCCCCGTTAATCGGCGATTGTGCAGGAAGGTCCGGCGTTTAGGCAATGTTTATCGCGCCGCCTGGGCCATTTTCTGATATTTCGCGTGCAGGGCAGCGACTTTGCCACGCAACGCCTCAAGCGAGCCCTGGTTCTCCAGGACGTCGTCGGCCGCTGCTAGACGCTGCTGCCGGTCGGCCTGTGCAGCCAGGATGGCGCGCGCCTGGGCTTCATCAAGGCCATCGCGACTGACAATCCGGCGCAGCTGGCGGGACTCGTCGCAGTCGACCACCAGCACGCGGTCGATCAGCTTGCGGTAGGCGCCGGTCTCCACTAACAGGGGTACCACCAGCATGGCGTAAGTGCCGCCTTGAACCGCCGCCAACTGCCGCTCCGCCTCAGCCCGGATCATGGGGTGCAAAATCGCCTCCAGCCGCTGGCGCGCCGCACTGTCGGCAAAGACCTGCTCGCGCATGCGCGGCCGATCGAGCGAACCGTCTGGCCTGACCATGACCTCGCCGAATTCGGCGCGAATGGCGGCCATGGCAGCGCCGCCGGCGGCGGTCAGTTCCCGCGATATCCGGTCGGTGTCGATGATCGCCACCCCCAGGTCGGCGAACATCTCAGCCACCGTGCTCTTGCCCGAACCGATACCACCGGTCAAGCCAATACAGAAAGGGCGAGCGGCGGCAGGCACTTCAGGCAGGCAGATAGAGCCGAACCAGGACTGGTCCCCAGAACAGGCAGACGATGCCGCCGAGCACCAGATAGGGGCCGAAGGGGATGGGCCGTGCGCGATCACGGCCCGCGAACAGGATCAAACCGATGCCGATCAGGGCGCCGACGATGCTGGAGGCCAGCAGGATGGGCAGGATCATCTTCCAGCCCAGCCAGGCCCCGAGGGCGGCGAGCAGCTTGAAATCGCCATAGCCCATGCCTTCCTTGCCGGTGGCAAGCTTGAACAACCAGTACACGCTCCACAGGCTGATATAGCCCACCATGGCACCGATCACCGCCTCTTCGATCGGCACGAATAGGCCTTGCAGATTGACCGCCAGCCCGAGCCAGAGCAGGAGCAGGGTAAGGTTGTCCGGCAGCAGATAGGTATCGAGGTCGATGAAGGTCAGGGCGATCAGCAAGGCGAGCAGCACCAGCACGGCCAGCGTGCGGCCATCCACGCCGAACTGCCAGACGGCATAGGCGAACAGCAGGCCGGTAATCAACTCGACCGCGGGATAGCGCCAGGGGATCGGGCTGCCGCAGCCGGCACAGCGGCCCTTGAGCAGCAGAAAACTCAGGATGGGAATGTTCTCGTACCAGGCGATGCGATGGCCGCAGTTCGGGCAGGCCGAACGCGGCACCACCAGATTGTAGGTCGCCTCTGCCGGCGAGGTCTTGCCTTCGAATTCGGCGCACTGCTGTCGCCACTCGCGTTCCAGCATGCGCGGCAGACGGTGGATGACGACGTTGAGGAAGCTGCCGATGACCAGGCCGAAGACCAGGGACAAGACAATCAGATAGGCAGGTTCCATCACCGGCACGGGCATAGCGGCAAACAAGGCGAATGAAGAGGATGCGGGCTCAGACCGTGCTGCCCATCTTGAAGATTGGCAGGTACATGGCCACCACGATGGTGCCGATGAGACCGCCGAGGATCACCATGATCAGCGGCTCCATCAGGCTGGACAGGGCATCGACCGCGTCGTCGACCTCGCGCTCGTAGAAGTCGGCCACCTTGCCCAGCATGCTGTCGAGCGAGCCGGATTCCTCGCCGATGGAGACCATCTGCACCAGCATGTTGGGAAAGATCTTGGCGTCCTGCAAGGCCGCCGTGAGATTGGTGCCGGTCGCCACCTGGCTCTTGATCTTGATCGTGGCATCGTAATACACCGCATTGCCCGAAGCACCAGCGACCGAATCCAGGGCCTCGACCATGGGCACGCCGGCGGCGAACAGGGAGGAGAAGGTTCGGGCCCAGCGGGCGATCGTGGCCTTCTCGATGATCATGCCGAACACCGGCAGCTTGAGCGTCCAGGCGTCGACCATGGCCGAGAACTTGGGCGAGCGCTTCACCCCCTGGACGAAGGCGGCCACGGCTGCGCCGATGGAGAGGAAGATCAGCCACCAGTATTCGACGAACAGGTCGGAGAAGTCCATCACCATCTGGGTCAGGGCCGGCAACTCGCCGCCGCTGCTCTCGAACAGCTGCTTGAAGGCCGGGATGACGAAGATCATGATGCCGGCGGTGATGACGAAGGCGACCACGACGACGATGGCCGGGTACATCAGGGCGGATTTGATCTTGCCCTTGATCGCCAGCATCTTCTCCTTGTAGATGGCGAGGCGATCGAGCACCGTATCCATGATGCCAGCCTGCTCACCGGCAGCGACCAGGTTGCAATAGAGGCCATCGAAGTACTTGGGGTGCTTGCGGAAGGCCTGGCTCAGGCCGGTACCTGTTTCGATGTCGGCCTTGACCTCGCCCAGCAGCTTCTGCACCGCTGGATTGGCATGGCTGCGGGCCGTGATATCAAAGGCCTGAAGCAGCGGCACGCCGGCCTTCATCATAGTCGCCAGCTGGCGGGTGAACAGGGCAATGTCCTTCTCGGTGATCTTCTTGCCGGCACCGGCCAGGCGGCTCTGCTTCTTGACCTTCTGCACGACAATGCCCTGGCGGCGCAGCACATCGCGTACCATGGTCTCGCCGCCAGCCAGCAGCTGGCCCTTGACCTTCTTGCCGGTCTTGTCGGTGCCCTCATAAAGGAAGGTCATCTGCTTCGCGGCGGCTTTGGCAACGGCCATGTCCCGATCTCCAGTGTTATTCGTTCGTCACCGACAAGACCTCTTCCAGCGAGGTCATGCCCGCCTTGACCTTGAGCAGCCCCGCCTGGCGCAAGTCGAGCACGCCTTCCCGCTTGGCTTGAGCCCCAATATCCATCGTCGTCGCATTCTTCAGGATCATCCGGTTGATCTCATCCGAGATCGGCATGACCTGATACAGGCCGACCCGGCCCTTGTAGCCGGTCTGCTTGCAGGCATCGCAGCCGACTGCCGTGTATGCCTGCCAGTCGCCGGTCAGGTCTGCCTCGGTAAAGCCGGCGTTCAACAAGGCCTCTGGCGGGATGTCGACCGGCCGCTTGCAATTCGAGCAGAGCCGGCGGCCCAGGCGCTGGGCCGTAATCAGCAGCACAGAGGCCGCCACGTTGTAGGTCGGCACCCCCATATTGGCCAGCCGGGTCAGGGTCGAGGGCGCATCGTTGGTATGCAGGGTGGACAGCACCATGTGGCCGGTCTGCGCCGCCTTGATGGCGATTTCCGCCGTCTCCAGGTCGCGAATCTCGCCGACCATGATGATGTCCGGATCCTGCCGCAGGAAGGATTTCAGGGCGGCAGCAAAGGTGAGCCCGGCCTTTTCGTTGACGTTGACCTGGTTGATGCCGGCGAGCTGAATCTCGGCGGGGTCCTCGACCGTGCAGATGTTGATGTCCGGCTTGTTCAGGATGTTGAGGCAGGAATAGAGCGACACCGTCTTGCCGCTGCCGGTCGGGCCGGTCACCAGCACCATGCCGTAGGGGCGCTGGATGGCGTGCATCAGCGCCTCCATCTGCTGCGGCTCGTAGCCGAGCGACTCGATGCCCTTCTGGGCGCTGCTCGGATCGAGAATCCGCATGACGATCTTTTCGCCATACAGGGTCGGCAGCGTGCTGACCCGAAAGTCGATGGTCTTAGTCCGCGAGACCACCAGTTTGATCCGACCGTCCTGCGGCACCCGCTTCTCGGAGATGTCCAGCTTGGAGATGACCTTGATCCGCGAGGCGATCTTGTCCTTGATCGCCAAAGGCGGCTGGGCGATCTCATAGAGGATGCCATCCAGGCGATACCGGATGCGGTAATACTTTTCGTAGGGCTCGAAATGAATGTCGGAAGCACCGGAGTTGATCGCATCCAGCATGATCTTCTGCAGATAGCGGACCACCGGGGCATCGTCGATATCGACGCCGCCCTCCTCCATGGTCGCTGCCTGGGTCTCCTCGTCGGTGAACTCGAGATTGAGATCATCCGTCTCGATCGACTTGAGCACATTCTCCTGGGAGCCTTCGGCCAGCTTGGCCACGATTTTGCCCAGTTTGTCATCCTCGACGACCACCGGCTCCACCGTCAGGCCGGTTTGGAACTTCACCTCATCCAGCGCCTGCAGATTGCTCGGGTCGGCAATGCCGACAAACAGGCGGTTGCCCCGCTGTGCAAGCGGAACCACCCGATGCTTCTCGAGCACCGCCGGGTCCTTGATAACCCGGGGGATCACATCCGGATCGATCGCATCGAGGTCGAAGAAAGGCAGGCCGAAGGTCTGTGAAGCGAAAGTGGATACCTGGGTCGAACTGAAGCGCCGGTTGGCCAGGATATAGCCAAGGAAAGACTGGCCGGCCGCCTTGGCCTGTTCCTGCAGCGACTCGCCTTCCTCCTGTTTGAGCAGGCCATGCTGCACTAGGGCCCGACACAGGCCCGTCAAGGTATTAGAGGCATTGGCGGCGACCACCGGCTATCCCGATATCCATGGCAAATCAGTCAGATGCGCCTATTTAATGCAAGTATTGAAGATAAGTCAAAGGTCTGCCCTGGTCTCGCCGGCTTCCGGCCGCCGGGGATAGATGCGGGCGGTCTTCACCATGCGGTCCTGGACCTGGATGACCTCCATCGGATAGCCCGCAATCATCACGCTAACCCCGGCCTCCGGCATTGCTTCCAGGTGCTCCAGGATCAGCCCGTTCAGTGTCCGCGCATCCTCCTGAGGCAATGCCAACCCCAAGCGGCGATTCAACTCGCGAATGCTGCTGGACCCCTCGACCAGCCAGCTGCCATCCTCGTCTGCAATGACCAACGGACTCTGCAAAGGCGAGGCCGCGGCGAACTCGCCGACAATCTCCTCCAGAATATCGTCGACTGTCACCAAGCCCAGGAGGTCACCGTATTCGTCCACGACCAGACCGAAAGTCTGATGCGTCTCCTGGAAGGCATGCAACTGCGTCAACAGCGGCGTGCCAGACGGAATGAAATAGGGTTGACGCAGCTGCTCGCGCAGGGTGTCCATGTCCACCTTACCATCCGCGCAGTGAGCAAGGACACGGCGCACCTTGACGATCCCGACCACATTATTCACTTCGCCCTCGTAGGCCAGCACACGGGCATGATGACTGGTAGCCAATTCCTGGTAAAGCTCGTCCGGATGCGACAGTAGGTCGATCGCCTCGATCTGTCCCCGGGGCCGCATGACATCGTCGACCGTGATCTTCTCCAGATCGAACAGATTAAGCAGGATGCCGCGATGCGCCTTGGGCAACATATGGCCGGATTCGGCCAGCAGGGTACGCAACTCTTCCACCCCCATCACGCTGCCAGATGCAAGATCAGGCGGGCGAAGCCGTAGCAGCCTGAGCAGGGCATTGACGAATAGGTTAATGAACCAGACAGCAGGCTGCATCAACTTAAGCAGCGGGGACAGAACATAACTGACTACGGGTGCCACACGCTCGGGATATGCCGCCCCCATGACCTTAGGGCTAACCTCGGAAAACACCAGGATCAAGAAGGTGACGCAGACAGTCGCAAGAGACAGGGCATACTCATTCTCGCCAAACAAGCGAAAGGCGATCACGGTAACCAGGGCCGCCGCCGCCGCATTGACCAGGTTGTTACCCAGTAAAATCACGCCCAGCAGTTTGTCGGTACGCACCAATAGCCGTTCGGCAAGACGGGCCCCGCGATGTCCGGCCTTCACCAAGCTCTTCAGCCGGTAGCGGTTGACCGCCATCAGGCTCGTTTCAGAGATGGAAAAAAAACCAGAGGCGACAAGCAGGACGACCAGTGCTATCAGTAGTGCACTGAGAGGGATGCTATCCAAGGGAAATTACGATCATGGCTGGGGAAGTGCTAAGTTTAAGCTTGGCTAGTACGCTGTCAAGAAGCCAACCACGCCGGACAAATAAAAAGCCCCCCAGGGATTTCCTGGGGGGCTTTTGTTGTAGGAGTCTGACGATGACCTACTTTAGCTGCGGCATAACCTGCCATGCAGGTTAGCCTTCGCTGAAGTAGGGACTACGCCCTACCGGGTATCCGGCGCTGCCGAATATCCCTTCGAATAAGAGTCTGACGATGACCTACTTTCACACGGGCAATCCGCACTATCATCGGCGCTGAAGCGTTTCACGGTCCTGTTCGGGATGGGAAGGCGTGGGACCACTTCGCTATGGTCGTCAGACATAACTGAGATCGGCCGCGTTGTGCGACCGACGCGATCCGGTATGTCTGTTGTTAACAGTTGGGAAGAAGGTTGGGTTGGGTTTGATGCGTTCAGAACACGCTGCCCTTTAATGGCACTGGCCACTCAAGGTTATAGGGTCAAGCCGCACGGGCAATTAGTATCGGTTAGCTTAACGCATTACTGCGCTTCCACACCCGACCTATCAACGTCGTAGTCTTCGACGACCCTTTAGGGGGATCAAGTCCCCGGGAGATCTTATCTTCAGGCAAGTTTCCCGCTTAGATGCTTTCAGCGGTTATCTCTTCCGCACTTAGCTACCCGGCGATACGACTGGCGTCATAACCGGTACACCAGCGGTGCGTCCACTCCGGTCCTCTCGTACTAGGAGCAGCCCCCGTCAAATCTCCAGCGCCCACGGCAGATAGGGACCAAACTGTCTCACGACGTTTTAAACCCAGCTCACGTACCTCTTTAAATGGCGAACAGCCATACCCTTGGGACCGGCTACAGCCCCAGGATGAGATGAGCCGACATCGAGGTGCCAAACTCCGCCGTCGATGTGAACTCTTGGGCGGAATCAGCCTGTTATCCCCAGAGTACCTTTTATCCGTTGAGCGATGGCCCTTCCATACAGAACCACCGGATCACTAGGACCTGCTTTCGCACCTGCTCGACTTGTCGGTCTCGCAGTTAAGCTCTCTTATGCCCTTGCACTATCAACACGATTTCCGACCGTGTCTAGAGAACCTTCGTACTCCTCCGTTACACTTTGGGAGGAGACCGCCCCAGTCAAACTGCCTACCATGCACTGTCCCCCGCCCGGATCACGGGCGCAGGTTAGAACCTCAACGACACCAGGGTGGTATTTCAAGGTTGGCTCCACGATGACTGGCGTCACCGCTTCACAGCCTCCCACCTATCCTACACAAGTCCCGTCAAAGTCCAATGCAAAGCTACAGTAAAGGTTCATGGGGTCTTTCCGTCTAGCCGCGGGGAGATTGCATCTTCACAAACACTTCAATTTCGCTGAGTCTCAGGAGGAGACAGTGTGGCCATCGTTACGCCATTCGTGCGGGTCGGAACTTACCCGACAAGGAATTTCGCTACCTTAGGACCGTTATAGTTACGGCCGCCGTTTACCGGGGCTTCGATCAAGAGCTTGCACCCCATCACTTAACCTTCCGGCACCGGGCAGGCGTCACACCCTATACGTCCTCTTTCGAGTTTGCAGAGTGCTGTGTTTTTATTAAACAGTCGCAGCCACCTTTTCACTGCAACCCCTTCGAGCTCCAGCCGCAAGGGCCTTCACCCTACCAGGGCACACCTTCTCCCGAAGTTACGGTGTCAATTTGCCGAGTTCCTTCTCCTGAGTTCTCTCAAGCGCCTTAGGATTCTCACCCTGCCCACCTGTGTCGGTTTGCGGTACGGTCTTCGTTAACCTGAAGCTTAGAGGCTTTTCCTGGAAGCAGGGCATCAATCACTTCGCAGCTCAAGGCCGCTCGTCGTCACGCCTCAGCTAAGCCGCACGGATTTGCCTATGCAGCACGCCTACACGCTTGAACCGGGACATCCAACACCCGGCTGACCTAGCCTTCTCCGTCCCCCCATCGCAGTTAACGAAGGTACAGGAATATTGACCTGTTTCCCATCAGCTACGCATCTCTGCCTCGCCTTAGGGGCCGACTCACCCTACGCCGATGAACGTTGCGTAGGAAACCTTGGGCTTCCGGCGAACGGGCTTTTCACCCGTTTTATCGCTACTCATGTCAGCATTCGCACTTCTGATACCTCCAGCATCCCTCACAGGACACCTTCACAGGCCTACAGAACGCTCCTCTACCACTCAGGAATCAGAGGTCAGGGATCAGGGATCAGATCAGGCCACGCCGCGCGCGAGACCCTGCAGCATCTTCGCCACCTCTTCGTACTCGTCGCGTAGACACTGCCAATCAATCTGATCTAGATATCCCAGGTCCAGACAGTATCGCAGCCAAACTCGCATTTCGTCGGCCGACCCGATACCCATCTTGATGAACCTCTTGAATTCAGTTTTCGACAGACTTTGCTTACCAAAGCCCTCCGCCAGATTGGCACAGATCGACTTGCTGGCCCGACGCATCTGCTCGGCCAGCCCAAACTGCTCAACCTGCGGCATCGCCAGACTGATTTGGTGAATCTCCAACGAAACCTTGTAGGCCCGCTTGAATACCTCCAAATCTTCAAACCGATGCACCGCCATTCTGATACCTAATTCCTGAACTCTGATTCCTGAATCCCAAGCTTCGGTTATGTGCTTAGCCCCGTTACATCTTCCGCGCAGGACGACTCGACCAGTGAGCTATTACGCTTTCTTTAAAGGATGGCTGCTTCTAAGCCAACTTCCTGGCTGTCTTAGCCTTCCCACTTCGTTTACCACTTAGCACATCATTTGGGACCTTAGCTGTGGGTCTGGGTTGTTTCCCTCTCGACACCGGACGTTAGCACCCGATGTCTGTCTCCCGTAAAACGACTCTCCGGTATTCGGAGTTTGCTATCGCGGGGTAGATCTAAGTGACCCCCCCAACGATTACAGTGCTCTACCCCCGGAGGCCTATTACGAGGCACTACCTAAATAGTTTTCGAGGAGAACCAGCTATTTCCGGATTTGTTTAGCCTTTCACCCCTATCCACAGCTCATCCCCTAGTTTTGCAACACTAGTGGGTTCGGTCCTCCAGTGCGTGTTACCGCACCTTCAACCTGGCCATGGATAGATCATCCGGTTTCGGGTCTACGCCCAGCTACTGAACGCCCTGTTCAGACTCGCTTTCGCTACGCCTCCCCTATTCGGTTAAGCTCGCAACTGAACGTAAGTCGCTGACCCATTATACAAAAGGTACGCAGTCACCCCACAAGGAGGCTCCCACTGTTTGTATGCATGCGGTTTCAGGATCTATTTCACTCCCCTCCCGGGGTTCTTTTCGCCTTTCCCTCACGGTACTGGTTCACTATCGGTCGATCACGAGTATTTAGCCTTGGAGGATGGTCCCCCCATCTTCAGACAGGATTACACGTGTCCCGCCCTACTTGTCGCACACCTAGACCCGCCAATCTCTTTTCACATACGGGGCTATCACCCACTATGGCCGGACTTTCCAGACCGTTCTGCTGAGAGACTGGTTTAGTTGTGCAGGCTCGTCCCATTTCGCTCGCCACTACTTTGGGAATCTCGGTTGATTTCTGTTCCTCGAGCTACTGAGATGTTTCAGTTCACTCGGTTCGCTCCACATGACCTATGTATTCAGTCAAGGGTACCCTCGCGGGTGGGTTTCCCCATTCGGACATCGCGGGATCAAAGCTCGTTTGCCAGCTCCCCCGCGCTTTTCGCAGGCTACCACGTCCTTCATCGCCTGTGATCGCCAAGGCATCCACCACATGCACTTAGTCACTTGACCCTATAACCTTGAGCTCTCTTCCGAGATCAAAGGCTACAGGTTTCGTGTCTGCCAGCCTTATCTCCGACTAAAAAGATAAGGCCCAATGCAATCAAACCCAAAGTTCAACTCACACCTCATCAATGTGAATCAAACTACCTTCTTCCAAATTGTTAAAGAACAACAGCCTCTCACTCCGTAAGGAGTGAGGAGTGAGGAGTAAGGCAAAACACCCTTCTCTTCACTCCTAACGCCTCACCACCAAACCTGGTGGAGGTGAACGGGATCGAACCGATGACCCCCTGCTTGCAAAGCAGGTGCTCTCCCAGCTGAGCTACACCCCCGAATCTGGTGGGCCTGGCTGGATTTGAACCAGCGACCCCACGCTTATCAAGCGTGTGCTCTGACCAACTGAGCTACAAGCCCATCGCGTCCGCGTGTTGTTACGGAACAGCCTTGCGAAGTGTGGACACTGAGTCCAGAGCACGCTCTAGAAAGGAGGTGATCCAGCCGCAGGTTCCCCTACGGCTACCTTGTTACGACTTCACCCCAGTCATGAATCACTCCGTGGTAAGCGCCCCCCTCGCGGTTAGGCTACCTACTTCTGGAGCAACCCACTCCCATGGTGTGACGGGCGGTGTGTACAAGGCCCGGGAACGTATTCACCGCGGCATGCTGATCCGCGATTACTAGCGATTCCGACTTCATGCTCTCGAGTTGCAGAGAACAATCCGGACTACGATCGGTTTTCTGGGATTGGCTCCCCCTCGCGGGTTGGCAACCCTCTGTACCGACCATTGTATGACGTGTGAAGCCCTACCCATAAGGGCCATGAGGACTTGACGTCATCCCCACCTTCCTCCGGTTTGTCACCGGCAGTCCCATTAGAGTGCCCTTTCGTAGCAACTAATGGCAAGGGTTGCGCTCGTTGCGGGACTTAACCCAACATCTCACGACACGAGCTGACGACAGCCATGCAGCACCTGTGTGCAGGTTCCCTTTCGGGCACCAAGCCATCTCTGGCAAGTTCCTGCCATGTCAAGGGTAGGTAAGGTTCTTCGCGTTGCATCGAATTAATCCACATCATCCACCGCTTGTGCGGGCCCCCGTCAATTCCTTTGAGTTTCAACCTTGCGGCCGTACTCCCCAGGCGGTCAACTTCACGCGTTAGCTTCGCTACTAAGAGATTGCTCCCCCAACAGCCAGTTGACATCGTTTAGGGCGTGGACTACCAGGGTATCTAATCCTGTTTGCTCCCCACGCTTTCGTGCATGAGCGTCAGTGTCGGCCCAGGGGGCTGCCTTCGCCATCGGTGTTCCTCCTGATCTCTACGCATTTCACTGCTACACCAGGAATTCCACCCCCCTCTGCCGCACTCTAGTCTTCCAGTTCCAAATGCCATTCCCAGGTTAAGCCCGGGGATTTCACATCTGGCTTAAAAAACCGCCTGCGCACGCTTTACGCCCAGTAATTCCGATTAACGCTCGCACCCTACGTATTACCGCGGCTGCTGGCACGTAGTTAGCCGGTGCTTCTTCTTACGGTACCGTCATCCACCGCCTATGTTAGAGGCGATGATTTCTTTCCGTCCGAAAGGGCTTTACAACCCGAAGGCCTTCTTCACCCACGCGGCATGGCTGGATCAGGGTTTCCCCCATTGTCCAAAATTCCCCACTGCTGCCTCCCGTAGGAGTCTGGGCCGTGTCTCAGTCCCAGTGTGGCGGATCATCCTCTCAGACCCGCTACGGATCGTCGCCTTGGTAGGCTCTTACCCCACCAACTAGCTAATCCGACATCGGCCGCTCGCATAGCGCGAGGTCTTGCGACCCCCGCTTTCTCCCTCAGGACGTATGCGGTATTAGCGTAACTTTCGCTACGTTATCCCCCACTACGCGGTACGTTCCGATGCTTTACTCACCCGTTCGCCACTCGCCACCAGGAGCAAGCTCCCGTGCTGCCGTTCGACTTGCATGTGTAAGGCATGCCGCCAGCGTTCAATCTGAGCCAGGATCAAACTCTTCAGTTCAATCTCTTTACTTACCGCTCAACTCATCAGAATCAAACTGACAATTCGAGCATCAGGTCTTACTTGTTAGCTTCCAGTCCCAAAAAGGAACCTTCCGCTCCAAACCCAATGCCCACACTTCTTAAGGCTGTTTCTACTTGTTAAAGATCAGTTTTTCGCCCGTCGCCGCGTTGTCTGCAGCAGCAGGGAAGCCGCGCATTATACGGACCTGAAAAAAGCGGTCAAGGATTTATTTAAAAATTTTTCAAGGCATAGACGGCGCCAATGCACGGGCAGAAACAAAGCGCTGAATGGCCAGTCACTTAGCCACAAACAAGGGCGAGAAAATAATCTGAGAAGAGCGGCCCGAGCTGTGCGAACTACTCGCCCGACTCGACCGGGCGCTTGCCCGCCTTCCACTCAGGAAAACCGTCTTCGAGGCGACGCGCGGCGAAGCCGGCCTGACGCAATTGCTCGACGGCCTGGAAAGCCAGCACGCAATACGGACCGCGACAATAGGCGACGATCTCCTGATTGCGCGGCAGCTTCTTGAGCCGGGTGGGCAGCTCGCCCAGCGGAACATTGACCGCGCCGGGGATATGACCTGCCCGATACTCCTCCGGCGGTCGTACATCGATCACCATGGCCTCACCGGATTGCGTCAGTTTGAGCAACTCGTCGTGGCCGACCGGGGTCAGGGTATCGAACTTGTCGAAGTGCTCGCGAACGATGCGATCGACCTCGGCCAGATGCTTCTCGGCCACCCGCTGCAGGCAACCTAGCAAACCGACCACCTCATCGTCGGAGAGCCGATAGAAGACCTGCAGACCTCCCTTGCGCGAGACCGCCAGCCCGGCGTCTTTGAGCACCTGCAGATGATGCGAGGTGTTCGCCACCGACATGCCGGTGGCCTTGGCCAGCATCTCGACGCTGCGCTCACCCTGGGCCAAGGCTTCCAGCAAACCCAAGCGATTGGCACTGGCCAAAGCCTTGGCCACGCGGGCGAACTGCTCGAACAGCAGCGTCTTTCCGGACATGACGTCCTTGCTTAAAGAGTTATCCCACCGTCACACGGGCAAACTTGCGTTTGCCCACCTGGGCCACCACGGTAGCGCCCCTGGCCACCACCAGCCCCTTGTCGCTCACCTTCTCGCCGTCCAGTTTAACGCCGCCACCTGCGATCTGGCGCATGGCCTCCGAGGTACTCGGCACCAAGCCGGCCAGCTTCAGCAACTGCACCACAGGCAGACCATCGGCCGTCGCCTCCAGGGTGAACTCCGGCATCTCATCGGGGATCGCACCCTGACGAAAACGCGCCTCGAAGTCGGCCAGTGCCGCCTCGGCCGCGGCCTGGCTATGGAAGCGGGCGACGATCTCCTGGGCGAACATCACCTTGATGTCGCGCGGGTTGCGCCCGGCCTCGACCTCCTGCCGCCACTGCCGCACCGCCGACAAGGGCTGGAACGAGAGCAACTCGATATAGCGCCACATCAAGGTATCAGACACGCTCATCAGCTTGCCGAACATCTCGTTGGCTGGCTCGGCAATGCCGATGTAGTTGCCCAGTGACTTCGACATCTTCTGCACGCCATCCAGGCCTTCGAGGATGGGCATGGTCAACACGACCTGGGCCTCCTGGCCATAGTGCTTCTGCAGCTCGCGACCGACCAGCAGGTTGAACTTCTGGTCGGTGCCGCCAAGTTCGACATCCGCCTTCATCGCCACCGAGTCGTAGCCCTGGATCAAAGGATAGAGGAATTCGTGGATGGCGATCGGCTGGCCGCCGGCATAGCGCTTGGAGAAGTCGTCGCGCTCGAGCATGCGCGCTACTGTGTGCTTGGCCGCCAGCTGGATCAGATCGGCCGCATTCATCTCGCCCATCCAGCTGGAATTGAACATGACCAGGGTCTTTTCCGGGTGCAGAATCTTGTAGATCTGCTGCTCGTAGGTTCGCGCGTTCTCAATCACCGCATCGCGCGTGAGCGGCTTGCGGGTGACATTCTTGCCGGTCGGGTCGCCGATCATGCCGGTGAAATCGCCGATCAGGAACATCACCTCGTGGCCCAACTCCTGGAACTGGCGCAGCTTGTTGATCAACACGGTGTGACCGAGATGCAGATCGGGCGCGGTCGGGTCGAAACCGGCCTTGACCCGCAGGGGCTTGCCCTTCTTCAGCTTCGCGACCAACTCGGCCTCGATCAGCAGCTCGTCGCAGCCGCGCTTGATGATTTCCAGGGATTCTTCGATGGAGGGCATAAACGATGCTCAGGCGAAACGTCAATAATGTGAAGGGAATGTGTCCGCCCCGCCTTAGGGCGGTCCGGCCATCCCTCGCTTTCGCGAGGGACCGCCTCCGGCGTCCGGCCGAGCGGTGCTCGGCTCGTCGAACCGGGGAGGGTTCTCACCCTGCACACAGTCCAATTCGATAGGAGACGAAATCGTCTCCTATCGAATTGGAGCGGGTGAAGGGAATCGAACCCTCGTATGCAGCTTGGGAAGCTGCCGTTCTACCATTGAACTACACCCGCATGGTAAAATTGCGGCCTTGAATGTTACTGGATTTGAGCGGTAGGTTGAAAGTGATTACCGTCTCTCTCAATGGCGAGCCCCGCCAGTTCGACTCCCCTCTCAAGGTTGCCCAGCTGCTCGACCAACTCGGTTTGACCGGCAAGCGCCTGGCCGTGGAAAAGAACGGCGAGATCGTGCCCAAGAGCCAACATGCCGAGACCGCCATCGAGAACGGTGACGTCTTGGAGATCGTAGTCGCCGTCGGCGGCGGCTAATGCTTTTTTAGAGTGTGACGCCCACCATGAACCCTTTGGTCATCGCCGGTAAGTCCTACAACTCCCGCCTGCTGGTCGGCACGGGCAAATACAAGGATTTCGATGAGACCCGCCAGGCCGTCGAGGCCAGCGGCGCCGAGATCGTCACCGTCGCCATCCGCCGCACCAACATCGGCCAGGACCCCAAGCAGCCCAGCCTGCTCGATGCCCTGCCGCCGTCGAAATTCACCTACCTGCCGAACACGGCCGGCTGCTACACGGCGGAGGATGCCATCCGCACCCTGCGCCTGGCGCGCGAGCTGCTGGACGGACACGATCTGGTCAAGCTCGAGGTGCTGGGCGACCCGGACACCCTCTACCCGAACGTGGTCGAGACCCTCAAGGCGGCCCAGGTGCTGGTGAAGGACGGCTTCAAGGTCATGGTCTACACCTCCGACGACCCGATCATCGCCAGGCAGCTGGAAGAGATCGGCTGCGTCGCGGTCATGCCGCTGGCCTCGCTGATCGGCTCGGGCATGGGCATCCTCAACCCGTGGAACCTCTCGATCATCATCGACCGCCTCTCGGTGCCGGTGATCGTCGACGCCGGCGTCGGCACCGCCTCGGACGCCACCATCGCCATGGAGCTCGGCTGTGATGCCGTGCTGATGAACACCGCCATCGCCGGCGCGAAAGACCCCGTGCTTATGGCCAGCGCCATGAAAAAGGCGGTCGAGGCCGGGCGCGAGGCCTACCTTGCTGGCCGCATGCCGAAGAAGGTCTACCAGGCCAGTCCCAGCTCGCCCACCCGCGGCCTGATCGGCTCCTGATGCCGCATTCCCTCTCTCCCAACTCTCCCCCAGAGGGGGAGAGGGACGAAGAGGCCGCGCAAGCGCGGCCGCAGCGCTCGATTCGCAGCTTCGTGCTGCGCGCCGGACGCATGGGCTCCGGTCAGATCAAGGCCCTGGAAGCGCTCGGCCCCAAGTTTTTGCTGCCCTACCGCGTCGAGCCGCTCGACCTCGACGCCGCCTTCGGTCGCAGCGCGCCGAAAATCCTGGAGATCGGCTTCGGCATGGGCGACAGCACGGCCAAGATCGCCGCCGCCCATCCCGAGATCGACTACCTCGGCATCGAGGTCCATACGCCGGGCGTCGGCGCCCTGCTCAAACGCATCGGCGAACAAAATCTCACCAATCTGCGCCTGATCCAGCACGACGCGGTCGAGGTGTTGCAACACATGATCCCGGATGCCAGCCTCGACGGCTGCCACATCTTCTTTCCCGATCCCTGGCACAAGAAGCGGCACCACAAGCGGCGCCTGATCCAACCCGGTTTCGTCGCCTTGCTGGTCAAGAAACTCAAACCCGGTGCCTACCTGCACCTGGCCACCGACTGGCAGGATTACGCCGAGCAGATGCTGGCCGTGCTCTCGGCCGAACCGGACTTGCGCAACAGCGCCGAAGGCTTCGCGCCCCGGCCCGAGTACCGGCCGCTGACCAAGTTCGAGCAACGCGGGCTCAAGCTCGGCCACGGCGTCTGGGATCTGGTCTTCCGGCGCCGATAGGCCCGGCCCGCACAGAACGAAAAAGCCCGGCAGCGCCGGGCTTTTTTGCCGCCTGTGCAGCCCCTTACTCCTTGAGCCGGTTCAGGCCGATGATGCGCAAGGCCAGTTTCTGGAACAACGGTTCGGTACTGCCGCGCTTCATGTTCCAGATGAAATACTTCTCGAAGGCTACCTTGGCCCAGTGCACCCACTTGCCGGTCTTGAACCAGGTGACGTTGCGCGGCGGAATCTGCGGCAAGGCCAGGAAGGCCGCGCCGGTATCGCCCATGTCGGCCAGACAGAAGGCGTTCCAGGTCGCCACCTTCTCCGGCGCTTCGCCACGGATGTCGTGCATGATGTTGTGTGCCGTGGCGGCAACCATGGACTCGATCATGTAGCCGGTCTTCGGGGTACCGGTCGGCACCGGCGTCGCCTCCACGGGGGGGATGGCGATACAGACGCCGACCGAGTAGATGTTCTTCCACTTCGGGTTGCGCTGGAACTGGTCGACCTTGACGAAGCCGCGCGGGTTGACCAGATCCTCGCCCACCGCCGCCACGGCATCCACGCCCTTGAAGGCGGGCAGCATCATGGAATACTTGAACGGCAGCTCATGCTCCTTGATCACCTCGCCCTTGTCGTTGTGCTCGGCGACGAACATCTTGCCGGCCTCGACCCGGGTGACCTTGGCGTTGCAAATCCACTTGATGTGGCGCTGACGCATCTCGGCCTCCAGCAAGCCCTTGCTGTCGCCCACACCGCCCAGGCCGAGATGGCCGATATACGGTTCGGAAGTGACATAGGTCATGGGCACCTTGTTGCGGATCTTGCGCCGGCGCAGATCGGTATCCATGATCATGGCGAATTCATAGGCCGGACCGAAGCAGGAGGCGCCTTGCGCCGCGCCGACCACGATCGGGCCGGGCTCGGCAACGAAGGCCTGCCATTTCTCATAGGCCTGCTCGGCATGATCCACCGTGCAGACCGAAACCGTGTGGCCCTTGGGCCCCAGCCCCTCGACCTCATCGAAGGCGAGCTTGGGCCCGGTGGCGATCACCAGGTAGTCGTAATCGATGCTGCGGCCGTCCTTGAGCACCACCTGGTTGGCGTCCGGTTTGATCTCGGTCACCATCTGCGCGATGAACTCGATGTCCTTGTTTTGCAGCGGCCCCGCCAGCTCGAAACTGATGTCGGCCCGGGTGCGCCAGCCGACCGCGACCCAGGGGTTGGATGGGACGAAATGAAAATTCGGCTGGGCCGAAATGACGGTCACCTTATGCGCCTTGCCCAGTTCCGCCTTGATCTCGTAGGCCGCGGGCAGACCGCCGGTACTGGCCCCGATGATGACAACATGTGCCATTGCTGATTCCTCTCGATGATGGATTGAAATATTCCGGCTGAGCCAGCGTCGCGCCAGATCAAACGACAAAGATCCTAGCCATGGCCTGCAGGCCGTCGTCGACCAGCTTTTGCAGGTCATCGGGGACCGCCTCGTCGCCAAAGGCCATACTGGCGTAGGCCGAGAGCGACTTCAGGGCACAGGCGATCTTCGCCACCTCCGCCGCCAGTTCCGGTTTCAACTCGACACCGTTTTGCAGCTTCCACAGTTCCGCTGATGTATCTTTCATCGCTGCCATCCTTACTTCTGGTTTTCGAAATGGCGGGCAATCCCCACCGGCATGGTTTTGAGCAAGCCCCATGCCAAAAATGCAACCCATTGTTTCATATCGATATTTCAAGATTTGACCAGGTCGGCTACTGACATAATGTCAGCCCTCTGGCGACCTGCCCGACCAAACCGACCTGTCGCTTCCCCGCAGCTGACGCAGGAACGACGCTTCCACAAGCCCCACGCCAGTCGTATCCTTGTCATGACAACTTGTCATGACGACCATGAACTCGCCCCCCATCCAGCTGCAATCCCTGATCGACCTGCAGGAAGGCCCCTTCGTCCTGATCGATGCCGACTACCGTATCGTCGCGGCCAATCGCGCCTACTGCGAATCCTATGGCCAGGGCCCGGCGGACATCGTCGGCCGACATTGCCACGAGGTCTCCCACCACTCCCCGCTGCCCTGCCACCTGCACGGCGAGGACTGTCCACACCAAAGGGTGTTCGCCACCGGCCAGCCCTGCACCGTGCTGCACACCCATTACGACCAGGACAACCGGCCGGAACACGTCCGACTCCAGGGCCACCCGATCCGGGGAGCGAACGGCGAGTTGTATCTGGGCGAGGTGATGACCCGGCTGGCCTCGCCGCAGGAACTCGATTGCGACACGATGCGCATGATCGGCCAGGCGCCGGCCTTCCTCGAATGCGTGGACAACCTGACGCGGCTGGCCGCCTCCGATGCACCGATCCTGCTCTATGGCGAAAGCGGCGTCGGCAAGGAACTCGCCGCCGAATTCGTGCACAAGCACTCCGACCGCAGTCACGGCCCCTTCGTCGCGGTCAATTGCGCAGCCATTGCCGAATCGGTGTTCGAAAGCGAACTCTTCGGCCACGAACGCGGCGCCTTCACCGGCTGTGTCGGCCGCAAGCGCGGCCTGTTCGAGCTGGCCCACGGCGGCATCCTCTTCCTCGACGAGGTGGGCGACATGCCGCTGTCGATGCAGCCCAAGCTGTTGCGCGTGCTGGAGACGGGGGAGTTCCGCCGGGTTGGCGGCATTGAAACCTTGCATGCGGATGTTCGCATCCTCTCGGCCACCAATCGCGACCTGCTTGAGATGGTGCAGGCCGGCCGCTTTCGCGAAGACCTCTATTACCGCCTCGCCGGCATCGACGTCACCCTGCCGCCCTTGCGCCACCGGCGCCAGGACATCCCGGCCCTGGCCGAGGCCCTGCTCGAACGCCTGGCCGCTGCCCGCGGCAAGCGTTATCGCCTGAGCCGCGAGGCACTGGCCAAGCTGGAAACGCACGATTACCCGGGCAACATCCGCGAACTGCGCAATGTGCTGCAAAAGGCCGTGGCCTTGAATTCGAACGGCCTGATCGGCGCCGAACAGATCCAGTTCGACAACGCACCCGAGGCTGCCTTTGCGGCTCCGTTGCCGGCGACCGCCGATGACGCGGTGCCGCCGGCCACCCTGGCCGGCATCGAGGCCGAGCACATCAGGGAACTACTCGCACGGCATGGCGGCCACCGCCGGACCGTGGCCGACATCCTCGGTATCAGCGAACGCACCCTCTACCGCAAGCTGCAGCGTTATGGCCTGCGCTGAAATGGTCGCCGGCAGCTGCAAATCTCGGTGCACCGGCTCGTATAATGTGGCGGTCTCTTAACCAAGGAATCCTCCCGTGAAGCGACGCGATTTCCTCAAGGGCGCCAGTGCCGGTGTCGGCCTGGCCGCCGCCAGCCTCGCCCCCAATGCCTTCGCCGATCTGCCCACCATCAAATGGCGCCTGGCCTCCAGCTTCCCCAAAAGCCTGGACACCATCTACGGCGCCGCCGAATTGCTCTCGGACCGGCTAAACAAGATCACCGGCGGCAAGTTCCAGCTGCGCGTCTACGCCGGCGGCGAACTGGTGCCCGGCCTGCAGGTGTTCGATGCGGTGCAGCAGGGCACGGTGGAATGCGGCCATACCGCCAGCTACTACTACGTCGGCAAGAACATGGCCTTCGCCTTCGATACCGCCATGCCCTTCGGCCTCACCGCCCGGCAGCAGAATGCCTGGATGTATTTCGGCGGCGGCCTCAAGCTCACCCGCGAGCTGTTCAAGCCCTACAACATCCTCAACTTCCCCGGCGGCAACACCGGGGTGCAGATGGGCGGTTGGTTCCGCAAGGAGATCAAGTCGCTCAAGGACCTGCAGGGCCTGAAGATGCGCATCCCTGGCCTGGGCGGCCAGATCATGGCCAAGCTCGGCGTGGTGCCGCAGACCCTGGCCGGCGGCGACATCTACCCGGCCCTCGAGCGCGGCGCCCTGGATGCGGCCGAGTGGGTCGGCCCCTACGACGACGAGAAACTCGGCTTCCACAAGATTGCCAAGCATTACTACTACCCAGGCTGGTGGGAAGGCGGGCCGCAGCTCTCCTTCTACGTCAATCTGCAGAAGTGGAACGATCTGCCCGATGCCTACCGCCAGGCCTTCGAGACCGCGGCGGCCGAGGCCAACCTGAACATGCTGGCCGAATACGACCAAAAGAATCCCCCGGCCCTGATGCGTCTGGTCAAGAGCGGGGTCAAGCTGCACGCCTTCCCCAAGGACGTGATGAACGCCGCCTTCGAGGCCGCCTTCGCCCTGTACGAGGCCGAGGCCAAGGTCAACCCCAGCTTCGCCAGGATCTATTCCGAATGGAAGCAATTCCACGCCCTGCAGACGCAGTGGTTCAAGGTGGCGGAAGCAAATTACGCCAATTTCCTCTATAGCCGGAAATAAGGAGCCCGAACCATGGATCGCAAACTCGTCGTATCGAGCCTGGCACTCGCCCTGTTGGTCGGTTGCGGAGCAAGGCAGGAACAGGCCGCCGCGCCCACTGCCGCACCGGTGGCGCAAGCGCCGGCACCGGCCCCCGCCGCCGAACCGACAGCCCCCGCCACCCCGGCGGCGCCGGTCAGCGAAGCGGCCCCTGCACCGAAGGCGGCCGCTCCGGCAACGCCCGCCGCGGCGGCACCGGCAGCCACCACGGCCTCTGCCGCCGACCTCTCAGCCGGGCAGGCGAAATACAAGACGATGTGCGCCGGCTGCCACGGCCCGAAGGCCGAGGGCATCGCCAACTATCCCAAGCTCGCCGGTCAACCGGCCGACAGCCTGGCGGCCAAGCTGGCCAAGTACCGGGCCGGCGAGAAGGTCGGGCCGATGAGCACTACCATGATGCCGATCGCGCGCATGTTGAGCGAGGCCGAAGTGAAGCAGGTCTCCGCCTACCTCGCCTCGCTCTGAGCCCATCAGCAACAATAAGCCGGCCTACGCCGGCCGGCTTTTCTATCAGCCGCGAATCCCGAGCAGCTCGACCTCGAACACCAGGGTGGCGTTGGGCGGAATCACGCCGCCCGCGCCCGCGGCGCCGTAGCCCAATTCGGGCGGAATGGTCAGCTTGCGCCGGCCGCCCACCTTCATGCCGGCCACGCCCTCGTCCCAGCCGGGAATGACATAGCCGCGGCCCAGGGGAAAGTCGAACGGGTCGTTGCGGTCGACGCTGGAGTCGAACTTGCTGCCGTCGGTCAGCCAGCCGGTGTAGTGCACCGACACGGTCTGTCCGGCCTTGGCCTCGGCACCGTCGCCGACATTGAGTTCTTCGATCATCAGGCCGCTGGCCGTGGTTCGGGTTTCGGACATCATCTGCTCCTTGAAAAAAGCTTCCGCGAAAAAAAAGCCCACCTTCCGGTGGGCTGCGTGGAGAAGCGAAAGGTAGGAGAGTTTACTTCAGGACCACCAGGACAACACGCCGATTCTGCTTGCGGCCGGCCTCGGTCATATTGCTAGCGACCGGGCGGCTCTCGCCGTAGGAGATGACGTTCATGCGATGCAAGGGCAGGCCGGTCTTGGTGTGCAGATAGTGATAGACCGCCATGGCCCGGCGCTCGCCCAGCTTGTCGTTGTGCGGCGCCTCACCCCGGCTGTCGGTATGCCCCTGGATCTCGACATAAGCCCCTTTGTTCTCGGCCTTGAGCTGCCGCGCGAAGGTATCCAGCGCGGCCATGCTTTCCTTGCTCAACTTGTCCGAGTCCGGCGCGAACTTGAAGTGATCGTCGCTCAGCACAACCTCGTAGAGCATCTTGCCTTCGGACAGCTTGCCGGCGGCGACCGCCCGCTCCAGGGCCTCCTGCGCGGTCTTCTGCGCGGCGGCGATCTGCTCTTCGTGCGCCTTGAGGGTGGTGTCCATCAGGCCGATCTGGGCATCCAGCCGGCGGATGTTCTGCTTCGCATTGTTGTCGACCTCGTCGACCCGCTGGTTCACCACGGCCACCTTGTCGTCGACATAGGTGCGGGTGGCACAACCGGACAGACCCAGCGCCGCGGCAAGCAACGCCAAAACCGTTGTCAGTCGTTTCATTTCGTCCTCCGATGAGGGTATTTACCCAAGCTACATCGGTAGACTCTCAAAAAACTTTAACTTGCGTCCACAACAACCTGAATATTATGGATTTTGTCTTTAGTTGGTGTTGTATCCGCCACCAAAGTCCTCGATCTGGATCTCGACCGGGGCGTCGACCGGCTCGGCCTTGTCCACGCCCACCATGCCCGGGAAGGCCAGCACCAGGCCGACCATGATCAGCTGGACGACGACGAAGGGAATCGCCCCCCAGTAGATGTCGCTGGTGCGCACCGCCCTGGGCGCCACGCTGCGCAGATAGAACAGGGCAAAACCGAAGGGCGGATGCATGAACGAAGTCTGCATGTTGATGCCGAGCAGCACGCCGAACCAGATCAGGTCGATACCCAGCTTCTGCGCCACCGGCGCCAGCAGGGGCACGATGATGAAGGCGATCTCGAAGAAGTCGAGGAAGAAGGCAAGAACGAAGACCAGGATATTCACCGCGATCAGGAAGCCCAGTTCGCCGCCGGGCAAGGCCGTGAGCAGCCCCTCCACCCAGAGGTCGCCGTCCAGGCCGCGGAAGACCAGGGTGAAGACGGTGGAACCGATCAGGATGAAGATGACGAAGCTGGTGAGCCTGGCCGTGCTGTCCATCGCCTGCCTGAGCAAATCGAGATTGAGCCGCTTGTTGGCCCAGGCCAGGAGCAGCGCGCCGACCACGCCCATGGCGCCGCCCTCGGTCGGGGTGGCGATGCCGAGGAAGATGGTGCCCAATACCAGGAAGATCAGCGCCAGGGGCGGCACCAGTGAGACCAGCGCCTTGCGCAGCAGGGCACCGCCGCGCAAGGTGCGTGCCGACAAGGGCAGGGCCGGTGCCGCGGCGGGCTTGAAGGTCGCCACCAGGAAGACGAAGCCGAGATACAGCGCGGTCAAAATCAGGCTCGGCACCAGCGCCCCCTTGTACATGTCGCCGACCGAGGCGCCCAGCTGGTCGGCCAGCACGATCAGCACCAGCGAGGGCGGAATGATCTGGGCCAGGGTACCGGAGGCGGCGATCACGCCGGCGGCCAGCCGGGTGTCGTAGCCATAGCGCAGCATGATCGGCAGCGAGATCAGGCCCATGGCGATGACCGAAGCGGCCACCACGCCGGTGGTCGCGGCCAGCAGGGCGCCGACGAAGATCACGGCATAGGCCAGGCCGCCGCGGATCGGCCCGAACAGCTGGCCCAGGGTGTCGAGCAGGTCCTCGGCCATGCCGCTGCGCTCGAGGATCAGGCCCATGAAGGTGAAGAAGGGGATCGCCAGCAGCACCGCATTCGACATGATGCCGAACACCCGATCCGGCAAGGCCTGGAGCAAGGCGAAATCGAAATGGCCGAGCTGGGCGCCGATGAAGGCGAACAACAGGCCGTTGGCCGCCAGGGCAAAGGCCACCGGGTAGCCCAGCAGCAAAAACAGCACCAGGCCCAGGAACATCAGCGGCGCCATCAGTTCGAAGCCGATCACACGTGCTCCTCGGCCGCTTCTTCCGCCAGCGGTCCTTGCCCGGCCAGGAAGGCGATGCGCTTGATGAGCTCGGACACACCCTGCAGGGCGAGCAGGCCGAAACCCAGGGGGATCAACAGCCTCACCGGCCAGCGCGGCAGGCCGCCGGCATCGGGCGAAACCTCGCCGATCGCATAGGACTCGGCGAAGCCCGTCCACGACAGCCACATGATCAGGCCGGCCATCGGCAACAGGAACAGCACGGTGCCGAAAAGATCGATCATCGCCCGGCTGCGCGGCGGCAGGCGGCCATAGATCACGTCGATGCGGACATGGCCGTTGTGCCTGAGCGTGTAGCCGGCAGCGAGCAGGAAGATGGCCGAGAACAGATACCACTGCAGCTCGAGCCAGGCATTGGAGCTGGCACCCAGGCCGTAACGGCTCGCCGCGTTGCCGGCCGAGACCAGGGCGACGATCAGCACCAACCAGTACACCGCGCGCCCGACCCGTTCGTTCAGGGCGTCGATCCCGCGCGCCAGGGTCAGCAGGGCCCGCATCCGAAGCTCACTCCCCGGCCAGGGTCATCCGGTCGATCAGGATGGAGCCGACCTGGCGCGAACCGCGGGTCTCGACATCGCTGCCGATGGCGACGATGCCCTGGAACATGTCCTTGAGATTGCCGGCGACGGTGATCTCCTCCACCGGATAGGCGATCTCCCCGTTCTCCACCCAGAAGCCGGCGGCGCCGCGGGAATAATCGCCGGTCACCATATTGAGGCCGTGGCCCAACAGCTCGGTGACCAACAGACCGGTGCCCAGCTTTTTCAGCAAGGCCTGGAAGTCCTCGCCGGTCGAAGGCACGATCAGGTTGTGGTTGCCGCCGGCGTTGCCGGTGCTCTGCAGGCCGAGCTTGCGCGCGCTGTAGCTCGACAGGAAATAACCCTGCACGATGCCGTCCCGCACCACGTCGCGCTCACGGGTGGCAACCCCCTCCGAGTCGAAGGGCGCGCTGGCCAGTCCCTTGGGGATGAACGGTCGCTCCTGGATCTGCATGAACTTGGGGAAGACCTGCCGGCCCAGGCTGTCGAGCAGGAAGCTCGATTTGCGATAAAGATGCCCGCCGGAGACGGCGGAGACATAGCTGGCGATCAGACCGGTGGCGATCGGCGCCTCGAACAGCACGGGGCACTGGCGGGTGCCGAGCTTGCGACCGTTCAGCCGGCGCACGGTACGCTCACCGGCGCGGCGGCCGACCGACTCGGGGCTGTCGAGATCGCTTGCGGCCCGCGCCGTGGTGTACCAGTAATCGCGCTGCATGGCGCCGTCGGCCTCGGCGATCACCACGCAGGACACGGTCTGCCGGCTGGTCGGATAGCCACCGACAAAGCCGAGCGAATTGGCATAGACGAATTGCGAGGCCTGGCTGCTGACGCTGGCCCCCTCCGAATTGGTGATGCGCTGGTCCACGCCGAAGGCTGCCGCCTCGGCGGCACGGGCGATCTCGGCCGAGGCCTCGACGCTGACATCCCAGGGGTGATACAGATCCAGGTCCGGCACCTGCCTGGCCAGCAGATCGGCATCGGCCAGCCCGGCGCAGTCGTCCTCGGCCGTGTAGCGGGCGATGGTCAGGGCCTTGTCCACGGTGCGGACCAGGGCGTCGCGCGAGAAGTCGGAGGTCGAGGCATGGCCCCGGCAGTGACCGAGATAGACGGTGACGCCGATGCCCTTGTCCTTGTTGTATTCGACCGTCTCCATCTCGCGCTTGCGAACCGAGACGGTCTGGCCCATGCCCTCGGAGACCTCGGTCTCGGCCGCGCTGGCGCCAGCGGCGCGGGCCAGGTCCAGCACCTGGGCGGCCAGGTCACGCAGGGTTTCGGGGGAATAACTGAAGCGGGATGCGCTCACGGTGCGTCTCGTAGCAGATCAAAGTCGTTATGATACCAACCTTGAGCCAGCCAGCCTGATGCCATGGAAGACGAATACGCAGAATCTTTACCGAGCCGACCCAGCAAGTCGCAGAAGAAACGGGAGATGCACGCCCTGCAGGAGCTGGGCGAGGAACTGGTCAAGCTGTCGCAGGACCGCCTGGACAAGCTCGACCTGCCCGACGCCCTGTACGACGCGGTGATGGATGCCCGCCGCTTCACCAAGCACGAGGCCCGGCGCCGGCAGATGCAGTTCATCGGCAAGGTCATGCGCGACATCGACACCGAGCCCATCGCCGAGCAACTGGCCGTGATCAAGGGCGAGTCGGCCACGGCCAAGGCCGAGTTTCACGCCCTGGAGCGCTGGCGCGACCGCCTGCTGGCCGACGATGCCGCACTGACCGAGTGGCTGGCCCAATACTCCAGCGGCGACAGCCAGCAACTGCGCAACCTGATCCGCAACGCACGCAAGGAGGCGGCCGCGGGCAAGCCCCCGAAATCCAGCCGCGAACTGTTCCGCTGGCTGCGCGACCACGGCGAATAAACCGGCCCCTGAAAACAAAAGGCGGGTGATCGCTCACCCGCCTTTTTTCATGCCACTAGCAACTGCGCTCAGCCGACGACCTGGTAATACAGGTTCTGCGGATGGTTGGCCTGGGCGAAGAAGAACCAGCGCTCGAACAGCAGGCCGACGTACTGGAAGATGAAGGCCAGCAGGAACAGGCCGTTGTCGCCCATGACCAGGCCGACCCAGAGCAGGAACAGCGGCAGAGCGAAGGTCAGCGCGAGGAAGATCCACTTCACCGACTTGAGGAAGGCGGCGGTCTTGCCGTGGAAATACTCGCGGGTGTTGTAGGAACCGCCCATCATGCCCATGGACTTCTGCTGCACCTTGGTGTGGCGCACGCCGATGGCGGTCTGCACGCTGGACTTGCGCTTGATCCGGCTGTTGCGGAACAGCGAGGCGGCACGGGTGATCAGGCCGGCCAGGGTGAGCACGATGGCCCAGTTGCCGAAGAACTGCACCAGGCCGTCGCCATAGGCCGCGGCATAGGCGGTGGCCAGGGTGAAGCCGGAGGCGGTACCGAGCAGGAAGTAGTTGACCGGCGTCAGCGCGCAGGCCCATTCCTGCAGGAACTTCACGGCGGCGTAGATCATGCCGGTGCAGATGAACAGGGCAATGGCGGCCACGGTGGTGGCGATGCCGACGGTCAGCGGCAGCTGGCCGGGCACCCCCCAGCCGTAGAGGTCGGCGTCGAGGCCGAAGTGGTAGACCACCATGTAGATGAAGGTCAGGCCGATCATGATCGGCATGGCGATCAGCTCGCGCGACAGCCAGGAGGTACGCCACTGGGTCATGCCGCGCCAGGCGCGGGTGATGAAGTAGCTGGGCTTGCCCAAGTGGAACACCGCGGCGAACAGGCCGCCGAGCAGGAACAGCAGGGCGATCAGGCCGCCGGTGGCGAAGAACTCGTTCGACTGAACGGGCAGGATCTTGGCCATGCCGTAGGCCTGGGCGCTGAACAGGGCCAGGAACAGGCCCTGGCCGACGCCGATCAGCGTCGTCAGAAAGATCACGGAAAATGCCGGATGCATCTTTTTCTCCGAAAACAGTAGTCAGTTATCAGTAATCAGCCGGCAGCAAGATCAACAACAATGGCTGCGAACTGCCGACTGCAAACTGCGAACTCGTTTACATGAGCCAGTCGTCGAGCGTGGTGTCCTTGCTCGTCTCGTGGCGGATGTCTTCCTTCTTGAGCGGGTTGTCGGCCCGGGTGAGCTCATCCTCGTGGATGTGCATCTTGGTCTTGCGCCGCGGCAGGTAGTGGTTGGCCGGCTTGGTGCCCCACTCCGGCATCAGCTGGTAGCCGCCGTTCTCGCGGATGGCGATCGAGACCTCCGAATCCGGGTCGTGCACATCGCCGAACAGGCGGGCACTGGTCGGGCAGGAGATCACGCAGGCCGGCTTGCGCCGATCTTCCGGGATGCTCTCGTCGTAGATACGGTCGACGCAGAGGGTGCACTTCTTCATCACCTTCTGGTTCTCGTCGAACTCGCGGGCGCCGTACGGGCAGGCCCAGGAACAATACTTGCAGCCGATGCACTTGTCGTAGTCGACCAGCACGATGCCGTCTTCCTTGCGCTTGTAGGAGGCGCCGGTCGGGCAGACCGGCACGCAGGGGGCATCCTCGCAATGCAGGCAGGACTTGGGGAAGTGCACGGTCTCGGTGCAGGGGAATTCGCCGACTTCGTAGGTCTGCACCCGGTTGAAGAAGGTGCCGGTCGGGTTTTCGCCATAGGGCCGGTCGTCGAACATCGGACCGGCCTGGCCCGAGGTGTTCCACTGCTTGCAACTGGTCACGCAGGCATGGCAGCCGACGCAGACGTTGAGGTCGATGACCAAGGCGAGCTGGGTCATAGCGAGCCTCTCAATTCAAAATGGCCGAGTTGAGTCATGGTTCCGTCCTCTCGAATCAGTCTTTATTGGTGAATTTACCGGCGAAATAGCTCTGCCAACCGCGCCGCGCGGGGGTGCCGGGCGCGGGGGGTACGGGGTCGAACTGCGGCCAGGTGGCCTTCTCCTCGTCGTCACCGGCCTTGTAGATGCGCACGCGCACGTCGTACCAGGCGGCCTGGCCGGTGACCGGGTCCGAGTTGGAGACATGGGCGCCGGCCTCGTGCGCCGGCAGCTCTTCGCTGATCACGTGGTTAAGCAGGAAGCCCTGCTTGCATTCGTTGGCGTTGGCCTCCAGGTTCCAGGCGCCGGCGGCCTTGCCGATGGCGTTCCAGGTCCAGACGGTGCCCGGCTCCACGGCCTCGGAGAAGCGGGCCATGCAGCGCACCTTGCCGTGCATGGACTCGACCCAGATCCAGTCGCCGTCGGCGATGCCCTGGGCAGCCGCGGTCTTCGGGTTCACATACAGGTAGTTGTAGGTGTGGATCTGGCGCAGCCAGGCGTTCTGCGAATCCCAGGAGTGGTACATCGCCATCGGCCGTTGGGTCACGGCGTTGAGCGGGTACTTGTGCTTGTCGGACAGCTGCGACTCGATCGGCTCGTAGAAGAACGGCAGCGGGTCGAAGTAGGTCTCGATCCGTTTGCGCAGGTGCTGCGGCGGCTGGCGACCGTCGGTCTTGCCCTGGGCGGCCAGGCGGAACTTCTGCAGCACTTCCGAGTAGATGTGGATGTTGATCGGCTCGGCATAGCGGGTCAGACCGTGCGCCTGGGCCCACTGCAGATAGCCCTGGTTCCAGTTGCGCATGTACTGGTAGGACTTGGGCAGGTGGTGGTGATAGACGCAGTTGTTCTTCTCGTACATCTGCCACTGGTTGGGGTTGGGCTCGCCGCGCATGGACTTCTCGCCGCCCTTGCCGCGCCAGCCGGCCAAAAAGCCGATGCCGGAGCCGGGGGCGGTCTCGAAGTTGGTGATGAAATCCGGGTAGTCGCGGTACTTGCGGGTGCCGTCTTCCTTGACGAAGACCGGCAGCTTGAGCCGGCTGCCCAGCTCGATCAGCACCTCCTGGAACGGCTTGCACTGGCCGGTCGGCGGCAGCACCGGGATGCGCACGGAGTCGACCGGGCCGTCGAACTCGGAGATCGGCCGGTCGAGCATGGACATGACGTCATGGCGCTCGAGGTAGGTGGTGTCGGGCAGGACCAGATCGGCGAAGGCGGTCATCTCCGACTGGAAGGCGTCGGCGACGATGAGGAACGGGATCTTGTATTCGCCGTTCTCGTCCTTGTCGTTCAGCATCTTGCGCACCTGCTCGGCGTTCATGGTCGAGTTCCACGACATGTTGGCCATGAAGATCATGAGGGTGTCGATGCTGTAGGGATCGCCGCGCCAGGCGTTGGTGATCACGTTGTGCATCAGGCCGTGCACCGACAGCGGGTACTCCCAGGAGAAGCCCTTGTCGATGCGCACCGGGTTGCCCTGCTCGTCGACAAAGAGGTCGTCCGGATCGGCCGGCCAGCCCAGCGGCATGCCGTTGAGCGGGGTGTTGGGCTGGACGTCCTCGGGGCCCTTGGGGGTCTTCGGGCACGGCGGGATCGGCCGCGGGAACGGTGCCTTGTGGCGGAAGCCGCCCGGCCGGTCGATGGTGCCGAGGATGGACATCAGGATGCCCAGGGCGCGGATGGTCTGGAAGCCGTTGGAGTGGGCGGCCAGGCCGCGCATGGCATGGAAGGCCACCGGGTTGCCGGTGATGGTCTTGTGCTCGACGTCCCAGGAATCGGTCCAGGAGATCGGCAGCTCGATCTTCTCGTCCCGGGCGGTGATGCCCATCTCGTGAGCCAGGCGCCGGATGGTCTCGGCCGGGATGCCGGTGATGTCGGCGGCCCATTCCGGGGTGTACTGCTCGACCCGCTCGGCCAGCAGCTGGAAGGCAGGCTTGACCGGGGTGCCGTCGGACAGCTTGAACTCGCCCAACAGGCGCGGATCGACACCCAGGGTATGGGTCGACACCGGGCGGTTCAGCTCACGGTCCCACCACAGCTTGTTCTGGGCATCGAAGCAGCCCTCCTCGGGCGGCACCTCGAAGCGGACGAACATGCCGTACTCGGGGCTGTTCGGGTCCAGGTTCACCAGCTCGGCGGCGTTGGAATACTTGGCCAGGAAGTCGCGGTCGTACAGGCCCTGCTTGATGATCTCGTGGATCAGCGCCAGCAGCAGCGCGCCGTCGGTGCCCGGCTTGATCGGGATCCACTCGTCGGCGATGGCCGAATAGCCGGTGCGCACCGGGTTGATCGAAATGAAACGGCCGCCGTTGCGCTTGAACTTGGACAGCGCGATCTTCAGCGGATTGGAGTGATGGTCCTCGGCGGTGCCGATCATGACGAACAGCTTGGCCCGGTCGAGGTCGGGGCCGCCGAATTCCCAGAACGAGCCGCCGATGGTGTAGATCAGGCCAGCCGCCATGTTGACCGAGCAGAAGCCGCCGTGGGCCGCGTAGTTGGGCGTGCCGTAGTTCTTGGCGAACAAGCCGGTCAGCGCCTGCATCTGGTCGCGGCCGGTGAAGATGGCGAACCTCTTGGGATCGGTGGCGCGGATCTTGGCCAGGCGCTCTTCCATGATGGCGAAGGCCTCGTCCCAGGAGATCTCCTCGAACTCGCCGCGGCCGCGTTCGGCGCCGGCCTTGCGACGCAACGGCTTGGTCAGGCGGGCCGGCGAATACTGCTTCATGATGCCGGAGGAGCCCTTGGCGCAGAGCACGCCCTGATTCAGGGGATGATCGGGGTTGCCTTCGATAAATCGCACTTCACCGTTTTTCAGGTGAACCTTGATGCCGCAACGGCAGGCGCACATATAACAGGTCGTGGTGCGAACTTCCTCATGCACCGGCGGTTCCATCGTCGTCGTGTTCATAGCGTTCTTCGTATTTCCAATTCAATCCCCGCCGGCGGACAGGCGGAGGGTTGCGGCTGGCACGGCGAGCAAGGTCCGGCACGGCCACCCCCGGTTAGAGGTTTCGTGCAATTCCTTGCCCCAGATCAATTACAAAATAATAATTTTCTCATATTGGCCGACATTAAATCGAGTCTTATTTTGGTCGAAAGCTCGGGAAATGCCCCATAGATCATGAGGGTAATGCCGCTTATGACCCACGCAGGCCAAACCGGAGCCGCATTGCGCCGCACCTTCGTTGCAATCGGGTCGCCATTTCGTCGGCCAACTGCATTTACGCAGTCTAGATTCATGCCGCGTATCGGCAGATTGGTATCATCGCACTATCGCCGCACCCCTATGGGGCAGTAATTCGCCAGAAGGCAAAAGCACCGCATGTCTTATTCGTTCGACGACCATAGCGTCCCCCCCCATTCGATCCGCGCCTTGATCGTCGAAGACGAGCAGCTTTGCCTGGAGGCCACCCGACTGCTGGTCGGCCAGCACTTCACCACGGTGGATGCCGCCGAGACCGGAGCCGCGGCCTACGCCCGACTCGAAGCCCAGGCCTACGACGTGGTCTTTCTCGACCTCATGCTGCCGGATGCCAGTGGCCACGAGGTCATGGAGTTCGTCCGCAGCCGCCACCCGGACACCCTGATCATCGTGGTCAGCGGCGACAGCTCGATCGAGGCCGCGATCAAATCCCTGCGCGGCGGCGCCTACGACTACCTGCGCAAACCCTATCGACCGGAGGAACTGATCAAAAGCGTGCGCAATGCCGTGCAAAAACTGAAGCTGCGCCACGACAACCTGCACTACCAACACCGCCTGCAACAGTCGGAGCAATTGCACCGGCTGCTGGTCAATCTCTCGCCCGACCTGATCTACACCCTGGATACCGAAGGCCGCTTCACCTACCTCAACGACAGCATCGGCACCATGCTCGGCTATGCCGCCGGCGAACTGATCGGCCAGCACTATTCCCGGATCGTGCACAACGAAGACCTCGAGCTCGCCCGCTACCGGGTCAACGAGCGGCGCCGGGAAGGCCGCGCCACCCGCGATCTGGAGCTGCGGTTCACGCGCAAGGAGGGTACGGCCAGCGGCAGCAACGATCTGCCCCACATCGTGGCCGAATTGAGTTCGATGGGCCTGTACCGGCCCAGGCCCGACGGCAGCGAGGAATTCATCGGCTCCTACGGCGTCGCCCGCGACATCAGCGCCCGCAAGCAGGCCGAGGCCACCATCAACTTCCAGGCCTACCACGACCAGCTGACCGGCCTGCCCAACCGCGCCCTGTTCCGCGACCGGTTGAACCAGGCGCTGGCCCAGGCCAAGCGGCAGAACGGCCTGCTCGCCGTGATGTTCCTCGACATGGACCGGTTCAAGAACATCAACGACACCCTGGGCCACCTGATCGGCGACAGCCTGCTGCAGGCGGTCGGCCAACGCATCCGCGCCTGCCTGCGCGAGGGCGACACCCTGGCCCGGGTCGGCGGCGACGAATTCATGCTGCTATTGCCCTCGATCCGCGCCCGCGACAACGCCGCCCTGATCGCAAGCAAGATCCGGCAGGCCCTGCAGGCACCGTTCAACATCGAAGGCCACGAGTTGTTCGTCACCATGAGCATCGGCATCGCCGTCTACCCCGATGATGGCGACTGCATGGAAACCCTGACCAAGCACGCCGACATCGCGCTCTATCACACCAAGGACAAAGGCCGCGACGGCTATCACTTCTTCCTGCACGACCTCAACACCCACCTCAACGGCCGGATGACCATGGAAACCGACCTGCGCCGCGGCCTGCAGCGCGAGGAATTCGAGGTGTTCTACCAGCCCCAGTACGAGGTCGCCTCCCGCCGCATCATCGGCATGGAGGCCCTGGTCCGCTGGCGGCACCCGGAGCGTGGCATGGTCTCGCCCGGCGAGTTCATCCCGATCGCCGAGGACACCGGCCTGATCACGCCGCTGAGCGAACAGGTGCTCCAGCATGTCTGCCGCCAGACCCGGCTCTGGCACGAGATGGGCCTGCCCCGGGTCAGCGTCGCGGTCAACCTGTCGGCCAACCAGATCGAGCAGCCGGAATTCGTCGAGCGGTTCATGGCCACCCTGCTCGCGCACCGGGTGCCGGTGAGCGCCATCGGCATCGAGATCACCGAGAGCATGCTCATGCGCGACCTCGAGGGCACGATCGGCAAGCTCAAGCAGTTGTCCAAGCTCGGCATCGAGATCTCGATCGACGACTTCGGTACCGGCTATTCCTCGCTCAGCTACCTCAACCGGCTGCCGATCGACACCATCAAGATCGACAAGAGCTTCGTCCACGACATCCGGCCGAGCAACAACGGCACCTCCATCGTCGCCGGCATCGCCGCCATGACCCGCGGCCTCAACCTCAACCTGATCGCCGAGGGCGTGGAGACCGAGGCCCAGTTCGAATACCTCGAACGCATCGGCTGCCATGCCTGCCAGGGCTACTACCTGAGCCACCCGCTCGACGCCTCGACCGCCACCCGGGTACTCGGCGCCCAGGCGCTCTAAACCGGGGCGCATCGGCCATGGCTTAAAATAGGCGGAAATTTTCGCCCATTGAACCATGGCCCACGATTTCCGCCGTCCCGACCACATGAGCCCGCAGGTCACCGCCTCGCAATGGCGTGCGGCCATGCGCCTGTTCCCTTACGTCTGGCAGTACAAAGGCCGGCTGTTCGCGGCCATGGGCCTCTTGATCCTGGCCAAGCTGGCCAACGTCTCGGTGCCGCTGGCGCTGAAGGAGATCGTCGACAGCCTGCAGCACCCGAGCACCGCCCTGCTGCTGCCGCTGGCCTTCATCCTGCTCTACGGCGCCCTGCGCTTTTCCAACACCGCCTTCACCGAACTGCGCGACGCCCTGTTCGCCCGCGTCCTGCAGCGGGCGATGCGCGGCGTGATCTACGACGTGTTCCGCCACCTGCACGCACAGTCGCTGCGCTTCCACCTGGAGCGGCGCACCGGCGGCCTAGCGGTCGACATCGAGCGCGGCGCCCGCTCGATCCGCTTCCTGATCAACTTCTCGCTGTTCAACATCGCGCCGACCCTGCTCGAGATCCTGCTGGTGGCCGGCGTGCTGTTCGTCAAGTACGACCCCTGGTTCGGCAGCATCACCCTGATGACCCTGGTGGTCTACATCTTCTTCACCGTGCTGGTAACCAACTGGCGCCTGCGCTTCCGCCGGGCGATGAACCAGACCGATGCCGACGCCAACGCCCACGCCGTCGACAGCCTGCTCAACTACGAGACGGTGAAGTATTTCAACAACGAGCAGTTCGAGGCCGAGCGGCTCAACCGCGACCTCAAGCGGGCGGAGAACGCCGCGGTGCAGAGCGAGATCTCGCTGGCCTGGCTCAACGTCGGCCAGGCCGCCATCATCGCCTGCGGTGTCACCGCCATGATGGGACTGGCCGCCCAGGGCGTGGCCGAGCAGCGCATGACCATCGGCGATCTGGTGCTGGTCAACGCCTACCTGATCCAGCTGTTCATTCCGCTCAATTTCCTGGGCACGGTCTATCGGGAGATCCGCAACGCCCTGACCGACATGGAAAAGCTGTTCGGCCTGCTGCAAAGCCCGCCCGAGATCCGGGATGGGCCGAACGCCAAGCCGCTCGTGGTGACACGGGGCGAGGTGCGCTTCGAACGGGTGAGTTTCGCCTACGACGCGCGCCGGCCGATCCTGCACGAGATCGACTTCAGCATCCCGAGCGGGCGCAAGGTCGCGGTGGTCGGCGCCAGCGGCGCCGGCAAGTCTACCCTGTCGCGCCTTTTGTTCCGCTTCTACGATGTGACGGCCGGCCGCATCCTGATCGATAACCAGGACATCCGCCAGGTGACCCAGGCCTCGCTGCGGGCCGCCATCGGCATGGTGCCGCAGGACACGGTGCTGTTCAACGATACGCTCTACTACAACATCGCCTACGGCCGGCCCGATGCCGGGCGCGAGGAGGTGATCGAGGCGGCCCGGGCGGCCCACCTCGACCGCTTCATCGCCCATCTGCCCGACGGCTATGACACCCTGGTCGGCGAACGCGGGCTCAAGCTCTCCGGCGGCGAGAAGCAGCGCGTCGCGATCGCCCGCGCCCTCCTGAAGAACCCGCCCATCCTGGTGTTCGACGAGGCCACCTCCTCGCTCGACTCGGCCACGGAAAAGGCGATCCAGGCGGAACTCGCCCGCATCTCGGAAAACCGCACCACCCTGGTCATCGCCCACCGGCTGTCGACCGTGGTCGATGCCGACGAGATCCTGGTCTTGGACGGCGGCCGCATCGTCGAGCGCGGCCGGCACGACCAACTCCTGGAGCTGAACGGCCGCTACGCCGAGATGTGGCGCCTGCAGCAGAGGGCCGAGCGTGAGGCGGCCTCGCCTGGCCCGACAAAGGTCCGGAACGCCTGAGCGCTAGCGGTGCTCCGCCTCGTCCGGCTCGGCCAGCCACAGGCTGTGCGCGTCGAGCAACAGCCGGGCGATCGCCAGATTGGCCTCCAACCTGCCCTGCTCGGCCGCCAGCCGCGCCTGGAGCGCCGCCCGCTGGGCCAACAGGGTCTCGCCCAGTCCCAACTCACCCAGGCGGTAAGCGCGCCGGCTGAGTTCGGCATGCCGCTCCACCGCCTCGGCGGCTGCCTTGAGCCGCTGATAGCCCTCGACCCCGGCCGAGGCCCGCTGCCAGTTGCCGGCCGCCTCGGCCAGCAGCCGGCGCCGCACCTGCGCCACGTCCTGCGCCATCGCCTCGGCCTCGGCCCGGTATAGCTCGGCACGCGCCTGCCGGGCGGCGCCGGGCAGGTCGATGCTCAGGCTGACGCCGACGATGTTCTCCCGGCCATCCAGCTCGCGCGCGTAGTGCAGACCCAGCCGGGGATCGGGCAGCCGCTCGGCGCCGGCGCGCTCCGCCTGCAGCCTCAGCCGCTCCTGGGCCCGCTGCACGGCGAGGATTTCATGATTGTGCGCCAGCAGCCGCTGCGCCCAATGCGCCTCGCCCTCCGCCGGCAACACGGGCTCGGCGCTCGCCGTACCGGCCGGCGGCAGCTCGGGGAAATGCGCCACCAGCTCGGCCAGCGCGATCTGCTCACGCGCCTCGGCCCGGCGCAGCTCCGATTCGGCCTGGGCCAGCGCCGCTTCCGCCTGCAGGCTGTCCAGTCGCGCGGCATCGCCGCGCCGGACCCGGATCTCGGTCGTGCGTCTCTGCTCCTGCAGCACATCGACCTGCTGGCGCCAGAGCGCGACCTCGGCGCGCGCCAGCAACCGACCGTACCAGAGCTCGAGCAATTGCCGCGCGGTTTCGTGCCGGGCATCGCCCAGCCGTTCCGCCGCCTCGGCCACGCCCTTGGCGCCGATGGCCCGGTCCAGGCCGGCCTTGCCGGGCAGGCGCAGACCGCGTTCGATGCCGACGCTCCATTCCTGGTAATCGGGCCCGGCGCGCACGCGCCGTTGCTGGCTCAAGAGACTGAGGCCGAATTCGTGCTCGCCTGCCAGCAGGCGCTCACCTTCGGCCTGAGCCGCAGTCAGCCGTGCCTGCGCCGCCTGCACCTTGGGATGGGCATCGAGTGCGCGCACGACGCTCTCGGCCGGCGGCAGATCGGCCGGTGCCTGGGCCGCCACAGCCGGCCCCGCCAGGACGCATCCAACCACCGCCAGCAGCCGCCCCAGGCTCAAGGCAACGCCGCCACGCGCGCGCGTGGCGCGGTCCCGATTCGCCGACTGCCGACTGCCGATTGCCGATGCGTATCTCATGCCAATCTCCCGAAATCGCTGACCGGCGTGAGCCAATAGGCAACATCCGGCTTGGGGAAGCGTGCCTTCAGATGGCCGAGCAGGCGCTCGGCCTGCTCCGCCTCGAGCACGATCTGCAGGGCGACGCGGCCGGCACGGCCGCGCACCTGCTCCTGGATCGAAAGCGACGCGCCCCTCTGGCTGTGGCCTTCGACCTGGCTCAGGGTGAAACCCGAGGCCCATTCCGGATGGATCAGCAACTGCTCCAGCAATTCCTCTTCCAGTGCCCGGGGCGCGACGAGCGTCAACAAGACCAGGTTCATTTCAGCGTCCCTCCCAGAATGAAGCGCCGGTAGAGCACCGGCAGCAGGATCAAGGTCAGCAGGGTGGAACTGAACAACCCCCCCACCACCACGATGGCCAGCGGTTTCTGAATCTCCGAGCCCGGCCCGGTCGCCAACAGGAGCGGGATCAGACCGAAGGCGGCGATGCTGGCGGTCATCAGCACCGGCCGCAGGCGCCGCAGGGCGCCTTCGCGCACCACCGCCTCGGCTGCCAGGCCCTGGGCGGCGAGCTGGTTGAAATGGCTCACCATCACCACGCCATTGAGCACGGCGATGCCGAGCAGGGCGATGAAGCCGACCGAGGCCGGCACCGAGAGGTATTCGCCGGTCAGGAACAGGCCCGCCACCCCGCCGACCAGGGCAAACGGGACATTGGCCAGGATCAGCACTGCCTGGCGGACCGAGCCGAAGGTGGCGAACAGCAGGGCAAAGATCAGCAGCAGCGCCACCGGCACCACGATGGCGAGCCGCGCGGCGGCCCGCTGCTGGTTCTCGAACTGGCCGCCGTAGGCTACGCGGTAGCCCTCCGGCAGCTTTACCTGCCGGGCGATGCGCGCCCGCGCCTCCTCGACGAAACCGACCAGGTCACGGCCCGCCACGTTGCTCTGCACCGTGACGTAACGCACGGCATTCTCGCGCTTGACCGCCACCGGCCCGTCGGTCCGCTTGAGGCGGGCCACCTCCCTGAGCGGGATCGCCAGCCCGCTCGGGGTGGGGATGCGCATCGCCTCGAACAAGGCGGGCGAGGCGCGCACGTTCTCCCCGGCGCGCAAGACCAGCGGTGTGCGCCGCCCCCCCTCCTGCACGAGGCCGAGCCGGACCCCCTCCAGCTGGGCCCGCAGGAAGCCGGACACGTCATCGACGGAGAGCCCGTAGCGGCCGGCCGCCAGGCGATCCACCTCGACCTGGAAGTACTGCACGCCTTCGTTCTTCATGCTGAACACGTCCTGGGCGCCCGGGATGGGTTTGAGCACGGCCTCGACCTGATCGGCCAGGCGATTGAGCTCGCCGATGTCGGTGCCGAAGATCTTCACCGCCAGCTCGCCGCGACTGCCGGTCAGCATCTCCGACACCCGCATGTCGATCGGCTGGGTGAAGGCGTAGTTGATGCCGGGGAAATCGGCCATCACCTTGCGGATCTCGTCCATCAGCCAATCCTTCGACGGCTCGCGCCATTGGTGCATCGGCTTGAGCACCAGAAAGCTGTCGGTCTCGTTCAGGCCCATCGGGTCCAGACCCAGCTCATCGGCCCCGGCCCGGGCCACCACGCCCTTGATCTCCGGAATGCGCTGCATCAGGGCGCGCTGCACCAGCATGTCCTGGGCCAGGCTCTCTTCCAGGCTGATCGAGGGCAGCTTCTCCAATTGCACCAGCAGGTCGCCCTCATCCAGGGTCGGCATGAAGGACTTGCCGATGAAGGGATACATCGCCGCAGCCGCCGCCAGCAGGGCCACGGCCGCGATCAGCACGATGCGCACCCGGGCCAGCGCGTAGTCGAGCACCGGGGTGTAGAGGCGGATGGCCCAGCGCACCAGCCAGGGCTCCTCGTGGGCACCCTCCTTCAGCAGATACGAGGCGAGCACGGGCACCACGCTGAGCGAGAGCAGCAAGGCCGCCCCCAGGGCGAAGACGATGGTCAGCGCCACCGGGATGAAGAGTTTGCCTTCCAGCCCTTCCAGGGTGAGCAGCGGCAGGAACACGATCATGATGATGAGCACGCCGGCGGCGGTCGGCGTGGCCACTTCGCGCACGGCCCGGAACACTTGGTGCAACTTGGGGTAGCCATCTACCGCGGTTGCCGCGATGTTTTGACTTCGGCCGTCCGCTGAGGCGGCCTTAACGCCGGCCTCGCCGGCATGAGCCTGCGCCAAAACATTGTGAGCCAAATGGCTCACAATGTTTTCCACCACGACCACCGCGCCGTCGACCAAAAGGCCGATGGCGATGGCCAGGCCACCCAGGCTCATGAGGTTGGCCGACAGGCCGAACTGGCGCATGAGCAGAAAGGTCGCCAGGGCCGCCAGCGGCAGGGTGAGCGCCACGGCCAGGGCCGCCCGCACATTGCCGAGGAACAGGAACAGCAGCAACAGCACCAGCACCGTCGCCTCGAGCAACGCCCTGGCCACCGTGCCCACCGCCCGGTCGACCAGGGCCGAACGGTCGTAGAAGGGGCGCACCTCGACGCCCTTGGGCAGGCTGGGGGCGATCTCCTTCAGGCGCTGCTTCACCGCCGCCACCACCTGCTGCGCGTTGGCACCCTTCAGGCCCAGGACCAGGCCCTGCACGGCTTCGCCACGGCCGTTCTGGGTGACCCCGCCGTAACGGGTCAGCTGACCGAGGCGCACCTCGGCCACGTCCGCCACCCGCACCGGCACACCGGCGACGTTCTTCACCACGATGGCGGCCAGCTCCTCCAGCGTCCGCACCGCACCCTCCACCCGCACCAGCCAGACCTCCTCGCCCTCGGTCAGGCGGCCGGCCCCGTCGTTGCGGTTGTTGGCCATGACCGCCTCGCGCAGTTCCTGCAGGGTGACCCCACGCGCCGCCATGGCGGCGTTGTCCGGCACGACCTCGAAGGTCTTGACCAGGCCACCCAAGGCGTTGACGTCCGCCACCCCTGGCAGAGTTCTGAGCTGGGGCCGGACCAGCCAGTCGAGCACCGCCCGGCGCTCGGCCAGGCTCAGGCCCTCGCCCTCGACGGTGAACATGAACATCTCCGACAACGGCGTGGTGATGGGCGACAGGCCGCCGCTCACGCCCATCGGCAGATCGCCGAGCACGCCGTTGAGCCGCTCGGCCACCTGCTGGCGGGCCCAGTAGATGTCGGTGCCGTCCTCGAAATCGATGGTGATGTCGGTCAGGCCGTACTTCGAGATCGAGCGCAGGATGCGCTGACGCGGGATGCCCAGCATCTCGGTTTCGATCGGCGCGGCGATACGGGCTTCCACCTCCTCCGGGGTCATGCCCGGCGCCTTGAGGATGAGCTTGACTTGGGTGGTGGAGACATCGGGGAAGGCATCGATCGGCAGGCCGCGCCAGGCCTGGGTACCGGCGCCCACCAGCAACAGCACGAAGCCGAGTATGAGCAGGCGCTGGCTGAGCGAAAATTCGGTCAGGCGGGCGAGCATCACTCGCCCCCCATGCCCTGCCAGGCTGCTTTCAGCGCCGCCACCCCCTCGACCGCGATCGCCTCGCCACCGACGAATGGGCCGTCCACGGCGGCCGACTGGGCCGACTGGGAAAGCACTTTCACCGGCTCGGGCTCGAAGCCGCCCGGCCGTTCCACGAAGACATAGTTCTGGCCCTGCATGCGCACGATGGCCCGGGCCGGCACCCGCCAGTGCCGGGCGCCGGACAGCGCCTCGATCCGAGCCTCCACGTTCTGGTTCAGGCGCAGCAGGCCGCCGGGGTTGGCGATGCTGGCGCGGATCGCCACGGTCTGGGCGGCGCTTACGCTGCCGCCCACCGCAACCACCTTGCCGCTCGCCTGGGTACCCGGCACGCTGATCGCCTGCCCCTTGCGCACCAGGGCGGCCACCTCGGCCGGGGCCTGAATCTCGAGCCACAGCGGGTCCAGCTGCGCCAGGCGCAACAGCGGGGCAGCCGCCTCCACCCGCGCGCCGGTCATCACCATTCGCTCGAGCACCTCGCCGGCGATGGGGGCACCGAGGGTCACACTATCGACCAGACGCTCGCCCCGCTCTACGGCCTGGATGTCGGCTTGCGACAGGCCCATCAAGCGGAACCAGGCGCGCCGTTCGGCCAGGGCCGCCCGTGCCTGCTCGCGCGCGGCGCGCGCCGCCTGCCAGCGTGCCTCGGGGATGATGCCCTCCTGGAACAGGCCTTCGTCCCGCTTCGCCGCCTCTTCGGCCAGGCGCGCCTGCACCGCCGCCAGGGTAAGGTCGCGCTGGCCGGCCATTAATTGCTCGCTCCTGATCGTGACCAGGGCCTGTCCGGCTCGCACCGACGCTCCGGCCGCCACCCGCACGCCGGTGACCAGGCCGGCGACCGGCGCTGCCACTACCCGCTCCTGCCCCGGCGAGACGGTCACAGTCGCGGGCAGGCCGACGCTGATCGCTCCAGCATGTGCGGTCAAGGGCGCGGTGGCGATGCGGAGCGCGGTCCGCTGGGCCGGGCCGATGGGAATGAGCTTGTCGCCGGCGCCGACAGGCAAGGCCAGGGACAAGCCGATAAGCAATGCAAACGCGCGCAGCATGGCGCCTCTCCTGTGTCGGCCGCAAAACGGCCTTGGTAGTGTTCAATCTAGTCGGAATGGAGGCTGCCCGGGATGGACAGCGAAGCCGTTTAAGCGTGCGGCGGCGCGCAGGCGTCGGGAACGAGATAGGAGAAGCGCAGATCGCCCGCATCCGGAACGGTGGGCGGAGCTAAGACATGGCCGGACGAGCGCCCGCCGACCGACAACCACCCAGGCAGCACCGGCTGGGTACCCGGCGACAGCCGCTCATCCTGGCGCGGTTCGATCGAACTGGCCAGGGCGATGACTGCATGATCGTGCCCCTGATGCGTATCGACCCAGGCCGGGCCGTCGCCATGGTAGCCCTGGGCCAGCGACCACTCCGGCAGATGCACCCCGGCATGGTCCTCGGCCGAGGCATGGGCATGCAGCAGCGGCGCCAGGCATTGCAGCCAGGCGAAGAGGATCAGGAAGATGGGGCTCAGACGGCGTTTCACGGCTGGCATTAGAAACTCTTGTTTAGACCGAGTCAAATGTAACGACTGAATCTTAAGCTTTGCTTAAACCCGGACCAGGGCCAGCCAGAGTGGCAGGGTCAGCATCGACAGCAAGGTGGTCACCGCCACCTGGGCGGCGATCACCTGGCCGTCGGCCTGCATGCGCACCGCCAGGACATAGGCCACGGTGGAGACGGGCAGGGCCGCCATCAGGATCGCCGTCTCGAACCAGATGCCACTCAGGTCAAAGGCCACGGCCAGACCCCAGGCGATGGCCGGCAGCAGGATGAGTTTCACCATCACCCCGTACCAGAGATGACCGCGGGCGTGGCCCAGGCCGGCAAGCTTGAGCCCGGCGCCGACCGCGATCAGACCCAGGGGCAGCGAGGCCCGGGCCAGCAGTTCCAGGATGTGATCGAGCAACTGCGGCAGCTGCCAGCCGGCCAGGCTGAAGGCGACGCCACCGGCGGTGGCCAGGATCATCGGGTTGCCCAGCACCTCCTTCAACCAATCGCCCTTGCCATGTCGGGCCAGCACCCAGACCGAGACCACGTTGGCCATGGGCACCAGAAAGCCCATGAGCAGGCCGATGGCGGCAATGCCGGCCTTGCCGTGCAGGGCGCCGGCCACAGCCAGGCCGACATAGCTGTTGAAGCGGAAAGAACACTGGAAGGCGGCGGCGAACACCCGTGGCGGATCGTGGAACAGGCGCTTCGACAGCCAGCCCAGCGCCATGCCGATCAGGGTGAACAGGATGCCGGTGACCAGCATGGGCCAGGCCACGGCGAAATCGATCTCGCCGTGCGCGAGCGAATGGAACAGCAGGGCGGGGAAGAAGACGAAATAGATCAGCCGTTCCAGGTCGCGCCAGAAGGCCTCGGCCGCACCCGACCAGCGCTTCAGCGCCCAACCCAATAAGATCAGGGCGAAGATCGGCAGGATGACGAGGGCGACGGCCATGCCGAGCCAGCCCGCCGGTCAGCGCAGGCTGATCACCGGCCAGCCCGCCTGCTCGGCATGGGCCTTGAGCGTGGCATCGGGGTCGACTGCCACCGGGTGCCGCACCCGGGCCAGGAGCGGCAGGTCGTTGAGCGAATCGGAATAGAACCAGCTCGTCTCGACATCGGCCCAGCTCTTGCCCCGCCCGGCCAGCCATTCTTCCAGGCGCGCAACCTTGCCCTCGCGGAAGGAGGGCGTGCCGACCACGCGGCCGGTGAACTCGCCTTCGATCGCCTCCGGCTCGGTCGCGATCAAGTGCGCGATGCCGAGATGATCGGCGATCGGCCGGGTGACGAAACTGTTGGTCGCGGTGACGATGACGCGCACATCGTCCGCATGTTTTTCCAGCAGGGCCGGCGTGCCCGGCGCCACCATGGGGATGATCTTCCTGGCCATGAACTCGGCATGCCAGGCGTCGAGCTGCGCGCGCGGATGGCGCGCGAGCGGCTTCAACTGGAAATCGAGAAATTCGTGGATGTCGAGGGTGCCGGCCTTGTACTGGTCGTAGAAGGCCTGGTTGCGCGCCTCGTAGACCTCGCGGTCGAGCACGCCCTGCTCGATCAGGAACTGGGCCCACTCGAAATCGGAATCGCCGGCGAGCAGGGTGTTGTCTAGGTCGAACAGGGCAAGACGCACATCGGCTCCTTGTATTAGAACTTGCTAAAATTGCCGCGAAGTATAGCCGAGCCTGCCATGAACCTGATCTCCGCCCACATCCCCGCTTTCTGGTCCTGGCTGCTCTGGCCGCTGACCGGCCTGCTGTTCTATGCCATGTGGCAGCGGGCGCGCTGGCGCATGCTGGCCGACCGCGACAACCTCAACGTCTTCGCCGGCGCCTGCGTCGCCCTGCTCGGACTGTGGCTGATCAAGGCGGGGATCAAGCCCGGGCTCAATTTCCACCTGCTCGGCGCCAGCGCCCTGACCCTGATGTTCCGGCCCTGGTTCGCCCTGCTCGCCCTGGCCCTGGTGCTGGCTGCGGTGACCCTGATGAACGGCGAGTATGCCGCCTATCCGGCCAATCTGCTGATCATGGCCGTGCTGCCGGTGACGCTGAGCTGGACCATCTATCGCCTGGGCGAACGCTGGCTGCCCCACCACCTGTTCATTTACGTCTTTCTCAATGGCTTCTTCGGCTCGGCCCTGGCGGTGTCCGCCGTCGGCCTCGCCTCCACCGGCTTCGTCGCCCTGGCCGGCGCCTACCCGCTCGACTATCTGCTCGACAACTACCTGCCCTTCTACCTATTGATGGCCTGGTCCGAGGCCTTCGCCACCGGCATGCTGATCACCATCCTGGTGGTGTACAAGCCGGAATGGGTGGCGACCTTCGACGACCGGCGCTACCTGCACGGCAAGTAAAAGTGACACCGAAGCTGCCGGGCCCTCTGGAATTCCCCGAACACCTGCCGGTCTGCGCCAAGCGCGACGCCATCGCCGCGGCCATCGCCGCGCATCAGGTCGTCATCTGCTGCGGCGAGACGGGCTCGGGCAAGACCACGCAACTGCCCAAGATCGCCCTGCTCGCCGGGCGCGGCGCCACGGCCCGCATCGGCATGACCCAGCCCCGGCGCATCGCCGCCCGCAGCGTGGCCGGTCGCATCGCCGAGGAGATGAAAAGCCGGCTGGGCGACTTCGTCGGCTATCAGGTGCGCTTCCACGACCAGGTGGGGCCGAACACCCGGATCAAGCTGATGACCGACGGCATCCTGCTGGCCGAGACCCAGTCCGATCCCGAGTTCCGCGCCTATGACACCATCATCTTGGACGAGGCGCACGAGCGCAGCCTGAACATCGACTTCCTGCTCGGCTACCTCAAGACCCTGCTGCCGCGTCGGCCCGAGCTGAAGTTGATCATCTCCTCGGCCACCCTGGAGGCCGAGCGCTTCGCCGAGTATTTCGGCGGCGCCACGGTGATCGAGGTCTCTGGGCGGACCTATCCGGTGGAGCTGCGCTACCGGCCGCCGGGCGAAGTGGCTGCACCAACGCGGCCCGGCGTTCCCCCACCCCAGCCCTCCCCCGCAAGCGGGGGAGAGAGCGGGAGGGGGAGAGAGGAAGAACCGGAGACCGATTTCACCCAGGCCCTGCTCGATGCCGTGGACGAACTGGCGCGCGAAGGCCCGGGCGACGTGCTGGTGTTCCTGCCCGGCGAGCGGGAGATCCGCGAGGCGCAGGAGGCCCTGCGCAAGCACCACCCGCCCGGCACCGAGATCCTGCCGCTCTATGCGCGCCTCTCCGTGGCCGAGCAGGAGCGGGTGTTCCAGTCGCATGCGGCGCGGCGCATCGTGCTCGCCACCAATGTGGCCGAGACCTCGCTCACCGTGCCTGGTATCCGCTACGTGGTGGACACCGGCCTGGCCCGGGTCAAGCGCTATTCCCTGCGCAACAAGATCGAGCAGCTCAAGATCGAGAAGATCGCCCAGGCCTCGGCCAACCAGCGCGCCGGCCGCTGCGGCCGGGTCGCCGCCGGGGTGTGCATCCGCCTCTATGACGAGGCCGATTTCCTTTCGCGTCCGCGCTACACCACGCCGGAGCTCTTGCGCTCCTCGCTCGCCGGCGTGATCTTGCGAATGAAGTCGCTCGGTCTGCCCGAGATCGAGGTCTTCCCCTTCCTCGACGCCCCCGAGCCCAAGCGGGTGCGCGACGGCTATCAGCTCCTGCACGAGCTCAACGCCATCGACGCGGCCAACCGGCTGACCAAGCTCGGCCAGCAACTGGCGCAGCTGCCGCTCGATCCCAAGATCGGCCGCATGCTGATCGCCGCGCACGAGAAGGCCTGCCTGGCAGAAGTCCTTGTCATCGCCGCCGCGCTCACCAGCCAGGACCCGCGCGAGCGGCCCATGGAGCAGGCCCAGGCCGCCGACGCGAAGCACCAGCGTTTCAGCGATGAGAACTCCGACTTCGTCAGCCTGCTCAATCTCTGGCGCCACATCAACCAACTCGACGCCCACCGCAAATCGAACAAGCAGTTCCGCGACCAGCTCAAGCGCGAATTCATCTCCTACCTGCGCGTGCGCGAATGGCGCGACGTGCACAACCAGCTCAGCACCCTGGTGAAAGAGATGGGCTGGCGGGTCAACGAGCAGGCCGCAGACCATGCCTCGTTGCACCAGGCGTTGCTGCCTGGCCTGCTCGGCAACCTGGGTTTCCTGACCGAGGACAACGTCTACCTCGGCGCCCGCGACATGAAGTTCCTGATCCACCCAAGCTCGGGCGTGAAGAAGAAACCGAAGTGGCTGATGGCGGCCGAGATCGTCGAGACCCGCCGCATCTACGCCCGCACCGTGGCCAGGATCGAGCCGGCCTGGATCGAGCACGCGGCCAGGCACCTTTTGAAGGTGAGCTATGCCGAGCCGCACTGGGAGAAGCGCCCGGCCCATGTCGCCGCCGCCATGCGCGCCACGCTCTATGGTTTGCCGGTGGTGGTCGGGCGCAAGGTGCATTACGGCCCGATCGACCCCGCCTTGTGCCGCGAGATCTTCATCCGCGCCGCCCTGGTCGAGGGTGACTACGACACGCGCGCGCCCTTCTTCGCCCACAATCAAAAACTGCTGAAGGAGATCGAGGACCTCGCCCACCGCGCGCGCAACCCGCGCCTGATTCCGGACGAGCAGAGCCTGTACGACTGGTTCGACGCCCGCGTGCCCGAGGGCATCCACAACGGCCGCGACTTCGAGGCCTGGCGGCGCGAGGCGGAAACGAAATCGCCGCGCCTGTTGTTCCTCGAGCGCGCGGCCCTGCTCAAGGAACGGGGCGCCGACACGGCCGAATTCCCGCGCGAGCTCGACCTCTCGGGCGTGCGCTTCGCCTTGTCCTACAAATTCGAGCCGGGCCAGCCCGACGACGGCGTCACCCTCCTGGTGCCGCTGGCGGCGCTGAACCAGGTGCCGGCCGAGCGTTGCACCTGGCTGGTACCCGGCCTGCTGGAGGAGAAGATCGCGGCGCTGATCAAATCGCTGCCGCAGCTGTTGCGGCGCAACTTCGTGCCGGTGCCCGAATTCGCCCGCGCCGCGGCCGAGGCTTTGGAACCCACGGCCGCCCCGCTGAGCGAGGCCCTCGCCCGCTTCCTGCACCAGCGCACCGGCGTCGCGGTGCCGCGCGATGCCTGGCGCGAAGACGCCCTGCCAGGCCACCTGCGCATGAACTTCCGGGTGCTGGACGAGGCCAACCGCATCCTGGGCGAGGGGCGCGATCTCGCCGCCCTGCGCCAAAAGCTCGGCAGCCAGGCCAGCCGGCAGCTGCAGCAGTCGACCAGCCAGCTCGAGCGCGACAGCGTCGGCCGCTGGGACTTCGGCGACCTGCCGGAGCAGGTGGAAGTGCCGCAAGGCCCGCGCACGATCGCCGCCTTCCCCGCCCTGCTGGAAGTGGACGGCAAGGTCGAGCTCAGGTTCGCCGACAGCGCCCGGGCCGCGCGCGAGCGGCACCGGCGCGGCGTCTGCCGCCTGCTCTGGCTCTCCTTTCCCGATCTGCTCAGGCAGACCGAGAAGGATCTTGCGCCCCGGCTCAAGCCCGCCTGCCTGCACTATGGCCTGCTCGGCAGGGACCTTAGCTGCGAGGGCCTGCTGCGCGACGTGCTGTACAGTGCAGCGCGCGCCTGTCTGCCGCTCGATCCGGCCGAATTGAGAAACCAGACCGCCTTCGAGAGTGCCGCCCAGGCCGCCCGGCCCAAGCTGGCCGAGGCCGCGCGGGAGTCCGCACGCCTGGCCGCCGAGTGCCTCTCTCATGCCCACAACCTCAATCAGGTCCTGGCTCGGCCCAACCCGGCGCGCGAGGCCATGGCCGACCTGCAGAGCCAATTGAAGGGACTGGTATTTCCGCACTTCGTCGCCGTCCTCGAGCCGCAGCGTCTGGCACACTTGCCCCGCTACCTGCGGGGCATCGAAAAGCGCCTGGAGAAACTGGCCAAGAACCCGGCGCGCGACGCCCAGAACATGCGCACGCTGATGCCCCTGCTCACCGCCTGGCAGACCCGCCAGCGCCGGCTGGAGGCCGCCGGCGGCAGCACGCCGGAGATGGCAGACTTCCGCTGGCGGCTGGAGGAGCTGCGCATCAGCCTGTTCGCCCAGGAGCTGAAGACGCCGGAGCCGGTGTCGGCGAAGCGACTGGAGAAACTCTGGCAGGAGATTGTTGCCGGCAGACCTTGAATTGCCTCAAGCCACCCGGTAGGGTAGCCGTTAACCAATAAACAAATGCCCGCCCGGGCAGAGGAGACCGCATGAACAAACTCATGCATTTGTTCTCGCGCAGCGTCGCGGCCAAGGTGCTCGGCGTCGTCGCCGCCGGCTTCATCCTCCAGCTCGCCGCCAGCCTGATCTACTCCCACTACAGCACCCGCCACCTCGCCGAGGAATTCACCGCCGACCAGACCCGTATCATCGCCGACGGCTATTTCGACGGCCTGAACAAGCTGATGCTCACCGGCGGCATGGCCCAGCGCGGCGAGCTGCAGAAGGCCATGCTCGAGCAGAAGAACATCCGCGCCGCCCGGGTCATCCGCGGCGACAAGGTGAAGGAGATGTACGGTCCCGGCCTGCCGGAAGAGGCCCCGGTCGACCAGCTCGACCAGCGCGCCCTCAAAGGCGAGGAAGTGGTGGTGATCGAGGACACCGCCGGCGGGCGGCAGCTGACCATGGTGCGGCCGGTCGTCGCCAGCGCCAACACCCGCGGCATCAACTGCCTGCAATGCCACCCCAACAGCGACGGCCAGGTGATGGGCGCCATCCGCATCAGCTACGACCTGGGCCCGGCCGACGCCACCATCGGCAAGATGGACCTGATCAACAGCGCCATCAACCTGATCATGTTCGCCGGCGGTTTCGCCATCGTCATCTGGCTCATGCGCCGCTTCGTCAACCAGCCGATCAATCGGCTGGCCGACACCATGGACCGGGTGCAGCAGACCTCCGACCTGCGGCTGCGGGTGGCGGTGACCAGCCAGGACGAGATCGGCCATGCCGGGCGCGCCTTCAATGCCATGCTCGAGCGCTTCTCCGGCATCATCCACCAGGTCGGCGGCGCCACCCACAACCTGGGCGAGGTCACCCACACCCTGCTCGACACCTCCACCCGCTCGCAGCAGGGGGCCGACCAGCAGCTGACCAACACCGAGCACCTGGCCAGCGTGCTGCAGGAACTGGCGGCCAGCGTGCAAGACGTGGCCCAAAGCATCCAGGAGGCGGCCGGCGCCGCCCAGGCCGCCAACAGCCAGGCTCACGACGGCGCCCTGGTCGCCACCGAGGCCATGGGCGCCATCGAGGCCATGGCCGGCACCCTGGAAGGCGCGGTCGGCGTCATCCAGCGGCTGGACGCCGACAGCCGCAACATCAACCAGGTGCTGGGCCTGATCCGCGAGATCGCCGAACAGACCAATCTACTGGCGCTCAATGCCGCGATCGAGGCTGCCCGCGCCGGCGAGCAGGGGCGCGGCTTCGCCGTGGTGGCGGACGAGGTGCGCACCCTGGCCCAGCGCACCCAGTTGGCCACCGGCGAGATCGAGGCGATCATCGTCAAGCTGCAGGGCGCCGCCGACGAGGCGGTCGAGGTCATCCACCAGGCCGAGAGCCAATCCAGGGAGGGGGTCGAGTACGTCGAGAACACGGCCGAGGCCCTGGGCGGCATCGCCGGCGCCGTCGGCCAGATCACCCAGATGACGGCGCAGGTCGCCGCCAGCGCCCAGGCCCAAAGCCAGGCAGCCGACGACATCAGCACCCGCATCGGCGACATCAGCGAGGTCGCGCGCAAGGCCTCGGCCTGCGCCCGGGATGTGCATGGCGCCAGCGAACAGCTCGCGCAACTGGCCAAGCAGTTCCGCGCGACCGTCGATCAGTTCAAGGTTTGAAGGAAGGCCTGGGTCTTCATCGCCCAGACCCAGACGTAGTGCAGGCCAGAGGCCACCGCCACCGCGGCGGCGAGCCAGAACAGGGACGGCAGCAACGGCGCCAGGCCGAGTTGCAGCGCCGCCTCGGCCAGCACCGCGCTGACCAGCACGAACTCCAGCAGGATCGCCGCCTTGCCCAGCCAGCTCGGCGCCACCTTGAGGCCGCCGGTGAGACCGCGATAGGCGACCGCGCCGCCCAGCACCACGCCATCCCGCATCAACACCAGCACGGCGAACCACATCGGCAACAGCCCATCGACGGCCAGCAGCACCAGGGTGCTGAGCAAAACCAGTTTGTCGGCGATGGGATCGAGCCAGGCGCCGAACTCGCTGCGCTGGTCGAGCAGCCGGGCCAGATTGCCGTCGATCAGGTCGCTCACCGCCGCCGCGGCGAACAGCCAGAAGGCCAAGGCGATATCCCGCTCCAGCAGGGCCCAGACGATGAACGGCACCAGCAGGATGCGGCAGAAGGTGATGAGATTGGGCAAGGTCCACATGCCATGAAACATCCGCGTCAAGACTTGCTCTAAGATTAGCCAAGAGTTGGACAGGAAAACACGACATGCCGTGCCCGCCCTCACAGGCCCGAACCCTGGTGTGGTTTTTTGCCGCCATCGCCCTCGTCGGCTGTAGCGCCGGCAACCCCTATTACAACGCGGCCAAGCCGCATCACACCGCGCAAGGCTTTCGCAATAGCGGGCAGCAGGCACTCGGCAACGGCGGCAGGCATTTCTGGCGCTGGCAGTGGGAACGCAAGACCCAGGGCCTGCCCAGGCCGCCGGCCAATGGCTATCCGGTGGTGGCCTCGGTGGCGCCCGACCTCAAGCACCTGCAGCACAACCTGGGCCAGGCCAGCGCGACCTGGATCAACCACGCGACCGTTCTGGTGCAACTGGGCGGCCTCAACATCCTGACCGACCCGATCTGGTCCGAGCGCGCCTCGCCGGTAAGTTTTCTCGGCCCCAAGCGCCGCGCCGCGCCGGGCATCGCCTTCGAGGACCTGCCCCGGATCGACGCCGTGGTGATCTCGCACAACCACTACGACCATCTCGATGCCGAGACCGTCGACCGCCTGCACCAGCGCTTCGGCAATGCCCTGCGCTTCTATGTGCCGCTCGGCCTCAAGCCCTGGTTTGAGGAACGCGGCATCGACAACGTGAGCGAGCTGGACTGGTGGGACGAGGCCCGGCTGGGCAGGCTGCGCCTGGTGTTCACCCCGGCCCAGCACTGGAGCCAGCGCACCCTGTGGAACCGCAACCAGACCCTCTGGGGCGGCTGGTGGCTGGAGGCGGGCGGCCAGCGCTTCTTCTTCGCCGGCGACACCGGCTATTCCGACGACTTCAAGGCGATCCGCGCCCGCCTAGGTGCGCCGGACCTGGCCGCCATCCCGGTCGGCACCTACGAGCCGCGCTGGTTCATGGGCCGGCACCACGTGGCGCCGGACGAGGCGCTGCGCATTCACCAGGACCTGGGCGCGGCGCAGAGCTTCGGCATCCACTGGGGCACCTTCGAACTCTCCGACGAATCGCTCGACCGGCCGCCGCAGGATTTCGAGGCGGCGCGTGCGGCGATCGGAATCGATCCGGCCAGCTTCTACCTGCTGCGCCACGGCGAGACCCGGCGCTTCGGACAAATCGTTGCAGGAGCTCAATGACGGGCGTGTAACGCGCCTGCCCACTCGTGGGGGAGGCCGGGAGGGGGGCCGGCTCCCCACCCCCACCCTCCCCGCACGCGGGGAGGGAGTTTCTAGAAGGCCGTTGAAAAACGTAGCGAGGATGGCCAGATGCAAGGCGCACGGAGCGCAGCGACCGAGACATATCAAATAGATAGGCGAGGGAGCGAGCACCGCGCAACGCCGCAGATGGCCCACCGCAGTAGTTTTTCAACGGCCTGCTAGAACACCGGCCCGAACAGATCGCGCGCGTTCTGCGTGGTCTGCCTGGCCACGGCCTCGACATCGATGCCGCGCAACTCGGCCAGGCTCGCCGCAATGCGCGCCAGCTCGGCCGGTTCGTTGCGCCCCTTGCCGATCCAGGCCGGCGCGATGTCCGGGCTGTCGGTCTCCAGCACGATCGCCTCCAGGGGCAGGTCCAGCGCCAGTCGGCGCAGGTTGTTGGCCCGCGGGTAGGTGAAGGCGCCGCCGAAGCCCAGCTTGAACCCCAGCTTGATGAACTCCTCGGCCTGGTGCCGGCTGCCATTGAAGGCATGGGCGATGCCGCCCTTCAATTTGAATCGGCGCAGGTGCTTGAGGATCTGGTCGTTCGCCCGTCGGCAATGCAGCAGCACGGGCAGGTCGTATTCCTTGGCGATCTTCAGCTGCTCGACGTAAAAGAATTCCTGGGTGGCGTAATCGAGGTCGGGCACGAACAGGTCGAGCCCGATCTCGCCCACCGCCACCGGCCGCCATTGCTCGATCTGCCGGCGCAACTCGGCCAGGTGTTTGTCATGGTGAACGTGGATGTACATGGGGTGCAGGCCCCAGGCGGGCAGGCAGCCGGGATAGCGTTTACAGGTGGCCGCGACCTCGGCGAAGTTCGCGGCGGTCACGGCCGGCACCACCTGCAGCGTCACCCCGGCAGCGCAGGCCCGGTCGTAGACGGCATCGCGGTCGGCATCGAACTCGCCCGCGTCGAGGTGGCTGTGGGTGTCAACGAGAAAGTCTGTCGCCATAGCGGCCATAGAACGCCTTGAGCAGGAAGGGCGGCGCCAGGGTGGTGAGAGCGATCACGATCAGCAAGGCGGCATAGAGCTCGCCCGAGAGGATCTTCTGTGAGTAGCCCAGCTGGGCGAAGATCAGGCCGACCTCGCCGCGCGGGATCATGGCCAGACCGATGGCGATCTGGGACAGGCGGTTCTCCTTGATAAAGAAGCCGGCCACCAGCTTGCCGACGAAGGCCACCAGCAGCAGGGACAACGCCAGGGCCCAGACGAAGGCGGAGCCCCAGTCGACCGCGTTGAGGTCGAGCGAGACGCCGACCATGACGAAGAACAACGGCGCGAAGGTATGGATCAGCGGCCGCATCTGCTCTTCCAGCCGGTGCGCGAGCTTGGGGCTGGGCGCGAACCAGGCCTCGAGGCGGCTGCCGCCGGGCAGGCTGCGGACCAAGGTGAAGCGGAAGTGCTGGCCGAAGGCGATGCCCGCGGCGAAGCCACCCATGATCACCGGCGCCCCCACGGCATGGGCGAGCCAGGAGAACAACAGGATCAGCGACAGGGCCATGGTCAGCAGCAAGCCCGGGGTGGCGGCGCGCCGGTCGAAGTGGTCGATCACCTGGGCCACCAGCTTGGCCGCCAGCGGCGTGAGCAGCATGAACAGCAGGATGTAGAGGCCGACCTCGCCGGTAGCGGCCAGCGAGACCTCATGCTGCACGGCGAACTGGTAGAGGAAGGCCAGGGCCAGCACGCCGAGGATGTCGTCGAGCACGGCGGCGCCGATGACGATCTGCGCCTCGTCGCTCTTGCGCCGGCCCAGGTCATCGAGCACTCGCACGGTGATGCCGATGCTGGTGGCGGTGAGGGTGCCACCGATGAACAGGCTGACCAGTTCGGGCAGACCGAACACCCAGGCGCACAGGCCGTAACCTAACAGGAATGGCAGCACGAAGCCGACCATCGCCACCATCAGGGGCTTGATGCCGGACTCGGCCAAGCGGTAGACATCGGTATCCATACCGACCTCGAACAGGAGCAGGATGATGCCGATCTCGGCCAAGAGCTTCATGGTCTCGTCCGGGCTCACCCAGCCAAGCAGCGACGGCCCCAACAGCAGGCCGGCGGCCAGCTCGCCGATCACCGGCGGGATGCCATGGCGGGAGGCGATCTCGGAGAACAGCCGGGCGGCGATCAGGATGATGGCGAAATAGAGAAAGAATTCGTGCAGGGCCATGAAATATCCTTTATCAGTGCTCCACCTTGGCGTCGGCCGGCACCTCGCCGCTCTTCTTCAAGGCGTATTCGGTGGCAATGGGACCGATGGTTTCCAGGATGGTGATTGCGCCAAGGATGATGGCGGACAGGGTCTTGGCGAATTCTGGATAGAGATTGGCCGCCGACTGGGTGAGGCCGATGGCCATGCCCGCCATGGGCAGCAGCATCAGGCCCATGAGCCCGGCCTTCTCCTTGGACAGGACTGCGGGCGCCAGCACCATGACACCGAGCGATTTGCCGGCGAAGCGGGCAAGCACGAAGGCCACGGCCGCCCAGCCGGCCACCGCGAGATCGTCGAGGTGCAGACGAGCGCCCGAAACGACGAACAGGATGACGAAGAAGATCTCGGTGACATGGCCGAAATCCATTTTCTCCAGCACCTGCTCGCGGTCAAGGTTGTGGCTGAGCACGCCGAGCGAGAGCAAGGTGAGCAGGAAGGAAGCCTTGAGCATGACCGCCAGACCGACCGCGCCGACGATGGTGCCGATGATCAGGGCGAACTGCACGCCCTCGTCGCGACCGAATCGGGCCGCCAGAAACAGCAGCAGACGCGCCAGCATATAGGCCAAGGCAAGTGAGGATAGCAGCCGATAGGCCGGTTGCAGCAAGATGGTGTCCCAGTCGGCCGCCTGGCTGTAATGCAGCAGCGGCAGCAGCGAGGTGAAAACCAGGAAGGCCAGGATGTTGTTGATGGCGACCAACATCAGGGCGCGGTCGGTCATCGGCCCTTTCGCCCCCAGTTCGCGCACCACCAGCATGACCACGGCCGGCGAGGAAGAGATGCCGATGGCACCGGCCAGCGCGGCATGCAGCGCATCGAGGCCGATGAGGCTCAAGGCGGCAAAGATCAGGCCGAAGGACAGGGCCGACTCCAGCAGCGAGGCGGCGATCAGCGGCCGTTCATGCAGGGCCTGGCGGATGTCGAGCAACCGCCCCATCTGGAACAGGATCAGGCCCAGCGCGATCTGCACGAAATACTTGGCGAAATCGAGCACCTCGTCGCCGAACAGGCCCAAACCGCTCGGCCCCATGAGAAAACCGATGGCGATGAAGCCGGTGATGCGCGGCAGAAAACGCGTCTTGCCAGCCAGATATCCCCCGGCCAGGCCGACCAGGATCAGCACGCCGAACACCAGCATGGCGTTGATCTGCAGGGGCCAAGTAGGGAGAAAGCTCAAGTCTTGTGGCATCACAACTCCGACAATGGTTTGCTGGCGGCAGTTTCATCCACCTCACCGACATGGCTGAGCACCTTGCGCAGATCGCCGATCAGCCGGCGTAGGGTGGCCACCGGCAATTGTTCCAGGGCATACGGCAGAATGCCGGTGAACGGCCGCGGCGCCCGCGCCAGGGCGGCCTCACCGGCCTGGCTCAGATACAGCCGGACCACGCGCTGGTCGGCCTTGCCCCGCTCGCGCCGCAGCAACCCTGTCTTCTCCAGCTTGTTGATCAAATTGCTTGCCGTCGATTGATGGATCGACAACGCCTCGGCCAGTTCGCTCACCTTGAGCCCGGGCCGCTCGGCCAGCACCGCCATCACCCAGACCTGGGCGCCGCTGACGCCGCAGGCCTTTTCCACGGCGCGGAAATGACTGCGCGCCGAGCCGAAGATCAGGCGGAATTGCTTGAGGGCCTCGCGGGCCAGAACTTCCTGCGCCGACATGGTTCGCCAAATCCATTTACACAAAACTATTTGCCACGATATTATCGCAGCTCCCTTAACGTTCCTGCCGCATGAGAGGAAACGCCACTCGCGCTTTCCCTGTGCATTCCACGCAAACCGGCGGCCCCCGCCGGTTTGCGTTTCTCTGTTTTCGCTATTCCGCGCATCGACTCGAATCAGGATTGGGAACCAATGCGATCGCAAGCTGCCGAATTATTGCAGAACCGGGCTTGAGCCAAGCCGATTGATCGAGTTAAGGCAGCAGCCATAGCATCTACCGCGCCCAGGAGAGAGCCGTGCCGCCGATGTCTTCCCGCCCGACCGAAGCCGCGCCGACAGCACCGCGCGAGTGGCATGCCGAAACTGCCGCCGCGGCGATCGAACGCTTGGCCACGGTGGAAACCACCGGCCTGAGCCGGCACGAGGCCGCCCGGCGCCTGGCCCAGTACGGCCCCAACCGACTGCCGCCACCGCGCCGCCGCGGCCCGCTGCTGCGTATGCTGCTGCAGTTCCACAACCCGCTGATCTACGTCCTGCTCGCCGCCGCGCTGGTCACCTTCTGGCTGGAAGATTATGTCGACACCGGCGTGATCCTGGGCGTGGTGGTGATCAACGCCGTCATCGGCTTCATCCAGGAAAGCAAGGCCGAGCGGGCGCTGGAGGCGGTGCAGGCCATGCTGGCCAGCCGCGCCATGGTTCTGCGCGAAGGCGAGCGGCACGAGATCGACGCGGCCGAGCTGGTGCCGGGCGACATCGTGCTACTGGAATCCGGCGCCCGGGTGCCGGCCGACCTGCGCCTCACACGGGTGAAGAATCTTCGGGTGAGCGAGGCAGCGCTCACCGGCGAATCGGTGCCGGTGGAAAAGGCCATCGAGCCGGTCGGCGCTGCGGCGGCCATCGGCGACCGGGCTTGCATGGCCTATTCCGGCACCGTGGTCGCCTTCGGCCAGGCCCGCGGCGTGGTGGTGACGACCGGCCCGGCCACCGAGATCGGCCGCATCGGCGCCCTGGTCTCCGAGGTGGCGACCCTGGCCACGCCGCTCACCCGCCGGCTCGACCAGTTCGCCCGCCAGATCACCCTGTTCATTCTGGGCCTGAGCCTGATCACCTTCCTCTACGGCCATTATCTGGGCGGCATGGCCGCGCTCGACATCTTTCTCGCCGTGGTCGGCCTGGCGGTGGCCGCCATCCCCGAGGGCCTGCCCGCCGTCGTCACCATCACCCTGGCCATCGGCACCGCCGTCATGGCCCGGCAGCGCGCCATCGTGCGCCGGCTGCCGGCGGTGGAGACGCTCGGTTCGGTCGGCGTGATCTGCTCGGACAAGACCGGCACCCTGACCAAGAACGAAATGACCGCCGTGCGCCTGATGCTGCCCGGTCGCAGCCTGGAGGCGAGCGGCGCCGGCTATGCGCCGGAGGGTGGCTTCCGCGAAGGCGGCCGGGCCATCGACCCGCGCGAGGATGCCGGCCTGCGCGCCTTGGCCCGCTGCGCCCTGCTCTGCAACGATGCCCGGCTGCACAAGGAGGAATCGGGCTGGACCCTGGCCGGTGACCCGACCGAAGGCGCCCTGCTCGCCATGGCCCTGAAGGCCGGGCTCGACCCTGAGCTGGAGGCGGCCGCCAGCCCGCGCATCGACGAAATCCCCTTCGAATCCGAGCATCGCTTCATGGCCACCCTGCACCACGACCACGAAGGCCATGTCTTCGTCCTGCTCAAGGGTGCGCCCGAACGGGTGCTGGCCCTGTGTCCGCACGACGCCAGCGGCCATCCGCTCGACCTGGACGACTGGCACGCGCGGATGGAGGCCGCGGCAGCAAAGGGGCAGCGCGTGCTGGCCTTGGCCCAGTGCGAGATGCCACCCGGCACCACCTCGCTCGCGATGGCGGACATCACGCCCCGATTCAGCCTGCTCGGCCTGGTCGGCATGATCGACCCGCCGCGGCCGGAGGCGATCGAGGCGGTGGCCGCCTGCCACCGCGCCGGCATCCGGGTGGTGATGATCACCGGCGACCACGCCGTCACCGCCGCCGCCATCGGCCGCGAGCTCGGACTCAGGGCCGAGCGGGCGCTGACCGGCGAGACCATCGAGGCCCTGGACGATGCGGCCCTGCGCCGCGAGATCGAACAGACCGACGTCATCGCCCGCGCCAGCCCGGAGCACAAGCTGCGCCTGGTCGCCGCGCTGCAGGCCGAGGGCCGGCTGGTGGCGATGACCGGCGACGGCGTCAACGACGCCCCGGCGCTGAAGGCGGCCGACATCGGCGTGGCCATGGGCCTGCGCGGCACCGACGCGGCCAAGGAGGCGGCGGACCTGGTGCTGGCCGACGACAACTTCGCCAGCATCGCCCGCGCCGTGCGCGAAGGGCGCACGGTGTTCGACAACATCAAGAAGTCGCTCTTGTTCATCCTGCCGACCAACGGTGGCGAGGCGGGGGTGATCCTGCTCGCCGTGTTCGCCGGCCTGGCGCTGCCGGTCACCGCCGGCCAGATCCTGTGGATCAACATGGTCACCGCCGTCACCCTGGCCCTGGCCCTGGCCTTCGAGCCGGCCGAACCCGGCGTCATGCGCCGGCCGCCGCGGCCGCCGGGCGAACCGCTGATCACCCGGCTGCTGCTCGGGCGCATCGTCTACGTCAGCCTGCTGATGATCGCCGTCGCCTTCGCCGTCTACGAATGGGAGCTGGCGCGCGGCAGCAGCATCGAGACCGCGCGCACCGCCGTGGTCAACATGCTGGTGCTGGGCGAACTGGTCTATCTCTACAACGCGCGCCACTTCACCGCCCACGCCTTCGCCCGCGACACCCTGTATGGCAACCCGGTGGCCTTCTGGACCTGCGTCATCCTGATCGGCCTGCAACTGCTGTTCACCTACGCGCCGACTATGCAGCAGCTGTTCCAGACCACGGCCCTGGACTGGACCTCGTGGGGGCTGATCCTGGCTCTGGCCGCCGCCAAGTTCCTCGCGGTCGAGGCCGAGAAGTGGCTGTTGCGGCGGCTGAACGTGAGCAGCATGTGACGCCTATGGCATGGCGCCGTTTCATTCCCAGCCGCGAGCAGATCGAGGGCAACCGCTGGCTGCGCTGGCTCGCCCCGCACCTCGCGCATCCGCGGCTGTGGCACTTCAGCCGCCGCGGCGTGGCCATCGGCGTCGGCCTCGGCGTGTTCTTCGGCCTGCTCGTCCCCATCGCCCAGATTCCTTTCGCCGCCGGCACGGCGGTGCTGCTGCGCGCCAACGTGCCGGCCGCCGTCGGCAGCACCCTGGTGACCAACCCGCTCACCTTCGCCCCGATCTACCTCTTCGCCCATCGCCTGGGCGCGACCCTGCTCGGCGCACACGAAACCGCAGTCCCAGACCTCGGCTGGCCGGCAGCCAACGACCGGCAATCCTGGTGGCAAGCCCTTTGGCAGCGCCTGGTCGTTCTCGGCCAGCCCCTGCTGCTGGGCCTGGCCATCCTGGCAGTGGCCGCGGGGCTCGCGACCTACGGCCTGATCATGCTGTTCTGGCGGCTGAAGACGACCTGGCACTGGAAGCGACGCCGGCGCAAAACCGGGCGCCCGAACTGAAACGGTAGAATGCCCCGATGGAGCTGATCAATCAGTTCGTCCTCGCTGGTGCCGCGCTGCTGCTGCTGGCCATCCTCGCCAGCGCGCTGTCCTATCGCACCGGCATGCCGCTGCTGCTGGTCTTTCTCGCGGTGGGCATGCTGGCCGGCGAGGACGGGCCGGGCGGCATCGTGTTCAACGACACCGGCATCGCCTACAGCATCGGCAGCGTGGCGCTGGCGGTGATCCTGCTCGGCGGCGGCCTGAACACGCGGGCCGAGAGTTTTCGCGCCGGCCTGCGCCCAGCCGCCGGCCTGGCCACCCTGGGCGTGCTGATCACCTGCGTCATCACCGGCCTGTTCGCCGCCTGGGTGCTGGATTTCGGCCTGCTGCAGGGCATGCTGGTCGGCGCCGTGGCCAGCTCGACCGACGCCGCCGCGGTGTTCGCCCTGCTCCATGCCAAGGGACTGACGCTAAAGCAGCGGGTGTCGGCCACGCTGGAGATCGAGTCCGGCAGCAACGACCCGATGGCGGTCATCCTCACCATCGTCCTGCTCGACCTGATCACGGCCGGCCAGGGCCTGCCCGGCTGGGACACCCTGAGCCTGTTCGCCCTGCAGATGGGCATGGGCCTCGTCGCCGGCATCGGCGGCGGCCGGCTGCTGGTCTGGCTGACCCACCGCCTGCGCATGGAGCCGGGCATGTATCCCATGCTCATCCTGGCCGGCGGCCTCACCCTCTATGGCCTGACCACCGTGCTCGGCGGCAGCGGCTATCTCGCCATCTATCTGGCCGGCGTGGTGATCGGCAACCGGGCGCCGCGCGAGTCGCGCAACATCCTGCAGGTGCACGGCGGCCTGTCCTGGCTGGCCCAGATCGGCATGTTCCTCATGCTCGGCCTCCTGGCCACGCCGAGCAGGCTGCTCGACGACGCGCCCGCGGCGCTGGCCATTGCCCTGGTGCTGATGTTCGTCGCCCGGCCGCTGGCGGTCTGGCTCTGCCTGCTGCCCTTCCGCTTCCCGCCGCGCGAGCAGATCTTCATCGCCTGGGTCGGCCTGCGCGGCGCGGTGCCCATCATCCTCGCCCTGTTCCCGCTCCTGGCCGGGGTGCCCGAGGCCCACACCGTGCTCGACGTGGCCTTCTTCGTGGTGCTGATCTCGCTCACCCTGCAAGGCTGGAGCATCCCCTATCTGGCGCGCCGGCTGCGGCTGGAGGTGCCGCCGGCGCCGGAGGCGGACGAGCGCTTCGATCTCGGCGCCGGTGCGAACGGTCACACCCTGTTCGGCTACCGCTTGGCGCCGCAGACACCGGTGCTCGACCGATCCGCGGCCGATCTTGCCCTGCCCGGCACGGCCAGGCTGATCACGGTGCTGCGCAACGGAGCGGCGCTCTCGCCGGAGGCCGCCGGCAATCTGGCGACGGGCGATGTGGTCTACGTGTTGGCGCGGCAGGATGACAGCGCCGCGCTGGGCGAACTGCTGGTCTCGGCCACGGCACCGGCCTACCTGGAGAAGCGCCAGTTCTACGGCGACTTCACCGTGGGCAGCGAGGCCGACATGGCCAGCGTGGCCGAACTCTATGGCCTGCCCCTGCCGGAAGGCGCGGCGCGGATGACGCTGGCCGATTTCCTTGCCGACAGGCTCCATGGCGTGCCGGTGGCCGGCGACCGCTTTCGCCTAGGCAACATCGAGTTCGTGGTGCGCGAAGTGGAAGATGAGCGCATCACTCGGGTCGGTCTGCGTATCCCCACTCATTTGCAATAAGGAGCCCGTCCGCATGAAACCGCTCAAGCGCATCCTGGCCGCCACCGATCTCTCCGGCCCCGCCCGCCATGCCGTGGACCGCGCCTATCGGATCGCGGGCGCAACTTCCGCCGAGCTGACCCTGATGCACGTGGTCAACCAGGGTGGCCTCGACGCCCTGCGCCAGGCCCTGGGTGGCCAAACCGCGGTAGTGGAACAGCGCATCCTGGACGAGGCGCGCGAGGCCTTGACCCGATTGGCGTCCGAACTCGGCCGGGTTCCCGCCATCCAGACGAATACCCGCTTGGCAACCGGTACAGTGCTGGCTGCCATCCTCGACCAGGCCGACGCTCAGGACGCCGATCTGCTGGTGGTCGGCTCGCGCGGCGAAAGCTTTCTGCGCCACCTGCTGCTGGGCGCCACGGCAGAGCGCCTGTTGCGCCGGACGCGACGGCCGGTGTTGGTGGTGAAGCAGACGCCGCACGAGGCCTACCGGCGGGTGCTGGTACCGGTGGATTTTTCGCCCTGGTCTGCCGCCGCCGTCCACCTGGCGCAATCCGTCGCCCCCGGGGCCGAACTGGTCCTGCTGCACGCCTACGAGGCACCCTTCGAAGGTAAGCTGCGTTATGCCGGAGTGGACGAGGCAACCATCGTCCTCTATCAGGACACGATGCAACGAGACGCCCAGATGCGCATGCAGGCCCTGATCTCGGAGCTGGCCCTGGCGCCCGGCGTGGCGCGCATCGATGTCCGCCACGGCGACGCGTCGCAGATCATCCTGGAGCAGGAGCAGCTCACCGACTGCGACCTCATCGTCATGGGCAAACATGGCGCAGGCATGGTCGAGGAATTGCTGCTCGGCAGCGTGACCAAGCACATCCTGGCCGAGTCGACCGGCGACGTGCTGGTCAGCACCCTGGGCTGACCGACGCCCCGGCGCTATCGGTCTTTTTCTACCAAGACCGCCACGGCCTTTGCCGCTAAGCTACGCAAACAACAAACGGTAGCCGAGATATCCGCTCACGCCTCAGTCTTGGGTACACTGGCGTTACAATTTGCAGCATCGATAGGGGACAAGAAATGGCAACGCAAAAAATCTGCATCCTCGGCGGCAGCGGCTTCGTCGGTTCGCACCTGACCGCCCGCCTGGTCGAGCAAGGCAAGCAGGTCACCATCGCCACCCGCCGGCGCGAGCGGGCCAAGCACCTGTTGCCGTTGCCCGGGGTCGAGGTGGTCGAGGCCGACATCCACGATCCGCAGGCCCTGAAATCCCTGTTCGCCGGGCAGGACGCCGTGATCAACCTGGTCGGCATCCTGCATGGCAACCGCAAGGCCTACGAGCACAACCATGCCGAACTGCCGCGCAAGATCGTCAGCGCCTGCCATGCCGCCGGCATCTTTCGCCTGCTGCACATGAGCGCGCTCGGCGCCGACGTCAATTCGCCCAGCCTTTATCAGCGCACCAAGGCCGACGGCGAGGCCATCGTCCGCGCCGCGGAAAAGACCCATCACCTGCACACCACGATCTTCCGGCCCTCGGTCATCTTCGGCCCCGGCGACAGCTTCCTCAACCTGTTCGCCCGATTGCTCAAGCTCGCGCCCATCGTGCCGCTCGCCAGCGGCAACACCCGATTCCAGCCGGTCTATGTGGGCGATGTCGTCCGCGCCTTCGCCCAGAGCCTGGACGACCCCGCCACCTACGGCCAGACCTACAGTCTGTGCGGGCCGCAGGTCTACAGCCTGGCCGAGCTGGTGCAACTTACCGCCCGGACCCTCGGCCTCAAGCGCAGCGTGATCCCGCTCGGCCAGCCCGCGTCCTATCTGTTCGCCGCCCTGATGGAGCTCAAGCCCGGGCGCAAGCTGATGACGCGCGACAACTATTACGCCGCGCTCAAGGACAACGTCTGCCCCGAGGGCTTTCCCACCCTGTTCGGCAGCGCCACCCCGCTCGAAGCGGTGATCGGCTACCTGAAGCAGGCCGACCCGCGCTGCCAATACGGCCGCTTCCGCCAGCTGGCCCGGCGCTGAACACGCCGCAGTGCGGTTTCCAGCGCACATCCAGGTCTATGTCGTCGGCGGCGCCGTGCGCGACCGCCTGCTCGGCCTGCCGGTGCAGGATCGCGACCACGTCGTGGTCGGGGCCACGCCGGAAGACATGGCACGCCTGGGTTTCCGGCCGGTGGGCAGGGACTTTCCGGTCTTCCTCCACCCGGAAACCCAGGAGGAATACGCCCTCGCCCGCACCGAGCGCAAGACCGCGCGCGGCTACAAGGGGTTCCAGGTCTATGCCAGTCCCGAGGTGACGCTGGAGCAGGACCTGATCCGGCGCGACCTCACCATCAACGCCATGGCCGAGGCGGAGGACGGCCGGATCATCGACCCCTATGGCGGCCAGCGCGATCTGGCGGCCAAGGTGCTGCGCCACGTCAGCGCCGCCTTCGCCGAGGACCCGCTGCGCATCCTGCGCGTGGCCCGCTTCGCCGCGCGCTTTCCCGACTTCGGCGTCGCGCCGGAAACCCTGGAACTCATGCGCGCAATGGTGCGCAGCGGCGAGATCGATGCCCTGGTGCCCGAACGGGTCTGGCAGGAGATCAGTCGCGGCCTGATGGAAGGCCGACCCTCGCGCCTGATCGAGGTGCTGCGCGACTGCGGTGCCCTGGCAAAACTCCTGCCGGAGGTCGATGCCCTGTTCGGCGTGCCGCAGGACCCTGCCAAGCATCCCGAGATCGACACCGGCGTGCATCTTTTGCGCGTGCTCGATTGGGCGGCCGCCCAGGGCCACGAACTGCCGGTGCGCTATGCCGCGCTGGTGCACGATCTGGGCAAGGGCCTCACCCCGCGCAGTCGCTGGCCCGACCACAACGGCCACGAGGCGGCCGGCATCGCCGCCGTGCGCGGGGTCTCTACGCGCCTCAAGGTGCCGACCGACTGCAAGGAACTGGCGCTCACCGTCGCCCGCTGGCATGGCGAGGCACACCGGGCCGACCGGCTCGACGCCGCCGGCCTCTTGGCCCTGCTCGAGGCCACCGATGCCTTCCGCCGGCCCGAGCGCTTCGAGCAGTTCCTGCTCGCCTGCGCCGACGACCACCACGGCCGGCCCGGCTACGAGACCCGGCCGTTCAGCCAGGCCGAGCGCCTGCGCCAGGCCTTGACCGCCGCGCGTTCGGTCGATGCCGGCGCGGTGGCCGCCGCCGCACCGGCCGGCGGCATCCCTAAGGCCATCCACGCCGCCCGTACGGCCGCCATCGCGGCCGCCTTGCCAAGTTGAATGCGCCTGGGCGTATACTGCGCGCACAACAATCCCCAACCGCCCGCACGGGCACTTCAAGAAGGAGGCGTTATGCAAGCAAACGTTGGCGGAGTCGACCGCATCATCCGCATCGTCGTCGGCCTGGCCCTGATCGTTTGGGCCCTCATGGGCGGCCCGGTCTGGGCCTGGATCGGCGTGGTGCCTCTGGCTACCGGTGTCATCGGCTGGTGCCCGGCCTATCTGCCTTTCGGCATCAAGACCTGCAAGACCGAAAGCAAGCCGGCGGAATAAGCCGGCCGACCGTCAAAAAACGCAACCCCGCTGCGGCGGGGTTGCGTTTTACAGCCCAGGCCAGGTCAAGGGGCACTTAGCCTAAAAACAGCTTGTAGGCCGGGTTCTTCGACTCGTTCCAATAGCGATAGCCCAGACCGTCGAGAAAGGCCTTGAACGCCTCCTTGTCCTGCGGCGGCACCTGCACCCCGCACAGTACGCGGCCGTAGTCGGCGCCGTGGTTGCGGTAGTGGAACAGGCTGATGTTCCACTTGTTGCCCAGGCTGTTCAGAAACTTCATCAGCGCGCCCGGCCGCTCGGGGAATTCGAAGCGGTAGACCACCTCGTCCTTGGCCTGCGGCGCCTTGCCGCCGACCAGGTGGCGGATGTGCAGCTTGGCCATCTCGTTGTCGGTCAGGTCGAGCACCGGCAGATCGTGGCGCTTGAGCAGGGCGATGATCTTGTCCACCTCGGCACGGTTCTGCACCTGCACGCCGACGAAGATGTGGGCGAGCCTGGGATCGTCATAGCGGTAGTTGAACTCGGTGATGACATGGCCGCCCAGGAGCGCGCAGAAGGTCTTGAAGCTGCCGGGTTTTTCGGGGATGGTCACCGCCAGCACCGCCTCGCGCTTCTCGCCCAGCTCGGCGCGCTCGGCGACGAAACGCAGGCGGTCGAAATTCATGTTGGCACCGCTGGCGATGGCGACCAGGTGCTTGTCCTTGACCCGCTCCCGCGCGACCCAGGCCTTGAGCCCCGCCACCGACAGGGCGCCGGCCGGCTCCAGGATCGAGCGGGTGTCCTCGAACACGTCCTTGATCGCGGCGCAGATGGCATCGTTGTCGACCAGGATGATCTCGTCGACGTACTCCTGGCACAGACGGAAGGTCTCCGCCCCCACCTGCTTCACCGCCACGCCGTCGGCGAACAGGCCGACCTGGGTCAGGGTCACCCGCTCGCCCTTGGCCAGGGAGCGCGCCATGGCGTCGGCCTCGGCCGGCTCGACGCCGATCACCTTGATCTCGGGCTTGAGTCGCTTGACATAGGCGGCGATGCCGGCGATCAGACCGCCGCCGCCGACCGGCACGAAGATGGCGTGCGGGCAGGCCGACTTGGCCTGGCGCATGAGCTCCATGGCCACCGTGCCCTGGCCGGCGATCACCTCGGGGTCGTCATAGGGATGGACGAAGGTCTTCTTCTCTTCCCTGGCGATGGCCCTGGCATGGTGATAGGCCTCGTCGTAGGAGTCGCCGAAGAGCACGACGTGAGCGCCGCGCTTGGCCACGGCGTCCACCTTGATCTGCGGCGTGGTCGCCGGCATGACGATGGTCGCGGCGCATTCGAGGATCTGCGCCGCCAGCGCCACGCCCTGGGCGTGGTTGCCGGCGCTGGCTGCCACCACCCCGCGCTTCAAGGCGGCCGCCGGCAGGTTGGCCATCTTGTTGTAGGCCCCGCGCAGCTTGAAGGAGAACACCGGCTGCATGTCCTCGCGCTTGAGCCAGACCGTGTTGTTCAGCCGGCGCGAGAGGTTGGTCGCCTCATCCAGGGGCGACTCGATGGCCACGTCGTAGACGCGGGCGAGCAGGATTTTTTCCAGATAGTCCGTCATCACAATAACCAGTTCTTAGCTCCCCTCCCCCTCCGGGGGAGGGGTGGGGGAGAGGGCGGCGCGAAGCGCCTTGAGATCGCCAGCTTCAAACCGCAACCCCGATTTGAAAAGGCCGCCAATCCCCGCTATTCTCGGCGTTTTTACCGCAAGTTGAAAGCAGAAGCGCCATGAGCATGAGCCAAGACGAAATGAAGCAGGCGGTGGCCCGCGCCGCCATCGAACACGTGCCCGCCGGCATCATCGGGGTGGGCACCGGTTCCACCGCCAACTACTTCATCGACGAGCTGGCCCACATCAAGGGCCGGATCGACGGCGCCGTGGCCTCTTCGGTCGCCACCGCCGAGCGCCTGAAGAAGCACGGCATCCGCGTGATCGACCTGAACGAGGCCGGCGAGATGGAGGTCTACGTCGACGGCGCCGACGAGATCACCCGCCACATGGCCATGATCAAGGGCGGCGGCGGCGCGCTCACAAGGGAGAAGATCGTCGCCGCCTGCGCCAAGAAGTTCGTCTGCATCGTCGACCAGACCAAGCTGGTCGACGTGCTGGGCAAGTTCCCGCTGCCAATCGAGGTCATCCCCATGGCCCGCTCCTACGTCGCCCGGCAACTGGTCAAGCTGGGCGGCAACCCCGTGCTGCGCGCCGGCTTCACCACCGACAACGGCAATGTCATCCTCGACGTGCACGGTCTGAACATCCTCGACCCCGTCGCCCTGGAGACCGAGCTCAACCAGATCGTCGGCGTGGTGACCAATGGCCTGTTCGCCCGGCGCGGCGCCGATGTCTGCCTGATGGGCACGCCCGAGGGCGTGCAGACGCTGACGCGCTGAACCCGGCTGCAGCCCACCGGGGCCGCACGGGCGGCCCATGTCGATTTCCTCCCTCGTCCGACACGCCCAAGCCGGTCCGACACCTCGCCCCATCCGGTCTAAACTGATCTTGTACGGCCCGTTCGGGCCGCCGACCGTTCAGGGGAACTCTATCATGGCCATCATCGGCATCGACCTTGGCACTTCCAACTCCGCCGCCGCCGTGCTGCGTGGCGGGCGGCCCGTGATCATTCCCAGCGCCGAAGGCGTCAGCCTGGGCGGCAAGGCCTTTCCCAGCTACGTGGCGGTGACCGCCGACGGCCAGATGCTGATCGGCGAGCCGGCCCGGCGCCAGGCCGCGGCCAACCCCGAGGGCACCGCCACCGCCTTCAAGCGGCGCATGGGCCAGCGCGAGACCATCAAACTTCGCGACAAGAGCTTCACGCCCGAACAACTCTCGGCCTTTCTCCTGCAGAAGATCAAGCGCGACGCCGAGGCCTTCCTGGGCGAGCCGGTCACCCAGGCGGTGGTCACCGTGCCGGCCTATTTCGACGACAACCAGCGCAGCGCGACCAAGGACGCCTGCCGCATCGCCGGCCTGGAGGTGGTGCGCCTGGTCAACGAGCCGACCGCGGCGGCCCTGGCCTACGGCCTGGACCGGCTGGGCCAGGAGCTGCGCATCGCGGTGATCGACCTGGGCGGCGGCACCCTGGACGTCACCATCATGGAATTCGGCAAGGGCGTGTTCGAGGTGAAGGCCACCTCGGGCGACACCCGGCTCGGCGGCACCGACATGGACAGCCGACTGATCGAGGCCCTGGCCGAACGCTTCCAGCTCGCCACCGGCATCGACCTGCGCCCCGATGCCAAGGCCATGGCCCGGCTGAAGGAGGCGGCGGAGACGGCGAAGATCGAACTGTCGAGCAGCACCAGCACCCATATCAGCCTGCCCTATATCGCCGCCGCCGGCGGCGAGCCCAAGCATCTGGAGATGGATCTGACCCGCACCGACCTCGAGCGCATCGTGCGGCCGGTGATCGAGCGCTGCCGCGGTCCGGTGGAGCAGGCCCTGCGCGATGCCGGCATCGGGCCGCACGACGTCGACCGCATCGTCTTCGTCGGCGGCCCCACCCGGATGCCGGCCGTGCGCGCCTTTTTCGAGGAGTTGTTCGGACGCAAGGCCGAAATGGGCATCGACCCCATGGAGTGCGTGGCCTCGGGCGCGGCGATCCAGGCCGGCGTGCTGGCGGGCGAGGCGGGCTTGGGCGAGATCGTGCTGGTCGACGTCACCCCGCTCACCCTGGGGGTGGAGACCCTGGGCGGCGTGGCCACCCCGCTGATCGCGCGCAACACGCCGATCCCGGTGAAAAAATCCGAGATCTTCACCACCGCGGCCGACATGCAGACCTCGGTCACCATCCACGTCTATCAGGGCGAGCGGCCGATGGCCGCGGATAACGTCTCGCTTGGCGAATTCAACCTCGACGGCCTGCCGCCGGCGCCGCGCGGCGTGCCCAAGATCGAGGTCACTTTCGACATCGACGCCTCGGGCATCCTCAACGTCACCGCCAAGGACACCGCCACCGGCAAGAGCCAATCCATCCGCATCACCGGCTCGACCCGGCTGGCCGAAGCGGAGAAGGAGCGCATGATCAGGGAAGCGGAAAAATATGCCGAGGCGGACAAGAAACGGCGTGAGGACGCGGACAAACTGAACGAGGCCGACGCCGCCTGCTACCAGGCGGAAAAGCTGTTGGCCGACTTCGCCGACAAGCTGACCGAGGAACTCAAGGCCAAGATCCAGACCGCCATGCGCGAGACCAAGGAGGCCTTCGGCCGCAAGGATGCCGCGCTCGCCGCCGAAAAGGCCGAGGCCCTGCGCAAGCTGCTGAAGGAGGCCGGCACCGTGATCTATGCCCAGACCACGACCACCGGGCCCTATGCCGAGACCAAGTATCCGGGCGGCACGCCGCCGCCCTACGAGCGCAGCGAAGAGCCCAGGCCTTCCGGCGCCGGCCCCCGGGGCAAGGTGGTGGATGCCGAGTACAAAGACGCGTGAGGCACCAGGCGCGCGGCCTCAGGCCCGACTTCGCCCGGCCTTGCTCGCCTGACCGCGCTTTCGACTCATGGCCCAACGTGACTACTACGAAGTTCTGGGCGTTGCCCGCGATGCCGACGCCAAGGCCATCAAGGACGCCTTCCGCAAACTCGCGCTGAAATACCACCCGGACCGCAACAAGGAGCCGGGCGCGGAGGAACGCTTCAAGGAGATCGCCGCCGCCTATGCGGTCCTGTCCGACCCCAAGAAGCGGGCCGAATACGATGCCGGCGGCCATGCCGGCGTGGCCGGCTACAGCGCCGAGGACCTGTTCAGCGGTATCGACTTCCAGGACCTGTTCCGCGGCTTCGATCTGGGCTTCGATTTCGGCGGCGGCCTGTTCGACCACTTCTTCCGCCGCCACCGCGCCGGCCCGGCGCGCGGCGCCAACATCGAGGTGGACATCGCCATCCCGCTGGAAAAAGTGGCCAGCGGCGGCGAGGAGACCGTGCGCTACGGCCGCCTGGCACCCTGCCCCACCTGTCACGGCAGCGGCGCGGCGCCGGGCACCACGCCCAAGCCCTGCAGCGTCTGCCATGGCAGCGGCCAGCAGGTGAACCGCCGGCAGGAAGGCAACGTCAGCATGCAGACGATCACGATCTGCCCGGCCTGCCACGGCCGTGGCACGGTCATCGAAAAACCCTGCCCGGACTGCGCCGGCCGCGGCGAAGTGGAAAAGACCGAGAGCCTCACGGTGAAGATCCCGGTCGGGGTCGAGGACGGCATGGCCCTGCGTGTGCCGGGCCGGGGCATGGCAAGCGCCGAGGCGGGCGGGCCGCCCGGCGATCTTTACGTGGTGGTGCATGCCGCGCCCGATCCCCGTTTCGTGCGCGACGGCGCCGATCTCTGGCGCCAGGAAACGCTGACGGTGCCCGACCTGGTGCTCGGCACCCGACTCACGCTGCCCACCTTGGGCGGCGGCACGACCGAGGTCAAGGTGCCGGCCGGCACCCAGCCCGACACCGTGCTGCGGCTGAAGGGCAAGGGCCTGCCGCATTTCGGCGGGGCAGGCAAAGGCGATCTGTTCCTACGCCTGAAGGCGCAGATTCCCGACAAGCCCTCGCGCGAGGAGCGCGAGCTCTACGAAAAACTGCGGGCCCTCAACCAGGGCCACGCCAAGCACGGCTTTTGGAGCTGACCGTATGCAACGCATCCGACTCGCCGTCGTCGGCTTCGGCCGCCTGGGCCGGGCCTGCATCGACGCCCTGCGTGAGGCGCCTGACCTGGAGCTGGCCGGCGTCGTGCGCCGGCCCGAGCAGGCGCGGCATGCCCTGCCCCAGCCCTACGCCCGGGTGAAGGTGGCGGATCATGTCTCGGCGCTGGGTGCGGTCGATGGCGCGCTGGTGTGCGTGCCACCCGAGGCGATGCTGGACGTGGCCCAGGAACTGTTGCGACACAAGGTGCCCGTCGTCGAGTGCGCGGCGGTGGACGAAGCGACCCTGCACCACAACCTTGAAGCGCTGCATGCCGTGGCCGTGGACAAGAAAGTGCCCGCCATCCTGGGCGCCGGCTGGTCGCCTGGTGCCTTGAGCCTGTTCCAGAACCTGTTCCAGCTCCTGATCCCCAAGGGCGAGACCGAACTCAACCACCGGCCTGGAGTGAGCCTGCATCACTCGGCCGCCGCGCGCGAAATCAAAGGTGTGCGCGATGCCCTGTGCGCCGAGCTACGCGGTGCCGATGGCCGGCCCCAGCGCTATGTCTATGTCGAACTGCAACCCGGCGCCGACCTGGACGCGGTGACCCGCGCCGTCGTGAGCGACCCGCTGTTCTTGGGCGAGGAAACCCAAGTCTTCGTCGTGGACCGCGTGGCCGAGCTGGAGCAGGCAGGCCACGGCGTGGTGCTAAGCCGGCGCGGCACCGCCGGCCGGGGCATTCACGACAGCCTGTTGCTGGAGGGGCGGTTCGACCCATACGCCTTCAGCGCCCGCATCATGCTCGACGCCGCACGCCACCTGCCCGCGTGCAAGTTCGGCGCCCATCTCTATTCGGTGCTGGTCTAAATTCAGCCACGCGGAGCCCGCCATGTATCGCAGGGGCCTGATCGAACTCTTGCACAACCGGCCGCTGACGCTGTACGAGATCGCCAAACCGCTGCAACTCAAGCCCAAGGACGTCGAGGACGATCTGCGCCACTTGCAGGAGAGCCTCAGACACGCGCACTTCAAGCTGGTGATCCACCCGGCCCGTTGCCAAAAATGCGGCTTCGTCTTCGGCACCGAGCACCTGCACAAACCGGGCCACTGCCCGGCCTGCAAGGGCACCTGGATTGCCGAGCCCAAGTTCGAGATCGTCGAGCGCTGAGCCGCGCCCGCGGCTTGACTCGCCCACCGGTACGGCTACAAAGAAAGAAGACCACAGAGTCGCATGGATCGTGGGAGGCCTGCCGCAGCGGCCTCCTGTGGCGCAGTAGGAGAAGCATCATGATCGTCGATATCGATATCGCCAGCCGGGTGAGCCCGGCGCTCTCACACATTCTGGAAGCGCATGCCAACGATCCCGATGCCCTGCAACCTGCCACGCTGGGCTCGGTCCATGACCTCCTGGCTTCGGGCGAGGCGGGCGAACGTTATGCCGCCGACCGCCTGCACCCGGAGACGGCGCGCGGCCTGATGGCCGAACTGGATGAACTGATCGAGGAATTCGGCGCGGACGCCCCGGCCGCCGACTTCGTCAGCGTCCAGGCAAGCGAGGCTTTATCGCGCGTGATCCAGGAAGTGCTCGATCATGCGCCGACGCCGCCCACCCTGGGCAAAGTACAGGAGGCCATGGCCAATGGCCTGGTCGCCCGACTGGTGGGCGAAGGTGTGCTGGAAGACGACGAAGACGACACCCTGCAGGCCGAACTGGAAGAACTGATCGCCCGCTACAGCCCGGACGCGCCGGCCGAACCGTTCATCGCCTATCAGTAAGCCCCTTAGACCATCTCTAGGCTTTGGGTCTCATACGGCCACTCGCGGATGCCGCCTTCCAGGGTCTGCACGTCGTAGCCGGCCTGGCTCAGGCGCAGGGCGGCCACCGAACTGCGGCTGCCGGACTGGCAATAGAGGATGTAGCGCTGGCTCGGGTCGAGTTCGTGCATGCGGCGACGTAATTCGAACAGCGGGATCAAGGCCGCACCCGGGATGTGGTTGTATTCGAACTCCTCGGGATAACGGACATCGATGAAGCGATAGCCCGTCTCCATCATGGTGTGGGCGACCTTGGGATTGATGCTCTTGATCATCTGCTTGCTGATCAGCCAATCGAAGTCATCCTTGCCCAAGGTGAGCAAGGTGCCGTCTTCCAACATACGCACGGTCTCGCTGCGGGTCTTGCCCGAGATCAGCGCCTCGCAGCCAAAGGCATCGCCCTCTGCCAACTCCGCGATCATGCGCGGCTCATCGTCGAGCATGGTGCATTGCCAGACCTCGGCGCGGCCCGAGGTGATGATATAGAAGGCATCGCCCGGCTCGCCTTGCTGGATAACGGTCTGCCCGGCCTTGACCGAAACCGGCCGCATGCGCTCGAAGGCGGCCTCCACGCTCTCCCAGGGCAGCCGGCGGAAGACCAGGGAATTGCGCACCAACTCCATGCGCTCGCGCACGTGGTCGCCCTTGCCGGCATGGTCCTGCACCACGGCATCCCAGGAAATCAGGTCGTCGAAGACCTGGCGCTCGACATGGCAGACGATGCAGGCCACCCGCGCCATCAGGGTGGTCGCGATCGGGGCCGTATCGAGCATGACCGGGCGCCGGCCGGCTTCATCGGCGGCAGACAGGCTGCGGGTCACCCCATTCCGGGTCAAGTCGATCTGGCCTTCGATCAAAAAGAGATAGTCGCTGTCCTTGCCGCCGGCAATCTGGAACAGCTCGCCCGGGCGCAGCTCGATCAGCCGCACCACATTGAACACCTCGGCCAGCCGCTCGCTGGAGAGCTGATTGAAGGGCTGGAAATCCTGCGCCAACCTGGCGAGGATGCGATCCAGTTTCTTGCAGCGGGTGGACGGGGCACACACGTATTCCGGGGCAAGCATTTGCTGGCTCTGCATGGTCGATCTCCTGAACTTGTTGGCTATGAGATGCACAGGCGCAGCCAAATGGCACTGGGGGGCTAAGCCGGAGTGCCGGCTGCGCTTGATGCAATGGCTGACAGGATAAGCCGCGCCATGTCCGGCGGCCTCGGGTAATACCCCTAGGGGATTTACTGATATGCGGGTCTGAAGATACCTACGACGTGGCGCATTCCAAAGCCAAGGCTAACCATGGCCATTTGTTGCGATTGAAGCCTCCTCGGATATTCGGGCCAATATGAAGTAGAGTTTTCCCTGAAAGGAAGCTCTACATGAAGAAATCGAAATTCACCGAGCAGCAGATCGTGGCGATCCTCAAGGAGGTCGAACTGGGCGCCAAGGTCGGCGAAACCTGCCGCAAGCACGGCATCTCGGACGCCACCTACTACAAGTGGAAGTCGGCCTACGCCGGCATGGAAGTGTCCCAGCTCAAGCAGTTGCGAGACCTGCAGGCCGAGAATGCGCGGCTCAAGAAGATGTATGCCGAACTGGCCATGGTGCACAACGCCCTGCAGGACGTTGTCTCCCGAAAGCTCTAGCCCCGGCGCGCAAGATTGAGTTGGCCGACGTGCTGATGGATGCGCATGGCTTGTCCGAACGCCAGGCTTGCCGGGCGGTACGGCTAGCCCGATCCAGCCGGCACTATGTGCCGGTTCGGCGCGATGACAGCGCCGTCATCGAGGCGGTACAGGCCTACATGGCGGTCAATCCCCGGCATGGTTTCGGCCTGCTGCATGACAGCTTCAGGCTGCAACAGCAGCCTTGGGGCAAGACCGTGCTGTGGCGGGTGTATTGCCAGCTCAATCTGAACCTGCCGCGCCGGGGCAAGAAACGCTTGCCGGCTCGCATCAAGCAGCCTCTGGTGGCCGGGGCGCTGCCGAACGATACTTGGAGTTGTGACTTCATGGCCGATGCGCTGTGGAGCGGTCGGCGCTTCCGGACCTTCAACGTCCTGGACGAGTTCAGCCGCGAGGCCCTGCGTATCGAGGTGGACACTAGCCTGCCGGCGGCCAGGGTGGTGCGGGCCTTGAATGAATTGATTGAACTGCGGGGCAGGCCCCGCCGGCTACGCCTGGACAACGGCCCGGAACTGGTCAGCCAGGCACTGGCCCAGTGGGCCAGGGATAATGAGGTGGAATTGATGTTTACCCAACCGGGGAAACCAACCCAGAACGCCTATATCGAACGGTTCAACCGCTCCTACCGGACCGAGGTGCTGGACTGCTATGTGTTCGAGTCGCTGGCCGAGGTCAGGAAGCTGACGGAGGACTGGCTGCACCGCTACAACCATGAACGACCGCATGAAGCCCTGGGCAGGATTCCACCGGTGGCCTATCGCATGCAAAAATACCCAAACCCTCTACTTCTGAGTGGCACGGAATAACGAGGAGGCTTCAGTAGGTCTGATTGATCTCGTAACGCTGCGAAGAACTGTTGCGAACTGTGCTTAGCCGTTGCGCAGGATCCTGTGCCAACAACTGGCTTGACCAAAGCAGAAACACACACGAGGTAACAAGCGACTGAAAGCTCGTCTTGAAATTCACGATTGGCCCACCTCTAACCATAGCACCCCCCTATCTTGGATTAATTAGTCAACGAGTTCTGGTAATTGAGTAATAGCAATATGCTTAGGCTTTCTACCTTCCATGTCGACCAGCCAAAGCTCTATGTTTTTCGCCTTGTAAATTGCCGCGCCGGGCCAATAAGTAATATCTCTGACAATTGCAGCCTGCTGACCGTCTCTGGAAAATGCCGCATCCATGATCGCACTGCCTGCACCCCGCTCCCTCAGTATCATTACTGGCTCGGACAAGACAGTCAGATCGTGCACATAAATAGAGCCATAGCTCGATGTGCCCCCAGACGAGGCATAAAGCAGTTTCTTTCCATCACGCGAAACGTCAAAGCCGACCGACCAGTTCTTGTCAGTAACGAAGAACGGTTTCAAGTCGCTGGATTCCGGCTCCAACACAAACACCATATGACCTTTGTGCTTCTCCGCATAACGCATCATGTTGGGCAAGAGGATGGGCGAGTCGCCCGGCTTCCGATATCCCTCCGGCAAGCGGAAGAAATCCATCGCCGAGAACATGAAGCGCCTGTCATCCGGCCAGTATTTAGGGCCTGACAAGATGACTGTGGCCGCGAAGTTTGTCAGCCTGCGCTCCTTGCCTGTAGCCAGTTCCGTTTCCCAGACATCCATGAAGGCCGCCATCTGTCGCCGGGTCTTCAGCACTTCACCGATCTGCCAATAAATAGCTCGCTTGGCGTCATGCGAGAAGGCCGGCCGCAATTTGGACACCTCGGTGCCCGGCACACGGCGCAAATTTCTGCCATCGGTGTCCATGAGGGCCAGCCTGGCATCACGCAGATCGCATTTCTTGTCGGGGCAAGGCATGGTAGACAACACGATGGCCTTACCGTCTGGCGCGTAGTCTGGCCAGAGATAGGTTTGATCTTTGGCCAAGGGCAAGGCATCCCAATGACTATCCGCCATCCAGAAACGCCAAATTCGGCAGTAGTTGCTGTTGCCCACCTCACAGACATTCACCAGCAAGTGGCTGCCATCAGGAGCGAATCGCGCCTGCTGCGGGAACCACTTGATTTCATCAGCGAGTACAGGGCTAGAAGTGAGGAATACTGCAGTAACAAATAGCGAGCACAGCAGCCCCATTAATCGCATCATCACAGACACCAACCAGCCAGCTCTCATACTCGCGTTACCCATTTTGCATGCCCAACATCAACGAATAATTCCCCCCCGTCAGCTTGAACCCAAGCCGCCGCAGGAAGCTATCCAGTTTTTTCAGATCGGTGCCGCTGTTGACCCCGGCATTCAGTTCCACCGCACCGCGGTTTTCTGCCCACTTCTTGAAGGCCATGAGCAGGCGCAGGCCGGCGCCGCCCATGCGCTTTTCCGGCAGCACGTCGTAGTGGATGACGCTGGCGACCAGGCGGTTGGAAAAGAAGTGCTGCTCGACGCAGCCGATGATGCCGCCCACCGGGTTGCCCTCGCTGTCTTCGGCGACGAAGAAGCAATGGCTGCCGCGCGGGTTTTCCACCACGGCGCGCAGGTTGAGCGCCACGCGTTCGGCGTTGTAGTCGTAGACGCGAAAACGGGTCAGCTCGTGAAAGCGCCGGCCCATCTCCACGAAGATGGGCACGTCGTCGAGGATGGCATTGCGGATTTTCATAGCTCGGTCTGCCGCCTTTCGTTCGGTTCGACCTTGTCGCCCTGCACCACGGAAAGCCTTTCGCCGCCGATGCGCACCACTTCGTCGACCTGCAGGTTCTTGGGCAGGGCGTGGGTAATGAACAGCATGGTGGCCTTGCCGCGCAACTGGTTGATGGTGGTGGCGAAGTGCTCGGCGGTTTGCGGGTCGAGGTTGCTGGTGGCTTCGTCGAAGATGAGGATCTTGGGCCGCTTGAGCAGGGCACGGGCGATGGCCAGGCGCTGGCGCTGGCCGCCGGACAGGCCCGAGCCGCGCTCGCCGATTTCGGTTTGGTAGCCGTTGGGCAGCTTTTCCAGCACGTCGTGTATCTCGGCCATTTTGCAGGCCTGCACGATGTGCTCGAAGGTGGCATGCGGGTTGGCCGCCTGCAGATTGTCGTAGATGGTGCCGGAGAAGAGCACGGTTTCTTGCGGCACCACGCCGAAGTAGTGGCGCAGCTCGTTGGCGGAAAGGTTCTGGATGTCGGTGCCGTCGATCTTGATGCGGCCGTCGCTGGGCTGGTAGAAGCCTTGCAGCAGCTTGGCCAGGGTGCTCTTGCCCGAACCGGACGGCCCCATGATCGCAACCACGCTGCCGGGTTGCACGCTGAAGCCAAAGTCGCGGTAGAGATAGGGCAGCTTTTCGTTGTGGCGGAAGGCCAGGCCCTCGATCTCGATCAGGCCGTGGCCTTCGCGCAGACGGGCGGGCAATAGCGAATAGGGCTCGGTGGGGGCGTTCATCACGTCGCCCAGGCGCTTGACCGACAGGCTGGCCTGCTGGAACTGCTGCCACAGGCCAACCAGCCGCATCACCGGCTGGGAGAGCTTGCCGGCGAACATCTGGAAGGCGACCAGCATGCCGATGGTGAAGTCGGTGCTGGTCATCACCGTATAGGCCCCCACCACCAAGACCAGCAGGGTCATCATCTGCTCCAGGCTGCCGGCCGCGGTGTTGTAGGTGTTGGACAGTTGCTTGGTCTTGAAGGTGGCGTGCAGGTAGTCGGCCAGGTAGTTGGAGAAGCGGGCGCGGATTTGCGGCTCCATTTGCAGGCTCTTCACCGTCTCGATGCCGCTGATGTATTCGGTCATGAAGGCCTGGTTGCGGGCGCCCAGCATGAATTGCTCGTTGAGTTGCTTTTGAAATAGAGGCGCAGTGAAGAAGCTGATGAGCGCGACCACGCCGAGAATGGCCAGAACGATCAGCGTAAGCATGACGCTGTAATAGAACATGATGCCCACGAAGATCAGCAGGAAGGGCAGATCAAGGATCAGGGTGACGGCAGCGCTGGCGACGAACCCGCGGATAGTCTCGACGCCGCGCAGGCGCGATCCACTGCTTTATCAGCATTACTTGCTATCCCACCGAATTATGGCTTGTCGTTATCGGGGAGATATTGCGAGGGAACCACCGGCCCCTACTGTCTCCCTTTTAACGCTTCTTTTTTATTATTTTCTCACAACATTCACGACGGCTGTGAGTCACAAAATTAATATAAAGACCTTCAGGTGTAAATTAAGGGTAATCCCAGATATGGCTGATAAACGGGTTTGCCGCCCTGCCAAATCGCCGGTTTAGGCCGCCCCTTCGCCGCCGGCATTGTTCTCCCCGCTCAGGGGCTCGTCCTCGGCCGGCACGCGGTATTTCTCGGTGGCCCACTCGCCCAGGTCGATGAGCTTGCAGCGCTCGGAGCAGAAGGGCTTGAAGGGGTTTTCCGGCCGCCATTCGACGGGCTTGCCGCAGGTGGGGCAGGTGACGGTGCGGTATTTTTGGGTCATGGTGTTTATCAAATAAGAAAGGCGGCTTGCGCCGCCTCTCCCTCACCCCTGCCCTCTCCCCAAGGGAGAGGGGGTATGTGTGGCTTAGGCCGAGAAGGAAGAGCCGCAACCGCAGGTGGAGACGGCGTTGGGGTTCTTGATGACGAACTGGGCGCCTTCCAGGCCCTCGCTGTAGTCGATCTCGGCGCCGACCATGTATTGCAGACTCATCGGGTCGATCAGCAGGGTGACGCCGTTCTTCTGCATCACGGTGTCGTCTTCGTTCTGCACTTCGTCGAAGGTGAAGCCGTATTGGAAACCGGAGCAGCCGCCGCCGGTGACGAAGACGCGCAGTTTCAGGTCGGGGTTGCCTTCTTCCTCGATCAGCGATTTCACCTTGTTGGCGGCGCTGTCGGTGAAGACCATGGGGCTCATTTCGGTCGCGGCATTCATCGCGCTACTCCTATAAAAAAGTTCAGCTTGGGCATTATTGGGGCCGGAAAAGTTCCCGTCAACCATGCCCGGAATATGGGTTCATCCGCCCAAACTTCAAGGCGAAACGGCGATTTGGGTCAAGCCCATCTGCTCCGGCAGGTCGAACAGGAGGTTCATGTTCTGCACGGCCTGGCCGGCGGCGCCCTTGACCAGGTTGTCGATCACCGAGAGCACGACCACGGTGTCGCCGCCCTGCGGGCGGTGCACGGCGATGCGGCAGGTGTTGATCGCGCGCACCGAGCGGGTCTCGGGGTGCGACTTGGGCGGCATGACGTCGACGAAGTACTCGCCGGCGTAACGCTTCTCATACAGAGCCTGCAGGTCGACGTCTTTTTTCAGCTTGCCATAGAGCGTGGCGTGGATGCCGCGGATCATGGGCGTGAGGTGGGGCACGAAGGTGAGGCCGACGTCATGGCCGGCCATGCGGGCGAGCCCCTGGCGGATCTCCGGCAGGTGACGGTGGCCGGCCACGGCATAGGCCTTGAAGCTGTCGGTGGCCTCGGCATAGAGGATGTGGGTCTCGGCCTTGCGCCCGGCGCCGGAGACACCGGACTTGCAGTCGGCCACCAGACCGCTAGTGTCGATGACGCCGGCCTCGACCAGGGGCAGGAAACCCAGCTGCACAGCGGTGGGGTAACAGCCGGGGTTGGCGATCAGGCGGGCCTGCTTGATGGCCGCGCGGTTGATCTCGGGCAGGCCATAGACGGCCTCGGCCACCAGTTCGGGACAGGCGTGCTCCATGCCGTACCACTTGGACCACTCGGCCACGTCCTTGATCCGGAAGTCGGCGGCCAGGTCGATGACCTTGACCCCGGCCTCGAGCAACTCGCGGGTCTGCTGCATGGCGATGCCGTTGGGCGTGGCGAAAAAGACCACGTCGCACGACTTCAGCGGCGCCTCTTCCGGCGTGGTGAAGGCCAGGCTCACCCGGCCGCGCAACGACGGGAACATCTCGGCCACCGGCATGCCGGCCTCCTTGCGCGAGGTGATGGCCGCCAGCTCGACCTCGGGGTGCTGGGCCAACAAGCGGAGCAGCTCCACGCCCGTGTAGCCGGTGCCGCCGACGATGCCTGCCTTGATCATGTGTCTACCTTTCCAATATCGCAGATTCACTATGTCGTCATTCCCGGAGCGTGGTTGTTGCTGCTTTAGCGGCTTACAACCACGGCCTGCCCCTAGCGGGTGCGAAAGCGAGAATCCAGTTATTTTCTCTGGATTCCCGATCAGCGGCGCTGCGCACCGCGCCGGGAATGACGGATTAGGATGATACCCCCCGGAAATGCAAAAAGCCGCCCATGAGGCGGCTTTTTGCGGGATACAGCCGATTAGCGCTTGGAGAACTGCTTGCGCCGGCGGGCCTTGTGCAGACCGACCTTCTTACGCTCGACCTCACGGGCGTCGCGGGTGACCAGACCGGCATGCTTGAGCGCGGTCTTCAGGCTGGGGTCGAATTCGATCAGGGCGCGGGTGATGCCGTGGCGCACCGCACCGGCCTGGCCGGACTCGCCGCCGCCGGCGACGTTGACCATGATGTCGAAGGTGCCTTCCTTCTCGGTCAGCACCAGGGGCTGGCGCACGACCATGCGGCCGGTTTCGCGGGCGAAGTACTGGTCGACAGGCTTGCCGTTGACGACGATCTGGCCCTTGCCAGCCTTGATGAAGACGCGAGCGACGGAGCTCTTGCGACGCCCAGTGCCGTAGTAGTAGTCACCGATCATGACTTAATCCTTAAATTTCCAGAGCCTTGGGCTGCTGGGCGGCATGGGGATGCTCGCCGCCGGCATAGACCTTCAGCTTCTTGATCATGGCGTAGCCCAGCGGGCCCTTGGGCAGCATGCCCTTCACGGCCTTCTCCAGGGCACGGCCGGGATGCTTGGCCTGCATGTCCTTGAAGTTGGTCTCGTACAGGCCACCGGGGTAACCGGAGTGGCGGTAATACATCTTGTCCAGGGCCTTGTTACCGGTCACGCGGATCTTGTCGGCATTGACCACGACGATGAAGTCGCCGGTGTCCACGTGCGGGGTGTAAATGGCCTTGTGCTTGCCGCGCAGACGACGGGCGATCTCGCTCGCCAGGCGACCGAGCACCTTGTCGTTGGCGTCCACGACGTACCAGTCGTGCACGACTTCGAGCGGCTTGGCAGAAAAGGTTTTCATGTTGTTTTCCAAGGGTCAAACGCGGAAAGACGCGGATTGTATTCAATATTTCAAAGCCCTGTCAAACCCGATTTACCTATGGGGCAATACCCGGATAATGCCGGGCATGGATACCGCCTGGCTGGTCACCAACCTGATCGCGGGGCTGCTGCTGCCCCCGCTCAACCTGCTGCTCCTGGCGGCGGCCGGCTTTTGGCTGGCCCGGCGCCGGCCCCGCCTGGGCCGCGGCCTGATGCTGGCGGCCTTCGCCGGCCTCTGGCTGCTGGCCACGCCCTGGGTCGGCGACCGGCTGCTGGCGGCCTTGCAGACACCGTATCAGCCGATCCGGGGCGACGAGGCCGAGGCCATCGTCATCCTGGGCGGCGGCAGCGACCCTGCCCCGGAATACGGCGGCGACCGGCCCAGCCAGGCCACGCTGGAGCGGCTTCGTTATGGTGCTCACCTGGCCCGGCAGACCGGCAAGCCCCTCCTGGTCACCGGCGGCGCGCCCAAGGGCGGCCGGCCTGAGGCCGGGATCATGGCCGAGGCGCTGGCTGCCGATTTCGGCCTGCCCGGCGCCTGGGTCGAGGGCCGCTCGCGCAACACCCGGGAAAATGCCGAATACTCGGCCGAATTGCTGGAAAAGGCCGGCATCCGCCGCATCTATCTGGTCAGCCAGGCCTGGCACCTGCCGCGCGCCGTGCCGGTGTTCGAACGGGCCGGCCTGACGGTGGTGCCGGCCGGCACCGGCTATGCCGGGCTGGAGCTGAGCACCCCGCTGGATTTCCTGCCCGATATCCGCGGTCTGAAGAACAGCTACATCGCCCTGCACGAGGCCATCGGCCTCGTCTGGTACCGCATACGAAACTGAAGGAGAGCACATGAAAACCCGCGTGAAATGGATCGAAGACGTCTGCTTCATGGGCGAGACCGGCAGCGGCCACGCCGTGGTGATGGACGGCGCGCCCGACATCGGCGGCCGCAACCTGGGCCCGCGGCCGATGGAGATGCTGCTCCTGGGCGCCGGCGGCTGCACCTCGGTCGACGTGGTGATGATCCTGAAGAAGAGCCGGCAGGACGTGACCGGCTGCGAGGTGGTGCTCCAGGCCGACCGCGCCGACGATCACCCCAAGGTGTTCACCCGGATCAACATGCACTTCATCGTGCGCGGCCGCAATCTCAAGGCCGAAACGGTGGAACGGGCGATCAAGCTGTCGGCGGAGAAATACTGCTCGGCCACCATCATGCTGGCGAAGACCGCCGAGGTGACCCACGACTTCGAAATCGTCGAGGAAGGCGCGGCTCAGGCCGAATAGAGCTGCACGGCGTAGCCGCTGCCGCCGGCCGCCACCCGCAGCAGGCGGTCGATGTTGGCGTGCTTGCCGGGATGGACGCGGGCGTCCTCCGTGTGCTCGGCATACAAAACCAAGCCCTCCTCCGCCGCGGCGGCATTGATCTCGCCGTACTTGGCCGCCAGATAGGCATAGACCCGCACCGAGCCGGCGCTGCCCGGCTTGTTCTCAATCACTTCCTTGATGCCGCTGGGTGCGGTCAGCTCGATTCGCGCCAGATGATCGGCGGAAGGCAGCGCTGCCAGGTTTTCTGCGAAGGCCATGGTCAAACTCGGTATGCGGTGTGGGTGAGAATCTTGGATGTCGCCCGCATCGCCAGCTTCACCGGCAGCGGCAGCGGCGCGCCGCCGTGGGCGATGGCGGTCTCGGCGTGCTTCACCTCGTCCGCCTTCATCTGCTCGACGATGGCCCGGCTCTTGGCATCCTGTTCGGGCAGTTTCTCCAGATGGCCATTGAGGTGGCCCTCGACCTGGCGCTCGGTCTCGGCCAGAAAGCCCAGGTTCCACTTGTCGCCCAGGGCACCGGCGATGGCGCCGAGGGTGAAGGAGCCGGCATACCAGAGCGGATTGAGCAGGCTCTTGCGGCTGCCCAGCTCCTCCAGCCGGCGCTCGCACCAGGCCAGATGTTCGGTCTCCTCCTCGCTCGCCGCCTGCAGGGCCTGTTGCACCTCGGGGTCGCGCGCGGTCAGGGCCTGGCCCTGATACAGCGCCTGGGCACACACCTCGCCGCTGTGGTTGACCCGCATCAGACCCGCGGCGTGACGCTTCTCGGCCTCGCTCAGTTCGGCCTCGGGCACATTGGCATCGGGATGCGGCCGGCGGCTGTGGGCCGGGGCGAAGACCGTGCGCAGGGCCTTGTCGAACTGGATGATGAGATTGTCTGGAATCGGCAACATGGTGGCACCTCAATTTGCGCGTTATGCGGCACCGCAAGGTGTCCGCATCAACGCGTGAATCAATTATACGGCGTCGGGCTCGTCGTCGCCCAAGCCAGTCGGCAGGCCGTCGATACTCAGGCGGTTCTTCTGCCGGCGGTATTCGCGCATGCCCGCCGCGCCCTTCTTCCGGGCCCATTCCAACAACTGGTCGCGCTCGCCGGCATAGACGAACAGCGGCACGCCGGCACCGCAGGAAGTCTGCACCGAATCGACGTGGAGCAGGATGATCTGGCGCATGCCGGGGAAATCGGGAAACGACGCCTTCAGTCCGGCCCAGGCCGGCAGCTCGGGCCGCACGATCTCGCCCTGGCCATACAGGCGCAGGATCAGGGGCTCGCCCTCGAAGGCGCAGAACATCAAGGTCAAGCGGCCGTTCTCGCGGATGTGCGCCGCGGTCTCGGCGCCGCTGCCGGAAAGATCGAGATAGGCCACCTGCTTCGGCCCCAGCACGCGCAGGCTGTCCAGGCCCTTGGGCGAGACATTGACCCGGCCGGCATGCGGCGCCGTGGCGACGAAAAAAATCTTCTGCCGCGCGATGAATCCGGTCAGCTCCGGTGTCAGTTGTTCGTAGAACTTCGCCACGCCGCCCCTCTAGCCCTCTTCGCTCCAGCCCTGCTCGCGCACGAACTCGACGATGATCTCCAGCCGGCGCACCGGGTCGTCGAGTTCGAGCAGGGCCTGGCGCGCCGGCATCTCGAACGGCAGCAGTTCGACCAGGCGATGGCCGACCCAGGCCACCTCGTCGCGTACCGGATGCAGGCCGAACTTGGGCAGCTCCTCGGCCAGGCGTTGCAGCAGACGCAGACAGGGCGCGCAGTGCACGGGCACCGGCGCGGTCGATTCCGGCGGCTTGAGCTCGACTTCGCCGATCAGCAGGCGGTTGGGGCCGGCCCGGGTCGAAAGGATGCGATAGCGGCCGCCGCCCTCGACCTCGATCTCGAACACGCCGGGCGTGTTCATGTCGGCCGTGCGGATATGGGCCAAGGTGCCGACCGGCTCGGGCTGGGCCAGTTCGCCCACCTCGGCGCCGGACTGGATGAGGCAGATGCCGAAGGGCTCGCCGCTGCGCAGGCAGGCGCTGACCAGATCGAGATAGCGCGGCTCGAACACCTTGAGCCGCAGACGGCCGCCGGGCAGCAACACGGTGTTGAGCGGGAACAGCGGCAGTTCCATCAGCCTTCCGCGCCGGGCTCGCCCCAGCGTTGCATCAAGCTGTGCGGCACGCCGGCCTGATCCAGCACCCGGGCGACGACGAAGTCGACCACCGCTTCGACCGAAGCCGGCCGATGATAGAAGCCGGGATTGGCCGGTAGCAGGGTGGCGCCGGCCTCGGCCAGCCGGGTCATGTTGCGCAGATGGATGAGCGAGAACGGCGTCTCGCGCGGCACCAGGATCAAGGGCCGCTTCTCTTTCAGCATCACATCGGCCGCGCGCTCGATCAGGTTGTCGGCCAGGCCCTGGGCGATGGCCGCCAGCGTGCCCATGGTGCAGGGGCAGACGATCATGGCGTCGGCCGGGTTCGAGCCGGAGGCGAGCGGGGCAAACCACTCCTCCTTGCCATAGGCGACCAGCTCGCCCGCGTGGCCGGCGAAGCGTGCGCTCAACTGGGCAGCGAGTTCGGCCGTGTCGCTGGGCAGCACGAGATCGAGTTCCTGCCGGGCGACGATGCGCGCCGCCGACGAAACCAGCAGTTCCACCCGGCAACCGGCCCGCAACAGGCATTCGAGCAGACGCAGGCCATAGGCCATGCCCGAGGCGCCGGTCCAGGCCAGGGCGATACGCTTGTGACTCATGCTGTCGACTCCCGGCGGTATTCGATTGGCGACATTGGCATCATGCGGGCAACGATGAGGCCGTTGATCAGGCCGGTCAACCAGGCCGCGCCGAGAAACAGCGGCAGCAGGCCGATCAGGCTCACACCCGGCATCAGCCAGACATCGACCAGCAGCAGCTGCGTGCCGATGTGACCGAAGGCCGCCAGCAGCGACAGGCCGACCGGGCCGAACCAGGCCGGGGGCAGGCGCGCGGCGAGGGCGAGCACGGCCAGACTGGCCAGGCCGCCGGCCAGGCTCAAGGCGAAGGTGGGCGTGAGAAAGGTGCCGAGGAACAGGGCGCCGGCAACGATGCGCAGGAGCGAGACCCAGGCCGCCAGCCGCCAGCCATAGCGATAGAGCACCAGCAGGGTGACGATGTTGGCCAGGCCCGGCTTGATGCCGGGGATGGGCAGCGGGATGGCCGCCTCGGCCAGGGTGAGGCCGATGCCGGCCGCCGCCAACGCGGCGATGCGGCGGTCCTCGAGGCTGGCCTTCAGTTCAATAATTGAGGCTGTCATAGGCCGCCCTGCCCAGCTCCACGCTCACCCGGTTGGGCAGGCAGATCGCCGCCTCGCCCGCCTTGAGCCAGCCTTGATTGACGCACAACTGGCGCGGGCCGGGGTCGGCCTTGACCCGTACCCGGCCGTCGCGAATCTCCACCTCGGTCGTGCCCAGCGGGCCCGGCACGGCGATGATCCGGTTCAGGCGCAGGCTGGCCTCGGCAAAGGTGCGGCCGGCCTGCTTGATCAGCACCCGATCGGCCGGCGCCGGGGCGTGCAGGGCCAGCCCCGCCACCAAGGCGAAACCACCGGCCAGCAGCAGCCAATCGCCCGGATAAATCCATTGCGCCACTTGGCTACGGCCGCTGCGCTTAACGCCGGCCACGCCGGCATTAGCCTGCGCCGAAAGGCCGCTTGGTCTATGCCGAAACCGCATTTTCAGGCCAACCCCCGATGCCGCACCAGCACCTGCTGGCTGGCGCGGAAATGCTCGGCCAGGGTCTCGGCGAAATAGACCGAGCGGTGCTGGCCGCCAGTACAGCCCAGGGCCACGGTGAAATAGGCGCGGTTGTCGCGGATATAGGCCGGCAGCCACTTCTCCAGATAGGCCCGGATGTCGGCCAGCATGGCGCCCACCTCGGGCTGGGCCTGAAGGAAGTCGATCACCGGCGCATCCTTGCCGGTGAAGGGACGCAGCTCGGGGTCGTAATGCGGATTGGGCAGACAGCGGACATCGAACACCAGATCGGCGTCGAGCGGAATGCCATGCTTGAAGCCGAACGACTCGAAGACCAAGGTGAAGTTGGCGCCGCCCAGGTTCAGCCAGTCCTTCACCCAGGCACGCAGGGCGTTGGCCGTGAGCTCGCTGGTATCGAGCCGATGCGACAGGGCCGCCAGCCTGGCCAGCAATTCCCGTTCCTCGCGGATGCATTCCTCCAGCGAGCGCTCACCGGTGCTCAAGGGATGCCGGCGCCGGGTCTCGGAAAAACGCCGGACCAGTTCGCTGTCGGTGGCATCGAGGAACAGCACGCGCAGGTCGAGCCGCGCCTGCAGCCGGTCCAATTGCTCGGGCAGACGCTCCAGGCAGTCGCCGCTGCGGGCGTCGATGCTGACCGCGGCGTCCTGGCAGCCCTGCTGCTCCAGGTAGCCTACCACTTCCGGCAGCAGCATGGCCGGCAGATTGTCGATGCAATAGAAGCCGGCATCCTCCAGCACCTTGAGTGCGACGCTCTTGCCGGAGCCGGACAAGCCGGTGATGACGACCAGACGCACTCAGCCCTCTCCGCCCTGCATGGCCTGGTGCTGGAGATTGACGAATTCCTCGGTGCTGTTGATGCCGTGCTGGCGGAGGATGTGGTTGCGCACCGCCACCTCGACCAGCACCGCCAGGTTGCGGCCCACCGCCAGGGGGATGCTCACCTTGGGGATTTCCACGCCGAGGATGGTCTCGCTGCCGGACTGGATGGCCAGGCGGTCGACGTCCTGCCATTGCTCGGCCGGGGTGAGATGGACGATGAGTTTGAGGTTCTTCTTGAATTTGACCGCCGCCTCGCCAAACAGCCGACGGATATCGAGCACGCCCAGGCCGCGCACCTCCATGAAGCCGCGCAGCAGTTCCGGGCAGCGGCCCTCCAGGGTGTCGGGGGAGACGGCATAAACCTCGAGGATGTCGTCGGCCACCAGGCGGTGGCCGCGGCTGATCAGTTCCAGCGCCAGTTCGCTCTTGCCGGTGGCGGCGGCGCCGGTGATCAGCACGCCGAGACCGGCGACCTCGAGGAAGACGCCGTGCAGGGTGACCGAGACGGCCAGGGCCTGGCTGATCACATGCGACAGGATGCGCATCAGGTAGGTGCTCGACTCCGGGGAGACGAAGACCGGAATCTGCCGCTCCTCGGCCATGCTCAGCAGGGTCGGCGGCGGTTGCTCGCCGTTGGCCACCACCACCACCGCCAGTTCGCTGGCAAGCAGGTTGTTGATCGCCAGCGCCTGGCCGTCGGTCGGCAGGCTGCGCAAATAGCCCATCTCGGCATTGCCGAGGATCTGGATGCGATTGGGATGGACCAGGTTGAAATAGCCGATCAGGGCGAAGGCGGATTTCTCCACCGAGTCCGAGGTCAGTTTGCGCCCACCACCCGCGCGGCCGGCAACCCAGTCGAGCGGCACCTGCTCCCGGGCCAGCTCGTACAGTTGATCGACGGTGATGAACGGGCTCAGGCTGTCCATTCACTGACCAGGCGGTGCAGGGCGGCGGCATCCGGCGCGGCACGCAACTGATCGCGCATGGTCTTCTCGCTGAACATCTGCGCCAGCTCGCCCAGTATCTGTAGGTGCAGGTCGGTGGCCGCCGCCGGGGCCAGCAGGACGAAGACCAGGTCGACCGGCATGCCGTCCGGGGCGTCGAAGTCGATCGGCGCCTTCAGGCGGATGAAGGCGCAGGCGGTGTCCTTCAAACCCTTGATCCGGCCATGGGGAATGGCGATGCCGTAACCCAAAGCGGTCGAGCCCAGCTTCTCACGAGACTGCAGGCTCTCGAATACCTCGTTCGCCGGCACCCCGTAGCTGATCTGGAACAGACGGCCCGCCTCCTCGAACAGGCGCTTGCGGCTACCTGCCTCAAGGCCGGCCAGGACGTTTTCCGGTTTCAGTAAAGGGCTGATCAGGTTCATGGTCACCTCTGGCAGGGCGGGCGGCAGAACAAGGGTTCAAGCAAACGAAAAATGACGGTCATATCGACTTGCGCTGGTTGGCCGGCGGAATTTGCATCTGTTCGCGATATTTGGCAACGGTGCGGCGGGCGACAACATAACCCTGCTTACCCAGCATAGTCGATATGGCACTGTCGGACAGCGGCTGGCCGCGATTCTCCGCCTCGATCGCCTGTTTGATCAAGGCCTTGATCGCCGTGCTGGAGGTGGCGCCGCCCTCTTCCGTGCCCAGCGAGCTGCAGAAGAAATACTTGAATTCGAACAGGCCACGCGGGGTGAGCATGTATTTCTGGCTGGTCACCCGCGAGACCGTCGATTCGTGCAGGTCGAGCTGCTCGGCGATCTCGCGCAGCACCAGGGGCCGCATGGCGGTCGGCCCATGCTCGAAGAACAGGCGCTGGCGCTCGACGATGGCCTGGGCCACGCGCAGGATGGTCTCGAACCGCTGCTGCACGTTCTTGATCAGCCAGCGCGCCTCCTGCAGCTGGGTCTGCAGGCTGCCGCCGGCGCGGTTCTGGCGCAGAATGCCGGCGTACATCTCGTTGATGCGCAGCTTGGGCATGGCGGCCGGATTGAGGCTGGCCTGCCACTGGCCGCGCAGCTTGCGCACCAGCACGTCGGGCACCACGTATTGCGCGCTGACCTCGGCGTAGCGGGCGCCCGGCCGCGGGTTCAGGCCAGTGATCAACGCCCGCACCGCCTGGAAGTCGGCATCGAGGGCAATGCCCAGCCATTTCTTCAGCTTGCCGTATTCGTGTTCGGCCAGCATCTTCAGGCCTTCGCGCGCCAAGCGCCTGGCCTCGGCCAGCCAGGGGGTCTCCGGCGGCAGGGTGGCCAGTTGCAGGCACAGGCATTCGGCCAGGTCGCGGGCGCCGACCCCGACCGGATCGAAGCTTTGCAGCAGTTTCAGCGCCGCTTCGAGTTCGACCAGGTCATATTCCGCGTCCTCGGGCAGCATCTCGGCCAGTTCTTCCAGGCTGACGGTGAGGTAGCCGTCCTCGTCGAGGGCATCGATCAGCAGGGCGACCAGCCGGCGGTCGCGCTCGGCGACGGGCGTGAGCGAGAGCTGGTCGAGTAGGTGCTGGCGCAGGCCGGCCTGGCTGGCATCGGGCTGCTGAAAACCGAGTTCGTCGTCGTCCTCGCCGCTGCCGGGCCCAGCCACGCTGCGGTCGCCCCAGGCCAATTCGGCATAGACCTCTTCCGACTCCAGACCACCCGACTCCGGCGCAGGCTCCGTGGTCTCGTAATCACCGCCCTCCCCCTCGCTGACATCGGCCCGCTCCAGCATGGGGTTGTCCTGCAAAGCCTGGCTGATTTCCTGTTGCAATTCCAGCGTCGACAGCTGCAGCAGGCGGATCGACTGCTGCAATTGCGGCGTCAGCGTAAGCTGCTGGTTGAGTCGGAGTTGAAGGCTTTGCTTCACGGCTGAAGCCGTCTCGAGAAGGAAAGAATCGTGCGCGAATTAGAGGCGGAAGTGTTCACCGAGGTAGACCTTCCTGACCTCGTCATTATAAATGATCTCGTCCGGGCCACCGGCGGCCAGGACGCAACCCTCGTTGATGATGTAGGCCCGGTCGCAGATGCCCAGGGTCTCGCGCACGTTGTGGTCGGTGATCAGCACGCCGATCTCGCGCTCGGTGAGGAAGCGGATGATCTTCTGGATGTCGAGCACCGAGATCGGGTCGATACCGGCGAAGGGCTCGTCGAGCAGGATGAAGCGCGGCTGCAGGGCCAGGGCGCGGGCGATCTCCACCCGCCGGCGCTCGCCGCCCGACAGGCTAACTGCCTGGGCATCGCGCAGATGGGTGATATGCAGGTCTTCCAGCAGGTATTCCAGGTGCTCGCGCACCCGACCTTCGTCATAGCCGCGCAGCTCGAGCACGGCGGCGATGTTGTCGGCCACCGTGAGCTTGCGGAAGATCGAGGCCTCCTGCGGCAGGTAGCTCAGGCCCTTGCGGGCGCGCTGGTAGACCGGCAGGTGGGTCAGTTCGGCATCATCCAGCGCGATCCTGCCGCCGTCGGCCCGGACCAGGCCGACCACCATGTAGAAGCAGGTGGTCTTGCCGGCGCCGTTGGGACCGAGCAGGCCCACCACCTCGCCGCTGTTCACCTCGAACGAGACGTCGCGCACGACCTCGCGTGACTTGTAGCGCTTGCGCAGACCCTCTGCCCGCAGGCAGCTCATGGCTTGGCCCCCACCGGCTGGGCCGGAGCGGTGCCGGCCTCCTTGCGCTTGGGCTTGATCACCGCGCGCACCCGGCCCGGGCCGCTGGTCGGCTCATTGCCGACCGCGCGATAGGTCTCGGCCTTGGCGTCGTAGATGATCAGATTGCCGCGCACCTCCTCGTCGCCGCGCTTGAGTCGGGCATTGCCGATCAGCTTGACGATGTCGGTGACCGCATCGTAATCGATGCGCTTGCCCACACCCTCGACATACTGGTCGCGCGCCTCCTGCTTCTGGCGAAAATAAACCGGCTTGGTCAGGCCGTGGGCCTCGCCCGAGGTGAAGCCCTGCTCGTCCTGGCGGACGTCGAGCCGGTCGGCGGTGAGCAGCAGCGTGCCCTGGGTCAGCACCACGTTACCCTCGTAGACCGCCGTCTGCTTGGCGTCGTCCACCTTCAGGGTGTCCGATTCGACATGGACTGGCTTGTCCCGGTCCGCCTTCTCCGCCCGCGCCGGCAGCGCGGCCAGCAGGGCCAGCGCACCGCACAGACACAGGGAAACAATGCGCTCAGCCGCGTTTTTCATAGACGCTTCTCACTTTCCCGCCGAAGCGGATGATCGGATCCTCGCCCTCGGCCACCATGGATCCGGCCTGGATATTCGAGCCGGCCTGGCGCACCGTCACCGCGCGGTCGGTCTGCATGCGGTGGGCGTCGGGCGTGACGTGCAGATACTGCGTGGTCAATTCCACCGGCCCGCGCCCGGAGGTCGCCGCCCGCACCATGTGGACGTCGTCGAGGAAATAGATGTGATCGCCGTCGGGCGTGACCAGGGCGCGCTGCGAGCGCACGCTGACCGGCGGCCGACCGGCCGCGACCTGGGTGAACAGGGGGCTGTCCAATCGGGTGGTGTCGTCGTCCATGTAATGGGTCATGCGCCGGGCCTCGAGCTGGTGTCGCGGCTGACCCTTCATGTCGAAGGCGGTCGCCTTGAAGTTCTCGATGATGTAGTCCGGGTCGTGGCCGAAGCCCCGGCTGTCGACGAATTGCACCACCTGGACCACCCGGTCGAGCCAGAAGGTCAACGCCGCCAGCACGGCGGCCACAACCAGAGGGGTCCAAGCGACCAGGCGCTGGCCGGTCATCGGTCGTAGTGCGCCATCTGCGCCGCCCAGGTGCCCTGGGCGCGCATGATCAGTTCGCACACCTCGCGGGCGGCACCGCGTCCGGCATGGGCCCGGGTGATGTAATGCACCTGGCCGGCCACCAGTTCATGCGCCTCGGGCACGCTAAAGGCCAGGCCGCAACGCTTGAGCACCGGCAGGTCGACCAGATCATCGCCCATGTAGCCGGTCTCCTCCGGCTTGAGCCCGGTCTGGGCGAGCAGCCGCTCATAGACGGCCAGCTTGTCGTCGGCGCCCTGGAAGATGTGGGTGATGCCGAGGTTCTTGGCCCGATGCAACACGACGTTGGAGGTGCGGCCGGTGAGGATGCCCGCCTCGACCCCGGAGGCCTTGAGCATCTTGATGCCATGGCCGTCGCGGGAATGGAAGGCCTTGTATTCCTGACCGTCGTCGCCGTAGAACAGGCTGCCGTCGGTGAGCACGCCGTCGACGTCGAAGATCAGCATCTTGATCTGCTGGGCCCGCTCGATGAGTTCCTGCTCGCTCATACCACCCCGGCCCTCAATAAATCGTGCATGTTCAAGGCGCCGACCAAACGGCCCTCGCCATCGACCGCGAGCACACCGTTGATCTTGCGCTCCTCCATAAGGCGCACGGCCTCGGCGGCCAGGGCGTCCTGCGCCACGGTGAAGGGATTGCGCGTCATCAGCTCGGCGATGCCGCTGCCCTGCAGGTCCAGGCCGCGGTCGAGGCAACGGCGCAGGTCGCCGTCGGTGAACACGCCGGCCAGGCGGCCGTCGGCGTCGACCACGGCGGTCATGCCCAGGCCCTTGCGGGTCATCTCCAGCAACGCCTCCTTCAGGCTCGCGGTCGGCGGCACCACCGGCAGGGCCTCGCCGCTGTGCATGAGGTCACGGACATGGACCAGCAGGCGCCGGCCGAGCGAGCCGCCCGGGTGGGTGCGGGCAAAATCCTCGGCGGTGAAGCCACGGGCCGAGAGCAGCGCCACCACCAAGGCGTCGCCCAGGGCCAGGGCCGCGGTGGTGCTGGCGGTCGGCGCCAGATTGTGCGGGCAGGCCTCGGTCGCCACGCTGGCATCCAGGTGCAGGTCGGCTTCGCGGCCCAGGGTCGAAGCGGGATTGCCGGTCATGCCGATCAGCTTGGCGCCGCGCCGCTTGATCAGGGGCACGATGGCCACCAGCTCCGCGCTCTCGCCGGAATTGGACAGGGCGATCACCACATCGTCGCCGGTGATCATGCCCAGGTCGCCGTGACTGGCCTCGGCCGGATGGACGAAGAAGGCCGGGGTGCCGGTACTGGCGAGCGAAGCGGCGATCTTGCTGCCGATGTGGCCGGACTTGCCCATGCCGCTGACCACCACGCGGCCACGGCAATCCAGGATCATCTGCACCGCGGAGACGAAGGCACCATCGAGCCGGGCACCCAGGGCGGTGACGGCCGAGGCCTCGATTTCCAGGGTGCGGCGGGCGATCGCGAGGATCTGTTCTGAAGTATTGGCTGGCGATGTCATAATGGCTCGTCAGTATAGCGACAAGCGGGATGCCCCTCCACAGCGACCCTCAACAATAAAGCCATGCATACCACTCTGGGCCTGATCGTCTTCCTCCTCGCCGCCGCCGTGCTGGCGACCACCCTGTTTCGCGCGCTCAACCTGCCCGCCCTGCTAGGCTATATCGCCATCGGCGTCATCGTCGGGCCGTCCGCCCTCGCCCTGGCGCCAAGCTCCGAAGAAGGCCGACATCTGGCCGAATTCGGCGTGGTCTTCCTGATGTTCTCCATCGGCCTCGAATTCTCCCTGGCCAAGCTCAGGGTCATGCGCCGCCAGGTCTTCGGCTTCGGCGGCCTGCAGGTGATCCTGTCCATGCTGGCCGGCCTGGCGGCCGGCCTTGCCCTCGGCCTGGGCTGGGCCGCCGGGGTCGCCCTGGGCGGGGTGCTGGCCATGTCCTCCACCGCCATCGTCAGCAAGCTTCTGGCCGACCAGAACGAGCTGGACCAGCCGCACGGCAAGCTGATTCTGGGCGCCCTGCTGTTCCAGGACCTGGCGGTGGTGCCGCTCTTGATCTTCATCCCCTCCCTCGCCTCCGGCGGCGACATGTTCGGCGAACTGGCCCAGGCCGGGCTCAAGGCGGTCATCGGCCTCGGCCTGATCCTGACGCTGGGCCAGAAGCTGCTGCGGCCCTGGTTCCATCTCATCGCCAAGCGCAAGTCGAGCGAGCTGTTCATGCTCAACGTGCTGCTGATCACCCTGGGCCTGGCCTATGCCACCGAGGTGGCCGGGCTGTCCCTGGCCCTGGGCGCCTTCGTCGCCGGCGTGCTGATCTCGGAGACCGAATACCGCTATCAGGTGGAAAGCGACATCCGCCCCTTCCGCGACGTGCTCATGGGCCTGTTCTTCATCTCGGTCGGCATGCTGCTCGACCTCAACATGGTCGCCCAGCACTGGGGCGTGCTGCTGCTGGTCACCACCGCCCTGGTCGGGCTCAAGTTCGCCCTGGTCGCGCTTCTGGCCTGGGCGCTGCGCGAGCCGGCGCACATCGCCGTGCGCACCGGCCTGGGCCTGGCCCAGGGTGGCGAGTTCGGCCTGGTGCTGCTCGGCCTCACCGCCAGCCACGGCCTGATCGGCCCCGGCATGGAGCAGACCGTGCTCGCCGCCCTGATGCTGTCGATGATCGCCGCCCCCTTCCTGGTGCAATACAGCCAGCGCATCGTCCAGCGCCTGGCCGGCAGCGAATGGCTGCACCGGGCACAGGACGTCCACGCCATCGCGGTGAAAAGCTTCGGCGTATCCGATCACGTCATCCTCTGCGGCTACGGCCGCAACGGCCAGGGCCTGGCCCGGATGCTGGAGGCCGAGGGCGTGCCGTTCATGGCCCTCGACGACGATCCTGGCCGCATCAAGGCCGCGGTCGCCGCCGGCGACAACGTGGTGTTCGGCGACTCGACCCGGACCGAGGTGCTGATGGCTGCCGGCATCCGCCGCGCCCGCGCCGTGGCCATCACCTTCGCCGACACCGGCGCCGCGCTCAAGGTACTGGCCGCCGTCCAGCACCTGAAGCCCGGCATGCCGGTGATCGTGCGCACCATCGACGAGAACGACCTCGACCGACTGAAGGAGGCCGGTGCCACGGAGGTGGTGCCCGAGGTGTTGGAAGGCGCCCTGATGCTGGGCTCGCAAACCCTGCTTATGGCCGGCGTGCCGCTGGCCACCGTGCTCAAGCGCATCCGCCAGATGCGCGAACAGCGCTACAGCTCGCTGCGCGGCTTCTTCTCCGGCCTGGACGAGGCGGAGCAGAACCAGAACGAGCAGGAACGTCTGCTGCCGCTGCACATCACCCCCAACCTCAAGTGCGTGGACATGCGCCTGGGCGACCTCGAGCTGGACGACATCGGGGTGCAGGTGGTCGCCGTGCGCCGACACGGTATCCGCGGCTCGGAGCCCAATGCCGACACGGTTTTGCAGGCAGGCGACATCATCATCCTGCGCGGGGCGCCGGATGGGCTTGCCGCCGCCGAAATGCGCCTGGGCGCGGTTTAAACTTTCCCGACAGTTCCATTCACACCACCAGACGAAGGGATAGCAATGTTGCGATGGCTGGCAGGTCTGTTCGGCAACTCCCCCGACAAGCGCAAGGCGACGCAGCAGCCCGGTGAGACGGCGGGGACGGCGAGCTTCCTCGGCCGCAGCCCCATCCTGAACCGCAAACTGGCCGTCATCGGCTATGAGTTCCAGGCCCGGCAGGCGATGGACGCCGGCCTGCTCGACAAGCTCATCCAGGAAGGTGAAACCCTGTTCAGCGGCCGCCGCCTGACCTTCGTCCCCCTGCATCCGGCGTCGCTCGACCTGCCGCAAGTGGCCCGGCTGCCCGCGACCGGCGCCGTGTTACGGCTTTCCGCCCCCGGCCAGCCGGTCTCGCCCGAACAGGCCGAGACCATCCTGATGCAGGCGCAACAGCTGCGGGCACAGGGCTACGCCTTCGCAGTCGATGCGACTTTGGCGGTCGGCCCCCTGGCCGCCCTGCTGCCCAGCGCCCGCTACCTCACGCTCGACGTCAAGGGCGGCGATCCGGTCTGGCTGCTCGAACAGCAGAAACGCTGCGCTGCCGCCTACCCCAACGCCCAACTGATCGCGCGCAACATCGACTCGCTGGAAATGCTCGACGCCTGCCGCAAGCTGGGCTTCCACGGCTTCCAAGGCACCTACCTGACCGGCCAGAAGGACTGGGCCCAGCCCCGGGTCGACGGCAGCCGCAGCGTCATCCTCGAACTGATCGGTTGTTTGAAACAGGAAGACGTCGACTTCAAGGTCCTGGCCCGCATCGCCAGCCAGGACGTCAGCCTCTATTACCGCCTGCTGCGCTATGCCAACTCGGCTGCCTTCGGCCTGAACAAGAAATACGATTCGCTGGAACAGGCCATGGTCCTGCTCGGCCGCCAAGGCCTGCACCAGTGGCTGACCCTGATGCTGTTCTGCAGCAGCCAAGGCGGCGAGCTGGATGTCGCCCTGCGCGAGACCGCCTTCGCCCGCGCCCGCCTGGTCGAGCTCCTGGTCCAGGGCAAATGCAGCCGGGCCGAAGGCGAGCAGGCCTTCCTGGTCGGCCTGCTCTCCCTGGTCGACGCCCTGTTCCAGATGCCGCTCGAAGACGTGCTGCAAAAGCTGGCCCTGCCCGAGCCGGTGCTCGACGCCCTGCTCCACCGCAGCGGCAAGTTCGGCACCTACCTGAGTCTGGCCATCGCCTGCGAGAAGGGGTACGAAGGTGCAGTCGAGGAACTGGCCAAGGAATGCGGCCTGTCCAGCGACCAGGTCAACGCCAAGCACCTGGCCGCCCTGAACTGGGCGCTGGAATTCAACGACAAGCTGGACGAGCTGGACCGGGAGCAGCCCTAGTCGGCTGCCGCCCCTCCAAGAGGCGCCGTCATTCCCGCGAAGGCGGGAATCCATAAACCACGTTTCGCGAACCCCTGGATTCCCGCTTCCGCGGAAATGACCGGCTTGAGTCGCCTCAGCCGGCTGCCGCCTCCACCATCAGCCGCTTCATCTCAGCCACCGCCTGCTCCCAGCCGACGAACAGGGCCTGGGCGACGATGGCGTGGCCGATGTTGAGCTCCGCCACGCCCGGGATGCCGGCGATCTCATGCACGTTGTGATAGTGCAGGCCGTGGCCGGCGTTCACCTGCAGGCCCAGCTTGAGGCCGTATGCCACCGCGCTCCTGATGCGGGCCAGCTCGCTCGCGGCCTCCACCTCGGTGCGGGCATCGGCGAAGCGGCCGGTGTGGATCTCCACCACCGGGGCGCCGGCGGCCCTGGCCGCCTCCAGCTGCTCGGTGTCGGCATCGATGAACAGCGACACCCGGATGCCGGCGGCGCCCAGGCGGGCGCAGGCATCCTTGATGCGCTCCAATTGGCCGGCCACGTCCAGGCCCCCCTCGGTGGTCAGCTCCTGCCGCCGCTCCGGCACCAGACAGACATCCTGCGGTTTCACGTCGAGGGCGATGGCGATCATCTCCTCGGTCACCGCCATCTCCAGGTTCATCCGGGTCTGCAGGCATTGGCGCAGGATGCGCACGTCGGCGTCCTGGATGTGCCGGCGATCCTCGCGCAAGTGCAGGGTGATCGAGTCGGCCCCCGCTGTCTCCGCCATCAGCGCCGCCTGCACCGGGCTGGGATAGGGCGTGCCGCGCGCCTGGCGCAGGGTGGCGATGTGGTCGATGTTGACGCCGAGCTTGATCATATCTTTTGCAAATCGATGAGGAGTTGTCGGGTCGCCAGCGGCTTGTCGCCCAGGTAATGGGCCAAAAGCTGGCGCATGAGTAGTTTACTCTCGGCCAGGGTGCGCGGGTCCGAGTAGTCGCCGGCGGCCATGTCGAGCAGGGTCTTGCCGGCATAGGCCGGGCCGCCGGCAGCCGGCGCGGTGACGCCGAGGTCGAGGGCGTAGCCGTAGCGTTCGTCCGGCTCGACCTGCTGGCCGCTGCCGGCGAGGTGGGTGAGGGTCTGGGCGTAGCCCAGTTCGGTGAGCAGGGCGAGTTCGAACCGACGCAGCACCGGCTCGGCCTCCAGGCCGTCGGCCAGTTCCCGCAGGGTCGCCAGATACTGGTCGTACAGGGCCTCGTGCGGGTCGCCCGGCGGCAACAGGCGCATGAGCAGCTCGTTGAGATAGAAGCCGCACATCAGGGCGGCGCCCGCCAGGCTGCGGCCGTCGCCCTGCCACTCGACCGCGTGCAGGGTGTGCAGCGGGCCCTTGCCGAACCAGCCGAAGGCGAGCGGCTGGAAGGGCAGCAGCTTGGCCTTGAGCGCCGAATGCGGCCGGCGCGCGCCGCGCGCCATCAGGCTGATGCGGCCGTGGCGGCGGGTAAAGGCCTCGATCAGCAGGCTGGTCTCCTTGTAGGGCTGGCTGTGGAGGACCAGGCCGATCTCGCCGTCGATGCGTTCAGGCATGATCGAGATGGCATGAATCGACGGATACCGGGCAAGGGCGCCGCATGACGGGAGAACATATGCCGTCCCTCACCCCCATCCCCTCTCCCGGAGGGAGAGGGGTGTTAAAGCCCTTCCCCCCTAAGGGGAAGGGTCGGGATGAGGGAAAAACACCGATCATTTATCTAGCCAGATAGCGCTAGCCATAGCCGAAGCGCTTGAGCAGGCCGATGTTGTCGGTCCAGCCGCCCTTGACCTTGACCCAGCAGTCGAGGAAGACCTTGGCGCCGAACAGGCGCTCCATGTCCTGCCGCGCCTCGGTGGCGATGCGTTTCAGCTTCTCGCCCTTCCTGCCGAGCAGGATGGGCTTGTGGCCCTCGCGCTCGATCCAGATGGTGGCGGCGATGCGGATCAGGCCGCGCCCGGCCCCGGCCTTGAGCGGCGGCTCTTCCTCGAACTTCTCGATGGTCACCGCCACGGCATAAGGGATCTCGTCGCCGGTCAGGCGGAACACCTTCTCGCGCAGGATCTCGGCGGCCAGGAAGCGCTCGCTGCGGTCGGTGATGGCGTCTTCCTCGAACATGGGCGCCGCCTCGGGCAGCAGGGGTTTGAGCACTTCGAGCAGATAGTCGCCATCCTCGGGTTTGAGCGCCGACACCGGCACGATGGCGGCGAAGTCGAAGCGCTTGGCCATGGCCTCGAGGAAGGGCAGCAAGGCCGCCTTGTCCTCGACCTGGTCGATCTTGTTCACGGCCAGGATCACCGGCCTTTCCTTGGGCAAGAGGCGCAACACCTGCTCGTCGGCCTCGCCGTATTTCATGGCCTCGACCACCCAGACCACCGCGTCCATGTCGGCCAGGGTCTCGGTCACGGTGCGGTTCATCGCCGCGTTGAGCGCGCTGCGGTGGCGGGTCTGGAAGCCCGGGGTGTCGGCGAAGACGAACTGGGCGTCGGCCAGGGTGCGCACGCCGAGGATGCGGTCGCGCGTGGTCTGCGGCTTGCTCGAGGTGATGCTGATCTTGGCCCCGACCAGCAGGTTGACCAGGGTGGACTTGCCGACGTTGGGTCGGCCGACGACGGCGATCAGGCCGGTGCGCATGGCGTTCAGTGCCCGGCCAACTGGGCATAGGCCGCGCCGGCGGCGGCCTGCTCGGCCGCCTTGCGGCTGTTGCCGGTGCCCTGGCAGCGCAGGCCCAATGCCTCGATGCGGCACTCGACGGTGAACACCTGGGCATGGGCCTGGCCGGTCACCGCCACCAGCTGGTAATCGGGCAGGCCCTTGCGCCGCGCCTGCAGCCATTCCTGCAGCAGCGTCTTGGCGTCCTTGCCCTGGGTGTGCGGGTCGATCGCCACCACGGCCGGCCCCATCAGGCGTTCGATCACGCCCTCGGCCGCGGGAAACCCGGCATCGAGGAAGGCCGCGCCGAACAGCGATTCCAGGGCATCGGCCAGGATCGACGGCCGGTCGGCCCCACCGCTCCTGAGTTCGCCCTCGCCCAGCTTGAGGTAAGCACCCAGGCCGATGCGGCGCGCCACCTCGCACAGGCTTTGCTGATTCACCAGATTGGCGCGCAGGCGCGAGAGCTGGCCTTCCTGCAACTGCTGGAAGCGCCGATAGAGCATGAGCCCGACTACGCAGTTGAGCACGCTGTCGCCGAGAAACTCCAGGCGCTCATTGTTCCTGGCCGCGTAACTGCGGTGGGTCAGCGCCTGCTCCAACAGCTCGCGCTGGCCGAAACGATGGCCGATGCGCGCCTCCAGACTGGCGAGATCCGCGGTCATTGCCCCGCTTTGCCGCCGGCCTGGGTCTCGAAGTCAATGCACAGATTGACCTTGCCCATCAGCGGCTGGCGCACGGAATAGGCCAGCTTCGCGGTCACCCCCTGCGGGCCGCGCTCGATCAGGAGGTCGCGCGGGGTGACCCGGGTGATGTTGTTGATCGACAGCTGCTTGCCGAATTTTTCCATGATCTCGGCGTCGCTGACGTTGTCCAGGCTGGGTTGGGCCATGGTCTCCTCGACCATCTTCTTCAGCGTGAAGTATTCGATGTAGGCCGGCACCACACGCATGGCCATGATGCCGCCGAAGATGACCACGATGACGAGCAGCAGCATGCTGATCAGGCTGAACCCCTTTTGCTTGGACATGTCTCCTCCTATTCGATGAAGTGGCCGATGCGGCCGAACTCGCCGAAGTTCCACCAGATCATGAAGGCGCGGCCGACGATGTTGCGGTCCGGCACGAAACCCCAGTAGCGGCTGTCGTTGCTGGCATCGCGGTTGTCGCCCATCATGAAATAGTGGCCCTCGGGCACACGACACTTGAAGCCCGACTCATTGTAGGTGCAGTTGTCGCGGTAAGGAAAATCGCCCTCGACCTGATGCACCACCACGGGCGGCGCCTCGGGCTGAATCATGACGGTGTGCCGGTGTTCACCCAGGACCTCCTGATAGGTCTGACCGTTGATGTAGTTGAGGCCGCTGCCGACGTACTGGTATTCGCCGACCCGCGCGAGCGGCACCGGCCTGCCATTGATGATCAGCTGCTTCTCGCGGTATTCCACCACATCGCCGGGCAGGCCGATGACGCGCTTGATATAGTCGAGCGAGGGGTCCTTGGGATAGCGGAAGACCATGACGTCGCCGCGCTGGGGCTGGCCGACCTCGATCAGCTTCTGGTTGATGATGGGCAGGCGGATGCCGTAGTCGTACTTGTTGACCAGGATGAAGTCGCCGATCTCCAGGGTGGGCAGCATGGAGCCGGAGGGGATCTTGAACGGCTCGACCAGGAACGAGCGTAAGAGGAACACCACCAGGATGACCGGAAAGAAGCTCCTGGCGTAATCGACCAGCAGCGGCAGCTTGGCGTCCTTGGCCCGGCCCTTGCCGGTGACCAGGGCATCGAACAGCCAGATGCCGCCCGAGATCAACAGGGCGACGAACAGGATCAGCGCGAAGTTCATTTATTTCTCCCCCACCTGCAGGATGGCGAGGAAGGCCTCCTGCGGAATCTCGACGTTGCCCACCTGCTTCATCCGCTTCTTGCCTTCCTTCTGCTTTTCCAGCAGCTTTTTCTTGCGGGTGATGTCGCCGCCGTAGCACTTGGCCAGCACGTTCTTGCGCAGGGCCTTCACCGTCTCGCGCGCGATGATGTGCGAGCCGATGGCCGCCTGCACCGCGACGTCGAACATCTGGCGCGGGATCAGCTCGCGCATCTTGGCCACCAGCTCACGCCCGCGATACTGCGAGGTCGAGCGGTGCACGATGAGCGACAGGGCATCGACCTTCTCGCCGTTGACCAGGACATCGAGCTTGACCAGGTCATCGGCGCGGAACTCCTTGAACTCGTAATCGAGCGAGGCATAGCCGCGCGAGGTGGATTTCAGCTTGTCGAAGAAGTCGAGCACCACCTCGTTCAAGGGCAGATCGTATTTGAGCATGACCTGGCGGCCCATGTACTTCATGTCGACCTGGGCGCCGCGCTTCTGGTTGCACAGGGTCATCACGTTGCCCAGGTAATCCTCCGGCACCAGGATGGTGGCGGTGATGATCGGCTCGCGGATCTCCTCGATCTTGGACGGGTCGGGCAGCCGGGCCGGGTTTTCCACCTTGACCAGGCTGCCGTCGCGCATGATCACCTCGTATTCGACCGAGGGCGCGGTGGTGATCAGGTTCTGGCCGTATTCCCGCTCCAGCCGCTCCTGCACGATCTCCATGTGCAATAGGCCCAAAAAGCCGCAGCGGAAGCCGAAGCCCAGGGCCTGCGAGGTCTCCGGCTCGAAGAACAGGCTGGCGTCGTTCAACTGCAATTTGGTCAGGGCGTCGCGCAGCGAGTCGTAATCGTGCGACTCGACCGGATACAGGCCGGCGAAGACCTGCGGCTTGATCTCCTTGAAGCCGGGCAGGGCCTCGGCCGCCGGCTGCGCCGCCAGGGTGACGGTATCGCCCACCTTGGCGTGCTTGAGTTCCTTGATGCCGGCGATGATGAAGCCGACCTCGCCGGTGGTCAGCAGCTCACGCGGCTGCGACTTCGGAGTGAACACACCGATCTGCTCGGCCAGGTATTCGGCCCCGGTTGCCATCAGCCGGATCTTCTGCCGGACCTTGAGCTCACCATCGACCACGCGCACCAGCATGACCACGCCGACGTAGTTGTCGAACCAGGAGTCGATGACCAGGGCCTTGAGCGGCGCATTCGGTTCGCCCCTGGGCGGCGGCACCCGGGCGATCACCGCCTCCAGCACGTCCTCGATGCCGACCCCGGTCTTGGCCGAGCAGCGCACCGCGTCCTCGGCCGGGATGCCGACGATGTCCTCGATCTCGCGGATCACCCGCTCGGGGTCGGCCGCGGGCAGGTCGATCTTGTTCAGCACCGGCACCACCTCGACCCCGAGCTCGATCGCGGTATAGCAGTTGGCCACGGTCTGCGCCTCGACCCCCTGCGAGGCATCGACCACCAGGAGCGCGCCCTCGCAGGCGGAGAGCGAGCGGCTGACCTCGTAGGAGAAATCGACGTGGCCCGGGGTGTCGATCAGATTCAGCCGGTATTCCCGGCCGTCGCGCGCCTTGTAGCGCAGGGCCGCGGTCTGGGCCTTGATGGTGATGCCGCGCTCGCGCTCCAGGTCCATGGAGTCGAGCACCTGGGCCTCCATCTCGCGCGACTGCAGGCCGCCGCAGTACTCGATCAGGCGGTCGGCCAGGGTCGATTTGCCGTGGTCGATATGGGCGATGATGGAAAAGTTACGGATATTGTTTTGCATAAACAAACGGGCGCAGCCTGCGCCCGTGTTCCGTTAAGGAATTGAAAAGTCGGCGAATTTTAGCCGATTTTGAGGTAAGCGCGCACGGCCGCCGGGTCGAAAAAATGCCGGCAGACCTCGCCGGCCGGCCCCACCAGCACCGGCACCTCCCAGTCGTAGCGGGTCTTGAGCCCGGGGTCGCGGTCGATGTCGACCACCTCGTAGTCGACGCCCAAGGCGTCGAGGCCGGCCGCCATGTCCTCGCACAGATGGCAGCCGGCGCGGCCGTAGAGGGTAAGCCTCAAGGCTCCAGGCGCAGGGGAACGATCAGCACCCCCTCGCCCCGCTTGACCTGCAGGGCGACGATCTTGCGCCCCGCCTGGTTGAGCAGCTGCGCCAGCTCGTGGGCGCTGTTCACCGCGCGGGAACTGACCGCCAGGATGATGTCGCCCGGCTGGATGCCGGCTCGGGCGGCGGCGCCGCTGGCATCCTCGACCAGGACGCCGGCCTTGATGCCGAGCTGCCGCTTCTGTTCGGCGCTCAGTTGGCTCACCACCAGGCCGGCGCGGTTGGCCTGCTTGGCGCCGGCATCGGCCACCGCCTTGTCGTCGGCCAGCTCGGCCACGGTGATCTGGATGTCGCGGGTTTGGCCCTTGCGCCAGACCTGCATGCCGGCCTTGGTGCCCGGCTTGGTCGCGCCGACCAGGCGCGGCAGGTCGATCGAGGTGGCGACCGGCTTGCCGTTGAAATTCAACACGATGTCACCCGGCTGCAGGCCCGCCTTCTCGGCCGGACTGTCCGACTCGACGTCGGCGATCAAGGCGCCGCGCGGCTTGTCCAGGCCATAGGATTCGGCCAGGTCGGCGGTCACCTCCTGGATCAGCACACCCAGGCGGCCGCGGCTGATCTTGCCCTTGCCCTTGAGCTGCTCGGCGACATCCATGGCGACATCGATCGGGATGGCGAAAGACAGGCCCATGTAGCCGCCGGAACGGGAGATGATCTGGGAATTGATGCCGACCACCTCGCCCTTGAGGTTGAACAGCGGACCGCCGGAATTGCCGGGGTTCACCGCGACGTCGGTCTGGATGAAGGGCACGTAGTTCTCCTGGGGCAGCGAACGGCCCTTGGCCGAGACGATGCCGGCGGTGGCCGAGTTCTCGAAGCCGAAGGGCGCGCCGATGGCCAGCACCCACTCGCCGACCTTGAGCTGGTCCGGGTCGCCGATGGTCACCTTGGGCAGGTTCTGCGCCTCGATCTTGATCAGGGCGACATCGGTGCGCTTGTCGGCGCCGATCACCTTGGCCCGGAACTCGCGCTTGTCGTTGAGCTTGACCACCACCTCGTCGGCCCCGTCGACCACGTGGGCGTTGGTCATGATGTAGCCATCGGCGCTGAGGATGAAGCCCGAGCCCTGACCCTGGCGCGGCGGCATGAAGCCGCGGCCCTCGGGCGGCATGAAACGGCGGAAGAACTCGAACATCTCATCCTGGCCGGGCATGCCCTGGCGGCCGCCGCGACGGGCCTCCTGGGTGGTGGTGATGTTGACCACCGCCGCGCCCTGCTTGTCGACGATGCCGGTGAAATCGGGAAGATCGGCCGCCCGCGCAGGCCAGGCCAAATTCAGCAAACACACGGAGAGCCAGAACCACTTCTGCATGTCTTACCTCGCTTGACTGGATGAACAGGAAAAATGCTCGGCGTCGCCCTGACGGACGATGCTGGGCCGGCTGGCCCCGGCCCGACGCATCTGCCAGGCGGCCAGGATCAAACCGGCGACGGCGCCGGCCATCGCCCACAGTTCACCGCCTACGGCCATGCCGATGACAGCGCCGCTCAGCAGCAACAGCAGCGGCAGGCCATAGGCACGCAGGGCCGAGCGCAGCAACATGCCGTCCTCGACCGCGACCACGACGGTGTCACCCACCGCTGCGGCAATGGCGTTGTTCACCGGATAGGCCGTCTCACGGCCATGAAACAGCTGGCCGAACACCGTGGTCGAGCCGCAGCCGCGGCCGCCGCAGGCGCCGCAGGAACTCGGCGCCTGAACCTCGACCCAGGCGGTGTCGCCTTCGATGCGCACCACGCGCGCCAGGGTTTCGCTCATCGGTCTTCCACCGCCATGGCCACCGCTTCGATCGCAGGCCACGGCGCCTCGCCCAATACGGTGACCTGATGCTGGCCGACCTGACGCACCATCATGTTGAGCATGCCGCGCCGGCTCTCGCCCTTGACCGGTGACTGGGGCATCCTGGCCATGGGCTCGATGAACAGGGAGATATGGGTGAGACCATCGCTGAACACCCAATGCTCGGTCGCCTCGGCATGCTGTGGCAGCTTGCGCTTGACCGCGGCGACCCGGACGAAGCCGGGCGGCAACTGCTTGAGCCGCAGGGTGTCGCCGCTGGCCTGGGCGGGGGCCTCGGCCATGGCTTTCGCCGACAGCTTGGGCATGGCCGGTTCGCGCGCGCGGCCGATCTGCACCTCGGTAAAGGCATACTGCATCAGCGGCTGGCCGCGCTCGTTGACCATCACCGCCTTGAGCGGGAGATCAGTGCCCTTTTCCGCGCAGAGCACATAGCCCCAGCGATAGCGGTCCTTGGGCACCAGTTCCAGCTGCCGGCAGTCGAGGCCGGCCACCCGGGCCATCTTGCCCGGCTTCAGTTCATACCAGGCGAGCAGCCGCTCGGCCTGGGCCGGCAGCAGGTCGGGGAAATGCCGGCTGTTGAGGCGGCGCTCCAGCTTGGTCTGGCCATCGCTGGTCGACAGGCTGATCGACTCGGCCTTGCTGCATAGCACCTCACGCGGCACGCCGTCGAGCAGGGTGAGCCGGCTTTCCTTGCCGCTGCCGGCCGGCCGGTTGACGATCTGCACGGTCTGCATGGTATCGCCATGCTGGAAGACGAACACGCCTTCATAACTCAGGCGACGCGGCGCCTCCGCCACGTTTTGCAGCCAGTCGGCGGGATCGGGCGCCGCCCAGACCTGTCCCGCCACCAGGCAGACCAGGCCGATCCATCCTTGCCTCATCGTGCCGCCTCCGACACCGTGAGGGTCGCCCGGCTGAAATGCATGTCGGTCGTGCTGGTCAAGGCCTGGGCGTAATCCTGATGGGCGGCCAGATAATCGGCGACATCGACCCCGGCCACTTGCTGCGCCGCCGGCTGGGGCACCGACTGCGCCGCCATCGGCACCGGCGCCTGCTCGTTCGGCGCGGCCTTGAACACCATCCAGGTCACCGCCGCCACGGTCGCCGCGGCGGCCAGCCAGAGGCCGGGCTGCCGGCGCATGGGCCTGGCGACCGGCGCCAGCACGGTCGGCTCCTCGGCCAGGGCGGCATAGAGCCGGGCCGGCGGCCGGCTTGATGCCGGCAGGCCGCGCAGGGCATCGCCGATCAGGCAGTATTCCGACCAGCGCGCCTTCATGGCGTCGTCCTTGGCCAGGCGACCAATCCGCTCCGGGCTCGCCTCGTCGCCGAGCTCGCCGTCGATCAGGGCCGAAAGCCAATCCTCGGCATCGGTCTGTTTGGTCTTCATGGGTTCTTGCATGGTTACCACCTCTTGTCTTGTCCTGTGCCCAGGATCGGTCGCAGCTTGGCGGCGATCGCCTCGCGCGCCCGGAAGATGCGGGAGCGGACGGTGCCGATGGGGCAGCCCATCAAATTGGCGATCTCTTCATAGCTCAGGCCTTCCATCTCGCGCAGGGTGATCGCCGTGCGCAATTCTTCCGGCAGGGCCTCGACCGCCTCGTTCACGGCCAGGGCCACCTGCTTGGACAGCAACTCCGATTCCGGCGTGTTGATGTCCTGCGCCACCAAGCGCTCTTCCACGTCCTCCTCGTCATCCGAGTAGGCGCGCTCGCTGACCGTGGGCATCGCCTTGCCCTTGGCCGCCAGATAATTCTTCGCCGTGTTGACGCCGATCCGATACAGCCAGGTGTAGAAGGCGGCATCGCCACGGAACTGCGGCAGCGCCCGGTAGGCCTTGATGAAGGTCTCCTGGGCGATGTCCTCGACTTCGTCCGGGTCGCGCACCATGCGCGACAGCAGGCGGGTGAGCTTGCGCCAGTACTTCTCGACCAGCAGCTCGAAGGCACGCTTGTCGCCCTGCTTCACCCGTTCGACCAATTGCCGGTCGATTTCCCGTTCACTCATCGGCTGGCCGGGCCTCCCCTTCCCTGACTGGCTTCCCAATTGCACATCGGGCTAGTATAACCGGGCAGAAAGGAGCATCGGCTGCAAAGACCCGGCTGACCTGCCGCAAGTTCCCGACCAACCGTATTCAGAACCTATTTCAGTAGGAAGCATGCAGCGTTACGACGTCCTGATCATCGGCGCCGGTCTGGCCGCCGCCAGCCTCGCCCTCAGCCTGCCCAGCCGCCTGCGCATCGCCCTGCTGGCCAAAAAGCCCTATGAGGAAAGCGCCAGCTACTGGGCGCAGGGCGGCATCGCCGCGGTCAACGGCGCGGACGACAGCCTCGATGCCCATGTCCAGGACACCCTGATCTCGGGCGCCGGGCTGTGCGACGAGGCGACGGTGCGCTACGTGGTGGAGAACGGCCCGGCCGCCATCGATTGGTTGATCGAGGCCGGCGTGCCCTTCGACCGGGAAAACAGCGGCTACCACCTCGGCCGCGAGGGCGGCCACAGCCACCGCCGCATCTTCCACGCCGCCGACGCCACCGGCCGGGTGGTGCAAACCACGCTTAGGGCCAGACTGAAGGCGGCGCCCAACATCAGCCTGCTCGACCAGCGCATCGCCATCGACCTGATCACCGGCCACAAGCTCGGCCTCGAGGACAATCGGGTATACGGCGTCTATGCCTTGAACATGGACAGCGGGCATGTCGAGACCCTGTCCGCCGGGCACACCGTGCTGGCCACCGGCGGCGCCGGCAAGGTCTTCCTCTACACCTCGAACCCGGATACCGCCACCGGCGACGGCATCGCCATGGGCTGGCGCGCCGGCTGTCGGGTGGCCAACCTGGAGTTCATCCAGTTCCACCCGACCTGCCTGTATCACCCGCACGCCAAGTCGTTCCTGATCACCGAGGCCATGCGCGGCGAGGGTGCCGTGCTGCGTCTGCCCGACGGCAGCCGGTTCATGCCGGAATACGACGAGCGGGCGGAGCTGGCCCCGCGCGACATCGTGGCCCGGGCGATCGACTCGGAAATGAAGAAGCGCGGCCTCGATTGCGTCTATCTCGACATCACCCACCAGCCGGCCAAGTTCATCATCAGCCACTTCCCGACCATCTATGAGCGCTGCAAGGAATTGGGCATCGACATCACCCGCGAGTGGATTCCGGTAGCCCCGGCCGCCCATTACACCTGCGGCGGCATTGTGGTCGACCACCAGGGCCGCACCGACCTGGTCAATCTCTATGCCATCGGCGAAACCGCCTGCACCGGCCTGCACGGCGCCAACCGGCTGGCGAGCAATTCCCTGCTGGAATGCGTGGTCTACGGCCGGGCGGCCGCGGCGGACATCGCCCAGAGCCAACCGGCGCCGGAACGCGCCCTGCCGGTTTGGGACGAGAGCCGGGTAACCGATGCCGACGAGGAGATCGTCATCGCCCACAATTGGCACGAGCTGCGCCGCTTCATGTGGGACTATGTCGGCATCGTGCGGACCAACCGCCGCCTGGAGCGGGCGGCGCACCGGATTCAACTGTTGCGGGAAGAGATCGACGAGTACTACTCGAACTTCCGGGTCAGCAACGACCTGATCGAGCTCAGAAACCTGGTACAGACCGCCGACCTGATCGTGCGCAGCGCAACCAGGCGACACGAGAGCCGGGGCCTGCACTGCTCGCGCGACTACCCCGACCTGCTGCCACAGGCGGCCCCGACGGTGCTGGAACCCCCGCCGCGTTAGCGGCAGGTAGCGAACTTAGGCTTCAGCGCGCCCCAACAGGAAGTGCACCAGCAGCGGCACCGGCCGGCCGGTGCTGCCCTTGTCCTTGCCCGAGCGCCAGGCAGTGCCGGCGATGTCGAGGTGGGCCCAAGGGTATTTCTTGGCGAAGCGCGAGAGGAAGGCGGCGGCGGTGATGGTGCCGGCCGGCCGGCCGCCGATGTTGGCCATGTCGGCGAAATTGCTCTTCAACTGTTCCTGATAGTCGTCCCACAAAGGCAGCTGCCAGACCCGGTCGTAGGCCGCTTCGCCGGCATGCACCAGCTCGCGGGCCAGGGCATCGTTGTTGGCGAGCAGGCCGGTGGCGACATTGCCCAGGGCGATGACGCAGGCGCCGGTCAGAGTGGCGACGTCGACCACGGCCTCGGGCTCGAAGCGTTCGGCATAGGTCAGGGCATCGCACAGGATCAGGCGGCCCTCGGCATCGGTGTTGAGGATCTCGATGGTCTGGCCGGACATCGAGGTGACGATGTCGCCCGGCTTGTTGGCGGCGCCGTCGGGCAGATTCTCGCAGGTCGGGATCAGGGCGACGACGTTGAGCGGCAGCTTGAGCTCGGCCGCCGCCTGCATGGTGGCCATGACCGAGGCGGCCCCGCTCATGTCGTACTTCATCTCGTCCATCTCGGCCGCCGGCTTGAGCGAAATGCCGCCGGCGTCGAAGGTGATGCCCTTGCCGACCAGGACGATGGGCTTGTGCTTCCTGTTGCCGCCCTTGTGCTGGATGACGATGAACTTGGGCGGCTGCCGGCTGCCTTTGGCCACGGACATGAACGAGCCCATGCCCAGCTTCTCCATGTCGGCCAGTTCCAGCACTTCCACCGCCAGGCCGTGGCTCTTGGCCAGCCGCAACGCCTGCTCGGCCAGATAGCTCGGGGTGCAGATATTGCCCGGCAGGTTACCCAGGTCCTTGGCCAGCTGCATGGCGTTGGCGATGGCCAGGCCGCGCGCCAGGCCGGCCTCGCCCTCGTTCAGCTCGCCCCGGCGCGAGACGGCCAGGATCAGGCGGCGCAGGGGACGGCGCACCTCTTCCTGCTTGCTCTTGAGCTGGTCGAAGCGGTATAGGGCCTCGCGCGCGGCGACCACGGCCTGCTCGATGTTCCACACCACGTCGCGGCGCTTGACCGGGATCTCGGACAGATAAACCGCGGCCTCCATCGAACCGGTGTCGTTCAGCACCTTGACCGCGGCGCGCATGGCCTCGCGGTACTGCTTCTCGCGGAACTCGCGCTCCTTGCCCAGGCCGACCAGCAAGACGCGGTCACACAGGGTGTTGGGCACGTGGTGCAGCAGCAGGGTGGTGCCCAGTTTGCCTTCCATGTCGCCGCGCCGGATGATCTCCGACAAATAACCAGCGGCGGCCTCGTCGATCGCCTTGGCGGCCTCACTCAACTTACGCGAATCGAAGACGCCCACCACCACGCTGGCGACCCGCTGTTTTTCGGGGCTGCCGCTTTTTATGCTAAATTCCATGCCACTCTCCACGCGCAGAAAACCTTAAGAAAAATCGGCGAAATCGCGAGTTGCTCGCCAAACTTTCCCATTATTTTCAATCAGGCCAACGAAGTCAAAAATGCGCATCCACCAACGAGCCCTGATCCGTGAAATGACGGTCACGGCCGGCTACGCCCTGGCGGGGCTGGCCGCCATCGTGGTGGTCACCCTGGTCGCGCGCATCTTCGGCCGGGCCGCCATCGGCGATCTTTCGCCGCAGGCGATCCTGCCCTTCATCGGCTTCAGCCTGTTCCAGATGACGCCGGTGCTGCTGTCGCTCTCGCTGTTCATGGCGGTCTTTCTCACCCTCAACCGCTACTGGCGCGACAGCGAAATGGTGATCTGGCTCAGCTCCGGCCTTAACCACCTGGACTGGATTCGCCCGGTACTGCTGTTCGCCCTGCCGGTCAGCCTGACCATCGCCCTCTTGAGCATGGTGCTGCTGCCTTGGGCGGCGCAAAAACGGGTCAGCTACGAGACGCAGCTCAGCAGCCGGGACGATGCTTCCAACCTCTCGCCCGGACTGTTCGTCGAGGCGGCCGGCGGCAAGAAGGTCTATTTCGTCGAGGCCACCGATGGCCTAGACAAGCAGGTGCGCAATATCTTCGTCCGCGCCGAACAGCAGGGCCGCACCGGCATCATCGTCGCCCAGCAGGGCAACCGCATGACCATGGACAACGGCGACCCCTTCCTGGTGCTGGAAAAAGGCCGGCGCTATGAAGGCAAGCCGGGTGGCGTCGACTACCGGATGATGGAATTCGAGCGCTATTTCATCCGGCTCGAACCCAATGTCGCCAAGCCTCGCGTCGGCAAGGCGAAGGAGCGCAGCACCCTGGAACTGCTCAGGGAGCCGACGCCGGAGAATCAGGCCGAATGGGGCTGGCGCGCCGGCTATCCGCTCAGCGCTCTGATCCTGGCGCTGTTCGCCATCCCGCTCAGTTTCATCAACCCCCGGGCCGGCCGCTCGCTCAGCATCCTGTTCGCCATCCTGGTCTATGCGATCTACAACAACCTGATCGGCCTGAGCGAGGGCTGGGTGATCCATCAAAGCTTGAGCGTCGGCGGCAGCATGCTGCTGCTGCATGGCTCGATGGCCGGGCTGCTCGCCCTGCTGTTCTGGCTGCGCCTACGCGGGCCGGGCGGCTGGAGGCTGGGCCGATGAGCATCCTGAGCCGTTACCTGGCCGGCCAGATCCTGGCCTCGATCGGCCTCACCCTGGCCGTGCTGCTCCTGCTGTTCGGCTTTTTCGACCTGCTGGAGGAAATGGGCGACGTCGGCCAGGGCAACTACACCATGGCCAAGGCCCTGCTCTACATCGCCCTGCACCAGCCCGGCCGCATCCACGAGCTGATGCCGATCGCCGCCATCATCGGCGCCCTGTTCGCCCTGGCCCGGCTGGCGGTCAATTCCGAGTTCAATGTGATGCGGGCCTCGGGCCTGCCGCCCTGGCAATTGATCAAGCTGATGCTGGGCCTGGGCGGCTCGCTCGCCCTGGCCATCCTGATCGTCGGCGAGCTGGTCACCCCGGTGGCCGAGCAGGCCGCCCAGCAGATCAAGCTGCGCACCACCAGCCGGGTGGTGGCCCAGGAATTCAAGAGCGGCCTGTGGGCCAAGGACGGCCAGAACTTCATCAATGCCCAGGAGATGCTGCCGGACAGTACCCTGGTCAACATCCGGATCTACCAGTTCGACGAGCGCTTCCAACTCAAGGCGATCCAGGCCGCGGAAAGCGGCATCTGGATGGAGGACGGGCATTGGCAGCTGAAAAATGTGCAGACCACCCGGCTGGACGAGTCCGGCGCCCGGACCGAACTGGTGCCCAGCCTGCGCTGGCAGTCGAGCATCACACCGGAACTGCTGTCGGTGCTGATGGTGACCCCTGACCGCATGGCCCTGCATGCCCTCTACAGCTACATCGGGCACCTGAAGGAAAACCGGCAGAAGACCACGCGCTACGAGATCGCGCTCTGGGCCAAGCTGGTCTACCCCCTGGCCGCGCCGGTCATGCTGCTGCTCGCGCTGCCTTTCGTCTATCTGCAGCCCCGGGCCACTGGCGTGAGCGGCCGAGTCATGATCGGTGTCCTGATCGGCCTGGCCTTCTATCTGGTCAACCGGCTGGCCGCCCACCTGGGCCTGCTCAACGACTGGCCGCCCAGCCTCAGCGCCGGCCTGCCGATCCTGGTCTTCTCCAGCCTGGCTGCCGCCAGCCTGTGGCTGGTCGAACGGCGCTGATCAGTCGAGCTTGACCAGGCGGGTTCCGGCCAGGCGGTCGTGCAGGAACTGGCGGTCGGCATCGAACCAGGCCCACCACAAACCGACGCCAAGGAAGGGGATGCCGAGCAGGGCAGCGCCATAGCGCAGCCAGGCCTGCCGGCGCGTCACCGGCCCGCCGTCGGCACTGACCAGCCGGATGCGCCAGGTCTTCATCGGCAGGGTCTGTCCGCCATGGCACCAGAACCAGGTGAAATAGAGGCCGGTGACCAGCAATAGATAAAGCCGGAACAGGGGCGTCACCCAGGCTGGGTCCAGGCCATGGGTCAGGCCGACGAAGGGAAAGCCGGCCACGATCCAGAGCGCCAGCAGGATCAGGGTCTCGTAGAGCATGCCGAGCAGGCGGCGGTTCAGGGTGGCGGTTTCCATGGCGGACTGGGCTGGCTCTGGGCTGGGGCCGGCGACTATACCGGCTGCCCCCAGACCTGACAAAGGGGGCGGGCAAAGGGAATTGCATTGTCCGGCCGGCATGACTATAATCCGCCGTTTCCTGCAACAACCCGAGCGTTGGAGCCCACCATGTATGCGGTTATCAAAACCGGCGGCAAGCAGTACAAAGTCTCTGCCGGCGGCAAACTGAAAGTTGAGAGCCTGCCCGTCGAAGTCGGCGGCGCGGTCGAGATCAAGGACGTCCTGATGGTCGCCGACGGCGACAACGTCAAGATCGGCGCGCCCTTCGTGGCCGGCGCCAGCGTCAAGGCCACCGTGGTCTCCCACGGCCGTGGCGACAAGGTGATGATCTTCAAGATGCGTCGGCGCAAGCACTATCGCAAGACCCAGGGGCATCGCCAGAACTACACGGAACTGCGCATCGAAGGCATTTCCGCTTAATCAGGAGTTAAACCATGGCACACAAAAAGGCAGGCGGCAGCTCCCGTAACGGCCGCGACTCTAACCCGAAGATGCTGGGCGTCAAGCGCTACGGCGGCCAGTTCGTGCCCGCGGGCAACATCCTGGTGCGTCAGCGCGGCACCCAGTTCCACCCCGGCACCAATGTCGGTCTGGGCAAGGATTTCACCCTGTTCGCCCTGGTGGACGGCGTGGTGGAATACACCACCAAGGGCCCGCAGAAGCGTCGGACCGTAAACGTCATCCCGGTTCAGGCCTGAAGCCAGACCCGTTTATCCGCAAGGGCCCTATCCTCGGATAGGGCCTTTTTGTTTGTGGGGCGCACGCCATGAAATTTATCGACGAAGCCACGATCGAAGTCATTGCCGGCAAGGGCGGCAACGGCTCGGCCTCGATGCGGCGTGAGAAGTTCGTGCCCAAGGGCGGACCCGACGGCGGCGACGGCGGCAAGGGCGGCAGCATCTACGCCGTGGCCGACCGCAACCTCAACACCCTGGTCGAGTTCCGCTACACCCGCAAATACCGCGCCCAGAACGGCGAAAACGGCCGCGGCTCCGACTGCTATGGCAAGGGCGGCGACGACCTGATCCTGCGCGTGCCGGTCGGCACCCTGTTCCATGACGAGGACACCGGCGAGGTCATCGCCGACCTTGCCCGCGACGGCCAACAGGCTCTCCTGGCCAAGGGGGGCAAGGGCGGCCTGGGCAACCTGCACTTCAAGTCCAGCACCAACCGGGCACCGCGCCAGTTCACCTATGGCGAGGAAGGCGAGGAGAAGCGCCTGCGCCTGGAGTTGAAGGTGCTGGCCGACGTCGGCCTGCTCGGCATGCCCAATGCCGGCAAATCCACCTTCATCCGCTCTGTTTCAGCGGCAAAGCCCAAGGTCGCCGACTACCCCTTCACCACCCTGCACCCCAATCTGGGCGTGGTCCGGGTGGATGCCAACCGCAGCTTCGTCATCGCCGACATCCCCGGCCTGATCGAGGGCGCGGCCGAGGGCGCCGGCCTGGGCCACCAGTTCCTGCGCCACTTGGCCCGCACCCGGCTGCTTTTGCACATCGTCGATCTCGCCCCCTTCGACCCCGAGACCGATCCGGTGCACGAGGCGCGCGCCATCGTCGAGGAGTTGCGCAAGTACGACGCCGAGCTCTACGCCAAGCCCCGCTGGCTGGTGCTGAACAAGACCGACCTCATCCCGGATGCGGAACGTCAGGCTAAAATCCAGGCCTTCATCCAGGACTATGGCTGGCAGGGCCCCGTGTTCGCCATCTCGGCGATCAGCGGCGAAGGCTGCCAGCCCTTGATCTACGCCATCATGGATCACATCGAACAGACCCGTGCCCAGGAAGCCGAAACAGCCAAGGCGGCAGCTGAAAAACCCGCGGCGCCCGAACCGGAGGCTGGTGCATGACCGCCTCCATCATCGCCAGCTCCAAGCGCCTGGTGGTCAAGGTCGGCAGCAGCCTGGTCACCGACGACGGCCGCGGCCTCGACCACGAGCGCCTCGCCCTGTGGTCGGCCCAGATCGCCCGCCTGGTCGAACTGGGCAAGGAAGTGGTGCTGGTCTCCAGCGGCGCCATCGCCGAGGGCATGCAGCGCCTGGGCTGGAGTAAACGGCCCCATGCCATGCACGAATTGCAGGCCGCCGCCGCCGTGGGCCAGATGGGCCTGATCGAAGCCTACGAGCGCAGCTTCCGCGGCCATCAGTTGCGCACGGCGCAGATCCTGCTCACCCATGCTGATCTCGCCGACCGCGAGCGTTACCTCAACGCCCGTTCCACCCTGCGCACCCTGCTCGAACTCAAGGTCATCCCCATCATCAACGAGAACGACACCGTGGTGACCGAGGAGATCAAGTTCGGCGACAACGACACCCTCGGCGCCCTGGTCGCCAACCTGATCGAAGCCGACGCCCTGATCATCCTCACCGACCAGAGCGGCCTGTACACCGCCGATCCACGCAAGGACCCGAATGCAAAATTGCTGGCCGAGGTCACCGCGGGCGACGCCGCGCTCGAGGCCATGGCCGGCGGCGCCGGCAGCAGCATCGGCCGCGGCGGCATGCTGACCAAGGTGCTGGCCGCCAAGCGTGCCGCCCGCAGCGGTGCCCACACCGTCATCGCCAGCGGCCGCGAGGCCGACGTGCTGATCCGCCTGGCCCAGGGTGAGCGCATCGGCACCCAGTTCACCGCCATCAACGAGCCGATCGCCGCACGCCGGCAGTGGCTGGCCGACCACCTGCAGGTGCGCGGCAAGCTCAAGCTCGACGCAGGCGCCGCCCGGGCGCTGACCGAGCAGGGCAAGAGCCTCTTGCCCATCGGTGTGACCGAGGTCATCGGCGACTTCCAGCGTGGCGAGGTCGTCGCCTGCCTGGGACCCGACGGCCGCGATCTCGCGCGCGGCCTGGTCAACTACTCGGCGGACGAGGCGCGCAAGATCCAACGCAAAGCCACCTCGGAGATCGAGGCCGCACTCGGCTACATCGACGAGCCAGAACTGATCCATCGAGATAATTTGGCGCTTCTCTGAAGCGCCAAATTACAGTGAAGACTCATATCGGCGCAGCCGATGTGATGTCGGAACTACAACCTGGCCTTGCTGTCATGCAGCCAGGCATTCCATGCAGGCCCTTACACAGCCTGCAACCAGTCCGTCCCCACCTCTTTCGCATCCCCCTCCAGCCGCACGTCCGGCACATGAGTGAAGGAGATGCGCATGGGCGCCTCTTCGGTGGCCATGAAGGCGCCGCCGAAATAAACCGCATCGTTGCCGTATTTGGCCTTGAGTTGATCGAGGGCATGGTCCAGACCCGGCGTGCGCGTGCCGTCGGGGAACAGCGACAAGGTCATCTGTTCCTCCTCGCTCAAATCCAGGAGCGTGATGCTGACCTTGATCGGCTCGCGCCGCCTGGGCCGCTCCGACCAGAGGGCGGAGAGCACGCGCAGGAAGGGCAAGGTGTCCTGCATGGGCTGGAAACGCGCCTCGTGCTGCCAAGGTAGGTGATTGCGATAGTCGATCCGGATGCTCAGGCGTGCGGCCTGAAAACCGGAGGCACGTAATCTGGCAGCGGCCTTTTGCGTGAGTTTGGACAGCACCGAGAAGGCGCCGGTGTCGGTGCGCAGATGCGGCGGCAGGACGTGCGAGTGGCCCAGGCTGGAGCGCTGCGTGGTTGGCACCGGCACGTCGACCCCGCGCAGCCGGTCGTACATGCGCTCGCCCTCCACCCCGCCCCAGACCCGGCGCAGTTCTTCGCGACTGGCGCGGCACAGCGCCTCGACGTTCTTGATGCCATGGCGCTCCAGCCGCGCGAGCATGGCCCGGCCGATGCCGTTGAGATCATTCAGCTTCAAGTGGTACAAGGCATGCGGCAGATCGTCTTCGTGCAGCACGGTGAGGCCGTCCGGTTTCTGCATGTTGGAGGCGGTCTTGGCCAGGAAGCGGTTGGGGCCGATGCCGATGGAGCAAGTCAAACACTCGCCCACCTCCTCGCGAATCTTCGCCTTCACCTCGCGCGCCAACTCACGCACCACGGCCTCCTGTTGCCAGCTGCCGGTGAGGTCGCACATCACCTCGTCGATGGACAGCACCTCGGCGATGGCGATGACGCTGTCGACCACATCGATCAGGCGGTGATGCATCTCGACATAGACCCGCGGCCGGGCCTGGACGAAGACCATGTCCGGGCACAGCCTGCGCGCGTCGATGACGCTGGTGCCGGTCTTCACCCCGAACCGCTTGGCCTCATAGCTCGCCGCGATGCAGCAGGTGGTCTCGGCCATCACCGGCAGGATGCCCACCGGCTTGCCGCGCAGTTCCGGCCGCAGTTGCTGTTCGACCGAGGCGAAATAGGAATTGAAGTCGAGCAGGAGGTTGCGCAGGGGCATGGCAATTCGAACGTTCGTTCCAAAATCGCAGGATAGAACGATCGTTCTTTTGCCGCAAGTCAGCGCCCGGATTCCATCCTTTCGTATCAAAAAACCCTTTCAAATACAGTGAAATACTTATGCAATAAAGAGCACGTATAGCGCCATAAATGTTGTTGACATTACCAGAGTAAATTAATAAGGTAATGGCATGCGCGTGAATCGCGCTTTATTCGAGTTTGATTCATTAGTAGTTGCTTATTTACTTAAGGAGATCATCATGGCCCTGATCAACGGCTTCAATTCCGACGGCGTCGTCACCATCAACCGCGTCATCCTGCGTCCCGAATACAGCGTGGAAGATCTGGAAGAGCGCGTCGCCACCCTGTGCGAGAACGTCAAGACCTACCACTCCGAGACCGGCTTCGTCGGCGGCTTCGTTTGCCTGAACAGCGGCGCCGTCTCCAACGAAGGCTCCACCATCGGCCAGGCGGTGGAAAGCCCGATGAAGGGCAAGGAAGCGCTGATCGTGACCTTCTGGCAGTCGTTCGAGCAGCACGAGGCCTCGCACCGTTCCGAGACCTTCCAACCCCTGTTCAAGAAAGTGCTGGAACTGTGCGAAAACGGCAACGAAGAGATTGCCTACACCATGCTGTGGTCGGGCAAGGCCTACAGCCCTGAGGAGGCGAAGGAAGCTCGCGCCGCCAAGGAGAAATACGCCAAGGCCGCCTGATCGTTGCCGTTTCGGTGAAGGCTAACGTGAGCGTAGCGAACGTTAAGCGAAGCGGCCGGAGCCAAAACGGCAACGAAGAGATTGCCTACTCGATGCTCTGGTCGGGCAAGGCCTACAGCCCAGAAGAAGCGAAGGAGGCCCAGGCAGCGAAGGCGAAGTACGCCAAGGCCGCCTGACCCAAAGCACCCAACAAAAAGGCCGCAGATGCGGCCTTTTTGTTGCTTGAAAACGGCTCAGGGCAGTTTGATCGTCGCCGCTTGGCCGGCCATCCACCGCGCCGAACGGGGAATTGCCACCTCCAACCAATAGGCCGGTTTATCCCCAAGCACAAAGCGAAGCGATTTCACCTTGCCGGCGTACGCCTTGTCACCGATTTGTACCGTCGCCGCTGCACCCACATTCACGCCTGCCGCCTGGCCCGGCGTCAGGCTGGCCCGCGCCAGAATCTCATCGCTGCGGGCAATGGTGACCAGCACTACCGGCTGGCATTCGGCCACCACCATGCCCGGCTCGGCCGGACGGTCGACCACCAGTGCCGGGAAGGGGGCGCGCAATTCCGTCTCGGCCAATTGCCGGCGCGCCAGTTCCAGCCGGGCCTGGCCGGTCTGGACCGCCGCCTTGGCCTGGGCCAGGTTGAGTTTGGCTGCATCGAGTTCGGTGGTCGCGGTGACCGTGCGGGCATAGAGTTCCTGCTGGCGATCGAGGTTGCGCTTGGCCTCGGCCTCTTCCGCCTGCAGACGTTCAAGCTCGGCCCGCGCCGCCATGACCTGGGCCTGATAGCGCGCCGGTTCCAGCACCAACAGCAATTCACCCTGGCGCACGGCCTGCCCCGCCTGCACCGGCACGCGCTCCACCACGCCAGGCGCGGCGGCCGACATGCCGGACAGTTGCGACCAGTGCAGCACGGCGGGGTAATCCGCCGCCCAGGCGGCGCTCGACATCAGCCAGAGCAAAGCGATGCGTTTTTTCATTTGCCTTTCTCCATGCGGGCATCGATCGGGCCGCCGACCAGCGCCTCCAGTTTCGCCCAGGCCAAGGCCAAGCGGTATTCAACGGCACGGCTGCGCCAGAGGGCGGCCTGGGTCTCGGCCATGGCGGTGCCCAGCTTGGTCTGCAATTCCAGTTCATAGACGGCACGGGCCTGCTCCAGGGCCACATCGCGATAGGCGGCGTTGACCGCCGCCGCGTTGCGCTCGGTCTCGCGCAATTGCTGGATCTCCTGCCAGGCCGCATACAGGGCCTGCTGCAGGTCGAGCTTCATGCCCTCGTATTGCGCCTGCAGGAGATGGAACTGGGCCTGCTCCTTGGCGATGCGGGCATCCACCCGCTTGCCCTGGTAGAACGGCCAGACCAGGTTGACCCCGGCGCGCAGTTCGTCGCGGGTGGCGGCGTCGCGGCTCCAGGTCGCCGCCTCGGCCTCGAACTCCAGGCTCGGCCGGTTCTCGGCGCGGATCGAGGCCAGGCGGTTCTGCGCGGCATCGAGCAATTGTTTCTGGGCGACGAGCCGCGGGTTCTCGGCCAGGGTCCGCGCCAGCAGGACATCGAACTCGGGCAGCGGGCGCTCGTTGCTGGACAACCTTGGATCGTCCAGCTCGCTGGGCAGCTCGTTGATGCGGTTCATCGCCGCGGCGAGGGCCAGGCGTTTCTCCCGCATCTTGCGCTCGGCCTCGTTGCGCATGATGCGCGCGTCCTGGAAGGTCGCCTCCAGGGCGGCGACCTCGGCCGCCGAACGCAGGCCCAACTCCTGGCGCTGCTTGTCGTCGTCCCAGCGCAGATAGGCCACGGTCATGAATTCGTTGTCCGCCGTGTAGCGCAGATCGGCCAAGAGGACGTCGAAGAAGCGGCTCATCAGGGCGATGCGGCGCTGGGCCTTGGCATCCAGCCATTGCAGACTACGCGCCTGGGTCTCCAGCCGCGCCGCCGAGATCGCCGCCTCGTTGCGACCGCCGTCGATCAGGGTCTTGCGCAGGTTCAGGCGCACGCTGTTGTCGGATTCGAAACGATCGCGCAGCACCGGGTTGCGCCCGGTGCGCAGGGTACCCTCCAGATTGACGCGGGCATCGTTCAGGCTCTCGGTCAGGGCCTGCTCGGCCTCGGCCAGCTCGCGCTGGGCCGTGGCGACATCGAGATCGGGGTGGGCGGCGTCGGCGACGGCCAGCACCTCGTCGAGGCTGAGCGGCTTGCCGGCGGCCTGGACCGGCAGCGCAATGACCAATGCCAGCAGCGCCGGCCAGCAGCGCATCACTTGCCGGCCTGCCGCTTGTAGACGTTGAACGGCATGGTCTTGTAGGCGCCCTCGACCACGTAGCGGCCAAGCAGCAGGAACTCCTCCTTGCTCTGGGTGGCGCCGGTGAAGCGGGCGGTCGGCTTGCCGGTGAGATCGTAGAACTGGAACACCGGCGTCGCCCGCACCCGCTGTTCCAAAGCAAAGGCCTTCTCCGTGGTGTCCTTGCCGTTGAAGTCGGTCATGGCGGTGTCGCCCTTGGCATCGACGGTATAGATGAGGAAGTGCTGGCGGAACCAGTCCTGCACCTCGGATTGGTTGAGGATGGTCGCCTTCATCCGGTGGCAGTAGGGACAGTCGTCCAGCTCGAACATGAGCAGGATGCCGACCTTGCCTTCCTGCCTGGCCGCGTCCAGGTCGCCCTTGAAGTCGCCCAGCTTCGGCATGAAGAAGTGCGAGGCCGGATCGCGCACTTCGGCCATGGCGGGCAGCGCAAACAAGGCAAGAACCAATAGCAGCCAACGCATGGATTTCTCCTTCCGCATCATTTTTTCTTGGTGATGTAATCCTCGACCGCCGCCCGACTCAGGGCACCCACGGTGTAGGCGACGACCTTGCCCTGAGGATTGTACAGGTAGCTGGTGGGCAGGCCACGCACCGGGCCGATCTGCGCCGCCATCCTGTAATCGCCCAGCACGACCGGATAGCTGATCATCTGCTGATCGGCGAACTGCAAGACGGCTTTGGGGTCGCGGTAGTCCATGGCCACGCCGATGACCACGAGTTTGTTCTTCTTGTTTTCGTGCAAGGCGATGAGATCGGGGATTTCCTCCAGGCAGGGCGGACACCAGGTCGCCCAGAAGTTGACCAGCACCCACTTGCCCTTGTAATCGGCCAGGCGATGCACCTTGCCGGCACTGTCGGTGACGGTGAAGGCCAGCGCGGAGGCGACCGGAACAGCCACCATCAAGACCGAGAACAGAGCCCGCACAATCCAGCGTTTCAACATGACGTAATCCCCAAAACTTTTTCAATCTGACCTGGCCCGCCGTTCGCGGTTCCTGGCCAGGCAACGCAGCCGCGGTCGTCACCTGGCAAACGGCGCCGCCACGGCCTCGGCGGCGGAAAATCCGATAGAATGCGGCAACGGGTAGGGAGAAGCAGAAGAATGTTGCCCCACTATCACCTGCCGCCCAGGCACAGGACGGCGGGCACTATAAATCCGGACTTCAGCCCCGATCAAGTTGGGGCCTGGCTGGCCAAACTGCCGCTTGCCGCCGCCGATCAGGCCGCGGAAAAACTCAGTCGCTTCCTCAATGCCTTCAGCCGCATCGACCTGCCGGCCCAGCACCGCAGCCAATTGGCCGGTCTGCTCAAGACCAGTGCCTGGCACCTGATCGAACGTCTGGAGGGTGAACTTGCTGCCCACTCGCCCCCCTGGCCAGCCAAGCCCTACCGCTGGCTGAATCTCAGCCAGGCCCTGCTGGGCGAACTGGCCAACAGCCAGAAGCTGCTGGTCCTCGGCAGCCTGCACCAGCACGATCTCGCCCAGGCCGCCCCACGCCTGACCGATCTGGTCGAGACCCTGGGCCGGCAACTGTCGATCGCCTATCGCAGCCACACCCCGGCCCCGGCCGGCCTCTGGCATGAACTGCACCAAAGCTACTGGTGTGCCGCGCAGCAAGGCATGACGGAACCCTCGGCCAAGCCGGCTTGGGCCCGCATGGTGGAACATTACAAATCACTGCTGCTGCTGGCCATGGCAGATCCCTACCAATTCACCGCCAGGGAGCTCGAATGGGCCCGCGCCCTCGCCGAAGCCATCGCCCCCGCGACCAGACTGGCACCGGCCGGCAAGGGCAAAACGGCCATGGCCCCCTTCCATGTCGACCCCCTAGCCGACGAGCCACCACAAGCCTTGGCCCGCACCGAAACTGCAACAGCGGTCGGCCTGCTGTTCGATACCTCCGCCGCGGCGCGGCAACTGGCCCTGCTCGGCAACGCCATCAAGAACCGCCGCACCACAGCCGGCATGCCATTGCCGGCCGAGCCGGAGTGGCCGATCTATCTGGCCCTGCTCAACAAGCTGAAGCTGCGCTGGGGAGCTTCGAAGCATCGACTGGTGCAACGGCGCAAGCCGCAGCAGGAATCGCGCTACGAAATCGGCCTGGGTCTGCATGGCCTGTGCCAGCTCGTCGGCCAAACCGGCAATGGCACGGTCTTTCATGGCAGCACCCTGAACGACAGCGCCGGCGGCCTCGCCCTCAAATGCCTCGGCCCTTTGCCGGACCACATCGGCGTCGGCGAGGTCGTCGGCCTGCGCCAGCAGCCGGGCGGCCCATGGCAAACCGGCCTGGTCCGCTGGTTCAAGCAGTCGCGCGAGGATGAATTGCTGTTCGGCCTGCAACTGCTCGGCGGCCAAGCCCAAGCAGTGCAGCTATCGGATCAGGAAACGGGGCCTGCCCAGTGCGGCCTGTTGTTGCAGGCCGCCGGCAACCGGCCAGCCCATCTGGTGCTGGCCAAGGGCATCGGCCGGGCCGGCCTGCCGCTTAAGTTGAAGTCCGCCGCTGGCGAACAGACGGTGACGCCAACTCAATTGACGGAGGCTGCCAACGGCTCCGAAGTATTCCGGCTCGAGGGCTGAGCGGCAGCGGCGCTGCCTTAGTTCTGCACCTCGATCTTGTGGATTTCCTTGGCGTCGCTACCGGTGGCGTCCAGGATCATCACGTTCACCCGACGGTTGCGCGCCCGGCCCTCGGGCGTCACGTTGGTGTCGAGCGGTTTGTTGTCGGCAAAGCCGATCGCCTCCAGTCGGGCCGGGGCCACGCCCTGCTCGACGAACAGCCGCACCACGCTGCCGGCGCGGGCGCTGGACAGCTCCCAATTGGACGGGAAGAACTCGCTCTTGATCGGAATGTTGTCGGTGTGACCTTCGACCTGAATCGGGTTGTCGATCTTGGCCAGCTCCTTGGCTACCGCCGACAACGATTGCAAGGAACCCGGCTGCAGGCGGGCATCGCCGCTGGAAAACAGCACGCTGGCATTGATCTCCAGGCTGATGCCCTTGCTCGACTGGCTGACCTTGACCTGGCCGCTGCGCACCAGGGGGGCCATCGCTTCCATGACATTGGTGGCGATCTGCTTCATCCGCTCCCGCTCGGCGGCCTTCTTCGGGTCTTCTGTGGCCCGCTTGGGCAGGCCCTCGCCGATCGGCTGGCCCTTGCCCGGCAGCAGCTGGGGATACTTCGAGCCCATGCGGATCATCTGGTCGGTCTGCTCCTGCTCGCGGAAGGCCTTGACGATGGAATCGGCCATCACCCGATACTTGCCTTCGTTCAGCGAGGAGATGGCATACATCACCACGAAGAAGGCGAACAGCAGGGTGATGAAGTCGGCGTAAGAGACCAGCCAGCGTTCGTGGTTCTCGTGTTCTTCGTGCGGTTTTTTTCTGGCCATTTCAATCTTCCTTCTGGAAGCTTACGGCGGCAGTGAGTCGCGGGTTTTGGCTTCGGCCGCGCTGCGCGCTTAACTTGCCTGCGGCAAGTTCACCCTTAAGGGTACAAGAACCTACGCCGGAAACCCCGCAATACTTTGGCTCAACATGCCGCACATGGTTACACCAGATACCCCTGCATCTTCGCTTCGATGATGCGGGGATTCTCACCATTCGCGATACAGATCAGGCCTTCGATGAACAGCTCGCGCTCGGCGACCTTCCTGCTAACGTGGTGCTTGAGCTTGTTGGCGATGGGGATGAAGATCAGGTTGGCGCCGCCGACGCCGTAGATGGTGGCGACGAAGGCGACGGCGATGCCCGAGCCCAGCTTGGACGGGTCGGACAGGTTTTCCATCACGTGGATCAGGCCCATCACCGCACCGAGGATGCCGATGGTCGGGGCATAACCGCCGGCGGCCATCCATGTCTTGGCCGCTTCCTGATGGTGGTGCTCGAAGGCGGAGAGCTCCAGCTCCAGGGTATCGCGCAGCACATCGGGCTCGGCACCGTCGACCAGCATCTGCAGGCCGCGCCGGTAGAACAGCTCCTGCTGTTCGTCGATGAAAGGCTCCAGGGCCAGCAGGCCGCCGCGGCGGGCGGTCTGGCTCCATTGCAGCAGCATCTGCAGCACCGCCTCCGGCGCGTGCTTGGGCGGCACGAACACCCACTTCAGCATGCCGACCCCTTCGAGGAAGACCCGCATGGTGCTTTGCAGCATGACCGCGCCCAAGGTACCACCGATCACGATGAGGAAGGCCGTGAGCTGCAGCAGCGAACCGACATGGCCGCCTTCCAGAGCCTGGCCGCCGAGGATGGCGATCAGGCCGATCGACAGACCGAGTACGCTAATCAAATCCATGTCACATCACTCCGATGACTGGGCCCAGTCCTTCAGGCAACTGCGCAGACGTGATACGGCCTGGGTGTGCAACTGGCAGACCCGGGATTCGGATACGCCCATCACCGCGCCGATTTCCTTGAAGTTCAGCTCCTGGTCGTAATACATCGCCATCAACAGCTTCTCCCGTTCCGGCAGCACCCCGATCGCCTCGACCAAGGCCAGGCGGAAACGCTCGCCGGCCAGCAGGTCGAACGGCGCGAGCGCCCCCTCGTCGGCGAAGCGGCCGAAGAACTCCTCGCTCTCGAGCTCGTGCAGGTCCTCGTAGTAGACCAGCTGGGCGCCGCGGGCGTCGTTGAGGAGATCATAATAGGTTTTGATGTCGAGCTGCAGTTCGTCGGCGATTTCCTGCTCGGTCGGTTGCCGACCGAGACGCTGCTGCAACGCATGGATGGCGACCTCGATCTGGCGCGCGCTCTTGCGCACCCCGCGGGAGACCCAGTCGGCCTCGCGCAGCTCGTCCAGCATGGCGCCGCGGATGCGCTGGCTGGCATAGGTCTCGAAGTTGGCGCCCTGGCTGTCGTCGTAGCGGTCGACCGCGTTGAGCAGGCCGATCAGGCCGGCCTGGATCAGGTCGTCGACCTCGACCGAGGCCGGCAGCCGCGCCATCAGGTGATAGGCAATGCGTTTGACCAGCGGCGCGTACTGACGGACCAGCGCGTCCTTATCCGTACTGCCTGTCGAGCCTGGCATCGTGCAAACCCATTGCGGCCGCCTCACCGGCGACCCGTCCCAACAAGTAGGCCCGTTGCCAGAAGGCCTGGGCATCCATGCCATCGACATCGCCCCAGCTGCCGGCCGTCTCGGCCAAGGCCTTGAACGCCAGCGAGCCCGGGCACTCCGGCGCCACCTCGAGCAGGGGCCGCATCAGGCGCACCGACTGGGCCAGCTTTTCATCTTGGGGCACCGAGCCGAACCACTCCAGGCGCATGCCGAGAAAGCGCTGGGCGGTGCCACTGAGGTTGGCGAACAGGGCATCGCTCTCGCCCGGACCCTGGCGGTTCATCACCAGCACCCGCCAGCGGCCGTCGGGCCGGTCCTGATGCGCGGCCTTGAGCAGGGCATAGGCTTCGGTCAGCACCGACTTGCGGTCCGGCAGCACCAGCAGGCGGTCGCTGCAGGCCGCCGCCAGGGGCGAGGCCGCCGCGCCGGGCCGGGTGTTGACCAGCAGCCAGCCGTGGTTGCCGATGATCTCGATCAGGCTGTCCAGCCGGCGATCCCAGGCCGCATCCGACATCTGGCTGAATTCGGCGGCGAGCGGACCGGTCAGGATCAGGCGGACATCGCCCGGCGCCTCGACCACGGCCTTGTCCAGCGCCGTACGGCCGCGCAGGACATCGGCCAGGCGGTGGCGCGGGGCCAGGCCGTACTGGGTGGCCACGTTGTGCGGTGATTCCGCCTCGTCCAGCACCACCACCGATTCGCCGCGCCGAGCCAGGGCATAGGCCAGGCTGGCCAGCGCCATGGCCTGCAGGGCGGGGTCGGGGCCGAACACGGCGCAGGCATGGAACGGCGCCTGGCGGCCGAGCAGGCGGCGCAGGCCGGTCGCCTGGTCTAGCGTCTCAGCTGACGGCACCTAGCGCCCCCTGGGCTTGGTTGTTGGGGTCGATGGTCGAGACCGCGCGTTCGGCGGCGACCAGCACCGGGATGTCGGATTCATCGACGGTGAAGGGCGAATCGGCCTGCTGCAGCTTGAAGGCGCGGTCGACCAGATAGAGCAGATTGGCCAGGTGCAGGTCTTCCGGCACCCGCTGGCCGTTGGTGACGTAATGCACCAGCAGTTGATGGCGCAGCACCACGTCGAGCACCGGCCCGTAGGTCAGGGCCTCGTCGATCTTGGTCAGGATCACCCCTTCCAGGCCCTCGCCGCTGTAGGCGCGCACCACCTCTTCCAGGGTCATGCCCTGGGCCGGCGCGCTCAAGAGCAGGAGGCGCCGCACGCGACGCCCCTGGCCGGAGAGGAAATCGATCTGCTCGGCCACCCGCTTGTCGCGCTGGCCCATGCCGACGGTGTCGATCAGCACCAGCTTCTTGCCGGCCAGGTCGTTCAGGGTGAGGTCCAGCTCCCTGGCGTCGCGCACGGCATAGACCGGGGTGCCGAGGATGCGGCCGTAGATGCGCAGCTGGTCCTGGGCGCCGATCCGGTAGGTGTCGGTGGTGATCAGGGCGACCTGGTCGGCGCCGTAGCGGAGCACGGCGCGCGCCGCCAGCTTGGCCACGGTGGTGGTCTTGCCCACCCCGGTCGGACCGACCAGGGCGTAGATGCCGCCACGGGTGACGATGTCCTGCTCGCCCTGGGCGATCTTGATGTTGTGCATGAGCGTGGCCTTCAGCCACTTCTCGGCCTGGCTAAGGCCGTAGCCTTCCGGCAGCTGTTCGAGCAGATGGTTGCACAGCGCCGTGCCGAAACCGGCACCGATCAAGAGCTTCATCAGCTCGGCCCGCAGCGGCTCCTTGCGGTTGAGGTCGGACCAGGCGAAGCCGGCCAGCTGGCCCTCGACCATGCTGCGCAACAGGCGCACCTCGCGGGCCAGCTCCTGCATCACCGGCGGCACCTCGGCCGGGGCGGCCTGGCTCGGGGCCGGTGCCTCGGCCTGCACCGGCGCGGGCGGCGCCGGCTCATGGGCCGGGGCAGGCGCCACGGCTTCGGCCTTGGCCTGGGGCTGGCTCGCCTCGCGCTGGGCCAGGTATTCGGTCAGGGTGGTGATCGCCACCTCGTCGAACATCGGCTTGGGCTGGGCCTTGGGCTGGGCCTTGGCTTGGGGCGGCTCGGCCGCGGGCCGGGCCGGACGGGCCGAGACTACGGGTTCGGCGCGTTCGGCCAGGGCGGCGACATCGAGGTCGGCCACCGCGATGATCTCCACCCCGCCCTCGATCCGGCGATTGGACAGGATGATGGCGTTGGCGCCGAGGGCGTCGCGCACCTGGCGCAGGGCGTCGCGGGTGGTGCCGGCGTAGAATTTTTTGATCATGCGCCGCTACCGATCATGGCGGTGACCCGGATCGACTTGCCGTCGGGCACTTCGGCGTGGGAGATGACCTTGAGGTCGGGGGCGGCCCGGCGCAGGAAGCGGGCGAGCATGGAGCGCAACATCGGCGGGACCAGGAGCACGGCGGGCAGGTCTCCCTCCGTCTGACGCTGGACGGCACGCTGGGTGTCCTTGACCATTGTCTCGGCGAGTCCGGGTTCCAGTCCGGCGCCGGCCTCGCCCCGCGAGGACACGGCCTGCATCAGGATCTGTTCCAGACCTGGCTCCAGTGCAATCACTTGCAGTTCCTGGGCGGCTCCATAGATGTCGTGGATGATAGCACGGCCCAGCGCCGTGCGAACCGCCGAAGTCAGTTCGTCGGCATCCTGGGTGCGGCCGCCATGTTCGGCCAGGGTTTCCAGGATGGTGCGCAGGTCGCGGATGTGCACCCCCTCTTCCAGGAGGTTCTGCAGCACCTTCTGCACCGTGCCGATCGGCAGGATCTTCGGCGTCAGGTCCTCGACCAGCTTGGGCGCCTGCCTGGCGAAGTGGTCGAGCAACTGCTGGGTCTCCTCGCGGCCCAGCAGCTCCGGCGCGTGGTCGCCGATCACCTTGGACAGATGGGTGGCCACCACGGTGCTCGGGTCGACCACGGTATAGCCGTAGCTCAGGGCCTGGTCGCGCTGGCTGGTCTCGATCCACACCGCCGGCAGGCCGTAGGCCGGATCGACCGCAGTCTGGCCCTGCACGGTGCCGAAGATGCGGCCCGGGTTGATCGCCAGCTGCTTGCCGACGATGGCCTCGCCCTCGCCCACCACCACGCCCTTGAGCAGAATCCGGTAGGAATTCGGCTTCAGCTGCAGGTTGTCGCGGATGTGCACCGAAGGCACCAGAAAGCCCAGGTCCTGGGCGATCTTCTTGCGGATGCCGCGGATGCGCCGCAGCAGTTCGCCGTCCTGCGCCCGGTCGACCAGGGGCACCAGGCGATAGCCCACCTCCAGGCCGAGCTGGTCGACGATCTGGACATCGTGCCAGCCGATCTCCACCGGTTCCTCGGGCTGCAGCGCCTCCTCGGCCACCGCCGCTTGGGCCGCCGCCGCCTCGGCCTTGGTGCGCTGCTCGATCATGTAGCCGGCACTCGCCAGCAGACCGCCGATCAACAGGAAGGCCAGGTGGGGCATGCCCGGAATCAGGCCGAGCAGGGCCAGGATGCCGGCAGCCAGGAAGATCGCCTGCGGCTTGCCGAACAGCTGGGTCAGCATCTGCTGGTTGAGGTCCTGCTCGGTCGAGACGCGGGAGACCACGATACCGGCCGCGGTGGAAATGATCAGCGCCGGCACCTGGGCGACCAGCCCGTCGCCGATGGTCAGCAGGGTGTAGTTGTTGGCCGCGGTGGCCAGGCTCAAGTCGTGCTGGATCACACCGACTAGCAGGCCGCCGACGATGTTGATCAGCATGATGATGATGCCGGCGACGGCGTCGCCGCGGACGAACTTCGAGGCACCGTCCATCGAGCCGTAGAAGTCGGCCTCCTGCGACACCTCGGCCCGGCGCCGGCGCGCCTCGTCCTCGCCGATCAGGCCGGCGTTGAGGTCGGCGTCGATCGCCATCTGCTTGCCGGGCATGGCGTCGAGGGTGAAGCGGGCGGCCACCTCGGCGATACGGCCGGCGCCCTTGGTGATGACCACGAAGTTGATCAACACCAGGATGATGAACACCACGATGCCCACGGTGTAGTTGCCGCCGACCAGGAAGTGGCCGAACGCCTCGATCACCTTGCCCGCCGCATCGGGGCCGGTGTGGCCCTCCATCAGCACCACCCGGGTCGAGGCCACGTTGAGCGACAAGCGCAACAAGGTGGTCATCAACAGCACGGTCGGGAAGATCGAGAACTCCAGCGGCTTGAGGGTATAGAGCGCGATCAGCAGCACGATCATCGACAGCGCGATGTTGAAGGTGAACAGGATGTCGAGCAGGAACGGCGGCAGCGGCAGGATCATCATGGCCAGGATCATGACCACGAGTACCGGCGCCGCCAGGCGCTGCCACTGCAAACCCGTCATCGTCGCGGTGGCCATTTACGCGGGCACCCCCGGATCCATCTCCGCCGGCACCTGCCAGTCGGCCGGCAGCGCCGGCGCGATCTTGGCCTGTTTCAGCTGATAGACATAGGCCAGCACCTGGGCCACCGCGGTGAACAGGGTGCCGGGAATGGTGTCGCCGATCTCGACATGGCGGTGCAGGGCGCGGGCGAGCGGCGGCGCCTCGACGATGGGTACGCCATGCTCGCGGGCGATCTCCTTGATCCGGGCCGCCACCAATTGGCTGCCCTTGGCCACCACCTGCGGTGCGCTCATCCGCTTCTCGTCGTATTTGAGGGCCACGGCGAAGTGCAAGGGGTTGGTCACCACCACCTCGGCCTTGGGCACCGCCGCCATCATGCGGCGTCGCGCCATCTCGCGCTGCAGGCGGCGGATGCGGCTGCGGATCTGCGGGTCGCCCTGGGTCTGCTTGTTCTCCTCGATCACTTCCTGCTTGGTCATGCGCAGCTTGTAGTAGTAATGCCAGAGCTGGAAGGGCACGTCGATGATGGCGATCAGGGCGAAGGCACCGGCCGCGGCGAGGAAGGTCATCAGGGTGATCCAGCCGAAGTGGCCGATGCCGGCGTTGAGCGGTTCGGCCGCCAGGTTGACTAGATCGTCACGCTGGTTCCACAGCATCCAGCCGGCGACGCCGCCGATCACCGCGCTCTTGAGTACCGCCTTGACCAGCTCGATCAGCGACTGCACCGAGAACATCCGACCGATGCCCTGGATCGGGTCGAGCCGGTCGAACTTGGGCTCCAGCGCCTGGGTGCTGAAGTTCCAGCCGGAAATCAGGAGATTGGCCGCCACCGCCAGGATGATCAGCACCAGGGCCAGGGGGGCGAAGGTGATCAGAGTGTCCCGCGTCGCCTCGAACAGGGTGTGGGCCATGAAGCCGGGGTCGGTCACCGCCTCGCGGTCGAAGCTGAAGACGCTGAGCACCATGTTGCGCAGGCCCTGATAGAAGTAGTCACCCATCAGCATGATGGTGACGGCGCTGCCCATCAGGATGGCGAAGGTACCCAGTTCCCGCGAATGGGGAACGTTGCCCTGCTCGCGTGCCTGCTCGACCTTTCTGCCTGACGCAGGCTCGGTTTTTTCGAGATCGCTGTCTTCCGCCATCCTCTTAGCCCGTCAAAGCGCGGGGGCAAGGTTGTAAAAATAATGCCCACGAGTTTAGCACGGCGGCACCCCCGACCGACGGCCAAAAAACAAACGGCCCGGGCTCATGCCCAGGCCGTTTCCATGCTGGCGGGTGCTCGCTTTGGCGGGGCCTTGGAGCCTATTCCGAGAGGAAATATGTTCCTAGTGCGCCTGCACGCCGGGGCCAAAATAGCGGTAGCCCAAGCGCATCTGCCGGCTGCGTTCGAAGCGCTTCTTGCCTACCTCGTCGGCGAAGGCACCAGCGATGGCGGCATAGGCGCGGGCCGCCCATTCGGCGTCCAGCAGCAAGTCGGCCACGCCCTCGGCCCAGCACAGCTTGTCGTTGGCCGAGGCGAGCTTGGCGCCGCAAGCCTCCATCAGCCCGGCGATTTCGGCATTGGCCATGCCATCGTCCTTCAGCCGGCGGGCCAGCTGCACGCAGGCCTCACCGCTGGCGCAGGCGGCCACGGCCTTGTCGAACTGAGCCTTGGCGTTGCCGGCATCGCCCAAATCGCGGTAGAGCTTGCCGATGTAGGCCAGGGCATAGTGGTCCTTGGCCCGCTTGGCCGCCTCGGCCAGGAGTTGGGTCGCCCAGGCGGCGTCATTCAGGGCGTCGCGCACGGTCTCGGCCAGCTTGGTGTAGTCGTAGGGGTTGTCGCTGGCCTGCGCGGCGCGCGCGGTCAGGTATTCCTTGGCCTTGGTGCGGCCGAACTCGGCATCCTTCAGCTCGCGCGCGGCGGTGAGCACCACCTCGCGGAACCAGACGAAGTCGGCGGCCGAGGCCACGCTCTCGTCCAGCAGCTTGCCCAGCCAGGCCTTGTCACCCAACCGGTCGACCGCCAGGATCAGCGGCTTGAACCGGCTGAAATGAAAGCCGCTCTCGCGCAACATGGCCTCGGCGCTGCTCAGCAGCTTGCCGGCATAGGCCTTGTCCTCCAGCTCGGCCAGCACGCGGTCGGCCAGCGCGATGAACTGCTTGACCGTGGTGACCTTGGCCTCCTCGTTCTGGAACTCGACGTACTTGGCCTGGTTGGCCTCGCGCTTGGCCAGGCGTTCCTTCAGACCGGCCACGCGGGCAGCATCGTCGGCAACGTATTGCTCGGCGGCCTCGACCACCTTGCGCATGTCGTCCAGGTTGGCGACCAGTTCCTCGGCGCGGCCGAGCAGGGCGACCGCACCGGCCTTGTCGCCGATGGCGGCGCTGACCGCGGCCAGCTCCAGCAGCTCGGGGCTGGCGGTGGCGATCTCGGCGCCCTTGGCCAGCACGGCCTTGGTGAATTCGGTGTTGTCCTTGGCCGCGGCCAGCACCTGCTTCACCGCGATGAAGTCCTTGGCCGACTCCAGGGCCTTGGCGTAGAGCGTGCCGGCGGCCGAGGCGTCGATCTCGCTCAGGACGCCGGACAGCGAGATCAGATCGGACGGGCTGCCGTACTTGGCTGCGCCCTCGTTGATCACCGCCACGGCCTTGACCTTGTCGCCCAGGTCCTGGGCGATGCTCTTGGCCAGACGGGCGAAGTCGCCGGCGCGGCCGGCCTTGGCCTTGATCTTCTCGTAGACCTCCTGCAAGAGGCCGCTGGCGGCCTCCTTCAGCTCGCCGGCCACCATCTGGGCCAGGCCGTACAGTTCGTCGGTCGAGGAGATCTCCTTCAGCGCGCCGCTCAGGGCCTTCACCGCGCCGGCGGCATCGCCGGTCACCAGCAGCAGACCGACGCCGACCGCCACCTTCTCCTCGCCGCTCATGGCGAAGTCCTGGCCCTGGCCCATCATGGCCTCGGCCTGGCCGCCGTCGCCCAGGGCCTTGTAGCCCATGGCCAGGGCAATGAAATCCTTGGTGAACATGGCGCTGCCGGCGGTGTCGTCGAGAAAGGCCTTGGCCCCGGCATCGCCGGTGAATTCGGGACGGGAGAACAGCTCCTTGGCATAGGCCGGGTCGGCCGGGGTTTCGAAGGCCTCGCGCGCGAGGGTGTACAGGTCTTCCGCGCTCTTGCAGGCCGCGACGCGGGGTTCGAGGGTTTCTCTGGTTGCCATGACGATCTCCTGATTCCGAAAACTGCCGAAGGCGTTACTTTACCGGGAGCGGGGTTTTCCCGCCCCCAGGCTTTATTTATCGCCGGATAAAAATGCCTGAATAGCCCGTGCCGGCGCCCCGCTCGCTCAGAGCACGTAGCGGGCCAGGTCCTCGCTCGCCGCCAGGCCCTTGAGCCGCTGGTCGACATAGGCGGCGTCGATGACGATCTTGTCGCCGCCGCGGCGGTCGGCCTCGAACGAGAGGTCGTCCAGCAGGCGCTCGACCACGGTGTACAGCCGGCGGGCGCCGATGTTCTCGGTGCGCTCGTTCACCTGCCAGGCGATCTCGGCCAGGCGGCGGATGGCGTCCGGGCTGAACTCCAGCTCCACCCCCTCGGTCGCCAGCAGGGCGGCGTACTGCCGGGTCAGGCAGGCGTCGGTCCGGGTCAGGATGTGCTCGAAGTCGGTCACCGTCAGGCTTTGCAGTTCCACCCGGATCGGGAAGCGGCCCTGCAGCTCGGGGATCAGGTCCGAGGGCTTGGCCAGGTGGAAGGCGCCGCTGGCGATGAACAGGATATGGTCGGTCTTGACCATGCCGTACTTGGTCGACACCGTCGCCCCCTCGACCAGGGGCAACAGGTCGCGCTGCACGCCCTGGCGCGAGACATCGGTGCCGTGGGTCTCGGCCCGGCTGGCGATCTTGTCGATCTCGTCGAGGAAGACGATGCCGTTCTGCTCGACGTTGCGCAGGGCCTCCAGCTTGATCTCCTCCTCGTTGACCAATTTGAGCGCCTCCTCGTCGGCCAGCTGTTGCATCGCCTCCTTGATCTTCAGCTTGCGCCGCTGGGTGCGGCGGCCGCCCAGATTCTGGAACATGCCCTGCAACTGGGCGGCCAGCTCCTCCATGCCCGGCGGGGTCATGATCTCCATCTGCGGGCTGGCGGCGGCGAGGTCGAGCTCGATCTCCTTGTCGTCGAGCTGACCCTCGCGCAGCATCTTGCGGAATTTCTGCCGGGTGCCCGAATCCTCGCGCGCCGGCTCGGCGCCGTAGGCCTCGCGCGCCGGCGGCAGCAGGGCGTCGAGGATGCGTTCCTCGGCCGCTTCTTCCGCCCGCAGGCGCACCCGGCGGGTGGCCTCCTCGCGGGTCTGCTTCACCGCGATCTCGGTCAGATCACGCACGATGCTGTCGACATCCTTGCCGACATAACCCACCTCGGTGAACTTGGTCGCCTCCACCTTGAGAAACGGCGCATGGGCCAGCTTGGCCAGGCGGCGGGCGATCTCGGTCTTGCCCACGCCGGTGGGGCCGATCATCAGGATGTTCTTCGGCGTGATCTCCTGACGCAGGCTGCCCTGCACCTGCATGCGCCGCCAGCGGTTGCGCAGGGCGATGGCGCAGGCGCGCTTGGCCTCGGCCTGGCCGATGATGAATTTGTCCAGTTCGTGGACGATTTCTTGCGGGGTCATCTGCGTCATGATGGTCCTAACAGAGTGACGATTTGGCTTCGGCCGCGCGCTCCGCGCGCTTAACCTGCCTTCGGCAGATTAGCCTATGCCGCAACAAGCCGCTGCGCGGCGTGTTGTCTTGGGGGGTCATCTGGGTCATATCAGCCTCTCCAATCCGTCATCCCCGCAAAAGCGGGGATCCAGCCGTTTTGAAAAGACTGGGTTCCCGCTTCCGCGGGAACGACGACACATGGTTGCTGCCCCCTCCCCGCTCGCGGGGAGGGTTGGGGTGGGGAGAAATCCCCCTCCCAACCTCCCCCACAAGTGGGGGAGGAGAACTTCGCGCCTACACCATTACCGGGAAAGTGCTGCAGGCCACCCGGCTCATGCCACACCGCCGAACGGCGCTATAATCCGGCCATTCAGTCAGGTTTGGCAAAACCCCGATCTTAACACCCACACGCCGGTCCATGACCCACCACGAACCCACCCACCGCTGGATCGTCACGCCGCAAACCGCGCGCTTCACCGAGCCGCTCGTGCTCCAATCGGGCGCGGTGCTCAACGGCTACGAGCTGGTCTACGAGACCTACGGCCGACTCAACGCCGACCGTACCAACGCGGTGCTGATCTGCCACGCCCTGTCCGGCAACCACCACGTCGCCGGCTACCACAGCGAACAGGAGAAACGGCCGGGCTGGTGGGACAACATGATCGGCCCGGGCAAGCCGATCGACACCGAGCGCTTCTTCGTCATCGGCGTCAACAACCTGGGCGGCTGCCACGGCAGCACCGGCCCCTCCAGCCCCAACCCCGACACCGGCAAGCCCTACGGCGCCGACTTCCCCCTGGTCACGGTGGAAGACTGGGTCACCGCCCAGGCCCGACTGGCCGAGCACCTGGGCGTCGAGCGCTTCGCCGCCGTGGTCGGCGGCAGCCTGGGCGGCATGCAGGCCCTGCAATGGAGCATCCAGTATCCCGACTGGCTCGACCATTGCCTGGTCATCGCCGCGGCGCCCAAGCTCACTGCTCAGAACATCGCCTTCAACGACGTGGCGCGCCAGGCCATCCTGACCGACCCCGACTTCAACGGCGGCCACTACTACGGCGGCCCCGGCCCCAAGCGCGGCCTGCGCCTGGCCCGCATGCTCGGCCACATCACCTACCTATCCGACGACGTGATGGGCAGCAAGTTCGGCCGCGCCCTGAGGAGCGGCAGCTACCAGTTCGGTTTTGATGTCGAGTTCGAGATCGAGTCCTACCTGCGCTACCAGGGCGACAAGTTCGCCGAGAGCTTCGACGCCAACACCTACCTGTTGATGACCAAGGCGCTCGACTACTTCGACCCGGCGCAAGACCTCGAAGGCGGCCTGGCCGAGGCCCTGCGCCCGGCCCAGGCCAATTTCCTGGTGATCTCCTTCACCACCGACTGGCGCTTTTCGCCCCAACGCTCGCGCGAGATCGTCGAGGCCCTGCTCTCCAACAAGCGCAACGTCAGCTACGCCGAGATCACCCACGGCCATGGCCACGACGCCTTCCTCATGGTCGACCCCTACTACCACGGCGTGGTGCGGGCCTATATGGAGAAGATCAAGCTATGACCGGCAACGGCATGCTCCGCCCCGACTACGCCCTCATCGGCCAGTGGGTCAAGCCCGGCAGCCGCGTGCTCGACCTGGGCTGCGGCGACGGCGAACTGTTGCGCGAGCTCATGGACAGCCGCCAGGTCACCGGCTACGGCGTCGAGATCGACGACGCCAGCATCCTGGCCTGCGTGAAGAAGGGCGTGAACGTCATCCAGGGCGACCTGGAACAGGGCCTGTCCGGCTTCGAGAACGACAGCTTCGACTACGTCATCCTCTCCCGCACCCTGCAGACCATGCGCCACACCGAAGGCATCCTGAAAGAGATGCTGCGCGTCGGCCGCCAGGGCATCGTCACCTTCCCCAACTTCGGCTACTGGAAAAACCGCGTCCAGGTCTGGCAGGGCCGCATGCCCCGCTCGGCCGACATGCCCTACCAGTGGTACGACACCCCCAACATCCACCTGTGCACCGTGCGCGACTTCGAAGACCTCTGCGCCCAGCACGACCTCAACATCCTGGAGCGGGTGGTGCTCACCCACGGCCGGCCGGTCACCCTGCTGCCCAATCTTCTGGGCAGCCTCGCCGTCTTCCGCTTCGAACACCGCCGCTGATTCGATGGACCTCAGCCGCTTCGGCCCCCTGCCCGACTGGGCCGAGTGGCTGGCCCAGGATGCCGACGGCGCCTGGTGGGCCTTCGAGGCCGAGCCGAACCAGCATGATCGGGGGTGGTATGAGAACGAAGTGGGCCGCTACCAGTTGATCGCTAAAGAAACACCGAACTCGGATTGGGCCAACGCCATCCTCCGAGTGAAACGCTAACCAAAGCGGCCCACTTCGTTTCGGCGTAGGCCAGTACCGACAAAGCCGCCCAAGCCAATGTTGCCAGCCATTTTATGAAATAGGCGGCATATACTTGCGCTTGGATATGATTAAATAACCTAAGGAAATCGGGGCACCATGCTGACTGAAATCCAACTAACAACGCTGATGTCCAGCTTAGAAGCTGACAATATTGAGCGCACGGAATCTGTCAACAAGGCCGATAAATTTGGCCAGGCAATATGTGCGTTTGCCAACGACTTACCCAATCATCGCCAGCCGGGCTATTTACTAGTCGGCGTCAAAGATGATGGAACACTGTCCGGCTTGAAAGTAACAGACGAACTTTTGACTAGCCTGGGGGCCATTCGATCAGATGGCAATATCTTACCTCAGCCGTTTATGAATGTTGCAAAATATTCGCTCAACGGTGGCGATGTCGCTGTTGTCGAAGTCTTTCCATCTGATCTCCCACCAGTACGATACAAAGGTCGCACGTGGATTCAAATTCGAAGTGCAATTTTGATTAACTGGAAGGTGGGTCAGAATGCGTGAGCATTTTGCCCCATCAACCGCCAAGTCGAAGTTGCCCAATGAACTACACGCATCTGACCCAGAACGAACGATACCAAATTTACGCCCTCCTCAAAGCCGGCCATACACAGCGCGAGATCGCCCAGTTGCTCGACCGTCACCCTTCCACCATCAGCCGCGAGCTTGCCCGCAACTGCGGATTGCGCGGCTACCGGCCCCGGCAGGCGCAGCGCCTGTCCGAGGCGCGGGCGGCCAATAGCCGCAACGCGCCGCGCATCTTGCCGGAAGTATGGGAGGAAGCCCAAAGACGACTTGCCCTGCAGCACAGTCCCGAGCAGATCGCCGCGCATCTGCCGATCAGCCATGAGGCGATCTACCAGCGCATCTATGCCGACAAGCGAGCCGGCGGCGCGTTGTGGCGCCACCTCCGATGTCAGAAACAGCGCCGCAAACGTTATGCCTCGGGCCGAAGCCTGCGCGGCCATATCCCCGGTCGCAGGCCGATTGCCTTGCGCCCGCAGGCCGTCGAGTCGCGCAGCCTGGTCGGCCATTGGGAGGGTGACACCCTCATCGGCGCTGGCCGCAAACAGGCCATCGTCAACCTCACCGAGCGTAAGTCGGGTTTCTGCCTCTTGGCCCACGTGCGCAACAAGACCAGCGAGGCGGTAAGCGAGGCCATCATCCGCTTGCTTTCACCCTTCAAGGCACGGGTGAAGACGCTCACCTTCGACAATGGCCTGGAGTTCGCCCGCCATGGCGAGATCGACCGGGCACTCGAATCCACGTCCTATTTCGCCGACCCTTATGCCTCCTGGCAACGCGGCACGAACGAGAATACCAACGGCCTCATCCGGCAGTACCTGCCCAAATCCAGGCCCTTTCACACCGTCACCCAGGAGGAACTGGCCATGATCATGGATCGCCTGAACCATCGCCCCAGAAAACGCCTGGGCTGGAAAACCCCGCATCAGGTTTTTATGCAATCATTCAGTCGTGTTGCACTTCGTGGTTGAATCCGCCGCATATATATTCGTGTTGGGCCGCGAAAAACAATTGCAAATGAGCAAGAAGAGCGGGTGCTTTCAGAGCGCCGCGTAGCTTTGGCGCGTTCATTCGATGCTCGGCCATGCATGGAATCTTCTATAGAAGACTTGGCATTGGGCCAATTTGATGCATACCGGCGTGAAGCGATTGATCCAGAAGCCATTGAAGCCAATCATCGCCCTATTGAATTGCAGCTAGCCTCTTTGAGGCTGTTTGATCCAGAGCGCTCTTGCCCTACCCATGCCGGTATCTTGTTGTTCGGAAAAAATCCCCGATTTTTTCTGCCTGGCGCTTATGTCCAATATCTCAAATTACCAGGTACAGATTTAACGGATTTGCCTGAAGACCAGGCTGAAGTATCTGGTGATCTGCATAGCGTGTTACGAGAGCTAGAAGGCCGCCTAAGGCTGCTGATTCAAACCACTATTCGCCCCGTAAATACAATTAAAGAAAAGCTTCTGCCTGATTACCCGGAGTGGGCCTTGCGTGAATTATTGATGAACGCCGTCATACACCGGAATTACGATAGCAACACCCCCATCCGTTTCTATGCATTTAGCGATCATATCGAGATACAGAGTCCCGGCGGACTATATGGAGAAGCAACACCTGAGAATTTCCCCAATCGCAATAGTTACCGAAACCCAGTTATCGCAGAAGCGATGAAATCTCTTGGATTCGTGAATCGCTTTGGTTACGGAGTTCAGCGAGCGCAGAAAATGTTAGAGGACAATGCTAATCCACCAGCACAATTCGAATTTGATGAGAACAGCGTGCTGGTTAAGGTCTATCGGAGGTTAGCGTGAAAACTATTGCCTTCTTCAACAACAAAGGTGGCGTTGGGAAAACATCACTTGTCTATCACCTTGCTTGGATGTTTGCCGATAACGGAATCAATACACTTGCAGTTGACTTAGACCCCCAGGCCAATTTAACCGCGATGTTTTTGGATGAAGATCGGCTTGAAATCCTATGGCCTGACGATGAGCACCCCGATACTGTCTTTGGAGCGATCCGCCCCATACTGCGAGGTGTTGGAGATATTGCCAAACCACATGTAGAAAATATCCACCCAAGACTTGGGCTTATTGCTGGTGACCTTGGCTTATCAAGATTTGAGGATAAGCTCTCGGATGCATGGCCACGCTGTCACAACCGGGACGAATCTGCTTTTCGTACCATGTCGGCATTTCATCGATTGGTACAGGATGGCGCCGACTGGGGAGCGGAGCTTGTGCTGATTGACGTTGGCCCCAACTTAGGTGCGATCAATCGATCAGCACTGATTGCATCAGATCAAGTTTGCTTGCCATTGGCGCCCGATCTTTTCTCGCTCCAAGGTTTAAAGAACTTAGGCCCAACACTCCGTGAGTGGCGTGCCATTTGGTCCGACCTGCTTTCCAAAGCACCAGCCGATTTGTCGTTACCCAAAGGATCAATGCAACCAATTGGCTATATCGTCATGCAGCATGGCATCCTCGATAGTCGCCCCGTCAAGGCATACAAGCGGTGGATGGACCGCATCCCGGGAATCTACCGAGATGCAGTATTAGACGAACAAAATCAATCCTGCCCTACAGTGACAGAAGACCCATACTGTCTCTCCTTACTCAAACATTACCGCAGCCTAATGCCGATGGCCATGGAGGCACGCAAGCCTATTTTCTTTCTGAAGTCTGCTGATGGCGCAATTGGTGCTCATATAGAGGCCGTTAGAAGTTGCTATAAAGATTTCCACAAGCTCGCGGGGAGAATAGCTGCAACAGCAGGAATTGCATTTGGTGACATGAAGGACCGCACGGCTCGATAACTGTGGAACAACGACCACAGCCAGAGCCGAGGAACGGTTTTATTGCTTCGGCGAGGTCGACGGCGGCGTTCTCACGGTGCGGTTCACCTACCGCGCCTCGGTCATTCGAATCATCGGCGCCGGCTATTGGCGCAAAGGAAAGGCGATTTATGAGCGCGAAAACGGCTAAGGCGGGTTCCGCCAAAATCAAGTACACCGACGAGCCCCTGGGCGAGATCGAAGTGATCCCCGACTTTCTGCCTTCACCGGCCGAATTGGCCTTCCGCGAAGAGGGCGTGAAGATCACGCTGGCCCTGAGCAAGAAGAGCATCGAGTTCTTCAAGTCCGAGGCATCGAAGCATCACACGCAATACCAGCGGATGATCCGCCGGCTGCTCGACGCCTATGTCGAGGCCCAGGCCGAAGCGCCCCGCCGGGGCAGTCGCACCGACAAGCGGCGCGCTCCCTGATCGAGTCCGCCCAGGAAACCGCAACATGAAAGCATTTCGTCCTACCAAGAAGCGCGTGGAAGTCTCCGTCGGCGAGTCCGTGCGCATCCTGCGTGAACTGCAGGAGCTGAGCCAAAGCCAGCTCGCCGAGTTGATCGGCATCCCGCAGGCCACCATCTCGGCCATCGAGAACGGCCGGGTGAACCTCGGCCTGGAACGGGCCAAGGTGCTGGCGCGCGCCCTCAACTGCCACCCGGCGGTGTTGGTGTTTCCGGGCTGGGAGGTGCCGCTGGAGTCGGCGGCGTAGGGTACCCCCGCTGTGCGTGGATAAGCGTTCCACGCACCCTACCCCTTCACTCGCGAACCTCTCCCCATGAAACGCCCCAGCAAACCCGCCACCCCCAAGCCCTACACCGACCGCCTGACCGAGATCCTGCGCCCCGGCCAGTCGGTCGAGCTGCTGAAGGAACTGCACATCCTCACCCGCGACGGCAAGCTCAACCAGGACAGCCGGCGCAAGCTGAAGCAGGTGTATCACCTGTGCCATTTCATCGAGCCGCTGCTGAACGAGGTGTTGGCCAAGCAGGAGACGCTGACCCTGGCCGACCACGGCGCCGGCAAGTCTTACCTGGGTTTCATCCTCTACGACCTGTTCCTGAAAGACCGTCCCGGCGCACACATCTACGGCATCGAGACGCGCGACGAACTGGTGGCCAAATCGCGCGAGCTGGCCGCCAGGCTGGGCTTTGCGCGCATGGCGTTCCTGAACACGACCGTGGCGGAAGCCACGCAGTCCGAGCAATTGCCCGAGCGCATCGACATCGTCACCGCCCTGCACGCCTGCGACACGGCGACCGACGACGCCATCCGGTTCGCCCTGGCCAAGCGGGCCCGCCACATCGTGCTGGTGCCCTGCTGCCAGGCCGAGGTGGCGGCGGTGCTGCGCAAGCATAAGAACGAATCGTTCGGCAAAACCCCGCTGTCGGAGCTCTGGCGCCACCCCATCCACACCCGCGAGTTCGGCAGCCATCTGACCAATGTGCTGCGCTGCCTGCAACTGGAGGCGCATGGCTATCAGCTCACGGTGACCGAGCTGGTGGGCTGGGAGCATTCGATGAAGAATGAGCTGATCGTCGCCAGCCACACCGGCGCGCCGCGCGGCAACGCGCGCGAACGGCTGCAGCAGATCCTGCAGCAACTGAACCTGACGGAACTCGAAGGCCGCTTCCTCAGCTAGTTTCAGAACGCCGGCCCGCTTTCCACCCGCAGTTCCTCCCCCGTTGCCGGGTGCCTGAGGCGCAAGGCGCAGGCGTGCAGCAACAACCGGTCCGCCATGGCCTGCACCTCGGGCGGCGCATACAGCGCATCGCCCAGGATCGGATGGCCGATGGCCTGGAGGTGGACCCGCAGCTGATGCGAGCGGCCCGTGACCGGCTCCAGCTCGACCCGCGTGCATCCCTTGTCATGGCCCAGCACCCGCCAGCGGGTGACGCTGGGCTTGCCACCTGCCTGGTCGATGACACGCAGCGGCCGCCTGGGCCAGTCGAGGCCGATGGGCAGGTCGATCACGCCCCACCCCGCCGCCGGCGCATCCAGCCGGCCGGCGACGACGGCGACATAACGCTTGGTCACTTCGCGGGCGGCGAACAGCAGGCTCAGCTGCCGCTGCATCCCGGCCCCGCGCGCGAACAGCATCAGGCCCGAGGTGGCCATGTCCAGCCGGTGCACGACCAGGGCGTCGGGGTAGCGCGCCTGCACCCGCGCGCTCAGGCAGTCCTGCTTGGCCTCGCCCCGGCCGGGCACGGCGAGCAGGCCGCTGGGCTTGTCGAAGATCAGCAGGGCGTCGTCGGCGTAGAGCGGGGTCATGGAAGGGGCGGGCGTGGCGAGGCCGATACTCTACACCGGCCACCCCGAGCGCCGCTGACGCTCAAACCGGGTTGGGGCAGATGGCGCCGCTGCTGATCTGGTTGCGGCCGCGCTGCTTGGCCTGGTAGAGGTGACGGTCGGCGCAGCAGATCAGGCTGTCGAGGGTGCCGTGCTGGGTCTCTTTCTGCGCCGCGCCCAGACTGATGGTGACCCGGCTCTCGCCCTCGCCGTGGCGGACCGTGAGGCTGGCCACGGCCATGCGCAGGCGCTCGGCCAGGACCAGGGCCTCGTCGATGTTGGTCTCCGACAGGAAGAGGATGAACTCCTCGCCGCCCCAGCGGGCGAGCACGTCGCCCTGGCGGATGGTCAGGCGCAGGATCTTGGCCACCGCCACCAGCACGGCGTCGCCGTGGGCATGGCCGTGGGTATCGTTGATCTGCTTGAAGCGGTCGATGTCGACCACGATGACCGAGACGTCGCGCTGCTTGCGCAGGGCGGTGCTCCAGGCCGGCGCCGTCTTGTCGTAGAAGGCGCGGCGGTTGTTCAAGCCGGTGAGCGGGTCGAACTGGGCCAGCTGCTCGGCCCGCAGCTTTTCTTCCTGGCCGACGCGGAACTGGTGGGCCAGGGCGAGGGCGAGCAAGGTGGCGTCGACCAGCATGCCCAGCTCGACGGCGCGGAAGGTCCAGTTGTTGTAGGGGATGAAGCCCCAGACCGAGAGCGTGGACAGGCCGGCGCCGATCATGGCGGCGACGGCCGCCAGCAGGAAGTACCTGGCCGAACGCTGGCCGGCGCGGACGGCGACGGCGCCCAGCAGCAGCATGACCATGGCGAACAGGAAGATGAAGCTGAACACCGCCAGCAGCGCCATGACCCGGCTGCCGGTCAGCAGGGCCACCGCGAGCAGCAGGCCGAAGGTCAGGCCGTAGGCGACGACGGCGCGATAGACGCGGGGAAATTGGCGGCGGGTGTCGAGGAAGGTGACGGCGAACAGCAGGCCGGCAATGCCGTAGCCGTAGATGAGGACGGGATTGGACCACTGCTGCCAGCGGGTCGACTCGGGCCAGAGCCAGGCGAAGCCGTGGCCGGTATAGGCGACGTTCATCAGGATGAAGACCGCCAGGTAGATCGAATAGAACAGGAAGCGCCGGCTGTGCAGGCTGACATAGAGCACCGCGTTGTAGGCCAGCAGCGCGAAGAGGAAGCCGTAGATGATGCCGTAGCTGGTTTCCTGCCCCGACTCGCGCACGCGCGCCGTTTCGGCGTCGGTCAGGTAGATGGGCAGCACCATCGGATCGGGCGTCTCGACCCGGATGAAGACGTCGGTCGTGCCCGGCTGGTAGACGTGATCGAAGGCGAAGAAGCGGCTGTCGATGGGGCGCTGGCCGAAGGGCCGACGGTCGCCGACCCGATGCGCGTCGAGCGCGCCATCGGTGGAGCCGAAGTAGACCTCGACCCGGTCGAGCCAGGCGGTCTCGATCGACAGGCGGCGCGAGACCGGGGCATGGGTCGGGTTGTTCAGTTTCAGGTGGACCCAGACTGGCTTGGCGCCGATGCCGAAGTTGAGCACCGGACTGTCGTCGCACTCGAACTCGCCGGCGCGATAGGCCGCCATCGCCTGGTCGAGGCTGAGCGGACCGGCCGTTTCCTGCAGATAGTCGACTTGGCGGCCGACCGCTTCCTTCTGCAGCGTGAGCACGGACAGCGGCGCGGCCAGGGCCGAGGCGCACCAGCAAAAAAGGATGAACTGCAAAAGCCTGAGAGCGATGCCGAGCGGTTTCATTTTTTTGTTTTTGCTTTGATTGCATGCCCGACACCTGCCTCCCGTCGGGTCCCCTCCATCTTCACGCGCATGCGTGAAGTCGCTGATTTTATAGGGATTACCGGCCGATGCCAAACCACATGGCCAGGCCCCAGAAACCGAAGCCGGCGACCACCATGCCGGCGGCGAGCTTCACCCGCCGGTCCTGGGCCAGGCGCTTGAGCCGCCCGGCCAGCCAGCCCATGGCCAGCAGGTTGGGCAGGGTGCCGAGGCCGAAGGCGAGCATCAGCGCGGCGCCGTCGACTGCGCTGCCGCTGGCCAGGGCCGCCACCAGCACCGAATAGACCAGGCCGCAGGGCAGCCAGCCCCAGAGCGCGCCGGCGGCCAGGGCCTGGGGCAGGCTCTGCACCGGCAGCAGGCGGCCGAACAGGGGCTGCAACCGGGTCCACAGCCGGCCGCCCCAGCGCTCCAGCACCAGCACGGCCTGGTTGAGCCCGGCGAGATAAAGGCCGAGCAGGATGAGCATCACCTGGGCCAGCAGGTAGAGCGCCTGCTGCACGGGATAGAGGGTGTCGGACAGGAAGGCGACGCTGCCGATCAGGCCGACCAGGGCGCCGGCCGTGGTGTAGCTGGCGATGCGGCCAAGGTTGTAGGCCAGTTGCAGCGCGACGGGCTGACGCCGGCCGGCTTGCAGCGACAGGGCGGTGACGATGCCGCCGCACATGCCCACGCAATGCACCCCGCCGGAGAAGCCGACCAGGAAGGCGGCGAACAGGCTGAGTTCAGGCATCGCCCTCGGCCGGGGCCCCGGCTTCGGCCGGCGGCGGGGCCTGCACGAACAGCTCGGTGTAGGCGATGTAGCTGGAGCCCAGCGCGACCGGCACGAAGACCAGGAGCCCCAGGCCGAAGGGGATGAGCATGGCGACCACGGCGGCCAGGGTGAGCCAGAGGCCGTAGATCAGCATGGGCCGCCAGTTGGTCAGGCAGGCCCACAGGCTCCAGTACAGGGCGCGGCCGGGCGGAAAGCCGTCGAACAGCACCAGGGCCGGGGCGAAGGCGGTGGCCAGCAGGGCCGGGGTGAGGATGAGCAGGCCGACGGCCATGGCCGGCAGGGCCTGGTGCAGGATCAGCTCGGCCTGGGCCGGGTCGATCTTGTCCGGCCGGGTCTGCGCCAGCTCGGCCATGAGCTGGAAGCCCTCGCCGCCCATGGTCTGCATCGTCCACTGGGCGAGCAGGCTGGCGAGCAGATAGACGGCACCGATCACCGCCAGCGGCTGCGGGGCGTCGCGAAAGCCGTTGACATACAGGTAGAAGCTGAACGGCTGCCCGGCGCGGGCGGCACGGGCGGCCACCATGAAGCCGGCGACCAGGAAAGGCGACAGCAGCTCGACCACGCTGGTGCCGGCCACGGGGAGGCTGCCGATCAGCATCATCGCCAGCAGGCCCATGGCCGCCATGCCCATCCAGGGGATGACCCCGGCGGTGAACAGGCGCCAGCCCTGGATCAGCCAGGCGAGGCCGGCGGTGCCCGGCGGCCGGGTGATGGTCAGTGCCGTCACGGCAGCAGGCCCTGCAGCAGCTCGGGCTGGGCCCGGTGATGACGCACGATGCGCTCGAAGTGGGTGGGGTCCTTGGCGTGGGTCAGCTCGCCTGGCCGCGGGAAGTGCAGGTCGTACAGGCGCGACAGCCAGAAGCGCAGGGCGCCCGCCCGCAGCATGGCCACCCAGGCCGCGCGCTCGGCGGCGGTGAGCGGCCGCACCTTGTGGTAGGCGGCGACCAGGGCCTGCGCCCGGGCGGGGTCGAGTTCGCCGGCCTCAGTCACGCACCAGTCGTTGACGGTGATGGCCAGGTCGTAGAGCCAGCGGTCCTGGCAGGCGAAGTAGAAGTCGATGACGCCGGACAGCCGCTCGCCCTCGAACAGCACGTTGTCGCGGAACAGGTCGACGTGGACCACGCCGCCCGGCAGGTCGGTGAGCTTGAAGGCGGCCTGGGCGAAGCCGAGTTCCTCGACGAGCAGGGCTGCGTTGTCGGCCGACAGCATGGGCCGCACCCGCTCGGCGGTGCCGGCGAACCAGGCGGCGCCGCGCGGGTTGGCCATGGGCTTGGTGTAGCTCTTGCCGGCCTGGTGCATGTCGGCCAGCAGTTCGCCAACCTCGGCGCAGGCCGTGGTCGTGGGCTGGGTGATGGAGCGGCCGCGCAGCCGGGTGACCAGGCTGGCCGGCTTGCCCTTGAGCTCGCCGAGGTAGCCGTCGTCCAGCCGACCCACCGGGTTGGGGCAGGGAATGCCGCGCCCGGCCAGGTGGGCCATCAGCTCCAGATACCAGGGCAGCTCGTTGGCGGTGAGCTTTTCGAACACGGTGAGCACGTACTCGCCGTGGCTGGTGGTGACGAAGTAATTGGTGTTCTCGATGCCGGAGGCGATGCCTTCCAGCCTCGTCAGGTGGCCGATGGTGTAGCCCTTGAGCCAGGCGTCGACTTCGGCGAATTCGAGAGTGGTGAATACGGACACGGTATCGGGAAAGCGACAACGCCGCCCGCGGGCGGCGTTGTCTCAATGAAAGGCGATCAGAATTCGAACAACATCCACATGGGCACCATGAGGTTGGGCGCGAGGTCGTCGTAACGCACCATCTGGCCGTTGCCCTTGGGGTCCACGAGGTAATAGGGTTTGCCGTGCGACGGGGTCACCTTGATCATGTAGAGCTGACCCTTGATCCGGTATTCCTCCACCTTGTCCTCACCCCGCTGGGTGATGGTGATGTCGGGCGCGGGCGCGGTGTCGACCATGCCGGGCGGCGGCGGAATGTCGGGCACCGGGGACAGCTTGGGCGGCTCGGCGGCGAATGCCGGGGCGGCGGCAAGGGCGGTCAGGGCGAACAGCTGGGTCAGGCGCATAGGGATACCCCCGTAAAGATTGATCGCATTCTATCAGATGCCCCGCCCGGTCACAGGTTGAGCAGGATCTCCTGATCCTTGGCCGCCGGGATGAACTGGCGGGTCTCGTAATGATGGAAGATGGCGTCCACCACCTGATCCGGCTCGTCGATCAGCTGGATCAGGTCGAGGTCGGACGGGTCGATCATGCCTTCCAGCGCCAGGGTGTCCCTGATCCAGACCATCAGCCCCTGCCAGAAGGCCTTGCCGACCAGGATGATCGGAATCCTGCGGATCTTGCCGGTCTGCACCAGGGTGAGCACTTCCATTAGCTCGTCCATGGTGCCGTAGCCGCCGGGCATGATGACGTAGGCGGAAGACGATTTGACGAACATCACCTTGCGCGCGAAGAAGTGGCGAAAGGTCTGGCTGATGTCCTGGTAGGGGTTGGCATGCTGCTCGTGCGGCAGCTGGATGTTGAGGCCGACGCTGGGTCCCTTGCCGAAATAGGCGCCCTTGTTGGCCGCCTCCATCACGCCGGGACCGCCGCCGGAGATCACGGCGAAGCCGGCGTCGGACAACTTGCGGGCGATGGTCTCGGTCAGGATGTAATAGGCGGTATCCGGCTTGACCCGGGCGCTGCCGAAGATGGTGACGGCCGGCCGGATGTGGGCCAGGCGTTCGGTCGCCTCGACGAACTCTGCCATAATCTCGAACATCCGCCAGGATTCCCGCGCGGAGGAAACGGTCTCGTGGCTGTGGCCGGGATCGATGATGCTGGGAATCTTATCGCTCATAAAAGGATTATCGCTTGTCTAAAACGCTGTTGCTGGTGGACGGCTCGTCCTATCTTTATCGCGCCTTCCATGCCCTGCCCGACCTGCGCACGCGCGATGGCTTCCCCACCGGCGCGCTGAAGGGCGTGATCAGCATGTTGAAGCGCCTGCGCAAAGACTTCAAGGCCGATTTTAGCGCCTGCGTCTTCGACGCCAAGGGCAAGACCTTCCGCGACGCCCTCTACCCCGAGTACAAGGCCCACCGCCCGCCCATGCCGCCGGACCTGGCCCGGCAGATCGAGCCGCTGTTTGATGCGGTGCGCGCCCTGGGCTGGCCGCTGCTGATGATCGAAGGGGTCGAGGCCGACGACGTGATCGGCACCCTGGTCCGCCAAGCCGAGCGCGAGGGCATCGAGAGCATCGTCTCCACCGGCGACAAGGACCTGGCCCAGCTGGTCACCCCGCACGTGCGACTGATCAATACGATGAGCAACGAGGTGCTCGACGTGGCCGGGGTCAACGCCAAGTTCGGCGTGCCGCCCGAGCGCATCGTCGACTACCTCACCCTGATCGGCGATGCCGTGGACAACGTGCCCGGCGTCGACAAGGTCGGCCCCAAGACCGCGGCCAAGTGGATCGCCGAATACGGCAGCCTCGACGAATTGATGGCCCGCGCCCACGAGGTGAAGGGGGCGGCCGGCGAGAACCTGCGCCGCGCCCTGGACTGGCTGCCCACCGGCCGCGCGCTGATCACGGTGAAGACCGACGTCGAGCAGCTGCCCGACATGCACGGCCTGCACTGGCAGGCGGAGGACCGCGACAAGCTGGCGCAGCTCTATCGGCGCTACGAATTCAGGAGCTGGCTCGAGGAACTGGCCGGCGCGGCCGACAAGACCGATGTGCGCGACACGCCTGCAGCGCCGGCGCAAGCCGTGCGTTACGAAACGGTGTTGACCGAGGCCGACTTCGACCGCTGGCTGGAAAAACTCGAGGCGGCCGAGCTGATCTGCCTGGACACCGAGACCACCAGCCTCGACCCGATGCAGGCCCGGCTGGTCGGCCTGTCCTTCGCGGTCGATGCCTTCGAGGCCTGTTACCTGCCGCTTGATCACCGTTATGCCGGCGCACCGCGGCAATTGCCGATGCCGGACGTGCTGGCCCGGCTCAAGCCCCTGCTGGAAGACACCGCCAGGCCCAAGCTCGGCCAGAACCTGAAGTACGACTGGCATGTGCTGATGAACCACGGCATCCGGCTTGCCGGCATCGAGCACGACACCCTGCTGCAGTCCTATGTGCTGGAGGCGCACGAGCGGCACGACATGGACACCCTGGCCGAGCGCCACCTGCACCTGCGCACCCTCAAGTACGAGGAGGTCTGCGGCAAGGGCGCCAGCCAGATCGGGTTCGATGAGGTCGATCTCGACAGCGCCACCCGCTACGCGGCCGAGGACGCCGACATCACGCTCAGATTGCATTTGGCCATGCAGCCGCGGATCGCGCGCGAGCCGGGCCTGGAGCGGGTCTATCGCGAGATCGAGATGCCGCTGCTGCCCGTGCTCGCGCGCATGGAGCGCACGGGAGTCAAGCTCGACACCGACTTGCTGCGCCAGCACTCGACCTGGCTTGCCCAGCAGATGCAGGCGCTCGAGGCCAAGGCCTACGAGGCGGCGGGCCAGCCGTTCAACCTCAACTCGCCCAAGCAGCTGGGTGAGATCCTGTTCGAGCGGCTCAAGCTGCCGGTGCTGAAAAAGACGCCCAAGGGCGCCCCCTCAACCGACGAAGAGGTGCTGGAGAAGCTGGCCCTCGACTATCCGCTGCCCAAGCTGATCCTGGACTACCGCAGCCTGGCCAAACTCAAATCGACCTACACCGACAAGCTGCCGCTGATGGTCGATCCCGCCACCGGCCGGGTGCACACCAACTACGCGCAGGCGGTGGCGGTGACCGGCCGGCTGTCGAGTTCGGACCCCAACCTGCAGAACATCCCGGTGCGCACGGCCGAGGGCCGCAAGATTCGCGAGGCCTTCATCCCGGAGGCCGGCTTCGTCATCGTCTCGGCCGACTACTCGCAGATCGAACTGCGCATCATGGCCCACCTCTCGGGCGACGCCAGCCTGCTCGCCGCCTTCCGGGAGGAGCGCGACATCCACGCCGCCACCGCGGCCGAGGTGCAGGGCATCCCGCTCGAGCAGGTAACCCCCGAGCAGCGGCGCATGGCCAAGGCGGTGAACTTCGGCCTGATCTACGGCATGTCGGCCTTTGGTCTCGCCGCGCAACTCGGCATCGAGCGCGCTGCCGCCCAGCTCTACATCGACCGCTATTTCGCCCGCTATCCCGGTGTGGCCGACTACATGGCGCGCACCCGCGAACAGGCCAAGGAGCTGGGCTATGTCGAGACCCTGTTCGGCCGCCGGCTCTATCTGCCGGAGATCGCGAGCGGCAACCCGGCCCGGCGCCAGGGGGCGGAGCGCGCCGCGATCAACGCGCCCATGCAGGGCACCGCGGCCGACCTGATCAAGCTGGCCATGCTCGCCGTGCAAGGCTGGCTCGATGCGGAACGGCTGCAGACCCGGCTGATCCTGCAGGTGCACGACGAACTGGTGCTGGAAGTGGCCGAAGCGGAACTGGCACGGGTGCAGGAACGATTGCCGGCGCTGATGTGCGGCGTGGCCGAACTGAAGGTGCCGCTCAAGGTCGAGCTCGGGGTCGGCCCCAACTGGGAGGCGGCACACTAGCCGCCGCTTCCGCCGCCAGCCGGCCCAGCCGGCTCAAATGCCGTAATAGGTCGCGAGCACCCGCTCCAGACGGTCGCGCAGCGAATGCTCATCGGCCGCCTGCAAGGCACTGTGCTGCTCGCGGGCGATCGTGTCGAAGGCCTCGACCAGCGCCGGGTCGAAATGGCTGCCGGCCCCCTGACGCAAAATCGCCATCGCCTGCTCGAACGGCATCGGCGCCTTGTACGGCCGCTTGGAAGTGAGCGCGTCGAACACGTCGACCACGGCGAAGATGCGGGCCACCAGCGGAATGGCCTTGCCCGCCAGGCCGCGCGGATAGCCGCTGCCATCGAAATTCTCGTGATGACCGGCCACCACGTCGCGGGCGGCGGAAAGAAACCGGGAATGGCGGATGATGTCCTCGCCCAGTTCGACGTGGCTCTGCATGATGCGAAACTCCTCGTCGTCGAGCTTGCCCGGCTTGAGCAGGATGTTGTCGCTGATGCCGATCTTGCCGACGTCGTGCAGGAAGGCGCCGGCGATCAGGCGCCGGATCTGCTCGCGCTCGGCATGCACCGCCTCGGCCAGGGCCACGGCATAGAGGGTGACCCGGTAGTTGTGGCTGTTGGTGTCGGAATCGCGCTTGGCGATGGCGCTGCCCAGCACCTCCATCATCTCCAGGTTGCCGCGCAGGATCTGCCTGGCCTGGCGCAGGACATCGCGGTTGAGGGCGATGACCAGGGGATAGAGCACGATGCTGGTGGCCAGCACCGCCAGCAGGACGAAGACCAGGGTGACGCTGATGTCGGCGTAGATGGCGTCCTCGGTCTCCCGGTCGATCAGGTAGACCCCTTCCAGAAAACCGGCCAGGCCGCCGGCCGCATCGCGCAGCGGCACCAGCACCTGCAGCACCCAGCGGCCGTCGATGCGCAGCCGCTGGTAGGTGATGGACTCCCGCTCGGGAAAGCCGTGGGCGAAACCGTGCAGCGAGTCCTTCAGCACCGCATGCTCGGGCGCCACGTGCTCGGCGATGACCGCGCGGTTGGCGTCGTAGACCTCGACCAAAGTGAAGTGCTGGCGGGTCAGGTTCTCCAGATGGGCCTGGATCAATTCGGGTTTCTTCTCGCGCAACAAATCGGCCGGGAAGCGATGGGCCTCGGCCAGCGCCATGTTCGCCACCCGCTCGTCGATGCGCTCGATCTCGACCCAGAACACGCTGCCGCCCACCGCCAGCGACAGCAGCAGCCAGGCCAGGGCCACCCGCGGCAGTACATAGCGATGAATGGAGGTGATCAGTTTGGACGGCGCGGGGGAAGAATCGGTCGATACGGTCGTAGTGGATTCAGCCATGTTTGGTCTGGTTATCGAGCAGCAACTTGAACAGGAAGTTTTGCAGCAACACGGCATCGTTGCCGGTGAGCGGATTGAATTCGATGCCGTAGCGATGAGCCGTCAGGCCGTCCTCGCGCCGGCCGGCGCCGGCCGGGTGCAGCTTGCCGGCGACCGTGAGCGTGACCTCCTGCTCCAGGTGCTCCAGCGGGAAACTGAACTTCAACTCGACCGTACTGCCGGCCTCGCCCAGGGCATGGGCGCTCTCGACCAGGCTGCCGCCCTCGGCCAGATCCAGCATCAGCACCGGCTGCCAGTCGCCAGCGCCCTTGACCTGGGCCAGCAGTTTGACCGGCAGGCGCTGATCGCGGCGAATCTCGACGCATTGCACCTCCTTCGGCACTTCCAGGTGCAGATAGAGGAAGGGGACGATGCACAGGCGCTGGACGCTGCTGGCAAAGCCGAAGGCGCGGGTACCCGAGAAGGCCCGGACATAAACCTTGTCGCCCTCGCGCAGATCGGCTGGCAGGTTGTTCACCAACGGCGTGCGGACGAGCAGGCTCTCCGGGGCATGGCCGATGACCCGGGTGAACAAGCGGCGGTTGAGACCGGGCGGGATGCGCTGCACCTCCAGCCGGTCGCCAACTTGCAGGTGCATGTCGTCGAAGCCGCACAGCTTGATGTCCTGCGGGTTGTAGGGAAAGAGCGCTTCGGCCATCGGCTGGCTCCCAAACTGGCTCAGGCGTGGATCAGGGCGTGCAGGTCGCGGTCGAGCAGGCTGGCATCGCCCAGGTTGAGTTCGACCAGACGGCGCAACTCGGTGATGCTGTCCAAATCGATCCGCGTGCAGCGGAAACCGACCAGCTCGCCTTCCTGGTGGGCGAGCACCGCGTCCATTTCGATGTTGAGCACGGGCGAGAGGTGGATGCTGAGGTGGTAGCTACGCTCGGCCTCGACCGGCCAGTAGCGGCCCAGCTTGACCAGGCAGCCCTTGAGCGAGATGTCCTGCACGGTGCCGGCCCAGAGGCTGCCGCCGGCGGTCAGCGTGACCCGGGCATCGTAGGCGACGCGGTGGAAATGGCGCTTGTCTTGGCTGTTTGTGGTCATGAACCGATCCCCTTCACCGCTAACACTTACATGCTAGCCATTTCCCGGGCCGGCGCAAAGACCGGACGGGGTTCAGCCGAAGATGACCAGGGCCCAGACCGCGACCATGAGGATGATGGCCAGCAGCACCGAGGCGCTGCCGATGTCCTTGGCCCGCTTGGCCAGGCTGTGGTTTTCCAGGGAGATGCGGTCGACCGTGGCCTCGATCGCCGAATTGATCAGCTCGACGATCAAGAGCAGCAGCACGCTGGCGATCAGCAGGGCGCGCTCGATGCCGCCGTTGCCGACGAAGAAGGCCAGGGGGACAAGCACGGCGGCGAGGAGCACTTCCTGGCGGAAGGCATCCTCGTGCCGGAAGGCGGCCTTGAAGCCGTCGAGAGAGTAGAAGAAGGCGTTCCAGAGCCGGGTGAGGCCCGTCTTGCCCTTGAACGGGCTCTCCTGGGGGCTCACGGTTTCCAGGCCAGGTCCAGCTCGCGCGCCGCCTTGACGTCGTCCAGCCGCTTGGCCGGCAAGGTGTGCGGCGCCGACTTGACCAGCTCGGCGTCGGCCTCGGCCTCCTGCTTCACCGCCTTCATCGCCGCGACGAAACCGTCCAGGGTCTCGCGGCTCTCGGTCTCGGTCGGCTCGATCAACAGGCACTCCGGCACCAGCAGCGGGAAATAGGTGGTCGGCGCGTGATAGCCGTAGTCGAGCAGGCGCTTGGCGAAGTCCATGGCCGAGACGCCGGTCTCGTCCTTGAGCTTCTTCAGGGTGACGATGAACTCGTGCGAGGCGCGGCGCTCGGGGAAGGCCAGCTCGAAGCCGGCCTTCTTCAGCTCGACCGCCAGGTAGTTGGCGTTGAGCGCGGCATAGTCGGCCACCCGGTGCATGCCTTCGCGACCCAACATGCGGGCATAGACGTAGGCGCGCATCAGCACGCCCATGTTGCCGCCGAAGGCACTCATGCGGCCGATGCTCTGCGGGCAGTCGGCCTCTTCCGCCCAGCGGTGGAAACCCTTGTCCTCGACCACGAAGGGGATGGGCATGAACGGCTTCAGCCGCGCGGAGACGCCGACCGGGCCGGCACCGGGACCGCCGCCGCCGTGCGGGGTGGAGAAGGTCTTGTGCAGGTTCATGTGGATGACGTCGAAGCCCATGTCGCCCGGGCGCACCCGGCCCAGGATGGCGTTGAGGTTGGCGCCGTCGTAATAGGTCAGGCCGCCGGCCTCGTGCACGATCTTCTGGATGGCGACGATGGTCTTCTCGAACACGCCCAGGGTGGACGGGTTGGTCAGCATGAGACCGGCGGTCTTGGGGCCGACCACGGCCTTGAGCGCCGCCAGATCGACGTTGCCCTGACGGTCGGTCGGGATCTCGCGCACGGTATAGCCGCACATGGTGGCTGTGGCCGGGTTGGTGCCATGGGCGGCATCGGGCACGATGATCTCGCTGCGCTCGGCATCGCCGCGCGACTCGTGATAGGCGCGGATCATGGCCACCCCGGCGAATTCGCCCTGGGCGCCAGCCATCGGCGCCAGCGAGACGCCAGCCATGCCGGTGACCTCTTTCAGCATCTCCTGCAGCTCGTACATCGAGGCGAGGAAGCCCTGGCCGGTGTCGGCATCGGCCAGCGGGTGGCGCGAGAGAAATTGCGGCAGCATGGCCAGGCTGTTGCAGGCACGCGGGTTGTACTTCATGGTGCACGAGCCCAGCGGATAGAACTGGGTGTCGATCGAGAAGTTCTTCTGCGAGAGCCGGGTGTAGTGGCGCACCACGTCGAGCTCGGAGGCCTCGGGCAGACCCGGCGCCTCCCGGCGCAGCAATTCGGCCGGCAGATCGTCGGCGGCGGTGGCCTGTAGCGGGGCCTGGGCCTGGGCCCGGCGGCCCGTGTGGGAGTGTTCGAAAATCAGCATGGTCGTTCAGTCAAAGCGAAGGCGCCCCACAGTCCTTTCAGATGGAGTGGCGCCCTCGGATGGGTGATGGCGGGGCCTACTTCTTTTCCTGGGTTGCTTCGCGGAAGGCGTCGAGCAGCGCGCCGTAGTCGGGTTCCTGCTTGATCTCGGGCACCAGCTCCGAATAGATCACCTTGTCCTCCTCGTCGAGCAGGATCACCGCCCGGGCCAGCAGGCCGGCCAGCGGCGGGTCCATGATCATGACGCCGTACTGCTTGTTGAAGTCGCGGCCGCGCATGGTCGACAGGGTGATCACGTTGTCCAGCCCCTCGGCGCCGCAGAAGCGGGCCTGGGCGAAGGGCAGGTCGGCCGAGATCACCAGGATGACGGTGTTCGGCAGCTCGTTGGCCACCGCGTTGAACTTGCGGGTCGAGGCCTGGCACACCGGGGTATCCAGGCTGGGCACGATGTTGAGGATCTTCTTCTTGCCCCAGAACTGGGACAGGGAGACATCGTTCAGATCCTTGTCGACCAGCATGAAGCTGGGTGCGGTATCGCCCGGCCGGGGGAAGTTGCCGCCGACCTGAACCTTTTCGCCACCTAGGGTCACGATTGCCATGGTTGCCTCCTGTCTAAACGGTTAGGACTTGTAAGCACACGGTGGAGCTTCCCGCCGACGGCTCAGGATACGCTCCAATTGTTGCGCATATCGGTCGAGGTCGCCAGCCGTCTTGGTCTCGGTGGCGCAGACCAGGATGGCGTCGTCCATGCCCGAATAGTCGCGGCCAAGGGCGTAGCCGCCGAGGATGCCCTGGGCGCGCAGGGCACGCAGCACCTCGCCTGCGTCACTGCCCAGGCGCAGCACCGCCTCGTGGAAGAACGGCCCGTTGTGGGCACGACTCACACCCGGAATCGCGCTGAGTTTCTCGACCAGTGCCTTGGTGTTGGCATGCGAGGCCAGGGCCACGCGCCTCAAGCCCTCGGCACCGAGCAGCGACATGTGGATGGTCGCCGCCGTCACCAGCAGGCCCTGGTTGGTGCAGATGTTGGAGGTGGCCTTGGACCGGCGGATGTGCTGCTCGCGCGCCTGCAGGGTGAGCACGAAGCCGGACTTGCCGTCGCGGTCGACCGTGCGGCCGACGATGCGGCCGGGCATCTGCCGGGCCAGCGCCTGTTTGCAGGTCATGAAGCCGAAATAGGGGCCGCCGGAAGCGAGCGGCACCCCCAGGGGCTGACCGTCGCCGACGCAGATGTCGGCGCCCTGCCCGCCCCAGCTACCCGGCGCCTTGAGCAGGGCCAGGCTCAGCGGGTTGACCACGGCGATGGCGAGCATATTGTTGCTGTGCGCCCAATCGGTCAGCGTATCGACCGCCTCCAGGCCGCCGAAGAAGTTGGGCTGCGGGATCACCAGGCCGGCGGCGGCCTGGCCCGCGTAGGGCGCGAGCGCCTCGACCGGCGTGGTGCCGCTGGCGGGGTCGAAGGGAACCTCGACCAGCTCGATGTTCTGGTTCTTCACCACCGCCCGGGTCACGGCGCGATAGCGCGGATGCAGCGCGGCCGGCACCAGCACGCGGCGCGAGCCGTTCTTGGCGGCGCGCACGGCCATGAGCACCGCCTCGGCCAGCCCGGAGGCGCCATCGTAGAGCGAGGCATTGGAGACATCGAGCCCGGTCAGCCGGGTCATCATGGTCTGGTATTCGTAGATCAGCTGCAGCGTGCCTTGGCTGGCCTCGGCCTGGTATGGCGTGTAGGCCGAATAGAACTCGCCACGGCTGACGATCTGCCAGACCGCCGCCGGGATGTGGTGCTCGTAGGCGCCGGCGCCGATGAAGTTGAGATAAAAGCCGTCCTGCGCCGCCCGCTCGTGCATGAGTCGAGTCACCGCCATCTCCGGCTCGCCGGCGGGAACGGCCTCGAGGCCGCCGCATTTGAGCTCGGCCGGGATCTCGTCGAACAGCTCTTCGATCGACTTGGCGCCGATGCTCGCGAGCATCGCGGCCACGTCTTCCTCGGTGTGCGGAATGAACGGCATATCAGTGCGCTTCGGATTCCACGTGGGCCTGGTAGGCGGCGGCGTCGAGCAGGCCGTTCAGATCGGCCGCGTTGTCCGGCTTGAGCTTGAACATCCAGGCGCCGTAGGCGTCCTTGTTGATGCTCTCGGGGCTGGCCTCGACGTCGCCGTTCACCGCCACCACCTCGCCGGCGATCGGGGCGTAGACATCAGAGGCGGCCTTGACCGATTCGACCACGGCGCACTCCTCGCCCGCGGCCAGCTTGCGGCCGACGGTGGGGTTCTCGACGAAGACCATGTCGCCCAAGAGGTCCTGGGCATGGTGGGTGATGCCCACGGTCACCGTGCCGTCGGCCTCGAGCCGGGCCCATTCGTGGGACTTGGTGTACTTCAGATCGGCGGGGATGCTCATCGTGTTTCTCCGAAACGAGTTTCAAGTTGGCCGTCGACAGTCATCAGAAAAAATCCAACTGACGACTGCAAACCGACGCTAAATCATTGCCTTGCCGTTGCGCACGAAGGGGTATTTCACCACACGTGCCTTCAATCGTTTATCGCGAATTTCCACTTCCACCTCGTCGCCCAGGTTGACGCCGACCGGGATGCGGGCCAGGGCAACGGAGGCATTGAGGGTGGGGCTGAACGAACCGCTGGTGATCTCGCCTGCGCCCTCGCGGGTGAGCACATGCTGGTGTGCGCGCAGCACGCCCTTGTCCAGCAGCAGGAGGCCGACCAGCTGCCGGCTGACCGGCAGGCGCAGCAGCGAATCCTTGCCGACGAAGTCTCGCTCGCTCTTCAGGTCCACCGTCCAGGCCAGGCCGGATTCCAGCGGCGTCGTGGTCTCGTCCATGTCCTGGCCATACAGGTTCATGCCAGCCTCCAGGCGCAGGGTGTCGCGGGCGCCCAGGCCGCAGGGCTTGACCCCGACATCGAGCAGGGCCTGCCAGAAAAAGGGCGCGGCCTTGGCCGGCAGCATGATCTCGAAGCCATCCTCGCCGGTGTAGCCGGTGCGGGCGACGAACATCTGGCCGATCATGACGGCGGTGAACGGCTTCATCGGCCGGGTCAGCTCCTCGCTGCCGGGCAGGGCCTGCCACAGCTTCTCGGCGGCCTTGGGGCCCTGCACCGCGATCATGGCCAGGTCGCGCAGCGGCTTGATCTCCAGGCCGGGCGCGAACTTGTGGCTCTGGCCGCCCGACGAGTCGGGCTTGACATTCGCTTCGCTCATGTTAGCCGCCGCCGAAAGAAACTTTTCGCGCTGGGTCTCCATCCAGGCCAGGTCCTTGTCGGCGCAGCCGGCGTTGACCACCAGGCGGAACCAGGATTCGGTCATGAAGTAGACGATGAGGTCGTCGACCACGCCGCCGCCCTCGTGCAGCATGCAGGTGTAGAGCGCGCGCCCGGTCGTCTGCAGCTTGTCGACGTTGTTGGCGACCAGCTTTTTCAGAAAGGCGCGGGCGCCCTCGCCCTTGATGTCGACCGGCAGCATATGCGAGACGTCGAACATGCCGGCGTCACGCCGCACGATGTTGTGCTCCTCGATCTGCGAGCCGTAGTGGATGGGCATCTCCCAGCCGGAGAAGTCGACCAGCTTGGCGTTGGCCTCGCGGTGTTTCGCATTGAGCGGGGTTTGTTTGAGCATGCGTCTTCAGCCTTCGGTTTTCAGTTGGCAGTCGACAGCGACAGGTAGTGCTTTTACTGCAAGCTGACCACTGCCAACTGCCAACTGGATTTCTTCCGCGTAATAGGAGCTGCGCACCAGCGGCCCGGCCTTGACCCAGGCAAAGCCCAGCTCGCGCGCGGCCGCCTCGTAGTCGGCGAATTCGTCCGGGTGGACATAGCGGGCGACCGGCAGGTTGTCGAGCGCGGGGCGCAGGTACTGGCCCAGAGAAACACGACTGACACCCGCCGCGCGCAGGTCGCGCAGCACGGCCAGCACCTCTTCTTGCGTCTCGCCCAGGCCGAGCATCAGCGCCGATTTGGCTTCGATGCCGGGTTGCTGCGCAGCGAGGGCCAGCAGTTCCAACGAGCGCTCGTACTTGGCGCCCTTGCGCGCCTCGCGATAGAAACGGGGCACGGTCTCGACGTTGTGGCCCCAGACCAGATCGCGCCGCGCGCCTTCCGGCAGCCTGGCCAGGGTGTCGTTGAACACGCGCACGGCATTGGCCTGGGTGTGGCGGAAATCGGGGGTGAGGAACTCGACGCCGATGCCGGGCTTGCGCGCGCGCAACTCGCGCAGGGTTTCGGCGAAGGCGAAGGCGCCGCCATCGTCAAGGTCATCGCGGTTGACCGAGGTCAGCACCACGTAATCGAGACCCATGGCGATCACCGACTCGGCCACGCGGCGCGGCTCGTCGGCATCGAACCAGGTCGGCCGGCCGGTCTTCACCGCGCAGAAGGCGCAGGCCCGGGTGCAGGTGTCGCCCAGCAGCATGAAGGTGGCGGTGCCGCGGCTCCAGCATTCGCCGCGGTTGGGGCAGCGGGCCTCTTCGCACACGGTGTGCAGGCCCTGGCCATGCACCGCCTGGCGGGTGGCCGGGAAGTGCGCCTCGCGACCGAGGTTCTGGCGGATCCAGACCGGCATGCGGGTAAGGTTGCGTTGAGTTGCAGTCTGCAAGGCAGGCTCCAGAAACGAATTCAAGGGTGCTGCTGCAAAGCCTGAGCCGGCTTCACTCGCACGCACCCCTCTGTCCTGGTACCTGAGAGATTAGCCCCATCGGTGGTCGTCAATTCCCTCTCCAGCTCCCCCGCTTGCGGGCGAGGGGGACGAGGTGTCGCTTGCGCGACCCGGATTGAACGACGCTCTCCAGAGTTGCCCGAATCCCGCGGTCCTTTTGCCTGAGCGATTGCGGGTGAGTTGCGCCTTCGGCGACACGCGCTGCGTGTTCTCTCCCACGGGAACGATGGCTGGCCCGGACTATACCGGAGGCCGCCCACGGGCAGCAAGCTCTTCCCCACCCCTCCCCATAAATGGGGAGGCTGGGAGGGGGAATTTCAGGGGTATTCCAGGGCGACCCGATAACCGGCCGCGGTGAGGCTGGCCAGGTCCAGATCGAGCTGGACTTCGTATTCCTGGCCGGCCTTGATGCCCGAGGTATTGAGATGCCGGGCCGGCAGATACTCGCGCGGGGCGAACACCCGCTGGGCCAGGGGCTTGTCGCGCAGGTCGGTCAGGGTCAGCACCAGGTGCGGCCAGGCCATGGCCTGATCGGCCCGGTTGCTGAAGGCCACGCGCAGGCGGGCGCTGGCCGGGCTTTCCGGATCGGTCTCCAGCGAGGAAGACTCCACCCGCAGCGCGTCGCGGTCGCGCGGCAGCGGCACCTGGCAGCCGAAGGGGGCGCAGGCCGCCTCGAGATAGGGCCGCAGCACGGGCTGCCAGGCCGCCAGCGGGCTGCGCAGGAAATACAAGGCCTGGGCGATGAGCAGCAGCACGAGCAAGGTGGCGAACAGGCCGCGGACCACGCCTTGCCAGCCGGCCTTCTCCCGCACCGGCAATTCGGAGAGCAGGATGCTGTCCGGGCTTTCCGGCTCCCGCGTGGCTTCTTCCAGCCAGGGCGGCAACTCGACCGGCTCGACCGGCGGCTCTTCGCGATAGGCGGCCAGGCCGGCCAGGATGTCGGCCCGCAGGTCGGGCTCCGGTGCCGGTTCGGGTTCGGGCGGCTCCAGCTTGAACTTGAGGTCGAGCCGGGGCTCCTGCCGCTGCCCCGGCAGCTCGGCAGCCGGCTCGGGTTCCGGCACGGCGGGCGCAGGCGCGGCGACGGGTGGGGTCTCAGGCCCCGCCTCGGCCGGCGGCACGCGGATCTCGGGCAGCAGGGCGTCGTAGGCGTTGAACACCGCGTTGCAGTGACCGCAGCGGACCAAGCCGCGCTTGGCGTCGAGCTGCTCCTGGCTGATGCGGAAGGTGGTGCGGCACTCGGGGCAGGCGGTCAGCATCGCTTCACCCCCTCCAGGCAGACCCAGCCCTCCTCCGTCGCCCACAGCCGCATGTCGAAGGCGCTGGCGTAGGCGGCGAGGATCTCGTCGGCCTGGGCCTCGAGGATGCCGGACAGCGCGATGCGGCCGCCGCAGCGCACGCGCGCCGCCAGCAGCGGCAGCAGGGCCCGCAGCGGATTGGTCAGGATGTTGGCGACCAGGATGTCGTATATCGCCTTGGGCTCAGCAATTGCCCCCTCCCCCTCTGGGGGAGGGTTGGGGCTGAGGGAATCCGGCAACTTGGGCAACTCATCGGCCAAGCAAAACATGGCCTCGATCTTATTGCGCTCGGCGTTGTCGCGCGAGGCCGTGACGGCCTGCGGGTCGATATCGACCCCGACCACCCGGCCGGCGCCCAGCTTGGCCGCGGCGATGGCCAGGATGCCGGAGCCGCAGCCGTAGTCGAGCACCGATTCCCCACCCCGGATGGCCTGCTCCAGCCAGCGCAGGCAGAGCCGGGTGGTGGGGTGGCTGCCGGTGCCGAAGGCGAGGCCGGGATCGAGTTCGATCGAGATCGCCTGCGGGTCCGGCGCCTGGTGCCAGCTGGGCACGATCCACAGCCGATGCGAGATGCGGATGGGCTCGAACTGGGACTGGGTCAGCCGCACCCAGTCCTGTTCTTCGATTTGTTCGACTTGATAATCGGCGGGCAGCGCCAGCTTGGCCGCGCGCGCGGCCTCGGCCAGCAGCCCGGGCACGTCGGCCTCGGCCGGCAGCAGGGCCTCGACCCAGTTGCGCTGCCAGGACTTGGGCTCGTCCAGGCCGGGCTCGCCGAACTGCGGCTGCTCGGCCTCGGTGCCGGCGTCGCGGTCCTCGATCGAGACCGAGAGCGCGCCGGCCGCCATCAGGGCGTCGGACCAGGCCTCGGCCTGGTCGGCGTCGGCGGGGAGCTTCAGGGAGAGCCAGGCCACCGACGTCTCGCCTCCTTATTTGTGAATGCCGAGTTTCTTCTCGAGGTAATGGATGCTCATGCCGCCCTGCAGCACATTGGCGTCCTGCAGCAGGTCCTGATGCAGCGGGATGTTGGTCTTGATGCCCTCGACGATCATCTCCGACAGCGCGATGCGCATGCGGGCGATGGCCTGCTCGCGGGTGGCGCCGTAGGTGATGAGTTTGCCGATCATGGAATCGTAATGCGGCGGCACCATGTAGTTCTGGTAGACATGGGAGTCGACCCGCACGCCGGGCCCGCCGGGCGCGTGATACAGGGTGATGCGGCCGGGCGAGGGCACGAAGCTGTAGGGGTCCTCGGCGTTGATCCGGCATTCCAGGGCATGGCCCTTGAACTGCACGTCCTTCTGCTTGACCGACAGCTGCTCGCCGGCGGCGATGCGGATGCTCTCCTGCACGATGTCGACGCCGGTGATCAGTTCGGTCACCGGGTGCTCGACCTGGACCCGGGTGTTCATCTCGATGAAGTAGAACTCGCCGTCCTCGTAGAGGAACTCGAAGGTGCCGGCGCCTCTATACCCGATCTGCCGGCAGGCCTCGGCGCAGCGCTCGCCGATCTTGTTGCGCAGCTTGGGATCGAGGCCGGGGGCCGGCGCCTCTTCCAGGATCTTCTGGTGCCGGCGCTGCATGGAGCAGTCGCGCTCGCCCAGGTGCACCGCGTTGCCGTGGGTGTCGGCCAGCACCTGGATTTCGATATGACGCGGATTGAGCAGGTACTTCTCCATGTAGACCACGGGATTGTTGAAGGCCGACTGGGCCTCGCCCTGGGTCAGCTGGATGGCCTGCAACAGATTGGCTTCGGTGTGGACCACGCGCATGCCGCGGCCACCACCGCCGCCGGCCGCCTTGATGATGACCGGATAGCCAATCTCGCGCGCCATGCGCAGGCACTCGTCCGGATCGTCCGGCACCGCACCATCGGAACCGGGCACGCAGGGCACGCCGGACTTCTTCATGGCTTCCTTGGCCGAGACCTTGTCGCCCATCAGGCGAATGGTGTCGGGCCGGGGGCCGATGAAGACGAAGCCGGAGCTTTCCACCCGCTCGGCAAAGTCGGCGTTCTCGGAAAGGAAGCCATAGCCGGGGTGGATGGCCTCGGCGTCGGTGACCTCGGCCGCGGCGATGATGTGCGGCACGTGCAGGTAGCTTTTGACCGAAGGGGCCGGGCCGATGCAGACCGACTCGTCGGCCAGTTTGACGTACTTGGCATCGGCGTCGGCCTCGGAGTGCACGGCCACGGTCTTGATGCCCATCTCGCGACAGGCACGCTGGATTCGGAGGGCAATCTCCCCCCGGTTGGCAATCAGGATTTTTTCAAACATGGCTGGGACTCACCTCAGCCGATGATGAACAGCGGCTCGCCGTATTCGACGGGTTGGCCATTCTCAACCAGGATGGCCTTGATCGTGCCGCCCTGGTCGGCCTCGATCTCGTTCATCAGCTTCATGGCCTCGATGATGCACAGGGTGTCGCCGGCGCTGACCGACTGACCGACCTCGACGAAGGCCTTGGCGCCGGGGCCGGGGGCGCGGTAGAAGGTGCCGACCATGGGCGACTTGACCACGTGACCCTCGGGCAGGCCCGGCTCGGCGGCCTCGGCGGCAGGAGCCGGCTCAGAAACCGGGATGGTCGGCATCGGCGCCATCATGTGCATGGGCATATGGCCCATCATCGACTGGCCACCGGCCACGACGCGGGTGATGCGAACCTTCTCTTCACCCTCGGTGATCTCCAGCTCGGCCACGCCCGAGTCCTGGACCAGGTCGATCAGCTTCTTCAGCTTGCGCAAATCCATTGTCATTACTCCTCCATTGCATTGAGGGCATAGCCCAGGGCGAACAGATAGCCCATGGCGCCCAGGCCGCTGATCACGCCAACCGCCAGATCGGAGAAATAGGAATGATGGCGGAAGCTCTCGCGGGCATGGACGTTGGACAGATGCACCTCGATAAAGGGAATCGCCACCCCGGCCAGGGCGTCACGCAGGGCGACGCTGGTATGGGTGTAGGCGGCGGGATTGATGATGATGAAACCCACACCCTCGGTGCGGGCCTGATGAATTCGGTCGACCAGTTTGCTTTCGGCGTTGCTCTGGAAGGTCTCGACCACGACGCCGCTGGCGGCACCCTGTTCCTTCAGGGCCTGGTCGATGTCGGCCAGGGTCTGGCTGCCATAGTGCTCCGGCTCACGGCTGCCCAAAAGGTTGAGATTGGGACCGTGGAGGACTAGGATTCGGCTCTTGGCCGCCGGGGCCGAAGGCTGCGACGGCGAACGCTTGGTAGGCATGAGCGGGGCCGGCTGGTTGTAAAGAGGCGGCAATTTTCCCGCAATTGGCAGCCAGTTGTCCAGAAGTTGCCGGAAGTTGCCGTTTTTTTGACCAGCCACACCTTATAACTATTTATACTCAGGGCCTTATGCGGTTTTCCCCGGACTCCCCCCTGGTCATTTGGCGCCTGATCGATGGCAAAGCCGGCCATGAAAAGCAGAGCCAAGGCCTGGCAGAGGCATTGGGCCGCCACGTTGCCACCAAGATCCATGAAATTCCAGTGAATTCGCCGCTATCCAGCCTGTTCGACTGGCTGCTCGGCCGTTTTCCCGCCGGCCGCGGCCTGCCCGTCCCCCACTTATTGATAGGTGCCGGCCACCGCACCCATCTCAGCCTGCTCGCCGCTCGGCGCGCCTGGGGCGGCCGGGCCGTGGTGCTGATGCAGCCCAGCCTGCCGCTTTGCCTGTTCGACCTGTGCCTGATCCCGGCCCACGACCAACCTCCGGCACGCAGCAACGTCATCGCCACACGCGGCGCCCTCAATACCGCCCGCCCCAGTCGACAGCACGATGCCGGCCTGGGGCTGATCCTGGTCGGCGGTCCTTCCGGCCATTTTGGCTGGGATAGCCGACAGGTTATTCGCAATATCGCCGAAATTGTCCGAAAGATGCCGGACATCCGCTGGCGCCTGACCACCTCGCGCCGCACCCCGGCCGATTTTCTGGACAGTCTGAGCCGGACCGGGCTGCCGAATCTGGAGATCGTGCCGGCCGACGCCACCCCGCCCGGCTGGCTGGAGACCGAACTGGCCCGCGCCGGCCAGGCCTGGGTGACCGAGGACAGCGTGTCCATGGTCTACGAGGCGCTCACCGCCGGCTGCGCGGTCGGCCTGCTGCGCCTGCCCCGCCAGGGCGACAGCCGGGTCGCCCGCGGCGTCGATCAATTGATCAGCGACAACTGGGTCACCCCGTTCGAGGCCTGGCAGCCGGGTCAACCCCTGCTCGCGGCGCCCGAAGGCTTCGACGAGGCCGAGCGCTGCGCCCGCCGGATCCTGGAAAAGTGGTTTGCCTGACACGATGACGCCCCGACACCGACTCACCGTGGTCCAGGTTTTGCCCGCGCTCGATGCCGGCGGGGTGGAACGCGGCACCCTGGAGGTGGGCAAGTACCTGGTCGAGCACGGCCACCGCTCCATCGTCATCTCGGCTGGCGGCCGTCTGGTCGAGCAACTGATGCGCGAGGGCAGCGAGCACGTGCAATGGGACATCGGCCGCAAAAGCCTGTGGACCCTGCGCCTCGTCCCGCGTCTGCGCCGGTTCCTGCGGGAAAACCGGGTGGACATCCTGCACGTGCGCTCGCGCCTGCCGGCCTGGATTGGCTATCTGGCCTGGCAGGGCATGGACCCCAAGAACCGCCCGCATCTGGTCACCACCGTGCATGGCCCCTACTCGGTCAACCCTTACAGCGCGGTGATGACCCGGGGCGAGCGGGTCATCGTCATCTCCGGGATGATCCGCGACTATGTGCTGAAAAATTACCCCGGGATCGACCCCGGCAGGCTGCGCCTTATTTATAGAGGCGTCGACCCGGCGGCCTTCCCCTACGGCTACCGGCCGTCCCAAGCCTGGCTTGATAGCTGGTATGCAAAGTTCCCGCAGACGCGGGGCAAGCGGCTCATCACCCTGCCGGCCCGCATCACGCGCTGGAAAGGCCAGGAGGATTTCATCGAACTCATCGGCCGGCTCAAGCCCGGCCACCCGGACATCCACGGCCTGATCGTGGGCGAGCCCCACCCGCGGCGCCGGCAATTCCTGGAAGAATTGAAGGCCAAGGTCCATGCGTTCGGCCTGGATGGATCCATCACCTTCACCGGCCACCGCAGCGACCTCAGGGAGATCATGGCGCTCTCGGCCATCGTGCTCTCGCTCTCGCGCGAGCCCGAGGCCTTCGGCCGCACCACGGTCGAGGCCCTGAGCCTGGGCGTGCCGGCGATCGGCTACAATCACGGCGGCGTCGGCGAGCAATTGGCCGCGATCCTGCCCGACGGCGCTGTGCCCGTGGGCGAACTCGATACTGTCGAAACACGAATAAAAAAATGGCTGAACCGGCCACCCCAGATACCGGAGACGCAACCGTTCACCTTGCAGCGGATGCTGGAAAACACCCTGAATGTCTACCTTGAACTTGCTCAAGCCCCATCTTACTGCTGAATCGCTCGCCCGTTTTTTCGGACTGATGCTGATCGCCTGGCAACCCTTCTGGAGCGGCGCACGACTGCCGACGCTGCTGCTGGTTTTGCTGGGCCTCTGGATGCTGTGGCACAAGCGAATCGACTTTTCCTCGACCCCGGTCAAACGCCTGGGCATGGTTTTCCTGCTGCTGGGCGTGCCGGTGTTGATCTCCATTCCCGGCTCTTACGACATCCAGGGCAGCCTCAGCGTCGCCGCCGTCCTGCTGCTGTTCTATATCGCCGGCCTGGCCTTGCTGCAGGGACTCAAACGCAGCGAAGACCAGCAATGGCTGCAGAAGTGGCTATTGATCGTCCTGCTGGCGTGGACGATGGACGGCTGGATTCAATATTTGTTCGGCCGCGATCTGCTTGGCGTGCCATTCGGCGAAGACGGCCGTATCCTGGGGCCATTTGGTGGCAATCTGCATCTGGGCATCTTCCTCACGGTATTGATGCCGGCCACCCTCTGGCATCTGGCCAAAGAACGCCCTTGGGTCGCGCTCGTCATCCTGGCTTTGATCGCCTTCATCGCCGGCATGAGCGGGGCCCGCTCCAATGTCGTCTTTCTGCTGCTGGGCAGCGCCCTTCTGTTTACCCAATTTGCCTGGCGCCAGCGCCTGCTCATGGCGCCCATCCTCGCCGGCATGCTCGCCCTCACCGTCGCGCTGTCGCCCACACTACCTGCCAAAATCAGTCAATTTTCCTCCTTCACTACGAATACCGGCCTCTTCCAGAAGATCGACAACGCCCTGAGCCTGCGCCTCACCATCTGGGAAACCGGCTGGCATATGCTGCAGGACCGGCCGTTCACCGGGGTGGGCACGAGCGCATTCGCCGAAGCTTATGACACATACAGTCCACGCACAGATGACCCATTCCGCAACGGCGGTCCGATGAAGACGCCTTACCACGCCCATCAGATGTATGTCTCCATCGCCGCCGAATCCGGCTGGCCTGGGCTGATCGGCCTGATGGTCGCCATTGGCCTGTGCGCCTCCTGGTTTTTTCGGGCCCCGCAAGCGTATCGCCATCAGGCGGCACCTTATGCCGCCTCACTGGCCGTAATCGTGTTTCCCATCCAGTCCCAGCCGGTGCTCTATACGATCTGGTGGTTTCCCATTGTGTTGCTGCTCTTGTGCAGCATGATTACGAGCCTAAGCCTCCCCACCCCTGCAGAAAAGCCTAAGCAATGAGTCGATTTTGGAAAAACCTATCCCGCCGTCTACGCCTCCCCTTGCATCGCCATTGGGCCATGCGCCGCTTGCGCGAATACCATTCCACACGGCGTTCGTTGGATGAGGTGATCGATTGGGCCATGCATTTCGGCGGCAAGGGCTTGATGAAGGTGCAGACCCTGCAGATACCATGGGAGATCACCCAACTCGCCCGCGCCGTACAAGCCCTGCAACCGAAGGTGATCGTGGAAATCGGCACCGCCCGGGGCGGCACGCTGCTGCTCTGGTCCTACCTGGCCTCGGAAGAAGTGATCGCCTGTGACCTCAATGATATGTCGATCCAAGCCCCCCTGTTCACCCGGTTCCCCCCGCCCGACTCGCGCTGCAAGGTCACCCTGCTCAGCGGCAACTCGCACGAGACGGCGTTCAAACGGCGCGTGGCAACCGCCCTGGCAGGGCGCAAGGCCGACTTCCTGTTCATCGATGGCGACCATACCGTCGACGGCGTGGCGGCCGATTATGAGGACTACCGAGAATTCGTTCGCCCGGGCGGCCTGATCGCCTTCCACGATATCGTCGAGAAACAACCTCTGCCGACCAATCAAGTCGCCCAATTCTGGCAACGAATCAAACATGAAACCGAGACGACGGAATTTATCCACGATCCGCAGCAGTGCGGCTTCGGCATCGGCCTGATCCGGGTCAATTAACCTCAGTCACCCAGTATCGAAATCATGTTTGCGACCCCTTCCGGCCTGCTGGGCATCCCCATACTGAAACGCCTCATTCCCAGCATACTGCGTCGCTATGCGGCGTTGTTCAAGCATCGCTACTCAGTCGAATCCAGGCTGGGTGTACTCATGCTGCTGGACCAGAAAAACCTGATCGACAAAAACCTGCTTGTGCGCGGCGCCTGGGAACCCGAGCAGATTTCGACCCTGACCCGCCTCGCCCGCGAGCGTTGCGCAGAAACGCAGGCCACCTGCGCCTTTCTCGACATCGGCGCTCACTGGGGCCTTTACTCCATCCTCATGGACAAGACGGGCTTGTTCGATCGCATCCTGGCCTTCGAACCGGAGCCGACCAACTTCGCCCAACTGCAGGGCAATCTCTTCGTCAATCGGGCGACCGGGGCGATCGAGGCACACCAGTTGGCCATCTCCGACCACGACGGCGAGGTGGTCATAGAGGCCGGCCCCGATTTCAACCGTGGCCGCACCTTGGTCAGTGACAAGATCGAGGCCGGGCAAAAAGGCATTCCCTGCCGCCGCTTGGATGAGCTGATCAAGCTGGATAATGCTTGCGTTGTCGCCAAGATCGACGTCGAGGGTCACGAAGCAGCAGTGCTCAGAGGCATGACCGAATTGCTACAAAAAAACCATTGTCTGCTACAAATCGAATCCTTCGGCGAAACGGCAGAAACGCTGGAGACCCTGCTTGGCGATGGCTATCGCCGCCTACTGCGCATTGGCGACGACCACTACTTCAGCAATTTTTAAGCGCCGCTCCGGCTTGCCACCAAAGCCAGCGCCAACTCGGTACGGATAGCCGACGCACTGAAGTAGCGCTCATAACTTACCCGAGCCTGCCGACCAATTTCCGTCAAGACCGTAACCTGCCCTGCCATGGCCGACATGGCCTGAGCCAACGCCTCCGCCCGTCCCGGCGGCAACCAGACAATGCCACTACCGGCCGATTCCAACAGCTCGCCCGGATACGCTTCGCCCCTGCGGGTAATGACCGGCCTTCCACAGGCCAAAGCCTGGAACACCTTGTTCGGAATCACCCGAGCGGCCTTGGCCGAGGTGCCGAACACGCCCAGCAGGATGTCCGCCCGATGGATGCGTGCCGGCAGCTCTGCATAAGCCAGGTGCGGCTCAAAGACCACGTTTTCCAGTCCTCGGGCCAGTCGCATGCATTCAGCCTTGAGCGGCCCCTCGCCGAGCAGCACCCAACGCACCGGCGGCCCCTGGTAAAGGCGGGCCGCCTCAACGATCACCTGCGGCCCCTGCAGGCCGATGAAGCTGCCATAAAACAGCACCTCCAGCGGGCGCTTGCCATCGTAAGGCGGCATTGGCGCAGGATGAAACAGGGGTTCTTCGGCCCCGACATGAATGACCCTGATCCGCGCCATTGGGATATCGAAGGTTCGCGCGTAGAACTCGGCATGGGCCGCGGTATCGGCAATGAGCATGTCTGCCGAACGCAGCAGCTTGCCCTCCCAGTGTCGCAGCCGTTCGGCCCGTCGGCTGCTCTCGGCGAATTTACCCCGCTCGAACACCTGCTTGTCGTAAGCGGAGATCAGTGGATCGACGATCAAGGGCACGCCATGCCGTCGGCTCCAACGCCGCGCAGCGGCGATGTCGCGCTGACGGAAACAGGGCACCCAGACCAGATCCACCGCAGGCAACTTGTGCAGCATTGCCTCCCAGTCGGCGAGGGCGCTGAGCGCGGGCCGGAAATCCACGACAGCCCACCCCAGTTCGCGAAAGGCCTGGCGCAGGATGCGATTTCTGGAATAGTCGGGGTCGAAGCGCCCCCACCAGAGGACGGTCTTGCTCACTTATCTTCGCCGCCGGCCTTGCGCCGCAGCCGGTTGAGCTCGCGCGCCTTGGCCAGGCGAATGAAGCGCTGGAAGGCGTACATGTGACTGACCACGATGCCATCGATGCCGTTGACGAACTCCCGGCGCAGGACATACTGCTTGAAAAAAGCGAAGGCGGGGGTCAGAAGCAAGGCCAGCAGCGAGGGATTGCGCCCCTTGGCGACCATGTCCTCGGCCTGGGCGCTGGAATAGCCGTTCACCTTCTCCACATGATGCGCCAGCGAACGGAAGGAGCGGTGAATGACCATGCCTTCGAGGCGGCCGACCCTTCCCTCTCGCACTACGACGGAATCGTGCACCAAGGCATCCTTGAACCCGGCCTTGTCCTTGCGATACAGCCGCACCGGGTGATGGAAAGCGGTCCAGGGATGGCCGCGGTCCTGAAAGGGGTAGAGCGGCAGGATGGGCAGGGTATAGGCCACGCAGGCCGGCTCGCCGCGGGCGAACAGTTCACGGATTTCGGCCGCGAGTTCCGGGGAGATCTCTTCATCGGCATCGATGTTGAGCAGCCAGCGGTTGCGGCACAAACCCTCGCCGAATACCTTTTGCGGGCCATAACCGCGCCAGGCATTGAACACCACCCGGGCACCGAGCGCCTCGCTCACCGTCACCGTGGCATCTTCGCTACCGCTGTCGATGACGATGACCTCGTCGACCCAGTCGAGCACGCTGCGGATGGCGACGGGGATGCGGTCGGCCTCGTTCTTGGCGATGATGAAAACGGAAATCGGCAGCTTGTCAGGCATGGCGGGCCACAGTCATCGCATCACCCCATCAATTCCTTCAGTGCAAGTTCCACTGCGGCGATATCCATTTCGGAAGAAGCCACGTTTTCCTTACCCTGCGGACTCAGATTGTAGCGCCAGCGATACCCCAGCCCGCGCAAGCGCGCAATCAGGTAGTAGTGCGGCGTGCCGATGTTGGGGTTGAACAACTCGAGCAGGTCACCCGGACCACGCCGGAACAAGAGGTTGACCAGGCCGGCGCCATGCGGGCCGATCACCAGGCCAGCCCGCGAGAACAGATCGATCTGCTCAGCCAGCGAATACTCGGCCGGATCGACCACCCGCACGCCATGTCGTGCCATTAGACGGAATACTTCTGCCTCGTTCCGGTAACCCCTCCGGTTCGGCGAACTGGCGCCGCGATGGACGTAGATGGCACCGCCTTTGTCCGCATGGCACCCTGCGCCAAGACGGTCGCAGAGCCAGTCATAAGCCACGCGATCGCAGTCGAAATCGCTCGGCACGTAAATCTCTTTAGCCGCGATCGCCTCGCGCGCGCCCTGGACGATCACCTGGCGGCCACCAAAGAAACCCAGTCGCACCGTATCGGCGAAGAAACGGCAGGCCGCCAGCCGTTCCGACACCACGACGGGAATCGATTCCGGCAGCCCCAATTGCTCGGCCAAGCGCAGCTTGGGCAGCACATCGTTCAGGTAATGGAAATAATTGGTTTCGAAAATGCTGCGCAGCGAAATCACCGCGTCGAAGCGGCGGTGATCGCCACCCCAGTGTACCTGCCACTTTGGCGAACGCTCACGCACGCGAGGCCGCGCGTCGGTGGACCCCCAGACCACCCGGCCGCGGACGAACACCAACCCTGCCACCGGGTCGAGCGTGGCCGGCCCACGATACAGGCGCACCCAGGATTCGTCCGGGTCCGTCTGCCAGACACGATAGAGCGCCTGAATGTGTTCGGGCAGATCGGGTAAATCAACACCCCAGTCCTTCTGCCGGCTTTCGTGGTGAATCAGTTGCGCGGCCGACTCACGCTCGATAGCCGGCATGAGGCCGTGCTCGGCCCAACGGACAATCCGCTTGCGGACAAGATGGAGGGGCTTGGTGTAGGGGTTGGCCATGGCTTGGGTGATGCCTCATGCCTTAGCGGCAGGACACTTGTCCGGCAGCCCCCATGCCGCTGGCCGCCCGACTAGCAACCAGGCCAACAACCGCAAATAAGTAAGAAACTTGCTCCGCAGCCTGCTTAGCAAGCCGAGCGTCAACAGCACCGCCAGGCCATGGGTCAGCGCATTGAAGATGAGGCGCAGGATCCGCCAGGCGGCAAGGCCCACGGCGACAGGGCGCGAAAAGACCTTGCGATAGTAAATGAGGCGGGAGCGCAGCATCTCGATCTGGGCCTCACGACGGTAGGCGCGAGTGCTTGCGCCCTTGAGGTGGGTGATGCGCAGGCCCGGATCGAGCAGGATGCGCCACCCTTTGCGCCGCAGCCGCACGCACCACTCGGTCTCCTCGAAATAGAAGAAGAAGTCCTCGTCGAGCGGACCGGCATCTTCGATGGCCGCGCGGCGTATGGCCATGCAGGCGCCCACGACGGTTTCCACCTCGACCGGCTGATCGCCGGTCACCGGCTGCGACTTGCGCCGCAACAGCCCTACCTCGGACAGGGCAGTCGGGGCATAACCATGCGACCGCTGCCGCTCACCATTCTCGCCATACAGCTGGCCGGCGATGATGCCAGCAGCCGGGTAGTCGCGTAGCCGGCCTTCCAGACGAACCAGGGCATCCGACGGCAGGAAGGCATCGTTGTTCAACAGCAGGATGTAATCGCCTTCGGCGCGGGCAATGCCTTGATTGCAGGCCCGGGCAAAGCCATTGTTGCAGCCGTTGGCGATCACGGTCAGCTGAGGGTAGCGGGCCGTCACCTCGGCAAGAGAGGCATCGGTGCTGCCGTTATCGACCAGGATGATTTCGTCCAGCGCCGGATCGCAGGCCTGCATCAAATGCTGCAGGGCCAGAAGCAGCCCTTCGACACCATTGCGGTGGACGATGATGATGGAAAAGCGTTTGCGCATCAGGGAATCGGCAGCACTTCGCTGCCCGAGCCTTTTCTGTAGGCCAAGTAGCCGGCCGAGCCATCGAGATTGGCGCCGTTGACATAGTAAATCCCGCCGGCCTCATTGGGGTTCACCACCTCATAGCCCATCACCTTGGCAACGGCCTTGCCGATCTCGTAATGGCTGGGATGTTGCATGGCCCTGACCTGGGCGATCTTAGCGGCATCGCCCCGGCTGGCGAAAAAGATGAATGGCACTGCAGCCACATCCGGCGTCAACATGGCATGGCCGTAGCGCCCCCCCTCACCGATCAACTCGCCATGGTCGGCGGTGAAGAAGACGTAGGTCGGTATCGGCGATTTCTCCTTCAGCGTGCGGATGATTTCATACAACACATGATCGGTGAAGCCGACCGAGTTGTCGTAGGTGTTCACCGTGAACTGGTAGCGATCGAGGTTCGCCGTGGGGTAGCGCTCGAAGCTGGGCGGATAGTTGTTGTGGTAGGGGCTGTGCGAATTGCGCTGATGGAGCACGATGAAGTTCGATTTGGCGAGATCGATCCGCTTCAGGGCCGTGACCAGGGTGGCGTCGTATTCCTTCTGGTACAAGGGCTCCATGTTCTCCTGGGTCAGGTAGTGGTCGGCGTATTCGGTACCTGAATAAGTGGAGAGGTGCGAGGTCTGGTTGGAGATGTAATGGGTGACCAGCCCCTGCTCCTTGGCCATCTTCAACAGGTTGCTCTCGTAGCGGAACATGTGCTGGACGTTGTCCGGCTCGCGCTGGATGTTGAAAAACAAGGGCAGCGAGGCCTTGGTCGAGATGCCGCCGGCGATCGCCCGATGGTAGACGAAACCCGGGTCATTCTTGAGCGATTCCAGCCGGGGTGTGGTCGACCGCTCATAGCCGAACAGACTCATATGGCTGTAACCCAGGCTCTCGCCCATGACCACGATGATGTTGATCGGCCCGGGCGAGGCGCGCTTGGTCACCTCATAAGGCAGATAGGCCTTGGGCGCTTTGCCGCTCAGCCGTTCCGGCAGGTCCTTGCCGAGGAAAAAAGACACGGCGTAATAGGTGTTCTTGAGCGAGGTCGATTTCGGATTGGGATAGAACTTCTGCGGCTTGGCGGTGCCATAGGCCTTCAGCGGCATGATCGGCAGCAGCGCCAGCAGGATCAGGGTCGGGCACAGCAGGTTCAGAGTCTGCCGATGGGTCTTGCGCCAGAGCCAGACGATGGCGGCGTAGGCGACGGCCAGCGCGGCCGTCGGTGCCAGCATGTAGGGCGCCACACCGGCCAGCGACTCCCAGATCTCGCCCTGCTCGTGGAAGAACAGCCCCACCTCGTGCGGGGCGATCAGGCTGCCGAAATAGGCGAAGTGCAGCAATTGGGACAACTGGAGCAGGCCGAAGAAGACCAGGGCGCCAGCCAAGAGCCAGGCCCGACGGATGGCCACCACCAGGAAGGTCACCACCACCAGTGCGCCGAACTCATCCGGGTTGAAAGCCACCCTGTAGGCCGGATTGGCCAGTTTGTACAAGTGATCCGGCAGCATGAGCAGCAGGGCCATGGCGAAAGTGACGATGAGGTGCACCCCTAGTCTGCGCGCCCCACCACGAACCAAAGTGCCGAACTGCATCAGCCTCCCCGAAGCCAAAATCGATTGCATGCCATTTCCAAATCCATAGAGCCGACAGGCTCTGACGGCGGTCGCGCGCCGGAGTTCGCCCACGACTCGGCTAGAATGGCGGCAATTTTCCTATAACCGCCCGACGAAGGCATGGCTTTTTTCGCCCCTGACTGATGCCCGACATGCTCCAGCGTCTCGACACCCGCAGTTTTCTGCTGATCGTCGGCCTCTATGTACTGTTGCATTTCGGCCTGCGCCTCGTCTTCTCGCCCGTACTCGGCACCGATGACGTCGAGCAGGCGATCTGCGCCCAGAGCCTGGCCCTGGGCTGCGACCTGCGCCAGCCGCCGCTCTATACCTGGCTGCAGTGGCTGACCAACCAGATCGCGGGACCGGGCCTCGCCGGCATCTACCTGTTGAAGTATGGCCTGCTCTTCCTCACCTATCTCTGCCTCTATTTCATCGGCCGCCGCCTGTTCAGCCGCACCGCCACCGCCGCCCTCGCCGCCCTCTCGCTCTGGCTCACCTATCCCTTCGCGGTCAGCGTGCATCAGGGTGTCACCCACTCCTTGTTGCTCTCGCTGCTGCTGGCCGCCTCTTTCCTCGCCTTCCTCCGGCTGGAGGCCCATCGGCATTGGATGGGTTATCTCCTGCTCGGCACCCTGCTCGGCCTGGGCGAACTGGCGAAATACAGCTTCGTCCTCTACGCCGCCGCCCTGGCCCTGGCCGCCTTGAGCCTGCCGCGCTACCGGACCGTGCTGCTGGATCGCCGCATCGTGCTGACCCTGGCTGCCGGTCTGCTCGTTGTGGCGCCGCACGGCCTCTGGGCCTGGGGGCGGCTGGATGCCCTCCACGGCGCCCTGGCCGGCCTGGGCCAGCAGGCCGCACCAAGCGCCTACCTGCCGCGGGTGGCCAGCGGCCTGACCAGCCTAGCCAGTGCCCTGATCCAGTTCCTCTTCCCTTTGTGGCTGATCCTGCTGCTGGCCTTTCCGCGCGCCTTCCGGCCGCTCGCGGCCGCGCCCGTTTCCCCCACCCCTGCCCTCTCCCAGAGGGAGAGGAGAACGATGGCTCGCTACGCGAGTGTCATGCCGAACGAACCGCTGCACCTGATCGGTCGCACGCTGCTGATCGGCATCCTGCTGCTCGCCCTGGTCGTGCTCCTGGGCGGGCCGGTGGAGATCAAGGCGCGCTGGATGCATGTCCTGTTGCTGCTCGCCCCGCTCTGGCTGTTCGGCCGCGTCGAGGCGGCCTATGGCGACCGCGTCGCCAAAACGGGCTACCTCGTCGCCCTGCTCCTGCTGCCGGCCCTGGTCATCGCCGCCTGGGCGGCCCAGACCTACCTGGCCCCGCAGTGGCACAAGCCCACCCGTTTCCACGCCCCCTATGACCAGCTCGCCAGCCTGATTCGCCAAACCAGCGGCTTCGAGCGCGGCACCATCGTCGCCAACGAGCTGCACCTGGCCGGCAACCTGCGCCTGTTCTTCCCCGAGGCGCGCGTGGTCACGCCGGCCTATCCCCAATACCTGCCGCCTGCCATCGAAGCCGAACAGTGTTTGCTCGTTTGGGAAGAGCAGAACGACGCCGGCATGCCGCCGGCCTTGCAGGCCTTTCTCGACCGGCACGGCAAGCCTCGGGCAACGGGCAGCCCTGTCCTGGCCCGGGCGAACTATCGCTATTCGGAAACGGAAATCTTGGCAGTCGGCTATCTGGTCCTGCCTGCTGGGGATTGCCCTTAGTTCATCCCCTCCCCCATTTATGTACCCTAAAGGGCATAAGGGGGGGCTGGGAGGGGGATGACTTCGTCTAAGCGCCACGTCTCCCCACCCAACCCTCCCCGCACGCGGGGAGGGCGCATAAGCGTCACCGATCTTAACATCCGCTCCGCACAACCCTCCCCGCACGCGGGGAGGGCGCCGCTCATTCCCTTAGAGCAGGACGACGGTGGCCAGGCCGAGGAAGATGAAAAAGCCCATCGAGTCGGTGATGAAGGTGGTCAGCACCGCCGAGCCGAAGGCCGGGTCGCGCCCCAGGCGGGCGATGATGGTCGGCGCGAAATAGCCGGCCAGGGCGGCGACCAGCAGGTTCAGCAGCATGGCCGCCGCCATCACCCCGCCCAGGGCGACGTTCTGATAGAGCAGATAGGCGACGATGCCCATGACGCTGCCCCAGACCGCGCCATTGAGCAGGGAGATGCCAAGCTCCTTGCCCAGCAGGCGGCGGGCGTTCTCCTTGTTGATCAGGCCCAGGGCCAGGCCGCGCACCACCAGGGTCGAGGTCTGGTTGCCCGAGTTGCCGCCCATGCCGGCGACGATGGGCATCAGGGCGGCGAGCGCCGCCAGCTTCTCGATCGAGCCCTCGAAGGCACCCACCACGCGCGAGGCGATCAGCGCCGTGCACAGGTTCACCGCCAGCCAGAGCCAGCGGTTCTTCGCCGCGCGCCACACCGTGGCGAACAGGTCTTCCTCCTCGCGCAGACCGGCCATGCTCAGCATGTCCTCCTGCGCCTCGGCGCGAATGTAGTCGAGCACCACGTCCACGGTCAGGCGGCCGACCAGACGGTTCTGCGGGTCGAGGATGGGCGCGGTCACCAGGTCGTAGCGCTCGAAGGCTTGGGCCGCGTCGGAGGCGGAATCGGAAGGGTGGAACACCACCGGGTCGTCGACCATGATCGCCGCGATGTGCGCCTCCGGGTCGTGCACCAGCAGCCGCTTGAGCGGCAGCACCCCGGTCAGCCGCTTGTCCTTGTCGACCACGAACAGCTTGTCGGTGTGCGGCGGCAGCTCGCCCAGGATGCGCAGATAACGCAAGGCGGTCTCGATGGTGACATCGGCGCGGATGGTGACGAAGTCGTAATCCATCAGGGCGCCGACCGAGTCCTCGTCGTAGGACAGCGAAGACTCCACCTGGGCGCGCTTCTGCTCGTCCAGGGACTTCATCAGCTCCTGCACCACGTCCTTCGGCAGGTCGGGCGCCAGGTCGGCGATCTCGTCGGTGTCCAGGCTGGCGGCGGCGGCCACCAGCTCGCGGTTGTCCATGGTCGCGATCAACGACTCGCGCACCGCGTCGGAGACCTCGATCAGGATGTCGCCGTCGCGCTCGGCCTTGACCAGATCCCAGACCAGCAGGCGGTCGTCGAGCGGCAGGGCCTCCAGCACATAGGCGACGTCGGCCGGGTGCAGCTCATCGAGCTTCTTCTGCAACTCGGCCAGGTTCTGCTTGTGCACCAGGGCCTCGACCAGCTCGTGGCGCGGCATGTCCTGGCTATGGACGAGCGATTCCACCAGCTTCTGGCGGGCGATGAGATCCACCACCTGCTTCAGGCTGTCCTCGACGTGTTCCTTGCTGGATTCCTCGTTGAGATCGCTCATGGCCGCGATTCTAGCTCGGCGGCCTTGACAGCCTGAAGCTTTTTGCCCACATTCCGCCCGAATATAAAGAGGGGACTATCCGAAAAGGCGAAACACCATGCGGATCAACATGCCGGTCAGCAACCAGGAACGCATGATGAAGGACGGCAGCGTCCTCATCTCCAAGACCAATGCCAAGGGCGTCATCACCTACGCCAACCAGGATTTCATCGACATCAGCGGCTTTACCGAACAGGAGTTGATCGGCGCCCCGCACAACCTCGTGCGCCACCCCGACATGCCGCCGGCCGCCTTTGCCGATCTCTGGGCCACATTGAAAAAAGGCCGTGCCTGGACCGGGCTGGTGAAGAACCGTTGCAAGAACGGCGACTATTACTGGGTCGAGGCCACGGCCCGCCCCAATGTCGAAGGCGGCTACACCTCGGTACGCGTCAAACCCGGCCGGGATCAGGTCGCAGCCGCCGAGGCCCTGTACAAGGCCATGCGCGAAGGCACCACGCGCAAGATCATCCTCAATGGCCAGGTGATCGTGCCATCGCTGACATGGCGCCTGCTTAGCTGGGCCCGCGGCATCCGGGTCGACCTGCGCCTTTGGCTGGCCACGATGGGTGCCGCCGGCCTGTTCGGCGCCATCCTCGTCTTGTCGTTCCTGCAAGGCGACATGCTGCAGGCCGGCTTGGCCGGCCTGGGCGTGGCCTTCTCGATCGCCTTGGGCGTTTGGCTGACACTCGACGTCCTGCGCCCGCTCAACGCGGCGGTGGCCACGGCGGAGAGGCTGGCCAAGGGCGATCTCGCCACCCCGCTGGCGGGCCTGGGCGACAATGAGATCGGCAAGCTCATGGAAGCGCTCGGCGCCATTCGCAACAACTTCCATGAAACCGTGTATTACCTCCGCGAGGGGGTCGACAAACTCAATGCCGCCACGCAAAGCCTGACCGCCGACATGGCGCGTGCGAGCACCGCCTCCACCACCCAGGCGGAGGCCGCCGGCACGGTGGCCGCCGCCATGGAGCAAATGACGGCATCGATCGAGCAGGTCGGCGAGCATGCCCGCACCGCGGGCGAGCTTTCGCGCCGCTCGGGCGAACAATCCGAGGCCGGCGGTCGCGTCGTGCATGAGGCCGCCGAGGAGATGCGCAGCATCTCCGACACGGTCCACCAAGCCTCCAGCGTCATCCAGGAGCTGGAAGCGCACTCCAAGGAGATCAGCAACATCGTGACGGTGATCGAGGAGATCGCCGGGCAAACCAACCTCTTGGCCCTCAATGCCGCGATCGAGGCGGCGCGCGCCGGAGAATCCGGCCGCGGCTTTGCCGTGGTGGCCGACGAGGTCAGGAAACTGGCCGAACGCACGGCGCGCTCGACGCACGAAATCAGCGCCATGGTCGAGAAAATCCAAGCCGGCGCCCGCCAGGCCGTAACCAGCATGGAGGCGGGCGTCGACCGCGTCGCCGAAGGGGTTCAACTGGCGCACCAGGCCGGCGACTCCATCACCCAAATTCAAGAGAGCGCCCGTCAGGTGATCGGCGCCGTCGACGACATCGCCAACGCCCTGCGCGAGCAGAGCACCACCTCCCACGACATCGCGCGCCATATCGAACAGATCGCCCACATGTCGGAGGAAGGCAGCGCCGCCGCCGCCAACACCACGCAATCCGCCCATAACCTGCAAGCCATGGCCGAGCATCTGGGCAAGATCGTCACCCAGTTCAAGATATGAACCGGCCCATCGGCCGCGAACCCGGTGCAGTCGTGGCCGGGTTTTGCTATTTCGGCACGTAGACCTGCCACATGCGCGCGGCGATGATCGCCTTGCGCTTGAGCAGGCCGCGGGCCGAGCGATGGGTCTCGTAGTAGCGCGGGTTGGGGATCATCGCCGCCAGGGTGGCCGCCTGGTCGGGCCCAAGACTGGCCGCGGAGGTCTTGAAGTAGCGCCGGGCCGCCGCCTCGGCGCCGTAGATGCCGTTGCCCCACTCGATCACGTTCAGATACACCTCGAGGATGCGGCGCTTGCTCCAGAGCGCCTCGATCATCACCGTGATCACCGCCTCCTGTGCCTTGCGCAGGGGGTTGCGCGAGGCGGAGAGGAACAGGTTCTTCGCCAGCTGCTGGCTGATGGTGGAGCCGCCGGCGACTACCTTGCCCTTCTTCAGGTTCTTCTCCAGGGCGGTCTCGATGCCTTCCCAGTCGAAGCCCTCATGGGCGATGAACTTGGCATCCTCGGCGGCGATCACCGCCCGCTTGAGATGGATCGAAATATTCTTGTAGTCCACCCACCGGTAGCGCAGCTCGGCATCCGGCTGTTTCTCCTGCAGGCGCGCCAGGCCCGCCTCCATGAAGGCGGTGGACGCGGGGTTGAACTGCCACCACCAGAGCACGTGGCCGAGGTACCAGAGCTGCAGGGCCAAGAGCAGGCCCAGGGCAATGCCCAACCATTTAAGCGCCTGTCTCATGGCATCTCGCAGACGCGACGGTGGCGCTTTTGCTGCAGGCCGCGAAGCGCAGCGCGCGGTTTGGTCATTCCAAACAAGCGGCGCGCGACAAAGGCATGCGGCAAAAGCGCCCCGTACCCTACCCGCAGGGTTGCCATGAGACAGGCTCTACGCCGCCACATCATGCACCCCGCAGCAGGGCGATCACCGGCGCCGTTTCTGGGCGCACGCCGCGCCAGAGATAAAAGGCCTCGGCCGCCTGCTCGACCAGCATGCCCAGGCCGTCCGCCACCCGGGCACCACGCGCGCGGGCAAAGGCCAGGAACGGTGTGTCCTGGCCGTACATCATGTCGTAGGCCAGGGCGCCAGGGGCGAACACATCATTCGGCAACGGCGGCAGTTCGCCGGCCAGACTGGCAGCCGTGGCGTTGATCACCAGGTCGAACTGCCGGCCGGGCAGGGCATCGAAGCCGCCGCCCTCGACCGGGCCGGCCGCAGCCAAGCGCCGGGCCAGGTCGAGCGCCTTGTCCGCCGTGCGGTTGGCGATGAAGAGGCTGGCCGGCATCGCGCCGAGCAGGGGCAGGATCACCCCGCGCGCCGCCCCGCCGGCACCGAGCAGCAGGATGCGCCGGCCGGCCAGATCGAGCCCGAGGTTGCGGGTGAGGTCGGCGACGAGGCCCGCGCCGTCGGTGTTGTCGCCGAGAATCTCTTGCCCCTCGAATTTGAGGGTGTTCACCGCCCCCGCCGCCTCGGCCCGCTCCGTGCGCCGGCTGGCCAGCTCGAAGGCCTGCTCCTTGAACGGCACGGTGACGTTGGCGCCCCGGCCGCCGGTGGCACGGAAGGCCGCCACCGCCGCCGGAAAGCCGTCGAGCGGCGCCAGGATGGCCTCGTAGCTCAAGTCCTGGCCGGTCTGGCGGGCGAATTCGGCATGGATGCGGGGCGATTTCGAGTGGGTTATGGGGTTGCCGAAGACGGCGTAACGGTCGGTCATGGTTTAGGTTTTGTCGAGCGGATTGGCATTTTATGGAATGAGGCCGAGCCTGGGGAACCATTCTAATCTGCACCAATCTGGTGCGTTACGCATCAATCCGGTGCATAACAAAATTCCATTATCCGTCCAGGGCATTGTGGCACAATGCCCTGCTCGGTTTTCGAGGGTGGCACGAAACCTGCTCTATGGCAGTGCAGCAGTTTTCCATTCTTTCCATTCGCTTTTAGTTTGAGGAGCTTGAAATGGCGGTTGCCGATGTAATGAAAATGATCAAGGAAAACGACGTCAAATTCGTCGATTTCCGCTTTACCGATACGCGCGGCAAGGAGCAGCACGTCACCGTGCCCATTTCCGCCTTCAATGAGGACAAGTTCACCGAGGGCCACGCCTTCGACGGCTCCTCCATCGCCGGCTGGAAGGGCATCCAGGCCTCCGACATGCTGCTGATGCCGGACCCGGCCACCGCCAATATCGACCCCTTCTTCGACGAGCCCACCCTGATTTTGACCTGCGACGTGATCGAGCCGGACACCGGCAAGGGCTATGACCGCGACCCGCGTTCCATCGCCAAGCGCGCCGAAGCCTATCTCAAGTCCACCGGGCTGGGCGACACCGCCTATTTCGGCCCCGAGCCCGAATTCTTCATCTTCGATTCCGTGACCTGGCATGACGACATGTCCGGCTGCGCGGTGAAACTCGATTCCGAGGAAGCGGCCTGGGCCTCGCGTGAACAGACCGAGGTCGGCAACCTGGGCCATCGTCCCCGGGTCAAGGGCGGCTATTTCCCGGTGCCCCCGGTCGACAGCTTCCAGGATATCCGCTCCGCCATGTGCCTGGCCCTGGAAGAAATGGGCGTGCCGGTCGAGGTGCATCACCATGAAGTCGCTACCGCCGGCCAGAACGAGATCGGCACCAAATTCTCCACTCTGGTGCAGCGCGCCGACTGGACCCAGATCCTGAAATACGTGGTGCACAACGTGGCCCATGCCTACGGCAAGACCGCCACCTTCATGCCCAAGCCCATCGTCGGCGACAACGGCTCGGGCATGCACGTGCACCAGTCGATCTGGAAGGACGGCAAGAACCTGTTCGCCGGCAACGGCTATGCCGGCCTGTCCGAATTCGCCCTGTACTACATCGGCGGCATCATCAAGCACGCCCGCGCCCTGAACGCCATCACCAACCCCGGCACCAACTCCTACAAGCGCCTGGTGCCCGGCTTCGAAGCCCCGGTCATGCTGGCCTATTCCGCCCGCAACCGCTCGGCCTCCATCCGCATCCCGCACGTGGCGAGCGACAAGGCGCGCCGGATCGAAACCCGCTTCCCGGACCCGATCGCGAACCCTTATCTGTGCTTCGCCGCCCTGATGATGGCCGGCCTGGACGGCGTGCAGAACAAGATCCACCCCGGCGACCCCGCCGACAAGAACCTGTACGACCTGCCGCCCGAGGAAGAGAAAGCCATCCCGAAGGTCTGCCATTCCCTGGACATGGCCTTGGAGCACCTGGACAAGGACCGCGAATTCCTCACCCGCGGCGGCGTGTTCAGCAACGACTTCATCGATGCCTACATCGAGCTCAAGATGGAAGAGGTCACCCGCCTGCGCATGACCACCCATCCCATCGAGTTCGACATGTACTACTCGGTGTAAGCCATGCATCCGGGCCGGCAATGGCCCGACAGGGCAAAAAGGGCAGGGAAACCTGCCCTTTTTTATTGCGCGGGTAGTGGACGGCCCGATTGCCCGCCGTCCCTGCTTCCCCTACACTGCCCCGATACGGTGAACGAGGTAAGCCATGCGAATTGTCCTGGGGCTGCTTTGTCTGGCATGCACCACAACAGTGCATGCGGAAATCTATAAATACGTGGACGAGTCCGGCCACGTCACCTACAGCAACACCCCCCAACCAGGCAGCAAGCCACTCGATATGGACGGCCGCCCGGCCAAGGCCAAGACCAAGGCCCCCTCGCCCTACTATTTCCCGCGAGTGGACAAGGCCACCCAGCAGCAGCGCGACAGCATGCGCCGGCAGCTGCTGCTCGACGAACTCCAGCAGGAACAGCGCAACCTGGCGGTCGCGCGCGCGGCCCAGCGCCAGCCCGGCGCCGACGCCGGCAAGGCCGCGGAGACCGTGCGCCTGCACGAGAAGAACATCGAGATGCTGAACAAGGAACTGGCGCGGATCAAATAGCCGCCCCCATCCGTCGAGAAGCCCGTCGACTCTGGCCTGCTTCTTGCTAAACACATGGGGTAGCCTCAAACCACAGAGCTGATGAACTACGTTGCCCCCAGTCTCGATATCCTCGCCACCGCCGTCATCCTGGTCGACGAGCGGCAGGTCATGCGCCATCTCAACCCGGCAGCGGAGAACATGTTCGGCGTTTCGGCCCATCACGCCATCGGCCGCCCGCTGGCCGACCTGTTCGGCCAGAACAATATCCTGTTCAGGGCCCTGGACAGCGCCTTGGTGCAAGGCGCCAGCTTTACCGAGCACGAACTCAACGTGGCGATCAATGGCCACCAGCTGCAACTGAGCTGCACCATCACCCCGCTGGAGATCGAGGCCGGCGCCGCCGTGCTGGAATTCCACCCGGTCGGCGGCAGCATGAAGATCGCCCGCGAGGAACAGGCCCTGGCCCAGGCCCAGGCCAGCCAGACCCTGCTGCGGCAACTGGCGCACGAGATCCGCAACCCGCTCGGCGGTATCCGCGGCGCCGCGCAGCTTTTGGAGGCGGAACTGGATGCGCCCAACCTGGCCGAATACACCCAGGTCATCATCAAGGAGACCGACCGCCTGCAAGGCCTGCTCGACCGCATGCTGACCCCGGCCAGGCGGCCCAACATCCAGAACGTCAACATCCACGAGACGATCGAACGGGTGCGCAGCCTGCTCCTGGCCGAGTTTCCGGAACTGACGGTGCGCCGCGACTACGACCTCAGCCTGCCCGAGATCGAGGCCGACCCCGAGCAGCTGATCCAGGCCATGCTCAACATCGCCCGCAACGCCGCCCAGGCCATGCACGGCAAGGGCGACATCCAGTTCCGCACCCGCATCGCCCGGCAAGTGACCTTGGCCATGAAGCGCTGGAAGCTGGCCATGCGCATCGAGATCATTGACAACGGCCCGGGCATCCCGGCGGACCTGCACGACACGCTGTTCTTCCCTCTCATCTCCGGTCGCGACGGCGGCACCGGCTTAGGCCTGACCCTGGCGCAAAACCTGGTGCAGCGGCATGAGGGCGCCATCTACATGGAAAGCGAGCCAGGGCATACCTGTTTCTCCATCTTGCTGCCGATTAAAAATGCGTGAGGAGAGAGGGGTGAGGCGTGAGGAGACTGTTTGCGAGTTGCCGCTATTCCTCCTCACGCCTCACGCCTTACGCCTAACTGGGGAACCCCTATGAAACCAATCTGGATCATCGACGACGACCGTTCCATCCGCTGGGTGTTCGACAAGGCGCTCAAGCGCGAGAACCTGCCGCACCGCATCTTCGACAGCGCCGAGGACGCCCTGCGCGCCTTGGAACGCGAAACCCCCGGCGCGGTGCTCACCGACATCCGCATGGACGGCATCAGCGGCCTGGAATTCATGGATACGCTGAAGGCCCGGCATGCCAAGCTGCCTGTGATCGTGATGACCGCCTACGCCGACCTCGATTCGGCCGTATCGGCCTTCCAGGGCGGCGCCTTCGAATACCTGCCCAAGCCGTTCGACGTCAATCATGCCCTGGAGCTGATCCACCGCGCCCTCGACGAGACCGCGCGCGAAGAGGAAGCCGGCGGTGATGCCGCGCTGACCGGCCAGGCCATGCTCGGCCAGGCCCCGGCCATGCAGGACGTCTTCCGCGCCATCGGCCGCCTGGCCCAATCGCATGCCACGGTGCTGATCACCGGCGAGACCGGCACCGGCAAGGAGCTGGTCGCGCGCGCCCTGCACCGGCACAGCCCGCGCCGCGACAAGCCCTTCATCGCACTCAACACCGCCGCCATCCCGAAAGACCTGCTCGAATCCGAGCTGTTCGGCCACGAGCGCGGCGCCTTCACCGGCGCCACCGGCTCGCGCCGCGGCCGCTTCGAGCAGGCCGACGGCGGCACCCTGTTCCTCGACGAGATCGGCGACATGCCGCCCGACCTGCAGACCCGCCTGCTGCGCGTGCTGGCCGACGGCGAGTTCTACCGGGTCGGCGGCCACCAGCCGGTGCGCGCCAACGTCCGGGTCATCGCCGCCACCCACCAGAACCTGGAGGACCGGGTGAAACAGGGACTCTTTCGCGAGGACCTGTTCCACCGGCTCAACGTCATCCGGATCAAACTGCCGCCCCTGCGCGAGCGGCGCGAGGACATCCCGCTCCTGGTCCGCCACTTCCTGCAAAAGAGCGCCCAGGAGCTCGGCGTCGAGATGAAGCAGGTCAGCGACGAGGCCATGAAGCAGCTGATGGCCCTGCCCTATCCGGGCAACGTGCGACAGCTGGAGAACCTTTGCCACTGGCTGACGGTGATGGGCCCCGGCCAGGTGATCGAGCCCAAGGATCTGCCGCCCGAGGCCCTGGAATCGCCGCAGCACGCGGCGCTGGACTGGGCCGAGGCCCTGGCCCGCACCGCCCAGGCCCGGCTCGCCCGCGGCGAGGCCGGCATCATTGCCGACCTTGCCGCCGAGTTCGAGCGCACCCTGATCCGCACCGCGCTCGACCAGACCGGCGGCCGCCGGATCGAGGCCGCCCACCTGCTCGGCCTGGGCCGCAACACCCTCACCCGCAAGATCCAGGAACTGGGACTGGAGAACGGCGGCGAGCCGCACAAGGACTGAGCAGCCCGGCCGTAGACGGCCATAGCCGAAGGCGGCCGGCTACAATCGGGGCATGAGCGCCGAATTCCTCCGCCAACTCTTCCTCCAGGTCTGGCTGCCCATCGTGCTGCTGGTCGCCGCCGGCGGCCTCTGGGCCCGCTACCGCAAGGAGATCGCCCCGGCCGCGCAGTTGCGGGTGCAGCTCAATCGACTGGTGGTTGACGTGTTCGCCCCGCCCCTGCTCTTTGCCCTGGCGGCGCAGGCGAAGATCAGCTGGGATCTGCTCACCGTGCCGCTTCTGGTCGCCAGCGGCGTGCTCATCAACGGCGCCCTGCTCTATCTGCTGCTCTACCGCTCGTCGCTCGGCCGTGGCATCAAGCGGCCGACCCGCGCCGCCATCCTGCTCACCGGCATGTTCGGCAACATCCTGTTCATGGGCTATCCCACCCTGACCTTTCTCTATGGCGACCAGGGCGGCAGCTATGCCGGCTTCGCCGACGTCCTGGCCGGCACCCCGCTGCTCTGGACCCTGGGCGTCTGGATCGCCACCCGCCTGGGCCACGAAGGCAACCACGGCGTCAGCCTGTTCCGTATCGTGCTGCGGCTGCCCCCGGTCTGGGGCTTTGTTCTCGGCTTCGCCGTCAATTTCGCCGGCATCGACATCACGCCCCTGGTCAAGGCGGCCAAGTTCATGGGCCAGGCCACCATCCCGATCATGCTTTTCGCCCTGGGCCTGTCCATCCCCTGGGGCGACCTCAAGCCCTGCCGGCAGACCGCGGTCGCGGTCGCGGTGAAGCTGCTGGTCGGGCCGCTGGTGGTCTGGGCCCTCGCCCGCTCCGTCATCGGCCCGCTCGGCGACGCCCAGGCCGCCGCCGTGATCGAAACCGCCATGCCGACCATGATCATGGCCGCCTCCTTTGCCGATCGCTTCGGCCTCGACGTGCGCGCCGCCGCGCTCACCGCGGCCTGGAGCAGCGTGGTGTTCATGCTCACCCTGCCGCTCTGGATCTGGTTCCTGCACGCGCCAGGGTGACTTTTGCCCGGCGGCGCCGAATAATTCGATCAGCCCCAAGCCCGAACCGAGCCGATCATGCCTGGCTTCCTGAATGCCCTGATCTCCGGCCTGCGACCGGCCACAGCCGACCCCGAGCTCGACGCCGCGGTCGAGCGGGTGGTGTATACGATCGAGCCCAAGCTCAAGCTCGCCGGCGGCTATCCCCAGCGCTACCGCAAGGCGGTGGCCCACGCCCTGGCCTACGCCCGCAACCTGGCCACGCAGGTGCCCGGCCCGGTCGACATCAACCGTGAGGCCTACACCAAGGATTCCTTCATCCGCGCCATCTTCGCCTCGCCCGACGAATTCAAGTCGGCCCTGTGCATGAGCCGGGCCATGCAGGACTACCTCAAGGGCAATGCCTGCACCATCGGCAGCCAGCTCTACGCCATGGTCGGCATGCGCCGACGGGAAAAGGGGGTCATCGGCATGGAGGTGATCGGCGACACCGTGCACCACGACGTGCCGCAGACCGCGGTCTGCTTCTCCGACCACACCCTGACCAACATCAGCCACAGCGAGGCGGATACCCGCGAGCTGCTGACCTGGAGCTTCATGGACAGCCTGCTCGCCCAGGTGACCGACCGCATCGAACAACTCAAGCAGTCCCGGCAGGCGCTCGACCAGAAGAGCAACGAGATCATCGGCCGCCTGCATTCGGCCAGCGCCGATCAACGCGGGCAGTTGCAACAGGAGCTGGACACCACCCTGGCCGAATTGCGCACCGCCACCGAGCGGCTCGACCTGCGTCGCTACGCCGACTATCTCGACGAAGTCCTGCTCCAGCCGCAGGCCCACCTGCGCCTGGAAACGGTCACCCTGCACATCGACGACATGGGCATCAAACGCGAGCCGGGCGCCGGCCGGGAAATCACCTTCGTCGACATGATCAGCCGCGATCGGCGGCGCTGGTGCATCGCCCTGCTGCACTGCCAGAGCCCCGGCCTCATCCCCATGACCGACCGGCTGCAAGAGGCCGACCGCTGGATGAACATCTGAGCGGCACACCAACGAAAAAGCGGGCCGCGGCCCGCTTTCATCAACGCAGCAAAGCCTCAATCCATCTCTTCGATCCAGGCGGCCTGGATGGCCTCGAGAATTTTCTCGTTGGATTTGTTCGGGTCGCCCTCGAAGCCAGGCAGTTCCATCACCCAGCGATGCAGGTCGGTAAAGCGCACGTATTGCGGGTCGACATCGGGGTGATGTTCGACCAGGGCGATGGCGATATCCAGGGTGTCGGTCCATTTCATGACAAGCCTCCAGTCGACAGTTTGCAGTTTTCAGCAAAGACGGTCGGCCGGTATTTTCTGCCGACTGCCAACCGAATACTGCCAACCCTATTCAATGTCCTTCCTTCACCATATTGATGGTGTACTTGGGAATCTCGATCACCAGATCCTTGCTGCCGACCAGGGCTTGGCAGGACAGGCGCGAGGTCGGCTCCAAACCCCAGGCCTTGTCGAGCAGGTCTTCCTCGGTCTCGGTCGGTTCGGAAAGGCTGTCGTAACCCTCGCGGATCACCACATGGCAGGTGGTGCAGGCGCAGGACTTCTCGCAGGCGTGCTCGATCTCGATGCCGTTGTCGAGCAGGGTGTCGCAGATCGAGACACCCTTCTGGGCGTCGATCACGGCGCCGTCCGGGCAGAGTTCCTCGTGCGGCAGGACGATCAATTGGGGCATACGGCTTCCTTCTTTTCAGCTTGGCTCGGCAGTGCCGCCAGCACGCCATCCCAGAACGCAAGGCGGGCCTCGATGGCCTGCACGGCGGCGGCCTCGGCCTCGGCCTCGGCCCGCCGGCCGGCATCATCGCCGCACAGGGCGTCGAGCAGGCGCAGGCTGAGCGGAGCATGGAAGTCCTCGTCCAGATGGATGTGGCGATTCAAATAATAGTGGAAAGTCGGCGCCTGCTGCTCGGTCACCGCCATGCGCGCCAGGAAGGCGCGGAACATGGCCGGGATGACGTGCTCGCGCCCCAGGGCCAGGGCGGCAGCCACCGCGTGCGGCCGGCCGGAGTCGATGAAACCGAAGGTCACGCGGGTGAAGCGCAGGGCCGACTCGGGCACCCTGGCATTCGCCAGCGCGTGCTCCAGGCCCTGGCCGCGCACCAGTTCGATGAAGCGCTGCACCTGCGTGGTGTCGGCGCCGATCTCGCGCATGGCGCCCAGATACAGCTCGAAGTGGCTGGCAAAGCCCGCGGCGCCGGGCGGGGCCTCGTCGGTCTCCTCCTCCAGCACCAGTTCATTGATGAAGCGGGCCACGCTGGCGTCCGCCCCCGGTATCCAGGGCCAGCGCGCCGGCGCCACATTGTGCTGCAGGTACTTGATCAGCGACATGAAATCCCAGACCGAATAGACATGGTGCTGCATGAACACGCGCAGATCGTCGGTTGTCCTGAGAGCGGCGTAGATCGGATGGCTGTTCAGCCGGTCCTGCAGGCCGCGGATGAAATCGGTGTCGAACTTGCTCATGCCCATAACCTGTCTCAGAGATCCAGTTCTTCCAGCTTGTGTCCGGTCAGGGCGCGCCGGACGCTGGCGTCCATGCGCCGGGCGGCGAAGTCGCCGGTGCCCTGGTTCAGCGCGTCGAGTGCGCGCTTGATCGCCCTGGCATCACTCCCCTGCAGGGCCTGGCGCATCGCCGCCAGCAGGGCGTCGATCGCCGCCCGCTCGGCGGGGCGGAGCAGGGCGCCGTCCTCGGCCAGGGCCGCCTCGGTCGCCTCGAGCAGGCGCTGGCCGTCGACCTTGAGCTCGGCCAACTGCCGCGCCTCGATGTCGCTGCGGGCATGCTCGTAGGAATCGCGCAGCATGCGCGCCACCTCATCGTCGGTCAGGCCGTAGGAGGGCTTGACCTCAATATGCGACTCGACCCCGGTGCTCATCTCGCGTGCGGACACGGCGAGCAGACCATCGGCATCGACCTGGAAGGTGACCCGGATGCGCGCCGCGCCGGCCACCATGGGCGGGATGCCGCGCAGCTCGAAGCGCGCGAGCGAGCGGCACTCGCTCACCAGCTCCCGCTCGCCCTGTACCACATGGATCGCCATCGCGGTCTGGCCGTCCTTGAAGGTGGTGAATTCCTGGGCGCGCGCGGTCGGAATGGTGGAATTGCGCGGAATGATCTTCTCGACCAGGCCGCCCATGGTCTCGATGCCGAGCGAGAGCGGCACCACGTCGAGCAGCAGCCAGTCGTCACTGCTGCGATTGCCGGCCAGGACGTTGGCCTGGATGGCCGCACCCAGCGCCACCACCTTGTCCGGATCGAGATTGGTCAGCGGGGTCTGGCCGAAGAATTCGCCTACCGCCGCCTGGATGCGCGGCATCCGGGTCGAGCCGCCGACCATGACCACGCCCTTGATGTCGGCCGGCTGCAGGCCGGAATCGCGCAGGGCCTTGCGCGTGGGCAGCAGGGTCTTGTTGACCAGGCTCTCGGTCATGTCGTGGAAGATTTGCTCGGTCAGCTTGAGATCAACCACCTGACCGGACGACAGGATGGCGGTGATGTTGGCCACCGGGTGGTCGGTCAGCATCTCCTTGGCCTCGCGTGCGCGACTGAGCAGCAGGCGCTTGTCGTGGTCGCTGATCGCGGTGAGGCCGGCCTGCTCCAGAATCCAGCAATAGATGCGGCGGTCGAAGTCGTCGCCGCCCAGGGCGGAGTCGCCGTTGGTCGCCAGCACCTCGAACACGCCCTTGGTCAATTTCAGAATCGAGATGTCGAAGGTGCCGCCACCGAGGTCGTACACGGCATAGACGCCCTCCGCCGCGTTGTCCAAACCGTAGGCAATCGCCGCCGCGGTCGGTTCGTTCAAGAGCCGCAGCACGTTGAGCCCGGCCAGGCGCGCGGCATCCTTGGTCGCCTGGCGCTGGGCGTCGTCGAAGTAGGCCGGTACGGTGATCACCGCGCCGGTCAGTTCGCCGGCCAGGGCCGCCTCGGCCCGCACCTTGAGCACCTTGAGGATCTCGGCCGAGACCTCGACCGGGCTCTTCACGCCGGCCGCCGTCTTCAACTGCACCATGCCCGGGGCATCGACGAAGTGATAGGGCAGGGTCGCCATGTCCGGGATGTCCTTGATCCCGCGACCCATGAAGCGTTTGACCGAGACGATGGTGTTGTGCGGGTCTTCGTTGCCGCGTGCCTGGGCCTCGTAACCCACGGTCACCGTGCCGTCGGCCTCATAGTGCACCACCGAAGGCAGCAGGGAATGGCCCTGCTCGTCGTTGATCACCACCGAGATGCCGTTGCGCACCGTGGCGACCAGGGAGTTGGTGGTGCCCAGGTCGATGCCCACCGCCAGCCGGTGCTCGTGCGGCGCGGCGCTCATGCCGGGTTCGGCGATTTGCAGCAAAGCCATAATTTTCGTAAGAAGTTAGGGGTGAGGGGTGAGGAGTATGACAGGGCTTGGTCCGCCTCACTCCTCACTCCTCACGCCTCACTCGATCTCCTCGTAGGCGGCGTCGATCTGGGCCAGCAGTTTTTCCATGAAGCGGTATTTTCGCAGCACCTCGGCCGCCTGGGCGTAGTCGTGACGCTCGTCGAGCAGCACCGCCAATTCGCCCTGCAGGCCCTCAGCGACGGCGCGCAGCTCCTTCTCCAGCCGCTGCAAGCCGGCGAAATCCTTGCCGGCCTGGGCGGAGGCCAAAGTCTCGCGCCACTCCATCTGCTGCATCAGAAAGTCGGGCGGCATCCGGGTGTTGTTCGGGTCCATCGCCTCGATGCCCTGCAGTTCCAGCAGGTAGCGCGCCCGCTCGAACGGTTTGCGCAGCGTGGCATAGGCCTCGTTCACCCGGGCGGTCCACTGCATGGACAGCCGTTTCTCCGCCTCGCCGGCATGGGCGAAGCGGTCCGGATGCACTTCCGACTGGATGCTGCGATAGGCCTGTTCCAGCGCCCCGGCGTCGATGGCGAAGCCGGGCTTGAGGCCGAACAGTTCGAAGTGGTTGCGATTGAAATCCAGCATGGCGATCAGCTAACAGCAGTCAGCGGCCAGCAAAACCTGATTAGGCTGAGTGCCGATGACTGACCGCTGATGGCTTCAAACGTTGAAGCTCTCGCCGCAGCCGCACGAGTTCTTGACGTTGGGGTTGTTGAACTTGAAGCCCTCGTTCAACCCTTCCTTGACGAAATCCAGCTCGGTGCCATCCAGGTAGACCAGGCTCTTGGGGTCGACGTAGACGGTGACGCCGTGGCTCTCGAACTTGATGTCCTCGGGGTCCTCGACATCGGCGAACTCCAGCTTGTAGGCCAGGCCGGAGCAGCCCGAGGTGCGGACGCCGAGCTTGACGCCCAGGCCCTTGCCCCGCTTGGCGAGGAAGTTGGTCACGTGGTTGGCGGCGCGTTCGGACAGGGTGACAGCCATGATCAAGCCTCCTGAGCCGAAACCGGCGGATGGCAGGCGGTATATTCCTCGCCACCGCCCAGGCCATGCTTCTGCTTGTAGTCGGCCACGGCCGCCTTGATCGCGTCCTCGGCCAGGATCGAGCAGTGGATCTTCACCGGCGGCAGGGCCAGCTCTTCGGCGATCTGGGTGTTCTTCAACGCCATGGCCTCATCCAGGCTCTTGCCCTTCACCCACTCGGTGACCAGGGAAGACGAGGCGATGGCCGAACCGCAGCCGTAGGTCTTGAACTTGGCATCCTCGATGATGCCCTGCTCGTTGACCTTGATCTGCAGCTTCATCACGTCGCCGCAGGCAGGCGCCCCCACCATACCGGTGCCGACATTCTCGTCGCTCTTGTCGAAAGCGCCCACGTTGCGGGGGTTCTCATAGTGGTCGAGGACCTTGTCGCTGTATGCCATGATGGTTTCTCCTTGCCAGACTCAGTGGGCGGCCCACTGGACCGATTTCAAATCGACGCCGTCTTTGTACATTTCCCAAAGCGGCGACATCTCGCGCAGCTTGCCGATCTTGTCGTGCAGCAGCTTGATCGTGTAGTCGATCTCGGCCTCGGTGGTGAAACGGCCGATGGTAAAACGGATCGAGCTGTGCGCCAGCTCGTCGTCGCGGCCCAGGGCCTTGAGCACGTAGGACGGCTCCAGACTGGCCGAGGTGCAGGCCGAGCCGGAGGACACCGCGAGGTCCTTGATCGCCATGATCAGCGACTCGCCCTCGACGAAGCTGAAGCTGACGTTGAGGTTGCCGGCGATGCGGCTGGCCAGGTCGCCGTTGACGTGGACTTCCTCGATGTCGGACACGCCCTGCCACAGGCGGTCGCGCAGCATGCGGATGCGCTCGGTCTCGGCCTGCATCTCGGCGCGGGCGATGGCGAAGGCCTCGCCCATGCCGACGATCTGGTGGGTCGGCAGGGTGCCCGAGCGCATGCCGCGCTCGTGGCCACCGCCGTGCATCTGCGCCTCCAGGCGCACGCGCGGCTTGCGCCGCACATACAGGGCGCCGATGCCCTTGGGACCATAGACCTTGTGCGCCGAGAACGACATCAGGTCCACCTTCAGTTGATTCAGATCGATGTCGACCTTGCCGGCGGCCTGGGCGGCGTCGACATGGAAGATCACGCCCTTGTCGCGGCAGATCTCGCCCATGGCCGGGATGTCCTGGATCACGCCGATCTCGTTGTTGACGTACATCACCGAGGCGAGGATGGTATCCGGCCGGATCGCGGCCTTGAAGGCATCCAGGCTGACCAAGCCGTTTTCCTGCACCGGCAGATAGGTCACCTCGAAGCCCTGGCGTTCCAGCTCGCGGCAGGTGTCCAGCACGGCCTTGTGCTCGGTCCGCACGGTGATGATGTGCTTGCCCTTGCCCTGGTAGAAGTGGGCGGCGCCCTTGAGCGCAAGGTTGTTCGACTCGGTCGCGCCCGAGGTCCAGACGATCTCGCGCGGGTCGGCGTTGACCAAGCTGGCCACCTGCTCGCGCGCGGCCTCCACCGCCTTGTCCGCTTCCCAGCCGAAGACGTGGGTGCGCGAGGCCGGGTTGCCGAACTTCTCGGTCAGATAAGGGATCATCTTCTCCGCCACCCGGGGATCGACCGGGGTGGTGGCGGAATAATCCAGATAGATCGGGGTCTTCACCATATCGCGCTCCGTTTAGCTGCTCAGGGCCATCTTCAGATCGGCAGTGCCGACGACGCGGCGATCCTGCTTGCCTTCCTGTTTCTGTTTCTCGGCCTGGCTCACCACCAGCTCGTTGAGGTTGACCGATTCCAGATACTGATAAATGTGGGTGTTCAGATTGGTCCACAAGTCGTGGGTCATGCAGGGGTGGTCGTCATGGCAGTTGCCCAGGCCGCCGCACTGGGTGGCGTCGATCGGCTCGTCCACGGCGCGGATGATGTCGGCCACGGTAATCTCCACCATCGGCTTGGCCAGGCAATAGCCGCCGCCCGGGCCGCGCACGCTCTCGACCAGGCCTTGCCGGCGCAGGCGGCCGAACAGCTGCTCCAGGTAGGACAGCGAAATGTGCTGGCGCTCGCTGATGCCGGCCAAAGTCACCGGGCCGCGCTGATGGCGCAGGCCCAGATCGATCATCGCGGTTACCGCAAAACGCCCTTTAGTCGTCAGTCTCATGATTCACACCCCTCTCAAGGTATCCAGTGCATGCAGTGTATTAATCCCGAGAAAAATAGTCAACTATTCACTGGATGAGACCATCAATCCACGATTTTGTTCAGGTAGTCCGGGTCGAAGCCGTCGCCCGGCTTACTTGGCTCTTCCGCCCCGCCGCCCAGGCGTTTGAGCTCGGCCACGATCCACTCCAGGCGCTGATCGGTCGCCGCGCTGTGGTCGACCAGGCCGTGGATCGCCTTGACCATCGGGTCGTTCATGTCGGCGCTGATGGCATAGGCCGAGAAGCCCATCTTTTCCGCCTGTTCGGTCCGCGCCTTTTCCCGCGCGCCGTCGAGGATGCGGGCCGGGATGCCGACTGCCGTGGCGCCGGCCGGCACGTCCTTCACCACCACGGCGTTGGAACCGACCTTGGCGCCGTTGCCCAGGGTGATCGGGCCCAGGATCTTGGCCCCGGCGCCGACGATCACGCCGCTCTCCAGGGTCGGGTGCCGCTTGCCCTTCTGCCACGAGGTGCCACCCAGGGTGACGCCGTGGTACAACGTGCAGTCGTCGCCGATCTCCGCCGTCTCGCCGATCACCACGCCCATGCCGTGGTCGATGAACACCCGGCGGCCGATCTGGGCACCCGGATGAATCTCGATACCGGTCAGCCAGCGGGCGACCATGGACGACAGGCGCGCCAGCCACTTCAACCCCAGGCCCCAGAGGGCGTGGTTGAGGCGGTGCAGCAGGATGGCATGCACGCCGGGATAGGTGGTCAGCACCTCGAAGAAGGTGCGGGCCGCCGGATCCCGTTCGAACACGACACCGATGTCTTCGCGCAACCTGGCAAACATTGGAATATTCGCAATCCTTAATGAAACGAAGTATGCGATTCCCGACTAAAGCGGTCAATTATAGCGATGGCCGAAAGCCAAAGCCATAGACTTTAGAGGGTTATTGCCGGCCGGCCTTCTGCATGGCGGCCAGGATGCCGCGGAGGATGGCGACCTCCTCCTTCTCCAGGCCGGCCCGGGCGAACAGCCGGCGCAGCCGGGGCATCAGCCGCTTGGGCGCGGCCGGGTCGAGGAAGTCGATGGCGACCAGGGTGCGCTCCAGCTCGGCATAGAAGCCCTCCACCTCTTCGTGGCGGGCGGCCTCGAACTCGGGCAGGGAGATGGTGGCGTCCTCCAGGCTGCTGCGCAGCTCGTAGGCCAGCACTTGCACCGCCGAGGCCAGATTGAGCGACATATAGTCGGGGTTGGCCGGGATGTTGATCAGCCAGCGGCAGCGCGAGAGCTGCTCGTTCGACAGGCCGAAGGTTTCCGAACCGAAGACCAGGGCCACCGGCGCGGCCGTCGCCTCGCTCAATAACAGGGGCGCCGCCTGGCGCGGGGTATAAGCCGGGTGTGGCAGGTCGCGCCGGCGCGAGGTGCAGGCCGCCGCCAGCACGGTGTCGGCCAGGGCCGCGTCCAAGCTCGCGCAGACCACGGCCGCATCGAGCACGTCGACCGCGCCCGAGGCCCGGGCCCGGGCCTCGTCGTCGATGGCGCACTTGGGGTTGACCAGGTAGAGCCGGGACAGGCCCATCACCTTCATCGCCCGCGCCGCCGCCCCGATGTTGCCAGGGTGACTGGTCTCGACCAGCACGACGCGGAGATTGTCCAAAGCGGAAGCGGGATTCACGGTAAAATGCCGGGGATTCGATTGCTCTTTAATTAACCAGCCATGCATCCGATGCTCAACACGGCGGTCAAGGCCGCCCGGCGCGCCGGCGCCATCATCAACCGGGCCTCCAACGACCTGGACCAACTCACCGTGCGCGCGAAACGGGAAAACGATTTCGTCAGCGAGGTCGACCACGGCGCCGAACAGGCTATCATCGACACCCTGCTCACGGCCTATCCGGGCCATGCGATTCTAGCAGAGGAGTCGGGCGTGACCGGCGAATCGGAATACCAGTGGGTGATCGATCCGCTCGACGGCACCACCAATTTCCTGCATGGCTTTCCCCAGTACGCGATCTCCATCGCCCTGCTGCACAACGGCGTGCCCACCCACGGCGTGGTCTACGACCCCACCCGCAACGAACTGTTCACCGCCAGCCGCGGCGTCGGCGCCTTCCTCAACGATCGCCGCATCCGCGTATCCAAGCGGGCCAAGCTGAAGGAATCGCTGATCGGCACCGGCTTCCCCTTCCGCGACTTCAGCCACCTGGACGCCTACCTCGGCATGTTCCGCGACCTGGTGCAGAAGACCGCCGGCCTGCGCCGTCCCGGCTCGGCCGCGCTCGACCTGGCCTGGACCGCCGCCGGCCGCACCGACGGCTTCTTCGAGATCGGCCTCAACCTGTGGGACATCGCCGCCGGCTGCCTGCTGGTCACCGAGGCCGGCGGCCTGGTCGGCGACCTCACCGGCGAGGACCGGCATCTGCAAAGCGGCCATGTCGTGGCCGGCAACCCCAAGGTCTTCGTGCAACTGCTGCAGGCGATCGAGCCACACCTCACGCTCCCGCTCAAGGCCTGAGCGAGGCCCGCCCTTGGCGGGCCGGGCTTTCTGCCGGCAGAATCCACCTACAATAAGGACACGCTCAGCGACCGGGGACACATGAACTCGCTCAAGCAAATCTTGGTGGTCGAGGACGATCCGGATATTCAGAAGATATTGCGTCTTGCCCTCGAAACGGTAGGCGGCTTCAAGGCCACCGTCACCGGTTCGGGCCAGGAGGCCCTGGCCGCACTCGACCGATGCCAGCCGGACCTGCTGCTGCTCGACGTCATGATGCCGGGCATGGATGGCCCCACCACCCTGAGCCAGATCCGCCAGCGCGCCGAACACCGCGACACCCCCGCGATCTTCCTCACCGCGAAGGCGCAGACCCACGAAGTGGCCCACCTGCTCGCCCTCGGCGCCCTCGCCGTCATCGCCAAGCCCTTCGACCCCATGGGCCTGGCGGCGGAGCTTCGCCAGCACTGGCAAAAGGCCCGGGCAGCGGAGCCGCCGGCGACCGAACCGAAACCCGAACTCTCGCTCGAGACCTCGATCGAGGCCCTGCGCCTGGAATTCATCGCTGAGATCCCCCAGCGCATGGGGGACATCGCCCGGCTCTGGCAGGCCCTCACAGCCGGCCGCGCCAAGCTGGCCGACCTGCAGGAACTGATCCGTCTGATCCACAGCCTCGCCGGCACCAGCCGCACCTATGGCTTCGACAGCCTCGGCCTGCAGGCCAAGGAGATCGAAAAGGCCCTGCAGGCCCACCACGACCAGGGCAGCCTGCCGGGAGCGGACGCACAACGGGCACTCGTCGCCCAACTGTCCGCGCTCGAACGGCAGGCCAAGCAGGCCACGCAAGCCGCCCCGCCGCAACCGGCCGCCGCAGAGGAAGTGCCGACCCTGCCGCTGCAGGCCAAGGCCCTGGTCTACCTGCTGGAGGATGACCCGGCCCAGGCCGCGGTGCTGGCTGCCCAACTGGGCCTGTTCGGCTACCGGATCCGGCACTTCCAGGAAACCACCCCCCTGCTCGAGTCCCTGGAGCAGGAACGTCCGGCCGCCATGGTCTTCGACATCATGCTGAAGGAAGGCCCGATGGGCGGCATCGAACTGGCCCGCCGCCTCTCCACCGGCGAGCATGGCGACATCCCCATCGTCTTCGTCTCCTCCCGCGACGACATCACCGCCCGGCTGGAGGCCGTGCGTGCCGGCTGCTCCGCCTATCTGCTCAAACCGGTCGACGCCAACAAGCTGGTCGATGTCCTCGACAACCTGCTCAAGCAGGCCCTGCAAACGCCCTACCGCATCCTGATCGTCGAAGACCAGGATGCCCTGGCCCGGCACATCGAGACGCTGCTGCAGGACGCCGGCCTGGAGACCAGCATCGTCTCCCACCCGCTCGAGGCCCTGCAGGCGATCAACAACTACAACCCCGACCTGATCCTGATGGACATGTACATGCCGGACTGCAGCGGCGAGGAGCTGGCCAAGTTGATCCGCCAGCACGGCCAGTACGACAGCCTGCCCATCGTCTTCCTCTCTTCCGAGCAAAACCTCGACATCCAGATGATCGCCCTGCGCACCGGCGCCGACGACTTCCTGACCAAGCCGATCGACCCCAAGCGCCTGGTCCATGCCGTGAGGATTCGGGCCGAGCGCTTCCGCCTGCTCAATTCGCTGATGGTGCGCGACAGCATGACCGGGCTGCTCAACCATGCTCGCTCGAAAGAGGCCCTGGCCGCCGAAATCGCCCGCGCCCGACGCAACAACACGCCGCTTTCGGTCGCCATGATCGACATCGACAAGTTCAAGGCGATCAACGACAAGCATGGCCATCCGGTCGGCGACCGGGTGATCAAGAGCCTGGCCCGCCTGATCCAGGAGCGCCTGCGCAGCACCGACGTCGGCGGCCGCTATGGCGGCGAGGAATTCATCATGGTCCTACCCAACTGCCCGCAGGAGCAGGCCGCGCAGATACTGAACGACCTGCGCATCCGCTTCGGCCGGATCCGCCACTCCAGCGACAAGCAAGACCAGGAGTTCACCGCCACCTTCAGCGCCGGTGTCGCAAGCTTCCCCACCTGCAACAGCGCCGAATCCTTGCTCATGACCGCCGATGCCGCCCTCTATCAGGCGAAGAAGCGCGGCCGAAATCGGGTGATCATGGCCACCGGCGAGATCGGTTACGCCAGCAATCAATAGGCGAAAACCTTAAGCGGGTGCTCCCGCGAACAACAGTGTTTCGGGGATAATCCGGGCTCGCCCATGAACAAGCTCGACCCCCTCAACGCCGACCTCGCCCAGCACACGCCAATGATGCAGCAGTATCTGCGCATCAAGGCCGAGCACCCGCACATGCTGCTGTTCTATCGCATGGGCGACTTCTACGAGCTGTTTTACGACGACGCCGAGCGCGCCGCCCGCCTGCTCGACATCACCCTCACCACGCGCGGCCAATCGGCCGGGGCACCCATCCGCATGGCCGGCGTGCCCTTCCACGCCGCCGAGCAATACCTGGCAAAGCTCATCAAACTGGGCGAGTCGGTCGCCATCTGCGAACAGATCGGCGACCCGAAGACGGCCAAGGGCCCGATCGAACGCAAGGTGGTGCGCATCGTCACTCCCGGCACCCTGACCGACGACGCCCTGCTGGAGCAGAAGCGCGACGCCATCCTGATGGCCCTGGCGCCCGGCCGCGGGGAACTGGGCCTGGCCTGGCTCGTGCTCACCAGCGGCCGGCTTGCGGCCAAGCGCATCGCGCCCGAGCGGCTGGCCGGCGAGCTCGCCCGAATCGCGCCGGCCGAGCTGCTGTTACCCGAGGACTTCGAACATCCGGCACTGCACAGCGACAAGATCGCCCTCACCCGGCGGCCGGTCTGGCAGTTCGACGCCGAACGCGGCCACCGCATCCTGACCGAACACTTCGGCACCCGCGACCTTGTCGCCTTCGGCTGCGAGGATGCGCCCCTGCTGCAGGCCGCCGCCGGCCTCCTGCTCGACTATGCGCGGCAGACCCAGCAGACCGCGCTGCCCCACATCACCGGCTTGAGCCTCGAGCAGGACGGCAGTTTTGTCGCGCTCGACGCCGCCGCCCGCCGCACCCTGGAGCTGACCGAGACCCTGCGCGGCGAGGCCGCACCCACTTTGTTCTCCGAACTCGACCGCTGCATCACCGGCATGGGCAGCCGCCTGCTCAAGACCTGGCTGCACCACCCGCTGCGCCAGCCCCAGGCCCGCCTGCCGCGCCTGGCCGCCATCCGCGGCCTGATCGAGGCGCCACAGGTGGCGCTGCGCCTGCGCGAGATGCTCAAGGGCATGAGCGATCTCGAACGCATCGCCGCCCGCATCGCCCTCAAATCGGCCCGGCCGCGCGACCTCTCCGGCCTGCGCGACAGCCTGCGCCTCTTGCCGGGTTTGCGTGCTGAACTGGCTAATCTCTTCAGCCAAAACCTCCCCACCCCAGCCTTTATCCCCGCCCAGCGGGGGCTCCCCGCACGCGGGGAGGGAGCAAACCCATCCCCCACTTGTGGGGGAGGCCGGGAGGGGGACGCCGTTACCCACCTCTTTACCCGCCTCGACTTCCCTGCCGAGCCGCTGGCCGAACTCATCGCCGCCATCCGGCCCGAACCCTCGGTGGTGCTGCGCGAGGGCGGCGTCATCAATGACGGCTATTCGGCCGAGCTCGACGAGTTGCGCGCCATCCAGGCCAACAGCGGCGACTTCCTCATGCAGATGGAGGCGCGCGAGCGCGAGCGCACCGGCATTGCCAATCTGCGCGTGGAATACAACAAGGTCTCCGGCTTCTACATCGAGGTCACGCGCGCCCAGGCCGACAAGGTGCCGATCGATTATCACCGCCGGCAGACCCTGAAGAACGTCGAGCGCTATATCACACCCGAACTCAAGGCCTTCGAGGACAAGGCCCTGTCGGCCAACGAGCGGGCGCTGATGCTGGAGAAGCAGCTGTTCGACGGCCTGCTCGATGTGCTCATGCCGCACATCGGCGCCATCCAGGCCGCGGCCGCCGCCGTGGCCGAGCTCGACGTGCTCGCCGCCCAGGCCCAGATCGCCGATGAGCGCCGCTATGTCGAACCGGTCTTCACCGACGCTTGGGGCATCGACATCCGCGGCGGCCGCCATCCGGTGGTGGAGACGCGCACCGACAGCTTCATCGCCAACAACCTCACGCTCACGCCCAGCCGGCGCATGCTCATCGTCACCGGCCCCAACATGGGCGGCAAGTCCACCTACATGCGGCAGACCGCGCTGATCGTGCTCATGGCCTGCTGCGGCCTGTATGTGCCGGCGGACAGCGCGACCATCGGGCCCATCGACCAGATCTTCACCCGCATCGGCAGCTCGGACGATCTGGCCGGCGGCCGTTCGACGTTTATGGTCGAAATGACCGAGACCGCGCAGATCCTGCACGGCGCCACCGAGCACAGCCTGGTGCTGCTCGACGAGATCGGCCGCGGCACCTCCACCTTCGACGGCATGGCCCTGGCCTGGGCCTGCGCCCGGCAACTGGCCGAGAAAACCCAGGCCTACACCCTGTTCGCCACCCACTACTTCGAACTCACCCAGCTCGCGCAGGACTACAAGACCATCGCCAACGTCCACCTCGACGCGGTGGAGAGCGGCGGCGGCCTGGTCTTCCTGCACAGCGTCGAGGAAGGCCCGGCCTCGCAAAGCTACGGCATCCAGGTGGCCAGGCTGGCCGGCGTGCCCGGCGCGGTCATCGCCGCCGCCAAGCGCAAACTCACCCAACTGGAAAACCAGCAGGTGATCGAGCACGGCCAGGGCGACCTCTTCGCCAGCGCGGCGCCCGCCGAGCCCGAGCCGCATCCCGCCCTGGAACAGCTCGCCGCCCTCAACCCGGATGAACTCACGCCCAAGGCCGCGCTCGAAGCCTTGTACGAACTGAAGAAACGACTGTGATGCAGACCCTGCACCTTGACGCCGCCGAACTCGGCCTGGACTTCGACACCAGCCTTAAGCTCGCCAACCACATCGCCGAACACCTGCTGGGCAGTGCCATGCTGCTGTCCTTCTACGATCGCGACCGCAACCTGGAATCGCCCGCCGGCGTCTCCGAATGCCACCAGGGCTGCGCCACACCCGGCTGGGTGGACTACGCGGCCAACCGCGGCGGCACGCTGATGGTGAACTTCGGCCAAGGCCGCTTCGTCTTCTGCTACATGCCGCTCGACTAAGCCGTTTGCAAAACGCACCGCTCATCCTGTTTCGATGCTGATGACCGTCTGCCACCTGTGCGGCTGAGTTTTTTAGCTCTGCTTGCCCGCCTATGGAAAGAGGCGTTTAATCTGCGAGCAACAAGACTGATTGGCAATTGCACTACCGAAAGCAGCGTATCTCTTTCCAGAACCGCCTAAGGAGGTCATATGCGTAAATTTGCATCCGTCTGTTCAATGCTCGCAGCACTTGTTTGTTTTTCATCGCTAGCAGTCGCAGAAACATCAGAGCAACTCGCGGAACGAGAAAGACAGGCCAAAGCCGCCGAAGCGGAGGCTCGGATTGCCGAAGCAGAAGCCAGAATTGCGAAAGCAAAGGCCGAAAAAGCAGAAGCAGAAAGAAGAGAAAGACAAGCAAAAGAACCCAAGAAATAACCCGAGAGCACAGTGATCCCCGACACGCAGCCGTTAACGGTATCGGGAAAGCCATTCTAAAGAAGAGGCTCTCTCCCACCCTTGGAAATAACGACAGGAGACATGCTTTGAAATTCGGGAAATTAATATTGCTTGGCGCGATCTACGGCTTCATATCAGTTGCTAGCACAGTGGCCTTGGCATTTGACCCGGCGCCACCCGGGCTAACCCCCAAGGAGGCGAAGTGGCCAGAAGATTGGCCCAAAAAGCCAAAGAAGCCTTCCGAATGCGATATAGCAGCTTGCGCCGATGGAGCCTATCTCGACGAGTCCTCTTGCCGCTGCATAAAACAGCGGCGATCGCCAGATGTGAAAAATTGTGCATTAGTCTGCAAACCGTGGCAGCACATGGATGCTAATTCATGCAAGTGCATCGGCCCCAAGGATGACATGAAGTAGCACGAGCAATCTGAATAAGCTTTATACCAGGCCGAAATACAATGTCGTCGAAGGTGCCGCTCATCCTGTTCGGCGCCTTCGACCGCCACAACTTCGGCGACCTGCTGTTCGCCCACCTCTGGGCCGAACAATTCAAAGACCGTGAACTCATCTTCGCCGGCCTCGCCCAGCGCGACCTCACGCCTTACGGCGGCCACCGGGTGCAGGCCATAAGCCAACTGGCGCAGCGCCCGGGCCAGCAGGCGGTCGACATCCTGCATGTCGGCGGCGAGCTGCTCACCTGCTCGCTCTACGAAGCGGCGATCATGACCCTGCCGCCGGAGGCGGCCCCGGCCGCCATCGCGCGCCACGACCCGGACCCGGCCGGCCGAAGCCTTTGGGCACAACAGCGGCTGGGCTTGCGGCAGGAGATCGGCTATCTGGTGCCGCGCGGCCTGTTCCCCCACACCCGCCGCCTCAGCTTGCACGCGGTGGGCGGCATGGGCCTGAACCAGCTGCCGGACTCGATGCGCAGCGAAGTCATCGCTCACCTACAAGGCGCCGACCACCTGAGCGTGCGCGACCATCTGACGCAAACAATTTTGGCGCAGGCCGGCATCCGGGCCCCGCTCAGCCCGGACGCCGCGCATCGGGTGGCCGAGCTGTTCGGCGTGCGCATCGCGCGGCACGGCCGGCAAGGTGAACCACTAAAGATGCGCACGCGTTTCCCACAAGGCTATCTCGCCATGCAGTTCAGCGCCGACTTCGGCGACGACCCCACCCTGCACGCGCTCGCCGCACAACTGGACGCCTGCGGCGAGCGGACCGGCCTCGGCATCGTCCTGTTCCGCGCCGGCGCCGCGCCCTGGCACGACGAGCTTACCGTCTATCGCCGCCTCGCCGGCTTCATGCGCTGGCCGCAGTGCCATATCTTCGAGTCGCTCAACCTCTGGGACATCTGCGCCCTGCTCGGCCAGGCCCGCGCCTATTGCGGCAGCAGCCTGCACGGCCGCATCGTCGCCCAGGCCTGCTCGGTGGCCGGGGTCAGCCTGGTGCCGGACGTGCAGACGCCGTACAAGGCACAGGCCTATTGCGCCACCTGGCTGCCGGCGGCTGAGCGCAATGTCCGCCCCGTTGGCCAGGCATTGACTGGGATCGAGCAAGCCCTGACCCTATCGTCGGAGTCCTTGCAACAACTGGCCGCCCAGCTTGCCAGCCAGGCCCGCGCCGGCATGAGCGCCACCCTGCATGCCTTGGGAAGCACCGATTAATCGTCATGCCCGCGCAGGCGGGCATCCAGCCCTCGATTTGACTGGGTTCCCGCCTACGCGGGAACGACGATACCGAAAATCGGTGTTTCCCCTACGATATGAATATTGAATCGAGCTGCCGAATGACCCTGGAAGACCTGGAAAAACTCGCCGACCAACTCGACCGCCTGCCCGGCGGCAGCCAGGCAGCTATCCCCGATTTCTTCGCCAATTTTCTGGAAGGCGGCCTGGCCCCAATCACCTCGGACTGGGATGTCGAGAACTGGCCATGCAAGGAAGGCGGCATTCTGGTCCTGCGCCTGGACCCGGCCTATCACACCGCCCGCCTGTTCCAGGTGCGCGGCGAGGACGACGAAATCCAGATCGCCGCCCTGCCCATCCAGCTCATGGACGTCGCCCGCGCACACGGCGCTTCGCCCATCGTGCTCGCCCTGCTCGCCATCGCCGCCGGCAACGTCGACGACGGCCGCCGGCTGAAAGCGGGCCTGCCCAGGATCGACGGCGCGGCCAAGGATCTGATGCTGATGACGGTGTGCCGACTGTGCGGCTGATACGCGCCACATACTGGTCGGGCCATTGCAGCGCTTATCAAGAATTCCTTAACTAGCAGCAACCTTTACCGGCGGCAATCCAATCACTCAACGCAATAGCGTTCTACCAATGACCTAGGCACAGCTGAACAGCCGGCCAAACCAATCTGTTGATATTATTGACAACACGATTTTGTGTTGATAACTTGATCAACATGAAGGCCCGGCTGATCTACCGCTTTGAGCAGGATTACGACGATGGCGCGATGGTCCGCATGGTGATCTGGGATGTATCGGCCCCGGTACCGCCATCCGAGCATCGCTTCAAATACCGCCTCGTCTACATCGCCCACGGCAAACGGGTTATCGGTTTCGACAACGAGCGCGGCAAAGGCGACCACCGGCACGACGGCAACAAGGAATCGCCCTATGCATTTGCCGACGTGCCGACGCTGATCCGGGATTTCATCCAGGCCGTGAAGTCGCACAGGAGGAAAGCATGAGGACACTGACCATCCACATCGAGCCGGATACCGAGGCCGCGCTCGAACACGCCGGCCGCCAATTCGCCGATGCCTGGCAATCCGGCGAATACGCTGGCGAGCACCTCAGCTTCGAATCGCCGGCCGCCCTGTTCCGTCTGCTTACCCCCGCCCGCTGGGGCGTGCTGGAGACCCTGCAACAGGCCGGGCACTGCGGCTTGAGAGAACTCGCCCGCCTGCTGGAACGCGATGCCAGCGCGGTGCATCGGGATATCGCCGCGCTAATCGAACGGGGGATCGTCGAGAAAGACGAAGAGGGCAAGCTGTTCGTGCCGTTCGGGCGAATTCACGCCGAAATCGACCTGATGCCCAAGGCGGCGTAAGCATCCCACAAAGACGCCATATCGTGGCCAGATGAAAAGGTGTTCGTGCAAGACCCGACTCCGATGATTACACTGAGACACAATCGATGAAACTCACGAAATCGAAGATTGACCGTGCTGGACAAGCCTTAGCAAAGGGGCGATGCAACTCAGAAGAAAAGCCGGTCGAACTGGAGGCCGTCTTCGATCAAGACCGGAAAGCTCACCTTCAACCGCTTACTGAGTGCACGCTTGAACTTCAGCACTGGCTCACTGACTATGGCACAAAGTACTACATCGCCCAACGGCTAAAGCGTAAGCTGCGGACACTGCGGAAGCTGAACCGCCTGAGTGTTCGCTTAACACAGTTTCAAGACATTGACGGCTGCCGAATAATCGTCAGCGACAACCGCGCCGTTGATCGACTCTGGAAATTTCTGGAAGAGAAGATGACTCCTGCTTAGGGGCATAGCGCGCAGCCGCGTTGCCCGAGTGAGGCATTGCCGAATCAGTAGTGAAACCGAAGCTGCACGATCTCCAGCGCATCGTCCACCGCGCGATACACCATGCGATGCTCGTCGGTAATCCGCCGCGACCAGAAGCCGGACAGCGCATGTTTCAAGGGCTCCGGCTTGCCCACGCCGGCGAAGGGCTCGCGCTGCGTCTCCTGGATCAGCTTGTTGATTCGCTCCAGCAGGCGTTTGTCCTGTATTTGCCAATAGAGATAGTCTTCCCACGCCTCGTCGGCGAAGACCAGTTTCATTCGGCTAGTTTCCGCTCGGCGCCTTTGCCGGCTTTGAGTTGCGCCACTGCCGAGAGCAGCCGCTTGGCGTTGGCCGGCGTGCGCAGCAGATAGGCGGTTTCTTCTAGCGCCTTGTAGTCTTCGAGCGAGAGCATGACCACCGACTGTTGGCCGTTGCGGGTGATGATCAAGGCCTCGTGGTCGTTGCAAACCCGGTCCATTGCGCTGGCGAGGTTTGCTCTAACGGTGGTGTAGGTGATGGCGTCCATGGCGAGCTCCTGATATGTACTGGTTACTGTACATCATGGGCGCGGGACTGTCCAGCGCGATCCCGGATTTCGGCCCATGGCCTACACCCGGGCTACTTATGGCTTACTGAATCGATACCTGAATGGCATAGGCACACAGCGCCAGCAGCGGCTGCGGCATCAGGCCCAGCACCAGCACGCCCAGGCCGTTGGCCGAGAGCAGCGCGCGCACGTCGGCCTCGCCCGAGGGCGCCAGGTCGGTGGCGTGCGGGGCGTCGAAGTACATCACCTTGACCACCCGCAGGTAATAGAAGGCGCCGATCAGGGAGAAGATCACGGCGATGACGGCCAGCCACAGCCAGCCGGCGCCGACCAGGGCCTGGAGCACAGTGAGCTTGGCGTAGAAGCCGACGAAGGGCGGCAGGCCGGCGAGCGAGAGCATGACCATGGCCATGACCGCGGCCAGCCAGGGGTGGCGGGCGTTGAGGCCCTTGAAGTCATCGAGGTTCTCCGCCTCGAAGCCGGCGCGCGAGAGGTAGACCACCATGCCGAAGGCGCCCAGGCTCATCAGGGCGTAGGTGATCACGTAGAACATGGCGGCGCTGTAGCCGGCGTAGCTGTCGGCCAGCACGCCCAAGAGCAGGAAGCCCATGTGGGCGATGGTCGAGTAGGCCAGCATGCGCTTGATGTTGGTCTGCATGATGGCCGCCAGGTTGCCGATCATGAGCGAGAGCACGGCCATGATCGCCAGCATCTGCTGCCAGTCGCCCACGGCCGGGTGCAGGCCGTCGACCAAGAGGCGCATGACGATGGCGAAGGCGGCCAGCTTGGGCGCCGAGCCGATGAACAGGGTCACCGCGCTGGGGGCGCCGTGGTAGATGTCGGGCACCCACATGTGGAAGGGGGCGACGCCGAGCTTGAAGGCCAGGCCGGCGACGACGAAGACCAGGCCGAAGGCGAGCAGCGTGGGGTTGCCCACTTCCACCGCCTCGACCACGCGGGCCAGCTCGAGCGAGCCGGTCATGCCGTAGAGGATGGACATGCCGTAGAGCAGGAAGCCCGAGGCGACGGCGCCGAGCACGAAGTACTTCATCGAGGCCTCGCTCGCCACCGCCGAGTCGCGCTGCAGGGCGACCATGGTGTAGAGCGAGAGCGACAGCAGCTCCAGGCCCAGGTAGAGGGTGAGGAAGTGGCTGGCCGAGATCATGACCATCATGCCGAGCACGGCGAACAGCACCAGGGCGAAGTATTCGCCGCGGAACATGCCGCGGTCGGTGAGGTAGCTGCGGGAATAGGCCACAGCGATGACGGCGGCGGCATAGGCGACCAGCTTGAGCACGTCGCCCATCAGGTCGTCGACGAACATGCCGTTGAAGGCGTAGACCTTGCCGGCCTCGGCGTAGAGCACGGTGATGGCGCCGGCGCCGACCAGGGTGAGCTGGGTCAGGCTGTAGGACCAGCTCGGCTTCTTGCTGAAGGCCTCGACCAGCAGGACCACGCAGGCGAGGGCGAGCACGAAGATCTCGGGCAGGGCGGGAATCAGGTTGAGCGTCGGGGAATTCATGTTCACTTGTCCTTGCGGAGAGTGAGTGAAGGAATCGTGGCGAGCGCGACGGCTGCGAGGCGCCCCGCAGCGAGCCCTGAGACAGTACAAGCCAGTACGGCGAAGGGCGAGCGAGGATGCAACGAAGCAGACGGTGCGCGCAGTAGATTCATTCACTCACTCTCAGGGCAGCTTGCTGTGAGCCACATGCTCCAGCAGATTGTTCACGGAGGCGTGCATCACCTCGGTCACCGGCAGCGGGTAGAGGCCCATGGCCAGCACGCAGATCGCCAGCAGCGCCAGCACCAGAAATTCGCGACTGTTGATGTCTTCCATGGCGGCCACCTTGTCGTTGGCCACCGGGCCGAACACCACCCGCTTGTACATCCACAGGGTGTAGGCGGCGCCGAAGATCAGGGTGAGCGCGGCGGCGAAGGCATACCAGAAGTTCACCTGGACGCTGCCCAGGATGACCATGAATTCGCCGACGAAGCCGGAGGTGGCCGGCAGGCCGGCGTTGGCCATGGCGAACAGCATGAAGAAGCCGGCGAACTTGGGCATGGAGTTGACCACGCCGCCGTAGTCGGCGATCTGGCGCGAGTGCAGGCGGTCGTACATGACGCCGATGCAGAGGAACAGCGCGCCGGAGACGAAGCCGTGCGAGATCATCTGGACCAGGCCGCCTTCCACGCCGAGCGGCTGGAAGATGAAGAAGCCCAAGGTGACGAAGCCCATGTGGGCGATGGAGGAATAGGCGATCAGCTTCTTCATGTCGGACTGGACCAGGGCGACCAGGCCGATGTAGACCACGGCCACCAGGGACAGCGCGATCATGATGCCGGACAACTGATGCGAGGCATCGGGCACGATGGGCAGCACGAAGCGGAGGAAGCCGTAGGCGCCCACCTTCAGGGTGATCGCCGCCAGCACCACCGAGCCGCCGGTCGGCGCCTCGACGTGGGCGTCCGGCAGCCAGGTGTGCACCGGCCACATCGGCACCTTCACCGCGAAGGCGAAGAAGAAGGCGACGAAGAGCAGGATCTGCGCGGTCAGGCCGATGGGCAGCTTGTGCCAGGCCAGGATCTCGAAGCTGCCGCCGCTCTGGAAGAAGAGGTAGATCACGGCCACCAGCATCAGGAGCGAACCGAGCAGGGTGTAGAGGAAGAACTTGATCGCCGCGTAGACCCGGTTCGGCCCGCCCCAGACGCCGATGATGAGATACAGCGGGATCAGCATGGCCTCGAAGAAGACGTAGAACAGCACGCCGTCGAGGGCTGCGAAGACGCCGTTGATCAGGCCGGACTGGATGAGGAAGGCGGCCATGTACTGGCCGACCTTGGTCTGGATCACCTGCCAGCCGGCCAGCACCACCAAGAGGGTGGTGAAGCTGTTGAGCAGGATGAAGGGCATGGAGATGCCGTCGACGCCCAGGTGGTAGTGCACGTTGATCAGCGGGATCCAGGCGGCGATCTCCTCGAACTGCATGGCCGCGGTGGCGGCATCGAAGCCGGTCCAGAGCGGGATGGCGACCAGGAAGCCGAGCAAGGCGCCGATCAGGGCGATGGCGCGCTGGCCGTCGGCGCTGCGGTCGCCGCCGGTGACCAGGATGAGCAGCCCCGCCACGATGGGCACCCAGATGGTGAGGCTAAGAATTCCGATCTGTTCGATCATGTGCGTTCCCGAGCGGTCTGTTTTCTCTAGTTAAGGCTGCACGAACCAGGTCACCAGAAGCACCGTGCCGATGATCATGGCGAAGGCGTAGTGGTAGATGAAGCCGGATTGCAGGTGGCGGACCAGGGCGGCGATGTTGCCGACCAGGCGGGCCGAGCCGTTGACCAGCCAGCCATCGATGGCGGTGACGTCGCCCCAGCGCCAGAGCCGGCCGCCCAGCTTGCGGGCGCCGCCGGCGAAGAACCAGTCGTTGAATTCATCGAAGCCATATTTGTGCTCGAGGATGGTGTAGAGGATGCCGGCCTTGCGCCGCACCTTCTCGGGCAGGTCGCGCCGCACCATGTAGAAGACATAGGCGGTGGCGATGCCGGCCAGGGCCAGCCAGAACGGCAGGGCCATGACGCCGTGCTGGATGAAGGCGAGCACGCCATGCCAGTTCGCGGCCAGGTGGCCGAGCACGTCGTGCGCGGAGGCGACCACGATGCTGCCGCCGAACCAGCCGTTGACCAGCAGCGGCTCGATGTAGGCCCAGCCGGCATAGACCGAGGGAATGGCGAGCAGGATCAGCGGCACGGTGACCACCCAGGGCGATTCCCGAGGTTCAATAGAATGGGGCCCGACGGCGTGGTGATGCTCGTCGTGATGCCGCTGGCGGAAGCGTTCCGGACCGTGGAAGGTGAGGAACAGCAGGCGGAAGGAATAGAAGGCGGTGACGAAGACGCCGGCGAGCACCGCGAAGTAGGCGAAGCCGGAGCCGGCCAGGTGCGAGGCGCCGACCGCCTCGATGATCGCGTCCTTGGAGAAGAAGCCGGCGAAGGGCGGAATGCCGGCCAGGGCGAGCGAGCCGATCAGCGCGGTCCAGTAGGTGATGGGCATGTACTTCTTCAGGCCGCCCATGTGGCGCATGTCCTGCTCGTGGTGCATGGCGATGATGACCGAGCCGGCGCCGAGGAAGAGCAGGGCCTTGAAGAAGGCGTGGGTCATCAGGTGGAAGATCGCCGCGCCGTAGGCCGAAGCGCCCAGGGCCACGGTCATGTAACCAAGCTGAGACAGGGTGGAATAGGCGACCACGCGCTTGATGTCGTTCTGCACCACGCCGAGGAAGGCCATGAACAACGCGGTGATGGCGCCGATGACCATGACCACCGACAGCGCGGTCTCGGACAATTCGAACAGCGGCGACATCCGGGCGACCATGAAGATGCCGGCGGTGACCATGGTCGCGGCGTGGATCAGCGCCGAAATCGGGGTCGGGCCCTCCATCGAGTCGGGCAGCCAGACGTGCAGCGGGAACTGCGCGCTCTTGCCCATGGCGCCGATGAACAGCAGGATGCAGATCACCGTCAGCAGCGACCAGGCCTCGCCCGGGATCAGCGAGATGGTGTGGCTGGCGAATTGCGGCGCCGCCTGGAACACCTGGGCGTAGTCGAGGCTGCCAAACCAAGCCAGCACCAGGCCGATGCCGAGCAGGAAGCCGAAGTCGCCGACGCGGTTGACCAGGAAGGCCTTGAGGTTGGCATAGATCGCCGTCTCCCGCGTGTACCAGAAGCCGATCAGGAGATAGGAGACCAGGCCCACCGCCTCCCAGCCGAAGAAGAGCTGGAGGAAGTTGTTCGACATCACCAGCATCAGCATGGAGAAGGTGAACAGGCTGATGTAGCTGAAGAAACGCTGATAGCCCGGGTCTTCGGCCATGTAGCCGATGGTGTAGATGTGGACCATGAGCGAGACGAAGCTGACCACCAGCATCATCAGCGCCGACAGCCGGTCGATCAAAAAGCCGATCTCGAAGCGGACGTCGCCGGAGATCAGCCAGGTGTAGACCGGGCCGTTGTAGGTGTTGCCGGCGAGCACGTCCTGGAAGATGACCAGCGAGGCGAGGAAGGCGATGAGCACCGAGGCGATGGTGACGCTGTGGGCGCCGCGGCGGCCGATGGCCCGGCCGAACAGGCCGGCGACGACCGCGCCGGCCAGGGGGGCCAGGGGCACGATCAAATAAAGTGTTTTCATATCCATAAATCAGCCCCAATCCAAAGCCCGTGGCCTTCCCTCATCCCCGGCCCTTCTCCCGGCGGGAGAAGGGGGTATAGCCCCTCCCCCTCCGGGGGAGGGGTTGGGGTGAGGGTATCGCATGCAAACGCCATGGCGCATTTAACCTTTCAGGCGGTCCAAGTCTTTCACGTTGATGGTGCGCAGGTTGCGGAACAGCACCACCAGGATGGCGAGGCCGATGGCCGACTCCGCCGCCGCCACGGTGAGGATGAAGAAGACGAAGATCTGGCCGGCGGTGTCGCCCAGGTAGTGGGAGAAGGCGATGAAGTTCATGTTCACCGCCAGCAGCATCAGCTCGATCGCCATCAGCAGCACGATCAGGTTCTTGCGGTTGAGGAAGATGCCGAGCACGCTGATGGCGAACAGCATCGCCCCCAGGGTGAGGTAATGGGACAGGCCGATCATGCTTCTTCCTCCTCGGCCGCCTTGGGCGCGGCGGGTTTTTGCGGGGCCATGGAGACCAGGCGCAGGCGGTCGTTGCGCTTGACCTTGACCTGCTCGGCCGGGTCCACCCACTTGCGGCCGGGCCGGCGGCGCAGGGTGAGGCCGATGGCGGCGACCATGGCGACCAGCAGGATCACCGCGGCCAGCTCGAAGGGATAGACGTAGTCGGTGTAGAGCTGCAGGCCGAGTTCGCGGGTGTTGCTGTAGTCGGCCGGCTTGGGCGTGGGGCTGCCGATCAGGCCGAAGCGGTTGCCGCCGAGCACGGTGGCCATCTCCAGCACCATGAGGGTGGCGACCAGGGCGGCCAGCGGCAGGTTGTCCCAGAAGCCTTTGCGCATCTCCTCGATGTTGATGTCGAGCATCATCACCACGAAGAGGAACAGCACCATGACCGCGCCGATGTAGACCAGCACCAGGGTGATGGCGAGGAACTCGGCCTCGAGCAGCATCCAGAGGCAGCCGGCGGTGAAGAAGGCCAGCACCAGGGCGAGCGCGGCGTGCACCGGGTTTTTCGCGGTGATCACGCGCAGGCCCGCCAGCAGCATGATGGCGGAGAAGATATAAAAGACCAGGCTGGTGAATTCCATTGCGTATTCCGTCAGCGGTTTGCTTGCATCATCGATAGGGCGCGTCGGCCGCCTTGTCCTGGGCGATCTGCGCCTCGTGCTTGTCGCCCACCGCGAGCAGCATCTCCTTGGTGTAGTAGAGATCGCCCCGCTTCTCGCCGTGGTACTCGTAGATGCGGGTCTCGACGATGGCGTCGACCGGGCAGGCCTCTTCGCAGAAGCCGCAGAAGATGCACTTGGTCAGGTCGATGTCGTAGCGGGTGGTGCGGCGGGTGCCGTCGGCGCGCTGCTCCGATTCGATCTGGATGGCCAGGGCCGGGCAGACCGCCTCGCACAGCTTGCAGGCGATGCAGCGCTCCTCGCCGTTGGGGTAGCGGCGCTGGGCGTGCAGGCCGCGGAAGCGCGGCGATTGCGGCGCCCGCTCCTCGGGATACTGCACGGTGATCTTGCGGGCAAAGAAATAGCGCCCGGTCATGCTCATGCCCTTGACCAGCTCGGCGAGCAGGAAGGTGTCGAAGAAGCGTTTGATTCGGCTGATCATCGTCGCCCCCTCAATGGAAGAGATAGGCCCAGGGAGTCTGCATCGCCGCGGCCAGCACCAGCAGCCAGACCAGGGTGACCGGGATGAACACCTTCCAGCCCAGGCGCATGATCTGGTCGTAGCGGTAGCGCGGGAAGGTCGCCCGGAACCAGAGGAACAGGAACAGCACGAAGCTGATCTTGGCCGCCAGCCAGAAGAAGCCGTCGGGCAGGCCGGGGATGGGCGACAGCCAGCCGCCGAGGAACATGGTGCTGGTCAGGGTGGCGACCAGGATCATGTTGGCGTATTCGGCCAGGAAGAAGATGGCGAAGGCCATGCCCGAGTAGTCGACGTGGAAGCCGGCGACGATCTCTGATTCGCCTTCGGCCACGTCGAACGGCGCGCGGTTGAGTTCGGCCACGCCGGAGATCAGGTAGACGATGAACATCGGGAACAGCGGCAGCCAGTACCACTGCCAGAAGCCGCCGGCCTGGGCCTGGACGATGTCGGTCAGGTTCAGGCTGCGGGCGCTCATCAGCACGGCGACCAGGGCGAAGCCCATGGCGATCTCGTAGGACACGATCTGGGCGGCCGAACGCATGCTGCCGAGGAATGCGTACTTGGAGTTGGAGGCCCAGCCGGCCAGCACCACGCCGTAGACGCCCATGGAGGTGATGGCCATGACCAGCAGCAGGCCGGCGTCGACGTCGGCCAGGACCAGGGTGTCGGTGAAGGGGATCACCGCCCAGGCGGCCAGGGCCGGCGCCATGGCCAGCACGGGGGCGAGGATGAATAGCCCCTTGCTCGCCCCGGTCGGGATGATGATCTCCTTGAACATCAGCTTGAGGCCGTCGGCGATGGGCTGCAGCAGGCCCCAGGGACCGACCCGGTTGCAGCCCAGGCGCACCTGCATGTAGCCGATGATGCGGCGCTCGGCATAGGTGAGATAGGCCACGCCGATCATCAGCGGGGCGACGATGGCGATGATCTTGACCAGGGTCCAGACCGGCAGCCAGGCCGGGCCCAGGAGATTGGCGAAATAGTCCAGGCTCATGCCGCCTCCACACTGATGGCGCCGAAGCGGCCGGCCAGGCCGGCCGTCAGCGGATGTCCGGCCGCCACGCGCAGCACGTCGTCGGCGAGCCGGTCGTCGCGGCGCAGCCGCAGCACGGCCTCGCCGCCGCCCTGCTTGATCCGGACGTGCTCACCGTCGGTCAGGCCGAGCCGGCCGATCAGGCCGCCGCTGGCCCAGACGCAGGCGGCGTCGTGGGCGTCCTGGGTCTGTTGCAGGGCATGGGCCCGGCGCACGATGGGATCGAGCTGATAGATCGGCAACTCGCCCAGGCGCTCGATGCCGGCGGCAGCGGGCTGCAACTGGATGGCGACGCCGGCGATGCCGTTGTCGAGTTTCGCGGCGATGCCGGCCTCGCCCTTGGGCAGGGCCTCGGCCCGCACCTCTTCGGCGCTGTTCTGCTCGAAGCCGGCCAGGTTGAACAGGTTGCCCAGCACGCGCAGCACCTTCCAGGCCGGCCGCGCCTCGCCCTGCGGCTTGACCGCGGCATTGAAGCTCTGCAACCGGCCTTCCATGTTGACGAAGCTGCCCGCCGTCTCGCTGAACGGCGCGATCGGCAGCACGACGTCGGCATAGTCCATGACCCTGCCCTTGAAGGCGGTCAGGGCGACGACGAATTCGGCCGACTGCAGGGCCTTGAGCAGGGCGGCGCCGTCATGGGCGTCCAGTTCCGGCTCGATGCCGAGCAGCAGATAGCCCTTGGCGTCCAGCGCGACACGGCCGGACTGGGCACCGACCAGCTGGGCGCCGACGCTGTTGGCGGCCGGCGCGAGAAAACCGAGCTTGGCACCGCAGGCCGCGGCAATCGCAGCGGCGAGCTGGTGCAATTGGGCGGCGGCCGGATGGTTCTGGGCCACGGCGCCAAGCAGCACCGCCTTGCGCTCGCCCGCCTTCAGGCTAGCGGCGACGGCACGGGCGGCGTCGGAGACCGCGACGCTGTTGAGCTGGCCGGCGACCTCGGCCGGCAGGCTGGCACCGGCCTCCTGCAGGGCCTTGGCGATCTGGGCCAGGGCGTCGAGCCAGGCCGAGGGCTTGGCGATCAGCTTGTTGGCGATGCGGCAGTGCAGGTCATCGTCGGCGGCGTGGACGACGTTGAGCTGGGCGCCCGCCTTCACCGCCTGGCGCAGGCGATGGGCGATCAGCGGCTGTTCCTTGCGCAGGGTGGCGCCGATCAGCAGCACGCTTTGCAACTGATTGAGTTCGGCGACGGGCATGCCCAGCCAGGTGGCGCCGCGGCGCTTGGCGTCGCCGGAGAAATCGGCCTGGCCCAGGCGGTGCTCGATCTGCTCGCTGCCCAGGGCGCGCATCAGCTTTTGCAGGAGATGCAGCTCTTCCACGGTCTGGTGCGGCGAGGCCAGCGCGGCCAGGGCGTTGCCGCCGTGGGTGTCGCGCAGCACGCGCAGGGCGCCGGCCGCCTGGTGCAGGGCCTTCTGCCAGTCGACCTCGATCCACTTGTCGCCATCGCGCACCATGGGCCGGGTCAGCCGGTCGTCGGAGTTGAGCGCCTCGTAGGAATAACGGTCGCGGTCGGCGAGCCAGCATTCGTTGATCGCCTCGTTGTCCTGCGGCACGGCGCGATAGACCTGATTGTCCTTGGTGTGCAGCAGCAGGTTGGCGCCCAGACCATCGTGCGGACTGACGCTCTTGCGGCGCGACAGCTCCCAGGTTCGGGCCCGGTAGCGGAAGGGCTTGGAGGTGAGCGCGCCGACCGGACACAGATCGATCACGTTGCCGGACAGCTCGGAATGCATCTGCTGCTCGAGGAAGGGCATCACCTCGGTGTGCTCGCCCCGATGCGCCATGCCCAGCTCCATGCGCCCCGCGATCTCCTGGGTGAAGCGCACGCAACGGCTGCAGTGGATGCAGCGGGTCATGTCGGTGGCCACCAGCGGGCCGAGGTCCTTTTCCTTGACCACGCGCTTGGGCTCGGCATAGCGCGAGGCGCTGGCGCCGTAGCCGACTGCCAGGTCCTGCAACTGGCACTCGCCGCCCTGGTCGCAGATCGGGCAGTCGAGCGGGTGGTTGATCAGGAGCAGCTCCATCACGCCCTTCTGCGCCGCCACCGCCTTGGCGGAATGGGTGCGCACCTTCATGCCTTCGGTCACCGGGGTGGCACAGGCGGGCAGCGGCTTGGGCGCCTTCTCCACCTCGACCAGGCACATGCGGCAGTTGGCCGCGATGCTCAGCTTCTTGTGGTAGCAGAAATGGGGAATGAAGATGCCGGCCTGGTTGGCCGCATCCATCAGCGTCGCCCCCGGGGCGACCTCGATCGTTTTGCCGTCGATCTCTATGTGCGGCATTTCAGGCCCCTACTAAGCACTTCTTGTGCTCGATGTGGTACTCGAATTCCCTGCGGAAATGCTTGATGAAGCTCTGCACCGGCCCCACCGCGGCATCGCCCAGGGCGCAGATGGTACGGCCGGCGATGTTGTCGCCCACGCTCATCAGCAGGTCGAGGTCTTCCGGCCGGCCCGCGCCGTGCTCGATGCGATGAACCACGCGGTACATCCAGCCGGTGCCCTCGCGGCAGGGCGTGCACTGGCCGCAGGATTCCTCGAAGTAGAAATAGGACAACCGCTCCAGGGCCTTGACCATGCAGACGCTGTCGTCCATCACGATCACCGCGCCGGAACCGAGCATGGAGCCGGCCTTGGCGATACTGTCGAAGTCCATGGTCAGGTCCATCATGATCTCGCCCGGCAGCACGGGGGCGGAGGAGCCACCGGGGATGACCGCCTTCAACTTGTGCCCGCTGCGCACGCCGCCGGCCATCTCCAGCAGTTCGGCGAAGGGCGTGCCCAGGCCGACTTCGTAGTTGCCGGGCTTGTTGACGTGGCCGGACACGGAAAAGATCTTGGTGCCGCCGTTGTTGGGCTTGCCCAACTCGAGGAAGGCCTGGCCGCCGTGGCGGACGATCCAGGGGATCGAGGCCAGGGTCTCGGTGTTGTTGATCGTGGTCGGCTTGCCGTAGAGGCCGAAGCTGGCAGGGAACGGCGGCTTGAACCGGGGCTGGCCCTTCTTGCCCTCGAGCGATTCCAGCAGCGCGGTCTCCTCGCCGCAGATGTAGGCGCCGTAGCCCTGATGGGCGTGAATGTCGAAGTCCCAGCCGGAGCCAAGGATGTTCTTGCCGAGCAGGCCGGCCTCGCGCGCCTCGGCCAGGGCGCGCTCGAAGCTCTGGTAGGTCTCGAAGATCTCGCCGTGGATGTAGTTGTAACCGGCGCGCGCGCCCAGGGTGTAGCCGGCGATGATCATGCCCTCGATCAGCTGGTGCGGATTGAAGCGCAGGATGTCGCGGTCCTTGAAGGTGCCCGGCTCGCCTTCGTCCGAGTTGCAGACGATGTACTTGTCACCCGGGAACTGGCGCGGCATGAAGCTCCACTTCAGCCCGGTCGGAAAGCCGGCACCGCCGCGGCCGCGCAGGCCGCTGATCTTGACCTGCTCGATGATCTGCTCGGCCGGGGTCTTCTCGGCCAGGATCTTCTTCAGCGCCTCGTAGCCGCCATGGGCGAGATAGGTCTTGAGCGAAGCGGGCTCGGGGTGGTCCAGGGTCCAGAGGCAAACCTTGGTGCTCATTTCAGTTCATCCAATAGTTTGTCCACCGACTCCGGCGTCAGATGGGTGTGCATCTTGTGGTTGTTGTGCAGGCAGAGCGGGCCGTCGCCGCAGGCGCCCATGCACTCGCCCTCGACCAGGGTGTAGCGGCCGTCTGCGGTGGTCTCGCCGAAACCGATGCCGAGCTTGGCCTGGACATGCTCGGCGAGCTTGTCGGCGCCCTGCAGCCGGCAAGGCAGGTTGGTGCACACGGTCACCTTGTGTCGGCCGACCGGCTTGAGGTCGTACATGTTGTAGAAGGTGGCGACTTCGTAGACCGCGATCGCCGGCATGCCGAGATAGTCGGCGACGTATTCGATGGTTTCGGTCGACAGCCAGCCCTTCTCGGTCTGGGCGATGCGCAGGGCCGCCATCACCGCCGACTGTTTCTGCTCGGCCGGGTATTTGGCGATCTCGGTGTCGATCTGGGCGAGGGCGTCTTGAGAGAGCATAGGGAATCCGTTAGCGGTCGATTTCGCCGAAGACGACGTCGAGGGTGCCCATCACGGCGACCACGTCGGCCAGCATGTGGCCGCGCACCAACTCGTCCATGGCCGACAGATGGGCGAAGCCGGGGGCGCGAATCTTCATGCGATAAGGTTTGTTGGCGCCGTCGGACACCATGTAGATGCCGAACTCGCCCTTCGGGTGCTCGACCGCGGCGTAGGCCTCGCCTTCCGGTACGTGCATGCCTTCGGTGAAGAGCTTGAAGTGGTGGATGAGCTCCTCCATGTTGCTCTTCATCTCTTCCCGCGAGGGCGGCGCGATCTTGTGGTTGTCGACGATGACCGGCCCGGGATTCTGTTTGAGCCAGTTCACGCACTGCTTGATGATGCGGTTGCTCTGGCGCATCTCCTCGATGCGCACCAGATAGCGGTCGTAGCAATCGCCATTGCGGCCGATGGGAATGTCGAATTCGACCTGGTCGTAGACCTCGTAGGGCTGGTGCTTGCGCAGGTCCCAGGCGACGCCCGAGCCGCGCAGCATGGGGCCGGTGAAGCCCAGGGCCTTGGCCCGCTCGGGGCTGACCACGGCAATGTCCACCAGGCGCTGCTTCCAGATGCGGTTGTCGGTGAGCAGGGTTTCGTACTCGTCGACATAGGTCGGGAAGCGGTTGGCAAAGTCCTCGATGAAGTCGAGCACCGAGCCCTGGCGCGCCTCGTTCAGGCGCCTGACGTCGGCCTCGCTCTTGAATTTGTTCGGCCGGTATTGCGGCATGCTGTCCGGCAGGTCGCGGTAGACGCCGCCGGGCCGGTAGTAGGCGGCATGCAGGCGGGCGCCGGTCACCGCCTCGTAGACGTCCATCAGATCCTCGCGCTCGCGGAAGGCATAGAGGAAGACGGTCATGGCGCCGACGTCGAGGGCATGGGCGCCGAGCCAGAGCAGGTGGTTGAGAATCCGGGTGATCTCGTCGAACATCACCCGGATGTATTGGGCGCGCAGCGGCGGCGTGATGCCGAGCAGCTTCTCGGTCGCCATGACATAGGCGTGCTCGTTGCACATCATGGAGACGTAGTCGAGGCGATCCATGTAGGGCATCGCCTGGAGGAAGGTCTTGTGCTCGGCCAGCTTCTCGGTGGCACGATGCAAGAGGCCGATATGCGGGTCGGCCCGTTCGACCACCTCGCCGTCCAGCTCCAGCACCATGCGCAGCACGCCGTGGGCCGCGGGATGCTGAGGACCGAAGTTGAGCGTGTAATTGCGAATCTCAGCCACTTATTCCACCTCGCCGTAATTCTCGACCCGCACGATGCGCGGGGTCACCTCGCGCGGCTCGATGCTCACCGGCTGGTAGACCACCCGCTTGAGTTCGGGGTCGTAACGCATCTCGACCTGGCCGGAGAGCGGGAAGTCCTTGCGGAAGGGATGGCCGATGAAGCCGTAGTCGGTCAGGATCCGCCGCAGGTCGGGGTGACCCTCGAACACGATGCCGTAGAGGTCGAAGGCCTCGCGCTCGAACCAGTTCACCACCGGCCAGACCTCGACCAGCGAGGCCAGCATCGGCAACTCGTCGTTCTCGCAACGGGCGCGGATGCGGACACGATGGTTCTTGGTCACCGACAGCAGGTGGGCGACCACGGCATAGCGCGGCCCCTCGTAGGCGCCGTCCTTGTAGGCCGAATAATCGAGGCCGCACAGGTCGATCAGGGTATCGAAGGCCAGGCCGGGTTCGTCGCGCAAGCGCTCTGCAACCTCGCGCCAATCCTGGGGACGGATTTCCAGGGTCACCTCGCCCCGCGCGACGCCGCCGCCAGCGATCTGTTCGCCGAGCACGTCCTGAATGCGCGCAAAGAGGGCCTCAGCAGTCAAGGGCACGTCGGTCTCCTAGCGGGCGATGGTGTTGGTGCGCCGGATCTTCTTCTGCAACTGCACCAGGCCATAGAGCAGCGCCTCGGCGGTCGGCGGACAGCCGGGCACATAGATGTCTACAGGCACGATGCGATCGCAACCGCGCACCACGGAATAGGAATAATGGTAGTAGCCGCCGCCGTTGGCACAGGAGCCCATGGACACCACCCAGCGCGGCTCGGCCATCTGGTCGTAGACCTTGCGCAAGGCGGGGGCCATCTTGTTGGTCAGGGTGCCGGCCACGATCATCAGGTCGCTTTGGCGCGGACTGGGCCGGAAGACGATGCCGAAGCGGTCGAGGTCGTAACGGGAGGCGCCGGCGTGCATCATTTCCACGGCACAGCAGGCCAGGCCGAAGGTCATCGGCCAGAGCGAACCGGTGCGGGTGTAGTTGATGACCGTGTCGAGCGTGGTAGTAACGAAACCCTTCTCGAGGACACCTTCAATGCTCATGTGCGTTTACTCCCAATCGAGGGCGCCCTTCATCCACTCGTAGGCGAAGCCGACGACGAGGATGCCGAGGAAGATGATCATGGCGACGAAGCCGAAGGTGCCGACCTCGTCCAGCACGATCGCCCAGGGAAACAGGAAGGCGATTTCCAGATCAAACAGGATGAAGAGGATGGCCACGAGGTAATAGCGCACGTCGAACTTCATGCGCGCATCTTCAAAGGCCTCGAAACCGCATTCGTAAGGGGAGAGTTTTTCGCTGTCGGGACGGCTGGGTGCCAGAATCCAGCCCGCTAACATCGGTATCACCCCGATCGCCAAACCGACCAAGATGAACAGCAAAACTGGAAAATAGTTTTCTAGCATTATTGTCCCAATCGCGCTTCCAGTGCGCGTCTCTTGGGAAGAAGTGTATGCGCCGAACCCTTGCAGGTCAAGGAACGTGGCCCTGCGAAAACCCGCTGATATCAATCAGATATAAGCAAAATCGGAAGTTGGTATAAAGATATTAAATGATGGTGCCGACGGCGAGACTCGAACTCGCACGCGTTTCCGCACTGCCCCCTCAAGACAGCGTGTCTACCAATTCCACCACGTCGGCAAATTGACAGAACAACCCAGCGCGCGCACTCGGTTGTTCGAAAAAACTTACTTCGGTATTGCGTTCGCCTTCGACGGCTCAGCCTCGGGCTGCGCCGGCAATTGCGGTTGGGTCTGAACCGGCACCACAGGCGCCACTTCAGGCTTGGCCTTGCTGGCCGAGAAATAGGCCAGACCCAGGCTGGTCAGGAAAAAGACCGTCGCCAGCACGGCGGTCATCCGGCTCAGGAAGTTGGCCGAACCGGTCGCGCCGAACAGGCTGCCGGAGGCACCACTGCCGAAGGCCGCGCCCATATCCGCGCCCTTGCCATGCTGGAGCAGGACCAAGCCCACTACCGCCACGGCGGCCAGGATATGCAACACCCAAACCAAGAATTCCATGTCTTACCTCAAGCTGCTCGGCAGATCGCCAAAAACTCGTCCGCCACCAGGGAAGCGCCGCCGATCAAACCACCATCGATATCCGGCTGCGCCAAAAGTTCCGCGGCATTGTTGGCCTTCATGCTGCCGCCATACTGAATGATCAAGCCTTGGGCCACGGCCGGGTCGAGCGCCGCGATCTTGCCGCGGATGAAGGCGTGCACCTCCTGCGCCTGCTGCGGCGTCGCGGTCTTGCCGGTGCCGATCGCCCAGACCGGCTCGTAGGCCACCACCGCATCGGCCAGGGCGCCGACACCCGACCTGCCGATCACGGCGTCCAGCTGGCGGGCCACCACCTTCTCGGTCACGCCGCCCTCGCGCTCGTCCAGGGTCTCGCCCACGCACAGGATGGGGATCAGCCCGGCCGCCTGGGCCGCCTCGAACTTGGCCGCCACGATCTCGTCGGTTTCGCCGTAGAGCGAGCGCCGCTCGGAGTGGCCGACGATGACGTACTTGCAACCGAAGTCGCGCAGCATGGCGGCGGAGACCTCGCCGGTGAAGGCGCCCTTGCCGTGCTGGCTCAGGTTCTGGGCGCCCCAGGCGATGGGGCTGCCGCTGAGCTTGGCCTGCACCTGGGCCAGGAAGGGATACGGCACGCAAACCGCGACATCGGTCTTGGCGCTGGCGATGCCAGCCAGAACACCGGCCAGCAAGGCCTCGTTCTCGGCCAGGCTGCCATGCATCTTCCAGTTACCGGCGACGAGTTTGCGACGCATAACCCCTCCAAATAAAGGGCGCAATCTTATGCCTTCCTCGCGCCCCGGTCAATTCTGGGGGATGGGCCGTGCCGGCCTAGGTCTCTTCCTGGGACAGGTATTTCTGCAGCCGGCGGGCCATGACATGCTGGTCGAAGCGCCACTCCTCGAGCAGGGCCATGGCCAGGTCGAAGGGCTTGGATTTCATGCCGTACAGGCGGGTGAGGTCGAATGGCTCGCCGGACTCCAGGGCCTGGCAGATGTCGCGCAAGGTCTGGGCGTCCGCCGAATCCTCGTTGTTCCGGATGTATTTCGCAATCGATTTGACCGCATTTGCCATCGCTTCATCCTCACCAGTGCAACGCCCGCAGCCGGGCGGTCTTCTTCCGTTGATGGCCACGCATGCGCCGGACGATGTCGTCCAGCATGGCCATGGCATCGAGCACGAACGGACCCTTGTTCAGCATAACGCACTCGGCCCGTTCCGACATCGCCGCATCGGTCATCTCCGCCCGCGACGGCAGGTGCGTCTTGATCAGCCCCTCCAGCACCTGGGTCGCCCAGACCACGGGCACCCGGGCCGCCTCGGCCAGCCAGAGGATTTCCTCCTGGATCTCGGCCATTCGCTCCCAGCCGACCTCCATCGCCAGGTCGCCGCGCGCGATCATCAGGCCGAATGGCGCCGCGCCGGCGCCGTGGACGATGATCTCGGGCAGGTTGGCCACCGCCTTGCGGGTCTCGATCTTGGCCACGCGTCCCATGCCGGCCGCGCCGCGTGCAGTCAGCTCGGCCGCCAACAGGTCCATGTCGGCGGCACTCTGAACGAAGGAATAGCCAACCAGGTCGGCCTGGCGTGCGACGAAGTCGAGATCGCGCAGGTCCTTGTCCATCAGCGGCGACAGCCCCAGATCGCTGTCCGGGAAGTTGAGGCCCTTGGCCGAGCGGATTTTGTCACCTTTTGATGACGCTCGTGTTACACGCAGCCAGGCGCCGGCGCCATCCAGGCGCTCGATGCGGGCGGCGATCCGGCCATCGTCGATGAACACCCGCTCGCCCGGCCGCAAATAGTCCAGTACCTCGGGCTGGGCGCAAGGGATATGGCCGGCATAGGGTTCCGCCCCCCAGGCGGGAAAGGCCTGCAGGCCGGGGGCCTGCACGCGCGCCAGCAGGAACAGATCGCCGACATGAACGGTCAGGCTGCCGGGCCGCGAGGCCAGCGGGCCGACGATTGCGGCATGGCGCTGCTTGGATTTGCCATGCCCAACCACATGATGAAGCTCGACCCCGGCCGCCAGCCAGACCGTGTCCGCCGCGCCGGCCATCACCCTGGCCTCGCCCGCCCGCTCGACGACATGCAGCGCCCGCTTGCGGCCGCGAACATCCACCAGTTCGATGGCATCGCCGCTCTTCAGTCGCTGCAGCCAATCCGCAGGCACCGGCAAACAGGGGTAGCGATCGGGCAGCGCCTGGGCGGCATCCCCTGCAGTGCCGGCGTCGAGCATGACGTAGGCCGGCATGACCAAATCGCCGGCGGCATCGCGCTTCGGCTTGAGATGCACCACAGCGGGCTGCATGGCCATCTCCCCGGTGCGCAGCTTCGGCCCGGCCAGATCCATCAGTATCCGGCACGGCTGGCCGACCGCCGTGGCAGCAGCGCGCACGCGACCGACCATTTTCGTCCAGGCCGCCTCGTCGTCATGAGCGCAGTTGATGCGGGCGATGCTCATGCCGCACTTGATCAAATCACGCACCAGATGCCGATCGCTCGCCGCCTCGGTCGGCAGGGTGACCATGATCCTGCCGCGATGGTGGCGCGGCACCGGCCCCAACAGCTCGCGGGCACGCAGCTGAAGCCGCCGGTTGCCCTGCCGGATGCGCCCGGCCAGCTTCTCCAATTCCGCCAGCTGCGGCGGTCCGCCAAGCAGGGCATCGAGATTGATCAGCACCGCATCCAGGGTCGCCAGGACATGCGCCTCGCAGCGACCGAGCGAAGACAGGCCGAGTTCGGCCAGACGATCCTGCAATTCGCGCAGATCCTGCCGGCGAAAGCTGATGTAGGCGGCGAGATTGGCCGCATCGGCGACGAATGGGGCACGCTTGAGGCAAGGTCGCCAGCCGCGCAGCAATTCAGATTGGCCGGCCCGCACGCTGTCCCGCAACCCCCGCACGCTGGCACACAGATCGCTCAAACCCGCCATGAACGGCATTCCCCTTCGGCAAATGAATCGGTTCGACCCAGTACTCAGGATAGGTCAAGCCAGGGTCGCGGGCAGGGGTGGCCGGCGGGGCTCAAACCCAGCCCAGCCACATCCCCTCCCCCACTTGTGGGGGAGGCCGGGAGGGCTCAAACCCGGCACAGCCGCGTCCCCTCCCCCACTTGTGGGGGAGGCCGGGAGGGCTCAAACCCGGCACAGCCGCGTCCCCTCCCCCACTTGTGGGGGAGGCCGGGAGGGGGAATGGGAATCCCGGTGCACCTGGCTTGTTTTGAGCACCAACCCGACTGACGCCAAGTTGGCACCGCCACTACATCACGGGCCGCTTAACCCAGACTGTAAGGATGTAGTGGCTGCCGCCGCCGGCTGGGCCGGCTTAACTTGGCTGCGCCAAGTTAGCGTCCGCCGTTACATCACGGGCCGCTTAACCGAAGCGGCCCGTGATGTAGTCTTCCGTTTGCTTGACTTTGGGTTTGACGAAGAGCTCGTCGGTCTTGCCAAACTCGATCAATTCACCCATGTACATAAAGGCCGTGTAGTCCGACACCCGGGCCGCCTGCTGCATGTTGTGGGTGACGATCAAAATGGTGACCTGATTCTTCAATTCCGCCACCAATTCCTCGATGCTGGCGGTGGCGATCGGGTCCAGGGCCGAGGTCGGCTCGTCGAACAGGATGATCTCGGGGTCGGCGGCCAGGGCGCGCGCGATGCACAGGCGCTGCTGCTGGCCACCGGAAAGGTTGAAGGCGAGATCGTTCAGGCGATCCTTGGCCTCGTTCCACAACGCGGCACCCCGCAAGGCCCGCTCGACCTTCTCATCCAGCACGCTTTTGCGCTTCTCGCCACGCACGCGCAAGCCATAGGCGACGTTTTCGTAGATCGACTTGGGAAAGGGATTGGGTTTCTGGAACACCATGGAAACCCGCATGCGCACCTCGATCGGATCGACCCCGTGCGAAATCATGTTCACGTTGTCCGGATAGAGCTGGATCTCCCCTTCATAGCGGTTGCCCGGATACAGGTCGTGCATCCGGTTGAAGCTGCGCAGCAGGGTCGATTTGCCGCAACCGGAAGGCCCGATCAGGGCGGTCACCTTGTTCTCGCCCACCGGCAGATTGATGTTCTTCAGGGCATGGTAGGTCCCGTAGAAAAAATTGAAATTCCTGGCCTCGGCCTTGAGGGCACCGACTTCGGGGTGCACGTTATCGGTCATGATGGAACTCACCATTTGATGTGTTTACGGATGCGGTAGCGCAGCCAGATCGCCAGGCCGTTCATAGCCAGGGTGGCCACGATGATGACGATGCCGGTGGCCGCCGCATTCTCCAAAAAAGCGGCCTGGGGCCGGGATACCCAGTTGAACATCTGGATCGGCAGCACGGTGAAAGGCGAGAACAGCCAGTCGAACAGCCCCGCGGCCTGGTCCGTAGCCGGATCGATGGCGCCCGGCAAGGGCGGCAGGAAAGCGATGAAGGTCAGCGCCCCGATGGTGATGATGGGCGCCGTCTCCCCGATGGCGCGCGCCATGCCGATGATGACGCCGGTGAGGATGCCGCCCATGGAATACGGGATCAGGTGCTCGCTTACCATCTGCCAACGGGTGGCTCCCAGGGCATAGGCCGCCTCCCGGATGGCAATCGGAATGGAACGCAAGGACTCCCGGGTAGCGACGATGATCACCGGCAGGATGAGCAGCGCCAGGGTCAATCCGGCCGAAAGGATGCTCTGGCCGAAATCCAATATGTAGACGAACAACCCCAGGGCGAGCAGACCATAAACGATGGAAGGCACGCCGGCCAGGTTGGTGACATTGATCTCGATCAGATCGGTGACCCAGTTGCGCGGCGCGTATTCCTCCAGATAGACGGCGGCGGCCACGCCCATGGGCACGGCCGCGAGCACGGTTACCAGCATGACCAGAGCGGTGCCAACCCAGGCGGACAGGATGCCCGCCTCTGCCGCCCGGCGGGAAGGAAAATTGGTGAAGAACTCCGGCGTAAGGCGCCCATAGCCGTCCATGATGAGGTCGATGAACAGCGCCAGCAGGGTGATGACCCCCACCAGGGTCGCCAGAAGACCGATGATGCCGAACAGGATGTCGTAGCGCTTGTGCTGGGCGATCATCGCCCGCAGGGCCTGAATTTCGGTTGCTTGCATGTCAGTACGCCTCGCGGAATTTGCGCCGCAGCATATGGCCCAGGATATTGAACACCAGGGTCATCAAGACCAGCACCAGGCCGGCGGCGAAGATGCTCTGGTAGGCGATGCTGCCGTGGGGCAGGTCGCCCATGGCCACCTGCACGATGTAGGCGGTGATGGTGGCAGCCGGCTCGCGCGGATCCCAGGTGAAATTGGGCTGCTGGCCGGCGGCCACGGCCACCACCATGGTCTCGCCCACGGCGCGCGAGATGCCCAGGATGAAAGCCGCCAGCACACCCGAGATGGCAGCCGGAAACACCACGTTGACTGCGGTCTGAAACCGGGTCGCACCCATGGCGTAAGAGCCTTCCCTCAAGCTCATGGGCACGGCGCGCATGGCGTCCTCGGAGACCGAGGAGACATAGGGAATGATCATGATGCCGATGACGATGCCGGGCCCCAGCATGTTGAAACCCGGCAGATCGGGCATGAAGGTCTGCAGCAGCGGCGTCACCAGAAGCAGGGCGAAATAGCCATACACCACGGTGGGCACGCCTTCGAGCATTTCCAGGAAGGGCTTCACGGTTTCACGCACCCTGTGCGAGGCGAATTCGGACAGATAAATGGCGACGATGACGCCGGTCGGGACGGCCACCGCCAACGCCACGCCGGTGGTCACCAGGGTGCCTGACAACAACGGCAGAATGCCGTACTGGGGGTTCTCGAACATCGGTGTCCATTGGGTGTTGGTGAGGAATTCCACAATGGAGACATGCTCGAAGAAACCGGACGCTTCGTAGAGCAGAATGATGACGATCGCTGCGGTGGTGGCCACGGCCGAAAAGGCCGCCAGAAACAGCACCGACTCGATGGCATTTTCCTTGGCGCGGCGCAGTCTCTTTTCCGATAACCGGTGGGCCGGGATGTTCATAGCAGGACTCTGATGGCTGGGGCCTGAATTATCCATGATCGTCGCATGGGAGACAAAAAAAGGGAGGGTGGCGTCTGCCACCCCCCCAGGTCAAAGGCTGTTTAGTGCTTGCCTTCGCGCTGCAGCAGCTCTTCCACGCTCACGCCCACCTCGGCCTCGCCGCCGAAGGCGGTACCGGTCTTGCGCCGCTTGAAGTTGTCGAGCGCCATGGTGTAGGCCTTGGCCGGCAGGTCGACATAACCCACCTCCTTGGACAGTTTGGCGCCATGCTTCATGTAATACTCGACGAAGGCAGCCACCTCCGGATTGTCGGCCGACTTACGGTTGATGTAGATGAAGATGGGACGGGAGAGCGGCTGATAAGTGCCCTTGTTCACCGTCTCCAGGGAAGGCAGCACGGTAGGCGACTTGTCATCCACCTTGATGCCAACGGCCTTCACTTTGTCCTTGTTCTCGACGTAATAAGCCAGGCCCAGATAGCCAATGGCATTGGGGTCGCGCGAGACGAACTGGATGGTGACGTTGTCGTCCTCGGTCGCCATGTAGTCGCCGCGGCTGGACTTGGCCTTGCCGACGACGGCCTCGGTGAAATAGTCGAAGGTACCGGAGTCGGCACCGGCGCCGGCCAGCTTCAGCGGGGCATTCGGGAAGCCGGCGCGGATCTGGTTCCAGTTGTTGACCTTGCCCTGGGCGGAGGGCTCGTACATCTTCTTGAGCTCGGCCACGGTCAGCTCACCCGCCCAAGTGTTCTTGGGGTTGATGATCACGGTCAGGGCGTCGAAGGCCACTGGTAGCTCGATGTACTCGATGCCGGCCTTCTTGCAGTCTTCCATCTCCTTCTTCAGGATCGGGCGCGAGGCGTCGGAGATGTCGGTCTCGCCGCGGCAGAACTTCTTGAAGCCGCCGCCGGTGCCGGAGATGCCGACCGTGACCTTGGTCTTGCTCTTGACGGACTTCTGGAATTCTTCGGCCACCGCCTCGGTGATCGGAAACACCGTGGAGGAACCGTCCACCTTGACCAGGCCGGCATGCGCCACCGGGGCCAGCAGAGCGCCCGCCAGAACGCCCGCCATGACGGTCATTTTGAAGCGCGGGGAATTATGTTTGTACATGTCGTGACTCCGTGAGTGATGGAACAGGGATGAAACGCCTGGCATGGTAGGCGCCGAATGTTACATTTATATGACAAAAACCGAGGCAAATCATTGATTTTATTTGTCATATATCTTTCATCCCTTTGTCATACAGGGTGCCTAAGCTCTGGCCGCTGATTTTTCAGTCCACTCAACCCATAGGAGCCCTGACATGAGCACCCTGAAAATCCTCGCCACGGCTGTTGCCACGACCCTTCTCATCGCCGGTTGCGCCACCTCCGGCGGCAAGTCCGCGGCCGAGGCCACGCCCGGCAAGTTCGTCACCTATAGCTGCGAAGGCAACAAATCCTTCTCCGTACGCTTCGACGCCGAGAACGGCACCGCCCGCATCCGTACCCATGACGGTTCGGCCGAGCTGAGCAAAGGTGCGCGTGGTCTCTATCGCGACGACGCCGGCGAGTGGATCCTGACCCTGGCCGACGGCAAGGGCACCGAGCTGGTCCACAAGAGCAAAGCGGTATACAAGAGCTGCAGCGCCCAGTAAGCACAGCCCTTGCCCGCGCCAAGGCCGCTCGCTGCGGCCTTTTTTGTTGATCCTGCGCCGTCATACCGGCGTCATGGTTTGCTGTCACCCTGATGCACCATGCACGCCTGCGAACTTCCGCCCGCCGACTCCCCTCCGATTGCGTCACCGGCCCTGCGCATCGCCTTGGTGACCGAAACCTATCCGCCGGAAATCAACGGGGTCGCCATGACCCTGGGCCAGATCGTGGCCGCCCTGCAGGCCCGGGGTCATGCGGTTCAGCTGGTGCGGCCGCGCCAGGCGTCCGATCCGGCCGCCCCGCCGGTCAATGGTGTCGAGCAGACCCTGGTGACGGGCCTGCCCATTCCGGGCTATGCCGACCTCAGGCTGGGGCTGCCGGCCAAGCGGCGCCTGCTGCGCCTCTGGTCGTGCAAGCGGCCGGACCTGGTGCACATCGCCACCGAAGGTCCCCTGGGCTGGTCCGCCCTGAGCGCCGCCAGACAGCTGGCGATCCCGGTGGTGGCCGGATTTCACACCAACTTCCACCGCTACAGTCGGCATTACGGCCTGGGCTGGTTGCAACCGGCCATCCATGGCTATCTGCGCCACTTCCACAACCGCGCCCAGTTGACCCTGGTGCCGACCGAGACCCTGCGCCAGGAGCTGGCGGCCGTTCGTTATCGCAACCTGGCAGTGATGGCGCGCGGGGTCGACACCGGGCTGTTCCGGCCCGAGCGACGGCAGACGGCCCTGCGCCAGGCCTGGGGCGCCGGGGAAAACGACTTGGTGGTGGCCTATGTCGGGCGCCTGGCCCCGGAAAAAAATCTTCCCCTGCTGCTGCGCGCCTTCGCCGCCATGCGCCAGGTCCGGCCCGATGCCAGGCTGGTGCTGGTGGGTGACGGCCCGTCCCGTGCCGCGCTGGCAGCGAAACATCCCGAGCTCATCTTTTGCGGGGCGCGCACCGGCGAGGATCTGGCCGCCCATTACGCCTCGGCCGACTGCTTCCTCCTGCCCAGCCTGACCGAGACTTTCGGCAACGTGCTCTTGGAGGCCATGGCCAGCGGCCTGGCCGTGCTCGGCTTCGACTATGCGGCGGCGGCCGAACACATCGTGCCGGGAGGCAACGGCCTGACCGTGCCGTATGGCGATGAGGTCGCCTTCATCGAACAGGCCACGCGCCTGGCCCAGCAGCCGCAAACCCTGCGCGCGTTGGGTCAGGCGGCACGCGCCACCGCCCTTGGCCTTTCCTGGGACAGCGTGTTCAATCGCTTGGAAGGCTATTACCGTCAGCTCGTCGTGAAACCGGCCTGAGGCCAGATCAGCCGCGGCCGGCCAAGGCCTGGTAGAGTCCGGCCAGACGTCCGGCCAGCCGGTCGTCGGCCCATTCCCGGGCATAGGCGCGCGCCTCTTCGGCCAGACGACGGCGCAGGCCGGCGTCCTCCAGCAGCGTGAGCATGGCCTGGGCAAAGGCCGTCACATCGTCGTCCGGCGTCAGGCAACCGCGTCCGGGCGCCAGGATATCGCGGGTGCCCATGGCGGCCAGGGCCACCACCGGCAGGCCCATGGCCATGGCCTCGAGCAGCACCAGACCCTGGGTCTCGGTGCGCGAGGCGAAGACGAAGATATCGGCTGCGGCATAGCAGTCGGGCAATTCGCCGGCGCGGTCGAGATAGCCGAGAAAACGCACGTTCCCGCCCAGCCCCATGGTTTCGACCTGCTGACGCAGGCTATCCAGCGCCGGCCCCTCGCCGGTCACCAGCAAGAGGAGTTCGGGCAGGCGTTGACGTGCGATGGCCAGGGCCCCGAGCAGGAAGCCGATGTTCTTCTCATGGGCGACACGGCCGACGAACAGCGCCGTCGGCTGCCAGGGCGGGATGCCGTGACGCTCGCGAAAGCTCGCCCGATCACCCGCCTCGAAGCGCTGCAGCGGGATGCCGGTGGGTAGCACATGGGCCGGCACGGTCACGCCGTAGTCGTAGAGCCGCTCGCGCATGGCGGTCGACGGCACCACCACGCCATCCAGCGCATTGCACTGGCCCCGGGAAAAGCGCCGGGCCAGCGCCTTGAGCCAGGCCGCCGGAAGCATGGGCGCGTAGTGGTGCAAATATTCCTCGAACAGGGTGTGATAGGTGGCGATCACCGGCCGCCCCAGCCGGCGCGCCGCGCCCAACCCGGCATAGTGGGCGAGGAAGGGGGTCTGGACATGGATGAGATCGCAATCGACCGCCTCCTCGCGCACGGCGGCACGCAGCTTGTGCCAGGACACCAGGCGGTCCTCCGGGTCGCGCGGCACCTTCCAGCCGGGGATGCGGCGGATGCCGGCGACTTCGCGCTCATCGCCATATCGCGGCGCCACCAGCCGCACCTCGACGCCGTGCTCGGCCAGGCTGCGACGGAAGGTCTCGATCGACGTCGACACCCCGTTGACCCGGGGGAAATAGACGTCGGACACCATGAGGACGCGCATCAGGCGGCCTGTCTTTCCGACTCGGCGAGGGCGGCCTCGGCCAACGCCGCCGCGGTTTCGATGGCGGCCAGGCCATTCCAGTCGATCAGTTCCAGGCTGCCATCGAGGTGCTCGACGATGGCGGTGCAGGAATCGACCCAGTCGCCGCAATTGACATAGGTCAGGCCGTCGACCTGCTTGATCGCCGCCCAGTGGATATGGCCGCAGATCACGCCGTCCAGCCCCCGGTGGCGCACGTTGCGGATCACCGAGTCCTCGAAGTCCAAGATGAACTGCAGGGCCTTCTTCACCTTGCGCTTGGCGTAACCCGCCAGCGACCAATAGCCCGGCCGGCCCAGTTGCCGACGCAACCAGGATAGCCAGCCGTTCATCCGCACCAGCAGGTTGTAGGCGGCGTCGCCCAGTACCGCCACCCAGCGGTGGTGGCGGGTCACCTGGTCGAATTCGTCACCGTGTATGAGCAGGAAGCGCCGACCGTCGGCCAGTTCGTGGACGTACTCGTTGGCGACCAGGATGTCGCCGAACAGCACGCCGTCGTATTCGCGCAGAGTCTCATCGTGGTTGCCGGGGATGAACACCACCCGCTCGCCATGCCGGGCGCGGCGCAGCAGCTTCTGGATCACCGTGTTCTGCGCCCGGCTCCACTGGATGCCGCGGCTCATGGACCAGAAATCGACGATGTCGCCGATCAGGAACAGGTGTTCGGCCGAGTGTTCGCGCAGGAAGTCGAGCAGGCGGTCGGCCTTGCAGGCCCGGGTGCCGAGGTGGATGTCCGACAGGAAGATGGAGCGCACATGCCGCATGGCCGCATCCTGCCGGGGGAATGTGACAGGGCGATGAAACAAACATCGCCGGGTGCGGTTTAAGCACCCGGCATGGCTAAGCCACTGCGCTTGCCCGTACCACCTCGGCAATCCGCGCCGCCGCCTGCCGCACCTTGGCCGCCTGGCGGCCCTCCACCATCACCCGGATCAGGGGCTCGGTGCCGGAGGGGCGCAGCACCACGCGGCCTTCGTCCTTCAACTCGGCCTCGACCTGGGCCACGGCGTCCCAGACCTCCTTGCGGTCGTCGAGCTTGAAGCCCTTCTTCACCTTGACGTTGATCAGCTCCTGCGGGAAATGCGGGCAGTCCTTGGCGTAGTCGGCCAGGGCCTTGCCCGAGCGGCGCAGGGCGGCGAGCACCTGCAGGGCGGAGACGATGCCGTCGCCGGTGGTGTGCTTGTCCAGGCAGAGCAGATGGCCGGAGGTCTCGCCGCCCAGTTGCCAGCCCTTCTTCTGCAGAAGCTCCAGCACGTAGCGATCGCCGACCTTGGCCCGCTCGAATTCGCAGCCCAGTTTCTTCAACGCCAGTTCTGTGCCGAGATTGGTCATCAGGGTGCCGACCACGCCGCCCTTGAGATTGCCGTTGGCCTGGCGGTGGCTGGCGATGACGTAGAGCAGTCGGTCGCCGTCGGCGATCTCGCCGGAGGCCGAGGCCATCATCAGGCGGTCGCCGTCGCCGTCGAGGGCGATGCCGAGGTCGGCCTTGTGCTCACGCACCGCGTGGCTCAAGGCCTCGGTGTGGGTGGCACCGCAATGGTCGTTGATGTTGAAGCCGTCCGGCTCGTTGCCGATGGCGATCACCTCGGCGCCCAGTTCGTGCAGGACGTGCGGCGCGATGTGATAGCCGGCGCCGTTGGCGCAGTCGACCACGATGCGCAGGCCGCGCAGATCGAGGTCGGTCGGGAAGGTGCTCTTGCAGAATTCGATGTAGCGGCCGGCGGCATCGTCCACCCGCTTCACCTTGCCCACCTCGCGCGGAGCCACGGTCTGCATCGGGCCGTCGATCGCCGCCTCGATGGCGCTCTCGATCGCGTCCGGCAGCTTGGTGCCCTGGGCGGAGAAGAACTTGATGCCGTTGTCCTCGAACGGATTGTGCGAGGCGGAGATGACGATGCCGGCCTGCAGGCGCAGGGCGCGGGTGAGATAGGCGACACCCGGCGTCGGCATCGGGCCGACCAGGCGGACGTCGACCCCGGCGGCGGTCAGCCCCGCCTCCAGGGCCGATTCCAGCATGTAGCCGGAGACCCGGGTGTCCTTGCCGATCAGCACCGCCGGCCGCTCGCCGTGCAGGGCCTCGTGTTCGGCCGCCACCAGCACCTTGCCAGCGGCGTAGCCCAGGCGCATGACGAAGTCCGGCGTGATCGGCGCCTCGCCGACACGGCCGCGGACGCCATCGGTACCAAAGTATTTCCTACCCATTATCGTTTTCCTCTATTGCGGCCCAAACCTTGAGGGCATCGACCGTTTCCTTGACATCGTGTACCCGCACTACCGCGGCGCCGCGCGCCGCCGCCGCCAGGGCCGCGGCCAGGCTGGCGGCCAATCTGTCTTCCACCGGCCGGCCGGTGATCTGACCCAGCATGGATTTGCGCGACAAGCCGGCCAGCACCGGCGCGATGGTGGCCAGCCGCGGCAGGGCGCGCAGTAAGGCGAGATTATGGTCCAAGGTCTTGCCGAAACCGAAACCCGGGTCGATCAGCAGGCGTTCGCGGACAATGCCGGCGGCCTGCACCTCGGCCACCCGCTGTCTGAGGTAAGTGGCCACTTCGGCCACTACGTCTTCATATTGCGGATTGGCCTGCATGGTCCGCGGCTTGCCCTGCATGTGCATGAGACAGAGGCCGACCGGGCTGTTGGCGACGGCGGCCAGGGCACCGGGTTCGCTGAGGGCGCAGACGTCGTTGACCAGATCGGCCCCGGCGGCGATGGCGGCGCGCATGACCTCGGGCTTGGAGGTGTCGACCGAGATGGCGGCCCCCAAATCGCGCAGACCCTCGATCACCGGCAGCACCCGGTCGAGTTCCTCCTGCAGCGACACCGCCTCGGCCCCGGGCCGAGTCGACTCGCCACCGATGTCCAGGATGTGAGCACCCGCTTCAAACAGGCGCAGGCCGTGTTCGACCGCCTGGCCGGCACCGAAATGGCGGCCGCCGTCGGAGAAGGAGTCGGGGGTGACATTGACCACGCCCATGACCCGCGGGCGGGTGAGATCGAACCGGAAGCGGCCGCAGGAAAACATAGCGAGGAGTGAGGCGTGAGGCGTGAGGCGTGAGGCGCGGTTTTCGCCTAACTCCTCACGCCTCACGCCTCACTGGAATCAGGCCTCTTCCGCCGGGGTGGCGGTGGGTGCCGGAGCGCTGGGGGTGTTGCCCGAATTGTTCGAGGTCGGCGGCGTCACCGGCTTGGGCGGGTTCGGCTCGCGGCCGGCCATGATGGCGTCGATCTGCTCGGCGTCGATGGTTTCCCACTTGAGCAGGGCGGCAGTCATGGCCTCGATCTTGTCGCGGTTGTCCTCGATCAGCTTGCGGGCGCGGCCGTACTGCTCGTCGATGATGCGGCGCACCTCGGCATCGACCTTGCGCATGGTCTCTTCCGACACGCTCTTGTGGGTGGTCACCGAGCGACCGAGGAAGACCTCGCCCTCTTCCTCGCCATAGACCATGGGCCCCAGCTCCTCGGACATGCCCCATTGGGTGACCATGCGCCGGGCGAGATCCGTGGCGCGCTGGAAGTCGTTGGAGGCACCGGTGGTCATCTGGTGCATGAACACCTCTTCCGCGATGCGGCCGCCGAACAGCACGGCGATGGTGGAGAGCAGACGCTCCTTGTCCATGCTGTAGCGGTCGGTTTCCGGCAGCTGCATGGTCACGCCCAGGGCGCGGCCGCGCGGGATGATGGTGACCTTGTGCACCGGGTCGGTCTTGGGCAGCAGCTTGGCGACCAGGGCATGGCCCGACTCGTGGTAGGCCGTGTTGCGGCGTTCTTCCTCGGGCATGACCATGGACTTGCGCTCGGCGCCCATGATGATCTTGTCCTTGGCCCGCTCGAAATCCTCCATGTCGACCAGGCGCTTGTTGGCGCGGGCGGCGAACAGGGCGGCCTCGTTGACCAGGTTGGCCAGGTCGGCGCCGGAGAAGCCGGGGGTGCCGCGCGCGATGATGTCGGCCTTGACGTCGGGCGCCACCGGCACCTTGCGCATGTGCACCAGCAGGATCTGCTCGCGGCCGCGGATGTCGGGCAGCGGCACCACTACCTGGCGGTCGAAGCGGCCCGGCCGCATCAAGGCGGGGTCGAGCACGTCGGGCCGGTTGGTCGCGGCGATGACGATGATGCCCGAGTTGGCCTCGAAGCCGTCCATTTCGACCAGCAACTGGTTCAGGGTCTGCTCGCGCTCGTCGTTGCCGCCACCCAGACCGGCGCCGCGCTGGCGCCCGACGGCGTCGATCTCATCGATGAAGATGATGCAGGGCGACTGCTTCTTGGCCTGCTCGAACATGTCGCGCACCCGGGCGGCGCCGACGCCGACGAACATCTCGACGAAGTCGGAGCCGGAGATGCTGAAGAAGGGCACCTTGGCCTCGCCGGCGATCGCCTTGGCCAGCAGGGTCTTGCCGGTGCCGGGCGAGCCGACCATGAGCACGCCGCGCGGGATGCGGCCGCCCAGCTTCTGGAAGCGGGAGGGGTCGCGCAGGAACTCGACCAGTTCGGCCACTTCCTCCTTGGCCTCGTCGCAGCCGGCGACATCGGCGAAGGTGATCTGGTTGCTGTTCTCGTCCAGCATGCGGGCGCGGCTCTTGCCGAAGGAGAAGGCGCCGCCCTTGCCGCCGCCCTGCATCTGGCGCATGAAGAAGACCCAGACGCCGATCAGGAGCAACATGGGGAACCAGGAGATGAAGATGCTCATCAGCATCGACGGCTCTTCCTGCGGCTTGGCCTCGACCACGACGCCGGCCTTGAGCAGATCGGACACCAGCCAAGGGTCGGACGGGGCGTAGGTGTTGAAGCGGGCGCCATCGCTGCGCACGCCGCGCAGGACGTTGCCCTCGATGGTGACCTTGGCTACCTGGCCCTGGCGCACCTCCTCGATGAACTTGGAATAGTCCACCTGGGCCTGGGCCGTCTGGCGGGCACTGAACTGGTTGAACACCGTCATCAGGATCAGGGCGATGACCATCCAGATGGCAATGTTCTTGAAAAGGTTATTCAAAACTGACTCCTTCGTGCTTTAGGCACTGGCAAATTCGATACCGGCAAAACCGTAACTTAGTCCAACTTCTACGCCGCTTCAATGACTTCGCGCCCGAGCAGGTAGACCTCGCGGCTACGCTCCCGCGAAGCCTTGGGCTTGCGGGCCGCGACCGAGCGGAAGCGGGCGCGCATGGCCTTCATGTAGGCCTCGAAACCGGCACCCTGGAAAACTTTGACCAGGAATACCCCTTTCGGTTGCAGCCAGGTGGCCGCGAAATCCAGGGCCAGCTCGGCCAGATAGTAGCTCTTGGCCTGGTCGGCGGCATCGATACCAGTGATATTGGGGGCCATGTCGCAAATCACAAGGTCGACCGGCCGGCCAGCCAGGGCGGCCTCCAGCTGGCGCAGGATGGCCTCCTCGGTGAAATCGCCCTGGATGAAGTCGACCCCGTCGATCGGCGCCACTTCCAGGAGATCCAGGCCGACAATGCGGCCCTGGCCCTTCATCCGCTCGGCCGCGACCTGGCACCAGCCGCCGGGGGCGGCACCGAGGTCGACCACGGTCAGACCGGGCCTGAACAGGCGGTCGCGGTCGTCGATCTCCATCAGTTTGAAGGCGGCGCGGGAACGGTAGCCCTGTGCCTGGGCCTCGCGGACATAGAAATCGTGGACGTGGCGGTGATGCCAGGCCCGGGTCTTGCTGCTACGCTTCATGTACTATTCGCCCTTTTTGGCAGCCATCATCATGCTCGAACTCAATCCCGCCCAGCGCAAGTATCTGAAGGGCCTGGCGCACAATCTCAAACCGGTGGTCATGATCGGCAATGCCGGCCTGACCGAGGCCGTGCTCAAGGAGATCGGCAAGAGCCTGGCTGCGCACGAGCTGATCAAGATTCGGGTGCTGAACGACAACCGGGAAGAACGGGAGGCCTGGCTCCAGGCGATCTGCGAGGCGGTCGGCTGCGCCCCGGTCCAGCATATCGGCAAGCTGCTCCTGGTCTACAAACCGGCCGACAAGCCGCAGATCAAGCTGCCTTGAGCTAGCCCTTGGCCTTGGCCAGCAGGGCCAGGCCGAGCAGGCTCTGAATCAGATAAAGCACGCTGGACACGCCGTGCCAGGCCTGGAAGCGGTCGCGCACCAGGCTTTGCATCACGTCCTGGGGCAGGGCCTGGTCCTTCAGTTGTTCCAGGATGGGCTGGATGCCGAAACGGCCGGCCAGGACGATCAGCAACATGAGCAAGGCGATCCAGAAAAAGCCCTGCTTGAAGGCCGCGCCGCCGAAGCGGTTGAGCCGGAAGATCAGCAGATAGCCGGCGGCGGCCATGCCGAAATAGGCCATCCACTTGAACATCTCGCCGGCCAACTGGCCGGCCAGCATCTTGTCGCCCAAGCTATGGAACAGCACCGGCGCCGCCAGGTAGCCGATGGCCCAGGTGCCGCCGACCCAGAGGGCGAGCAGCCAGTTGGCCAACAAGTCCGGCAGATTCTTCACGATCAGATGTAGTGGACGTCGACGATCTCGTAGTGGCGGATGCCGCCCGGGGCATGGACGTCGGCGACATCGCCGGCGTACTTGCTGATCAGAGCCCGGGCGATGGGCGAACTGACCGAGATCTTGCCGGCCTTGATGTCGGCCTCGTCGTCGCCGACGATCTGGTATTTCACCTCGTCGCCGGTCTCGGCATCGACCAGTTCGACCGTGGCGCCGAACACCACCCGGCCTTCGGCGTCGAGGTGGCGCGGGTCGATGATCTGGGCATTGGCCAGCTTGCCTTCCAGCTCCTTGATCCGGCCCTCGATGAAGCCTTGGCGCTCCTTGGCCGCATCGTACTCGGCGTTTTCCGACAGGTCACCGTGGGAGCGGGCTTCGGCGATGGCGGCGATGACGTTCGGCCGCTCGACCGACTTCAGCCGCTGCAGCTCCTCGCGCAGCAGTTCGGCACCGCGCACAGTCAGGGGAATCTTGTTCAAGGACATGGTGCTCTCCCCAATCAATTCAGCCGCTGATGCAGCGACTGCACAGAGATCACGCTGATCTCGCGCCGGTCCTTCATACCCATGCAGGCGGCACGGCCGCCGGCCAGGGTGGTGAAGTAGGGCACGCCACCGGCCAGGGCGGCGGCACGGATGGAGTGGGAATCCTTCACCGCGCGCTTGTCCTCGACCACGTTGACGATGAAGTCGATCTCGCGGTTCTTGATCATGTCGACCAGGTGCGGCCGGCCCTCGGCCACCTTGTTCACCGGGGTCACCGGCAAGCCGGCCGCGGTGATCGCCGCCGCGGTACCGCGGGTGGCGAACAACTTGAAGCCCAGTTCGTGCAACTCGCGGGCGATCTCGACCACGTGCGGATGCTCCGGGTTGCGCACGGACAGGCAGGCGTTGCCCTTCTTCGGCAGCTTCTCGCCGGCGGCGTATTGCGCCTTGAGATAGGCCTCGCCGAAGGTCTCGGCCACGCCCATCACCTCGCCGGTCGACTTCATCTCGGGCCCGAGCATGGGGTCGACGCCGGGGAATTTGCGGAAGGGGAACACCGCCTCCTTCACCGAGTAATAGGGCGGCACGATCTCGCCGACCACGCCCTGCGACTTGAGCGATTGCCCGGCCATGCAGCGCGCGGCGATCTTGGCCAGCGGCCGGCCGGTGGCCTTGGAGACATAGGGCACGGTACGCGAGGCGCGCGGGTTCACTTCCAGCACATAGATGGTCTCGCCACCCTTGATGGCGAACTGCACGTTCATCAAGCCGACCACGTTGAGGGCTTTGGCCATGGCCACGGTCTGCCGGCGCAACTCGTCCTGCAGGGCCTTGGACAGGCTGTAGGGCGGCAGCGAGCAGGCCGAGTCGCCGGAGTGCACGCCGGCCTGTTCGATGTGTTCCATGATGCCGCCGATCACCACCTCGGTGCCGTCGGACAGGGCATCGACGTCGACCTCGATCGCGTCATTGAGGAAGCGGTCGAGCAGCACCGGCGAGTCGTTGGAGACCTTGACCGCCTCGCGCATGTAACGCTGCAGGTCGGCCTCCTCGCGCACAATCTCCATGGCCCGGCCACCCAGCACATAGGACGGGCGCACGACCAGGGGATAGCCGATCTCCGCCGCATGCCGTATCGCCTCATCCGGCGCCCGCGCGGTACGGTTGGGCGGCTGCAGGAGGTTTAACTCGTGCAGCATCTGCTGGAAGCGCTCGCGGTCCTCGGCGCGGTCGATCGCGTCCGGGCTGGTGCCGATGATGGGCACACCGTTGGCCTCGAGGTCGCGCGCCAGCTTCAAGGGGGTCTGGCCGCCGTACTGAACGATGACGCCGACCGGCTTTTCGATGCGCACGATCTCCAGCACATCCTCCAGGGTGAGCGGCTCGAAGTAGAGCCGGTCGGAGGTATCGTAGTCGGTGGAGACGGTTTCCGGATTGCAGTTGACCATGATGGTCTCGAAGCCGTCTTCGCGCAGGGCGAGCGAGGCGTGCACGCAGCAGTAGTCGAACTCGATACCCTGGCCGATGCGGTTCGGCCCGCCGCCGAGCACCATGATCTTGCGCTTGTCGGTCGGCTGCGATTCGCACTCCTCTTCGTAGCTGGAGTACATGTAGGCGGTGTGCGAGGCGAACTCGGCGGCGCAGGTGTCAACCCGCTTGTAGACCGGATGCACCGCCAGATCCCAGCGCTGCTTGCGCACGGCATGCTGGTCGGTGCCCAGCAGCTTGGCCAGGCGGCGGTCGGAAAAGCCGTTGCGCTTTAATACAAACAATTCGTCCTTGGACAGGCTGGCCAAGGCACGACCCTTGATGGCCTGCTCCTGCCGCACGATGTCCTCGATCTGGGCGAGGAACCAGGGGTCGATCTTGCAGTAGCTGAACACCTCGTCCAGGCTCATGCCGACACGGAAGGCATCGGCCACGTACCACAGCCGCTCGGGGCCGGGGTTGCCCAGCTCGGCCTCGATCTCGTTCTTCTCGGCCGACTTCTCGTCGAAACCGTCGACGCCAGTCTCCAGGCCACGCAGGGCCTTCTGCAGCGATTCCTGGATGGTACGGCCGATGGCCATGACCTCGCCCACCGACTTCATCTGGGTGGTCAGGCGGTCGTTGGCCTGGGGGAATTTCTCGAAGGCGAACCGCGGCACCTTGGTCACCACGTAGTCGATCGAGGGCTCGAACGAGGCCGGGGTGACGCCGCCGGTGATGTCGTTCTTCAGCTCGTCCAGCGTATAGCCGACCGCCAGCTTGGCCGCGACCTTGGCGATGGGGAAGCCGGTCGCCTTGGACGCCAGGGCAGAGGAGCGCGACACCCGCGGGTTCATCTCGATCACGATCATGCGGCCGTCTTTCGGGTTGATCGCGAACTGTACGTTGGAACCGCCGGTATCGACGCCGATCTCGCGCAGTACCGCGATGGAAGCGTTGCGCATGATCTGGTATTCGCGGTCGGTCAGGGTCTGGGCCGGGGCGACGGTGATCGAATCGCCGGTGTGCACGCCCATGGGGTCGAGGTTCTCGATCGAGCAGACGATGATGCAGTTGTCCGCCTTATCGCGCACCACTTCCATCTCATACTCTTTCCAGCCGATCAGCGATTCCTCGATCAGGAGTTCACGAGTGGGCGAGGCCTCGAGGCCGCGCTCGCAGATGGCGGTGAATTCCTCCATGTTGTAGGCGATGCCGCCACCGGTACCGCCCATGGTGAAGGACGGCCGGATGATGACCGGGAAGCCGATGCCGGCCTGCACCTGCATGGCCTCTTCCATGGAGTGGGCGATGCCGGAGCGGGCGGAGCCGAGGCCGATCTTGGTCATCGCCTCCTTGAACAGCTGGCGGTCTTCGGCCTTGTCGATGGCGTCGCGGTCGGCGCCGATCATCTCGACGCCGTGCTTCTCCAGGACGCCGTGCTTGGCCAGATCGAGCGCGCAGTTCAGCGCGGTCTGGCCGCCCATGGTCGGCAGCAGGGCATCCGGCTTTTCCTTCTCGATGATCTTTTCCACCGTCTGCCAGTTGATCGGCTCGATGTAGGTGGCATCGGCCATGCCCGGATCGGTCATGATGGTGGCCGGGTTGGAATTGACCAGGATCACCCGGTAACCCTCTTCCTTCAGCGCCTTGCAGGCCTGGGCGCCGGAATAGTCGAACTCGCAGGCCTGGCCGATGATGATCGGGCCGGCGCCAATGATCAGGATGCTTTCGATGTCTGTGCGCCTAGGCATTTTTATTTATCCAACGGGGCATGTTGTGCCTTGTGGTCTTGCATGAGCTTGATGAAGCGGTCGAACAGGTAGGCCACGTCGTGCGGGCCGGGGCTTGCCTCGGGGTGGCCCTGGAAGCTGAAGGCCGGCACGTCGGTGCGGGCGATGCCCTGCAGCGAACCGTCGAACAAGGAGACGTGGGTGGCGCGCAGGTTGGCCGGCAGGGTTGCCGCATCGACGGCAAAACCGTGGTTCTGGCTGGTGATCATCACCCGCTTGCTGTCCAGGTCCTGCACCGGATGGTTGGCGCCGTGGTGGCCGAATTTCATCTTCACCGTGCGGGCGCCGCTGGCCAAGGCAAGCAGCTGATGCCCCAGGCAGATGCCGAAGGTCGGCACCTTGGCGGCCAGGATTTCCTGGATCGCATTAATCGCGTAAGCGCAGGGCTCCGGATCGCCCGGGCCGTTGGACAGCAGGACGCCATCCGGTCTCAGGGCCAGCACGTCCTTGGCCGGCGTCTGCGCCGGCACCACGGTCAGCTTGCAGCCGCGCTCGGCCGCCATGCGCAGGATGTTGCGCTTGACCCCGAAATCGTAGGCCACCACATGGAAGGGGGTCTCGGCCGGCTTGGCAAAGCCCTTGCCGAGTGACCACTCGCCCTCTTCCCACGCCTGCTTGGCCTGGCAGGTCACCACCTTGGCCAGGTCCATGCCGGCCAGGCCCGGGAAGGCACGGGCCTGCTTCAAGGCTTCAGCCTCGTCGATCTTGCCGGCCATGATGCAGCCGTTCTGGGCGCCCTTTTCCCGCAGCAGGCGGGTCAGCCTGCGGGTATCGAGGCCGGCGATGGCGACCACATTTTTCGATTTCAGGTAGTCCGGCAGCGTCTGCTGCAGGCGGAAATTGCTTGCCCTCAAGGGCAGGTCACGGATCACCAGGCCGGAGGCATGGATCTGACCCGATTCCTCGTCCTCGGGGTTGGCACCGGTATTGCCGATGTGGGGATAGGTCAGGGTGACGATCTGCCGGCAATAAGAGGGGTCGGTCAGGATTTCCTGGTAGCCGGTGATCGAGGTATTGAAAACGACTTCGCCAATGCCGATGCCCTCAGCACCGATCGAATAGCCGCGAAAAACGGTGCCGTCTGCGAGAGCGAGGATGGCAGGCAAGAACGTCGACAAGGTCACTCCTGGGCTAGATGTGAAAAACGGGGCGGCTTTCGCCACCCCGCTAGATTGGATTCACAGCCACTCGAATTATACGGGGCCAAGCCGGCCTGCTCAACGGTACATCTGGCAGGGGCTTCTACAAATAAAAAGCCCCCCAGGGATTTCCTGGGGGGCTTTTGTTGTAGGAGTCTGACGATGACCTACTTTAGCTGCGGCATAACCTGCCATGCAGGTTAGCCTTCGCTGAAGTAGGGACTACGCCCTACCGGGTATCCGGCGCTGCCGAATATCCCTTCGAATAAGAGTCTGACGATGACCTACTTTCACACGGGCAATCCGCACTATCATCGGCGCTGAAGCGTTTCACGGTCCTGTTCGGGATGGGAAGGCGTGGGACCACTTCGCTATGGTCGTCAGACATAACTGAGATCGGCCGCGTTGTGCGACCGACGCGATCCGGTATGTCTGTTGTTAACAGTTGGGAAGAAGGTTGGGTTGGGTTTGATGCGTTCAGAACACGCTGCCCTTTAATGGCACTGGCCACTCAAGGTTATAGGGTCAAGCCGCACGGGCAATTAGTATCGGTTAGCTTAACGCATTACTGCGCTTCCACACCCGACCTATCAACGTCGTAGTCTTCGACGACCCTTTAGGGGGATCAAGTCCCCGGGAGATCTTATCTTCAGGCAAGTTTCCCGCTTAGATGCTTTCAGCGGTTATCTCTTCCGCACTTAGCTACCCGGCGATACGACTGGCGTCATAACCGGTACACCAGCGGTGCGTCCACTCCGGTCCTCTCGTACTAGGAGCAGCCCCCGTCAAATCTCCAGCGCCCACGGCAGATAGGGACCAAACTGTCTCACGACGTTTTAAACCCAGCTCACGTACCTCTTTAAATGGCGAACAGCCATACCCTTGGGACCGGCTACAGCCCCAGGATGAGATGAGCCGACATCGAGGTGCCAAACTCCGCCGTCGATGTGAACTCTTGGGCGGAATCAGCCTGTTATCCCCAGAGTACCTTTTATCCGTTGAGCGATGGCCCTTCCATACAGAACCACCGGATCACTAGGACCTGCTTTCGCACCTGCTCGACTTGTCGGTCTCGCAGTTAAGCTCTCTTATGCCCTTGCACTATCAACACGATTTCCGACCGTGTCTAGAGAACCTTCGTACTCCTCCGTTACACTTTGGGAGGAGACCGCCCCAGTCAAACTGCCTACCATGCACTGTCCCCCGCCCGGATCACGGGCGCAGGTTAGAACCTCAACGACACCAGGGTGGTATTTCAAGGTTGGCTCCACGATGACTGGCGTCACCGCTTCACAGCCTCCCACCTATCCTACACAAGTCCCGTCAAAGTCCAATGCAAAGCTACAGTAAAGGTTCATGGGGTCTTTCCGTCTAGCCGCGGGGAGATTGCATCTTCACAAACACTTCAATTTCGCTGAGTCTCAGGAGGAGACAGTGTGGCCATCGTTACGCCATTCGTGCGGGTCGGAACTTACCCGACAAGGAATTTCGCTACCTTAGGACCGTTATAGTTACGGCCGCCGTTTACCGGGGCTTCGATCAAGAGCTTGCACCCCATCACTTAACCTTCCGGCACCGGGCAGGCGTCACACCCTATACGTCCTCTTTCGAGTTTGCAGAGTGCTGTGTTTTTATTAAACAGTCGCAGCCACCTTTTCACTGCAACCCCTTCGAGCTCCAGCCGCAAGGGCCTTCACCCTACCAGGGCACACCTTCTCCCGAAGTTACGGTGTCAATTTGCCGAGTTCCTTCTCCTGAGTTCTCTCAAGCGCCTTAGGATTCTCACCCTGCCCACCTGTGTCGGTTTGCGGTACGGTCTTCGTTAACCTGAAGCTTAGAGGCTTTTCCTGGAAGCAGGGCATCAATCACTTCGCAGCTCAAGGCCGCTCGTCGTCACGCCTCAGCTAAGCCGCACGGATTTGCCTATGCAGCACGCCTACACGCTTGAACCGGGACATCCAACACCCGGCTGACCTAGCCTTCTCCGTCCCCCCATCGCAGTTAACGAAGGTACAGGAATATTGACCTGTTTCCCATCAGCTACGCATCTCTGCCTCGCCTTAGGGGCCGACTCACCCTACGCCGATGAACGTTGCGTAGGAAACCTTGGGCTTCCGGCGAACGGGCTTTTCACCCGTTTTATCGCTACTCATGTCAGCATTCGCACTTCTGATACCTCCAGCATCCCTCACAGGACACCTTCACAGGCCTACAGAACGCTCCTCTACCACTCAGGAATCAGAGGTCAGGGATCAGGGATCAGATCAGGCCACGCCGCGCGCGAGACCCTGCAGCATCTTCGCCACCTCTTCGTACTCGTCGCGTAGACACTGCCAATCAATCTGATCTAGATATCCCAGGTCCAGACAGTATCGCAGCCAAACTCGCATTTCGTCGGCCGACCCGATACCCATCTTGATGAACCTCTTGAATTCAGTTTTCGACAGACTTTGCTTACCAAAGCCCTCCGCCAGATTGGCACAGATCGACTTGCTGGCCCGACGCATCTGCTCGGCCAGCCCAAACTGCTCAACCTGCGGCATCGCCAGACTGATTTGGTGAATCTCCAACGAAACCTTGTAGGCCCGCTTGAATACCTCCAAATCTTCAAACCGATGCACCGCCATTCTGATACCTAATTCCTGAACTCTGATTCCTGAATCCCAAGCTTCGGTTATGTGCTTAGCCCCGTTACATCTTCCGCGCAGGACGACTCGACCAGTGAGCTATTACGCTTTCTTTAAAGGATGGCTGCTTCTAAGCCAACTTCCTGGCTGTCTTAGCCTTCCCACTTCGTTTACCACTTAGCACATCATTTGGGACCTTAGCTGTGGGTCTGGGTTGTTTCCCTCTCGACACCGGACGTTAGCACCCGATGTCTGTCTCCCGTAAAACGACTCTCCGGTATTCGGAGTTTGCTATCGCGGGGTAGATCTAAGTGACCCCCCCAACGATTACAGTGCTCTACCCCCGGAGGCCTATTACGAGGCACTACCTAAATAGTTTTCGAGGAGAACCAGCTATTTCCGGATTTGTTTAGCCTTTCACCCCTATCCACAGCTCATCCCCTAGTTTTGCAACACTAGTGGGTTCGGTCCTCCAGTGCGTGTTACCGCACCTTCAACCTGGCCATGGATAGATCATCCGGTTTCGGGTCTACGCCCAGCTACTGAACGCCCTGTTCAGACTCGCTTTCGCTACGCCTCCCCTATTCGGTTAAGCTCGCAACTGAACGTAAGTCGCTGACCCATTATACAAAAGGTACGCAGTCACCCCACAAGGAGGCTCCCACTGTTTGTATGCATGCGGTTTCAGGATCTATTTCACTCCCCTCCCGGGGTTCTTTTCGCCTTTCCCTCACGGTACTGGTTCACTATCGGTCGATCACGAGTATTTAGCCTTGGAGGATGGTCCCCCCATCTTCAGACAGGATTACACGTGTCCCGCCCTACTTGTCGCACACCTAGACCCGCCAATCTCTTTTCACATACGGGGCTATCACCCACTATGGCCGGACTTTCCAGACCGTTCTGCTGAGAGACTGGTTTAGTTGTGCAGGCTCGTCCCATTTCGCTCGCCACTACTTTGGGAATCTCGGTTGATTTCTGTTCCTCGAGCTACTGAGATGTTTCAGTTCACTCGGTTCGCTCCACATGACCTATGTATTCAGTCAAGGGTACCCTCGCGGGTGGGTTTCCCCATTCGGACATCGCGGGATCAAAGCTCGTTTGCCAGCTCCCCCGCGCTTTTCGCAGGCTACCACGTCCTTCATCGCCTGTGATCGCCAAGGCATCCACCACATGCACTTAGTCACTTGACCCTATAACCTTGAGCTCTCTTCCGAGATCAAAGGCTACAGGTTTCGTGTCTGCCAGCCTTATCTCCGACTAAAAAGATAAGGCCCAATGCAATCAAACCCAAAGTTCAACTCACACCTCATCAATGTGAATCAAACTACCTTCTTCCAAATTGTTAAAGAACAACAGCCTCTCACTCCGTAAGGAGTGAGGAGTGAGGAGTAAGGCAAAACACCCTTCTCTTCACTCCTAACGCCTCACCACCAAACCTGGTGGAGGTGAACGGGATCGAACCGATGACCCCCTGCTTGCAAAGCAGGTGCTCTCCCAGCTGAGCTACACCCCCGAATCTGGTGGGCCTGGCTGGATTTGAACCAGCGACCCCACGCTTATCAAGCGTGTGCTCTGACCAACTGAGCTACAAGCCCATCGCGTCCGCGTGTTGTTACGGAACAGCCTTGCGAAGTGTGGACACTGAGTCCAGAGCACGCTCTAGAAAGGAGGTGATCCAGCCGCAGGTTCCCCTACGGCTACCTTGTTACGACTTCACCCCAGTCATGAATCACTCCGTGGTAAGCGCCCCCCTCGCGGTTAGGCTACCTACTTCTGGAGCAACCCACTCCCATGGTGTGACGGGCGGTGTGTACAAGGCCCGGGAACGTATTCACCGCGGCATGCTGATCCGCGATTACTAGCGATTCCGACTTCATGCTCTCGAGTTGCAGAGAACAATCCGGACTACGATCGGTTTTCTGGGATTGGCTCCCCCTCGCGGGTTGGCAACCCTCTGTACCGACCATTGTATGACGTGTGAAGCCCTACCCATAAGGGCCATGAGGACTTGACGTCATCCCCACCTTCCTCCGGTTTGTCACCGGCAGTCCCATTAGAGTGCCCTTTCGTAGCAACTAATGGCAAGGGTTGCGCTCGTTGCGGGACTTAACCCAACATCTCACGACACGAGCTGACGACAGCCATGCAGCACCTGTGTGCAGGTTCCCTTTCGGGCACCAAGCCATCTCTGGCAAGTTCCTGCCATGTCAAGGGTAGGTAAGGTTCTTCGCGTTGCATCGAATTAATCCACATCATCCACCGCTTGTGCGGGCCCCCGTCAATTCCTTTGAGTTTCAACCTTGCGGCCGTACTCCCCAGGCGGTCAACTTCACGCGTTAGCTTCGCTACTAAGAGATTGCTCCCCCAACAGCCAGTTGACATCGTTTAGGGCGTGGACTACCAGGGTATCTAATCCTGTTTGCTCCCCACGCTTTCGTGCATGAGCGTCAGTGTCGGCCCAGGGGGCTGCCTTCGCCATCGGTGTTCCTCCTGATCTCTACGCATTTCACTGCTACACCAGGAATTCCACCCCCCTCTGCCGCACTCTAGTCTTCCAGTTCCAAATGCCATTCCCAGGTTAAGCCCGGGGATTTCACATCTGGCTTAAAAAACCGCCTGCGCACGCTTTACGCCCAGTAATTCCGATTAACGCTCGCACCCTACGTATTACCGCGGCTGCTGGCACGTAGTTAGCCGGTGCTTCTTCTTACGGTACCGTCATCCACCGCCTATGTTAGAGGCGATGATTTCTTTCCGTCCGAAAGGGCTTTACAACCCGAAGGCCTTCTTCACCCACGCGGCATGGCTGGATCAGGGTTTCCCCCATTGTCCAAAATTCCCCACTGCTGCCTCCCGTAGGAGTCTGGGCCGTGTCTCAGTCCCAGTGTGGCGGATCATCCTCTCAGACCCGCTACGGATCGTCGCCTTGGTAGGCTCTTACCCCACCAACTAGCTAATCCGACATCGGCCGCTCGCATAGCGCGAGGTCTTGCGACCCCCGCTTTCTCCCTCAGGACGTATGCGGTATTAGCGTAACTTTCGCTACGTTATCCCCCACTACGCGGTACGTTCCGATGCTTTACTCACCCGTTCGCCACTCGCCACCAGGAGCAAGCTCCCGTGCTGCCGTTCGACTTGCATGTGTAAGGCATGCCGCCAGCGTTCAATCTGAGCCAGGATCAAACTCTTCAGTTCAATCTCTTTACTTACCGCTCAACTCATCAGAATCAAACTGACAATTCGAGCATCAGGTCTTACTTGTTAGCTTCCAGTCCCAAAAAGGAACCTTCCGCTCCAAACCCAATGCCCACACTTCTTAAGGCTGTTTCTACTTGTTAAAGATCAGTTTTGGTTGCGGGGACAGGATTTGAACCTGTGACCTTCGGGTTATGAGCCCGACGAGCTGCCAGACTGCTCCACCCCGCGTCCGAGAGAAGCGAGATTATGAAGATTGACCCCAACCCTGTCAACACCCTTTTAGCAATCTTCTGCAAACTTTTGCATACCCGTTTTGCTCGTCCGACCCAGCACGCTAGCATGCGCCTCTCACAACAAGGAGTTACCGTGGATTTCGCCTTCAGCATCGCCCGCCTGCCGCGCATCGAGTTCGGCCCCGGCACACTCAAGAAGACCGCCGGCATCGCCACCGGTTTCGGCAAACACATCCTGATCGTCACCGGCGCCCGTTCCTTCCTGGATAGCCCGCACTGGGCCGATCTGCAAGCCGAGCTCCGGAAGATGGGCGCCCGCTGGCAACTGCTGCAGGTTGGTGGCGAACCCTCGCCGGAGCTGGTCGACCAGGCCGTGCAGCAATACAAAGCACAAGACATCGACGTCGTACTCGGCATCGGTGGCGGCAGCGCCCTGGATGCGGCCAAGGCCATCGCCGGCCTGCTGCGGCCGGGCAACTCGGTGCTCGACCATCTGGAGGGCGTCGGCCCGGAACTGCCCTATCGCGGCCCCGGCACGCCCTTTATCGCCGTGCCGACCACCGCCGGCACCGGCTCGGAGGCGACCAAGAACGCCGTGCTCAGCACCCGCGGCAGCCACGGCTTCAAGAAGTCCTTCCGCGACGACAAGCTGGTGGCCGAATACGCCATCGTTGACCCCGACCTGCTCGCCAGCTGCCCGCCAGCTATTTTGGCAGCCAACGGCATGGATGCCTTCACCCAGCTCCTGGAATCCTATGTTTCGAGCAGAGCCAACCCCTTCACCGATGCCCTCGCCTTGAGCGGGCTGGAAGCCGCGCGCGACAGTCTGCTGCCCTGGTACGAGGGCACCGCCGATGCCGGCGCCTGCCGCAGCCGCATGGCCTATGCGGCACTGCTGTCGGGCATCACCCTGGCCCAGGTCGGCCTCGGCTCGGTACACGGCCTGGCCTCGCCGCTCGGCGCCTTCTTCCCCATCCCGCACGGCGCGGTCTGTGGCACCCTGGTCGCAGCCGCCACCCGGGTCAACATTGAAGCGATGCGGGCACGCGAACCGGGCAATATCGCGCTGAAGAAATACGCCGACATCGGCCGCCTGCTGAGCCGGCAAACGCTTGCCGACGATGCGGCCATTACCGCGCTAATCGAGACCCTGGAAGATTGGACACGGCGACTGCAGCTGCCGCGACTGTCGGCCTACGGCATCAACCCAGGCGACTTCGAGCGGATTGCCGCCAACAGCCGCGGCAGCAGCATGAAGACCAACCCAATCGCGCTGACCGACGGGGAAATCAGCCGGATTCTGGCGGAACGGATCTAATCCTCATCACCGCCGACCACGCGGCGCACCACCTCATTCGGAAAACCGCGGCCGAGCAGGAAACGGTATTGGCGCGCCTGCTCGTTGGCGTCGCTCGGCGGGGCGCCAAACTTCTTGGCCCAGGCCACACGCGCAGCCGCGAGATCGCCCTCGCGCGCCTCGGCCACAGCATCGGCGATCAAGCCCTCGCCAACCCCCTTTTCCCGTAGCTCATGGGCCAGACGCCGGCTGCCGTATTTGCCCGCGCGCGCATGCGCCAGGGATTCGGCATAACGGGCATCCGACAGTTGCTTGCGCTGCTCGAGGTCGTCGAGCAGCGCCGCGATCTCGTCGGCCTCGCCGTGCGGCGCCAGCTTGCGCGCCAGCTCGGCCCGGCTGTGTTCGCGCCGGGCCAGCAGATTGAGCGCCCGCTCGCGCAGGCCGAGCGCGCGATTACTCTTCGCCAACGCTCTCGGCACCCGGCATCTTCACGCCCAGGTTCTCGCGGATCTGGGCCTCGATCTCCTCGGCCACTTCCGGGTGCTCCTTCAGGTATTCGCGCGCGTTGTCCTTGCCCTGGCCGATCTTCTCGCCCTGATAGGAGTACCAGGCACCGGCCTTGTCGATCAGCTTCTGCGCCACGCCCAGCTCGATGATCTCGCCCTCGCGGGAGATGCCTTCGCCGTAGAGGATGTCGAAGATCGCCTCCTTGAACGGGGGCGAGACCTTGTTCTTCACCACCTTCACCCGGGTTTCGGAACCGACCACCTCTTCGCCCTTCTTGATCGCGCCGATGCGGCGGATGTCCAGGCGCACCGAGGAATAGAACTTGAGCGCGTTGCCGCCGGTGGTGGTCTCGGGGTTGCCGAACATGACGCCGATCTTCATGCGGATCTGGTTGATGAAGATGACCAGGGTATTGGTCCGCTTGATGTTGGCGGTGAGCTTGCGCAGGGCCTGACTCATCAGGCGGGCATGGAGGCCGACGTGGGAGTCGCCCATCTCGCCCTCGATCTCGGCCTTGGGCGTCAGCGCCGCCACCGAGTCGATGACGATGACGTCGACGCCGCCGGAGCGCACCAGCATGTCGGCGATCTCCAGCGCCTGCTCGCCGGTATCGGGCTGGGAGATCAGCAGCTCGGAGACGTTGACGCCCAGCTTCTGGGCGTAGCTCGGGTCGAGCGCGTGCTCGGCGTCGATGAAGGCGGCGGTGCCGCCCTGTTTCTGCATCTCGGCCACCACCTGCAGGGTCAGCGTGGTCTTGCCCGAGGATTCCGGGCCGTAGATCTCGACGATCCGGCCGCGCGGCAGGCCGCCGACGCCGAGCGCCACGTCCAGGCCCAGCGAGCCGGTGGAGACCACCTGCAGGTCTTCCATCACCGAGCCGTCGCCCATGCGCATGACCGAGCCCTTGCCGAACTGTTTCTCGATCTGGCCGAGCGCGGCGCTCAGGGCCTTCATCTTGTCTTCTGCGGATACGGTGGCTGCCATGATCTGTCTCCTTGAGTGTGAGGTTGCGTCGTAGGTCGGCCGCCTTGCGGCGCTGCCATGGAGCGAAATTTAGGCGATACATTTACCAATGTCAATATTTTTTATCACCTACGTAGTTTTTATTACATGATAGTTTGTATCTGGGTGTCGCCCGATAGCCCTATAATCGACCCGGCCACCCGCCATATCTGGAGTAAGTCATGATTTCCAAAGAGAAAATGCGCCTGGACGTGAAATGGGCGACGCAGCAGCGGCTGCAATATATCGAGATCATGGCCTTCTACACCGGGGTGGTCAGCCGCAGCGACGTCGCCCGCGCCTTCGGCATCTCCGACCCGGCCGCGACCAAGGACCTCAAGCTCTACGGCGACCTGGCGCCGGGCAACCTCAGCTACAACCACAACGTCTTCGGCTTCGTGCCGACCGAACACTTCAGCGCCGCCTTCGCCGACCTGAGCCCCGCCGCCGTGCTGCCGGTCATCGCCGCCAACCTCGCGGTGGCCGGCGGGCCTTACGGCGCAACCTCGATCTACGGCCTGCCCACCGCCAGTCTGCCCCTGCCCGCCCGGCTGCCCGGCCCGCAGGTGCTGGCCCAGATCACCCGCGCCATCCACGGCCGCAGGAAGCTGCGGGCACAGTACCGCTCGCTGTCCGACCGCGACAGCCAAAACCTGCGCAACATCGAGCCGCACAGCCTGGTCGACACCGGCCTGCGCTGGCATGTCCGCGCCTATAGCGAGGACACCGGCGACTTCCGCGACTTCGTGCTGTCACGCTTCAGCCAAGCCCAGTGCCTGGACGAGGCGGCGGAATCGAGCCTGGAATACGACGAGGACTGGGTGGAGAGGGTGACGCTGGAGCTGGGACCGCACAGCGGCCTCGACGCCCAGAAACGGGAAAGCCTGCTCCTGGATTACGGTGCGGACGGCGAGGTCATCGCGATCACGGTCCGCCGCGCCCTGATCGGCTATATCCTGCAGCGCCTCGGGGTCGACACCACAAAGGACCACTCGCTCAATCCCAACGCCTACCAGCTGATGCTGCTCAACCGCGACGAGATCGAGCCGTTCGCCGCCTGGGCCTTCCGCTAATTTGACTGCAGCAGGGACAAGCCCCCCTGCAGCGCAGCCAGCACTGACTGACGGCGCACGGCGGTGCGATCGCCGTCGAAGTGAAACCGCTGTGCCCGCTGCACACCATCGCGCAGCCCCCAGGCGATCCAGACCGTGCCCACGGGTTTTTCCGCGCTGCCGCCGGTCGGCCCGGCAATGCCGCTGATCGCCAGGGCGAGGTCGGCGCGGCTGCGGGCCAGGGCGCCGGCGACCATCTCGCGCACCACTGCCTCGCTCACCGCGCCGTGTCGGGCCAGGCTGTCGGCGCGCACAGCCAGCATGTCCTGCTTGGCCTCGTTGCTGTAGGTAACGAAGCCACGGTCGAACCAATTGGAACTGCCCGCGATCGCGGTGACCGCCTGGGCCACCCAGCCGCCGGTGCAAGACTCGGCCGTGGCCAGGCGCCAGCCGCGCGCCAGCAGGGCCTCGCCCAATTGCATCGACAAGGTGTCCAGTTCGTTCACAGCCATGGCGCAATCCCCATGAGACACAGAATGGCATAGCCGGCCGCCAGCAGGTCGTCCAGCATCACCCCCAGGCCGCCCGGCACCTGGCGGTCGAACCAGCGGATCGGGAACGGCTTCCAGATATCGAACAGGCGAAACAGCGCAAAGGCCAGAACAAAGCCGACGAGTGTCTGAGGCGCGAACGGCAGCACCAGGAGAAAGGCCGCGATCTCGTCCCAGACGATGCCGCCATGGTCGTGCACGCCCAGGGCGCGCCCGGCCACATCGCAGGCCCAGATGCCGATCAGTAGCGCCAGCGCCACGGCCAGCCAATACCAGCCGCCGAGCGGGGCCAGCAGAAAATAGAGCGGCAGCGCGACCAGGGTGCCGGCGGTGCCCGGCGCCTTCGGCGCGAGGCCACTGCCCAAACCAAAAGCCAGAAAGTGGGCCGGATGAGCACGGACGAAACGCCAGTCGGCCTGCACCTCAGCGCCTCGCGAAGTGGTCGAAGCCGGTCTCATGCAGCGGCATGGGCCGACCCTCGGCGTCGAGCAGTTTCAGCCCGGCCTCGGCGGTGATGTGGCCGATGCAGGCGACCGGCACGCCGGCCGCTGCCGCAGCGGCGCGGATCGCCGCCGCACGATCGGCCGGGGCGGTGAAGCACAGCTCGTAGTCGTCGCCGCCGGCCAGGGCCGCACGCAGGGCCTGCGACTCGCCCAGGCGGCTGGCGACTGGGGCAGCCAGCGGCAGCTCGGCCAGCCGAATCTCCGCGCCCAGATTTGAGCGTTCCAGGATGTGACCGAGGTCGGCCAGCAGGCCATCGGAGATGTCGATGCAGGCATGAGCAAGACCGAGCAGCCGGCGACCGAGGGCGATGCGCGGCTGCGGCCGGCGCAGGCGGGCCAGACAGGCCGCGGCCTCGACCGGCGGCAAAGACCGCTCGCCCAGAAGGTGCTGCAGACCCAGCGCCGCACCGCCCAGTTCGCCCGAGACCCAGATCGCATCGCCCGCCTGCGCCGCATCGCGGCGCAAGGCCCGGCCGGCCTCGACCTCGCCCAGGATGGTGACGGAAAGATTGAGCGGCCCGCGCGTGGTGTCGCCGCCGATCAGGTCGACGCCATGCTCGGCGGCCAGCGCGAGAAACCCGCGGCTGAACGGCGCCAGCCAGGCCTCGTCGGCCTGCGGCAGGGCGAGCGAGAGCAGGGCCCAGCGCGGTTGGGCACCCATGGCGGCGAGGTCCGACAGGTTCACCGCCAGGGCCTTGTGGCCCAGATCAAAGGGATCGGCGTCAGGCAGGAAATGGGTACCGGCCACCAGCATGTCGGCCGAGATGGCCAGCTCCATGCCGGGGGTCGGCGCGATCAGTGCGGCATCGTCGCCGACCCCCAGCCGCGCCGAGGGACTGGCACGGGTGAAGAACTTGGCGATGAGTTCGAATTCGGAAGACATGGTGGGTGAGGGACGCAGGCGCGGCCCGCCGCTTCACCTGCCCGCGGCCTCGACTTCCACCGAGCGGACCGACTTGGCCAGCTTGTCGAGCACGCCGTTGACGAACTTGTGGCCGTCGGTGCCGCCGTAGCGCTTGGCCAGCTCGACCGATTCGTTGATCGCCACCTTGTAGGGTACGTCCAGGCTGTGGCTGAGTTCGTAGGCGCCGATCAGCAGCACGCCGTGCTCGATCGGCGACAGCTCCTCGACCTTGCGATCGAGGCAGGGCGCCAGGGCCGCATCCAGCGCCGCCGACTCTTTCAAGATGCCGTCGAGCAGGCCCTTGAGAAAGGTCGTGTTGGCCTGAGCGTACTCCTCGGCCTCCTCGGCCTGCACCAGCAGCCTGGCGTAATCGTCGCCGGTCAGCTGCCACTGGTACAGCGCGCGCAGGACCAGTTCCCGGGCGATGCGGCGGTTGCCTCGCGTCTGAGCCATAAGAGCCTATTTCACCATGAAACGAATGTGCGCCGGCCGTGCATTGCGCGCAGGACTAGGCAAGAGCCGCGCGGTTTGGTCATTCCAAACAAGCGGCGAGCAACAACGCCATGCGCGCAATGCACGGCCGGCCCGAAGGGTTTGGCCACAAAACGGCGTCTGCCGCGTTGCCAGCCTTGCGAATGGAACGACCATTCGCTGCGCCCCGCGCCTTGCATCCATCCGTTTTGTGACCAAACGCATCTTTCGTTTCCTGGTGAAATAGGCTCTAAACCGCCTTGAACAGGTTGACCATCTCGACCACCACCTGCGCGGCCTCCGCGCCCTTCTGCGACATGCGCAGCAGGGCCTGGTCGTCGGTGTTGGTGGTGAGCACGGCGTTGGCGATGGGCAGACCGGTGTCCAGGGTCACTTGCATGATGCCGCTGGCCATCTCGTTGGAAACCACCTCGAAGTGATAGGTGTCGCCGCGCACCACGGCGCCCAAGGCGATCAGCGCGTCGTACTTGCCGGTGGCCGCCAGCTTCTGCAGCGCCAGGGGAATCTCCAGGGCGCCGGGCACGGTGGCGATGCACATGTCGGATTCCTTGACGCCCAGCTTGGTGAGCTCGGCGGTGCAGGCCGAGAGCAGGCCTTCGCAGATGTCGATGTTGAACCGGCTCATGACGATGCCGACCCGGATGCCTTTGCCATCCAGGTTGATCTCGTGTTCGCAGATGTTGTCGTAGCGGGGCATGTCAGACTCCCTGTTGCTCAATGTATCCGGTCACCTCGAGGTCGAAGCCGGTCATCGACGGCATCTTCCGGGGGTGGGCCATGATGCGCATCTTGCCGACGCCGAGGTCCTTCAGGATCTGGGCGCCAATGCCATAGTTGCGCAGGTCAAATTTCGCCGCCGGCTTGGGCTCGGTCGAGAACTTGGCCAGCAGGTCGTCGCCGGTTTCCGGCCGGTGCAGCAGCACCATCACGCCGCGCTCGGCCTGGGCCAGGGTCTTCAGCGCGGCATCCACGGTCCAGGAGTGGCCGGTGCCGGTGTCGAGGAAATCGAGCACCGAAATCGGCTCGTGCACCCGCACCAAGGTTTCCTGAGCCGGCGTCGGCTTGCCCTTGACCAGGGCCAGGTGCGTCTCGCCCGCGGTCTTGTCGCGGAAGGCGACCAGGCGGAAATCGCCATAGGCGGTCTTGACCGGCTTGTCGGCCACACGCTCGACCAGCTTCTCGTTCCGGCTGCGATAGTGGATGAGGTCGGCGATGGCGCCGATCTTGAGGCCGTGCTCCTTGGCGAATTCGACCAGGTCCGGCAGCCGGGCCATGGTGCCGTCGTCCTTCAGGATCTCGCAGATCACCGCGGCCGGGGTCAGGCCGGCGAGCTGGCCCAGATCGCAGCCAGCCTCGGTGTGGCCGGCGCGCTTGAGCACGCCACCCTCTTGCGCCATGAGCGGGAAGATGTGGCCGGGCATGACGATGTCGTTCGGGCCGGCATCCTTCTTCACTGCGGCCTGGATGGTGGTCGCCCGGTCGGCCGCCGAGATGCCGGTGGTCACGCCCTGGGCCGCCTCGATCGAGACCGTGAAGGCAGTCCCCAGCGGGGCCCGGTTCTTGCCGACCATGAGGTCGAGCCCGAGCTGACGGCAACGCGCCTCGGTCAGGGTCAGGCAGATCAGGCCGCGGCCGTGCTTGGCCATGAAGTTGATCGCCTCCGGCGTGACGAAATCGGCCGCCAGCACCAGGTCACCCTCGTTCTCGCGGTCCTCCTCGTCGACCAGGATGACCATTTTGCCGGCCTTGAAGTCGGCGATGATGTCTGCGATGGGAGCCAGGCTCATTTCAATCCTTATCGGTTGCGTCGGTGTAGGCCAGCAGGCGCTCGGCGTAGCGGGCCAGCATGTCGACCTCCAGGTTCACCCGGCTGCCGGCCTTGAGGGCCTTGAAGCCGGTGTGCTCCAGGGTGTGCGGGATCAGGTTGATGGAAAACTCCTCGCCGACCACCCGGTTCACGGTCAGGCTGACGCCGTTGACGGCGATCGAGCCCTTGGCGGCGATGTACTTGGCCAGCCGGAACGGCGCCCGGATATCCAGCCGATGGCTCTCGCCCAGCGACTCGAAGCGGACCACCTCGCCGACGCCGTCGACGTGGCCGGAGACGATGTGGCCGCCCAGGCGGTCGGCCAGGCGCAGGGCCTTCTCCAGATTGACCGCCTCGCCCGGGGTGAAGCCGATGGTGCAGCTGAAGGTCTCGGCCGAGACGTCGACGCTGTAGTGGTCGGCGCCCTTCTCCACCACGGTGAGGCAAACGCCGTTGGCCGCGATGGAATCGCCCAGGCCGACATCGGCAAGATCGAGCCCGCCGGCCGCGATGGTCACGCGGGCATCGCCGCCCGGTCGCTCCACCAGGTGCTGGATATGGCCTACGGCCTGGATGATGCCGGTGAACATGGCTGGAAGAAACGCCCGAAACCTGAAAGGAGCGCCATTTTAGCCGATCCGGCCGGACTCTGGCGGACCGTCCCGCCTATTTCAGAGGGGGCGCAGCAGCAGGCGCAGGTCGCCGCCGACCTGGGCCAGGTCATGCAGGCGGAAATCGCGGCAGCCGGCCATCTCGCTCAGCTCCGGCAGGCCGAACAGGCCGCGGGCGGCATCGCCCATGACCTTGGGCGCGACATAGGCCAGCCACTCGTCGACCAGGCCGGCCGCCAGGAAGGCGCCGTTGAGCACCGCCCCGGCCTCGACGTGCACCTCGTTGATGCCACGCCGGCCCAGCTCGACCAGCAGCGCGGGAAGATCGACATGGCCGTCGGCGCCCGGCAGCACCAGCACCTCAGCCCCCGCCGCGCTCAGGGCGGCGCGCCGCTCCTTCAGGTCGAGTGCGGCGACCACCAAAGCGCCGCCGGCCAGGATGCGCGCCGTCGGCGGCGTGCGCAGCTGGCTGTCGAGGATCACCTTCAAAGGTTGGCGCCCGATATCGAAGTCGCGCACGGTCATCTGCGGATCGTCGGCCGCCACCGTGCCCACCCCGGTCAGGATGGCGCAGCTGCGCGCCCGCCAGCGCTGGACATCGGCCCGCGCCGCCGCCCCGGTGATCCACTGCGACTGGCCGTTGTTGAGCGCGGTCTTGCCGTCCAGGCTGGACGCCGTCTTCAGCCGCAGCCAGGGACGGCCGCGGGTCATGCGGGAGACGAAGCCGGGGTTGAGTTCATGCGCCTCGGCCGCCAGCAGCCCCACCTCGGCGCGCACCCCGGCCAGGGTCAAAAGCTCGATGCCGTTGCCGGCCACCTGCGGGTTGGGATCGCGCATCGCCGCCACCACGCGCGCCACGCCGGCATCGATCAGGGCGTTGGCGCAAGGCGGGGTGCGGCCATGGTGGCTGCACGGCTCCAGGCTGACGTAGACGGTGGCGCCGCGCGCCGCCGCCCCGGCCGCGCGCAGGGCGTGGATCTCGGCATGCGGCTCGCCGGCCCGCTCATGCCAGCCCTCGCCGACCACGCGCCCATCCTTGACGATGACGCAACCCACGCGCGGATTCGGCATCGTCGTGTACAGCCCGCGCGCCGCCAGTCGCAGGGCGCGGGCCATGTGGAGGTGGTCGTCTGCCGTGAACAAGATCCGCTTATTTTTTCTCGATGTCGCGGATCACGTCGCGGAAGTCCTCGACGTCCTGGAAGCTGCGGTAGACCGAGGCGAAGCGGATGTAGGCCACCTTGTCCAGCTTGTACAGCTCGGCCATCACCATCTCGCCGATCTGGCGCGAGCCGATCTCGCGCTCACCCAGGGCCAGCAGTTTCTGGCGGATGTGCTCGACCGCCGCGTCGACCAGCGCCGCCGGCACCGGCCGCTTGTGCAGGGCGCGGCGGAACCCCTCGCGCAGCTTCCCGATGGAGAACTCCTCGCGGGTGCCGTTGCCCTTCACCACATGCGGCATGCGGACATCGGCCGTCTCATAGGTGGTGAAGCGCTTGTCGCAGGCGGCGCAGCGCCGGCGCCGGCGGATGCTGGCGCCGTCCTCCGACACCCGGGTCTCGACCACCTGGGTATCCGTCGCGCCGCAGAAAGGGCATTTCATATTTTTGGGATCAGCGCTCAGGCCTCAGGTATCAGCACAACGCTTCAGGCTGATCCCTGATCCCTGATACCTGTCATCTGTTGCCGTAGACCGGGAACTTGGCGCACATCGCGCCGACCTCGCCGGCCACCCGCTTGGCCACCGCCTCGTCGTTGGGCGCGTCGAGCACGTCGGCGATCAGGTGCGCCAGCTTTTCGGCCTCGATCTCGGTGAAGCCGCGCGTGGTCATGGCCGGCGAGCCGATGCGGATGCCGGAGGTGACGAAGGGCTTCTCCGGGTCGTTCGGGATGGCGTTCTTGTTCACCGTGATGTGGGCGCGGCCGAGCGCCGCCTCGGCCTCCTTGCCGGTGATCTTCTTCGGCCGCAGATCGACCAGGAAGACATGGCTCTCGGTGCCGCCGGAGACGATGCGCAGGCCGCGCTCCTCGGCGAGCACCCGGGCCATCACCCGGGCATTGGCCAGCACCTGCTCCTGGTACTTGCGGAACTCGGGCGAGAGAGCCTCCTTGAACGCCACCGCCTTGCCGGCGATCACGTGCATCAGCGGGCCGCCCTGCAGGCCGGGGAAGATGGCCGAGTTGATCGCCTTCTCGTGCTCGGCCTTCATCATGATCACGCCGCCGCGCGGGCCGCGCAGGGTCTTGTGCGTGGTCGAGGTCACCACGTCGGCGTGCGGCACCGGGTTGGGATAGAGCCCGGCGGCGATCAGGCCGGCGTAATGGGCCATGTCCACCATGAAGATCGCGCCGACCGCCTTGGCCACCTTGGCGAAGCGCTCGAAGTCGATGCGCAGGCTATAGGCCGAGGCGCCGGCGATGATGAGCTTGGGCTTGTGCTCGTGGGCCAGCCGCTCCATCTGCTCATAGTCGATCTCTTCCTTGGCGTTCAGGCCGTAGGCCACCACCTTGAACCACTTGCCCGACATGTTGAGCGCCATGCCGTGGGTGAGGTGGCCGCCCTCGGCCAGGCTCATGCCCATGATGGTGTCGCCCGGCTTCAGGAAGGCCATGAACACCGCCTGGTTGGCCTGGGAGCCGGAATTGGGCTGCACGTTGGCCGCCTCGGCGCCAAACAGCTTTTTCAGCCGGTCGATCGCCAGCTGCTCGACCACGTCGACATGCTCGCAGCCACCGTAATAGCGCTTGCCGGGGTAGCCCTCGGCGTACTTGTTGGTCAGCACCGAACCCTGGGCCTCCATTACCGCCGGGCTGGTGTAGTTCTCGGAAGCAATCAGCTCGATGTGGTCTTCCTGGCGCTTGGCCTCGCCCTGAATGGCGGCCCAAAGCTCGGGATCGGTCTTCTGAATGGTCTGGTCGGCGGAGAACATGGTGAGCGGCCCAATGCGTCTGAAAATTTGAATTTTATCATGGCCCCCGGCTCTTACCGCGTACTGGACCACGGCTTTGCAGATCGGCCAGTGGCCCGGATAATGCCCGCTCGCCCGGCCCGCCGGGCGCCGCCCCCCAATAAGGAATTTAGCCGATGCGCGCCACCCTGCTGATCCTGTTCATTGCCGGCCTCGGCCTGGCCGGCTGCGGCAACAAGAAGCCGGAGGAGAAGAAAGGCCCGCCCCCCAGCCTGATCACCGTCGCCCAGGCCGAGGCGCGCGATTTGGAGATCACCGAGGAGGCCGTGGGCGAGGCCGACAGCACCACGGCGCCCAAGGTCGCTGCCGAGGTGGCCGGCCGCGTGCTCAAGGTCCACGTCGAGGTCGGCGACGCGGTCAAACGCGGCCAGCTGCTGGCCGAGCTCGACCCCGGCGACTACGCGGCCGACGCCCGGCGGCTCGAGGCCCAGGCCGTCACCCAGCAGAAGCTGACCGAGCGCTATCGCGAGCTCGCCCGTCAGGGTTTCATCTCCTCGAGCAGGCTGGAAGAGGTCGAGGCGCAGAACGTCGCCGCCCAGGAGGTCTACGCCCGCGCCGCGAGAAACCTGACGCGCACCCGCATCGTCGCGCCGATTTCAGGCCGCGTCGACGGGCGCTTCATCGCCCAGGGCGACTGGATCGAGCTGGGCAAGCCCGCCTTCCAGCTCACCAGCAGCGAGCGCCTGCGCATCCGCCTGCCCTTCCCCGAGACCGTGGCGCCGCGCATCAAACCTGGCCAGGCGGTGTATCTTGCCAGCCCCAGCGCGCCGGACAAGCCCTTCACCGGCAAGGTGAGCGAGGTGCGGCCCATGGTCGGCAGCGGCAGTCGGGCCTTCGACGCCATCGTCGAGGTCGACAACCCCGGCGACTGGAAACCCGGCGCCTCGGTCACCGGCCGGGTGGTGGTCGAGGTCCATCCCGGCGCGGTGATGGTGCCCGAGCAAAGCGTGGTGCTGCGCCCGGCCGGCAAGGTGGTCTATGTCGTCGGCAACGGCCAGGCCATCCAGCGCGTGGTCAGGACCGGCATCAAGGAGCGCGGCCAGATCGAGATTCTGGAGGGCCTCAAGGCCGGCGAGACGGTGGCGGTCGACGGCGCCGGCTTTTTGTCGGACCGTGCCAAAGTCAGCCTGCTGCCACCGGCCGATAAGACCGGCCAGGCGGGCGCCGCGAAATGACCCTGCCCGAGCTTTCGATCAGGCGCCACGTCCTGGCCTGGATGCTGTCGGGCGTGCTGCTGCTGTTCGGCATCATCAGCTTCCTGCGCATCGGCATCGACCGTTTCCCCTACATCGAATTCCCCATCATCTCGATCACCACCACCCAGAAGGGCGCCAACCCCGACGTGGTCGACGCCAGCATCACCAGCGTGATCGAGACCGCGGTCAACAGCACGCCCGGTATCCAGCACATCAACTCCACCTCCTCGCCCGGCGTTTCCATCGTCGCCATCACCTTCGACCTGGACAAGGACATCGACGTCGCCTTCAACGAGGTGCAGGCCAAGGTCAACCAGGTGCTGAAGAGCCTGCCCCAGGATGCCGACCCGCCGGTGGTGGCCAAGGTGGCGACCAATGCCAGCCCGATCTTCTGGGTCGCCCTGCAGGGCGACCGCACCCAGCAGCAGCTCAACCAGTACGCCCGCAACGTGGTGAAGAAGCGGCTGGAGACCGTGGCCGGCGTCGGCGAGGTGCGCCTGGGCGGCCGGCGCGACCGCACCATTCGGGTCAACCTCGACCCGCAGCGCATGGCCGCGCTCGGCGTCACCGCCCAGGACCTGGTCAACGCCTTCAACCGCGAGCACATCCAGCAGCCCGGCGGCTTCGTCACCGGCCAGAGCTCTGAATATCTGCTCAAGCTCGACCTGGAATTCCACACCACCGACGCCCTGGAGGAGATGGTGGTGGCCTATCGCAATGGCGCGCCGATCAAGCTCAAGCAGGTGGCCGAGGTGGAGGACGGCCTGTCCGACTACCGCCAGCTCGCCCGCTTCAATGGCAAGCCCACGGTCGGCATCGGCATCGTCAAGGTGGCCAACACCAACACGGTCGAGATCATCAAAAACATCAAGACCAAGCTCGACCAGGAGATCATCCCCCAGCTGCCACCGGGCATGACCCTCACCATCGCCTCCGACGACTCGCTCTTCATCCAGCAGATGGTCGACTCGCTGATGAACCACCTGGTCGAAGGCACGGTGCTGGCGGCGCTGATCGTGCTGCTGTTCCTCAAGAGCTGGCGTTCCACCCTGATCATCTCGCTGGCCATCCCGGTCTCGCTGCTGGGCGCCATCGCGGTCATCTATTTCTTCGGCTACACCTTCAACTCGCTCACCCTGCTCGCCCTGCTTCTGCTGATCGGTGTGGTGGTGGACGACGCCATTGTCGTGCTGGAAAACATCTATCGCCATCGCGAGATGGCGATAGATGTTTCGGCGCAGGCCAACCCCGGCGAAGCCGGGGTTAAACCCGCGGATGCGGGTGGCCGGAGCCAGAACATCTACCGCCACCGCGAGGCCATCGACCCCGACCCCGTCAGCGCCGCCCTCGCCGGCAGCCGCGAGGTGGTGTTCGCCGTGCTCGCCGCCACCCTGTCGCTGGTCTCCATCTTCGCCCCGGTCATCTTCATGGGCGGCATCATCGGCATGTTCTTCCAGTCCTTCGCCGTGGTGGTGACCTTCGGCGTGCTGGTCTCGCTGTTCGTCTCGCTCACTTTGACGCCCATGCTGTGCGCCCGCTATCTCACCGTGCAAAAGCGGCACGGCCGTCTCTATCAGGCGCTCGATGCCGCCTTCCAGCGCATGGACGAGGCCTATCGCCGACTGCTCGGCTATGCCATGGGCCACCGTTGGAAGATCGTCATCGCCACCGTGCTGGTCGTGCTCTCCTCCGGCTGGTTTTTCGTCAATACCGGCAAGACCTTCGTGCCCGAGGAAGACGAAGGCCGCTTCCTGGTCTTCGTCAAGACCCCGCTCGGCTCCAGCATCGACTACACCAGCGGCCGCCTGGCCGAGGTGGAAAAGGTGCTGGCCCGGCACCCCGAGATCAACACCTATTTCGCCGCCATCGGCCTGGGCCAGGCTGGCCAGGTGAACGAGGCCTTCGCCTCGGTGCGCATGGTTCCGCCCGACCGGCGCACGCTCAAGCAATACGAGCTGATTCCGCGATTGAAGCAGGAACTGGCCCAGATCCCCGGCGCCCGCGTCTTCCCGGCGCCAATCCCCATCGTCGGCGGCCAGCGCGGCGAGGCTCTGCAATTCGTGGTCTCCGGCCCCAATCTGCAGGAGGTCGGCCGTCTGGCCAAGCTGATGCAGGACAAACTCTCGGCCGACCCCGGCATCGGCCGCTTGGACATGAACCTGCAGCTCGACCTGCCGCAGATCAGGATGAACCTCGACCGCACCCGCGCCAACAGCCTCGGACTCTCCGCCAACGACGTCGCCCTGGCGGTCAACCTGCTCACCGGCGGCATCGACGTCGCCCGCTTCAACGACGAACCGGGCGATGGCGAGCGCTACTACGTGCGCCTCAAGGCACAAGACGGCGAGTTCACCCGGCCGACCGACCTGGCCAACATCTACCTGCGCGCCGCGAACGGGGAACTGGTGCGCATCGACACCATCGCCCAATTCGAGGAAACGCTCGGCCCCGCGGTGATCGGCCGCATGGACCTGCAATACGCCGCCCAGTTCTTCGGCAGCCCGACCATTCCGCTCGGCGAGGCCGTCAGCCGCATCCAGGAAGCCGCCACCGGCCTGCTGCCGCCCGGCTACACGGTGAAGATGGTCGGCCAGGCCGAGGAATTCCAGAAGACCGCGCAGAACATGGCCTTCGCCTTCGTCCTGGCGCTGGTTCTGCTCTACATGGTGCTGGCCAGCCAGTTCAATTCCTTCCTGCAACCGCTCATCATCATGGTCGCCCAGCCGCTCGCCATCATCGGCGGCGTCGTCGCGCTCTGGCTCACCGGCCACACCATCAACATCTATTCCATGATCGGCCTGGTCCTGCTGATCGGCCTGGTGGCGAAGAACTCCATCCTGCTGGTCGACCTGGCCAACCAGCGCCGCAGCGAGGGTATGACCATCGACGCCGCCCTGCTCGAGGCCTGCCCGATCCGGCTGCGCCCCGTGCTGATGACCTCGTTCACCGTCATCCTCGCCCTGCTGCCGGCCGCCCTCGGCCTGGGCGCCGGCGCCGAGACCAACGGCCCGCTCGCGGTGGCGGTGATCGGCGGCATGTTGTCATCGACGCTACTGACCTTGGTGGTGGTGCCGGCGGTTTATTCCTTGGTGGAGAATTGGGTGGCGCGGCGGCGGAAGGCGTAGTCAATGCCGTAGCGGCATACCCTACCCACCTGGATGATGGCAAAAAAATAGCTTCCTATCTATTGTGCAAATGTCCAACTAGGCATCTTTAAACATGGCAACTTCTGACATCGAATGGACTGAGCAAACGTGGAACCCCGTCACTGGCTGCACAAAGGTTTCACCTGTCCCTATATGGTGCCGGCAAGCTAACATGGCTCCTCCAGCCAGGTGCGAACCGATCAAAAGCAGAATCATCTTGTGAAGTGTTGACTGCCATATTCCGGTTGAGATCCATCGCGCTGACATGAATTAGCATATCCATACGCTTGAGCGCTGCCAGTGTCTCAAACATCCTCCACGGCTAGACCGTCATCACCGGATAGCAAATCTCCCATTTTCATTCCCTCCCTAATGTTCTGTTATTAGGGCGATATTACAGACTAGATCTAGCGTGGTCCGCATCTACTTACCCACACACTTCAAACCACCCTTTCACCTGTCGTTATATTGGCGCGCCGAGATAAACAAATTCCTCGGCGTCAGCTCCCGCCCGCAAAACTCCGCCAGCCGCACCCGATAGCCGGCACGCTCCAGAAACAGCGCGCGGTCGAGCGCAAGCCAAACCTCCAAGGGCCGGCGAAAGACGTGACGCACCAGGGACAGGCGCATCACCTCGCGCTGGCGCTGCCAGCCGTGGGCTTCGAGCGCGGCCCAGTCGTAATGCGCCGGCACATCAAGCCCCTCGCGCTCGGCCAGCCTGCAACACCATCCTTCGAAACCCAGGGACAGCCAACTCGACGGCACCGGCTTGAAGGTGCGCGTAGTGGGCACGCCGGCCAAATCTTCGCGCAGTTTCACGAAGGCGAGTTTCCAGGCCATGGCCTGGTCGCGCAGTCTTCTGGCGCGGGCGCCGGCGGTGGCGGTGTCGGTGACCGGCAGGTGCAGTTCGTCGCGGGTGAGATGCAGCGTGCCCTCGGGGTTGAGCGGGCGATACACCGCGTCACGAGTGCGGTAATAGCAGCAGGGCGCAAGATCGACCGCCGCGGCGCGCTGCCCCACCGCGCCGCGCAGCAAGGCCAGATGCAGGTCGCCGCAGGCATGCAGGGCAATGGCATGGCGGCCGGCAAGGTGGACGGCGGCATCGGCGTTTAGGGCATCGGCGCAGATGAAATGCTGGTCGACGTGGGCGCGCTCGGCCAGGAGCTCGCCTTCGCGGCAGAGGGTGGCATCGACGTCCAGGCTCAGCACCGGCTGGCGCGCGCGCTCGGCGAGCAGGCGACCGAGGTGGCCCTTGCCGGCGCACCATTCCAGGATGGGATGCTCGGTCGCCTCGACCGCCTCGGCGAAGGCCTCGGCCTGGGCCTGCTTGCGGCCGGGCATGCCCCAGGCGAGGCGGCCGGGGATGGCTTCGGCATCGGCAGGCAATTCGAGGCGCGGCAGTTCGATCAGCGTTTGCAACGCACGCAGCTCGGGCACGAATTCACCGGCCCAGGCGATGAGCGCCGCGTTGTCGGCATTGAGCCGCTCGACCTCGACATCATCCAGTTGCAGTGCCTGCGCCGCCCATTCGGGCTGCCGCGCGCACCACTCGGGCCGCGCGACGTGAAACGGCGCCGGCCGCCAGAATGCTTGGTTTCGGCTCAGCTGGTCTTGCAGCGTGAGGTAGCGGGCGCGGTGATCCATGGCCGGATTGTCGGGCCGGGAAAGCCGATTGGGAAGCGACGATGTTCGCGCAACAAGCCCAGAGCTCCCCACCCCGACCCTCCCCATAAATGGGGAGGGAGTGAGCCGCTAACCCCTCCCCCACTTGTGGGGGAGGCTGGGAGGGAGATTTAACCCAAACGGGCGAGCCAGACGCCGGCGGCGGGGCGGATGAGATCGAGCACCAGGGCCGGGAAAGCCGATTGGGAAGCGACGACGTTCGCGCAACAAGCCCAGAGCTCCCCACCCCGACCCTCCCCATAAATGGGGAGGGAGTGAGCCGCTGACACCTCCCCCACTTGTGGGGGAGGCTGGGAGGGGGATTTAACCCAAACGGGCGAGCCAGACGCCGGCGGCGGGGCGGATGAGGTCGAGCACCAGGGCCGGGAATAAGCCGATGGCAAGCACCAGCACGGCGAGCACGGTGGCCAGGATCAGCTCGCGCGGCCGCAGGTCGCGCGCCGAGGCGATGGCGGGGTTTTCCACCGGCCCGAGGAAGGCGCGGCGGTACATGATCAGAAAATAGCCGGCGCTGAGCACCATGCCGAACAGGGCGGCCAGCCCCGCGCCGGTGTGGGTCTGCAGGGCGGCGACGAAGATCAAAAGCTCGGCCGGGAAGCCGTTGGTGCCGGGCACGCCCATGCCGGCCAGGCCGAACAGCAGGAAGAAGCTGGCCAGCCAGGGCATGGTTTTGGCGGCGCCACCCAGGGTGACCACATCGGTCGAGCCCAGGCGATGCTGGAGGAAGCCGGCCAAGAGGAAGATGCCGCCGGCGGCGACGGTGAAGTTGAGCAGTTGCAGCACCGCGCCCTGCAGGCCCTGCAGGTTGAAGGCGGCGATGCCGAGCAGGACCAGGCCGACGTGGGACACGCTGGAATAGGCGAGCATGGCGCGCAGATTGGTCTGGGCCAGGGCCAAGAGCGCGCCGTAGAGCACGCCGGCGACACCGAGACCAGCCAGCAGCCAATGCAATTCCTGCGCGGCCTGCGGCGCCAGCGGCACGGCGAAGCGGATCAGACCATAGGCGCCCAGCTTCAGACCGGTGAGCAGGGCCACCACCGCCACCGGGCCCTCCATCGCGAGCAGTGGCAGCCAGGTGTGCAGCGGCAGCACCGGCGTCTTCACCGCGAAGCCGAGCAGCAGCAGGAGGAAGACCAGGATCTGCAAATCGTGCGACAGATGACTGCCCAGCAAAGTGGGCAGGTCGAAGGCGGGCGCCAGGCCGGTGACCTCGGCCTGGCCGAAGATCAGGGCGAGGAAGCCGAACAGGAGCGGCACGCCGCCGCCCAACATCACCAGGGTGTACTTGGTCGCGGCGTAGCGGCGGTTGGGGCCGACGCCCCAGAGGCTGACCAGGAAGTAGAACGGCAGCAGCGACAGCTCCCAGAACAGGAAGAACAGCACCACGTCGAGCGCGCAGAAGATGCCCAGGGTGGCCGCGGCCTGCAAGAGCAGCAGGCTGTAATAGAGCCGGGGCAACTGGCGCACGCTGGTCCAGGAGGCCACCACCACGCCGACGAAGAGCAGCGCGGTGAAGGGCAGGAACAGCACCGAGATGCCGTCGACGCCGACCAGATAGTTCACCCGCAGGGTGGGAATCCAGGCCATGCGCTCGATCAGCTGGAAGCCGGCGTCCTTCGGATCGAAAGCGGCAAGCACCAAGAGGCTGAGGGCGAGCCCGGCCAAGGTGGTGGCCAGGGCCACGGTGCGAGCATGTCCGGGCCGCGGCAGCAGCCAGATCAGGCCGGCGCCGAGGGGGAAGGTGAGCAGCAGCAGGCTGAGCAGCGACAGTTCCATCAGTGTCCAAACCTCATGCCCAGGGTGTCCATCGAGGCGGCGACCAGGTCGAGCCAGGGCGTCATGTAGAAGCCGGTGGCCAGCATCACGGCAACCACGACGCCGGCGACCAGGTATTCCATGCGGCTGGTCGGCTCGACCTCGCGCAGGGCCTGCAGCCTGCCGGCCGGCAGCTCGCCCGGCGGCGACAGGAAGGCGCGCTGGAAGGCCCAGAGCAGGAAGCCGGCGGCCACCACGTTGCCGAGCGCGGCGGCCACGGTGACCAGGGCGCCCAGGCGGGTAATGGCGCCCTCCAGCACCAGGTGGGCGGCGTCGAAGCCCGGCGTGCCCGGCATGCCGACGATGGCGAAGCCGCCGACCAGGAAGGCGATGCCGATGAAGGGGATGCGGTCGAACAGACCGCCCAGGGCGGTGAGGTCGCTGGTATGGGTGCGCCGGTAGACGAAGCCGATCATGAACAGCATGGTGGTGGTGGCGAGGCCGAAGTTGATGGCGAGCAGCGCGGCGCCCTGCAGCGCGGCATGATCGAGACTGAAGATGCCGATGGCGATCAGGCTGGAATGGCTGATCACGGCGAAGGCCATCATCCGCCGCAGGTTGGTCTGCTGGAAGGCGATCAGCGCGGCATAGAAGACGCCAGCCACGGCGAAGGCCACCACCACCGGCTGCCACTGCCCGGCGGCCTCGGGCACGATGGGCAGCACGAAGCGGAGCAGGCCGTAGACCCCGACCTTGATGCCGAGCAGCAGGCTGGGCGCGATGGCGATGTTGCCGTGCTGCGCCACCACCGGCAGCCAGCCGTGCATGGGAAACAGCGGCGTGCGGATGGCCATGCCGTAGAACAGCAGGAAGAAGACCAGGGTGCGCAGCTGCTCGACCACCGGGTTGGCGGCCAGGTCGAGCAGATCGAAGCTGAAGCCGCGGCCGGTGGTGTAGCCGTGGCTCCAGCCCAGCACGAGCGTGCCGGCCAGCAGGAGCAGGAGGCCGGTGACCTGGAACTGGTAATAGCGGGTCATCGCCAGGTACTTCTCGGCGCCCGAGGCCCAGCGCCAGAGCAGATAGCCGATCAGGCCGACCTCGATGGCGGAGGCGAGCACGAACCAGAGCAGGTTGAGGCTGACCAGCATGGAGGCGAGCACGCCCTCGATCGCCAGCACCACCGCGAGCAGGCGGCCGGGGTCGGCCAGGCCGCGGACCAGGCCGTAGAGGCTGATCAGGAGCGTGATCAGGGCGGCAATCAGGAGGAACAGCACGGTCAGGCCGTCGGCACCGGCGTGGTAATCGAAGGGCCCGAGCAGCTCGCCGTATTCGGCGAACTGGAAGGCCGGCGAGCGGGCGTCGATCTGGTCGTAGAGCAAGGCGATCAGGCCCAGCTCGGCCAGGGCGAACAGGCGGCCGAGCGGCACCGCCAGCGGCCGGTCGCGCAGCCAGAGCAGGAGCCAGGCACCGAGCAGCGGCAAGAGCTGGATCAGGCCCAGCAGCGGGAATTGCAGGGGGTGGCTCCACCAGTAGATTTCCGTCATCCCCGGCCCTCTAAAGAATCACGATCAAGGTCGCCATGATCAGCAACAGCAGATAGCGCGGCCGCTCGAGCAGGCCCTCGAGCGCGACCAGCCACTGGCCCAACTGCTGCAGCAGCCAGGCCAGGCGGCCACCGCCGGTCTGCAGCACCAGGCGCTGCTCGAAATGGTTGAGGTGATCGGCCAGCCACTCCAGCAGCTTGCCGGCGGCGCCGTAGCCGCGCACCGCTTCCTGCCTACCCTGCCTGGCCTGTTCGACCTGGTCGAGGACGGCGGCGGCCCTGGTCTGCTCGGGCAGGCCAACCATGCGGCTGACCACCTGCTCGTCGATCACCCGCATGTCCTGGGCCAGCGCCCGGGTCGGCCGCACCAGCAGCCAGTCGGCCATGGGCTCGAGCCAGAAGCGGTTGAGCGCGGCGGTGTACAGGCCCTGTCTTTGGGCCAGCCACTCCGGCACCGGCCGGGCGGCGCCGGCGATCAGGTGCATGTAGGACGGCGCGGCGAGGAACTGATAAGCCCGGAAGGCCGCGTGCAGGGCCAGGTGCCAGGCGGCCCAGGTAAACCAGCCCAGGCCGCAGGCGAGCACCATCAGGCCGACCTGGGTGGTGGTGGCGAAGATCAGCGAGGACTTCACATCGGTCTGGGTCAGGCCGGCGAGCGCGCCATAGAGCGCGCTCAGCGCGCCCAGCAGCGCGAGCAGTCCCATCAGGGCCGGCGCCTTTTCCAGCAGGGGCTCCAGCCGAATCAGCAGATAGACCCCGGCATGAACCATGAGCGCGCCGTAGAAGATGGCGGAGGATGGCGTCGGGCCTTCGAGGGCACGGGCGAGCCAGGGCGCGAACGGCACCTGCGCGGACTTGGCCAGGGCGGCGAGGACGAAGCCGAAACCGAGCAGGGCGGCCGCGAGCGAGGTCAACTGCTGCGAGCCGGCCGCGATCGCGGGCCACTCCAGGCTGCCCAGCCAGGCGAAGGCCAGGGCGATGCCGAGCACGAAACCGGCGTCACCGATGCGGTTGGTCACCAGGGCGCGCAGGGCGTTGCCGGTGGCGGTCGTGCGCTCGTAGGCATAGCCGATCAGCAGATAGGAGCTGACCCCGGCCAGCTCCCAGCCGACGAAGGCGAAGGCGGCGTTGCCGCTCAAAACGATGAGCTGCATGCCGCTGGCGAACAGGCACAGCGCGATGAAGAAGCGGTGGAAGCCGGCCTCGCGGTGCATGTAGTTGACCGAGAAGCGCAGGGTGAGCCAGACGATCAGTGCCGCCAGGCTGCCGATGCCCAGGGCCAGGGCGTCGACCATGAAGCTCGCGGCCACCTCGAAGTGGCCGCTGACCAGCCAGTAGCCGAGGTGCACCGATCCTGGCGTGCCGCCGATCAGCGCGGCCAGATCGAGGCCGAGCAGGATGAGCAGGGCGAGCGCGGCCGACCACAGGGCCAGGCGCGCGGTCCAGGGCTCGCCCGCCTCGCCGCGGATGACGCCGGTCAGGTGCAGGAGCGCGATCAGCCCGGCCGCTGCCAGCGGCAGCAGCGGCACCAGGGCGATCAGGCCGAAGCCGCTCATGGCGCGCCTCCCTCGACCACGCTCTCGATCAGGGCCGGTGCCAGCGGCTCGCGCCGGCCCATGAACCAGTCGGCCGAGCGCGCGACCCTGGGCAGACGCGCCTCGCCCTGCCAGGGCTGCCAGCCCTGCGGAGTGAACAGATGGATGGCACCGGTGTCCGGGTCCTTGGCCGCAAGCTGCACCCAGCCGTTGCCGATGAGTTCCTGCAGCGGTGGCTGGCGCTGGTAGATCGCGGTCAACACCTCGAGCGTGTGTTCGACCACGATGAGCAGGCGCATCGCCTCGTGGATCTCGATCATCTGCCGCGGCAGGCCGGTACGCAGGTCGGAGGCGGCGCCTTCCATCACGCCGAACAGGCCGGTCACGTTGTGCACGATCTTGGTGCCGCAACCGTAGCGCTCGTTGTTCACGGTGGAAAAGTAGTACTCCAGGCTGATGCCGGCGCCGACCGGGCCGGCCGCCAGCAGGATCGCCTCCAGCACCTTGCCCTCGGCATCCTGGCTCGGGTCGTAGGAGATGAGGAATGCGCGGCGGTCGAAGAAGGCGCCGCGGCTCATGGCCCGGCGGCCGATGAAGGCGCTGGCGTTGGTGGCGTGGCCGAGCTCGGGCCGGGCCTGGGAAAAATCGAAGGCGCGGTCGGCCACGTGCTGCCAAGCGCGGTCGGCGGCGATGCCGGCCGGGGCCGAGGCGAAGCGGCGGCAGCGCTCCTGGGCATGCAGCTTGCCGGCCTCGGCCAGCAGGGCCTTGAGTTCGGTGAAGCGGTTGTGCATCACCGGCGGCACCAGTTCCTCGTCGTACCAGAGAATCTCGTCGTCGCAGGTATTGTGTTCGGCGCCGACGAACCAGGTGTCGTTGGGAATGAAAATGCCCTGCTCGGCCAAAAGGCCGCGCACCTCCAGGCGGTTGGCCATGGCGGCGAACACCCGGGCGTTCGGCCCGCCATGGCGGCCGGAACAGGCGCCGCAGTCGTAGGCCGACAGGTGCGGGTTGTTCTGGCTGTGCGAGCCGTGACCGAACAGCACGACGAAGGGGGCGAAGTTGGCGGTCAAGCCGATGGTGCGCAGGAAGTTGCGCACCCGCTCGGCCTGCTCGGCATCGGTGAAGCCCAAACGGGGCATGGCCGGAGTGGCCGCCGGGCTGTCGGCCGGCGCGGTGATGGCAACCCGGCTCGGCACCTGGCGATCGAAACGCTCGCGCAGGCGCTGGGTCCACTTGCCCAGGCGCGCCGGCAGCAGCACCTTGGCCAGCAGCACCGGCAACGTCACCGGCGCCGCCGCCGCGGTGATGACCGTGGCACCGAGCAGGCCGCGACGGCTGCCCTGATGCAGCACCTCCTTGTATTTGAGTCGCTGGGTGCGGCGCCTGACGTGCTCGGCGTGCAACGCCTCCTCGCCCGGCGCCACCGCCTCGCGCACCTCGTGCGCCGGCGTCACCACCACCGGGCAGAGCGGGGTCACGGTCTCGTCGTCGAGGCCGCGCCAGTTGATGGCGACGCCGAAGAAGCCGGCGGCGCCGAAGGTCTCGATCGCCGGGTTCAGCTCCTCGACATGGCGGCGCATGCCCTCCTCGCGGTCGTCCATGCAGAAGATCATCTGCGCCTCGGGCCGCTTGTCCCAGCGGCCAGGGCTGCGGCCGTGGTTGGCGGCCAGCGCGGCGAAGATCTGTTCGCGATAGTGGCGTTCGTAGGCATTGAGCCACAGATAACCAGTGCGCTCCTCGTCGAGCGCGGCGACGCAGGCCAGCAGCCGTTCGGCCCCGGCACGGCCGAGGCGCTCGATCTCGGGTGCGGCCAGGCCCAGGTGCTGGGCCAAGCGGAACAGCGGCCAGGCCGTGCGGCAGGGCGAGACGGCCTCCGGCCGTTCGACCGGCGCGCTCTGGCGCCAAGCCCAGATCAGCTGGGCGGCGTCGTGCCAGTCGGCATCGTTCTCTTCCTCTTCCCGCCGGGTGGCATAGCGCACCAGCTGGTGGCCGATCTGCTCCAGGTATTCCGGCAGGCGGCTGTGGTAGAGGGCATCGCGCACCAGCAGTTCGGCCGGGTGCCGCCGGAAATACCAGCGCAACACCGGCAGGCTGGTCTCGATGCGCCAGTGCTGACGACACAGGCGCTGGGCGAACAGGCGCTCGAGCACCACGCGCACGGCCAGGTAATCGAGCATGTCGACCGGGATGCCGCCGGCCGGCGCGTAATTCGGGTTCTGGTGGCGCCAGAGGAACATGCCCGACCAGCCGGGCAGTTCCTGGGCGAGCTTTTCCAGATAGCCGGCCCAGCGCGATTCGTCGAGGCCGAGCAGCTGCAGTTCCTGGACCAGGGTGTCGAGCGGGTCGTCGGCCAGCCGTTCCAGTTGCTGGCGCCATTCCTGCAGATCGCTGAAGGCCCAGGTCAGGTCCTTCTCGGCGCTGGTGCGCCAGGCCGTGTAGAAACCGAGACCGCGCGCCGGGTTGTGCCAGGCGGCGAGCCCCTGATCGAGATGGGCCGCCAGATGGCGCAAGAGATAGGGCCGCAGCTCGTCCATCAGGTCGCGCCCGGTCAGGGCCAGCATGAGGCCGCGCAGGGTCCAGTCGCGGCCGACCCGGTCGAACAGCTGCGCCAGCAGCCGGCTGGATTCGTGTTTGAGCGCGCGCTCGGCCCAGGCGCCTTCGGCCTCGGCCGCGATATCGGCCGGCAGCTTGGCGAGCAGCGCCTGCATCTTTTCGGCGCCCGGTTCCATCAACTCTTCCGGATGCAGCACGGCATGTTCGATGCCCAGCACCGACAGGCAGGTCCGCCACAATTCGGCGATGGCTTGCGCTTCCGGGGCCCCATCCGCCGCAGCCAGCAGGCGCCGGCGGCTGTTTTCATCGACATCGGCCTGGAAGCGCTCGAGCACCCGTTCCTCGTCGATGCGCCAAGCCAGTTCGCTGGCGCTGAGCGGCCGCAGGCCGGCGAGCAGAACGACCAGATAGACGTCGCGCCGCGTGATCGGACCCGATGGCGTGGCCAGCAACACCTCTTCGGCCGCGAGCTCAGGCAGGCTGTCGAAGGCGGCGAGAAGGTCGGTCTGATCGATCCGCCCCTGACGATAGAACTCGACGAAGGCCTCGGCCGGCAGGTAGCCGCGGGCCCCGATCAGGCGCGCCGCCTCGGCGAGCGCCTGGCGGAAAGGCAGGTGCTGGAAACCGTGCAGGGTGTTGTGGTGGACGAAGTCCTTGATCGGCGCCTGGGCCGGCAGCACGTGGGCCAGATGTTCGACCAGATGACGCAGCGCCGTGCGCGGCTCCTTGGCTGACGGGTGATGGGCGGCGCTCATCGGGTCCTCACAAGAAGAGTTGCGTCAGACGATTGACCGATGAGCCGATCAGCTCCAGCGCCGGCGTCGGATAGATGCCGATCAGCAGACTGCCGCCGGTGAGCGCCGCCGCCGCGGTGAGCTCGGTCAGGGTCAGGTCGGGCAGACCCTGCATGCGGGCGGAGACCGGGCCGGTGAACAGGCGGCCGACCGTGCGCAGGGCGTAGGCCGCGCTGATCAGCACGGCCAGGCTCAAGAAGACGATCCAGCCGCCCCAGGCCTGGAAGCCGCCGATCAGCGCGTGCAGCTCGGCGATGAAACCGGCGGTGCCGGGCAGGCCGATGGCGGCGACCAGGGCGAGCACGGTGAAGAAGGCGAAGCGCGGCATCACCCGCACCAGCGAGGAATAGTCGGCGATGTCGCGGGTGTGGGTGCGCTCGTAGAGCAGGCCGATCAGGAGGAACAGGGCGCCGGCGACCAGGCCGTGGGCAACCATCTGCATCACCGCGCCGGTGATGCCGGCGCTGTTGAGCGAGGCCAGGCCGAGCAGCACCACGCCCATGTGCGAGACCGAGGAGTAGGCGATCATGGCCTTGAGGTCGCGCTGGCGCCAGGCCAGGATGCCACCGTAGACCAGACTGACCAGGGCCAGCACCACCAGCAGGCCCTGCAAGGCCTCGGCCGCCGCCGGCAGGATGCTGGCGACGCGGATCAGACCGTAGGCGCCCATCTTGAGCAGGACGCCGGAGAGCAGGATGGAGACCGGGCTGGGCGCCTCGACGTGGGCCAGCGGCAGCCAGCCGTGCAGGGGGAAGATCGGCATCTTCACGCCGAAGCCGATCAGGAAGCCGAGGAAAAGCAGGATCTGCATCTGCTCCGGCAGGGCGCGGCCGGTCTCGCGGATCAGGGTCATCTCGAACACGCCCTGGCCCGGCACCGCGTCGTAGAGCATGAGCAGGGCGACCAGCATGAACACCGAACCGCCCAGGGTGTAGAGCACGAAGTTGAGCGCCGCCCGGTGGCGGTTCTGGCCGCCCCAGCGGTCGATCAGGAAGAACAGCGGGATCAGGGTCAGTTCCCAGAACACATAGAACAGCGACCAGTCGCGCGCCATGAACACGCCGAGCATCGCCGCCTCGAGGATCAGGAGCAGCATGTAGTAGCCCTTGGCCCGCTCGCGGATGCTGGCCGAGGCCATCACCGCGACCAGGCTGAGCAGCGTGCCCAAAAGCAGCATCGACAGCGAGATGCCGTCGATGGCGAGCACGAAGGCGCTGCCCAGGCGCGGGTTCCAGGTCTGTGATTCGTAGAACTGGACGCCGGCGAACCGGGGGTCGAACTGGCCGGCGATCCAGAGCGCATAGCCGAAGGCCGTGGCCGCGCTGGCCAGGGCGACGCTGCGGACGAGGCCGAGGGAACGGCCGGGCAGCAGCCCGACCAAGGCGGCGCCGATGAGCGGGGTGAGCAGCAGGCCTTTGAGCAGCATCGGAGGCGGCCCTCAGAGCCGCTGCGATACCGGCGACATCGCGTCGGCAGCCGCAGTCATCGCATCACCTGGCATGGCTGCCTCAGGCGCGGCCCGGCAGGATGGGGCAAAGCAGATCGTCCGCCGCCTCGGCGCCCAGGCGTTCGTAGATCGCGGCCAGGGCCTGGTTTTCGGTGGCGAAGATGTTCTGCTGGCCGATCAGATCGAACAGATGGGTGTTGCGCATGACGTCCAGCACCTGTTTCTTGAGGCCGGAGAACACCAGCTCCACGCCGTTCTCGCGCAGCCGCTCGACCAGGTGGTGCACCACCTCCTCGCCCGAGGCGTCGAGCTGGTTGATCGCGTCGCCGACGATCAGGATGTACTTGGCCTCGGGATGGTCGGCCATCGCCTCCAGCACGGCATCTTCGAAGTAGGAGACGTTGGCGAAGTAGAGCGAGCCGTCGAAGCGCATGGCCACCACGTGCCGGCTGGTCGCCAGATTGGGATTGACCTTGACGTCGCGCAGGGTGCCGTCGCTGAAACGGCCGAGGATGGCGACGCGCGGGGTCATGGTCCGCAGCAGGAAGAGCACGATGGCCAGGCCGGCGCCGATCATGATGCCCTTGTCCAGGTGCGGGGCCACGGCCAGGGTGGCGACGAAGGTGACAATGGCGGCGGCGCCGTCATGCTTGTGCGCATTCCAGGCCTCCTTGATCGCATGCACGTTGACCAGGCCGATCACCGCCATGATGATGATTGCGGCCAGCACCGCCTGCGGCAGGTGATAGAGCAGGGGAGTGAGGAAGAGCAACACCACCAGCACGATCACGGCGGTGAACACCGCGCTCATGCCGGTCTTGGCCCCGGCATTCATGTTGACCGCCGAGCGGGAGAAGGAACCCGAGACCGGGAAGGACTGGGAGAAGCTGCCAACCACGTTCGCCAGGCCTTGGCCGATCAACTCCTGGTTGGGGTCGATGCGGTCCTTGGTCTTGGCGGCGATGGCCTTGGCGATGGAGATCGCCTCCATGAAACCGACCAGCGAGATCACCAGCGCAACCGAAAGCAGGCTGCCGAGCTTGCCCAGGTCGAAACTGGGCAGGCTGATGCTGGGCAGGCCCTCGGGAATGGTGCCGACCACCTCGCCGCCGCCGGCCAAGCGGAACTTGCCGCCGTCGACCTTGCGGATGCGGTAGGTGTAGCCGTCGAGCATGGCCCCGGCTGGCGCCTTGCCTTTGACGTAGAGGCCGGCGGTCGCGCCGCTCGCATCCACCGCCCGCACCACCTCGACGTGGCGCAGCCGGCCCTTGAGGGTATTCAGCTCGGCCTCGATCGCCGCCGCCGTCATCCGGCTCAAGGTCAGGTCGGCCTCCTGCGCCACCACGTTCTGGCTGTGCTTGCCTTCTGCCTTTTCCGCCGCCAGCAGCGCCACGCTCTTGTCGGCGATCTCCTGGTTCAGGGTCTTGAGCTGATGGTCGGTGTCGGCCACATGCTTGACCATGGCCTTGAGGTCGGCATCGGCCACCTGCTCCACCTCACCCTTGAGGTTGTTCTCGAAGCCGATGGCCCAGCTGATGGTGGTGGTGATCACCACGGCAATCAACACGCCCGGCCACTTCGGCTTGTACTTCTTGATCGCCCACATGATGGCGATGGCGCCGATGCCCATGGCCAGGGTCGGCAGATGGGTGTCGCCGATCTGCTGGAACACGCCCCAGATGTCGACCATGAACGATTCGCTGCGGCCCATGGGCACGCCGAACAGCTTGGACACCTGGGACAGGCCGATGATGATGGCCGCCGCATTGGTGAAGCCGACGATCACCGGGTGGGACAGGAAGTTGACCACCACGCCCAGCTTGAAGATACCGAGGGCCAACTGCACCAGACCGACCAGCAGGGCCAGCATGATGGCCAGGGCGATGAAGTCGTCGGAACCGGGCGCAGCGAATACCGCGAGGGAGGAAGCCGTCAGCAGGGAGACCACGGCGACCGGGCCGGTGCCCAGCTGATTGGACGAGCCCCAGAGCGAGGCGACCGCCACCGGCAGGAAGGCGGCATACAGGCCATAGTAGGCCGGCAGCCCGGCCAACTGGGCATAGGCCATGGACTGCGGGATCAGCACCAGGGCCACGGTCAGGCCGGCCAGGAAGTCGGCCTTGATCACATCCCCGGTCAGGGGAAACCAGCGCAGGAAGGGAAGGAAACGGGTCAGTGCTTTCATCTCGGCGGTTTCTTCTTGCTTGGGGCAAAAAAACAGCCATCGCGGATGGCCGTTTGCGTCAATTCGGATAAAGAGGGCTCAAAAGAGTTGCAAATTGTAACACTTTTTGCCCTTCATAACCCTTCTCACTAGGCCAGACCGTAGCGCTTGATCTTGCGCCACAAGGAAACCCGGTCGATACCGAGGATCTCCGCCGCCTGGCTGCGATTGCCCCGTGTGTGCTCCAGGACGCGGCGGATGTAATCGGCCTCGTTCGCCTCCAGCGTCGGCATGCTGCCGCCGGGCGTGATCAGCACCCGCACGGTCAGCTCGCGCATCGCCTCCGGCAACTGGGCCACGCCCAGGGTCGGCGTGTCGGCCAGGGCGACGCCGCGCTCGATGATGTTGGCCAGCTCGCGCACATTGCCCGGATAGTCGTAGCGGACCAGCAGGCGCATGGCATCGGGCTCGATGTCGTTCACCGTCTTGGCCATGGCCTGGGCGTGCTTCTTCAGGAAGTAATAAGCCAGCAGCGGCACGTCGTCGGCGCGGTCGCGCAGGGGCGGCAGCGCCAGGTTGACCACGTTCAAGCGGAAATAGAGGTCGGAGCGGAAGCGGCCGGCCGCCACCGCATCCTGCAGGTGGCGGTTGGTCGCGGCGACAAAGCGGACATCGACCTTGACCGGCTGGGTGCCGCCCACGCGCAGCAACTCGCGTTCCTGCAGCACGCGCAGCAGCCTGACCTGCATGTTCATCGACATCTCGGCGATCTCGTCGAGGAACAGGGTGCCGCCCTCGGCGACCTCGATCAGGCCGCGCTTCAACTGGTCGGCGCCGGTGAAGGCGCCCTTCTCGTGGCCGAACAGCTCGTTGGTCAACAGCTCGTCCTGCAGGGCGCCGCAGTTGACCGCGACGAAGGGTCCGGCCACGCGCTGGCTGTGGACGTGGACATAGCGCGCCATCAGCTCCTTGCCGGTGCCGCTCTCGCCGGTGATCAACACATTGCAGTCGGTGCCGGCGACCTGACGCGCGGTGTCGAGCAACTGCTGCATGGTCAGGTCCTGGGTGATGATGTTGACCTGACCCTCGTAGCCCTCGATCCGCCGGCGCAGCTCGTGGTTCTCCCGCCGCAGGCGCACCACCTCCATCGCGCTCTTCACGATCTCGCGCACCTCGTCCAGCCGGTAGGGCTTGGCCACGTAATGGAAGGCGCCCTCCTTCATGGCGTCGACCGCGGAGTTGAGCGTGGCATAGCCGGTGACCACGATCACCTCGCTGTCCGGATGCAGCTCGCGACAGCGCTTGAGGATGGCCATGCCGTCGACCCGCTCCATGCGCAGGTCGGTCAGCACCACGTCGAAGCGGCGCTGCTCGATCGCCTTGAGGCCAGCCGGCCCGCTCTGGCAGGTGGTCACTTCATAGCCTTCCTTGCGGAAGACATGGCTCAGGCTGCGCACCGCCATCGCCTCGTCGTCGATGATGAGCAGGCTGCCGGGCCGGGCCAGATCAGTCATGGCGATCCTCCTGGCCCAGGCAGGGCAGCCAGATGGTGAAGCGGGTGCCGCCTTCGGCCGGCGTTTCCACCGCGATGCAGCCGCCATGCTCCTGGATGATCTCCTCCACGATATAGAGGCCGAGGCCGACACCGTGACCGGGTTCGCGCGTGGTGAAGAAGGGGTCGAACACGCGCGGCAGCAGGTCGGCCGGGATGCCCGGACCGTTGTCGGCCACGGTGATCACCACCAGCGGCGCGTCCTCGTGATGCGGCAGTTCGAGATCGCCGACCAGATGCGCCTGGCGTGACGGTGGCGAGGCCTGCCAGGTGCTGCGCCGGGCGCCGATGCGGATGCGCACCGACGCGCCGGCGGCATCGACCGCGTTCTTGATCAGATTGATGAAGACCTGCTGCAACTGCTGCTCGTCACCATGCACCACCAGCTCCGGCGGCAAATCGAGGCTGACCGCCTCGCGCTCGGGCAGCTCGTTGCGGACCAGGGTCAGACACTTGGCCAGCACCTCATCGAGCGACAGGCGCTCGACCGAGAATGCACGCCGCCGCGAATAATCGAGCAGGGTACGCACGATGCGTCGCGCCCGTTCGGTCTCGGTGTCGATCTGGCTCAGCCATTCGCGCTGGCCGCCGTCGCCGCTCGCGTCCAGCTCCTCGAGCAGTATCTGGCAGGCGTTGGAGATGTTGCCGAGCGGGTTGTTCAATTCGTGTGCCACGCCGGAGGCCAGCACGCCGAGCGAGGCCAGCTTCTCCGACTGCAGCACCTTGCGACGGTGCAGTTCCAGTTCTTCCAGCATACGGTTGAGGGCATCGGTGAGCGAGACGATCTCGCGGTCGCGCGAGACCTGATGGAAATAGGCGAAGCGGCCTTCGGCAATCGGCTGCAGTTCCGCCTCCAAGCGGCGCAGGGGGCGCACCACGACGCGCGTCAGCAACTGGCCGATCAAAAGACCGAGCGCCACCACCACCCCCATGGAGATGAACAGCGCGGTCTGCGACTGCCTGACCGTGGCCGCCAGCAGCCGGCGCTCCTGCTCGCCCAGGGCATCGGCCCGCTCCAGGATGGCGTGCCCCGCCACCCGAACCTCCTGGGCCAGACGTGCCGACGCGGGCGGGGCCGGCCCCTGGCGGTAATCCATGAGCAGGCGGGCGTAGTACAGGAGCTGCCGCTCCAGCCGCTCGATCTCGCCGGCGGCAGTCAGCTCGGCGAAGGCCGATTGCTGCTTGAGCCGGGCGCGGGCGGATTCGGCATAACGAATGGCCGACTCCAGGTCGGAGGCGTCCCGATAGAGCAGGTAGTTCTTCTCGTGCCGGCGCATTTCCAGCACGTCTTCGCGGAAGGCGGAGACCTCCACCCCCTGACCGATGCGCCGGTCGAGATAGCGCAGGTCGCCATAGGCGAACAGGGCGAAACCCACCGCCACCGCCGCCAGCAGGTAATAACTCAGCGCGATCTTGCCCCGTATGCTCGACATCGTCCGTTTCTTTTTGCAACACATGCGTTGCATCTTTTTAACACCATGGCGGACGGCCCGACAAGCGGGCCTTCGCGCCGATCACGGGGAAGCGTTTCAGGCTGCAACAACCTGGACTCGAACCGGGTCGGATGGTTTTTCATTGGAAACAGATACTTACAAAAATATACGGCCTGGCACGGGGCTTGCGAGAAGAAAGGCAATCCAACCCTTTGTCGATCGGAGCCCACCATGAAACCCTTGAGCCAAACCCTGAAGAAGATGCTGAGCGCCCTGGCCGCGGCCGATGCCGGCGAGATGCTCGGCCGCCGCGCCAAGCACCGCCACCTGAGCGCTTACCCGACCCAGCCGGGCCCGGTCGCCGCCGCGCCGGCAGAGCCCATCGCCCCGCCCAAACGCAAGCAGGTCGCCCTTTGGCTGCATGACATGCCGACCCAGGCGGCGCTGAACTATGCCCTGTCCAGCTGCCAGCGCATGGAGATGGACCTGCTCATCCTTCATACCGGCAAGCTGCGGGCCCAGGCCCTGCTCGCCGCGCATGGCGCGGCCTTCGAGGCAGCCGACGTGCCGGTCGAGATCGCGGCCCTCGAGGATGCCGGCCAGGCCACCCTGTTCGACTACATCGAGCGCCACCCGCGCATCGCCTTCCTGGTCATGGGCGACCCCAGCCAGGCCATGACCGACCAGACCGCCCTGCCGCCGGTGCCGCTGGTCGTCGTCACCTCCGCGCAGGACGCAGCCCGGACCGAATCGGAGCTTCAGCCAAGCCAGGCCGCCGCAGCCTGACGGCCTGCGGCAACGGCCTTCCGCCCGCTATACTGGCGGTCATCCCGACCACGGGGTGACCGCCAGGCCTACATGCGCTCGCCCCCCGTTACGATCTTTTCATACCGGACCCAGGCGCTCGGCCCGGTCCTTACGCTCGATTTAGGCAAACATGACACGCGCTTTCGCATTCTCGAACTGGATCAAGACCTTCACCCCCTTCCGCCTCTGGTGGCCCATGGTCAACCGCAGCACCCTGAAGGACGACGCCATGGCCGGCCTCACCGGCGCCATGGTCGTGCTGCCCCAGGGCGTGGCCTTCGCCACCATCGCCGGCCTGCCGCCGCAATACGGTCTCTATGCCGCCATGGTGCCCGCCATCATCGGCGCGATGTTCGGCTCGAGCTGGCATCTGGTATCCGGTCCGACCACCGCGATCTCCATCGCCGTCTTCGCCGCCCTGCACAACCTGGCCGATCCCGGCAGCCCGGAATACATCCGGCTGGTGCTCACCCTCACCTTCCTGGTCGGGCTGTATCAATTGGTGCTGGGCCTGGCGCGCATGGGCACCCTGGTCAACTTCATCTCCCACACCGTGGTGATCGGCTTTACCGCCGGCGCCGCCATCCTGATCGCGGCGAGCCAGATCAAGAACTTCTTCGGCCTGCCCATCCCGCGCGGCACGCCGTTCTATGAAGTGATCCACCAGTTGGTGACGCAGTTCTTCCAGAGCAATCCCTGGGTCACCGCGGTCGGCGTCATCACCCTGGTCAGCGGCCTCATGGCCAAGCGCTGGCTGCCGAAGTTTCCCTACATGATCGTCGCCATGCTGGTCGGCGGCTTTGCCGCCTTCGTACTCAACGCCCTGCTCGGCGGCGAGGCGGCCACCGGCATCAAGACCGTGGGCGCCCTGCCCGCCGGCCTGCCGCCGCTGTCCATGCCCGACTTCTCCTGGCAGGCGCTCCGCGATACCGCGCGGCCGGCGCTAATCATCACCCTGCTGGCGCTGACCGAGGCGGTTTCGATCTCGCGCGCCATCGCCACCCGCTCCGAGCAGCGCATCGACGGCAACCAGGAATTCGTCGGCCAGGGCCTGTCCAACCTGATCGGCAGCTTCTTCTCGGCCTACGCATCAAGCGGCTCGTTCAACCGCAGCGGCGTCAACTACGAGGCCGGTGCCCGCACCCCGCTGGCCACGGTGTTCGCCTCGGTCTTCCTGGTCATCATCCTGCTTTTGGTCGCACCGCTCGCCGCTTTTCTCCCCACCGCGGCCATGGCCGGCATCCTGTTTTTGGTGGCCTGGGGCCTGATCGATTTCCATCACATCAAGTCGATCTGGCAGACCAGCAAGCCGGAGACCGCCATCCTCTGGGTCACCCTGATCGGCACCCTGATCAACCTGGAGGAAGGCATCTTCATGGGCGTGCTGCTGTCGCTGATCATGTATCTCTACCGCAGCTCGCGGCCGGTAGTCGAGCCGGTGGTGCCGGCCGGCGAGGAAGGCGCCTACCACTTCGAGAATGCCAAGGGCAAACCGGAATGCCCGCAGGTACGCTTCGTCCGCATCCATGGTTCGATCTACTTCGGCGCGGTCGATCACGTCCAGCGCGCCTTGCAGCAGATCGACGAGGACAACCCCTTGCAGAAGACCGTGGTCATCGCCGCGCCGGCGATCAACTTCGTCGACGTCGCCGGTGCCGAGATGCTGGCCCAGGAAGCGCGCCGGCGCCGGCGCCTGGGCGGAGGCCTGTATTTCTACCGGCTGAAGGACTCGGTGCACCGGTTCCTGCGCCAGGGCGAATATCTGAAGGACATCGGCGAAGGCGGCTTCTTCCCGGTCAAGTCCAACATCACCGGCGCCATCTACTGGACCCTGGACCCCGAGGTCTGCCGCACCTGCAAGACCCGCATCTTCAAGGAATGCCATGGCGATGTGCTGCCGGACGGCCACCGCCGCCTGCGCCTGATGCTCGCCACCGACGGCTCCGAATACAGCCGGGGGCCACAGGCCGTGGCGCTGGGTCTTGCCGGGCGCCTGGGCTTGACGCTGGATGTGATGACCATGGCCTCGCCCCAGGAGGATGAGGGCCAGGCCGGCGCCCGCCTGCTGCCGGTGCAGCAGGCCTGCCAGCAGGCCGCGATCACCTGCAACCCGGCGATCCGCCGCGGCAACGACCCGGTACGCGAGGTGGTCACCGCCGCCCGGGAGGCCGACAGCAATCTTTTGATCATCGGCCGCCGCCCGCCCAAGGGCCTGGCCGATCGCATGGTCGGCGTGCATGCCGCCAAGATCATCAGCGAGGCGCCCTGCCATGTGCTGGTGGTGCCGCAGGAGGCCCGGATGTGGCAGCGGCGCATCATGGTCTGCTTCGACGCCTCGCCCGGCGCCCAGGCGGCGCTGGAGATCACCGCCACGGTGGCCAAGCACAGCGGTGTGCCGGTCACCGTGGTCTCGGTGAGCAAGGAGAACCACCCGACCATCGGCCTGCTGCAGGCAGCACTGGACGAGGCCGTGCAGATGCTGAAGCTGGAAGGGGTCGACGTCGATTCGCGCCTGGCCTTCGGCCCCACCGCGGACACCCTGCTTGCCCTGGCCGACGAACTGGGGGCGGACCTCATCGTGGTCGGCATGCGCCACGGCGGTCTGCACCGTGCCCTGCCCAGCCGGGTGGTCGACCCGCTGCTCGGCCGCGCCGGCCGGCCGGTGCTGGTGGCCAAACCGAGCGGGGCGAAGGACATCGCCGACGCCCGCGGCCACTTCTGATCCAGGCGGCCTTGCGCCGCCAGCACGGACAACGCCCCCGAACGGGGGCGTTATTATTTCAGGAGCCTCTGAAAATGTCCGATTTCGTCGTTCCCGCGCAGGCGGGAACCCAGAAAGATCAATAAACTGGATGCCCGCCTGCGCACCCGCAAGGGGCAGGCCGTGGTTGTATAGCCGATAAAGCGGCAACAACCACGCTCCGGGCATGACGGCTTAATCAGACCTTCCTTCAGCTATGCTCCAGCGTCAGCTCTAATCGAACGGCCCGTCGATGCGCTCGATGCGAGGATCCTGCCGGACTTATTCCCCATGCGCGTTGCCCGTCGGAAAATAATTCACTACAGTGAAGTCCGAATATTGTGTTTTTCTGATATTTTCGGTGCGGAGGAGCCGCAATGCCCTTGAGCAAAAGCATAAAAGACATCTGTATCCCGCTCGCGGAATACCCTCACCTCCAAGATACCGCCAGCCTGAAAGACGCCTTCACCGTCCTGCGCGAGGCCTTCACCACGGGCAAGCGCTACCGCCACATCCTGGTGCTCAACGCCAAGGGGCAGCTGACCGGCATCCTGGGCATGCGCGACATCCTGCGCGGCCTGTTCCCGGATTACCTGCGCACCAAGGAACACCCGCGGCACCAGGATCCGATTCCCGACTTCCCGGCCCTGACCCTGATCTGGGCCGAGACCTGCCAGAGCCAATGCCCGGCCGCGGCGGAAAACCCGATCAAGGGCTTCATGGGCAGCATCCCGGCCAAGGTCAACATCGACGACCCGCTCACCAAGGCGGCCTATCTGCTGGTGGTGCATGACATCAGCATGTTGCCGGTGGTCGAGGGCGAGCGCCTGGTTGGCGTGGTGCGCATGATCGACGTGTTCAACGAGGCCGCCAAGCTGGTGCTCCATGACTGACGATCGCCTGCCCCAGTCCATCACGCTGGCGGCCGAACGGCTGCCGATCGACCCGAAGAAGACCGCCATCCTGCTGTTCGGCCTGGCCGTTTTCCTCGCCATCTATTTCTCGCCGCCCTGGGCCGTGGCGGTCGACCCCTCGGGCAAGGAGTTCGTGCTCTCGCACGAGGGCAAGGCGGCGATCGGCCTGTTTCTCATGGCCGGCATCTGGTGGGTGTTCGAGGTCATCCCCATCGGCGTCACCGCCCTGGCCATCGGCATCTTCCAGGCCATGTTCTTCATCCGCCCGGCCAAGGAGGCCTTTCACGATTTCATGGATCCGTCGGTGATGTTCATCTTCGGCTCCATCGTCATCGGCCTGGCCTTCACCAAGTCGGGCCTGACCAAGCGCATCGCCTATAGGATGCTCGTCGTGGTGGGCGAGCGCACCGACCGTATCCTGCTCGGCGCCATGGTGGTGACCGCCGCCCTGGCCCACCTGATGGCGCACACCGCGGTGGCGGCCACCATGTTCCCCATCCTGCTGGCGATCTATGCCCTGTACGGCGAGGGCGACAGGCCGACCAACTTCGGCAAGGCCCTGTTCATCGGCATGGCCTATTCGGCGGGTGCCGGCAGCATCATCACCTTCCTCGGCGCCGCCCGGGGGCCGGCCGCCGCCGCCATGTACGAGGGTTTCACCGGCCATCACATCACCTTCTTCCAGCTCACCGAGTACATGTTCCTCATCGGCTGGGGCATGGTGTTCATCATCTGGTTCTATCTCAAGACCGTGCTCAAGCCGGAAAAGGCAAGCATTCCCGGCCTGCGCGAGACGGTGGCCAGGCTGGCCGGGCAGATCGGCCCCATGACCCTGAAGGAGAAACTGGTCATCCTCATCGTCGCCGCCCTGGTCGTGGTGATGTCGACCAAGTCCTTCATCCCGCTCCTGGCGCCGATCGACCGCGCGGCCGTGATCCTGACCACCACCCTGCTCTTCTTCGTGCTCGGCGTGCTCACGGTGAAGGACCTGGAGGAGATTCCCTGGAACATCGTCCTGCTCTTCTCCGGCGCCATGTCGATCGGCTTCTGTCTATGGAACACCGGCGCCGCCGAATGGATGGCGGTGAACTGGCTCGGCCTTCTGCTCGATGCCCACTGGTGGGTGTTCGTCATGGGCATCGCCGCCTTCGTGCTGATCATGACCAACTTCATCATGAACGTGGCGGCCATCGCCATCGTCCTGCCGGTGGCCCTGGTCATCGCCAAATACCTGGGCGTGGCGCCCGAGGTGATCGTCTACTCCGCCCTGGTCACCGCCGGCATGCCTTTCCTGCTGTTGATCGGGGCCGCGCCCAATGCCATCGCCTACGACGCCAAGCAGTTCACCACCGCCGAGTTCTTCAAACACGGCATCCCCATGAGTATCATCCTGCTTCTCGTGCTGGGCCTGGCCATGGTCAGCCTCTGGCCCTGGCTCGGCATGCCCATCCTGGTCAACCCGCAATAAGGAACCCTCATGCCCTGCAAGCTCCTGCTCCCCGTCGACGGCTCCGAAGGCTCGGCCCGCGCCGCCCGTCATGTCGCCGGCCTGGCCAGGATGGTGCCGGGGCTTGAGGTCCATCTGCTCAACGTGCAGCCCCCGGGCGATGACTGGATGACCCGGCGCGCCTTCAAGCCCGAAGAACTGGCCAGGATGGAACAGGAATGGGCCGAGGCCGCCATCGAGCCGGCACGCGCCATCCTCAAGGCGGCCGGCGTGACCTTCAGCGAACACTTCGCGCAGGGCGAGATCGCCCCCACCATCGCCCGGCTGGCCAAGGAACTCGGCTGCGACCAGATCGTCATGGGCAGCCGGGGCCAATCCGCCCTGGGCGGCCTGCTCATGGGCTCGGTCGCGACCAAGGTGCTGCACCTCGCGGAGATGCCGGTCACCCTGGTCAAGTAAACCCTTCCGGACAAGAAACCCCGCCATGAACCCACGCTGGATCTCGGCCGCCGCCGGCCTGTTTCCCCTGACCGCCCGGGCCGCCGACGGCCCCGCCGTGTTGGGCATCCCGGTCGATTTCATCCTGTTCGCCGCCACCCTGCTCGGCGTCGCCCTGTTCCACCACCACACCCTGCGGGTGGCGCTGACCGGCCTTATCGTGATCTCGCTCTACAAGATCGGCTTCACCGGCTTTCACGAGGGCACCGGGCTGGCGGGCTGGCTCGCCCACATGCAGCACGAGTGGGTGGTGCTCTCCAACCTGCTCGGTCTGCTCTTGGGCTTTGCCCTGCTCGCCCGCCAGTTCGAGGACAGCGGCGTGCCGCACGCCCTGCCACGCTTTTTGCCGGACGGCTGGAAGGGTGCCTTCGTCCTCTTGGTGATGGTCTTCGTGCTGTCGTCCTTCCTCGACAACATCGCCGCGGCCTTGATCGGCGGCACCGTCGCCGCCCACGTCTTCCGCCGTCGGGTGCACATCGGCTATCTCGCCGCCATCGTCGCCGCCTCCAATGCCGGCGGCGCCGGCTCGGTGGTGGGCGACACCACCACGACCATGATGTGGATCGACGGCGTGAACCCGCTCAGTGTGCTGCCCGCCTATGTTGCCGCGGCCAGCGCCCTGCTCATCTTCGGCCTGATCGCCGCCCGCCAGCAGCAGGCCTACCAGCCCATTGTCCTCACCGAGCGCGGCGGCCCGGTCGACTGGGTGCGGGTCGGCATCGTCGCCTGGATCCTGCTCGCGGCCATCGCCACCAATGTCACCGTGAACACCCGGTTCCCCGAGGTCTCCGACGCCTTCCCCTTCCTGGGCGCCGCGGTCTGGGTGGCCATTCTGCTCGCCGTGCCCTTGCGCAAGCCGGAGTGGAGCCTGCTGCCCGACGCCCTCAAGGGCAGCGTCTTCCTGCTCTCGCTGGTGGTCTGCGCCTCGATGATGCCGGTGGAGAAACTGCCGGACGCCTCCTGGCAGACCGCCTTCGGCCTCGGCTTCATCTCCTCGGTGTTCGACAACATCCCGCTCACCGCCCTGGCGCTGGCCCAGGGCGGCTACGACTGGGGCGTGCTGGCCTATGCGGTGGGCTTTGGCGGTTCCATGATCTGGTTCGGCTCCTCGGCCGGGGTGGCGCTGTCCAACCTGTTCCCCGAGGCCCGGTCGGTCGGCGCCTGGCTCAAGGCCGGCTGGCACGTGGCGCTGGGCTATGTGATCGGCTTCTTCTTCATGCTGGCCGTGGTCGGCTGGCACCCGCACATGCCACACAAGGACATGACGGCCGTGCCGCCGGCGGCCGCAGTCGCGCCTGCCCACTGACGAGCATTGCCGGCAGGCTGGGCCTCAGACGCCCAGCTTGCCGGCCCAGTGGCTCAGTTCCTTTTCGTATTCCTGGATTTTCTTTTCGGCCTGGCGCGCCCGCTTGGCCTGGCACATCACCTCGTTGTTGGTGCTGCGCAGGCGCTTGGCCAGGATGCGGGTCATGTTGCGGTAGAGCTTCATCGCCAGCACCGGCCGCTGCTCCAGGGCGCTGCGGGTGAAGCGCAAGGCCAGGACCGGCGTCAGGGCGCGCACGGTGGCGGTGCGACGGACGTTCTCGACCAAGGCGATCTCGCCGAAATGCTCGCCCGGCTCGATCTTCGCCAACGGCACTTTCTCTTGGGCATCATCCCAGCGATAGACCTCGAACCGGCCGGAGACGGCAACATACATCGACTCGCCCTCGTCGCCTTCGTTGAACACGATGTCGCCTGCCTCGAACGGCACCTTCTGCGCCAACGGGATCAGCTCCAGCAGGTCTTCCTTGCCCAGCTCGTGGAACAGCGGCACGGCCATGAACAGACGCACCAGCAGGGTATTCAGGTCTTTCGTCTCTTGCGCCACCGTTTCCTCCAATCGATCGTCACAGGCCGGCATAGGTGAGCAGCAGGCCGGCCGCCGCGCAGGCCCCGATCACCCGCATGATGTCCTGCTTATATTTCCACAGGGCGATGAAGGCCGCCACCGCGATCAGCACCGCTGCCGGCTGGAACGCGCCGGCGAAGGGCGCCGCCGCCGTGGCCTGCGGCCAGAACACGTGCCAGGCGAAGAACACCGCCAGGTTGAGGATGACGCCGACCACGGCGGCGGTGATGCCGGTGAGCGGGGCGACGAACTTGATGTCGCCGTGGGTCGCCTCGACCAGCGGCGCGCCGGCCAGGATGAACAGATAACCGGGCAGGAAGGTGAAGAAGGTGGCCACCGCGGCGCCGGCCGCGCCGGCCCAGAACAGGGCATCCGGACCGAAGATGGCGTGGCTCCAGCCACCGACGAAACCGACGAAGGCCACCACCATGATCAGCGGTCCCGGCGTGGTCTCGCCCAGGGCCAGGCCATCGATCATCTGCGGCCCGGTGAGCCAGCCGTAGTGCTCGACCCCGCCCTGGTAGACATAGGGCAGCACGGCATAGGCGCCGCCGAAGGTGACCAGGGCCGCCTTGGTGAAAAAGGCGCCCATGTCGGCCAGCGTGCCCGCCGGCAAGGACAGCATGGCCGCGCCCCAGAGGAAGACGAAGAGGCCGATGAGGATGACCAGGCGGCCGGCACGAAAGCGGGCGTGGGCCGGCGGCGGCGTATCGTCGTCGATCAGGGCCGGGCCGTAATCCTTGTCCGAGGCGACATGGCCGCCACCCACCCTGAACTTGGCCGGATCGAGGCGGCCGCCGACATAGCCGGCCATGCCCGCCGCCAGCACGATGTAGGGAAAGGGCACATCGAAGACGAAGATGGCCAGGAAGGAGGCTGCGGCGAAGGCCAAGAGCACCCGGTTCTTCAAGGCGCGGGCACCGATGCGCCAGGCGGCGAACAGGACGATGGCCACCACCGCCGGCTTGATCCCGGCGAACACGCCCTGGACGAAGCGCACGTCGCCGAAGGCGAGGTAGACCCAGGTCAGGCCGATCAAGATGAACAGCGAAGGCAGCAGGAACAGGGTGCCGGCGACGATGCCGCCCCAGGTGCGGTGCAGGAGCCAGCCGATGTAGATCGCCAGCTGCTGGGCCTCGGGCCCGGGCAGCAGCATGCAGTAGTTGAGGGCGTGCAGGAAGCGGTGCTCGGAGATCCAGCGCCGCTTCTCGACCAGTTCCTGGTGCATCATGGCAATCTGCCCGGCCGGCCCGCCGAAGCTGATGAAGCCGAGTTTGAGCCAGTAGCGAAAGGCCTCCCCAAAGCTGGGGTGGACTGGGCGTTCGTGTGCGCTTGGGGTCATTCCTCTCGTCCTTCTTGGTTTTTCCGATTGCCGCAGGATACCTCAAGGGCCCCGGGGGGGCTGGCCATCCTGGGCCAGCGCGGCTACAGTTAAGCCAAATGGTTAGGAGACCGCAGTGAACGACCCGACCCCGGAAGAGATCGCCGAGATCAACGCCCGCATCCTCGCCCTGGAGACCGAACACCGGGATATGGACAAGGCCATCGAGCACCTGACCCAGACCGGCTATCCGGACGAACTCGGCCTCAAGCGACTGAAGAAGCGCAAGCTCACCATCAAGGACGAGATCGCCCGGCTGAAGATGACGCTGATGCCGGACATGCCGGCCTGACCGGAAACGTGCCTATTCCCGTTCTTCGTAGGGATAACGCACGTGGCCGTAGCGGATGGCCAGCACCGCGATGGCGAGCAACAGGATCGAGGTCGTGACCCCCAGCATCCGCCACTCGTCCAGATTCTTCATGTCCAGCACCAGATAGCGGGCCAGGGCGACGATGGCGATATAAATCGGGAAGCGCACCGGCAGCTTGCCGGACCGGTAATACAGCCCGACCATCGCCAGGATTTCCAGATAGAGAAACAGCAGCAACAGGTCGGCCAGGGTGACGGTGCCGGCCTGGATCATCACATTGACCTCGGCCGCGCCGGCGATCACGGTGGCGACCGTGATCACCGTCAGGCCGATGTGTTCGATGATGCTCAGGATCGACAGGGCGAGGCGCGAGGCGGCGTTCTGTTTCATGGCGATAATTTATTCCAAGGTTCTCAGGATTCGGCGGCCTGGCCGGTCTCGCCTGCGGCGCGCCGCCGCTGGGTCTCCTGCAGCAGCAATTCGTCGGTGGTCAGGCGCAGGCGCCGGGCCAGCATGAGGACCATGTTCTGGTAGAGCTTCATGGTCAGCCCCGGCAGATGCTCCAGCGCCTGCCGGCCGAAGCACAAAGCCACCGAGGGGATCAGGGCACGCACGGTGGCGGTGCGCCGGACATGCTCCAAGAGGACGATCTCGCCGAAGGCCTCGCCATCGCCGACCGTGGCCAGGCGCACCTCGTTGCCCAGGGCGTCCAGCCGGGTCACGGCGAACTTGCCCGAGATCACCACGTACATGGTGTCGCCCGCATCGCCTTCCCGAAACACCTCGGCCCCGCCGTCGAACACGGCCATTTCCGACAGACCGACCAGCTCGCCCAGTTCCTCATGGGCCAGACCATGGAACAGGCCGCCGATCAGCGGCGCGTTTTTTGCGAACTGCTCGAGGAAGAGCGCTGACTTGTCCACGATGAGATCCTTCAGCGGTTTGGGTCCACCGGCATTTTGAAACAAACCGGGCAAGCCGTGGGTCGAAATTTCACCGCCGGAAAGCCCCTGATCCGGCTGGGCCTATGCCGCTTGCCGGCCCGCAGCCCCGTTATACTCGGGCCGACACAGGAGACCCCATGGAAATCAGCGTCTATCGCGACCAGGCGCTCAGCAGCGAAGCCCGAACCCTGGCCGCGGCCACTTACAACCTGGCCCACAGCCTGCTCGCCCGCAGCCCTTCGGGCGTGGTGTTCGTGCCCATCCGCAGCATGCAGATGCTGGCGATTATCGACCGCGAGGAATTCGTCTTTCTCGATGGCCAATACAAGAGCTGGGTGGAGATCGCCTGGCAACACTTCCAGCCGCAGGCGCGCTGCGCGCTCGACGCGCCCGTGCCCTATCAGCTGGTGATTTATCACCCGGACGGCGAGAAGAATCTGGGCCGTCTGCTGGTCGAATTCCCCAAGGCGCTGCAGGCCTTGTCGGGCAAGCAAAGACCCGATGGTCCAGCCAGGTTGCTGAAATTCGAGGCGAAACGACCGGCCGGCGCCTAAGCCGAGCGCCCCCGGCCCTGCCGGGTGGCGGCCAGACTGGCCACGATCGAGCTGGCGATGATGATGGCCACCACCCCCAGGGCGATGCCGATCGGCACCTGGTAGACATCGACGATCAGCATCTTCACCCCGACGAAGACCAGCACCAGGGCCAGACCGTACTTGAGCAGGTGGAAGCGGCCGGCGATGTCGGCGAGCAGGAAGTACAGCGCCCGCAGACCCAGGATGGCGAAGATGTTGGAGGTGAACACGATGAAGGGGTCGGTGGTGATGGCGAAGATGGCCGGGATCGAATCCACCGCGAAGATCAGATCGGTCACCTCGATCAGCACCAGCACCAGGAACAGCGGCGTGAACCAGCGCACGCCATCCTTCATCACGCTGAACTTCTCCTCGTGGTACCCGTCCGTGATACGCAAATGGCCGCGCATCCAGCGCAGGACCGGGTTCTTGGCCAGGTCCGGCTCCTTATCGGCGAAGACCAGCATCTTGATGCCGGTGATGACCAGAAAGGCGCCGAACAGATAGATCACCCAGTGGAACTGGGCGACCGCCCAGGCGCCGGCCAGGATCATGACGGCGCGCATGACGATGGCGCCGAGCACGCCGTAAATCAGCACCCGGCGCTGGTATTCGGCCGGCACCGCGAAATAGCCGAAGATCATCAGGAAGACGAAGATGTTGTCGACCGAGAGCGATTTCTCGATGAGATAGCCGGTGAGGAATTCCAGGGCCTTGGCGTTCGCCACTTCCCGCCCCTGGGTGCCATCCAGCCACCACCAGAGCAGGCCGTTGAAGGCCAAGGCCAGGGTCACCCAGACCACGCTCCAGGCCGCTGCTTCCTTGACCGACACCTTGTGCGCCCACCGGCCGCCCAGGACGAACAGGTCCAGCGCCAGCATGACCAGGACGAAGGCGATAAAGCCCGCCCACATGAGCGGGGTACCAATGCTGATCATTTCCATTCCATCTCTCCTGACAAGGCCGTCTAAGGCGGAGCTACCCAATCCGGCCTGCCTCGCGCCGCAGGCAGGTCGGTTCGCCCTGAGGGACGGCCAGGTCGTCGGCCAACCATTCCCGGACGCCGGACATCCGCCGGAGGCGGATTACGCGACGAAGGTGGAGAGGCGCCGGCTCAACGCGCGGCCTCGAGGGCGGCGATGCGCTCCTCGATCGGCGGGTGGGTCATGAACAGGCGCTTCAGGCCCCCGCCCACGCCCCCGGCGATACCGAAGGCGGCCATCTTGTCCGGCAGCGGCGCCGGGTGCATGGCCCCCAGGCGCCGGAGGGCGGCGATCATGTGCTGCCGCCCGGCCAGCTGGGCGCCGCCGGCATCGGCCCGGAACTCGCGCTGGCGCGAGAACCACATGACGATGATCGAGGCGAGCAGACCGAGCACCAGTTCGGCGACGATCATGGTGACGAAGAAGGCCGGACCGTGGCCGTTCTCGTTCTTGAACACCACCCGGTCGACGGTATGGCCGATCACGCGCGAGAGGAACATGACGAAGGTGTTCACCACACCCTGGATCAGGGCCATGGTCACCATGTCGCCGTTGGCGGCGTGGCTGACCTCGTGCCCCAGCACCGCCTCGGCCTCCTCGCGCGTCATCTGGCGCAAAAGGCCGGTGGACACCGCGATGAGCGAGCTGTTCTTGCTCATGCCGGTGGCGAAGGCATTGACCTCGGGCGAATCGTAGATGGCCACCTCGGGCATCCTGATCCCCGCCGCCTGGGCCTGGCGCCGCACGGTCTCCACCAGCCAGAACTCCTCCGAGGTGCTCGGGGTTTCGATCACCCGGGCGCCGACCGACATCTTGGCCGTCCACTTGGAGATGGCCAGCGAGATGAAGGCGCCGCCGAAGCCCATGACCGCGGCGAAGATGAGCAGGGCCTGCAGGTTCAGGCCTTGTTCGTTGAGATAGGGTTCCACCCCCAGCAGGCGCATGGTGACGGACAACATGAGCACAATGGCCAGGTTGGTGGCAAGGAAAAGGACGATACGCTTCATGGCGATGCTCCCAAAAAGACAAACCACGTATTGCCAGACAGGTATTGTAGGGCCGGATTCAATTCATAAAAGTCGAATATTTATTGTTAAATATTCGTTTAAATCGAATAATAAAGCATGAACCTGAAACACCTGCACTATTTCTGGACGGTCGCCCGCACCGGCAGCGTGGCGGCGGCGGCCGAACGCCTGCACCTGACGCCGCAGACCGTCAGCGCCCAGATCAAGCTGCTGGAAGGGTCGCTGGGCACGCCCCTGTTCCAGGCGGCCGGCCGCGGCCTGAAGCTGACCGAGGCCGGCCGCCTGGCGATGAGCTATGCCGACGAGATCTTCGCCCTGAGCGATGCCCTGAAGGCCAGCCTGGGCCGCCAGCGGGGCGCACCGGCCCCGCCCTTCCGGGTCGGCATCTCGGATGCCGTGGCGAAGAACATCGCCTACCGCCTGCTGGCCCCGGTGACCCAACTGCCCGAGCCGGTGCGGCTGATCTGTCACGAGGGCAAGCTCGACCGCCTGCTGGCCGAGCTGGCGCTGCACCGGCTGGACATGGTGGTGGCCGACCGGCCGCTGCCGAGCGGCATCCGGGTGCGCGGCTTCAATCACAAGCTGGGAGAGAGCGAGATCGCCTTCTTTGCCGCCCCCAGGCTGGCGCGCAGTTGCGGCAAGTTTCCGGCCTGCCTGAACGGCAGGCCGCTGCTGCTGCCGGGCGAGGATTCCACCGTGCGCAGCCGGCTGGAACAGTGGCTGGAGGCCGAGCGGCTGAGCCCGAGGATCGTCGGCGAGTTCGACGATGCGGCGCTGATGAAGGCCTTCGGTCAGGCCGGCCAGGGCTTTTTCCCGGCGCCGGCCGTGCTCGCCGGCGAGGTCGAGGCGCAATACGGCGTGCGCGAGGTGGGCCGCACCGAGGCGGTGCGCGAGGCCTTTTACGCCATCACCGGCGAGCGGCGCATCACCCACCCGGCCGTGCTGACCATCACCGAGGCCGCGCGCGACAGCCTGTTCATCGACTAGCCCGGCCATCGGGCCTGCTTACGGCATCACTGCGGCTGGAGTTGCCCTGCCGTTTGACCAATTAACAGGACTCGGGCATCTTTAATCCAGACGCGGAGAAAACCACGATGGACATTCATAACCGGCCTATTCAGGAGCGCATCGACTGGCTGTTCGAAATCGCCCAGCGCTATACAGCCGAGTTCACCAGCCCGGACACCTATCTGGCCCGCAAACGCTACCTGGCCATCCACCCGACCGACATCATCGCGCTCAAATGCATGGACGGCCGGATCAACATCCCGGTGGCAACCAACACCCCGCCCGGCATCATCCAGCCCTTTCGCAACCTGGGTGGCATGTTCAATCTGGGCTGGCCGCACCTGAACGAGGTGCTGTCGCATCACGTGAACGACATCGTGCACACCGGCCGTCAGATCCTGGTGCTGATCACCTACCATTTCTCCAAGGGCGACCCCCACCGCGGCTGCGCCGGCTTCAATTACGACACCGAGGCGGCCATCGCGCATACCCACACCATCAAGGAGCAGGTCGAGTACGTATTCGGCCAGCGCCACAGCACGGTCTATCCCATCGTCTGTGGCTTCGAGACCGACGAGGACGCCCTCATCCTGCACGGCAATGACGGCGGCCGGCTGAATCTGGCCGAACTGTCGCCGGACAAGGCGGACAGCCTGCCGCACTGGCTCGCCTCGCTCTACCCGGACATGCCCGCCCAGATGCGCGAGGACCTGCTGCCGCTGCTCAAAGGCAACCTGGAGCGCATCGCCCAGGTGCGCCAGCTCAACCGCACCCTGGACATCGAGCACCGGGAATGGATGATCTGCATGGGCCGCGGCTTCGATTTCCTGCATGCCCCCAACCTGGCGCTGATCATCGGGCCCTACAGTCCCAACCTGGCCGACCCGATCCGCAAGGCCGCCAGCATCATCCTCAACAACATGCAGACCGGGCGCATCCCGGACGACGGTTTTTTGCTGCTCGCCTCCGCCCCCTACATGGAGGCCGGCATGGACCGCGCCCGCGCCGAGATGAAGGCACGCTTCGCCTCCGAATTCACCGCCCAGGTCATCCAGACCGAATTCCCGGCCCTGGCGCGCAAGATGCACCTGCGCACCACCGTGCTCAACTGGCACACCCGGGCGCTGGAATTGACCGGCAACTAGCCGGCAAAGGCGTGCGCCGGGCAGCCCAGGCGGTCACGCACCCAGCCACTTTGGCGCATCGAGGGGCGCCACCGCCACAAGGCCCGGGCCAGATCGACGGCCGATAAAAAAACGCCCCAGCAAGTGGGGCGAAATGAGGTTGACGCCTCGGCTGTTAACGGTTGACCCATCGGGTTCTCAGGCGCTGTGCACCTGGACCGGCGCGGAGAAGATGAGCAGACCGTAGTCGCGCTCATACTCGGCACGCAGATGGGTGACGATGACCTCGGCCAGGGCCTCGTCGCAGAGTATTTCGACGCGGATATTGCCCTCCTTGCGCCAGGCCCCGCTGCGCCGGCCATGGCTGCCGAGGCCGCGGGCGTCGGTGATGGTGTAACCGTGCACGCCAAGCTTGGGCAATTCCTCCTCGAGGAAGGGCTCCAGCACGGATTCGCAGACGATGGTGAGCAGTCGCTGGGCTATGGCATTCATGGGTCAGGCTCCGATTCGATGCAGGGTTTGCGCCATCCAGTAATACACCGGAATACCGATGAAGAGATTGAATGGGAAGGTCACCCCGAGCGAGGCGCCGATGGACAGCGCCGGGTTCGCCTCGGGCACGGCGATGCGCATGGCCGCCGGTGCGGCGATATAGGAGGCGCTCGCGTACAGGGTGGACAGGAGCATGGTGCCGCCGACCGACAGCCCCAGCAGGGTACCGGTAAAGGCGCCGAGCAGGCCGGCGAACAGCGGCATGAGCAACGCGAACCCGATCAGGAAGGGGCCGTAGGTGCGAAACTCGGCCACCCGGCCGGCCGCGACCAGGCCCATCTCCAGCAGGAACAGCGCAAGCACGCCCTTGAACAGATCGAAGAACAATTTGTCCAGGGGCTGGATGCCCTGCGGACCGGCGATATAGCCAATGACCAGGGCGCCGGTGAGCAGGTAGATGCTCTTGCCGAAGAACACCTCATGCAGCAGCCGGCCCCAGCGCACCGGCCCCTGGCCGGAGCGCGCCAGCATCACCCCGATGACCAGGGCTGGCATCTCGAGCAGCACCAGGAAAACGATCATGTAGCTCTCATAGGACTGCAGTTCCTGGGCCAGGAAGGTCACCCCCACGGAGAAGGTCACCACGCTGACCGAACCGTAGTGGGCCGCGATGGAGGCGGAATCGGCGCGCGACAGGCGGCCCAGGTAGCGCAGGATAGGAAAAGCGACGAGCGGGATGAGGGCACCGGCGGCGACAATCAGCGCCCCGCTCGCCAAGACCTCAGCCATGGGATGCTCGGCGAGCTTGACCCCGCCCTTCAGGCCGATGGCGATAAGCAGATAGATGGACAGGGCGTCGTAGATGCTGCCCGGAATCTTGAGGTCGGAACGCAGCAGGCCGGCCGCCACCCCGAGCACGAAGAACAGCACCACAGGTTCGAAGCTCATTGCGTTTGACCCTCCGTCGGTTTTTGCGCCTGCTCCCGGCACCAGGCCCAGGCGCGCAGGGGAATCGCCAGCAGCAACGCCAGCACGATCAGTGGCCAGATCTCGCGCATCAGGGGATAGAACAAGAGGCTGCCGGCCATGAACAAAATCAGCAAGGGCATGGGATCATCGCCGAAGCAGATCTCGGCCCAGGGCGCCTTGGCCAGCCTGGCAAGGCAGGAAATGCGAGCGTCTGCCGGATTCATCACAAACGCGCGGAGAGGAAAAAGGGCATCGTCAGCCACCGTCGCCGCCGTTCAGTCGGGCCAGATTCGCCGCGGGTGCAGCGCCTGGTTGGCATCATTCAACTCCGGCTCACGCCGATGGCTGCCGGCCGGAACGGGTTTGGCCAGCGGCGCCTGGGTTGTCGACCTGGCGGGCACCTTGGCCGCCGCCGTGGCAGGCATGCCCTTGCGCGCAGCGGGTTTGAGACTGGCCTTGAGTTTGTCTTCGAGTTTGCTCATGTCTGCAATGCCTCTTCGATAATCCGATCGATCTCCCGCGCCGCCTCGCGGCCACGGGCACCGAGTTGAAAAACGCTCACGCCTTCCACGGCCGCCAGCCTGAACGCCGCGCGGCGCCTGACCATGCACGGCAGGGTTGGAATTTCCAGGCTGGCCAGGGCTTCGGACATCGCCCTGGACAAAGCGCTGGCCGGTTCCACCTGGTTGAGCACCAGCCAGGCGCGCAGAGCTGGATTGCGCCGCCTGGCCCGCTCGACCGCCTCCACCGTGCCGGCGCCGGCCCAGAGATCGAGCGGCGACGGCAACACCGGGATCAGCACCAGATCCACCTTCTCCAGAATCCGGCCGGTGACACCCATGTCGAGCGAGGGCGGGCAATCGACCACGACGCGACCATGCCGGCGGGCCGCTTGTGACAGGGCCTGGAGCGGATCGTCGCCACCGGCGATCACCCGGGGCAGCGCGGCGTCGCCCGACCAATCCACCCAGTGGCTCAATGTCCCCTGCGGATCGGCATCGACCAGGCCGACGTCGTCGGACCGGGCCAGGCCCGCGGCCAGATTGATCGCCAGGGTGGTCTTGCCGCAGCCGCCCTTGAGGCTGGCCAGGGCGATGCGTTGCCGTGCCACGCCGGGCCGCCTCAACCCCTGGCCTTGTCGGCCAAGGCATCGACCTGGGCGGTGAAGCCGTATTCGGTCTCGCCCAGGGTTTCCTCGCGCGGCGCCACGCTGACGTTGACGTGGGTCTTGCCGAAGTTCAGGTCGGGGAAATAGCCCGTGCGCTCGGACAAGACCGCCAGGTCATCAAGAAACTTGCGCGTCTCCGCGTAGGACGCGAACTCGTAGCGGCGGGTCATCAACGGCGGGCGCTGCTGCACCTGCCAGGTGCTGGGCGGTTCAGCCATGGTGCTTCTCCTTCTCTGCAAGCTCGGCCAGCAGGCGGTCCAGCTCGGCCAGATGGTGCTGCTCGTCCGCCAGCAAGGCGGCGAACAGCTGACTCGACGCCCCATCGCGGCCACGTTGGCTGTAGCGCAGGGCATCGTCGTAGAGCCGCACGGCCTCCAGCTCCAATTGCCGATCGAGCGCCAGCATCTCGGCCAGGTCGCGGCCCGGCCGCACCGGCGCCAGACGGGTGGCGTTGGGCGCCAGCCCGAGCAGGAGCATGTGGCGGATGATCTGCCCCGCATGCTCCAGCTCTTCGCCCGCCTCGCGCCGGAAATAGGCGCACTGCTCCCCCAGCCCCCAGCAGTCACACAGGCTGGCCTGGGTGAGGTACTGCTGCACCACCGACATCTCGTGGCTGAGGGCCTGCGACAGAAAACCCGCCACCCGGGGATCGATCCGCATCCCTGCCTCCCTCAGCTCCGGTCGGGGGTGATCTCGCCGTCGCGGCCGCCACCGGCCGAGGTCGGGCGGCTGGGCAGAACGTTCTCGACCTCGCCGTGGACGCGGGCGATGATGTGGGCAGCGACCAGGCCGTCACCCACGCGCTCGCAGGCGTCGGCCCCGGCGCGCACCGCCGCGTTCACCGCGCCGGTCTCGCCGCGCACCATAACGGTGACGTAGCCACCGCCGACGAATTCGCGGCCGACCAGGCGCACCTCGGCCGCCTTGGTCATCGCGTCCGCCGCCTCGATGGCGGGAACCAGACCGCGCGTTTCGATCATGCCCAATGCGATACCGTGTGTTGCTGCCATTTCTTCACTCCTTGCCAAATCGTCGATCACTTCAGCGGGGCGGTTCAGCCCCAACTCAACCGCCGCGCTGCTTTCAGCTCAATCAAGCACCGGGGGCCTTGGGCAGGATGCCTTCGACCTCGGAGTGGACGCGGGCGATGATGTGGGCAGCGACCAGGCCGTCACCCACGCGCTCGCAGGCGTCGGCCCCGGCGCGCACCGCCGCGTTCACCGCGCCGGTCTCGCCGCGCACCATAACGGTGACGTAGCCACCGCCGACGAATTGGCGGCCGACCAGGCGCACCTCGGCCGCCTTGGTCATCGCGTCCGCCGCCTCGATGGCGGGAACCAGACCGCGCGTTTCGATCATGCCCAGGGCAATACCAGTCACTTCAGCCATTTCATTTCTCCTTCAAGTCAATCAAGTGGTTGCTTCGACCGCTCAGGCCTCACCGGCCTTGGGCAGGATGCCCTCGACCTCGGAGTGGACGCGGGCGATGATGTGGGCAGCGACCAGGCCGTCACCCACGCGCTCGCAGGCGTCGGCCCCGGCGCGCACCGCGGCGTTCACCGCGCCGGTCTCGCCGCGCACCAGAACGGTGACGTAGCCGCCGCCGACGAATTGGCGGCCGATCAGCCGCACCTCAGCCGCCTTGGTCATCGCGTCCGCCGCCTCGATGGCGGGAACCAGACCGCGCGTTTCGATCATGCCCAGGGCAATACCAGTCACTTCAGCCATTTCATTTCTCCTTCAGGTTAAAAAACGAACTGCAAAAATCGTTGCACCCTCCCTGCGGCGGTCAGGCCTCAGGGTCCCAATGGTCAATAATCCCGGCGATCGTCAGGTCGGTGAGGACCTTGGGATCGCCGGCCGCATACCGTGCGGCCGAACCGCTCACGGTGAAAACCCATTTGCCCGGCGGCACGCCCACCGGATCGCAGGCGACGCTGCGGTTGCCCTTGGCGTCGGCCAGCACGCGCAGAGACATGTTCTTCAGCCCGCCCACCCGGCGGGTGGCGACCAGATCGTCCTCGACGCGCATGATTTCCATGTCAGTCTCCGGCCCAGTGGTCGATGATGCCGACGATGGTCAGATCGGACGGATACTCCTTGCTGCCCGCCGCCTCGCGCGCGGCCGAGGAGCCGACGCAGATCACCCAGTCGCCCGGGATGCAGCCGATGGCATCCACCGCCACCTGACGCGCACCGCCCGCCTTTTCGCGCACCACCAGGAGCGGCCGGTGGCCGAGATCGGCGATGCGGTTGGTCGAGACCAGGGTCTTTTCCACTTGCATGATCTTCACGATTCAAGCCTCCACGGTTTCGATCGGGCTGCCGGTGGGCTGGTCCTGCACCGACAGGTGGCAGGCCAAAAATCCCTGGGCGGCGAGTTCTGGATAGCGCGCGCGAATCGCGTCGCGCACGCGGCGCGCCTTGGCCGCGGCCCGCTCGCGCGAGCCGGGCACCCTGGCGTCGTAGCGGTAATGGATGGCGACCGGAATCGGCAGGCCGTGCTTGACGTTCAGGCCCTTGAAGATCTTGATGCCGACGTCCATGTCCGCCGCCCCCTCTTCCAGGGTGTGCAGGTGGGCGTAGTAGGCGACATTGCGCATCTGCACCTCCTCGAAACCGTCGCCGACGCTGATGAACCGCTCGGCATGGCCGATGTCGGGATAGCGTTCGCCGTAGAGCTCGGCCACGTACTCGATCTGCGAGAAGTTGTTGATCAGCAGGTGGGCGATCAGCCGGCGCATGCCTTCGTGCGGCTCGCCCTGGCCGGTGCCCCAGCCGCTGGCGGCGCTGGCCCGGCTGATCGCCTCGTACACCGCCAGCCGCGCACTGTCGGCCGACAGCCGCGCCGTCTCGCGATAAAGCGCCATGGCCTCGACATAGCGGTGTGCCGACAGCTCGCCCCTGGCATCCGGCACGTGCACCTTGATCGCATCGGTGTCGGTGTCGACGCCGATCAGCAGGATGTCGGTGCTGGCGCCGCAGCAGAAGGCGTTCTCGATCGCCTGGCGGAACTGGACCAGACGCTCCAGGGCCGCCTCGATCGCCTTGTGCTCGTTGCTGCCATGGGCGGCACAACCTTCATGACAAGGGTTGGACGAACTGGTGTGATAGACCGCAACCTTGAGATAGCGGCTGCCGGCAGCGGCCGTGGTCGGCACGCCCTCGCGGAAGCGGCGCAGCTCGGTGCTCACCCAGTGGCGCACGTCGGTCTCGACGTCGAACAGGGCGCCGGCGTAGGCCTTGCGCCAACTGAACGAGGTCAGCGGCAGGCGCAGGATATAGCGCGACAAGCCCTTCAGACGGCCATCGGCGCAGGGACTGATGTCGATGGCGTGAAAGCCGCAGTCGAGGAAGAAGTTGCGCGCATCCTGCAACTGCTCCAGCTGATTCTTCAGGTCGTCGGCGAATTGCGCGGCCGAGGCCTTCAGCGCCGAGAAGGCGCAATGGGCATACAAGGCCTTGAGGTCGAGCCCGGCCACCCAGGCATCGTCGAGGATGCCCTGAGGCAGCTCGTAGCCCAGCTGTTGCCGGGCCAGGGCCTGCGCCCGGCCGGCGAAATCGTCCAGGTGCTGCAGCGCCGAGATCGCCTTGAGCGTCGGCGCGATGGCCTCGAACCGGCCCTTGACCGAATCCTCGCAGTGGGCGAGCCGGGCGTTGGTCCGGCGATCGGCCAGCGGGTGCCGGCACGGCCGCCCGGCCAGGTCGCCGCCCGGTTCGGCCGCAGGGCGCGCTGGCAGCGCCCCGGCCGGCGTGCCCAAACCGTAGGGCACGTTGCCGAGCGGCGGCCGGCCGCGCTGGGCGGCGCGGGCGCGAAGGGCATAGGCGTTACGGGTGTTCATCGCAGCCCCTCGCTCAGCCCCGGGCACCGCCGGAGACGGTGATCAAGGCACCCTTGCCGGCATTGCCGCTGCTGCCCGTGACCCTGGCCAGCGGCACCTCGGGACGCTCGCGATCCTTGTTCGCCCATGCGCCGGCGCTCATGCTGCGCACCTCGCCGCGCAGGGTGAGGTTGCGCCCCTGGGCCCAGTGGCCCTCGGTGCCGGTCACCCGGCCGCTACGCGCCCAGTCGTCGCCGGTGATGCGGATGCCGTCCTCGCGTCCTTCGCCGGTGATGCGCTGGGCCGGCGCGGCCTCCTGCCGGGATGCCGGTGGCATGACTTCGATGCGGCCCATCTCGTCCCGGTAACGGAATTCCGGCGTGCCGGACACGAGGCCGGCGGCCATGTTGACCGGGCCGGTGATGCGGCCGGCGCTGCCATAGCCGCTGCCGGTGATGCGGCCGCGCGCCTCAGCCGCCGGCGAGCTGATGCTGAACGACTCGGGACGCGCTGCCGCCGGACGCATGGCCATGGCCATGGCACGGGCGCCCGGTGCCCGATAGCGCGGGGCCATGACAGTACGCGCCTCGGCAGCCGCTTGCCCGGCCTCATCGCAGCCACAGCCGCAGCCCTGCTCGATCTGCTCCTGCCCGACATAAGGCGTGCCGCTGATGGCCAGCCCGCTGCCGGGTTCGGCGCCGGTCACGCGCCCGGAACGGCCCAGCATCGCGCCCGACACGGCCAGGCCGTGCCCGGTCTGGCTGATGCCGACCTTGGCCGCGGCGGGTTGCGGGGTGCCCGGGCAGTACTCGCTGTACTGCTCCTGACCGTAATACTCGGTCCCGGTGACGGGCTGGCACCCCCCGTGCTCGTCACCGGTAAGCTTTGGGCCGCGCGCCATCGCCGTGCCGGTCAGGGCACGCCCGGCCAGCGTGTGCATGAGCGCCGCCTTTTCCGGCGCGCCGCCACACAGTGCCCCCTGGGCATACTGCGAGCCGGTCACACGCTGGCAGGAGCCGGGCTCGTTGCCGGTCACCTTCTCACTGCGGTCAACCAGGTTGCCGGTGATGCGCTGGCCACCCCGGCTCGCATCCTCGCCCACCTTGGCCGCGGCCGGCTCCGGCCGCGTGTGACAGATCGACTGGAACTGCTCGTTCGACAGGTATTCGGTACCGGAGATGCTGCGGCAGGCGCCGGCCTCGTCGCCGGTCACCTTGACCGAGCGCCCGACCTCGGTGCCCGAGACCGGCCGGCCGGCCAGGGTATGGGTCAGCGCGACCTTGCTCGGGCCGTTGATGGTCAGCCGCGACACGCCGGCGTCGGCGTATTGCGAACCGGTGATGGCACGCTTGGCGCCCGGCTCGTTGCCGGTCACCGGGCGCGGCCGGGCCTCGTCGCTGCCGGTGATGGCGATGCCCTTGCGCTCGGTGGCGCCGACGCCCGCCTTCTCCGGCCGGGATTGCAGGCGCTTGCCTTCGCAGAAGCTGGCGAAATCCTCGCTGCCCAGGTATTCGGTGCCGGTCACCGGCTTGCAGGTGCCGGCCTCGCCGCCGGTCACGCGGGACGAACGGCCCACCTCGGTGCCGCTGACCCACTGGCCGCGACTGGTCGCGCTCATGCCGACCTTGGCCGCGGCCGGGGCCGGCCGGCTGGCGCAGAAGGTCTCGAACTGCTCGCTGCCGATGTACTCGGTGCCGGTGATGGCGCGGCAACTGCCGGACTCGCTGCCGGTAACGCGCACGCTGCGCTCGACCTGGGTACCGGTCACGGCCTGACCGGACAGGGTGGTGCCGACCTCGACCTTGGCCGGCGCCTCGCCGGCCTGCGGCCGCACCCGGCCGCTGGGCCGGAGCGCCGGGGCATCGCCCCGCCCCTTCTGGCTCATCTCGATCCGGCGCTGGCGCGCCTTGTCGCGGCCGGACACCTCGCCAGCCTGTCGAGCCGAGGAACGGGCGCCGCTGGCAGCCGAACCGTTCTTGGCCGGCAATGCGGACTTGCCCTGGGTCGACAGCAAACGCCGGCGATCGCGGCAGAGCTGGCGCACGCTGCTGGCATCGTCGCCCAGCGCCGCCGGATTCTCCTCGACCACGGTGCACAAGGTCTCGATGATTTCCTCGGCGATCGGCGATTCGCCGCCTTCCGTCCCGGCGGCAGCCGCCATCATCGGCTCGGCACGGGGTTCCGGTGCCGGCTCGGCAGCCGGCACCGGCGTCGCGACCGCTGCCTGGGGCCGGGTCCGGCCGGGCTTGGCCAGCATGCCCAATCCCTTCTTGCCGCCTTGCGACAACATGGCCCGACGGGCGCGCGCGAGTTCGTTACCGCTGAGGCCGGCCAGGCTGGCCGCTCCCGTTGCTGCAGTCTGTTCAGGCATACGCTTCCTCTTGTTCCAACAATTTGTTCACCCGCCGGGCGCTGCCCGGCCCCTCTTCAGGCCCAGCCACGCACTGCGAAAACCGTGCCTCGGCTCTCGATTCGCTGCGTGCATGGCCGCTGACGCCTTGCGACATGTGTGCCGATGACGATTGCGAATATAGGGAGGAGAGGACCTGAACTACAGTTAATTGTTAAAATAGTTTTAATTAACCGGAGTTAATGAATGAGACTGCGCAATGTCACCCTGCACCAGCTGCGCCTGTTCCGCAGCCTGGGCACGCACTTGAGCTATACCCGCGTGGCGGAGGAGCTTCACCTGACCCAGCCGGCAGTCTCGATTCAGATCAAGCGACTGGAAGAAAGCGTGGGCATGCCGCTGGTCGAGCAGATGGGCAAGCGTCTGTTCCTGACCGAGGCCGGGCGCGAATTGTTCGAGGCCTGCTGCGATGTGCTGGAACGGCTGCGCGTCTTGAACGAAGACATGATCGGCATGGAGGCCGGCGTGAAAGGCCCGCTGAACCTGGCCGCGATCACCACCGCCAAATACTTCATGCCGCACCTGCTCGGCGTGTTTCTGCGCGACTACCCTGACGTGGAACCCAGGCTCACCATCACCAACCAGGCACGGGTATTGGAGCGCCTGGAGAACAACCTGGACGATCTGGTGATCATGGGCACCCTGCCCGAGAACGCCGGGCTCGAGGCGCAATACTTCCTCGACAACCCGCTGGTGGTGGTGGCCCCGCCGGACCATCCCCTGGTCGGCCAGAAGAACATCCCCCTGGCGCGCATCGCCGAAGAGCGCTTCCTCTCGCGCGAGCCGGGCTCGGGCACGCGCGCGGCCCGCAGCCGGCTATTCGCCGAGCACGGCCTGAGCGCCAACATCTACATGGAACTGGGCAGCAGCGAGGCGATCAAGCAGGCGGTCATGGCCGGCATGGGCATCTCCGTACTCTCCTTGCACAATCTGCGACTGGAGCTGGAATCCGGCTTGATCGCCGTCTTGGATGTCGAACATTTCCCGCTGGTCCGGCAATGGTATGCCGTGCACCTGAAGGGCAAGAAGCTGTCCAACACCGCGCGCCGGTTCCTGGATTTCCTGCTGCAGGACGGCGCGCGCTACTGGCGCGAAGTGCAGCCGCACCTGCCGACGGCACCGGCCAGGCGCGGCAACAGAAAGAAGACCGCAGGAGGATGATGCTGGCGGCACCCCTCGAGGGGCGCCGCCAGGTCAATGCGGCGGGGCCTCTTCGGCCTCTTTGCCGTGGGATTCGGACTTGTGCGTGAGGTAGAGGGCCAGGCCGACCAGGGCGATGCCGCCGCCCAGATAGAGCAGGTCCAGCGTGGTGTCGAGGTGCATCTTCAGCGCCTCCTCGAACAGGGTGACGATCAGGATCATCAGGATCACCTTGGCCAGGCGGGCCTTCAGGTCGTCCAGGCTCTCGATCACCAGGATCTTGCTCGAAGTCTTGCTGCCGCGCGCCTCGTCGATGTCGCTGACGAACAGCTCGTACATGCCCAAGGCGAAGATCAGCATGAAGGTGGCCAGCAGGTAGCCGTCCACCACCTCGACCACGTGGGTGATGGTCTCGTCGTGGACGGCCTTGCGGGCATCGGCGGTCAAGCTCGGATCGGCGTAATGCAGCATGTGACCGACCAGGTAGACCACGTCGACCGTGGCCATGTAGAAGATGGCCGTGGCCGCCGCCATGCTCGCCACCACGGCGACGACCACGACGAAGCGGCCGCTCCACAGGGTCTTTTCGAAGAACCGCTCAAACAGTTGCAACATGGCCACCTCCGTCAGTCGTCTTCGCCCAATTCCGGATTCCAGCCCTTGACCCGTGCTATTGCCATTGCCTTCTCGTACAACTCCTTATGGCGCTGACGCAGGTCGTCGGGCAGGCGGCTGGGCAGGCTGCCGTACTTGTCCCACTCCTTCTCCACCCGGTCCATCAGGGCCTGCATGCGGCCCATGTCCCAGCCGGTGCAGTCCTCGGTCTCCGGCAGAAAGCCGAACAGCCAGGCATCCAGCACGATGCGGCCCAATTGGGTCATGCCGTGCTTGTCGTTGTTGAAGCCAACGTAACTCTTGTCCATGATCGACTCGTTTTGTCCTTGATGGGTCTTTCACCGGCGCGGGCGGGATTCCCCGTCCGCGCCAGGGCCGACATTAGACCACAGGATGCGCGGTCAGGGGATCAGCCCGGCATAGGGGCAAGCCGGCTTTGGGCTGCGGCCGCTTCGCTTAATTGATCCGAAACAAATGTATTTGACCCTTTCCCACCGGGATACCGAAGGATGGAGGCTTATCGGAGGACAGGGTGAGAAAGAGGGCGCCCGACAGGGCGCCCATTCCCTCACCCGGCTTCGCCACCCTCTCCCGTTGGGAGAGGGTAAATCAAGTAGCACTATGGGTCCCGTGCATCAGCGGGTTAAACCTGCGTAGAGGAGCAGGGGCTTTTGGCTGCGGCCGCTTCGCTTAACATCGGCATGGCCGATGTTAGCCTGCGCCGAAAACTGCCGCCCTTCGTCCTGGCCACCACCTACCATACTCATGCGTTAGCGGGTCAAGCCGGCATAGAGGAGCGGCAGTTTTTCCGGCAGACGCTCGACGTGGTCGACCACCATGTAGTTCTTCTGACCGAAGATGCGGCTGACGTAGTTGTCGGCGCGCGGGTCCAGGCTCATGCAGTAGGTGGTCACGCCGTGCTTGGCCACCTCCTCCACCGCCTTCTTGGTGTCGTAGCGCAGATATTGCGGGTCGCGCACGTCGATGTCGGCCGGCTCGCCGTCGGTGATGACGATGAGCAGCTTCTTGGCCGAACGCTGCAATTTCAGGTAATGGCCGGCGTGGCGGATGGCCGCGCCCATGCGGGTGGAGAGCTGGCCGGTCATGCCGGCGAGCTTGGCCTTGGGCGCCTCGTCCCAGTGCTGGTCGAAGTCCTTGAACCGGTAGTACTCGACGTTGTGCCGGCCGTCGGAGCAGAAACCGTGGATGGCGAAAGGATCGCCCACCTTGGCGATGGCGTCCGACAGCAGCACGCAGGCGCGCCGGGTCAGGTCGAGCACCGAGTAGTCCTGGCCCTGCACCATCTCGTTGGTCGACTCGGACAGGTCAAGCAGAACCAGGATGGAGAAGTCGCGGGTCTTGCGCACCGAGCGCATCATGATCCGCGGATCCGGCTGGTTGCCCAGACGGATATCGGTGAAGCTGGCGATCGCCGCATTGATGTCGATCTCGTCGCCGTCCTCCAGCTTGCGGATGCGCTGCACGCCCTGCGGCTGCATGGCGTCGAGCAGGAACTTCATGCGATGGATCTCGCGCTTGTACTGGGCGGCGATGTCGTTGATCAGCTGCAGATCGCCGGACTTGCCCCGCTTCTCCAGCACCGTGGCCCAGGCCGGACGCTCGAGCTGAATCTGGTAGTCCCACTCCGAGTAGTGGAAGGGATCGGATATGGGCTCCTTGCCCTCCAGCTCATTGAACGACTTGCCGCCGCTCTCGTCGCCGATGTTCTCGTAGGGGAACAACTCGGTACCCAGCACCCAGATCTCCTGGGCGTCGTCGCCGGCGGTCTCGACGTCGATCTCGTTCGCCATCTCCATCACGTTGACGTACTTGCGCACCTGCTTGACCGACTCGTAGCCGGCGCTGGCCGCCTTCTCGAAATCGAATTCCTCGAAGGCCCAGAAATAGCGATTGTCGTCTCGGTAGGGCGCGGTGAGCAGATCGGTGCGCGGATTGAAGGCGATCCGCTTCTCGGTCAGGCTGTGTGCCAGCTGCACGCCGATCTCCCAGGAGGTGGCGTTGCTGTCCAGCCTGTCCTGGGCGGCGGCGAACAAGGCGCGGCCCTCATTGACCCAGGGATCGTCGTCGACATAGGTCTCGTCCAGCAGGGCGCGGGCCAGGCGGTTGAGGTAGTCGCCGACCGTGGCGTTCATCGCCGGCGTCGCCGTGTGCAGGCGGCTCCACAACTGCTTGAGGCCGGGGAAGCGGCGGATCGACAGGGTCTCGACCCGGGCGTCCTCGATCACCGAGATCACCGCCATCTGCATCGGATTCAGCGCCTCGGCCGAAATCGGCGTCTTGGTCTCGACCACGTGCGCAGCACAATGGGCGGCAGTGGCGCGATACAGCTCCAGGCCGGACACCGGCTCCTGGCCCTCGATCTTGAAATCGTCGTAGGCATCGGGCAGGTGCAGCAGGTAGTCCTCGATATAGGGCCGGTAACCCTCGCGCGACTCGAAGTCGCCCGAGGTCGGCCGCATGAAGAAGTCGCGCGCCCACAATGCGCGCAGGTACATGTTGATCCGGCGCTGGACGTCGACCAGCAGGGTGCCCTTGCGCTCCTTCTGCAGCATGGCCAGAGACTCCTTGGTCTCCAGGCCGAAATACTTGATCTGCTCCTCGTAGTTGGTGCGGTGGGCATGGGCGCCCCACAGCGCCCAGCGGCGCAGGCCGCCCAGGGTCAGGTTCTGGAACAGCACCTCCAGCTTGTCCAGCATCGGCCGCACGCCGCGCGGCGCCTGGGCGATCAGGGTGTTGATGAACTGCAGGTAATTGAGGAAGAGCTGGCCGTCGCCCAGGCGATTGGCCGCGGTCGGCGCCGTGGCCAGCAGCAGCTCGATCACCGCGCCCGAGGTCTTGGAGGCCAGCATCAGCGCCGAGGTGGCCAGGTCGGCCACCACGTCCTCGCCCACCTCCTTGGCCACCTGGGGCGCTTCCTCGATCCAGGTCTCGACCAGGGAATCGCCGCGGCCCAGGCCGCGGATGGCCGACACGCCCTTCAGATAGTTGTCCAGGCCGCGCGGGCTGAACACCTTGGTCGCCTCGTGCCAGTTGGCGTCCAGCGCAGCCCGGCTGTGTTCGGACAGGTCTTCCAGCAGTTCGGCGTAGTCGTCTAGATTGATGGACATCTCACTCTATCCTTTTGCGAGGCGTGCCCTAGAACTCGTTGTGCAGCTTCTTGTAGCCCTGCACCAGCGAGATGTTGGTCCGGGCCACGTCCTCGGAAAAACTGGAGAAATCGGGCGTCACCTGCTCGATGCCGCTCAGGTCGGTGTCGGAGTGGATGGTCGTGGTCGACGGGATATGGAACTTGGCCGGCACATGGCAGCCCTCCACCACCGAGTTGTGGCGGATCACCGCATCGTCGCCCACGACGCAATTGAACAGCACCGAGTTGAAGCCGACGAAGACCCGGTTACCCACCTCGCAGGGGCCATGGATGATCGAGCGATGGGCAATCGAGGTGTATTCGCCGATCACCACCTTGCCGCCCGACTTGGAATGGATCACCACGCCGTCCTGGATGTTGGAGTTGGCGCCGATCACGATCGGCTCCAGCGTGCCGTCGGCCTTGGTCTCGTCGGCGCGGATCACGGCATAGGGGCCGATGAAGACGTTGGGGCCGACGATCACCTTGCCGCAGACGATGGCGGTGAAATCGACATAGGCCGATTCGTCGATCTGCGGCAGGTCGCCGTTGGGGTTCTTGCGGATCATCCTGCGCCCGCTCAGAAGAAGGTGGTCACGGCGGCATCCAGGGCGTCGCGCATGTCCGGGTCGTCGGTGATCGGACGGACCAGGGCGACGCGGCAGGCGGCCTTGGCATCGACGCCCTTGGCGATCAGGCTGCCGGCGTAGATCAGCATCCGGGTCGACAGGCCCTCGTCCAGGCCGTGGCCCTTGAGGTTGCGCGAACGCTCGGCGATCGACACCAGCTTGCCGGCCACCTCGGCCGGGATGCCCGCCTCGTGGGCGACGATCTCGGTCTCGATGCCGTGCTCGGGATAGGTGAAGTCGAGGCCGCCGAAGCGCTGCTTGGTCGACTGCTTGAGGTCCTTCATCAGCGACTGATAGCCGGGGTTGTAGGAGATGACGATTTGGAAATCCGGGTGGGCGTGCACCAGCTCGCCCTTCTTCTCCAGCGGCAGCACCCGGCGGTTGTCGGTCAGCGGGTGGATGACCACGGTGGTGTCCTGCCGGGCCTCGACCACCTCGTCGAGGTAAACGATGGCGCCGTGGCGGGCGCCGATGGCCAGGGGACCGTCCTGCCACTGGGTGCCGGAGGCCGAAAGCAGGAAGCGGCCGACCAGGTCGCTCGCGGTCATGTCCTCGTTACAGGCCACGGTGATCAGCGGCTTGTTCAGCTTGTGCGCCATGTATTCGACGAAGCGGGTCTTGCCGCAGCCGGTGGGCCCCTTGAGCATCATGGGCATGCGCACGGAGTAGGCGGCCTCGAACAGTTCCACCTCGTCGGCGACGGGACGGTAATAGGGCTCTTGGGTGATGCGGTACTGATCGATGATGTTGCTCATGTCTTGTCCTCTTGCAGGTCTTATTCGTCCGCCAAGCGTATGTAGCCTTACGCTTGGCGGGCAAACAAAAACCCCCGTGCCTCGCGGCGACGGGGGCTTTTTTAGGGTTTTACCCGTGCCGCGTAATTAAACGGTCTTGCCGCGGTAGATCACCATGGCAGCGCCCTGGCTCTGGGCGAAGTTGTCATAACCGACCAGGCGAACGTGGTTGTTCGGGTTGGCCTTGTGACAGGCCTCGGCCTCGGCCAGGATGCGATCGATGTCGGTCTCGCCGAACATCGGCAGCTTCCACATGTACCAGTAGGAGTCCATCAGGTGCTCGGGCTCGGTGTGCTCGATGGCCGGGTTCCAGCCCTTCTTCACCAGGTACTCCACCTGCTTGCGGATGTCCTCGGCCTTCATGGCGGGCAGGTAGGAGAAGGTCTCGAACTTGCGGCTGGCGGGATCGCTCAGGCGGCTTTTGTAATCCATCACATCAGACATTTTGTTTCCTTTCAGGAAAGTGCTCAGTTGGCAGTTGGCAGTTGGCAGAAGAACCCCGTTCTTGCTGCCAACCGGCTTCTGATGACTGCCGACTCTTATTTGTGGGCGACGTCCAGCTTGTCCACGGTGTCGAATTCGAACTTGATCTCTTTCCAGGTTTCCATGGCGATCTTCAGTTCGGGGCTGTGCTTGGCGGCCTCGGTCAGGACGGCCTTGCCTTCCTTCTCGATGGCGACGCCCTTGTTGCGGGCTTCCACACAGGCTTCCAGCGCGACGCGGTTGGCGGCGGCGCCGGCGGCGTTGCCCCAGGGGTGACCCAGGGTGCCGCCACCGAACTGCAGCACGGAGTCGTCACCGAAGATGGTGACCAGGGCGGGCATGTGCCACACGTGGATGCCGCCGGAGGCGACAGGCATCACGCCGGGCATGGAGCCCCAGTCCTGGTCGAAGAAGATGCCGCGCGAACGGTCTTCCGGCACGAAGGATTCGCGCATCATGTCGATCCAGCCCAGGGTGGCTTCGCGGTCGCCTTCCAGCTTGCCGACGACGGTGCCGGAGTGCAGGTGGTCACCACCGGACAGACGCAGGATCTTGGTCAGCACGCGGAAGTGGATGCCGTGGTGCGGGTTGCGGTCCAGCACGGCGTGCATGGCGCGGTGGATGTGCAGCAGCATGCCGTTGTCGCGACACCAGTTGGCCAGGCCGGTGTTGGCGGTAAAGCCGCCGGTGATGTAGTCGTGCATGATGATGGGCGCGCCGATTTCCTTGGCGTACTCGGCACGCTTGTACATCTCTTCCGGGGTCGGGGCGGTCACGTTCAGGTAGTGGCCCTTGCGCTCGCCGGTCTCACGCTCGGCCTTCTCGATGGCTTCCATGACGAAGTCGAAGCGCTGGCGCCAACGCATGAACGGCTGGCTGTTGACGTTCTCGTCGTCCTTGGTGAAGTCCAGACCGCCGCGCAGGCACTCGTAAACGGCGCGGCCGTAGTTCTTGGCGGACAGGCCCAGCTTGGGCTTGATGGTGCAGCCCAGCAGCGGACGACCGTACTTGTTCATGATGTCGCGCTCGACCTGGATGCCGTGCGGCGGGCCGCCGCAGGTCTTCACGTAGGCGATCGGGAAGCGCACGTCTTCCAGGCGCAGGGCGCGCACGGCCTTGAAGCCGAACACGTTGCCGACCAGCGAGGTGAACACGTTGACGACGGAACCCTCTTCGAACAGGTCGATCGGGTAGGCGATGAAGGCGTAGAAGCAGGTGTCGTCACCAGGCACGTCTTCGATCTTGTAGGCACGGCCCTTGTAGTAGTCGAGGTCGGTCAAGAGGTCGGTCCAGACGGTGGTCCAGGTACCGGTGGAAGACTCGGCGGCCACGGCGGCGGCTGCTTCCTCGCGGTCCACGCCCGGCTGGGGGGTGATCTTGAACACCGCCAGGATATCGGTATCCAGGGGGGTGTATTCGGGCATCCAGTAGGTCTGGCGATACTCTTTCACGCCAGCGTTGTAAGTCTTAACAGCCATCTCAATCTCCTTAGCAAGGATTCGTCAAACCTCTAAAGCCGGGGTGGCCAATCCGAGGTGGGCGAATCTTGCCGCCGGGAGATCATAAATAACAGTCACTTTTTTCTATAACGATCATAGATAAATATCTATAATTCGTTTTCATGCGCCACCATACCACCTTTCGCCAGCTCGAGATCTTCGAGGCCATCGCCCGCCTGGGCAGCTTCACCCGCGCCAGCGAGGAACTGCACCTGACCCAGCCCACCATCTCCATGCAGATGAAGAAGCTGACCGACATCGTCGGCACCCCGCTGCTGGAGATGGTGGGCAAGAAGGTGCAGCTCACCGACGCCGGCCGCGAACTGGCCCAGGCCAGCCGCGAGATCTTCGGCACCCTCGACCGCTTCACCATGTCGGTGGCCGAACGCCAGGGCCTGAAGAAGGGTCGGTTGAAACTGATGGCCATCACCACCGCCTCGTATTTCGTGCCCCGTCTGCTCGGCGAATTCGCCCAAAGCTATCCCGGCATCGAGGTTTCATTGAAGGTGACCAACCGCGAACAGGTGCTGGCCAGCATGGCCGACAACCTGGACGACCTTTACATCCTCGGCCAGCCACCGGAAGAGATCAACGTGGTCGCCCAGCCCTTCATGGACAACCCCCTGATCGTGCTCGCCGCGCCCAGCCACCCCCTGGCCGGCAAAAAGCACATCCCGCTCGAGCGACTGGCCAAGGAACCCTGGCTCATGCGCGAGCCCGGCTCCGGCACCCGCAAGGCCATCGAGCGCCTGTTCACCGAACACAACCTGGAAATCCGGCCGCGTCTGGAACTGGGCAGTAACGAGGCGATCAAGCAGGCCATCCTGGCCGGCCTGGGCATCTCGGCCCTGTCCAGCCATGCCCTCGCCCTGCAGCAGACCGACCACTTTGCCGTGCTCGACGCCGAGGGTTTTCCCATCCAGCGCCACTGGTACGCGGTCTATCCGGCCAGCCGCCAGCCCTCGGTCGTGGCCCGGGCCTTCATCGACTTTCTGATGCAGCCCTCGCACGATCTGGGCTTCGCTCCCACAGCCGCACTGACCGCCGGACGCGGAAAGAAAGGTACGGCAACACCGCGCCGCCAGGACGCCCGATAGCCGACCGGCCGCTGCGCTTGACCTGCGCCCATGCGGGTTAGCCTGCACTGAGAAGCTGCCATTTATGATGCTTACTTGGTAAGCGCCATAAAGAGCTCTGGCAGTTTCTCCGGCAAGCGCTGGATGTTGTCCACAACCGTGTACTGCCGGCCGAAGATCTCGCCGACATACTCGTCCGCCTTGGGATCGAGGTTGATGCAGTAGCTGAAGATACCCTTCTGGTCCAGCTCGCGCACGGCACGGCGGGCGTCTTCGATCAGCAGCTTTTCGTCCTGGACGTCGACGTCGGCGGGCTGCCCGTCGGTGAGGATGAGCAGGAGCTTCTTGTCGGCCGGGCGCGCTTCCAGGTAGTGGGCGGCGTGACGCATGGCGGCGCCCATGCGGGTGGACCAGCCGGCCTCCATGGCGGCCAGGCGCGCCTTCACCTCGTCGGTGAAACCTTCCGAGTAGCCCTTGATGTGCAAAAAGCGCACGTCGTGCCGGGTGTTGGAGTAAAAGCCCGATATGGCGAAGGGGTCGCCCAGGCGCTCGATGGCCCAGGCCAGGAGCGACACCGCCTCTTGGCTCAATTCCAGGATGGTCTGCTCGGAGCCGGCCACCTTTTCGTTGAGCGATTCCGACAGGTCGAGCACCAGGCTGACGGCGATGTTGCGGCCGCTGGTCTTGTGGCTCATGTTGATGCGCGGGTCGGGCGTGGCACCACCCTTGAAGTCGATGAGCGAGCGGATGGCCACATCCAGATCCAGTTCGCTGCCTTCTTCCTGGTAGCGAATGCGCACCTTGTCCTGCGGCTTGAGCAGGTCGAGGATGCGCTTGAGGCGCTTGGCCAGGGCATCGTTCTTTTGCAGCAGCCGATCGATCTCGGCGGCGTTGCCCTTGGGATGCAGGTGCTCGTACAGGCTCACCCAGTCCGGCCGGTAGGTCTGGCTGTGGTAGTCCCACTCCGGATAGTGGCGCGGCGGCAGCGACTGCACCTCGGCCTCTTTCTTTTGCTTCTTGTCCGGGTCGTCGAAGTAGTCCTCGTCGTCGCTGTCTTCGATGTATTGCCACAAATGGCGGTTGTCGTCGCGGTAGTCGATGACGGTGTCATCGAAGTAGACCTTGGCGAATTGGTCGCTCTGGCGGCGGGTGCGGGCGGAGAAGGCCAGGGCCAGATCGGCGATTTCGCGGGTGCTGGATTCGCGCCGCTCTGATGCACTGGGCGCCATGATCTCGTGAAAGCGCGCCACGAACTCGAGGATGGCCGGGTTGCGGTAGCCGTGGTTTTCATCCAGCAGCGCGCGCGAGAGCAGGGTCAGGCGGTGGCGCAGGCAGGACATGGTCTCCGGGTCGCAGGCGTCTTCACGCGGCTGCGGGTGCAAGGCGAGGAAGATGCTTTTCAGGCCGGGGTATTCGCGGCAGAGCAGGGTCTCGATGCGGCAGTCCTCGAAGAACTCCACGCACATGCGCTGCAGCGGACTGTAGTTGTCGGCAATGATTTGCGTGGTCCAGCGGCGGTGGCCGACCATGTGCGCGAGCACGGCGCGGTAGCGGTCGATACCCTGCACGCCTTCGCGGCTGTCGAACACGTCCGGCACCCGCATGCCCAGCTTGTCGTAATAGGGCATGGGCTTGCGCAGCTCGTCGAAGGCGGTGGAATACGGCACCAATTGCGCGGCCTCCTGCCACAGCCCGCGCAGGTACAGATCCAGCTTGCGCTCGACATCGGCGAACAGCACGCCGTGGCGCTCGCGCTGCATCACGGCGCGGCTGTCGGCGGACTTCAGCGCGAAGTACTCGGCCTGACGCTCGGGGTGGTTGCGATAGTTGCGAATGCCGTATTCCACCCAGTTGCGCACGCCTGCCATCGACAGCTGCGAGAACAGGAACGGCGCCTGCCGGTAGAACTCGGGCAGGCCGGGGCTGGGGAAGGTGGTGTGGTGGCCGTGGATGGAGCCGGTGGTGCGGGCCATCAGGTCGAGGGCGATGTCGAGGTAGTGTTGCAGCTGCTCCAGCGAATGCAGCCGGCGCGCCACCGGAGCCAGGGTCTGGATGAAGGGGGCGATGGCCTTGCCGTTGGGCGACTTGTGCATGGCGTGGACGGCCTGCATCACCGGCACCAGCGCCTCTTCGCCCAGGGCCTTGGCCACCGAGGGCCACTCTTCGAGGAAGGCGAGAATGGGCTCGTCACCGCGGCCCATGCGGCCGAGGAAACTGGCCGCATCGAGATAGGCCGACAGGCCCTCGCGCGAGAGCGCCGCCAGGGCCTCGGCCATGGTGTCCTCGAACACCTCCTTCACCCGCGGGAAGCCGCTGTTGAGCTGCTTCCAGTAGGTGGCCATCAGGGGATGCTGGTATTCGGTTTCGGCTTCACTCATGTGAAACTCCTAAACCATGGAGGTCGCGCAGAAATCGTGGCGGGCAGCCCGAGTTCGTTTCGAGAAGCGCAGCCGTGCAAGTGGCAGGTCGAGCATCGCAGGAACGACATCGGGCTGCGCAGTAGATTTATGCATGGCCTCTAGACGAAGGTGGCATCGATGGCGTGGTCCAGCGTTTCGCGGATGTCGGCGTCGTCGGTGATCGGCCGCACCAGGGCCATGTAGCAGGCCTCGCGCGGCTCGACGCCGTCCTTGATCAGGGTGGCGGCGTAGACCAGCAGGCGGGTCGAGATGCCCTCGTCCAGGCCGTGGCCCTTGAGGTTGCGCGCGGTCTGGCCGATCTTGACCAACTTGGCCGCGACGGCCGGATCGAGGCCGGTTTCCTTGGCCAGGATGGTGGTCTCCAGCTCGGCCTCGGGGTAGTCGAAGTCGAAGGCGGTGAAGCGCTGCTTGGTCGACTGCTTGAGGTCCTTCATCAGGCTCTGGTAGCCGGGGTTGTAGGAGATGACCAGCTGGAAATCGGGGTGGGCTGTGACCAGCTCGCCTTTCTTGTCCAGCGGCAGGGTGCGACGGTGGTCGGTCAACGGGTGGATGACCACGGTGGTGTCCTGCCGGGCCTCGACGATTTCATCCAGGTAGCAGATGGCGCCGATGCGCGCGGCGGTGGTGAGCGGGCCGTCCAGCCAGCGGGTGCCGTTGGCTTCGAGCAGGTAGCGGCCGACCAGGTCGGAGGCGGTCATGTCCTCGTTGCAGGCCACGGTGATCAGTGGCTTGTTCAGCTTCCAGGCCATGTATTCGACGAAACGCGACTTGCCGCAGCCGGTGGGGCCCTTGACCATGACCGGCAAGCGGTTGCGGTAGGCGGCCTCGTAGAGCTGCACTTCCTTGCCCTGGGCCTGGTAGTAGGGTTCCTGGTGAACCTTGTATTGCTCCTTGTCCGTCATGGTGTGCTCTCCTGAACGAATCCGCATTCAGGGACAGCCAGTGGGCCGTCCCTGAATACGGACGAAATATCCATATCGGCATCGGGGGTTCCGCCCCCGGAAGAAAAAACGCCCCCAGCATGCCGGGGGCGTTTCTCGCGTTAGCGCAAGCCGTCGTCCGATTACTTGTGCACGCCCAGCTTCTCGCGCCAGCCGGGGAACAGCTTGTCGGCGTCGTTCGGGAACGACTCGAAGGCACGGGCGAATTCCTTGTGCTCCTTGGCCCACTGGATCGGGTCGGCACCGGCCTTCCAGCACTCGTAGGCCTGGCGCAGCGACTTGGCACCGGCGGCCGGGGAGTCGATGTGGCCGTAGGAGCCGCCGCCGGCGGTGTTGATCACGTTGCCATGTCCCAGGTTCTCGAAGAAACCAGGCAGGCGCAGCGCGTTCATGCCGCCGGAGATGATCGGCGTGGTCGGCTTCATGCCATACCACTTCTGGTAGTAGGCCGGACCCTGGTACTCGTCGCGCTCGATGATGTAAGCGATGGCGCGGTCGTCCTTGTCGCCTTCCATCTTGCCGTAGCCCATGGTGCCGACGTGGATGCCGGAGGCGCCCTGCAGACGGGACATCTTGGCCAGCACGTAGGCGGTGTAGCCGCGCTTGGAACTGGGCGAGGTCACGGCGCCGTGGCCGGCGCGATGGTAATGCAGGTACTGGCGGGAGAAGTAACGGCGGGCGGTAGTGACCATACCGGGGCCACCGACGTAGCCGTCGACCAGGAAGGCGACCTTGTCGGCGTCGGGGCCGAAGGTCTCCAGGATGTACTCGCCGCGGGCGATCATCTCGGCGTGGTCATCGGCGGTGATATTGGCGGAGAAGATCTTCGCCTCGCCGGTCTCGTCCATGGCGCGCTTCATGGCGTCATAGACCAGGGGCATGACCTTCTTCATCGGGGCGAACACCTGATTGCCCTGGGGCTCGTCGTTCTTGATGAAGTCGCCACCCAGCCAGAATTGGTAGGCGGCCTGGGCGAAGGGCTCCGGGCGCAGGCCGAGCTTGGGCTTGATGATGGTGCCGGCGATGTAACCGCCGTCGACCACCGGGCGGCCCAGGATGCGCCACAGGTTGCTGATGTCCACGGCGGGGCCGTCGAACAGCTCGATGGCACGGCGCGGCATGTAGAAATCGTACATCTTGGCGTACTCGATGTCGCCCATGCCCTGGTTGTTGCCGATGGTCAGGGTCAGGAAGGAGACGATCATCATGCGGCCGTCGATCACGTTGCGGTCGAACAGGTCGATCGGGTAGGCGATGCGCATCTCTTCGGTGGCTTCGTCGATGTGGTAGACCAGCGCGTCCACGCCCTTGGTGAACTCGTCGGTGGTGCAGACCTCGACGTTGGTGCCGGTGGAGGACTCAGCGGCGAAGTGGGCCGCGGCCTCGAGATAACCGTAGCCGGCCTTCGGCTTCATCTTGTAGGCGCAGAGAATGTGTTTGCCGCCGGCGATCAGGTCCTCTTCTTTCAGGGACAGGTCGGCGTAGCGTGCGGATTGATCCATGGATATGCTCCTAATGAGATACGAATAAGCTAAATAAGTCAGCCCTGCGACCGGAAAACCCGGCCCCAATCAGGTCTGAATAACCCTTGCTAAGGCAGGGCGAACTATACGCCCGGCCACCCATAAGAAAAAATCATGGTTTTTGATGTTTTGCATAATTAGGGACTTATAATTCGCGTCATGCTTCCTCTCACCATCCGCCAACTCAAGATCTTCGAGGCCGTCGCCCGGCAGCTCTCGATCACCCGCGCCGCCGAGGAACTGCACCTGTCGCAACCGGCCGTCTCCATGCAGATGAAGAAACTGGCCGAGGTGGTCGGCCAGCCCTTGCTGGAGCAGGACGGCAAGCGGGTGCGCCTGACCGGTGCCGGCGAGGAGCTGGCGATCTCGGCCCGCGAGGTGATCCGCTCGCTCAAGCGCTTCGAGCTGGGCCTGGTGGCGCGCAAGGGCCTAGCCGGCGGCTTTCTGCGCCTGGCCGCGATCACCACCGCGACCTATTTCGTGCCCCGCCTGTTAGGCGAATTCGCCAAGCTGCACCCCGGGGTGAAGGTCGCGCTGCGCGTGGTCAACCGGGAGCAGGCGCTGGAGAGCCTGGCCGCCGGCCTGGAGGACCTCTACGTCCTGGGCCAGCCGCCGGTGAACCTGGCGGTCACCGCCCAGCCCTTCATGGAAAACCCGCTGGTGGTCATCGCCGCGCCCGACCACCCGCTCGCGCTCAAGCGCAACATCCCGCTCACCCGCCTGATCGAGGAGCCCTGGCTGATGCGCGAGGAAGGCTCCGGCACGCGCAAGGCGGTGGAGCGCCTGTTCGCCAGCCAGGGCCTGGCTCTCACCCCGCGCATGGAACTGGGCAGCAGCGAGGCGATCAAACAGGCGGTGCTGGCCGGCCTGGGCATCTCGGTGCTATCGCAGCACTCCCTGGCCTTGCATAGCCCGGACCAATTTGCCATCCTCGACGCCAAGGGTTTCCCCATCCGCCGCCAGTGGCATGCGGTGTATCCGGCCGAGCGGCCGCTCACCGTGGTCGCCCGCACCTTCCTCGATTTCCTGCTCACTTACGGCAAGAGCCATGACACCGACACAAATTGATGCCGCCCGCAGCGCCCTGGCCATGGTCCTGCCTCTGCGCCACCCGGCCGATGCCGCGCTTTCCCGTTTCTTCCGCGACCACCCCAAGCTCGGCGCGCGCGACCGCACCTTCGTCGCCGAGGCGGTGTATGGCGTGCTGCGCCACCTGCGCAGCCTGGAGGCGCTCTGCGGCGGGCGCAACGGCCGGCAATTGCTGCTGGCCTGGCTCGCCCGTCATGGCGGTCACAACCTGCGCGAGTTCGAGCCCCTGGTGCGCGAAGGCGAGTTCAAGTGGCTGAAAGAGGTCAAGGCGGCGAAGCTGGACGATCAGCCCGTGGCCGTGCAGCTCGACCTGCCCGACTGGCTGCACGAACGCCTACAGGCGACTTACGGCGCGCGGCTGCCGGAACTGCTGGGCGCCCTGAACCGGCCGGCGCCGCTCGATTTGCGGGTGAACCCGCTCAACACCGATCGCGCGGCCGTGCTCGCCCAGTTGCAGGACGAAGGCCTGACGGCCGAGGCCACGCCCTGGTCGCCCCTGGGCATCCGTCTGAAGGACAAGCCCGCCCTGCAGAAACACCCGCTGTTCCTCAGCGGCCAGATCGAGGTGCAGGATGAGGGCAGCCAACTGCTCGGTCTGCTGCTGGCGCCGAAACGCGGCGAAATGGTGTGCGACTTCTGCGCCGGGGCCGGCGGCAAGACCATGCTGCTCGGGGCCCTGATGCGCTCGACCGGCCGACTCTATGCCTTCGACGTCTCGGAAAAGCGGCTGAACAACCTGAAGCCGCGACTGAAACGCTCGGGCCTGTCGAACGTGCAACCACAACTGATCGCCAGCGAGCGCGACAGCAAGGTGAAACGTTTGGCGGGCAAGTTCGACCGCGTCCTGGTCGACGCCCCCTGCTCCGGCACCGGCACCCTGCGCCGCAACCCGGATTTGAAATGGCGCCAGACCGAGGCCGGTCTGGCCGAGCTCAATGCCAAGCAGGCGAGCATCCTGGCCGCGGCGGCGACCCTGCTCAAGCCCGGCGGCCGCCTGGTCTACGCCACCTGCAGCCTGCTCCGGGAAGAGAACGAGGCCATCGTCGAGGCCTTCCTCGCCGCTCATCCCGAATTCAAACTGGTGCCGGCCGGCGCGGTGCTTACGGCGCAGCAGATCCCGCTCGCGATGGCCGACTACCTGCAGCTCGACCCGGCCGCGCACGGCACCGACGCCTTCTTCGCCGCCGTCCTGGAGCGCACGGCGTGAGGCGCTGGCTCTGGCTGCTCGCGGCCTGCGGCCTGTGCCCGCCCGCCCTGGCCAGCGAGCCGCTGACCCTCTCGGCCCAGGGCCAAATCCAGGTCGCCTTCACCCCGGGAGACGATGCCGGCGCCCTGATCGTCAGCGCCATCCACCAGGCCAGGCGCCAGATCCTGGTGCAGGCCTTCAGCTTCACCCACGCGGCCATCGCCGAGGCCCTGATCGCGGCCAGGCGGCGCGGCGTCGAGGTCCAACTGCTGGCCGACCCCGAGCAGGCGGAAACGGTGAAGACCAGCCGGATCGATCAGCTGGCCGCCGCTGGCATCCCGGTCTATCTGGACGGCCAGCACGCCGCCGCCCACAATAAGATCATGGTGATCGATGCCGGCCAGCCAACGGCCACGGTGATCACGGGCAGCTTCAACTTCACCCACGCCGCCCAGTACCGCAATGCGGAGAATGCGCTGCTGCTGCGCGGCAACCCCTTGCTGGCCGACGCCTACGCCGCCAACTGGCGCCGCCACCGTACCCATTCCCTGCCCTATCGCAAGCGATGATGACCGAACGACAAACCGAGAACCTGCTTGAACCACTGCTCGCCGATCTGACCGACTTCGCCCTGATCGGCCAGCTCATCCTGCTGATCGCCGCCTTTGCCCTGGGCCGCCTGGCGTTGCACGCCATCCGGCGCCAGCTGTCGCCCACGTGGCGGGCCAAATGGGGCGAGCATGCCGGCAACCGCGTGGCCCTGCCGGCCCTGATGCTCTTGCTCGTCCTGATCGGGCGCAGCGTCCTCGCCCACTGGCAGAGCGTGCATCTGCTCAACCTCGCGGTGCCGCTGCTGCTCTCCCTGCTGATCGTCCAGGCCAGCTTCGCCCTGCTGCGCCGGATCTTCCAGCCCAGCCCGGCGCTGCGCATCTTCGAGCACACCGTTTCCTGGCTGGTCTGGGGCGTGCTGGCGCTGCACATCACCGGTTATCTCGACGGCCTGATCGCCGCGCTCGACGCCGTCGGCTTTACCGTCGGCAAGCAGCGGCTTTCGCTCTACAGCGTGCTCCTGGCGTTGATCTCCATCGTCATCACCCTGATGGTGGCGCTCTGGGCGGCGCGCCTGATCGAGCAGCGCTTCATCGAGGCGAGCCCGCTCAACGTCAACATGAAGCTGGCGCTGACCAAGCTCACCCGCAGCCTGCTGCTGGTGCTGGCGGTATTGATCGCCCTGCCCCTGGTCGGCATCGACATCACCGTGCTCTCGGTGTTCGGCGGCGCCCTCGGCGTCGGCATCGGCCTGGGCCTGCAGAAGATCGCCAGCAACTACGTCTCCGGCTTCACCCTGCTGCTCGACCAGTCCATCCGCATCGGCGACATGGTCACCGTGGGCGACCGTTTCGGCCAGGTCCAGCGCATCGCCACCCGCTACACGGTGATCCGGGCGCTGGATGGCACCGAGGCGATCATCCCGAACGAGGCCCTGATCACCACCACGGTGATCAACCACACCCTGGCCAACCCGAACAACCGGGTCACCATGCCGGTGCAGGTGGCCTACGGCACCGATCTGGAGCGCGCCCGGGAGGCCCTGCTCGGCGCTGTCGCCGGCCGCAGCCGGGTATTGCCGGAACCTTCGCCGGCGGTCCTGCTCAAAGGCTTTGGCGAGAGCGGGATCGACCTGGAGCTCGCCTTCTGGATCGCCGATCCGGAAGAAGGCCAGATGGCGCTGCGCTCCGAGATCAACTGGGCCATCTGGCAAGCCTTCCAGCGCGAAGGCATCGAAATCCCCTACCCGCACCGGGTGGTCGAAATCGTCAACAAGTAGTCCTTGACGCGCCTATTACTACAATCCAAGGCATCACCCTTTTGAAAGGTTCACCCCGCGTATGTTGAATGGTCTGATCACCCTCCCCTGGTGGGGCTACGTCATCGTCACCCTGGCGCTGACCCATGTCACCATCGCCGCCGTCACCATCTTCCTGCACCGCTCCCAGGCGCACCGCGCGCTCGACCTGCACCCGGCGGTGATGCATTTCTTCCGCCTCTGGCTCTGGCTCACCACCGGCATGACGACCCGTGCCTGGGTCGCCATCCACCGCAAACACCACGCCAAGTGCGAGACGGCGGAGGACCCGCACAGCCCGCAGATCAAGGGCCTGAAGAAAGTGCTGCTGGAAGGCGCCGAGCTCTATCGGGCCGAGGCGGACAATGCCGAGACCCTGGAGAAATACGGCCACGGCACACCGGACGACTGGCTCGAACGCCACGTCTACACACCGCACAGCACCAAGGGCATCCTGCTCATGCTGGCCATCGATGTCCTGCTGTTCGGGCCGATCGGGTTGACCATCTGGGCGGTGCAGATGCTCTGGATCCCCTTCTTCGCCGCCGGCGTGATCAATGGCGTCGGCCATTACTGGGGCTATCGCAACTACGCCTGCGAGGACGCCAGCACCAACATCGTGCCCTGGGGCATCCTGATCGGCGGCGAGGAGCTGCACAACAATCACCATGCCTATGGCAGCTCGGCCAAGCTCTCCAGCCGCTGGTACGAATTCGACATCGGCTGGGCCTATATCCGCCTGCTGGCGCTGCTCGGTCTGGCCCGGGTCAAGAAGATCGCCCCCCGTGTGCGCTGGGGCGAGGTCAAGCACCTGTGCGACGGCGATCTGCTCGCCAGCATCGTCACCCACCGCTACGACGTGTTGACCCGCTACGCCCGCTCGGTCAGGCAGGTCTGCGCCCGAGAACTGGACACGCTGCGCGAGGCACTGCCCGATCTGAGGCAGGCCAAACCGCGCCGACTGCGTGGCTGGCTGCTGCGCGAGCGCCGCAGCCTGAACGAACAGGAACAGGCCCAACTGGCAGCCGTGCTGGCTCAGAGCCCGAAACTGCGCACCATCTACCAGATGCGGCAAGAGCTCACGGCCTTGTGGGAGCGCTCCAGCGCGACCAAGGAACAACTGATCAAGCAACTGCAGGACTGGTGCCAACGGGCGGAGCAGAGCGGGATCGAGGCGCTGAGGGACTTCTCCCTCAAGCTGCGCTGCTATGCCTGAGCGCATCGCTCCGCCACAATAAAAAACGGCGTCCTTGGCGCCGTTTTCGTTTACCGGCCGGACGCAGTCAGCTCTTTGCCGCAGCGGCCTTGCCTTTGTCCAAATTGCGCTCCAGTAGCGACTGCGCCTCGATGATCATTGCCAGCTTGGGGTTGGCTGGGTCGCGCTTCTTCATGAACTGGATGTATTGCTCCAGCTTGTTGGTGAGATAGGGCTCCGGGCCGTTCTCTTCCATCCATTTGACGATAGCGACCGAGGCGTTGAGCGTGATCGCCAGGATCGGATGGTTCTCGGCCAGGCGGATGAACTCGTTGACCGCCTCGCGTAGCTGGCCGCCCTTGGCGATGTTGATCGCGCGGCGGTTGAGATCCTCCACCTCTTTCAGGGCCGCGGCCTTGAGCGCCTTGAACTGGGCACCCGCGGTGCCTTCGAGCAGCGCATCGACCCGGTTCAGCATCTGGTCGTTGCCATGGAAATCGGCATAGAGCCCGCGTACCAGATCGGCCGCCTTGACCTCGTCGCCCACGGCCACCGCGGCCTGCAGCATGGCCATGCGCTGCTCGTTGTCGGTCTCCAGCATATCCCCGAGCGCGACCTGCATCGACTTATAGGCCTGCTTCATCGCGCTGTCGTCCTTGAGCACGCTCGCGCGCGAGAACTTCAACATCGAATTGGCGAAGTTGAATTCCGGCTTGCCATGATGGAAGTCCATCATCTGCTTGTTCAGGCTGGCTAGCTTCTCGCCGGCCTCGTTGCCACCCTGTTTCACCAGCAGGGTGGCATAGGCGCAAAAATCGGCAGGCTGGACGAAGGACGAGCCCTTGCCGTGGGTGTGCATCAGCTCGTAGGCCTTGCGCGCGGTCTGCTCGTCGCCGGTCGCTACCGCGGCGCGAACGATCTCCCGATGCCGATGCAGCGCCTTGGGGTTCTTTTCGATCAGCTCATTGAGGATCTGCTTGGTCGCCTCGAGATCGCCCTTCTTCTCGTGCACCTTGGCCAGCCAATCCTGGGCATGGAGGAAATCCGGGTTCTCGATGGCCAGCTGCTCCAGCAGCTCCTGCGCCTCGTCGTGGCGCTCGAGCATGAAATAGGCCCGCGCCGCGCCCAGCCTGGCCCAAGGCAGGCGGGGATACTCGGCGACGATGGATTCGAAATGGCGGTGCGCCTCCTGGAAATGGCCCTGGGCCAGCATGGCCTCGCCGATCTGGCGCAAAAGATCGAGTTTGTAGGGCGACTCGGCCTGAATGCCGGCCCGGCAAACGGCAATGCATTCGGCGAACTTGCCGTCGTCGAACAGATCCATGGCGGGCTTGAGCGCCTGCTTGCGCAGCCAGGCCTTCTCCAGGCGATCGAGCAGGATCTTGGGCGAGACCGGTTTCAGCAGATAGTCGTCCGGCGCCAGCTCGGCGGCGGAGAAAACCTGCTCGTAGGTGTTCTCGCCGGTGATCATCAGCCAGATGGCCGAGGACGGCAGGGCCTTGGTCCGGCGGATCTCCTCCAGCAGCTGCTGGCCGTCGCGGGCGTCGGACAGGATGTAGTCGCAGAGCACCACGTCGTATATCTCGCCGCGGTTCTTGATCCGGTTGATCGCATCGCCGTAGCTGGTGGCGGTGTCGATCCGCTTGCCGCCCATCTCGGCCAGGGCGTTGCGCAGCCAGAGCCGCATGGTGTTCGAATCCTCGATCACCATGTAGCGCAGGCGGTCGAAGGGGCAGCTGGTCTCGGCCGCGCTCGGCTTGAGACTGAAGGGCGAATCAGCCATCGCGGTCACCCCGGGCCACAAATGAAGAAAGCCCGCCAGGTGTTGGGGTGGGCTGCAAAGACTTGGTAATGGGAGACAGTCGCTTGTTCATCCGCCGATTCATGCGCCGTTTAGGCGCATGATAACCGGCTCCGCAGGGCTTGACAGCCCTAGGGCAACTTCTTAAGGCAAGTTACTTAAGCTTTGTTTCTTTGTAAGGAACGTGCTTGCGCGCCACCGGATCGAATTTCGAGATTTCCATCTTCTCCGGCATGGTGCGCTTGTTCTTGGTCGTGGTGTAGAAGTGGCCGGTGCCCGCAGTGGACTCCAGCTTGATCTTTTCGCGTCCGCCTTTAGCCATGACTCAAGCTCCTTACACGCGCTCGCCGCGGTCGCGCATTTCTGCGAGGACCACGTCGATGCCTTTCTTGTCGATGAGGCGCAACGCGGCGTTGGTCACGCGCAGACGCACCCAGCGGTTTTCGCTCTCAACCCAGAAACGACGGCTCTGCAGATTGGGCAGAAAGCGGCGCTTGGTCTTGTTGTTGGCGTGGGAGACGTTGTTCCCCACCATCGGCTTCTTGCCGGTCACCTGACATACACGGGCCATTTGGGCACCCCAGATCTCAAAAAATCCAAAAAAATCAGTTCGATTTACCGACCGTGAACGACCACGGCCAGCCAAAGAGGCGGATTTATATCACGGATAAAGCGGCCGAGTCAAAGCCAACCCCGCTCGGCGAAGGAGACCGCCTCCGGCCCGGCCACCACGAAATGATCCAGCACCCGCACCTCGATGAGATTCAGGGCGGCCTTGAGTTGGTCGGTCAGCCAGCGGTCGGCCTGCGAGGGCTCGGCCACCCCGGAAGGATGGTTGTGGGCGAAGATCACCCCGGCCGCGTTGTGGGTGAGCGCCCGCTTCACCACCTCGCGCGGGTAGACGCTGGCCTGGCTAAGCGTGCCGCGAAACAGCTCCTCCACCGCCAACACCCGGTTCTGGGCATCGAGGAACAGGGCGGCGAACACCTCGTGCGGCAGCCCGGCCAGCTTGAGCCGCAGGTAATCGCGCACCGCCGCGGGCGAGGCCAGGACGTCGCCCTGATGCAGCTCTTCCCTCAGGGCGCGCCGTGCCATCTCGATCACGGCCTGGAGCTGGGCATATTTGGCCTGACCCAGCCCGGCAAAGCCGCGACACTCCTTTTCGGTCGCCGCGAACAGGCGGTTCAGGCCGCCGAAGTGGCCGAGCAGTTCGCGCGCCAGCGCCACCGCGCTCTTGCCCTTCACCCCGGTGCGCAGAAAGATCGCCAAGAGCTCGGCATCCGACAGGGCCGGCGCGCCCTGGGCCAGTAGCCGTTCGCGCGGCCGCTCGCCGGCGGGCCAATCGCTGATCGCCATAATCCGCTCCCTGTTTTGTTGTCAGGCCATTAGAATGTCCGTCAATTAATCCATATAAGTCCGCAGGATGGAAGCGACCCAACTCAAGCGCCTCGTGCTCGGCGTCACCGGCGGCGTGGCCGCCTACAAGGCAGCCGAACTCACCCGGCTCCTGGTCAAGCAGAAGATCGACGTGCAGGTGGTGCTGACCGAGGCGGCCGGCCATTTCGTCACCCCGGCCACCTTCCAGGCCCTGTCCGGTCGGCCGGTGTTCACCAGCCTGTGGGACGACCGCATCGACAACGGCATGGCCCACATCGACCTCACCCGCGACGCCGACGCCGTGCTGATCGCCCCCGCCTCGGCCGACTTCCTGGCCAAGGTGGCCCAGGGCCGGGCCGACGACCTCTTGTCCACCCTGTGCCTGGCCCGTACCTGCCCGCTCCTGGTGGCGCCGGCGATGAACGTGCAGATGTGGGAACACCCGGCGACCCAGCGCAACGTCGCGCTATTGCAACAGGACGGCGTGATGTTCCTCGGCCCGGCCGAAGGCGAGCAGGCCTGCGGTGAGGTGGGCCTGGGCCGCATGTTGGAACCGGAAGAGCTCATCGAGGCCCTGGCCGGCCAGTTCCAGCCCAAGCGCCTGGCCGGTCTCAAGGTGCTGATCACCGCCGGCCCCACCTTCGAGGCGATCGACGCCGTGCGCGGCATCAGCAACCAAAGCTCGGGCAAGATGGGCTATGCCGTCGCCCGTGCCGCGCTCGAGGCCGGGGCCGAGGTCACCCTGGTTTCCGGCCCCACCTGTCTCAAGCCGCCGCGCGGCGCCCGCACCATCCCGATCGTGAGCACCCAGCAGATGCTGGATGCGGTCGAGGCCGAGGTCGATGCGGCCGACATCTTCATCAGTGTCGCCGCGGTGGCCGACTATTACGTGCTCAACCCGAGCGAGAGCAAGATCAAGAAGGACGCCCACATCCTCACCCTGGAACTGGCGCCCAACCCCGACATCCTGGCCAACGTCACCAGTCGGGCCAAGCCGCCCTTCTGCGTCGGCTTCGCCGCCGAGGCCGAGAACCTCGAGGAATACGCCGAGCTCAAGCGCCGTCGCAAGCATCTGCCGCTGATCGTGGCCAACGCGGTGCAGGAGGCCATCGGCACCGACGAGGTGGAGCTGCTGCTGCTCGACGACGCCGGCAAGCACACGCTGGCACGGGCCGACAAGCTCACCCAGGCCCGGCGCCTGATCGCGCACATCGCCCAGATCTACAACGCCCAACACCCCTAAAAGCATCATGCACGTCGACCTGAAGATCCTCGACCCGCGCCTGCGGGAACAATTGCCCCATTACGCCACCCCCGGCAGCGCCGGCCTCGACCTGCGCGCCTGCCTGGACGCCCCCCTGGTGCTGAACCCGGGCGAGACCCAGCTCATTCCCACCGGCATCGCCATTCACCTGGCCGATCCTGGCTTTGCCGCGCTGATCCTGCCCCGCTCCGGCCTGGGCCATAAGCACGGCGTGGTGCTGGGCAATCTGGTCGGCCTGATCGACTCGGACTACCAGGGCCAGCTCATGGTCTCGACCTGGAACCGCGGCCAGGAGGCCTTCACCATCCAGCCCTTCGAGCGCATCGCCCAGATGGTCATCGTGCCGGTGGCGCAGGCCAGCTTCAACGTGGTCGAGGAATTCCCCGAGAGCGACCGCGGCACCGGCGGCTTCGGCAGCACCGGCAAGCACTGAGGCGTTTGCCGGAGAGGCCGGGAGCATTCCCGCCCCCGCCCTCCCGTCTCAGCATTGCTCCCACGGCAGGCCATCAAAGCGCCAGCCATTTTTGGTGCTGCGGCGGTGGTGCTCGTCCAACTCGCCTTCGAAGCCATACAGCACGTTGTAGACCTCGGTAAAGCCGTTCTGCTCGAGGAACTCGCCCGCCTCGCGCGAGCGGTTGCCCGAACGGCAGATCAGGATCACCGGCCGGTGATGCGAGGCGGCCATGCGCACCTCGCCCAGAAAGCGGGGATTGATGTCCCAGTTCACCCCCTCGTACCACGGAATCAGGATGGCGCCGACCGGATGGCCGACAAAGAGGTACTCAAACTCCGAACGGCAATCGATGAATACCGCGTCCGGCTGGGCCTGCAGGAAGGCATGGGTCTCTTTCGGCGTCAGGTGCTTCATGGTCTTCCTCGCTTAAGTGCCTGATTTTCCGTATCATAGCCGGCCTTTTCGAATTCATCGCGAACATGCCCGACCGCACTGCCGAACTCCTCGCCCTGGCCAAAGAGCGCATCCTGATCCTGGACGGCGCCATGGGCACCATGATCCAGAAATACAAGCTGGAGGAGGCAGACTATCGCGGCACGCGCTTTGCCGACTGGCCGAGCGAGGTCAAGGGCAACAACGACCTCTTGCTCCTGACCCAGCCCCAGATCATCCGCGAGATCCACAGCCAATACCTCGCGGCCGGGGCCGACATCCTGGAGACCAACACCTTCAACGCCAACAGCATCTCCATGGCCGACTACGGCATGCAGGCGCTGGTTTATGAGTTGAACTACGAGGGTGCCCGGCTCGCGCGCGCGGTGGCCGACGAATTCACCGCCAGGGACCCGGCCAGACCGCGCTTCGTCGCCGGCGTGCTCGGCCCCACCTCGCGCACCCTGTCGATCTCGCCCGACGTCAACGACCCCGGTTTTCGCAATGTCACCTGGGATGCGCTGGTCGCCACCTACTACGAGGCGACCGACGGCCTGGTCAAGGGCGGCGCCGACCTCATCCTGATCGAGACGGTGTTCGACACCCTCAACGCCAAGGCCGCGGTGTTCGCCGTGCACAAGTACTTCGACGCCACCGGCGAAAAACGGCCGATCATGATCTCCGGCACCATCACCGACGCCTCCGGCCGCACGCTGTCGGGGCAGACGGCCGAGGCCTTCTGGAACTCGCTGCGCCACGCCGAGCCGCTATCCTTCGGCTTCAACTGCGCCTTGGGCGCCAAGGATCTGCGCCAGCACATCGACGAAATGGCCGGCAAGGCCGACTGCCTGATCTCGGCCCACCCCAACGCCGGCCTGCCCAACGCCTTCGGCGGCTATGATGAGACCGCCGAACAGATGGCGGCCCAGATCGGGGAATGGGCCGAGTCCGGCCTGCTCAATATCGTCGGTGGCTGCTGCGGCACCTCGCCGGAACACATTGCGGCCATCGCCCGGGCGGTGGCCGATTGCGCCCCACGCAAAATCCCGCAGATCGAGCCCAAGCTGCGCGTCTCTGGTCTGGAGCCCTATAACCTCGGCGCCGGCGACCTGTTCTGCAACGTCGGCGAGCGCACCAACGTCACCGGCTCGGCCAAGTTCAAGCGCCTGATCCTGGAAGGCCAGTACGACGAAGCGCTCGACATCGCGCGCCAGCAGGTGGAAAACGGCGCCCAGGTGATCGACATCAACATGGACGAGGCCATGCTCGACGGTGAGGCGGCGATGACTCGCTTCCTCAACCTGATCGCCGGCGAGCCGGACATCGCCCGCGTGCCGATCATGCTCGACTCGTCCAAGTGGGAGATCATCGAGGCCGGCCTCAAATGCGTGCAGGGCAAGCCCATCATCAACTCGATCTCGCTGAAGGAAGGCGAGGCCGCCTTCATCGAGAAGGCCCGGCTCGCCCGCCGCTACGGCGCCGCGGTGATCGTCATGGCCTTCGACGAGCAGGGCCAGGCCGACACCTACCGGCGCAAGATCGAGATCTGCGCCCGCGCCTATGAGGTGCTGACGAAGAAGGTCGGCTTCCCGGCCGAGGACATCATCTTCGACCCCAACATCTTCGCCATCGCCACCGGCATCGAGGAGCACGCCAATTACGCGGTGGACTTCATCGAGGCCACGCGCTGGATTCGCCAAAACCTGGCACATGCCCATGTCTCCGGCGGCGTATCCAACGTGTCGTTCTCTTTCCGCGGCAACGAGCCGGTGCGCGAGGCCATCCACACCGTGTTCCTCTACCACGCCATCCAGGCAGGGATGGACATGGGCATCGTCAACGCCGGCCAGCTTGGCGTCTACGACGAGATCGAGCCGGCGTTGCGCGAGCGGGTGGAGGACGTGGTGCTCAACCGCCGGCCCGACGCCGGCGACCGCCTGGTCGAGTTCGCCAACACGGTGAAGGGGTCGGCAAAGGAACAGGTGGAAGATCTGGCCTGGCGCGACCAGCCGGTCGAGAAACGCCTGGCCCACGCCCTGGTCAAAGGCATCACCCAGTACATCGAGGCCGACACCGAGGAGGCGCGCATCGCCCTCGGCCATCCGGTCAAGGTGATCGAAGGTCCGCTGATGGACGGCATGAACGTGGTCGGCGACCTGTTCGGCGCCGGCAAGATGTTTCTGCCCCAGGTGGTGAAGTCGGCCCGGGTGATGAAGCAGGCGGTCGCTCACCTGATCCCTTATATCGAGGCGGAAAAGGCCGGCGGCAGCAGCCAGGCCAAGGGCCGCATCGTCATGGCCACGGTCAAGGGCGACGTGCACGACATCGGCAAGAACATCGTCGGCGTCGTGCTCGGCTGCAACAACTACGAGGTGGTCGACCTCGGCGTCATGGTGCCGGCCGACAAGATCCTGAACACCGCCCGGGAAGTGAACGCCGACATCATCGGCCTGTCCGGCCTGATCACGCCCTCGCTGGAGGAGATGGCGCACATCGCCCGCGAGATGCAGCGCCAGGGCTTCACCATTCCCCTGCTGATCGGCGGCGCCACCACCTCGCTCGCCCACACCTCGGTCAAGATCGACCCGAACTACGCCGGGCCGGTGGTCTACGTGAAGGATGCCTCGCGCGCGGTCGGCGTCTGCACCAACCTCTTGTCCACCGAGCTGCGCGACGATTATGTCGCCAAGCTCAAGGCCGACTACGCCGCCACCCGCGAGCGCCATCTGGCGCAGAAGGGCGAGACCAAGCGGGTCAGTCTGGCTCAGGCGCGCGCCAACAAGTTCCAGGTCGACTGGGACCACTACATGCCGCCGGTGCCGCGACAGTTGGGCGTGCAGGTATTCAAGGCCTATGACCTGGCCGAGCTCGCGCGCTACATCGACTGGACACCGTTCTTCCAGTCCTGGGAACTGCATGGCCGCCACCCGAAGATTTTGCAGGACGAGGTGGTGGGCGAGGAGGCGCGCAAGCTGTTTGCCGACGCCCAGGCCATGTTGCAGAAAATGATCGAGGAAAAGTGGGTCGAGGCCCGGGCGGTGATTGGCCTGTTTCCGGCCAATTCGGTGCATGACGACGACATCGAGCTCTACGCCAACGAGTCGCGCGACAAGGTGCTGATGACCTGGCACAACCTGCGCCAGCAAATGCAGAAACCGAAGGACCAGCCCAACTGGTGCCTAGCCGATTTCGTCGCACCGAAAGCCACCGGCGTGAAGGACTATCTCGGCGCCTTCGTGGTCACCGCCGGCATCGGCGAGGACGAGCGGGTGCAGGCGTTCAAGGCCGCCCACGACGATTACCACGCCATCCTGTTCCAGTCCCTGTGCGACCGGCTGGCCGAGGCCTTCGCCGAGCGCCTGCACCAGCGCGTAAGAAAAGAGTTCTGGGGCTACGACGCCGACGAGCAGCTGTCCAACGAGCAGCTGATCAACGAGGAATACCGCGGCATCCGCCCGGCCCCCGGTTATCCGGCCTGCCCGGAGCACAGCGAGAAGGGCCCGCTGTTCGCCCTGCTCGATGCCACGGCCCAAACCGGCATCAAGCTGACCGAGAGCTTCGCCATGTGGCCGGGTGCCTCGGTCTCCGGCTTCTACCTCTCGCACCCGGGCAGTCGCTACTTCGCCGTGGCCAAGCTTTCCCGCGACCAGGTCGAGGACTACGCCCGGCGCAAGGGCTGGGACCTCGCCACCGCCGAGCGCTGGCTGGCGCCCAACCTGGGGTATCAGCCGGATTGAGCCTGCCGCCGCCGCTCGCCTCGACCGCCGCCCTGCAGCAGGCCTTCGCCCAAGGCCTGCACCGTATGCTGCGCGAGCACGACGGCCTCGGCGTCTATATCCTGGTCCTGGCCAACGCCGCCAACGACCCGGAAATCTGGGCGACATTGCGCGAGCCGCTGACCGAGCGTCACTACCACCACGCCGCCCTGATCACCACCGCCCTGCGCCAGGGCAGGCCGGTAAACGAGCCGGAGGACGACCTGCTGGTCTTCCTGAAATTGCTCGCGATCGGCTTCGATCACCTGCGGCTGACCGAATGGCGCCAGGCTGGCCCCTGGGAGATCCAGGACAACCCCCTGCGCGCCCTGCGCCCGGCCCGCTCCAGTGCGGCCAAGATCGAAGGCCTGCGCCAGCCGTTCAACCCCGAGGGCTTTCATTTCGGCCGCCCCTTCCTGGCCAAGGAGATCTTCTGGCAGGGAGAACTGCTGGGTGCGGATGTCGCCCTGCTCTACAACAAGTTTCCCTTCGCCCCGCTGCACGGCCTCCTGGTGCCGGACAAGGCGGCCGGCCTGCCGCAGTTCCTCACCCCGCACTGGCACGACTATGCCTGGCGCCTGACCGAAACGCTTGGCGCCGCCCTGCCCGGTTTCGGCCTGGCCTACAACAGCCTGGGCGCCCATGCCTCGGTCAACCATCTGCATTTCCAGAGCTTCGTGCGCGCCACCCCGCTGCCGCTCCTGGCGCCCGACTGGACCCACAACGGCGGCAACCGGCCCTACCCGGCCAGCTGCCAGGTCCACACCGACAAGCACGCCGCCTGGCAGGCGCTCGACGCCCTGCATACGGCGGAGTCCGCCTACAACCTGATTTACCTGCCGGGCCGGCTCCATATCCTGCCGCGCCGGCGCCAGGGCGATTACCGGCCCGCCGCCTGGGCCGGCAACCAGGCCTGGTATGAGCTGGCCGGCGGCGTCACCAGCTTCAACCGGCGAGACTACGAAGCGCTCACGGCCGAGGCCATCGCAGCGGAACTTGCGCGCCTGGCTTTGCCCTAACGGCTTTGGCTTTCTTTTGCCCGGGCGGCATGGCATTGTTCGCCGATAAGCTCAAACAAACCGATATGGACCGCCTGACACGTCGCCTGCTCCGCATCGCCGCCTGGACCGCCCTCGCCGGCGGCGTCGTCTTCAGCGGCGTGCTGCTGACGGCCAAATACGTCCTGCTGCCTCAATTGGGCGAGCAGCGGGTCCTGGTCGAGCAGAGCGTGGGCCAGGCAATCGGCCGCACCGTGCGAATCGGCGGCCTCTACGCCGACTGGCGCGGCCTGCACCCCCGGCTGCTGCTGACCGAGGTCAGCATCCTGGGCGCCGGGCCGGAAACGCCGCTGACTCTGCCCCGGGTCGATGCCACGGTGTCCTGGACCAGCCTGATTTTCTTCGAGCCGCGCCTGGCCGAGATCAGTCTGCACGCACCCAAGCTGACCCTGCGCCGGGACAAGGCCGGCGTCATCTACGTGGCCGGCATCCCGGTCAATCAGGCCGAGGCAGCCAGCGATCTACCCGACTGGCTGCTGCGCCAGCGTCTCATCCTGGTCAGCGATGCCGAGGTGACCTGGCTCGATGAGAAGATCGACGCGCCGCCGCTCAAACTGACCCGGCTCAACGCTGCCCTGCACAATATCCTGGGCCGGCATCGCCTGGGTCTGACCGCCCTGCCGCCCGCCGATGTCGCGCACCGACTGGATCTGCGCGCCGACCTACGCGGTGGCAGCGTCAACCGACCCGAAGACTGGTCGGGCCAGCTCTACAGCCAGGTCGACGAGGTCGATCTGAGCGCCTGGAACCGGCAGACCCCCTGGGCGCAGGACACGGTGCAGGGCGGCCGCGGCAGTCTGCGCTTCTGGGTCGAGCTGAAAAATGGTGCGCTCAAGCAAGTCACCGGTGACAGCCGCCTGCGCGACATCACCCTGCAATTCGCCAAGGATCTGCGTATCCTCGCCTTCCGCAACCTGGACAGCCGCATCGTCTGGCAACGCACCAGGAAAGGCGGCCATGCCATCCACACCGAGAACCTGCGCTATACCACCGCCACCGGTGAGGCCTCCAGCGCGGCCAAGCTCAGCCTGCGCCTGGAGCCGGATGCCAAGGGCGCGCTCAAGCCGAGCCAGGCCGAAGCCCAGGGCCTGCGGCTGGAGGCGGTCGCCGCCCTGGCCGACGCCATTCCGCTGCCGAAAAGCCTGCACGACCTGATCCAGAAGCTCGGCCCCCGCGGCTTCATCGATTTCGCCGAGGCCGAGCAGCTCGAGGGCAACCGCTACCGCGCGACCGCCCGTTTCCAGCAGGTCGGCATCAACGCTTATGGCAAGCTGCCGGGCTTTGCCAACCTGAGCGGCCGGCTCAAGACCGATCAGGACGGCGGCGAGGCCCAGATCGACAGCACGAACCTCGGCCTCGACTACCCCGGTGTGTTCCGCAATCCCCTGGCCTTCGCCGACCTGCGCGCCCGCCTGAAGTGGCAGCTGCCCAAGGCGGGCGGCCTCGATCTGACCATCGAATCGCTGAAGCTGGTCAACGACGACCTCAAAGGCAACGCCCAGGGCAGCATCCGCCTGGTTCCCGGCCAGAGCCCGCTGCTCGATCTGCAAGCCCAGCTCGACCATGGCGAGGCCAACGCGGTGTGGAAATACCTGCCGCATGCGGTGGTCGACAACACCCAGGCTTGGCTCAAGCGAGGCCTGATCAGCGGCTATTCCGACGACACCCGGCTCAGCCTCAAGGGCCCGATCGACAAGTTCCCCTTCGACAAAGGCGGCGGCGAATTCAAGGTCAGTGTGCGCATGCGCAACGGCGTGCTCGACTACGCCCCCGGCTGGCCGCGAATCGACAACATCCAGGGCAGCCTGGTCTTCCATGACAAGAGCATGACCTTGAACGCCGAGCCGGGCGCCCGCATCCTCGGCATCCCGCTGGGCAAGGTCACCGCCAAGATCCCCGACCTGCACTACTCCTGGGATGAGACCCTGTTCATCACCGGCACCGCAGCCGGGCCGACCCAGGGCTTTTTCGAGTTCATCCGCTCAAGCCCGGTGTTCGATCACACCGGCCGCTTTACCGAGGCCATGCGGGCAGAGGGCAACGGCGAGCTCGCCCTGCATCTGGAACTGCCTTTGCGCCATATCGCCGACACCACCGTCGGTGGCAGCTACCGCTTCGCCGACAATCGCCTCGACCCTGGTCTGGGCCTGCCCGTGCTGGATGCCGTCAGCGGCCAGATCGACTTCACCGACAAGAGCGTCAGTGGCCAGCGGATCAAGACCCTGGTGTTCAAACAGCCGGCCGAACTCAACATCGCCAGCGAGGCCGGCGGCCGGGTCCGGGTCGATCTCGCGGGCCGGGCCACAGCCCAGGCGTTGGGCGAATACCTGCCGGCCAGCCTGGCCCGCCGCCTCTCGGGCGCCACCAACTATCGCGCCCAGATCGGCCTCAAGGAGCGCAAGACCAGCCTGCGCATCGAGTCGGATCTGATCGGCCTGGCCAGCAGCCTACCACCGCCGTTCGACAAGCCGGCCGCCTCGGCCATGCCCTTGCTCGTGAGCAAGACCGATCCGGGCGAGACGGTGCAGCTGCGCTATGGCAACCTGCTCACCGCCAGCCTGCTGCCCGGCGACGGCGGCATCAAGCGCGCCACCTTCCGCCTGGGCGCTGGCGACACCACCTTGCCGGCCGAGGGCATCGCCCTGCGCGGCAGCCTGCCCTTCCTCGACCTCGACGCCTTGCGCGCCCTGCTACCGACCGGATCGACGGCCAAAGGGGCGGTCGTCAACGACATCAACATCTCCTTCGGTGAACTGCTGGTGGAGCAGCGTCGCTTCCACCACCTCAACATCCAGGCCAAACCCTGGGCCAAGGGCTGGCAACTCAAGCTGAACGGCCAGGAGATCCAGGGCGAGGCCAGTTACCAGTTTGCCGAAGGCAACGCCCCGGCCCGGATCAACGGGCAGTTCAAGAAACTCCACATCCCGCAGGCCGAAGACGCACCTGGCCGGAATGCCGCGGCCAGCGCCGAATCGCGCCCGGCGATCGACATCCAGGCCGAGCGTTTCGGTCTGGGCGATCAGGACTACGGCGCCCTGACCCTCAAGCTCAATCCGCTGCCGCAGCGCTGGCAGGTGCACGATTTCAGCCTCGCCAGCCCCGACGGGCAGATCGCCGCCAACGGCGAACTGTCCTACACTCCCCGACGGCTGACCGCCCTCAACGTCACGGCCAAGGTCAACAACCTGGGCCGCCTGCTCGGCCGCCTAGGCCATCCGGATGCCATGAAGCGCGGCGAGGGCGAGGCCAGCGGCCAGTTCACCTGGCCCGGCGGGCTCGAGCACTTCCAGCTCGGCAAATTCAACGGCGAGATGCGGCTCAAACTGAAGAACGGCCAGTTCACCAAAATCGACCCCGGCGCGGCCAAGCTGCTCGGCATCCTCAGCCTGCAATCGCTGCCCAAGCGGATCACCCTGGACTTCCGTGATGTCTTCACCGAAGGCTTTGCCTTCGATGAAATCAACGGCGGCGTTTTGATCGACCGCGGCAATGCCTATCTCAAGAATCTCAGCATGGATGGCCCCACGGCCAGGGTGCTCATGGGCGGCAAGATCGGCCTGGCCGACGAGACCCAGTCGCTGCGGGTGACGGTGACACCCAAGCTGGAAGAAAGCCTGGCGGTCGGCGCCGCCCTGATCGGCGGCCCGATCGCCGGCGTCGGCGCCTATGTCGCCAGCAAGGTGCTGAAAGACCCCCTGGGCCAGGCCACCACCTTCGACTATCAGGTCACGGGCACCTGGAGCGAACCGGTCGTGGTCAAACTGGCCAAAACAGCCACGACCAAGAGCGAGGAAAAACCCTGATGCGCACGCCGCTTTGGCTTGGCTTTCTGCTCTGCGCATTTCCGCTTGCCGCCCTCGGCCGAGATTGTGTACCCTCGGATGAACTGTGGTCGAAACCACGCAATGCCGCTGTAGTGCTGGCCGATCCGGCCATCCGCGAATGCGTGCTGCCGTTTCTGCAAAGCGGCCAGGCCAGGCTGACCCTGCGCCACGCCCCGGACGAAGAGGCCCAGCTGCGTGCGGCCGATCTGCGCTGGTGGCTGATCGCGCTGGGCCTGGAACCCGACCGGATCGCGCTGGCGGAAGCGACCAAGGCCACCGACCCCCTTGTACTGGAACTGACGGAACCCAAGTGACTCGCAAAACGACCTCCAGCTTCGCCAAGACCCGCAGCCGCGCCACGCCCAAGGCCCAGGACAATTCCGGCCTGTTGCGCGTGGCCGCGATCCAGATGGCCTCCGGCCCCAACGTCTCGGCCAACCTGGCCGAGGCCGAGCGCCTGATCGAGCAGGCGGTGGCCAGCGGTGCCAAGCTGGTGGCCCTGCCGGAGTACTTCGCCATCATGGGCCTGAAGGACACCGACAAGGTCGCCGCGCGCGAGGCCGAGGGCAAGGGGCCGATCCAGAAATTCCTCGCCACCCAGGCCAGGAAGCACCAGATCTGGCTGGTCGGCGGCTCGGTGCCGCTCGAATGCGACAACCCGAAGAAGGTGCGCAACAGCTGCCTGGTCTACGACGACAAGGGCAAGCAGGTCGCCCGCTACGACAAGATCCATCTGTTCGGTCTGGAGCTGGGCAACGAGCGCTACCGGGAGGAAACCACCATCGAACCGGGCGACAAGGTGGTCGTGGTCGACACCCCGTTCGGCCGGATCGGCCTGTCGATCTGCTACGACCTGCGCTTTCCCGAACTGTACCGGGCCATGGGCGAGGTCGACATCATCGTCGTGCCCTCCGCCTTCACCGCCACCACCGGCAAGGCCCATTTCGAGACCCTGGTGCGCGCCCGCGCCATCGAGAACCTGGCCTACGTCATCGCCCCGGCCCAGGGCGGCTATCACCTGTCGGGGCGCGAGACCCACGGCGACACCATGATCGTCGATCCCTGGGGCAACGTGCTCGACCGCCTGCCGCGCGGCTCCGGTGTCGTCAGCGCCGCGATCAACCGCGGCTACCAGGAGAGCCTGCGCAAGAGCCTGCCGGCGCTCAAGCATCGCAGCCTCAATTGCAGCAGCGCGATCAAGGTCGAAGTCATCAAGGCCGTCGGCGCATGAGTGCCGACCTGTTCGTCACGGCGCAGGCCACCCTGCTCGCGCCGAACGAGCTGGAACCCCGGCAGCTGGATGGTGTGTTCGGCCTGCTCGCCGCGCATCGGCTCGACGATGCCGACCTCTATTTCCAATACAGCCGCTCCGAGGCCTGGAGCCTGGAAGAGGGGCGGGTCAAATCCGGCAGCTTCAGCATCGACCAGGGCGTCGGCGTGCGCGCCGTGGTCGGCGACAAGACCGCCTTCGCCTATTCCGACGACATCCGGCTGCCCGCCATCGAGGAGGCCGCCCGCACCGCGCGCGCCATCGCGGCGGCCGGCGGCAGCGCCTCGGTCAGAACCCCGGTCGCGGTGACCGGGCGTCAGCTCTACCAACCGCTCGACCCGCTCGCCTCGCTGGCCGAGGCCGACAAGGTCGCCCTGCTGCATCGCCTGGAGGACTATGCGCGCAAGCTCGATCCCCGGGTGAGCCAGGTCATCGCCAGCCTTGCCGGCGAATACGAGGTGATCTACGTCGCCCGTCTCGATGGTCGGGTGGCGGCCGACGTCCGCCCCCTGGTGCGGGTCTCGCTCCAGGTCATCGTCGAACAGGACGGCCGGCGCGAGCAGGGCAGCTCCGGCGGTGGCGGCCGCTTCGACTACGGCTACTTCACCGACGCCATCCTCCAGGACTATGCGCGGCAGGCCGTGCACCAGGCGGTGACCAACCTCGCCGCCAAACCCGCCCCGGCCGGCCCGATGACCGTGGTGCTCGGCGCCGGCTGGCCCGGCATCTTGCTGCATGAGGCGATCGGCCACGGCCTGGAAGGCGACTTTAACCGCAAGGGCAGCTCGGCCTTCTCGGGGCGCATCGGCCAGCGCGTCGCCGCCCCCGGCGTCACCGTGGTCGACGACGGCACCCTGCCCAACCGGCGCGGCTCGCTCAACATCGACGACGAGGGCAACCCGACCGAGTGCACCGTGCTGATCGAGGACGGCATCCTCAGGGGCTACATGCAGGACGCCCTGAACGCCCGGCTCATGGGCATGGCGCCCACCGGCAATGGCCGGCGCGAATCCTTCGCCCACCTGCCCATGCCGCGCATGACCAACACCTACATGCACGCCGGCGACAAGGCGCCGGAAGAGATCATCGCCTCGGTGCAAAAGGGTCTCTACGCCGCCAACTTCGGCGGCGGCCAGGTCGACATCACCAGCGGCAAGTTCGTCTTCTCGGCGGCCGAGGCCTACCTGATCGAGGACGGCAGGATCACCCAGCCGGTGAAAGGCGCCACCCTGATCGGCAACGGCCCGGACGCCCTGACCCGGGTGACCATGATCGGCAACGACATGCGCCTCGACTCCGGCGTCGGCACCTGCGGCAAGGAAGGCCAGAGCGTGCCGGTCGGCGTCGGCCAGCCCACCCTGCGCATCGACGGCCTCACCGTCGGTGGCACCCAGTAAGTACTATTCCGAGGGTTTTCGATAAAGCTGTCACACGGCGGCCATCCTTGGCCTATATAAGAAACTCGCATTTCTTATACCTAGGGAGACCCGTCATGCAGACCAGCGAGATCAAACCGAGCAAGAAACCCGCGGCCAAGCCCAAGACCGCCGCGACCAAGCCTGCCGCCGCCAAGCGCACAACCGCCGGCACCGCCAGAAAGACCAAGCCCCTCGATGCCGACCTGCGCCACAAGCTGATCACCGAGACCGCCCACTTCCTGTCGGAAAAGCGCCGCAGCGGCGCCAGCGAGCTCGACGACTGGCTGTTCGCGGAGAAATTGGTGGAAGGGGTGAGTGGGGCGATACGGTAGGGTGTTGCCGCCATTGCGAGCCCCCGCTGCGCTAGGATGAAGCGCGCAGTGCTGTGGCAACCCGGGTTTTGTACTCGTAGCGCGTTATGTTCCCAAGTAGAGCAATACGTCCACGTCGGGCCGTTGGTCGGGGCCGCCCGGCAGCGGGCATACTTTCTTTGCTCGTGCAAAGGAAGTAGCCAAAGAAAACGAGGTTTCAGTGAAGGCTAATGCCCGCGCATGCGGGCGTTATGCCGGAACTAAAGCACGCCCCGCTTCGCCGGCCTTCGGCTTCCCGCTCTTTCCCTAAATGATTGGGCGGCTGCGTAACTCGCCCTTTGGGCTCAGACAGTACTCGCCGACTGCCCCCAATCATTTGGCTCAAGATCGGCGGCTCAGAGGGAGCCAAAAAAAACAAACCAAAAAACCAAACCCAGAGAGTCGGCGCAGGGCGCCGACTCTCTCTAAAAAACATTCCCGCTTGCGTGAATTCAGCGCGTTCGTTGAATTGCCCATCCCCTCTGACGCCGCCGGTGTCGATGGCGTCATGCAGGGAAGCCGAAGGCCGGCGAAAGCTGTCTGAGCGAAGCGAGTTCTTTCGCCGCCTGCATGACGGCAGCGGCGCCGGGGTTTCGGCGGAAGCGGGGCGACCTTCTTTTGGTTACTTTTCTTGGTCGCGCAAGAAAAGTAACCCGCTGCCGGGCGGCCCCGGCCAGCGGCATTGCCCGCCGGCACAGCCAACCCTTTCCCGCATGCTCACCAAGCGAAAGTTTTTTCATCCCACCACCAAAACCAATCCCCCCTCAAATCAACCACTTGCCTTGCCCCACTCCACCTCCCTCTGCTACCATGCAGCCATGACCCTGTATCGCGCCGACTTTTTTGGCTTTTACTTTTATCCCATGCCCATGGCGGCCGGGAGGAAGTAGCGCGAGCAGCGAGCGAAATCCCCGAAAACCGCCAGACCCCTGGCGGTTTTTTTGTTTCAGGGGCTGGCCCAAGCGAAGGACTAGGAAGATGACCGGATACCGTACCGACGACACCCGCATCGAGCAGGGCGACGAATTGCTCGCGCCCATGCAGATCATGCGCGAGCTCAGAGCCAGCCAGGCGGCGCTGAAGACCACCTATACCGCCCGCAAGGCGATCCACGACGTGCTGCGCGGCGCCGATGACCGGCTGGTGATCATCGTCGGACCCTGCTCCATCCACGACCCGGCCGCGGCCCTGGACTACGCCAAGAAGCTGAAGCCGCTGGCCGACGAGCTGAGCCATGACCTGATCATCGTCATGCGGGTCTATTTCGAGAAGCCGCGCACCACCGTGGGCTGGAAGGGCCTGATCAACGATCCGCACCTGAACGAGAGCTTCGACATCAACGAGGGCCTGCGCCTGGCGCGCAAGATCCTGCTCGAGATCAACGAGCTGGGGCTGCCCAGCGCCACCGAGTTCCTCGACCTGATTTCGCCCCAGTACATTGCCGACCTGGTGTCCTGGGGCGCCATCGGCGCCCGCACCACCGAGTCGCAGAGCCACCGGCAGCTGGCCTCCGGCCTATCCTGCCCGGTGGGCTTCAAGAACGGCACCGACGGCAGCATCCGCATCGCGGTGGACGCGATCAAGGCGGCCGAGGCGCGGCACCATTTCATCTCCATCACCAAGTCCGGCCATGTCGCGGTGTTCAAGACCTCGGGCAACGAGGACACCCACGTCATCCTGCGCGGCGGCAAACAGCCCAATTATGACGCCGCCAGCGTTGACGCCGTCTGCCAGGACCTGGCCGCAGCCGGCCTGCGGCCCCAGGTGATGATCGACCTGTCCCACGCCAACTCGAGCAAGCAGTATCAGCGCCAGATCGAGGTCGGCCACGACGTCGCCCGCCAGATCGCCGCCGGCGACCCCCGGATCATCGGGGTGATGGTCGAGAGCCACCTCAACCCCGGCCGCCAGGACCTCTGCCCGGGCAAACCCCTGGAATATGGCGTCTCGATCACCGACGGCTGCATCGGCTGGGCCGATACCGAGCCCCTGCTGCGGGAGCTGGCCGAGGCCGTGCGCCAGCGCCGGCTCAAGCAGGACGGCAATGGCGAATAAGGGGTAAAATCGGCCGTGGCGGGTCTCCCCGCATGGCTAAGTTGCCAACCTGGTCAGGTCCGGAAGGAAGCAGCCACAGCGACCGATGCCAGTGCCGGGGGTAAGGCTCGCCACCTTTTTCAGTCAGGAGTGAGGAGTAAGGCGTGAGGACAACCCGACACCACCTGCCTTCCGCTTGCCCCTCGCCCCTCGCCACGCACCGCACACATAAATGAGCCATCAGGTCCTCGCCCGCAAATGGCGGCCCAAGTCCTTCGCCGAGTTGGTCGGCCAGGAACACGTGGTCCGGGCGCTGTCGAACGCGCTCAACCAGGGCCGGCTGCACCACGCCTACCTGCTCACCGGCACCCGGGGCTGCGGCAAGACCACCATCGCCCGCATCCTGGCCAAGTGCCTCAACTGCGAGACCGGCCCGACCGCCACCCCCTGCGGCAACTGCCCGGCCTGCCGCGAGATCGAGTCCGGCCGCTTCGTCGACCTGATCGAGATCGACGCCGCCTCCTACACCGGGGTGGACAACATGCGCGAGGTGCTGGAGAACGCCCAGTACGCGCCCACCGCCGGCCGCTACAAGGTCTACATCATCGACGAGGTGCACATGCTCTCGAAGAGCGCCTTCAACGCCATGTTGAAGACGCTGGAAGAGCCGCCGGCCCATGTGGTGTTCATCCTCGCCACCACCGACCCGCAGAAGGTGCCGGTGACCGTGCTCTCGCGCTGCCTGCAGTTCAACCTGAAGCTGCTGCCACCCGCGCGCGTGGCCGAGCACCTGAAGCACGTGCTCACTGCCGAAGGCATCAGCAACGAGCCGGCCGCCCTGCCGCTGATCGCCCGCGCCGCCGCCGGCAGCATGCGCGACGCCCTCTCCCTGCTCGACCAGGCCATCGCCTATGGCGGCGGCAGCGTGCGCGAGCAGGAAACCCGCGACATGCTGGGCTCGGTCGACCAGGCCTATCTGTTTCCCATCCTGGAGGCCCTGGCTGGCAACGACGGCGCCGCCCTCATGCGCGAGGCGGAGAACATCGCCGCCCGCAGCTTCTCCTTCGAGGCCGCCCTGCAGGATCTGGGCCTGCTTTTGCACCAGATCGCCCTGGCCCAGACCGTGCCCGAGGCGGTGGCCGAGGACGTGCCCGAGCGCGAGCGTCTGTTCGCCCTGGCCCGCGCCCTCGACGCCGAGACCGTGCAGCTCTATTACCAGATCGCCGGCCTGGGCCGGCGCGACCTGGAATGGGCGCCGGACGAATACGCCGGCTTCTCCATGGCCCTGATGCGCATGCTGGCCTTCAGCCCGGGTGCGCCGGCCCCGGCCATGACCGCCCCAACCCCGCAGGCAGCACCGCAGCCAGCCCCACGCGCAGCGCCATCCCCGATGGCCAGCGCCGCGCCGGCTGCGGCCGCGCCGATGCCGGCCGCAAGCCCAACCCCGGCGCCGGCCAGCAGCGCTCCTGCTTCGGTTCAAGGCTTCGACGGCGACTGGCTGAGCCTGGCCGGCAGCCTGAACGGCCTGATCGGCCAGCTGGCCAGCGCCTGCGAGCTGATCGAGCACGGCCCCGACCGGCTCCGACTGCGCCTGCCGGAGAGCCAGAAGAGCCTGCTCGCCGGCTTCGGCGACAAGCTCAAGGCCGCCCTGCAGGAAAAACTGGGGCCTGGGCTCAAGGTCGAATTCCAGTTCGGCGCCACCCAAGGCGCCGCCCCGGCCGAGGTGGCCGCGCGCAACAAGGCCGAACGCCAGGCCGAGGCCGAGGCGGCGATCCAGAGCGATCCCTTCGTCCAGGCCGTGGTCCAGGAACTGGACGGCAAGGTCACCCAGATTCAACCCCTTCAGTAACGATCATGGCGAAACACCCGCTCCAACATCCCCACAAGGCAAGGCGTGGCGCTGGCTGCCTGGAAAAATGGTTTCGCCATGATCGTCTCCCTCACCCCTGCCCTCTCCCGCGCGCGGGAGAGGGGGACTTTGGCAACTCTGCGCGTTGTTTCACACGAACGAGGTAACCCATGATCAAAGGCGGAATCGGCAACCTGATGAAACAGGCCCAGCAGATGCAGGAAAACCTGCAGAAGGCCCAGGCCCAGATCGCGGAAATGGAAGTGGAAGGCCAGGCCGGCGCCGGCCTGGTCAAGGTCACGATGACCGGCAAGCACGACGTCAAGCGCGTGGTGATCGACCCCTCGCTGATGCAGGATGACAAGGAAATGCTGGAAGACCTGATTGCCGCCGCGGTGAACGACGCCGTGCGCCGGGTGGAGAGCGCCAGCCAGGAAAAGATGGCCGCCGTCACCGCCGGCATGCCCCTGCCGCCCGGCATGAAGTTCCCGTTCTAAGTTGTCAGCATTCAGCATTCAGTTTGCAGTCACCCTCATGATCGCCGCTGCCGACTGCCGACTGCCTGCTGCCGACTCGTCCAGATCATGAAGCTGCCGGGCACGCTCGAGGCCTTGATCGACGCCCTGCGCGTGCTGCCCGGGGTGGGACCGAAGTCGGCCGCGCGCATGGCCTATCACCTGATGCAGCGCGACCGGGTCGGCGCCCGGCGGCTCGCGGCCTGCCTGAGCACCGCGCTGGAGAAGCTGCACCACTGCGAGCGCTGCAACAACTTCAGCGAGACTCCGGTCTGCGCGCTGTGCGCCAATCCCCGGCGCGATGCCCGCCTGCTCTGCGTGGTCGAGATGCCGGTCGACCTCAACCGCATGGAAGAGACCCAGGCCTACAAGGGCCTCTACTTCGTGCTCATGGGGCGGCTGAGTCCGCTCGACGGCATCGGCCCCAAGGAGATCGGCCTCGAGCGCCTGTTGCAACGGGCGCAGGACGGCGTCACCGAAGAGGTGGTGCTGGCCACCAACTACACCGCCGAGGGCGAGGCCACGGCACACTATGTCAGCGAGCTGCTCAAGGCCCGCGGCCTCAAGGTCAGCCGCATCGCCCGCGGCATTCCGGCCGGCGGCGAACTGGAATACGTGGATGCCATGACCATCGCGCAGGCTTTCACTGACAGGCGGGCGCTATGAGTCGCCGCGGCACGACAAGCCAAAACAAAATCACGGCACGGATACCGGCCGAGAGGAGCGCATGGTGAACGACGAACTGGAGATGCTGGACAGCCGGCAGACCGAACAACTCCTGGAAGAGCTGATGGCCAGCCAGGACTTCCCGGCCCTGTCCAGCACCATCATCCAGATCAACCAGCTGGTCGGCTCCGACGACAGCCATACCGACGAGCTGACCCGGGTGATCCTGCGCGACAACTCGCTGACCAACAAGCTCCTGCGCCTGGTCAACTCGGTGCACTACGCCCAGTTCGGCGGCCGTAACATCAGCACCATCTCGCGCGCGGTGATCATCCTCGGCTTCAACACCATCCGCGATGCCGCGCTGTCGCTCATGCTGTTCGAGCACCTGAACAACCAGGCCCACGCCCAGGCGCTGAAAAGCGACGCCCTGGAAAGCTTCTACCGCGGCGTGATCGGCCGACTGATGGCCCGCCCCCTGGGCGTGCGCGATGCCGAGGAAGGCTTCATCGGCGCCATGTTCCGCAATCTCGGCCACCTGATGGCCCGGCTGTACTTCTTCGAGCGCACCGAACGCATCCGCGCCCTGATGGAGAAGGAAGGCATCGACGAGAACGCCGCCTGCCGCAAGGTGCTGGGCACCACCTACGACCAGCTCGGCCTCGCCATCGGCCGCCACTGGCACCTGCCGCCCACGCTGCAGCAGAGCATCACCCCGCTGCCGCCCGGCCCGGTGCGCAAACCGACCACGCCCGAAACAAAACTGCAGGCCCTGTCCAACCTGGCGCGCGAACTGTATGAGATCGCGGCCCGGGAACTCACCGATGGCGATCGCCTGAGCCAGCTCAAGGCCCTGAGCGGCAAATATGGCCAGACCGGCGAGATCAGCCCGGCCCAGCTGCACAGCGCCATGATGAACGCCGCGGAAGAGGTGCAGAAGGAGGCGCCGACCCTGCAGGCCTCGATCAGCAGCAGCGCCATGCTCCAACGCCTGCTGGGCGAAGGCGGCGGCGCGGCCGGGGCCGAGGCGGTGGCCCAGAAGGTCGACGCCTCCCGCCTGGACGACCTCGCCCTGCCGCAGATCGACAGCAGCACCGCGACCGACCCGGCCGCCATCCTCACCGCTGGCCTGCAGGACCTGACCGACGCCCTGATCTCCAACACCAACATCACCGGCATTCTGCACCTCTTGCTCGAGGTCTATTACCGCACCGGCTGCTTCGACCGGGTGATGATCGCCGTGCTCGACCGCCAGGGGCAGCACCTCGCTGGCCGTACCGGCTTCGGCAAGAACATCGACTCGGCGATCGCCGCGTTCAAGGTCTCGGCCACCGCCTCGACCGACGCCTTCTCGGCCGCCGTGGCCCAGGGCGTCGACATCCTGATCAGCGACACCCAGGCCGACAACATCAAGGCCCGCATCCCGGCCTGGCACGCCGGTCAGATCAAGGCACATTCCTTCCTGCTGCTGCCGATCACGGTCAACAAGAAACCGCTGGCGCTGATCTACCTGGACAAGGACAAGGGCCCGATCGACCTCGACGCCCAGGTGCTGAACATGATGAAGGTGCTGCGCAACCAGGCCCTGCTCGCCTTCCGCCAGGGCAAGTGAAGTCGCCATGGACGAACTGACCACCGACCTCGATCACAAGAAGACCCAGGCCCTGCTCAAGGACCTGGTGGCGACGCAGGACTTCCCGCTGCTGTCGCAGACCATCGTCCAGGTCAACGAGATCGTCGGCTCCGAGACCAGCCAGGCCGACGAGCTGACCCGCACCATCCTGCGCGACGTCTCGCTCACCAACAAGCTGCTGCGCCTGGTCAACGCCGCGCACTACAACAAGTTCGCCGGCCAGCCGGTGAGCACCATCTCCCGCGCCGTGGTCATCCTCGGCTTCAACACCGTGCGCGACGTCGCCCTGTCGCTGATGTTGTTCGACCACCTGCAGAACCACGCCCAGGCCCGCCAGCTCAAGGGCGAGGTGCTGGAGAGCTACTACTGCGGCGTGCTCGGCCGCCTGCTCGGCAAGCGGCTCAAGCTGCCCGATGTCGAAGAGGCCTTCATCAGCGCCATGTTCCGCAACGTCGGCCGGTTGATGGCCCGCTTCTACTTCTACGACCGCACGCTCAAGGTCAATATGCTCATGCGCGGCAAGCAGCTGAGCGAGAACGACGCCGCACGCGAGGTGTTCGGCACCACCTACGACCAGATCGGCCTGAGCATCGCCCGCCACTGGCACCTGCCTGAGACCTTGATCCAGGGCATGACCCCGCTGCCGCCCGGCGACATCGGCCGGCCAGACAGCGACATCGGCCGTCTGCGCGCCGCCGCCAGTCTGGCGCGCGAGCTCTACGAGGTGATCGCCGCCGGCCATGAGCCGCGCGAGCAGAGCAAGCTGCTCAACCAGCTCGGCCGCCGCTATGCCACCCTCGGCAGCTTCCCCGGCGGCACCCTGAATGGCCTGGCCCAGGAGGCGGCGCGCGAGGTGCAGCGCGACGCCGACATCTTCCAGAGCGACCTGCGCGCCAGCCCCGCCCTGGCCAAGCTGCTCGACCTGGCCGAGCAGCCGGCCGGCGAGACGGCCGAATCGGAAGAGGCCGCCGCCATCGCCCAGGCGCTCAACACCCTGCCCATCCTCGCCGCGGTCGAGCCCGAGGCGGACGACCCGGCCTCCATGCTGGCGGCCGGCCTGACCGAGATGACTGAGGCCCTGGTCGGCGGCGCCAGCATCTCCGACGTGCTGCACATGATGCTGGAAATCTTCTACCGCACCGGCGCCTTCGACCGGGTGATGATCGCGGTACGCGACAAGGACGGCAAATCGCTCACCGGCCGCTTCGGCTTCGGCAAGGACATCGACAAGGCGATCACCGCCTACAAGGTGCCGCTCACCTTCGCCCACGACGCCTTCCAGGTCGCCGCCAACCAGGGCGTCGACATCCTCATCGGCAACGTCGACGACGAGGCCCTGAAGTCGCGCATCCCAGACTGGCAGCGCCAGCGCATCCGCGCCCGCTCCTTCCTGCTCCTGCCGCTGGTGGTCGACAACAAGACCCTGGCCCTGCTCTATGCCGACCGCGACAAGGGCACGCTGCAACTCGATTCGAAGATGCTCAACATGCTCAAGGTCCTGCGCAACCAGGCCTTGCTGGCCATGCGCCAGAACTCCAACAAATAAGTAACCAGGAAAACCATCATGGAACTGACCGCACTCACCGCCCTCTCCCCCCTCGACGGCCGCTATCGCCGGGCCGGCGCCCGGCTCGCGCCCTACTTCAGCGAATTCGGCCTGATCAAATACCGGGTCAAGGTCGAGATCGAATGGCTCAAGGCCCTGGCCGCCGAGCCGGCGATCGCGGAGGTGCCCGCCTTCTCGGCCGCCACGATCAAGGCGCTCGACGCGGTGGCCGACGGCTTCTCGGTGCAGGATGCCGAACGGGTGAAGGATATCGAGAAGACCACCAACCACGACGTCAAGGCGGTGGAGTATTTCCTGAAAGAACGCTTCGCCGACAATAAAGAGGTCATGCAGGTGAAGGAGTTCATCCACTTCGCCTGCACCTCGGAAGACATCAACAACCTGTCGCACGCGCTGATGCTCAAGGCCGCCCGGGCCGAGGTGATCATGCCCAGCCTGAAGGCGCTGCACGACAAGCTCAGCGCCATGGCCGTCGCCCTGGCCGAGCTGCCCATGCTCTCGCGCACTCACGGCCAGCCGGCCAGCCCCACCACCCTGGGCAAGGAACTGGCCAACGTCGCCTACCGCCTCGCCCGCGGCCTCGAGCGCATCGAGGCGGTGCAGCTCCTGGGCAAGATCAACGGCGCGGTCGGCAACTACAACGCCCACCTCTCCGCCTACCCGAACTTCGACTGGGAAGGCTTCGCCCGCCGCTTCGTCGAGGGCCTGGGGCTCGGCTTCAACCCCTACACCATCCAGATCGAGCCGCACGACTACATGGCCGAGCTGTACGACGCCACCGCCCGCGTCAACACCGCGCTGATCGACCTGGACCGCGACATCTGGGGCTACATCTCGCTCGGCTACTTCAAGCAGAAGGTGAAAGAGGGCGAGGTCGGCTCCTCGACCATGCCGCACAAGGTCAACCCCATCGACTTCGAAAACTCCGAGGGCAACCTGGGCCTGGCCAACGCCATCCTCAAGCACCTGTCGGAAAAGCTGCCGATCTCGCGCTGGCAGCGCGACCTCACCGACTCCACCGTGCTGCGCAACATGGGCGCGGGCTTCGGCTATGCGCTCATCGGCTACGAGAGCCTGAAGCGCGGCCTGGACAAGCTGGAGGCCAACCCGGCGCGCCTGGCCGAAGACCTCGACCACAACTGGGAAGTGCTGGCCGAGCCGATCCAGACCGTGATGCGCCGCTACGGCGTGGAAAACCCCTACGAGCAGCTCAAGGCGCTCACCCGCGGCAAGGGCGGCATCAGCCGTGAGAGCCTGGCCGAGTTCATCAAGGGCCTGACCATCCCCGACGCGGCCAAGAAGCGGCTGCTCGACATGACCCCGGCGAGCTACACCGGCATCGCCGCCGAGCTGGCCCGCCGCATCGGCAAGGCTTGAGTGACAGGACTTGAAATCGCCGACGGCGACAACATCTTGTCAGCGATTTGATTTTTGAAAGGTAGGCCATGGGCCAGTTCGCATTCGACGTCGACAGCGGCAACTTCCAGCAGATCGTGATCGAGGGCTCGAAAAAGGTGCCCGTGGTGGTCGACTTCTGGGCGCCCTGGTGCGGCCCGTGCAAGGTGTTGAAACCCATCCTGGAGAAGCTGGCCGAGGAATACGCCGGCAAGTTCATCCTGGCCAAGGTCAACTCGGACGAGAACCAGGAACTCGCCGCCCAGTTCGGCGTGCGCGGCATCCCCAGCGTCAAGGCCATCTACGGCGGCGAGATCGTCGACGAATTCTCCGGCGCCATCCCGGAGGGTCAGGTGCGCGCCTTCCTCGACCGCATCATCCCTTCGCCGGCGGAGGAACTGCGGCTGAAGGCGGCCGAACTCAAGGCCGCGGGCGAGGCCGCCCAGGCCCTGCAGCTACTGGCCGAGGCCTCCAAGCTGGATGCCGGCAACGAGAAGGTGCGTCTGGATGCCGCCGAGATCCTGTGCGAAGCGGGTGAACTCGACGAGGCCCGCCGCCTGCTCGACAGCCTGTCACCCGCGATGAAACAGGAAGACCGCGTGGCCCGGCTCGCGGCGAAAATCAATTTCGCCCTGTCCAGCCAAGGCGGCGGCGACGAGGCAGCCCTGCGCGACAAGATCAAGGCCGACGCCAAGGACATGGACAGCCGCCTGCAACTGGCCAAGCTGCTCATCGCCTCGGGCCGTCATGCCGAAGGCATGGACCAGCTGCTGGAAATGATCCGGATCGACCGCGCCTGGAACGACGAAGCCGCGCGCAAGACCATGCTCGATGTATTCAACCTGCTGGCCGGCAGCCCGCTGGTGGCGGAGTACCGGCGCAAGCTGGCAAGCGCGTTGAATTGATTTGATAAGGGCGCATTAGGCGGATGCCGTAATGCCAAATGCGCTCACGGGACAGCCGGTACATTACGCCCGCGGCTAATACGCCCTCGTGTTGTTTTGCGCCACTCAATGGCAGCGGATGTACAGCTTGCGAATCTCGAACTTGTTCAGGGCTTCCTGGCCGATCTCGCCCCGGATCGCCTGCTCGATCAGGCCGGGCGGCGGCAGCGCGGTGCTGGCGGCGGGCGGCTGGACGCCTTCGTAGTCGAGCACCCGGTAGCCGCGGCCGCGGCAGATGTCGCCGGCCTTGGCCAGGCAGCTGCGCAAGTTGAGCAACGGACCGCTGCAGCCGATTTCGTAGTTGGCCCAGCCGTCCTGGCCGCGGTGTTCGGTAGAGGTGGCGCAGCCGGCCAAGAACAAGACAGATATGGGAAAAAGCAACAACAGCCCTAAGCGCAAGGCCTTAACCCTCTCCCTCCGGGAGAGCACCCGCAAGGGCATAAAGGTGGCGAAGCCGGGTGCGGGAAATGGGCGCAGGTGGTCACTCTGTCCGCGGTTTCCCTCACCCCTACCCCTCTCCCGGGGGGAGAGGGGATGTTGAGCGAATGTGTGTTGGAGCAGTGACATCTCGACTCAACCTCCCCGGTAGTCAGCCGCCAGCTTCATGTAGTGTTGGGCAGAATACTCGAAATAGGCCAGTTCTTCATCGGTCAGCCGGCGCAGGGCCTTGGCCGGGCGGCCCAGGTAGAGCCAGCCGCTTTCCAGCACCTTGCCCTCGGGCACCAGGCTGCCGGCGCCGAGCAGCACGTGGTCCTGCAGCACGGCCCTGTCCATGACCAGCGAGCCCATGCCGATCAGGCAGTCGTTGCCGATGGTGCAGCCGTGCAGGATGACGCTGTGGCCGACGGTGACGTTGCGACCGACGATGAGCGGCGCGCCGACCGGGTCGGCCGCGCTCCTGTGCGAAACGTGGAGCACGGCGCAGTCCTGGATGTTGCTGCCGGCGCCGATGCGGATGAAGTTGACGTCGCCGCGGATGACGGCGCCGGGCCAGACCGAGGCGCCATCGCCCAGCTCGACCTCGCCGATCACCGTGGCGGCACTGTGGACGTAGACATCGCGGCCCAGTTGGGGCCGCTTGTCCTGGAAGCGTTCGATGGTCATGCCGAGCCTCTGTTAGCCCGTGTTGCGCATGCCGGCGGCGATGGCGTTGATCGAGCGCAGCAGCGGCTCCAGCCAGGGGCTCTCGCCTTCGCCCTCGGCCTCGCGCAGCTTGCGCAGCACGCTGGCCTGGATGTAGTTGAGCGGGTCGAGATAGGTGTTGCGGTGCTGCAAGGTCAGCGCCAGGTCGGGCGTCTCGGCCAGCAGGCGGGGGATGTCGGCCACGTGCAGGATCTGGCGCACCGCCTCTTCGTGCCGGCTGCGGATGAGCTCGAAGATGCGCTGGCCGGCCTCGGCGTCCTGGCAGAGGTGGGCGTACTCGCCGGCGATGTTCATGTCGGCCTTGTACAGGGCCATCTGCGCGTTGGATAGCAGGGTACGGAAGAACGGCCACTCGCGGTACATCTTTTGCAGCTTGGCCAGCCGGGTCGGGTCGTCGCCGCGCCAAGACTGAATCGCCGCGCCGATGCCGTACCAGGTGGGCAGGGCGTGGCGCGACTGGCCCCAGGCGAAGACCCAGGAGATGGCGCGGACCGAGCCGATGGAACGGTCGCCCTTCTTGCGATGCGAGGGACGCGAGCCGATGTTGAGCAGGCCGATCTCCCGCACCGGCGTGGCCTCGTAGAAGTAGTCGAGGAAGCCGGGGGTGCGCTCGGTCAGGTCGCGGTAGACCGCCTCGCCCGTCTTCGACAGCTCGTCCATGATGGCGAGATAGTCCTTGCGGTCTTCCGTCGCTTTGCCGACCAGATGGCTGCTGGCCTTGAGCGTGCCGGTGACGCCCAGGGTCAACTCGTACTGGGCGGTCTCCATGTTGTTGTACTTGTAGAACAGCACCTCGCCCTGCTCGGTGAGCTTGAGTTCGCCGCGCACGGTGCCGGCCGGTTGGGCCAGGATGGCCTCGTGGGTGGGGCCGCCGCCACGGCCCAGGGTGCCGCCGCGGCCATGAAACAGCCGGCAGTGGATGCCGTGCCTGTCGGACAGGGCGACGATGCGCTTTTGCGCCTCGTACAGGTTCCACGACGAGGCGAGGATGCCGCCGTCCTTGCAGGAATCGGAATAGCCGACCATCACCTCCTGGCCCTCGCCGTAGGCGTCGAGCAGGCTGCGGTAGACCGGGATGCGGTAGAGCTGGTCGAGCACGGCGTCGGAATGCTGCAAATCGCCGATGGTCTCGAACAAGGGCGAGATGCCGATGTGGCAATACCAGTTGTTGCCCACGCGCCCGGCCAGGCCGGCCTGGGAGCCGAGCAGCATCACTTCCAGGATGTGCGAGGCGGTGTGGGTCATGGAAATCACATAGCGGCCGAAGCATTGCTCGCCCAGGGCGCGGCGCATGTGGGCGATGAGCTGGAAGGTGCGCAGGGTTTCCTGGGTGTTCTCGCTCAAGGCACCGACATCGACCTGCAGCGCGGCCGGGTTGGCGATCAGGTCGGCCAGGGTGGAAAGCCGGCTCGCTTCGTCGAGCGCCAGGTAATCCATGCCGATGGCGGCCTTGAGGATCTCGGCCACCGCCTCGGTATGGCGGCCGGATTCCTGGCGGATGTCCAGTTGCAGCAGATGGAAGCCGAAGGTCTCGACCAGATGGATCAGATCCTGCAGCTCGCTCTCGGCCAAGTCGCGGTCGCCGTGGCCGATCAGCGAATCGCGGATCAGGCGCAGGTCGTGCAGGAAGGCCTGGGCGCTGGCGTAACCCGGCTCCTCGAAGCTGACGTCCGTGCCGTCCATCGCGCGCTGGACCAGGATCAGGTTGCGCCGGATGCGGTAGCGCATGATCTCCAGCTTGCGCCGATAGGGCTCCTGCGGGTGCGGGTTGGGCCGCTTGTCGAACAGCAGCTCGGCCTGGCGGCAGTCCTCTTCCAGGCTTTCCATGAACTCGGTCGAGGGCCGGCACATGCGCATGGACAGCGAGAGCTGGTCGGACAGGCCTTCGAGCCGGCGCAGATATTCCTCGTAGGCGGTCACCGCCTGCATGCGCCAGGCCAGGGCGGTCACCTCGGCGGTCACCCCCGGATGACCGTCGCGGTCGCCGCCGATCCAGGAGCCGAAACGCAGGAAGCTGGAAACCTTGACCGACTCGGCTGCCTCGGCGCCGTAGACGTCGCGCAGCGACTTGTGGAAGTTGCGGTAGACCAGGGTCACCGCCTGGAACAGCGATTGCGGGAAATAGGACAGGCCGGCCCGGATCTCGTCGCGCACTTGCAGCTTGAAGGCGCGCACCTCGTCGGTCTTCCACAGGATGCGGATCTGGTTCGACAGCCGGGTCATGGCCTCGTCGCGGTACATGCCGCGGATGCGCGGGTCGCCCAGGGCCTCCATGCTGAGGAAGATGTTGCGCAGGGCGCCCTTGATCGTGCGCCGCTTGGCCTCGGACGGATGGGCGGTGATCACCGGCATGTAGCACAGCTTGTCGAGCAGGCCCTGGAGCTGCTCGGCCTTCACACCCTGTTCGCGCAGGCCGAGCAGGGTGTCGTGGAAGGAGCCGGCCCACATATGGCTGCCGCGCTGCACCAACTGGCGCCGGCGGCGCAGGCTCACCGTCTCCTCGGCGATGTTGAGCAGGCTGAAATAGATATTGAAGGCGCGGATGATCTGGCCCAGGGCTTCGGGCGACTGCCGGTCGATCAGGTTGACCAGCGCCTGCCGCCGTTTCGGGTCGTCCTTCTCGCGCAGGGCGACGAAGCCGCGGCGCAACTCGCCCAGGGCGTCGTAGACCGGGCGCGGCAGTTCGGCTTTCAGGATGCGGCTGAGCAGCAGGCTCAGCAGGCGTTCGCGCGAGCGGAGTTCTTGTTTTTGAGACAGGGCGGCCATGGGCTATCGTTCGGCTGACTTTGAAAACAAAGGAAAATCGACGGAAAAACCGACGAATTCTACCACAGCCGCCCTCTGCCTCCCCGACCGGCGGGCAGTCCACCGCTGCCAGCCGGTCGCGCCCGGCCCCCGGCTTTGACCGGACAGGCCGCAAAAAATGGCCGCCGTGAGCGGCGGCCGTATCTTGCCTCAACCTAGCGCGGGCAATTCTTCTTGCACTCGTGGTAGCTGCTCCAGCAGACCTTGTGGCCTTCCGGCGTGATGTAGGTGCCGCTCCTGCTGTCGGACGCCTTGTATTGTTCAAAGCAGCGCTGCTTCTGCTCCTCGCACTTTTGCACGCAGGCCGCATTGGCCGATTGAGCGAGTTGGAACGGGGTACTGGCAACAGCCGAGGTACTGCCCGCATGGACACTCGTCGCGGCAAGACAGAACATGACAAAGAGGGCTTTCGTTAAGTGTCGCATGGCCTAATCTCCTATCGTTTCGGGTTGAACAACATCACATCGCACAGGGCGCACAAAAATCAGCCGGGCAGCGACCGGAATGACCATCCCGCCTGCCGGCAGGCCCGCTCGGCCCATTCTCGCGGCCCGCCATAGTCCAGGCTGCCCCCACCCACACCAGCATCCTGACGCGCCTCATTGAAACGCCACCCTCGCTGAACATGAGAAGAAAGACTGGAAAAGGGTGGGACCAAGCCCACGCTGCACTCCACGGCCTGCTCCACCAAGGTCAGTTCCCGCCGGCTGGAATCCGCTTCCAATCGCAATCGATGACGAACGCGCCGGCTGCCGAGCAACCAGCGGGATTGGATGACCTCCTTCTCCGCCATCAGCAGCCCACCAGCCCGGCTGGTCTGCCAGCCTTGCTGTTTCAGGGCCGATTCCAGTTCGGACAGCAGGTTCGTCATGGTCGGCTCATTTCAGCCCGCACTGCCGCATCAATGCCGCTTCGCCACAGCTGATCTCCTCCATCGCGCAGCGGATCCATTCGGCGTTCTCCTTGCGGAAGCATTGGGTGTAGGTGCCGTCCGGGCCCGGCGGACATTGCCGGGCGGCCTGCCGGGCCGCCTCGATGCAGGCGCTGTAGGCGGCGGAACAGGCGCGGTCGGCGCCCAGGGTGACAGTGGTGATGCTGGCGCTGGCCGGGTCCTGGCGCTGGTTGTGCGCGCGCAACTCGGCGATCTTCTTGCGGTAGGGCTCGAAGCATTTCTGCGCGGCCGCGGCCTTGTCCGCCCTTTCGCTTTCTTCGTTCACCTGCGCCTTGCGCTCGAGGGGCTGCAGGCCGATGGTGATCTCGCTGCGCGCGCCGGAAGCGAGGGTGATGCTGTCGCTGCCGGGCAGATAGCCGCTGGCCGAGACCTCGATCCGGTAGCTGCCGGGCGCCAGCCCGGTCAAGGTGGGGGTGGCGCCGCTGGCGCTGGCGCTGGCCGCGCCGGAGAGCACCACGCTGGCGCCCGCGATCGGCTGGCCGCTGCGGGCATCCCGTACCCGCACCGTGAGCGCGGCAGGCGTCTTCCGCTCCACCCCCTTGCTCAGGCGCAGGGTGACGGCATAGTCGGTCTGCCGCGCCGGGTCGATGGCGAGGCTCTGGGCGCTGCTGAGGTAACCGGGCGCCTCGGCCTCGATGGTGCTGGTGCCGCGCGCCACCCGCTGGAAGCTCAGGCTGCCCTTGGGCGCGCCTGCCTGGGAATCGCCCTCGGGCGAGCGAATGCGCACCGTGGCGCCGTGGATGGGGGCGCCGCTGGCGGCATCCACCACCTGCACCGAGACCCGGGCATGGGTCGGCACCGGCTTCTGCTTGGTCAGGCTGGCCTGCAATTCGTACTCGCGCTGCTTGAGCGGGTGCACCTTCAGCTCCAGCTCCACCGGCTCATAGCCCTTGAGATTGACCCGGACCCGATGCTCGCCCGGCGGGATGCCGGCGCAGGTCAGCCTGGGGCCGCGGCCGTCGCAGACCCGCTCGAAGCCGGGGCCGTTGAGCTGCAACCAGCCGCTCTCGCCGATGGGCTTGCCGCTTGTGCCGTCCTTCACCCGCACCGCCAGATTGCTGGGCAGGCCCTTGAGGAAGGCCTGATCGATGAAGCCGAAGGGATCGGCCGGCAGGGCCTGGATACGGCGCACCACCGGCAGCAGCTTGTGGTTTTCCTCGGCGACCACGGGGTTCTCCAGGCCGCCGTAGCGACGATAGACGAAGCTGTACCACTGGTTCACATAGCCGCTGGCCTGCGCATAGGCCGCCCGGTAGTCGGTCGCCAGCCGTTCGGCCTTGCTGGCGAAATCCTTGCTCTCGGGCCGGGCCGTGGCCACGTGCTGGCGCAGCGCGGCCTGCAGCCCTTCGGCGCGTTCGACCGCCTTGGCCATCTGTTCGGCGTATCTCGCGGCGTTCTGGCGCAGCTGGGCGAACTCGGCGCGGGTCGCCTCGGGGTCGTAATAGAGATTGGCCGCGATCTCGTCCACCAGCAGGACCTGGCCCAAGAGATCGGCCGCCTTGAGGCCGCCGTGCATCAGGGCGGCGCCGGACTCGAGCGGGTTGGACACGGTATACCCCACCCCTTCGGCCACCTTACCCGCCCCCCAGAGCGCACCCGACCCGGCATACCACAGGGCATTGCTGAAGCTGCTGCCGAAGGCGCCGGCCACGCCCTTTTCCTTGCTCAGGCGGTAGAAGGCCTCGCCGCCGGCCTCCACGCCCTGGCCGAAGAGATCGGCCACCATCTTGGCCGGTTCGGTCACCGCATGCTTGAACGCCTTGTCGAAGGCCTCCCAGTTGTCGATGCCGCGGTTCTCCATGGCAGCCCGCTCGCGCTCGACGCGGTAGCCGTGCGAGAGCGAGCCGGCGGCCGGCAGCACCGTGGCCACCACGCCGGCCCCCTTGGCCGCCTGGGGCAACAGCTTGCGCAGCGCCTGGGCAGGCGCGCCGCCCTTGGCCGCGGCGCTGTTCACCGCGGCCATGATCGTCTTGGCCTTCTGCGCCGCCTCGACCAGGCCCGTGCCCTTGCGGATCACGTCGTCGATGGTCTGGCCCATGGCCTTGAGCTGCAGGCGGGCCTCGGCCGGCGAGATCTCGCCCGCGGCCAGGCGACGCAGCACCTGGGTGCCCTCGTCGACGCGCGCGGGCACCTTGCCGCCGAGCGCCTCCACCCGCGGCGCGATCTGCCGGTCGAACTGCTTCACGTATTGCCGCGCCTGTTCCTGATACCAGCCCTGGGCCGCCGCCTCGGCCTCCTGCATGATGCGCACCGCGCGCGGGTCGCCCGCCTCCAGGCCGAGTGCCTTGACCTGCCTGGCCGCATCGTCGATGAGGTCCTGGGCCTTGTTGCGGGCGAGGTTGCTCTTGTATTCCATGACCTGGGACAGCTGCTCGACGTCGCGCAGGCGCTGGTTCTTCGGGCCCTTGATGATGGCCTCGCCCTCGCCCGGCCTGCCGCCGTAAGCCTCGCTGGCCAGATAATCGGTCACCTCGAGGTTGTGCTGGTGGGCGAACTCGGCCGCCTCCTGGGCATATTTCTCCGCCGCCTTGGGGTCGGTCGGACGCGCCTTGCCGGTGGCGGCCTCGAAATAGGCCTCCTGCACGCTGCGCGCGCTGTCCTTGATGCGGATGTCCTTGTAAATCTTCTCCTTCACCACCCGGCCCGCCTCGTCCAGCCGCTCCACCTCGCCCACCTCGACGCGCGCGGTGACGTCCCAGTCCTGGCCGACCTTGATCTGGCCCGAGGGATTGGTCGCCTCGAAGAACACGATCTTGTCCGGGCTGACATTGAGCTGGCTGGCCAGGCGCTGGCGCGCCAGCTCGCGCGTGGTCTGCTCGACCGCCTGGATTTCCCGGTTGACCGCGCGCTTGAGGGCATCGCTGCCGAACTGGTTGAGCCGGCTGATGGCCATCGGGTCCTGGCGCAGGGCGAGGGCGGCCTGGCGCGTCGCCTGGGCATCGCCCGCCTTCAGGGCGCGGGTGAATTCGCCGATGCGGGCGTCGGCGGCCTGGACCGCCATGGTGTAGGCCTTGTCGGCCCAGGCGGGGGCAACCACCAGGCAGGCGGCGAGGAGAAGGAGGCGGCGGACGGCGTTTCCGAACATCGGTCTTCTCCTAGCGCAGCCACTTGAACAGCTTGTCGAGCAGGTTCGGATCGAACTCGCGCTTGAGCCGTTCGGCATACTGCTTGAGCAACTCGGGGGTCAGTGCGCTCTCTTCGATGTCGCGCAGGCGGCGGGCGGCGGCCTTGCCGTCGCCAGCCACCTGGATCAGGATCGCCTCGGCCAGCACGAAACGGTCGTCGCCGGTGGCGCCGGCCATGCGGTTGAAATACTGCCGGCCCTGGGCCACCTGCCCGGTCAGGGCATACAGGCTGGCCAGGGTGGCGATCGGCATCCATTCGCGCGGGGCCGTCTCGTCGGCCAGGGCGATCTCCAGGTGCCTCGCCGCCGCGGCGTAGTCCTGCCGCGCCAGGGCCAGACTGGCCAGCTTGGACCGCGCGCCGCGGTGGGCGGGGTCCATAGTCAGCACCTGGCGATAGGCCTGCTCCGCCAGGGCGCGGTCTTCCAGCTGCACCGACAGGTCGCCCAGGCGTTCCCAGTGCTCGATCACCTCGGGTTCGAGCGCCAGGGCGCCCAGGAGGTAATCCCGGGCGCGGCCGTGTTCGCCTTGGCGCGCCAGGGCCTCTGCGATCTGCGCCCGGGTCTCGGCCAGTTGGACGATCAGCTCCAGGCTGACCGGCGGCCGGCTAAATTGCTCGGCCAGACGTGCCTCCTCCTGTGCCAGATAAGCGGGGATCTTGGCGTCGGCCGCCTCCTGAGGGGCCTGGACCGGCCGGGGCGCCGCGCCGCCGGCCAAGGGGGACAGCAACAGGGCGAGCGCGGTCACAAGCAGCAGACCGCGAGAAAGGCGAAGGAGCGGCATCGTTTTTCTATTGCGTGATCGGCTATCGACCCTTTCACTGTATTTGATCCGGCACAAGGGTCAAGCGGATGACCGCCGCAACCCCCACCGCCGGCAGGGACAAGAAAGACTGGAAAAAACCGCCGCCGCCCGCAGATACTAGAGGTCTTGAATCGAACCTGTACAAGCCAACCATGAATCCCTTGCTCGACTACTCCGGCCTGCCCCGTTTTGCCGACATCCAGCCCGACCACGTCGGCCCCGCCATCGATCAGCTGCTCAGCGAAAACCGCGCCCTGGTGGCGAAGCTGGCCGACAGCGCCGAGGCGCCGACCTGGGCCAACTTCGTCGAGCCCCTGGAGGACGCCAACGAGCGCCTGTCCCGCGCCTGGGGCCAGGTCTCCCACCTGCACTCGGTGATGGACAGCCCGGGGCTGCGCGAGGCCTACAATGCCAAACTGCCCGAGGTGACCCAGTACTATGCCGAACTCTCCCAGCACGAGAGGCTGTACGCCAAGTTCAAGGCCCTGGCCGCCAGTGCCGGCTTCGCCTGGCTGACGCCGGCGCAGAAGAAGGTGATCGACAACGAACTGCGCGATTTCCGCCTGGGCGGCGCCGAATTGCCGGCCGACAAGAAGGCGCGGTTCATGGCCATTCAGGAAGAACTGGCCAAGCGCTCGGCCAAGTTCGAGGAGAACCTGCTCGACGCCACCAACGCCTATGCCCGCTACGTCGAGGACGAAAAAGACCTGGCCGGCCTGCCCGAGGATGCCCTGACGGCGGCGCGCGAGGCGGCCGAGAAGGATGGCAAGCCGGGCTGGAAGTTCACCCTGCGCGCGCCCTCCTATCTGCCGGTCATGCAGTTCTGCGACAACCGGGCCTTGCGCGAGGAGCTGTACCGCGCCTATGTCACCCGCGCCTCGGAATTCGGCCCGGCCGAGCTCGACAACACCGAGCTGATCAAACAGATCGTCCGGCTGCGGCGCGAGGCCGCGCAACTGCTCGGCCACCAGAACTATGCCGAGGTGTCTTTGGTGCCCAAGATGGCCGAGCGGCCCGACCAGGTGCTGGACTTCCTCAACCAGCTGGCCAAACGGGCCAAGCCCTTCGCCGAGCGCGACATGCAGGAGATGCGCGAATTCGCCGCCAAGGAGCTGGGCATGGCCGAGCTGGCCGCCTGGGACCTGGCCTGGGTCTCGGAGAAGCTGCGCATCGCCCGCTATGCCTTCTCCGAGCAGGAGGTGAAACAGTACTTCCCCGAGCCGCGCGTGCTGGCCGGCCTGTTCCGCCTGATCGAGACCCTCTACGGCCTGGAGATCCGGCCCACCCCGGCCCCGGTCTGGGACAAGGACGTGCAGTTCTATTCCCTGCACGACCGCAGCGGCCAGCTGGTCGGCCAGTTCTATCTCGACCTCTATGCCCGCGAAACCAAGCGCGGCGGTGCCTGGATGGACGACGCCATCTGCCGGCGGCGCAAGGGCGAGACCATCCAGACCCCGGTGGCCTATCTCAACTGCAACTTCTCGCGCCCGGTCGGCAACAAGCCGGCGCTGTTCACCCATGACGAGGTGATCACCCTGTTCCACGAAACCGGCCACGGCCTGCACCACCTGCTGACCCGCGTGGAAGAGCTGGGCGTCTCCGGCATCAACGGCGTCGAGTGGGACGCGGTGGAGCTGCCCTCGCAGTTCATGGAGAACTTCTGCTGGGAATGGGACGTGCTCAAGCACATGACCGGCCACGTCGACACCGGCGCGCCGCTGCCCAAGGATTTGTTCGACAAGATGCTGGCGGCGAAGAACTTCCAGGCCGGCATGCAGACCCTGCGTCAGATCGAGTTCGCCCTGTTCGACATGCACCTGCACTACGACTTCGACCCGGACGCCGGCAAGAGCGCGCTGCAATTGCTGGACGAGATCCGCCGCCAGGTGGCCGTGGTGATCCCGCCCGACTACAACCGCTTCCCCAACAACTTCTCCCACATCTTCGCCGGCGGCTATGCGGCGGGCTACTATAGCTACAAGTGGGCCGAGGTGCTGTCGGCGGATGCCTACAGCCTGTTCGAGGAAGACGGCGTGCTCAACCCGGAGACCGGCCATCGCTTCTGGAGCGAGATCCTGGGTGTTGGCGGTTCGCGCACAGCCCTCGAATCCTTCGTCGCCTTCCGCGGCCGGGAACCCACCATCGATGCCTTGTTGCGGCACAATGGCATGATCTGAACGACAACATTAGGAGACGGCGATGGGTCGATGGATCTGGCTGGGCTTGCTCTGCCTGCCCCTCGTTTCGCAGGCGGCCGAGATGTATCGCTGGGTCAGCCCCAGCGGCGTCATCACCTACTCCGACTCGGCGCCGCCGGTCGGCGCGGCCCAGCCGGCACGGGTCTACCGCGAAAGCGAGGCACCGAGCGAGGCGGCCCCGGGGGCGGAAAAGCCCGCCGTCGTGCTCTACGCCTTCGCCTGCGGCCCGCTCTGCGACGACGCCATGGCCTGGCTGGCCGAGCGCAACATCACCTATAGCCTGAAGAACCCGCAGACCGAAGCGGAGGCGGCGACCGAACTCAAGAAGATGACCGGCGTGATGGAAGTGCCGGTGCTGCGCGTCGGCGACAAGCACCACAAGGGCTTCGAGCCGGCCAACTGGACCCGGCTCTTGACCGGCGCCGGCTATGCCGTGCGCGCCGGAAAACCCTAAGAGCCCCTTTACCAGCGGGCCGTCTGCAGCCCGACGCCAGCCATGAAACTCGCCACCTGGAACGTCAATTCCCTCAAGGTCCGCCTGCCCCATCTGCTCGACTGGCTACAGCAGAGCCAGGCCGACGTGGTCTGCCTGCAGGAGACCAAGACCGAGGACGCCAACTTTCCCCGGGCCGAGATCGAGGCCGCCGGCTATCAGGCCGCCTTCGCCGGGCAGAAGACCTACAACGGTGTCGCCATCCTGAGCCGCCAGCCCCTGCAGGACGTGCAGGTCGGCATCCCCGGCCTGGCCGACGAACAGAAGCGGGTGCTCGCAGTCACCGTCGGCACCACCCGCATCATCGACCTCTACGTGCCCAACGGCCAGAGCGTCGATTCCGACAAATACCAGTACAAGCTCAAGTGGCTGGAGGCCCTGGCCGACTGGCTGAAAGCGGAACTTGCCCAGTACCCGGAGCTGGCCGTGCTCGGCGACTTCAACATCGCGCCGGAAGACCGCGACGTCTACGACCCCGCGGCCTGGGCCGGCCAGGTGCTGTGCTCGGAATCGGAGCGCGCCCACTTCCGCGCCCTGCTCGGCCTGGGCCTGAAGGACGGTTTCCGCCTGTTCGAGCAGCCGGAGAAGAGTTATTCCTGGTGGGACTACCGCCAGGGCGCCTTCCGCCGCAACATGGGCCTGCGCATCGATCACATCCTGCTCTCGCCCGCGCTGGCCCGGCGCTGCACCGCCTGCACCGTGGACACCGCGCCGCGCAAACTGGAACGCCCCTCCGACCACGCCCCGGTCATCGCCGAAATCGGCTGACATCCCCTCGGAGCCGCGGCCCGCAAGGGCCCCGGCACCCCCGCCCCAAGGAGCATATACTCAAAATGCATTCGGCTTGACCGAGGTCAATTCCCTGGCCTAGGCGGGGGTTTTATTTAGTGCTAATGTTCACCGATAAACGCTAGATATAGTGATTTATCCGCGGCCCCGCCGCCTAGCTCACAACAGGAGACAGTGATGCAAAACGCCTTATTCCCGGAACTGGAGGAGCAGGACATCTCTCGCGAGGTGCTGCTGGAGAAATACGCCAAGGACAATGAGCAGTCCGTCACCGATGTCCGCCAGCGCGTGGCCCGCGCCCTGGCCTCGGTGGAGGCGAAGGAGAAGCGCTCCATCTGGGAACACCTCTTCCTCAAGGCGATGGAGGCGGGCTTCATCCCCGCCGGCCGCATCAACTCCGCCGCCGGCACCGACCTGCAGGCCACGCTGATCAACTGCTTCGTCCAGCCGGTGGGCGACGCCATCTCCGGCGAATCGGAAGGCCGGCCCGGCATCTACGCCGCCCTGCAGGAAGCGGCCGAGACCATGCGCCGCGGCGGCGGCGTCGGCTACGACTTCTCCACCATCCGGCCCAAGGGCGCCCTGGTCAAGGGCACCCACTCGCGCGCCAGCGGCCCGGTCTCCTACATGCGGGTGTTCGACCGCTCCTGCGAGACCGTGGAATCGGCCGGTAGCCGGCGCGGCGCCCAGATGGGCGTGCTGCGCTGCGACCACCCGGACATCGAGGACTTCATCCACGCCAAGGACAAGGGCGACCTGAAGAACTTCAACATCTCGGTCGCCGTCACCGACGCCTTCATGCAGGCCGTGGCCGACGACACCGAGGCCGAGCTGGTCCACCGCGCCGAGCCGATCGACGAGCAGAAGGCCGCCGGCGCCTACCAGCGCGAGGATGGCATGTGGGTCTACCGCAAGATCCGCGCGCGCGACCTGTGGACCCAGATCATGGCCTCGACCTACGACCATGCCGAGCCGGGCGTGCTCTTCCTCGACCGCATCAACAAGGACAACAACCTCAACTACTGCGAGACCATCGAGGCGACCAACCCCTGCGCCGAGCAGCCGCTGCCGCCCTACGGCTGCTGCTGTCTGGGCTCGATCAACCTCACCCGCTTCGTGAAGTATCCCTTCGCCGACGAGGCCGACTTCGACTACGAGGCCTTCGGCAAGGTGGTGTCGGTCTCCATCCGCATGCTCGACAACGTGCTCGAGCTGACCGCCTGGCCGCTGGAGAAGCAGCACCAGGAGGCGCAGTCCAAGCGTCGGGTCGGCCTCGGCTACACCGGCCTGGGCGATGCCCTGGTCATGCTCGGCCTGCGTTACAACAGCGCCGAGGCGCGCAGCTTCGCGGCCAAGGTCTCCGAGTTCATGCGCGACACCGCCTATCGGGCCTCGGTCGACCTGGCCAGCGAGCGCGGCGCCTTCCCGCTGTTCAACGCCGACCTCTACCTCTCGGGCGGCAGCTTCGCCAGCCGGCTGCCGCAGGAGATCAAGGACCTGATCCGCCGCCACGGCATCCGCAACTCGCACCTGTTGTCGATCGCGCCCACCGGCACCATCTCGCTCGCCTTCGCCGACAACGCCAGCAACGGCATCGAGCCGCCCTTCTCCTGGGCCTACACCCGCAAGAAGCGCACCGCCGACGGCGGCATCAAGGAACACCAGGTCGAGGACCACGCCTACCGCGTCTACCGCGAGCAGGGTGGCGACATGGAGCACCTGCCGCCCGCCTTCGTCACCGCGCTGGAGATCTCGGCCACCGAGCACATGGAAATGGTGGCCGCCGTGGCGCCCTACATCGACTCCAGCATCTCCAAGACGGTGAACGTGCCGGAGGACTACCCCTATGTCGATTTCGAGAACCTCTATTTCGCCGCCTGGAAGGCCGGCCTCAAGGGCCTGGCCACCTACCGGCCCAACGCCGTGCTCGGCAGCGTGCTCTCGGTCGAGCCGGCCAAGGCCGCGCCGCAGGACTTCGTCACCGCCGACGTCAACCGCCGGATCGAGATCAAGAGCATCCCCGCCCCCGTGCTCGACAGCCTCAAGTGGCCCGGCCGGCCCCGCCTGCCCGGCGGTAACCCGGCCTGGAGCTACATGATCGAGTGCAGCCATGGCAGCTTCGCCATCTTCGTCGGCCACGTGGTCAACGGCGGCGGCCGCGCCTTCCCGTTCGAAGTCTGGGCCAACGGCGCCGAGCAACCGCGCGGCATCGGCGCCCTGGCCAAGACCCTGTCCATGGACATGCGCGCCAACGACCGCGCCTGGCTGAAACTGAAACTCGACACCCTCGCGAAAACAAGAGGCGACGACAGCTGCGCCATTCCCATGCCGCCCGACGGCGAGCCGCGCCAGGTGCCCAGCATCGTCTCCGCCTTCGCCCAGATCGTGCGCTGGCGCCTGGACGAGCTGCACGCCCTCGACGTCGACGGCCCGACCCCCGTGCTCGACGCCCTGTTCAGCCTGAAAGAGCCCAAGACCGGCACCGACGGCACCCTGTCCTGGACCGTGGACGTCTTGAACCCCGCCGCCGGCGACGACTTCGTGGTCGGCCTGAAAGAAATCACCCTGCCCGACGGCGTGAACCGCCCCTATTCCGTCTGGCTCTCCGGCGAATACCCGCGCGCCCTGGACGGCCTGTGCAAACTGCTCAGCCTGGACATGCGCGTGCTCGACCCGGCCTGGATCGGCATGAAGCTGAGAAAGCTGCTCGACTACCCCGAGCCCCTGGGCGACTTCATGGCCAAGGTGCCCGGCAGCGAAAAGAGCCAGACCTGGCCCTCCACCATCGCCTACGTCGCCCGGCTCATCATCCACCGCTACGCCATGCTCGGCATCCTGACCGAGGAGGGTTACCCGGTCAAACAGATGGGTATCCTCGAAGTGCCGGAAACCGGCGCCCCCGCCACCAGCGTACCGGTGATGAAAGGCAAGACCTGCAAGGAATGCGGCAACGACACCGTGATCAAGAAGGACGGCTGCGACTTCTGCACGGCGTGCGGCGCGGTGGGGACGTGCGGCTGAGCCCCGGTTGGCCCAACAGCCATCGAGCCGCCGGGTGGACCGCACGATGACCTGGCGCCATAAACTGCGGTTCGGGCTCGGGTTGCTGTGTCTGCTCGCCGGCAACGCCTTAGCCGCCGACGACTGCCACCCCCTGCCCACGCCCGGCACGCCGCAATACCTCGTCGGCTACGGCAGCCTGATGGAGGAAGCCTCGCGCCTGCGCACCGCCCCCGGCGCCAAGAGCGCCCTGCCCGTTCGCGTGCAGGGCTTTCGCCGCGCCTGGATCGCCCGGGGCGCGCCGGTCGGCTTTGGCACCACCTTTCTCGGCGTGAGCCAGGACAAGGCGGCCCGCATGAACGCGGTGCTGTTCGCCCTGGCGGAGGAGACGGAACTATCCAACCTGGATGCGCGCGAGGCCGGCTATTGTCGGGTGGCGCTGGCGCCCGCGCAGGTCACGCCCCTGACCGGGACCTTGCCCGAAGGCGAGCTGTGGCTTTATCTGAACCGGCCCGAGCGGACTGCGCCGCCGGACAGACGCTTTCCCATCGTGCAGTCCTACGTCGATATCTTTCTGGGCGGCTGTCTGCAGATCGAGCGGCAGCACCAGCTCGCGGGCTTCACCGAGGAATGCGTGGACAGCACGGCCGGCTGGTCGCGGCATTGGGTGAACGACCGCATCCATCCGCGCCGGCCGTTCGCGCACCAGCCCAACGCCGGGGCGATCGACGCCCTGCTGCAACGCAAGCTGCCGGATCAGTTCAGGGCGATTCGCATCGAATAAATAAAAAAGGCCGGGCTCGCCCGGCCTTTTTTATCGCGACGAAGCATTACAGATCGCCGTTGGCGCCGGCCTTCATGATGCTCTCGAGGGTGTCGCGCACCTCGATGGCCTTGGCCTTCATCTCGGGGGTGAGCTTGGCGGCGTTGATCAGCATGTTGAGGTCCATCATCACCAGCCAGCCGCGGCCCGGCTGCTTGTCGTCCTCGACCAGGGCGATGCGGCAGGGCAGGTAGGCGGCGAAGTCGATGCTGAAGTCGACCATCTGCTTGGCGGTGAGGGCGTCGCAGAACTGGTAGATCTCCACGCGTCGCACGGGCTTGCCGGTCATGGCCTCGACCTGCTTGGACAGCGGCAACTCGGCCACCAGCTTGATGTTCAGCGCGTTGCCGCGCAGCTTCATCGATTCCACCGCATCGTCGAGGCTGACGTTGTCGGCGATGCGCATCTTGACCACGGTCTGGCTGATGTTCATGGCCTGACCGTTGCCCTTCTGGGCCCAGGCAGCAGATGCGCCCAGGGCGACGAGGGCCACGACCGCGGCCAGCAGCGATTTGAAATGGGTTTGCATAAGAACTCTCGCGGCAATTACCTGAAAAAACAAAAGCTTATTTTAACAAGGCGGCCCCGGGAACACCCTGGGTCCGAAGTACCAGCATAGCCGCATTGCCAGGCAATGCACGGCCAGACAGCCGGTCAGCGTTTGCCGTAGGTCTTGAACCGCTCGATCACCTCGGCCATCTCGGCCTCGGTCAGCAGCACCGGCTGGCCCAGCAGCGAGGCGCGCCAGTACTGCTCGCACAGGGCCTCGACCTCCAGCGCGATGTAGAGCGCCCGCTCGGCCGTGTCACCGAAGGCGACCAGGCCGTGGTTGGCCATGAGGCAGGCCTTGCGGTCTTTCAGGGCTTCGAGGACATGGTCGGACAGCGCCTGGGTGCCGAAGGTGGCGTAGTCGGCGCAGCGGATGTCGCTACCGCCGGCCACCGCCACCATGTAGTGGAAAGGCGGGATACCCCGGCGCAGGCAGGCGAGCGAAACGGCGAAGGGCGAATGGGCGTGGACCACCGCCTGCGCCTCCGGCCGATGCAAATAGATATCCCGATGAAAGCGCCACTCGCTGGAAGGTGCCAGGTCGCCCTCGGGCGCGCCCTCGAACGGGACATAGACGATGTCGTTCACGCCGAGCGCATCGGTGGCCAGGCCGCTCGGGGTGATGAGCATGCCATCGCCACAGCGGACGCTGACATTGCCCGAACTGCCCTGGTTCAGGCCGCGCTCGACGCTGAGCCGGGCGGTGGTGACTACTTGTTGCCGCAGATCGCTTTGGTTCATTTCACCCGTCTCATTAGGTCTAAAACCGTCCCCACCCCTGCCCTCCCCATAAATGGGGAGGGTGCAATTCTTCCCCCATCAATAATGGGGGAGGTCGGGAGGGGCTCAAACCCGGCCCAGCCTCAGTCCCCTCCCCCATTTATGGGGGAGGCCGGGAGGGGCTCAAGCCCAGCCCAGCTTCAGACCCCTCCCCCATTTATGGGGGAGGCCGGGAGGGGCTCAAGCCCAGCCCAGCTTCAGACCCCTCCCCCATTTATGGGGGAGGTCGGGAGGGGCTCAAACCCAGCCCAGCCCTAGACCCCTCCCCCATTTATGGGGGAGGTCGGGAGGGGGATGAAGTTTGCCCCTTCCTCAGGATACAACCCGCGCAAGCCCGCCGTGCTCGCCGCGCACACCCCGCGCTCGGTGATCAGCCCCGTCACCAGCCGGGCCGGGGTGACGTCGAAGGCGGGGTTGAGCGCCGGGCTGGCATCGGGCGTGAGCTGCACCTCGGCCAGTTCGCCTTCGACGTCGCGGCCGGCGATGTGGGTCACCTCGCGCGCCGCGCGCTGCTCGATGGGGATGCCGGCGCCGCTGGCGAGCCGGAAGTCGATGCTGGGGCCGGGCGCCGCGACATAGAACGGCACGCCGTTGTCCCGCGCGGCCAGGGCCTTGAGATAGGTGCCGATCTTGTTGGCGACGTCGCCGTTGGCCGCCACCCGGTCGGCGCCGACGATGATGAGATCGACCTCGCCCTTCTGCATGAGGTGGCCGGCCGCGTTGTCGGCGATCACGGTGTGCGGCACGCCGTGCTGCTCGAGTTCCCAGGCGGTGAGCGCGGCGCCCTGGTTGCGCGGCCGGGTCTCGCTGACCCAGACGTCGAGGGCGATGCCGGCCTCGAACGCGGCATAGACCGGCGCCAGGGCGGTGCCCCAGTCGACCGTGGCCAGCCAGCCGGCGTTGCAGTGGGTCATGAGGTTGACCGCGCCGCCCTTGCGCTGGTGGATGGCGCGGATGATCTCCAGGCCATGACGGCCGATGGCCTGGTTCTGCGCCACGTCCTCTTCGCAGATGGCGGCGGCCTCGTGCCAGGCGGCCTCGCGCCGCTGGCCGGGCGCCAGCGGCAGCAGCCGGCTCAGCATGCGCTCGAGCGCCCAGCGCAGGTTGACCGCGGTGGGCCGGGTCTCGATCAGGCCGGCGGCGGCGGCGTGCAGGGCGGTGTCGTTGGTGTCGGCCTGGCAGGCCAGGGCCAGACCATAGGCGGCGGTGGCGCCGATCAGCGGCGCGCCGCGCACGCGCATGACCGAGATCGCCTCGGCCGCCTCCTGCCAGCTGGCCAGGCGCTTGATCTCGTAGCGATGCGGCAGCCGGGTCTGGTCGATGATCTCGACCGCGGAACCATCGGCCAGAGGCTGGATGGTGCGGGTGGGAATGCCGTGGACACGCATGGTTTCTTCCTTGGAATGGTCCGAGGGTACGGATACGCGTCGGTTCCGGCAAGCGGGTACAATCGCGGCCATGCTGTCCGCGCCCCTGATCCCCGTGCTCCATCGCCTGCTGGCCGACCAGCCGGCGGCGCGCGCCCTGCTCGCCCGGCACGTGGGCAAGTGTCTTCGCCTCACGCTGATCGCGCCGATCCTCACGGCGCAGATCGATGAAGCCGGCAATCTCGCGGCCGCACCGGAAGGCGCCGAAATCGCGACCGAGATCCGGCTCACGCCCGCCCTGCTCTTGCGCCTGCTCGCCGGCGAGCGCCAGGCCATCAGCGAGGCGCAGGCCAGCGGCGACGGGCTACTGGCTGCCGACCTGCGCCATGCCTTCGAAGCGATCGACCTCGCCCTCGCCTTGCGCCCCTATCTGGGCAACATCCTGGCCGCGCGGCTGGCCGATGGCGCGAGCGCGCTGCAGGCGTGGCAGGTCAAGGCGCGGGAGCGCGCGGCCCAATCCCTTGCCGAGTATCTGGTGCACGAGGCCGGCGCCCTGGCGGGCAAGGCGGCGGTGGCCGAATTCGTGCAGGAGGTGGACCGGCTGCGCGACGATGCCGCCCGGCTGGAGGCGCGGCTTGCTTTGCTGGAACAATCCATTTCGGCAAAAGAACTCCCCACCCCATCCCTCCCCGCATGCGGGGAGGGAGACTCCGCACCTCCCCCATTCGTGGGGGAGGCAGGGAGGGGGATATAACAACGCACGCTGGATGTCTATGCGCCTGCTGAGACTCGCCAAGATCTGGTTCGTCGCCGCCCGCTACGGGCTGGACGAGTTCTTCCTCGGCCACGAGCGGGTCAAGCTGGTGCGCTGGGCGATGCGGCTGCTCTTCTTCTGGCGCCGCTTCAGCCAGCCGCGCGCGGTGCGCCTGCGCCTGGCGCTCGAGGCCCTGGGCCCGATCTTCGTCAAGTTCGGCCAGATGCTCTCCACCCGGCGCGACCTGATCCCGCTCGACATCGCCGACGAGCTGGCGGCGCTCCAGGACCGGGTGCCGCCCTTCCCTTCCGAGCAGGCCCTGGCCGTGCTGCGCCGCACCTACGGGCGCGAGGTCGACGACGTCTTCGCCGAGTTCGAGCGCACGCCGGTGGCCTCGGCCTCGGTCGCCCAGGTCCATCGTGCCCGGCTCAAGACCGGCGAGGCGGTGGCGGTGAAGGTGCTGCGCCCCGGCATCCACGGCGTGATCCGCAACGATCTGGCCCTGCTCAGGGTGGCGGCCGGCCTGCTGGAGGCCTTGTGGTCGGACGGCAAGCGGCTCAAGCCGAAAGAGGTGGTGGCCGAGTTCGCCAAGCACCTGGACGACGAACTCGACCCGATCCGCGAGGCGGCCAACTGTTCCCAGCTGCGACGCAACTTCGAGCATTCGCCCTTGCTCGCCGTGCCCGAGGTGTACTGGGACTACTGCACCCCGGAAGTGATGGTGATGCAGTGGATGGACGGCGTGCCGATCTCGCAGATCGACGAGCTGCGCCGGCGCAACATCGACATCCCCAAGCTGGCCCGCGCCGGGGTGGAGATCTTCTTCACCCAGGTCTTCCGCGACGGCTTCTTCCATGCCGACATGCATCCGGGCAACATCCTGGTGCAGGACGACGGCAAGTATGTCGCGCTCGACTTCGGCATCATGGGCACGCTCAACGACACCGACAAGAACTTCCTGGCGCAGAACTTCCTCGCCTTCTTCCGCCGCGACTACCGGCGCGTGGCCCAGGCCCACTGGGACGCCGGCTGGGTGCCGAAGGAGACCCGGGTGGACGAGTTCGAGGCCGCCATCCGCGCGGTGTGCGAACCGGTGTTCGACCGGCCGCTCAAGGAGATCTCGTTCGGCAAGGTGCTCATGCGCCTGTTCCAGACCTCGCGCCGCTTCGGCATGGAGGTGCAGCCGCAGCTGGTGATGCTGCAGAAGACCCTGCTCAACATCGAAGGCCTGGGCCGCCAGCTCGACCCGGACCTCGACCTGTGGGCCACGGCCAAGCCCTTCCTCGAGCGCTGGATGAGCGAGCAGATCGGCTGGCGCGGCTGGCTGCGCACGTTCAAGAACGAATTCCCCTATTGGGGCACGGTGGTGCCGCAACTGCCACGCCTGGCGCACCAGGCCCTGCGCGGCGAGCACATGGAAAGGCTGGAACAAGGCTTCATGCTGATGCTGGCGGAACAGCGCCGGCGCAACCGCTGGCTGACCATCATCGCCGCCCTGCTGGCGGCCAGCCTGATCTGGAACGCCATCCACTGAACATTCGCTGATCTTCGGAGGGACAGGATGCTGCTGGGCTTCGTCATTCTCTATCTGGTCGTGTCCATCGGCCTCGGCGTCTATGCCGCGACCCGCGTGCACAACGCCAAGGACTACATCGCCGCCGGCCGCTCGCTGCCGCTGTACATGGTGATGGCCATGGTCTTCGCCACCTGGTTCGGCGCCGAGACGGTGCTGGGCATCCCCGCCACCTTCCTCGAGGAGGACCTGGGCGGCCTGATCTCCGACCCCTTCGGCGCCTCCTTGTGCCTGGTGCTGTTCGGCCTGTTCTTCGCCCGCAAGCTCTACCGCATGAACCTGCTCACCATCGGCGACTTCTACCGCCAGCGCTACGACCGCAAGGTCGAGGTGGTCACCGGCATCGCCATCGCGCTGTCTTATCTTGGCTGGGTCTCGGCCCAGATCACCGCGCTCGGCCTGGTGTTCAACGTGCTGTCGGAGGGCCAGATCACGCAGGCCCAGGGCATCCTGATCGGCGCCGCCGTGGTGCTGATGTACACGCTGTACGGCGGCATGTGGTCGGTGGCGATCACCACCTTCTTCCAGATGATCATCATCGTGCTCGGCCTGTTCTACATCGCCTGGCTGGTTTCCGACATGACCGGCGGCGTCGCGCCGGTGATCGAGCATGCGGCGCAGAACAACAAGTTCCACTTCTGGCCGGAAATGAACGCCGTGGCCATGGTCGCCTTCATCTCCGGCCTGTTGACCATGGGCTTCGGCTCCATCCCCCAGCAGGACGTGTTCCAGCGCGCCAACTCCTCGAAGAACGAGAACGTGGCGGTCTGGGGCACGGTGCTCGGCGGCGTCGCCTATTTCCTGTTCGCCGCGGTGCCGCTGTTTTTGGCCTATTCGGCCAACCTGATCGACCCGGCGATGACCGGCCAGCTGCTGACGGACGACTCGCAGAAGATCCTGCCCAATCTGGTCACCGGGCATATGCCGCTTGTCGCCCAGGTGATCTTCTACGGCGCCCTGCTGGCGGTGATCATGTCCACCGCCTCCGGCACCCTGCTCGCCCCATCGGTGACCCTCTCGGAGAACGTGATCAAGGATTTCATCACCCGGCGCCGGCACCTGCCGGACGAGAAGCTGCTGGTGCTGACCCGCTGGGTGGTCGGCGGCTTCGCCGTGCTGGTGACGCTGTATGCCCTTTGGGCCCTGAACAAGGAGACCGGCATCCACAAGATGGTGGAGAACGCCTACAAGGTGACCCTGGTCATCGCCTTCGTGCCGCTGGTGGCCGGCCTCTACTGGAAGCGTGCCACCACGCAAGGCGCTTATCTGGCCATCCTGTTCGGCCTGGCCGGCTGGCTGCCGCTGGAGTTCTTCGCGCCGGAGAACGAAGTCCCGCCCCAGTTCGTGGGTTTCCTGCTCAGCCTCGTCGGCATGGTGATCGGCTCGCTCACGAGCCGGCCGCCGCACGCCGCGAAGATGGCGTCTTCGTAAAACCGATTTCCCCACCCCTGCCCTCCCCACAAGTGGGGAGGGAGCCCTGCGCCTCCCCCATTGATGGGGGGGGGGGAGGGGCTCAAACCAGACCCAGCCATAGACCCCTCCCCCATTTATGGGGGAGGTTGGGAGGGGGAGAACTCCCCGCTCCGCAGCGCCATAGCCTCCCGCCAGATCGCTTCCACCACGCCATCGATGTTTTGCATCACATCGTGATTCCAAAAGCGCATCAGATGAAAACCCTTGCCGCGCAGCCATGCGTCACGTCGTTGATCGTAGGCCTGCGCCTCCATGTGCTGCCCGCCGTCCAGCTCGATGAGCAACTTCAAAGGCACACAGGCAAAATCCACCACATAAGGACCAACGGGATATTGCCGGCGAAAGGCCACGCCAAGTTGACCGCCGCGCAAATGCCGCCATAGGCGCTGTTCCGCCTCGGTCATATTGCTGCGCAGGCGCCGGGCCTTGAGGGTGATGGGGTGGGGCATGCCTGAATTTTTCTCTGGCCTTGGCAGCTTCGCAAGAAGCAAGAAGATCGTCCCCACCCCTGCCCTCCCCACAAGTGGGGAGGGAGTTTTGCACCTCCCCACTCGTGGGGGAGGCCGGGAGGGGCTCAAACCCAGCCCAGCCTTAGACCCCTCCCCCATTTATGGGGGAGGCCGGGAGGGGCTCAAACCCAGCCCAGCCTTAGACCCCTCCCCCATTTATGGGGGAGGCCGGGAGGGGCTCGATCCAGACCTAGCCTCAGACCCCTCCCCCATTTATGGGGGAGGCCGGGAGGGGCTCAAACCCAGCCCAGCCTCAGACCCCTCCCCCATTTATGGGGGAGGCCGGGAGGGGCTCAAACCCAGCCCAGCCTCAGACCCCTCCCCCATTTATGGGGGAGGCCGGGAGGGGGATCACCCCCCATACGCCGCATAGAAAGCCCGGACAAACCGGTCCAGCTCCGACTCGGGCAGGCGGTTGATGCCCGCGGCACCGGCCCGGCCGCCGCCCGATTCGAACTGCCGGCACAGGGCATCGGCGCCCTGCCGGTGCAAGAGCGGCGCGCGCACGCTCACCACGTAATGCCCCTGGCTCGCCCGGCTGATGAGGGCGTGCGCCCGCTCGGGATGGGCCTGGGCCAGCTCGTTGGCGAAGACGCCGGACACCCGGCGCGCCCAGGCCGCGTCCGGCAGCAGATAGACCGCGCCGCCGGGACGCACCTCGTGCGGCACGAGATTGCGCGCCTGCGCCATGTCCTCGGCATAGCCCAGCTTCAATGCTTGGAATTCCGGGGCGGCGTCGATGAAGGCGAAAGGCTCGCCATAGGCCAGCAGACGCCGGTAGAGCTGGTCCGGCGGGAAGTGCAGATCGGCCACGGTCTCGCCGTAGGCGTTGTAGTTGATGCACTCGCCCAGCTCGCGCAGCAGGTCCAGCCGGGGGGTATCCAGCTCCAGGGTCGCGGCGACGCGCCGGGCGCTGTCGGCCATGCCGTCGCCGAAGGCGGCGACCACCGCCCAGATCCGCTGGGCGCCATTGAGCTGGCGATCGACGATCAGGCTGGTGCAGATGTCGGCCGCCTGGTCGATGTGCGGCTCGAAGTTGGGGTGCGTCGGCAGCTCGCCCGGGTTGTGATGGTCGAACCAGCGTACCCGCGCGCCCGCCGCCAGCAGGCGGTCCAGGTCTGCCCGGTTGCGGGCCACGGCAATGTCGAGCGCGGTGACGACATCGCCGGCCCCGGCCGACACCCGTGCCAAAAGGCCGATGTCGCGCTTGACCCCGGTCACCAACTGGCTTGCGGCCGGCTGGCTCAGGCGCAGCTGCAGCAGGGCGCAGATCCCGTCCGCGTCGCCGTTGAAGGCATCGTATAACATGCTGGTTGGAGCCTTTCGAATTCACACCTTGAACGCCACGCTCGCCACTTTACTGCAACGCCGCGGCCTTGCCCTGTTTCTGCTGAGTTATGCGGCACTGATTCTCTATGGCAGCCTGCATCCCTTCGGCCCCTGGCTGCCGGCAGGCGAGTGGTCGCCGGGTTTTCTCGTCGCGGCGCTGCCGCGCTTCATCACCCGCACCGATCTGACCACCAACCTGCTGGCCTACACCCCGCTCGGCTACGCCCTGGCGCTGTTGCTGGCGCGCTCCCACAGCCGGCGCCACGGCCTGCTGCTGGCCAGCCTGCTCTGCCTGGGCTACAGCTTCGTCCTGGAAAACCTGCAGACCCTGCTGCCCAGCCGCAACGCCTCCAATCTCGACATCGCCCTGAACGGTCTGGGCGGCTGGCTGGGCGCCCTCGCCGCGCGCCAGCACCGGCGCTGGCTGGCCTGGCTGGAGCTGTTTCTGCGCTGGCGCGAGCGCTGGTTCCTGCCGGGTGCGGCGAGCAATGCCGGGCTGATCCTGCTGCTGCTCTGGCCGCTCGCCCAGTTCAGCCTGATGCCCTTCCCGGCCATGGGCTGGGTGGAACTGTACCTGCGTCCGATCGAGGCCGGCCTGGCCCTCGCCAAGCCGAACTGGCCTTGGCTGCTGGCGGTCTTTCTGGAGATGGCGGTGCTCGGCAGCTTCGCCGCCAGCCTGCTGCAGCCGGGCCGCTATGCCGGAGCGCTCGCCCTGCTGTTTCTCAGCGCCTTCGCCCTGAAGGTGCTCGTCGCCCTGCTGCTCTTGCGCTTCGGGGTGCTGGGCGGGGTGCTGTCGCTGGAGACCGTGGGCGGCTTTATCGCCGCCTACTGGTTCCTGCTGCTGCCGCCGGCCGCGCGCCAGCGCCGGGTGACGGCGGCAGCGCTCCTGGGCACGGTGGTGCTGTTGCGCCTGACCCTGGCCAAGTACCTGCTGCTGCCGACGTCGAACCCGTTCAACATCGTCGGCCTGGCTGACCTCACCGCCTCGCTCTGGCCTTATCTCGCCCTGGCCACCCTGCTCGCCCTGGCCTGGCGCCGCGATCAGGCCTGATCGGCGGCGGCCTCGACCCGGGCCAGTTCCTGTTCCAGCCGGCGCACCAGGCAGTGGGTGCTCTGCTTGCCGCTGTCGATCACGATGTCGGCCACTTCCAGATAGAGCGGATGACGCTGGGCGTAGAGGGCCTGAAGCCGTGCGAGCGGGTCTTCGGTCTGCAGCAGCGGCCGGTTGCGGTCGTGCCGGGTGCGCAGGAACAGCTCCTGCGGGCTGCAGTGCAGATAGACCACGATGCCGCGCGCCTTCATGTGTTCGCGGTTGACCGGGTCGAGCACGGCACCGCCGCCGGTGGCGAGCACGATGCCCTGGCGCTGGGTCAGCTCGTCGATCATGGCCGATTCCCGCTTGCGGAAGCCGGCCTCGCCCTCGATCTCGAAGATGGTGGGGATGGAGACGCCGCAGCGGGCGACGATCTCGTAGTCGGAATCGACGAATTCCATTTCCCGGTGGCGGGAGAGCAGGCGGCCGATGGTGGTCTTGCCCGCGCCCATGAGGCCGACCAGGATGATGCTGTGGGTGGCGGCCGCCGGTTTGGCCGGAACCGGCGGGGCGTCCGCGGCGGGGGTGTCGTTGCAGTTCATGGCGCCGATTTTACCCGCGCTGATGCCTGAGCAGGCGGGCGACCGCCGCCTTGAGTTCGGGATCGGCCACGCTGGATTCGAGTTCTTCCCAGGCGGCGAGGGCCTGCTGGCCCATGCCCGGCTTTTCCGGGCGGGGGGCCTGGGCCCAGTCGGCCCGCAGCTTGATCTTGAGCTCGCCCACCGGCACCGGGCCGGTGGCCAGGGCCCGGCAGACCGTGGCGGCCTGGGCCCGCAACCGTGCGGCGGCAGCGCCGTTGCCGCAATAGACCACGGCGGCCCCGTCCTGGACCGCCGCCACCCGGCAGGCACGGGCCAAAGCGGGGCCGACCGCCCGGGCGAACAGGCGGTTGAGCTCGCGCAGGCGCTCGGCCTCGGGCAGCAGGGCGGCCAGGCCGGCGTTTTCCTTGAGCAAGCCGCGCAGGCGGATGGGTTGGGCGGGCGGACGGGGCATGGCGCCGTAAGGAAAGGGCAATGACCGCTATGGTAACATTGGCCGATTTTCCAATGCCTTAGGCCGTTTTTCCTCGATGATCCCCAATCTGCTGAAAAAGATATTCGGTAGCCGCAACGAGCGCCTGCTGAAGCAGTACCGTGCCGTGGTGGCCAAGATCAATGCCCTGGAGCCGGAATTCGAGCGCCTGTCCGACAGCGAGCTGGCGGCCAAGACCGAGGAATACAAGCGCCGCTACCAGGACGGCGTCAGCCTGGACCACCTGCTGCCCGAGGCCTTCGCCACGGTGCGCGAGGCGGCCAAGCGGGTGCACGGCATGCGCCACTACGACGTCCAGCTGATCGGCGGCATGGCCCTGCACAACGGCAAGATCGCCGAGATGCGCACGGGCGAGGGCAAGACCCTGATGGCCACCCTGCCCGCCTATCTGAACGCGCTGACCGGCGAGGGCGTGCACATCGTGACCGTGAACGACTACCTGGCCAGCCGCGATGCCGACTGGATGGGGCGGATCTACCGCTTCCTGGGGCTCACCGTCGGGGTGAACCTGCCGCAGATGCCGCACGAGCAGAAGCAGGCCGCCTACGCCGCCGACATCACCTATGGCACCAACAACGAATTCGGCTTCGACTACCTGCGCGACAACATGGTCTATCACCCCTCGCAGCGGGTGCAGCGCAAACTGGCCTACGCCATCGTCGACGAGGTGGACTCGATCCTGATCGACGAGGCGAGAACGCCCCTGATCATCTCGGGTCAGGCCGACGACAACGTCGCCCTCTACCAGCAGTGCAACCAGATCCCGGCCCGGCTGACCCGGCAGGAAAAGGAATACAAGGAAGGCGAGACCGGCCCCCTGGGCGACTACATCGTCGACGAGAAGGCGCACACCGTGCTGCTCACCGAGCAGGGCCACGAGAAGGTCGAGCAGATCCTGACCGAGATCGGCCTCTTGCCCCCCGGCGGCAGCCTGTACGATGCGGCAAACATCACCCTGATGCACCACGTCTATGCCGCCCTGCGCGCCCATGTGCTGTACCACAAGGATCAGCACTACGTGGTGCAGAACGGCGAGGTGGTGATCGTGGACGAATTCACCGGCCGCCTGATGACGGGCCGGCGCTGGTCGGACGGCCTGCACCAGGCGGTGGAGGCCAAGGAAGGCGTGCCGATCCAGCGCGAGAACCAGACCCTGGCCTCGATCACCTTCCAGAACTATTTCCGCATGTACGCCAAGCTTTCGGGCATGACCGGCACCGCCGACACCGAGGCCTACGAGTTCCAGCAGATCTACGGCCTGGAGACGGTGGTGATCCCGACCAACAAGCCGATGATCCGCCTGGACCATGCCGACCGCGTCTATCGCACCGCGGCCGAGAAGTGGCAGGCGGTGATCCACGACCTGCGCGACTGCCATGCGCGCGGCCAGCCGGTGCTGGTGGGCACCACCTCGATCGAGGTCAACGAATTCCTGTCCGACCTGCTGAAGAAGGAAGGCCTGCCGCATCAGGTGCTCAACGCCAAGCAGCATGCGAGCGAGGCCCAAGTGATCGCCCAGGCCGGCCTGCCCGGCGCCATCACCATCGCCACCAATATGGCCGGCCGCGGCACCGACATCGTGCTCGGCGGCAACATCGCCCAGCAGGTGGAGGCGATCCGCAACGACCCGAATCTGTCGGAGGACGACAAGCACGCCCAGATCGCCCTGCTCAAGGCCGACTGGCAGAAGCTGCACGACCAGGTGATCGCCGCCGGCGGCCTGTACATCGTCGGCACCGAGCGCCACGAGTCGCGCCGGGTGGACAACCAGCTGCGCGGCCGTTCCGGCCGCCAGGGCGACCCGGGCGCCTCGCGCTTTTACCTGTCGCTGGACGACCCGCTGCTGCGCATCTTCGGCGGCGAGCGCCTGAGCGCCATCATGGCCCGGCTGAAGATGCCCGAAGGCGAGGCGATCGAACACCCCATGGTCAACCGCTCGCTGGAATCGGCCCAGCGCAAGGTGGAACAGCGCAACTTCGACATCCGCAAGCAGCTCCTGGAATACGACGACGTGGCCAACGACCAGCGCCGGGTGATCTACCAGCAGCGCAACGAAATTCTGGAGACCGACGACGTCTCGGCCGGCATCCGGGGCATGCGCGCCGACGTGCTGAACAACGTGATCAGCGAATTCATCCCGCCCGGCAGCATCGCCGAGCAGTGGGACGTGGATGGACTGACCCAGGTACTGGCGGCCGAATTCCAGCTGCACCTGCCGCTCGCGCAGTGGCTGGCCGAAGACGAGAAGCTGGCCGAGGAGGGCTTGCGCGAGAAGATCCTGGCCGCGGCCGACGCCGCCTATGCCGAGAAGGAGGCCCTGGCCGGCGCCGAGAATCTGCGCCACTTCGAGCGGGCCATCCTGCTGCAGACCCTGGACAATCACTGGCGCGAGCACCTGGCGGCCATGGACCACCTGCGCCAGGGCATCCACCTGCGCGGCTATGCCCAGAAGAACCCGAAGCAGGAATACAAACGCGAGGCCTTCCAGTTGTTCTCGGCCATGCTCGACACCATCGCGCGCGAGGTGACCCAGATCACCCTGACCGTGCAGATCAAGGGCGCCGAGGACGTCGAGGCCGTGGCGGCCCAGGCGCCGGAACTGGACAACGTGCAGTACCACCACGCCGACTACGACGAGGCCCTGGCCGCCGCCGAAGAGCAAGCCCCCGCCGCCCAGGGCCAGCAGCCGGTGCAGCGGCAGTTTCCCAAGGTCGGCCGCAACGACCCCTGCCCCTGCGGCTCGGGCAAGAAGTACAAGCACTGCCACGGCAAGCTGGCCTGATTCCCCCTCCCTGCCTCCCCCACAAGTGGGGGAGGTGTAACCCTCCCTGCTTCCCCCACTAGTGGGGGAGGTGTAACCCCGCCCTGCTTACCCCATGAATGGGGGAGGAATGCTCCCTCCCCACTTGTGGGGAGGGCCGGGGTGGGGAAATGACGACATTGCCTAACCCGTCGCCATATCCGACAATTCCGATCAACTATCGGAGAACGACCATGCCCTATTTCATTTACAAGATCGGCCCGCTCAACATCCTGGAAAAACAGGACCAGGCTGACAGCTTCAAAGAGGCCAAGGCCAAGGCCAACGAACTGCGCAAGCGGCTCGACCCCAACACCGGCACCAGCATCAAGATGATCTTCGCCGAAAATGAGTTGCAGGCCGAGGACATCCTGTCGCAGCCGCGCGAGCTCGACCCCACCCTGGCCGGCGACGACTATTGAGTCCAAGTGGCCAGTGGACAGCCTTCAGCCGACAGCAAACCATGGCCTTTGAGAACTTATACGTTTGGCAGCGTGCCGCGCGGCTTTCGGCCGATTTGTATAAATCGCTCAGTGAATGCCGTGACCGTGGTTTTAAGGATCAGATCACAAGGTCCAGCCTCTCCGTTCCGTCCAATATCGCAGAGGGCATGGAACGCGAATCAGACAAAGAAAAAGTCCGGTTTCTCGACATAGCCAAGGGTTCGGCCGCGGAATTGCGCACTCAAATCCATATCGGGATGGAAATCGGCTATATCCCAAAAGACATGGGGAGCCGTTGGATTGCAGAGACCAAGGAAATCAGCGCAATGATCGTCGGCCTGATGCAATCTCTTAAATCTGCAAACTGACCGCTGCGAACTGACAACTACATGTCCGGCTACAACGAAGACGCCTACCGCGACGCGCGCGAATCGGCCATCGCGATCAAGTGCCCGTTCGAGCGGGGCCTGCTGTCGAAATGCAGCAACTGCTCGCTGGCCAAAAGGCTGCTGCTGGCCGAGCGCGAGGCGATCAGCTGTACCGACCACGCCGCCAATGAGCAATGCAAGGCCTTCCATCAAGCCCTGCATGTGAATGCCCGCTTCGCCCTGCAGATCGACCCGGCCGCGCCCTGGCCTTTCGGCAAGGAGATCCGCGCCCAATGCGGCGGCGTACTGGGACTGAAGACGGTGCTGGGCGATGGCGGCGACATGGCCGACATCCACGGCCTGCTGGCTGACGGCATTGCACGCTTCGGCAGCATCGAGCAGCTGCCCTATTCCGAGATCATGCGCAGCGTGGTGCACTACGAGCCACGCAAGCGGCGAAAGTAGCGACTGCCCCACACCCCATGGGCGAGGGGGTGCACTTCCTCTTCCGTTTATGGGGCAGGCTGGGAGAAGCTCAAGCCCGACCCAGCTTCAGTCCCCTCCCCCGTTTATGGGGCAGGTCGGGAGGGGCTCAAACCAGGCCCAGCTTCAGTCCCCTCCCCCATTTATGGGGGAGGTTGGGAGGGGCTCAAACCAGGCCCAGCTTCAGTCCCCTCCCCCATTTATGGGGGAGGTCGGGAGGGGCTCAAACCAGGCCCAGCCTCAGTCCCCTCCCCCATTTATGGGGGAGGCCGGGAGGGGCTCAAACCCAGCCCAGCTTCAGACCCCTCCCCCATTTATGGGGGAGGTTGGGAGGGGCTCAAACCAGGCCCAGCTTCAGTCCCCTCCCCCATTTATGGGGGAGGTTGGGAGGGGCTCAAACCAGGCCCAGCTTCAGTCCCCTCCCCCATTTATGGGGGAGGTTGGGAGGGGCTCAAACCAGGCCCAGCTTCAGTCCCCTCCCCCATTTATGGGGGAGGTTGGGAGGGGGAGATTCACAGGGCATGACTGCGGTCGCCCCGGACGAAGCCCATCAACGGCTGCGTCAGGCCACGGCCGAGAGCGATCACCTTGAACAGCTCGCCCATCTCGGCCGGCGACATCAGCTTCTGCAGGGCGGCCGCCTGCCTGATATAGCCTGGGTCGGTGGTCGACTGCCCCTGCAACAGATCGGTGATGCCGCAATTGATCAGAAAACCGGCCTGACTGGCGTAACCCAAGAGCTTCAGGCCGGCATCGAAGCCGGACTCGGCCACGGCGGTGAAATCGACGTGGGCGGTAATGTCGGTGAGTCCCGGCAGGACGAAGGGATCGGCATGGGCCTGATGCCGGTAATGGCACATGAGCGTGCCCTGGCTGCGTTGCGGGTGGTAGTACTCGGCGCGGGGAAAGCCGTAGTCGAGGAAGAGCAGCACGCCGCGCTCCAGCATGGCAGCCAGGCTGCGGATCAGGGCCGGCGCGGCGAGGCTGATCTCGGTCAGGTAGTCGCCCTCGACAGGCAACTTGTCTGCAAGCTCGAACAATGCCCCATCGACCAAGGGCCGGTCCTGCCAGGCGAAAGCCTCGCCCGCCTGGATCACGCCGCGTTCCTGCCATATGCCATTCCGATAGTGCACCAGATGCACCGGCAGGGCATCGAGCACCTCGTTTCCCAGCACGACGCCGGAGAACCGTTCCGGCAGGGCGTCGAGCCAATGCAGGCGTGGCAGCAGATCCGGCGCCTCGCGCGCGAACAAGGCGCGTTGGCGCTCACGCAGGTCGGCACTGAGTTCGAGGATGGCGTAACGCGGTGGCAGGGCGTCAAGTTCAGCCAGGCCGCGCAGCAGATCGAGCGCCAGCCGGCCGCTGCCGGCGCCCAGCTCGAGCACCTCGCCCCCGGTCTGCGCCAGCACCTCCGCCGCCTGGCGGGCCAGGGTGCGGCCGAACAGCGGCGTGAGTTCCGGCGCGGTGACGAAGTCGCCGGCGGCGCCGAACTTCTGCGCCCCCGCGCTGTAATAGCCGAGGCCGGGGGCATAGAGCGCGAGTTCCATGTAACGGGCGAAGTCGAGCCAGCCGCCGGCGGCCTCGATCGCCCCGGCGATGTGCCGGCTCAGGGCCTGGCTGAGGGCGAGGGCATCGGGACCGGGGACGGGCAGGCGGGACATGGCCGCATCATAGCGGCTCGCACGCCGCGCCTCCAAAGATTTCCCCACCCCTGCTCCCCACCCCTGCCCTCCCTCCCCACCCCTGCCCTCCCCATGAATGGGGAGGGTGTTATCCATCCCCAATTTATGGGGAAACCGTTATCCCTCCCCCATTTGTGGGGGAAACGTTACCCCTCCCCCATTTATGGGGGAGGCCAGGAGGGGGACTTCCGCCGGCAGGCCCACCCCAGCCGCATCCTGTAAAATTTCCTTCATGCACGTCGCCATCATCGGTGCCGGCCCGGCCGGCATGTCCTGCGCCAATGCCCTGCTGACCTTCGGGCTCACGCCCATCGTCATCGAGCGCAGCAACCATGCCGGCGGCGCCCAGCGCACCAACTTCCACCCCCATCTCTGGCTGCTCGGCGCGCCCGAGGAAACCGGCATGCAGATGACCGACCGCCTGAGCCGCCACTTTGCCGAGCTGCCCCTGCAGTTTCTGCGCAATACCGAAGTGCAGGCCGTACACCGGCAAGGCAAAGGCTTCGTGCTGGAACTGAAGAACGGCGCGGCGCCGCACACCCTCGAGGCCGATGCCGTGGTGCTGGCCACCGGCATGCGCCCGCGCGCGACGCCCAGGCTGCTGGAACTGGCGGCCCAGAGCCCGCGCGTCATCATCGGCCCGCTGTCGTTTGCCATCCGCGACGAGATCCGTGCCAGCCGGGTGCTGATTTTGGGCGGGGGCGACAATGCCCTGGACCACGCCCTGTTCCTCTCGGAGCGGGGCAACACGGTCACCGTCTGCACCCGGGGCGAGTTTTCCGCCCGCCTGCCGTTTCGCGAGGCCTGCGCCAGCCAGGCGACCGTGACCCTGCGCCGGGAGTGCCGGCCCACCGGCTTTCACCTGCAGGACGACCAGGTCCGGGTGCACCTGCCGGAGGGCGAACAGCCCTACGATTGGCTATTGGTGATGTACGGCTATGAGCCGAACACCGAGATCGTCGAGCGCTTCGACCAGGGCATCCGCCCGCGCCGCACCCGAAACGGCCACATCGTGGTCGATCTCTGGCAGCGCAGCTCGGTGGCCGGCATCTACGCTGCCGGCGACATCACCGACTCGCCCCAGCCGAGCGTGGCCACGGCGATCGCCCAGGGCCTGGCCGCGGCGCGCGCGGTGGAGCGGGATTTGAGCCAGGCGCGATAAGCAACCCTCTCCCTCTGGGAGCGGCTGGCGAAGCCGGGCGAGGGAAGGGATCAGGAATCCGCCTCGGCCGCCAGTTCCTGCTCCAGATACACCCAATCGACGATCTCGCCACTGGGCTGGTAGCCCGAAACCAGCTGCGCCAGCATGGCCCGCACCACGGCCACGTCGTTGACATCGAGGGCGAGCTTCAATGCCTTGAGCTTTTCCTCCAGCTCCGGCCACGGCAGAAAATCCTCGTGCGCCTTCATGATGCGCGGATGCGCAGTCGGCTTCGGGTTGTCGCCGATCAACAGTTCCTCATAGAGTTTCTCGCCCGGGCGCAAACCGATCACCTCGATTTCGATATCGCCATCGGGATTGGCCTCATCCCGCACGGTCAGGCCGGACAGTTCGATCATCCGGCGTGCCAGGTCCATGATTTTGACCGGCTGCCCCATGTCCAGCACGAAGACATCGCCGCCCCTGGCCATGGCGCCGGCCTGGATCACCAGCTGGGCCGCCTCGGGAATGGTCATGAAATAACGCGTGATTTCGGGATGGGTCAGCGTAATCGGGCCGCCGTCCCGGATCTGCTGCCGGAACTTCGGCACCACCGAGCCGGAAGAACCGAGCACATTGCCGAAACGGACCATGGAAAACTTGGTCGCGGGTGCGGTCGCCGCCAGCGCCTGCAACACCATCTCGGCCAGCCGCTTGCTCGCCCCCATGATATTGGTCGGCCGCACCGCCTTGTCGGTGCTGATCAGCACGAAATCGGCCACCTTCTGCTCCACCGCCGCGCGCGCCGCGGTGAGAGTGCCCAGCACATTGTTCTTGATACCCTCGGCCGGATTGTGCTCGACCAGCGGCACATGCTTGTAGGCCGCCGCGTGATAGACCGTGTCGGGCTGCCAGGTCGCCATGATCTCGCGCATGCGCTCGGCATCCTGCACCGAGGCGAGCAGCGGCACCAGCCTGGCGCCCCCCGGCTTGGCCTGGAGTTCCTGATGGATTTCGTACAACGCAAACTCGCTCTGCTCCACCATAAGCAGGCTGGCCGGCCCGATCCGCTGGATCTGGCGGCAGAGCTCGCCGCCGATCGATCCCCCGGCCCCGGTGACCAGCACCACCTTGCCCACGATGTTCTTGCCGAGCAGGATGTGATTGGGCGTCACCGGCTCGCGCCCCAGGAGGTCGTCGATGTCCAATTCGCGCAGGTCTGCCGTGCTGACCTTGCCCTGGGCCAGCTCCGTCACGCTGGGCAGGGTGCGCACCGCGACATGGGCCTGGCGCATCTGGTTCAGAATCTCATTGCGGCGCCTGCGCGAGACCGATGGCAGTGCGAGCAGCACGTCGCTCACCTTGAGCGCCTCCACCAGGCCGGGCAGATCGGCCGGACTGTAGATTGGCAGCCCATTCAGGACATGGCCGTGCAGCCGGTCGTCGTCGTCGAGAAAGCCCACCACCCGCATCTCGTGGCTGTTGGCCAGGGCCGCGGCGAGCTGCCGGCCCGAGGCGCCAGCGCCGTAGATCAACACCTTAGGTAGGGCAGCTCGCTTGAGTTGGCTCTGATACAGCCCACCAAGCCAGAAACTGGCAAAGGCGCGCGTGACCCCAACAGCCAAAAGCAGCAACATAGGCTGGATCAGGCCTATGGTGCGCGGTACCCCCTGAACACCATAGGCTGTAAAAATCGCCGCAAACAATAGACCATAGGCAATCATTGCCTTGGTCACTGCCATCAAGGCTGGCCAGCCAGAGTACCGAAAGATGGCGCGGTAAAAACCACTGACGATAAAGATTGGCAGTGCAAACACTAGGGACCCGATCACTGCCTGCATAGGCTGCCAGCCATCACTACCAGAAAGTGTTACCCATTCGCCTAATCTTAAATAAAAGGCCAGCCAGACAGTAAAAACACACAGACTCGCGTCGACCGCAAGCACAACAAGACGTTTGACAACGCGAGGCAGCGCCAATACAGGTAGCGCCAGGCTGAAATCAGATTTTGTATCCATCGTTTCTTGCCTTCGCTCTCGGCCTTCAATCACGCTAATGAGAAACGCCCTCCCGCCGCACAACCTTCAGCAGAGTCAGCAAGAGAATCCACAGATCGAGCCATAATGATTTCCTGTTTAGATACTCGACATCCAGCTTGACTTTATCCGGGATGGACAAGTCGTCCCGACCATTGACTTGAGCCAATCCAGTCAAGCCTGGAACGAGTCGATGAACACCCTGTTCTGTACGTAGCGCAATGAGGTCATCCTGATTAAAAAGGGCCGGACGGGGACCAACAAAGCTCATTTCGCCTTTCAGAATGCTCCATAGTTGCGGCAACTCATCGAGGCTGGTTCTGCGCAGGAAAGGCCCGACTGGTGTCAAGTAAGAGTCTGGCCTATCAAGGTGGTGGGTCGCCACGATCGGAGTGTTATTTTTCATGCTCCGGAACTTCGGCATCCGAAAAATACGATTGTACTGACCAACACGGTCCGACCAGTAAAGGATTGGCCCCGGAGAGCTGAGCCGAATCGCGATCGCGATCAGCAGCATAGGCAGCGCAAGGACAACCAATGCCATCACAGCAAAGACGATATCGAGGACCCGTTTCATTTCGGGTGATTGTCAAGCATGGCGCGGACAGTGGCAATGACCCGCTCCAGCTGTTTTTCACTCATATTCGAGCCAGAAGGGAGACAAATGCCATTTTCAAACAAAGTGTCGGACACCGAGGCACCGTTAGCGGTGAAATAACGCCGCCCCGCGAACACCGGCTGCAGATGCATCGGCTTCCATACCGGCCGCGCCTCGATCATCTCATTGGCTAACCGCTGAACCAGTTCCGCCGCCTTGATCGGTGCATTTGGACGAAGCGTAGCGGCCGTCAACCAGCGATTGGAGAAGCTCCACTCTGGCTCCGGCATCCAATCGAAGATATCGAGGTCAGCTAACTGAGCACGATAAACCTCGAATATCTCGCGCCGGGCCATTATCCGACTGTCGAGTACCTTTAGCTGACCACGGCCGACGCCGGCCAAGATATTGCTCATCCGATAATTAAAGCCTATCTCGCTATGCTGGTAATGCGGCGCAGGGTCCCGGGCCTGAGTGGCAAGAAAGCGAGCCTTTTCTATTAGTGCAGAATCTTCGGAGACCAGCATACCACCACCGGAAGTGGTGATGATCTTGTTGCCGTTGAAAGAATACACTCCTAGCTTACCCAGGGTTCCGCTGTGCCGTCCTTTGTATTTCGCCCCCAAAGATTCAGCTGCATCCTCAAGAACTGGCACGCCATAGCTCTCACATAGGGCCAGAATTGGGTCCATATTTGCACTCTGGCCATAGAGGTTAACGACGATGACAGCTTTCGGCATCCAGCCTTCTGCGCGAGCCGTTTCAAAAGCACGCGCCAGGGCGTCGGGCGACATGTTCCAAGACTCCCTTTCGGAGTCAATAAACACGGGCTCCGCCCCCTGATATACGATCGGGAACGCGCTTGCCGCAAAGGTTAATGTCGAGCAGAACACGCGGTCACCCACGCCAACGCCAAGCACTCGCAGGCCAAGATGAATTCCGGCAGTACCGGAAGACAATGCCACACCATGCTTGCTGTTTACCCGCTGAACCAATTCCTGTTCGAAGGCGTCCACATTGGGACCCAGCGGTGCAATCCAATTGGTTCGAAAGGCCTCCTCGACGAATTCTCGCTCGGCACTACCGATATGTGGTGTAGAGAGCAGAATCTGCTCATCGATATCCTTGCGATCAACAAGGTCGATCACCCTGCCGTCATGATCAACCACAGGCAGGTGGTTGATCGCGCTTTTATTCATCAGGTCCAGAGCATCCCGGCGAGAATAACCACGAGTAATGACTTGGGACTGAATTTGGGGCAACACGGCAAGCTCGGTATCGAGTCCATGGCCTGCCAGCAGCAGGCGACGCAGATCACCATCGGTCAGAGTACGCTCGAAAGTACCATTCTCCCTGATGAGAAGAAGGATGCCCAACCCCGTGCGATCCAATTGAGCCAGCGCATCGTGGATCGTCGCCCGCCGTGATAAGGAAAGTTCAGAAATCGAAATCACTCTCGTCTTAGACCCCAAGTTCAGCCAGCATCACAACGTGCAGCCACATTGGCACTTCCATTTTCTTCGGTAGTAGAGCGAGTGAATAAACTACTCACAGTCGAGTCTGCCAAAGAATGAAGAATCTGTGGGCTAACCAGGGTACATTTAACTCCATTAATCACGACATATGCGCCATCGTAGGGGGGGAACCAAAAGGCTCGAATCTTACGCAACACGTCATCCCCAGGACGCATTTCCTTCATGGCCTCCATCTCCTGCCGGCTGACATATCTGCCACCCACATTGGGGACGGTGGGCAGGATCCGCGGGGATCTGATTGCCTGTTCCGCAACGCGTTGAAATTGTGTAAACAGTTCTGACTGTGATTTCCGCTCGAGGCTCTGTGCGGTCTCGTAATCGATGTCAATGGGGAAACGACTCACCTCGATCAGCGCGCCCGTATCAATATCTTGATCCACATAATGCGCACTTACCGCCCAATGATCCAAGCCTTCCAGGATAGCCAGGTTATAGCCAGCCGTCCCTTTATAGTCTGGCAATGGCGCGGGGTGAAAATTAATCACCCCTCGTGAACACGCCTGTAGCAATGGTGCGCGAATCTTCTGCCAATAAAGCATTGAGAAGGCAAGATCCACCTGCAATTTGCCCGACTGTACCTGTTCCTCCATCTCTTCCCTCGACAACACAGAGATCCCCAGCCTCTGGGCGACATCCCTGGTTGGCGAAACCGCTAAGTGGCTATCCGTAATCACGCCGGTTACCTTGACGTCATCTCGCTTGCTTAGCCAGGTCAAGGCCTGTGCCGCCACCGGCTTACGCCCCATGAACAGAACATTAATCATGCGCGGATTCAAGTTTGCAGTGCAATTTTGATTAACTGGAAGGGGGGTGAGAATGCGTGAGCATTTTGCCCCATCAACCGCCAAGTCGAAGTTGCCCAATGAACCACACACACCTGACCCAGAACGAACGATACCAAATTTACGCCTCCTTAAAGCCGGTCACAAGCAGCGCAAGATCGCCCGATTCAGATCAGTAGGTATTGGTTTTGAGCAACACGTCGCCCTTAAGTTCGAGCGAGCGCAACAGCTCAACAATGCGCCTACCTGCCTGACCATCTCCATATATGTTTTCGATCGGGTAACGCCCATGCTTCATAGCAGAATCGATAGCAGCAGACACGGCCCTAATTTCGGGCGGCGAATCGATCACATTCAAATTTCTCTCGCGCAGGTTTTGACGCAAACCCACATTAATCACCGGGGTGCCAAAGCTCGCCGCCTCGATAATCCCACTGCTTGAATTCCCAATCATCAAGTCACTCGAAGCCATCCATGAAATAAATACCTGCCGCGGCAAGTGAGTTCTAACCCGCACCTTCGGGTGACCGGAAAATGCGTCTAATACTTTCCTGACCCCTTCACTCCCCGCATCCGAATTCGGCATCAGGGCAATTAACTGGATATTTCTTGACAGACAGGCCTCGATCAACGCCTTGGCTTGGTCAGGCGCATTATCCGCTTCCTGCAACACAGGGTGGTATACCAGCAACGCCAATTTGCCATTAGGATCGAAGTCGACCTCGCTGCATAAAGTGGCACGATCCAGGGAGGCCAATTCACGGACGCCATCTAGCCCGGGCGCCCCTGTAACAAAAACATGCTCTTCACGCTCCCCCATCCGAACCAGGCGTTGACGAGCATTCTCCGAGGTAACAAAGTGATAATGTGAAAGTTTCGAAATTGCATGCCGGACCGGCTCATCGACCGTACCAGAGCGCTCACCACCGTGGATATGAGCGACCGGGATATTTAGATGGATGGCTGCTAATGCAGCGGCAAGCATTTCGCCACGGTCACCGAGCAGTAGTACCAGATCAGGGCCCAGGCGTTCAAAAGCGGCAACACAGCCCGACAAGGTTTTTGCGAGGTTGCGGGCCATCGCGGCACCAGTGGCCACTTCGATATCTACGGGAATACGTTCCGCAACTGTGAGTCCACTGGCAACTATCTCGTCCACAGTCATGCCGAAACGTTGTGACAAATGCATCCCGGTGGCGACCACATCTAGATCAAGCCCCGAATCACTAGCTATCGCCTGTAGGGTCGCCTGCATCAGGCCAAAATCAGCCCGGGTGCCGGAGACATAGCAAATCTTACGCCTGCGCTCACTCACACCAGGTCACTCCACTGCAGAGTAGTACCCTCTTCAATATCACGCGCCGCCCGGCGGCCGATTACTATCTCTAATTGCTTGGGTGGTATACCATTCCCCGGCCGCAATAACGCTAAGTCGTCACGCGTAATCATCTGGCCACCTCGAACACGCCGGACAAGCGTGACACTGCGACGAACAAGCTCCCGTACAGCCAGTTCACTTTCTGTCGGCCGCTTTAAGCCAGACCCCATGGCTCTCTCTATTTCGCGGACACGAGCTACCAGTTCTGCCAATTCCCCGGGTTCTAATGATGCCGTATGGTCGGGCCCTGGCAGCCCGCGATCCAAGGTGAAATGCTTTTCGATCACCACGGCCCCTGCAGCGACCGCTGCTACCGAAACCATAATCCCTTCGGTGTGGTCGGAATACCCTACTGGCAGGTGGAGGGTATCAATCAACGTTGGTATGGCTCGAAGATTCACGTTCTCCAGTGCCGTTGGATAATTTGACGTGCAGTGAAGAATCGTTAGCACATCCGACAGCTGGCCGGAGAGCCCCCTTTGCTCGCGCGCTGCCCTGATCACTTCGACTGCCTCTTGGATCTCTTCCAGTGTCGACATGCCGGTCGACAGAATCAGCGGCAAGTTTTTAGCCGCTAGGTGCGCCAAAAAAGGGTGATTGGTCAGTTCACCGGAGGGAATTTTGATTCGTTTTATCCCTAGGTCGACTAGAAAATCGGCTGACTCTTCGTCAAACGGAGTAGACATGAATTCGATGCCCACCTCGTTGCAACGGCCTACAAGCCTACGATGCAAGGCTTCAGAAATCTCCAAAACCTTTAGCATGGAATACTGGTCTCCTGCTCCTGTAGTTCGTTTCTGATATTCGGCTTTGTCCGCACCTCTGCGTACCAATTTATCTGCCTTGAACGTCTGAAACTTTACCGCGTCTGCCTGGCAACGAGCTGCCGCATCGACCAGTTGGAGGGCTAGCCTCTCGTCACCGTTATGGTTGACCCCCGCCTCTGCAATTACAAAGACTCGCCCCATATTTGTTAGAAAAATCCCTTATAACCTTGAGAAGATATGATAAAACTTGCCTGTATTGTTCGCGTAAATGACAGGCGACATTAACTTCCACCTGTGCGCGATCAGTTCCTAGGCCTTCACCAAGAAGCGCACAGCACAGGCTTGGCTCTAACGTGTGCAACTACGCGACATCCTGGAGCGTAAGCAGACCAATGTCGTGCTGCCAGCTGGCTCAGCAGTGCACCGCCGTGATTCGCAGCAATGTCGTGCCAATGAAGGAGGTCGCATGTCCTATCTGCAACCACATGTGGGGTATCGCCGCCTGGACGCTGACGCGGCTGATATACTGCTTCCTCGAAGCCATGGACAGCCTGTTTCACCCCCCAGGCGATAGACCCGTGGTTACGGACGATTCTCTACTATCTACACTGCGATCTTCCTCATCGCAGTCGAGATCGACTTCGCCCACATCAACCTTGATGCCGCTTAACACGCTCGAAACTCAAAAGAGCCTTAAGTCTCAAGGGCGTTTACTAGGACCGTGCCAATTTATGTCACACAAAGACCACCCAAGCGCGGTGTTAACAATATACACATTGTCCAAATTGCACCTCCATGATGAACGGCGATCCATTTCATCGGCAGTTCCTCACCATACTGTCCAGCCACCATCGACCATCAAGTTTTCACCCGTGACCCAAGCCGACAAGTCGCTGGCGAAATAGGCAATGGCGCCCTTAAAATCATCCTCTACCCCCATACGGCGAAGTGGTGTTCGTTTTTCGTAACGCTCGACAAACGCTGCGGGTTGCCCGCGGGCAATACCACCAGGCGATATGCTATTAACTCGAACATCAGGAGCAAGCACCGCCGCCAACCAGCGCGACATTTGCAGCAAACCTCCCTTGCTGACAGAATAGGCCGCCGGGTTGCCCATTGCAGTTCCTTCATAAAGGCTCATATCCGGGCCCACAACTCCATAGATAGAGCCGATGTTGATGATTGAACCCTTTCCCCCGACTTTCAACATCGGCGCAAAAAGCTGCGAGAGATGAAATGCCGCCGTCAGATTGACTTCAAGGGCTCGGCGCCAAGTGTCAATTTTCTGCTGTTCGAACGGCACCACCCAACCCTTGAGCGTACTGTCACCGACAAATCCCGCATTGTTAACTAGGATATCTCCTCTCCCAAAGAACGCCTTCACCTGCTGAGGGAGCCCAATGCGCTGTGCTTCCTGTTCTAGATCCGCCACTATCGCCGCAACATCTACCCGCCAACGGCTGCGCAACACCTGAGTGGCCGATTCCAGGGAATCGGCATGCCGATCAACCAAACAAATCGAGGCCCCGAGTTCAGCCAGGGCATCTGCCATCGTGCGCCCCAGATATCCCGCGCCACCGGTAATCACGGCGACACGACCTTTGAGGTCCATCATGGACGACAGCGTGCGGCATGTCTCATGCATCAAGGCAATTACCCCAAGATATGAGAAAACTTGCTGGCCGCCAGAGCTTCTGCCAGCATGAAATCATAAGGGGTATCGATATCCATTGCGCGCTCCACTGGAACACAAACCGCACGCAAACGTCCGGCGAACAGACAATCGGCACGGTTTATAAAAGCAGGACGAACTGCATAGGCAACTGTTGTCATCTCATACACGCGGGGAGCATCCTGACGTCGACTAATGCTGGTTTTAGGCCTGATCACCAAGTTTGCATAACCATCTTTGTCGAGTGACACCATATTGAAGTAGGGGCTACGCTCCGCTTCTCGAACCGTGATCACCGCATCCGCTTCTCGATCGCTCGCAAGCAAGTCCAAGCAGGCGTTCACATCTTCCAAACTACGGAATGGCGAAGTGGCCGGCAGGCTCAAAAAGATATCGAAGCTTCCCCGCTCACGCTGATACCAGTCGACCGCATGTCGCCATGCCAGCCACTCCGGCGCCGTGTCGCTCGAAAGCTCCGCAGGACGCATAAACGGCACTTCTGCACCGTAGATGCGCGCAACCTCAGCAATCGCCGCATCATCGGTTGAAACGACCACGGTTTCGACTCGGGCGCATTGGCGCGCGATAGCGATCGAATGTGCAATCAAAGGCTTGCCAGCCAACGGCTTGATATTCTTGCCAGGCAGCCCCTTAGATCCCCCTCGCGCAAATATGAAACATACCGCCTTTTGCTTAATACTTGCCATATCCCTTTACCATCACAGAGCAGTTGCCCGACATCGATGCCTTCGCAGCATCAACGATGGCCAGTACGTCATAAGCCGCATCTGCGCCAATGGCAGGTGCGCAGCCTGTGCTCACACAATCGAGGAAATGGCGAAGCTCGTCGACATACAGGGTATTGCGGTCTGGGCATAAATCCGTTTCTATCCTCTGCCAGGTGCCGCTTGCCGCATCAAATAGGTCTAGCCGGTCGGCAATTCCATCCCACACCAGCGTGCCTTCAGTGCCGATAAATTTGCAGCTGCGAGTCGTTGATCGCTGCAACAGGTCAAGATGGATGTGGGCAAGACACCGAGATTGATCATATTCAAGGCACAAACTGACCATATCCTCGACATCAATTTCCAGATCACTATAGTGCCCCCCAACCGCACTCACTCGCGTAGGCAAGCCAAAAATCCAGTATAGATAGTCAATCTCATGGCTTAATTCCAGCAGCGCACCGCCACCCATCGCACGTTGTGCAGAAACCGTCCTTTGGTAAGGCACCGTAGGCCGCCAAGTCGGCAAATACTGTCCCACTTCGGCCCTCACACCCAGAACGCGGCCGATCGCGCCAGTTTTAATAAGACGCCGCGCCTCGCCTAAGGAAGGAAGAAATCGTAGGTTATAGGCGACCATCAATACCAGTTGCCGAGCCTTGGCCGTTTCGATCAATTCGTCTAGCCCAGTGCAGCTGTCAGAAAATGGCTTTTCAATCAGCATCGGAATCCCGGCTTTGGCCAGCGATGACGCAACAGTTAAATGAGTGCTTGCCGGGCTAGCAACAATGGCTGCGGTAGGCGAAAACCTCAGCGCATCATCGATCTTAAAGAACTGGATATCGGCGCCCTCGGGAAGGTCGGTTTCGCGCGCACTAGAGTGCAAGCGCAACACACCGATTTCGGCCTCAGGACGAAGTATCCGTAGGTTTTTCAGGTGCCTACGGCCAATGCTGCCCAAGCTGACTATAAGATATCTATCTACCATCTGAAGCGTATTGATTGGGCTTGTATCTGCGGCTACAGATTTAGGAATTGCCTGATGATAGCCAAACCTGTCTCGCCACTTCGCTCTGGATGAAACTGGGTCGCCATTACATTCTGACGCTGAACCGCGGCACAGATTCGATGCCCTCCATAAAGGCAGTCGGCAAGACGGTCTCCTTCGTTTTCTGGTTGAGCGGCAAAGGAATGAACGAAATATACCGCTGGTCTCTGGCCTCTAAACGGCGCCAGCAAAGTGCCTGCCCACTCTCGGCCGCACTCGGGCTCAATCAGATGATTCCAGCCGATATGCGGCACACGTTGCGCTTTGCCATCCACGGCTTGCCGCGGGATTGCCTGAACCCGGCCGGGTAAAATGCCCACCCCCTTGTGCTCACCGAATTCCTCGCTGACATCGAATAAAATCTGCATGCCAACACATATACCCAACATGGGACGCTGGCTATCCACGTAGCTGCGAATCGCTTCACCGAAGCCCCGGCGATTCACCTCATCCATACAATCCTGAAATGCCCCGACCCCGGGCACCACCAGGCGCTCCGCAGCCAGCACGTGGGCCGGCTCTTCGATCACATTCACCATGGCGCCGCATTGCTCGAAAGCACGCTTGACGTTGAGTAGGTTTGCCATGCCGTAGTCGACAAGCGTGATGGACTTGCATTTCATCATAATACCCTCACCGCCAAGCCCGCTTGCCGCCCTGCCTCGCGTATCTCATGCAAACCAATCCGGTTATAGTGAAGAACATCGGCCATCGATACAGCATCAGCATGCCCCTCGGTCGCCGCCTGGATAAAGTGCCCGAGACTGCCCATGCCACCACTGGCGATTACCGGGACCGGGACAGCATCACTGACTTGGCGAATTAAGTCTATATCGAAGCCACGGCGGGTGCCTTCCCGATCAACTGAAGTTAGCAGAATCTCACCGGCACCCAATTCGACGCCACGCAGTGCCCACTCCAACACATCCAACCCCGTTCTTTCACGACCATTGTCAGTGTAGGCCTCCCACTTACCCGCTGCCACTTGCTTGGCCTCGATCGACAGCACCATTGCCTGTGAGCCAAACCGCCGCGCGATCTCTGTGATCAATTCCGGTCTCGCTATGGCGGCGGTATTTATCGCCACCTTATCTGCGCCCGAGCGAAGAATGTGCCGGGCATCATCAACTGAACGTATCCCGCCACCGACGGTGATCGGTATGAACACCTGGTCAGCCGCACGCCGAACGATGTCACTCAGATTGTTGCGACCGTACAAACTGGCGACAATATCTATAAATATTAGCTCGTCAGCGCCGGCCTCATAGTATCGGATCGCAAACTTTTGGGGATCTCCCATCACACGGAGCCCTTCCAGTTGAATGCCTTTGATGAGGTTTGGCCCCTTTATGTCCAAGCGGGGAATAATGCGCAGGTTGCTCATGGATTAGAAACTATTTGGGTAGATGCTCGGAATGCCATACCGCGTGCCGTAGTTTCCATTGGCCATCCTCCCATTTCCATAAGTGAGGGCTTCTAAAGTTGTCGGCGAGCGCCATAAAGTACTCGCGCGTCATATATGGCTGCTCGAACATCTTGCTGGCCTGGGGGAATTCCTTCTCCGGAATGCTGAGGTATTGAAATATCTCTTCAGCAAACCGCTCAGGAAACTCGTGATCGAACCGTTTGACCAACGCCACACCTTCCTCCCGTGTGATGTCGCCAGAACGAATTTCCTGTGCTGCATCGTAGGTAGCTCGTCCTATACCAAATTTGATTCCTGTGGTGTAGTAATGAAAATCATCAATCCGGTCATCAATACTATTATATTTACTGTAGGTGCCCGGCGTTCGCTCTGGCGAGGCCTGGAAGCCGCCATGCTCCACGGCATAATAATAGCAACTTTGCGGGTGCCACTTAAGGTAGTAGCCTAAATAATGAACTTCTACTTTCTGCGCCTCGATTTGGTAGGGATCGGCTGGCAGATAGGGAATGAGGTCCTGCTGCTCGAGGCCGAAATATTGCTTCAGGTCGTGAACCGAAACTCCACCCAGACTCACCTTGGATTGATCGGCAGCGGTGAAATATGACCAGTCGCGCTTGGACGACTCGGTATCGCTGATGGGATTGCCATACTCCGCTTCGTTTTCGCCGAAAAATACCAATGGAATCTTATGCAACAAGGCCATTTTTGGGGCTAGAAATTTCTGACCAAGCATAAAAGGCTGGAACGGGTGGAATAGATTATCGACGGCCAACCGAGTGAGCAATCGATGTACTCGACCGTTCGGGGTAAACAGCAGGTTGTCATGGCCAGCATGAATCCACCTCTGAAAGTTTTTCCATCCCCATTCGGTGTAAATATGCGGCGCCCACGTGACTGTCAGCGGATGCATTCCGTATTTATTCCGTAGGATATGCGAGGCATAGAAACTGTCCTTACCGCCAGAACCCGGCACGATACAATCGTAACTCCCATCTTTGCTGCGATGCTTGTCGCATAACGCGACTAGCTGACGTTCCCGCTCTTCCCAATCGATTTCAGCGCGCTTTTTCTCCGCAAAACGACAGGCATCACAGACGCCCTCCTCATCTAAATTGATCGTCTGCTTCTTACTCTCCTTGACGTGTTTGTATTCCACCGCCGAGTTTGGCCGCTGGTTAGAAATCACGCAACGCACGCAAAAACGCACCTCAGATGGCAACCCATACTTTGCCTCATATGCATGAGCCTCACCCTCATAGCGAGAGTAATCAACAGCCTTTGGATAAGGGATTTTTTCCATTTCTCACCCTTTCAAATTCGACGATCGTGTTTGAAGTTGCAGTCACTCAATTTCATGGCCCGAGATATGCCTTCTGCCGCTGACAAAGGGGGTATCCAGCCCAGTTCTTGACGTAAAGCTTTACTATTGATCTGCAATCGCCCTAACAGGCCCTCTGCATCACTTGACCGTCCTAGCAGGGTCGCACCGAAACGGATTAGCGTAATCGGCATCCACCACAAGCGACTAGAGCGTCCAATCGCTTTTGCCATTAACCGAACGAGCTCTGCGGTACTCATATCATCATTATCACTGGCCAAATAGGTGCGATTAGAGGCTGCCTGGGAGTCGACAATACGGATCAATAGCGAGACCAAGTTCTCGATGCCGATGTAGCTTCGCGGGGCAGTAGCCGCCAAGAGCGGCAGCGGCAAACCACTTTGCACCAGCTTGACCAAGCGCCGGAAATTACCCGGTGCATCAGGCCCATAGACTAGCGGTACTCGCACTATGGTCCAAGCCATCCCGGCGTCTTGAGCAATTTGCCGGATACGCTCCTCTGCAGCCGCCTTAGTCCTGCCATTCTCATCCTCAGGGCACAGTTCACTATTCTCGTCGAGCATCCCCCCATCTGGTGAACGACCATGGACGGCGATCGAACTCAGGTATATCAGGCGTTTCACGCCGCCAGTTGCTGCGGCGGTAGCGAGCCGGGCAGTCACTTCTACATTGATGGCTTGGTAGTCTTGCGCCGACGTTTTCTTTTGGTGTGCAACTCCTGCTAAATGCAATACGCAATCGATGCCACTTAGGAGATGTCGCCAATCGACCTCGACCAGAGATTCCACTCTCACCGATTCCAGTCCTGGTGCCGCAGTCAATATCTGGCGGCTAATGGCCCGCACCTGCCAGCCACGTGCTACAAATGCCGCCACGCAGGCACGCCCGATAAACCCGCCGGCGCCGGTTACCAGTATGTGCATAGATCAAAATTCGCGATATTTTCGCCAGGCGTTGTATGCATAATTAGCGAAACACCACGCTGCATCAAACATCGATAAACGCTCAACATCGCGATAGATTCGCCAGACCATTTTCGCGGACTTGCCCTTGTTTCTTGATACCGACTGATCCAAGACTCGGTAGCGCATCAAATCCTGCTGCAAACCGCAAGCGACGTGACCACGTCTCAGCAATTCGAGCCAAAGCGCAAAATCATCATAATAGGTTTTGGTCATCCGGAAAGGCCCAGTCTGTTGACGATCAACAATCACCGTTGAGGTTGCAATCACAGTGTTGCACAGCAACCCTCGGTAGTCGATGCGGTCTGGAATTTCTATCAAATGTCCCACCGTGTTTCCATCATGACTCATGCGCCTAAAGCGGGTGTAACTCAAGGCTGCACCAGCCTGATGCATGAACTCCAGTTGTCTAGACAGCTTCTCGGGAAGCCAACAGTCATCGCTGTCCAGAAACGCTATGTATCTCCCCTGCGCCGCCTCGAGGGCTGCTTGCCTGGCCATGGCTGGTCCACTGTTTTTTTGGCGGATTAACTTTACCCGGCTATCTTTCTCACAATACCCTCTGACAACAGCGGCAGTCTGATCCGGCGAACCGTCATCAACAATGAGCATCTCCCAATCCATGAAACCTTGCGCTTGGACAGAGCGGATTGCCTCACCTACGAAATCGGCCGCCTTATAAGCAGGCGTAATAATTGAAACCAGAGCCATTCAAAAACACATCAACTATTATCCCGATCTTGCTTTCCGAATGCGTGACGATAGCCATTCATGGATAGCACAGACAAAAAAGGCAAAAATTGTAAATGGATAACTGATCGTTGCCGGGGCCACAAAAAGCAGGCTTAACACTATGGTCAACCCTGCACCAACAACCAAGGTCAGACCAAACAGGGAACTCGCCCCTCCCCGCAAGAGGAGATACACACCAGCAACCCACATGGCCGCAGTAAACACGGCAACAACCAACAAGCCTGGATAACCAAAATCGTGATAGCTTGCCCCCGGCAATGTCGCGCCGCCCTGAGAATAGATGCGTGTAGTATTACCCTCTGGATTTGACATCAAGCCCAGGCGGCTTAGATATGCACTCATAAACGCAAGCAATACGGGAGCGCCACGCTGTCTGGTATCAAGAATCATGGCGTAGTTCCATATCCCATGATTCAGGTAGTGCAAGGTAGGGAGAATACTCGAATGTAGACCGAATGATGGGGCAACACGGCCATCCTCGCGTATCCCTGATATCGTAACGCCTGTATCGGCGAGGTTTGCCATAACGTACTGTTCCGTTGTTGTGGCGCTACATGCAATTTTGCTCTTGAATATCTGATGATTAAATATGGCAACTACAGCCATAAAAAAGACGACAGAAAGCATTCCTGTGCGCAGACGTCTTGCATCCAGTTTCGCCTTGCCGAACAGAGCAAGCAGCACCCCAAAACACACCATCGTTAACGCGGTTACCATAATGGTACGAGAAACGATAACCCCGGCGAAAATGGTTATCACCATAGTCAAGCCGATAAAGCTCAGCCAAGTTTTCCAGTATTGCCGGCCAAGCGTGATTTTGAGCGCGCAAATCAGCAAACCTGGCATAGTGAAATGCGCCCCCACGTAACCAAGCATGCTGAACATTCGCAACCAAGTCGGATCAGTGCTACGGTCATGCGCCATCCAGGCACTACGAAGTTGAGTAAAACAGGATAACGAAATTGACTCAAACAGACTTGCCTTTGCAATAAGGTGAAAAACTAATCCGCTCACAGAAATTGCCAGAATCCAATGGCAGGGCATTTTCCGGAATGTCTCTGCGTAATCAAAAGCATATGGCTGCTGACGCTTTGAGACAAGTAGGAAGCCTAACCAGATAGAGCCGATCAGAGTTCCTTGGAATAACAAGATGCCATACCAGGCCGGTGCCTCAGGGTGGGCGCTATGAAATGGCGCCAACCACCAGGCCAGAGCATGCAAGGCGGTCACCGCCAGCACAAGCAGAATGCCAAGCATAATGAGAGGGAACAGGCGTCTGGTCACCACACCCATCATGCGTTATGCACCATCAAGCAATCACTCAGCGAACGGGCAAAGGCCGTCACGTTTTCATTAGACCTATCGTATAGCTCACCTGGATAACTTGCATTCCAGACTGCCTCGAAAAATGGCAGCGCATCATCCAAGCTGAGTTCCGATTGTTGCTCCATGGCTTTGGTCAGAGCCGCCTGCAGGCCAGACAATGCCTCAACTCGGTGCACCAGGGGACATGTTTCATAAAAGGCATTACCCAGAACTATGACGGGCTTACAGTGGAGTAATGCCTCAGCCCCTGATTTGGAGTTTACAGTGACCACTGCTGTGGAGGCGGCAAGTACATCGTGGTTATTGATGCTGGGTGACAGCAGGATGAAATTGTCATGACGATCGAGTAAATCGCAAATACGGTGCTGTGACACAGCACCGATCAGCGCCGGGTGCTCTTTGATTGCAACCCGGTAGCCCAATGGTGCGACACGGCATAGGTAGTCAATCAGGGCATATTGGTCGAGATATTCTGGCGAGCGCACCGTCAACGCAAAGTCGGCTGGCACATGGAGTGGATAGTAGATAAAGGGCTGACCGCTTGGAATTTCCCGGTAGTGCTGTGAGAGCTTTTTCGAATTAAAAAACATTCGTACATGACGCGCTACGTGCCCACCGATATGCTGGAATTCTTCCTGTTCGCCACGTAGATACTTTGCCACCACCTTATTCAGCAGCCGACGAAAATTTTTCGGATCAAGTAATTTTTTGCCAGCGCCTCGGTAGTGGAGTCGGTCCTTGACTGGAATCACGACCGAGCGGCTCTGGACTACACGCTCGAGCGTAATGCGCACCTCCTCAGAGGGGGGCGCATTTGTCGGCACCACCCGAGGGGCCAAGAACGTGTTTGCTGTAAAAAAGACACGGCCTTGAAAAAATGATGGCTCGATAAACCAGTTATCCATGCCAAGACGCCTAGCCGCGTAGTACGCCGCAAGGACCGGAGTAAAGCCTCCTAATTCTTGCACCAAGCACCATCGGCCGCCACAATCTATCAGGCTGCGCAAGATGGTGGTCATAGCGGCCAGATGGCCCTTCATCTTGTTAGCCAAGGCCTCCGTATCGATAATCTCGTAAGCTGCTTTTTCGTGCCCAAGAAGCAAAGCCGGATTAGCAACTTCAAAGTCCTCAAAACGAGTTTCGTCTCTGGAAGTTGGCTGATATTCGAATGGGTTGAAGGCCTCACAGCCATGAGCGCGTAACTCTTTGACTGCACCCTCATGGAAGCTCACATGGACAATACCATACCCGGCTTTCTCCATTACCTTGCCCACCATTTCAAAGAAACGACTTTGGTTTTGAGCAAGGCTTACAAATACGATATTTTTTTTATCAGTCATGCCTGAGTGATAATAAAACTGGACAGTGGTTGGCCGGCTATGGGGCTGCGCAAACGCCGGATCTGAAGCTCTGGACCACCATCCAGTTGCCGATAGCGCAAGATCAGCTCACTGACAACTACAGGGTCAATTACCTTACCGCGCCTTGATCTCTGCAGCAGAACAGCCACCGCCGCTGCCGTTCTGCTGCCGATTAGTAAACCCAAAACACCCTGCAGATATTGACGGATACCGGGGCGCGAACGCCCGCCGCGTAGCGCAGCTTTTAAACTCCGACAAGCCCGCCGCGGCATTTTATTTATTCTACCCAGAAGAAACTCGGCAATACGCTGGGCAGCCTTGCCGTCACTCAAATGGTACCATGGTTCGATCTCATGTCTTGCCTTGGACAGGTCATAACGGGCAGCACGCAGTGACGGGTCATTTATCAGATCGAGCAAGTCATCCACATTCGCAGCATGGCAACTGATACGGGATGGGAGGGGCGCATGGCGCCGCATGATCTCAGTATTAAGAAATTCCATTGAAATCGGCGTCTTACCCATTCGAGCCGCGTCTATAGCACTACCGCAATTCAAATGCACGATGCAATCCGCCCCGTGTATGGCATCGAATATGTCACCCCTACCATCGATTACTACGTTTGATATATTGGCAAAGCGCTTTCGATAGAGAGCGCCGTTTTCGAAGGGATGAGGGCGAACCTGGATAACGCGATTTGGCATTGCGCGCGCAATCGTCTCAATGGTATTGAGGTAGCGCGGGAAGACCTCATGCAGTTCTTCGAATAGCTCTTGAATGTAAGCCGCATCCCATCCCTGATCTCGAAACAAGCGTTGCTCATCCTCTGCAGATCGCGTAAATGCCGGGTTGATCGCAGAAAAGTTGGTATTGACTAGAACAAAGCCATTTCGGTGGTAATGCAACAACCGCGCCCAAGGCTCATTACAGATGTCATAACGCGGGCATCCTGTCACCGCTAAACCAGACTCATTTATTCCACTATACAACCTAAAGGCGCTTTGAACCGCCTCGCCCCAAAAACAATAATCGTCAACAAGAGCGGCCAAACCGGAGTTACGAAAGCTGTTTGCCCAATTGGTAGGCGAATCGAGGCCGCACTCGGACAAGACACCTCCTTCCGTATCCAGCACAGCGACACGAAAGCCCAATGTCCGATAACTTTCTAACAGGCTGCGATTACTTTCCCGAGCATAATTCATTACAACCAAGTCGGGTGCCAGTAGTGGCAAATCATAGCCTTGCTGGTACATGGGAACCAGAAAAACAGTAGCACCCCGCTTGGCGAACTGGTAGGCCAGCAGCACCAGCCCACGTAGGTCGCGCAGTGGATTGTCTATGACCACAGCCACCTTCCGACCCGCATGCTCATTGTCAGAATGACTGGACTTCTTGATTTCCCTAATCACAAGATTATGCATAAATCTTGCTACCACTTATCAGTTAGCATCCCGCTATGATCCCGTGTTCGCTCAAATAATTTATGATACGGTCAACTGACTGTTTTAGTGAGAGCGCTCCGGTTTCAATCCGAAGTTTGGGCGCTTCTGGGGCCTCGTATGGTGCGCTGATACCAGTAAAATCAGGGAGATCACCCATACGAGCGCGGCGATAGAGCCCCTTCGGGTCACGCAGCTCGCATATTTGCAAGGACGCATCAAGATATGTCTCAATAAATCGGCCATCACCGATAATGTGGCGCGCATTCTCACGATCCTCTCGGTATGGCGAGATAAATGCCGAGATGACTATGATTCCAGCATCGTTCATGAGTCGGGCAACTTCAGCGACTCTTCTGATATTTTCATGCCGGTCACCCTGCGAGAATCCGAGATCTCGACACAAGCCATGGCGAACATTGTCGCCATCAAGTACATACGCCATGTATCTGGCGTTAAGCAAGCAACGCTCTAGTTCAAACGCTATAGACGACTTCCCTGAAGCTGATAACCCAGTCAACCAAATAGTAACCGCCTTGTGGCCGATAAGACTTTGCCGTATTTCCTGATTGATCTTAGCGCTATGCCATGTGATATTTTTCTGGCTCTTTTGAATTTTGAGTGGGTTACGCGGCATGTGGGTTGATCCGAGCGAAATCGAGCTTTCTGGCGATGAGGAAGAGCACGGTGCGCATCGTGGCGAAGCGGGTGTAGCCGCGCGCCTTACGCTTGGCCGTTTGGAACAGCCCATTCAGGGCTTCGAGGAAGCCGTTGGTCTGGCGGGTCTGGGTCCAGGCGACGATGCCGTCGAAGTGGTTGCGGATCAGCCGGGCCACTTCCTTCATCGGCTCGACCTTGGAGCGCATGACGTTCGTGCACCATTGGGCGAGCAGGGTGCGCACCACGTTGATCTGTCTGCGTTCGAGGATCTCGCGCAGCTGTTCCCGGTAAGCCCAAGCGCACGCCGTGCGCTTGGTGGTCACCTGGGCGATGAGGGCATCGAGGTCAGCCCGTTGGCTCTCCGGCAACCGATCCCGGTCCTTGAGCAGCGCCCAGCGCAAGCCCTTTAGATCGGGGTCGGTCTTCTGCTCCAGGCGGCGCGTTTTGTCGACGGCGGCAGAGGCATGGACAATGACGTGGAATTTGTCGAAGGTGATGCGCGCGTTGGGCAGGTGGTCGGCCACGCCCTTGATGAAGGCCGGCGACATGTCGATGCTCACCGAGCTGATTTGCTCCGGCGTGGCCTGGTGTTCGGTGAGGTGCTCGGCCAGCCGCTCGATGGTTTCGGCGTCCCGGCCTTCGGTCGCGAACACCACCTTGCGCTCGTCGGCATCGGCGGCAACGGTGAGGTAGTTGTGGCCGCGCCGGTAGGAGGTCTCGTCGATCGCCAGCGCCGTCGTCTCGGACAGGTCGGCCGCAGCCACGGCCAGCTCCACGTAGCGGGCGCAAATTGCATGCACCCGGTGCCAGGATTCGCCCACCGTGCGGGCCACCGCCGCAAAGGGCATCTGCTGGGCAAGGGCCAGCACCAGGGCCTCGAAGAGCAGCGTGAAGCCCGAGAGCTTGCCTGCCCAGTCGGGCTCGACCAGCACCACCCGCCCTTCGGGCAGTTTCACCCGGGGCGTGCGCACCTCCAGGTAGCACTCGTGCTGGAAGAAGTTGAGATGCCGGTAACGCTTGACCTGGGTGTCGTGCACCGGGTGCAGCCCGGCGGCCGTAGGATGGGCAAAGCGGCTGCCGGCGGCAAAGTCGACTCGAATCGTCAGGGTCTTCTTGGCGGCATCGAAATCGACGCCCTGGACGAACCAAGGAGAGGTGACACCGAGTGCGGTTTCAAATATTTGATTGTGCATGATCGCGTTGTTGTCTCCAAGGCTGGAGCCGCAGCCTGCCGCATCCAGCCTTGGAGCAGCGCATAGGCTTGAACCCGGTTATGCCAGCAGCACTCACTCGAAATTCAAAAAAGGCATTTTTCTTGTCTGTTGTCATTAGTTTCGGAATCCAAAAGCACATTCATTGCTAAGCACGCCACCCAGATTGGCGCAATAGGCCACCACTGCGCACATAGATATCAGTTGGCTTCAATGGATATCGCTACATAACTTACAATTACGTAGGCTTTTTCATCCGCGATCTCACGAAGGCCTCTACGTTTTCGCTACAAGTACAGTCAGCCGGAAAATAGAATACTTTTTGAATCACCGCCAAGCGATCTTCTACATTTGGCCGCATGTAGTTCTGACATACAATCGCCTCATTCAGTAAAGTTTCCAATTCCACTGGGGACTCAGGAAAATCGACGACCTTTCGCGTCACCGGATCAGCCGGGTTGAAAATCAGCTCGTCCGGGTGGCGCCGCGCATCGCCCCAAAATGGAACTACGACTTGAGCGGCTGTAAAGCGGGCCTCTAGAAGTGAGAGGGAGTTAAATCCGATGACTAGTCTTGAACGTGGCAGCAGGTCAGGAAGCTGTATCTCATGATCTATAGTTACGTTCGCCGAATGCTTTCCTGCCATGCCACGGATTTCCTCGGCATCTTGAAGATTTTTGGCCTTAACCAGGAATGACAGAGTTGTCTCGTCCTTATGCTTTTCTGCGCATTGCAGAAATATGTCGAGCACTTCGGCAAATGACTGTGGCGCACGATAGTCTGGATCACGGTAACTCAAAAGAACCACGAAATTAGTCTGACCCTGCTGCCATACAATGTCACGCCAGATATCTAAGCGTGGCGCCCCTGTCACCACTACCTGATCTGGGCGGCAGGCGCCGCTATTTATAAAAATGTTGCGTGTCGCATCGCCGAACACCGCGATAGCGTCTCCCTCGTAGATAAAGTCTTTGTAGTACTCCGTGACGGTGCGCTGCTCAATCGGAAGGCACATATGTTCACGACAAAGACCCACAAACGGAATTCCAACTTTCTTGGCCCCCAGCCGTATGCCCTCGGCGTGCCAGTAATCGATATGTGACGTCATAAATGCACCGATATCTGTGCGGGTCTGTAGGCGCTTGATTAGCTCCACGCCAAATTCCTCTAGTTTCTTCCAAGTTTTTTCATAATACCCGGTGCGATAGCGTTGATAGAAGGTTTGCTCCCGCACCTCCCGAGGTGCCCAAGCAGACTGAACGTGAGCAAGATATTCATTATTGATATAAACCCAGTTCAGGTCTGTCCGCTTTCGCAATTCAGCAAGATCCTTACTGAATAGTGGCCTGTAGAGCGCAATGACCGTCGGGCGCCCTGGCTTATATCCACGCCAATCAGAGGTCATCACAATAAACCAAGAAGCAAAACGGGGGCCACCCAGCCAGCACGCACCACGCAGTGCCATGATTTTAAAATTTGTCTTGGCGCGTCTGAGTCGCGCGCTCAAAGGAAGTCCCGACATCACTATTTTTATTCCGTGGATTCAAATTCGAAGTGCAATTTTGATTAACTGGAAGGTGGGTCAGAATGCGTGAGCATTTTGCCCCATCAACCGCCAAGTCGAAGTTGCCCAATGAACTACACGCATCTGACCCAGAACGAACGATACCAAATTTACGCCCTCCTCAAAGCCGGCCATACACAGCGCGAGATCGCCCAGTTGCTCTGAAGCCTCCTCGTTATTCCGTGCCACTCAGAAGTAGAGGGTTTGGGTATTTTTGCATGCGATAGGCCACCGGTGGAATCCTGCCCAGGGCTTCATGCGGTCGTTCATGGTTGTAGCGGTGCAGCCAGTCCTCCGTCAGCTTCCTGACCTCGGCCAGCGACTCGAACACATAGCAGTCCAGCACCTCGGTCCGGTAGGAGCGGTTGAACCGTTCGATATAGGCGTTCTGGGTTGGTTTCCCCGGTTGGGTAAACATCAATTCCACCTCATTATCCCTGGCCCACTGGGCCAGTGCCTGGCTGACCAGTTCCGGGCCGTTGTCCAGGCGTAGCCGGCGGGGCCTGCCCCGCAGTTCAATCAATTCATTCAAGGCCCGCACCACCCTGGCCGCCGGCAGGCTAGTGTCCACCTCGATACGCAGGGCCTCGCGGCTGAACTCGTCCAGGACGTTGAAGGTCCGGAAGCGCCGACCGCTCCACAGCGCATCGGCCATGAAGTCACAACTCCAAGTATCGTTCGGCAGCGCCCCGGCCACCAGAGGCTGCTTGATGCGAGCCGGCAAGCGTTTCTTGCCCCGGCGCGGCAGGTTCAGATTGAGCTGGCAATACACCCGCCACAGCACGGTCTTGCCCCAAGGCTGCTGTTGCAGCCTGAAGCTGTCATGCAGCAGGCCGAAACCATGCCGGGGATTGACCGCCATGTAGGCCTGTACCGCCTCGATGACGGCGCTGTCATCGCGCCGAACCGGCACATAGTGCCGGCTGGATCGGGCTAGCCGTACCGCCCGGCAAGCCTGGCGTTCGGACAAGCCATGCGCATCCATCAGCACGTCGGCCAACTCAATCTTGCGCGCCGGGGCTAGAGCTTTCGGGAGACAACGTCCTGCAGGGCGTTGTGCACCATGGCCAGTTCGGCATACATCTTCTTGAGCCGCGCATTCTCGGCCTGCAGGTCTCGCAACTGCCTGAGCTGGGACACTTCCATGCCGGCGTAGGCCGACTTCCACTTGTAGTAGGTGGCGTCCGAGATGCCGTGCTTGCGGCAGGTTTCGCCGACCTTGGCGCCCAGTTCGACCTCCTTGAGGATCGCCACGATCTGCTGCTCGGTGAATTTCGATTTCTTCATGTAGAGCTTCCTTTCAGGGAAAACTCTACTTCATATTGGCCCGAATATCCGAGGAGGCTTCAGCTCGACCGTCACCCTTCCACCATCAGCCGCGAGCTTGCCCGCAACTGCGGATTGCGCGGCTACCGGCCCCGGCAGGCGCAGCGCCTGTCCGAGGCGCGGGCGGCCAATAGCCGCAACGCGCCGCGCATCTTGCCGGAAGTATGGGAGGAAGCCCAAAGACGACTTGCCCTGCAGCACAGTCCCGAGCAGATCGCCGCGCATCTGCCGATCAGCCATGAGGCGATCTACCAGCGCATCTATGCCGACAAGCGAGCCGGCGGCGCGTTGTGGCGCCACCTCCGATGTCAGAAACAGCGCCGCAAACGTTATGCCTCGGGCCGAAGCCTGCGCGGCCATATCCCCGGTCGCAGGCCGATTGCCTTGCGCCCGCAGGCCGTCGAGTCGCGCAGCCTGGTCGGCCATTGGGAGGGTGACACCCTCATCGGCGCTGGCCGCAAACAGGCCATCGTCAACCTCACCGAGCGTAAGTCGGGTTTCTGCCTCTTGGCCCACGTGCGCAACAAGACCAGCGAGGCGGTAAGCGAGGCCATCATCCGCTTGCTTTCACCCTTCAAGGCACGGGTGAAGACGCTCACCTTCGACAATGGCCTGGAGTTCGCCCGCCATGGCGAGATCGACCGGGCACTCGAATCCACGTCCTATTTCGCCGACCCTTATGCCTCCTGGCAACGCGGCACGAACGAGAATACCAACGGCCTCATCCGGCAGTACCTGCCCAAATCCAGGCCCTTTCACACCGTCACCCAGGAGGAACTGGCCATGATCATGGATCGCCTGAACCATCGCCCCAGAAAACGCCTGGGCTGGAAAACCCCGCATCAGGTTTTTATGCAATCATTCAGTCGTGTTGCACTTCGTGGTTGAATCCGCCTTCAATAAATAAAATCAACTCATTGCATAACCGTATCTATCGAGACCGAGGCCATATTTTTCAGACAGTCTTCGGTTACTCGCCGCATAGGCAGCCTCAATCTTACGGATTGCCGACGTATTGACTGGCACGACAGCCGGACAGCCACGATGTATGAATGCCTGGAACCCATGATTTACATATGCCGGAACCAGCGAACTAAACTGAATCCCCGGGAGAAATCTCGAACGCCATGCCTTATATTTGACAAGGCGCCCGCTCTTCCTTGTATTTGCATGTTTACCACGCATTAACGCAATTGCCTCCTCTGCATCTATCCCCAAGAATGCACTAAGGCGGCGACAAAAAATCTCGAAATCGTTCACCATTTCCTCAAAAACGAAAATCCCAACGCTTCCCTCTCCAAATACTAGCTCGTAGTATTTAGCGAGCGATTCAAAATCATATAGCTTAAATGCCCCACCCTTTTCGACATTCAAACCATTATCTAACCAGCTTTCAAATTGCTGATATGGACGCGCTTTAATTGTATCCACATACAGCGAAGATAAAAGCTCAATCTGGCGCCTGATTGTTATGACGATTTTCACCGTTCCAAATAACTGCTTTAATCGCGTGGCTACTAGCCCAAGATCGTGGGTAATCCACGATGCCAGAAATTCTTCTGACAATCCGATGATTTTCCCTTCTACTCTGACCCGATCCAGTTCAGCTCGCGCAACCGCAGCCCATCGCGGCGCATCATACAAAATCGTGTCATGCCGATAGACAGCCACCATTAAGTCCTGCAATTCCTGGCGATAAGGACGTCCCAGATAGGAAATTTCAGAATGACACGAAAATAGGAACTCTTGAAGGGTTGTGGTTGCAGTTTTTTCGATGCCTATATGGATAAACATGATTACTAGTTCCTTACTGCCACAATCAGAGAGGCAATTTTTTCCCTGATTATCGAACGCTCCCGAGCCACCAAAGCATATTGATAGATGCTTAGATAGATAAAAATCATTGTAATGAGGAACGCCATTAATTGTATTCCGTAACTATCAATAAGAACCTCTTTTTCAAGCATGACTTTGATCGCAAAGGCAATCAAACCTATCAGTATTGCCCGCACAAGAAATACGAACAAAGCGCCATTATTAATTTCATATTCCCTTTGAACCAACATTAGCTGAAGAGGGGTTGAAATAATGCTCGAAACAATAAGCGCCACGAGGAACGCCTGCCACCCAAGCAATTGCATGAGAAAAGCCGAAATGCTCCAATAGGCTATCAAATTTATTAGGCTAATTTGATTCATCTGCTTCACTGCATGATGGCGGGCAACTACCATAGAATTGCCTACGCTGGCGATTGACAGGAGCAGCGGCCAAATCAGTCCCAACGCAAACCAAATCGAAAGGTTAGACTGATTTTGACCGAGCAATGCATGCACTATTTCCACTGAAAATATCATCATCGCCATGCCGACCGGGAAAACAAAGGCTGCCAACAAAAGGGTGCCAACCTCAATTATTTCACGCACCGATTTCTGCCCCCCAAGAGACTCCATGCGCGCAGAATGAGGCAGCAACGCATTACCAAACATGCCCACTACCGTTTTCAAAAGGCGCGGAACCCGCAATATGGCATCGTAAACCCCAACCATCGCCACGCTAGACATGAGACTGACAAGTACCGTTGGAACATGATTAAACATGGCGCCGTATAGCTTCCCCGAGAAGAATGAAGCTGCGTGCGCTAGCATTGGTCTTGCGGAGTGCATATCCAATTCGAAGCAAAAATCGATTTGTACCGACCGATGTTGGTGCAACATAAAAAAATAGCCAATCGTTCTGGCATTCCCTATCAGGATATAACCGATAGCAATCGCCTCAAGACTGGCCCCCTTCATGGGTAGAAGGATCACAAGCAATGCATATAAGATTGTTCCACTCACTTCTATGAAGCGGACCCAATCAAACCTGTCCATTCCCTCCAGGGCCCCACGCCAGACGCTGCCTATAAAGTGCATCGGCAAGGATGCTGCGGCGATTACGACTACCATGCTGAAAGCCTCCCTATGCGATGGCGGGATTCTCAGTATGTCAATAACCAGCTCTATGGAAGCAAAGAGGGCAATAGATAACCCGATAGCAATCAGCGTCGCGACAAAGGTCGAGGCAGCAAGATATTTACCGGCTAACCGATGATTTCCTTCGGCAATCGCGCTAGCCACGTAACGCGATGTCGCTTCTGGCAAGCCACCTTCAAACAACCCGATGACACCGACCGGCAGCAGTTGACGTGCCAAGACGATCAGGCCATATCCGTCGATCCCATAGGCCCGGATAATTAGCGGGATGACACTCAGACCGACCAAAGAACTAATAGCAAACGAGCTCAGATTTAAATATATGTTCCGTAGAAGGCGATTCACGTTATGTCTCTACTTATACCCAAAGCGCAACCAACTCCCTAAACATGAGCGCCACTCACCAGGCACTACGCCCACCATCCATGACAATATTCTGCCCGGTCATGTAACTGGACGCCTCGGAACAGAGGAACTGCACTGCTGCCCGATATTCATCGGCGCGCGCCATGCGCCCCAAGGGTATCAATTGGGAAAGACGGGAGACGAATTCTTCTCCTTGCCCGCTGTATACCCCGCCTGGGGAGAGAGCGTTGACACGGATGTTTGCTTCGTTCCAGTAGGTGGCGAGGTAGCGCGTCAAGCCGAGCAACGCGGTCTTGATGACCGGATAGGTGACTGGCTTAACTGGTTGGCGATCGGCTGTCAACCCCGGTTTCCGATAAAGTCGCTGGTCGGGGGCGAATACGGAGAGGTCGGATGCGATGTTAAGGATAACACCGCCACCGTGGTCTGCCATCCAGCCGCCGAAGACTTGGCTGCAAAGGAAGGCGCCCGTCAGTCCGACATCAAGTTGGTAATACCATTGCTCCAGCGGAAAATGCTCAAGACGAGATGTCTCAACGACGCTGTCCTTGGTCACTTTCGGGTCTACTGCCGCGTTGTTCACAAGCACATGGACGCCGCCGTAATGACCAAGGACGGTGTCGAGCCCGGCGCGCACCGAGTCCTGGCGTGTGACATCAAGCTTCAGCGCCATGGCTGAATCCTCGCCGTAGTCGGCCCTGATCTTGTCCACCTCCGTCTCAGCGCGGGGGAGATCAATGTCGGCAATTACGACATTGGCACCGATCTCGGCGAGTGCGTGTGCGTGCTGGACACCCAGCAGGCCGGAGCCGCCCGTAATAACGGCGACACGCCCGGATAGATCGAAGGGTTTGGGTAAATGCAAAGCTTGCTGGCTCATGATCTGACCTGTCCTCCATCGACAACATAGGTGGCGCCAGTGATAAAGGCGGCCATTGGGGATGCGATAAAAGCAGTCAGTCTGCCGATGTCCTCGGGCCGGCCGAGGCAGCGCAAGGCAACCTCGCGCTCCAACAACGATTCGACGGCCGTGCGATCCTCTTGGAGTTTTCTTTCCCAGACCGACCCAGGAAATAGGATGTTGCCGGGCGCAATGCTGTTGATACGAATACCTCGCTTACCTAGGGGGCGCGCCGCATTGCGCACGAAGCTCTCGAGTGCGGCCTTAGCAGCAGCATAGGCAACAGGGCAGCCCAAAGCCTCAATGCCGCAGATTGATGAGATGCAAATGACGTTGCCACGGCTAGAAGCAAGCGCGTCCGTTGCTGCCCACACCATCTGCGTAGTTGCATGCAGGTTGATATCAAGAATGCGGCGCCACTCGTCTGGCGTCTCCCACCCTGGCGGCACAGAAGCGCCGCTACCCACGTTGCATACCAAAACATCGATCCGGCCATGTCGGTAAAGTACGTCGCGGACAAGTGCCTGGCACGCGTCCGGCATCCTCACGTCGGCCGCAAAGGTTGATGCTCCCGGCACAGAGGCCGCAGCCTGGTTGAGTCGCGCGGCGTCACGCGCGTTGATCGCCACCGAGGCACCCTCGGCCGCAAGTATTTGCGCGATTGCGAGACCAATACCCGAGGAGGCCCCAGTAACGAGCGCGACCTTTCCGGAAAGATCAAGATCCACCAGCCGCCTCCCACCAAGCCTTGGTCATATTACGGTAGCGCACCAGAACATCGGCATGGTCGTTTGCCTCTGCACGTGCAGTCTGTAAAATAAAGTTACCGGCATATCCTGCCTTTACCAATTCATCAAATACTGCCTGGAAATCTGCATTTCCCATCCCCAGTGGCACCGTCGTACCGCCCAGTACACGGTCTTTGACATGCACATTGACGATGCGCCCCGAATAAGCGCGGATTTCTTCTTTCGGATCGAAGCCCAGCGCAGCACTATTACCAATGTCGTAGTTGATGTTGAATGACTCTGCCGGGTATCGACTTATAAACTCGGCAAGCCGCTCAGGTGAAAAATCCGATTCGAATACGATCTGCATATTGTCTCGTTTGAGCCGCTCGTGTCGCCGCAGCAAATGCTCATGCAAGATATCTGCCTGCCACTGGCTTTCTATCCGGCCATTGTCTACGAGCGGGATGAGCACATAGCGAATGCCAAGTTTCGCGCACGCATCCAGGATCGCATCCAAATCAGCAACCAATGCCATGCGCCTTTCACCATCAACCTTCCAGAACGGGGCCTGCATAAAACAGTCGCCAGTCAGGGAGGCAATGGTCAAGCCATGCCGATGAGATAATTCCCGAATTTCGGCCTGGCCCTCCGGCGTCATCAGCGGGTTCTCATACAGGCGTTCCTGATCGAGCGTCCACTCCATCAGTCGAAAGCCGAGTCGACCAGCCTCGGCGAATTCGTCGCGCCAATGCCGCCAGGGAAAAGCCTGAATCCTGCCATCCACCGGTTCGGAAAGCCGACCTTGCATAAACCCAATCTGCATATCACAACCCCTTGGTTGTCCAGCCGCCATCGACGACGACATCGGTGCCAGTTACATAACTGCTCGCATCTGATGCCAAAAATATGGCCGCCCCCACTAGATCCTCCGCCACTCCCCAGCGCCCGAGGATGGTCCTGGCTTGCCTTGCCTCCCGGCGGGCTGGGTCGTCATAACTGGCGGCCGTCATGGCCGTGTGCACGTAGCCAGGCACCAGGTTGTTCACCCTGATCCGGCTCGATCCTAAATCCATTGCCAAGGCCCTGGTCATTGCAGCCAAGCCCCCCTTGGCGGCAACGTAGCCCGGGTTGCCTGGAAAGCCCAACAGGGAGCCGATACTCGTCACATTAATGATCGAGCCACCCACTTTCATCCCGGCCGCAGCCAGCCGGCAGCACTCATAAATCGCCGTCAGATTGTTGGCCAAGGTTTCCCTGAACGCTTCAGACGGATTCTCAGAAACCTTGCTAGGCAGCGTAATCCCGGCCGCATTGACAAGGATGTCCAGCCGCCCCTCGGCGCTATGGATGTCGTCGAGTAGCGATTGGATCGCGACATCGTCCCGAATATCGCAGCGACGGTAGATGACCGATCCCAATGTGCCGTCCGGCACGGCCGACCGCCCGACGCCATAGGTCTTTGCTCCCGCCATCGCCAACCCCTGGGCAATGGCGGCACCGATGCCACGGGAGGCACCGGTAACCAGTGCCACTCGACCATCAAGGCCAAATAAATCATTCAGGTTTCTGCTCATGGCCTGGACACGACTAATGAGCCTCTTTTGAATTTCGAGTGGGTATGCGGGGCTCTGGAAAGGGTGAGGTTGGCCGGGTCAAGGGCGGGCGGAGCCCGGCGAAGCGAACCCTTGACGCGGACAATCTCGCCACCACGCTCAAGGGCTTGGGGCAGGCAAGGCCTTACGGCGCCTGCCCCCGAGCCCGTCCGGCGGCGAGGACTTCCCCGCCTTGGGGCGGGGCTAGGGGTGGGGACCGCAGTCCGCCCGCCAGGGCAAAGGGGGTCTGCTGATGACATTGGTACCCACTCATTTTTCAAAAGAGCCACTAATGATTGCTGAAGATCCATTTCCCCACCAGGAAGCGTATCAACAATCGAGAGACGCCACTCGCATAGAGATTGGGGTGGCCTTGCGGTGCTGCATAAGCGCAAACAGTAGGTAAGCGCCAGCAAGCCAAGCCATGCACCCGTGCTCAAGAATGCTACCCCTGCATATCCAACCCGTAACTGCGCATGAGTGCCTCGCATAACGCCACATCGGCCGGGTTGTCGATCTGGAACATCTTGTGCTTGGCCATGATAAACATACCGATGCGCCCACCCAAGCGGTTATTGAGGCCCCGCAATATTGCCGGCTTGAACACATAGAATGAGCCATTCTCCAGATATCGCGGCTCGATATTCTGGCGCCGCTTCCGGTGGACGGGGTCATGGTTCACGCCCTGAGGATATCCCTGCGCATCCCGTCGCCAGATGAAGAAGTCCTCCACTTCGCAAACAGAAAGCAGGGAATCATCGCTTTCCCGCCGCAGGGCGTCGATCGCTCCATCGAGATCGGCCGGTTCCCGCAATGGCGAGGTGGCCTGCATGCCAACCATCAGATCCACTTCAACACCCTGCCGTTCGATATGGTCGAGGGCATGCAGCCATGCCGATTCGGAGGTGGCTTCATCGCCGGCAATCTCAGCTGGGCGCCGGATCGGCATGGCGCCAAACTCCTTGGCCACCGCCAGGATTTCGTCGTCATCCGAACTAACCCAGACTGAATCGATGCGCTCGGCAGCACGTGCCTGGAGAATGGACCATGCGAGCAAGGGCTTACCGCAGAGGTTCAATAGGTTTTTGCGTGGAATCCCCTTGGAGCCGCCACGCGCGGGGATCACCGCAACAATCTGCCCCACCTGCTACCCCTTGGCCCGCCCGCTATAAACCGTCCCATCGAGGGAACTCGACTCCCAATTAAGATGAGCCCGTAGCTTCTTGGCAATCGGCACTTCCTTGGGCTGAATGTCGATCTCGCCAGCGCCCATGGCCTTTTCGATCTTGCGCACCGCCCCGACCAGTTGCCGAAAGCCAGCTGGCTCAATAGAAGCTGACTGGTCGGAGCCATACATGGCACGACTCAGAGTGATATGCCGCTCGAGAGAGGTGATGCCCAAAGCGACAGCCGCATAAGATACTGCGAGGCCCACTTCGTGACCGCTATAGCCAACGCCGCAGCCATATCGCTCACGTAGCGAGACAATGCGCCGCAGATTGGCATCCTCATCCTCCATCGGATAGGTAGAGACACAGTGCATCAACTCGAAGGGACAACCCGCCTTGCGGAAAATCTCCACTGCCCGGTCGATATCGGCAGTTGTACTCATGCCAGTAGAAATAAAGGTATGTCGTCCCTCAGATGCAACCTCGCGCAACAGAGCCTCGTCCACGATCATCGCCGAGGCGATCTTGTTGTAATTGCAATTGAACTGGCGCAAGAAACGCTGGCTATCGATATCCCATGCCGAAGCAAACCATTCGATGCCCTTCTCTTTGCAATACCGGTCGATTTCACTGTATTGCTCGACGCCGAACTCTAGCCCTTCCTTCTGGGCGCGCTGAGTGCTCCCCCACGGGCTCTCGCGCGGCGAGTCAAGAAATTCCTGGGTGTAGACGCGATCTATGGTGCGCTTTTGGAATTTGACGGCATTCGCACCCGCCTCTACCGCCACATCGATCAACTGCTTCGCGATGGACAGATCGCCGTTATGATTAATCCCGATTTCAGCAATAACGAACAAGCTCATATATTTCCTCAGTCGTCATATGACCAATACCCAGTAGCTGTTCAACGAATGCCCTGACGAACCCTTCGCCACCGCGCCAGGGCAGAACAGCCGAAGCCATTTCCTTGACCCTGGGGTGCGCATCCTCAGGCGCAACCGACCAGCCCCCCTTGCTCATGAGCGGCAAGTCATTGAGATCGTTGCCCAGGAAAACCAAGCCGCGATAAGGGTCTTGCTGACCCAGATTGCGGGATGCCAAGTACTCATCCATGAATGCCAGTTTATCAGACACTCCATGCCGGCATTCCAGTTTCAGTTTCTTTGCACGAGCCAGCACCACAGGGTTCGGCTCCTTGGACAAAATAAACACCTCGGCATTCAGCACCCCCCGCCTGATGCAGCTTTGCAGGAAGTTGATACCAAGGCCGTCGCCCCGGTCGCAGCGCACCAATTCCAGGCCTTCTTGGGTGACATAGACCTTGTTGTTGGTAAACACACCGTCGAAGTCGAAGGCGATCGTGTGGATATGCGCCAACTGCGGCCAGGTATCCGCGCCGGCGCTCAAAATTCCGCCCCTTCAATCAGATCGCACAAGATATGACCAATCAAGATATGCATCTCCTGGATCCGCGCAGTATCCGTCGCCGGCACCACCAGCGGCAATGTACACAGAGAGGCCAGTCGCCCCCCATCGCGGCCGAGCAGGCCGATTGTCGTCGCTCCGATAGCTTTAGCCTTCTCGGCAGCACGAATGACATTCTCGCTATTACCTGAGGTAGATATCGCCAGCAGCGCATCACCCGCCTTCACCAGGCCCTCGACTTGACGGCTGAAGATATCAGCAAAGCTGTAATCGTTGCCAATGCAAGTTAGTACGGAGGTATCGGTAGTCAGCGCGATTGCCGACAGCGCCCGCCGCTCACGCCTGAAACGCCCCACAAGCTCTGCCGCAAGGTGTTGTGCATCAGCTGCGCTACCCCCGTTGCCACAAAGATATATCACGCCGCCGTTACTGATGATCGTGCGCAACAGCACGGCCGCCTCAGCTACACGCTCAGCCATCCGCCGCATATCATCAAGCACGGCGGCATGTTCATCGATTGCGTGCAGGATCACCTGCTTCACTATGCTTACCCGCCCTTGGCGAAATATTCGATAGTCTTCTCCAGCCCCTCTGCAAGAGAGACTTCTGGCTGCCACCCCAACACCTTTCTGGCCAAGCCAATATCCGGCTGACGCCGCACGGGGTCATCCGGCGGCAAGGGATGGAAGACAAGCTGCGAACGCGAACCGGTAAGTGCGATCACTTTCTCCGCCAATTCGCGAATGGTGAACTCTCCGGGATTACCTAGGTTCACTGGACCAGTGAAGTCGTCCGGGCTGTCCATCAGCCGAATCAGCGCTTCGATTAGATCATCCACATAACAGAAAGACCGGGTCTGACTACCATCGCCATACACTGTGATGGGTTCCCCCCTCAGTGCCTGGACGATGAAATTGGAGACCACGCGCCCATCGTTCGGATGCATGCGTGGGCCGTAGGTATTGAATAAACGTGCGACCTTGATACGCAGCTTGTGTTGGCGATGGTAATCAAAGAACAGTGTCTCGGCGCAGCGCTTGCCCTCATCATAACAAGCCCGAAAACCAATAGGATTCACGCGCCCCCAGTAATCCTCCCGCTGCGGGTGAACTTCCGGGTCACCATAGACCTCGCTGGTCGACGCTTGCAGAATCTTGGCCTTGACTCGCTTTGCCAATCCCAGCATGTTGATGGCGCCATGCACACTCGTCTTGGTCGTTTGCACCGGATCCCATTGATAATGAATCGGCGATGCCGGGCATGCCAAATTGTATATCTCGTCCACCTCAACATAGAGAGGGAACGTCACATCGTGACGCATCAACTCGAATCGCGGATTGTCCAGCAGATGCGCGATATTGTCCTTGGTCCCGCTGTAGAAATTATCGACACACAGGACATCGCAGCCATCCTTGAGCAGCCGCTCGCACAGGTGCGAGCCGAGAAACCCCGCGCCACCGGTCACCAATACTCGTTTTCGATTTGCCACGCGCATTCACGCCACCCGTAACTAGAACCCATCTAGAGAAGAACACCCTCAGACAAAGCTGCCCGGATACTTCTTGTACCAATCCACCCACCGTCCAATCCCGACTGCCAGATCCGTCTTAGGTTCGAACCCCACCTCTCGCCTCAAATCCTCGACATCAGCATAGGTCGCCACCACGTCGCCGTTCTGCATCGGCAGAAAATTCTTCTTGGCCTCGACACCCAGGCTCTTCTCGATGGTGCCGATGAAGTCCATCAGTTCGACCGGCGTGTGATTGCCGATGTTATAGACGCGATAGGGCGCATAGCTGGAACCGGGGTCCGGAGCATTCGTGTCGAAGGCGGGGTTCGGCGCCGCGATCTTATCCAGCACTCGCACCGTACCCTCGGCGATATCGTCGATATAGGTGAAATCGCGCTGCATCTTGCCATGGTTGAACACGTCGATGGGGCGCCCATCCAGGATGGCCGAGGTGAACAGCCAGGGCGACATGTCGGGCCGGCCCCAGGGACCGTAGACAGTGAAATAGCGCAGGCCGGTGGTCGGCAGGCCATAGAGGTGGCTGTAGGAATGCGCCATCAACTCGTTGGCCTTCTTGCTTGCGGCATAGAGGCTTACCGGGTGATCGACGTTGTCGTGCACCGAGAACGGCATGTGGGTGTTGGCGCCGTAGACGCTGGAGCTGCTTGCGTAGACCAGATGTTCCACGCCGTTGTGCCGGCAGCCTTCCAGGATGTTGCCGAAGCCGACCAGATTGGTCTGGATGTAGGCATGCGGGTTCTTCAGGGAATAACGCACGCCCGGCTGGGCGGCGAGATTGACCACGCGCTGCGGCCGCTCTTGGGCGAACAGGTCCTCCACGGCCATGTGCTCGGAGATATCGAGGCGGTGGAACTTGAAACCGGGAAATGGCTTGAGCTGCTCCAGGCGGGCCAGCTTCAGACGGGGGTCGTAGTAGTCGTTGAGATTATCGACGCCGACCACCTCGTCGCCGCGTTCGAGCAGCAGCTTGGCGACATGCATGCCGATAAAACCGGCCGCGCCGGTAATCAGTACTTTCATTTTCTGTTAGGTAACGATCAGAGATTTCATGCGCCAGGTTACCTAAGACATTCAAGCAGCGCGAATCGATACGCGAAATGCCTAGCAACGACTTTGATTCGAGTAGCGCGAGATTGGGGGGAAACGAACCGCCCGGCCACGCTACCGCCATGCCGTTTCACGATCGGCAAGCGCGGTTCAGGTTGCTGCGGGCATCCCGGGCCGACAGAAAAGCGACCCCAACGGGTGGATGGATTTTGCCACAAGAAGCCGGCCAGTGGGCAAGCTCATGACCTTGCCGCTCAGCCGACCTTGCGCAGGCTGGCCGGGGCCAGCCCCAATCGCACCGGCTTGCTGAGCAGTTCGATCAGCACCATGACCCGGTTCTCGCCTTCGCGCATCTGATAGATGGCCTCCAGACCGGCAAACGGCCCCTGGGTGACCCGCACCCGCTCACCGGGCGTAAACAGAGGTTGCGGCTGCCGCCTGCCCTCGTGCGTCCGGATCTGCTCGACCAGCCGATCATCGAGCCGGGCCGGCTCGTTGCCGAAGCTGACCAGCCGGCTCACCCCCCGGGTGGAGCGGATTGGGCCCCAGCCCTTGCCTGAGGCGCCCTCCTCCAGCCGGATGAACAGATAGCGGGGAAACAACGGCTCCTCCACCATGGCCAGCCGCCCCTGGCGCAGCTTTTCTACCGCAATCAGCGGCAGATAGCATTCATAGCCCTGCTGCTCCAGGTTCTGCAAGGCGCAGTGTTCCTGCCGGGGCTTGGTGTGGATGAGGTACCAGTGCATGCCAACCCTGTGTTGTCCTTATTGAGCGAACGCATCTTACTGCAAGTCGGCACCGCGCCCAAGCCGCCTGGCGCCAGGGCGCAAACGCGCCGGCCACGCTAAAATCGCGCCATGCGCCGCTTTTACACCCTCGCCTGGTGGCTCGCCCTGCCGCTCGCCTTTTTCTATCTGCTCTGGCGTAGCCGGCGCCAGCCGGAATATCGGCAACATTGGCTGGAACGCCTGGGCTTTATCGCCCCCGCGGGAGACAGGCCGGTGATCTGGGTCCACGCCGTCTCGGTCGGCGAGACCCGGGCGGCCGAGCCGCTGATCCGCGCCCTGCAGGCCCGGCACCCCGACCACGCCATCCTGCTCACCCACATGACGCCGACCGGACGCGCGACCGGGCGGGCGCTGTTCGGCGACGGCGTGACCCAGGCCTATCTGCCCTACGACCTGCCCCCACTCGCCCGCCGCTTCCTCGACCGGGCCCGCCCCCGCTTGGGCCTGATCATGGAAACCGAGGTCTGGCCCAACCTGTTCGCGGCCTGCCGCCAACGCGGCGTTCCACTCTTTCTCGTCAACGCTCGGCTGTCGGAGAAATCGGCCCAGGGCTATGCCCGGCTGCGTCCGCTAATACAGCCGGCGCTGGCGGGGCTGGCCGGTCTGGCCGCGCAGACGCCGGCCGATGCCGAGCGACTGCGGCGCCTGGCAAACCTCCCCACCCCAGCCCTCCCCATAAATGGGGAGGGAGCCCACCCCTCCCCCATTTATGTGGCAAGTCGGGAGCGGCTCAAGCCCAGCCCAGCCTCAGCCCCCTCCCCCATTCATGGAGGAGGCCGGGAGGGGCTCAAACCAGACTCGGCCTCAGACCTCTCCCCCATTCATGGGGGAGGTTGGGAGGGGCTCAAACCCAAACCAGCCCTAGACCCCTCCCCCATTCATGGGGGAGGCCGGGAGGGGCTCAAACCCAACCCAGCCATAGACCCCTCCCCCATTTATGGGGGAGGTTGGGAGGGGGAGCCCCCCATCCTCGTCGCCGGCAATCTGAAATTCGACGTCGCCCCACCCGCCGAGACGGCGGCGCGCGCGGCCGAGCTGCGCCGGCTGTTCGGCGCGCGCTTCGTGATGCTGGCCGCCAGCACGCGCGAGGGCGAGGAGGCGCTGCTGTTGGATGCCCTGCTGCCGCTCGATCTACCCGAACTGCTCCTGCTCATCGTGCCGCGCCATCCCCAGCGCTTCGCGGAAGTCGCCCGCATGATCGGTGCACGCGGCCTCAACTGCCCGCGCCGCAGCCAGGGCCAGGCCGTGGCCAACACAGACCGGATCTATCTCGGCGACAGCATGGGGGAGATGGCGGCCTATTGCGCGGCGAGCGATCTGGTCATCATGGGCGGCAGCCTGCTGCCCTTCGGCGGCCAGAATCTGATCGAGGCCGCCGCCGCCGGCAAGCCGGTTCTGATCGGGCCCCATACCTGGAATTTCGAACAGGCAAGCCGGGATGCGATAGCGGCTGGCGCCGCCCGCCGCGTGCAGGATGCCAAGGAACTGGCCGAGGCCGTGCGCGGGCTCTACGAAGACGGGCTACTGCGGGAAGAGATGGGCGCAGCGAGCATCGACTTTGCCCAGAGCCATCGGGGCGCGACCGAGCGCATCCTGCAGCTGGTCGAGCCGCACCTGAAGGGCTAGTTCTTCAGCAGACCGTCGATGACCTGCACATCCGCCTCGGCCAGGCTGCCGGCGGCGGCCTTGAGTTGCAAGCCGGCAAGCAGGGTCTGGTAGCGCGCCGCGGCCAGTTGCTGGCGGGTGCTGGACAGCTGTTGTTCGGCGTTGAGCACATCGACCCGGGTGCGCACGCCCACTTCCAGACCGAGCTTGCTCGAACTCAGCTGCGCCTGGGTGGAGATGAGCGCCTGCTCCAGCGCCGCGATCTGGGAGCGACCGGAGACCACGCCCAGATAGGCCTGACGCGCATCCAGCGCCGCCTGCCGGCGGGCATTGTCCAGGTCGTAGCGCGCCTTCTCCTGATTGGCCACCGCCTCGCGCACTCGGGAACTGGTGGCGCCGCCCTGGAAGATGGGCAGGGAGAGCTCCAGACCGACCACCGTGGTCTTGCTGTCGACGCCGGTCGTGCTGCCGACCGCGCCGTTGCGGCTGTCGGTGTAGCTCGCCGCCAGGTCCAGGGTCGGGTAATGGCCGCCGCGTTGCCGGTCGACTTCGCGCCGGGCGATCTCCAGCGCGGTCTGGGCCTGGATGACCGACAAGCCGTTGGCCTCGGCCTGCTTCACCCAGGCCTCCATGTCGTCCGGCTCGGGCCGCTCCACCTGCGCCTTGTCGCCCAGCCGGGCAAGCCGAGGCGCCGGGGCGTTGAGCAGCTTCTCCAGCGTCCGCCGCTTCACGTCCAGATCGTTCTGCGCCTTCAGCTCGCGGGAGAAGGCCAGGTCATAGCTGGCCTGGGCGTTGTGGGCGTCGACGATGGTCGCCGTGCCCACCTCGAAGCTGCGCCTGGCCTGGGCCAGCTGCTCGGCATAGGCCTGCTTCTCCGACTGCGCCGCGGCCAGGACGTCCTCCGCCTGCAGCACATCGAAGTAGGCCTGGGCCGCGCGCAGCACCAGTTGCTGCTCGGCGGCTTTCAACTGCTGTTCGGCCAGCAGGGCCTGCAGCTTGCCTTGCTCGTAGGCCTCGAAGTTCTGCAGGCGGAACAGGGGTTGGGTCAGCGACAGGCTGTAGCTCTGGCTATCGTAACTGCGGTTGCCGCTCAGACTGGAGTCGATCTCGTTCTGCCGGGTGTTGGCCGACAGGCCGATGCTGGGCAGCAGGCCGGCCCGGCCCTGCGGCAGCTTCTCCAGACCGGCCTGGTAGGCCTGCTGGGCCGCGGCAAAGACCGGGTCGTTCTGCCGCGCCATGCGATAGATCTCACCCAGATTGGCGGCCTGTGCAGTCATGCCGATCAGGCTCAAGCCACAGAACATCCAGACACGCAGCATCCGCTTCACCTCAGTAGGTCGGCATGGTGGGATCGGCCTCCTTGGCCCAGGCATCCACCCCGCCGGTCAGATTGATCACCTTGCCAAAACCGCTGTGTTCCAGGAAACGCGCCACGTGGTAGCTGCGCACGCCGTGATGGCAGATCACCACGATCTCACGCGCCGGGTCCAGCTCCCCCAGGCGGGCGGGCACACTGGCCATGGGCATCAGCTGCGCGCCCTCGATGTGACACACCCCGTATTCCCAGGGTTCCCGCACATCCAGCAGCAGCGGCTTTTCCCGTTGCGGATCGTCGAGCCAGGCCTTCAGCTCGGCCGGCCGCAGCTGTTTCATCAGAACACGAAGCGCTCGGGCTGGGCCGCGTTGCGCAGGGCCTTGACCTGGGTCTCGAACAGCACGTCGGTGCGCCAGGCCGACTCACCCGTACGGGTGATCAGCCGCGCCTGCATCACCGGGGCTTCGCCCACCACGGCGAACAGGCGACCACCGACCTTGAGCTGGCGCAGCAAGGCATCCGGCAGCACCGGCGTCGAGCCGGTGAGCACGATCACATCATAGGGCGCACCGCGCTCCCAGCCCCGGGCGCCGTCGCCCAACTCCAGCCGGATGTTGGCAAAACCATGGGCGGCCAGCTTCTGCTCGGCCGCCGCCTTCAGTTCGGGTTCGATCTCGATGCTCAGCACCTCGCCGGCCAGGCTGGCCAGCAGCGCAGTCAGATAGCCGCTGCCGGTGCCCACCTCGAGCACCCGGTCGCTCGGCTGGATATCCAGGCTTTGCAGGGCACGGGCCTCCAGCTTGGGCGGCCACATGGCCTCGCCCTGGCCGAGCGGAATCTCGATGTCGGCGAAGGCCAGGGTGCGATAGGCCTCCGGCACGAAGTCCTCGCGTTTCACGCGAGTCAGCAGGTCGAGGATGTGCTGATCCAGCACCTCCCACGGACGAATCTGCTGTTCGATCATGTTGTGGCGTGCGTGTTCGAGTTCCATATCTGCCTCACTATAAGGAGTGGCCCGAGAATCGTCGGGAAATCCCCGAGAGTCGCCGAGAAATCTTAGCACAGCGGCCGGCCGGTCAGCCCCGGGCCGCAGACCGCCTCCGCCACAGCCATTTGCGCGCCTCCTCCAGCACCAGCATGGCCAGGGCGAAGGGCAGCAAATAAAGCCAGACCTCGAACCCCAACGGCGCGGCGCCGAACAGCCGCTGGCCGGGCGGCGTATAGGCGATGACGAGAATGAGCACCAGCTCGGCCGCCAGCCCCAGATAGATTAGTCGGTTGCTTAGCCAGCCCAAGCGGAACGCCGATTGCCGGGGATCGCGGCAGAGAAAGACGTTGACCATCTGCATGACGATGATCGCGGCCAGGGTCGCCGTCGTGGCCTGCAGATAGAGCGGATCGTCCCAAGCCAGCATTCGCCCGTATTGCCAGCCACCGGCCTGCAACACGAAGAAGAAGGCCGACATGGCCGCCGCCGCTTCCATCAGCCCGAGGAAGAGATAGGCGCGCAGCAAGAGGCCGCGCGTGAGCAGGCGCTCGCCGCGTTTTCTCGGCGGCTCGCGCATCAGGCCCGGGTGCGGCGGCTCGGCACCGAGGGCCAGGGCCGGCAGCATGTCGGTGCCCAGGTCTACCACCAGGATCTGGATCACGGTCAGCGGCAGCGGGATCCTGAATAGAACGAAGGCCAGATACGGCACGATCTCCGGGATATTCGAGGTGAGGATGTAGGTCATGAACTTGCGCAGGTTCTGATAGACCGCGCGCCCCTCCTCCACCGCGGCGACGATGGTGGCGAAGTGGTCGTCCAGCAGCACCAGATCGGCCGCCTCGCGCGCGACATCGGTGCCGCTTCGGCCCATGGCCACGCCGATGTCGGCGGCGCGCAGGGCCGGCGCGTCGTTCACGCCGTCGCCGGTCACCGCGACGATGTGGCCCTTGGCCTGCAGGGCCTGGACCAGGGTCAGCTTCTGGTCGGCCGAAAGCCGGGCGAAGATCGCCTCCGGCGCATCCAGCGCCAGTTGCAGTTGGGTCGGCGACAGCCGGCGCAGGGCCTCGCCGGTCAGCACCAGCGGATGCTCGACCTCGATCAGGCCGATCTGGCGCGCCACCGCCAAAGCGGTGCATGGGTGATCGCCGGTGACCATGAACACGCGGATGCCGGCCGCCTTGCAGGTGGCGATGGCCTCGGGCACGTCGGGCCGGGGCGGGTCGGCCAGGCCGACCAGGGCCACCAGGGTCAGCCCCGTCTCCCAATGCGATTTGGGCTCCGCCGGCAAGGCCTCGCGCCAGGCCAGGGCCAGCACCCGCAGGCCCTGCGTGGCCAGCCTGGCTTCGGCCGCGAGCCAGCGCTCAGCTTCCGCTTCGGTCATGGCCACCCGGCCGGCCGCTGTCTGCGCATGGCTGCATAAGGGCAGCAAGGCCTCCAGCGCCCCCTTGCTGTAGAGCCGAGGCCCGTCCGGGGTCGCGTGCAAGGTGGTCATCCGCTTGCGCTCGGCCTCGAACGGCAGCTCGTCCAGGCGCTCGAAGCCCGGCCGCTCGGGGGCGAACCGCTCGGCCAGGGCGACCAGGGCCTGTTCCATCGGGTCGCCCTGAAACCGGCCCTCGCTCGCCAGCCATTGCAGGCTGTGGCAGTGGCGGGCGATGGCCAGCGCCTGATCGAACCCGCCCCTGAGCTCATTCGCCAGTTCCTCCGGCGTCGCCTCGCGCCCGGCCAGATACAGGCGCTGCGCCACCATGCGGTTCTGGGTCAGGGTGCCGGTCTTGTCCGACAGGATCACCGTCGCCCCGCCCAGGGTCTCCACCGCCGGCAGGTGGCGCACCAGGGCCCGGCGCCTGGCCATGCGCCGGGCGGCCATGGCGAGCGACAGGGTCACCGTCGGCAACAGGCCTTCGGGCACGTTGGCGACGATGATGCCGATGGCGAAGACGAAGCTCGCCCAGAACGGCTGGCCGATGGCCTGGCCGACGAGGAAGAAACCGACCCCGAGCAGCACGGCGAGCAGGCCGACCATGCGCGACAGCCGGGCGATCTCCAGATGCAACGGGGACCGCGCCGCCCCGGCCCGCTGCGACAGCCGAGCGATCTGGCCGAACTCGGTGTGGCGGCCGGTGGCATAGGCCACCGCCACCGCCTCGCCGGCCAGCACCGCGGTGCCGGCCAAGAGCACGTTCTTCGCCTCGATCGCGCGTTCGACCACCGAGGGCTCTGCCGCGCGGCCCTGGGGCAGCGACTCGCCGGTCACCGCTGCCACGTTCACCCTGAGGCCATAGGCCTCGATCACCCGGCAATCGGCCGGCACGTCATCGCCCTCTTTCAGCAGCACGACATCGCCCGGCACCAGGCGCGGGGCCGGCAGGCGTTGGCGCTGGCCGTCGCGCAGCACGGTCACCTCGCGCGGCAGCAGGGCCTCGAGCGAGGTGAGCACCCGCTCCGCCCGGTATTCCTGCCAGAAGGAGAAACTGCCATTGATCCCGATCACCCCGAGGATGGCCCAGCCCAGGGCCGCCATGCCCTGGCCCGGTTCGCGCCATTCCGAGAGGAAGGCCAGGGCCGCGGCCAGCCAGAGGATGATGGCGAAAAGGTGGCTGAACTCGCGGGCCAGCCGCCGGTACCAAGGTGGCCGCCGCATCCGTTCGACCTGATTCTCGCCGTATTCCCGCAGGCGGGCGGCGGCCTCGACTGCGGTCAGGCCCTCGCGCCGGCTGTGCAGGCTGGCCAGGGCTTCTTCGGCGCTGAGCTGGTGGATTTTCATGTCTGGAACAGGGTCTTTCCCTTCACGATAGCCCAACGGCCGGGTCCGATTCGGTGTATCCTCGCCATCAATCAATATGTTCGCTAGGGGTCTCCGGCCCGCCGGAGTGAGACACACCCTTTGAACCTGACCCGGGTCATGCCGGCGTAGGGAAGCGTCCTATCTGGCCCAGCATCGTCCCCCTCTCCCGCAAGCGGGAGAGGGCAGGGGTGAGGGCAGTCAGTACGCTCCTACGCCATTGTTAGAGAGTAGGAGCCGCACCATGAACGCCAACCCCCAATTCCTGGCCGCCACCGCCCACGTCGACGAGGCCGCCATCCAGCCGCTGCCCAATTCGCGCAAAGTCTATGTCGAAGGCAGCCGGCCCGACATCCGCGTGCCCATGCGCGAGATTTCCCAGGCCGACACGCCGACCGCCTTCGGCGGCGAGAAGAATCCGCCGATCTACGTTTACGACTGCTCCGGCCCCTATACCGACCCGAACGTCCGCATCGACATTCGCCAGGGCCTGCCGGCGCTGCGCCAGAAGTGGATCGAAGAACGCAACGACACCGAGCTGCTCGCCGGCCTGTCCAGCGAATACGGCCGCGCCCGCGAGAACGACCCCAAGCTGGCCGAACTGCGTTTCAACCTCAAGCGCCAGTCGCGCAGAGCCAAGCCGGGCATGAACGTGACGCAGATGCACTACGCCCGGCGCGGCCTCATCACGCCGGAGATGGAATTCGTCGCCATCCGCGAGAACCTGCGCCGCCAGGAATACCTGGAAAGCCTGCGCGCCAGCGGTCCGCAAGGAGAACGGCTGGCCAAGCTGCTCACCCGCCAGCACCCCGGCGAGCGCTTCGGCGCGGCCATTCCCGAGGAGATCACGCCCGAGTTCGTGCGCAGCGAGATCGCGCGCGGGCGGGCCATCCTCCCGGCCAACATCAACCACCCGGAAACCGAGCCGATGATCATCGGCCGCAACTTCCTGGTGAAGATCAACGCCAACATCGGCAACTCGGCCCTGGGCTCCAGCATCGCCGAGGAAGTGGACAAAATGACCTGGGCCATCCGCTGGGGCGGCGACACGGTAATGGATCTCTCCACCGGCAAGAACATCCACGAGACGCGCGAATGGATCATCCGCAATTCGCCCGTGCCCATCGGCACCGTGCCCATCTACCAGGCGCTGGAGAAGGTGGACGGCCGCGCCGAGGAACTGACCTGGGAGATCTTCCGCGACACCCTGATCGAGCAGGCCGAGCAGGGGGTGGATTACTTCACCATCCACGCCGGGGTGCTGCTGCGCTACGTGCCGATGACCGCCAACCGCCTGACCGGCATCGTCTCTAGAGGCGGCTCGATCATGGCCAAGTGGTGCCTGGCGCATCACAAGGAGAGCTTCCTCTACACCCATTTCGAGGAGATCTGCGAGCTCATGAAGGCCTACGACGTGGCCTTCAGCCTGGGCGACGGCCTGCGGCCCGGCTCCATCTACGACGCCAACGACGAGGCCCAGCTCGCCGAGCTCAAGACCCTGGGCGAGTTGACGCAGATCGCCTGGAAACACGACGTGCAGGTGATGATCGAAGGCCCGGGCCACGTGCCCATGCAGCTGATCAGGGAAAACATGGAGAAGGAACTGGAATGGTGCAGTGAGGCGCCGTTCTACACCCTGGGGCCGCTCACCACCGACATCGCCCCCGGCTACGACCACATCACCAGCGCCATCGGCGCGGCGCAGATCGGCTGGTACGGCACCGCCATGCTCTGCTATGTCACGCCCAAGGAGCATCTGGGCCTGCCCAACAAGCAGGACGTGAAAGAAGGCATCATCACCTACAAGCTCGCCGCCCACGCGGCGGATCTGGCCAAGGGCCACCCGGGCGCGCAGATCCGCGACAACGCCCTGTCCAAGGCACGCTTCGAGTTCCGCTGGGAAGACCAGTTCAACCTCGGCCTCGACCCGGACAAGGCGCGCGAATTCCACGACGAGACCCTGCCCAAGGAGTCGGCCAAGGTCGCCCACTTCTGCTCCATGTGCGGGCCGCACTTCTGCTCCATGAAGATCACCCAGGACGTGCGCGACTTCGCCGCCAAGCAGGGCCTCTCCGAGCAGGAGGCGCTGAAGAAGGGCATGGAAGCGAAGTCGATCGAGTTCGTCGAGCAGGGCGCCGAGGTTTACCACAAGGTTTGACCTGACGCCGCGCGGCGGCCGCGTTAACAGGCCGTTGAAAAACTACTGCGGTGGGCCATCTGCGGCGTTGCGCGGTGCTCGCTCCCTCGCCTATCTATTTTGATATGTCTCGGTCGCTGCGCTCCGTGCGCCTTGCATCTGGCCATCCTCGCTACGTTTTTCAACGGCCTGTTAAGATACGCGGCGATGACGCCCCCTGACGGCCCCCCGCCCACCGCCCTCGCGCCCAAGCCCAACTGGCTGGACCGGCTCAAGCGCCGGCAGGTCGCCTATCGCGACGTCTGGCTCGGCCGTCTGATCCTGTTCGGCGGCGCCGTCGGCATCGGCCTGCTGGCCGTGCTGTTCGCCTGGCTCACCGAGTGGTGCGTGGAGCTGCTGCACGACCTCAACAGCGAATACCCCGGCTGGGTCTTCGTCTCCGCCCCGCTCGGCGGCGCCCTCATCGTCTGGCTCACCCGGCGCTTCTTCCCGGGCGCCGAGGGCAGCGGCATCCCCCAGGTCCTGGCCGAGATGGCCCAGCACGGCAGCCACAGCCGGCTGGGCCGGCCCCTGCTCTCGCTGCGCATCGTGTTCGGCAAGATCGCCCTCGGCGCCGGCGCCGTCTTCGCCGGCTTTTCCACCGGACGCGAGGGTCCCATGGTCCAGATCGGGGCCGCGCTCATGCACGCCATCGGCGACCATCTGCCCAAGCGGCTGCAGGTCAGCCGTCAGCACCTGCTCGCGGCCGGCGGCGCGGCCGGCATCGCCGCCGCCTTCAACACGCCCCTGGCCGGCATCCTGTTCGCCATCGAGGAACTCGCGCGCGGTCTGGAATGGCGCATGAGCGGCCTGATCATCACCGCCATCGTCATCGCCGGCATCGTCGCCCAGGCCTATTTCGGCACCTACACCTATTTCGGCTGGCTCAACACCAGCGGCGTGGACACCTCGGAACACCCCATCGCGCTCCTGCTCGCCGCCGCCCTGGTCTGCGGCGTGGCCGGCGGCCTGTTCGCCCGCCTCTCCCTCCTGATAGCCCGCGGCCTGCCGGGCCGGCTGGGCGATTGGCGCCGGCACCACCCCATCTGGTTCGCCGCCGGCTGCGGCCTGCTGATCGCCGGCATCGGCTGGCTCTCGGGCGACCTCACCTACGGTACCGGCTACGGCGAGGCCAAGCACATGCTGATGGAGCCGGACGCCGAGGACATGCCCTGGCACTTCGGCCTGGACAAGTTCGCCGCCACCCTGATCTCCTTCGCCAGCGGCGTACCCGGCGGCATCTTCGCGCCCTCGCTCTCGATCGGCGCCGGCCTGGGCCAGAACCTGCACTTCCTGGCCGAGGCGGAAGACATGGCCGCGGTGACCAGCGCCCTGTGCATGGCCGGCTTCCTCGCCGCCGTCACCCAGGCCCCGATCACCGCCTTCGTCATCGTCATGGAGATGATCGACGGCTATGCCCTGGTCACCCATCTGATGATCGTCTCCCTGCTCGCCTCGGTCATCTCGCGCGCCATCAGCCCGCCGCTCTACCGCAGCCTGGCGGCGATCTACCTGCGCCACGGCAACCCGACCGAGCCCGGCCCCAAGGCGGAGGCCGGCAAATGAGCGCCATCCGCTGCCGCTCGGGCTGCGCCGCCTGCTGCATCGCCCCTTCCATCGCCAGCCCTATCCCCGGCATGCCGCAAGGCAAGCCCGCCGGCGTGCCCTGCATCCAGCTCACGCCCGACCTGCGCTGCGCCCTGTTCGGCCGGCCCGAGCGGCCGGCCTTCTGCGCCGGCCTGGCGCCATCCCGCGAGATGTGCGGCGACGACCGCGAGCAGGCCCTGGCCTGGCTCACCCGGCTCGAGCTGGAAACCCGCCCGGGCATGCCGACATGAACAAACCCCTGCGCTGCGAGCTGATTTCCTGGAGCCGGTTCGCCCAACTGGCGCGCGAGCTGGCCTACAAGATCGAGGCCGCCGGCTACCGGCCCGACCTCATCATCGCCATCGCCCGCGGCGGCTATGCCCCGGCCCGGGTGCTGGCCGACTACTTCGGCGTGATGAACGTGGCCAGCATCAAGGTCGAGCACTACACGGGGCCGGGCAAGATGAAGCAGGCCCGCATCCGCCACCCGCTGCCGGCGCACATCGAGGGCCGGCGCGTCCTGATCGTCGATGACGTCTCCGACACCGGCGACACCTTCGAGGTCGCCGTCCCCCACATCCGCGCACGCCTGCCCGGCGCCGAGATTCGCAGCGCGGTGCTGCTGCACAAGGCCGCCTGCCCGGTGCTGCCCGACTTCTGGGCGCGCAAGGTGCTGAAGTGGCGCTGGATCATCTACCCCTGGGCGGTGATCGAGGATCTGGGCAATTTTCTGCGCGCCGCGCCGAAGCCGATCAAGACCGTCGCTGCCTTCGACCGCCTGCTGCGTACCCGGCATCATCTGAAAGTGCCCCGACGCACCCTGCAAGACGTGCTCGACCTGGCCCGTCAACACTAGAAAAAGGAAAACACTTGGACACCCTGTTGCTGCTGAAAGCCGCCATTCTCGGCATCGTCGAAGGCCTGACCGAATTCCTGCCGATCTCCTCGACCGGCCACCTGATCGTGGTCGGCGACCTGCTCGGCTACACCAACGCGCAGAGCAAGGTATTCAAGATCGTGATCCAGCTCGCCGCCATCCTGGCCGTGTGCTGGGACTACCGGGCCCGGATCGAGACCGTGCTCGGCGGCTTCCCGAGCGACCCCGGCCAGCGCCGTTTCGCCGGCCACATCCTGCTCGCCTTCCTACCGGCGGCGGTGCTCGGCGTCATGTTCCACAGCACGATCAAGACCTATCTGTTCAACCCGCTGACCGTTGCCGGCGCCCTCATCGTCGGCGGCCTGGTCATCCTCTATATCGAGAAGCGGGTCTATCACCCGCGCTATCAGAGCGTCGACGAACTGCCCTGGCAGACCGCGCTCAAGGTCGGCTTCGCCCAGGCCCTGGCCATGTTCCCCGGCGTCTCCCGCGCCGGCGCCACCATCATGGGCGGCGTGGTGTTCGGCCTGTCACGCAAGACCGCCACCGAGTTCTCCTTCTTCCTGGCCATCCCGACCATGTTCGCGGCCACCGCCTACGACCTCTACAAGAACTGGGGTTTGCTGCACTTGTCCGATCTGCCGGTGTTCGCCGTCGGCTTCGTCGCCTCCTTCGTCTCGGCCATGCTGGCGGTGAAGGCGCTCTTGAGATACGTATCCAACCACAGCTTCGTGGTCTTCGCCTGGTACCGCATCGCCTTCGGCCTTCTGGTCTGGGCCAGCGCCTACTTCGGCTGGGTGGAGTGGCACGCGGCCTGAGCCGGCAGTGAGATTTTGAAGCGGCTGCCGCGACCGGGTTCCGACGCCACCTGGATCGTACCGCCCATTTCGTCCACCACCGCTTGCACGGCATCGAGGCCGATGCCCAGGCCGGCTGTGTGATTCACCGCCCAGGCGGTGCTGAAACCCGGCTCGAAGATCCGATCGAGCAGGCTGACCTCGATGCCGGCACCGTCGTCGCTGACCGCGATGTCGATACCGCACGCGCTCCAACCTGCTTCGACCCGGACCTCGCCCCAGGCCGGCTTGCCCGCCGCCGCACGCAGCGCCGGCGGCTCGATGCCATGGGCCACGGCATTGCGCACCAGGTGATCGAGCGCGGGGGCCAGGGCCTCGAGCCGGCCGCGTTCGAAATAAATGCCGTTGTCCTCGATGCGCAGATGCACCCGCTTGACCAGGTCGAGCGCGGCCTGATCGCAGGCACGGTGCAAGCGGTCGGCCAGGGCCTCGAGCGTGATCTCGGCCGGCACTGTCTCCTCGGCCCCGGCCGGCAAAAGGGCCATGGGCGATTCCTTGAGCGACTGCAGCAGGGCCTCGACCTCTATTAGCTGCGGTTGCAGGTCGACGACAGGCGCATCGACCGTCTCGGCCAAGACCTTGATCCGCAGTTCCAGCCGATGCACCGCCTCGCCCAGCGCCAAGGCACCGGTCATCCTGGCCGTGCCCTTGAGGGTGTGCAGGCTGCGCTGCAAGCGGCGCAGGCCGGCCGTCTCGCTCAAGCCGGCGGCCAGCAAGGCCAGGCCGGTACGGATGCCCGGCAGCAGAACCTCGGCCTCGGCCAGGAAGACCGGCAGCAGATTGGGATCGAGCGTTTCCGGGGCGGCGGTTTCGTCGGTCACGGACGTCAAACCTGGATCATCTCGAATTCGTCCTTGCGCGCACCGCATTCCGGGCATTGCCAGTTGGGCGGCACATCCTCCCAGCGGGTGCCCGGGGCGATGCCTTCATCCGGCAGACCTTTGGCCTCGTCGTAGATGAAGCCGCAGATCAGGCACATCCAAACCCGATATTCCATGAAGCCGTCCTTCTCGCGCTGCTAGAATGAACATTCTGCCCCAAGCCCCATGTAGCCACCAATCCAAATGCCCAGCTTCACGCCCCCCGCCGTCCTCACCTTCGCCGCCACCGACCCCACCTGCGGGGCCGGCCTGCAGGCCGACGTGTTGACCTTGACCAGCCTGGGCTGCCACCCGCTGGCGGTGGTCACCGCCATCACCGTGCAGGACTCGGTCGGCGTCGAGGACTTCACTCCGCTGGAAGCGGAATGGATCGTCGACCAGGCCCGCAGCGTGCTGGAGGACATCCCGGTCGCCGCCTTCAAGATCGGCATGCTCGGCAGCGTCGAGGCGGTGATGGCCATCGCCGAGGTGGTGTCCGACTACCCCGACGTGCCCCTGATACTCGATCCGGTACTGGCCTCGGGCCGTGGCGACGAGCTGGCGACCGAGACCCTGATCGACGCCATGAAGGACATGCTGCTGCCGCAGACCACGCTGATCACGCCAAATAGCCTGGAGGCCAGGCGCCTGGCCCTGGACGAAGGTGTCGACAGCGAGGCGCCCGACCTGGAGGAATGCGCCGAACGCCTGCTCGACATGGGCTGCGAATATGTTCTGATCACGGGGGCTCACGAAAATGAAACCTTGGCACAAGGTTTCATTTCGGCGGAGGCTAATGCCGGCGAAGCCGGCGTTAAGCGCAGCGGCCGCAGCCAACAGGCACCACAGGTCGTCAACCGGCTCTATGGCACCGAAGGCCTGATCCAGACGCTGAACTGGGAACGCCTGCCCGGCAGCTATCACGGCTCGGGCTGCACCCTGGCCTCGGCCATCGCCGCCCTGATGGCCCAGGGCGCCGACCTCCTGGAAGCGGTGAAGCGCGCCCAGGAATTCACCTACCAGTCGCTCCAGGCCGCTTACCGGCCGGGCATGGGCCAGCACATCCCGGACCGCTTCTACTGGGCACGCGGGGGCGATGACGCTTAAAGGTTTATACGCGGTCACGCCGGACTGGAACGACAGCAAGCGGCTCCTGGCCAGCACCGAGGCCATCCTGGCCGGCGGCTGCCGCATTCTCCAATACCGCAACAAAACCACCTCCGACTGCCATCGCCAGGAGCAGGCCGGCGCCTTGCGCGCCCTGACCCGGCGCCATGGCGCGCTGCTGATCGTCAACGATTCCGTCGATCTGGCCCTGCAGGTCGAGGCCGATGGCGTTCATCTGGGCGGCGACGACGGCGACCTCGCCGCCGCCCGGCAACGGCTGGGACCGGGTAAAATACTCGGCGCCTCCTGCTACGACGACCTGGCCCTGGCCCACCAGGCGCAGGCAGCAGGCGTGGATTACGTCGCCTTCGGCAGTTTCTTTCCCTCGCAGGTGAAACCGGATGCCCGCCGCGCCAGTCTCGATCTGCTGCAGGCCGCGCGCCGCGAATTGACGCTGCCGATCTGCGCCATCGGCGGCATCGACTTGGGCAACGCCGGTCCGCTGGTTGCGGCCGGCGCCGACATGCTGGCGGTGATCAGCGCCCTGTACGAGGCGAGCGACCCCAGGGCCATCGCCGAACGATTTGCATCGCTGTTTGCCCTCTCTCCTAACTCTCTCCCAGGAGGGAGAGAGGGACGCAGTGTCGCTACGCGACGTTAACCTTTACGAGGACCGACATGACTTCCCGCAACGACACCCTGTTCGAGCAATCGCAGAAACACATCCCCGGCGGGGTGAACTCGCCGGTGCGCGCCTTCCGCTCGGTCGGCGGCACGCCCCGTTTCTTCGTCCGCGGCGAGGGCCCGCGGGTATGGGACGCCGACGGCAAGAGCTACCTCGACTACGTCGGCTCCTGGGGCCCGCTGATCCTCGGCCACGCCCACCCCGACGTGGTGCGTGCGGTGCAGGAGACCGCCGCCCGCGGCCTCTCTTTCGGCGCCCCGACCGAACTGGAACTGGAGATGGCCGACCTCCTGGTCAAGCTGGTGCCGAGCATGGAGAAGGTGCGCCTGGTCTCCTCCGGCACCGAGGCAACCATGAGCGCCATCCGCCTGGCGCGCGGCTTCACCGGCCGCAGCAAGCTGATCAAGTTCGAGGGCTGTTATCACGGCCACGCCGACAGTCTGCTGGTCAAGGCCGGTTCCGGCGCGCTCACCTTCGGCCAGCCCAGTTCCGCCGGCGTGCCGCCGGAGGTGACTGCCCACACCCTGGTGCTCGACTACAACGACATCGACCAGGTGAACCGCGTGTTCGCCGCGCAGGGCAAGGACATCGCCTGCGTCATCGTCGAGGCGGTGGCCGGCAACATGAACCTGATCGCGCCCAAGCCCGGCTTCCTCGATTGCTTACGCGAGAACTGCACGAAGCACGGCGCCGTGTTGATCTTCGACGAGGTGATGACCGGCTTCCGCGTCGGCCTCACCAGCGCCCAGGGCCTGTACAACATCCAGCCCGACCTCACCACCCTGGGCAAGGTCATCGGCGGCGGCATGCCGGTGGGTTCATTTGGGGGTAGAGCCGAGATCATGGACAAGCTGGCCCCGCTGGGGCCGGTCTATCAGGCCGGCACCTTGTCCGGCAACCCGGTCGCCGTGGCGGCCGGCCTGGCCACGCTGAAGGCGGTGTCGACGCCCGGCTTCTACGAGGCGCTCGCAGCAAAAACCAAGGCCCTGGTCGACGGCCTTGCCGCGGCCGCGAAAGAGGCCGGCGTGCTGTTCTCGGCCCAGAGCGTGGGCGGCATGTTCGGCCTGTATTTCGCGGCCAAACCGCCGACCAGCTATGCCGAGGTCATGGCCTGCGACAAGGAGGCGTTCAACCGCTTCTTCCACCTGATGCTGGTCGAGGGCATCTATCTCGCCCCGTCCGCCTTCGAGGCCGGCTTCGTCTCCGCCGCCCACGGCGACGCCGACATCGCCGCGACCATCGCGGCCGCGCAGAAGGCCTTCGCCAAACTGGCCCCGTAAAGCGAGCAGGCATGGACGACGAACTCTCTCCGGAGGACCTGCTGCGCCTGAACGTCTTGATGGCGCAGGACCTGAAGGCCGTGCGCCTGGACGAAGGCGGCCTGACCCTGCACGCCCTCACCCCCCAAGGCGAGGCCTCGATGCCGCTGCACCCGACCTGCCGGGAAGACCGTTATCTCCGCCTGGTGCGCGAGTTCCTGTCCGGCCACGCCCTGGGCTCGCCCGGCGGCTACCCGGTGCATCTCACCCGCTGGACGCGGCACGGCCAGTTAGCGAGCCCCGACCTGGGCAAGCTTCTGCTCACCGGCGAACCGGAGGCGGTAACCGCCGTGGTCTACGCCCCGGGCCTGACCGACGAGATCGCCGAATACGCCTGGTGGGCCATGCCCTCGATCGAGAACGCCCGGCTCATGCTGCGCCGGGAGGCGGTGGCCCGGGGCCGGATGGGCAAGGTGCTGGCCGATTTCCTGATCGAGCACCTGCCCTTCCTGCAGGACGAGCACCTGGCGATCATCGACACCGTCGCCGTGCTGCTGGCCTCGGGCGCGGTCGACGAGGCCGGCCGCGAGGCCATCTGGAAGCGGGGCAGGCGGGCCAACAGCCACTATGTCGCCTTCCTGGAGATGGCGCCGGACAATCTGCCCTCGCCGCGCCCGGCCCGGGCCGACCTCGAACGCTGGCAGGCCCCGTTGACCCAGCTGAAGGAGGCGGGCAACGCCTGCGCCGGCCTGCTGTTGCAGGTGCTGTCCGGTCAGGGCCAGACCTTCCTCGCCACCTTCGGCGAGATCTTCGAGCGGCCGGAAACCCAGGAGGTGGTCAGTCGCAGCCTGAACGCGATCGGTCGGCGCTTCGCCGCCGGGCCGGAGATCGAGCCGGCCGCGCAGGCGCTGGCCGCCGCCCTGCCGGAACTGGCCGACGATGCCGCCGCGGTGGCCGCCCTGGGGCGCGTCAGCGAAGCGCTGACCGCCCCGGTGTTCGCCCGCTCCACCGCCATCGGCTCCCTGATGCGGCGCAAGATCGAGCCCCTGCTTACCCCCCTGCTGCGGCAGGTTCAGACCCTGCTCACGGCCAAGCCCTGAAGCCATGAAAAAGGCCGCCCGCGGGCGGCCTTTTTCGATTGGCGCCGAAAATGCTCAGCGCAGGCCGGAGATGTACTCGGCCACGGCACGCATTTCCTGGTCGGTCATCTTCTTGGCGATGGTCTGCATCATCTTGCCGCCGTCGTTGGCGCGATCGCCGGTGCGGAAGTTCTTCAGCTGGGCGACGACGTACTTGGCATGCTGGCCGGCCAGACGGGGGAACTGGACCGGGATGCCGGCACCGGCCGGGCCGTGGCAGGAGGCGCAGGCAGGCACGCCGCTGCCGGCATTGCCGCCCTTGTAGAGCTTCTGGCCTTCGGCGACCAGGGCCGGGTCCTTGGCCGGCTTGGCCTTGGGCAGCTGAGCCGCGAAATAGGCGCCCAGGTTGACCATGTCCTCGGCGGACAGCTTGGCCACGTTCGGGGCCATGGTGGCATTGCGGCGGGCACCGGACTTGAATTCGTTCAGCTGCTTGGTGATGTACTCGGGATGCTGGCCGGCCAGGTTGGGGTAGGTCGGCGAGGTGCTGTTGCCGTCGGTGCCGTGGCAGGCGCCGCAGATATCGTTGACGATCTTCTGGGCCTTGGCGGCGTCACCCTTGGCGACAGCGGGGGCGGCAGGCTCGGCAGCAACCGCGGCGGCGGCGACGAACAACAGACCGGTAAGCAGAACGGCTTGTTTTTTCATTTTTTGACAGGCTCCTGGACCTTAGACACGCAATTGGTAAAACCGCCGCATTTTAGCGGCCTTTTTGCTAACATGCCAGTTTTGCGGCCGGCCCCAACGTGTTAAACGCCAGCTTCCAGATCACCGTCGCCGAACTCGCCCAGCTTCCGCCGGACAGCCTCGCCGAGGTTGCCTTCGCCGGCCGTTCCAATGCCGGCAAATCCAGCGCGATCAACGCCATCACCAACCAGAAACGTCTGGCCTTCGTCAGCAAGACGCCGGGGCGCACCCAGCACCTGAACTTCTTCCGGGCCGGCCAGGGCCGCTATCTGGTCGACCTGCCCGGCTACGGCTATGCCAAGACCCCCATGGTCGAGCAGAAACGCTGGCAGGCCCTGGTCGGCAGCTACCTGGCCGGCCGACCGCAGCTGGCCGGCCTGGTCCTGATCATGGATATCCGCCACCCCTTCACCGACCTCGATCTCATGCTGCTCGACTGGTTCCAGGCCAGCGGCAAGCCGGTCCACATTTTGCTGTCCAAGGCCGACAAGCTCTCACGCAACCAGAGCCTGCCCGTGCTGCGCGCCGCCCAGGCCACCCTGGCCGAACGGGGCAATCCGGGCTCGGTCCAGCTCTTCTCCAGCCCAAAGCACATGGGCCTGGACGAAGCGGAGGCGGTAATCAGGAACTGGCTGCAGATGCCGCCGGCCAAGGGCGGCGACAAGGCAAAAAAATGCCCGACCCAAGGGGAGAAGGTCGGGCACCAAGTGCCTTAGCTTTGCGCCAAGGCACCCGCTCAGGGAGGAGATAGCGGAACGAGTTACCTCGTCTTCAACATAGAATAGTCAAGTTGACAGAAAGTTCCCCGACCGGTTACACAAGCCTTTCGACCCTCATTCCTAGCCGACCTGCGCCATGTTCGATCTCTCCAGCTTCCCTCGCAAACGCATGCGCCGCATGCGCCGTGACGATTTCTCCCGCCGTCTGATGCGGGAAACCGTGCTGACCCCGGCCGACCTGATCCTGCCGGTCTTCGTACTGGACGGTAGCAACCGGGAAGAGGCGGTCGCCTCCATGCCCGGGGTCAAGCGCATGACCCTGGACAAGCTGCACGCCACGGCCGAGGATTGCTTGAAACTGGGGGTGCCCGCCCTGGCCCTGTTCCCGGTGATCGACGCCCCCCTGAAAAGCCTGAATGCGGAAGAGGCCTACAACCCCAAGGGTCTGGTGCCGCGTGCGGTGACCGAGTTGAAGGCGCGCTTCCCCGAGCTGGGCATCATCACCGACATCGCGCTCGACCCCTACACCAGCCACGGCCAGGACGGCCTGATCGACGAGACCGGCTATGTGCTGAACGACGAGACCATCGCCGTGCTCACCCGCCAGGCGGAGTGCCATGCCGCCGCCGGCGCCGATGTGGTGGCCCCCTCGGACATGATGGACGGCCGCATCCACGCGGTACGCGAGGCGCTCGACGCCGCTGGCCATATCCACACCCGCATCCTGGCCTATTCGGCCAAATACGCCTCCAGCTTCTACGGCCCCTTCCGCGACGCCGTCGGCTCGGCCGCCAATCTGGGCAAGGGCAACAAATACACCTATCAGATGGACCCGGCCAACAGCGACGAGGCCTTGTGGGAAGTGGGGCTGGACCTACAGGAGGGGGCGGACATGGTGATGATCAAGCCGGGCATGCCCTATCTGGACATCGTGCGCCGGGTGAAAGAGACCTATCAGGCACCGACCATGGTCTACCAGGTCAGCGGCGAATACGCCATGCTCAAGGCCGCTGCGCAGAACGGCTGGCTGGACGAGCGCGCCTGCGTGCTGGAGGCCCTGCTCGGCTTCAAGCGGGCCGGCGCCGATGCGGTACTGACCTATTTCGCGCTGGATGCCGCGCGCTGGCTGCGCGAGGCCTAAGCTTATTTCAGCGGCGCTTAGCCGGCCCGCGCCTTGCGTTCCCGCTCGACCTTGAGGATGTAGCGCTGGATCGCCGTCTCCGCCGGCGGCGGCAGTTTGACGAACTGGCAACCGGCACGCAGGGTGATCAGGCCGTTCTTCATGGTTTCCTTGTAGGTGCTGCACACCTTCAGGCTCATGATCAGCTCGGGCACGCCGGGCAGCGCCAAGCGGCAGCCTTCGTAGGTCACGCCGGCCTCTAGCTGCACCCCGCCGGGTGGGTACAAGACCCCGATGCCGCCGACGCTGATATCCGTGACCACCACCTTCAGGGTACCGCCGGGCAGGTTGAACCAGCACTTGACCGGATCGGTCAGCGACGTCGCCAGGCGGTAATACTCGCGCCGCTGCAGGCGCAGCAGGGCGGCCGGCACTTTGGCTTTGAGCACGATCTCGCCGTTGTACTTGGCCCGCTCGAAGCCCTCGGTGGTGAACTGGACCCGGACCTGATTGAGGGTCGCGGTCACGGTCGACTTGGCGCTGGCCAGCAGGGCCGCGTTCAGCCGATCGTCCGAGCCGGAATCGAAATAGATGAAACCGGTGCCGGGGTTGATGCCGACCAGAGTGGTCAGCAGGAAATCCTTGCCGTTTTCTGCGTGGATGGTGACGATGGTCTGGTCGGTCAGCATCTTGCGCAAAATGCGCTCGATCTCCACAGCATCGTGGACCGTGTAGCGACTCAGGTCCTCGTCCGTACCGTAATCAAGATCCATGCTTGTCCCGCCGACTCCTTATTTGCCAGGTCCGCTTGGCGCGGCCGGGCGCTATTTGGCTTGAGCGTGCCGGTCACGCTCGATCTTGAAGATATATCGCTGCAACTCCCGCTCGACGATCGAAGGCAGGTCGATGAACTCGCAGCCGATCCGCCAGGCATGCTCGCCATTGCGCAGAGTCAGGTCGATCTGGTTGCGCACCTTCAGGCTGACCACGAACTCGCCGACCTCCGGGATGAACAGGCGGCAGCCGTGAATGACCTGGCCCAGGGCGACGTCCGCCTCGCCCGGCTTGTAGGTCAGGCCGATGCCACCGATACTGATGTCGGCTACCACGCCTTCCACCACCTGCTTCTGGTTGGCCAGGGTGAAGCGGCATTTGGACGGATTGGCCCGCGGCACTTCGACCCGGTAATACTCCCGGCGCTGAAAACGCAGGAAGCGGGTGGGGAACGGCAAGCGATAGGCTGCACGGCCCTCGTGTTCCAGCCGCTTGCCGAGTCCGGCGATGAACTGGATCTGCACATTCTCGTAACGCGCCGAAAAAGCGGCACCGTCTTTCACCAGCAGATCGTCATCCATGTGGCCGTCGAGCGGGCTTTCAAGGAAGAACTGGCGCGACTGACCGTCGACGCCGAGCACCGTGGTAATGAAGGCATTCTTGCTCTTGTTGCCGGAGCCGGAAACCAGGATTTTCTGTTCCATCATGCCGCGCAGGATCCGCTCGATCTCCAGCGGGCTGTCAACCAGATAGCGGCTGACGTCCCCCTCGGTCTGCGATTGGTAGTTGTGGATATCCATGCTGGCAGTAACTTGAACTTTGCTCGCGATTGTTCAAAGCATAATGCAGAACCACCGATTTGGTTCAGCTTTGCCCCTGTAAAAACTGGGTCAATTGCTCGGCGTTCATGCGTTTGACACCATCCGCCCGCCCCCGGCTATGGGCATGCAGGCTGCTCAGCGGCAAGACCGTGACCAGGACATCGGCCGGGTCCGAATAGATCAGATAGCCATGCCGGCCGTTGCGGTCGGCCACCTTGAACGACACCCCCTGGTTGACCAGGAACTGCTCGAATTCCTTGCTGGCATCGGCATACAGCTCGATCTCGATATTGGCATGATCAGAGGCCGTGCCGGCCAAGACCGCCCCGGTCAGCAGCGGGCTGAACTGGCCGAAGGCCTCGAGCACCGCCAGTGCCTGCTCGCGCTGGGCGCGCAAGGTTTGCGCATGCTCGTCCGGACGGTAGATCGCATGGTAGTCGCGCAGCGCCTCGTCGATCTCCTCGTTGCCCGGCAGCACGTGGCTGTCGGTCACCCCCAGTTGCCGGGCGGCCTTGCGCTTGGCCAGGCCATAGTCGCGGATGCCGTGCTCGGCCATCAGCTGGGCCGCCACCTGGGCAATGCGCAGGCGCAGGTGACTGTTGCGGGCGGGGGCGGATTTGGCCGGCATCGCTCAGTTTCCGAAAGTGCCGCCCCAGGCGGAACCGGGCGCGAACTCCTGTAAGAAATACTCGACCGTGCCGGCATCGTCGCGCACCCCGGTCTTGGGATCGACCTTCAGCGGCACCACGCCCTCGGGCATGGCGTAGCCGGTATCGGGCTGGCCGTGCAAGGCCTCTTCCATATAGTGCATCCACATCGGCAACGCCGAGGTGCCGCCGGTTTCGCCCGGCCCCAGCGGCCGCGGTTGATCGTAGCCGATCCAGGCCACGGCGACGCGGTGCGGGTTGAAGCCGGCGAACCAGGCATCGCGATGGTCGTTGGTGGTGCCGGTCTTGCCGGCCAGATCGGAGCGGCCGAGCCGCAGCGCCGCCGTCGCCGTACCCCGGCGCACCACATCCTGCATCATCGTGGTCATGATGAAGGCGTTGCGTGGATCGATCACCGCCGGCGTCTCGCTCGCCTTCACCCCCTGGTAGTTCTCCAGCACCCGGCCGTCCTTGTCGGTCACCTTGCGCAGAAAATACGGCCGAACCTGATGGCCGCCGTTGGCGAACACCGCATAGGCGGAAACCAACTGCAAGGGCGTCACCTCGCTCGCGCCCAGGGCCATGGTCAGGTAAGGCGGCAGGCGGTCGAGATCGAAGCCGAACTTGCCGGCGTGTTCCCGGGCAAACTCGACGCCGGCCGCCTGCAGCACCCGGATCGACACCAGGTTCTTCGACTTGTACAAGGCGGTGCGCAGGGTGACCGGGCCGTCCATGGTGCCGTCATAGTTCTTCGGCTCCCACTGCTCGCCGCCGGTGAGCGCCGGATCGACCGTGATCGGCGCGTCGTCGAATACGGTAGCCGGGGTGATGCCCTTTTCCAGCGCCGCCGAGTAGATGAAAGGCTTGAAGCTTGAGCCCGGCTGACGCCAAGCCTGGACGATATGGTTGAACTGGTTGCGAGCGAAATCGAAACCACCGACCAGCGCCCTGATCGCGCCGTCATCGGGCGACAGGGCAACCAGCGCCGCCTCGGCATGAGGCAGGTAAGTCAGCTGCCACGGCTGCTTGGCTGCCAGCTTGACGACACGGATGACCGACCCCGGCACCGGACGCTTCTTGGCGGTCTGGGCGAACTTGACCTCATCCGGCCCCAACTCGATGTCTTCCCCGCTGCGCAGGCGAGCCTGGATCTTGTCCTTGCCAACGGCCAACACCACCGCGGGCAATAGGCCATTCGCCTCCGGCCGGTCGGACAGGTCGTCGAAGATGGCCTTGTCCCGCTCCTCGGCCTCCTTGGGCAACTTCAGTTGATCTTCGGGACCGGCGTAGCCGCGCCGGCGGTTGTATTCGACCAGCCCCAGCCGGACCGCCTCGACCGCAGCCCGCTGCTCCTTGGCCCGCAAAGTAGTGTAGACCTTCATGCCGCTGATGTAGATCTGGTCACCGTAGCGTTTGTACATGTACTGACGCACCATCTCGGCCAGATGGTCGGATACCGCCTCGAAGCTCTGCGGCGAATAGCGCACCCCGAGCTTCTGCTCCTTGGCGGCGAGCAGCTCCGCTTCGCTGATGAAACCCAGGGTCTCCATCCGGCCCAGGACATACAACTGCCGGGCCCGCGCCCGCGCCGGGTTGACCACGGGGTTGTAGGCCGAAGGCGCCTTGGGCAGACCGGCCAGCATGGCCGCCTCGGCCAGGCTGATCTTGGCGATGGGCTTGCCGAAATAGATCTGTGAGGCGGCGGCAAAGCCGTAGGCTCGCTGGCCCAGGTAGATGTGGTTCAAATAGAGCTCGAGAATCTCGTCCTTGGACAATTGGTGTTCGATCTTGATCGCCAGCAGGGCCTCGTTGATCTTGCGCCGGAAGGTGCGCTCCGAGCTGAGAAAGAAATTGCGTGCCACCTGCATGGTGATGGTGGAGGCCCCCTCACGCACCCCGCCCGAAATCAGGTTGGCGACAGCAGCACGCAGGATACCCAGGGTGTCGATGCCGCCATGGCTGTAGAACCGCTCGTCTTCGGCGGCAAGCACGGCCTGGCGTAGATGCTCCGGCACATCCGCTACGCGCACCATGGCCCGACGCTCCTCGCCGAATTCGCCGATCAGGCTGCCGTCCTCGGTATAGATGCGCAGCGGCATCTTGGGCCGATAGTCGGTCAGCGCCTCCAGGCTCGGCAAAGTGGGATAGATCAGGGCCACGGCCAGAATGACCAGCGCCGCAAGGCCGGCCGCCGCACCCGTCAAGACCGCCAACGCCAGTTTCCAGGAAGGTTTAATCATCTGTTGCATCCGTGCACCGCGGGCCATTCAGTTGCCTAGGCTAGCGGTGCGGGGCTAGAAAAATCGTCGTATCGAGTATATGTTGTTGCCAGTAGTTAAGGTGGATTATTAAGAATCCGTGTCACTGGATTGAAAAGCGAAAGGACCGTCCTTGCGATTGGCTTGGCTTAGCGGAGGCGATCGCCCCCTGATCGGGGTCGATATTAGCTCATCGGCCGTAAAAATGCTTGAGCTGGCCTCGGCCGGCAAAGGTGCTTACCAGGTCGAGCGCTATGCCATTGCCGCCCTGCCCAAGGACGCCATCGCCGACGGCAAGATCAACAAGCCGGAGGCCGTCGAGGCGGCCATGAGCCAGGCCTGGCGCTCACTGGACAGCCGAACCCGGGCCATCGCCATGGCACTGCCGGTATCGGCGGTGATCTCGAAAAAGATTCTGGTGCCGAGCCAGGCGAACGAGAACGAGACCGAGGCCCAGATCACGGCCGAGGCCAACCAGATGGCCTCCTTCCCGGTGGACGAGGTCAGCCTCGATTACCAGATTCTCGGCCCCTCGGCCAAAAGCCCGACCGACAACGAGGCCCTGGTGGTGATCACCCGGCGGGACCGGGTCGACGAGCGGGTCGCCATTGCCGAGGCGGTAGGCCTGACAACCGTGATCATGGACGTCGACAATTTCGCCGTCCTCGGCGCCTACCCCATGATGGCCGCCCAGGTGCCCGGCAGCGGCAAAAAACAGACCGTCGCCATCGTCGACATGGGCGCCAATTTCACCCACATCAACATCCTGCACAGCAACCAGCCGGTGTTCCAGCGTACCCACGCCTTCGGCGGCCAGATCCTGACCCAGGACATCGCCCGTCGCTTCGACGTCTCCCTCGAGGAGGCCGAGGACGCCAAGCGCAAGGGCCAATTGCCCGACCGCTACAAGACCGAGGTGCTGCCGGCCTTTCTGGAAAACGCCGCCCAGGAGGTCATGCGCTCCCTGCAAATGTGCTATGCCGCCACCGCCTACCAGAGCGTGGACCACATCCTACTTTGTGGCGGCTGCGCCCTGCTGCCCGGCCTGGACGCCGCCATCCGCAACGCGACCCAGGCCAATGTCATTGTCGCCAACCCCCTCGCCCAGATGGGCCTGTCCGGCAAGGTCGATGCCGGGCGCCTGGGCAGCGACGCCCCCATGCTGATCGTGGCCTGCGGCTTGGCCATGCGGAGGTTCGACAGGACATGAGCACGATCCGGATCAACCTGCTGCCGCACCGGCAACTCAAGCGCGAACGCCAGGCCAAGCAGTTCAATGCCCTGGCCGGCGGCGTTGCCGTCTTGGCCGTCGCCACCGTGCTGGCCAGCCACATGTTCATCACCGGCGCCCAGGACCGGCAGGCTCAGCGCAATGAATTCATGCGCCAGGAAATCGCCAAGATCGAAGAAAAGCTGAAGGAAATCAAGACGCTGAAGGAGAAGATCCAGGCCCTGGTCGCGCGCAAGAAGGCGGTCGAGGACTTGCAGGCCAACCGCACTGTGCCCGTCCACATCCTGGACGAACTGGCCCGCCGCCTGCCGGAGGGCGTGCACCTACGCAGCTTCAAGCTGGCCGACAAGACCCTGTCGATCCAGGGCTATGCCCAATCAAGCGCGCTGGTATCCACCTACATGCGCAACATCGAGGACTCCGACTGGTTCGAAAATCCGGTGCTGATCGAGGTCCGCGCTGCGACGGTGAACAATGTGCGCAGCAACGACTTCTCGCTGACCATCACCGTCAGCGACCCGAACGCGAAGCCCGCCCCCCAGAAGGCGCCCTGACCATGGCACTCTCGGACCTCAACAACATCGACCTCAAGGACCTCAACCTCAAGGACCTGGCCAGCGCGCCGGCCGCGGCCAAGGGCATCGTCCTCGGCCTGCTCTTCGTCGCCGTGGTTGGCGCCGGCTACTACTTCGACCTGTCGGACCAGCTGGCCACCCTCGACAGCCTGAAGCAGGAAGAGGAGAAGCTGCGCCAGACTTACAGCGAGAAGGTCGGCGAGTCGCACAACCTGCCCGCCTACCGCCAGCAGTTGAAGGACACCGAGCAGGCCCTGGCGACCATGATCAAGCAGCTGCCGAGCAAGGCGGAGGTCGACGCCCTGCTCACCGACATCAACCAGGCCGGCCTCGGCCGCGGCCTGGCGTTCGAGCTGTTCCGCCCGGGCCAGACCAGCTTCGATGCCTATTACGCCACCCTGCCGGTCGCGATCAAGGTCACCGGCAGCTATCACCAGATCGCCAGCTTCATCAGCGACGTGGCGGCAATGCCGCGCATCGTCACCGTGCATGACGTCAATATCGCACCCGGCGCCAAGCCACCGGTGCTGAGCATGGACGCCACCTTGAAAACCTACCGCTACCTCGACGAGGCGGAGAGCGCCAAGGCCAAGCAGGGAGGCGGCAAATGATGAAATGGATTCCGGCGCTCCTGATCGTCGGTCTGCTGGCCGGCTGTGGCGACGACGGCTTCGACGACCTGCGCCAGTTCATGGACGAGGCCGGCAAGAAGAACGCACCCAAGGTCGAACCGCTGCCGGCACCGAAGCCGCACGACACCTTCGTCTACCAGGCCGAACAGGTGCCTGACCCGTTCAGCCCGCGCTCGCTCAAGGGCGGCCAGGCGCCAGGCGAGACCGAGGCGGCCCGGCCGCGCGGCAGTCTGGAGGAGTTCGCCTTGGAGGGCTTGCGCGTCACTGGCATCATCGAACGCAACGGCGCCTTCCAGGCCCTGGTGGTCAGCCCGGACAACCGGCTGTTCGCGGCCAAGGTCGGCGATCGCATCGGTCAGAACGGCGGTACCATCACCGCGATCTCTTACAAAGGCGTCAAGGTGAAGGAACGCATCATGTCCGCAGCCGGCAAATGGACCGAGGTCACGACCGAACTGGCCAAGCCGGAGGAAACGGCGATCCGGGAACTCAAGCCGGCCGGCAAGTGAACGAAACCCCATGACAGATCGAACGAGCGCGACCCCCATGCCCACAGGCGCATCGAGCAAACGATCATGGCGTATCGCCCTGATCGCCCCCTCACCCCTGCCCTCTCCCGCTTGCGCGAGAGGGCGACGCGGACACGCTCCGCGTGTTTCACGCCAAGAAGAGAGGCACACCATGAACCACAGCGTGCGGAACAAACGGATCGGATGGCTGGCCGCCTGCCTCCTGTGGCTGGCCCTGCCTGCCTGGGCGGAGCCCGGAAACACCCTGGAGAGCGTCAGGCTCACAGCCGGCCAGGACGACAGCCAGGTGCTCAAGGCGGCCTTCAAGGACAGCATCACTACCACTCCGGCCGCCTTCACCACCAGCAACCCCAACCGGCTGATCATCGACCTGCCCGATACGGTCAATGCCCTCGGCCGCTATACCGAGGCGGTCGACAAGGGCAATGTCCAGAGCGTGCAGGTCCTGCAATCCGGCGAGCGCACCCGCCTGGTGGTCAACCTCAAGACCGCAGCCGAATATGAATTGAGGACCGACCGCAACTACCTGCTGGTCACCCTGCGCGGCGGCGCCAATGCCGATGCCGCCACCCGCTTCGCCGCCAGCAGCCCCGCCCCCAGCCACAGCGTGCGTGACATCGATTTTCGCCGCGGCAAGTCCGGCGAGGGCAAGCTGACCGTCACCCTGTCCGGGCCCGGCATTGGCATCGACATCAAACAGCAGGGCCGGGCCATCCAGGTCGATTTCCTCAACACCGAACTGCCGGCCGCGCTCAAGCGCCGGCTCGACGTCTCCGACTTTGCCACCGCGGTGCAGACCGTCGAGGCCTATCCGCTCGACAGCCGCACCCGGCTGGTGCTGACCCCCTCGGCCAAGGTCAGCCACTCGGCCTACCAGACCGGCAACCAGTTCGTCATCGAGGTCAGCCCGCAGCAGACCGATTTCTCGGCCAGCGGCAAGGCCGGCCAGTACACCGGCGAGCGCATCTCGCTCGACTTCCAGAATGTCGAGATCAAGGACCTGCTCAAGGTCATCGCCGACTTCACCGGCCAGAACATCGTCACCAGCGACCGCGTCACCGGCACCACCTCGCTGCGCTTGAAGGAAGTGCCTTGGGATCAGGCCCTGGACATCATCCTGGCCACCCGCGGCCTGAGCCGCAAGGTCATCAGCAACAACGTGCTCTGGGTGGCGCCCTCGGACGAGATCGCCCAGTTGGAGCGACGTGATCTCGAAGCCAAGCAGGCGATCTTCGATCTGGAAGAATTGCAGTCGGAGGTCATCCGCCTGAACTATCTGCGCGCCGACGAGGCCCAGGCCATCCTCAACGGCCAGTCGCTCAGCGCCGCGGCCGGTGGCCAGGCGGTCAGCTGCAGCACCGGTGCCGTGGGTGTCAGTGCCACGACGGCCGCCCCGGCGGCAGCCGCGGCTGGCACCGGCCAGCGCATCCTGTCCAAGCGCGGCACCACCTCCTTCGATCTCAAAACCAATTCCCTGTTCATCCAAGACGTGCCGAGCAAGATCAAGGAGGCGCGCGACCTCCTGGCCCGGGTCGACATCCCGGCCAAGCAGATTTTGATCGAGGGCCGTGTCGTGGTGGCCGACGACAGTTTCGGCCGGGTGCTCGGCGCCAAGCTCGGCCTGCAGACCGCCGGCAACATCGGCGCCACCCAGTTCGGCCTGGGCAACACCTCCAGTACCGGCCAATCCCTGATCGGCACGACCGTCCCCTCCGGCACGGTCTCCAACAACATCGACCTGCCTGCCGGCGGCATCACCGGCGTCTCGCAAAACGCCGGCATCGGCATCAGCCTGCTCAACCCGGCCAGCAACCTGATCCTCAACCTCGAACTGCAGGCCATGGAGCAGGACAAGCGGGGCAAGATCATCTCCAGCCCACGGGTGATCACCCAGAACCAGAAGCCGGCCGTCATCCTGCAGGGCCAGCAGATCCCCTATGCCACCGTGAGCCAGTCCGGCACTCAGACCTCCTTCCAGAACGCAGTGCTCTGTCTGCTGGTCAATCCGCAGATCTTGAACAACGACGACATCATCCTCGACGTCGAGATCACCAAGGACGCCCCGGGCGAGGTCACCACAGCCGGCCTGCGGATCGACACCAAGCGGGTGAAAACCCAGGTCCGAGTCAGGAACGGCGAGACCGCCATCCTGGGCGGCATCTTCGAGCAGACCCTACGCGACGACACCAACAAAGTGCCGCTGCTAGGCGACATCCCAGTGCTGGGTCACCTGTTCAAGAACAACACCAGACGGGACGAGAAGAACGAACTGATGCTGTTCATCACGCCCCGGGTATTGCCGGAGAATCTGGCCAACATCCAATAAGGTGGGTCGTTTCACCTCACGGCGCCTGTGGGCGCCGTTTTTGTTTGTCATCAGAATGCGATCAGGCGGCGGGCCAGGTAAAGCAGGCCCAGGATCAGGAACAGGGCGAGCGCCAGCTTGGCGGTGAGGCCGGCATAGTTCAGCCAACGGCGGTCGCGGTTGAGGGCATAGCCCAGCAGCAGGACGACCAGGAGGATGCCGAAGCCGATCAGGAAGAGGCGCAGGCCAAACACGGGCGGATTGCCTTATTAGACCGGCAGGGCGTGCAGGCGGCTCAGGGCCGCCGGGGTGGTCTCGTCGTCGACGAAGCTGGCCCATTCCCAGGCCTCGGCATCGTCGAGCAGTTTGCACAGCAGCTGGTTGTTCAGGCCGTGGCCCGACTTGTAGGCGGCGAAGGCGCCGATGATGAGGTGGCCGGACAGGTAGAGGTCGCCGATGGCGTCGAGCACCTTGTGTTTGACGAACTCGTCGGCGTATCTGAGGCCGTCGGCGTTGAGCACGCGGAACTCGTCCATCACCACGGCATTATCGAGCGAGCCGCCCAGCGCCAGGTTGTGGCTGCGCAGGTACTCGACGTCCTGCATGAAGCCGAAGGTGCGGGCGCGGCTGATTTCCTTGACGTAGGACTGGCTGGCGAAGTCGATGCAGATCTCCTGCCCCGACTGCTTGAACACGGGATGATCGAAGTCGATCTTGAAGGTGAGCTTGAAGCCCTCGTGCGGGGTCAGCTCCGCCCACTTGTCGCCGTCCTCCACCCGCACCGGGCGCTTGATCCGGATATAGCGGCGCGGGGCGTTCTGTTCCTCGATGCCGGCGGACTGCACCAGATAGACGAAGGGGGCGGCGGAGCCGTCCAGGATGGGCACTTCCGGGCCATCCAGGTCGATATAGAGATTGTCGATGCCCAGGCCGGCCAGGGCGGACATCAGGTGTTCCACGGTGGCGATCTTGACGCCATTCTTTTCCACGGCGGTGCAGAGCCGGGTGTCGGTCACCAGATGCGGGTCGATGCGAAAATCGACGGGCACATCCAGGTCGACGCGGCGAAAAAGAATACCGGCATCGGGCGGTGCCGGGCGCAAGGTCAGTTGAGCCTTGCGTCCGCTGTGGAGCCCGACGCCGGTGGCGCGTACGAGAGTCTTGATGCTGCGCTGCTTGATCATGCAGCTATTCTAACTTTTTCAATCACTTAGGGCAGCAATTTCCTGCTCAATCCGCCTGCTTGCGCAGAAAGGCCGGGATGTCCAGGGTGTCGATGCCCTGTTCCTGGGCCGCGTCCAGCGCCGCCGCATTGCTGCGCCGGCTGCGCCAGATGGCCGGCGCCTCGGGGTCGCTCTCGTAGGCGCTGCGCGGCGGCAGGCCGTCGGTGCCGGTGCCCTGGAGCACGGTCATCTGCGGCTTGCTCTGGCGGCCGGTGACCGGGTTGCCCAGGCCGGTGGCGACCATGGTCACCCGCAGGCTGTCGCCCATGGCCTCGTCGAAGGCGGTGCCGACGATGACCGTGGCCTCGTCCGCGGTGAAGCCCTGGATGGTGCTCATCACCTCGTAGTACTCGTCCAGGGTCAGGCTGTCGTTGGCGGTGATGTTGACCAGCACGCCGCGGGCGCCCTTGAGGTCGACGTTCTCCAACAGCGGGCTGTTCACCGCCTGCTCGGCCGCCAGGCGGGCGCGGCCCTCGCCGCTGGCCGCGGCCGAACCCATCATGGCCATACCCATCTCGCTCATCACCGTGCGCACGTCGGCGAAGTCGACGTTGATCATGCCCGGGTTGGCGATGATCTCGGCGATGCCGCCGACCGCGCTGTGCAGCACATCGTTGGCGGCCATGAAGGCCTCCTGCAGCTTCATGTTGCCGCCCAGCACCAGGCGCAGCTTGTCGTTGGGGATGATGATCAGCGAGTCGACATATTCCGACAGCGCCTTGAGGCCGTTTTCGGCCACCCGCATGCGCTTGCCCTCGAACACGAAGGGCTTGGTCACCACGGCCACGGTGAGGATGCCCAGCTCCTTGGCCACCTCGGCCACCACGGGGGCGGCGCCGGTGCCGGTGCCGCCGCCCATGCCGGCGGTGATGAACAGCATGTCGGCACCGTCGATCAGCTCGGCGATGCGTTCGCGATCCTCCAGCGCCGCCTCGCGCCCGACCTCGGGCTTGGCGCCGGCGCCCAGACCCTTGGTCACGTTGCCGCCGATCTGCAGCTGCATCGGCGCCAGGTTGCGCTTGAGCGCCTGGGCATCGGTGTTGATGGCGAGAAACTCCACGCCGGTCATGCCGCGACCGATCATGTGGTCGACCGCGTTGCCGCCGCAGCCACCGACGCCGATCACCTTGATCACGGCCTCCTGGGTTTGCATGTCTTCCAATTCGTACAGCATCTCTTCCTCCTTGTTACGCGCGCAAAGAAACAAACTCTTCAAACCCGCCGCCTAATCGCAGCGGCCCCATTTCCAACCGGCTCAAAAATTGCTCTTGAACCATGAACTCATCCTGTCCATCACGTGCTTGAACGAACCGCTCTGGATCTTGGCCGCCTGGTGCAGTTCGTATTGCTCCAGGCCGGCAAGCAGCAGGCCGATGCCGGTGGCATAGGCCGGATTGCGCACCCGCTCGGACAGGCCGCCGACGTAGTCGGGCATACCCACCCGCACCGGCATGTGGAACACCTCCTCGGCCAGCTCGACCATGCCCCGCATCTGGCTGGAGCCGCCGGTCAGCACCAGGCCGGACGACACCTGTTCCTCGAAGCCGCTGCGGCGCAGCTCGGCCTGGACCAGGCTGTACAGTTCCTCGACACGTGGCTCGATCACCTCGGACAGCATCTGTTTCGACAGCATGCGCGGACCGCGCTCGCCGATGCCGGGCACCTCGATCATTTCCCGGGCGTCCGCCAACTGGCGCAGGGCGATGCCGTGCTGGATCTTGAGGTCCTCCGCCTCGCGGGTCGGCGTGCGCAGGGTCATGGCGATGTCGTTGGTGATCTGGTCGCCGGCGACCGGGATCACCGCGGTGTGCTGGATGGCGCCGCGGGTGAACACCGCGATGTCGGTGGTGCCGCCGCCGATGTCGACCAGGCAGACGCCGAGGTCCTTCTCGTCCTCGTTAAGCACGGCAAGGGAAGAGGCCAGCGGCTGCAGGATCAGGTCGTGCACCTCCAGGCCGCAGCGGCGCACGCACTTGACGATGTTCTGCGCCGCCGAGACCGCGCCGGTGACGATGTGCACCTTCACCTCCAGGCGTACCCCGCTCATGCCCAGCGGCTCGCGCACGCCTTCCTGGCCGTCGATGATGTACTCCTGCGGCAGCACGTGCAGGATCTGCTGGTCGGTCGAGATGTTCACCGCCCGCGCGGTCTCCACCACCCGCTCCATGTCCAGCGCGGTCACCTCGCGATCGCGGATCGGCACCATGCCATGCGAGTTGAGCGAGCGAATATGGCTGCCGGCGATGCCGGTGTAGACCTGGTTGATCTTGCAGTTGGCCATCAGCTCGGCATCCTCCAGCGCGCGCTGGATGGCGCTGACCGTGCCCTCGATGTTGACCACCACGCCTTTCTTCAGGCCGCGCGACGGGGCCGAGCCCATGCCGACGATGTTGATGCCGCCCTCCGGCAGCACCTCGGCCACCATGGCCACGATCTTGGAGGTGCCGATATCGAGGCCGACGATCAGGTCCCGGTTCTCTCCACGCATCTTGCTCATGCTTGCTGCTCCGCTGTCACTTCGCTCATTGCTCCATCGTCCTCGTTCATGCCTTGCCCGCGTCGGCCTGGCCAGCATGGGCCTCCTGCCGGACGGCAAGGCCGTTCGGATAACGCAGATCGACATAGGCCAGCCTTCCCGCCTTCGCCTCGACCAGGGAGTAGGTCGCGACGAAGCGCCGCATCCGCTCGCTCAACCGCTCGCGACCCAGCTCGACGACCAGGCCGTTGGCCAGGCGCAGGCGCCAGGCATGGCGGGCGCTGACCTGCACGCTGTCGATCTTCAGATTCATCGGCGCAAGCAGACGGGCGAACTCGCCGTAGCGATGCGCCACCTCCAGGGCCATGGCGTCCGGCGCATAGATGCGCGGCAGACCGGCGTAGGGCCGCACCGGAAACACCTCGCCGTGAACATCCAGCATGGCCTGGGCATTCCAGGCCGCGGCCGGCACGTGCTCGGTCAGCTCCACCACCAGACGGTCGGGCCAGACCTTGCGCACCAGGGCGCTCTTCACCCAGGGCAGGGCCTCGTAGCCCTGGCGCACCTGTTCCAGGTTCACGCTGAAGAAACCGCCCTGCAGGCCTTGCAGGGCGGTCCGGGCCGCCTGCCGGGTCTCGGCGTGGTTGGCGCCGAGGACATCGACCCGGCGGATCGGCAGGCTGCCGTCGGCGTAGTGACGCACCGTCACCAGCAGGGCATAGAGCAGCGTCACCAGCATCAGCCAGTTGGCCAGGCGGGTGAGCAGCTCGGGCTTATTCCACATCGGCCAACTCCAGGATGCGCAGACAAAGTTCGTCGAAGCCGATGCCGGCGGCGCGCGCCGCCATGGGCACCAGACTGTGGTCGGTCATGCCGGGCGAGGTGTTGATCTCGAGCAGATAGGGCGTGCCGCCGGCGTCGAGCAGGATGTCGACCCGGCCCCAGCCGCGGCAGCCGAGCACGGCGAAGGCTTGGCGGGCCAGATCCTGCATCGCCTTCTCCTGCTCGACCGGCAGGCCGCAGGGGCAGAGATACTTCGTGTCGTCGCGGAAGTACTTGGCCTCGTAGTCGTAGAACTCGGTGGCCGGCTCGATCTTCACCACCGGCAGCGCGGTATCGCCGAGGATGGCGCAGGTGTATTCGCCGCCGCTCATGAAGCGCTCGGCCAGCACCAGGGGATCGTGCCTGGCCGCCGCCTCATAGGCGGCGCGCAGACCGCCGGCCTGCTTCACCTTGGTCACGCCGACGCTGGAGCCCTCGTTGGCCGGCTTGACGAACAGCGGCAGGCCGAGCCGTTTCTCCATGGCGGCGAAATCGCTGTCGGCGGTGAGCAGGGCATAGTCGGGCACCGGCAGGCCGGCGGCCTGCCAGACCAGCTTGGTCCGCCATTTGTCCATGCCCAAGGCGCTGGCCTCGATGCCGCTGCCGGTGTAAGGGATGCCCATCAGCGCCAGCGCGCCTTGCATGCTGCCGTCCTCGCCGCCGCGACCGTGCAGGCTGATCATCACCCGGTCGAAACCGGCCGCCTCCAACTCGGCCAGGGTATGCTCGGCCGGATCGAAACCATGGGCGTCGACACCCTGGCGCTTGAGCGCGGCCAGCACCGCGCCGCCGCTTTTGAGCGATACCTCGCGCTCGGCCGAGCGGCCGCCCATCAGCACACCAACCTTTCCGAAATTAGGCATGCGATACCTCCATACCGATGTCTCCCTTGGCAGCCGCCGGCAGCCCTCCCCGCACCGGCCCGCTCCGCGGACACCGAGTCCGGGCTGCCCCGCCGAGCAGGACACCTACTTTTACGAACTTACTGGTCACCGATAATCCTCACTTCAGGTTGCAGCCGTACCCCGGTCTGCGTTTCCACGGTCTGTTGCACCAACTCGATCAGGGCCTCGATGTCGCTCGCACTGGCGCCGCCGAGGTTGACGATGAAGTTGGCATGTTTCTCCGACACCTGGGCCTGGCCGATCTGGCGCCCCTTGAGGCCGCAGCTCTCGATCAGGCGCGCGGCATAGTCGCCCGGTGGGTTGCGGAACACCGAGCCGGCATTGGGCAGGTTTAGGGGCTGACTGGCGATGCGCTTGGCCAGGAGTTGCTTGATCTGCTCGCGCGATGCCGCACCGTCGCCTTTGGGCAGGCGCAGCCAGGCGGCGAGGAACCATTCGTCGAACCCAACGCGCCGCAGGCGCTCTCCCTCCCGACCTCCCCCACTTGTGGGGGAGGAGAATGCCCCCTCCCCGCTCGCGGGGAGGGTTGGGGTGGGGATAGGAGAGAGGGCCGGCGCAAACTCCACATGCCGATACCCCACCTCGAATTCGTTCGGCGCACGCAAATGCATCTCGCCATCGCGGTCTATGGTCTGCACCAGGCTCACGTATTGCCAAGTCTCATGGCCATAGCAGCCGGCGTTCATCGCCAGGGCGCCGCCCAGGGTGCCGGGGATGCCGGCCAGGAACTCGGCGCCGACCAGATCGTGATTGGCGGCGAAGCGTGCCACCTTGGGGCTGGCCACGCCGGCCTGGGCATAGACCACGCCGTGTGTCGCGGCATCCTCCTCGCTGCAACCGTTGCGCGCATGGCAGGCCTCGAAATGGATATCTTTGAGCGCGGCATGCAGGTGGACCACGGTGCCACGCAGGCCGCCGTCGCGCACCAGCAGGTTGCTGCCCAGGCCGATAAAATAGAGCGGCTCGTCTTTGGGTAGGCCTTGCAGGAACAGGCTCAGGTCGTCGACATCGACCGGGGTATAGAAACGCTCGACCAGGCCGCCGGCGCGCCAGCTCACATGGCGCGCCATGGACACCTCCTCCAGCAGCTCGCCGCGCAGATGCATCAAGCGTTTCAGGGCCGCCATCATCGGCCTTCCCCCATCGCCGCGAGTTTGGTTGGCACTTGTCCGATCGAGCCGGCGCCCATGGTCAGCACCACGTCGCCGTCCTTGACGAAATCGGCCACGGCCTGCGGCAGTTCGCCCACGTCGGCGACGAATACCGGCTCCACCTTGCCCGCCACGCGCACCGCGCGCGCCAGGCTGCGGCCGTCGGCGGCGACGATGGGCGCCTCGCCGGCGGCGTAGACCTCGGTCAGCAGCAGCGCGTCGGCCTGGGACAGGACGCGCACGAAGTCCTCGAACAGGTCGCGCGTGCGGGTGTAGCGGTGGGGCTGGAACACCAGCACCAGGCGCCGCCCCGGGAAGGCACCACGCGCCGCTTCGAGCGTGGCCGCCATCTCCACCGGGTGATGGCCGTAGTCGTCGACCAGGGTGAAACGACGGCCATCGGTCAGGCGGACCTCGCCATGGCGCTGGAACCGGCGGCCGACCCCGGAGAAATTGGCCAGCGCCTTCTGCACCGCGGCATCCGGCAGGTTGAGTTCCCAGGCCACGGCGATGGCGGCCAGGGCGTTGAGCACGTTGTGGCGGCCGGGGATGTTGAGCGTCACCTCGATCGGCGCACGCTCGCCGTTGCGCAGGGCGGTGAAATGCATCTGCCCGGCCCCGGCCCGGATGTTCACGGCCTGGATGCCGCAGTCGTCGGTGGTGCCGTAGGTCATCACCGGCTTGGTGATGCGCGGCAGCAGTTCGCGCACCACCGGGTCGTCGGCGCAGAGCACCGCCATGCCCCAGAACGGCAGGCGATGCAGGAAATCGACGAAGGCATCCTTCAGCCGCTCGAAGTCGTGGCCGTAGGTGTCCATGTGGTCGGCGTCGATGTTGGTGACGATGGCCAGCACCGGATTGAGCAGCAGGAAGGAGGCGTCCGACTCGTCGGCCTCGGCCACCAGGTATTCGCCCTGGCCCAGCTTGGCATTGGCCCCGGCGGCGAGCAGCTTGCCGCCGATGACGAAGGTGGGGTCGCAGCCGGCCTCGGTCAGCACGCTGGCGATGAGGCTGGTGGTGGTGGTCTTGCCATGGGTGCCGGCCACCGCGATGCCCTGTTTGAAGCGCATCAGCTCGGCCAGCATCATCGCCCGCGCCACGATCGGCACATGCGCCGCCCGCGCCGCCCGCACCTCGGGGTTGTCCTCCTTCACGGCGCTGGAAGTGACCAGGACATTGGCACCCTGGATGTTCGCCGCATCGTGGCCACGGTAGACCTTGGCCCCCATCTCGGCCAGGCGGCGGGTCGCCGCGCTGTCGGAGAGGTCGCTGCCGGAAACGGTGTAGCCAAGATTGAGCAACACCTCGGCGATACCGCTCATGCCGGCACCGCCGATGCCAACGAAATGGACGTGCCGGACCTTGTGCTTCATGCCGCCAGCTCCTTGCAGACATCGGCCACGCGTTCGGTGGCATCGGGTTTGGCCAGCGCGCGCGCCTTGATCGCCCGGGCCTGCAGCGCGGCGCGATCGAGGCCACCGAGCCACTGCGCCAGGCCCGCCGGGGTCAATTCCTTTTGCGGCAACAGCCAGGCCGCTTCGCGCTCGGACAAAAAGCGCGCGTTCGCGCTCTGGTGGTCGTCCACCGCATGCGGGAAGGGCACGAAGGCGGCGGCGACGCCGGCGGCGGCCACCTCGGCCACGGTCAGGGCGCCGGCCCGGCAGATCACCAGATCGGCCCAGCCATAGGCCGCCGCCATGTCGTCGATGAAGGCCAGGCACTCGGCGGCCACACCGGCTGCAGCATAGTTCGCCTGCAACTGCTCGATGTGCTTGGCGCCGGCCTGATGCCGCACCACGGGCCGCTGCGCCGCCGGCAGCAGGGCCAGGGCCTTGGGCACCGTGTCGTTCAACGCCGCCGCGCCCAGACTGCCGCCCACCACCAAGAGGCGCAGTGGCCCCTGATGCTCGGCATAACGCGCCTCCGGCGCTGGCAGCACAGCGATCTCGGGCCGCACCGGGTTGCCGACCCAAAGCGCGTTGCCGGCCAGCGGTGTCTTGAGTGGCAGGCCGAGCAGCACGCGGTCGGCCAGCTTCGCCAGCACCCGGTTGGTCATGCCGGCGATGGCATTCTGTTCGTGGATGACGAGCGGCCTGGCCAGCAGCACCGCCATCATGCCGCCGGGGAAGGCGGGATAACCGCCGAAGCCCGCCACCACGTCGGGTCGTACCCGGAAGAGGGCGCGCAGCGCCTGCCAGAAGGCGATCAGCATCTGCAGCGGCAGCAGCACCAGGCGCAGCGGCCCCTTGCCGCGCACGCCGCCGAAGTTCAGCCATTCGATCGCGAAGCCGCGCTCGGGCACCAGTCGGGCCTCCATGCCGGCCCGGGTGCCGAGCCAGACCACGCGCCAACCTTCGCCGCGCAGGCGCTCGGCCACGGCCAGGGCGGGCATGATGTGACCGCCGGTGCCGCCGGCCATGATCAGGACGGTCCGTGCGCTCATCGCACCGCCCCCGCGCCCTTGCCGCGCATCAATTGCCTATTCTGGTCCCGGCCGCCCGCGAACGCGGGCTTAACGCCTGCAACGCAGGCATTAGCCTTCACCGAAACAGGCAGCCCTTTGTGCATCGCAGCGATGTGCAATCTGATGTTGCTCATAAGGCCTTCTTCCCCCTCATGAGCTGCCTGTTTTCATAATCGACCCGGATCAGGATCGCCAAGGCCATGCAGTTGGCGACGATGCCGGAACCGCCGTAGCTCATCAGCGGCAGGGTCAGGCCCTTGGTCGGCAGCAGACCCATGTTGACGCCCATGTTGATGAAGCCCTGCACCCCGAGCCAAACGCCGATGCCCTGGGCGACCAGGGCGGCGTAGTTGCGGCCCATCAGCGCGGCCTGCCAGCCGACCGAGAAGGCACGCCAGGTCACCCAGGCGAACAGGCCGACCACCGCCATCACCCCAATGAAGCCGAGTTCCTCGGCGATCACCGCCAGCAGGAAATCGGTGTAGGCCTCGGGCAGGTAGAACAACTTCTCGACGCTGTCGCCCAGGCCGACGCCGGTCAGCTCGCCGCGGCCGAAGGCGATCAGGGAATGCGACAGCTGATAGCCCTTGCCCAGCGGATCGGCCCAGGGGTCCATGAAGCCGATCACTCGCTGCAAGCGATAGGGCGACAGCCAGATCATCAGAACGAAGCCCACGCCCAGCATCAGGATCAGGCCGGCGAACAAGCGCCAGTTGAGGCCGCCGAGGAAGAGGATGCCGAGCGCGATGGCGACGATCACCACGAAGGCGCCGAAGTCGGGTTCCATCAGCAAGAGGCCGCCGACGCCGAGCATGACGAAGAACATGGGCATGAAGCCCTTCTTCAAGTTGTCCATCAGCGCCGCCTTGCGCACGGTGTAGTCGGCGGCGTAGAGCACGGCGAACAGCTTGACCAGCTCCGAGGGCTGGAAATTGCCCAGCGGCCCCAAGGGGATCCAGCGCCGGCTACCGTTCACCTCTTTGCCGAGGAAGGGCACCAGCACCGCGACCAGGCAGGCGGCGCCGACGATGAACAGCCAGGGCGCCGCCTTCTGCCAGAGGTTGGTCGGCACCTGGAACACGGCATAGCCGGCGGCTAGGCCGACCACCAGATACATGGCGTGGCGGATGAGGTAGAACTCGCCCTGGTGATTGACGCTCTTGGCCTCGGCCACCGCGATCGAGGCCGAATAGACCATGACCAGGCCCAGGGCCAACAGGGCGAACACGGCCCAGAGCAGGCCCCAGTCGTAGGGCTCGAGCAGGGTACGCTTGGGCTGGGTCGCCTTATAGAACATGGACGCCCTCCTCTTCGGTCTTGAGCGCCTGCACCGCCTGGATGAAGACCTCGGCCCGGTGCACGTAATTGCGGAACATGTCGAAGCTGGCGCAGGCCGGCGACAAGAGCACGGCATCGCCCGGCCGGGCCAAGGTGAAGCCTTGGCGCACCGCGGCCTCCAGGCTCTCGGCCCGCTGCACCGGCACCGTACCGGCGATGGCGGCCGCGATCCGCGGGCCGTCGCGGCCGATCTGCACCACGGCCCGCGCGTTCTTCACCGCATCCTTCAGCGGCGAGAAATCCTGGCCCTTGCCATCGCCGCCGGCGATCAGCACCACCGGGCAGGTCATGCCCAGCAGCGCCGCCACGGTGGCACCGACATTGGTGCCCTTGGAGTCGTCGTAGAAGGTCACACCCTTGATCGTGGCCACAGCCTCCACCCGGTGCGGCAGGCCCTTGAAGGTCTTGAGGCCGGCCAGCAGCGGGGCATCGTCGATGCCGACGGCCCGGCACAGCGCCAGCGCCGCCAGGGCGTTGGCCGCGTTGTGCAGGCCGGCGATCGGCAACTCGTCGACCGGCATCAGGCTGCGGCCATGTTCGGCCAGCCAGTAGCGCCCATCCTGCCGGATCAGGCCCCATTCGCCCGCCGCGACCGGCTCGCCCAGGCCGAAGCTGTAGATGGTGCGGCCCGGCAGGCGCATGGCCAGCACCAGCGCATCGTCGCGGTTGAGCACCTGCGCGCCGGCGCCGGCGAAGATGCGCGCCTTGGCCGCGGCGTAATCGGCCATGCCGGCGTAGCGGTCCATGTGGTCTTCCGACAGATTGAGCACGGTGGCGGCGTCCGGCGCGAGGCTGCTCGTGGTCTCCAGTTGGAAGCTGGACAACTCCAGGACATAGACGTCGGGCCGGGCGTCGCCTTGCTCTGTCAGGGCATCGAGCACGGGCAGGCCGATGTTGCCGGCGACCACGGTCTTGAGCCCGGCCGCTTGGCACAGGTGGCCGACCAGGCTGGTCACCGTGCTCTTGCCGTTGGAGCCGGTGATGGCGATCACCTTCGGGCCAGGCCCGCGATTTCCCTCACCCCTGCCCTCTCCCGCTTGCGGGAGCCCCCGCTCCGCGAGGATAAAAGGGGGACGCGGTGTCCCTTCGGGACGGCTGCCTTGCACCGCCCGGGCGAACAGCTCGACGTCGCCGACGATGTCCTTGCCGGCCTTCGCCGCCGCCTGAATCTCGGGCGTCGCCACGGCCACGCCGGGACTGACCACGATGAGGTCGGCCCAGTCGAAATCGACCTGCCGGAAACCGGCCAGGGTCACCGCCACGCCCGGCTGCGCCTCGCGCAGCCGCTCGGCATGCGGCGGCGCTTCCCGACTGTCGGTCGCGCGCACCTCGGCGCCCTGGCTGAGCAGCCAGCGCACACAGGACAGGCCGGTGTCGCCGAGTCCGACGACCAGGGCCTTGCGTCCTTCGAGGTTCAGCTTCGCGTGCATCGTTTTCCTTCTCTCACCGCAGCTTCAGGGTGGAAAGGCCGATCAACACCAGCATCCAGGCGATGATCCAGAACCGGACCACGACCTGGTTCTCCTTCCAGCCCTTGAGTTCGTAGTGGTGGTGCAGCGGCGCCATGAGGAAGATGCGTTTGCCGCGCAGCTTGTAGGAGCCGACCTGGAGCATCACCGAGATGGTCTCGACCACGAAGACGCCGCCCATGATGAACAGCACGATCTCCTGGCGGACGATGACCGCGACCACGCCGAGCGCCGCGCCCAGGGCCAGGGCGCCGACGTCGCCCATGAACACCTCGGCCGGATAGGCGTTGAACCAGAGGAAGGCCATGCCGGCGCCGACCATGGCGCTGCAGAACACCACCAGTTCGCCGGCACCCGGGATGTGCGGCAGGCCGAGATATTTGGCGAACACGGCGTGGCCCGCGACATAGGCGAACACCGCCAGCGCGCCCGCCACCATCACGGTGGGCATGATGGCCAGGCCGTCGGCGCCGTCGGTCAGATTCACCGCATTGCTGGTGCCGACGATGACGAAATAGGTGAGCAGGACGAAGCCGGCCACGCCGAGCGGCATGACCACTTCCTTGAAGAAGGGCACGATCAGCGCGGTCTGGGCCGGCAGATGGGCGGAATAGGCCAGCCAGGCGGCAACGAAGGCGGCGATCACCGACTGCCAGAAATATTTCCAGCGCGCCGGCAGGCCCTTGGGATTGCGCTGCACCACCTTGCGCCAGTCGTCGACCCAGCCGATGGCGCCGAAGCCGACCAGGGTGATCAGGGCGATCCAGATGTACTGGTTGGAAAGATCGGCCCAGAGCAAAGTGGTGATGACCATGGAGCTCAGGATCAGCGCGCCGCCCATGGTCGGGGTACCGGCCTTGACCAGGTGGGTCTGGGGGCCGTCGTCGCGCACGGCCTGGCCGATCTTATACTGGGTCAGCTTGCGGATCATGGCCGGGCCGATGACGAAGGAGATGACCAGGGCCGTGAGCACGGCCAGCACCGCCCGCAGCGTGATGTAGCTGAAGACGTTGAAGGCCCGGATGTCGTGACCGAGCCACTGCGCGAGCATCAGGAGCATTGGTGCGCCTCCGAAAATGATTGCACGACGCGCTCCATCTGCATGAAGCGCGAACCTTTGACCAGGACCGTGACGCCGGGCGCCAGCGCGTTCTCGATCTCCGCCAGCATTTCCTCGATGCGTTCGAAATGCATGGCGCCGGCACCGAAACCCTGGGCGGCATGGATCGACAATTCGCCCAGGCAGAACAGCCGGTCGATGCCGGCCGCCCTCGCCTTCTCGCCGATCTCGCGGTGCAAGTCGGCTGCGCCCGGACCCAGCTCGCCCATGTCGCCCAGGACCAGGATGCGTTTGCCCGGCAGGCCCGCCAGCACCTGGATCGCGGCCGAGACCGAATCCGGGTTGGCGTTGTAGGTGTCGTCGATGAGATGGGCGCCGAGCAGGCACTCCTTGCGCTGCAGACGGCCCTTGACCCCGGCGTAGCCGCCCAGGCCCTTGGCCACGGCAGCGGGCGAGGCGCCAAGGGCCAGGGCCGCCGCGGTGGCGGCGGCGGCGTTGCGCACATTGTGCAGGCCGGGCGCATGCAGTTCGCACTGCACCGTGCCCGCCGGGGTGTGCAGGGTGAGTTCGGCGCCGAAGGCCAGGGGCCGATGCTCGGCCCGGACATCGGCGCCCTCTGTCAGGCCGAAGCTGACGATGCGCCGGCCGCTGTTCATCTCGCGCCACAAGGCGGCATGGGGGTCGTCGGCATTGATCAGGGCGATGCCGCCATCCGGCAGCCCGGAGAAGATCTCGCCCTTGGCCCGGGCCACCGCCTCCACCGTCTGCAGCCCTTCCAGGTGAGCGCGTTGGGCGTTGTTGACCAGGGCGGCGTCGGGCCGCGCCAGGCCGGAGAGGTAAGTGAGCTCACCCGGGTGGTTCATGCCCATCTCGATCACGGCGTAGCGGTGGACCGGAGCCAGGCGCAGCAGCATCAGCGGCACGCCGATGTCGTTGTTGAGATTGCCCTCGGTCGCCAGCACCGCATCCGCGCCCGCGCCGGTTTCGATGGCATGGGCGCGCAGGATGGCCGCGGTCATTTCCTTGACCGTGGTCTTGCCGTTGCTGCCGGTGATGGCGACCACGCGGGCCGGCTGCCGGCTGCGGTGCCAGGCGGCCAGCCGGCCCAGGGCCAGGCGGGTATCCGGCACCACGATGGCCGGTGCCACATCCAGCTTCGCATCGGCATCGATCATCACCGCCGCCGCCCCGGCCGCCAGCGCCTTGGCGGCGAAGCTGTGGCCGTCGAAGCGCTCGCCGCGCAGGGCGACGAACAGGGCGCCTTTCGGCAGATTGCGGGTGTCGGTCGAGACGGTCGTGAATTCGACGTCCTCGCCCACGGCCTGGGCCGACAAGGCCTGGGCCACTTCATGCAGCCGCATGGTCGGCCCTCCATTTTGCGAGGCCGCGCGCGGCCTCTTCCACATCCGAGAAATGCAGCCGGCGACCGGCGATCTCCTGATAATCCTCGTGGCCCTTGCCGGCGATCAGCACGATGTCGTGGCTGTCCGCCTCGGCGATGGCCAGGGCGATGGCGTCATGTCGGTCGACCACAGCGGTCTGGCCCGGCGGCATGCCGGCCAGGATCTCGGCGATGATCGCGGCCGGGTCTTCGCCCCGCGGGTTGTCGCTGGTGACGATCACCCGGTCGGCCAGGCTGCTGGCGATGCCGCCCATCTGCGGCCGCTTGCCCCTGTCGCGGCCGCCGCCGCAGCCGAACACGCAGATCAGCCGGCCGTCGCGGGCGAGGGGCTTGAGTGTATCGAGCACCTTGTGCAGGGCGTCCGGGGTGTGGGCGTAATCGACGATCACCGTCGGGGCGGCGCTTTCGACCTCGATCCGTTGCAGGCGGCCGGCCACGGGCTTGACCTTGGCCAGGGCGGCAAGTCCGGCATCGAGCTCGACCTCGCTCGCCAGCAGCACGGCCAGGCAACCGAGCAGGTTGTAGGCGTTGAACTCGCCCAGCAGCGCGGTTTTCAATTCGCCGCGACCCCAGGGGGTGACCACGTCGAGGCGCATGCCACTGCGGTCGAGCGCGAGTTTTTCCGCCCGCACCTCGCCATTGCGCAGGCCGTAGCCCAGCACCCGGGTCGGGCCGCCCTGGAGGTCGCGGTAGAGCCGCCGGCCCAATTCGTCTTCCACATTGAGCACCGCCCACTTGAGGCCGGGCCAGTCGAACAGCTTCGCCTTGGCGTGGGCATAACTCGCCATGTCGCCGTGGTAGTCGAGGTGATCGCGCGAAAGATTGGTCAGCATGGCGACGTCGAACCGTGTGGCGGCGACCCGGCCCTGGTCGAGGGCGTGCGAGGAGACCTCCATCGCCACCGCGACAGCCCCGGCCTCGCGGAACTCGGCGAACAGGCCTTGCAGGGTCACGGCATCCGGCGTGGTATGACCGGTCTCGCCCAGGCTGCCGGGCTTGTCCCCGCAGGAAGGGAAACCGTTGCCCAAGGTGCCGATCATCGCGGTACGCCGGCCCAGGCCAGTCAGCGCCTCGGCCAGCCAGTGGCTGCAGGAGGTCTTGCCGTTGGTGCCGGTCACGCCCAGGGTCCACAGCGACTCGGAGGGGTGGCCGTACCATTCGGCGGCGATCTCGGCCGCCTCGGTCTTGAGCCCGGGCACCGGCCGGTTGAACACGGCCCACTCGGCCTGCCAGGCGAAGCCTTCCGGCTCCCAGAGCACGGCGCCGGCCCCGGCTTGAATCGCGTCGGCGATGTGACGGCGGCCGTCGTGGGCGGCGCCGGCATAGGCGAGGAAGGCATCGCCCGCCCGCACCTTGCGGCTGTCGGCCGTCAGCCGCTTGAGCGGCGGCTGCACCTGACGCATCTCGCGGATCAGGGACTGGTGCGCGCTCATACGCCCTCCGCCACGACAGGGGCGACCACGCTGGGACCGGTCCAGGCCTCCATCGGCGCATCCGGCGGCACCGCCATCAAACGCAGGGCGCCGGCCATGACCCGGCTGAACACCGGGCCGGCGATCTGGCCGCCGTAATAGGCACCGCCCGACGGCTCGTCGACCACGACGGCGATGACCAGGCGCGGGTCGGAGGCCGGCGCCATGCCGACGAAGGAGGCCAGGTACTTGTCCGGCGCATAACTGCCGCCGATCAGCTTGTGCGCGGTGCCGGTCTTGCCGGCGACGCGATAGCCGATCACCCGGGCCTGGGGCGCGGTGCCGCCGTCCTGGGTGACCAGTTCGAGCATGTCGCGCACTTCTCGCGCCGTGCGCTCGGACACGATGCGCTGGCCGACCGCCGCCTCGCGCCGGCGGGTGATGGTCAACGGCGGCATCCAGCCGTCGTTGGCGAAGATGGTATAGGCATGTGCCAGTTGCAGCACGCTGACCGAGATGCCGTGACCGAAGGCCATGGTCGCCTTCTCGATCGGCCGCCAGCTGTCGTAGGGACGCAGGCGGCCGCTGGTCTCGCCGGGCAGGCCCGAATAGGGCGGCGCGCCGAAGCCGGCGCGATTGAGCACACGCCAGTAGTCCTCCGAGCGCATATCGAGGGCGATCTTTGCGGTGGCGACGTTGCTCGAGACCTGGATCGCCTCGGCCACGGTCAGATTGCCTTTAGGATGTACGTCCTTGATGGTCTTGTCGCCGATGGTCAGATAGCCGGCACCGGTGTCGATCCGCGTCTCCGGCCGCACCACGCCGGCCTCCAGGGCTGAGGCCACCAGCAAGGGCTTCATGGTCGAGCCCGGCTCGAAGGCATCGGTCACCGCGCGGTTGCGCGCCCGCTCGGTGGTCATGGTCGCGCGGTTGTTCGGGTTGTAGCTGGGCAGGTTGGCCAGGGCGAGGATTTCGCCGGTCTTGGCGTCGAGCACCACCACCGCGCCGGCCCGTGCCTTGCTCTGCTGCACCGCTGCCGCCAGCTCACGGTAGGCCAGATACTGGATCTGCAGATTGATCGACAGGGCGATGTCCTGGCCCGGCCGCGGCAGCTTGAGCGACTCCAGCACCTCGACCACATTGCCGCGGCGGTCGCGTGCCACCCGCTTCAGGCCAGGCTCGCCGGCAAGCCACTTCTCGTAGACCAGCTCAGCGCCCTCGATGCCCTTGTCCTCGACCGAGGTCAGGCCCAGGACATGGGCGACCACCTCGCCGGAAGGATAGTAGCGGCGATATTCCGGCTTGCTGTATAGACCCTTGATCTGCAACGCCAAGACCGAGGCGGCGACATCCGGCGGCAGCTGCCGGCGCAGGTAGACGAAGCTCTTGCCCTTGTCCTGGAAGATCTTCTTCAGCGCAGCGGTTTCGAGTTCGAGCAGACCCGCCAGCGCAGCGATCTGTTCCGGCGTCGCCTCCGCCTCGCGTGGATTGAGCCAGACCGATTCGACCGGGGTGCTGATGGCGAGCGGCTCGCCGCGACGGTCGGTGATCATGCCGCGATAGGCCGGCACCGGCAGCAGGCGGTTGATCCGCGCCTCGCCCTTCTCTTGCAGAAAGTCGTCCTGCCAGCCTTGGAGGTACATGGCGCGTGCGCTCAGGGCGGCATAGCCGGCGAACAGGACGCCGAGCATCAGGCGCATGCGCCAGCGCTGCAGGTCGAGCCGGAGCAGCGGGTTGACCCGGCGGCTCATTGCGCACCCCCATGCATCAGATTCAGGCGGTGAATCTGCTTGGGCTCGGGCACCGCCATCTGCAAATGCTGGCGGGCGACCTGCTCGATCCGGGCGTGCATGGCCCAGGTGCTCTGCTCCAGTTGCAGCCGGCCCCACTCGATATCGAGGCCGCGCGCCTTCTCCTGCTGGGCCTGCAGCTCAATAAACGATTTGCGCGCCTGATGGCGCGCAGTGACGACGAAGAGGGCGCAGAGCACCAAGAGGACGGCGAGCAGCGCGTTCAGCCTGAGCATGCCGCCTCCGCCGTTCGCTCCGCCACCCGCAGCACCGCGCTGCGGGCGCGCGGGTTGCGCGCCACCTCGGTCTCGGAGGCGCGGATGGCGCGTCCGACCAGGCGCAGCCGGCCGGCCTTGATCGCGTGGGCGGGCATGGGGATCTCGGGCGGGAGCTCTTCGCCCTTCGCCTCCGCCCGCATGAACCGCTTGACCATCCGATCCTCCAGGGAATGAAAACTGATCACCGCCAGGCGACCGCCCGCGCGCAACACCTCGACGCCTTGCGGGAGGGCCTGCGCCAGCTCCTCCAGCTCGCGGTTAATGTGAATCCGGACAGCCTGAAAGGTTCGCGTCGCCGGATCCTGGCCACGCTCGCGCGTGCGCACCGCCGACGCCGCGATCCGTGCCAGCTGAGCAGTCCGCTCGATGGGCGCTTCTGCGCGCGCTGCAACAATCGCCCGCGCAACCGACTTAGCAAACCGCTCTTCGCCGTATTCACGGATGACATGCGCGATCTCCTCTTCAGTTGCCGTGTTCAACCACTCGGCGGCGGTCTGGCCTTGGCTGGTGTCCATGCGCATGTCGAGCGGCGCATCGAAACGGAAGCTGAAGCCCCGCTCCGGCTCGTCGATCTGCGGACTGGACACGCCGATGTCGAGCAGCACCCCGTCCACCTCGTTCAGCCCGGCCGCGGCCACGGTCGCCCGGAGCCGGCTGAAATGGGCGTGGACGATGCTGAACCGTCCATCCCGAATCCGCTCGCCTTCGGCCACCGCCCGCGGATCGCGGTCCATGGCCAGCAACCGGCCCTGCGGCCCCAGGCGGCCCAGGATGGCCCGGCTGTGACCGCCGCGGCCGAAGGTGGCGTCGACATAGACGCCCTCCGGCCGGATGTTCAATGCCGCCAACGTCTCTTCCAGCAGGACCGGGACATGGGCCAGCTGCCCATCGGTCACAAGGAGAACCCCTTCAGTTCGTCCGGCAGCTCGCCGTTCTGCAGGGCGTTGCCCAGCAGCTCCGGCAACTGGCCGGCCGCCTCGTACTGCGCCTGCCAGGCGGCCTCGCTCCAGATCTCGAACTTGTTGCCCTGGCCGACCAGCATCGCCTCCTTCTCCAGGTTGGCGTGCTTGCGCAGCATCGGCGGCAGCAGGATGCGGCCGGCGCCGTCGAGCTCGACATCGGAGGCGGAGCCGACCAGGATGCGCTGCAACTGGCGGCTGACCGGATTGAAGCTGGACAGGGAGGTCAGCTTGCGCTCGATCGGCTCCCACTCGGGAAAGGGATACAGCAGGAGGCAGCCGCTGGGATCGGCGGTGACGATCAAACGGCCGCCGCAGCGCTCGACCAGCAGCTCGCGGTATTTGGTCGGAATGGCGAGCCGACCTTTACCGTCGACCGCCAAGGCGTTGAGTCCCCTAAACATCGCCTCCTCCAGGGCCCCGGCGTTGCCACCGCGACCCACTTTCCTCCACTTTTCTCCATTGATTCCCACTTTAGTGGCCAAGCGCTTGCCCTGTCAAGGCTAAAACGGGATTTTTTTCAATGAAGACAATGACTTACGAGCGAAAGCCAACGAAAACAAATAGGGAAAATAAAGAAGGCGGTACGAATGGAACTTAAAGTGGATTGTTAAGAGTCCTCGACAAACGAGCCTTGTCGGCCCGGGCAGGGCCGCAAAAGCAGGGACGAACAAGGAAGGTGGGAGTCGGCCGATAAGCCGGGTTCTGTCTGAGGTCTTGCGACCCGAGGCAATCATTCATCTGGGACGGCGATCGCTCGCCGCCTCGTGCAGCCTACCCGCAGGCTCGGCGGGCCGCCTCAATGCCTGCCTATTTGGCTTTGCTCCGGGTGGGGTTTGCCCGCCGGGACTGTTGCCAGCCCGGCCGTGCGCTCTTACCGCACGATTTCACCCTTACCTGATCCGCCCTTGCGGACGGCCATCGGCGGTGTGTTTCTGTTGCACTGTTCCGTCGCCTCGCGACGCCCAGGCGTTACCTGGCACCCTGCCCTGCGGAGCCCGGACTTTCCTCCACGCTTGCGCGCAGCGATTGCCTGGCCGACTCCCGTGACCAGTATACGGGCCGGTCAGACCAGTTGCCAGGAAATCGGTTCCCCCGCGCGCAGCGGCACCAGCACGTCATTGCCGAAGGCCAGGCTGTCCGCTACGGTCCAGGCGAACTTGCGCAGGGTGATACGCTCGCTGTTGCGCGGCAGGCCATAAAAATCCGCGCCGTGGAAGCTGGCGAAGGCCTCCAGCTTGTCGAGCGCGCCGGCCGCCTCGAAGGCCTCGGCATAGAGCTCGATGCCGGCGTGCGCGGTGTAGATGCCGGCACAACCGCAGGCGCATTCCTTGCTGGTCTTGCCGTGCGGCGCGCTGTCGGTGCCAAGGAAGAACTTGGGATTGCCGGAGATCGCCGCCTCGATCAGCGCCCGGCGATGCGCCTCGCGCTTGAGCACCGGCAGGCAGTAGTAATGCGGCCGGATGCCGCCCTTGAACATGGCGTTGCGGTTGTACAGCAGGTGATGCGCGGTCAGCGTCGCCGCCACGTTGGCCGGCTGCGCCTTGACGAAGTCGACGCCCTCGCGCGTGGTGGTGTGCTCCAGCACCAGCTTCAATTTCGGAAAACGCTTGAGCAGCGGCACCAACACCCGATCGATGAACACCGCCTCGCGATCGAAGACGTCGACCTCGGGATCGGTCACCTCGCCGTGGACCAGCAGAGGCAGACCATGCTCAGCCATGGCCTCGATCGCCGGATAGGCGCGCTCGACCGCGCTGACGCCGAAATCGGAATTGGTCGTCGCGCCCGCCGGGTAATACTTCACGGCATGGACAAAGCCGCTCGCCCGCGCCCGGGCGATCTCCGCCGGCGCCGTGTTGTCGGTGAGATAGAGCGTCATCAGGGGCTCGAAGCCCAGCCCCACCGGCAGGGCGTCCAGGATGCGCGCGCGGTAGGCCCGTGCCTCCTCCACCGTGCGCACCGGCGGCTTGAGGTTGGGCATGACGATGGCGCGGGCGAAACGGCGCGCGGTATCGGGCAGCACGGCGCCCAGCGCCGCGCCGTCGCGCAGATGCAGGTGCCAGTCGTCAGGCCGGGTGAGCGTCAGGGTGTCCATGTTTCTGCAACTCCAAAGCCAATTCGTAAACCGTGTTCTTTTTCTCGCCAGTCAGTTTCACCGCCAGCGCGACCGCCTGCTTCAAGGGCAGTTCGGCCAGAAGTATTTCCAGCGTCGCGCGCAAGGCGCCCGCGTCCGCCGCCTGCGCTGCCGCGCCCTGCACGATCAGGACGAACTCGCCGCGACAGTGGTTGGCGTCGGCCGCGAGCCAGGCCTCGGCCTCCTCCAGGCGGCACAGGTGCACCTGTTCGAACAGCTTGGTCAGTTCACGGGCGATGGCGATCTCGCGTTCCGGCCCCAGCACGGCGGCCAGATCGGCCACGCATTCGCGCACCCGGTGCGGCGCCTCGTAGAACACCAGGGCATAGGGCAGGGCCTTCAGCGTTTCCAGGGCCTTGCGCCGGGCGGCCGCCTTGTTCGGCAGAAAGCCGTAGAACAGCCAGCGACCGTCGCCGATCCCCGCCACCGACAGGGCCGTCGCCACCGCGCTCGGACCCGGGATGGCGAACACCGGCAGGCCGGCCGCGCGCGCGCGCCGCGCCAGGTGCGCGCCGGGGTCGCTGACGCCAGGCGTGCCGGCATCCGAGACATAGGCCACGCTCCGTCCGGCGGCCAGATCGGCAATCAGACGCTCGGTCACCTCGCGCTCGTTATGCTCGTGCAGGGCGACCAGCTTCTTTTGCAGGCCATGGGCGTTGAGCAGGGTCTGGGTTACCCGGGTGTCCTCCGCGGCCACGAGGTCGACCGTCTTCAGGATATCCAGCGCCCGCAGGGTGATGTCGCGCAGATTGCCGATCGGCGTGCCGACGATATAGAGGCTGCCCGGGGCAGCTGCGGCGTCTTGCATCTTGATTCCATTGCCTTTAGCTTGAGCGGCAGTTTAACACCCAGGGGAAGCGCCATGCCGAGCGGGGCGGCGGCCGAGGATCGCGCAGCGGCATACCTTAAGCGCCAGGGATTGAAGCTGCTCGCGCGCAACTGGCGCTGCCGCGCCGGCGAGATCGATCTCGTCATGCAGGCAGGCAACGCCCTGGTCTTCGTCGAGGTGCGCAGCCGGGCCAGCGTCGCCTTCGGCGGCGCCGCCGCCAGCATCACGCCGGCCAAGCAGGGCCGGCTGATCCGCGCCGCCGAACACTACCTGCTGCAGCACCCCAGCCACCTGCCCTGCCGCTTCGACGCCGTGCTGATCGACGGAGACAACTTGCAATGGCTGCGTAACGCCTTTGAAGCCCCGGCCTGACGCTATAATCGGCACGATGAATCTGGCCGAACGCATCTATTACACCTTTCAGGAAAGCGCCCAGGCGAAGCTGAGCGCCGCCGACATCCTGGCCGAGCCGATCGCTCGCGCGAGCGAGCGCCTGGTCAACTGCTTCATGAACGAAGGCAAGCTGCTGGCCTGCGGCAACGGCGCCTCGGCCGCCGACGCCCAGCACCTGGTATCGGAACTGATCAACCGTTTCGAGCGCGAGCGCCCCGGCCTGGCCGCCCTGGCGCTCAACGCCGACAGCACCACCCTGACCTCGATCGCCGACGATTCGGACTTCTCCATGGTCTACGCCCGCCAGATCAGCGCCCTGGGCCAGCCCGGCGACATCCTGCTCGCCATCTCCGCCAACGGCGGCTCGCGCAACGTGATCGAGGCCGTGCGCGCCGCCCAGGAGCGCGAGGTCGCCATCGTCGCCCTGAGCGGCCAGGACGGCGGCGAACTGGCCGAGATGCTGACCGAACACGACATCCTGATCTGCGCGCCCGGCGACAGCATGGCCCGCATCCAGGAGATCCACCAGCTGGCCCTGCACTGCCTGTGCGACAGCGTCGACTATCTGTTATTGGGAGCCTGATATGCGCAACGCCCTGCTCATCGCCCTCATCGGCCTTGCCACCCTGCCGCTTGCCGGCTGCGCCCCCGTCGTGGTCGGCGGCGTCGGCGCCGGCGCCCTGATGGCCGACGACCGCCGCACGCCCACCACCTACCTGATGGACGAGGAGATCGAACTCACCGCGGCCGCCCGCCTGATGAACGCCAAGCTCGACGGCGTCCACGTCAACTACACCAGCTTCAACCGCCGGGTGCTGATCACCGGCGAGGCCAGTGGCGAGGCCGGCCGGGCCAAGGTGGAGGAGATCGCCAAGGGCGTGGTCAACGTGCGCGAGACCATCAACGAAGTCGCCCTCGCCTCGCCCTCCTCCCTGGTCGGCCGCAGCAACGACAGCTACATCACCGCCAAGGTGAAGACCCGGCTGTTCGACGACGGCCGGGTCAGCGGCAACCACGTCAAGGTGGTCACCGAGCGCGGCATCGTCTACCTCATGGGTCTGGTCAAACGCGCCGAGGGCGATGCCGCGGCCGAGGTCGCCGCCGGCACTGGCGGCGTGCTCAAGGTGGTCAAGGTCTTCGAGTACATCGACTAAGAGCGCGCCGTGCAATACAAGGACCTGCGGGACTTCATCGCTCAACTGGAACAGCGGGGCGAGCTCATGCGCATCGGCATCGAGGTCGACCCCAGGCTGGAGATGACCGAGATCGGCGACCGCGTGCTGCGCGCCGGCGGCCCCGCCCTGCTGTTCGAACGGCCCAGGGGCCACAGCCTGCCGGTGCTGACCAATCTGTTCGGCACCGTGCGCCGCGTGGCCCTCGGCATGGGCGAGGAGGATCCGGCCAAGCTGCGCGAGATCGGCAAGCTGCTCGCCTACCTCAAGGAGCCGGAACCGCCCCGGGGCCTGAGAGATGCCTGGGAAAAATGGCCGGTGCTCAAGCAGGTGCTGAACATGGCGCCGAAAGAGGTGCGTTCCGCCCCCTGCCAGGACGTGGTGTGGGAAGGGGCGGAGGTCGACCTTTCGCGCCTGCCGATTCAGACCTGCTGGCCCGGCGACGCCGGCCCGCTGATCACTTGGGGCCTCACCATCACGCGCGGCCCGCACAAGGCCCGGCAGAACCTCGGCATCTACCGCCAGCAGGTGATCGGCCGTAACAAGCTGATCATGCGCTGGCTCGCCCATCGCGGCGGCGCCCTCGATTTCCGCGAGCACCAGCAGGCCAGAGCGGGCCAGCCCTTTCCGGTCTGCGTCGCCCTCGGCGCCGACCCGGCCACCATTTTGGGCGCCGTCACCCCGGTGCCCGATTCCCTGTCGGAGTACCAGTTTGCCGGCCTCCTGCGCGGAGCCAAGACCGAGGTCGTCAAGGCCATCGGCTCGGACCTGCAAGTGCCGGCCGCGGCCGAGATCGTGCTCGAAGGCGTGATCCAGCCGAATGAAACCGCGCCCGAAGGCCCCTTCGGCGACCACACCGGCTATTACAACGAGGTCGAGCGCTTTCCGGTGTTCACGGTCGAGCGCATCACCCTGCGGCGCGACCCGATCTACCACAGCACCTACACCGGCAAGCCGCCGGACGAGCCGGCCATCCTCGGCGTGGCACTCAACGAGGTGTTCGTGCCGTTGCTGCAGAAGCAGTTCCCCGAGATCACCGACTTCTACCTGCCGCCCGAGGGCTGCAGCTACCGCATGGCCTGCGTCTCGATGAAGAAGCAGTACCCCGGCCACGCCAAGCGGGTGATGTTCGGCGTCTGGTCCTTCCTGCGCCAGTTCATGTACACCAAGTTCATCCTGGTCACCGACGACGACGTGAACGTGCGCGACTGGAAGGAGGTGATCTGGGCCATGACGACAAGGGTCGACCCGGCGCGCGACACCCTGATCGTGGAGAACACCCCGATCGACTACCTCGACTTCGCCAGCCCGGTCTCCGGGCTGGGCAGCAAGATGGGCATCGACGCCACCAACAAGTGGCCGGGCGAGACCAGCCGCGAATGGGGCCGGCCGATCGCGATGAAGGCCGAGGTCAAACAGCGCATCGACGCGCTCTGGCAGCAACTCGGCCTTTGACAGGGGCGGGAAACACGGGAATGGCTTAGGCTGGCAGACCCGGCGAAAAATCGTCCCCACCCCTGCCCTCCCCATAAATGGGGAGGGAGTCTTTCTTTCAGACACCGGACGGGCTGAAGAGGCGTCGCAAGGGCCCTGAACCAGTCCTGCCTTGAACCCCCTTCTCCATTCATGGGGGAGGTCGGGAGGGGCTCGATCCAGGCCCAGCCTCAGTCCCCTCCCCCATTTATGGGGGAGGCTGGGAGGGGGATATAGCCATCCGCCAATACTTGAGTATAATTGTCGGAAATTGCCTTTCTGGAGCCCAAGCCATGTCCGCCGAACTCTTTGCTGCCGCCAAAACCGGTGATACCGAAGCCCTGCGCCGCCTGATCGCCGCCGGCGCCAATCCCAACGCGACCAATGAAGACGGCCAGACGCCATTGCACGTCGCCGCCTTCGAGGGCCATCTGGCGGCGGTGCAGGTTCTGATCGATGCCGGCGCCGACGTCAACGCCCGGGATGCCATGCAGTGGACCCCGATCTTCAAGGCCGCCTACAACCACGAGCAGGACACGGGCTATGCCCCGGTGGTCAAGGCCCTGATCGACGCCGGCGCCGACGTCAACGCCCGGATCGGCTTCGGCCTCACCCCGCTGATGCTGGCTGCCGGCGGCGGCGAGGGCGCGGTGTGCGAAGTGCTGCTCAATGCCGGCGCCGACGCCTTCGCCGCGAACGAGGCCGGTCGCACCGCCCTGCAGATGGCCAAGGAGCGCCACTGGGTCGATGTGATCAACCTGTTGCACGAGGCCACCGGCTTCGTGCCCGAGACCGAGGGCGCCTGTTCCACCGGCCGCAAGGGTCCGGGCGACAAGAACGTGATCAACTTCATGAAGCGGCCGATGCACTGAGGCTCGCCGCCCCAAGCAAAAAGGCCGCAACAGCGGCCTTTTTGCTTTTCCGGGGGATCGGTTCAGCCTTTCACGCTGTCCAGCCCGCCTTTGAGCACGTAGACATCCAGCCCGCGCTGCTCGAGCAGGAAAGCAGCCGCGGCGCTGCGCTGGCCCGACTGGCAGAACACGATGTATTTCTTCTTCGGGTCGAGGCCCTCGGCCTTGCTGCGCAACTGGGCCAGCGGGAGGTTGACCGCGCCCTTGAGGGTGCCGCCCTTGAATTCGTCCTCCAGCCGCACGTCGATCAGGCCGGCCCCGGCAGCCAGCATCTGCTTGACCTGCTCGGGCGTGACCCACTTGACCATGGGCGCCTTGAGCAGCTCGTTGAAGTCCTTCTGCGCCATCCGCATGAGCACGCCCGGGGTACGCATGGTGACGGTGGCATTGCGCGGCATGCCGGAGAGCAGGGCCTCCTCGCCGAAACCGTCGCCCTTGCCCAGTCGGGCCAGTACCGTGCTCTTGCCGTCCGGGCCGATGCGGCTCACCTCGGCCTCGCCCTCGCGGATGAGATAGTAGTTGTCGCCCGGGTCGCCCTGGCGGATCACCACCTCACCCGCCTTGACCTCGACCCGTTCGAAGCGGCCGAACATGGCGTTGGTGTTGGCCGGGGGCAGCTTTTGGAAGGCCGGCAGGGTGAGCACGGTGAACATCCATTCCGGGTCGTCGCCCTCGAACTCGGTCACCTCGAAACCGGTCGCCTGATCCATGGTGACCAGCCGGTCCAGGGCATCCTCTTCCACCCGCAGCACCTTGACCGGGGTCCTGGCCACGCCGGTATAGCGCCGCGGCTTGAGCCGGGCCAGGGCATAGCGGCCGTCTTCGCTGCCGGCCTGGATCAGGATCGGCGCGCGGCCTGCATCGACCAGGCTGACCTCGCCTTCGAGCAGGTAATACAGCCACTTGTCGTCGTCGCCCTGCTTGAACAGGGTCTGGCCCGGGCTGAAGTGCAGGATCTCGATGCGCTTGCCCAGTTCCTCCATGCTCTGCTGCGAGAGCGAACTGATCGGCACGAACTGATCGAGGTAATCGAGCATCTGCTCATCCATCTCGGCACATCCCCTTAAGCGCAGGCCGACATCTTAGCCCGCCAACAATCACTTGTTCAAAACGGCTCGACCGAATACTCCACCGTCAGCCGGTGGGTCTGGCCGGCCGGCACCGTCACCCGGTTGTCCAGGGCGTTGGCGCTTTCGACGCAGACCATCTCGCGCCAGCCGCCCTGGCCCGAAATACCTGGGCCGAAGTCGCCCATCTTCTCCGCCTTTTCGGCCCAGGGCGTCCAGACCACGGTCGACTGGCTGCCCGACTTGGCGATGCGAATGCGGCGCTTGAGCCGGGCATCCTCAATGGCGCACTCGGCGCCGGTGTTGACATAGACCCGGTCGGTCTCGCCATTGAAAGCAATGGCGCCGTCCTGGCGCTTGCGCGCGAAGTTGTCCACCTTGTCCAGATACTCGCTGCCCTCCAGACCGGTGACGCGCACCTCGCCGATGTCGCCGATCTCGAAATAGGTGTGCAGGGCCTCGCCGATGACGAAGTCGTGGTCGTCCAGATTGGTGGTCATCAGCGTGATCTTCAGGCTCCGGCCAACGCTGAGCATGATCTCCAGGCGCGAGCGGTGCGGCCACTGGGCACGGGTCTGCTCGGTCTCCAAGAGCATCAGGGCGATCTCGGTCTCGCCCGTCTCCAGGGTGCAGCTGTCGGTCACTTCCCACGGCACGGTGCGGGCGAAGCCGTGGGCGGGAAAGCCGGCCTCGGTCTCGTGCGGGCCGAACCAGGGCCAGCAGACCGGCACGCCGCCGCGGATGGATTTGCCCGGCGCGAACTTGGCCGCGCTCGACACCCAGACCACCGGCCGGGCCTGGTCCTTGGGCCGCCAGCTCACCAGATGGCCGCCCTGCAGGCAGAGGCTGGCCTGGGCGAAGTCGTTGTCGATGTCGGCGAAGATCAGCCCCTGATCGTTGGCGCGAAAACGCAGTTGGCCTTCGATGGCGCGGCGGGCGTTGAGGTGTTCGAGCGGGGTCATGGTTTTCCTTGTTTACTTGCGTTCGACTTGGCTGACATCGCGCACGGCGCCGAAGGCCGCGCTGGTGGTCATCGCGGCATAGGCGCGCAGGGCGGCAGAAACGGGGCGGTTGCGGTTCACCGGCTGCCATGCCTGTTGGCCCCGACCTTCCATCGCCGCCCGACGCCGGGCCAGTTCCGCCTCGCTCACCGCCAGATGGATGCGGCGCTTGGGGATATCGATCTCGATGGTGTCGCCTTCCTCGACCAGGCCGATGGTACCGCCCTCGGCCGCCTCGGGTGAGACGTGGCCGATCGACAGGCCCGAGGTGCCGCCGGAGAAGCGGCCATCGGTGATCAGGGCGCAGGCCTTGCCCAGGTCTTTCGATTTCAGATAGCTGGTCGGGTAGAGCATCTCCTGCATGCCGGGGCCGCCGCGCGGGCCCTCGTAGCGGATGACGACCACGTCGCCCGGCTTGATCTTGTCGCCCAGGATGGCCTCGACCGCGGCGTCCTGGCTCTCGAAGATGCGGGCCGGGCCGGAAAACTTGAGGATGCTCGCATCGACGCCGGCGGTCTTCACGATGCAGCCGTCTTTCGCCAGGTTACCGTAAAGCACGGCCAGGCCGCCGTCCTGGGAGAAGGCGTGGGCCTGGTCGCGGATGCAGCCGTTGACCCGGTCCATGTCGAGTTCGGGATAACGGCGATCCTGGGAGAAGGCGACCTGGGTCGGCACGCCGCCCGGGGCGGCCTTGAAGAACTCGAACACCGAGACATCGTGGGCGCGCAGGATGTCCCAGAACGACAGGGCCTCGCCCAGGGTCTTGCTGTGCACGGTGTGGCAGCCGCGGTGGATCAGCCCGGCACGGTCGAGCTCGCCCAGGATGGCCATGACGCCGCCGGCGCGGTGCACGTCTTCCATGTGGTACTGCTGGGTGCTCGGCGCCACCTTGCACAGGTGCGGCACCTTGCGCGACATGCGGTCGATGTCGGCCATGGTGAAGTTCACCCCGGCCTCGCGCGCGGCGGCCAAGAGGTGCAACACGGTGTTGGTCGAGCCGCCCATGGCGATGTCGAGCGCCATGGCGTTCTCGAACGCCTCGAAGGTGGCGATGGAACGTGGCAGCACCGTGGCGTCGTCCTGCTCGTAGTAGCGCCGGGCCAGCTCGACGGCGACGCGGCCGGCCTTGAGGAACAGCTGCCTGCGCTCGGCATGGGTGGCCAGCAGCGAACCGTTGCCGGGCAGGGACAGGCCCAGGGCCTCGGTCAGGCAGTTCATGGAGTTGGCGGTGAACATGCCGGAGCAGGAGCCGCAGGTCGGGCAGGCCGAGCGCTCCACCGCCGCCACCTCCTCGTCGCTGCACTTGCTGTCGGCCGCCTGCACCATGGCATCGACCAGATCGAGCATGATGGTCTTGCCCTGCCAGGTGACCTTGCCCGCCTCCATCGGCCCGCCGGAGACGAACACCGTGGGAATGTTCAGCCGCAGTGCGGCCATGAGCATGCCCGGGGTGATCTTGTCGCAGTTGGAGATGCAGACCAGGGCATCGGCGCAGTGGGCGTTGACCATGTACTCGACCGAATCGGCGATCAGGTCGCGTGAAGGCAGGGAATAGAGCATGCCGCCGTGGCCCATGGCGATGCCGTCGTCGACGGCGATGGTGTTGAACTCCTTGGCCACGCCGCCGGCGGCCTCGATCTCGCGCGCCACCATCTGGCCCAGGTCCTTCAGGTGGACATGGCCGGGCACGAACTGGGTGAAGGAGTTGGCGATGGCGATGATCGGCTTGGAAAAATCCTCGTCCTTCATGCCGGTGGCACGCCAGAGGGCGCGGGCGCCGGCCATGTTGCGGCCGTGGGTGGTGGTGCGGGAACGGTACTGGGGCATGGGGGCAACCTGGCGATACGTCGAAAGGGCTCATTGTACCGCCCCTGACTGCCGGGCTCACCCCTGGCCGGCGCGCCACCTGGCCAGCTCGGCCAGCAGGGCCTCCATGGCCTCGGCCAGTTGCAGGGCCAGTTCGGCGGCATCGGTCTGGCCGGCCCGGGCGCTGGCCTCTGCCTTCGCGGCCAAGGCATGGACCTGCGGCGCCCGCAGGCTGCCGCCCATGCCCTTGAGCTTGTGGGCCAGGCTCGCCAGGGCGGGCAGGTCGCCCTGGCCGGCCAAGTCGCGCAACCGGGCCGGGGCCTCGCCGTTGTTGGCCAGGGCCATGGCGACCACCCGCTCGATGGCTGTCGTGCGGCCCTTGAAGAACTGGCCCAGGGCCGGCCAATCGACCACGGCCAACACCGCATCAGATGCCCCCCCGTCGGCCGGCGCCACCGGGGGGGCGGGATCGAGCGCCAGCTCGGCCTGCACCGGCGGGCGGGCGACGGCCGCCGCAGCGGCACGGGTCTCGGCCAGGTGCGGCAGGAGGCGCAGGATGGCGGCCACCAGGACCTCGATGTCGATTGGCTTGGCCACATGCTCCCGCATACCGGCGGCCAGGCAGCGTTCACGCTCCTCCGGCATGGCATGGGCGGTCAGGCCGATGATCGGCAAGTCCGGAAATCGCCGGCTCACCTCGCGGGCCAGGCCGTAGCCATCCATCACCGGCATCTGGACATCGGTCAGCACGAGATCGAAGGCGCCGGCCCCCAGTTGCCGCAGCCGGTCCAGCGCTTCTTGCCCATTGCCGGCCAGGGTGAGCTGCGCGCCTTCCATCTCCATGATCTCTTCCAGCACGATCTGGTTGACCTCGTTGTCCTCGGCCGCCAGGATGCGCAGGCCCGCCAGCCGTCGACCGAGCCTGGCGGCCGGCGCGGCAAGCGACAGCACCGGCCGCCGGCTGGCCGCGATCAAATGACGGGCCCGAACCGGCCGTTCGACCAGGGTGACCCGGTCCTGCAGCGCCTCCGGCAGAACCTGGATCGCACCCGGCATCACCACCACGGCGATACGCCGCCCGGCCAGCAAGGCACCATTGACCATGGCCTCGATCTCGGGCTGGGCCAGGGCATCGCCCCCGACCAGAATCAGATCCCAGGCCGGCTCCGCCAGCACCTGCCCCGGCACCACCTCCGCCGCCTCGATGCCCTTGGCCCGCAACTCTTCCTGCAGCAGGGCCTGGGCCTCTGCCGGGCAGCCAACCAGGGCAAAGCGCAGCCAGCCGAGCGGCCGCGCCGGCGCCGGCGGCTCCATCTCCAGCGGCAGCCAGAGACTGAACACCGAGCCCTGGCCCGGCTGGCTGCTGACGCCGATCTCGCCCCCCATCGCCTGGGCCAGGCGATGGCTGATCGAGAGGCCGAGGCCGGTACCGCCGAAGCGGCGGGTGGTCGAGCCGTCGGCCTGCTCGAAGGGCTGGAACAGCGAAGCCATCTGCTCTTCAGTCATGCCGATGCCGGTGTCGGTGATCTCGAACTGCAGACCGGGCCGGCCGGCTGTCCCCGCGGCACGGCGTACGGCAAGGCTGATGCAGCCCCGATCGGTGAATTTGACCGCATTGCCCAGCAGGTTGATCAGAATCTGCGCCAGGTGCATCTCATCGCCAACCACCGCCTCGGGAAAGTCCGCCGCCTCCCGCACCCGGAAATCCAGTCCCTTGGCGAAGGCGCGCGCGGCATTGATCTCGACCACGCGGTCGATCGTCTCGCCCAGGGAAAACGGCGCGGTCTCGATGGTCAGCTTGCCCGCCTCGATCTTGGAGAAGTCCAGCACGTCGTTGACCACGGACAGCAACAGCTGCCCGGCCTCGAGGATGCGGCCGAAGGTGTCCCGCGCCTTGCGCCCCTTGTTGCCGCGCACGCCGACCTGGGCCAGGCCGAGCACGGCGTTGAGCGGGGTGCGAATTTCATGGCTCATATTGGCCAGGAACAGGCTCTTGGCCTGGCTCGCCTTTTCCGCCGCCGCCTTGTCGACCAGGGCCTGGCGCGCCTTCTGCTCGGCCTCGTGCAGATCGGTCAGGTCGGTGATGAGACCGAGCAGGCCGGTGACCTCGCCGTCGGCATTGGTCAGAGTGGTCTTGTTGTACATCACCAGGCGCGGCTCGCCGCGGCCATTGTGGATGCTGATCTCGTAGGTCTGCACGCCGGGACGGGCGAACAATTCGGCGTCCTTGCGTTCGTGCATGGCGGCGATCTCCGTCCGCCAGGGATACAGTTCATTGACGGTCTTGCCGATGATCTCCGACCGCTTCACCCCGAAAAAATTCTCCCAGGCGGCATTGACGCCGAGGTAGTAGCCCTGGCGGTTCTTGTAGAACATCGGCACCGGCAGGGCCTCGACCAGCTCTTCGATGAAATGCAGCTGCTCGTGCAGCTTGCGCCGGCTGTCCGAGACGTCGGCCAGCAGCTGCTGGATGCGGTCGGCCATGTTGTTGAAGGTGTCGACCGCCTGGCGCATCTCGCGACCGCCTGTCGGCCGGATGCGGACGGCATATTCGCCCTGGCGGAAGCGGTCGACCGCGCGCGCGATCTCGCGCAGCACCCGAAGATTGGAACGCACCACCAGCAGCATGACCCCAAGCAGCAGGGCCGCGCTGATGAAGATATGCCAGGCCTGGTTGGTGATTTCCTGCCAGAGATGGTACTCGGTATGTACCGAATCGAAGGCGATGCGCAACTCGCCATAATGCACGCCGCCCATCGCCACCGGGCCGCTCATCTGCAAAGAGGGAATCGCCACCAGCCGCTGGAACCAGGCCGGCGTGACATGATCCAATGGCGGCAGGTCGACGGTCACGGCCACGGTCCCGTTCCGGCTCCAGTGCAGGCGACCGACATCCGGATAGACCGTCGCCTGCCGTTCGAGCAACTGCTTGATGCTGGCATAGTCGCCAACCACGGCGTACTCGGCCACCAGGGGCGCCAACACCCGCATCAACATATGCGCCCGGTTCTGCCTCTCCTCGACCAGCTCCTTGCGGTGACCGTAGGCCAGCAGGGCGGACATGGATACGGCCAGAACTGCCAACAACAGCCCCTGCCCGATGGCGACCCGCAACAGCAGGCCGCGTCCCGCCCAGAATTCGCGAAGCCGGGTCAGGACCATGTCAGTCCTTTACCAGGGACTTCTCGTAAAAACGGCGGTACACATCGTAATCCCTGTCATCCGCCTGAACGAAAGACCAAGGTTGACGCAGGCTCAGGGCATCGGCACAGGCCCGCAACGCCTTGCGGCCTTCCGGGTCCTCGTCCATGCCGATGAAGGCCTCGCGGATCGCCGCCACCAGCTTGGGCGGCAACGAACGATGAGCCACGATGGGGATATCCGGATAAGGCGGCGAGGCCCACAGCACCCGATAGCGCAAACCCTCGCGAGCCGCATAGCTGTCCAGAATCTTCTGATTGACCGTGGCGGCCGCCGCCTTGCCGAACTGCAATTGCGCCATCGCCCCCTCCTGGTTGCCGGCGAACGCCACCCGCACGTCGATGCCCGACCGCTTCAGGTGGTCCATCGGCACCTGATAGGCGATCGGCGCATCCCGGGAAGGCGACGCCACCGTATGCCCCTGAAGCTGCTTGAGCGTGCGAATCGGGCTATCTTCCAGGACCACGATCAGCCCCCGGATCGGCTCGCCCGCAATGCGCAGGATGGCCCTGTAGCCCAGCTTGTCGCGCTCCGGGCTGAACATGTGGTTGCTGTAGGCCAGGTCGTGCTCGCCCCGCTCGGTCATGGCCGTGGTTTCCGGCGCCGTCTTGCCCAGCTTCAGCACCAGACGGCGTCCGATCTTGTGGCCGACATAGGTCAGAATCGGATTCCACGCCTCCGCGGTCAGGGCTACGCTGCGCTGGTTGACCACGCCGAAGCGCAACGGCTCGGCCTCTTCGGCCCGGGCGGCGGCCGACGCGACCGCCAAACACAACGCGAACAAACATGACATCGATTTTTTCATCACCCCTCCACCCGTTTCGTTATCGATTTATTGGCCGGGTCGGACGGCCCGGCAGGCAATGTTCAATTCATTCTAGATAGGCGTTCAGACATTTGGCCAGAATCGGCCGGCGGGGGACGGCTATAATCGGCCGGCTGATTCATTTTTGCCAATCGCAAACCCCGCGCAGACCATGCTCATCCACCCCCAGTTCGACCCCGTCGCCCTCCAGCTCGGCCCCGTCGCCATCCACTGGTATGGCCTGATGTACCTGCTGGCCTTCGGCCTGTTCATCCTGCTCGGTCGCTGGCAGATTCGGCGCCGGCCGGACCTGGCCTGGAGCGCCAAGGATCTGGACGATCTGCTGTTCTACGGCATCCTCGGCGTCGTCGTCGGCGGTCGCCTGGGCGAAGTGCTGTTCTACCAGCCCGGCTACTACCTGGAGCACCCCGGCGAGATCATTGCCGTATGGCGGGGCGGCATGAGCTTCCACGGCGGTTTTCTCGGCGTGCTCGTCGCCCTGGCCTGGTTCGGTCGCAAGACCGGCCGCGGCTTCTGGAACGTCGCCGACTTCGTCGCCCCCCTGGTGCCCCTGGGCCTGGCCGCCGGCCGCATCGGCAACTTCATCAACGGCGAGCTCTGGGGCCGGCCGGCCGACCCCGAGCTGCCCTGGGCCATGGTCTTCCCCCACGTCGACGACATCGCCCGCCACCCCTCCCAGCTCTACCAGGCCATGGGCGAAGGCCTGCTGCTGTTCGTCATCCTCTGGCTCTATGCCGCCAAGCCGAGCGCGGCCGGCGCCACCTCGGCCGTCTTCCTCATCGGCTACGGCGTGCTGCGCTTTGCCGCCGAATTCTTCCGCACCCCCGACCCCGGCATCTTCGGCGTGCTCTCGCTCGGCCTGTCCACCGCGCAGTGGCTGTGCGTGCCCATGGTTGCCGCCGGCATCGGCCTCTTGGCCTGGTCCCGCCGCCGCTAGCCGCCTATGCCGACCCCCGCTTTTTTGCTATATTCGCCGCTCGTTTCGGGGCGGTAGCTCAGCTGGGAGAGCGTCGCGTTCGCAATGCGAAGGTCGGGAGTTCGATCCTCCTCCGCTCCACCAATACCTAACGCCCAACCCTCATCGGTTGGGCGTTTTCATTTGCGGGTTCCGCGACACCATGCGGGGTTTGGCGGCGTTCCGCGTGTGCCACGCGGTAGTGGCAGGGTGGCCGGAAGTCGCCCGGTTCGACTCTCTTTCGCCCTCTTTTCTCTCGAAATCCGCGCCAACTTCTTTGCGGAAGCGCACGCAAATGGCCTTGTGGCCCAGTGACTTGCACGTGCGTCACTGCCATCGGTTGTCCATCGTGCTTGGATGAGCAAGGCATCAAGCCTGCACGGGGCTCAATGCTGCAGCACAGGGCATCGAGTACAGCCCCGGGCGCCCCTGCACGACCTGGACGAGGGCCCGGTATGCAACGAGTGGCCCTTCGGCTTCCGGCTTGCCCTTGTCGCGCGTCTTGACCTTGAACACGTCGATGGGCTTGGCGCTGTCGAGCCCGGCACGCCGCATGACCTGTTCGGCGGTGCGGGGCTCCCCCTTGAACGACCACAGGGCCTCGAACACTGCTGCCTGAGCCTCGGTCAGCCGGATCGGGCCGTGCGGCCAGTCGGGCAGCGTGACCCAGCGGAAATCCGCCGAGAAAGGCCCCTTCACTGGCGTCGTTGGATCGCTGGCCTGCGGGTCTGGCGGCTCACCCGGCAGGCCGATGAGCGCGATGCCGCCACCGTAGAGGGTGAAGCGATCTTCCAACGCCCACCACTGCACGCCCGGCCCGAAGGGCGCACCGCGCGTTTCGCGCGGTTTGGGTGTAATCACCCGAACGTCGCCACCGGTCACGCGCACCCGATCCAGCAGCGCTGGTTCTTGCCACAGCCTCACGATGTCGCGTGCGAGCAGCACCGGCGCGCGCCGGGATTCGCCCAGCCGCCACACGCCGTCACCAAGGTCGTCGATGCCGTCGCGGCTGTCGATCGCAAGGGCCAGGCGCAGCTTCTGGCGCAGCCAGTCCTCGTTCAACCGCAGCGCTGCGCCGTCCTGCGGCGAGACCGGCACCGGCCCGCAGTCCGGGCAGCGGCACAAGCGTCCGCCGCGCCCGTCGCCGAACACCGGCGCCCGATGCAGCGCACAATGCGGGCACAGCACGCAAGATTGATCAGTCACGGCCGCCTGGATCGCGCGGCCCAGGTGCGGCAGCAGCGCCACCTCGCGCGGCGACAGGGTGGCGCGCAGCACCGGCATGCCCGCGGCGAACAGCCGGCAGACGAACTGCCAGCCCTCGTGTGCCGACATCTCACGCGTCCTCGGGAGTCGTCGCCCTGACCGTGCCCGCGGCGAAGGGTGCCTCCTGTGCGCTCAAGGTCTGGCCGGGGCGCAGGATGCCGATGCGTACCAGGTAGCGCTCCAGCTGCGCTTGCAGCTTGGCATCGAACTGGTGCAGGTTGAGCCGCCCGCGGCTCGTGACCTCGATGGGCACCACGCGCGCCCGGGTGCGCCCTGGCTCGGGAGGGTAGTACAGGTTGATCTGAGCCGCCAGCACCGCCCAGCGGCCTTCCAGCGGGCCCGGCAGTTGATCGCGCAGCAGTTCATGCACCGAGCGGTGCTGACTGGCCTGCATGGCCGTGCACTCGATTTTCAGATCTCCCTCCGGACTCAGCAGCGTGAGCGACTTCAGCTGCACCAGCGAGAAGCCGTCCTCGAACACCTCCGGCACATCGAAGCCCGTGCGCAGCGCCGACAAGTCCAGCGCCGGGGCCTTGATACGCTCGGGCGTGGCCTTCACCCCGAGCACATGCTCGGCGAAGGCCTCCACCAGCATCTGCTGCACCTTGTGACCGCCGCGCGCCAGGGTGCGCACCACGCCCGTGGCTTCGGCGTACTCCAACACCATGTGGATGTTCGGGTTGCCCACGCGCTGCTTCAACACCACGCCCTCGAACTCCAGGCGCAGCTCGGCCAGGTCTTTGACGTGCACCGTCAGCAGGTGGATGCCGGGGCTCCTGGGCACGAGATAGGCCACACAGCCCTCGCCGCACTGGCGCTCGCGCTGGTAGTAGGCCGAGATCGCTCGACGCAGACCGGCCAGTGCGGCGTCCGTCGGGATCGCAGGGCGCCGCACTCCCAAGTCGTATTGCTGCGCCTGGGCGCTGTGGTGCGCCCAGAAATCGAGATCGCTGGCGCGTTCGAACAGCGCCCGGTGCCGCACGTACAGCCAGAACGAGCGATGCAGGTCGCTCTGGCACAACGCCAGGCCCGTCACCACGGCGGGATCGGACAGCGCCGCCTCGAACATCGCCTGGCCGCCCGCGGCATCACCCAGCGCGACGCTGGCCACCAGCTCGGCCGTCAGCCGGTCGCGCGCCGAGGTGTCGCCCCACGTCATGATGGCTTCAATCACGGCCCGGTTCGGCGGCTCGTGCGGCTGTGCATCGAGCGCTGGCGGCACCGCCAGCCCATGGCTGGCGAGAAACTGGTGCAGCGTCTCATCCGGCGGCAGCGCCTGCAGCACGTCGACATAGGTCTTCTTCATCGCGTCTCGGTCCTTTCCTTGAGGTGACGTCGGAGGTCTGCTGACCGAGGCTTCGGGCACGCGGGCCGGCGACGGCTGACTGAACTTGTGTCACGCCAAAGTAAAGCAGCGTGATACAGCGCGATTGTGTCCCGGCCTGATCCGCTTGTCAAACTGCATGGCACATCTAGCGGCGTTTGGTATCACAGGGCTATACTGTCGGATCGCATTCCAACACTTCCCGTGATTCGAGACGGGGCATCGCCATGGCTTCCGCGTTTGGATCTCGCCTGCGGCGATTCCGCGAGGCGAAGAAATTGACCCTGCAGCAGGTGGCCGACGCGGTCGGCTGCACCAAGGCTTACATCTGGGAACTGGAGATGAAGGAGGGCCAACGCCCCTCGGCCGAGCGCGTGCAGGCGCTGGCCAGGGTGTTGGGCGTCACGATGGAGGACATCATGGGTGAGCCCATGCCCCAGGTCCCCGAGGCCAGCCCCGAGGATGTGGCCTTCTTCCGGGCGTACGCCGGCATGACCGAAGCTGAGAAGGACCGGGTGCGCCAAGCGCTGAAGATCATCTTCCCGGACAAGGATCTGCCGGAAAGCAAAAGGTGAACACGCCCCCGGCCCTCAACGGCGCGATCGCCGCCAACAAAGTCCACCACTGGTTGCGGGCTTGGTATGGCGCGGACGTGCCCGAGGCCGTCGATCTCGACCTGGTGCGGCAGATGCTGCCGAGTACGCCCTTCGGGGCGGGCGTGCGCGAAATCCGTCCCCCGGTGCAGTTCGACGACGAGGCCTTCGAGGGCTTGCTGGCGCGGGACCCGAGTGATCCTGAGGTCTGGGGCATCGCCTACAACGGCACGGTCAGCCGCGAGCGCCAGCGCTTCACCATCGCGCACGAGCTCGGGCACTTCGTCCTGCACCGCGACCGGCAGCAGCGTTTCCACTGCGACAAGGACAGCGTCCACTCTGGCCACGAGACGATGCGCCTGATCGAGCGCGAGGCCGACGACTTCGCCAGCAACTTGCTGATGCCCGGCGATCGGCTGCGCGAGTGGATCTCGGACCAGCGCATCGATCTGCACGTCTTGAGCGCCATCGCCCAGCGCTTTGAGGTTTCGTTCGAGGCGCTGTGCATCCGCTTCATCAAGTTCACCTCGCAGCGCGCCATCCTGATCTACTGGGACAACGGCTACGTGAAGTACGAATGGCGCAGCAGCAGCGCGGTCAAGACGCGGGCGCGCATCCGACGCACCGGCGATCCGCAAGAGCCGTTACCCGGCACGCTCGCCGCCGACGCGAGCGTCGTGCAGGCCTGGGACGGCATCGAGATGTCTGCTGCGATCTGGTGTCCGGAGGAGGCACCCTACATGAAGCTGCGTGAGTTCAAGCACAGCTACGGCGCGAAGGATCGCGTCCTCACGCTGCTGCTGTTGGAAAGCGCTGAGCCACGCGCTTGGGATCGGGCGTGGCAGGATGACGATACTCCTGACGCCGTGAATTGGCGATAGTCCGCCGTGTAGCCATCGCTCTGGAGGGACCACCATGCTTTCATTTGCCACCGAATTTCCCGTCGCCTCAGAACGAACCACATCGGACTTCCTCCGGGCGATGATGACCTGGATATCTGGTTCTCCGCATACTGGCTTGTCTGCCGAAATGCTTCGGGAACTGCCACAGAAAGAGGAGGTGCATGTCGAGAACGGCAACGAGAAAGTTCAGTCACTCGTCGCAAGCTCTCCCGACGTCGATCTCGCAGGCATCCGCTACAGCAGGCACGACGATGATCTGGAGTGGCTGACGACGGTTGTGTTTTCGAGAACGTCGTCCGACGCGTGGGTGGGCATCCGCGTCGAATGCGAGTCTCAGCACGCCGCGGCTCGGCTGCCGTCGGCGAAGAAGCCTGTCGTGGTGAGGACCGTGCTGGAATCCCTTGGCGGAGCAGCAGATGGACCTCTGTCGATTAGCAATAAAGCGCACTTTCTCACCAACACCGACATCGAGCTTGCCGCCAAGCTGATTCGCGGCGATGCGGGCTGCAGACTGCCTATCGTCTACGTCAGTGCACGGTTTCAAGGCGGCTACATCCTCGACGTCGATCGTCTCGCTGCAGAACTGTCCGGCATGGCCCATGTCGTTGTCGAGCCCAACAGGTCGTTTTCCGTGCGCCTGCAACTCGAAGTCGATTCTGAGAACGTCTATGGCGGCACGATCGGCATTTACTGGCCAGAGGGTGGCGGGCGTCGAGTCTTCTTCCTGGGCGGCGATTATTCGACACCGGGTCATCTGGCGCGCGCCATCAAAGACGAAGTCCGGGCTGCGTTACTGAATCGACGTCCGATCGCCCGGTGCACTTGGGCCTACGTCCGCGAGACCGCGTCCCGACAGGCCATCCAGTCGCTCAAGGCCTCGGGTTCCAAGGAGATCGACGATTACGTCAAGACATTCGACCAAGAGATCGAGGCCAAGAACCAGCGCCTCGAAGATGCCGAAAGGGAGATCCAACGCCTACGCAACGAACTCCGGGTGCATGAGGCGCGTGCAGGGACCGCGAGTGGTGGCCTGCTCAGGCTTGGTCGGGAGCGAGATCTGTATCCGAACGAGGTCCTCAGCATACTCCTCGAGGTGATCGAAGACGCCGCCATGCGGGTCCCGCAGGACAGTCGCCGTCAGCATGTGCTGACGGCACTCCTCGAAACGAACAGACTTGACGACAACCCCCTCGAAGGTCGTCGAGAGAAACTGAAGAAACTGCTCCGGGGAATGAGCACCATCGACGCGAAAATGAGACGCGAGTTGGAGGACATGGGTTTCTCCATCTCGGAAGACGGAAAGCACTTCAAAGTCGTCTTCCAGGGCGACGACAGATACACCTATACGCTGCCCAAGAGTGGCAGCGATTGGCGTGGTGGACTGAATGCAGCCAGCGACATAGCCAGGCTGTTGTTCTGACGTCCACAATCGCAGTTGCATAGTCCCCATTCAATAGGTGTTGTCAGATTCGACGCACCAATCAGCGCAAGACCGCCCACCCCCGCCCAAACCCGTTACGCGAAGTGCCTTCGATTTCTAGCATGAGCGGCGTTTTCCATCGAAACGCCTGCCATGCTCGAACACGAACCCTTCTTCCCGTCCCGCGGGGCTGACCGGCCTCGGCACGCGCACCAAGAGATCGTCGACCTGCTGGCCTGCGCCGTTCTTCGGCTGCGCGCCCGCGGCGCAGTTCCTGCCCTGGGCACCAGAGACGAAGTTGACCTTGGCTTCGTCGGCCAGGAGCGCGTGAATGCGAACCCCGATGACCACCAAGGAGTTCGCTGATGACGACACACGCACGCCCTGCAGACCCGGCCACCGTCGCCGCCCGTATCGCCCAGCTACCCGATTTGTCCATGGAGGACCTCTGGGCGTTGTGGGACGAGTATTTCGATGAGCGCCCGAAGCATCACCACCGCACCTGGCTGGAAAGCCGGCTCGCCTACCGAATCCAGGAGCGCGCCTTCGGCGGATTGAAGCCCGCGACCCGCCGCAAGCTCGAGGAGATCGGTGAGACGGGCATCCTGCCGCGCCAACTGCGCCGCGACGCGAGTCGGCTGCTACCGGGCACCGTGCTCACGCGGTTCTTCGACGACGTCGAGCACCGGGTGCTGGTGCGCGGGCCCAATGACTTCGAGTATCAGGGGCAGCGGTTCAAGAGCCTGACGGCGATTGCCCGCCACATCACCGGCACGCCGTGGTCGGGACCCGCGTTCTTCGGCTTGAAGGCCAAGGATGGCCAGAAGGAGATGGCATGAGATCGCCACGGCCCGTGCCCACCTCGTCCATCCAGGCCCCACATCCAGTGATGCCGAAACGACGCTGCGCGGTCTACACGCGCAAGTCCACCGACGAGGGACTGGACCAGGAGTACAACAGCCTGGAGGCCCAACGCGACGCGGGGCTGGCCTTCATCGCCAGCCAACGCCACGAGGGCTGGATCGCCGTCGAAGACGGCTATGACGACGGCGGCTACTCCGGCGGCAACCTCGACCGCCCGGCGCTCGAGCGGCTGCTGGCCGACATCGAGGCCGGCAGGATCGACATCGTGGTCGTCTACAAGATCGACCGCCTCACACGCAGCCTGGCCGATTTCGCCAAGCTGGTGGAGGTGTTCGACCGCAACGGCGTCTCTTTCGTGGCGGTCACGCAGCAGTTCAACACCACCACCTCGATGGGGCGGCTCACGCTCAACATCCTGCTGTCCTTCGCCCAATTCGAGCGCGAGGTCACCGGCGAGCGCATCCGCGACAAGATCGCCGCCTCCAAGGCCAAGGGCATGTGGATGGGCGGCATGCCGCCGCTGGGCTATGACGTCGTCGATCGCAAGCTCGTCGTCAACGAGCGCGAGGCCGCTCTCGTGCGTGACATCTTCCGGCGCTACGCCGAGCATGGCTCGGCTGCACGGCTGGTGCGGGAGATGGCGGTCGAGGGGCACACCACCAAGGCCTGGGTGACCCAAGGCGGGCGCCAGCGCACGGGCCGACCCATCGACCAGCAATACATCTTCGCGCTGCTGCGCAACCGCATCTACCTGGGTGAGATCCGCAACCACGGCACGTGGTATCCCGGCCAACACGAAGCGATCGTGCCGCAAGACCTGTGGGACGCCGTGCACGCGTTCATCGCGCGCCGCAAGCAGGCGCCGCGTGAACACCGGGCCCAACACCCGGCGCTGCTCGCGGGGCTGCTGTTCGCGCCCGATGGCCAGCGCATGTTGCACACCTTCGTCAAGAAGAAGAACGGGCGCATGTATCGCTACTACGTGCCCTACCTGCACAAGCGCCGTAACGCCGGTGCGACGCTGTCGTCCGATGCGGTCGATGTCGGGCACCTGCCCGCGGCCGAGATCGAGAACGCGGTGCTGGCGCAGATCCACGCGGCGCTCTCGGCGCCGGAGGTGCTGATCGGCACCTGGCGTGCGTGTCAGCGACACCCGGCGGGAGCCGCGCTCGACGAAGCACAGGTGGTCGTCGCGATGCGCCGCATCGGGGCTGTGTGGGAGCAGTTGTTCCCGTCCGAACAGCAGCGTCTCACGAGGCTGCTGATCGAGCGCGTGCAGATGCACGAGCACGGCATCGACATCCTGTGGCGCGAGGACGGATGGATCGGGCTCGGCCCGGACATCGCGGCACATCCTCTCGTCGAGGAGGCTCGCGCCGAGCCCGAGGAGGCCTGTGCATGACCGCCCAGCGCAACACAGGCGCTGGCAACCCGCGCCTCCTCACCGTCCGCATCGAGGTCGGGGCCGATGCCCGCAGCTACGTGAGTGGTCAGCAACGCGTGACCCTGGTGCCGCTCAAGATCAAGCGCCGTCAGAACCGCAAGCTGCTGATCCCGCCCACCCCCGCAGAGGCCTCGCGCGCCTCGGGCGGGCTCGATGTTCCGATGATCAAGACCTTGGGCAAGGCCTTTTACTGGAAGCGTCTGCTTGACGAGGGGCGCTACCCCACGGCCACCGATCTTGCGAGGGCGTTGAAGCTGGAGCCCGGCTGGGTGGCAGAGGTGCTGCGTCTCACCATGCTGGCGCCCGACATCGTCGAGGCCATCCTCGAAGGCCGTCAGCCGCGGCCGTTGAACCTGCAGACCCTGCGGGGGCGGCACGAGCTGCTGCCGCGCGACTGGAACGAGCAGCGCCGCGCGCTGGGCTTTGTGGTGCAGACGCTCACGGATTGACGCGGTACGCCTTCCCTGCCACGGCGGGCCTCGTGCCCGCCGTTCTTTTTGATCGCCCGGTCGATTGGCGAACCCGAAGTTCCTCACCGGTTCGCCATTCGGTCCCTCCAAGGTTCGCCATCGCACGCCTGAAATGACGCCACCGATTCCTCAACCGCGTCATAGGAGGCTTGCATGCCGACAACGGCCTACCCCGTCGCCCGATCGCCCGTTCCGGCGATCGAGGCCCTCAATCCCGGCGATCGCCGGGTCCTCAACGAAAACGAGCTCGCGCAGCGCTGGGGCCTGAGCCCCAAGACCCTGCAGCGCTGGCGCAGCGAAGGGCGCGGCCCGCGCTACCTGAAGCTGTCCAAGCGCGTCAGCTACCCCCTGGAGTCGGTCATCGAGTTCGAGCGTGGCGCCCTGCACGACTCGACCTCCGAGCGCGCGGCGCGCTGAAGGGGGATGCGATGAGCGATTTGACCCTCTACCCCGCCGACATCGCCGCGATGTCCGTCGGCCAGCTGGCCGCGCTGCCGCCCGCCCAGAAGGCGCAGATCAGCCGCAACCTCGACGAAGCGCTCGCCTGGCTCAAGCAGGCCCGCGCGAAGTTCGATGCGGCGCTGGAGGCCGCCTACGGCGAGCAGGCCCGTGCTGCACGCCTCGAGGCCGGCAAGGACTTCGGCGTCGTGCATCTCACCGACGGCGCACTGCGCGTGACCGTCGATGTCCCGAAACGCGTGGCCTGGGACCAGGCGCAACTGGCCGCCATTGCCGGCCGCATCGCCGCCGCCGGCGAGCGCGTCGAGGACTACCTCGATGTCGAGTACTCGGTGTCCGAGTCCCGCTTCAACCACTGGCCCGCGGCGCTGCGCGCGCAGTTCGAGCCGGCGCGCACCGTCAAGCCCGGCAAGCCGACGTTTCGGCTGACCTTGACCTCGGAGGACTGAACCATGCCCACCGAACTGAAAGTGAAAGAGAAGGGCCGGAATTCGATTCCGCCCCGTGTCGCCGAGCGGCTGAAGGAGGTGGCGTGATGACGCCCCTTCATCCTCGTGACGTCCTTGATCTTGGCAAGCCAATGGCCGGGTTGTGCTCGGCGCGCTGTGGCATGGCATGGCGGGGCAAGCCGCGGCAAGGCCCAAGCGAACTGTGACTGGGCTCGGTTCGGACTGGCTTGGCGTGGCTAGGCAAGGCTGGGCCCGATGTGGCAAGGAACTTTCGATTTCTGGAGATTCGACGATGAAAACCCTTTTGAGAAACGAGGATGCGCTCGGCAACGGTGCCGAGTCGGCGGTCCTGACGGGGGCGCCGTACAGCGTCCGTGTCGTCATCGAAGGCGTGGCGGACTTGTTGTTCCACCGCTGGAACTGCGAGGCCGTCGACGCCAAGGCCAAGGCCACCAAGAACAGCGCCGCCAAAAAAACCGACGACATCGAGAGCTACGTCTATCGCGACAACCAGGGCCAGTTGTGCCTGCCCGGGGAGTATCTGCGACAGGCGCTGATCGGTGCGGCCAAGTTCAAGCAGGACCCCAGGAGTCCACGCAAATCGGCGCAGGACATCACCAAGGCCGGCGTGGTTTCGCTCACCCACCTGGCCAGCCTGGGGACCGACCGCTGGGATTACGAAGACCGCCGCCGCGTGGTGGTGCAACGCGCGGGCGTCAATCGGGTGCGGCCTGCCATGCGTGCGGGTTGGCGCGCCGAGTTCGATCTGATGGTGGTGCTGCCCGAATACCTCGACCGTGCCTGGATCAAGGACAGCCTGGACATGGCAGGCCGACTCATCGGCGTGGGTGACTTCCGTCCCACCTTCGGCCGCTTCACGGTCGTCTCGTTCGAATGAGGAGTCGGCCATGCCATTGCCTATCGTGACGGCCAACGAAAGACTCGTCGAAAAACGCTGCGCCAAGGTCGCCCTCGTCGGTGCGCCCGGGGTGGGCAAGACCTCCCAGATCCGCACGCTCGATGCCGAACGCACCTTACTGGTGGACACCGAGGCCGGCGATCTGTCCATCCTCGACTGGGGCGGTGACACCCTGCGCCCGCGCACCTGGCCGGAGTTCAAGGACCTGGTGGTGTTCCTGGCAGGACCCAGCCCGAGCGCCACACCCGAGCAGGCCTTCTCGCAGGCCCACTTTGATCACGTCTGCCAGAAGTACGGCGACCCGGCGCAGCTGGCCAAGTACGACACCTACTTCGTCGATTCCTTGACCGTGCTCTCGCGGATGTGCCTGGCCTGGTGCAAGACCCAGCCGGCCGCATTCTCCGAGAAGACCGGCAAGCCCGACACCCGGGGCGCTTATGGCTTGCTCGGCACCGAGATGATCGGCGCCCTCACGCACCTGCAGCACGTGAGGGACAAGCACGTCATCTACGTCTGCATCCTGGAAGAGAAGCTGGACGATTTCAACCGCCGCATCTACCAGCTGCAGCTCGAAGGCGCCAAGACCTCGGCCGAGCTGCCTGGTGTGCTCGATGAAGTCATCACGCTGGCCATCTTGAAGGCCGACGACGGCACGCCATACCGCGCGTTCGTCACCGGCGCGGACAACCCCTGGGGCTTCCCGAGCAAGGACCGCTCGGGACGGCTTGCCCCCATCGAAGAACCCCACCTCGGAAAGCTCATTGCCAAGTGCCTCGGCCGCACTGCCGCAGCACACGCCAGCGCTTTGTCGCATTCAACCGACCTCAACGCATTCAAGGAGTGATCCGCCATGACCGCTTGGAACGACTTCAACGACGCCGAACAACAGCAAAGCTTCGACCTCATCCCCAAGGGCACGCTCGCCCGCGTGCGCATGACGATCAAGCCCGGGGGCTACGACGACCCGGCGCAGGGCTGGACGGGCGGCTGGGCCACGCAGAGCTTTGAGACCGGCGCGGTGTATCTGGCCTGCGAGTTCGTGGTGCTGGAAGGCGAGTACGCCCGGCGCAAGCTTTGGAGCAACATCGGCCTGCATTCCCCGAAGGGCCCGGCCTGGGGCCAGATGGGCCGCAGCTTCGTGCGCGCGATCCTCAACAGCGCCCGCAACGTCCATCCCCAGGACAACGGCCCGCAGGCCGCCGCCGCGCGGCGCATCCAGGGCTTCCACGAGCTCGACGGCATCGAGTTCCTCGCCCGCATCGACGTCGAGAAGGACGGCCGCGGGGAACTGAAGAACGTCGTCAAGAGCGCCGTCGAGCCCGACCACCCGGACTACGCCCGGCTGATGGGCGTGCCGCCCAAGACCCCGGGCAGCGGCTCCTCCGGCGCGCCAGCGGCGGTGGTTCCGCCCCATGCGATGCCCGCGCCTGCCGCCCCGCAACGCACCGCCGTGCCGGGCAAGCCGGCCTGGGCGCAGTGAGAGGAGGGCCGGTGAAGTGCTGGGTCTGCAAACGACAGGCGCGCGGCTACGGCCACGCGGACCTTCGGCATCCGGTGGGCGACGCCCGGCGTTATCCGATGGACTGGGTGTTTTGCTCGCGGCGCTGCCAGCAGGCGTTTCACGCGCTCTACGGCCAGTGGCTGCGGGTGCGGGACGGACGTCCACCCCTCGGGGAGGTCGCGATGATCGATCCGTCTGATGTCGAACTGGCCGCGATGCGAAAGTGCCTCAAGGCCTTTGGTGAGGCGGCCAGCGAGATCGGCTTCGAGAAGCCACTCGGGGCGTATTCCGAGGCCGAGGCGCTGCAGGTCATCGACGCCATCGTCACCGGCTACACCGAGGCGATGGTCGCGCACCACGAGGCGAGCAAGTACCCACCGGTGCGGGGACTCAAAGACCCCGTGTCCGACCCCTTCGCGGACCTGGAAGACGACCTGCCGTGGGAGGAGCCGGAGTCGGCCTCAAAGGCGACTTCAAACGCGGCACAGAAGGAGGCGCGGCGATGATGGACTTCAACGCCTCCAGGAGCTTCTCGGGTCAGCTCACGGCGCGGATCGACGCGGCCATGCAGCAAGCTCGCGCAGCGCAGCCGCGCCGCACCTACCTCGGCGCCTCACGCCTGGGGGCCGCGTGCGAGCGCGCGTTGCAGTACGAGTTCGCGGATGCGCCGGTCGATCCGGGCCGCGAGACCGACGGCCGTCTGCTGCGCGTGTTCGAGCGCGGCCATGTGATCGAGGACTGCATGGCTACCTGGCTGCGCGCCGCAGGCTTCGACCTGCGCACGCGCGACGACGCGGGCGAGCCCTTCGGTTTCTCGGCGCTGGACGGCCGCTTGCAGGGGCATGTCGATGGCGTCCTCGTCGCCGGGCCGGATCTCGGCCCGGGCTTTGGCTATCCGGCGCTGTGGGAGAACAAGTGCTTGAGCGCGAAGTCCTGGCGCGAGCTCGAGAAGCACCGCCTGGCCGTGGCCAAGCCGATCTACGCCGCGCAGGTGGCCGTCTACCAGGCTTATCTGGGCCTGCACGAACACCCGGCGCTGTTCACCGCGGTGAACGCCGACACGATGGAGCTCTACGCCGAGCGGGTGCCCTTCGATGCAGGGCTTGCGCAGCGCATGTCCGACCGGGCGGTGAAGGTGATCACCGCGCTCGAGGCGGGCGAGTTGCTGCCGCGGGCGTTTGCCGATCCCACTCACGTCGAATGCCGGATGTGCCCTTGGCAGGACCGGTGTTGGAGGGCTGCGGCATGAACGAGACACCACTGCACCCGGTGCTCGGGGAGCGCCTGATCGACGCACGCGAGGCGGCGCTGACGCTGAATCTGCCGCTCTACTGGCTCACGCACGCGAAGGAGCGCCGGCGTCTGCGCCTGCCGCACTACCGGGTGGGCAAGCTGCTGCGTTTCAAGCTCTCCGAACTGATGGCGTGGATGGAGGAACGTCAAGCCCTGCTCACGGCCGACGCAGGGCACGAGGAGGAGTCGGATGCTGGACTTCAATGACACCGCACCCGCGCCCGAGATCCCGGCGTCCGAACGCCGCGAGGCCGTGCGCGCCGCGCTGCTCGCGAGGCTGGAGTCGGTGCTGTTCACCCTGTTTCCCGCTGGAAAGAAGCGGCGAGGCAAGTTCCTCATCGGCGACGTGCTGGGCAGCCCCGGCGACAGCCTGGAAGTCGTGCTCGACGGCGACAAGGCGGGACTGTGGACCGACCGCGCCACCGGCGATGGTGGCGATGTGTTCCACCTGATCGGCGGCCACTACGGCGTGGACGTGCACGGCGACTTCGCCCGCGTCCTCGACCTGGCCGAGGACCTCGTCGGCCGAGCGCCCACGGCACCGCCGCGCAAGGCGGCCAAGAAGGCCTCGATCGACGACCTCGGCCCGGCCACCGCCAAGTGGGACTACCTCGACGCACAAGGGCAGCTCATCGCCGTCGTCTACCGCTACGACCCGCCCGGGCGCAAGAAGGAGTTCCGGCCCTGGGACGCCAAACGGCGCAAGATGGCCCCGCCCGAGCCGCGGCCGCTGTACAACCAGCCGGGGATCCAGGACGCCGCCCAGGTCGTGCTGGTCGAGGGCGAGAAATGCGCCCAGGCCTTGATCGACGCCGGCGTGTGCGCCACCACCGCGATGCACGGGGCGAATGCGCCCGTGGACAAGACCGACTGGTCGCCGCTGAAGGGTAAGACCGTACTGATCTGGCCTGACCGCGACAAGCCGGGCTGGGAGTACGCCGTGCAGGCGGCCCAGGCGATTCTGTCGGCGGGCGCGAAGACCTGCCACATCCTGTACCCGCCCGAGGAAGCGGCGGACGGCTGGGACGCGGCGGACGCCGTGATGGAGGGCTTCGACGTCGCGGCCTTCCTCGCCCACGGTCCGCGTGTGCAGGTGCATGACATTGCGGACCCCGGCGAGCCGGTGATCGGCGCGGATGAATCGGTGTGGGGCACCGAAGATGCCCTGGCGCTGGCCTTCACCCGGCGCTACCACCGCGACTGGCGCTACGTGGCGGCCTGGGGCCGCTGGTTGGTGTGGGACGGTCGGCGCTGGCGCAACGAGGAGACGCTGGCGGCCACCGACTTGATCCGCGGTGTCTGCCGACACGCGGCCCTCCAGGCCGACAACCCCAAGCTGGCGGCCAAGCTGGCCACCTCCGGCACCGTCGGCGGCGTCGAACGCCTGGCTCGCGCAGACCGACGTCATGCCGCGACCACCGCCGAGTGGGACGCCGATCCCTGGCTGCTCAACACCCCAGGCGGTGTGGTCGACCTCCGAACGGGCCGCATGCGCGCGCACGACCGCGCCGACCGCATGACCAAGATCACGACCGCCACGCCCGGCGGCGACTGCCCGACCTGGCGGCAGTTCATCGCCGAAGTGACCGGCGGCGATGCGGCACTGCAAGCCTATCTGCAGCGCATGGCGGGCTATGCGCTCACCGGCTCCACCCAGGAGCACGCGCTGTTCTTCCTCTACGGCACCGGCGCCAACGGCAAATCGGTGTTCGTCAACACCCTGGCCACGATCCTGGGCGACTACGCCGCCAACGCGCCAATGGACACCTTCATGGAGACGCGTACCGACCGCCATCCGACCGACATGGCGGGGTTGCGCGGCGCGCGCTTCGTAGCGGCGATCGAAACCGAGCAAGGGCGGCGCTGGGCCGAGTCCAAGGTCAAGAGCCTCACGGGCGGCGACAAGATCTCGGCGCGGTTCATGCGGCAAGACTTCTTCGAGTTCTGGCCGCAGTTCAAGCTCTTCGTCGCCGGCAACCACAAGCCCGCCATCCGCAACATCGACGAGGCCATGAAGCGCCGGCTGCACCTGATCCCCTTCACGATCACCGTGCCGCCCGAGCGGCGGGACAAACACCTGCAGCACAAGTTGCTCGCCGAGCGCGACGGGATCCTGGCCTGGGCGCTGGAGGGCTGCCTGGCCTGGCAGCGCCTGGGCCGGCTCGATCCGCCGCCGCAGGTGGTGGCCGCCACCGAAGAGTACTTCGAAGCCGAGGACGCGCTGGGCCGCTGGCTCGACGAGCGCTGCGTGCGCGAGGCCAATGCCAAGTCGCTGACGGCCGAACTGTTCAGCGACTGGAAGCAGTGGGCGGAGGCCGCTGGCGAGTTCGTCGGCTCGCAGCGCCGCTTCTCCGACCTCTTGATCACCCGCGGCGTCGAGAAATGGCGCAACGCCGCCGGCATCCGGGGCTTTCGTGGCGTGGGCCTCAAGCACCCGACGCAGCCCGCCTACACCCCCTATGCCGACGACTGAACACCCATGACCCCCTGCCGGACTGACGCATCTGACGCTGTACATCGTAAGTCTCTACGCGCGTGCGCGTGCGCGCGCCTCACGGGAGTAATCGATATCGTGCGTCGGATGCGTCAGTCCCCACCGAACGAGGACTGACACCATGCACACCACGATCCTGGCCCTGGACCTGGGCACCACCACCGGCTGGGCGCTGCGCGACCGCACCGGCCGCATCACCAGCGGCAGCCAATCCTTCAAGCCGCAGCGCTTCGAAGGCGGCGGCATGCGTTTCCTGCGCTTCAAGCGCTGGCTCACCGAACTGAAGGCCCACGCCGAAGGGATCGACACGCTGGTCTTCGAGGAAGTGCGCCGCCACGTCTCGACCGACGCCGCACACGCCTACGGCGGCTTCCTCGCTACGCTCACGGCCTGGTGCGAGCACCACGGCGTCCCCTACCAGGGCGTGCCGGTGGGCACGATCAAGAAGCACGTCACCGGCAAGGGCAATGCGAGCAAGGACGAGATGATGGTGGTCATGCGTGCGCGCGGCTATCAGCCCGCCGACGACAACGAAGCCGACGCCTTGGCGCTGTTGCTCTGGGCCCTCCCGCTCCACGACGCGGCGCAGGAGGCGTGAGATGGACATCCCGACTCCTCGCTACCGCTGCCCGCTGGGGCGCCTGCAGCCCGAGCCGATGGACGTGGAGGCCGTCAAGCGCCGCGGCTGGCGCGAGCAACGCCTGCTCGTCGTCTGCCTCGACGACGACCGGCTCGACTGGGTGGAGCGCGAGCTGATCCGCCGAATCGGCGAGCGGCTCTACGGTGCACGGGAGGCGCGCCATGGCTGAGTGGACCGTCGAGCGTGTGGACGAACGCTTCCGGGAGGCGGCCATCACCGCCCACCGCTTGCCGTCCGTGCGCGTGCAGGGCTACTTCAACACCTGGCCGGCGATTCGGCGCATGCCGTGGGAGACGCTTGGCGCCGAGGCCCCGATCCGGCGCTTCCCGCCCAGTCCCGAGGCCATCGAGCGCATGCTCGAAGCCATGCGCTGGGTGCAGTGGCTGGAGGAAGAGGAACGGCACCTCGTGTGGATGCGCGCCGAGCGCCACCGCTGGCGCGACGTCTGCGCGCGCTTTGGCTGCGACCGCACCACGGCCTGGCGGCGGTGGCAGCGGGCGTTGCATTTGGTGGCCGATCACCTCAACGGCGTCGCCTTGACGGCGTAGTGTTTTGGCGTGATTTGGCGGGTGGGGTCGTGCATCCGCGTGCATCGGCGGCGAAATGCGGCTTTGGCCCCTGCAACAGATCCGCCGTTTCGGGGGTAGGATTTCGGCTAACTTCTGGACAGCGGTGACGCCCGACGAAGCCGCCCGCGCAGCGATGGGTCCTTCCTGGCCCAAGCGCGATGCGGGGGGCGCGAGCGCGGCATCGCCCTAGCGTCAAACTGCAAACCGAGGTTTGCAGGGTTTGCGGTTTGCACCCCGCCACCATTCAGTACGCATTACACAACCCGCCCACGGTCTGAACGTCGGCGGGTTTTCTCATTTCAACGCAGCAGCGACCCTCGCGGCCCGTGACGGGGCTTTCCTCCTTTCACCCGTCCGGGCCGCTGGCCTTTTATGCGACGAACAGACCTCTGCCGATCACCGCTGATGACAGACGTGGCGACAGGGGGCGAGTGGCGTCCGTTTCCAGGCGACACCCGCTACGAGGTCTGCAGTCTCGGCGCCGTTCGCAACACGCGAACCGGTCATGTACTCAAGCCGTGGCTGGCGGGATATGGCTACTGGTACGTACAACTTGGCGCGAAGGGACTCAAGACCGGCATCCATCGCTTGGTTGCGCTGACTTTTCTTGGCCCGCCGCCGAGCCCGCTGCACGAAGTCGCACATTCCGACGGCAATCGCCACAACAACGCGATCACCAACTTGCGCTGGGCCACGCATGCGCAGAACGTGGCCGACAGCTTCGTGCATGGCACAGCCCATGTTCCAGTATTTCGAGGGCAACGGCACCCGCGTACCACGCTCACCGACAGTGCGGTGCGAGAGATTCGCCGCCGCTACTCGGGAAGGCGTGGCGAGCAAATCCGTTTGGCGCGCGAGTTTGACGTTTCTCGCCACGTCATCCATCACATTGTCCGAGGTGAGACTTGGTTGCATCTGAGCTAAACCTGCAGCATTGGCCGATAGAGCGATTGATCGACTACGCGCGCAACCCGCGCAAGAACGATCACGCGGTCGACCGGATGGCTGCGGCCATCGTAGAGTTTGGATTCCGGATTCCTGTCGTGGCCCGCAGCACAGGTGAAGTGGTGGACGGGCATTTGCGGCTCAAGGCGGCGCGCAAGCTCGGCCTCAAGACCGTCCCGGTAGTTCTGTCCGATGAACTCTCCGATGTTCAGATCAAGGCCTTTCGGCTGATCGCCAACCGGTCCGTCAGTTGGGCGCAATGGGACGAGGAACTGCTTTCGCTGGAACTGGCCGAGTTGTCGGAGGCGGGTTACGACTTGGGTCTGACCGGATTCTCCAGCGAAGAGATCGAGGAACTGCTGGCCGGCATCACTGAAGACCCTGCCACCGAAGATGAAGCGGCTGCGGGCAGTGAGTCCTCGAATGCGGACGAGGACGACGTCACACCGCCCGCGGTGGCGGTCACGCGCCCCGGCGACTTGTGGCTGCTGGGCAAACATCGGCTGCTCTGCGCCGACAGCCGCGACGCGGTCGCCGTCGCGCGCCTCCTCGAGGGCGAGCGGGCGCACCTGCTCTTCACCAGCCCGCCGTATGCCAATCAGCGCGACTACACCACCGGCGGCATCGCGGACTGGGACGCGCTGATGCAAGGCGTGTTTGGCGCTGCTCGCGGCGCGTTGCGCGAGGACACGCAAATCCTGGTCAACCTCGGGCTCGTGCATCGCGACAACGAGTGGCAGCCGTACTGGGACGGCTGGATCGCATGGATGCGCACTCAAGGCTGGCGGCGCTTTGGCTGGTACGTGTGGGACCAGTCGGTGACCGTGCCCGGCGACTGGGCCGGGCGGCTGGCGCCCCGCCACGAGTTCGTCTTCCACTTCAACCGACGCTCGCGCAAGCCGAACAAGATCGTGCCCTGCAAGTGGGCCGGGCACGAGACGCACCTGCGCGCCGACGGATCGTCCACCGCGATGCGCGGCAAGGACGGCACGGTCGGCGCCTGGTGCCACGCGGGGCTGCCGACGCAGGACTTCCGCATCCCGGACTCGGTCATCGAGGTGACGCGCCAGCGCGGCCGCATCGGTGAGGGTATCGACCATCCGGCGGTGTTCCCGCTGGGCCTGCCGAAGTTCTTCATCGAGGCCTACACCGACGCGGGCGAGATCGTCTTCGAGCCGTTCGCGGGCTCGGGCACCACGCTGCTGGCCGGCCAACTCACCGGCCGCCCGGTACGCGCCATCGAACTCGCTCCAGAGTACGTGGACGTCGCGCTGCGCCGCTGGCTGCAGCACCACCCGGGCATGGAACCTGTGCTCTCGACCACCGGCCAGCCCTTCGCCGAAGTCGCCGCCGAGCGGCTGGGCGAGACGGCGGAGGCGGCAGAGTGAACTGGCTCGCCGAGCGCATCGAGCACTGGCCGATCGACAAGCTGCTGCCCTACGTGCGCAATGCCCGCCAGCACTCGGAGGAGCAGATCGCGAGAATCGCCGCATCGATTGCCGAGTTCGGCTTCGTCAATCCCATTCTCACCGGCGCCGACGGCGTGCTGGTGGCGGGCCACGGGCGGCTTGCCGCCGCGCGCAAACTGGGCCTGGCCACCGTGCCGGTGGTGGTGCTCGACCACCTCACACCGACCCAGCGCCGCGCCTTGGTGCTCGCCGACAATCGGCTCGCGGAGCTGGCGACCTGGGACGATGCCCTGCTGCGCATCGAACTGGAGGCGCTGCAGGACGATGGCTTCGATCTCGATCTCACCGGATTCGACGCCGATGCACTGGCAGAACTGCTGGCCGATGAGGAACCCCAGATCGAGGGCCGCACGGAAGACGACGCCGCGCCCGACGTGCCCGAGGAACCCGTCTCCCGGCCGGGCGACGTCTGGCGACTCGGGCCGCACCGGCTGGTGTGCGGCGACGCGACCACCGCCGAGGCCTACGCGCGCCTGTTTCCGGACGGCGAACGGGCGGACATGGTCTTCACCGATCCGCCCTACAACGTGAACTACGCCAACAGCGCGAAGGACAAGCTGCGCGGCAAACACCGCCCCATCCTCAACGATGCGCTGGGTGAAGGCTTCTACGATTTCCTCTTTGATGCGCTGGCGCTGATCATGGCGCACACCCGAGGCGCGATCTACGTCGCCATGTCCTCCAGCGAACTGGACACGCTGCAAGCGGCCTTCCGCGCCGCCGGCGGGCACTGGTCGACCTTCATCATCTGGGCCAAGAACACCTTCACGCTGGGCCGCTCGGACTACCAGCGCCAGTACGAGCCGATCCTCTACGGCTGGCCCGAAGGCGCGACGCGCCACTGGTGCGGCGACCGCGACCAGGGCGACGTCTGGCAGATCAAGAAGCCAGCGAAGAACGATCTGCACCCGACCATGAAGCCGGTGGAACTGGTCGAGCGCGCGATTCGCAATTCGAGCCGCCCGGGCAACGTGGTCCTGGACCCGTTCGGTGGCTCGGGCACGACACTCATCGCCGCCGAGAAGTCAGGGCGGCAGGCGCGGCTGATCGAGCTCGATCCGAAGTATGCGGACGTGATCGTGCGGCGCTGGCAGGACTGGACGGGGCGGCAAGCCACCCGCGAGGCGGATGGCCTGGCCTTCGATCAGGCGGCGAGCGACTCGTCGGCGATCGCGCAGTGAATCACGAACCCGGTCAGATAGGGCAGCCCGCGCGGGATGTGCTGCCCCATCGCGACTCAGGCAAGCCGGTAGACGCGCTCGCCGCCCGGGGATCTCTCGGAGACGATCGTCAGGCCCAGTTTCTTCTTCAGCGCCCCGGCCAAGGTGCCGCGCACCGTGTGCGCCTGCCAGCCGGTGCTGTCCATGATCTGGCGGAGGGTGGCGCCTTCGGGACGCTGCAGCATCGCGATCACCTGCGCCTGCTTGCTGTCGGCGCGGGGGCGGCGGGGCTCGGCGCTGCGATGCGCATCCTGCGCCCAGGTGGCTTCGGCGGCGTTCACCGCCGCCTCCAGGTCGGCCTCGTCGCGCGCCGTCTGCGCCTGCTCGGCCCGGGCGATCACCGCATCGAGTTTCGCAACGAAGGACTGGCGCGGGGCGGTGCGGACACCCGGGCGCGGCACGCCCAAGGCCTCGTAGCCTGCGTCGGCAACGACCCAGACCTCGCCCTGGCGGGCGATCAGGGCGCGGTTGGCCAGGCCGTCGAGCACCTTGCGGCGGGCACCGCCTTGGATGTGCTCGGGGAACCAGTCGATTCGGCCGTCGCTGTGCTCGAGCGCATGGGCCAGGATCGCGTGCTGGGCGGGGGTCAGGGTGATGGTGCTCATGGTCTGCTCCTGGATAGGGATGGATCGGCGCGAGTCAGTCTTCCCACAGGTGCTCGCCATCGAGGCTGATCCACAGGCGCGCATCGCGCGCGGTGGCCATCTCGCGCACCGCCAAGCCGGTTTTGAGGTGGGTGCCGGTCTTGCCGGTGAAGTCGTAACGCTGGCCGTCGTGCATCACGGTCGCTGGGCCTTGCTCGTCGAACTCGATTCGGATCAGGCGGGTGCCGAGGGCGTTTCCGTTGGTGTCGGTGACCTGGGGTTGGCGGATGCGCAGGGTCATGGTCTGCTCCTTGGTGCGTGGTGATTGGGTGAGGTGATGAACGCGCTGTTCGCGTGAGAAGCCAAGCGTTCTTGCTTGGCTTCGCATTGCTCGTCAGACCTTGCGCAACACCGAGATGCCGGCCTGCGCCAGTTCGAGCGCGGCGGCGTGGAAGGCCATCTCGCCGACCCAGGGCGCAGCCCTTGCGTCGTCAAACAAGCGGTCGATGACCGGCCGGGCCTTGGCGCGCATCGCGGCGCAGGCGGCTTCGAGCTCGTCGCGGCTGGCGGCGGCCACCTCCTTGCGGCAAGTGCGCACCAGCACCGTCAACGCTGCCTCGGCGAGCTTGGTGGCGAGAAGGTCGGGGGTGTGGGGGTTCATCGGGCGTCCTTTCGATCGGGTGGTTCGGGGTGACGTGATGAACGCGCTGTTCGCCCGTGAAGCCAAGCGTTTTCTGCGGGTGTTGGCCAAGAACTGACGATGAATGGATCGAAGAGGGCCATGGGCATCTCGATTCGCGCCTACGCCCGCCACCGTGGGGTATCGGACACCGCCGTACACAAGGCCATCCGCACCGGACGCATCACGCCCGAGGCGGACGGCACCATCGACCCAGACCGGGCCGACCGCGACTGGACCCGGAACTCCGAGCCGCCGAAGGCGGGAACGGGCTCCCGGACCGTGAAGGTGCGGGTGGCGGAGGATCCGGCCCCGAACCTCGCCGCCGGGCTGCCCGCGGGCGGCACCACGCTCGTGCAGGCGCGCACGGTCAACGAGGTGGTCAAGGCGCAGACCAACAAGGTGCGGCTGGCCCGCCTCAAGGGCGAACTGGTCGATCGCCACCAGGCCATCGCGCATGTGTTCAAGCTCGCCCGCACCGAGCGCGACGCTTGGCTCAACTGGCCGGCGCGGATCTCGGCGCAGATGGCGGCCCGGCTCGGCGTGGAGGCTCACACCCTGCACGTGGCCCTGGATGCCGCCGTGCGCGAGCACCTCGCCGAGCTCGGGGAACTCAAGGTTCGGGTCGATTGATGGACGAGTTCGCCTATGAGGGCTGGGACGTCATCGAGCGCGCTTGGCGCGAGGGCCTCACGCCGGACCCGCTGCTCACCGTCTCCGAATGGGCCGACCGTCACCGGGTGCTGTCGAGCAAGGCCTCGAGCGAGCCGGGGCGCTGGCGCACCGCGCGCACGCCGTATCTGAAGGCGATCATGGACTGCCTGTCGCCGACCTCGCCCATCGAGCGCGTGGTGTTCATGAAGGGCGCGCAGGTGGGCGCGACCGAGACCGGCTCGAACTGGATCGGCTACGTGATCCACCACGCCCCCGGGCCGATGATGGCGGTGTGGCCCACCGTGGAGATGGCCAAGCGCAACTCCAAGCAGCGGATCGACCCGCTGATCGAGGAGTCGCCGGTGCTCTGCGAACTCATCGCCCCGGCGAGAAGCCGCGACTCGGGCAACACCATCCTGGCCAAGGAGTTCCGGGGTGGCGTGCTGGTGATGACCGGCGCGAACAGCGCCGTCGGGCTGCGCTCGATGCCGGTGCGGTATCTGTTCCTCGACGAGGTCGACGGCTATCCGTTGGACGTCGAGGGTGAAGGCGATGCGATCTCGCTGGCCGAAGCCCGTACACGCACGTTCGCGCGGCGCAAGATCTTCATCGTCTCGACGCCGACGATCGCGGGTGCCTCGGCCATCGAGCGCGAATACGAGGCCAGCGACCAGCGTCGCTACTTCGTGCCGTGTCCGCATTGCTCGCACCGGCAGTGGCTGCGCTTCGAGCAACTGCGTTGGGAGAAGGGCCGGCCCGAGACGGCGGCGTATGTGTGCGAATCATGCGAGACGGCGATCGCCGAGCACCACAAGACCTGGATGCTGGAGCACGGCGAGTGGCGCGCGACGGCGGAAGGCTCGGGCAAGACGGCGGGGTTTCATCTGTCGTCGCTGTACAGCCCGCTGGGCTGGCGCGCCTGGTGCGAGATCGCCGCTGCGTGGGAAGCTGCCGTCAGTAAAGAGTCGGGATCGGCCGCTGCCATCAAGACTTTCAAGAACACCGAGCTCGGCGAGACCTGGGTCGAGGAGGGCGAAGCGCCCGACTGGCAACGCCTGCTGGAGCGCCGCGAGGACTATGCCATCGGCACCATTCCCGCAGGCGGCCTGCTGCTCACCGCCGGCGCCGACGTGCAGAAGGACCGCATCGAGGTCTCGGTCTGGGCCTTCGGGCGCGGCAAGGAGGCCTGGCTCATCGAGCACCGGGTGCTGATGGGCGACACCGCACGGGATGCGGTGTGGAAGGCGCTGGGCGGGATGCTCGCCGAGACCTGGACCCATGCCTCGGGCGCGGCCATGCCGCTGGCCCGCTTGGCGCTGGACACCGGCTTTGCGACCCAGGAGGCCTATGCCTTCGTGCGCGCCTACCGCGACGCGCGGGTGATGGCGGTCAAGGGCGTGCGGACGGGTTCGATGGGGGGCGCAGCCCTGATCGGCACACCGACGGCGGTCGATGTCTCGCAGGCGGGCAAGAAGCTGCGCCGGGGCATCAAGGTGTATGCGGTCGCGGTGGGGCTCGCCAAGTTAGAGTTCTACAACCACCTGCGCCAGAGCGCGGAGGTGGCCGACGACGGCGTGACGGTGACCTACCCGGCCGGTTTCGTCCACCTGCCCAAGATCGACGCCGAGTTCATCCAGCAGCTCTGCGCCGAGCAACTGATCACCCGCCGCGACAGGAATGGCTTTCCGGTGCGGGAGTGGCAGAAGGTGCGCGAGCGCAACGAAGCGCTGGACTGCTACGTGTACGCCCGCGCCGCCGCTGCGGCCTCGGGGCTCGACCGCTTCGAGGAACGCCACTGGCGCGAACTGGAGCGGCAACTGGGGCTGGACAGTCTGCCAGCCCTTGAAACAACCACCGAATCCATCAACGAGGCCACCCCACGCGGTGGCCTTCCTGTTTCTGCAACCCGAAACACCGGCCGGCGTGTGATCCGCAGCCCCTGGCTGCGCTGATCCCCGCTGGCCGTCCCGAACCCCGAAGGAGAACCCATGAGTCTGGCCACTCGCATCGAAAGCCTGGTCATCCGCGTCGCGCAGGAGTTCAACGACGTCCGCGCCAAGGCCGGCAATCTCGCCAACCTCACCACCACCGACAAGTCCAGCCTGGTGGCGGCGATCAACGAGCTCAAGGCCGCGGTGCTGGCATCGGGCGCGATCGACGACAGCCAGGTCGCCACCACCAGCACCTACTCGTCGAGCAAGATCGTCACGCTGCTCGATGCGCTCAAAGCCGAGATTCTGGGCGGGGCGGATGCCGCCTATGACACCCTGCTGGAGATCCAGCAGCTGCTGCAAAACGGCACCAGTGGCCTCGATGCCTTGCTGGCGGCGGTGAACAACCGGGTGCGCTTCGATGCGGCGCAGACGCTCACCGCGGCCGAAGCTGCGCAGGCACGCAGCAACATCGGCGCGGTGGCCTCTGCCGACGTGGGTGACACCGAGACCGACTTCGTCGCGATCTTCGAAGGAGCGCTGCTCTGATGAGCCTGGCTTCGCGCATCGCCGCCTTGGCCAGCCGCATCGGCATCGAGGTCCAGACCAAGATCGATGCCAGCCATCCGGGGCTGGCCCGCGCCTGGGTGTGCTTCGGCCATGTCGGCAACCAGATCGTCGTGCGCGCCGCGCACAACGTGTCCAGCGTCACCCGCACCGCAGCCGGCCGCTACCGCGTGAGCTTTGCCACACCGATGCCGGACGTGAATTACTGCTGGACGGCGCTGGCCCGCAGCAGTACCAACAGCGGCACGCAGCGCATCGCCGTCGTGCGCGCCACCTCCGACCAGAAGACCGCCCAGCATGTCGATATCGCGTGCGCGACCGCTGGCGGGTCCTTTGCCGACTCCACCGAAATCAACCTCGTGGTCTACCGCTGATGGCCTACACCCAAGCCGACCTCGATGTGCTGGAAGCCGCACTCGCCAAGGGCGAGAAGCGCGTGACCTTCGGCGACAAGACCGTCGAGTACCGCAGCGTCGAGGAGCTCCAGGCCGCGATTCGCCAGGTGAAACGCGATCTGTTCGAGCAGGCCGTGGCCACGGGGCTATGGCCCGGCGCGCCGCGGCAGATCCGCCTTCACACGACCAAGGGGACGTGATGGGCTGGCGCACCTCACAAACGCCAGCAAGCTGGCTCAGCACCCTCAAGCGCCGGCTGCTGGGCACGAGTCCCACCTACGACGGCGTGGGCGGCGGCCGCCGGGCCCTAGCCTGGCAGGTCGGCAATCCCGGGGCGGTCGCGGCGCTGGCCTACACGCAACACGAACTGCGCGCCAAGAGCCGCGATCTCGCGCGGCGCAACACCTGGGCGGCCGCCGGCATCGAGGCCTTCGTGGCCAACGCCATCGGCACCGGCATCAAGCCGCAGAGCATGGTGACGGATGCGGCCGTGCGCGAGGCCATCCACGCGCTGTGGTGGGACTGGGTGGAGGAGGCCGACGCGGCGGGCTTGACCGACTTCTACGGCCTGCAGGCGCTGGCCTGCCGCGCGATGCTCGAAGGCGGCGAGGCGCTGGTGCGCCTGCGCTGGCGCCGCCCCGAGGATGGTCTGCCCGTGGGGCTGCAGCTGCAAGTGCTCGAGCCAGAACACCTGCCGGTGACTCTCCACCGCGATCTGCCCTCGGGGAACGTCATCCGCGCCGGCATCGAGTTCGACCGGCTCGGGCGGCGCGTGGCCTACCACTTGACCCGCTCGCACCCGGGCGACGGGAGTCTTGCGCCGATGTCAGGCACGGGGGCTGCCGCAGGAGGGCTGGACACCGTGCGCGTGCCCGCAGACGAGGTGATCCACCTGTTTCGGCCCTTGCGACCGGGACAGATCCGCGGCGAGCCCTGGCTCGCCCGCGCCTTGGTCAAGCTCAACGAACTCGACCAGTACGACGACGCCGAGCTCGTGCGCAAGAAGACCGCGGCGATGTTCGCCGGCTTCATCACACGGCTCGCCCCCGAGGACAGCCTGATGGGCGAGGGGCTGCCCGATGCACAGGGGGTGGCACTCGCCGGGCTGGAACCCGGCACCTTGCAGATCCTGGAGCCGGGCGAGGACATCAAGTTCAGTCAGCCGGCGGACGTCGGTTCGAGCTACGGCGAGTTCATGCGCCAGCAGTTCCGGGCGGTAGCCGCCGCCATGGGCATCACCTACGAGATGCTCACCGGCGATCTCACCCAGGTGAACTACTCCAGCATCCGTGCGGGGCTCTTGGAGTTCCGCCGCCGCTGCGAAGCGATCCAGCACGGGGTGATCGTGCATCAGCTCTGTCGCCCGGTGTGGCGGGCCTGGATGGAGCAGGCGGTGCTGGAAGGTGCCCTGTCGCTGCCGGGCTTTGCGCGCCGGCGCCGAGAGTTCCTCGCTGCCAAGTGGATCCCGCAGGGCTGGCAGTGGGTCGATCCGCTCAAGGAGTTCAACGCCTTGAAGCTCGCGATCCGCGCCGGGCTGATGAGCCGCTCGGAGGCGATCTCGGCCTACGGCTACGACGCCGAGGACATCGACCGCGAGATCGCTGCGGACAACGCACGAGCGGACGACCTCGGGCTGGTCTTCGACTCGGATCCGCGGCACGACCAAGCATCGAGGCCGGTGCCGACACCTGCGCCCGACACCGACTTTCAGGATTGACACCGATGCTGCCTCACCTCGCCGCCCGCCTGTTCAGCACGCCCCTGCTCGTGCAGCGCGCCAAGCTCGACCTGATCCTGGCCGTGCTCTCCGACCGCCTGAATCTCGCCGCGCCGGACGTCGAACTCGCGCCGCCACTGCCGAAGGCTTCCAACCCTGCGGCATTTCCGGAACGTTCGATCGCCGTGATCCCGATCCACGGCACGCTGGTCAAGCGCACGCTGGGGCTGGAAGCCGCCTCGGGGCTGATGAGCTACGCCGAGATCGGTGCGCGCTTGGAGGCGGCACTTGGAGATCCGCAGGTGGCCGGCATCGTGCTCGACATCGACTCGCCCGGTGGCGAGACCGGCGGCTGCTTCGAGCTTGCCCGCCGCGTGCGCGAGGCGGCGGCCGTGAAGCCCATCTGGGCCGTGGCCAACGACGCCGCCTTCTCCGCGGCCTACGCCATCGGCTGCGCCGCGCAGCGGCTCTTCGTCACCGAGACCGGCGGCGTGGGCTCGATCGGGGTGATCGCGCTGCATGTCGATCAGTCGGTCAAGGACACCCAAGAGGGCCTGCGCTACACCGCGATCACCGCGGGCGCGCGCAAGAACGACTACTCGCCGCACGCGCCGCTGGCCGATGCCGCACGCGCGGCGCTGCAGGCCGAGGTGGACCGGCTCCACGCGCTCTTCGTCGCGCACGTGGCGGCGATGCGCGGCCTCGACGAGGACGTGGTGCGCGCGACCGAGGCCGCGCTCTTCTTCGGCCCGCAGGCCGTCGAAGCACATCTGGCCGACGGCGTGGCCGCGCTGCCCGCGGTGCTCACCGAGTTCGACCGACATCTTGCTGCCGCGCGGCGTCCGTCTTCCCCGCCGCGCCACGCCCCGACCGGGAAGGCGACCTTACCGCGAGGAACCTCCACCATGACCGATTCCCCCTCTGATGCTGCGCCCGAACCCCTGGGCGCGGATGCGGCCGCCGCCCTGGTGGCCGAAGCGCGCCGTGAGGCGACTCAATCCGCGCAGGCCATTGTCGAGATGTGCCTGATCGCCGGCGTCCCCGACAGGGCCGCTGAGTTTATCGCCGCCGGCCGCACCGACGCCGAGGTGCGCCGCGCCCTGCTCGAGGCGCGCGCTGAGCGCAGCAAGGAGTCCGCCGTGCGCTCGACCCATGGCCCCCAGGACTGGGGCGCCCCCGGCGCCGATCCGGCCGCCTCGCCGGTGGTCGCCGCCGTCAAAAAACTCGTGACCCGGGAGTAAGCCATGCCCACGCTCACCCAAGCCCCCACCCTCGGCGACCTTCTGAAGTACGAGGCGCCAAACCTGTATTCGCGCGAGCGCTCGACCGTGGCCGCCGGGCAGTACCTGCCGCTGGGCGCCGTGGTCGGCCGCATGGCGGCCACCGGCAAGCTCAAGGCCCTCGACCCGAGCGCCGCCGACGGCACGGAAGTGGCCGCAGGCGTCCTGGGCAATGCGGTCGATGCGACGCTGATCGACCGTGAGGACGCGATCCTGATCGCCCGCCACGCCATCGTCGCGCGAGGCGCGCTCGTCTGGCCCGCAGGCATCACGGCCGCGCAGAAGGCCGCCGCCATCGCCCAGCTGGAAGCGCGCGGCATCCTGGTGCGCGACAGCGCCTGACCGACACCCGATCCCGACCCTTCGAGCGACCCGCCGCCTGGCGGGTTTGTCATATCTGGAGACCTCCATGCTCAACCCCTTCGATGCCCCCGGCTTCTCGATGGCCAGCCTCACGGCGGCCATCAACCTGATCCCCAACCGCTACGGGCGGCTGGAAGCCTTGAACCTGTTTCCGGCCAAGCCCGTGCGCACGCGCCAGGTCGTCATCGAGGAGTACGCCGGGCGCCTGAACCTGCTGCCCACCCGGCCGCCCGGCTCGCCCGGCACGGTGGGCGAACGCGGCCAGCGCCGGCTGCGTTCCTTCGTCGTCCCGCACATCCCGCACGACGACGTGGTGCTGCCCGAGGAGGTCCAGGGCATCCGGGCCTTCGGCTCGGAGACGGAAATGGAGGCCGTGGCCGGCGTGCTGGCGCGGCACCTGGAGACCATGCGCAACAAGCACGCGATCACCCTCGAACACCTGCGCATGGGCGCGCTCAAGGGCCAGATCCTGGACGCCGACGGCAGCACGATCTACGACCTGTTCGACGAGTTCGACCTGAGCCAGGCGGTCATCGCCTTCGACCTGGCCAATGCCAACAGCGACGTCAAAGGCCACTGCTATGAGGTGCTGGCCCACATCGAGGAGAACCTGAAGGGCGAGTTCATGACCGGCGTGCACGTCCTGTGCTCGCCTGAGTTCTTCCGGGCGCTCACCGGCCACAAGGCGGTCAAGGAGGCCTACACGAACTGGCAGCAGGGGGCGATCCTGATCAACGACGTGCGCGCCGGCTTCGTCTTCGCCGGCATCACCTTCGAGGAGTACCGCGGTCAGGCCAGCAGCCCGGATGGCACGGTGCGCCGCTTCATCGCCGCGGGCGAGGCCCACGCCTTCCCGCTGGGCACGGTGGACACCTTCGCCACCTACTTCGCGCCGGCCGACTTCAACGAGACGGTGGGCACCCTCGGCCAGCCGCTCTACGCCAAGCAGGAGCCGCGCAAGTTCGATCGCGGCACCGATCTGCACACCCAGAGCAACCCGCTGCCGATGTGCCACCGGCCCGGCGTGCTGGTGAAGCTGACCGTCTGAGGGTGCCTGTCCGATGGTCCGTGTGGAGGATCTGTACGACGCCGCCGAGCGCGCGGGGCTCTTGACGCCCGTCGTGGTGGGCACCACCACCGTGCACTGTGCGTTCCGTGCGCCGGACGAGACGGTGCTCGACGGCCTGGCGCTGGCGCGCGACTTCGAGCTCGAATACGCGGCCTCGCGCATCCATCTCGCACTGGGCGACGTGGTCACCATCGCCGGCGAGTCCTACCGCGTGCGCGAGGTGAGGGCGCTCGGCGACGGCCGCGAGTGCCGGGCGAGGCTCGCGAGGCTGCCATGAACTCGGTGCGCGAGCGCCTGCTGCGCACCCTCGTCGATCGGCTCACGGCGGCCCTGGCCCCGGCACCCGTGCTGCGCCAGCCGGCGACACCGCTGCCCCGCGAGGCCGGCCCTGCCTTGCTCGTCTTCGTCGAGGGCGACGCCCTCACCGCGCACGCCAACCGGCTGGTGGACCGGGCGCTCACCGTGCGCCTGGTCGCGCTCGCGCGCGGCGCGGACGCCTTCGACGCGGCCGACCGGCTGATCGTCGCCGCCCACGCCGCCGTGCTCGCGGACCCGAACCTGGGCGGCCTGGCGCTCGCGGTGCGCGAGCTCGACGCCGACTGGGACGCCGACGACCTCGATGCCGGCACGGTGATGCTGCCGGCGCGCTACGAGATCCGCTACCGCACCCACGCCCTCGACCTCACCCAAACAGGATGAACCCCTTATGCCAAATCTCTCCATCGAGCTACTGAAACCCCATACCCACGCAGGCAAGCGCCTCGCTGTGGGTGAGCGCCTCGACATCCACGAGGCCAGCGCCCGCTGGCTGATCGCCCAGGGCGTGGCCCGGCTCGTCACGCCGGAGTCCTCGACCCCATCCCTCAAACCCTCGCGCCGTGACGGTTCCGCCGTCGGGACCCCATCCACGCACACCCCCACGGGAGACTGACCATGGCCTACTTCTCTGGACAGGGACGCGTCTACATCGGCGCGCGCGACTCGGCCGGCAATCCGGCCGGCCTCACCTTCGTCGGCAACGTGCCGGAACTGAAGGTGTCGCTGTCGGTGGACACCATCGAGCACCAGGAGGCGCAGTCCGGCCAGCGCCTGACCGACCTGCAGCTCATCAAGACCAAGAAGGGCGAGTTCGCCTGCACGCTGGAAGAACTCATCCCGACCAACCTGGCGCTGGCGCTCTACGGGCACAGCACTCAAGTCACGCCAGGCACGGTCACCGGCGAAGCCTTGCCCAACCCGGTCACGCCGGGGCACCTCTATCCGCTCACGATGCAAAACGTCTCGGCGGTGCAGGTGCAGGACTCGGACAGCCCGCCCAAGACGCTGCCGGCCAGCCAGTACAGCGTCAACGCCAAGCACGGGTCGCTGGTGATCCTGGATGCCACCACCGGCGGCCCGTACACCGAGCCCTTCACGGTGGACTATGCGTTTGGTGCGGCCAGCCACACGGCCATGTTCACGCAAGCCTTGCCCGAGCGCTGGATCCGCTTCGAGGGCCTCAACACCGCCGATGGCAACCGCGAGGTGGTGATCGATCTGTACCGCGTGGCCATCAACCCGGCCAAGGAGCTGTCCATCATCACCGACGAGCTGCTCAAGTTCGAACTCTCCGGCCAGGTGCTGGCGGACCTCACCAAGCCGGTCGGCGGCGATCTCGGCCAGTTCGGCCGCCTGGTGCTGTTGTAAGGAGAGGGCGATGACCGATGAAAAGGCCGACTTCCAGACCTTCCCGCCCGTGCCCAGGGTGGTCACGGTGGCCGGCACCGCGCTGGAACTGACGCCGATCCGGCTGGGCGAGTTGCCGCGACTGCTGGCCGCGGTGCGGCCCCTCGCCGCCGATCTCTCGGCCGAGCCGGATTGGTTCGACCTCTTGGCCCGACATGGCGAGGCCGTGCTGGAGCTGCTGGCCATCACCACCCGGCGCGAGCGGGCGTGGGTGAACGATCTGTCGCTGGAGGAGGCCGTGACGCTCGCGGCAGCAGTGTTCGAGGTGAACGCGGATTTTTTCGTGCGGCGGGTGGCGCCGGCGATCCAGGGCGCGGCGCAGCGGCTGGCGCCGATCCTCTCGGCTGGGACGATGCCGTCGCCCGGCTCGTCGCCGCCGGCCACCGCCACGCCGAGGTGATGGGCTACACGCTCACGCAAGTGCGCGGCTTGCTGGCCGCCCACGAGCGACAGGAGCGCCGGCAGCACGCCTTGCGGCTGGCCTTGCACGCGGTGGCGGCCCAGGGCGACCGCTCGGCCATCGAGCGGCTGCAGCGCGAGTTGTGGGAGGACGTGCGGCCATGAAACTGACGCTGGCCACCTCCGGACTGCTCGATCCGAGTCGGCTCTCGGCCTGGAGCGCGGAACGCCGGCGGGCGATCCACGCGGCGGTGGCCAAGGGGATGGCGGTAGGCGGCCGCGAGGTGCGCGAGGCCGCCCGCGCCCAGATGCGCAGCGCCTTCGAGGTGCGGCGCGCGAGCTTCGTCGCCTCGCTGCAAGCCAAGGTGTTCGACAAGAAGCCCGAGCGGCTGCCCGCGCTGTGGGTGGGCAGCCGCATCCCCTGGCTGGGCATCCACACCCAGGGCGGCACCGTGAGCGGCAATCTGCTGATCCCGCTGCTGCCGGGACGGATCGGCCCCAAGCGCTTCCGTCAGGTCATCGACGGCCTGATGCGCTCGGGCAACGCCTTCTTCGTCGAGAAGAACGGGCGCGTGCTGCTGATGGCCGAGAACATCCGGGAGAACGCCGCGCAGCTTGGCCGCTTCAAGCGCGCCGAGCGCGAGCGCAGCGGCGTCAAGCGCCTGCAGCGCGGCCAGGAGATCCCGATCGCCGTGCTGGTGCGGCGGGTGGATCTGAAGCGCCGCTTGGACCTCGCCGCCGGGGTGCAACGGGCGTTGCCGGCACTGGCGCGGGCGATTCAACAAGAACTGGACAAAGTCTGATGGCAAGCAACCGCGCCCAAATCCTCATCCGCGCCGTCGACGAGACGCGCGGTGCCTTCGACGCGGTCAAGCGGGGCCTGGGCGGCTTGGCTGATGCCGCCCGCAGCGTCAACGGCGTACTCGCCGGGCTCGGAGTGGCCCTGTCGGCCGCGGGCCTCGGGGCCATGGTCAAGTCGGCGCTGGAGTCGGCCGATGCGCTCAACAAGCTCTCGCAGCGCGTGGGCATCACGGTGGAGTCGCTCTCCACCCTGGTGCCGGCGGCGGAACTGTCCGGTGTCTCGGCGCAGACCTTCGAGACCGGGCTCAAGAAGCTCGCCACCGCGATGCTCGAGGCGGCCACGGGCTCGGAGGAGTCCGCCCGGCGCTTTGCGGCACTCGGCGTGGCGTTCCAGGACCAGGACGGCCGGCTTCGCGCGACCGACGCGGTGCTGCTCGATCTGGCCGATCGTTTCCAGGCCATGCCCGACGGCGCGCAGAAGTCGGCGCTGGCGGTGCAGTTGTTCGGCAAGAGCGGCTCCGAACTCATCCCCTTCCTGAACCAGGGGCGCGAAGGCATCGCGGCATTGACCGGCGAGATGCAAGCGCTGGGCGTGCAGATCGGCGGCGACACCGCCGCGCAGGCCGAGGCGTTCAACGACGCCTTGGCCAAGGTCAAGCTCGCCACCACCAGCATCGCCAACCGGGTGATCGAGGCCTTCCTGCCGGCGATGAACGAGATGGCGGGCGGCATGGTCGAGTCGGCCAAGCAGGGCGGGACCTTGCGCGCGATCCTGGACGGCATCGTGCTGGTGCTCAAGACCCTGGCGCTCGGGGCGGCCACCGTCGGCAAGGCCTTCGTCGCCCTGGGTGAGGCGATCGGCGCCGGCATGGCCGCGGCGGTCGAGGCCCTGCGCGGCAACACCGCCGGGGCCAAGGCCATCATCGGCGACCTCAAAGGCAGCCTGATCAAACGACTCGATGAGCTGGCCGAGTTCCGGGACAGCCTGTTCGACCCCAAGCCCATCGAGGTGCAGGCGCCCAAGGTGCAGGCCGACCCGGCGTTGCTGCAACGGCTCACGGCTCCGGGCAAGACCCGCGACACGGCGAGCGCCCGGGCTGCGTGGATGCAGGCCCGGCTCGACGCCGAGTTCACCCTGCTCAAAGACGGCTTGCGCCGCCAACAAACCGCGCTCGACGCCGCGCTCGAAGACCGGCTCGTTTCCCTGCGCGACTACTACGCACGCAAGACCGCGCTGGAGCAGCAGGAGATCGACGCCGAGATCGCCCGCACGCAGCAGGCGCTGGCACGCAGCCGGCAGCTGGCATCCGGCGGCAAGAGCGAGGAGGAGCGCCTGCGCGGCAAGGCCGAGGTCGCCAGGCTCGAGGCCGAGCTGATCGCGCTCAACAACAAGCGCGCCGACGTCGAGCAGAGCAACGCCCGCGCCGCGGCCAAGGCCGAGCGCGAGCTGGCCGATGCGCTGGCCGCCGCGCGCGAGGAACTGGCCAGGCTCACCGGCACCGACACGGCGCAGGACCGGCGCGCCGCGATCGAGCGCGGCTACCGCGATCTGCGCGCGCGCCTGCTGGCCGAGAGCGATGCCGACGGCGTTTCGCTCATCGACCGGCTGATCGACGTCAAGGCCGCGCAGGCCAACCTCGAGGCGCTCGAAGCGCAGTGGCGGCAGGTCACCGAGCGGCTGCGCAACGCGCAGGAGGGCATCCAGATCCAGCAGCAGGCCGGGCTGCTCACCGAAGCCCAGGCGCGGCAGCAGATCGTGGCCTTGCAGCGCGACTCCGCCGCCGAGATGGCGCGCCTGCTGCCCGCGATGGAGCAGGCCGCGCAGGCCATCGGGCCGGAAGCCGTGCTGCGCGTGGCGGCATGGCGCAACGAGCTTACGCGCACGCGGCTGGTCACCGATGAACTCGCCCCGGTGTGGAACCGCATCGGCGAGGCGTTCGGGCAGGCCGTGCAGGGGATCGTCAGCGGCGCGCAATCCCTGCGCGAGGCGCTCTCCAACATCTTCCGCAGCATCGCGGACGCCTTCTTGCAAGAGATGGTGCTCAAGCCCTTCCAGCAGTGGGTGGCGATGCAGGCGCGCATGCTCGCCATCAAGCTGGGCTTGCTCCAGCAGGAGCAGGCTGCCGAGAACGCCGCGGCCGCGCAGTCGGTGGCCACCAAGCAGGCGGAAGCCGCCGCCAAGGTCAGCGCCAACGCCGCCGAAGCCGGATCCGGGGCGGCGGCCTCGCAGGCGGCGATTCCGGTGGTCGGCCCGGGGCTAGCCATCGCCGCGATGGTGGCGATGGTGGCCGCCGTCATGGCGCTCTTGGGCAACATCAAGAAGTTCGCCGCCGGCGGCTACGTCACCGGCCCCGGCACTTCGACCTCAGATTCCATCCCGGCGCGGCTGTCCGCCGGCGAGTACGTGGTGCGCACGGCGGCCGTGCAGCGCGTGGGCGTGGCGTTCCTGGATGCGATCAACGGCCTGCGCACCCCGCCGACCTGGGACGGGCAGCGCCTGGCCTTCGCCGCCGGCGGCCTGGTACCGCAGGTGAACGTGCCGCCCGCGCAGCCGCAGGTAAGCCAGTCGGTGCGCATCGTCAACGCCATCGATCCGGGCGTCACCCACGACCACCTGCAAACGCCCGCCGGCGAGCGGGTGATCCTCAACATCATCGGGCGCAACGCGCGCGCGGTGCGCGCTGCCCTCCAGGGATAAGCCATGGCCTTGCTCTTCATCGACGGCTTCGACCACTACGACCCGCAGACACTGGACGCCTTCGGCGATCCGTGGCTGGCGCGCGGCAAGGCGGCGTATCTCTCGCCGCAGGCCACGCGCATCCCCGGCCGGCGGCCCTCGTCCTACGCCTTGCGTCTGCCGGCAGGCAGCGGCGGCGGGTATGTGAAGAACCTCGATGCGACCAAGACCAGCCTGATCGTCGGCGCGGCCATCCGCGTGGCGCCTTTCGAGAACACCGGCTTCGAGCCGGTGCTGCTGGGTGTACGCGATGCGTCGGCACAGATAACGCACTTGGTCAAGATCGGCGAGGACGGGCGACTCAAGCTCTACCGCCGGCAGTCCGGCTATGACACGCTGCTCTCGACCTCGCTGGTGACCGCCCCAGCGCGCGGCTGGCATTACGTCGAGCTGAAAGTCGTGCAGGGAACCGGCAGCGGAACGCTCGACGTGCGCGTCAACGGCATCCTCGCCATCCAGCTCACCGCGCAGAACACGCTGCAAGGCGGAGGGCCGTTGCTCACTGCGTTCGTCGGCGCCGTGCCGGGTGAGCCATGCCCGGTCACGGTCGATGTGGACGACCTCTATCTGGCCGACACCTCCGGCACGCTCAACACCACCTTCCTGGGCGATGTGCGGGTCGATGCGCTCCAACCCCAGGCCGACGGGGCACTCAACCAGTGGACGGTCGAAGGCGCGGCATCGGCCTGGCAGGCGGTGAGCGACGGCGACGAGGCAACCGGCATCCGTGCGGCCACGGCCGGCCTGCGCCAGAGCTTCGATGTCGCGCCGCTGCCGGCCATGAGCAGCCCGGCGATCCACGGTGTGCAGGTGACGATGCTGGCGCGCAAGACCGACGCGGGCTCAGGCAAGGTCAAGGGGCTGGTGGTCAGTGGTGCGCAAAGCGCCGTCAGCACCGACATCGTCCTGCAAGAGCAACTGGCCTGGCACACGGCGCTCATCGAGCGCAACCCGAACGGCAACGTGCAGTGGACGGAAGCCGCCTTCAATGCCGCCGAGTTCGGCGTGGAGTCGGCATGACCGAGCGCCTCGTCGCCGAGCAGATCTCGGAGCTGGGCAGCGCGCCAGTGCCTGGCAGCGGGCTGGCCGCCTTGCAGGGCGAGGTCATTTCCCGCGCGAGTTTCGGCGCGGGCGTCACCACACTCTCGCCAGAGACGGCTTCATCCCCGCTTCCGCCTGGTCTTGCGGCCCGCCTGCTGGCGGAATCCTTGGCCGGCTCCTGGCCGCCCATCGAGGCGCCGGCGTTGTGGATCGAAGTGTTGCGCCGGGATACGGCATCGAGCGCCCTTGTTGCCACCGGCATGGAGGTCTTTGGCGACCAGCCTTGGCCGGACGCCCCGCGCGGCGTGTTTGCCTTCCGCCACGACTGGGCCGAGCCTTTGGTCGAACGCTTGGAATGGCAGACGGCCGTCACGCGGCTGGCCAGTGGCAACGAATCGCGCCACGCTCTCCGCCGCGTGCCTCGGCGGCTGCTCACCTACCAGGTTGGCCACGCCCGGCAGGCCGATGCCCTGGTGGCCGACTGGCTGGCCGACCATCTCGGTCAAAAGGCGCTGTGGCCGCTGCCGCAGTACGCGGTGCCGTTGACCGCCGCCTGTGCGCGCGGAGCGGAGGCGCTGCCCGTCACCGCCACGGACGCCGCCCGCTTCGGGCCGCTGGCGGCTGATCTGCGCCTGCGCTTCTACGGCGTGCGAGGCTGGGACGGCGACGAGCGCTGGATCCTGATCATCGCTCTTGACGGCTGGCAGATCGCCCAACTCAGCGATGTGGAAAGCGATCTGCTGTGGCTCACGCAGCCCTTGGCGCGCGCCGCAGCCGTGGGCAGCACCGTCATGCCCCTGGTGTGGGGCAAGGCCCTCGAGCCGGCGGATCTCACCCAGTGGGTACCGGGCATGGCGGGCGGCAGCGTCCACGCCCAGCTTCAGCCCGCGCCGCCGCCCGACCCGGATTTCCTGGGCGACCCCTGGCTCGACGGCCTGCCGGTCTGGCCCGACGGGAACTGGCGCGAGGATCCGGCCGCCACCGCGCAGGCGACGATCACGCGCCAGGACCTCTCCCCCGCCGATCCGTGGGTGCGCCGCGACGACCCGTGGCCGGCGACGACCTTCCAGCGGCGCTATCTGGCGGCCGGCGCAGAGGAGATCGAACGCTGGCGGGCGCGGCTGTGGCGCACGCAAGGCCGCCTTGCGTCCTTCTGGCTGCCCGATGGGCTGGCGCCGGTGCTGCGGGTGACGGCAGAGGCCGATCCGGAGGACGGTTTCCTGCGGGTGACGGGCGAGGAGATCTCGGCCTTCTGGCACCGCCCGGCGGGCGTGCTGATCCTGTACCCGGACGGCAGCCGGCAGCACGCGCTGACCGCGACCTGCCACCGCGATCAGGGCGGCGTGCTGGTGCTGCGCTCGGGGCTGGACGCGCCGGCGCCTGCCGGCAGCCGCGTGGTGCGGCTTGCACGCTGCCGCCTCGACCACGACGCCGTCGAGTTGCACTGGCACACCCCCACGCTGGTCGAGATTGCCATCACCGCGCGTCAACTGCCGGAGCCACGCGGCAATGACCGCGTCCTCTATGTCGGTTACTGACCATGAGCGAAACGACACTTTCCGAACTCGAGCTCTACGCCTTCGCCAGCACCAGCGCGCAGTTCCACCTGACGCCGCACGAGTTCGACGTCGATCTCGACGGTACGGTGTACGTGAGCACGCCCATCGAGCGCAACGCGCTGGCGCTGGGCGCCGAGGCCGCCAAATCCGCACTGGAACTCAAGCTGCCACCGACCTGCGATCTGGTGCGCCATCTGCTGGCGGCTTCGCTGACCGGGGAGGCCACCTCGATCACCCTGCGCATCGCCCGGCGTGGCACCTGGGGCGACTACTGGTGGGTGTCGGGCACGCGCTGGATGGGGCGGGTGCTGGGCGTCGAAGTCGCCGACGATGGGGCACGCGTGCGCTGCGAGTCCGCGCAGGTGAGCCTCAAGCGCATCGGCTTGCGGCGGCTCTACAGCCGCACGTGTTCTCATGTGCTGTATTCGGCGGCCTGCGGTGCCTCACCGATCACGGCCAGCGCCATCGTGAGCAACAGCACGGGCCGCAGCGTCGATCTCGATGGCGGTGTGCCCGGCAGCGTCAGTGGCGGCCTGGCCGGCGGCTGGCTGCAAACACCGGAAGGTGCGCGCCACATGATCGTCAATGACTACGGTGGCGGCGTCGAGTTGCTCTATCCGGTCGCCATTGAAGCCGGTACCGAGGTTCTGCTGACGGTCGGCTGCGATCACAGCACGGCCACGTGCGAGTCGCGCTTCGGCAACCTCGAAAACTTCGGTGGCTTCCCGTTCATTCCAACGAAAAACCCATTCAGCGGCACGCCGATCTTCTGATCCCAAAACGCAGCGTTTCGGCGAAGGCTCATGTCGGCGCAGCCGACGTGAAGCCGCGCAGCGGCGGCCGAAGCCACAACTACGGCGGATTCCCCGCCATCCCGAGCAAAAACCCGTTCTCGACGGGCGTGTTCTGAATCCCTGGAGACCGCGCCATGTGGTACCTCGTCGTCATCGTGGTGGCAGCCGTGGTCTCGGCCGCCCTCGCGCCGAAACCGCCCGAACCCAAACCTGCGTCGCTGTCCGACGTCGATGCCCCCACCGCCGAGGAAGGCCGACCCATCCCGGTCGTGTTCGGCACGGTGCTCATCCGGGGCGCCAACGTCGTGTGGTACGGCGATCTGGAGGCCGAGCCGATCAAGAAGAAAGGCGGCAAGAAATGAGCGGCGAGGTGATCGTCACCATCGATGATGTGCGCGCCGCGGGTCTGTGCGTGCACGGCACGCGCGCGTGGTTTGCGCGGCATGGACTGGACTTTCGCGCCTTCCTCCGCGATGGCATCACTGCGGAGGTGCTGCTGGCCACGGGTGATGCGATGGCGCTTCGCGTGGTCGAGCACGCCAGCCATCGACCCAGCCAACGGGAGCAAAGCTGATGGGTGGCCGCAGCAAGAAGCAAACCGTCGGCTACCGCTACCGCATGGGCCTGCACCTGGTGCTGTGCCAGGGGCCGGTGGATGCGGTGCAGGAAATCCAGATGGGCGACCGTACCGCGTGGGGTGATGCCGACCGCGCGCCGCTGGCAAGCGGCCACGGGCTCGCCAGTCTCTGGATCGACAAGCCCACGCTGTTTGGCGGCGACGAGCGCGAAGGCGGTGTGGTCGGCACCATCGATGTGTTGTCTGGCCATGCCGGACAAGGCCGCAACGACTACCTGATGAGCCGCCTAGGGCCCTCCATTCCGGCCTTTCGTGGCGTGCTGTCCTTGGTGGCACGCAAGATCCTCTTCGCGGCCAACAACCCGTATATCAAGCCGTGGGCCGTGCGCGTGCGGCGCTTCACGGCGGGGTGGTTCAATGCGCCGTGGATGGAGTGGAACGCCGAAGTTCGCACCTGGGATGAGGACGAAGGACGCGAGATCAGCGTCGGCATGAACCCGGCCCACATCCTGGTGCAGTGCCTGACCGACCCGCACTGGGGCATGGGCTATCCGCAGAGCAGCATCGGCGGGAGTTTCTGGAACGCAGCGTGGGCCCTGTCGAGCGAAGGCTTCGGACTCAACTTGATCTGGACGCGCCAGCAGCCCATCGAGGCCTTCATCGCGCAGGTGCTCGACCACATCGGCGGCATCCTCTACATCGACCCGGAGCAAGGCACGTTCGAGCTGAAACTGCTGCGCGACGACTACTGGATCGACAGCCTGCCGCAGCTGGGTCCGGATGAGATCGTGCGCATGGAGCGCTTCGAGCGCGCGCAGTGGGGGGAACTGCCCAACGAGATCACCGTGGTCTACACCGACTGGGCCACTGGCAAAGAGGCCACGGTCACGGTCGAGAACCTGGCCGCGATCCAGCTTCAGGGCGGCGTGATCAACCAGCGCCGCGACTATCCCGGCGTCAATTACGGGCCGCTGGCCGCCAGGCTCGCGCTGCGCGACCTGCGCGCGCTGGGCTCGCCGCTGGCGCGCATGACGCTCACCATCGCCCCGACTGCGCTGGAGCGCCCGCCCTTGCCGGGCGATGTGTTCCTGCTGCACTGGCCGCGCCTCGGCATCGAGCGCATGGTGGTGCGCGTGACCGGCATCGACACCGGCGCCCTGGGCGCGGCCGAATGGCGCATCGAGGCGGTGGAAGATGTGTTCGGGATGAGCAACACCGTGCTCTCGCCCCCGCCGCCGCCCGTCGAGGAGCCGCCGCTGGACGCGCTGCCCCCGGCCCTGGTGCTGGCCGTCGAGGTGCCGTACTGGGAACTGGCCCGGCGCTTGAACCGTGCCGAGCTGGACTACCTGACCGACACCGACACCTACGTCGGCGCGCTGGCCGTCGCCGGTGGTACCGGGCAGTTGAACTGGCAACTGGCGACCGGGGCCGCCAGCGGCGATCTCGCGCCCGTGGTTGGGGAGGACTATGCGCCGCTGCTCACGCTCGATGCCGCACTGCCGGTGAGCGAAGCCGATGCCATCGGCGTGCCGGTGACCGCTGTCAGCCAGCCGCAGCGCCTGGCCGTGGGCGACTACGCCTACCTGGTCGATGCCACCGGCCAGATCCGGGAAGCCGTGGCGATCCTCGCCTTCGACGCCAACGCGGGCACGGTCGATCTCGCCCGCGGGGTGCTCGACACCACGCCGCAGGCGCACGCCGCCGGCACGCGGCTCATCGGCGTGGGCGAATGGCTCGCCGCCGAGACCACCGAGCGCGCTCCTGGCGAATCTGTGTTTGTCGCGGCCATTCCGCGCACCTCCACCGACCAGGGCGATGCCGTGCTCGCCGCCAACGGCCAGCCGCTGGTGCTGACCGGCCGCCAGGCGCGGCCGTACCCGCCGGGGCGCATCCGGATCAACGGCCAGCGCGAGCCCGCCGTGGCCGCCGGCGACCTGACCCTCACCTGGGCGCACCGCGACCGCACCCAGCAGACCGCCTACCTGGTCCAGCAGGACGAGGGCGACATCGGCCCCGAGCCCGGCACCACCTACACCGTGCGCCTACGCGACCGCAACGGCACCCTCGTGCGCACCCAAAGCGGCCTCTCCGGCACCACCTGGACCTGGGGCGTGGCCAGCAGCGCGACCGACGCTGGCCCTGCGGGCGATACCGTCACCGTCGAGATCGAGGCCGAGCGCGACGGCTTGAGCAGCTGGCAGGCGCAAACGCGCACCACCGAGCGCGCCGGCTACGGCCTGCGCTGGGGGCAGTTCTGGGGCGGGGTGTGATGGAGTCGCCCATCGACCTGCATCCCCAGCCGCGCATCGACGTGCACATGCTCACGCTCGATGAGCCGGCTGCGTGGCGCGAAGCATGTCTTGCCAGCCTCGAAGGCGCGCCGATCCGTCTGCACGTGCTGCCGGGCATTCCGGGTCGGATCGGTGAGGCGCGCGCAGCTGGCTACCGGCGAGGGAATTTGTCGCTGCTGTCCTTCGTCGATCCCGACGATCTCTATGAGGCCAGCGCCTTCACGCAGTTGGCCGATGCGCTCGATGCGTGTCCCTCGGCGGTGCTGGCCTATACCGACGAGGCGCTGATGGACGAGCAAGGCCGAGACGTCGGCGTGCGGCGACTGGCCTACAGCGCCTTCCAGCACGCCCACTCGGCCAGCCATGTGCACGGCCTGATCGTGATGCGCCGCGCTGCGGTCGAGGCCGTGCTCGCCGTCACCACCGACATCCACCCCATGGCCGACTGGCTGTTGACCCGGCTGGTGGCCCAGAGCGGCGGCGTGCTGCACCTGCCCATCGTCGGGCGGCGCTGGCGGCAGCACCCACGGCAAGTCCATCGCACCGCAGACCCGACTGTCGTGCGGCGTATCCGGCAAACGATCGACCAAGCCACGAATCCCTGGAGATAGACCATGCCATCGACCGATCCGAACCTGGGCCTTGCCTACGGCTGGACGCTGGGCGAGTCCGGCTGGCACACCGGCATGGACGCCAACCTCAAGCGCCTGGGCGCCATCGTCGGCCTGTCCGTGAAGGACCGCGACCTGGCCACCCCGCCGGCGAGCCCCGCCGAGGGCAATCGCTACATCGTACCGGCCGGCGCCACCGGCGCCTGGGCCGGCAAGGCCGACCAGATCGCGGTGCGCATTGGAGGTGCCTGGGAGTACCACGTGCCCCAGGTCGGCTGGCTTTGCTACATCGAGGACGAGGCCAAGCTCGCCGTCTTCAAGCCCACCGGCTGGAGCGCTGGCATCGCCATCTGACCCTCACACCGATCCGTCACCCCTGGACCCGCCTTGGTGCGACGAGCATCAGGCGGGTTTCGCATTTCTGGAGACCTGCCATGACCGAACCCGCACAACCGCCCGTGCTCGTCGAGAACATGCTGCTTCTGCGCCGCGAGGACTTCGACGAACTGCTGGATCGTGCCGCCGAGCGTGGGGCCGAGCGTGTCCTGTCCCATCTCGGCCTGGAAAACGGCAGTGCCGCCAAGGACATCCGCGAGCTGCGCGACTTGCTCGAAGCCTGGCGCGATGCCCGCCGAACGGCGTGGCAGACCGCCGTCAAGGTCATCACGACCGGGATTCTGGCCGCGCTGCTGGTGGGAGCCGCCATCAAGCTGAAGCTGATGGGAGGCAGCCAATGATCGAGACCTTGCTCGGTGGGCTGCTCGGCGGGGCGTTTCGTCTGGCGCCCGAGGTCCTGAAATGGCTGGACCGCAAGGGCGAGCGCAGCCATGAACTCGCGATGCAGGACAAGGCGCTGGAGTTCGAGAAGCTGCGCGGCGCCCAGCGGATGGCTGAAATTGGAGCGAGCGCAGATGCCGCGTGGAACAGCGGCGCGATTGAAGCCTTGCGCGAGGCCGTCGCAGCACAAGGGCGTCCCTCAGGCGTGAAGTGGGCCGATGCGCTTTCCACAACGGTCAGGCCGGTGGTCACCTATCTCTTCGTGTTGATGTATGCCGGGGTGAAGCTCTCGACCTTCGTCGGCTCGGTGCAGACGGGGCTGGGATTCGGGCCGGCGCTCATCGCTGCGTGGACGGAAGCGGACCAGGCCTTGCTTGCTGGCATCCTGAACTACTGGTTCCTGAACAGGACCCTCGAAAAATCCCGAGGGGCGGTGTGATGGCGCACACCGGCAGACCCGAGACGCCGCTGCGCTCGCGCTTCTTGGCGAAATTCGCCTTCGACTCGAACACCGGCTGTTGGATATGGACGGGAGCTCGGCATCCACAAGGCTACGGGCTCATCAAACTCAAGGACGGCGCACAGCTGCGTGCGCATCGGGTGGCCTACGAGTTGGCGCATGGGCCAATCCCGGATGGACTGCAAGTCTGTCATCGCTGCGACAACCGGAGATGTGTTCGACCAGGGCACCTGTTTCTCGGCACGGCGAAAGACAACGCTGCCGACATGGTCGCCAAGGGGCGAGCTGCAAGGAACACAGGCGAACGCAACGGCGCTTCCCGCCTGACACGGCAGGACATCGAGGCGATTCGTGCCGATGACAGTCTCTACCGTGAGCTTGCCAGCCGTTTCCGCGTATCGCCTTCGGCCATTGGCCTCATCAAGCGGAGGGAGAGATGGAAGCACGTGTGATCCGCGTCCCGCCGCAGGCGATTGAACTAGCCAAGCGCTTCGAGGGCTTCCATCGCGTGCCCAAGCACGACCCCGGCCGCGCGCATCCTTACGTCTGTCCGGCGGGATACTGGACGATTGGTTACGGCCATCTCTGCGATCCGAAGCATCCGCCGATCACGGAGGCCGAGGCGGAGCGCTACCTGGCGGAAGACCTGAGGATCGCGCTTGCTGCGACGTTGCGCTACTGCCCGGTACTGGCGACCGGGCCCGAGGGGCGGCTGGCTGCCATCGTCGACTTCACCTTCAACCTCGGCGCGGGACGGCTGCAGACGTCGACGCTGCGGCGGCGGGTCAACCAGCGAGACTGGGCTGCCGCCGCAACGGAGCTACGCCGCTGGGTCTACGGCGGCGGAAAGGTACTGCCGGGACTCGTCACGCGGCGGGAGGCAGAGGCCGCTTGGCTGCTTCGCAACGCTTGATTGCAGATGCACGGGAAAGAGCTTGGCTTCGCTGCCGAACAGCGCGTTCATGACATCCGTACCCATCACGGAGCATTGACCATGAGTAATCGATTCAAGCACGCCGTCATCGACGACGTGACCTCGCGCAACATCGACGCCCGCCTGCAAGACCATCTGCTCGATCTGTTCGAATCGGCCATGAAGTCGGTGGCCACAACCCTGGCGCGCGAAGCCAAATTCGACACCACCGACTTCGCCACCGCCAAGGCACGAGGCTGCGAGGGATTCACGCTGTTGGTGAGCCGCACCCGCGCAGACTCGCGCGATGGTTGGTTCGGTGCATTTCAGCGCGGCGACGAACGTCTCGACGTCATCGGCCACCTGGAATAGGTGGTCAATCGTCCAGTTCCGGAACGTCCCAGTCAGCCGGACGAGCTTCGCCGGTTTGGTAGAACTGCTTCACCAGCTTCACGTAGTCCAGAAAATCCCGATTCTCCGTGGCCAGCCGATTGACCATGTCCCAATCGATTTCGTCACGCTCGCGGGCTGGAATCAGCACCTGACTGTCGGCGGGGTTTTCCACGTCCAGCTTGATGAAGCCGATGCCGTGGGCGGCAAAAAGCATCCGCAGTTCTTTCAGCGTATCGGTGCCGCCGATTTCCGCAGCGACCAGATAGCCGAAATTGGCCCACGACGAGTTCGATACGGCCTGAAAGAAGCACTCGCGCACATTCGAACGGTTGATCAGCAGCTTGACCTCGAACGACCACAGCTTGGTGCGCTTGTCGGAATACTGCGTCACGCAGTCGCGCACTTCGCGGTGCCACTCCTTGCCCAAGTCCTCCATACCCACCACGTCCGGGTAAAGCCAGCGGTTGCCGTTCGGCCCGCGCTTGTTCGACGAGCGCTTTTCGTCGATGCGCTTGGAGAACACGCCGAACTCTTCCCACAGGTACTGCGACAGCAGCGGATACAGCGCCCGCTCGTCGAGCTTCGGGCGGCTCGAACCGGCTGCGGGCGTCATCTCCTCGCGCTCGGCAACGGCCACCTCATCGCTGTCGGACAGTTGCGAGTAGTAATAGCGCCGGGGCCGGCCCTCGGTGGTCTTCAGCTCCGGGTGCTTGCGCTGCAGATCGCGATGATGGGCACCGATCTCCGCCACGATCTGCTGCAGCAAATCGGCATCCGTCTGCAACGACTTGCTCCGCGCCTTCTTGGCTTGGCATTCCTGCGGGTAGGTGGCAACAATCCACTCGGCAATCTGTCGGGCGGTGAACTTTTCGTCTGGGCGCGCCTTCAGGTAGTCGACAACCACCTGCATCAAATTCAGTTTCATCCCCGTTCTCCCCGCGTCATACGCCCGCGCCCATCTGCGGCGGCGCTTTCGGCGGCACCGTGCCCGGCTGGTAGGTCGCATCGAACACCATGTCCGTCAGCCAGCGCTTGAAGTTGGGGTTGTCGCTGAACTGCTTGAACAGCTCCGTGTGGTCGGACAGCAGCTCCAACACCACCCGGTTGAGCGCCTTGTCGTGCTCAAGGCGAGCGTTTTGCTTGTCGGAGTTCGCCTGCGCGTTCTGGTAGGCCTTGTCCTGCGCCACCCGCGCCGGGATTTCCTCGGTGATGACCTTGCGGATCTTGTCTTCGTCCTTCCATTCGATGTTGCCGAACAGGTCGTTGAATTCGCGCACGATGTTCGAGAGCTTGTCGATCTCGGGCTCCAGCTTGCCCCCCCCGCCGCCCGGCGGCACAGGCTCGACGGTGGCATCTGCGTCGTCCATCGCCATCTTCAGCGCCGCTTTGGCCTCTACCCGGTAGCTGTCCATGTCGATGGTCTCCAGCACGCCCTTGGAGAGATCCTCCTCCTTGGGCGCGGGCAGCTTGGGGATGAGGAAGTTCAGGAAGATCGACAGCTTTTCCCACGCCAGATGGCCGTAGCTCAGGATCGCGGCCAGAAAGCCGTAACTGCGCACGAAGGCCTTGGCCTTGCCCTTGAACTTGACCTGGTCGTCCTCGCCGAGCTGGTCGGTGTATTCGGCCACGCACGCATCGAGGATCGGATCGAGTTTGTCCCGGTCTGCGCCGCTCAAGTACAGCGCCACCAGGTCTTCCACCTGCTGCCAGCTATACACCTGCTGGGCGTCGAGTTCGGCCTTCAGGTCGTGCAGCTTGTTGGCGTCGGTTTCGCCGGTCTGGATGGTGGCGCGGTAGTAGTCCTGGAACGCCGCCTTCACGGCCTCGGCGTTGTCGGCGAAGTCGAGCACGAAGGTGTCGTGCTTCTGCGGATGCGCCCGGTTCAGGCGTGACAGGGTCTGCACAGCCAGCACGCCTGCCAGCGGCTTGTCCACGTACATCGTGTGCAGCAAGGGTTCGTCAAAGCCGGTGACGAACTTGTTGGCCACGATCAGGAATCGATACGGGTCTTGCTTGAAATTCGCGGGAATGTCCTTGCTCGGAAACCCGTTGAGATCGGCCTCAGTCTTCTTTTGCCCGCCGATCTCGAACTCGCCCGAGTACGCCACGATGGCCTTGTACGGGCTCTTGATCTCGTTGAGGTAGTCCGACACCTCGCGCCAGTAGTCGATAGCCCGTGCGATGCCGTTGCACACGATCATGGCCCGCGCCTTGCCGCCGATCTTCTGCTTGCCCGCCACCTGCGCGATGAAGTGATCGACCATGATCTCGGCCTTGCGGCGGATGGCCTTGTCGTGCGATTCGACGTAGTGGCGGATTTTCTTCAGCGCCTTGGCCTTGTCGAATTCCGGGTCATCCGCTACCGTCTTGGCCACCTGGTAGAAGCTCTCCACGGGGGTGTAGTGCTCCACCACGTCGAGGATGAACTTCTCCTGGATGGCCTGCTTGGTGGTGTAGGTCAGCTCTTCGGGCGAGCGGAACTGCACCTGGTCGCCGACCATGACCTTCTCGCCGAACAGCTCCAGGGTCTTGTTCTTGGGGGTGGCCGTGAAGGCAAAGTAGCTGGCGTTGGCCAGCAGCTTGCGCGAAGCGATGCGCTTCTCGATTTCCGCGTTCACCGCATCCTGGGTGCTGTCCTCTTCCAACGGCTCCTCGTCGGTCGTTTCGCTCGCCACTTGAGCGGCGGCCTTGCCGCCGAGGGCTTCGTGCATCCGCGCCGTGGTCTTGCCGCCCTGACTGGAATGCGCCTCATCGATCAACAGCGCAAAGCGCTTGCTGGAAAGGTCTTCCAGCTCATCGAGGATGAACGGGAATTTCTGCACCGTGGTGACGATGATCTTCTTGCCCCGGCGCAGGTATTCGCGCAGCTCCTGCGCGTTGTCGGAGTGGCCGAAGATCGCCGCCACGTGGTCGTAACCCTTGATGGTGCGGGCAATCTGCGTGTCCAGCGCGCGCCGGTCGGTGATGACGATGATGGAGTCGAACTGCGGCTTCGAAGGGTCGTCCTTGCGGCGCAGCTCCACCAACTGGTGCGCCAGCCAGGCAATCGTGTTGCTCTTGCCGCTGCCTGCCGAATGCTGGATCAGATAGCGCTGGCCCACCCCGTCTTCGCGGGCGCGGCGCAGCAGCGCACGCACCGTGCGCAACTGATGAAAGCGCGGGAAGATCTGCTTGCGCTTCTTGCGTTTCTTGCCGCTGGCATCCGCCTCTTCCTCCTCCACCACCTGCGCGTAACTCTCGATGATGTTGGCCAGCGATTCGCGGGTCAGCACCTGTTTCCACAGGTAATCGGTTTTCAGACCATGCGGGTTGGGCGGGTTGCCCGCGCCGCTGTTCCAGCCCTGGTTGAATGGCAGGAACCACGAGGCCTTGCCCTTGAGCTCGGTACAGAACGCGGCCTCGTTGTCGTCCACCGCGAAATGCGCCACGCAACGCCCCAACTGGAACAGCAGCTCCCGGGGCTCTCGCGTGGTCTGGTACTGGACGATGGCATCAGCCAGGGTTTGCTTGGTCAGCGAGTTCTTCAACTCGAAGGTCAGCACCGGCAGCCCGTTGATGAAGATCACCAAATCCAGCTCGTTGCCGGACTCGTTGCTGTAGCGCAGCTGCCGGGTGACGCTGAAGATGTTCTTGCCGAAGGACTCCGCCGCCGTCGCGTTGCCCGGCGTGGGCAGCAGCTTGTAGAGATCGACGTGGACCGGCCCGTGGCTCACGCCCTTGCGCAGCACGTCCACCACGCCGCGTTTGGTGATCTCGCCCTGCAGCCGGTGCAGGAACTGGGTGCGCTTGATGCCGTCGGCCGCCAGTTCCAGCGTGTCCACCGCCTGGGGCTGGGTGGCCTGCAAGAAGGCCAGCAACTGCGCCACATCCAGCGCCACATCGCGGTTGTAGTCGCTAGCCTTGCCCAGCACGTAGCCGTTGTGGGTGGCGGCGAAGTCCGTGGGGGCCAGCGCATGGCTGTACTCGGGCTGCGGCACACCGGTCAAGCCGCGCACCACGCGCGCCTCGAACCAGCGCTCGCTGGTGTCAGTCTTCGCCATCGCCATCCTCCTCTTCGGTCACATCTTCGTTGTCATCGCCCAGCGCGGAAAGCAGCGCGTCGTCCACCACGTCGTCCGGGCCGGGTTGCCAGCCGCGCACGTCCACTTGACCGGTGACCACATCGGCAATCAGGCGGTCGCGGTATTCGCGGATCAACTTGATTTCGTCTTCGGTGCGGGCGATGGCTTCGTCCAAGTCCTTCGTCTCGCGCAATATGTGCGACAGGATCGCTTCCTGTTCATCTTGGCGTGGAATGGAGAGCCGGACATTGCCGATGAACGTCCAATCGGCACGCGGCATCTTCGCGCCCGCCGTGGAGCTGTTAATCAGGTCAATTACGCGCTTGCAGCGCAATAGTTGCTCAAGATACGCAGGAAGGATGAGTTCCTTGCGCGCCCGTAGCACGAGAAACTCGCTCACGCATACGCCAGCGCGGCGCGCCCGCGTTACCTTCGCCAAGTACGGACGGAGCTTTCCGAACAGAACGTCGTCGGCGACAAACCGTTTCACCGTGCTGGCAAATTCGACTTCGCCCTCAAGCGGCCGCGCCACGCCAGTCCAACTTTGAACGTGCTCCAGTGCCAGATAAATTTCGTCGCTGGCCTTGGTCGTGGTCTGGTTCGTAGTGTTACTGGCGAGGAACTTCAAACGGCGAAGCTCCCAATGCTCCGGCACCTCGCCCAGCCATTCGATGCCGGAGGGCTTAAAGCGCACATTGGGGTCAAGCCCGCGGGTGACGGCGCGGTCGATGAGGGCGAGCTTCTGTTCGGTGAGCAGCTTGATGAGCTCGCGCTTGGCCTTGATGAAGCGGGCGATGTGCGCGTCCTGCGCGCGCAGGTAGGCGACGATCTGGTCTTGCTCGGGGCGCGGGGGCTGGAGCAGCGGAATATCGAGAAACTGGTTCGGATACAGGCGCAGGCGCGATGATCGAATACCGGTAGAGCGCCCGATGTATTCGGCAACGTAGGCGCGGATGCGCAACAGGTAGTCGAGATAGGCCGGGTTGAAGCTGTCGGCGCGGTAGGGGCGGTACACGCCATAGGCCGGACTGACGATGCCCACGTGCCTGCTCGCACCAAGCGCCGCCATCCAGGCCCACAGCGTGTTGATGACGATGTCACCGGGGCGGCAGAGTTTGGAGCCAACATAGCTCGCCGCCTTGAACATCGTGACCTTTTTTTGACTGCGGGGGGTAACGCCAGTGAGGTGAGACACCGACAGCAGTTCTTCCTGTCCGGTCTTCGAGCGCTCATCCACCTCTCGGAAAAAGGTTTTGGCGCGTTGCTCGTTCCAGTGTTCCGGCACAGCGGGCAACCAGCGCATCTTCGGCTGCCGGTAGTTGGGGTACGGGCTCGCCACCGCCATCACGCGCCCCCCACGATCTTCTTCAGCAGCCCTTCGCTCTCGGCCATCACGCGCAGAAGATCGGCGCGTATTTCGTCCAGCGTGCGCAGCGGCACGGGCTTGTAGAAGTAGCGGGCAAACGAAATCTCGTAGCCGATCTGGGTCTTGTCGGTGGCGATCCAGGCATCCGGCGCGTGTGGCAGCACTTCGCGCTCGAAAAAGGCTTCGATGCCGCCCGGCTCCTTCAACGGCACCTGCTCGGTGTCGCGCAGCTCGGGGTCGGGCTCGTATTCGACGAGGTAGCGCTCCTTGCCCACGGTCTCCAGATAGCGGCCATCGAAGCCGGGCTCGAAAGGCTCGCCTGCCTTGAGCTTGCTGCGGCGGGCGACAACCGGCGGCGAGGTTTCGTCGCGCCAGCTCACCGCCTTGTAAATGGCTTTCTTCTCCGCCGCGCTCAAGCGTTCGCCCTGTGCCTTGAGCGTGTCCTCGAAGCGCTCGCGGAAGATGTTGTGGTCGTCGAACACGGCGCGGCCTAGCGCCTGTTGTGCCCGCTGCGCCACTTCCATGAGCGCCTTGTCGCGCAGCCAAGTCGAAGCATCGAGCAGCTTCTTGCGGCGGTTGGCGGGCACGGCCTTGCGGGCGGCGGGAGCTTCGCCATCATCGCCGCTGTCGCTGTCTTCGCTGTCGTCGTCTTCGTTCTCGTCCTCGCCCTTCAGCCACGCCTCGATGGCGGGTTTGCGCTTGGCGAACTCGGTATAGAGCGCCTCGCCATGGGTGGCGTAGATCTCGGCGCGCAGCGCCTCATCCCCCGAGGCAAAGCGCAGGGATTCAATGCGTTCGTCCGAGAGCTGGCTTTTCAGGCGCAGCGGGCGCTCGACGGTGATCTTCCAGTAGCCGAAATCGGCGTTGTCGAACCATTTGCTTTCGGCGGTTTCCTGCGGCTGGCCCAGATACAGGTCGAGGATGCGGGCGATGTCGGCCTCGGAGAGTTCGCAGTTTTTCTTGCCGAGGTTGCGGCGCAGCGGCTGAAACCACTGGCTGGCGTCGATCAACTGAACTTTGCCTTTGCGGTGGGCGGCCTTCTTGTTGGCCAGCACCCAGATGTAGGTGGCGATGCCGGTGTTGTAGAAGATGTTGAGCGGCAGGGCGATGATGGCTTCGAGCCAGTCGTTTTCCAGCACCCAGCGGCGGATGTTGCTCTCGCCCTGGCCCGCGTCGCCGGTGAACAGCGCCGAGCCGTTGTGCACCAGGGCGATGCGGCTGCCCAGGGGCGTGTTGTGCTTCATTTTTTGCAGCTTGTTCACCAGGAACATGAGCTGCCCGTCGCTGGAGCGGGTGATGAGCTTGAACTCCGGGTCGCCGCCGTGGCTGACGATGAAGCGCGGGTCGTTGAATTCCTTCTTGCCGCCCATGCGCTCCAGATCGGTCTTCCAGCTCTTGCCGTAGGGCGGGTTGGAGATCATGAAGTCGAATTCGCGGCTGCGGAACTGGTCGTTGGAGAGGGTGGATTTGTCCGCACCGCCGACGATGTTCTGGCTTTGCTCGCCCTCGCCCTTGATCAGCAGATCGGCTTTACAGATGGCATAGGTCTCGTCGTTGATCTCCTGCCCAAACAGATGGATGGATACGTCTTTGCCGTGGGCTTGGGCCAGTTGCTGCAAGGTTTCTTCGGCGACGGTGAGCATGCCGCCGGTGCCGCATGCGCCGTCATAGAGGGTGTAGGTTCCCGATTCGATGCGGTCGGCTACGGGCAGGAACAGCAGCTTGGCCATGAGCTGCACGACGTCGCGCGGCGTGAAGTGTTCGCCGGCCTCTTCGTTGTTCTCCTCATTGAAGCGGCGGATCAGTTCCTCGAACACTGAGCCCATGGCGTGGTTGTCCAGCGCGGGCAGCTTGATGCGGCCGTCGGCATCCTTCACCGGCAGCGGCGACAGGTTGATCTCGGGGTTGAGGAAGTCCTCGATCAGGTAGCCCAGGACGTGGGAATCCACCAGCTTCTGAATCTGGTTGCGGAAGTTGAACTTGGTGAGGATTTCCTGCACGTTGGGCGAAAAGCCGTCCAGGTATGCAATGAAGTCATCGCGCAGCCGCTGCCCCGCCGCGCTGGCCTTCAGCTTGGCCAGCGTGAATTCCGAGACGTTGTAGAAGGCTTGGCCTGCCGCCATGCGCAGCGCACCGTCCTGCTCGGCCACCTTGTGAGCGTCGAGAAACTTCTTGCGCTCCAGCACCGCGTCTTTCGTCGGTTCGAGCACGGCATCGAGCCGCCGCAGCACGGTGAAGGGCAGGATCACGTCGCGGTACTTGCCGCGCACGTAAACGTCGCGCAGGCGGTCGTCCGCGATGTTCCAGATGAAGTCGGAGATCCACTTGATCTGGCTTTGGTCTTGTTGTTTTGTTGGTTTCATCAAATTCGGTTTCTCATTCATCGCTTTGTTTGTACAACTGGGGCTTGGTAACCCGGAGCCAGCTTGGCGTTCTCGACGCCGTACAGCGCCAGCGGATCGGCCAGCCACAGGCGGTATTGCTCTTCGGTGAGGCGATGGTCGGGCGAGCAGTCCACGCTCCAGCGCAGCAGCATGTAGCCCGCCACCGCCGCGCGCACCCGTACCCGCAGCGAGCCGCCCACCATCGCGTAGTCCCGCTCGATGATCTCGGGGCGCTCAAGGCGCGGGTGCGGCACGAGCTCCAGTTCGACGATGCGCGTCCACTGGATGTCGTGATCGGGCCGCTCAAAGGCCTGGGCTCCGTCATCCTGCAAAGTCGGCGCTTCGATGCGCGTGAGGACGAAGTCCCGGAACTCGCCCCGCAGACGATCAAAGGCCCGCACGTGCCAGCGCAGGCCGGTGTCCACCAGCGCGAAGGGAACGATGATCCTCTCGGTCTCACCGCTCGTCATTGAGTGGTAGCGAATGGCGAGGGGCCGCTTGGCGTGGATCGCCCGGCAGACCGGGGCCAACACCTCCATCCTGGGGTTGGAGAGAACAGCGGGCGACTCGCACGGCAGCAGCGGTTGCAAGGACCGGGCCGGGCTATTCACGCCTTCGCCAAACCCATGGGCCAGCGCCGACAGCACGCGCTGCGGGGCGTGCTCGAACAGGGGGGAAAACGCCTGTCCGATACGGTAGACCTTGTGGCTGCCGTCAAAAAGGATGTTCTGCGGCGCGATTTCCCGGTACAGCGCCAAGTCACGCGTGGCCCCGGCCGGCGCCACCCCGAAGCGCTCGATGAGGTCGGGACGGCCGATCTCACCGAAAAAGTAGAGCCGGAAGTCGATGTAGGCCAGCCGCTCGCGCTGGGCGTGGCTCAAGGTCTCGACGCGCTGAGGTTGGGTCACCGAAGGTTCCTCATCCAAGACGGACGACCGAAAGGCTGCGATTGGTTTTATGTTTGTCCATTGCTAGGCGACTCACATCATCAAACTGATGACATTATGCGCCACAATCTGGACGGCAACAACACGGAGATGGCCGAGCCTTGGGAGGCGAGTTCGATTCCGTGCTTGGAGGTTGAACCAGCGTCCTCGAAAGACGGTTGGGCGCGACATGCGTGCCCCAAATGACAACGATCCGTGTAGAATCGCCGCCCAAGCATGCTTATGGGGACTCATTGCAGCCGTGATAGGCCGCGTGGCGTCGCCCCAGCACCACCACCATTCAGCGCCCAACCGTTCTCGGTTGGGCGTTTTCGTTTCGGCATTCCGCGACACCACGCGGGGTTCCGGGCCGTTCCGCCTGCGCCGCGCCCCACTGCCGGGGGCGGCTGAATGGGGCAGGTTCGACTCCGATCTGCCCTCTCTTCTCTCGAAACCTGCGCCAACTTCTTGGCGCAAGCGCACGCAAGCGGCCTTGCGCCACCGTGACTTACACCTGCGTCACGCAGAGCCTGATGGCGCGCGACAGTGGTGACTGTTCGATATGCAGCCGCTCCGCAGCGCGGGCGAAGTGCAGCTCCTCGGCAACGGCCAGAAAGTACCGAAGGTGACGAAATTCCATGAGTCGATGTCCCTGTAAAGCTCGAAGGAGTCTGTCGTGGTGCCGTAACGGCGTTCATCGTTGTTCCTTTCAAGCGGTTACGCCCTCATGTGCGGGCTCTGCCGTGACATCCTCTTCTTGCTCGTCCGGGCGATGGGCCAGCCGATACAGAATCGGTAGCACCAGCAGCGTCAGCACGGTGGAAGACAAGATGCCTCCGATCACTACGGTAGCCAGCGGGCGTTGCACTTCCGCGCCCGTTCCCGTGGCGATGGCCATCGGGATGAAGCCCAGCGACGCCACCAAGGCCGTCATCAACACGGGGCGCAAGCGGGTCAGCGCGCCCTCGCGGATGGCTGCGTCCAGCGGCGTTCCGCCCTCTCGCAGGCTGCGGATGTAGGAAATCATCACCAGGCCATTGAGCACGGCAACGCCCGATAGCGCGATGAAGCCCACGGCGGCCGAGATGGACATGGGAATGTCGCGCAGCCACAGCGCCAGGATGCCGCCGGTCAGTGCGAACGGAATGCCGGTAAAAACCAGCAAGCCATCCTTGACATTGCCGAACATGGCAAACAGCAGCACGAAGACCAGCAGCAGCGACACCGGAACGACGATCTGCAAACGCTGCGTGGCGGATTGCAGGTTCTCGAAAGTGCCGCCCCAGCTCGTCCAGTAGCCTGTGGGAATCTTGACCTGCGCCAGCGCAGCCTCGGCGTCGGCCACGAAGGAGCCGACGTCGCGGCCACGCACGTTGGCGCTCACCACGATGCGGCGCTTGCCGTTTTCCCGGCTGACCTGGTTGGGGCCGGGTGCCAGCTCGAAGCTCGCCACCTCGGCCAGTTGGATGAAGTTGGTTCGTCCTTCGCCGCCACCTGTGCCGCGTGGCAACGGAATCGGCAGGCGCTTCATGCTTTCAAGGTCGTTGCGCAGGGACTCCGGCAGCCGAACCAGGATGTCAAATCGACGGTCCCCTTCAAACAGCGTACCGGCCTCGCGCCCGCCGATGGCCGTGGCCACTGCATCTTGGATGTCGGCCACGTTCAGCCCGTAGCGCGCGGACTTCTGACGATCAATGTTGACCGTGAGCATCGGCAATCCTGTGGTCTGTTCAACTTTGACCTCAGACGCACCGGGGATCTTCTGCAACATGGACGAGACTTCTTCGGCTGTCTTGTTCAATACGTCCATGTCGTCGCCGAAGATCTTCACCGCCACATCGCTGCGGACCCCTGAAATGAGTTCGTTGAAGCGCAATTGGATAGGCTGCGAGAACTCGTAGTTGTTGCCCGGCACCTTGCCCACGACCTCCTGAATGGCCGCCAGCAATTCGTCGCGCGACTTGCGCGGCTCAGGCCACTCTGACATTGGCTTGAGCATGATGTAGCCGTCAGAAATGTTCGGTGGCATGGGGTCGGAGGCAATTTCCGCCGTTCCAGTGCGTGCAAATACACGGTCGATCTCGGGAAATTTGGCTTTCAGCGTGGCTTCCAGTTGCTGCTGCATCGCAACCGATTGCGAAAGGCTGGTGCCCGGAATGCGCAGCGCCTGGATGGCGAAATCGCCTTCGTTCAGGCTGGGCACGAACTCGCTGCCCATTCGGGTGGCGATCAGGCCGCACAGCACCACTGCCACGGCTGCGGCAGCCAACACAACAGCCTTGGCTGCCATCACGCGATCTAGCAAGGGACCGTACCAGCGCTTGGCTTGCACCATCAAGAAGTTTTCCTTTTCGCTGACACGGTTGCCAATGAACAGTGCGACCGCAGCCGGAATGAAGGTCACCGACAGGATCATGGCCCCCACGAGTGCAGCCACCACCGTGAACGCCATCGGGTGGAACATCTTCCCTTCCACCCCCGTCAGGGCGAAGATGGGCAGGTAGACCACCATGATGATGAGTTGCCCGAACAGCAGCGCGCGGCGTGATTCCTTCGATGCCAGGAACACCTCGTGAAAGCGTTCCGCCCGCGTCAACGGCCTGCCGTAGTGCGCCTGTGCATGGGCCAGGCGTCGCACGCAGTTCTCGACGATCACCACCGCTCCGTCGATGATGATGCCGAAGTCCAGCGCCCCGAGGCTCATCAGGTTGGCGCTCACCTTGTAATGCACCATGCCAGTGAAGGTGAACAGCATCGACAAAGGAATCACCGTCGCCGTGATGATGGCCGCGCGGATGTTGCCCAGGAACAGAAACAGGATCACGATCACCAGGATCGCGCCTTCCAGCAGATTCTTCTTCACCGTGGCGATAGCCTTGTCCACCAGCACGGTGCGGTCGTAGACCGTCACCGCATGCACGCCCTCGGGCAAGCTGCGGTTGATCTCCACCATCTTCTTGTCCACGGCCTGCGAAACCGTACGGCTGTTCTGACCGATGAGCATGAAGACGGTGCCCAGCACCACTTCACGGCCATTGGCCGTAGCAGCACCGGTGCGAAGCTCACGTCCGATGCCGACCTCGGCCACATCACGCACCCGAATCGGCACACCACCCGCGCTGCTGAGGATGACATTGCCGATGTCCTCAAGTGTCTTGACCTGCCCGGGGGCTCGAATCAGGTACTGCTCACCGCGCTTTTCGATATAACCCGCGCCCACGTTGCCGTTGTTGCGATCCAGTGCCGTCACAATGTCCTGCAGGGTGACGCCTAGCGAGGCCAGTCGCTCGGGTATCGGTGAGATTTGGTATTCCTTGGCAAAACCACCAATCGAGTTGATTTCTGTCACGCCGGGCACATTGCGCAACTGCGGCTTGATGATCCAGTCTTGAATCTCGCGCAGATCGGTGGCCGTGTAGGGCTGGCCATCCGGTTTTTTCGCACCATCCTTGGCCTCGACTGTCCAGAGGTAAATCTCACCCAAGCCTGTCGATATGGGCCCCATTGCAGGAGTGATTCCGGGAGGCAGTTTGTCCCGGGCCTCCTGGATGCGTTCATTGACCAACTGGCGCGCGAAGTAGATGTCGGTGCCATCCTTGAAGATCACAGTCACTTGCGACAGCCCGTAGCGGGACAAGGAACGGGTCTGCTCCAGATTGGGAAGACCCGCCATCGCGGTTTCAATCGGGTAAGTCACACGCTGCTCGATTTCCAGAGGGGAATATCCCGGCGCTTGGGTGTTAATCTGCACTTGGACATTGGTGATGTCCGGGACAGCATCGATAGGTAGCTTTTGGTAGTTGAACACGCCGATGGCAGCCATACCAAAGACCGCCAGCAACACCAACCATCGGTGCTCGATGGCTGCGCGAATGAGTTTTTCAAACATGTGTGTCGCTCCGGTATCAATGGGTGTGTTCGGCAGAGGCTTTGCCAAGCTCTGACTTCACAACAAAGCTGCCCGCCGACGCATACCGTGCCCCGGCTCTGAGCCCTTGCAACACCTCGACGCGCTTGCCATCGCTGCGGCCCAACTGCACGGGCTGAGCAATGAATCCCCCATTCACCTTTAGGAACACCACTGGCTTACCGCCGACGGTCTGAATGGCATCACTGGCCACTGTCACGGGCACGTCAGCCTCAGAGGAGGTCACTTCCACGTTGACGAACAGCCCAGGACGCCAAGCACCTTTCGGGTTGGCCAATACCACTCGGGCTTTGGCCATACGGGTTTGTTCGCCAATCAGCGACCCAACAAAGGTGATGACGCCAGTAGCGCTGGCATCGAATGCAGTTGCCTTGATGGTCACTTTTTCGCCGACTCTAACCAGCGGCAAGTCCTTGGCTGGCACGTTGATTTCAGCCCAAACCTGCCCCAGATCGGACACGGTAAACACGGCAGCGTCTTCCTTGACGGCTTCACCGAGGCTGAGATGTTTTTCAATCACCAAGCCATCGAATGGCGCACGCAATTCAAAACGGTTAAGCCCCCCCTGAGAACCTGGGGCCAGCCCCAAAGCGGATAGCTTCTGTTGAGCGTTGGCCACAGCGACTTCCGCCTCGTGCAGCGCTTGCCCTGCTTGCAGATAGTCTTGCTCTGCGGAAATTTTTTGCTCCCAGAGCCGCTTTTCACGCTCGAACGTGATCTTCGCCAGGGCCAGACGTTTTTGTGCGGTTTGCAGTTCACTGCGTTGCTCAGACGCGGCCGGGCTGGCAATGACTGCGAGAACCTGTCCCTTCTTGACTGCTTGACCCAGACTGGCCTGAACGCTCTCGACCACTCCTGCAATGCGTGGGACAACGTGCGAAGTCCGGTCTTCGTTCAAGCGAATTTCCCCGGGCAATTGCAGGACGGACTTGATTCGTGCCGCGCCAGCCGTGTCGATGCTAATGGATGCCGCTTTGATTTGCTCATCACTGAGTTCGACCTTCCCCTCTTCTTGGTTGAGCACGAACATGAAGGTTTCGTTGGCGGTCTGGGCAACGATGCTTATTTCAAACGCGTGCGGCTCCGGCACGACCTCGCGGCTCAACAGGCTGTCCTTGTCAGGTGCGAAATTTAGAGTCTGCTTCTCTCCGGTCAAGCGCGTGATGGTGGCGCTGACCTTGGCTGCGCCGCTGGGTAGAGGCTTGTCCTTATCGAACAACCAGATGCGCAAACGGGGTTCGCCGCCGTCCTCGGCCAGCAACGCTTCCAGCCCGAAATCCCCCTCCTTGAACAGCTTGCCTCCATGCGGCCCCTTGGTCGGGGCCTCGTGGTGCTCGCCGTCCGCATGACCCTTGTCGTGGTCGTGTTTGTCTCCACTCTCCTTGCCGTGATGCTCACCATCACTGTGTGCCTTGGCTTCAACGTGGCTGCCGTGACCGTGGCCGTCATCTTCGGCTGTCTTGGTTGCTTTGCCGCCGAGAATGGCGCTGCCCAGTACAACGCCCGTCGCAACGATCACGGCGATGGCGATCAGATGCTTCTTGCTGACATTCAGTTTGTTGGTATCGATTTTCATGTTTATTCCTTATTCGCTGGCTGGGTAGCATTTGCGCCAGGTTCGCCGAGCACGCGGTCAATGTCCGCAGCCGTGCGATGCGCCTCAGCCAATGCTTTGAGGTATTGGGACTTGGCGGCAAAGTAGGTGCGCTGTGCGTCCAGCACTTCCAAGAAGTTGAACTTGCCGTTTTCAAATCCGACGGTGGCCGCGTCGTAGGCACTTTTGGCCCCAGGTAAAACATCTTGTTGCAAGACGTCGACTTCCCTACGAATGGATTCCAGCCGCTCGCGGGCTTGCAATACGTCCGTGCTGACTCGTATGTTCAAAGCTTGGAGTTCGTCCCGCGCCTTGTCTTCGCGCTTCAACGCTTCCAACAAGTTCCCCTGATTGCGATCAAACAGCGGCAAGGGGACGGAAACACCGAACAGCAGTTGATTGCGCTGCAGTTCGGTGGGGCGTTTCACCCCTAGGCTGAATGTGACGTCGGGTATCCGTTTGCTGCGCTCTACATCGACCAACGACCTGCGGCGCTCAACCTCCAGCTGCATACGGCGCAGCGTTGGCGAAGTGGACAGGCGCTGCTGGACGTTGTCGAGCGAAGGGACAGCCGGAAGCTCTTCCACGTTGCCCGACACGAGAGTAAATCGCGGTGGGTTGGCCCCTAGCAAACTGGCCAAGCGTGCCCGAGCATTGCGTTGCTCGCTCTGGGCCTGTGCCAATTCGACTCGCACACCTGCTTCGGCTACCCGTGCCTTGGTTTCTTCGACCGGAGAAACCTTGCCCGCTGCCACGCGTTTGGCAACAGCATCGGTAGCGCGTTTTGCCAGATCGACACTGGCTTGAGCCAATGCTGCGCGTTCCTGTGCCGCCAAAGTCTCGAAGAAGGCAGCGACCACGGCGGCACGAATTTCGACGCGCCGCGTGTTCAGTTCTTCAACTGCGACGTCACGCCCTCGCTCTGCCGCGGCAATGCGGGCAGCGCGCTTGCCCCCCAGCTCGATGGGCAGATTGATCTGGACGCTTTGCGTGCGGGTTGGCGTGCGTTGGTCTTCGAGCGAGTACGCCAGCTCGGGATTAGGACGTACTCGTCCCTGAATTACCTGGCCCTCCACGGCCTCGATCTCCCGTTGGGCGACAGTCAGGTCAAGATTCGCCTCCAAAGCCAGCGCGACGGCCTTTTGCAGGGTCAGGGGCGTTGCTGCTTCAATCTGCTCTACGCCGTTGGCGCTCTGCCCAAGAGCTGGTGCCGTCGGCAATAACTGAGCGAAAGCCGTCCCCGTCATGAGCGCAAGGAGCAAGCCTGCCGCAACCGCCCTCGCGTTGTAATTGTGAATATCCTTCAGCATCCGATTCTCCAGTGATTTGAAATACACAAGGGAATCGGCGGGGGGCGATCCAGATGATCGCCAGCAACGTCATCACATCAGCCGCGCGAAGCCGGCTGGATACCGTAGCGCGCCATGCGCGACGGCAGGGGTGAGGACGAAGGGAAAGGAACGCGCTCCCCGCCGATCAGGCGAGGACACGCCACTGAGGGCGCTCTAAACGTTCAGGTGGAGGCGCAGCAAGGTGCTCCGGGGGATACCCCGTATCCAGGGACGGGCTGACCGGCGACGCCAGCTTGACATCCCCTGACAAGACCGAGAAGCACCCGGCATGACAGGACGCGCAATCAGGATCGCCACCCAGGGTCTTGGCCGGATCAGGGCTGGCATCCTGGCCGTCGGCCGCCTTGTGCTGATGCGCATGGTGGCCGAAGTGCTTGGCCGCAGCTCCGGTTTCATGCTGGCAATAACTGGCCACTGCCGCCCAACTGAATTGAAGCGGCAAGAACACCAGCAAGACGATGGCCAGCCATTTGCGCATAGGGGTAACAGTGTAGCAGCTACAGGCTTTACTTTGCCACTCCTCGCTGCTTGGGTTTTCTCAGAGCCCCGTGCGCGTAGCGTGCCTCCTCTCAGGTTCATCGGTAATCCCCCCGAAATCCAGCGCTCCGAGAAGTAGAGCTATGCGGCCATGGCCATGATGAAGCCGCCGAGCTTGGCTTGGCGCTGGTCCTGCACGAACAGGTCAGCGCCAGGCTGGTGACGCCAGAAAGACGAGGGCTTGATGCGCGGGGTGATCATGGGCGACATCATGCCGGCTCACTGGCGACAACGGTTAGGGAGGTTTCGAGAAGTGCCCCAAAGGCACTTGGGCTGGCTCGCCCCAACTGCTTCACCTCATCAGGTTCCGCCTGGGAACTCCAGGCAGAACCGGGTCCTGCCCTGCGCGGACGTCACGCTGATCGATCCTCCATGGGTTTGCATAATGGCGCGGGTAATCGCCAATCCCAGCCCTGCGCCGTCGGTTTCCGGATGTGACCGCGATGGGTCAGCACGGTAAAACCGATCGAACAGGTGCGGCAGTACCCTCGGGTCGATGTCCTCGCCGGTGTTCTCGACGCTCACCCGGGTGGCTTGGGAAGACTGGCTGATCTCGATCGTGACCTCGCCATGTGGCGGGGTGTGGCGCAGCGCGTTCGAAAGCAGATTGCTCAGGGCACGGCGGAACATCAAGCGATCACCGACGATCTCGCCCTCACCACGCTGAGCCAGTCTGACGCCCTTCTCCTCGGCGACCGCCTCATAGAACTCGATCAGGGCGTGCGTTTCCTCGGCTGCCGAGAAACGTTCCCGGTTCGGCAGCATCATCCCGCGTTCGGCCTTGGCCAGGAACAGCATATCGGACACCATGCGGCCCAGACGCTGCAGTTCCTCGGCATTGGAAGCCAGGATCTCCCGGTAGGTATCGGCATCCCGCCGGGTAGCCAACGCGACCTGGGTCTGGGTCAGCAGGTTGCTCAGGGGGGTGCGCAGCTCATGCGCCAGATTCGACGAGAACTCCGACAGTCGCGTGAACGCGTCTTCCAGCCGGTCCAGCATCTTGTTGAGTTCGTGAGCCAGATCGGCCATTTCGATGGGTACCGCCTCGACGGGCATGCGCTGGTGCAGCTGCTGGCTCGTGAGCGTGGTGGCTCTGGATTTCATGGCACGCAATGGCGCCAGCCCCTTGTACGCGGCAAACCAGCTCAGCAAGCCACAGATGACGATCGTCACGACGGCATAGGTCATCAGGGTGCGCCGCAACTTCAGCATGAACCGTGTGTGATGCGCCGTGTCCATGGCAACGAGGATGTCCAGCCGCGTCGTTGCGTCATAGGCTGGAATAACCCGGACAAGCATCCCGCGAAACGCCTGCCCTTCGTCGGCCCAATGGATCAGCGCGTCGTTGCCGTTGCCTTCATCCGCCGGTGACAGTTCGCGCGGGAGGCGAAATCCTTCGGACTGGAAGAGCGTTTCACCTTTCGAATCATGGACGCTGACGTACAGCCCGTGATGGTGGCTCAATGCCTCACGCAGCAGCCACTTGGCGTCCTCGGCCGAATTGGATCGCGCCAAAATATCCTCGATCAGGTGCTGCTTGTCCTGCAGCGCCATGTGATCCAGCTCGATGAAATGCCGCTCGAATGCAGCGATGACCAACAAGGCCAATCCAAACACCACAGCCGCAGCCGCCAACGTAAAGAAGAGGGTGAGCCGGGTCGTCAGTGACAGGGAGCGAAACATTCAGCGCTCCTCCGGTGCTTCCAATACGTAACCCATGCCACGTACGGTGTGGATCAGCTTGACCTCATGACCCTCATCAATCTTCGCGCGCAAGCGCCGGATGGCCACCTCGATCACATTGGTGTCGCTGTCGAAATTCATGTCCCAGACCTGCGAGGCGATCAGCGAGCGGGGCAGGACCTCGCCATGACGGCGCATCAGCAGTTCCAGCAAGCCGAACTCTTTGGCCGTCAGGCTGATCCGTCGCCCGCCGCGTGAAACGCGTCGGCGCAGCAGGTCCAGTTCGAGGTCGGCCACGCGCAGCACGGTGCTCTCGTTGCCACTGCGCCCCCGGCGCAGGATCGTGCGCACGCGGGCCAGCAATTCGGCAAAGGAGAAAGGCTTGACCAGATAGTCGTCCGCACCGAGTTCAAGGCCTTTGACCCGGTCTTCCACCTGATCGCGTGCGGTCAGGAACAGCACCGGCATCTGCAGGCCGCGATGGCGCAAGGACTGCAGTACCTGCCAGCCGTCGAGGCCGGGCAGCATCACATCCAGGATGACCAGGTCGTACTCGCCCTGCAAGGCCAGGTGCAGACCATCGGCGCCGTCTTGCGCCAGATCGACCACGAAACCCGCTTCGCTCAAGCCTTGACGCAGGTAGTCGCCCGTTTTGGGCTCATCTTCAACGATCAGTATCTTCATGAGGGTGCTCGGCCATATCGAATAGCCGCTAGTGTGACGATTTTGGGTGCACCTGACATGAAGATAACAAAAATGTAATCGGACGAACAGCATCCTGACAGGGGTGGCTCCATAGCATCTCACCCACGACTTCAGTAACTCATCGCGAGAAGCCCATGCCATCTTTGAGTCCGTTTCATTTGCCATTGCCGTTGATGCCCTCGCGGCGGCGCTTCGTGCGCGGCTTGGTCGCCGGCGGCGTGATGGTCGGCCTGTCACCCTGGGTGCGTGCTGCGGCGCAGGGGCTGGCCGACACGCGCACGGGTGCGGCGCCCGTGCTCAGCGGCACGAACATCGACCTGGTGGTTGCCGAGTCGCCGGTCAACTTCACCGGCAGGCCAAGGATGGCGACCACCATCAACGGCTCCATCCCGGCGCCGACGCTCAAACTTCGGGAGGGCGACACGGTCACCATCCGCGTCACCAACCGCCTGCGCGAGGCCACCTCGATCCACTGGCACGGGATCATCCTGCCCTACCAGATGGACGGGGTGCCTGGGGTCAGTTTCCCGGGCATCGCCCCTGGCGAAACCTTCACCTACCAGTTTCGCCTCGAACAAACCGGCACCTACTGGTATCACTCGCACTCCGGCATGCAGGAGCAGACCGGCATGTACGGGGCGTTGATCGTCGAGCCGCGTGAGGCAGACCCTATCCGCGCCGACCGGGACTACGTGGTGCAGCTGTCCGACTGGACCGACGAAGACCCCATGCGGGTGCTCGCCAAGCTTAAGGTGCAGGGCGACTACTACAACTACCACCAGCCGACGGCCATCGACTTCTTCCGCGACGTCGCCGACATGGGGCTTTCCCGCGCACTCGACAAGCGTGCGATGTGGAACCAGATGCGGATGAACCCGACCGATCTGGCCGATCTCTCGGGGGCGACATTGACCTACCTGATGAACGGCGTCACCCCTGCCGGCAATTGGACTGGCCTGTTCCGGCCGGGCGAGCGCGTGCGTCTGCGGTTCATCAACGGCGCGGCCAACACCTTCTACGACGTGCGCATCCCGGGGCTCAAGATGACGGTGGTGCAAAGCGACGGGCAGAACGTCGAGCCCGTGACCGTCGATGAGTTCCGCTTCGGGCCGGGCGAGACCTACGACGTGATCGTCACGCCCCGAGAGGACGCCTACACGATCTTCGCGCAATCGATGGATCGAACCGGCTTCGCCCGCGGCACGCTCGCGGTGCGCGAGGGCTTGAGCGCCGCCGTGCCTGCGCTCGATCCCGTCGAATGGCTCACCATGGCCGACATGATGGGCGCGATGGACCACGGCGCGATGGGGCATGGCGGCTCGGCCATGGGCGCGATGGACCACGGCGCGATGGGCCACGACATGCCGGGCATGAAGCACGACATGTCCGGCATGAACCATGGCGCGATGGCCATGGATCACGGCCAGCACGCGATGCATGGCATGACAGGCGGCGCGATGGCCAAGCCCAGCGCCACGGTCCGTCACGCACGCACGGAATACGGCCCAAGCACGGATATGCGGGTGGACATGCCGCGCACCAATCTTGACGATCCGGGCATTGGCCTGCGCAACAACGGCCGGCGCGTGCTGACGCTGGCGGATCTCAGGACGATCGGTGGTCCTCTCGACCCACGCGGGGCCGAGCGCGAGATCGAGCTGCACCTCACCGGCAACATGGAGCGCTATGCCTGGTCGCTCGACGGCCTCGAGTTCGGCAAGAGCACGCCGGTGCACCTGAAGTACGGCGAGCGGGTGCGCGTCATCCTGCACAACGACACGATGATGACGCACCCGATGCATTTGCACGGGATGTGGAGCGAGGTGGAAACGCCCGACGGGCAGTTCCTGGTGCGTCGCCACACCATCCCGGTTCAACCCGCGCAGCGCGTCAGCTTCCTCGTGACCGCCGACGCCCTGGGTCGCTGGGCCTGGCACTGCCACCTGATGTTGCACATGGACATGGGCATGTTCCGCGTGGTGGTCGTGTCATGAAACTGATCAAAAGAAGATTCGCCATGAAACCCTGTTCTCTCTTCACTGCGGCGCTGGTGTTGCTCGGTGCGGCACCCGTCTGGGCGCAAACAACGATGGAAGGCGGCGGCCATGCCGGGCACCCGGGCACGGCTCCAGCCCCAACGCGAGCCGAATCGCCCGCGAGCGCCACCATGGACCACGGCAGCATGAACATGCAGGGCGGCCCCGCCCCCGCCGATGCCCGTGATCCGCACGCGTATTCCAATGGCTTGACTTTGGAGTCGGGCCCTTACGCACTCCCCGGGCCACGGCAACTGCGGCTGTCCGATGAACATGCGTTCGGCAGCGTGCTCCTCGATCGCCTGGAACGCGTTCACACGAAGGAGGGGAACGCGACCACCTATGACGCGCAAGCCTGGTTCGGCGGCACCTACGACCGCCTGGTCCTCAAGGCCGAGGGTGACGTCGCCAAAGGCAAACTGGAGGAGGCACGCACGGAGGTCCTGTGGGGCCATGCGATCGCCTCGTACTGGGACACCCAACTCGGGGTGCGGCAGGACAGCGGCACGGGGCCTGACCGGACCTGGCTCGCTTTCGGCATCCGGGGACTCGCGCCGTACTGGTTCCATGTCGATGCCACCGCCTACGTCGGCAGCTCGGGACGCACGGCACTGCGCCTGTCGGGCGAGTACGAGCTCCTGCTCACCCAGCGCCTGATTCTGCAGCCCCGCATGGAAGTCAATCTGTATGGCCGGCGCGATGAAGCGCGTGGCCTGGGAAGTGGGCTGGCCGATGCAGCGGCGGGCTTGCGCCTGCGTTACGAGTTCTCGCGCCAGTTCGCGCCCTACGTCGGCGTCGAATGGGCTGGCAAGTTCGGACAGACCGCCGATTTTGCGCGCGCCGAAGGACAGCGTACCCGGGAAACGCGTTATGTGGCGGGTGTGCGGCTGTGGTTCTAGAAGCCGCCACGCGCAACTCCGATCTTATTCACCAACCCTAAGGAGAAACCGATGATGAAGAAAACCCTGAGCGTTTTGATGCTGACCGCCTTGCCTGTGTTGGCGCTGGCCGGTGGGGACCATCAGGGCGGCCATGACATGGCCGGGCACGACATGCAGGGCATGCACGGTTCGATGCACGGGGGCACATCACCCTCCGAAGTCGGCAAGCCAGGCGATCCCGCCAAGGTCGACCGCACCATCGAGGTGGTCATGGACGACTCGATGCGGTTCACGCCCGCCACCATCACGGTCAAGAAGGGCGAGACGATCCGCTTCTTTGTCAAAAACGCGGGCAAGGTGCCGCACGAAATGGTGATCGGCTCAATGAAGGAACTCAAGGCGCACGCCGAGATGATGCGCAAGATGCCGCAGATGCAGCATGCCGAACCAAACATGGTGACGCTCCAGCCTGGCCAGCGCGGCGGGCTGGTTTGGCAGTTCGATCGGCCCGGTACGGTGGACTTCGCCTGCCTCGTCCCCGGCCATATGGAAGCGGGCATGGTGGGCAAGATCGTCGTCGAATAAGCAGCGTCACCGGGGGTCCTTGTCATGCACCAAACCGTTGATCAACCGTTCCCCCGGCGGCGCAGGCTGCTGCTGGCGGTGCTTGCGCTGAGTCTTCCCTCCCTGGCACCAGCCGCCGCACCGCAGACGCTTGCCGTGCAGGTGTGGAAGGACCCGAACTGTGGGTGTTGCAAGGACTGGATTGCCCACCTGGAGAAAAGCGGATTCCGCGTGAGTGCCGTCGACCAGGGCAACAGCGCAGCCCGCACTCGCCTCGGGATGCCGCAGAAATTCGGTTCCTGCCATACGGCCCTGATTCAGGGCTATGTGATCGAAGGCCACGTACCCGCAACGGACATCCAGCGGCTGCTCAAGGAAAAGCCCCAAGCCCTGGGCTTGGCGGTGCCGGGCATGCCCATTGGTTCACCCGGCATGGACGGGCCGGTGTATGGCGGCCGACGTGATGCCTACCAGGTCTTGCTGGTTGGGAAAGACGGGTCGGCACAAGTGTTCAGTTCCCATCCATGAAGAAACCCCTCACCCGGCGATGAGCGCGACGCATCATGATCACCACCCCGACACGCGTGGCTCGTCCGGCCTGAGCCGGCGTGTCAGGATCGCGTTGCTGATGGTTGCCCTCATCGGCGGCTTCTACCTGCTGCGCGAGCACTGGATCCATGTCGCAGGCAATTGGGTGTACCTGTTGCTGCTGGCGTGCCCGCTGATGCACCTGCTGCATGGCCACGGTGGCGATGGCGGGCATGGTGCGCCGCCCGACAAACCCGCCAACAGGGAGGCGTGAAGTCATGGACCTGCGATCAGACCACGAACACCGCCGACACGCCCACGACCACCCGAGCGCACAGCAGCGGGCCGAAGGTCTGAAGGACCCTGTCTGCGGCATGGACGTGACCGCGCAGTCCGAGCACCACGTCGAACACGCAGGCCGGCGCTTTTATTTCTGCAGCGCCCGGTGCCGGGCGAAGTTCGTCGCCGAACCGGCGCGCTATGCCCACAGCGGCCACGCGCCTTCGCCTGTCGAAGCGCCGGCGCTGGCCGCAGGAACCATCTACACCTGCCCCATGCACCCCGAGATCCGGCAGGATCACCCCGGTCATTGTCCGAAGTGCGGCATGGCGCTGGAGCCGGTGCTGCCCGATCTCCAAGAAGAAGAGAGTCCCGAGCTGCGCGATTTCCAGCGCCGCTTCTGGTGCACCCTGCCGCTGACCGTCATGGTCACTGTGCTTGCCATGTTCGGCCACCAGTTGCATTGGTTCGAGGCGCGCACACAGACCTGGATCGAACTCGTTCTGTCCCTGCCCATCGTCCTGTGGGCGGGTCGGCCGTTCTTCGTGCGCGGCTGGCAGTCCGTGGTCCATCGCAGCCCGAACATGTGGACCCTGATCGGGCTGGGCACCGGGGCGGCGTTCGTCTACAGCGTGGCGGCGACCGTGGCCCCACAACTGTTCCCGGACTCGTTCGTGTCCATGGGACGGGTCGCGGTGTACTTCGAGGCGGCGGCGGTGATCATTTCCCTGACCCTGCTGGGGCAGGTACTGGAACTCAAGGCGCGTTCGCAGACCTCGGCCGCCATCAAGTCCTTGCTCGGACTGGCCCCCAAGACCGCCCGGCGCCTTCGCGACGATGGCACGGAAGAGGACGTGCCCCTGACGCACATCCATGTCGGCGATCGGCTGCGCATTCGACCCGGCGAAAAGGTTCCGGTAGATGGTACGGTAATCGAGGGCAGCAGCGCTGTGGACGAATCGATGCTGACGGGGGAGTCCCTGCCCGTGACCAAGCGGGTGGGCGACAAGGTCATCGGTGCGACGCTCAATACCAGTGGCGCGCTCGTCATGGTCGCCGAACGTGTCGGCTCGGCGACCATGCTGTCCCAGATTGTGCAGATGGTGGCGCAGGCGCAGCGGTCCAAGGCGCCGATGCAGCGCATGGCCGATGTCGTGGCGGGCTATTTCGTGGTCGCGACGGTGTCCATCGCCGTGCTGACCTTTTTTGCCTGGGGCCTGTTCGGGCCGGAACCGCGTTGGGTTTTTGGCCTCATCAACGCCGTGGCTGTGCTGATCATCGCCTGCCCCTGCGCGCTGGGCTTGGCCACGCCCATGTCGATCATGGTGGCGACCGGGCGAGGGGCTACGCAGGGGGTGCTGTTTCGCGATGCCGCCGCGATCGAGAAAATGCGCCAGGTCGATACCCTGATCGTCGACAAGACCGGCACATTGACCGAGGGCCGGCCGCGCTATCAGACGACGATCGCAGCCGAAGGCTTCACCGCCGGCGAAGCCTTGCGACTGGCTGCCAGCCTCGACCAGGGCAGCGAGCACCCGCTGGCGGAAGCCATCGTCACGGCCGCGCGCGAGCAGGGCCTGGTGCTCTCACGCGCCGAGGAGTTCGACTCGCACTCAGGCATCGGCGTGCGCGGGCGCGTCGATGGACATGCCGTGGCACTGGGCAACACCGCGCTGATGGAACAGCTCGGTGTGGACGTGCGGCCATTGGCCGAGCGGGCGGAGGCGCTGCGCGGTGAGGGTGCCAGCGTGATGCATCTGGCCGTCGATGGCGTGCTCGCCGCAGTCCTGGCCGTCGCCGACCCGGTGAAGAAGACCACACCGCAAGCGCTGGCGTCGTTGCGCGCGGAGGGCTTGCGCGTCGTCATGGCCACGGGCGACGGTCTGACCACGGCCAAGGCCGTGGCGGCGCGCTTGGGCATCGATGAGGTGCATGGCGAGGTCAAGCCCGCCGACAAACTGCAACTGGTGGAGCGGCTGCAGCGCGAGGGGCGTATCGTTGCGATGGCTGGTGACGGCATCAATGATGCCCCGGCCTTGGCAAAGGCCGACGTCGGTATCGCCATGGGCACCGGCACCGACGTGGCGATGAACAGCGCACAGATCACGCTCGTCAAGGGTGACCTGCGCGGTATTGCGGTGGCGCGCGCCTTGTCAGTGGCCACGGTCCGCAACATGAAGCAGAACCTGATGTTCGCCTTTCTCTACAACGCACTGGGCATTCCCATTGCGGCCGGCGTGCTGTATCCGCTCACCGGTTGGCTGCTTTCACCGTTGATCGCCGCCCTGGCGATGAGTCTCAGCTCCGCATCGGTGATCGGCAATGCGCTGCGTTTGCGCGGCGTCCGTCTTGTCTGAACACGAGGATCGTCGCGCGTGCCGTGGTGGGTGCTGGTTGCACTCCCAGATCGCTGGGTCTGTCGTATCGGTTGCCACCCGACGTTGGACACCTGATCCCTATCGAGGCCTGGAATGCTCTCGACCACGGCACCTGAGCCGCCTCACACCGATACCGCACTTGGCGCCCAGTCGGCATCGCCATAAGCACTTGCACCGATGTGGCGATGAGTCCGCGCCCCGCCCCGGTGAGCAGGAATGCATTGAGATTGGCACACGATTAATCCCGATCCCATCCCGAATGGAATCTGACATATACGTAACGGCCGTCTCATCTTCCCGTCAGCGGTGGCTTCGCAGAATACATACTGTGCAGTCGCACAAGGCATTGACAGAAATGCCTTCACGTTTGATTGAAAGGAGTGTAGAGATGAAAGCCAGGATTACCGCTGTTGTCGCCGCCACCGTGCTGAGCGCCATCGTAACCCCATCGTTCGCTGGTGACGCGGCAGCGGCCAGCGCCAAGAAAATGTTCCTCCTCAAGGACGGTGGAACCCTGTATGTATTCGAGGACGGCAAGATGGCGCTGGAAGACAAGTTCGGACGGACTATCCACCTGAAAGAGGGGCAATCGCTCGAAACGGTCGATGGCCAGAAGATTACAGCCAACGGCAACGAGGTCGCTCGACTCGATGGTCTTCTCCGTAAGGGTCATTCCAACCAATGACTACTCGATTCAATTCGTGAACTGCACGCCAGCGGATGTCGGGCCAACTCGTTGACCAACACGCGCTGGCGGGCCATCGGTCATAGCTGGGGCTAACCACTCGATGGTAGGCTGCGACGCTACCGGTCAATCGGCGCCGCACAAGGTGAGAGTCCGCCCTGCACTGACTGACCGGCGTTCATTGCCGGGGCCATTGCGTCCACAACAACCCGCAGGATTGCCCGGGATTGCTCAATCGTTGAGAGAGTGGGTTGGATTCCGGTCGCGTCTGCACCACCAAATAACAAAGGGCACCCACCGGGTGCCCTTTGTTATTTGTGGTGTCGGGGGCTGGTGAGGACTCCCTGAGTTCGACCACGACGCATGCGTCGTGGGACGCCCGCAGGGCGGGCCTGGAGCGCAGCGCAAGGCCGAGTTGTCGCGGATGCAACGCGACAGCGAGCAACCTCCTCCGCACACCCCCACTTGGTTACCACCTGCCCTGAATAAAACCGGGCACCCACCGGGTGCCCTTTGTTATTTGTGGTGTCGGGGGCTGGTGAGGACTCCCTGAGTTCGACCACGACGCATGCGTCGTGGGACGCCCGCAGGGCGGGCCTGGAGCGCAGCGCAAGGCCGAGTTGTCGCGGATGCAACGCGACAGCGAGCAACCTCCTCCGCACTGCCTCCCTCGATTGCCATGCACCTCGAAAAAACCACGTCCCTTGGATTCCGGGTCTTCGCTCCGCTCCGCCCGGAATGAGGCCCTATTCAAAGCCCCCCAGGTGTAACCGACCGTAACCAGCACTGACGCGCGCAACCAAGATATGCTCATTGCCGCGAGCCATTTTAAAGACTATATTCAGTCCTGACCATGTCCCGAGGATTTTGCAATGCGCTACTCTGTTCAAGTTAAACCCATCAGCTACCTCAAGGCGAACGCCGCCGAGGTCTTAACCCAATTGACCGAGAGGCGCGAGCCGCTGGTTATCACCCAGAATGGGGAGGCCAAGGCGGTCATCCAGGATGTGGCCTCCTATGAGGAGACGCAGGAAACTCTGGCGTTGCTGAAAATTCTCGCCCTCGGCAATGCTGAAGTCGAGGCGGGCAAAGTGAAGCCCGTGAGTGAGGTCGTCGCGAGGTTGCGGATCAAACAGGCCGCCCAATAATGGCGGCTCGCAAGTATGAGGTGCTGCTCACCCAGGGCGCCGAGCAGGATCTGGAGTCGATCTACGACTACATCGCGGAATTCGACTGCAAGGCCAGCGCCGACCATGTGCTGGATCGCTTGCTAAAAGCCGTAGAAAGCCTGTCCGCCTTCCCTGAACGCGGCCCCTACCCCAAGGAACTGGTTGCCCTCGGCATTCGGGACTATCGGCAGACTTCTTTCAAGCCCTACCGAGTGATCTATCGGGTGATCGGGCAGAAAATTCACATCTACGTGATCGCCGACGGCCGGCGGGACATGCAATCCCTCCTGGCGCGTCGCCTGCTCGGTGCCTGATGAGAATGGCTGGCCACAATCGTCAACCCCTGTCCCGCCCGCCTTTCTGGCAAATCCCGCAGAATCCCATTAGCATCGCCTCATAGTCACAACGCGCCGCATAGCCCAATAGGCGCCCCGGGATGCCATTTCGCCGTTTACTGACCCTTTGCCTGATCATTGCCGGCGGCCTGCTCGCCCTGCGCAGCGCGGCCAGCATCGTCGATTTTTCCAAAGGCCTGATCGACCACGTCAGCCAGCGCTTCGGCCCCGAGGCGCCGGCAAGGCTTTATGCCTGGCAAATTTTGGCCAGAAAAATCCAGGCCCAGGAAGGCGGCAACCTGCGGCTCAAGGCCCTGCGCAGCCAGGACGGCCAGGCCGAAATGCCCGTCCTCGTCGCGGTCAACAACTTCTTCAACCGTGTGCCTTATTACGAGGACCAGGTGCATTGGCGCGTACCCGACTATTGGGCTACCCCGGTTGAAACCCTGGGCTCGTACGGCGCCGACTGCGAGGACTACTCCATCGCCAAGTACCTGACCCTGAAGGAACTCGGCCTGCCGATCGAACGCATGCGCATCACCTACGTACGCGCCCTCAACCTGGGCGTCTCGCACATGGTGCTGGCCTACTACCCCACGCCCGAGGCCGATCCCCTCATCCTCGACAACCTGATCAACCCCATCAAGCGCGGCTCGGAGCGCACCGACCTGGAGCCGGTCTACAGCTTCAATGACGATGATCTCTGGATGGCCAGCGGCCAGAGCCGCAAGGGCGGCGCCAGCGCGGTGCGCCTGTGGCAGGAGCTGCAGGCTAAGCTGGCGCGGGAACGGCAGATGTAAAACCTTCTAGGTATACAATGGCCATACAATTACACGCTGTAGCCGGTTCGCTTGTATTCCAAGCCATGCCTGAGCAAACAGGCCCCATCGATTTGGCGGAAGCTGAACATGTCGCTCGACACCATGATTGACCTTGTCGATGCCGCCTTGGCTTTCAGCATAAGCGGCGGGGGCCCCGTTACTCGAGCCCTACGGTCAACCATCCGAAATAGGCGGCCATCTTGAGCATTCGCCGCAATACCTTCTACAACCTTACCGGCAACCTATTGCCACTCGGCATTTCATTAATAACCGTACCCATTTACCTCCAACTCCTGGGAGTAGAACGTTATGGCGTACTGGCCATTGCCTGGATACTGTTAGGCTACTTCAGCCTCTTCGATCTTGGCCTCTCGCGCGCGACAGCCAACCAAATCGCCAAGATGCGCAACGCCACGCCGGCAGAACGACAGGCAGTAGTCTGGACGGCACTCGCATTAAACGCAGTCTTCGGTCTCATTGGCAGCGTAGCCCTATATATCGCAGCGCCCCCGTTGCTTGAAAACGTATTCAAAATGGCGGCGCCGCTGCGCGCGGAAATCTTGGCTGCATTGCCATGGATGGCCGCCGCCATCCCGCTGGCCACTCTTAGGGGGGTTCTCGTTGGCGCCATGGATGGCCGGGAACGCTTTCTGGCCGTGAACATTATTCACGTGCTAAGCACTGCGTTGATTCAGATAATTCCACTCATGGTTGCCATTGCATATGGCCCGCAACTGGAAGGGATCATCGCCGCAGCCATTGGGGTAAGAGTGCTCACACTCGCCATACTCTACCTGGCGCAGCGCAAGGAGCTACCCATTCAAACAGCCCAGTGGCATCCCCAATGGGCCAAGCCCTTGCTCGTCTACGGTGGGTGGGTATCAGTTACCAACTCGATCATCCCGATCCTGGAGACCCTCGATCGTTTCATAATCGGTGCCATGTTGGGGGCCCGTGCCGTAGCCATCTATACGGTACCCTTCAATCTGGTCAATCCACTGCGCATATTGCCCGGCTCACTGTCCCGCACGTTGTTTCCGCGGCTTTCCGCCCAGGCGCCAGAGGAAGCCAATGAACTCGCCCATAGCGCAATGCTGACTTTGGCCGCCCTCCTTACGCCACTGACAGTGGCAGGCATGTTCATAGCAGGCCCTTTCCTGGAGCTCTGGGTCGGCCCAGAAATCGCAAAAGATGCCACCCCGCTTACCGCCACCTTCCTGGTCGGAATATGGATCAATAGCATCGCGCATATCCCTTTCAGCCTGCTGGAAGCCAGGGGCCGACCCGATCTGCTGACGAAACTGCACCTTTTCACATTACCCGTCTTCCTTGGCATGTTATGGCTGGGCGCGCACTTGGGCGGCTTGCCCGGCGTAGCCATGGCCTGGACTGCCAGGGTCTGGCTCGATTCGAACATCCTGTTCTGGCTGGCTGGTGTCGCCAAATCAAGTTGGTATTACATATGGCCGGGCGCTGTCTTGATTTTTATGGCGTGGCTTGCAGTCACGTGGCAAGCAGACGCCTATATCCTAGGTATGGCACTGACCCTGTTGGCCATGGCCTGGGCCTTTCTCAAATCCCCGATACTGCGTCAAATGGCCGTGGCTGCCCATGCCCGCACGCGACGCTATTTTCACGACCTATTGAATAAGCAAGCATGAGCCACCCTAATCAGATTGCTTTTGTCGCGGCCTGCTCCACCCTGCTGGCCCGCCACCTCACCGATGGCAGTGTCGTGGAAATCGGCTCTTACGACGTCAACGGCAACATTCGCGCGCACTTCACTTGGGCCAAGCGTTATACCGGCATCGACCTGGTCGCGGGCCCAGGAGTCGATATCGTCGACTCTGGCCATGAATTTGGTGAAAGCAACACCTACGACATCTCGATCTCCTGCGAGGCATTCGAGCATAATCCCTACTGGCTTGAAACCTTCCTGAACATGATCCGTATCACCAGACCGAACGGCGTGGTGTTGTTTACCTGCGCCTCAAAAGGGCGGGCGGAGCACGGAACCGAGCGGACCAGCCAGACCGACAGCCCGGGCACCACCAGCATCGGCTGGTCCTACTACAGGAATCTGGACACCAAGGATTTCACCAGCCGAATCGACCTGGATAGGCATTTCGGTTTCCATCGCTTCTACCGGGTAAAAAGTACGAGAGACCTGTATTTCATCGGCATCAAGCGCGAATATGCGGCGAGCGCTTCGGCGGCCGACCAGCCGACTTGGCTCCAACAGGAAATCGGCGAACTAGACCGTCTGATTGCAGACATGAATGCCATCCGCTCGACGCCATCTCCAAGTGGACACCCCATTCTCCGCACCCTCCGCATGCTGCCTGTGCGTCTAGCCGAGGCCATCCTGCCGGATGATTGGTATCAGGATTTTCGCTTCCACTATCTGAAGCAGACCGACCGACTCAGAAGGTACCTACTGGGCGGGACGGAATAAATTTCGAGGCACCCATGCGCATCTCCATCGCCATGGCCACCTACAACGGGGCCAAGTACTTACAGGAGCAGCTCGACAGCTTGGCGGCACAGACCCTGCTACCGTGCGAGCTGGTGATTTGCGATGACGGTTCGACCGACGCCACGCTGGAAATCGCCGAGCGCTTCGCCGTCAGGGCGCCCTTCCCTGTCCGAATTCACCGCAACGAAAAGAATCTCGGCTATGCGGACAACTTCCTCAAGGCCGCGAGCCTGTGCGAAGGCGACTGGATCGCCTTCTGCGATCAGGACGATGTGTGGCTGCCGCACAAGCTGGAAACCGTTTCACGACGTTTTAATAATGATGTGCTCCTGGTGGCCCATGCCGCTATCGTAGCCAATAAAAACCTGGCACCAGGCTGGAGCCTCGAACTAGACATCAAAACCGACTCGACGAAAAGACCCCTGCAGAATCGCTTATGGTGGGTTCCACCAGGGTTTACGCAGTGCGTAGCGAAGGAATTAACAAGTCTGCCGCATGACCGCCGACCTGAAGATTACAATTATCCGGGAAGAATGCAGGCACATGACCAGTGGTTCTATTTCTTGGCGAACTCATTGGGAAACATCGCATACATCAAAGAGCCGCTTGCCATCTGGCGCCGCCATGAAGCCACTGTAACAGCCACGAAGGCAAAACCTGTGGCAACCAAGCCCTGGAAACACCTTACGACTGCTTATAAAAAGCATTACTTACTTCTGGCAGGAATTGCCAACGAATACAAAAAAACCATGTGGGCGCTGATGCATCTGCTGGATCAAGCCACGGCACTCAGGGCGATCTCCTACTACAACCGGATGCGCCTCTTCCATCTTGCGCGCAGCCTACTCTATTCGCGGGCGAACTTCATCGTCAGGGCCAGGGCGTTGCTGAGGATTGTTTTGAGGAATGGCTATTTTGGTGGCGACACGGCCGGGCTGGGTGCACGCGCCCTGGCAAAAGACGTCTTCATGCTATTCCTCGCCGGCCCCATTTTTTCGTTGCGGAATCTGCTGACGCGGGCTCTACTGGAAAGGTCACTCTTCTTTAAAAAGACCCTCGCGCATCTCCTGCCATCGACCGCCTTTCCACCCGGCAGCGCCCTGATCGTCGCCCCCCACCCCGACGATGAGGTTTTCGCCTGCGGCGGATTGATCGCCCACAAACTGGCGCGGCATGAACGAATCGATATCTTATACATGACCCAGGGCGAGGCCAGCCACGCAGACTGCTGCGAGCTAGACAGGGGGAAAATTGCCGCAGCAAGGCGCCAACTGGCCAGGCAGGCATTGGACACGCTAGGCGGCAGTGGGATCAAAATGCACTGGCTCGACCTGCCGGATGACGGCGTGCCCGCGCCAGGCTCCCATCGCTTTGACGAGGCCGCCCTTCGGGTCGGAAAGATTATCGACGACATCAAGCCAAGTCAGATTCTCATCCCACACGAGCTCGACACCCACAGCGACCATATCAACACGAACGCCATCGTCATGGCCGCCCTGAAGGGCAGGAATGTTGAAGTGTTCAGCTATCCGACCTGGATGCTTTATCGTTTCAGACGGAAAGACCTTTTCCGTCGAGTAAAAGGCCGAGCATTCAAGCTCAACATCGTCCCGGGCCACCCGAATAAGATGGCCGCGATCGCCATCTATGAAAATGCGGTCGATCCGGCTTGCCCGAACAAGGCGCCGATCATTGGCAGGCTGCCCGACACACTGATGCGCGAGTTCAGAAATGAATACGAGGTTTTTTTCGAACCAGACTGACTGGCAGATCGACATCGCGACGGACTGGGCGAGCATCTGCGACAGTGCCTATATCGAACGCTGGCTCGGCTTGATCGATGCCGATTGTGAACCGAATGTCTTCTTTCACCCGAGCGTCGTCCGGCCCTGGCATGACTCTCAGCCGAACGAAATAAAGCCATTTTTTGTGATTCTGCAAAACCGTGTCGACAATGAGGCGATCTTTTACCCCTTCGTCATCGGCAACCGGGGCTACCGCAATTGCTGGCTCAATACCCTGATTCCGGCCGGATACTTTCTATTCGATCATCACGACCCCATCGTCGCGGCCAGCAGCCCGGCCAGAAAGAAAGCGCTGACTGAATTTTTCTTCACGCAACTGCCTGCTGTCCTCGACAGCTTCCCTGGCCGGCTGGATGGCTTCGACATCCCCAGGCTAAGAACAAACCTAGTGGGCTCGACTCAATCGGATGAGTCATCGCCGGCCATCGATCTCACTGCTTACAGCAGCTACGAAGCCTACAGCAAAGCCCTCAAGGGCGCAGTGCGCGGAGATGTGAATCGGCAAAAAAGAAGGCTATCCGAAATTGGCCATTTGTCTTACCGGAAATACACGGCCGATAACCTGCCGGCCGCGCTGGCCGAATTCGAAGCCTTCACCGAAGCACGATCGAGAAAATGGCATCCCCCTGAAAGCGATTCGCTGTTTTTCGCCCGGCTTCTGGAAGCTTCCCTCGGCGAGACGGTGCATTTTTCGAGCTTGGCATTGAACGACCGAGCAATCAGCTGGCATCTGGGTTTCGTCGACAGGTATTGCTTTTACTATTACATCCCGACTTACGATAAAGCATTCGAATCCTACTCGCCGGGCAAAGTTCACATCAGCATGCTGATAGAAGAATGCTACGCACAGGGGCTCAGGAAGTTCGATTTTTTGCGCGGCTGCGAAAAATACAAATTCGACTGGACCGACCGGAGTGTGCCGTATTTCGCCGTTTCGTATGTTAAAAATGGCCTCGTGCTGGCCATGCGGCGCGGCTGCAACAATATGATCCACGCGCTAAAAAGAATCGCCCTCGATCTCGGCCGTCGCCTTTAACCGGTGGCCGACGAGGGGTATATGCGATCATTCGATAAATTGGGGGGCAAGTGAGTTCGAAGGTCTTGGTGCTCATGGAATGCTGGGGCAACGGTGGCACAGAAACCTATGTCGCCGGGCTAGTGCGCCTGCTCGCGGCCCAAAATTTCGAAGTCACCCTTGCACTACTAAACAATGGCGATGAGGACGCCGTCGATTTTTTACCGCGAAACAGAATTCGCGTAATCGGCCTGGCCGGCCTGCCCAAGGCGCTGCGTCAACAACGGCCCGACGTGGTCAGCCTGCACCTGTATGCCCACCTTCTACCGGCGATGCTGGTGTGCCGGGCACTGCGATACCCGACCGTGACCACGCTGCACATGCCGCTTGAATCCTGGGGGCTTCGCCACCGGCTCTATTGGCGGCTTGCGATTCGACTCTCATCCACCGTGATTGGGGTATCGAAACAGGTGCTCAATCCGTTGAAAGGCCGCAATATTTGGCCGTCCGCCATTCCCGGCGGCGTCGACCCGCTATTCTTCACCTGCCCGCGCGACAAACAGCGGCCGACCGCGGAAGCGTTCACCCTCATCGCGATGGGGCGGCTGGCGGCCGAAAAGGACTGGGCAACCCTGATCGAGGCGGTCGCTCGGCTGCCCCTTCCGCTGCGCCAACGAACGGCCATTGAGTTTTATGGCAGCGGTATCCTGCAAAATGAGCTGGACTCGCTCGCCAAACGATGCGGCGTCCAGACGGCCTTTCATGGCCATGCGGGCAAAGACCAGCTTGTGCAGGCGTTGTCTACGGCTGATTTGTTCGTGCTGCCATCGCGCTTCGAGGGGCTAGGCCTCGCGGCGCTCGAAGCCATGGCGGCCGGTGTGCCAACCATCACCGCCGATTTCGCGGCAGCGCGTGGCTATATCGAACAGGGGGTAACGGGCCACAGATTTCCCGTTGGGGATGCGACCGGCCTGGCACGGTGGATCGAGTGGCACATGACCCACCCCGAAGCGTCGATAGCCATCGGCCTGAAGGGGCGCGAATTCGTTCGACAGCATTTCTCGGAGGAAAAGGCTTATCGTCCTTATCTGGAAATTTTCAAACAGGTGGCAAACTGATGCACGTGCTTTACGTCGACCGAATTGGCGCCAAGTCCATCTGGGGCCTGATGGGCCATATCGCCGTGGGCTTTATGGCACAGGGCGGGCGAGCCACCTGCGTCATGTGGGATGATGGCCGTCACGCCTTTTCCCAGGACGTGCCGGGCGGGGTTGAGGTGGTTCGCATCCAGGTACCGCCCAAGCATCGGCCCTGGGACCTGATCCGTCAGCATTGGGTCTTCGCCCGTGCGTTCCGCAAGCTGCTGCGCCGCCTGCGGCCCGATATCGTACATACCAACTTCGCGGTGCCTTCGATTGTGGCGCGCTGGGTGTCGGCGCGCGAGGACGTGCCGGTCATCGTCTCCACCCAGCACGAGCTTTATGGCTCCATGCGCCTACACTACCGCTGGGGCCTGCGCTTGACCGAGCGATATTGCGCGGCGGTGGTTTATGTATCGCATGCGGTGGCACGTTCCTTCGGCCGCAAGGCCGGCAGCATGGAGGGGGTGCAGCCTCATGGTGCACGGCAGCATGTGGTAATTCCGAACGGCGTCGATATCGACAGAATTCGCGCCGCCACTGCGGACGTAGCCGAGCGGGTGCCGGGCCGCCTTGTCTGCGCCGGGCGCATGGTGCCGGTGAAGGGCCAGCAATGGCTGATCGAGGCCCTGCCAGAGGTGGTGGGCAGGCATCCGAAAATCCAGCTTCGTCTGATCGGCAGCGGCCCCATGGAAGCCACCCTGCGTCGCCGGGTTGCCGAGCTTGACCTGGAGGATAATGTGACTTTCCTGGGCTGGCTGCCGCATGACGTGGTGCTGCGCGAGATGGCTGCGGCAGAGCTGGTGGTCGTGCCTAGCAGCCAGGTGCAGGAGGGGTTTGGGTTGGTGGTGGCCGAGGCCCTGGTCTGCGGCACGCCGCTCGTGGTGAGCGACATTCCGGTGTTCCGCGAGTTGCTTACCGGCGTTGATGGCGTCGCCCATTTTTTTCCACCGGGTGACGTTCAGGCCCTGGCCGATGCACTGGCGGGGCTCCCCTTCGCCACGGCGGCAGAGTCGGGCATTGCGCAGCATACTTTGCCTGTAGCGCAATTGGAGCGCTTGTCGGCAAACAGGATGACGAACGCCTATTTGCAGCTTTATCGGGCCTTGTCCTCCGGGTACCAAAGATGAGCATGGACTCAGATCAGTTAAGGCATATCTCTCTGCAACTGGGCAAGCAGGAAGCGTTGTTGAGAGAGGGGCTTTATGTTGCACTCGCCAAGGCGGTCGATGATTGCGGCATCGAAACCAGGTGCTGTCGCGTGCTCGATGCAGGCGTCGGCCGCGGCGAATTGTTGCAGCGTCTTCAAATGCGTGGATATGTCACGCATGGCATAGATATGGAGCTGGACTGTGTCGTGACCGCCAGCCGCTTTGGCGACTGCCGCCAGGGCGGCATCGGTGATATAGCGCGGGTTTTTCCCGGCATAGGCTTCGATGTGATCGTCTGCTCGCACGTGCTCGAACATGTCGACTCCCCTTCGTTTGCGCTCAAGTCATTTGCCGAGTTGTCGGCCAAGGCCTATGTATTCGCGGTGCCAAACCCCCTGCGGCCGATACGCGTGATGCGCGCTTTGTTCCATTCACGCGCGGCCGACCATCCGGAGCATGTCTATGCCTGGGGCCACGCGGAGTTTTCCGCCCTGCTGCAACGCTGCGGCTTTGCCATCGACGCCTGGTATGCGGATCGCGTAACCATCAACCCCCTGCATGGGCGGCTTGGCCATATCCTGACCCGCCTGCTCAACCCGCTGGAAACCCGCCTGCTGCCGCGTCTTTTTCCCATGCTGGCCTCTTCGTTGATCGTGCGTTGCCATCTGGCATATCGAGACCTCAAGGCATGAGCGCCCCTCGAGTCACTGCCATCGTCACCGTCTTCAATGGCGAGGATTTTGTCGCGCACGCGGTGGAGAGCTTGCTTGCACAGACCCTGCACGACATAGAAATTCTGATCGTCAATGACGGTTCCACGGATGGCACATTCGCAATACTGGATGCCCTGTCCGACCCGCGCCTGCGCATCATCCACCTGCCGCGCAGCGGCCGTGCGGCCGCATTGGCCATGGCCTGCCGTGAGGCACGCGGTCGCTATATTGCCAATCTCGATGCCGATGACATCAGCTACCCCGAGCGGCTGGAAAGGCAGGCGGCGTTCCTCGATGCGCACCCGGACCATGCCTGGGTCGGCTGCGGCGAAGAGCAGGAAGACAGCCGGCGCGGCGAGCATCATCGCCGGATTTACCCGCTCTCGGACATGGAGATTCGCCGCCAGTCGGCCAAGTGCATCCCGTATTGCCATAGCGGCGCCATGTTCCGTCGCAGCCTGATCGACGAGGGCATCAATTACGACCCGGCCCAGCCTTATCTGATCGACTTCGAGTTTTTCCTGCGCGTGGCCGAACGCCACAAGGTGGCCAATCTGCCCGAGGTGCTGGTGAAGCGTTATGTGCGCGGGGAAAGTTTTTTTCAAAGCCGCTACAAGACCTGGCGGCAGAACCTGCGGCTGGCCCGCCTTTGCGCGCGCGCCGTGCGCCGTTTCGGCCTGCCTGTCCGGTTTTATCTCTACCCGCTGGCACGCCTGATCTATCCGTATATACCGCATGGTTTGAAACGGCGTATCCGGCAACGGCACGGATTGGAGGAAACCGATGCTTGAACTGGCAGAAGAATTCTGGCCGCTGCTGGTCCCGTTCGGCCTTGCCGCGTTCGTGGCATTGTTAGTTTGGTTTGGCCGCCAACCGGCACGCGGGCTTTATCTGGCGTTCTTTACTTCCGGCATTCTCATCACGCCGGAACTGCCGGTTGTGCGCGACAAGCTGGCGGCGACCGAACTGGTGTTTTTGCTGACCTGGTTTGCGCTGCTGCTGCATAGAGGTCACTTGACCAACGCCGGTCCACTGCGGCGCGAACAAAGGCTCTCCCTCTACCTGGGAGCGGCATTCATTCTCTGGACCCTGTTGTCGTTCGGCGTTAACAACATAGCTTATGCCGACACCGAGATATTCCTGCCCAGCCTGGTGGAAACGGCGAATTTCGCCTATGGCTACCTGGTGTTCCTGACCACGGTGGTGCTGGCGCGGGAATGGACGTACTGGGAAGACTGCGTGAAGTGGTGGGTGGCAGGCTCGGCTGTGGTAATCCTTGTCGGCGTTTGGGCCGTGCTGGGCAATGCGCCGGAATGGGCATATGAAGAATTCAGCCGCCGCGTCGCCTCCACTCTGAAGAACGAAAACCAGGTGCCCTCCTTCCTGCTGCCGATTTTCGTGGCAATGGTGTTCATGGCGGTGCGAAAGGGGGCTTCTCTCCTGCAGCAGGTGGCAATGTGGGGCCTGCTGACGGGAGCACTGATTACCGCCTTCGGTTCCGGCAGCCGTACTGCCTTGTTGATGATTTTGCTGGCTGTTGCCGGGGTGGTCTATGTTGCCGCGCGGACGACGGACAACCGCCCGTACCGGATCGGCGCGATCTTGAATGTGTTCGTGGCTCTGAGCGTGGGCTTGCTGGTTTATGTCTCGGTGGTTCTGTTCAACTATCAGGGTGACTATGCGCTCGGGACCACGCCGCCATGGCAGAGGCCGGTGGTCACGCTTTACGACTGGCTGGCCGGTTACCAGGAACTGGATAATACCCGGCCCGAGCAGTTGGCCTTTGTCATGAACAACATCGGGGATCACCCGCTGCTGGGCACTGGACCAAAGGTCTATGGCAGCCTGTATGCGGTGGAGGAAATCCACAACACCTACGCCGGGGTGTTGATGCAGACAGGCATGGTGGGGATGCTGTTGTTCTCGCTCTGGTTGCTGCATATGTTGTGGTATTCGTTGCGCCAGGCAGGACGGATTGCCGACCCTTGGCGCAAGGTGATGGTGCTCGCATTGGCCGTGGGTATGGTCACGCTGCTGCTCTACAACATGACCATGTTCGGCCTGCGCCAGCGCACGATCTGGCTGCTGGCCGGTTTGTTGGTGGCGTCCTGGAGCTTTGTGCCCCGCACTTCTATAAGGCAGGCCATATTGCAGCGTGGCCCACTGGCCCACAGCCTATCGAAAGCCAGAACGAGAGTGACCGACAATCACCCGGCATCGTATAAGCGGTGAAGTCTTGAAAAAAATCGTCTTTGTCGAGAGCTACCCCCACGTACTGTTCGGCCAGCAGCGTACCTTGCTTTCCCTACTCGATGCCTGCCCCGTCGCCGGCATCGAACCCTTGGTCGCGGCAACGGCAGAAGGCCACTTGGTGGACGAGGTGCGGCGGCGCGGCATACCGGTAACCATTTTGCCTTACCCCGAATTGTTGTCTTCCTATGGTGGTGCCATTTATCGATATCGTGGCTGGCGTTACCTGCGCATGCTGGCGCAATGGGCCCGTTATCTGCTGTCGCTTCGACGCGCGCTCAGGCGGCTGGATGTCGCCGGTGTGTATTGCAACGACATGCGCGGCCTGTTGACGGCGGGGCTGGCGGCCCGCTCGCTCGGCCTGCCGGTACTGACCTGGGACAAGCTGGACAAGCCGCACGGCTGGCTGGATTGGCTGCAACTGCCCCTGGTCTGCCGCAACCTGATCATTTCCGATGCCGTCCTGAAAAAATACCCGGCTTGGCAGAAGCGGCTGTTTCGCCGCCGGATTCACAAGGTCTCCGAGGGTGCCGATCTCAAGCGCTTCGACCAGGCTGTATCCATTCGCCATAAACTGCCTGGCGAAGCGGACGACGTGTTGCTGGCGATCGTGGGCAGCATCACCCCGCGCAAGGGCCACGACCGGATTTTTTCCCTTTGGCCGGATCTGATCGCGGCCTGTCCAAACGTGCGATTGCTGGTTATCGGCAAGCCCTCGGGCAGCGCGGAGGATGTCCGTTTTCTCGACGGCCTGCCGAACCGGACGCATCCACGCATCCATTTTTTGGGCATGCGCGACGACGTGCCGAATCTGATGCGCTCCACCGATGCGCTGTTGGTGCCCTCCCGTCAGGAAGGCATGGGGCTTGTCGTTGTCGAGGCCATGGCGGCCGGGGTGCCGGTGATTGGGGCGAATGCCGGCGGCATCCCCGAGGTGGTGGTGGACGGCGAAACGGGTCTGATCGTCGAGGGCGACGACCGCGCCGGCTGGCTGGCGGCGATTGCCCGGCTGGCCGGCTCGCCGGAATTGCGCACGCGCATGGGGGTAGCCGGGCGACGGCGTGTCGAGTGTGAATTCAACCGGCCGGTACAGATGGCCAAGGTGCTGCGGCATTGTTTGGAGATGACCGATGGCCACTGACAACCGGGCTGGTGCCGGCTTGAGCAGCAGGCGTATCCGCATCGTCCACCTGCAACTGCTGCCCTTGATGAGCGGTGTACAGCGAGTGAGTCTGGACGAATTGACTCGGCTAGACCGCAATCGCTTCGAACCCTTTGTGATCTGCAAGGAAACCGGGCCTTTCACCGAGGCCCTGGTGCGTGCCGGCATCCCGTTTTTCCTGGTGCCGGAACTGGTGCGAGAGATTTCACCGCGCCAGGATTGGCTGGCGCTGCACAAACTGACCCGGCTGTTTCGCGAACAGCGCTTCGATATCGTGCATACCCATTCCTCCAAGACCGGCATCTTGGGCCGCCTGGCCGGCCGCCTGGCCGGCGTGCCGGTGGTGATGCACACCGTGCATGGCTATGCCTTCCCGGCCGCCCGCAATGCCTTTCAGTTTTGGCTGTATCTATTGCTGGAATGGCTGGGTGCACGGATTACCGATGCCCTGATCTTGCTGAAACGGGAAGATGCGGAGCTGGCCGCCAAGCGTTTGCAGGTGGCCGCAGACCGGCTCCACCTGGTTCCCAACGGTGTGGACGTGTTGCATTACGTACCGCGCGGCGAGGCCGAGCGCAACTTGATTCGGCAAGGACACCTGGGAGTCACTGCGGATTGTGTGGCAATCGGCATGGTCGGCCGTTTGTGGCACCAGAAGAACCCCGACTGTTTTGTCCGCGCGGCGATCAGGCTGTTGCGCAGTGGTCATGACCAGGCCCGATTTTTTTTGATCGGCGACGGTGAACTGAGGCCCAGTTTGGAGGCGCGCCTCCAGGAGGTTGGTTGCGCAGATAGGATTCGCATCCTCGGCTGGCAGGACGATGTGGCCGGTCTGCTGGCCGGATTGGATATCTTCGTCTTGCCCTCCCGCTGGGAAGGTCTGTCTCTGGCGATTCTTGAAGCCATGTCGAGCGGATTGCCGGTGGTCGTGTCGGATATTCCGGGCAATCGGGATCTGGTCAATGTGGGCGTCGATGGCTACGTTTTTCGGCCGGATGACGATGCCGATCTGGCGGCCAAATTGGCAAGCCTGATCGCGGATGCCGATCTGCGGCGGCGTTTCGGGACAAACGGTCGGCGCAAGGTGACCGACCGCTTTACCCTGGCCGACCGCATCGACAAAATTGAACGCATCTATCTTCAATTGCTTGAACGGAAAGCCGCGCTTGGCTGAGCCTTCTTGACGATGGGTAGACTATGAAAATTCTGGTTACCGGCGGCACGGGCTATATCGGCTCCCACACCGTGGTGGAATTGCTGGCAGCGGGTTACGAGGCGGTCATAGTCGACAACCTGTGCAACAGCAAGGCCGACGTGCTCAACCGGATCGAGCGCATTGCCGGCCACAGGCCGGACTTCATCCAGGCCGATGTCCGCGACAGGGCGGCCATGCGCGACCTATTCAAGGCGCATCGCTTCGACGCTGTCATCCACTTCGCCGGGCTCAAGGCGGTGGGTGAAGCCGAGGCCCAGCCGTTGCGCTACTACGACAACAATGTGACGGGCAGCCTGGTCTTGTTTGAGACCATGATGGATGCGGGCGTCAAGACCGTGGTCTTTTCTTCCTCGGCCACGGTGTATGGCGAGCCTGCGAGCAATCCGATACGGGAGGATTTCCCGCTCGCCCCGGCCAATACCTATGGCCGGACCAAGCTGATGATCGAGGACATGCTACGCGATCTGCACCGTTCCGATTCTGACTGGCGCATCGGCCTGTTGCGCTACTTCAACCCGGTAGGTGCACACGACTCCGGCCTGATCGGCGAAGACCCGAACGGCGTCCCCAACAACCTGATGCCCTACATTGCCCAGGTGGCTGCCGGCCGGCTGCCGCAGCTCACAGTTTACGGCGGCGATTACGCCACACCGGACGGGACGGGGGTGCGCGACTATATCCATGTGATGGATTTGGCGCTGGGACACTTGGCCGTTCTGCGTCATCTGGCCTGCACACCCGGCTTGGCGACAGTGAACCTGGGTACCGGCCAGGGCCATAGCGTGCTGGAGATGGTGCACGCATTCGAGCGGGCAAGTGGCAGGGCCATTCCATACCAAATCGCCGAACGTCGGCCCGGCGATATTGCTGCCTACTATGCCGACCCCGGCCTGGCCGAAAGACTCTTGGGCTGGAAGGCGGCACGGGGCATAGCGGAGATGTGCGCCGACACCTGGAAATGGCAGATGAATCAGCATTCAGATTATTAATAACGTCTTATGTTTCATTGACATACCCTTGCCAGCAGTGCTACTTTGGCACCAGAAACTACACGCACGCGTAGGGGTTGCATCATGAAAAATCGGCTCAAGCACACTTTGCTCGCTGCCGCCTTGGCCGGAAGCTTTTCCGCCTACGCCGCATTCCAACCGGGCATGGGTATGGCCCAAGTGGAGAATGAAATCCAGCAGCGCATGCAGCAGGGGCAGGATTTGGCCACCATCATCAGCGCTGCCGCCGCCGCCGGCATCACCCCCAGCACCCTGACTTCGGCGCTGATCACCCAAGGCTTTCCGCCCGGCCAGGTGGTGACCTCGATGATCGCCGCCGGCATGCCGGCCAACCCGGTCGTCGCAGCCGCCATTTCTTCCGGCGCCCCTGCCGATGCCGTGATCCAGGCCGCCATCACGGCGGGTGCCCCGGCGCAGAGCGTGATGCAAGCCGCAGTTTCCACCGGCGCCATCACCCCGCAGGCTGCCATGCAGGTCGCCATCGCATCCGGCGTGGACCCGACGACGATCACCCCGCCGACTGCTGCCGGCCCTGCAGGTCCGACCGGCCCAACCGGCCCGACCGGGCAGCCGGGTGCCCCCTTCAGCTTCACGCCGCCGCCGGCAGGCGGTGGCGGCGGTGGAACTGCCAGCCCGAGCTAAGCGGCACATCGATTTGAAATGGCAGCCTGCGCTGCCATTTTTTTTGAGCCTGTTTGATTTGATTTCTTGGATGCCGGATCAAGTCCGGCATGACGAATCGAAAACATAGGCGTCTCTACGTCAGCCCATGCCCCCAGTCACCACCACAGCGCATTCCACTGCCCACATCCCCGACCAGTGGGTCTACTACGGCCTGCTGGGGCTGCTGGTTTGGGCCCCGCTGCCCCTGGCCAGCAACCGTATCTGGGCGGTGGGGATTCTGCTGGCCTGGGCGCTGGCCTTGCTGGCCGGCGCCATTTATAGCTGGCGCCATCACCCGTCTCTGGCCCTGAGCCGGCTGCGGGATTTTCGCTGGCCGCTCATGCTGCTGGGCGCCTATGTGCTGCTCACCCAATTGCAAAGCCTGCCCTTGCCGGGGGCGTGGCTGGCCGCGCTGTCTCCGGAAAGCTATCGCGTGCAGTCGGCGGCCGGCCTGGCCGAGGCCGGCCTGGCCTATCGCCTCAGTATCGACCCGTATCACAGCCGGCTGTATGCCAGCCTGAGCGTGGTCTACTTCATCGCCTTCCTGGTCGCCGCGCTCACCCTGCGCCAGAGCCAGCGCATCGAGCGCCTGGCCGAGGTGCTGGTATGGTGCGGCCTTGCCCATGCCGTGCTGGGCGCGGTGCTGTATTCCTTCGAGGCCCAGTACCGCTTGTTCTTCACCGAGGTGTCGCATGACAAGGTGATCGGCACCTTCGTCAACCGCAACCATTTCGCCGGCTATATGGAGTTGTGCCTGGCAGTCGGCATCGGCCTCATGCTCAGCCGGCTGGGCAACGGCAGTGCCGGCAGCCAGGGCTGGCGCCATCGGCTGGTCGCCGCCCTGCGTTTTCTCATCAGCCCCAAGATGCGCCTGCGCCTGATGCTGGTGATCATGGTGATCGCCCTGGTGCTCACCCGCTCGCGCATGGGCAATACGGCCTTCTTTTCAGCGATGCTGATCGTCGGCGTGATCGCGCTCATCCTCTCGCGCCGCATGGCCCCGGCCACGCTCGGGCTGATCGCCAGCCTGGTGATCATCGACATCTTCATCATCGGTACCTGGGTGGGGGTGGAGAAGGTGGTGCAGCGCATTCAGAACACGCCCTTGCTGGCCGAGACCGGCGAAACCGGCCTGCCTGAGGCGGAGCCCGCGCAAACCGGTCGAGCGGCAGCCGCGATCAAGCCGCCCACCCTGTCCATGCGCGAGCAGTCCCTGGAGGAACGCGCGGTGCCGGCGGCCTACAGCCTGGGCCTGATCCGGGACTTTGCCGCGTTCGGCAGCGGTGGCGGCAGTTTTTACAATGCCTTTTCCCGCTACCGGCCGGCCGAGATCGACCTGTTCTACGACCACGCCCACAACGACTACGCCGAGATCGCGGCCGACACCGGCGTGCTGGGCTTGCTCTTGCTGGGTGGCGTTACGCTGCTGGCGGCGGGCCGGGCGCTGTGGGTGCTGGCCAGGCGCCGCTCGCCCCTCGCGCGCGGCATGGCCTTCGCGGTGCTGATGGCGATCGTCGCCCTCGCCATTCACAACACGGTGGATTTCAATCTGCAGATTCCGGCCAATGCGCTGACTTTTACTGTCATTCTGGCCATGGCTTGGTGCGTGGCGCTGCTGCCGCGGGGCAGCCACAAACATGCGCTGGCTCCGGCGAGCCCGGCCTGATCTGGCCCCGGGGGTATTATTCTCTTTGCACAGCCCATCATTTTGGGTCTGCTCTGGTTGACTGAAAATCGTCCCCTCCCCTGCCCTCCCCATAAATGGGGAGGGGGCATTTGAGCAGATGCTCACAAATGAAAGTGGCGAGGCCCCTGCCCTCACCATGAATGGGGGGCATTTGGTACCGGCCCGAGACTCCTCCCCTTTCATGAGGCAGACTCGGAAGGGGCTCAAACCCAGCTCAGCCACGTCCCCTCCCCCATTTATGGGGGAGGCTGGGAGGGGCTCAGGCCCAGCTCAGCCATGTCCCCTCCCCCATTTATGGGGGAGGCTGGGAGGGGGAGCATTTACGTTTTGTCCCCCCCTCAAGGGTAGTCTGCCACGCCATGCCGCCTGGCGATGGCGACCAGCTGTTTTTGCAATGTCGGCAGTGCCCGGGCATGGGCGGCGCGCAGGGCCGCCTTGCGTTCAGGACTGAGCGTGCCCCAGCGCGCCAGACCTATCTCGGCCAGGCCGGTTTGCACGGCCGGCTCGTTCTGGCCGTAGGCCATGGCCAGGTCGAAGGCCTGCCACAGCTCGGGCCCTGACTCGCCCAGATAGTGCCGGGCCAGGGCGATGTTGGCCCAGGTGTGGGGCGACATCGGCCGCCGCAGGCTGGCCTGGCGGTAATACGTCAGGGCCTGCTGCAAAAGCGGCCGTGCCAGGTCGGGCACGGCCAGGGCGCGGTAGGCCCGCAGGGCATAGAGGAAACCCAAGTCGTCGTAGAGCTGCGGGTTGTCCGGGGTGAGGGCCAGCGCCTGTTGCAGGTCGTCCCGAGCATTGCGCCATTTTTCGATCTCGGCCGGCAGGTCTTCGCCATCGCGCCATTGGCCGATCTGCCAGCGCGCCTTCAGGGTGAAGGCATCGGCCAGCGCGGCGCGCCCGCCGTGATAGGCGGAAACGACGGCGACCAGCAGACCGAGGCCGAGCAGCGCCCAGGCCAGGGGATGACGGCGGGCACGGTTCATGCGCCGCCTCGCTCCGGCAGGCCGAGAATGCGGGCCGGCCGGTCATATACCATGCGCTGGGCCAGGTCGGCACCCAGCAGGTGGCTGACGGCCTCGAAGCCGGCGCTCAGGTTCGGCGGCCGGTGCTTGCAATTGTGGGCATCGGTCGCCAGCACCCAGACCCACTCCTGTTCCAGCAGATAAAGCGCGGTCTTCTGCGCCGTCTCGCCGAACTGGCCGACGAAGGAACCCGCCGTGAGCTGCAGCCAGCAGCCCATGTCGACGAAGGGCCGGATCCGCTCCGGATTCTGCATCGCCATCTTGTTGCGCTCGGGGTGGGCGATCAGGGGACGAATCTTCAACTCGAGCAGCTTGTCGACGAAGGCCTCGCTGCCGACGGGGATGAGCTGGTGCGGGAATTCGAGCAGCAGGATGCGGTAGCCATCGACCTCGCCCAGGAAAGGCACCTCTTCTCGCAAAATCAACTCGAACGATTCCGGCTCCAGCCGCATCTCGCCGCCCAGGCGAATCTCGAGTGGAATTTTTCTCAACTGCAACAATTCATGAAACGCCTCGAATTCCTGGCGTAGCGAGCTGCGGGTGTTGCTGTAGCGGGTCGGGTGGACATGGGGCGTCAGCACCGACAGCCGGATGCCGTCGGCCACCGCCATTTCCGCCAGGTCGACGGCCTCGTGCACCGTCTGCGGGCCATCGTCGACGCCGGGGATGAAGTGGCAATGCAGGTCGATCATGGCAGCGTCAGGGCAGGCCGGCAACAGCCCGGCCGTTCACGCGGAAATCAGGCCGGCGTTTTGTCGCTGCCGTAGGCACTGCTGTAGGCGCTGCCATAGGCGCTCTTGTAGTCATACTTGCTGTAGCCCGAATAGTCGCCGTAATACTTCTCGGCATGCTCGAAATCGAACTGATTGAGCACGATGCCTAGGATTCGGCCGCCAGCCCGCTCGCTGCGGGCCAGGCCTTTGCGCACCAACTGATAGGGGGTGGCGTTGGCCTTGGTGACGTAGATCACGCCGTTGGCCTGCTCGGCCAGCACCATGGCATCGGAAACCAGTTCGACCGGCGGCGAGTCGATGACGATGATGTCGAACACCTGCTGCAGCCGGGCCAGCGCGTCCCTGAATTTCTGCGACAACAGCAGCTCCAGCGGATTGGGCGGGATGGTGCCGGCACCGAGCACAGCCAGGTTTGTGCCGGCCACCATGTGCACGCACTCCTTCAACTCGGCCGCACCGGAGACGAAGTTGGACAGGCCCTTGCTGCCGGGCGCCAGGTTCAGCCGCTTGGCCACGGTCGGCCGGCGCATGTCGGCATCGAGCAGCAGGGTCTTCTTGGTTTGGGCGTGGGCCAGCGCCAGGTTGATGGCGAAGGTGGTCTTGCCCTCGCCCGGCAGGCTGGAGCTGATCACCAGCACCCGGCTCGGCGCATCCAGGGCGGAGAGCAGCACACCGGTACGGGCGGTGCGGATCGCCTCGGCATAGACCGAATCGGGCTCGTCGGTGAAGACGTGCGAGGTGCGCTCGGCATCGTTCTTGGCCAATATCGGCAGGGTGGTGAGCAGGGGGTGCTTGAGCTTGGTCTCGACATCCTCGGTGGTCTTGAGGGTGTTGTCCAGGCGGTCGAGCACGAGCGAAGTGAGCGCCCCCCCCAGCAGCCCGAGCATGCCCGCCACCAGGACGATCAGCTGCTTCTTCGGCTTGACCGGGGTATTGCTCACCACGGCAGGGTCGACCACGCGCGCGACCGCGGTTTGCAGATCGCCTGCGACATGCGTCTCCTTGGCTCGCTTCATGAACATGTCGTACATTTGGCGGTTGGCCTCGACCTCGCGCTCCAAGGCGCTGAGTTGGAATTCCTTGCGGTTGACGCTCTGCACCGCGCCGCGTGCCTGGCTGACGATGCCTTCCAGGGTGCGCTCGGTAGCCTTGGCCGCTTCGTATTCCCGGGTGACGCTGGCGACCACCGTGTCGACCCGGCGCTGCACGTTCTCCCGGGCCGCCTGCAATTCCGCCTCGGCCTGCACGATCTTGGGGTGCTCCCGGCCGTAGCGCTGGGAGAGCTCGGACAGCTTGCGCTCGGCATCGGATTCCTGGCGCTTGGCCTCGGCCACGATGGGGTTGCGCAGCACCGCCGGCAAGGCGCTGAGGTCGGTGTTCCGGTCGGCATTCCGGATCTGGTTGTAGGCGCTTTCGGCCTCGGCCCGGCGCACCCGGGCATCGATCAAGCGCTGCATGGCCCCGGCGATCTGGATGCCGGCCCCGCTTTGCGCGGCCTGTTCCGCCACCACCATGCCGGTGCGGTCACGGTATTCCTGCAGGGCCCGTTCCGAGGCGGTCAGGCTTTCGCGCAACGCCCCCAGGCGTTCCTGCAGCCAGGCGCTGGCCTGATTCGTCATCTGGAAGCGGGTTTCCAAATCGTTCTCGATATAGACCCGGGCCATGGTGTTGGCGGCGCGCGCCGCCAGCTCCTTGTCCTCGTTCTCGACGCTGATCTTCACCAGTTGGCTCAAGCGCACCGGTTCGATGGACACCTGGCTGGCGAATTTCGGGTAGATCGCCGCCGCGAGGGTGGCCTCGTTCCAGACCGGTTCTTTCCCTTCACTGGAGAAGCCGATGGCTTCGAGCAGGCCCTGGATCGCACCGGTCTTCTTTTGACGCGGGTCGTATTCCGGCCGCTCCCAGAGTTTGAGCTTGGCAATGGTCTTCAGGGCGACTTCGCGCGACTTGAGGATCTCGACCTGGGTCTGGAAGTGCTCCCGGTTCTGGGAAACGCCGCTGTAGACGTCCTCGATCGAGACGACTTTGCTTTTGTCGGCCTCGATCAGCAGGGTGACGGTGGAGCGGTAGATCGGGGTCATGACGAAGGCGATCACCGCCGCCACCACGGCGACCGACAGGGCGAAGCCCAGGATGGGCCATTTGCGCTTGGCGATGCTGCGCCAGTATTCGAGCAGATCGAGTTTGTCCTCGTCGGCCGGCGCTTCGTCGACGAAAACCGGGTTCGCCCCGGTCTCACGTGTGCTGGCTGCATTCATCTGGCGCAACTCTCTATGACAGGCGATTCAATATGACGCGGACCCGGCCAGGTTTGGGCCGGCCGCGCGCGATCAGAAAAAGCTCTCTTCCACGGTGATGATGTCGCCCGGATTGACCGCGGTGTTGAGGTCGACTTTTTGCGGGCGCTGCGTGGGATCGCCCTCGCGGATGATGAAGATCTTCTGCAGGGAGGCCCGTTCCCTGAAGCCGCCGGCGATGGAAGCGGCCTTGCGCACGGTAAGACCGGGCTGGAAGGGATAACCGCCGGGCTTGAACACCATGCCGTTGATGTAGAAAGGCCGGTATTCCTCGATCTGCACCGAGACCCGGGGATTGACCAGATAACGGCCGCGCAGGCCTTCGGTGATCTTGCGCTCCAGATCGCCCACCGTGAGACCGGCGATCTGGATTTCGCCCAGCACGGGATACGGCACGGTGCCGGCATCGGTCAGGCGGATCTTCTGCTTGCTGAGGTCTTCCTCGCCGAACACGATAATGCTGATCAAATCGCCCGCCCCCAGCTTGTAGCTCGAGGCGTAGGTGCTGGCAAAGGCCTTCTCGTCGGCGGCATTGCCCGCTTGCGCCGCGTCCTCCTGGGCTTGGGCCAGGCCAAGGAATGAGGTGCAAAGCAAAGCAATGCCGAGAAGAAAACGTATCGCGGCTGCCTGATTCATAAGCGTTTCACACCTTCCTGCTGCGGCGGGGGAGGCCCATTGTGCGCTCCACACCGCTCAAGAGCCAGCACCGGGGCAGCGGGTTCCCGGGCGCCCTTGTCGTTATAGCGTGCCTTCCAGCGTCAACATGGTGACATTGCGGGTGAAGTCGTTGCTGTTGATGTTGGAATCGCGCTTGGCGTGGCTCCAGTCCAGGCCGACCTGCAGCCAGCGGCGCCACTGGTACATGATGGCCACGCCGTAACTGGTGGTCTTGTCGCTGCGGGTGCTGGCGCCGCCATAGTCCGAATTCAAGCGCCCGAGGTTGACGCGGGTGCCCAGATAGCCGCTCCACATATGGTTCCAGGCCAGGCTGTAGTATTTGTTGAGGATGTAGTCGCCCTGGCCGGTCGAATCCGAGGTGGATTTGGAGGTGGTCAGGTCGAACGCGGTATAGGTCAGCGGCTGCCAGCGGATGGTGCCTTCCCAGCTGCTGCCCGAGAAGTCCTGGCGGCTGGGGCTGTCGAATTTCTTCTCCAGCCGGCCGACCTTGAAGATGCCGGTGGTGGCGGCGGTCGCCTCCCAGGTGGCGCCGATATAGTAGCGGCGCTCATTGTTGTCGTTGGTCGAGGTAGAAAGCTTGTAGTCGGCCTCGGTATCGCGCGCCTCGACCAGGACCGAGGTCTTGGGCGCCACGCGGTAGAAGAAGCGGCCGGCCAGATTGCGCAACTCGACGTCGGACTCCCGCGTCGCCGCCCGGTTGTTGTCGTAAGTCTTGTCCTGCAGGCTGGCCTCGACCTCGATCCGCCCCTGCGCGCCCTTGGCGCCGTAGGCGAACATGGCGCGGGCGATCGGCGAATGCCACTTGTCCGGCGCGACGCTGACACCACGGTCGGTCGAACCGCGCGGGTCGGTGCGCTCGATGTAGCCGATGCCCCAACCCAGGGCCGCGCGGCTGGTGAAGACGTTGTCGCCGGCCAGTTGCAGATCGTGGTGGTCGAAGTCGTCGGCCGAGCTGTCCTGGTAGCGAGTGAAGTTGCCGGCATAGCTGGCGGTGTAGCGGTCGCCGCGGGTCTTGATCTCGGCCACCACCTGCGGGCGCAGGGAATAGAAGGTGGAGTCGATCTCGTTGGTATTGGCACCGGTGACGTTGTCGTTGTTACCCAGGTTCAGGCCCAGGCCGGGGTAGATGAAGACGCCGCCCGCGACGATGGGGGCGCCGCGCACCGGGGTGGTCATGCCGACACCGACCACCTCACCGCCGAAACCACCGCCGATGCCGGCCGCCTCATAACCGGGCGTGAAGGCCGCCTGGGCCGCACCGGTGGAGGTATCGAACAGGCCGCCACCGCCGACGCTGGGGGCGGGCGGTACGCCGCCGGCCGGGGTCGTTGCAGACTCACCCTGTGCAGACTGGGCGGGCTGAGCCGGCTGCGCAGCGGCCTCTTCGGCGGCCTGAACGCTCGGCAGCCAGGCCATCAGGGCGGCCATGAGCAGGGTGGGACGGAATGCGCAGGACTTCACTTTCATCGAAACGCCCTTTCAATCTTGAATACGGCTTAAGAACTCTTCACCCGGATATTATTATTTTTCAGTCGGTTACACCCCGGTGGCGGGAACCCTGTGGTGGGGTCCACGGCCAATCTGGCCTGAATCCACCTAAGTAAAACTACATACCCGGCAAATACTAGCAAAAATCCCAGGTACATCCCATGGGCCGGCCAGTGCAGCCAGAACTCGTTGGCCAGTCCGAGGGCGATAAAGCCACAGTGCACGACCAGAACCAGCGGCACCACTCGGCTGACGGGCATGCCCAATCCCATCAGCAGATGGTGCAGATGTTCGCGATCGGCCGCGAAGGGGTTTCTGCCCCGGCAGAGCCGCTTGCCGGTCATGCGCACGGCATCGAACAGGGGAATGGCCAGTAGCCACAAGGCGGTGACCGGCTGCATCAATCCCGTCGAGGGGCTGGCGAAGGTGACGGCATACCAGGCCAGGACGAAACCCAGAAACAGGCTGCCGGCGTTGCCCAGGAAGATGGCGGCCTGGCTACGCCAGGGGGTGCGCAGGTTGAAGCCCAGGAACACCACTAGGGTAGCGGCCAGCAACAAAATCAATTCGGCTTGCCCGGCCAGCCCCGCCGACTGGGCAATGACAGCGAAGCCCAACAAGCTGGCTAGGCCAAGCGCGCCTGCCAGCCCATCAATGCCATCAATCATGTTTATGGCATTGATGACCCCGATGACGCCGAAGACGGTGAAGGGCACGGCCGCCCAGCCCAATTGGACGTAGCCGAAACCGAACAGATCACCCAGATCGGTCAACAGCCCGCCGGCCCAATAGACCATCATCAATGCCCCTGCGATCTGGATGATGAACTTCGGCCTCGAGCCGAATTCCCGCATGTCGTCCAACACGCCGGTTGCCAGGAGCATGGCGCTGGCCAGCCAGAAGGCCGGCGAGACAGCCGGCCAATAACCGCCGATGCCGGCGCTGATGAAAAAGCCAAGGGCCAAGGCGATACCGCCGACGACCGGGGTCTGCTGCTTGTGCTGCTTGTGGCCGTGAGGGGTATCGAGCAAGGACAGACGCTTGGCGAACCTGGCCAGCAGCAGGATGAACAGTGCCGTGACGACACCGGCCAACAGGGCCAGTTGCCAAGGCGGGTGCGGGATCATGGCGTCCGCCGATTTTCAGTGACCGGGCTTCAAATACGCTCGGGCTTGCCGAAATAGTAGCCCTGCGCGCCGTCGACCTGATTCTCCTTCAGCGTGGCCACCAGTTCCTCGTCCTCCACATGCTGGGCGATGACCGTGGCGTCGAGTGAGCGCGCCAGGTGCACGATGGCCTTGAGCACCATGCGGCTGTCTTCGTTGTGGGGCAACTCGCGCACCAGACCGCCATCCAGTTTCAGATAGTCCGGCGGGAATTGCCGCAGTGCATTGGGCGACTGCGGATCGAGGCCGAAATGGTCGATACCGAATTGGGCGCCATGCTCGCGCAACAGCGAGATGAAGCGCTGTGTCGCCTCCTTATCGCGGGTACAGGCGAATTCGGTCATCTCGAAGGCCAGCCGGTGCGCCTGCGGCCCCAACTGCCGCAACTGGTTCGAGAGCCAGCCCAGGAAATCATCGTCGGCAACCCCCTGGGCGGAGACGTTGACCGCCAGCCGACCCATGTCGCTCTCCGCATTGGCGAGCAGACCAAGAGTCAGGGTGACCAAGGCACGGTCGATCCGCACCATGAACTGGTGACGCTGCGCCATGGGCAGGAAATGCGCGGCAGGAATCAGATTGCCCTGGGCGTCGAGCAGACGGGCGACGACTTCGTGATGCATGGGCGAGCGATCCGCCAGATTGACCACCGGCTGCGCCAGCAATACCCAGCGCTCTTCTTCCAGCGCGCTCTGGATGATCATGCGCCAGCTATAGGAACCCATGGACGTCGCGACCGGCAGGTCATCGCCCAGAACCCGGACCATGTTCTGGCCGGATTGCCGTGCCGTCTCCATGGCCAGGTCGGCCCGGCCGAGGATCTGACTATGGGCCTCACCGCTGTGGAAATAGGCCACGCCGATGCTGTAGAAGACGTGGTGGAAGGCCTCGCTGTGAACCAGGACGGCATTGACCTTTTCCTGCAAGGCCTTGTTCAGCGCTTCGCACTCCACCTTATCCAGATCAAGACAGAGAAAGGCGAAGGTGGAACCGCCCATGCGCGCCATGATCGCGGCGCGCTCGCCCAAGGCCTCGCGGGCGGCATGAGCGATCACGGCGAGCAGGCTGTCGCCCCGGGGGTAACTGTATTCGGTGTTGTACTGGTCCAGGCCGTCGAGGTGGAGCATGATCAGGACGCCGCCGGCATAGCCGTAGTCGGCTTGCAGCACCTGACTCAGCCGCAGATAGAAGCTGCGCCGGTTGTCCAGATGCGTCACCTCGTCCTCGTAGGCCTCCTTGCGGTACCGCTCGGCCCGCGCGGTCTCTTCGTCGAGAATCGCCGCAACCCGTTGCGACAGATCGTTCATCGCCACCACCACCCGTTGCAGTTCGCGCGCCTTGGGGATGTCGCCGATCCGTTCGAAACGCTTTTGGCCGATCGCCAGCGCGGTCCGCTCGATATTGAGCAGCGGCTCCAGGATCACCCGCAGCAGGATGCGGGTGGCCAGCAGCGTCAACAGGTAGATGCCGAAGATCCACCAGAACATGCCGACCGTGTTTTGCCACAGATGCTGATAGGCGATGGTCGGTTGGCTGACGACGATGATCTTGCCGATCTGGCGCCAGCCTGCCGTGAGAAAGGCTTCGCCTGCCGGGGTCTTCAATGGGAACAGGGTGGTGAACCAGGCCGGCACCCCCTCGATGCGGGCCGGCAATTCCCGGCCGACCAAGCGGGCTCCACCGGTTGAGAGTATGGCGATCTGCTGGAAATAACCCCGATCGAATACGGCGGCAATCTGGGTTTCGGCCAGAACCCGGTCGTCCTTGGCCATCGCCTCGCCCAACACCCGGGTCAGTGCCGTTGCGGTGTCCTGGGCATGTGAGGCCAGCTGCTGCTCGAGGTAGTCGCGCGTCGCATTCACGGTCACCAGCAGCAAGCTGCCGCAAATGAGCAGAAAAACGATGGACAGACCGAAGAACAACTGCCGCCGTAGGGTCATTTCAACCTCTATATCTATATATTGTTTATTGACGCCACCCCCGCCCCCTGAGCCGGATCGGCCAGGTCCGCGCCTCTTGGTGCCCGGTACCCGCCTGAGTGGTCAAACAAGACTATATCCGTAAACCCGTAATCTGATGAATAGTATAGGCAGCATGCCGCAGAACAGCGGCTTTCCCATGCATGCGCCCCGATGACCTTCCCTATTCCCGACTCGACCCTGATTAGCCCGCATTGCGGCCACAGCAAAACCGAGCGTATGCCAACCGAGCCTGCCAAGGTTCTATGAATGCACGCATTGCCACCGGGTTTGCGGCCCAAGCCCGGCCATTGCCGCGTGTTCTGTTCCTATGGCACGGGGCCCTGCCCACCGATCCAGCAGGAGCGAGGAAACAGCGGCCGCCAGTGTGGCCGGCCATAAAAAAACCCGGCCTGGGCCGGGTTTGCTGGGGCTGCGCGCTTAGCGCTGGAGCAGGTCTCCCTTGCCGGGCTTGCCCAGCCAGGCATCGGCGTCGGGCAAGGCATCCTTCTTCTCGACGATCACCGGCCAGGCCTTGGCCAGATCGGCGTTGATCTGGATATAGCGGCGCTGATCCTCCGGCACGTCGTCCTCGGCGAAAATCGCCTCGGCGGGGCATTCGGCCACGCACAAGGTGCAATCAATGCATTCTTCCGGGTCGATCACCAGGAAGTTGGGGCCTTCGTGGAAGCAGTCGACCGGGCAGACATCGACGCAATCCGTGTATTTACAGTTGATGCAGTTCTCGGTAACAACGTAAGTCATGGTGCCTTTCCCAGCTTGGGCTTTTGGATTAGGATAGCGGCAAAAATCCGCTTTGGCCATTGTACCCCCAGCCAACTACCCACACGAATTCATTGACGAGGTCCGTAATGAGCGAGCATATCCACTATGTAACCGACGACACCTTCGAGCAGGAGGTGCTGCAATCCCCGCTGCCCGTGCTGGTCGACTACTGGGCGGACTGGTGCGGCCCGTGTAAGATGATCTCCCCGATCCTGGACGAGGTGGCCAAGGAATATGCCGGCCGGGTCAAGGTCTGCAAGCTGAACATCGACGAGAACCAGCAGACCCCGCCGAAATACGGCATCCGCGGCATCCCCACCCTGATGGTGTTCAAGAACGGCAGCGTCGAGGCGACCAAGGTCGGTGCCCTGTCCAAGTCCCAGTTGACCGCCTTTGTTGACAGCAACATCTAAATTTCGCTAGTCTGTAACCGCCTGGCTCGACCGAGCCGGGCGATTCCCCGCCAAAAACCCGAATTTCCCCGCCGCTTCCGGCATTCCGTACGTCTCTAGGGTCGTCATGCATCTTTCCGAACTCAAACAATTGCACGTCAGCCAACTCCTCGAAATGGCCGAGGCGTGCGAGATCGACAACGCCAACCGCATGCGCAAGCAGGAGCTGATCTTCGCCCTGCTCAAGCACAAGGCCAAGAAGGGCGAGAGCATCCACGGCGACGGCGCCCTGGAAGTGCTGCCCGACGGCTACGGCTTCCTGCGTTCGCCCGACACCTCGTATCTGGCCAGCCCGGACGACATCTACGTCTCGCCCAGCCAGATCCGCCGCTTCAACCTGCACACCGGCGACACCATCGAGGGCGAGATCCGCACCCCGAAGGACGGCGAGCGCTATTTCGCCCTGACCAAGCTGGACAAGGTGAACGGCGAGCCGCCCGAGGCGCTCAAGCACAAGATCATGTTCGAGAACCTCACGCCCTTGTTCCCGAACGTGCCGTTCAAGCTGGAGCGCGACATCAAGGCCGAGGAGAACATGACCGGCCGCATCATCGACATCATCTCCCCCATCGGCAAGGGCTCGCGCGGCCTGATCGTGGCCCCGCCGAAGTCGGGCAAGACGGTGATGATGCAGCACATCGCCCACGCCATCGTCAGCAACCACCCGGAGGTCATCCTGATCGTGCTCTTGATCGACGAGCGGCCGGAGGAAGTGACCGAGATGCAGCGCACCGTGCGCGGCGAGGTAGTCGCCTCCACCTTCGACGAGCCGGCCAGCCGTCACGTGCAGGTGGCCGAGATGGTGCTGGAAAAGGCCAAGCGCCTGGTCGAGGCCAAGAAGGACGTGGTCATTTTGCTCGACTCCATCACCCGCCTGGCCCGCGCCTACAACACCGTGGTGCCGGCCTCGGGCAAGGTGCTCACCGGCGGCGTCGACGCCAACGCCCTGCAAAAGCCCAAGCGCTTCTTCGGCGCCGCGCGCAACATCGAGGAAGGCGGCTCGCTCACCATCCTGGCCACCGCCCTGGTCGATACCGGCAGCCGCATGGACGACGTGATCTACGAGGAGTTCAAGGGCACCGGCAACATGGAGATCCACCTCGACCGGCGCATGGCGGAAAAGCGGGTCTACCCGGCGATCAACGTCAACCGCTCCGGCACCCGCAAGGAAGAACTGCTGCTCAAGCCGGAGATCCTGCAAAAGGTCTGGGTGCTGCGCAAGCTGCTGTATCCGATGGACGACCTGGAGGCGATGGAGTTCTTGTCCGACAAGATCCGGGCGACCAAGTCGAATGCGGACTTCTTCGACAGCATGCGCCGGGGCTGATCCCGCAAATCGCCCCATCCCGAAGGGTTGCCGTCAGAAACGGCGTCTGCCGCGTTGCGGCGCTTGGCAATGGAACGACCATTGCCCACGCACCACACCTTGCATCCATCCGTTTCTGACGGCAACGCGCTCCACAGGATTTTGTGAGACAGGCTCTTACTTCGCGGCGATGAAATCGAAACGCCCATCCGGCAACTCCTTGAAGCTGCCGACATGCCTGCCCAGGTCGTCCGGTTTGCGGGCGAAACGCTGGATCCGGCAACTGGCGGTGCTGATGGCGTAATAGGCCTGGTTCAGTTCGGCGATGTGGATCGGCTCGACGTATTCCTGCGGTGGGTAATACAGTTCGATCGCCGCTCTGCGCGGCACGTTTTCGATGCGCAGCGCCTCCACGCAGTCCGGCATGCGGTGCGCGATCAGGTCGATGTTGACCGTGTCCTGCCAGAACCAGTTCTGGTCCCGGCTGACGCCAATGTAGTGGTCGCGCCCCTCGATGACATACATGGCCCGGTCGTAGAGGCAGCCGGACAGCGACAGCGCCAGGGTCGCGATCAGGCCGGCTCGTAGCAGATGGCGTTTGTTCCGGGACATATCACCCTCCTTGCAGCGCAAGCCTAACTGCAGGCCGGCGCAGGGACAAGCCTTATTCCAGCCCCTGGCTGGCCAGGTAATCCTCGTAGTTGCCGTCGTACACCACGTGGCTGCCATCGATCTTGAGCTCGATGATCTTGTTGGCCAGGGAGCTGACGAACTGGCGGTCGTGCGAGACGAACAGCACCGTGCCCTCGAACTTCTCCAGGCCCAGGTTGAGCGATTCGATCGACTCCATGTCGAGGTGGTTGGTCGGCTCGTCCAGCACCAGCACGTTGCCGCGCTGCAGCATCAGCCGGCCGAACAGCATGCGCCCCTGCTCGCCGCCGGAGATCACCCGGACCGGCTTTCTCACGTCGTCGCCCGAGAACAGCAGGCGGCCGAGGATACCGCGGATGACCTGGTCGTCGTCGCCCGGCTGGGCGTAGTCCTTCAGCCAGTCGAACAGCGGGGTGTCGCCGGCGAAGTCGGCGGCGTGGTCCTGGGCGAAATAGCCGATTTTGGCATTCTCCGCCCACTTGATCTCGCCCGCCTGCGGCGGCAGCTCGCCGATCAGGGTGCGCAGCAGGGTGGTCTTGCCCACGCCGTTCTCGCCGATGATGGCCACCTTGTCGCCGGCATCGACCACGAAGTTGAGGTTCTTGAACAGCGGCGCATCGTAGCCGGCCTGCAGCTTCTGCACCTCCACCACCCGGCGGTAGAGCGGCTTTTCCTGCTCGAAACGGATGTAGGGGTTCTGCCGCGAGGAAGGCTTGACGTCCTCGACCTTGAGCTTGTCGATCATCTTCATCCGGCTGGTGGCCTGACGCGCCTTGGACTTGTTGGCGCGGAAACGGCGGACGAACTCCTCCAGCTCGGCGACCTTCTCCTTGGCCTTGGCGTTGGCCGCGATCTGGCGTTCGCGCGCCAGGGTCGAGGCCTCCATGTAGTCGTCGTAGTTGCCCGGATAGACGCGCAGGGTCTGATAGTCGAGGTCGGCCATGTGGGTGCAGACCGAGTTCAGGAAGTGGCGGTCGTGCGAGATGATGATCATGGTGGAGTTGCGCGCGTTCAGCACATGCTCCAGCCAGCGGATGGTGTTGATGTCGAGGTTGTTGGTCGGCTCGTCCAGCAGCAGGATGTCCGGGTCGGCGAACAGGGCCTGGGCCAGCAGCACGCGCAGCTTCCAGCCGGGCGCCACCTCGCGCATGGGGCCGTTGTGCCGCTCGGTCGGGATGCCCACCCCCAAGAGCAGCTCGCCGGCCCGGGCCTCGGCGTCGTAGCCGCCCAGCTCGCCGAATTTGGCCTCCAGCTCGGCGGCGTGCAGGTAGTCCGCCTCCGTCGCCTCGGGGTTCATGTAGATGGCGTTCTTCTCTTCCTGGATCTGCCACAGCTCGGCATGGCCCATGAGCACCACGTCGAGCACGCGCATCTCCTCGTAGGCGAACTGGTCCTGCTTGAGGTAGGCCATGCGCTCGCCCGGGTCGATGCTGACATTGCCGCCGGTCGGCTCCAGCACGCCGGCCAGGATCTTCATGAAGGTGGATTTGCCGCAACCGTTGGCGCCGATCAGGCCGTAACGGTTGCCCTCGCCGAACTTGACGGAGACGTTTTCGAACAGGGGCTTGGCCCCGAACTGCATGGTGAGATTGGAAACGGTGAGCACAACGAAGCCTTCAAACGAATTGAAGGCGCATTTTACCCGAGGGCGGTGTGGTCCGCCTGCGGCCGGTCCAGATGGTAGCCCTGGACCATGTCGACGCCGAATTCCTGCAAGACCTGCAGGGTGGCCTCGTCCTCCACGCATTCGGCGACCGAGCTGACCCCGAGGCCGCGGGCCATCTCCAGCATCGCCCGCACGAACACCTGGCTTTGCTCATCGTGTGCCAGGTCGCGGATGAACATGCCGTCGATCTTGATGGTGTCGACCACGATGTGCTTGAGATAGGCAAAGGAAGCGAAGCCGGCGCCGAAGTCGTCGAGGCAGATGCGGCAGCCGAGTTCGCGCAACTCGCGAATGAAACGCTCGGCATCGATCAGGTCGGACAGGGCGGCGGTCTCGGTCAGCTCCACCATGAGCCGCCTCGGCTCCACATCGTGCGCTTTCAATTGCTCGGCGATATAACGCGGCGTATCCGGATCGTCGAAGGTACGGCCGGAGACGTTGATCGCAATCGGCGGCATCGCCGGATTGCGCTGCAACTGGCGGATGCACTCGCGGATGACCCAGCGATCGATCTCCACGATCTGGCCGCTGCGCTCGGCGACGGGGATGAAGAAGTTGGGCAGCACCAGCTGGCCGGCCCGCTCGTCCCGCATGCGTAGCAAGGCCTCGAGATGGACCAGGCGGCGCTCGGGCATGGCATAGATGCCCTGGAACAGCAGGCTGAACAGGCCGGCCTCCAGCGCCACGCTGATCCGCTCCCGCCAGGTCAGTACCGCCAGGTTGGCCTCGATCGAGCCGCGCTCGGGCCGGTACATGCGCCAGTTGTTCTTGCCCATCTGCTTGGCCTGGTACATGGCGGCGTCGGCATAGGCCAGCAGGGTCTCGGGGTCGCTGGCATGGGTCGGGAATAGCGCCACGCCCAGGCTGCAGGACAGGCGCAGCAGCTGGCCGCCGGCCTCGAAGCGCATATTGCCCAGCGCGGTGACGATGCGCGAGGCCAGGGCCGTCACCTCGGCCTCGGTCGTCGAGTGGGTGATCAGCACGAACTCATCGCCACCCAGCCGGCAGAAGGTCTCGTTGCGCCGCACCAGCTGGCCGATCTCACTGGCCACCTTGACCAGCACCAGATCACCCACTTGATGACCGAAGCTGTCGTTGATCAGCTTGAACTCATCCAGATCGAACAGCAGCAGGGCGCCCTCGCGCCGGTCACGGGCGGCGATGTCGAGCCGGCGTTGCAGTTCGCGCCGGAAATAATGTCGGTTGTAAAGGCCGGTCAGGCTGTCGCGTTCGGCCAGGAACAACAAATGATTCTGGGACTCCCGGAGTTCCGCCTCGCGCTCGTTCAAGGCCTTGGCCATACAGTTGAAGGCGAACACCAGGCGACCCACCTCGTCCTGGCCGGCGACAGGCAAGCTCACGTCGAATCGACCCTGGGCCACCGCCTCGGCCGCCCCGGTCAGACCATGCAACTGCCGGGTCAGCCAAACCATGACCGCCGTCAGCAACAGCAGGGAGAGCAATATCAACAGACCGGCAATGGCCAGGCTCTGCACCATGGCCTCGTCCTTGGCGTCGTGCAGAAATCGGGTGCTGACGCCAAAACGCAGGATACCCAGGCGCTGGCCAGCCAGGGTGACCGGCATGGCCGTATCGTAGATGCCGTCGCCGCCATCCTGGCCGATATCGGAATCCAGCTGGGGCAGGCGCCGCCCCCAGCTGAAGCCCGATTCGGCAAACCGTTGCCCGCGGCCATCCAGCAGCAACAGATAGTCCAGGCCGCTGTTGCGTCGGGTGTCGTCCAGGATATCCTTGGCTACGGCGTAATCGCTCTGGACCAGGGGCCCGGCCAGGGCCACGTTGAGCAGGGCGGAAACCTCGCGCAGGCGCAGGTTGGCCTGTTCGCGCAGATGCAGCTCGACATCCTGGATGTGGCTGTAGACGAGAAAACCCAGCAGCAGCGATTGCACCAGCAGGGTCATGGCGACCAGCCTGACGCGGAGCGAGTGAAACAGGGAAACCGTGCGCATGGCCTACTTGCGCACGTCGCGAAGATGCTTGCGCAGCTTTTTGACGTAAGGGTCGGTGGCCTTGAGTTCACCTCCATTGGCCGCTTCGATGCCTTTGAGGCCCGACTGCTTGAGGAAGGCCTGGCCGGCGGAGCTGACCGAGAAGCGGGACAGGGCCTGCACCAACCGCGCCTGCTCCTCACGGCCCATGCCCGGGTGGCTGATGAAATACTGGCTGGGCATGGCCGACGACTTGGCCAGGATGCGCAATTGCTGGCGGGTCTCGTCCGGCAGCTGGGCCAGCGGCAGGCAGCCGATCATGCCGGCCGGGGCTTGGCGATTGATCACGGCCAGCGCGACATTGTTGTGCGAACGGGCCTCGTAATGGCCGAAATCGCCCCCTTCGACCAGGCCGGCCTGTTCCAGCAAGTCGACACCGAGCATGGTCACCAGGGCCAATTTGTCGGGCTCGGCGATCCGGCTGTCCTTGAGGTCCTGCAGGGTTCTGGCGGTCGAGGAATTGGCCACGATAATGCAGGCCTCGACCGGCGCCTGGTAACGGGCGATCGGCTGATAACCGACCTCCTGTTGGGCATAGCGGGCGAAATGCGGTGCCACCACGGCAAGATCGAACTCCCGCTCGGCCAAGCGCTCGATATAACTGTGGAAATCACCCGCCGTCCTCAGTTCCACGGCATAGCCCAGGTCGGCCTGGAGGAACTCGCGCAAGGGCTGATACAGGGTGACCAGGGTGCGCGCGCTCAGATTCGGAAACAGCCCGATGCTCAGGGTCTTCGCCTGGGGTGGCTGCGCCGCGGCCGGCAGGGCTGCCGCCAGCACAAGCAGCCAGCCCGAAACCAACCACCACCTAGCCGGCATTCACAGCCCTTTCATGAAGACCTTGGACCGACGCTGCCAGTTATACAGCTCCTTGCGCGCCGCCGGCAGGTCGTCCGGCGTGGCCGGCGAGAAGCCGCGCTCGATGAACCAGTGGGCCGTGCGCGTAGTGAGCACGAACAGGCGCTTGAGCTTGGCCGCCCGGGCCGCTTCCTCCACCGCCTTGAGCAGGGCCTCGCCCCGGCCGCTGTCGCGAAAATCCGGATGCACCGCCAGGCAGGCCATCTCGCCCGCCCGCTCGCCGGCGAAGGGATAGAGCGCGGCGCAGCCGACGATGCGACCGTCCAGTTCGTCGACGAAGAATTGCTCGATCTCCTGCTCCAAGAGCTCGCGCGAGCGGCGGACCAGCACCCCTGCCTGCTCCAAGGGCTCGATCAACTGCAGCACGCCGCCGACATCGGCGATGGTCGCCGGCCGCAAGGTCTCGACCGGCCGCGCCGTGACCAGGGTGCCGACGCCCTCGTGGGTGAACAGTTCCATGAGCAGGGCGCCATCGACATCGGCGCTGACCAGGTGGGCGCGGCGCACCCCCGAGCGGCAGGCCTCGACCGCATGCGGCAGATAGAGTTTCATGTCGCCGTCCGGCAGCTTCTTCAGCACCTTCGCCGCCTCGGCCACGGTGATCTGGCTGATCCGTTCGCCCTGGGCGTCGACCGTGTCGCCGTGGTCGAGCAGGAAGATCAGCTTCTCCGCCTTGAGCTGGATGGCAGCGGCGGTGGCCACCTCTTCCAGGGTCAGGTTGAACACCTCGCCGGTCGGCGAGTAGCCCAGCGGCGACAGCAGCACGATATCGCCGGCAGCGAGCCGGGCGTTGATGGCGTCGGCCGCCACCTTGCGCACCTCACCGGTGAACAGGAGGTCCACCCCCTCGACCACGCCGAGCGGCTTGGCCGTGACGAAGTTGCCTGAGGCGACGCGAATCTCGGCGCCGGCCATGGGCGTGTTGGGCAGGCCGATGGAGAGCAGGCTCTCGATGTCGACCCGGACCGAGCCGACGGCATCCTTGACGTGCTCCAGGGTCTCGGCGTCGGTCACCCGCCGGCCCTGCACGTATTGCGCCTCGCCGGTCAGTCGCTCCTCGACCTGGGGCCGCACGCCGTGGACCAGGACCAGGCGCACGCCCAGGGCGTTGAGCAGGTTGACGTCGTGGATGAGGTCGACGAAATCGGGCCGCAGCATGGCGTCGCCGCCGAAGGCGATGACGAAGGTCTTGCCGCGGAAGGCGTGGATGTAAGGCGCGGCGGAGCGGAACCAGTCGACGAAGGAGGTCTCGGTTTCTTGTGTCGGTTTGATCATGGTCTCGCTCGTTCTTCTCCTGCGCCAACTATATCAATGTTCGGTCTCAGAAATCGCCCCAAACCGCCTGCATGGCGGCCATCGCCGCGAGGGCTGCGGTTTCCGTGCGAAGGATGCGCGGCCCCAGGCGCAGCGGCCGGAAGCCGGCCAGCCTTGCCAGCTCCGCCTCTGCCGGATCGAAGCCGCCTTCCGGCCCGGCCAGGAGCCAGACCCGGCCGCCGGGCCTGGCCAATTCGGCCAGGCGGCTGCCGCCTTCCGGGTCGAGCAGGAAGCGGGTCGCATCCTCGCTCTTCGCCTCGGCCAGCCAACTGGTGAAGCCCACCAGCGGCCGCACTTCGGGCACCCGGTTGCGGCCGCTCTGCTCGCAGGCGGAGACCGCGATGCCCTGCCAGTGCCGCCGCCGCTTCTCGGCCCGCTCGGCGTCGAGCTTGACCACGCTGCGGCGCATGGCCAGGGGCACGATGCCGGCCACCCCGAGTTCGACCGCCTTCTGGATGGTGTAGTCCATGCGCTCGCCGGCCGAGATGCCCTGGGCCAGCCAGATCTCCAGCGGCGACTCACGCTGGGGGGCCTGCCGCTCGCGGCACTCGACCCAGGCCGCCTTGCCCTTGGCCTCGAGCACGCCGGCATATTCGCCGCCGTCGCCGTTGAACAGCATCACGGCCGCGCCCGGCTTGAGGCGCAGGGCGCCCAAGGCGTGGCGGGCGACGGCCTCGGGCAGGACGATGCGAGCGCCCGGGGCGAGGGCGGCTTCGACGTAGAAACGGGGCACGGACATGGCGGGCGGGCTCGAAGATGCAGATGATATTATCGGTGCAATTCCCATCTAATTGAGATTTCGAGCCATGGTGCGAATGGAAACCCCGGTCTGCGACTTCGGCTGGCCGGCCCCCGATTTCGACCTGCCGGGCGTCGACGGCAAGCGCTATTCACTGAAGGGCGTGGCCGGCCCGAATGGCCTCCTGGTCATGTTCATCTGCAACCACTGCCCCTACGTGAAGGCGGTGATCGAGCGCATCGTGCGCGACGTCGATGAACTCAGGCAGCATGGCGTCCATGCCATCGCCATCATGGCCAACGACCCGGCCGACTATCCGGAGGACTCCTTCGACAACATGAAGCGGGTGGCCGAGCAGTATCGCTTCCCCATGCCTTATGTCTGGGACGAAAGCCAGGCCGTGGCCCGCGCCTACGGCGCGGTCTGCACCCCGGATTTCTTCGGCTTCAACAATAGGCTGGAGCTGCAGTACCGCGGCCGGCTGGACGCCTCGCGCAAGGAAACGGCGCCCGAAGGCGTCCGCCGCGACCTGTTCGAGGCCATGCTCGAGGTGGCCCGCACCGGCCATGGCCCGAAGGACCAGATCCCGAGCATGGGCTGCTCGATCAAGTGGCGGGCATGAGCGAACTCCTTCAGCAGGTCTGCGTGGCCGTGCGCAAGATCGGCCGCGAGCAGGTCATGCCGCGTTATTTGAAGGTGGCGCACGAGCGCAAGACCGACGGCAGCCTGCTGACCGAAGCGGACGTCGCCACCCAGCACGCCCTGATCGAGGAACTGAGCCGGATCGCCCCTTACCCGGTCCTGGGCGAAGAGATGACCGAGGCCGAGCAAGAGCGCCTCTGGGCGGAGGGCCAGGACGGCCTCTGGTGCGTCGATCCGATCGACGGCACGACCAATTTCGTCACCGGCCTGCCTTTCTTCGCCATCTCGGTCGCCCTGATCAAGCAAGGCCGACCGATGATCGGCGTGGTCTACGACCCCCGCGGCGACGAGTTGTTCTACGCCGAGGCCGGCGGCGGCGCCTGGCTGGACGGTGACCGGCTGCCGATCAAGCCGCCGCCGCCCGTTCTCAAGCGCTGCATCGCCGGGGTCGACTTCAAGCGCTTGACCCGGCCCCTGGCCATCCGCCTGGCTGGGGAGCACCCCTACAGCTCACAGCGCAACCTGGGCGCCAGCACCCTGGACTGGTGCTATCTGGCGGCCGGCCGCCTGCACGTCTATCTGCATGGCGGCCAGAAACTCTGGGACTATGCCGCTGGCTCCCTGATCCTGCTCGAAGCCGGCGGGGCCGCCGCGACCTTCGACCAGGACGACTTCTGGCAGGGCGATGTCTGGAAACGCCCGGTGGTAGCCGGCCTGAGCCCGGAGCTGTTGGACGAATGGCGCCGCTGGGTCCGCGCCGGCGAATAAATCCCCCATCCGGTCAATAAAAAACTTCTATTAGCCTCCGGGGGGCGGCCAAACCCTGATTTTTTCTGCCATTCCACGGGTTGCCGGCCGCCAGCCCGCTCTGGCCGGCCTATCCCTCGGCTTGCCCTGTCCTGCGGCCCTAGGCCATAATCGACGACCTTTGCCCCTCAGCCGGGCCGCACAGATTTTTTTTATTGAGGAAACGAAAGAAATGGCAACCCGCACCGAACTCGCCAATGCCATCCGCGTGCTCTCCATGGATGCCGTGCAGAAGGCCAACTCCGGCCACCCCGGCGCCCCCATGGGCATGGCGGACATCGCCGAAGTGCTGTGGAACCACCACCTGCGCCACAACCCGGCCAACCCCAAGTGGGCCGACCGCGACCGTTTCGTGCTGTCCAACGGCCACGGCTCGATGCTGATCTATTCCCTGCTGCACCTGACCGGCTATGACGTCTCCATCGACGACATCAAGAACTTCCGTCAGCTGCACTCCAAGACCCCGGGCCACCCCGAGTACGGCTACACCCCCGGCGTCGAGACCACCACCGGCCCGCTGGGCCAGGGCATCACCAACGCCGTCGGCATGGCGCTGGCCGAGAAGCTGCTGGCGCACGAGTTCAACCGCCCGGGCTTCGACATCGTCAACCACCACACCTATGTCTTCCTCGGCGACGGCTGCATGATGGAAGGCATCTCCCACGAAGCCTGCGCGCTGGCCGGCACCTGGGGCCTGGGCAAGCTGATCGCCTTCTGGGACGACAACGGCATCTCCATCGACGGCCACGTCGAAGGCTGGTTCACCGACGACACCCCGAAGCGGTTCGAGGCCTACGGCTGGCATGTGGTGCGCAACGTCGACGGCCACAACGCCGAGGCGGTCGAGGCGGCCATCCTGGAAGCCAAGAAGCACACCGACAAGCCGACCCTGATCTGCTGCAAGACCGTGATCGGCAAGGGCTCGCCCAACAAGGAAGGCACCCACGACGTGCACGGCGCCGCCCTGGGCGATGCCGAGGTCGAGGCCACGCGCAAGCACCTGGGCTGGAAGCACCCCGCCTTCGAAATCCCGGCCGACGTCTACGAGGGCTGGAACGCCCGGACCAAGGGCGAGGGCCTGGAGAAGCTGTGGAACAACAAGTTCGCCGAGTACGCCAAGCAATACCCGGCCGAAGCCGCCGAGTTCAAGCGCCGCATGGCCGGCGAACTGCCGAGCGACTGGGCCGACCGGGTCAAGGCCGCGATCAAGCTGACCGCCGACAAGGCCGAGACCGTGGCCACCCGCAAGGCCAGCCAGCTGGCGATCGAGCGCCTGGTCTCCACCCTGCCTGAGCGCGTCGGCGGTTCGGCCGACCTGACCGGCTCCAACCTGACCAACTGGCCGGGCTGCCATACCCTGCACCGCAACCCGGGCGGCAACTACATCTCCTACGGCGTGCGCGAGTTCGGCATGGCCCACATCATGAACGGCATGGCCCTGCACGGCGGCCTGCTGCCCTTCGGCGGCACCTTCCTGATGTTCTCGGAATACGCCCGCAACGCCCTGCGCATGTCGGCGCTGATGAAGCAGCGTGTGGTCTATGTCTTCACCCACGACTCCATCGGCCTGGGCGAGGACGGCCCGACCCACCAGCCGGTGGAGCAGACCGCCACCCTGCGCATGATCCCGAACATGAACGTCTGGCGTCCGTGCGACACCATGGAAACCGTGGTCGCCTGGGCCGCCGGCATCGAGAAGAAAGACGGCCCGACCAGCCTGATCCTGTCGCGCCAGAACCTGCCCTACATCAAGCGCAGCGACGCCCAAGTCGAGGCCATTCGCAAGGGCGGCTACGTCCTGGCCGAGGCCGACGGCGGCAAGGCCGACGTGGTGCTGATCGCCACCGGCTCCGAGGTCGAGCTGGCGCTGAAGGCCCAGGAGGCGCTGAAGGCCGATGGCATCAAGGCCCGCGTGGTCTCCATGCCCTGCACCAACGTGTTCGACAAGCAGGACCAGGCCTACAAGGACAGCGTCCTGCTGCCCACCGTGCACAAGGTCGCCATCGAGGCCGGCGTCACCGACGGCTGGTGGAAGTATGTCGGCCTGCGCGGCGCCGTGGTCGGCCTCGACCGCTTCGGCGAGTCGGCCCCGGCCGGCGCCCTGTTCAAGGAATTCGGCTTCACCGTGGACAACGTGGTGAAGACCGTGAAGGGCGTGCTGTAAGCATTCAAGGGGCACCCACGGGTGCCCCTCCGGTTTTGCAACTTCAATAAACAGGAGTACATCACATGGCTATCAAAGTTGGCATCAACGGCTTCGGCCGCATCGGTCGCATGGTCTTCCGCGCTGTCGCCAAGGACTTCAAGGACATCGAGATCGTCGCCATCAACGACCTGCTCGACCCCGAGTACCTGGCTTACATGCTGAAGTACGACTCCGTGCACGGCCGCTTCAACGGCGACATCAAGGTCGAGGGCGGCAGCATGATCGTCAACGGCAAGAAGATCCGCCTGACCGCCGAGCGCGACCCCGCCAACCTGAAGTGGAACGAAGTGGGCGCCGACATCGTCATCGACTGCACCGGCTTCTTCCTGACCACCGAGTCCTGCGAGGCCCACCTCAAGGCCGGCGCCAAGAAGGTCGTCCAGTCCGCCCCGTCGAAGGACGACACCCCGATGTTCGTCTACGGCGTGAACCACACCACCTACGCCGGCCAGGCCATCGTCTCCGCCGCCTCCTGCACCACCAACTGCCTGGCCCCCGTGGCCAAGGTGCTGCACGACAAGTTCGGCATCAAGCGCGGCCTGATGTCCACCGTGCACGCCGCCACCGCCACCCAGAAGACCGTCGACGGCCCGTCTTCCAAAGACTGGCGCGGCGGCCGCGGCATCCTGGAGAACATCATCCCCTCGTCCACCGGCGCGGCCAAGGCCGTGGGCAAGGTGATCCCCGAACTGAACAAGAAGCTGACCGGCATGGCCTTCCGCGTGCCGACCTCCGACGTCTCCGTGGTCGACCTCACCGTCGAACTGAACAAGGAAGCTTCCTACGAGGACATCTGCAAGGCCATGAAGGCCGCCTCCGAAGGCGAGCTGAAGGGCGTGCTGGGCTACACCGACGAGAAAGTGGTCTCCACCGATTTCGTCGGCAACAGCGCCCCCTCGACCTTCGACGCCGAGGCCGGCATCGCCCTGGACAGCACCTTCGTCAAGGTCGTGTCCTGGTACGACAACGAGTACGGCTACACCTGCAACATGCTGCGCCTGGTCCAGCACGTAGCGCGTTAGGGATCAGAGTTCAGGGATCGGGAATCAGATCGTTGTGCGGGCTTCGCCCGCACTTCTTTCTGATACCCGATTCCTGATCCCTGTCCTCTGAGGCGTAAGGCATAGGCCGACCTATCCCTTACACCTTACTTTCACAGGAGTTGAACCATGTCCGTCATTCGCGTGACCGATCTCGATCTCAAGGGCAAGCGTGTCCTGATCCGTGCCGACCTCAACGTCCCCGTCAAGGAGGGCAAGGTGACCTCGGATGCCCGCATCACCGCCTCCATGCGCACCATCGAGCACTGCCTGAAGGCCGGTGCCAAGGTGATGGTCACCTCCCACCTGGGCCGCCCGACCGAGGGCGAGTGGTCCGAAGAGGTCTCCTTGAAGCCGGTGGCCGAGAACATCGCCGCCCGCCTGGGCAAGCCGGTGCGCCTGATCAAGGACTGGGTCGACGGCGGCTTCGAGGTCGCCGAGGGCGAGCTGGTGGTGCTGGAGAACTGCCGCGTGAACAAGGGCGAGAAGAAGAACGTCGACGAGACCGCGCAGAAATACGCCAAGCTGTGCGACATCTTCGTCATGGACGCCTTCGGCACCGCCCACCGCGCCGAGGCCTCGACCCACGGCGTGGCCAAGTTCGCCCCGGTCGCCGCGGCCGGCATCCTGCTGATGGAAGAGCTGGACGCCCTGCAAAAGGCCCTGGCCAACCCGGCCCGGCCGATGGTCGCCATCGTCGGCGGCTCCAAGGTCTCGACCAAGCTGACCGTGCTGGAGTCCCTGTCCGAGAAGGTCGACCAGCTGGTGGTCGGCGGCGGCATCGCCAACACCTTCCTCAAGGCCACCGGCAAGAACGTCGGCAAGTCGCTGTGCGAAGACGACCTGGTGCCCACCGCCAAGTCCCTGATCGAGAAGATGGCCAAGCGCGGCGCCTCCATCCCCATCGCGGTCGACGTGGTGGTCGGCAAGAAGTTCGATGCCAATGAGCCGGCCGTGCTGAAGGACGCCGGCGCCGTCACCGACGACGACATGATCTTCGACATCGGCCCGAAGAGCGCCCAGGAGCTGGTCGACATCATCATGAAGGCCGGCACCGTGGTCTGGAACGGCCCGGTCGGCGTGTTCGAATTCGACCAGTTCGGCGAAGGCACCAAGGCGATCGCCATGGCCATCGCCAACACCAAGGCCTTCACCCTGGCCGGCGGCGGCGACACCATCGCCGCCATCCAGAAGTACGACATCTACGACAAGGTGTCCTACATCTCCACCGCCGGCGGCGCCTTCCTCGAGTACCTCGAGGGCAAGACCCTGCCCGCCGTGGCCATTCTGGAAGAGCGGGCCAAGGGCTGACGCCCGCGGCGTGAGGCGTGAGGAGTTAGGCTGTAGGGGTAACCCCCCTTTGCCTCCTCACGCCTAACTTCTTACTCCTCACTGAGAACACATGCTACGTAGAACCAAAATCGTCGCCACCCTCGGCCCCGCCTGCGCCGACCCCAAGGTGCTGGACAAGATGGCCGAAGCCGGCGTGGACGTGGTGCGCCTGAACTTCTCCCACGGCAAACCCGAAGACCACATTCAGCGCGCGGAATTGATCCGCTCCATCGCCAAGACCCGCGCCCGCGCCATCGGCGTCCTGGTCGACCTGCAAGGCCCCAAGATCCGCATCGGCAAGTTCAAGGACGGCAAGATCCAGCTCAAGGTCGGCGATCCCTTCATCCTCGACGCCGACTGCACCCTGGGCGACCAGAGCCGGGTCGGCCTCGACTACAAGGAACTGGTGAAGGACGTTTCCCGCGGCTCCACCCTGATCCTGGACGACGGCCGGATCGAGATGTGGGTCGAGGAGGTCAAGGGCAACGAGGTCCACTGCAAGGTCACCCGCGGCGGCGTGCTGTCCAACAACAAGGGCATCAACCGCAAGGGCGGCGGCCTCTCGGCCGCGGCGCTGACCGAGAAGGACAAGGAAGACATCAAGACCGCGGCCCAGCTCAAGGCCGACTACGTCGCCGTCTCCTTCCCCAAATCGGCCGCCGACATCCAGGAGGCGCGCGAACTCTTGCAGGCCGCCAAATGCAAGGCCTGGGTCGTGGCCAAGATCGAGCGGGTCGAGGCGATCGAGGCGCTGGAAGAGATCATCAATGCCTCTGACGCCATCATGGTCGCCCGCGGCGACCTCGGCGTCGAGGTCGGCGATGCCGCCGTGCCGGCCCTGCAGAAGAAGATGATCCGCATGGCCCAGGAGCGCAACAAGCTGGTGATCACCGCGACCCAGATGATGGAGTCGATGATCAGCAGCCCGATCCCGACCCGGGCCGAGGTGTCCGACGTGGCCAACGCCGTGCTCGACGGCACCGACGCCGTGATGCTGTCGGCCGAAACCGCCGCCGGCCAATACCCGGTGGAGACGGTCGAGGCCATGCACCGGGTCTGCATCGAGGCGGAAAAGGAGATGGAGCCCTACTTCGAGGGCAAGCTGCTCGACCACGGCTTTTTGCGGGTGGACGAGGCGATCGCCATGTCCGCCGCCTTCACCGCCCTGCACCTCAACATCAAGGCCATCGCGGCCATGACCCAGTCGGGCTCCACCGCCTTGTGGATGAGCCGGATGTCGACCAACGTACCGATCTACGCCTTGACACCCGAAACCGAAACCCGTAGAAAAGTCAGTCTTTTCCGCGGTGTCTATCCGATCAACTTCCGGCCTTCCAGCAATGACCGCGATCAGTTGCTGGCCGAGGCGGAAGACGAACTCCGGCGACGCGGTGCGGTGCGCAACGGCGACCTGATCCTGCTCACCATCGGCGAGCCGATCGGCCGGCCGGGTGGCACCAACACCCTGAAGATCGTCCGCGTGGGCGAACGGAAAACCGATTGATAGCAAGTTAACTTAGATAGGAGTATTTCAGATGGCCCTCATTTCCCTGCGTCAGCTGCTGGACCATGCCGCCGAACACGGCTACGGCCTGCCCGCCTTCAACGTCAACAACATGGAACAAGTGCGCGCCATCATGGAAGCCGCCGCCGCCGTCGACTCCCCTGTGATCCTGCAGGGTTCCGCCGGCGCCCGGTCCTATGCCGGCGAGCCCTTCCTGCGCCACCTGATCCTGGCCGCGATCGAGATGTATCCGCAGATCCCGATCTGCATGCACCAGGACCATGGTGCCTCCCCCAGCATCTGCTTCCGCTCCATCCAGTCCGGCTTCTCGTCCGTGATGATGGACGGCTCGCTGATGACCGACGGCAAGACCCCGTCGACCTACGAATACAACGTCAACGTCACCCGCCAGGTGGCCGAGCTGGCCCACGCCTGCGGCGTTTCCGTTGAAGGCGAACTGGGCTGCCTGGGCTCGCTCGAGTCGGGCAAGGCCGGCGAGGAAGACGGTCACGGCGCCGAGGGCACCCTGGACCACAGCCAGCTGCTGACCGACCCCGACGAGGCCGCCGACTTCGTGAAGAAGACCAAGGTCGACGCCCTGGCCATCGCCATCGGCACCAGCCACGGCGCATACAAGTTCACCCAGAAGCCCACCGGCAAGGTGCTGCGCATCGACCGCGTGAAGGAAATCCACGCCCGCATCCCCAACGTGCATCTGGTCATGCACGGCTCCTCCTCGGTGCCGGAAGACTGGCTCGCCATCATCAACAGCTACGGTGGCGACATGGGCCAAACCTACGGTGTGCCGGTCAGCGAAATCGTCGAAGGCATCAAGAGCGGCGTGCGCAAGGTGAACATCGACACCGACCTGCGCATGGCCTCCACCGGCGCCATCCGCAAGCACCTGGCCGAGGACAAGAAGAACTTCGACCCGCGCAAGTTCCTCAAGGAAGCGACCAAGGCGATGACCGGCATCTGCCAGGCCCGCTACGAGGCCTTCGGCTCCGCCGGCATGGCCAGCAAGATCGGCAAGGTCTACAGCCTGGAGGAGATGCAGAAGCGCTACGACAAGGGCGAGCTCGACCCCAAGGTCAACTAATACGCCACCCAGAACAAAAGGCGGCTTCGGCCGCCTTTTGTCTTTGGCGCGGTCGTCAGTCGACAGTTCGCAGTCGGCAGACGCGCGATTTTCCTGCAAACTGCTGACTGCCTACTGACCACTTGCCCTTATGACCGACGCCCTCTACGAGACCTCCATTCAGAGTCTGCCCTTGATCCACAAAGGCAAGGTGCGCGACATCTACGCCATCGACGACAAGCGCATGCTCATCGTCACCACCGACCGCCTGTCGGCCTTCGACGTCGTTCTGCCCACGCCCATCCCGGGCAAGGGCAAGGTGCTCACCGCGGTGTCCAACTTCTGGTTCAACAAGCTCCAGCACATCCTGCCCAACCAACTGACCGGCGACAAAGCGGAGGACGTGGTGGCGCCGGGCGAGCGCGATCAGGTCGCGGGCCGCGCCATCGTGGTCAAGCGGCTCAAGGCCCTGCCGATCGAGGCCATCGTCCGCGGCTATCTGGTCGGCACCGGCTGGAACGACTATCAGAAGACCGGCAAGGTCTGCGGCATCGCCCTGCCGGCCGGCCTGCAACAAGCGAGCCGCCTGCCCGAGCCGCTGTTCACGCCATCGACCAAGGCGGCGGTGGGCGCGCACGACGAGAATATCGATTTCGCCCAGTGTGAGCAGTTGCTGGGCGCGGGGCTCGCGGCCCAGGTGCGCGAGGCCGCCCTTGCCCTGTACAAGACGGCGGCGGAGTATGCACTCACCCGCGGCATCATCATCGCCGACACCAAGTTCGAGTTCGGCCTGGACGAGAACGGCACCCTGACCCTGATCGACGAGGCGCTGACGCCGGACTCCTCCCGTTTCTGGCCGGCCGACCAGTATCAGGTCGGCAGCAACCCGCCCAGCTTCGACAAGCAGTACGTGCGCGACTGGCTGGTGAGTTCCGGCTGGAACAAGCAGCCGCCAGGACCGGAACTGCCGGCCGAAGTGGTGCAGAAGACAGCGGAGAAATACGCCGAGGCATTGCGCCGGCTGACGGCCTGAGCCGGCTCAGGTCCAGTCGATCGCCTCCGGCACCGTGGGCCGGCCGTAGAAATAACCCTGGGCCTGCTGGCAGCCCAGCTTGTTCAGCAGCGCAACCTGGGCCTCGTTCTCCACCCCCTCGGCGATGGTGCGCAGACCCAGGCTGTCGGCCAGGGCGATCACCGCGCGGGTGATCGCGGCATCTTCTTCGTCCATCGGCAAGTCGCGAACGAAGGAGCGGTCGATCTTCAGGCGATCGATCGGCAGTCGCTTGAGATAGGCCAGCGAGGAATAGCCGGTGCCGAAATCGTCGATCGAGAGAAAGATCCCGAGGTCGCTCAGCTGCTTGAGCACGGCCACCGTCGACTCCGCCTGATCCATGACCAGGCCTTCGGTCACCTCGATCTCCAAGCGGTCCGGCGGCAGCCGGGTTTCGCCCAGCACCCGGCGCACGGTGGCGACGAAGTCGCTGCGCTGAATCTGCGGCCCCGCCACGTTGACGGCGATGTTCTCCAGGGCGATGCCCTGGTCCAGCCATTGCCGGGCCTGGCGGCAGGCCTCGTGCAAAACCCATTCGCCGATGTCGATGATCAGACCGGTATCCTCGGCAATGGAGATGAAACGATCGGGCATGACCATACCGCGCTCGGGATGCTGCCAGCGGATCAGCGCCTCGACGCCGACGATGCGGCCGGATTTCAGGTCGATTTGAGGCTGGTAATGCAAGAGGAACTCCCGCCGCTGCAGGGCGCTGCGCAGGTCGGTCTCCAGCCGCACCCGCTCCATCGCCTCCAGGGTCAGCGCCTGGGTGTAGAAGCTGTAGGCATTGCGGCCGGATGACTTGGCCCGGTACATCGCGGCATCGGCGTTGCTGACCAGGGCCTCGGGCGTGGCTGCGTCGCGCGGGTAGAGGCTGATGCCGATGCTGGCGGTCACATACAGTTCATGGCCGCGGATCAGGTAAGGCTGGGCCAGCACTTGCAGGATCTTGCCGGCCAGTTGTGCCGCATCCTGCTCATGCCGCAGGCGCTCGATCATGATGATGAACTCGTCGCCGCCCATCCGTGCCCGGGTGTCGTCCTGCCGCAGCACCTCGTTCAAGCGCTGAGCGACCTCCCGGATCAGCTTGTCGCCGACCAAGTGACCGAGGCTGTCGTTGATGTGCTTGAACCGGTCGAGGTCGAGGAACAGCACCGCCAGCTGGCTCTGCTCGCGCTTGGCATGGCTCAGCGCCTGATGCAGGCGATCGAAGAATAGCAACCGGTTGGGCAGGTCGGTCAGCGGGTCGTGATGGGCAAGGTGGGCCAGCTCGGCCTGCGACTGCACGATGCCGCTGATGTCCGAGAAGACCGAGACGTAATGCGTCAGCTGGCCCCCTTCGTTGCGCACGGCGCTGATGGTCTGCCAGGCCGGAAAGACCTCGCCGTTCTTGCGCCGGTTCCAGATCTCGCCCTGCCAATGGCCGGTCCGGAGCAGGTTGGCCCAAATGCTCTGGTAGAACTGGGCGTCGTGCCGCTCGGACTTCCATATGCGCGGGTTGCGGCCGACCACCTCCTCGCTGCTGTAGCCCATGATCTTGCTGAAGGCGGCGTTGACCTCGACGATGTTGCCCTGCGGGTCGGCGATGATGACGCCATCCTTGGTGCTGGTCAGGGCCTGGGCGGCCAGCTGCAGCCGCTCTTCCAGCCGCTTGCTTTCGGTGATGTCCTGGGTGGTGCCGAGGATGCTGCGGACCAGGCCGTGCTTGTCGACCTGCGCCTCGGCCTGCTGGCGCACGATGCGCTCGGTGCCGTCCGGCCAGAGCACGCGATGGGTCAGCTCATAAGGCCCGGTGTGCCCCTGCTGGGCCGCACTGAGCACGGCCTGCAGCCGCATCCGGTCATCCGGGTGCACCGCCGCCATGAAGTTTTCCAGATTGGCCTCGACCGCGTTCGGCTCGTAGCCCAGGCAGCGAAACTCCTGGTCCGACCAGAGCGCCTGGCCGCTGGACAAATCCAGCTCCCAGCTGCCGACCCGTGCGATGCGCTGCGCCTCGTTCAGGCGGCTGGCACGCCGGCCCGATTCGGCATTGGCCTGCGACAGCCGATCAGCCAGGAGCGCCAGCTTGCGCGCGGTGGCAACCCGCCGGTAGGTGTCGAAGGCGAACAGCAGGGTGAGCAGCAGGCCGATGCCCAGCACCCAGTAATGCCGCCGCGAGCCGAACTCGGCATAGAAGGCCGGCGCCGGCGCAAAGATCATCTGCCAGTCGCGACCGGGCACCTGGATCGAAACCGACCAATGAGCACCCCGCTTGGCCTCGGCCAGCGACAAGGGGCCGCCCGTGGTCCGCGTACGCGAGGAGTGGCCATAAATCAGAGCATCATTGGCCGCGCGGTCGACGATATAGACATCGAGCCCGGTCGGCGGGCTGTCGGCGAGCACGCCGGCAAGTATCCGCTCGATCTTGACGACGGCAGCGACATAACCGCGCAAGGCGGCCCGTCGCTGACCGACCGTCTCCAGCGGCTTGCCCAGCCGGTATACCGGCCGATAGAGCACGACCGCTTGGAGATTGCCGCCACCCTGCACCAAGGTGAACTGGGCACTGGCCACGATGCCGCCACTATCGCGAGCGGCTTCCATCGCCCGCTTGCCCTCCGGCCTGGCTGCCGCATCCAGGCCGAAGGCCGCCGCGTTCGGCGCGAAGGGCTCGGCATAAAACACCGGGAAATACTCCGACCGCTCGCCGGCCGGCAACAATCGGCCATCCGGCCCGGGCTCGCTCAAGCGGGCACCAGGCTTGATCAGGTCCAGCTCCCGCTCGAACGCGGCCCGCCCGGCCCAAGCCACCCGCGGCAACCATTGCAGCGACAGCAGTTCGGCATGGGCATTCAAGGGTCCGGCCGTGAAGCGGGCGAATTCCTGCCGATCGACATCTTGAGAGGACTCGAACAGGCTGTTGAGCGAGGCGACGGTCTCGATGCTGCGATTGAGCCCGAATTGGAAGCTGGCCGCCTCGTGGTCGGCACGCCATTCCAGTTGGCGCTCAAAATGGTGTTGCTCATCCTCCAGCACCGTCAACGCCGTCCAGGCAGTCAGCGCGCCGCCGAAAAGGACCGTCACGAGCACACCCAGATAGGGTTTGAGCGAGGTGCGCGGGTTGACGGTGAGCGCGTGCATTTCAGAAAGCCGGGTCACAATGACCCTGCATGATAGCAGCGCGATTGGATGTGACTCAGGCCGGCGCGCGTGGACGCCGCATCTGTCCGCTCACTATGCGGTATTCATACAACCGGCATTCCAACGGGCCATTGAACAGCGGCGTGCGTCGGCTTGCCTTGAGACCGATGTGCTTGGCCAGTTCGACATCGGCCGAGAGCAGGTAGGCATTCCAGCCGGCGAATCGGCGTTTGAGGTTGTCGCCCAGGCCTTGGTAGAAAGCGGCCATGTCCTCGTGTTCGAGACGCACGCCGTAGGGCGGATTGCTGACGATAACGCCGACCCGCGCCGGCGCTTCCACCTCCAGGGCATCGGCCTCGCGCAGGGTGACGCATTCGAGCAGGCCGGCTGCGCGCAGATTGGTCTCGGTCGCATGGACCATGCGCGGGTCGATGTCACAGCCATAGATCGGCAGCGCACGTTTTTCCTTCTGCTCGGCCTGGGCGTTCTTGCGCAGCCGCGCCCACTCGACCCGATCGAAGCTGTTGAGGTTCTCGAAGGCGAAGTGGCGCCTGAGCCCTGGCGCGATGTTCAGTGCCATCAGCACCGCCTCCAACAGAATGGTGCCGCCGCCCATCATCGGGTCGAGCAGCGGCATCTTTGGGGTCCAACCCGCCAGGCGCAACATGCCGGCGGCCAGGTTCTCGTTGAGCGGTGCCTTGGCTGCCTGCACCCGGTAGCCGCGGCGGTTGAGCGGCTCGCCGGTGAGGTCGAGGTAGAGCGTATAGCTGTCCTCGGTCAGGTAGAGCAGGATGGGCACGTCGGGCGTGCGGGCATCGACATCGGGCCGTGCGCCGGTGAGGTCGCGGAAGCGGTCGCACACCGCATCCTTGATCTTGAGCGAGGCGAAGTTGAGGCTCTTGAGCGGACAGCGATGGGCGACCGTGGTGACGGCGATGGTGCGGCCGAGGGGAAACCACTCGGGCCAGGGCAGTTCGCGCGCGGCCCGGTAGAGATCGTCTTCGTTTTTGTAATGTCCGTGCGCCACCTGCTGCAGCACGCGAATGGCCAGGCGCGACCAGAGGTTGATCTTCCAGGCCTGGGCGATTTCGCCGGTAAACCTGACGCCGCCGGAACCCGCCTCGACCGCCTCCGTGCCAAGTTCGGCGAGCTCCCGCGCCAGTTCCTGCTCCAGACCGCGCGGGCCGGCGACGAAGAAATGTTGCGGGCCGGCGGCCGCCTTGCGCGCAGGCTGCGGCCGCCTCTGCTCGCGCTCCTTGTCGCCGCGAACCGGATGGCGCCGCGCTGCGTCGCGCCCCGAGCGCAGCTTGCGCTCGACACCCTCCTCATGGCGCGCCCCTTGCCCGCTGCGGGGCGGATGCGTCTGGGGCCCCGCCTTCGGCCGGCCACGGCGGCGCGACTGATCCGCCGCCGGCCCGGCCGCTTTATCCACGCGCGCCACCGGCTCTTCCACCGGCTCCGGCAAATCGCTACCCTTCAGGGCCCGCCGCTGGCGCAGCGGCAGATGACTGCCGCGCACCGGCCGCCGCGATTTGGCCGGGGCCGAAACTTCCGGGGTGGATTCGCTGTCCTGCTTGATGATGCGCAAGACCTTGCGTTTGGACGAAGATGACGAAGACAAGTTGGTTCCTGCAAAAACTCAAGGCGAATGGGCTCACCCTACTGCTGATCGGGCTGATCGTCTACTTCTGGTTCCGGCCGCCGGCCTCGGTCGACCACCTGCACCTGCCGGCACCCGAGGTCAACATCAGCACACCGGCAGGGGAGAAGCCCTTGTCGGCCTGGCGCGGCCAGGTGCTGCTGGTCAATTTCTGGGCCACCTGGTGTCCCTATTGCCGGCACGAAATGCCGGCCATGCAGGCCTTCTATCAGGCGCACAAGCACGAAGGGTTCGAGATTCTGGCCTTGAGCCTGGACGCAAACCAGGCCGAGGTCGATGCCTTCATGCGCGAGAAGGATTACAGCTTCCCGGCACCGCTGGCGCTCGCCGGCACCAGCCAGCAGTTCGGCGGCGTCGACAAGGTGCCGACCTCCTTCGTCATCGACCGGCGCGGCGTCATCCGGCACAAGATCAGCGGCCAGGTGCACCGGGCGCGGCTGGAGGAACTGGTGCTGCCCCTGCTCGCGGAACGCCCTGATTCGTCGGCTCCGGTCGCGCAGCCTACGGCACGACCGGAGCGGCCGGCGCGCCCGCCTGCCATTGCAGGCGCGGGGCCAGCGCCGCGGTGACGCTGATCCGGCCCGCGCCGTCGATGAACATGATCTCGCGCACGCCCAGCTTTTCGGCCTGCTGGCGCCAGCCGGCGGCGCCGCTGACGAACAGGGGCTTGCTCGCGACATCCGATAGCACCCCGGCCTGCGGCCCGCGCGCGAGCACGGTCACCGCCTGCACACCCTGCACCGGCCAGCCCGTGCGTGGATCGATGATGTGGCAGTAGCGCTTGTCGCCCACCTCGAAATAGCGCTGGTAATCGCCCGAGGTGCCGATCGCCTCGCCGTCATTCAGATCGATCAGGGCGATCGCCCCGCTCCGGCGCGGGTGCTGGATGCCGACCCGCCACGGCCGCGTGCCGTGCCGGCCCAGGGCCAGCACGTTGCCGCCGATGTTGATCAGGGCGTTGCGCACCCCCTGGCTTTTCAGATAGGCCGCCGCCAGATCCAGGGCGTAGCCCTTGGCATAGCCGCCCAGGTCGATGCGCACCGCGCGGTTGCGGCTGCGCACGGTATAGCCTGCCAGCTCGAGGTCGGCCATGGTCGGCGCGGCCTTGACCAGACGCTCGATCTGGGCCGGATCGGGCACGCGGTTGCCCTCGAAGCGGTCGGCGTGAAAGCCCCAGAGCCGCACCAGATTGCCGATGGCCGGATTGAACAGATGATCGGATTGCGCCGCGTGGCGCGCGGCGTCCTGCAGGATCGGGATCAGGCCGGGCGAGGTGGAGACGTCGGTCGCCCCCTGGGCGATGAGCTCATTCACCCGGGCCAGCGCGCCCGGCTGCCAGGCGTGCAGCATGCCGTGCAGCCGGTCGAAGTCCCGCAGCACCTGGGCGGTGACCGCCTGCGCCTTGTCCGCATCCTCGCCGTAGATGCTGATCTCGACCAGGGTGCCGAAGACATAGGCCTGCTGCCGGTAGGGCGGCGCCTCGCCGCAAGCGGCCAACAGCGCCAGCAGCCACAGCGACAACAACAGCCGGATCAGGCGCATGCGCGCTCCAGGACGTCGAGGAAGGCACCGGCCACGTCGAAGCCGGTCTGGTCCATGATCTCGCGGAAACAGGTCGGGCTGGTGACGTTGACCTCGGTCAGCCAGTCGCCGATGACATCCAAGCCGACCAGCAAGAGGCCGGCCGCCTTGAGCTGCGGCCCGAGGGTACGGGCGATCTGCCAGTCGCGCTCGGAAAGCGGCCGGGCCACCCCGGTGCCGCCGGCGGCCAGATTGCCGCGGGTCTCGCCCGGCGCCGGGATGCGCGCCAGGCAATAGGGCACCGCCTCGCCGTCGATGATCAGGATGCGCTTGTCGCCATCCTTGATCTCCGGGATGTAGCGCTGGGCCATCACCGTGGTGGTTTCATGCTGGGTGAGCGTTTCGATGATCACGCCGATGTTCGCGTCGCCCGGCCGCATGCGAAAGACCGAGGCGCCGCCCATGGCGTTGAGCGGCTTGAGCACGATGTCGCCCTGCTCGGCGAGAAAGGCGCGAATCTCCTCGGCCCGGCTGCTGACCAGGGTGGGCACGATGAACCGGGGGAAGCGGGCGATGGCCAGCTTTTCATTGAAATCGCGCAATGACTGCGGCCGGTTGAACACGCGGGCGCCTTCGCGCTCCGCCAGCTCCAGCAGATAGGTGGCGTAGAGATATTCCTGACCGAACGGCGGGTCCTTGCGCATGAGCACGGCGTCGAACTCGCTCAGGCGGCGCCATTCGTGATTGCCGGCGGCAAACCATGCCCCCCCTTGCTTCCCCCCCACAAGTGGGGGGGATGATGGAACAGGCTCCCCCCCCGCAAGCGGGGATGATGGAACAGGCATCCCCCCCGCAAGCGGGGATGATGGGACAGGCTTCCCCCCCGCAAGCGGGGGGGATTGAGGGGGGGAGGTGAGTTCGAGCGGGAACACCCGGCCCATGAGCTTGCCGTCACGCCAGGCCAAGTCCTTGGGCTCGCAGGCCCAGAGTTCGTGGCCGCGCGCCGCGGCCGCCTGCATCATGGCGAAGGTGGAATCCTTGCGGATCTTGAAACTGGCCAGCGGGTCGGCGACGAAAAGTATCTGCATCTCGAACCTCAGTACTGCGGCAGGCGCGGGTTCGGCGCCGTCTCTTCCAACTCGATCGCCGCCGCCAGCGCGGCCAGGCGGCCGAGCACGCCGTAGGTATAGAAGCGGTTGACCGGGGCGTCGGGCCGGTCGGTCTCATCCGGCAGGCTGCAAGGCTCCTCGAAGGCGAGGGGCACGAAGTGCATGCCGGCGGCATTCAGGTTCTCGTCGGCGCCGCGGCCGGTATGCACGCGATAGAAGCCACCGACCACGAAATGGTCGATCATGTAGATCACCGGCTCGGCCACCGCCTCGTTGATGGTCTCGAAGGTGTACACCCCTTCCTGCACCAGCACGTTGCTGACGCTGAGCCCCTCCTTCACCACCGCCATCTTCTTGCGTTCCTTGCGGTTGAGCTCGCGCACCTCGTCCGCGCTCTTCACGGTCATGATGCCCATGCCGTAGGTGCCGGCGTCGGCCTTGACGATGACGAAAGGCTCTTTGTCGATGCCGTATTCCTTGTACTTCGCCTCGATATGGCTGAGCACCGCGCCGACGTGATAGGCCAGACATTCCTCGCCCTGGCGGGCGAAGAAATCGACCTCGCCGCAGGTGGCGAAATAGGGGTCGATCAGCCAGGGGTCGATGCCGATCAGCTCGGCGAACTCCTGCGCCAGCCTGGCATAGGCGCGGAAGTGGTTGGACTTGAGCCGGGTCGACCAGCCGGCATGCAGGGGCGGCATCAGGGTCTGGGCCGGGTCGAGGTCTTTCAATATCTCTGGCTGACCGGCGGAGAGGTCATTGTTGAGCAGCACGGCGCAAGGGTCGAAGTCGCCGACCTTGACCCGCCGCCCCTCGCGCACCACCGGTTCGAGCAGGAGGCTGTCGCCGCTGGGCAGGTCGATCTTGAGCGGTTCCTTGAGGTCCGGGATCAGGCTGCCGATGCGCACCTCGAGACCGGTGTGCTGCAGGATGGCCGCCAGGGACGCGACGTTCTGCAGGTAGAACAGGTTGCGCGTGTGATTCTCGGGGATCAACAGGAGCCGCCGGGCGGTGGCGCACATCTTCTCCACCGCCACTTGGGCCGCCTGCACCGCCAAGGGCATGAAGGCCGGGTTCAGATTGTTGAAGCCGCCGGGAAACAGGTTGGTGTCGACCGGGGCCAGCTTGAAGCCGCTGTTGCGCAGGTCGACCGAGCTGTAGAACGGCGCCGAGTGCTCCAGCCACTGCCGGCGAAACCACTGCTCGATGCGCGGCATGGACGCGAGCACCTGCTTCTCCAGGTCGAGTAGCGGGCCGGTCAAGGCGGTGGTGAGATGAGGGACCATGCAACCCCAGCGATTCCGTGATTTTGGTCTTCGAGTTTACCGCTTGAGGCGGCACAGCACTATCAACCGCCGAGCTCGGCGATCTTCTGGCTGACGAAGTCCTTCAGCTCGGGTGTGAGCCGGCTGCGATAGGCCTGCTGATAGGCGGTGTGGGCATCGCCCTTGCGGCCCAGGCGTTCCAGCGCCACGGCCAGGCCCACCCACCAGGTGCCATTGTCCGGCTTCATGCGCACGGCCTGGCGATAGGCCTGGGCCGCCTCCTCCATGCGACCCAGCTTGTTGTAGACACCGGCCAGGAAGGACCAGTATTCGCCATCGGCGCCGCCATGGCTCAAGCCATCCTTCAACACCGCGGCAGCGCCGGTGTAATTGCCCTGGCGCACCAGCAGCTGGCCACTGGCCTTGGCAAACCAGATCTCGCCGGGGTGCAGGGCGGCCCCTTCGCGAATCAACAGCTCGGCGCGCAGCACCTCGCCCTGCTCGATCAAGAGCGCGATCAGGGTCTGCCGGGCCAGGAGATGACCGGGCTGCTGGGTCAGGGCCAGATTCAGCTTGTCCATCGCCTCGCGCATGCGCCCCTGCTCGATCAGCCGCTTGGCGTCATTGAAGGCGGCATGGGCGATGTCCTGCGCCGAGGCGAGGCTCGGCTCCTTGACGATCTTCGGCCGGCCGGCCGGCGGCAGCGACGGCTCGGCGGCAGCGGGTGCGGCCGCCATCTTGGCCTGCGGCTTCTGCGCCGGCGGTTTCGCTGCCGGCGGCTTTTGCGGCGCCTCGACGGCCGGCGGCAGCTGAGGCGGCATGGGGGGCATCGGCATGATCGCCCCCTCCGGCGGCTCGGTCTCGGCCGGCGGTGCCGGGGCAACGACCGGTGCCGGCACGACGGCGACCGGCTGAGCCTGCGGCGCCGGTGCCGCAGGGGGCGCCGGATAGCGCTTGAGCAGGAAGGCCGCCGCCGCCGCGAGGAGCAGCGCCGCCAGGAGGATCCAGACCCAGACCGAGCCCGGCCGCTGGCTGGCGACCGCGCGCACCCCGCTCGGCGTGCCGGACAGGGCCCGGTTGCGGTCGAGGTCCTTGAGCACCCGGTTGATCACGCTCATCGCAGGCGATCCCACAGGGATAGGCGCACGCCCGGGGTGTCCTTGCCGGCCAGGCGGACATGGCGGACATCGACCTCGTGCCGACCTTCGCCGAAGGCCAGCATCAGTCCCTTGTGCGCCAGGATGTTGATGTAGCGCGGCAGGCCGCGGCTCATCTTGTGCAGCTTGCCCATGGCGCCGGCGGTGAACAGGGGCCGCGCCGCGCCGGCGCGGTTGAGCCGGTAGCCAAGATAGGCCGGCAGCTCGCCGGCGTTGATCGGCGTGATGTGGTCGTGGAAGGCGATGCGGCTGCGGATCTGGCGCACCGAGGGGTCGGCCAGCTTGTCGTCGAGCTCGGGCTGGCCGAACAGCACGATCTGCAGAAGCTTGCTCTTTTCCGTTTCCAGATTGGTGATCAGACGCAGGGCCTCCAGGCTCTCGATCGGCATGGCCTGAGCCTCGTCGATCAGCGCCACCGCCCGCTTGCCTTCGTGCGCCAGCTCCAAGAGCCGCACCTCCAGCGCCTTGGTCAGGCCGTAGGTCAGGCTGCGGCGAAAGCCGCCGCCGAATTCGTTGAGCAGGGCCTGGGTCAGCGCCGCCGAGGACAGGTTGGGATTGGGGATGTAGGCCGTGGCGAAGCGGCTGCCCTCCATGCGGTTGAGCAGGTAGCGGCAGAGGATGGTCTTGCCCGAGCCGGGCTCACCGACGATCTTGATCAGACCCTCGCCGTTCTCCAGCGCCACCAGCACGGTATTGAGCGCCGCCTGGGCGCCGACGCCGGGGAAGAAATAGCTGGTGTCGGGCGTCAGCCCGAAGGGATATTCGTGCAGTCCGAAATGCTCGAGATACATCAGGGTTTCGGCGCCACGATCATCTGGTCGATACGCTGCATCGCATCCTTGGCATTATCCACCCAATCGCCGCTGTTGCGGATGATGCTCGGCTTGAGCAGGATCACCAGCTCGCTCTTGACCCGGGTAAGGTTGCTGTTCTTGAACAGGATCCGGGCCACCGGCACATCGCCCGCCCCCGGCATCTTGCTGCCGTAATCGCGCGCCTCGACCTTCATCAGACCACCGATGGCGGCGATCTGGCCATCCTTCAGGCGGACGATGCTGTCGGTCTCGGAGACGTTGCTCGAGGCTAGCGGCAGCGTGGAGTTCAGGCCGGAGATCTCGATCTGCTTGGTCACCTCGGTCACCGTGGTCACCGAGGGATGCACGTGGAGAATGATGTTGTCCTGACCGTCGATCTGCGGCGTGACGTCGAGCGCGATGCCGGAGAAGAAGGGCGACAGGGTGACGCTCGGCGTCGTGGTGGTGGCGGTGCCGGTGGTGGTGGTGGTGCTCACCCCGGTGACGAAATACTCGTCGGTACCCACCTTGAGCACCGCCTTCTGGTTGTTGATGGCGGAGATGCGTGGGCTGGAGAGCACGTGCACCGTGCCCTGGGTTTCGAGGAATTGCAACAGGGCCTCGAAGGTGTTGGTGATCAGGCCCAGGGTAAAGAAGCCGCTGGGTATGCGACTGTTGTTTGTCGGCAGACCGTCGCCCTTGCTGAGGCTGAAGCTGCCTTTGGCGTAGCTCCAGTTGATGCCCGACTGCGCCCCCTCGTTCAGGGTGACCTCGATGATCTTGGCCTCGATCATCACCTGGCGATCGACCGTGAGCTGGGCCGCACGCAGATAGTCGGCCACCAGGCGGTGCTCGGCGGGAAAGGCGCGGATGGCGAGCAGACCGGTGTGCGGGCTGGCCACGATGCTGCGGCCCTCCGGACAGCTCACGGCGACATTGGCGCCGGTGGCACCGGTGGTGCAGCCAATCAGGAGGCCGACCGAGGCCTGCAGCTCGCCCCAAAAATTGCTTTGCAGCCGGGTGCTCAGGTGGCTGGTCTCGATGCTGGTGGTGCCGCCACTGGAGCCGCCCGTGCCGCTGCTCGTGCTGCCCGTGCCGGCCGTCGTGGTGCCGGTGCCGCCGGTGCCACCGCTCCCGGTCAGCACGGTGGACATGACCCGCATCTCCGAACTGCCCTGGCGCTGCCCGGGCAGGTAGGAAATGGCGTAGAAGCGGGTCTGCAGGGTAAGCGGCTGGACGAAGATGCGGCTGCCATCGACGCGGAAGTCATAGCCGTACTGCTCGCGGATCGCCTCCATCGCCTCGATCACCGTGACGTCCTTGAGATTGACGCTGATGCTGCCGGCCACCTGGGGATTGAGCAGCATGCTGTAGCGGGTGCCGGAGACGATGCCCATGAACACCTCGGCAGCCGGTGCGTTGTTCACCACCAGGTCGAAGCGCGGCTCCAACGGTCGGGCCACCTCTTTGGGCAGAGCCAGGGTCGGATCGGGCAACAGGGCCGCCTCGACCGCGGCCGGCAAGCGCTCGGGCTTGGACGGCTGAGTCGCCTGACGCATCTCCTGCTGGATGGGCTGCAAGGCGGGGGAAGGCGGCACCGGGGCGCAGCCGGCCAGGAGCGACAGGCACAGACCGAAAAGGGGCCACAGCCTTTTTTCGGTCTGTGTGCTCGGCTTGCTTGTCATCGCTTTCCTGGTTTCCCCTGTTGCTCGGCTGGCCGCTTGGCTACGCTGGGCAGCAGCTTGTATTGCTGCATGCCGTCCTTGGTCTTGACCCAGACCCCCTGCTCGTCGATCCGGCTCACCCGGCCTTCGCCCAGCGGGTCGCCGACCCGGACCACCCGCCTGCCGACCAAGGCGTAGCTGGCGCCCGGGCGCAGGATCACGCTGCTGACCACGAGTTCCGGCTGCAGATCGGCCTCGCCCGGCTTGGCCTCGTAGACACCGCTCGGCGGCCGCGTCGGATCGGCCAAATCGGCTAGAGCGTAACCGGAGAGGGCCATGGCTGCCAAGGCCAGAATCACACGGCGAGCCATGCCTTGTCCTGACTCAGGGTGTAGAGGGTGAGCTTCATGGTCAGCTTCGGATAGGCCGTGGCATCCAGCTCCAGGCCACCCCAATAGACGCCGTAAGGCAGGCGCTCGACCCGCTCCAGGTAGGCGGCGAAACCGGCATAGCTGCCTTCCAGCGTGAGTTCGACCCCGTGCCGGTACAAGCCGCCCGGCTGCGCCGCGGCCAGGGCGCCGACTGCCTCGGCCTGGAGCGTGCGCAGGCTCACCAGCCTGATATCCGCCTGCCGCTGGGACAAGGCCTGCAAGAGCTTGGGCATCTCCTGCGGCGGGATCAGGCGGCTGGACAGCCCCTCCAGGGCCTTGCTCCGCGCCGCCAGCACCTGCCGGGCCGCCTCCAGCCGCTGGCGGGCCAGGGCCGCCGGGTCGGCCCGGGCCACGGCCTGATTGAGCACATCCTCGCTCAGGGTGATGCGGCGACGATATTCGGTCATCTTCAGCTCGATCTGCTTGCGCTCGCGCGCCTGTGGCGTAAACAGGGCCAGGTCGGCCAGGGCGTAGAGCGCCGCCAGCAGGATGAGGAAGAGGATCACCCGCTCGCGGGTGGTCCGCCCGTCGATCTTGGCCGCCAGGTCCGACCAGGTCTTCATGGCCTGGCCTCCGTTGCCGGGGCAGGTGCCTTCGTCTGGGTTATTGCTTGGGCCGGCTCGACCTGTGCCTGCAAGGTGAAATCGAGGTGGCGCCCTTCGCCGCCCTTGGCGATCTGCAGAAAGGAGAACTGCAAACCTTGGAACAGGTGCTGTTCGCGCAGGCCATGCAGAAAGCGGGCCGGCCCCTCGCTATCCAGGGCCCGGCCGGAAAGCTTGGCGATCTCGCCTCGCGTGCCGATCTGGAAGCCGGTCAGCCAGACACCGGGCACCACGGCCCGGGCAAAGGCGTGAAAGTGGCCGGACCAGCCCTTGTCCGAACCGATCGCCCCGGCCTCGACCGCCGCCGCGGCATTGTTCAGGGCCTTGAGCTTGGCCTCGGCCGCCTCGGCCTGCTGGACCAGTTCAGCGGCACTCTTGCCGCCGTCCTGCTGCCGGCGCTGGGCCTCGACCCGTTGCTCGATCGCCTGCACCCGATGTTCCAGCTGCAGCATGGCATCCCGGGTGTCATGCAACTGCCAGGCGCCGTAGCCATAGATCGCCGCCAGCCCGAGCAGCCAAAGCAGGGCCGCGCGCAACATGCCGGCGGCCGGGAACACGACCTGGCGCGGGCGGAACTCGGCCTGATAGAGGTTGATCTGCTGGCTCATGACCCGGCCCACTCCCGCATCGCCGCGCCCAGGGCATGGAACACCTGGGCCTGGGTGGCCGGCCGCTGCAGATCGGCATGGCTGTTGAAATCGAAGATCAGGCCGAGGTCCAGCCGCTCGACCGGCAGGCTCAGGTTTTCGTGCAACTGCCGGTAGAGCTCCTCGCCATCGGCCATCGGCGCCAGATACAGCCTGGACATGGGCAGGGCATGAAACTGGCGGTCGAAATAATCGACCGAACGCTGCACCTCCAGCACCACCCGCTCGGCCACTTCGTCCTGCGGCACACCGCGCAGGTCGATGCGGCGGGCGAGGACCAGCTCGCCTTCGAAGGTGAAGGTCAGCAACCCCCGCTCGCCGTGGACATGCAAGAGGCCGACGGCATAGCCCGGCGGCTCCAGCCGCGCCGCGATATGGCGCTGGGCGGTCTCGTCGACGTCGATCACCTCCAGCCCGAGGCCGCTCGCGCGATACAGCGCGATCAGCTCCCGCACCGCCTGGGCCGGCACGGTGACGGCATAGAGATAGGACAGACGCGCGCCGCCCCCGCCCGGCACCTTGAGCAGGTCGAACACGGCATCGTCGATGTGGTAGTCGAGCATGTCCTTGAGCTTCCAGCGCACGGCGCTGCGCAGCTCATCCTCGGGCACCGTGGGCGACTCCAGCATCAGCACCTGATAGCTGTCCGGCGGCAGCAGGGCGATCAGCGGGCTCTTGCGCAGGCCGGCCTCGTCGGCCAGCCGGCCCAGGACATCGGCGGTGGCCACCGGCACCTCGTGCAGGACAAAGCTCGCCACGCGGAACTTGCTGCCCGCCTGCTCCAATCGCAGGGCCACGGCGCTGCCGGGACAGAACGCCGTCAGCACGGCCAGGCCATGGTCATGTGTGGTGCGCTTGAGCCATTTCATGGTTGGTTGGGACGGCGGTGTCCGGTCATGGTCGGCATCATATCAATACAGTTCCCGCCGCAGGATCACCCGCTCCGAACCATGGCGCTTGCCGAAGGCGGCGCGGGCGCGCGGGTTGTCGTCCAGCCAGTCGCCATCCGTCGCCTGGTCGATGCCGTCCCAGTTGTACTTGAGCCAGGCCGGGGCATCGAGCACGAGATCGAGATAGCCGAAGTTACCTGCCCCCGGGGCGCTGAGCGTCAGCGAAAAGAGGCCGTCGGCGATCGGCGGCGGGTTGAGCAGCGGCGCCGTCTCCCCGGCCGCCAGCTGGTTGACGCCCGACTCGGGATAGAAGGTCAGGCCGGGGCTCAGGGGCGAGGTCTGGGCCACGGCCGCCAGCGCCGGGATCGCGCTGCAGTCGTCGTCGCCGTGGGTCACCATGCCGGTGCCATCCCAGTATTGCACGCTGGCCTGGATCGGCAGGGCCAGACGCTCGGAACCGGTGGCGTTGGCCAGGCGCAGGCGGCCGAAGCGCAAGAGGCCGCCGGCGATCTGTTGATGGTCGTTGCCCGGCGTGGCATCGGTATCGGCATCCAGATCGGCCGGTAGCAGGGTGACGCCATCGCCATCGACCGGCCGCGCGGTGAGCTTGAAATCGGGATAAGGGCCGTCCGGCCGCACCGGCCGGGCCCCGTCCGATTTGCTCACCGTGCCGTCCAGGCGGCGTACCCGGAACAGCCCGCTGAAGTCGGCCTGCCCGCCGTCCGACCAGTCACCCGTCAGCGCGGCCGGCAGCGCCAGGCGCGCGGCCACGTCATCGGGCGCCAGATTGAGCGGGGCGAAATTGAAGGCGGCCACGCTGGTCGGCGCCAGCTTGGCGAAGCCGTCTTTGTAGTTGTAGGTACGCAGGCCGCTGGCGTTGTTGGCGGTCAGGCTGAAGTCGATGCCGAATTCCTGGCCCAGATAGGTAAAGGCGGTCTTGCCCGCGGCCTCGCAGGCCGGGGTATGGGCGCCGCCGCTCAGTTTGAAGTGATCCGGCCGGAAGCGGCCGAAATAGGGCGTGGTGGCGGGATTGCCGAACTTGCAGCCGGGCAGGCCGGCGCCGGGCGCGGGGTTGGCAAAGCCGTTGCTGCAGCCGACCAGGGGATATTGATCGACCAGGGTGAAGTTCGCGTCGTACACGGCCTGGGCCCCGAGCCGGAAATAGCCCACCTCGGAGTAGGTCGCGCTGTTGGCGATGGCGTTGCCGCCGGCATCGCCCGCCGTGAAGGCCGCCACGAGCTGGCCCGTCACCAGGGCGCCGGCATGGGCCTCGACCTGGCCCGGGTCGAGGCTGGGCACGCCGTTGTAGCCGGCGCCGCCGGCCGCGGTCATGACGAATGGCGCGCCGGCCGCATAGGCGGTGGCGCTGGTGCTGGTGCCGATCGGATCGGCATTGCGATCGGTGGTCACCGACAGGGCATCCGGCCGCACCGCGAAGCGGTCGCTGGAGCAGGCGTTGACGGCGCTACCGCACTCGCGCCGGCTGCACTCGAAGCGCACCCGCACGTCGCGATAGGCCGTGGCAAAGGCCGGCAGGGTGACCCGGGCCCGGCCGTTGTCGAAGCGCACGGTCCCGAGGTTGATGATGGCCGTCTGGCTGGCCGGGCAGTTGAAGCCGTCGATGACCTCGACCGGATTGGCGTTGGCATAGAGCCGGATGTCCACGTCGCCGTCGAAACGATCGGACAGGGTGCCGTCGCTGCGCAGACGCACCAGGTCGAGCTGATAGCCGGCCACGCCACGCCGCTTGGTATGCAGGTTGGCATAGGCCGCGAGGGGGTCGATCGTGCCCGGGACCGGCACGCAGGCGGGCGTGCTCACCTCGCAGGCGTTGAACTCGCGCGGCTGGCCGATCACCGGGCAGTTCACCGGCGCGCGCGGCGTGCCGTCGGCATTGAGCCCGGCATTCTGGTTGGCATAAAGGCTGGCGATCTGCGCGCCGGAGAGAACCCCGGCGTACAGGCGCATCTCGTCAACCGGGGTGCCGATGCCCTGGGCCGCGCTGGTGTCGACATTGTCGTAGGAGGTGCCCAGATAGGTCAGGTTGCCCGCCGCCTTGCGATTGACCTGGTCGCGATAGAGACCATCGACGAACAGCTGGGTGACATTGCCGTTGGCGCGCAACAACACGTGGTGCCACCCGGCCGCCAGGGTGCCGAACTGGAAGCTGCCGGTGCTCGAGGCGCCCGACGCATAGACCCCCCAGCGGTAATTGTTGTCACGATCCAGAAACATCAGATCGCCACCGCCGGCCACCGAGGCCAGGACGTGATAGCGATGGGTGGTGACAATGGGCAGATAGAGCCAGGCACTCAAGGTCCAGCTGGTGCCGATGGGGATGCTGGCCGAGACCCAGCGCCCATAGGTATCGAAGTTGGCCATGCGCTGGATCTTGCCCGGCACACTGGTGGTCAGGCCGTTTCTTGAGGTGGCCGGGTAATTGCCGGTGCTGTCGATGACCTCGCCCGGCGCGCCGGTATAGGCGCATTCATCGAAGCGGTAGTCCGCCAGCAGACTGGCCGGCCCCAGGGTGGCAGGCCGCAAGGCCAGGAGATGGCCGATGTTGGCCGCCGCCGCGCTGGCCGTGGCGACCCGGTTGCCGGTCGGCGCCGTGCCGCCGGCATAGGCCTCGTCGGCCAGCTCCAGGGCAATGCCGTTGCCGGCCGGGCTGGGCGTGAGCACCTGCTCCACCCGCTCGATCATGGTGGCCGGCGGCGTGAGGCTGACGCCGCCGCGGGCATGGGCGAAGAGGCCGACCAGCCAGACGCCGCTCACCGTGGGCGTGACCGAATTGGCGGTAATGCTGGCGCTGCTGGCATTGGTCCGGGCGGAGAAGGCGTCGATCGGCGTGAAGGGATCGACCCCCCGATAGGCGGCCATGGCGCCGACGCCGCGGCCGGAGTTGCTGAAGCGCCAGACCTCGCTGAGCGGATTGCTGGCGCCGGCCAGCTTCCAGAAGATGGCCTGGGTCAGGGTCGAACCGTTGTTGACCCGGCTGATCTGGTTCCAGCCCGCCGGCGCCGTGATGGTGCGGTTGCCCCGCACCGCCACCTGGGCGATCAGCACATCGTCGGCGGCCAGCCCCGCCGGATAGCTCAGGGTGATCGAATTGGAGCCATTGATGGCGGTCGTGGCCGAGGTGGTGCCGACCAGGCTGATGGCGCCCTGCGCCGCGCCGGCCCAGAGCATGCCGACGACGGCGAAGAGGGAAAGCCGGCGGATCCAGCGCATGCTCAGTTTTCCACCATGGCGCCGACCTGGCGCTCGACGTATTCGGCCGAAACCGAGGCCCCGTTCGGGCAGCGCGGGCTGGCGGCCGCCGGATCGTTGCAGGCCACGCTGGTGATCTGGAAGAGGCGGACCGGCTGCCCGCCCTCGTTGGCGTTGGTTTGGCTGCAGCTCACCGTGGCGACGAAGCGGTTGAGCTCCCCGGCAAGGGCGATGTCCTGGGTGACGCACAGGCCGAGCACGGCCGCCTGGTAGATGCCGGCCTCGGCCCCGGCCTGGGCCGCCCAATAGGCGCGTTCGCCTTCCAGTTCCAGATTGTTCATCGCCAGATTGATCCGCGTGACATTTGTCAAATAGGCCGCCAGCGCACCCAGCACCACCAGCAGAAAGATGGCCGCCGGCAGCACGAAACCGGTTTGCTTACGGCTCATTGCTCACCACCACTTCGCGATACAGACTGACCGACTCGCCTTCGTCCGTCAGCTCCAGCCACAAGGTCAGTTGGCCCAGCGTCTCCGAGGCCCCCGGCACATAGGCGAAGCGGCAGCGGCTCACCTTGCTGGCCAACAGATTGTTGTTGCCGGCGGTGCTCAGGGGCGGGCTGGCCTGGTCGGCCGGCTGGGCCGCGCCGATGCCATAGCCGGCATAACGCCGCAGCTCGCCGGTGGCCGGATTGCAGGCATAGGTGACGGGACTGCGCACGACATGGAAGCGGCGGGCGGGCGATTCCATGGGGAAGGGCGCCCCGCCCGGTGCCGCGGCGAAATCGATCCGGCTCACCGTGCCGAGCGTGCCAGTGTAGGCGCGGCGATTGCCGCCCTGGTAGGCGTCGGTGTCGGCATCGAGCGCCAGGTTGTAGATGACGATTTCCGCGCCGGCCGCCATGCTGATCGGCGGGCCGAGCAGGTCGAAGCGGGTGTCGGTGCTGACCCCCCGGGTGGCGAAATCGAGCGGGTCGTCGCCGGCCGCGCCGATCTGCTCCCGATAACGCCCGCCGCCGTCGAGCAGGAGAAATTCCAGATAAAACACGCCGCCGTTCTGCCGCACCCGCACGCTGTTGGGCAGGGCCAGGCGCACATCGCGCGCCATGCGCATGAGCGCGGTGTTGGCGATATCGACCAGCACCGCGCGCCGGCTCGAGTCGAGATAGCCGCGCACCGGGTTGACGATGAACAGCGCGATCATGCCGGCCAGGAGGCCGACGATGACCATGACCACGATCAGCTCGATCAGGCTGAAGCCGCCGGCACGCCGCCTAAGGGTAGCTGGCACGATAACCCTCCAGCACCGTGGACTCGCCGACCGGATCGGTCACGGTGACGGTGATGCGCAGACCGGCGGAAATGGGCACCGGCCCGAAGGCGGCCGAAACCACCGCGACGTTCAGTTGGTAGTTCTCCAGCCCGGAGATCGGCACGTTGGTCAGATCGGCGATGCCGGCCAGGGAAAAGCCGCTGTAATCGACCACATCGTCGAACAGCCAGCGGTTGGCCGGGGTGCAGGGCCCGGTAAAACCGCCGGGCGGATTGCTCGCCGCCTTGTAGCTGATCTCTTCCATCAGGGCCTGGGCGATGGCGAGCGACTGGCGCCGCAGGAGGGGATCGGCATTGGCCCGGGCGGTGACGCCATAGATCTGGAGCACGGCCGCCACCGCGATGCCGACGATGACGATGAACAGGATCAGTTCGACCAGGCTGACACCGGACTGCTTGGCGCAGGCGGGCGGTTGCCGGCGGATCAGGGAAGCGCGCTCATTGGACATAGCCCGTTTCCGCATGGACGGTGAGCGACCGGACCAGGCCATCCTGCTCGGTGAAGGTGAACACGGCGGCGGTGCTCGGGCGCCCGAGCGCATCGAAACTCAGGCTGGACACCGTGGCCGCCAGGCTGACGCCACCGGGTGCCGCGATCTGGTAGGGGGCCTCGCCGGCGGGACCGGGCGCCCCCTGCAGGCTCAGGCCGTTACCGATGAGCTGGACGGCGACCGCCCCATGCCGGGCGATGGCCTGCTTCTGGGCATAGCGCAAAAAATTCGCCGCCTCGTCGTAAAAGCCGCGGGCGGCGAAGGTTTCGGTGCTGGTGAAGCGGGACAGCCCGACCGCGGCCAGTATCCCCAGGAGGGCGAGGACACCGACCAGTTCGATCAGGCTGTAGCCCGATTCACGACCGGTCACAAGCAGTTGTCAGCGGAGCCGTTGTAGGTGATGGTCGGCGGGGTGCCCTCGGTATACGTAATCTGGCAATTTGCAGGATTCTGCGCGCCATTGATCTGGATGATCATTTGAGTGCCACCCGACAAAGTGGTCGTTACATCGTCGGTGGCAGCATTGATGTTTGCGGCAGCGAGGATGCCACCGGAAGCCGCAGGATAACCGCTGACCATGGCCACGTTTGTATCTTCCATCGTGATATTGCCGTTAACGATGTTGCGCGCCAGCGCCTGGGCATGGGCGATGTTCGAGGCAGAGCGCACCGACCCCAGAATGGCCTGGCCTTTAGCGTGTCGAGCATCGCCTTGCAAATTGGCGAAGCGCGGCAGGGCCGCGGCGGCCAGGATGCCGATGATGACGATGACCATGATCAGTTCGACCAGGGTGAAACCGGATTGCTGGGTACGCATGTTCTGACTCCTTCCAGAAGTGGTGTTGGCTACCGCCAGGCTGCTGCAAGCAGTTGTAAGTATATCTACGTAATCGGCGAAAAAACGAGAAAACTTTAGGGGGAAGCTCAGCGCCTGAGCATGGTTTTGCCCAAATCCCACAGCGGCAGGAAGACACCCAGGGCGACGATGAGCACCAGGATGCCCATGACCACGATCAGGATGGGCTCGATCTGGTCGGACAGGGCCTTCACCTCGTACTCGACATCGCGTTGGTACATGTCGCCGACCTCGTTCAGAAGACGCTCGATGTCGCCGGTCTCCTCGCCCACCGCCAGCATCTGCAGCACCACCGGGGTGAAGACGCCAGCGGCGGCGGCCACCCGGGTCAGGCTCTCGCCCCGTTCGACGCCGTCGCGCATCTGCTCGATGCGGCTGGCGAGATAAACGTTGTCGACCACCCGGGCGACGCTGGTCAGGTTCTGGGTGATGGGCAGGCCGCTGGCATGGCCCACGGCCAGGCTCTTGGCGAAACGGGCGAGCGCCGCCTTGTGCACGATCTTGCCGGCGATGGGCAATTTGAGCAGGAGGCGGCTCCAGTGATAGGCCCCGGCCGGGGTGCCGACCCAGAGCCGGAAACCGATGACGATCAGTACCAGCAGACCCAACAGCAGCGGCCACCAGTGGACCATCCAGTCGGAAGTACCGATCAGGATGCGGGTGAGCAGCGGCAATTCGACCTTGGCCTGGGCATAGACCTTGGCGAAGGCCGGAATGACCACGACGTTGATCACCACGATGGCGGCCAGGATGGCGACGACGACGAAGGCCGGATAGCGCAGGGCCCCCTTCACCCGCTCGCGCATGTCGATCTCGAACTCGTAGTGGTGATAGAGACGGAGGAAGACCTCCTCCAGCCGGCCGGTGGTCTCCCCCACCCGCACCATGTTGACGAAGAAATCCGGGAAGACATTGGGGTAGCGGCGCAGACTGACCGACAGCTCGCGGCCGGCCGCCAGGCCTTCCCTGATGCCGTTGAGCACATTGCGCAGGGCCGGCTTCACCGCGGAATCGGCCAGCGAGGTGAGCGCCCGCAGAATCGGCACCCCGGCCTTGAGCAGGCTGTTCATCTGACGCACGAACAACATCAGATCGAGGTCGCTCACCCTGTCGCCGAGCAGCTTGGGCAGGCTGAGCTTGAATTCGCCCGTCGCCTTGGCCGGCCTCACCTCGACCGGGATCAGACCTGAGCGCGCAAGCTCGTCGGCCACCGCCTCGGGGCTTGTCCCTTCCTGCCGGCCGGTCAGCAGCTCGCCCCGGCTGTTGCGCGCCTTGTAGGCGAAGGCCGGCATGCCGGGTCAATCCTCGGACTGGTGGGCGGCGCGCATGGCCTCGGCCACGCTGGTGACCCCCTCGACCGCCAGGCGTACGGCTTCGTCGTGCAAGGTGCGGCCAGCCAGCTTGCGTTTGGCCGCCTCATAGAACAATTTGGTGTTGCCGGAATTGAGCAGGCCGGCCAGGGTGGCGTCGATCTCGAGGAGCTCGAACACGCCCTGACGGCCCTTGTAGCCGGTGAAGTTGCAATGCGGGCAGCCGCGACCGCGCTTGAACCCCTCCGCGCTCAAGCCCTTGTCCAGTTCGGGCTTGAGCCAGATCCGTTCGGTCGGCGTGAGCGGCATCACCTCGGCGCACATGGGGCAAAGCTTGCGCACCAGACGCTGGGCCATGATGCCGATCAACGAGCTGGCCAAGAGATAAGGCGGCGCCCCCATGTCCATCAGCCGGGCGGCGGCCGAGGCGGCGTCGTTGGTATGCAGGGTGGACAGCACCAGGTGGCCGGTCAGCGCCGCGCGCAGGGCGATCAGCGCGGTCTCCTGGTCGCGCATCTCGCCGACCAGGATGACGTCCGGGTCTTGCCGCAGGAAGGCGCGCAGGGCGCGGGCGAAAGTGAGGTCGATCTTCTCGGCCACCTGCACCTGGTTGATGCCGGGCAGGCGGTATTCGACCGGGTCCTCGACGGTGAGGATCTTCACCTCGGGGCTGTTCAGCTCGGACAGGGCGCCGTAGAGCGTGGTGGTCTTGCCGCTGCCGGTCGGGCCGGTGACCAGGACCAGGCCATTGGGCCGGTGGATCAGGCGCTGGAAGCGCTCCAGGGTCTCGGCCGGAATGCCCGTGTTCTCCAAAGTCACCTCGCCGCCGCCGGCGAGCAGGCGCATCACCGCCGACTCGCCATACTGGACGGGGATGACCGAGAGGCGCACGTCGATCTGCTTCTGCTGCACACGGACCACGAAACGGCCGTCCTGCGGCAGGCGCTTTTCCGCGATGTCCATCTCGCCCATGAGCTTCAGGCGCTGGATCAGGGCCGGGCCGATGCGGCGGTCGGCCTCGGTCGAGACATGGAGCACACCGTCGATCCGGACCCGGATCTGCAGCCGGATGTCGGTAGGCTCGATGTGGATGTCGGAGGCGCCGACCTGCAAGGCATCCTCGAAGATGCTTTGCAGCAGCCGCACGACGGGGGCATCCTCGGCCGCCCCGGTGCTGGCGAGCTGGCTGATGTCGATCGCCTCGCTGCCCAGCTCCTCGGACAGGCTGCGCGCCAACTCGCTGATCTCGTCGGTCCGGCGGTAGACGCCGTCGATGAACTGGCCGAGCGCGCTCTCGGTCACCACCGCCAGCTCGACCGTTTTCTTGAGCACCCGGACGATCTCGTCGTAAGCGAAGATGTCGGTGGGATCGGCCATGGCCACCAGCACGCCGCTGTCGCGGTTCTCCAGCACCACGGCGCGGAAGCGGCGGGCGGTCTGCTCGGGCAGCAGGCGGACGATGTCGGGCTTGACCTGGATGCGGCGCAGATCGACGAAGGGGATGTTCATCTGGCGGGCGATCGCCATCGAGATCTGCTCCTCGCTGGCGTAACCGTTCTCGACCAGGACTCGGCCCAGTTTGCGCCCGCTCTGGCGCTGGCGGTCGAGCGCGTCGGCAAGCTGGGCCTGCGAGATCACCTTCTGCGCCACCAGCACATCACCGAGTCGGATCTTCTCCGGCCGTGCCATCATTCCCCTTTCATGCCAATCTTCGTAACTTATCGGCTCAGCGCCGCAAGCTCAAGCGATGTTCGACATTTTGCTGTTCCAACCCGAGATTCCACCCAACACCGGCAACATCATCCGCCTGGCCGCCAACACCGGCTGCCGGCTGCACCTGATCGAACCCCTGGGCTTCGCCCTGGAAGACAAGCAGTTGCGGCGGGCAGGCCTCGACTATCACGAATACGCCGACCTGCGATTGCACAAGGACTGGGCCGCGGCGCGGGCCCATTTCGCCGGCAGGCGCCTGTTCGCCTTCAGCACCCGCGGGCAAACGCTTTACACCGAGGTCGCGTATCAGCCGGGCGACGTGCTGCTGTTCGGGCCGGAGACCCGCGGCCTGCCATCGGAGGTGTTGGCAAAGATCGCCGAAGAAAACCGCATCCGCCTGCCGATGCGGCCGGGCCAGCGCAGCCTCAACCTGTCCAACGCGGTGGCGGTGACGGTGTTCGAGGCCTGGCGCCGGAATGGCTTTGTCGGCGGCGGTTAAGGCAGCGCCGCGCAGCGGCACCGCGTCCCCCTCTCCCCTGCGGGGAGAGGGCAGGGGTGAGGGGGCAAACGCGCCGCACGATAAATACGGGCAGGGTGTCATGCCCTCTGCGGGGCGCGGGCTGCCAGGGGGGTAACAGGCCGTTGAAAAACGTAGCGAGGATGGCCAGATGCAAGGCGCACGGAGCGCAGCGACCGAGAAAACGAACGAAGTGAGTTTCGGCGTAGCCACATATCAAATAGATAGGCGAGGGAGCGAGCACCGCGCAACGCCGCAGATGGCCCACCGCAGTAGTTTTTCAACGGCCTGTTAAACCCCCTCGTCCTTTTGTTCGCGGTTGAGCAGGGCCGCCACCGCCTCCTTCGGCGTCAGCTCGGAATCGAGCAGACGGCGCACGGCATCGGCGATGGGCATCTCGATGCTCAGCTCGCCGGCCAGGCGGCAGGCCTCGCGGGCGGTGGTCACGCCCTCGGCGATATGGCCCAGCTCGCGCAGGATGCCCTCCAGGCTCTGGCCCTGGGCCAGGCGCAGGCCGACTTGGCGGTTGCGCGAGAGGTCGCCGGTGCAGGTGAGGATGAGATCGCCCAGGCCGGACAGGCCCATGAAGGTCTCCATCCGGCCGCCCAGTTTGAGGCCGAGCCGGGTCATCTCGGCCAGGCCGCGGGTGACCAGGGCGGCGCGGGCGTTGTGGCCGAAGCCGAGGCCGTCGCTGACCCCGGCGGCGATGGCGATCACGTTCTTCAGGGCCCCGCCGATCTCGACCCCGATCACGTCGCTGCTGGAATAGAGGCGCAGGGCCGGGGCGTGCAGGTCCTGGGCCGCCCGGCGGGCGAAGGCCTCGTCGGCAGCGGCCAGGGTCAGGGCCGCCGGCTGGCCGGCCGCCACCTCCTGGGCGAAACTGGGGCCGGACAGCACGCCGGCCGGGCCGCGCCCGGCCCAGGCCTCGGCCAGCACCGCATGCGGCAGCTTCATGCTGCCCGCCTCGAAGCCCTTGCACAGCCAGACCAGCGGCAGCCGGCAACGGAGCTCGGCCAATTGCTGGAGCAAGCCGCGAAAACCCGCGCTCGGCACGGCGGCCACGAGGTAATCGACACCGCGCACCGCCTCGGCAAGATCGCTGGCGAGGCCGAGCGCTTCGGGCAACGCGACATTCGGCAGATAGCGCTCATTGCACCGGCTCGCCCGCATCGCGGCCAGATGTTCGGGGTTGCGTGCCCAGAGCGTCACCTGGGCCGAGCCGGCCCAGCGCACCGCCAGCCCGGTGCCCCAGGCACCCGCCCCCAAGACGGCGATCTTCACCGCGGCTCCGCTATCCGTCGATCAGTTGACCTGCGCCGAGGCCTGGGCCTGCTTCTGCTGCAGGTAGAGGGCCTCGAAGTTGACCGGCTGCAGGTGGATGGGCGGGAAGCCGGCGCGCACGGTGGCGTCGGCCACCGCCTCGCGGGCGTAGGGGAACAGGATGTTCGGGCAGGCGATGGCCAGGGTCGGCTCCAAGGCCTCCTGCGGCACGTCCTGGATGCGGAAGATGCCGGCCTGGCGCACCTCGACCAGGAAATACACCTTGTCCTCGGCCTTGGCGGTGACGGTCACCGTCAGCCGGCACTCGTAGATGCCGGTCTCCAGGGCGTCGATCTGGGTGGCGATCTCCATGTTGATCTGGGGCGCGCCCTGCTCCAGAAAGACCTGGGGCGCGTTGGGCACCTCGATCGACAGGTCCTTGACGTAGATCTTCTCGATGCTGAAAACCGGGGCGGCGGCCTGGCCTTGTTCGTTGTCGCTCATGATGGTCCTGGAATGAAAAGAAGCGGCCCATTATAGCCGCTTGGTCATGACAGCCCGACCGTCGGCCGGCCAGTTTCAGGCAGCGAGCAGGGGGTCCAGGCCGCCCTCGGCATCGAGCGCCGACAGATCGTCGAAGCCGCCGATATGGCGCTCGCCGATGAAGACCTGGGGCACCGTGCGCCGGCCGGTGATGCGCATCATCTCTTCCCGTTGCTGGGGGTCGAGATCGACCCGGATCTTCTCGATCTCGGTCACGCCCTTTTTGTTCAAAAGCTTTTCGGCCATGACGCAGTAGGGGCAGACGCCGGTGCAATACATTTTCACGTGGGGCATAACGGTTCTCTTCTCTTCAGATGGGGAGCGCGGGACGGGCAGCGTCCCTGCCTACTTCCTCTCCTTGGGCAGGCCGGCCCGTTCCCAGGCCATCATGCCACCGTCGAGGTTGTGCACGTTCTGGAAGCCGGCGCGGCGCAGGGTGCCGCAGGCCATGCCAGAGCGGCTGCCGCTGCGGCAGACCGCGACCACCGGCTTGTCCTTGTACTTCTCCAGCTCGTCCAGCCGCTTGGCCAGGGCACCCAGCGGGATGTGCTTGGCCTTGGCGATGTGACCGTCGAAGAATTCGGACTGCTCGCGCACGTCGAGCACCAGGGCCTCGTCGTGGTTCATCAGCAGCACCGCCTCTTGCGGGCCGATCTGCTTGACCCCGCTGAAACGGCGGAAGCTCGGCATCACCAGCATGAAGCCGGACATCACGGCCAGCAGCACCGTCCAGATATTCTGTTGAATGAATTCCATGACTGGCGGGCGTCCTCAGGAACAGCAGGAGCCGGTTTCCTTGAAGCCCAGCTTCTTGAGCAGGGCCGCCGGCGGGCATAGCCCGGTGAAGCCGGACTGGAACAGATTGAGGCCGACGAAGGCGGTCAGCCAGAGCCAGGAGACCTGGGTCAGGTCGACCTGGCCGAGGAAATGGGCCAGGGCCAGGGACAGCAGGGTCATGAAGCCGGCCATGCTGCGGATGATGCGTTCGATGGTCATCGGAACACTCCTATTAACGGGTTCAAGAACGGGATTTTACATGGGGGCGGCCCGGCCGGTCTGCAACCCCGGCCGGGCTGCTCGGCTCAGGCCGGTACCCGCCGCTGCCAGAGCAGATAGAACAGCGGGATCACGATCAGGGTCAGGGCGGTCGAGGCGAAGGTGCCGAAGATCAGCGACACCGCCAGACCGCCGAACACCGGGTCGGTGATCATGATCGCCGAGCCGGCGATGATGGCCAGGGCCGTGAGCAGAATGGGCCTGAAGCGCACCGCGCCCGCCTCCATCACCGCCTCGTCCAGGTCGTACCCCTTGGCGCGGTAGTCGAGGATGAAGTCGATCAGGAGCAGCGAGTTGCGCACCACGATGCCGGCCAGGGCGATGGCGCCGATCATGGAGGTGGCGGTGAAGGCCTGGCCGGTCGCCCAGTGGCCGGGGAAGACGCCGATCAGGGTGAGCGGGATGGCGCCCATCACGATCAGCGGCAGCATGAACGACTTGTAATAGGCGGTCAGGGTCAGATAGATCAGGATCAGGGCGACGATGAAGGCCGAACCCAGGTCGCGGAAGACATCCAGGGTCAGCCGCATCTCGCCGCCCCAGAGCAGGGTGTAGTCCTTGACGTCGCGCGGTTCGGCCTCGACGAAGCCCATGTTGCCGGTGGCGAAGGCGACGCCGGTCTTCAGCCGGACCTCGTCCAGCATCTGGTCCAGGGCGAGCACGGCATAGACCGGGCTCGAGGTCAGCATCTCGCCGCCCACGGTCACCATGGAGTGCTGGTCGCGGCCGTAGATCGGCTTGGCCTGCACCACGCGGGTCACCGTCGCCAGCTCGCCCAGCGGAATCTGCACGCCCTGGGGATTGCTCACCCTGAGCGCCATCAGGGCTTCCGGCGTGGTGCGCAGCGCGCGCGGCAGGCGCACCTTGATCTCGATCGGCTCGCGGGCGCCGTCTTCGTGCAGGGTGCCGATGGCGAAACCGGAGACATAGTCGCGCAAGAGCTTGGCCACCTGGCCCGGCGCCACCCCGGCCAGCATGGCCCGCTCGGCATCGACCTTGACCTCATAGCTGTCGACGTCGGCGGTGACCGAGTCGTCGACGTTGATCAGGCCGTAGATCTGGCCGAAGGCGGCCGACACTTCCGTCGCGGCGGCGCGCAGCTTGTCGTAATCCGGGCCATAGAGTTCGGCCAGGATCTGCGAGGGCACCGGCGGCCCCGGCGGGGTCTCGTAGATCTTCAGCTTGGCCTGGGGATAAGCCTGGCGCACCGGCTTCAGGGCCTTGTCGATCTGGGCCGCGATGTCATGCGAGGAAGCCCAACGGTCATGCTTGTCGACCAGATTGACCCGGATCTGGGCCAGATTCTCGCCGCGCTTGACCATGTCGCCGCGAACCAGGGCAGCGAAGTCGATCGGCGCCGGCTGGCCGAGGAAGGCTTGAAAGTCGACGATGTGGGGATTGGGCGCGATCGCCTCGCCCACGGCGCGCACCACCCGGTCGGTGCCGGCCAGGGCGGTGCCGGCCGGCATGTCGATCTGCAAGAGCAGGGTGTTGGTGTTGTCGTTGGGCAGCATCTTGAGCTCGACGCCGAATAGCGACAGCGGCCCGTTCATGCCGGCGGGGCGGACGAACTGCCAGGCCGGCATGACCATGGCCGCGCCCAGCATGGCCAGGACGATGCCGAAGAAGGCGTTGCGCCGGCGGGCATCGTCCATGAACGGCCGCAGCACCGCCAGATAGGCCCGGCGCAAGGGGTCGTTGGGTTCGCTGTCCTTTTCCTCCATGCAAGGCCGGTCGGCCATTTCGCGCATAGCCTTGCCCTTGAGCCAGAGATTGGCCGCCCAGGGCACCACGGCATAGGCGATGAACAGCGAGGCGAGCATGGCCACCGGCACGTTGATCGGGATCGGCCGCATGAACGGGCCCATCATGCCGGTGACGAAGGCCATGGGGATGAAAGCCAGCATCACGGTCAGGGTGGCCACGTTGGTCGGATTGCCGATCTCGTTGGTCGCCAGGAGCAGTGTGCGTCCGAATTCCTCGGCCTTGGCCTTGCCATGATGCAGATGGCGGTGGATGTTCTCGATCACCACGATGGAGTCGTCGACCAGGAGGCCCAGGGCCAGAATGAGGGCGAACAGGGTGATGCGGTTGATGGTCTGGCCGGTGAAGTAACCCACGGCCAGCACGATGAACAGGATCAGCGGGATGGTCATGGTGACGATACCCGCCTCGCGCCAGCCGAGGAACCACCACATCAAAAGCACCACGCTGACGATGGCGATGCCCAGGTGCTCGACCAGCAGGTTGACCGCGGCGTTGGCCCGCTCGCCGTCGTCGCGGGTGACGGTGATCTCGATGCCCTGCGGCACCGCCTGGCGCTTGAGCGCCTCCAGCTTGTCGAGCACGGCGCGCGAGACCACCACCGCATTCTCGCCCGCTCGCTTGGCGATGGCGATGGTTACCGCAGGCGTTGGACTCTTCGACTTGCCCGCCGCGCCGGCACCGAAGGCGATCCAGGAGGCCTCTTCCGCCTCGGCCCCGCCGTCCTCGATCCGCGCCACGTCCTTGAGGTAGACCGGCCGACCGTGGGCGACGCCGATCACGATATCGCCCACCTCGCGGGCCGAGCCGAGGAAACCGTCCAGGCGCAGGGGACGGCTCAGGTTGTCCCTGACCACCTGGCCGAGCGGCGCCGAGACATTGGCCCCGCGCAGCATGCGATCGACCTGCTCCAGGCTGAGCTGGGCCGCGGCCAGCCGGGCCGGGTCGATCCAGACATTGATGGCGCGGGTGCGGCCGCCGATGACCTGGGTGAAGGAGACGCCGGGCACATTGCGCAGATGTTCCAGCAGGCGCGCCGCCACCTCGCGCACCTCGTGGTCGTCGTGCGTGCGCGAGCTCAGGGTGAGGGTGAGGATGGGCACGTCGTCGACGTTGATCGGCCGCACCACCGGCTCCATCGCGCCCGGCGGGATCTTGTCCCAGTTCTGCACCAGCTGGTTGTAGAGCTTGACCAGGCTGATCTCCTGGTCCTGGCCGACCTTGAACTGCACCGTGACCACGCCGACGTCGTTGGCGGCATAGCCATAGGTGTGGTCGACGCCGGACTGGGCATGCATGATCGCCTCGAGCGGGCGGACGATCAGGTTGTGGATCTCCTCGGGCGAGGCGCCCGGCTTGGCCACCATGATGTTGGCCGCCGGCACCACGATCTGCGGGTTGTATTCGCGCGGCGTCAGATACAAGGCCAGGGCCCCGGTCAGGAACAGGGCCAGGATCATCAGCGGCGTGATCTTGGAGGTGAGAAAGGCCCCGGCCAGCTTGCCGGCGATGTTCATGTCACTGCGTCGGCGGCGGGGTTCATCCATTGTTCAGTCCTCGCCTCAGCCCTGCACGCGGTCGCCGGATTCCAGCTTGTCCGCGCCGTTGACGACGATGCGCTCGCCGGCCGACAGACCGGCCTGGATCTCGACCTGGCCGTTGTGCTCGGCCCCGGTGCGCACCATGCGGAAATGGGCCATGCCCTGGGCATCGACCACGAACAGGCCGACGATGCCGGCGCGCTCGACCAGGGCGTTCTTCGGCACCAGCAGGCCGTCGCGCTCGCCCATCTTGAACAGGGCCCGGGCGAACAGGCCGCTCTTGAGGCCCGGCGCGGCGATGTCGAGCTTGACCAGGAAGGTGCGGGAGACGGGGTCGGCCGCCGGCGAGATGCGCGCGACCCGGGCCTCGACCACGCCGCTCATGCCATCGACCTCGACCGGCACGACATCGCCCGGCTTGATCTGGCGCAGGACCTCCTCCCCGACCTGGGTCTGCACCTGCAGGCGGGCGGGGTTCTCCACCACCACCACCGGCTGGCCCGGGCTCGCCAGGCTGCCGGCATTGCCCAGCTTCTGGGTGACCACGCCGGCGATGGGCGAGACGACCACGGCGTAGCGCAGCTGGTTGTTGGCGCTGTCGGCCGCGGCGCGCGCCTGGTCGTAGGCCAGCTTCATCTTCTCGTACTGCTGGCGGCTGACCGCCTCGTCCTTGTACAGGTTGGCGAAGCGATCGAAATTGGCCTTGGCGTCGGCCAAGGCGGCATTGGCCTGGTCGGCCTGGCTCCTGGCGTCGGTGGCGTCGATGGTGAACAGGCGCTGGCCGGCCTTGACCGCCTGGCCCTCGACCACGTCGATGGCCCGGATGTAGCCCATGATGCGCGAGGCCACCGGCACCGATTCCAGCGCGACCAGGGTCGCCGGCGCCGGATATTGCTCGGCCACCCGGCTTGCCCGGACCACGCCGATCTCGGCCTTCACCGTCTTGCCGGGGGCGGCCTGGCCAGGCTGCTCGCCTCCGCCGCAACCGACCAGGCTGCCGAACAACAAAGCGGCCAGCAGGCCACCCTGCCATTTGTTCATCGTTGTCGCTTTCATCATGGCTCCACGCTCAAAACGCCCACCGCCCGCCGCAACTCGGTGCGGGCCGCCACCAGGTCATGGCGGGCCGCCACCAGGTCGGCCCGGGCGCGATCCAGCTGGGCCTGGCCGGCGAGCAATTCCACCAGATTGATGATGCCGTTCTCATAACGCTTCTTCATCAGCCGCTGGGCCTCCTCGGCCTGGGCCACGGCCGCCTCGCGCGCGGCGATGCGCGCCTCGGCCTCCAGGGCCAGGCGCCGGGCCTCGGCCACCTGCAAGGCCACTCCTTCCTCGGCCTGGCGCAGGCGGGCGGCGGCCTCGAGCTCGGCCGCCCGGGCCTGGTCGACCGCGGCGCCGGTCACCCCGGCATCGAACAGGCGCCAGGACAGGACGCCGGCAACGGTATAGGACGAGGCATCAAAACCCGCAGTCTTGTCGTTCCACTCCTGGCGACCCATCAGGCTCAGCTGTGGCCGACCGCCGGCGCGCGCCGCCGCGATCCGTGCCCGGGCGGCATCGCGCTCGTGGCGCAGGGCATTGAGATCAGGATGCTCGGCCCGGGCCTGATCGCGCAGGGCCGCCTCTTCACCGGCCAACCCGGCGGGCATGGTCTCGGCGCCCACCTCGATCGGCTCGGCCAGCGGACGGCCGATCAGGGTCTTCAGCCGGTCGAGGGCGCCCGATTCCAGGCGCAGCCCCTCGGCCAGCTTGAGCTTGGCCTCTTCCAGGTTGACCCGGGCCGAGAGCAGATCGCTCTTGATCGCGATGCCCTCGGCATGCAGGCGCTCGGTCGCCCGCAGGGCCTCCTCGGCCGCCTGTTTGGATTGTTGCGCCACCTTGATATAGGCACGGGCGGTGTGCACCCCCTGGTAGGCCAGGGTGACTTGCTGGATGACCTGCTGGCGGGTCGAGGCATCACCCAGCCGGGCGGCCTGGGAGCGGGCCTGGGCCTGGTCGATCTGACTGCTGAGCAGGCCGCCGGTATAGAGCGGCACCTGCACCTCGAGCCGGGTATTGAAATTGTCGACGTCGCCGGGGTGATTCATCGCGGCCGGCTGGAAATCCGCCGCGCTGACCGCGCGCTGGCCAAGCTTGGCGCCGAAGGCGGATAGGGGATCGTTGGTGCGCGAGGCGCTCATGGCCAAGCCCAGATTGGGCCAGCGGGCGGCCTCGGCCTGGCGCAGGGCGGCCTCGGCCTGGCCGACCCGGGCCTGGCTGACGGCCAGGCTGGCATTCTGGTTGAGTGCGGCCTCGATGGCCTGGCTGAGGCTGAGCGCTTCGGCCCGGGCCGCTTGCCAACCCAGGGCCGTCACGGCCAGGGCGATCAGGGTAAACGGTCTGGTCATAGCCACCTTGTTCTTTTAACGCACGAGGCGCGAATACGCCCGCAAACCTTCTTCAGTATTGCCGATTCAGGACAGGGTGCAACGGCGCAGCGGGTCTTAGAGCCTGTCTCATAAAATCCTATGGGCGCGATGGCGGCGATTTTGACGCAGGCCGCGAAGCGCAACGCGCGGTTTGGTCGTTCCAAACAAGCGGGGCGCGACAAAGGCCTGTGGCAAAATCGCCCCATCCCGAAGGGTTGCCGTCAGAAACGGCGTCTGCCGCGTTGCGGCGCTTGGCAATGGAACGACCATTGCCCGCGCACCACGCCTTGCATCCATCCGTTTCTGACGGCAACGCGCTCCACAGGATTTTATGAGACAGGCTCTTAGCCTAACGGCTCCGGGGAAGAAACGCCAGCGACTCAGCGCGCGAAGGCGCAGAAGACGTCGCGCATCATGCTGATGAGTTGCAGGGTGCGGGTATCGCCGACGCGGTAGTAGACGCGATTGGCGTCCTTGCGGGTGCGCAGGACACCCTTGTCGCGCAGGATGGCCAGATGCTGGGAGATGTTGCTTTGGGAGGTGCCTACGCTGTCGACGATTTCCTGCACGCTGACCTCGCGGTCACCCAAAACGCAAAGAATCTTCAGGCGCAAGGGGTGGGACATGGCCTTCAGGGCACGGGAGGCTTGCTCGATATGCTCGTCTTTCTGAATCAATTCGCTCGCTTCGCTCATGGCTTTTGCTCCGTGCCGCTATCCCTGATTATTTGGCCCTCTGTTTTTACAGTGTAAGCCTATCGCAAACAGTATTCAAATATACTAAAATACCTTCCGAAAAAAATGTCAGACCGAGTTAAAAAAATCATCTAATGCCTCCTGCCGTAAAGCCTGTTTTGCTGATCATCCTCGATGGCTTCGGTTGTCGGGCCGCCGACCCGTTCAATGCCATCGCCAACGCAAGCAAGCCCAATTGGGACAAATACTGGCAGCAGTTTCCGCATACCCTGATTCAGGCCTCCGAGGCCGCCGTCGGCCTGCCCCGCGGCCAGATGGGCAACTCCGAGGTCGGCCATCTCAACATCGGCGCCGGCCGCGTGGTCTACCAGGAATTCACCCGCATCGAGCGCTCGATCCAGACCGGCAACTTCTTCGAGAACCCGGCGCTGAAGCACAGCATCGCCGAAGCCAAGGCGCGCGGCACGGCACTGCATATCCTGGGCCTGCTCTCGGACGGCGGCGTCCACAGCCACGAGCAGCACATCCACGCCATGCTGGAACTGGCCGCCCGGCAGAAACTGGAAAAGGTCTATCTGCACATCTTCCTCGATGGCCGCGACACTCCGCCCAAGAGCGCCGAGGCCTTCATCAAGCGCCTGCAGGAGAAGACCGAAAAACTGCAGACCGGCCGCATCGTTTCGGTCATCGGTCGCTATTTCGCCATGGATCGCGACCGCCGCTGGCAGCGGGTGAAGGCCGCCTACGACCTCCTGACCCAGGGCCGCGCCCCCTACCAGGCCGGCAGCGCGCTCGAAGCGCTGGAGATGGCCTATGCCCGCGGCGAGACCGACGAGTTCGTCAAGGCCACCGCCGTCGTGCCGGCCGGCAGCCAGCCCGTGCGCATGGAAGACGGCGACGCCATCGCCTTCATGAACTTCCGCTCGGACCGGGCCCGGCAGCTTTGCCGCACCTTCATCGAGCCTGGTTTCGCCGAATTCGACCGCGAATACGTGCCCCAACTGTCGGATTTCTGCACCCTGACCAGCTACAGCAGCGAATTCGACGTGCCCGTGGCCTTCCCGCCGGAGCGGATCAAGAACGGCTTCGGCGAATATGTCTCCAGCCTGGGCCTGCACCAGTTGCGCATCGCCGAGACCGAGAAATACCCGCACGTGACCTACTTCTTCAACGGCGGCCAGGAAACCGTCTATCCCGGCGAGGAACGGGTTCTGGTCAATTCGCCCGACGTCGCCACCTACGACCTCAAGCCCGAGATGAGCGCCTATGAGGTGACCGACAAGCTGATCGCCGCCATCGAGAGCCGCAAGTTCGACGCCATCATCTGCAACTATGCCAATGCCGACATGGTTGGCCACACTGGCATCTATGACGCCGCCAAGCAGGCGATCGAGGTGATCGACCAGTGCCTGGGTCGCGTGGTCGAGGCCATGCGCGGTATCGGCGGCGAGGTGTTGATCACCGCCGACCATGGCAACGCCGAGACCATGCTCGACGTCTTCACCACCCAGGCCCACACCGCCCACACCACCAACCTGGTGCCTTTCCTCTACATCGGCCGCCCGGCCAAGGTCGCCGACCACGGCGCCCTGGAAGACGTCGCCCCGACCCTGCTCAGGATGATGGGTCTGCCACAGCCGATGGAAATGACCGGCCACCCGCTGATCGAGTTCGACAGCGAGGCGGCGGCGCCCGCTCCCAGGGCAGCCCAATCCTAGTGGTGACCGTGCGGCTCGGGACCCTCCTCCTCTGCACGCTCTTCGCCACTACGGCCCTCGCGGCCACCGACCCCAGGCAGCGCGAACTCAAGGAGCTGCGCGGTCGCATCGACCAGCTCAAGAAAGAGATCGAGCAGGCCAAGGAAGACCGAGCCGAGGCGGCCGATTCGCTTAAGCAGTCCGAACGCAGGATCAGTGACGTCAACCGCGCCCTGCGCGAACTCGATCAGCGCCAACAGGGCCTGAGCGAGGAACTCAAGGACATCCAGGGCAATATCCGCCAGACCCAGCGCGGTCTCGACAACCAGCAGGCCCGCCTGGCCGAACTCTTGCGCCAGCACCAGCGGCAGGGCGATGCCGATGCGCTCAAGTTACTGCTCAGCGGCAAGAGCCCGGGCGAGACGGCGCGCGATCTCGAGTATTACCGCCACATCGGCCGGGCTCGCGCCGAGCTGATCCGCAACCACCAGGCCAGCCTTGACCGCCTGGATGCCCTGCAGCGCCAAGCCGAAGAACGCAAAGACCGAATCGAGAAGGTGAAGGGCGAGCGTCTACAGCAGCGCAAGGATCTGGAAAAAGAGAAGAAGGCGCGGCAAGAAGTCTTGACCAGCCTGTCCCAGCAGATTCAGCAACAGCGCAAACAAGTCGCCAGCCTGGTCCGCGACGAGAAACGCCTGAGCCAGCTGATCGAACGCCTGAGCCGGCTCGCGCTGAAGCCGGCCAAGACCCTGACCGCCCCCGGACGCAAGACCAGCCAGGTACCCGACGCCAGCCTGGCCGGTCTCGACTTCGCCAAGCTCAAGGGCCGGCTGGCGCTGCCTGTGGCCGGCACCATCACCGCCCGCTTCGGCCAGGCCCGCGAAGGCGGCGGGCCGTCCTGGAAGGGCGTCTTCATCCGGGCGCCGGAGGGCCAGGGGGTGCGGGTCGTGGCCAGCGGCCGGGTCGCCTTCGCCGACTGGCTGCGCGGCTTCGGCAACCTGCTGGTGGTCGACCACGGCGACGGCTTCCTCAGCCTATACAGCAATAATGAAAGTCTGTATAAACAAGTGGGCGACAGCGTCAGGGCCGGCGACGTGGTGGCCGCGGTCGGCAACACCGGCGGCCAGTCCGAGCACGGCCTGTATTTTGAACTCAGGCACCAGGGCAAACCCTTCGACCCCTTAAGCTGGGTCCAATAGCGATCAGTGGGATAGAGCACAGCATGTCCGGCAAGTTGAAACAAATCGGCCTCATCACCATGGGCGCGCTGATCGGCGCGGCGCTCACCCTGAACTATTCGGCCATCGCCGAGCGCGAGCCCGAGCCGCTGCCGATCGAGGACCTGCGCGCCTTCTCCGAGATCTTCGGCAAGATCAAGAGCGATTACGTCGAGCCGGTAGAAGACAAAAAGCTGATCACCGAGGCGATCAACGGCATGCTCTCCGGCCTCGACCCGCACTCGGCCTATCTCGACGCCGAGGCGTTCAAGGAACTGCAGGTCGGTACCCAAGGCGAATTCGGCGGCCTCGGCATCGAGGTCGGCATGGAAGACGGCTTCGTCAAGGTCGTCTCGCCGATCGAGGACACCCCCGCCTATCGCGCCGGCCTCAAGAGCGGCGACCTGATCATCAAGCTCGACGACACGCCAGTGAAGGGCATGACCTTGAACGAAGCGGTCAAACGCATGCGCGGCAAACCCAACACCGATATCGTGCTGACCATCCTGCGCAAGGGCGACAGCAAGCCCCTGGTGATCACCCTCACCCGGGCGGTGATCAAGATCAAGAGCGTCAAGCACAAGCTGGTCGAGCCGGGCTACGGCTATGTCCGCGTCACCCAGTTCCAGGAACACACCGGCGACAACCTGGTCGCGGCCCTGAAGGATCTGGAGGCGAGCAACAAGGGCGCGCTCCAGGGCCTGGTGCTCGACCTGCGCAACGATCCAGGCGGCCTGCTCAACACCGCGGTCGGCGTCGCCGGCGCCTTCCTCAAGCCGGACCAGTTGGTGGTCTACACCGAGGGCCGCACCGAGGAGGCCAAGATGCAGCTCTCGGTTCGGCGCGACCACTATCTGCGCGGCGGCGAGGCCGACTATCTGAAGAACCTGCCGGCCTGGACCCGCAGCGTGCCCATGGTCGTCCTGGTCAACGGCGGCTCGGCCTCGGCCTCGGAGATCGTCGCCGGCGCCCTGCAGGACCACAAGCGCGCCCTGGTCGTCGGCACCCAGAGCTTCGGCAAGGGCTCGGTCCAGACCATTCTGCCGCTCAACAACGGCACAGCGATCAAGCTGACCACCGCGCGCTATTTCACGCCAAACGGCCGTTCGATCCAGGCCAAGGGCATCACCCCCGACATCACGGTGGAAGAGGCCACGATCAGCGCCAACGAGGCCGGCATGGAATTGCACGAATCGGACCTCGAACGCCACCTTGCCAACGGCCAGGAGCAGACAGCGAAACCGGAAAAACCGAAGACCGACAAGAAGGATGCCGGCAAGGACAAGAGCGACAAGAAAGCGCCGTTCGATCCGGCCGAGATCGTGTCGAAGCACGACTACCAGTTCAACCAGGCCTTGATCCTGCTGAAGGGATTGCACCTATTGCAGCAACGCTAGCACCGGCTAGCCAGAGACGGAGGGCAGCATGAACACCCCGTTGGAGATCCAGAAGCGCCGCGAAATCGTGTTCGCACCCTTTCCCACGGGGCAGATCGCCCTGGCCCTGCAGGTGCTCGAAGGACTGCCCGGCCTGAGCGCCCAGCAGATCGACCACCAGACCGTCGAGATCGAATACCCGGTCACCGACTACACCCTGGAGGGTCTGCTGACCGGCCTGGAGGCCCAGGGCTTTCACCTCCATTACACCCTGTATATCCGGCTCAAGCACGCCTTGGTTTTCTACTGCGAACGCACCCAGCTCGAAAACCTGATCCGACCGACCACGCCGACCAAGCGCTATCAGCCCCACGTCGACGCCTGGCAGAAACGGCCGCATGGCGACCACGACGCCACGCCTACCGAATGGCGGCAGTACAAATAATTAATCTGATCCCGCGCCCGCCGGCTGCACGACCGCATTGAACGACAACCAGCTCCTCCATTATTCCCGCCACATCCTGCTGCAGGAGATCGGCGTCGAAGGCCAGGACCGGCTGCTCGGCGCCCATGCCCTGATCGTCGGCGCCGGCGGCCTGGGCTCGCCCGCGGCCCTTTACCTGGCCGCCGCCGGTGTCGGCCGCATCACCCTGGCCGACGCCGACCAGGTCGAGTTGACCAACCTGCAGCGCCAGATCGCCCACGACATGGCGAGCCTGAACGAGAACAAGGCCGCTTCCGCCGCCCGTCGGATGCGGGCGATGAATCCGGATGCGATGATCGAGCCCCTGGCCGAGCGCCTGGCCGGGGCACGGCTGGCGGAGCTGGTCGGCCAGGCCGAGGTGGTGCTCGATTGCAGCGACAACTTCGCCACCCGCCACGCCATCAACCGCGCCTGCGTGCAGCACAAGAAACCCCTGGTCTCAGGCGCGGCGGTGCGCTTCGACGGCCAGGTCAGCGTGTTCGACCTGCGCCAGGGCGAGGCACCCTGCTATGCCTGCCTGTTTCCGGAACACGCGGAAGAGTCGGAGATGCGCTGCGCCGAATTCGGCGTATTCGCGCCGCTGGTCGGCGTGGTCGGCGCCATGCAGGCCGCCGAGGCCTTGAAGCTGCTGATGGGGATCGGCCGCAGCCTGAGCGGCCGCTTGCTGCTCTACAACGCCCTCGATGCCGAGTGGCGGACGATCAAGCTGAAAAAAGACGGCCAGTGCGCGGTTTGCATGACCAAATAGCGTTTAGCGCGCCGCCGGTTTTTTCTGGGCCGGGAGGGCAAGCCCCGACAAGGCCTTGAGCTCGGCCCGATAGCGTTTGCCGTCCTCGGTGTGCTCGATGCGCACCGGCAGATAGGACAGCGCCTTGGCCAGCCACAGGCTGGTTTCGTAGTCGCCTTCGATCCGCTGCAATTTCACGGTCGGCAGGCGGCCGTAGGGGGTGTCCAAGGTCTCGTTGCCGGCCACGGTCAAATCGTAGGTCTTCAACTCGCCGCGGTCGGCGATCTGATAGCTGAAGCGCTTGCGCTGCTTCTGCATGTCGTAGGTCGCCGCCAGTTGATAGAGCAGCCGGTCAAGCACGTCCGGCTTGATCGCGAGCTGCCAGGCCTCGCCATTGTGGTTGCCATTCGCCTGCTTGGCCTGCCAGTCGAACTGCGCGTTGCTCGATTTCGTCTTCTTGCCCCCACTGCGCTGGTATTGATAGTCCAAGGGCTCGAACCGGCCCTTGATGAAGCGAAAGCGGCTCTGCTCGACGATACGGTCCTTCATCAGGATCGCGGCGACGCCGGTGGCGACCGTCCGGGTCGAATAGAGGTAGTCGCCGCTGGCAAGCTTTTCCAGCTTGCGCTCGGTCTCGCCCAAGGGCATGGATTCAAGACTCAGCTCATAGCGGGCGACAAAGCCCTGCGGCGGTGTGGTCGCCCAGGCGGGCAAGGCGCAGAGCATGAAGACGGCGAAGACGATGCGCATGGGTTCCTCCCTCGGTTTATGCACCCCATTGTGCCCAGAAAAGACGAACCCCGCACGCGGCGGGGTTCGTCTTGGTCTGATGCAGGTTCTGATTACCAGACGCCGAGGTACTCCAGGATGCCCTTGGCCGCCTCGCGGCCCTCGAACACCGCGGTGACCACCAGGTCGGAGCCGCGCACCATGTCGCCGCCGGCGAAGATCTTCTCGTTGGCGGTCTGGTAGGCGTGCTTCTGGCCGCGGGCGACCACGCGGCCGCCCTGGTCGGTGCCGATGCCGAACTCGGCGAACCAGGGTTGCGGATTGGGCCGGAAGCCGAAGGCGACCAGCACCCGGTCGCAAGGCACGATCTCTTCCGAGCCGGGCACGACCACGGGCGAGCGGCGGCCGCGGGCATCGGGCTCACCCAGGGTGGTGGTCACCAGCTTGATGCCCTCGACCTTGCCGTTGCCCACGATCTCGACCGGCTGCCGGTTCCACAGGAACTGCACGCCCTCTTCCTTGGCGTTGGCCACCTCGCGCTTGGAACCGGGCATGTTGGCCTCGTCGCGGCGGTAGGCGCAGGTGACCGAAGCGGCGCCCTGGCGGATGGCGGTGCGGTTGCAGTCCATGGCGGTGTCGCCGCCGCCGAGCACCACCACGCGCAGGCCCTTCATGTCGATGAACTCGTCCTGCTTGTAGCCCAGGCAATGCTTCACGTTGGAGATGAGGAAGGGCAGCGCCGGCATCACGCCCGGCAGGTCCTCGCCCGGGATGTCGGCCTTCATGTAGGTGTAAGTGCCCATGCCCATGAACACGGCGTCGTATTCCTTGAGCAGGTCCGCCATCTGTACGTCCTTGCCGACCTCGGTGTTCAGGCGGAACTCGATGCCCATGCCCTCGAAGATCTCGCGCCGGCGGGACATGACGCCCTTTTCCATCTTGAACTCGGGGATGCCGAAGGTGAGCAGGCCGCCGATCTCCTCGTAGCGGTCGAACACCACGGGCTTGACCCCGTTGCGCGCCAGCACGTCGGCGCAGCCCAGGCCGGCGGGGCCGGCGCCGATGACGGCGACCCGCTTGCCGGTGGCTGTGACCTGGCTCATGTCCGGGCGCCAGCCCTGGGCGAAGGCGGTCTCCGAAATGTAGCGCTCGATCTGGCCGATGGTGACGGCGCCGAAGTTGCCCTGCTGCAAGGTGCAGGCGCCCTCGCACAGGCGGTCCTGGGGGCAGACCCGGCCGCAGACCTCGGGCAGGGAATTGGTCTGGTGCGACAGTTCGGCCGCCTCATTGATGCGCCCCTCCTCGATCAGCTTGAGCCAGTTGGGGATGTAGTTGTGCACCGGGCACTTCCACTCGCAATAGGGATTGCCGCAGGCCAGACAGCGACCGGCCTGTTCCTTGGCCTGGTCGGCGTCCATCTGGGCGTAGATCTCCTTGAACTCGACGCGACGCACCTCGGCCGGGGTCTTGGCCCCGTCGCGGCGGGCAATTTTCAAAAACTGAAAAACGTCAGACATCGCATTAGTCCTTGAGCAAGCTGTCGAGGGTCAGCGCCTTCGGCTTGACCAGCCAGAAGCGGTTCACCACATCGTCGAAGTTTTCCAACATCCAACGGGCGCGGGCGCTGCCGGTGTGCAGCAGGTGCTTCTCCAGACGGCCCTTGAGGAAGGCGCGGAACTCGCCGGTCTTCTCGTCGTTGATCCGGTTGATGTCGACCAGCTCGTTGTTGTAGCGGTTGGCCAGTTGCGCCTGCTCGTCGAACACCAGGGCGAAGCCGCCGGTCATGCCGGCACCCAGGTTGAGGCCGACCTCGCCCAGCACCACGATGGAACCGCCGGTCATGTATTCGCAGCAGTGATCGCCTGCCCCTTCGACCACGGCATGGGCACCGGAGTTGCGCACGCCGAAGCGCTCGCCGGCGGTGCCCGCGGCGAACAGCTCGCCGCCGGTGGCGCCGTAGAGGCAGGTGTTGCCGACGATGGCCGCGCGGTGCGATTCGAAGGCCGAACCCTTGGGCGGATAGACGATCAGGCGGCCGCCGGCCATGCCCTTGCCGACGTAGTCGTTGGCATCGCCCTCGATCTCCAGGGTCAGGCCCTTGTGGTTCCAGACGCCGAAGCTCTGGCCGGCCGAACCGTTCAGTTTGATGTGCAGGCAATCGTCGGGCAGGCCGTCGGCGCCGTGGGCCTTGGCGATCTCGCCCGAGAGCCGGGCGCCGATCGAGCGGTTGACGTTGCGCACGGCGTATTCCAGCTTCTGCGGCCGCTTGGCCTTGATGCCCTCGATGGCGTCTTTGACCATCTGCTCCGCCAGTTCGCCCTTGTCGAACGAGGGGTTGGATTTCTCGACGCAGAAGCGCGGCTCCTCGGCCGGGATGGAACCTTGGGAGAGCAGCAGGTCGAGCTTGAGCTTGTGCTGCTTGTCGCTCTCGCCTTCCAGCAGTTCGAGCAGATCGGTGCGGCCGATCAGGTCCTCGAACCGCTTGATGCCGAGCTTGGCCATCCACTCGCGGGTCTCGCGCGCGACGAAGGTGAAGTAGTTCACGATCATGTCGGGCAGACCGATGAAGTGCTTCTTGCGCAGGGTCTCATCCTGGGTGGCGACACCCGTGGCGCAGTTGTTCAGGTGGCAGATGCGCAGGTACTTGCAGCCCAGGGCGACCATGGGGCCGGTGCCGAAACCGAAGGACTCGGCACCGAGGATGCCTGCCTTGATCACGTCCAGGCCGGTCTTCAGGCCGCCGTCGGCCTGCACTCGCACCCGGCCGCGCAGGCCGTTGGCGCGCAGCACCTGCTGGGCCTCGGACACGCCCAGCTCGAACGGGGTGCCGGCGTACTTGACCGAGGTCAGCGGGCTGGCGCCGGTGCCGCCGTCGTAACCGGAGATGGTGATGAGGTCGGCATAGGCCTTGGCCACGCCGGCGGCGATGGTGCCGACGCCGGGCTCGGCCACCAGCTTGACCGAGACCAGGGCCTGCGGGTTGACCTGCTTCAGGTCGAAGATCAGCTGAGCCAGGTCCTCGATCGAATAGATGTCGTGGTGCGGTGGCGGCGAGATCAGCGAGATGCCGGGCTTGGTGCAGCGCAGGCGGGCGATCAGTTCGGTCACCTTGCCGCCGGGCAGCTGGCCGCCCTCGCCCGGCTTGGCGCCCTGGGCGATCTTGATCTGCAGCACCTCGGCGTTGACCAGATAGTGCGGGGTGACGCCGAAGCGACCGGAGGCGACCTGCTTGATCTTGGACATCTTGAGCGTGCCATAGCGGGCCGGGTCTTCGCCGCCCTCGCCGGAGTTGGACCGGCCGCCGATGCGGTTCATGCCCTCGGCCAGGGCCTCGTGCGCCTCGGGCGACAGCGCGCCGAGCGACATGCCGGCGGAGTCGAAGCGCTTGAGGATCGCCTCGATCGGCTCGACCTCGTCGACCGAGATGGGTTGGGCCGCCTCCTTCACCTTCATCAGGTCGCGCAGCATGGCCACCGGCCGGTTGTTCACCAGCGCGGCGTATTCCTGATAGGCCTCGTAGGAACCGGTCTGCACCGCCTTTTGCAGGGTCTGCACCACGTCCGGGTTGTAGGCGTGGTACTCCTCGCCGTGCATGAACTTGAGCAGGCCGCCGGCCGGGATCATGCGCATCGGGTTGAAGGCGGCACGGGCGAGCTTTTTCAGATCCTGCTCGAAGTCGGCGAAGTTGGCGCCGGAGATGCGCGAGGTGGTGCCCTTGAGGCACATGTCGACCACCTCTTCGTGCATGCCGACCACCTCGAACAGCTGGGCGCCGCGATAGCTGGCGATGGCGGAGATGCCCATCTTGGACATCACCTTGTACAGGCCCTTGTCGATGCCCTTGCGGTAGTTGGCCAGGGCCTTGTACAGCGGCAGCTTGACCTCGCCCGAGCGCACCATCTCGGCGATGCTCTGGTAGGCCAGGTAGGGATAGACGGCGGTGGCGCCATAACCGATCAGGGCGGCGACCTGGTGCGGGTCGCGCGCGCTGCCGGTCTCGGCCACGATGTTGGCGTCGCAGCGCAGGCCGGCATCGGTCAGGGCATGGTGCACGGCGCCGACGGCGAACAACATCGGGATGGGCAGGCGATCCTTGGTGATCTTGCGGTCGGACAGCACGACCACGACCTTGCCGGATTTCACCGCGGCGACGGCGTCGCCGGCCAGCGTCGAGAGCGCGGCCTTGAGGTTGGTCGCGCTCGGGTCGTAGTTCAACTCGAACGTGACTGCAGCGTAGGCGGGATCGGCCTGGGTGGTGATGGCGACGAACTTGTCGTGCGACAGCACCGGCGAGGCGACTTCCAGCCGGTGGGCGTGGTCGGCGGTCTGCTCGAACAGATTGCGCTCGCGGCCAAACACGGTGTTGAGCGACATCACGATGGCCTCGCGGATCGGGTCGATCGGCGGGTTGGTGACCTGGGCAAATTGCTGGCGCAGGTAGTCGAAGGGCGAGCGCACCTTCTGCGACAGCACCGCCATGGGCGTGTCGTCGCCCATGGAGCCGATCGCCTCCTGGCCGTCCTCGGCCAGCACGCGCACCACCTGGTCCAGTTCCTCGAAGCTGACGTTGAACAGTTTCTGCTGGGTCTTCAGGCTGGGTGTGTCGAGCTGCGGGCAGTCGGCGTCCTGCTCGGGCCCCAGTTCCAGGCGGGTGGCATATTGCTTGAGCCAGTCACGGTAGGGATGGGCGCTCTTCAGTTGCTGATCGATGTCTTCGGGCAGCAGGAACTTGCCGGTCTTAAGGTCGGCCGCGACCATCTGGCCCGGACGCACCCGGCCCTTGGCCACGACCTGGTCCGGGCTGTAGCCCCAGACGCCGATCTCGGAGGCGATGGTGACGTAGCGGTCCTTGGTGATGACGTAGCGGGCCGGGCGCAGGCCGTTGCGGTCGAGCATGCAGACGCCGTAGCGGCCGTCGGTCATGACGATGCCGGCCGGACCGTCCCACGGCTCCATGTGCATGGAGTTGTATTCGTAGAAGGCGCGCAGGTCCGGGTCCATGTTGGTCACGTTCTGCCAGGCCGGCGGCACCATCAGGCGCATGGAACGGAACAGGCTGGAGCCGCCCATGAGCAGGCCTTCCAGCATATTGTCGAAGCTCATCGAATCGGAGCCGTTGGTGCCGACCATGGGCCGCACGTCGGCCATGTTCGGGATCAAGGGCGACTCGAACTTCTGCTCGCGGGCGCGGGCCCAGTTGCGGTTGCCCTGCACGGTGTTGATCTCGCCGTTGTGGGCGAGGTAGCGGAAGGGCTGGGCCAGGCGCCACTCGGGCCAGGTGTTGGTCGAGAAGCGCTGATGGAACACGGCCAGCGAGGAAGCGAAGCGCTCGTCGTTCAGGTCCGGGTAGAACACCGGCAGATAGGCCGGCATGACCAGGCCCTTGTAGGAGATCACCCGGGCCGACAGGGTCGGGATGTAGAAGGTCTTGTCGTCGCCGGCAACCGCCTTTTCCACCTTGCGCCGCGCGATGTAGAGCTTGCGCTCGAAGATCTCGGCATCGATGCTGTCCGGGCAGTTGACGAACAATTGCTCGATCACCGGCAGCGACTTCTTGGCATATTCGCCCAGGGCTGACTCATCGGTCGGCACGTTGCGGAAGCCGGCCACGATCAGGCCCTCGGCCTTGAGTTCGGCATTCAGCAGATCGCGTGCGCGCTTGGCCAGCGCCGCGTCGCGGTTGAGGAAGACCAGGCCGGCGGCATAACGCTCGGTCAGCTTGAAGCCGGCCTCGGCGGCCACGGCGCGCAGGAAGGAATCCGGTTTCTTGAACAGCAGACCGCAACCGTCGCCCGACTTGCCGTCGGCGGCAACGGCGCCGCGGTGGGTCATGCAGGCCAGCGAGGAAATCGCCGTTTGCACCAGCCAATGCGTGGCCTTGTCATCGAGTTGCGCAATCAAACCGAAGCCGCAACTGTCCTGCTCGAAGTTAGGGCTATAAAGCGTGCCCTCAAGCCAACCTTGTCGATCTGCCATTTTGTTTTTAAAAACCCGGAAACTCTGGATAAAGGGCGGAAATTTTATCTGTATCCGCCCGCCCCGCCAACCTTGGCGCTGGATCGGGTTTTCCGGGGCAGACGGCTAGGCGGATAGCTTATTGGCCCGCCCAATGGTCGCGCCGGCACAGGCCGCGCATCTCGCAGCGGTCGCAGACCGGGCCGGCGCCCTGGGCCGGCAGGGCAGCACCCCCGGCCAGGGCGGCGAACACCGCCTGGAAGCGGGCGGCCTCGGCCGCGGCCGCCTCGGCCAGCCCCTCCTGCCAGGCCAGAACCGTCACCTTGTCCTCGTCGAGGGTGACGAAGCCGGCCTCGACCGCCTCGGTCAACCAGGCATAGCAAGGCAGTTGCACATCCTCGCCCGGCCGTTTGAGCTTCGCGCTGAGGCTGGCCTTGGATTGCGTCTTGTAATCGAGCACGGCCAGCCCGTCCGCGGCGCGGTCGAGCCGATCCAGCCGGCCCTCCAGTCGAATCTCCGCGTCGCCAACCCCCACCGCCAGTGCCGTCTTGGCCTCGGCCTTGGCAAAGCGGTGACCGGCCCGCTCCCAGGCCAGGGCCCAGTCGAGATAGGCCGCCTGCCGCCGCTGCCAGCGCAGACGCCAGGCCTCGGCCAGATACGACGTCAGCCCGGCCTCGGCGAAGGCCTCTTCCACGGCGCCGGCCAGGTCGGCCGCCAGGGTCGCCCGATCGAAATCGGCCAACACGGGGTGATCTTCGTGGAACTTCGCCAAAGCGGCGTGGATCAAGGTGCCATATTCCCGCTTATCCATTTCCTCCGCCACCTCGTCCAGCTCGTTCAGGCCCAAGAGGTGCCGGGCATAGAAGCGGTAAGGGCAATCGACCAGGCTCTGCCAGCCGCTGACGGTCACCCGCTCGGGCAGGCGATCGGCAAGAGGGGCCGGAACCTCGGCCGCAGACAACGCCGTCTCGGCGGCCGGCTCGACCAGGGCCGGGGGCGAGCGCTTCAAGCTCACCCCGAAGCAGGCGCGATGATAGAGATCGAGCGTCTCCAGCCAGGGGCTCAGCGCCAGCGGCTCGCCGTCGCGCTCGGCCTGCCAGGTCGCCGCCACCCGCGGCGTGCGGCCGATCACATCGGCCAGCGCAGCCTGCAGCTCCGACTCCCGCTCGGCCTGGCCGGGCAGGCCGAGCTCCCGGCGCACCGCCTGGTTGAACAGGCCGGGCGATACCGTCTCCGGCAGGTGGCCGGCATCGGCACCCAGGATCAGCACGGCATTAAATTCACGCAGCCGCGCGGCGCGCAAATGGGTGAAGCGGACCGGACTTTCGACCCGGGCATCGACGAAGGTGGCCTGGTCCAGCTGCAGCATCAGCCAACGCCGCCATTCGGCGAAGCGATAGGGCGCGGCATCTCCCTGAAGCTCGCCTTGCAACCGCCGCAGCAGGGCGAGCAGTTGGCCGCCGGCCCAGTCCGCCTCGAGCGCCCGACGCACGCCGAGCTGCTCGAAGGCCCGTAGCAGGCGCTGCTGCCATTCGGCCAGGGGCAGGCGCTGGCCGGTGAACAAGCGGCGCGCCGCCTGCATGCGCTCGAGCAGGGGTTCGACCCCGGCCAAATTCGCCTGCCTCGCCAGTTGCTGGAAACGCCCCCAACCCTCGACCACCCCGGCCCGGCGCAGGGCCAGCTCCAGTTCGGCCACGGCCGCCGGCAGGACCTTTGGCGCCAGGTCGGCGAAGACAAAGGGCGACTTCAGGAAATCCAGCAGGTCGCGGTAATAGCAGTCGTCCTGGAGCAGACCGAACCAGCGGTCGAGCACATGGCTCACCGCCGCGGTGGAAAAGGTCCAGCCGGTCTCGTCCTGGACCAGGATGTCATGACGCTCCAATCGGGCGCGCAGGCGACGGGCCGCCACCCGGTCGAGGGCGACGATGCCGATCGCCTCATGGCCCTCGGCCAGCCAGCGACGAATCTGCAGTTCGGCCGCCACCGCCACCGCCTCCAGGCTGGCCGCCCCATAGAGGACCAGGTCATCCGTCAGCGGGCCGATGGCCGCAGCCGCCGCCTCACCCCCTACCCAGGCCGCATCGAGCACGGCCTGCCGTTCCGGATAGGCCAGGGGCAGGGCAAGTCCGCGCACCGGCTGCCGCACCGCATAGCGTTCGAGAAAACCCTGCTCCATGGCCGAGAGGCCGGGCAGAGGCAAGTGGTAGAGCGGCAGCGCGGCGCGCTCGGCCAGACAGGCCAGGCGCTCCGCATAATCGCGACCACTGTCTGGCCGGCCGCCTTGCTGCAAGGCATACCAAAGCTCATGCGCCAGTCGGGCCTCGAAACCCAGGGTCGCGTTGAGCCGGCGCCGATAGGCCGCCTCCAGCCGGCTGCGGAATTCGGCATAGTCGGCGGGCAGGGCAAGCTGGTTGTCGCTCAACTCCCGCATCAAGCCAGCCAGTTCGACGGCGGCCGGCCAGAGCTGCCGCTCCTGCAGGCGGCCGGTACGGCGGAGGAAACTGTAGATCTCGACCAGGCGCCGGCTGTCCGGCTCGGCCGCAGCACGGCCGGGCACGCCGACGGCCAGCGCCGGCAGGGTCAACAAGCGGGGCGGCAGGACGACGCGGCCGGCCAGGGCCGTCTTGAGCCCGGCGAGAAACCCCTGGGCCGCCGCGTAGTGCGGCACCAGCACGGTCAGCGCGGAGAAGTCGGGCGCCCGCCCTGCCTCGAATTCGAGAAACTCGCGGACGGCGGAGACATAGGCAGCGGTCGGCATGGACGCATTATTGCAGGGCAGCCGCAACTCGGCAGGCAAAACGAGCGGAGCTAAAAAAAACCCCGGCCAGGCCGGGGTGAAGAGAGGAGGGTGTCGGCCAGCCTATACAAGCCCTTGGCCAACATGCCTAGCGGTCGCCAGATGGCTCAAAACGACCGCCGGGACTTGGTGGAATGCATGGCATTCCGGAAATTGCGATATCAATGTACGAAATATTAACCGAGCCTGTCAAATGGTTATTAGCCCGGGAAACGAGAGAAACGGGCAGGCGTTGCATAGCCCCACTGGCCGCCCATATAATTACCCGACTAAATTAATCAGCTTTAGCCAGAGGTCGAAACACATGAGCATCCAAGACGTCATCCACGAACAAGTCACCAGCCACCCGGTCGTGCTCTACATGAAAGGCACGCCGCAATTCCCGCAGTGCGGCTTCTCGGCCACCGCGGCCCAGATCCTCAAGGCCTGCGGCGTCGGCGATTTCTATTCGGTCAACGTGCTGGAGAATCAGGAGATTCGCGAAGGCATCAAGCAGTACGCCAACTGGCCGACCATCCCCCAGCTCTACATCAAGGGCCAGTTCGTCGGCGGCGCCGACATCATGCGCGAGATGTTCCAGTCAGGCGAACTGCAGAAACTGCTGGCCGCCGCACAATAAGCTACGCTGCCAGTCGATGGCCGTTCTATCAACTGGCGGCACACCTTGCCTTGCATCCATCAATCCGCCCCGGGCACCAGACACGTTGCCTGGCGAAATCGACGCGGACAGCATATTTCAACGAAATAGCCACTACGTAGCGATACTAGGCAAACGCCCTTACGCCAGATGCTTGTCAGCCGCCAATCAAACAAAGAAACTTAACGGCTGAAACCAACATCACAGGCGAGGGGCCATTTTTGAAATCCATCACAACATCCGGGACGACCATCGCCGCGCTCGGATTGGCCGCGCTGGGCGCGGCCGCCTGGTTCATCGAGGTGCCGCTCTGGCGCGTTCTGGTCATTGCTGCCATCGGCCTGGCAGGCATTTTCTGGCTGCGCCGCAGCGCGACCTCGTCACGCGAGGAAACCGCCGCCGGCTCTCCGGTCGTCGACGACACCGAGGCCCAGGCCCTGGTCCACAGCCTGAATGCCGAATTCAGCGCCCTCTGCCAGGCCAGCACCGATGAACTGAACCGCGTCAGCGTCCTGCTCGCCGAGGCGATCGAGCGGCTGATCAACAACTTCAGCGGCATCAACCGGCTGGTCCGGAGCCAGCACGAGCTGACGCTGTCGATCACCCAGAGCACCACCGAGGGGCCGGACAACAAGATCGATTTCCACGCCTTCATCCAGAACACCTCGAACACCCTCGAGTCCTTCGTCGACAACACCCTGAACACCAGCAAGCTGGCCATGGGCCTGGTCGAGACCATGGATTCGATCAGCAATCAGGTGGCCTATATGCAGGGCATCCTGGGCGAGATCGAGGGCATCGCCAAGCAGACCAACCTGCTCGCGCTAAACGCCTCGATCGAGGCGGCGCGGGCCGGCGAGGCAGGCCGCGGCTTCGCCGTGGTGGCCGACGAGGTGCGCAACCTGTCCCTGCGCACCAACCAGTTCAGCCACGAGATCCGCGACCGCATGGCCCAGGTCGAAAACTCCCTGGCCGGCGCGCACGAGGCCATCTATGCCGTCGCCTCGACCGACATGAACTTCGCCCTGCAGTCGAAACAGACCGTGCAGGACACCCTGCACCATGTCGAGGCGATGAGCTCGAACACCGCAGACGCGGCCGAACGGATCCACCGGCATGCCGATGAGGTCGCCACCTTGGTCAACGATGCCGTCACCGCCCTGCAGTTCCAGGACATGACCAGCCAGCTGCTCGCCCATACCCTGGGCCGCATCCACACCATTCAGGAAATGGCCCTGAGTGCCGATGAAGCTGTACGCAACGTCGGCAATCCCGAGGCCTTCCACAACGCCCGCAACCGCGCCTACGAAGCCCTGGAGCGCAATCGCGCCCGGCTCAACCCGGTCAGCCAGGGCAGCATGGACTCGGGCGAGGTCGAACTGTTCTAAAGCCAAAAAGTTAGGTAATACCTAACCAAACTGGACCAAATCTGGAAGGATTTGGTCATGAAGAAATGCCCTGGTTGTGGCTACAGTCGACTGTATCAGTTGGCTGATGGCCGCCACAAATGCAAACGCTGCGGCCATCGCTTTCGCTGGCGTAGCGCGTGGTCGGCCAGCCGGCTGAGCGACGCCACCAAGCACGAACTGCTGCGTCGCTTCGTTTGGGGCGTGCCGGTTTACCGGCAGCGCTTCGGCGCCTTGGCCAGTGCGCCGGCGATCGAACGCTTTTACCGGCTGGTGCGTGCTTGCATGGCGTGGGCGGAGGAGTTCCGAGAACCCTTTGCCGGGGCGGTCGAATGCGACGAGACCACATTTGGCGGGGCTCGGCACGGCAAACGGGGCTGGGGTGCGGTCGGCAAAGTGATCGTGTTTGGCATCGTCAAGCGCAACGGCCAAGTCAAGGCGATGCCGATCGCGGCTCACAGCCGGGCAGAGGTGATGCGCCACATCCAGGCCCATACCCGGGAGGGCGCGTTGTACTACACCGACGAGTGGCAAGCTTACGCGACACTGAAGCTGCGGGGTGAGCACGTGGTGATCCGCAAGGAGAAAGGCAAGCCGGTGGGGCGGGACCATATCAACGGCATCGAGGGCTTCTGGAGCTATGCCAAGAACTGGTTGTATCCTTACCGGGGAGTGCCTCGCAAATACTTCCATCTTTACCTTGGGGAAGTTTGTTACCGTTTCAACCACCGGACTGATGACCTGAAACCCTTGCTGGTCAAGCTTCTCAAGACCACCAGCATCCAGGATATCAGCCCAAAATTGGTCCAGATTCGTTAGGAATTACCAAAAGTTATAGAGAGAGGTGAGCCATGGGCAAAGTCGTACTGACCGTTGACGATTCCGCATCCATTCGCCAGATGGTGTCGTTCACGCTGAAAAGCGCCGGCTACGAAGTGGTCGAGGCCGTCGACGGCGAGGACGGCCTGAACAAGGCCAAAACCAAGGCCGCCGACCTGGTGCTGACCGACCAGAACATGCCGAAGATGGACGGCATCACCCTGATCAAGACCCTGCGCGGCCTGCCCCAGTACAAATCGACGCCCATCCTGGTGCTGACCACCGAGTCGTCCGACGCCATGAAAACGGCCGGCCGTTCGGCCGGCGCCACCGGCTGGCTGGTCAAGCCCTTCGACCCGCAAAAGCTGCTGGACGTCGTGAAAAAAGTGATCGGCTGAGTTCGCGCCCAACAAAATTCACTGGCAGGGAGGACGGCGATGGCCATCGACATGAGCCAGTTCTACCAGGTCTTCTTCGAAGAGGCGAAGGAGCATCTGGACAATATGGAAAGCCTGCTGCTCGCGCTCGACGTGGACGCCCCTTCGCTCGACGACCTCAACGCCATCTTCCGGGCCGCCCACTCGATCAAAGGCGGCAGCGGCACCTTCGGCTTCACCGACATGACCGAGGTGACCCATGTCCTGGAGACCCTGCTCGACCGCCTGCGCAAGGGCGAACTGCAACCGACCACGGAGATGGTCGACGCCTTCCTGACTGCCGGCGATGTGCTGCGGGCGCAACTGGAACACCATCAGGGCGGCCCCGAGGCCGATCCGGCGGCCATCGCAGACGTCTGTCAGCGACTCGAACACCTGGCCAGCGACGAAACGCCCGCCGCCAGCGAAACCGCATCCAGCCCCATGGCGGCCGCACATCCGGTCTGCCACTACCGCATCGAATGCCCGCTCGCCCTTGAGCTGGCAGGCAACGAGCAGGCCATCGACAACCTGATCGCCGGCCTGGGCGAACTGGCCGCGATCGAGGTGGAGCATCGCCCGACCCCCGCCGATCCCCGCCTGGTTGCGCTGCTGACCACCGACAAGCAGCCGGCCGAATTGCGCGATGCCCTGGACTTCTACGCCTCCGGCGACGATATCGCCATTCACCCGGTCGACGCTGCGGCAACCGCTGCCGAGGACGAGGGCTACGGCTTCTTCGTGGAGATCGCCAACGAGCCGGCCGGCGCCGGCGAAGGATTTAGTACCAGCGTAACGCCGGCTGCGCCGGCATTAGCCTCCACTGAAACTGAAGGTTTTGGTTTCTTCGACGAGGCGCCCGGCGCACCGGCGAGCGCAACCGCCACCGAGGGTTACGGCTTCTTCGACGCCGCGCCGGGCGCCCCGGCCAATGCGCCGGCTGCTGTCCACGAAGAGGCAGGCTTCGGCCTGTTTCTCGATGCCCCCGGTGCCGGCGGTGCGTCCGCCAGCCCGGCGCCGGCCGCACCGGCTACCGCACCTGCCGCGCCGCCAGCCAGCCAGGCCGGCCGCCGCGCCAGCGACAACCCAAGCGTGGAGGTGGCCAAGACCGGCCGGCGCGAGGCCGACAAGACCAGCACGACCAGCAGCGCCGAATCCAGCATCCGGGTTTCGGTCGAAAAGGTCGACCAGCTGATCAACCTGGTCGGCGAGCTGGTGATCACCCAGGCCATGCTAGCCCAGTCGACCCAGCATCTGGACCCGGTCGAGGCCGAGCGCATCCTGGCCGGCATCGACCTGCTCGCGCGCAACACCCGCGACCTGCAGGAATCGGTGATGTCGATCCGCATGCTGCCGATGAGCACGGTCTTCTCCCGCTTCCCGCGGGTGGTGCGCGATCTGGCCGGCAAGCTGGGCAAACAGGTTGAACTCAAGACCCTGGGCGAGAACACCGAGCTGGACAAGGGCTTGATCGAAAAGATCGCCGACCCGCTGACCCACCTGGTGCGCAACAGCCTGGACCACGGCATCGAGACACCGGAAAAACGTCTGGCCGCCGGCAAGCCGGCCAAGGGCACCATCACCCTCAAGGCCGCGCATCAGGGCGGCAATATCATCATCGAGGTCATCGACGACGGCGCCGGCCTCAATCGCGAGCGCATCCTGAACAAGGCGAAGGAGCGCGGTCTGGCGGTGCACGATAACATGCCCGACCAGGAGGTCTGGCAGCTCATCTTCGCCCCCGGCTTCTCCACCGCCGAACAGATCACCGATGTCTCCGGCCGCGGTGTCGGCATGGACGTGGTCAAGCGCAACATCGAGGGCATGGGCGGCAAGGTCGAACTGCACTCGGCCGAGGGCTTCGGCACCCGCACCGTGATCGGTCTGCCACTGACCCTGGCCATCCTCGACGGCATGTCGGTCGGGGTCGGCGACGAGACCTACATCGTGCCGCTCACCCTTGTGATCGAGTCGCTGCAACCGGCCGCCGACGACATCAAGACCATCGCCGGCGAAGGCCGCGTGGTGCACATCCGCGGCGAATACCTGCCGCTGATCCCGCTCGGCGCCGTGTTCAACCTGGAGCGCGCGCTGGACGACCCGACCCGCGGCATCGTCATGGTGGTCGAGGTCGAAAACGGCAAGGCGGCGCTGTTCGTCGACGAGCTGCTGGGCCAGCACCAGGTGGTGATCAAGAGCCTGGAGAGCAACTACCGCAAGGTGCCCGGCGTTTCCGGCGCCACCATCATGGGCGATGGCCGGGTCGCGCTGATCCTGGACATCGCCGCCGTCGCCCGCATGGGCTTGCAGATCAACCGCAGGAAATACGGCCAGAACCAGCTGGCCGCCTAAATCGGGGAAGCGCTATGGAACAGATGGAACAGAGCATGGCCGCCGCCTCGGGCGAATACCTCACCTTCGTCCTGGGCAAGGAAGAGTACGGCATCGACATCCTCAAGGTGCAGGAGATTCGCGGCTACGAGGCGCCGACCACCATCGCCAATGCCCCGGCCTTCCTCAAGGGCGTGATCAATCTGCGCGGCGTCATCGTCCCGATCATCGACCTGCGGATCAAGTTCAACCTGGGCGAGCCGACCTATGACCAGTTCACCGTGGTCATCATCCTCAATGTGGCCAACCGCATCGTCGGCATCGTGGTCGACGGTGTCTCCGACGTCATCCAGCTGAACAGTGACACCCTGCGTCCCGCGCCGGACTTCAGCTCCACCCTGGATGCCCGCTACATTATCGGCCTCGGCACCCTCGATCAGCGAATGATCATCGTGGTCGACATCGAAAAGCTCATGACCAGCCAGGACATGGCCCTGGTCGAAGAAGCCGCTGCGAGCTGAGCAGGAGACCGCGATGCGCACCAATCTTCCTGTCACCAACGTCGAGCACAAGCTGCGCCCCGGCGAATTCATCGTCTCCACGACCGACCGCAAGGGCCTGATCACCTACGTCAACCCGACCTTCGTCGAGATCAGCGGCTTCACCGAACAGGAACTGATCGGCGCCCCGCACAACATCGTGCGTCACCCGGACATGCCGCCCCCGGCCTTCGCCGACCTCTGGACCACCCTGGAGAAAGGCAAGCCCTGGAGCGGACTGGTCAAGAACCGCTGCAAGAACGGCGATTACTATTGGGTGCGAGCCAACGCCGCCCCCATCTGGCAGGGCGACAGCATCGCCGGCTACATCTCGGTGCGCACCGCCCCGAGCGATGCCGAGATCGCCGCGGCCGAGGCCATCTACCGCGCCGTGCGCGATGGCCGCGCCGGCAAGGTCATGGTCCTGGAAGGCGCCGTGGTCTCCGCCCGCGTCCCGGCCGTGATCTGGCGGCGGATCACCACCTCCTCGCTGAAGGCACGCCTGATCGCGCTCATCGCCATCACCGGCGGCCTGCCCTTGCTGTCCAGCCTGCTGCTGGATGGCATGACCGCCATCGCCCTGAACGCCATCAGCCTGGCCGCAGGCGCCTTGATCGGCATCTGGGCCTATCGCGACGTGAGCCGACCCCTGGCCAAGGCGGTCAAGGACATGACCCAGATCTCCCAGGGCCACATGGACGTCGCCACCCTGGCCGGCGCCGACAACGAGGTCGGCCACGCGCTGTCGGCGCTCAAGGCCCTGCACATCCGGGTCGGCTTCGACCTGGCCGAAACCAAGCGGGTGGCGGAGGAGGCGCTTCGGATCAAGATTGGTCTGGACAACGTGAGCACCGGGGTGATGATTGCCGACACCGAGCGCAAGATCATCTACGTGAACAAGTCGGTGGTCGACATCCTGTCCCGCGCCGAGGACGACATCAAGAAGCAGCTGCCCAACTTCTCGGCCAAGACCCTGGTCGGCACCAACATCGACGTGTTCCACAAGAACCCGGCCCACCAAGCCCAGCTACTGGCCAACCTGAACGGCACCCACAGCGCGGCGCTGACCATCGGTCCGCGCAGCATGGTGGTGCGCGCCAGCCCGGTGATCAACGAGCGCGGCCAGCGCCTGGGCGCCGTGGCCGAGTGGACCGACCGCACGGCCGAAGTGGCGGTGGAGAAGGAAGTGGCCGAGCTGGTCAACGCCGCCGCGGCCGGCGACTTCAGCCGCCGGCTGAACCCGGCCGGCAAGGAAGGCTTCTTCCTGCAACTGGCCGAGGGCATCAACAAGCTGGTCGAGACCTCCGAGCGCGGCATGAACGACGTGGCCGAGGTGCTCAAGGCCCTGTCCGAAGGCGACCTGACCCGCCAGATGGAAGGCGACTACGAAGGCCTGTTCGCCGAGCTCAAGGACAGCGCCAACACCACCAGCTCGCGCCTGCGCGAGATCGTCGGCCAGATTCGCGAGGCGACCGACGCCATCAACACCGCCGCCCGCGAGATCGCCACCGGCAACGCCGACCTCTCGAGCCGGACCGAGAGCCAGGCCTCTTCTCTGGAGGAGACCGCCTCCAGCATGGACGAGCTGACCAGCACGGTGAAACAGAACGCCGACAACGCCCGCCAGGCCAACCAGCTGGCCCAGGGTGCCTCCGACATCGCGGTCAAGGGCGGCGAGATGGTGGGCGAGGTGGTGCAGACCATGAGCGCGATCTCCGAGAGCTCGAGCAAGATCGCCGACATCATCAGCGTGATCGACGGCATCGCCTTCCAGACCAACATCCTGGCGCTGAACGCGGCGGTGGAGGCGGCCCGGGCCGGCGAACAGGGTCGCGGCTTCGCCGTGGTCGCCGGCGAGGTGCGCAATCTGGCCCAGAGGAGTGCGGCCGCCGCCAAGGAGATCAAGCAGCTGATCAACGACTCGGTGGACAAGGTCGATGCCGGCTACAAGGTGGTCGAGCAGGCCGGCAACACCATGCAGGAGATCGTGCAGTCGGTGAAGCGGGTGACCGACATCATGGCCGAGATCAACGCGGCCTCGACCGAGCAGAGCCAGGGCATCGAGCAGGTCAATGCGGCGGTGGCCCAGATGGACGAGATGACCCAGCAGAACGCCGCCCTGGTCGAGCAGGCGGCCGCTGCCGCCGAGTCCTTGCAGGACCAGGCCGACGGCCTGGCCCAGGCGGTGGCGGTGTTCAAGGTCGGCGGCGGTGCCGGCAGCCTGGCCGCCCCGCGTCAGGCCGTGACCCGGGCGCCCCAGCCGTCCCGCCCCGCGCCCAGGCCGGCCTCCCGTCCCGCCACGGCCGCCACCGACGAGGATGAATGGCAGGAGTTCTGAACATGCCCGACAACCGGAAACCCGAATATCGCTCGCCCTGCCGCATGACACGGGCCGGGCAAATCGCTTAAACCGAGGAGGAAACCATGCGCGTCAACATGCCAGTCACCGGAAGGGAATATGTCCTGCGCGACGATCACATGATCGTGTCCAAGACCGACACGCGCGGCATCATCACCTACATCAACAAGGACTTCCTCGAAGTTTCCGGCTTCACCGAAGAAGAGCTGATCGGTGCGCCGCACAACATCGTGCGCCACCCGGACATGCCGCCCGAGGCCTTCGCCGACCTCTGGGAGACCCTGCAGAAGGGCATGCCCTGGACCGCCATGGTCAAGAACCGTTGCAAGAACGGCGACCACTATTGGGTGCTGGCCAACGCCGCGCCGATCCGCGAAGGCGGCCAGGTGGTCGGCTACATGTCGGTACGCAGCAAGCCCACCCCGCAGCAGATCGAAGCGGCCAGCCGTATCTACGCCTCGATCAAGGCCGGCGAAAAAACCTGGAAGGTGGTGCACGGCCGGGTCGAGAAGAACACCCCGCTGTCCAGGCTCAAGCTGCTCAAGAACATCAGCATCAAGGGCCGCCTGGCCAGCATGGTCGGTCTGGCCAGTCTGCTGTTGCTCGCGGTCGGCGGCCTCGGCCTGTTCGGCCTCAACCAGTCAAACGAGGATCTGCGCGGTGTCTATGAGGACCACACCATCGCCCTCGGCCAACTCGATCGAATCACGCGCAACCTGGTCAACAACCGGCTGAACATGGCCGAGACCCTGCTCGACCCCAGCCCCGAGAGCGTCCGCAGTCACCTGGCCGACACCGAAAAGCGGATCGATGAGATCAACAAAACCTGGGAGGCCTACATGGCCGTCGACCGGCCACCGGAGGAGAGGACCGCGGCCGAGCAGTTCGCCGCCGATCGGACACGTTTCGTCAAGGAAGGCCTGCGGCCGACCATGGAAGCCCTGCGCGCAGGCCAGATCAACGAAGCGCGCCAGCTCTATGGCAAGCTCGACGAGCTATTCAAACCGGTACGCAAGAGCATCAATGGCCTGATCGACCGGCAGCTCGAAGCTGCCAACGCCGCCCATGAGGCCTCCGGCGAGCGCTATGCCACGATCCGAAACCTGAGCATCGCCGCCATCGTCCTAGGCTTGACCTTGCTGGTCGCCATGGGCGCGATCCTGATCCGCGTCATCACCCGGCCGCTCAACCGCGCAGTCGAGGTGTTCAACAACATCTCCGGCGGCAACTACAAGAACCATATCGAGATCGAGCACGAGGACGAGGTCGGCAGCGTGCTCAACGCCCTGCGTTCGATGCAGACCAAGATGGGCTTCGACGTGGCCGAGACCCAGCGCGTCGCCGACGAGGCGCTTCGGATCAAGATTGGTCTGGACAACGTGAGCACTGGGGTGATGATTGCCGACACCGAGCGCAAGATCATCTACGTGAACAAGTCGGTGGTCGACATCCTGTCCCGCGCCGAGGACGACATCAAGAAGCAGCTGCCCAACTTCTCGGCCAAGACCCTGGTCGGCACCAACATCGACGTGTTCCACAAGAACCCGGCCCACCAAGCCCAGCTACTGGCCAACCTGAACGGCACCCACAGCGCGGCGCTGACCATCGGTCCGCGCAGCATGGTGGTGCGCGCCAGCCCGGTGATCAACGAGCGCGGCCAGCGCCTGGGCGCCGTGGCCGAGTGGACCGACCGCACGGCCGAAGTGGCGGTGGAGAAGGAAGTGGCCGAGCTGGTCAACGCCGCCGCGGCCGGCGACTTCAGCCGCCGGCTGAACCCGGCCGGCAAGGAAGGCTTCTTCCTGCAACTGGCCGAGGGCATCAACAAGCTGGTCGAGACCTCCGAGCGCGGCATGAACGACGTGGCCGAGGTGCTCAAGGCCCTGTCCGAAGGCGACCTGACCCGCCAGATGGAAGGCGACTACGAAGGCCTGTTCGCCGAGCTCAAGGACAGCGCCAACACCACCAGCTCGCGCCTGCGCGAGATCGTCGGCCAGATTCGCGAGGCGACCGACGCCATCAACACCGCCGCCCGCGAGATCGCCACCGGCAACGCCGACCTCTCGAGCCGGACCGAGAGCCAGGCCTCTTCTCTGGAGGAGACCGCCTCCAGCATGGACGAGCTGACCAGCACGGTGAAACAGAACGCCGACAACGCCCGCCAGGCCAACCAGCTGGCCCAGGGTGCCTCCGACATCGCGGTCAAGGGCGGCGAGATGGTGGGCGAGGTGGTGCAGACCATGAGCGCGATCTCCGAGAGCTCGAGCAAGATCGCCGACATCATCAGCGTGATCGACGGCATCGCCTTCCAGACCAACATCCTGGCGCTGAACGCGGCGGTGGAGGCGGCCCGGGCCGGCGAACAGGGTCGCGGCTTCGCCGTGGTCGCCGGCGAGGTGCGCAATCTGGCCCAGAGGAGTGCGGCCGCCGCCAAGGAGATCAAGCAGCTGATCAACGACTCGGTGGACAAGGTCGATGCCGGCTACAAGGTGGTCGAGCAGGCCGGCAACACCATGCAGGAGATCGTGCAGTCGGTGAAGCGGGTGACCGACATCATGGCCGAGATCAACGCGGCCTCGACCGAGCAGAGCCAGGGCATCGAGCAGGTCAATGCGGCGGTGGCCCAGATGGACGAGATGACCCAGCAGAACGCCGCCCTGGTCGAGCAGGCGGCCGCTGCCGCCGAGTCCTTGCAGGACCAGGCCGACGGCCTGGCCCAGGCGGTGGCGGTGTTCAAGGTCGGCGGCGGTGCCGGCAGCCTGGCCGCCCCGCGTCAGGCCGTGACCCGGGCGCCCCAGCCGTCCCGCCCCGCGCCCAGGCCGGCCTCCCGTCCCGCCACGGCCGCCACCGACGAGGATGAATGGCAGGAGTTCTGAGCTAGCCGCACCCAGTCGCTGTCGGGCCAAGGCCTTGGCCCGACAGCTCGTATCGATTCGAACCTATTGCTAGCGAAGCTAAGCCATGGCGATCAGCAATTTCCCCGGCAACCGGGCAGACCGCGAGTTCGATTTCACCCAGCGCGACTTCGAAGAGGTGCGCAAGCTGATCTATGCGCATGCCGGCATCAGCCTGTCGGATGCCAAGGTCGACATGGTCTACAGCCGCCTCGCCCGCCGGTTGCGGGCGACCGGCCTGACCACCTTCCAGGATTATCTGGCGCTGCTCAGGGGCAACGACGAGGCCGAATGGGAGGCCTTCGTCAATTCCCTGACCACCAACCTCACCTCGTTCTTCCGTGAGGCACACCACTTCACCATCCTCAAGGATTTCCTCAAGCAGCGGCGCGAGCGCCCGATCAACATCTGGTGCTGCGCCTCGTCGACCGGCGAGGAGCCCTATTCGATCGCGATGACCGCGATCGAGAGTCTCGGCGACGGCGCCGGCACGGCGGTCAAGATCCAGGCCTCCGACCTCGACACCAACGTCCTGCGCAAGGCCCAGGATGGCATCTATCCGATCGATCGGATCAGCAAGCTGTCCGAGGCCCAGCAGCGTCGTTTCTTCCTCAAGGGCACCGGCGGCAAGGAAGGCATGGCCCGGGTGCGGCCGGAGCTGCAGGGCATGATCAACTATTTCCGGCTCAACCTGCTGGACAAGCACTGGTCGGTGAAAGGCCCGCTGGATGCCATCTTCTGCCGCAACGTCATGATCTATTTCGACAAGCCGACCCAGTACAAGATCCTGCAGCAGATGAAGCCGCTCTTGAAGCCGGACGGCCTGCTCTTCCTCGGCCACTCCGAGGCGCTCTACCACGCCTCCGACTTGTTCCGCCTGCGCGGCCAGACCGTCTACGTCCACGCCGAGGCCGCCGGGAAGGGGCACAAATGAGCCACCCGGCCTACGAGGAAGTCCTCGCCCCGACCCAGTATTACGACCGCAATTTCCAGATCGAGGCGGCCAAGATCCTGCCCGGCGAGTACTACGTGACCGGCCGCGACATGCTGCTGGTGACGGTGCTCGGCTCCTGCGTGGCGGCCTGCGTGCGCGACCCGAAGACCGGCATCGGCGGCATGAACCATTTCATGCTGCCCGAAAGCGGCGATGCCGCCAACGTGTTGTCATCCTCCGCCCGCTATGGCGGCTACGCCATGGAGATGCTGATCAACCAGCTGATCAAGCTGGGCGCCAGCCGCAGCCGGCTCGAGGCCAAGGTCTTTGGTGGCGCCGCCGTGCTGCGCGGCTTCACCACGGTCAACGTCGGCGAAAGCAACAGCGATTTCGTGCTCGACTACCTGAGCAATGAAAAGATTCGCGTCGTCTCCCAGGACCTGCGCGGCCTCTACCCGCGCAAGGTCTATTTCTTCCCCGCCAGCGGCCGGGTGCTGGTCAAGACCCTGAAGACCGTGCACAACAACACCATTGTCGAGCGCGAGAAGGAATACGGCAGCCGCCTCAAGTCGTCCACCATCGCCGGCGACGTGGAGCTGTTCTGATGCCGCAGCCCATCCTGTCGCCACGCCGGCCCTGAACGAACCCAGCCATGTTCAAAATCAAAGTCCTCATCATCGACGACTCCGCGCTGATCCGCAGTGTGCTCAAGGAGCTGATCAACAGCCAGCCCGACATGGAGGTAGTCGGTGTCGCGCCCGATCCCTACGCCGCGCGCGAGCTGATCAAAGAGACCAATCCCGACGTGCTCACCCTCGATGTCGAGATGCCGAAGATGAATGGCCTCGAGTTTCTCGAGAAACTGATGCGCCTGCGGCCGATGCCGGTGGTGATGATCTCGACCCTGACCGAGGAAGGCTCCAACGTCACCCTCAAGGCCCTGGAACTGGGCGCGGTGGATTTCATCACCAAACCCAAGCTGGGCGTGACCGAGGGCATGCAGACGCTGACCGACGACATCGTCGGTCGCATCCGCATCGCGGCGCAGGCCCGCATCCGCCGGCACAGCGCCAGCACCGTGGCGCCGAATCGGCCGCAGCCGATCAGCGGCCACATCCTGCATACCACGGAGAAGGTAATCTTCATCGGTTCCTCGACCGGCGGCACCGAGGCGCTGAAGGAGGTGCTGACCCGGATGCCGGCCGATGCCCCGGCGATCATGATGACCCAGCACATGCCGGAGACCTTCACCCAGTCCTTCGCCCAGCGATTGAACAGCCTGTCGGCCATGACCGTGAAAGAGGCCGTGCATAACGAACGGATCATGCCCGGCCATGCCTACCTGGCGCCGGGTCACTCGCATCTCCTGGTCCGCCGCAGCGGCGCCTACTACTACGCCGAGCTGTCGCAGGCGGCACCGGTCAACCGCCACCGGCCCTCGGTCGACGTCCTGTTCAACAGCGCCGCCCAGGCGGTCGGCGCCAACGCCATCGGCGTCATGCTCACCGGCATGGGCCGCGACGGCGCAGCGGGCATGCTGGCCATGCGCGAGGCCGGGGCCTACACCATCGCCCAGGACGAAGCGAGCTGTGTGGTCTACGGCATGCCCAAGGCGGCGGTGGAGGTCGGCGCCGTGCAGGAAGTGGCGCCGCTACAGAACATCGCCGGGCGCATCCTCGACCGGCTGGCGCAGCGTGGCTGAGCATCCGCCCGAGGCCCTGCCAAGCGCGCGCAGGCACGCTATCATGCAAATTGATACCTTTTTCCGCAGTACCGTCAGTGATCGAAGGGGAGACCATGCAAATCAGCAGCCGCAGCACCGACAACCAGACCACCCTGTCGCTCCAGGGTCGCTTCGATTTCCACACCCACCGGGACTTCCGGGGCGCCTACGAACAGGCCCTGGAAGATGCCGCCACCCGCGAGATCGTCATCGACCTCGGCGGCGTCGACTACCTCGACAGCTCGGCCCTGGGCATGCTGTTGCTCTTGCGCGAGCGGGCCGAGAGCCTGGGCAAGACCGTGTCCCTGAGCAAGATGCAGGGCACGGTCAAGCAAGTCCTCGACGTCGCCAATTTCGACAAGATCTTCGTCATGAAGCCTTGAGCCGGACGCCTCGATGCGACCGCTCAAGGTCCTGATCGTCGACGACACCCTGGCCAACGCCAAGCTGGTCGAGACTGTCGTCAACCGCCTGGGCCACACCTCGATCCTGGCCGAAAACGGCCAGCGCGCCCTCGATCTGTTCGAATCCGAGCAGCCCGACCTGGTGCTGATGGACGTGATGATGCCGGTGATGGATGGCATCACCGCCACCCAGGCCCTGCGTGCCCGCCTGCGCAGCCTCAATAGATGGGTGCCGATCCTCCTGCTGTCAGCCCTCGACGACATCAGCGACATCGTGCGCGGCCTCGAGGCCGGCGCCGACGACTATGTGGTCAAGCCGGTCAACATCCAGCTGCTCAAGGCCAAGCTGCAGAACTTCACCCACCAGGTCGAGATGCAGGAACAGATCCTGCGGCACACGGCCGAACTGGAACACTGGCACGCCATGGCCCAGCAGCAGTCCGAGCTGGGCAGCCACATCATGGACCGCCTGATCAACGCCGGCGGCGTCAGCAACGCCCTGGTCAGCCAGTTCAACATCCCGGCCGACACCTTCAGCGGCGACCTGATCTGCGCCGCGCGCACACCGGACGACATCACCCATCTGCTGCTGGCCGACGCCACCGGCCACGGTCTGCCGGCGGCGCTGAGCGCCATCCCCATCGCCGGCGCCTTCTATCGGATGACCGAAAAGGGCTTCCCGATCTCCAGTATCGCCCGCGAGATGAATACCAAGCTGCGCCAGTTTCTGCCGGCCGACCGCTTCGTCGCCGCCACCCTGGCCGCGATCGACGTCAAGGACCAGGTGATCGAGGTCTGGAACGGTGGCAATCCCAGCGCCCTGCTGATCGGCGCGAGTGGCAATCTGCTCAAGGACTGGCCTTCGCAGCACCCGCCGCTCGGCGTGCTGCCCGAGGCGGCGTTCTCCGAACTGGTCGAGACCATCAGCTACAAGGAAGACTGCAACCTGTTGATCTGTTCCGACGGCCTCTGGGAAGCGGAAAGTCCCAGCGGCCAGCGCATCGACCGCGGGCGCATCCTCGACCTGTTCGCCGCGACCGACAAGGATCAACACCTGACAGGCCTGCAGTCACTGGTGCAAAACCACTTGGCCGGGGCTCCCGCCCTGGACGACATCTCCGGCCTGCTGGCCTGGATTCCCATCGAGCGCCGGGCCGTGCCGCGCGTCGAGGGCGGCCAGGCAAAGCCCCATCTCTCGCACAAGGGCGAATGGCACCTGGCCATCTCCTACTGGGCTGACGAATTGAAATACCTCGACGTCGTGCCCGACCTGCTGGACCTGATCTGCCAGGTCCAGGTGTTGAAGCCGCACAAGAGTTCGCTGTTCATCGTCCTCTCAGAGCTGTTCAACAACGCCCTCGATCACGGCTTGCTCGGGCTCGACTCCAAGCTGAAGGCGAGCGGCGACTTCGAACAATACATGCAACAACGGGAGGCCAGGCTGACTGAGTTGGATGACGGCCGGATCGACATCAGCTTCTGGCTGCACAACAGCGACGACGCGACTGTGCTCGATATCAAGCTGACCGACAGTGGCGACGGCTTCGATTACGAGCGGTATCTGGATGAAGAAAGCCTGCTCAGACAGACCGCGCTGCCGCACGGCCGTGGCCTGGCCCTGGTCCGCAGCCTGTGCAGCCAGCTGCGCTATGCCGGCAGCGGCAACCAGGTGATCGCCCGCTACGTTTTGTAATCCGGCAAGGATCAGCCGTTCAGGCGCTCGAGCAGGGCCTGGATGCGCAGCGGGTCGCCGGCCTTGAGCAGCTTGGTCGCCTGCGGCGTCAACTCGCCGACATGGCTGCGCAGGACCTGCTGCTTGACCGAGAGCAGGTGGGCCGGATGCATGGAGAAACTGCGCAGGCCCAGGCCCAGCAGCAGCCGGGTCAGTTTCGGGTCGCCCGCCATCTCGCCGCAGACCGAGACCGACTTCTTCAAGCGCCGGCCGACCGCCAGGGTGTGGCGGATCAACTGGATCACCCCCGGATGCAAGGGATCATAAAGGTGGGCCACCGCGTCGTCGGTGCGGTCGATCGCCAGGGTGTACTGAATCAGGTCGTTGGTGCCGATGGAGAGGAAATCCAGTTTCTTGGCGAACCACTCGGCCGCCAGGGCGGCGGCAGGGATCTCGATCATGCCGCCGACCGGGATGGCCTCATCGAACAAATGCCCGTCCTGGCGCAGGCTGTCCTTGGCCTGCTCGATCAGGGCCAGGGCCTGGTCGAGTTCGGCCAGGCTGGCCAGCATGGGGATCAGGATGCGTGCCCGACCGTAATGACTGGCGCGCAGGATGGCGCGCAGCTGGGTCAGGAACAGCTGCGGCTCGGACAGGCAGAGCCGGATTGCGCGCAGGCCCAGGGCCGGGTTGACGCTGGCCTGCGGCAGCCAGGCCAGCGACTTGTCGGCGCCGACGTCGAGGGTACGGATCACCACCGGCCGACCCTTGGTCGCCTCGACCACATGGCGGTAGGCCTCGAACTGCTCCTCTTCCGACGGCAGGTCGGCCCGGTTGAGGAAGAGGAATTCGCTGCGGAACAGGCCGATGCCGGCCGCCTTCTCCTCCATCGCCTCATGCACGTCCTGCGGCATGTCGATGTTGGCCAAGAGCTCCACCTCGATGCCGTCGAGCGTGGTCGACGGACTGGTCTTCAGCCGCTTGAGCTTCTGCTGTTCCAGCCGCCACTGGTTGTGGCGTAGCCGGTATTCCTCGAGGACGGTGTTGTCGGGATCGACGATGACCACGCCGGCCACGCCGTCGACGATCAGCATGTCGCCTTCGTTGATCAGGCCGCGGGCGTTGTGCAGCGCCATGACCGAGGGCAGGTTCAGGCTGCGTGCGAGGATGGCGGTGTGCGAGGTGCTGCCGCCCAGATCGGTGATGAAGGCGGCGAAGGTCTGCCGCTTGAACAGCACCATGTCGGCCGGCGACAGGTCGTGGGCGACCAGCACCGAAGGCTCGTCGGCCAGCTTGAGCGGGGCATGGCCGGGATGCCCCATCAGGGCCTTGAGGATCTTGTCGGCCACCTGCCGCACGTCGTGCTTGCGCTCGCGCAGGTAGGCGTCCTCGATCGCCTCGAACTGGCCGATCAGGGCCTCGGTCTGCTGGGCCAGCGCCCATTCGGCATTGCAGCGGGTGTCCTGGATCAGCTGCTTGGGCACCTCGGCGATCATGGAGTCGTCGAGAAACATCAGATGCAGGTCGAGAAAGGCCGCCAGCTCAGCCGGCGCACCTTCCGGGATGTGGTCGCGGGTCGACAGCATCTCGGCCCGCACCTGCTCGATCGCCTCGGCGAAACGGGCGATCTCCTCGGCCAGATGCTCCTCGCGCAGCACATAGTGCGGCACCTCCAGCCGGGCATGGGAATACAACTGGGCACGGCCGATGGCATAGCCGCCGGAGACGCCGATACCGTGCAGGGTGAAGCTCATGACGCGTGAGGCGTGAGGGGTGAGGCGTGAGGAGCAAATGCCCGGAGTGTTTTTCGCCTGACGCCTAACACCTCACGCCTCACCATGATCACTCCCCCTCGCCGAATTTGTCCGCGATCAACGCGACCAGGGCATCGGTAGCCTCGGCCTCGTCCGGGCCGTGCACCTCCAGCTTGAGCCGGCTGCCCTTGGCCGCGGCCAGCATCATCACGCCCATGATGCTCTTGGCGTTGACCCGGCGACTCTCGCGCGAGAGCCAGACCTCGGATTGGAACTGGCCGGCCAGGCGGGTCAGCTTGGCCGAGGCCCGGGCATGCAGGCCCAGCTTGTTGATGATGTCGACTTCGCGTTCAACCATGGCAGTGGGTCACGTGGAAGGTGCCGTCGCGGCCGCCCTGCAGGGCGCGCTCGATCAAGGTGGGCAGGGGCTCGTGCCGATAGGTCAGCACCTTGAGCAGCATGGGCAGGTTGACCCCGGCCACCAGTTCGATCCGGCCCGGCTCGATCAGGCTGCACAGCATGTTGCAGGGGGTGGCGCCGTAGATGTCGGCCATCACCAGCACACCGTCGCCGGTGTCGAGCTCGGCCAGCTGGGCGCGGGCGACGGCGACGATCTCGGTGGTGTTGGAGCAATCGTGGATGTCCAGCGGCAGCAGCTTGGCGGGTCGACCACCGAGGACATAGGTGGCGCATTCGATGAGGCTTTCGCCCAAGGTGCCGTGGGCGACGATGAGAAGACCGATCATGTAGACTGTGCCGTGTCGTGCGAATTTCGGCGCTATTTTACCCTTGCCCAGCCCATGGCCCGCATCCTTTTTGTACTTAGCTCGGCTAGTGCATTGCACCTAAGTGACGGCCGCGATATCGCCACCGGTTTCTGGGCCCAGGAGTTCATCCCGCCCTTCGAGGCCTTCCGCCAGGCCGGCCACAAAGTCGACATCGCCACCCCGGAAGGCCGGCCGGCGGTGCTCGACGCCCTCTGCCTCGCCCCCGAGTTTCACCAGGACGACCCCGGCCGCCCTGCGCGGCTGCAGGCCGCCCTGGCCGCCCTGCCCGACTGGCAGGCGCCGCTCGCAGCAACGGCCGTCAACGCCGAGGATTACGCGGCGATCTTTTTCCCCGGCGGCCATGGCCCGGTGGTCGATCTGGCCGGGGATGCGGCGGTCGGCCGTCTGGTCGCGGCCATCCATGGCGCCGGCGGCCTCATCGGCGCCATCTGTCACGGCCCCGCCGGGCTGTTGCCGGCGCGCGCGGCTGGCCGCTGGCCCTTCGCCGGCTACCGCATGACCTGCTTCTCGCCCGAGGAAGAACGCGAGGCCGGCCTGGCCGAGCGCCTGCCCTGGCTGCTGGCCGAGCGCCTGGCCGCCCTGGGCGGGCAGCTCACCTTCGCCCCGCCCGGCCAGGCCCATGTCGTGGTCGACCGGCGCCTCATCACCGGCCAGAACCCGGCCTCGGCGCCGGGCCTGGCCCAAGCCATGCTGAATGCGCTGACCACGCGCGGTGCGGGGTTATAAAAGCCGCGCCGGCCAAGTAAAATCACGACTTTAAGCGCGCCCGAGAAGGCGCGGAGCGGCAGTCGAGTATCGCCCCGCTCCGCACTGACCCCATGACCGAACGCATCCGCGAGATCCCCTACAACTACACCTCCTTCTCCGACCGGGAGATCATCCGCCGCCTGCTCGGCGCCGAAGGCTGGGGCCTGATCGAGGAACTGCGCGGCGAGCGCCGCACCGGCCGCTCGGCCCGGATGCTGTTCGAGGTGCTGGGCGACATCTGGGTGGTCTCGCGCAACCCCTACCTGGAAGATGACCTGCTGGCCAACCCCAAGCGGCGCGCCCTCTTGGTCGCCGCCCTGCGTCACCGCCTGAACGAGATCGAGAAGCGGCGCCAGGGCAACGCCAAGGTCGGCCGCGTCCTGGAACTGGCCAATCGCGCGGTCGACGCCTTCGAGGCCGGCTTCGAAGAAACCGCGAAGCTCCGGCGCGAACTGACCCGCCGCCTGGCCCGCCACACCCGGCGCGACAACATCGGCTTCGACGGCCTGGCGCGGGTCTCCCACGTCACCGACGCCACCGACTGGCGCGTGGAATACCCCTTCGTGGTGCTGACGCCGGATGCGGCCGAGGAGGTTCCGGCCTTGGTGCGCGAACTGGCCGAACTCGACTTCACCGTCATCCCGCGCGGCGGCGGCACCGGCTACACCGGCGGCGCGGTGCCGCTGTCGCGCCGCTCGGCCGTGATCAACACCGAGAAGTTCGACCACCTCTCGCCGGTGGAATACCGCATCCTGCCCGGTCACACGGCGGCCACCGCGGTGATCACCTGCGGCGCCGGCGTGGTCACCCGCCGGGTGATGGAGGCGGCCGAGCGCGCCGGCCTGGTGTTCGCGGTCGATCCGACCTCGGCCGACGCCTCGTGCATCGGTGGCAACGTGGCCATGAACGCCGGGGGCAAGAAGGCGGTGCTCTGGGGCACGGCGGTGGACAACCTGGTGTCCTGGAAGATGGTGACGCCGCAGGCCGACTGGCTGGAGGTGGTTCGGCTCGACCACAACCTGGGCAAGATCCACGATGCCGAGACCGCCCGCTTCGAACTGCGCCGCCTCGATGCCGCCGGCCGACCCAAGGGCGCCCCCGAGATCCTGGCGATCCCGGGCAGCCAGTTCCGCAAGCAGGGCCTGGGCAAGGACGTCACCGACAAATTCCTCGCCGGCCTGCCCGGCATCCAGAAGGAAGGCTGCGACGGCCTGATCACCGAGGCGACCTTCATCCTGCACCGCCTGCCCGGCCATGCCCGCACGGTCTGCCTGGAATTCTTCGGCACCGCGCACGAGGCGGTGCCGGCCATCGTCGAGATCAAGCGTCACCTCGATGCCAAGCCCGGCGGCGTGCTGCTGGCCGGCCTGGAACACCTGGACGCCCGCTACGTGAAGGCGGTGGGCTATGCGACCAAGGCCAACCGGCCCGGTCGGCCGAACATGGTGCTGCTGGCCGACCTGGTCGGCGACAACGAGGCCGCCGTGGCCGAGGCCGCCAGCCGCATCGTGCAGATCGCCAACAATCGCGGCGGCGAGGGCTTCATCGCGGTCAGCGCCGAGACCCGGCGCAAGTTCTGGCTCGACCGCGCCCGCACCGCCGCCATCGCCGCCCACACCAACGCCTTCAAGATCAACGAGGACGTGGTCATCCCGCTCGACCGCATGGCCGACTACACCGACGGCGTCGAGCGCATCAACATCGAACTGTCGATCAAGAACAAGCTGGCCCTGCTCGACGAGTTGGAGCCCTTCCTGCGCGGCCCGCTGCCGCTGGCCGAAGACGAGGACACGATCGCCGACCCGGAGCACACCGAGGAACGCCGCCGCCGCGCACTGGCGCTGATCGCCAGCGTGCGCGCCCGCTGGCAAGGCTTGCTCGATCGGCTGGCCGACGCTGCCGTGTTCCGCCAGCTGCAACTCAAGGAAGAGCGCGTCTCCTGGAAGCGCGAGGTGCGCAACGAGCTGCGCCAGATCTTCACCGGGCGCGAATACGCGCCGGTGCTGGCCGAATGCGAGGCCATCCACCGGCGCGTGCTCAAGGGCCGGGTCTTCGTCGCCCTGCACATGCATGCCGGCGACGGCAACGTGCACACCAATATCCCGGTCAATTCCGACGACTACGCCATGCTGCAGACCGCCAACGCGGCGGTGCACCGGATCATGCAATTGGCGCTCGATCTCGGCGGCGTCATCTCGGGCGAACACGGCATTGGCATCACCAAGCTCGAATTCCTCACCGACGAAGCGCTGTCCGCCTTCGCCGCCTACAAGCACAAGGTCGATCCCGAAGGCCGGTTCAATGCCGGCAAGCTGGCGCCCGGCGCCGACCTCGCCAACGCCTACACGCCGTCGTTCTCCCTGCTCGAACTGGAATCGCTGATCATGGAGCAGTCGGAGATCGGCGCCATCGCCGACTCGATCAAGGACTGCCTGCGCTGCGGCAAATGCAAGCCGGTGTGCAATACCCACGTGCCGCGCGCCAATCTGCTCTATTCCCCGCGCAACAAGATCCTCGGCACCTCGCTCCTGATCGAGGCCTTCCTGTACGAGGAGCAGACCCGGCGCGGCATCTCGCTCAAGCATTTCGACGAGTTCAACGACGTCGCCGACCACTGCACGGTCTGCCACAAGTGCAAGAATCCCTGCCCGGTCGACATCGACTTCGGCGACGTCTCGGTCGCCATGCGCAACTTCCTGCGCGAGCAGGGCAAGAAGCGCTTCAGCCCCGGCTCGGCCCTGGCCCTGTTCTTCCTCAACGCCACCTCGGAGCGGGTGATCGACCTCACCCGCAAGGCGGCCATCGAGTGGGGCTACCAGGCCCAGCGCCTGGGCCACGCCGTGGTCAAGCGGCTCGGCCTGGGGCGCAGCGAGCTGCGCCGGCCGCCCGCCTCGGTCGGCCCGGCCAAGCCGGTGACCCAGGTCATCCACTTCCTCAACCGGCCGCTGCCCGACAAGCTGCCGAGCAAGACCGCGCGCGCCCTGCTCGGCCTGACCGACCCCAAGGTGGTGCCCATCCTGCGCGACCCGGCCAAGGTGGGCGAGGAGGCCGAGGCGGTGTTCTACTTCCCCGGCTGCGGCTCCGAGCGCCTGTTCTCGCAAGTGGGCCTGGCCACCCTGGCCTGGCTCTACGAGCTGGGCGTGCAGACCGTGCTGCCGCCGGGCCAGCTCTGCTGCGGCTACCCGCAGACCGCCAGCGGCCGGCGCGACCAGGGCGAGGCGATCACCACCGCGAACCGGGTGCTGTTCCACCGCATCGCCAACACCCTGAACTACCTCGACATCAAGACGGTGATCGTCTCCTGCGGCACCTGCCTCGACCAGTTGAAGGACTACCAGTTCGAGAAGATCTTCCCCGGCTGTCGCCTGCTCGACATCCACGAGTACCTGTACGAAAAAGGCATAAAGCTGGAAGGCGTGACCGGCATGAAGTACATGTTCCACGACCCCTGCCACAGCCCGATGAAGCAGCACAACCCGATCGCCACGGCCAAGGCCCTGCTCGGCGCCGAGGTGAAGCTGTCGGAACGCTGCTGCGGCGAGGCCGGCAGCTTCGCCGCCGCGCGGCCCGACATCGCCACCCAGGTGCGCTTCCGCAAGGCCGAGGAGATCCAGCGCGTCGCCGGCGAACTGCGCGGCGGCAGCGAAGCCCCGGTCAAGCTGCTCACCGCCTGCCCATCCTGTCTGCAAGGCCTTTCCCGCTACGAGGCGGAGGCCGGGGTCGAGGCCGACTACCTGATCATCGAGATGGCGCGCCACCATTTCGGTGAAGAATGGCTGCAGGGCTTCATCGAACGGGCGAATCAAGGCGGGATTGAACGGGTACTGCTGTAACCCAGTTTGCCATTCCCGCCTTCGCAGGCGTGGCAGGGCGGGCGCTTTATGGCGCCACTGCTCGCATCAGCAGCGGCCACTGGCCATCCCATTGCGCGGTCGGGTTCTGCTTGAAGCCGCCCTTGACGAACTGATGCCAGCGGCCGTGGACGAAGCTCAGGCAGAGATTGGCCGCGGCATTGGCATCGACCCCCTCGGCCAGGTCGTTCTGGCTGGCGGCGATGCGCAGGGCCTGGCGCAGGCTGGCCTCCAGGCGATCGAACAACTGGTTCATCCGCGCCTGCAGGCGCTCGTTTTCATTGACCAGGGCCTCGCCGGTGAGCACCCGGGTCATGCCCGGGTTCTTCTCGGCGAAACCGAGCAGCAGGGCGAGCATGCCGCGCACCTGCTCCAGGCCGCGAGTCTCCTCGGTGGACAGCTTGTTGATCAGCCCGAACAGGGTGGACTCGATGAATTCGATCAGGCCCTCGTACATCTGGGCCTTGCTCGCGAAGTGACGGTAGAGCGCGGCCTCGGACACCTCGAGCCGGGCCGCCAGGGCGGCGGTGGTGACCTTTTCCGCCTGCGGGCTCTCCAGCATCTCGGCCAGAACCTGCAGGATTTGCAGCTTGCGTTCTCCCGGTTTGCTCGCCATCAGATCTCCTTAACAGCACAGGCCGGCACCGCAGCGCCGGGCGACTCGACAAAACACTCGACATGGCGGCGATCGGCCAGCCGCACCTCGATATCGAATTGGTCGACCAATGCCTGCAGTACGCGCTCAAAAGCAGCCGGCTCGGCCACGGCCTCGTAGACCTCCATCCAGGTAGCCGGCGCATCGCGCCGCTTCAGCAAGCGGCCAGCCACGCCGGTACGGCAGGCCAAACGCGCCTGCATGCCGCGTACTGCCTGTTCCAACTCGCGGTCGTCGGCGTCCGCCACCCGGTACCAGACGTAATAACCTACGCTCACAGGCTGTAGGGCAAAGGCTCGAACCTAAGCTGGGGACCGTCGGGCCGCTGCCAGCGCACCTCACCGGCCTCGAAGCTGGACACCTGCATCACCGCAAGCACATCGCTGCCGCCCTCGGGCGCCGGTGCTGCATTGGCGATGACACCGCAGGCCTGACCCGGCAGGTCGGGACTGAACAGTTCGTCGCCGGGCCGGACGGCAGCCTCGACATGGGCCAGATAGGTGCGGCGCTTGATCTTGCCCAGGTACTGGGTACGGGCGACGATCTCCTGGCCGGGGTAACAGCCCTTCTGGAAGCTGATGCCGTGCAGCACTTCCATGTTGAGCATCTGGGGCACGAACTGGTCCTGGGTCGGGGCCAGCACCATGGCCACGCCGGCCCGGATCATCAGCCAGTCCCAGGCGGGCGCGCCGACCGGGCGCGCCTCGGTGGTCAGCGCCTGCCAGACGCGCTGGGCGTGGTCGGGCTGGACGAAAAGGTCGAAGCGGTTGTCGCCCAGTTGCACGGCGAAGGCCGAATCGGTGTGCAGCACGCTCATCATGCCCTGGGGCGCGGCCCCGATCGCGGCGACCAGCGCTTCACGGGCGCCGATGCCGTTGAGACCGAGTCGCACCCACTCTGGACCGGCGTCACGGGCCTTGACCTTCGAGCGCAGGATGAACATCGACAGCTTCTTCTGCACGGCCTCGCGCACGGCCTCGGGCAGCATGAGCAGGACGCCGGCATCGCGGCGGAAGACCAGGAAGTTGGCGAGCAACCGGCCCTTGGCGGTGCAATAGCCGGCGAACAGGGCCGCCTCGGGTTTGAGGCCGCGCATGTCGTTGGTCAACTGGCCGTGGAGGAAGGTTTGGGTATCCTCGCCCTCGAAACCGATCAGACCGTAATGCGAGAGGTCGGCCACCACCAGTCCGTCACGCGCGGTGCGCAGTTCTTCGGCCGGGGCGCCAAAATGCTTGACGGCGCCGCCCTCGATCGCGGCGCCTTGCGTTTGCAAGTATTCACTCCAAGCGTGGATCATGATTCATGCGGCATTCAGGATAACGAACAGCCGGTAAGGTAAAGGCAGCGGCGGCAAAAGACAAGCGATCGAGCCAGCCGCTCAGCCCTCTTGCGGGCAATATCTTTCGACCGCGGCGTACAGTTCGTCAGCACGGAAGGGCTTGGCCATGAAGGCGTCCATGCCCAGGGCGAGACAGCGCTCGCGATCGGTGGTCAAGGCGCTGGCGGTCACTGCGACGATGGGCGTGCGTCGGCCGCTGCCGCGCTCCATCTCCCGGATGCGGACGGTCGTTTCATAGCCATCGAGCCCGGGCATCTGCAGGTCCATCAGGATCAGGTCGAACTGCCGGCCCTGCTGCAGCAGGGCCAGGGCCTGCTCACCATCCTGCGCCAGGGTGACGCCGTAACCCCGCTTCTCCAGCAGGGCCTGGACCAGTTTCTGGTTGACCGGCACGTCCTCCACCAACATCACCTGGCAGGTTGCCGCCACGGCCTGGGCGGACCGCTCGGGCGTCTCCGTCTCCGGCGCGGGGGGCGCACCCGCCACCGCCAGTTCCACCGTGAAATGGAAGGTGCTGCCCTGACCCAGAACGCTTTCGGCCCAGATGCGGCCGCCCATCATCTCGGCCAGGCGGCCGCAGATCGACAGGCCGAGGCCGGTACCGCCGAAACGGCGGGTCATCGAGGCGTCGACCTGGGAGAAGGCCTTGAAGATGCTGTCGAGCTGCTCGGCCGGGATGCCGATGCCGGTATCGCTGACCGCCAGATGCAGGCGCACGCCATGCTCCAGGTGCTGGTCGACCGTGACCTGGACCTTCACCCCGCCCCGCTCGGTGAACTTGAGGGCATTGCCCAGCAGGTTGAGCAGGATCTGTCGCAACCGGGCGGGATCGCCGACCAGGAACTGAGGCACGTCGGCTGCGATGTTCCACTCGAGCGCCAGACCCTTGTCCTTGGCCTGGATCGCCAAGGTGCGCACGGCGCCGCTGACCACGCTCTCAAGCTCGAAGGTGATGTGCTCCAGCTCCAGCCGGCCGGCTTCGATCTTGGAAAAATCGAGGATGTCGTTGAGCACCGTGAGCAGGGCCTCGGCCGAGCTCTTGACGATATTGAGATAGTCGCGCTGCTCTTCAGTCAGTTCGCTGTCCAGTGCCAGCTCGGTCATGCCCAGGATGCCGTTCATCGGCGTGCGGATCTCGTGGCTCATATTGGCGAGGAACTCGCTCTTGGCCCGGTTCGCCGTCTCGGCTGCATCCTTCGCCATGTGCAGTGCCCGGGCCATGGCCTTTCTTTCGCTGATGTCGTGGCCGATATTGATCTCGCCGATGCGCTTGCCGTCGGCATCGAACAGGGGCGATGCGGAGATCGAGACATCGAGCAGGCGGGCATCGCGGGTCAGCAGTTGGCTCTCGAAGCGGGTACCGGCGATGGCGTGGCGCACACGGTCGAGCCACTGGGCCAGCTCGCCCTGACGCGAATCCGGCAACAGGAAGCCGACTGAGCGTCCCATCACCTCCTGTGCCGGATAGCCGTACAGTCGCTCGGCACCCTGGTTCCAGCTGAGGACATGGCCTTCCAGGTCAAGGGTGAGGATGGCGTCGTCCGATTGCTCGACCACCAAAGCGAGCCGGCGATTGGTCTGCTCGCTGACCCGGACCTTGGCCAGCAACTCCTCGATACTGGCCGCCATCTGGTTGAACGCAGCAGCCGTGCTGGCGATCTCGGGCGGGCCGGCCACCGTCGCCCGTTCCGACAGCTCGCCGTCGCCGAAGCGCTTCACCGTTTGCGCGAGTCCAGTCAACGGCTTCAGCCCCTGACGCAGCATCATGCCCAGCAACACGACCAGACCGATGAGGAAAACCAGCGATGCGATGAGGGCTTGCCGGCTGACCTGCCAGGCGTTTTCCACCACCATCGCCAGGGAAGGTTCGATCAGCAGTTCGGCATAGGTGATGCCGCCCAGGGTGATGGTCGATTGATAGGAGGCGATCTCCTCGTTGAGCAGCCCGGTGAACCAGGCCGGCGCGGAGATCACCGTGTCCGCGCCCTTGCCGCGGGTCTGCGCGATGACCTGATAGGGCACGGCCTGGTAGACCACGATCCGGGCCAGGCCGCGGTAGCGGCCGACGCTGTCCAGCGTCTGCTGCACGGTCTCGATGTCGCCGACGACCAGGGTCTGACGCAACACCGGCAACAGCGCGGCCGCCACCGAGCGGATGTTATCCTCGGCCGCCTGTCGCTCGCTCTCGACTTGGCTGCGCACCTGGAACAGCAAACCGGCCAGCGTCACCAAGAGCAGCCCCAGGCTGGTCAGCCAAAGCACACGGGCGGATAGGCTCAACTTAGGCATAAGCGGCCGCGAGGCTGCGCCGGATTGGAATCACTGTCCCATCTGACGGTAGACCCGACGGACATTGTCATAGTCCTTGTCGGTAGCCGGCTCGAAGCCAGGTAACTGGCTTCTGGCCAGGATGGCCCTGGCCTTGGGGTCGTGCGCCATCCCGGTCAGGGCCTTCTGAATCTCCTGCACCTTGGCCTTGGCCACCCGCGGATGCACCACGATGGCCAAGTCGTAATAGGGTTCGGAGGTATAGAGGCTGCGGAACTTGAGATTCTTGCGCTCGGCATATTGCTCGAGCGAGCGGGAATTGGCCGCGACGGCATCGGCCAGGCCGGCCACCGCCTGGGCCATGGCGCCCTCCTGATTGCCGGCAAAGACCTCGGCCTCCTTGATGCCGGCACCGATCAGGGCGACCTTGGGCACGGCATAGGCCATGAAGGCCTCCTGCGAAGGATAGGCCACCCGCTTGCCGTTCAGTTGCGCCAGCGTCTTGATCGGACTGTCCTCCAACACGGCGATGGTGCCATGCACCGGCTTGCTGCCGAGCCGGGCGATCACCTTGTAGACGCCGTCATATTCCTTCTGGAAATTGTGGTTGGTGAAGATCAGGTCGAATTCGCCGCGCCCCATCATGGCGTCGGTTTCCAGCACGGTCGTGCCCATCTTCAATTGGAAGCTCAGGCCGGTCGCCTCGCCCAGATATTGCAGCACGGGGTTCCAGCGCTCGGCGGTCAGCTGCGGACTTTGCTGGTTGAGCACGCCGAACACCAGCGGCCCGGACTGCGCCCAAGCCAGGCCAGCCGCCACATACAGTCCGGCCGCCACGACGATTCGCTGCACAAACCCCATTCTGCCGTCCTCCTGAGCTGTTTTTCGCCCGATTTCCGCCAATAGTATCGGTTCCGAGCTGGCAAGTTAAGCCTTTGATTCAGTATGGCCGCCGGCGGCCAACTGCCTCACGTCCCCGGCGGACGACAGCCTTCTCGGCAGGCCAGGATGGAGAAGTGGCGCAAGTACCACCAAAGCAGGAGCGGCAAGGCCAGGACCAAGGCCCACTGCCACCATGTCTGCGGCGCCTGCCCGTCCTGCAGCCAGTGGACGAGCAGGCTCAGCGCCGGAAACAGAGGGAGCAGCAGAAGGAACAGCAGAACCGCGCGCATGCTTAGAGCAGCGAGGCCTGCGGCAGCTGTTCGACCAGCAGGGTATGCAGCCGCCGGCTGTCGGCGCGCAGGACATGGAAGCGGAAGCCGTCGATCTCGACCGACTCGCCCCGCTTGGGCAGGCGGCCGAAGCGATTGGTCACCAGGCCGCCAACGGTGTCGAACTCCTCTTCCGACAGGTGGGCGCCCAGGGTCTCGTTGAAGTCGGCGATCTCGGTCTGGGCCTTGACCCGCCAGCCGCCGCTCCTGTCGCGCAGGATGTTGGCCTCGGCCTCGTCGTAGTCGTATTCGTCCTCGATATCGCCGACGATCTGTTCGAGCACGTCCTCGATGGTGACCATGCCGGAGACACCGCCGTATTCGTCGACCACGATGGCGATGTGGTTGCGCGAGGCGCGGAACTCGCGCAGCAGCACGTTGAGCCGTTTCGACTCGGGCACGAAAATGGCCGGCCGCAGCCAGTCGCGCAGGTTCACCGCCTCGCCGGCACAGATACGCAGCAGATCCTTGGCCAGCAGGATGCCGACCACGTCGTCGCGCTCGGCATCGACGGCGGGGAAACGGGAGTGGGCCGCCTCGATGACGAAGGGCAGGATCTTCTCGGGCGGATCGTTGATGTCGACCACGTCCATCTGGGCGCGCGGGATCATGATCTCGCGCACCTGGCGCTCGGACACCTGGAGCACGCCCTCGATCATGGTCAGGGCGTCGGCATCGAGCAGGTTGTGGTCGTAGGCGGCGTGCAGGACTTCCAGCAGCTGCTCGCGGTCTTCCGGCTCGCGCAGGAGCCAGGAGGTCAGGCGTTCGATAAGACTAGGTCGGGGACTACTGTCGTCGCTCATCGGTAGGGATCGGGGTAACCCAATGATTGAATGATAAAGCTTTCCAGGGCTTCCATGACAGTGGCGTCCCGGTCGACCTCATGGTCATAGCCCTGCAAATGCAGGAAACCGTGCACGATCAGATGGGCATAGTGGGCCGGCAAAGACTTTTTCTGTTCCCTGGCCTCGCGCGCCACCACCGGTGCGCAGAGCACGATGTCGCCGGTCAATGTACTTGTCTCGGGGTCTTCACCGTAGACGAAGGTGAGCACGTTGGTGGCATAGTCCTTGCCGCGGAAATCGCGGTTGAGCGCGCGCCCCTCGGCCTCGCCGACGATGCGCAGCGTGGCCTGGATGTCCCGTTGGAGCGCGGCGACGGCCCAACGCCGCAGCTCGGCCCGCGTCGGCAGGGTCTTGTTGCCGACCGCGAACTGCACGGCCAGGCTCAGCCTGGGCCTGGCCGGCCTGTTCGCCGCCTTGGCGCTTGGCATGGCCTTCTCCCTTAACCCTCTCCCGGCGGCGGGAGCGGGGAACGTTGTGGCTGCGCGCCTGAGGCATAGGCGTCGTAGGCGTCGATGATGCGCGCCACCAGCGGGTGGCGCACGACGTCCTCGTTGCCAAATTCGGTGAAGGCGATACCGCGCACCTCGCGCAGCGCCGCCCGGGCCTCGACCAGGCCGCTCTTCTGGCCGCGGGCGAGGTCGATCTGGGTGACATCGCCGGTGACCACGGTCTTGGAACCGAAACCGATGCGGGTCAGAAACATCTTCATCTGCTCCGGCGTGGTGTTCTGCGCCTCGTCCAGGATGATGAAGGCATGGTTCAGGGTACGGCCGCGCATGAAGGCGAGCGGCGCCACCTCGATCACACCCTTCTCGAACAGCCGGGTCACCTTGTCGAAGCCCATCAGATCGTAGAGCGCGTCGTAGAGCGGGCGCAGATAGGGGTCGACCTTCTGTACCAGATCGCCCGGCAGGAAGCCCAGGCGCTCGCCGGCCTCCACCGCCGGCCGCACCAGGACCAGGCGCTTGACCAGGTCGCGCTCCAGGGCGTCGACCGCGCCGGCCACGGCCAGATAGGTCTTGCCGGTACCGGCCGGGCCGATGCCGAAGGTGACGTCGAACTCCTGGATCTGGCGGATGTAGTCGTTCTGCCGCGGCGTGCGGCCGTGCAGGCCGGCGCGCCGGGTCATCAACACCGGCATGTCGTCCTGTGGTTCGATCGAGTGGCCAACCTCGACCAGGGCGAGCTGGATGTCATCGAGGTCCAGCGGCTTGCGCGCGCGCTGATAGAAGTCCTGGAGCAGGCGTGCCGCCTGTTCCACCTTGTCCTGGGCGCCGTCCAGGCGGAAGGTCTCGCCCCGGCGGGCGATGCGAATGTTGAGCGCGACCTCGATCTGGCGCAGGTTCTCGTCCAGCACCCCGCACAGATTGGCCAGGTGGGTGTTGTCGACGTCGGCGAAAGTGACTTCCATCAGGCGCTCTCGGCCATCAGCACCACCTCGCCGCGCAGGCTGTTGGGATAGGCCCGGATGATGCGGACATCGACGAAATGGCCGATCAGGCGGGCGTTGCCGGGGAAATTGACGATGCGGTTGTTGTCGGTGCGGCCTGACAGCTCGTTCGGGTCTTTCTTGGACGGGCCCTCGACCAGCACCCGCTGCAGCGTGCCGACCATGGCCTCGCTGTTGGCCTGGGCCTGCTTGTCCAGCTGGGCCTGCAGGCGGTACAGACGCTGCAGCTTCGCTTCCTGGGGGACGTTGTCGGCCAGGCTCGCCGCCGGCGTGCCGGGGCGCGGGCTGTAGACGAAGCTGAACGAGCCGTCGAAGCCCAGTTCCTCCACCAGCTTCATGGTCGCCTCGAAATCGGCCTCGGTCTCGCCGGGGAAGCCGACGATGAAGTCCGAGGCCAGGGAGAGATCGGGCCGCACCGCGCGCAGCTTGCGCACGATGGATTTGTATTCCAGAACCGTATAACCGCGCTTCATCGCCATCAGCACCCGGTCGGAACCGGATTGCACCGGCAGATGCAGATGCGACACCAGCTTGGGCAGCTTGGCATAGGCCTCGATCAGCCGCGGGGTGAACTCGCGCGGGTGCGAGGTGGTATAGCGGATGCGCTCGATGCCGGGAATCTCGGCGACATATTCCAGGAGCAGGGCGAAGTCGGCCGGCTCGCCGTCGGGCATGGCGCCGCGATAGGCGTTGACGTTCTGGCCCAGGAGGGTGACCTCCTTCACGCCCTGCTCGGCCAGGCCGGCCACCTCGGCCAGCACGTCCTCCAGCGGGCGGGAGACCTCCTCGCCCCGGGTATAGGGCACCACGCAGAAGGTGCAGTACTTGCTGCAGCCTTCCATCACCGAGACGAAGGCGCTGGCGCCCTCGACCCGGGCCGGCGGCAGGTGGTCGAATTTCTCGATCTCGGGAAAGGAGATGTCGACCTGGGGGCGGCCGGTCTCGCCGCGCTTGGCCATCATCTGCGGCAGCCGGTGCAGGGTCTGGGGGCCGAACACCAGATCGACATAGGGCGCCCGCTCGACGATGGCCGCCCCTTCCTGGCTGGCCACGCAGCCGCCCACCCCGATCACCAGATCGGGCTTGGCCTGCTTCAGGTGCTTGACCCGGCCGAGGTCGTGGAACACCTTCTCCTGCGCCTTCTCGCGCACCGAGCAGGTGTTGAACAGGATGACGTCGGCCTCTTCCGGGTTGTCGGTGGTCTCGAAGCCCTCGGCCGCGCCGAGCACGTCCGCCATCTTGGCCGAATCGTACTCGTTCATCTGGCAGCCGAAGGTCTTGATGAAAACTTTGCGGGGCATGAGGGGCTACAGGGGCAAAAACCTAATTGTAGCTTGGGGGAATATTCGGGAAATCAAGGAAATAGGGGTATGGTGGTGATGGGCGGACTTGAACCGCCGACCTACGGATTATGAATCCGTCGCTCTAACCGGCTGAGCTACATCACCACGCCGGAAAACACGGTCTTTCGGCCAGACAGCCGCCAAAAGAGCCCGCGATTATCCTTGGCCAGGGCTTTTTATGTCAAGGATTACAACGGTTTGCCATTAATGGTCGAGTTCGCCCTTGCGGGGCGGGGCGGATTGGCTATGGTAGTGGTACGGCGTCATACAACAAGTGGGAGTCACCGCCATGAACGCGAGCCGTCAAGAAATCAGTGAAACCCTGGAAGCCGCTGTTGAGCTACTTACCGCCATCCGCCTGAGTCAAAGCGCCTGCCAGCGCCTGCAAAACCTGGCGCATGGCGACGGATACGCGGAAGCGCACGACATCTGCACACATCTGCATCAAGTCCGGCAGGAGACGGAGCGGCTGCAGGAATCGCTCGATGCCGTACTGGGACAGGCGGAATCCATTGCCGGCAGCCTGGCCCCGCCGCCACAGCCAGCGCCCAAACCCGCGCCCAAGCGGGCCAAGGCCCAGCGTAGTCACCCTTCTCATTACAACTACAACGCCCACTAGGCCGCCATGGGCCAGCTGCCCTGCTCGCGCCGGCTGCGATAGAGCAGCCAGACCAGGGTGAGCACCAGCAGGGCGGCGCCGCCGTTGTGGGCAAGCGCGGCAATCAGGGGCCAGCCGAGCACGATATTGGACAGCCCGGTGGAAAACTGCAGGACGAGCAGGGCCCAGAGGGCACGGGAGAACTTGCGCAGCGAAGGCAGGCGGCCCAGCTTGAGCGCCAGCCAGGCCAGATAGGCCAGGACCACGACGGCGAAGGCGCGATGCAACCAATGGATGGCGACCAGGGATTGCCGGTCGAGCAGCTCGCCGCCGGCCGTGTGGCCGAGTTCGCGCCATAGGCTGAGGCCGTCGGCGAAATTCATCTCCGGCAGCCAGCTGCCGTTGCACTGAGGGAAGCCCTGGCAAGCCAGTACGGCATAGTTGGTGCTCACCCAGCCACCCAGGGCGATCTGGGCCACCAGCAAGCCAAAACCTAACAGCAAGGCCGATTGCAGGCGGCGCAGGGCGGCCAGGTCGTTCCGGCCGGGCGCAGCCGTGCGCTCGGCCGCCAGCCAGGCGAGCGCGGCCAGCAGGGCCATGCCGAGCAGGAGATGGAGGGTCACCATCAGCGGCATCAGCTTCAGGGTCACCGTCCAGGCACCGAAGGCACCCTGCACGCAGACCAGGGCCAGCAAGCCGGTGGCCGCCCACGGTGAATGGCCCAATGTGCGGCGCCGGGTCCAGGCCAACAGGGTCAGGGTCAGGATCAGGGCGCCCACCGCCATGGCGAAATAGCGGTGGAGCATCTCGATCCAGGCCTTCATCTCGGTCACCGGGCCGTGGGGCATGGCCGCCTCGGCCGCCGCGATGTCCGCCCCGGCATGAATCGGGTTGGAGGTGCCATAGCAGCCGGGCCAGTCCGGGCAACCCAGGCCGGAATCAGTCAGCCGGGTGAAGCTGCCGAACAGGATGAGGTCGAACACCAGGAAGGTGGTGATCCAGACCAGCTTGCGGTATTTGTCGGAGTCGCCGCTGACCCAGGCATAGCTCAGGGGCAGCAGGGCGATGAGCAGGCCGATGGCCAGCAGCTGGGCGATCACGCAATCTCCAAAGCTGTTTGATGGAACGGCCGGCGACCGCGCAAGGGCAGGCCGGCACCGGGCCAAAGCTCGCGGGCCTGGGCCCAGAACTCGTCAAGGTTGCCGACCGGCCTCACCTCACCGATGCCGAGGAAACCCAGGGCCGCCAGCAAGGCGGGCAGCGGCCGCCGCGCGTCGATCGGTGCGGCCAGGGTCTGCTTCGACAGCTTGTCGCCGGCGGCGTCGAGCACCACCGGCAGGTGCAGGTAGCGCGGCGTCGACAGGCCGAGGTATTCCTGCAGGGCGATCTGGCGCGGGGTCGAGGTCAACAGATCGGCGCCGCGCACGATGTCGGTGATGGCCTGCTCGGCGTCGTCCACCACCACCGCCAGTTGATAGGCATATACCCCGTCGGCCCGCTTGAGCACGAAGTCGCCCGACTCCGCCTGCAGGTTGCAGGCCACCCGGCCTTGCCAGGCATCATTGAAGGCGATGCGCCGGGCCGGCGCGATCAGGCGCAGCGCGGCCGGCTCGGAGAAGGGCGGCCGGTCGCGGCAGGCGCCGCTGTAGACCAGGCCGTCGATGCCGCGCTTGGCCGTCTCGGCGAGCTGCTTGCGGCTGCAGCGGCAGGCATAGACCAGGCCCTGCGCCTGCAACCGCTCCAGCGCCGCCTGATAGGCCTCGCCGCGCCGGCTTTGATACATCACCTCGCCGTCCCACTCGAAACCATAGGCCTCCAGCGCCCGCAGGATGGCATCGGCCGCGCCGGCCATCACGCGCGGGGTGTCGACGTCCTCCATGCGCAGCAGCCATTCACCTTCGTGGCTGCGGGCATCGAGATAGCTGCCGAGCGCGGCGACGAGAGAGCCGAAATGCAGGGGGCCGGTCGGCGAGGGGGCGAAGCGGCCGCGATAGCCGCGCTCAGTCGGCAGCCGCGTCATCCTGGAATTGCAGGGCATAAAGCCGGCTGTAGATGCCGCCCCGGGCGATGAGTTCGGCATGGCTGCCCTGCTCGGCGATGCGGCCGCGGTCGAGCACCACGATGCGGTCGGCCCGCTCCACGGTCGACAGGCGATGGGCGATGACCAGGGTGGTGCGGCCCTGCATCAGGTTCTCCAGGGCGGCCTGGACGTGGCGCTCGGACTCCGTGTCGAGCGCCGAGGTCGCCTCGTCCAGGATCAGGATGGGCGCATCCTTGAGCAGGGCGCGGGCGATGGCGATGCGCTGGCGCTGGCCGCCGGACAGCTTCACCCCGCGCTCGCCGACCAGGGTGGCGAAGCCCTGCGGCAGCTCCTCGATGAAGCCCAAGGCATGGGCCGCCTCGGCCGCACGCCGGATGTCGGCCATGCTCGCCTTGTCCTGCCGGCCGTAGGCGATGTTGGCCGCCACGCTGTCGTTGAACAGGATGACCTCCTGCGAGACCAGGGCGATGTTGGCGCGCAGGCTGGCCAGCTTGATCTCGCGCAGGTCGACGCCGTCAAGCAGGATGCGACCGCGGCTCGGGCAGTAGAAGCGGGGAATCAGGTTGACCAGGGTAGTCTTGCCGCTACCCGAGGGGCCGACCAGGGCCACGGTCTCGCCGGGTTCGACGACGAGGTCGATGCCGTCCAGCGCCGGGCTCGACTTGCTGTCGTAGGTGAGGGCGATATCCTCGAAGCGCAGTTCGCCCCTGGCCCGGCCGATCTCCTGCCGGCCGGTGTCGGGTTCGCCGGCCTGGTCGAGCAGGCGGAAGACGTCCTCGGCCGCCGCCAGGCCGCGCTGGATCGCCTCGTTGACGCTGGACAGCCGTTTCATCGGCGCGGCGATCAGCAGCATGGCGGTGATGAAAGAGACGAAACCACCGACCGTGGTCTGGTCGGCCGCCGCCTGCATAGTGGCGGCGTAGACGATGGCCGCCAGGGCGAAGGCGGCCATCATCTGCAGGATGGGGCTGTGGGCATAAGCCGCCACCGCCGATTTCATGGCGAACTTGCGTGCCTGGTTGATCGCCTCGAAAAAGCGGCCGCGCTCATAGTCCTGGCCGTCGAACACCTTGATCACCTTGTGGCCGGCAATGCTCTCTTCCAGCACATGGGTGATGTCGCCCAGATTCTGCTGCATCAGCCGGCTGGTCTTGCGCAGCCGGCGGCTGATGACGCTGAACACCCAGCCTGCTGCAGGTACCAGCACCAGGGTGATCAGGGCCAGGCGCCAGTTGATGTAGAACATCCAGCCGACCAGACCGAGGATGGTCAGGCTGTCGCGCACCACCGAGGTCAGGGCCACGGTGGCCGACTGGGTCACCTGGGTGACGTTGAAGGCCAGGGTGGACACCAGATGCCCGGTGGTGGCGTCGTCGAAATAGCGGGTCGGCTGCATCACCAAGCGGTCGAACATGTCCCGGCGCAGATCCATCACCAGCCGAGTGCCGACATCGGCCATGGCGTAATTGGAGATGAACATCACCACGCCGCGCACCAGGAACAGCGCGATCAGCGCGAGCGGGATCCAGCGGATGGCGTCGAGGTCGCGACTGACGAAGCTGCCGTCGAGCATGGGCTTCATCAGCGCCGGCAGCACCGGTTCGGTGGCCGCCATAATGACCATGGTCGCGATGGACAGGGCGAACATCCGCCAATGCGGGCGGACATAGGCGAGCAGCCGGAGATAGAGGTTTTTGCTGTCCAAATTACAACGCTTGGGTAAAGAGAAAAAATCCGCCAAAACAAGCCATTGACGGCGAAAATTAACGCCGATTATAGTGTGGCCAACCCGTTTCGGCGCCATCTTGCCGCAAAAGAGCCGGAAAATATCGCCTCGATGCTCGAACAATTCGATTCTCTCGAAACCAAGCTGTCGCAACTGATCGCCCGCTACCAGGCCGCGCGCGAGGAAAATCTGCGCCTGCGCCAGCAGGTGCTGGCCATGGAAAACGCCAACAAGCAATTGACCGAGCGCCTGGCCGAGGCGCGCGCCCGGGTTGAAAGCCTGTTCAACCAATTGCCCGAAGAATAGCGATGGCCAATTCCAAGAACGTCAGCCTCGACGTCACCATCATGGGCCGGGAGTTTCGCATCTCCTGCCCGGAGGACGAGAAGGCCGGGCTGATGCAGTCGGTCAATTTCCTCGACAAGAAGATGCGCGAGATCCGCGAGAGCGGCAAGGTCATCGGCATCGAGCGCATCGCCATCATGGCCGCGCTCAACATCGCCCACGACTATCTCAGCGGCAAGGGCGGCGACCTCGACCCCGACGCCGCCCAGGAGCGGATCGACCGGCTCAACGGCCTGCTCGACAACGCCCTGGCCGAGCAAGATAATCTGTTCTGACGCCCTGCTGCGTTCGCGAGGTGCGCGTATCTCTGAACCGATGCGTATGCGCCGGCTGCGGCTCGAGATCCGCTGGTGTGCGCGTGGCTTCGTCCCATGTGCCTGAGGCGGGTGCGCTGCGGCCAACCTCGAACCCCTGGGTTCGAGATTGCGCACTGGACGGCGTGCGCGGGGCGTCTTCCTCACCATGAACACCAGCGCCATTCCCGACAAGAAGACCCTGCGCGGCCAGCTGCGCCGCGCGCGCAATGCCGTCGGCCGGGCGGAGCGCCAGCTTGCCGCCCGGCGCATCGTCCGCCGCGCCCTGCATCTGCGTCTGCTGCGCCAGGGCCGCCGCATCGGCTTCTACATCCCGAACCAGGGCGAGCTCGACATCCTGCCCCTGCTCGAGCGCGCCCGCGCCCTGGGCGTCGACTGCTACCTGCCGCAGCTGCCCTTGCGCGCGCTGAAGAAACTGTGGTTCACCCGCCTGGGCGAAAAACCCCAGCACTGGAGCCTCAACCGCTTCGGCATCCCGGAATACCACGACCGCAGCGACAAGCGGCTGCGCATCGCCCAACTGGATCTGGTCTTCGTGCCGCTCTTGGGTTTCGACGATCAGGGCTATCGCATCGGCATGGGCGGCGGCTTTTATGACGCCAGCCTGGCCTTCCTGCATCGCCGTCGCCGCTGGCGCCGGCCGCGCCTGGTCGGCGTCGCCTTCGACTGCCAGCACGTGCCGGCGGTGCCTTACGACCCCTGGGATGTACCGCTGAACCTGGCCATCACCGAAAAACGCGCTTATCGGTTTTATTCGCCCAGATAGGCCGCCCGCACCTGCGGGTTGGCGGCCAGCTCGGCGCTGGGGCCTGACAGGGTGATCGCCCCGCTCTCCATGACATAGCCGCGGCTGCTCAGCTTGAGCGCGAGGTGGGCGTTCTGCTCGACCAGGAGGATGGTCACGCCTTCGCGCGCCACCATCTGGATCGTTTCGTAGATCTTCTGCACCATGAGCGGGGCCAGGCCCATGCTCGGCTCATCCAAAAGCAACAGGCGCGGCCGGCTCATCAGGGCGCGGCCGATGGCCAGCATCTGCTGCTCGCCGCCGGAGAGCAGGCCGGCGGTCTGCTGCCGGCGTTCCAAAAGGCGGGGGAACAGGCCGTAGACATGGTCGAGGTCGGCCCGCACCGCCGCCTGGTCGCGCCGGGTGAAGGCGCCCATGGCCAGATTCTCGGCCACGGTCAGGCGGGGGAAGATGCCGCGCCCCTCGGGCACCAGGGCGACACCGGCGGCGGCGATGCGGTGGGTCGGCCGGCCCTTGAGGCTCGCGCCGGCATAACGCACCTCGCCGCCATGCGGCTCCAGGCCGACGATGCCCTTGAGCGTGCTGCTCTTGCCGGCCCCGTTGGCGCCGATCAGGCAGACCAGTTCGCCCTCCTCGACCTTAAGCTCGATGCCGCGCACGGCCTGGATGCCGCCGTAGTGGATCTTGAGGTCTTTGACTTCGAGCAGGCTCATGCCGCCCCCGTGCCGAGATAGGCCGCGATCACCGCCGGGTCGCGCTGCACCGCCTCGGGCGTGCCCTCGGCGATCTTCCTGCCGTAGTCGAGCACGGCCACCCGGTCGCACAGGCCCATGACCAGCTTCACGTCGTGCTCGATCAGGAGCAGGCTGAGCCCGGTGTCGCGCAGCTTGCGGAAGAAGTCGGCCATCTGCCGGCGCTCGGTCGGGTTCATGCCGGCCACCGGCTCGTCCAGTGCCAGCAGCCTGGGCTCGGTCGCCAGGGCCCGGGCGATCTCCAGCCGGCGCTGCTCGCCGTAGGCCAGATGGCTGGCCAGGGCGCGCCCCTTGCGCCCGAGACCGACGAAGTGCAACAGCGCTTGCGCCCGCTCGCGGATCGCCGCCTCCTCCGCCCGCGTCCGGCGCCCGCGCAGCATCGCACCGAGCACCGTGGCACGGCTGCGCACGTGGCGCCCGACCATGACGTTCTCCAGCGCGGTCATGTTGGGAAACAGGCGGATGTTCTGGAAGGTGCGGGCAAAACCCAGGCGCACGATCTCGTGCGGCTTGCGATTGTGGATGGCGTTGCCATTGAACCGTATTTCGCCGCAGCTGACGCTGTACAGGCCGGTCATGCAGTTGAACAGCGTGGTCTTGCCGGCGCCGTTGGGGCCGATCAGGCCGTAGATCTCGCCCTGGCGCACGCTGAGCGAGACCTCGTCCAGCGCGGCCAGGCCGCCGAAGCGCTTGCCCACCCGTTCGACCTCGAGCAGTTCCATCGCCTCAACCCCGGCTGTCATACAGGCTCGCGTGTTCGCCCGGGCCTTCCTCCGGGTGCAGCTCGCGCTGGCGCCGGCGCGAGGGCAGCAGGCCCTCGGGCCTGAACAGCATCATCAGGATCAGGGCGCAGCCGAACAGCAGCATGCGCAGGTCGGCCGGGTCGACCGCGACATGGCCGAGCAGGGCGCGCTGGGCGTCGCCGATGTAGCGCAGGGCCTCGGGCAGCACCGTGAGCAGCACGGCGCCGAGGATGACGCCGGGGATGTTGCCCATGCCGCCGAGCACGATCATGCACAGCACCATGATCGACTCCATCAGGCCGAAGCTCTCCGGGCTGATGAAGCCCTGGAAGGCGGCGAACAGGCCGCCGGCCAGGCCGCCGAATACCGCGCCCATGGCGAAGGCCAGCAGCTTCACGTTGCGGGTGTTGATGCCCATGGCCGCGGCGGCCACCTCGTCCTCGCGGATCGCCGCCCAGGCCCGGCCGATGCGCGAATCCTGCAGGCGCAGGGCGATGAGCATGGCGAGCAGGACGCAGGCGAGGAACAGGTAGTAATAGAGGTGGGCCGAACTGAAGGCGATACCGAAGACGTGGTGGGTGCCCTTGAAGGCGAAATCGCCGAAGGCGATGGGGTCGATCAGGTTCATGCCCTGCGGCCCGTTGGTGATGTTCACCGGCGCGTTCAGGTTGTTCATGAAGATGCGGATGATCTCGCCGAAGCCCAGGGTGACGATGGCCAGGTAATCGCCGCGCAGCCTCAAAGTCGGCGCCCCGAGCAGCACGCCAAAGAGGCCGGCGAGCAGCGCGCCCAAGGGCAGAATGGCCCAGAACGGCAGATGCAGGCCGAAGTGCGGGCTGGCCAGCCAGGCATAGAGATAGGCGCCCAGGGCGTAGAAGGCGATGTAGCCCAGGTCGAGCAGACCGGCATAGCCGACCACGATGTTCAGGCCGAGCGCGAGCAGGACATAGAGCAGGGCGAAGTCGAGCACGCGAATCCAGCTCTTGCCCAGGCTGGCGCCGACCAGGAAGGGCAGCACCGCGAGCAGGATGGCGAGCAGCAGCAGCGTGAGCTGCGGGCGCTGGCGAAGGAATTTGACGACGGGCATGATCGCGCCCCTCACCCCTGCCCTCTCCCCGGCGGGGCGAGGGGGCCGCGGTTTCGCTGCGCGAGATCGGTTTTATGCACGCGTGGCCACCCGCTCGCCGAGCAGGCCCGAGGGCCGGAACACCAGAACCAGGATCAGCACGAAGAAGGCGAACACGTCCTGGTAATGGCTGCCGAGGAAGCCGCCGGTCAGATCGCCGATATAGCCGGCGCCCAGGGCCTCGATCACGCCGAGCAAAAGGCCGCCCAGCATGGCGCCGGCAATGTTGCCGATGCCACCCAGCACCGCGGCCGAAAAGGCCTTCAGGCCGAGCAAAAAACCCATGTAGTAGTGGGCCAGGCCGTAATAGGCGCTGACCATCACCCCGGCCACCGCCGCCAGGGCCGAGCCGATGACGAAGGTGGCGGCGATCACGGTGTTGACGTTCACCCCCATCAACTGGGCCACCTCGCGCGACTGCGCGGTGGCGCGCATGGCGCGGCCCAGGCGGGTGCGCTTGACCATGAACCAGAGGCCGAGCATGACCAGCAGCGAAAGCGCCACGATGAAGATCTGCAGGTTGCTGATGTGGGCGCCGAGCACCTCGTACTGCCCTTTCGGCAGCAGCGGCGGGAAGGCGATGTACTGCCGGCCCCAGATCAGCATGGCGACGTTCTGCAGCACGATGGACAGGCCGATCGCGGTGATCAGCGGCGCCAGGCGCGGGGCGTTGCGCAGCGGCCGATAGGCCAGGCGCTCGATGGAAAAGCCGAGCAGCATGCAGACCGGGATCGCCACCAGCACACCGGCCAGCACGATCAGGATGCCGGGCAGCTCGGGCGCCACGCCCATCACCGCGCCGATCACCGCCAGCGCCACCATGGCGCCGAACATGGTCACCTCGCCGTGGGCGAAGTTGATCAGCTCCAGGATGCCGTAGACCATGGTGTAGCCCAGGGCGACCAGGGCATAGATGCTGCCGAGGACCAGGCCGTTGATCAGTTGCTGAACGAAGATATCCATCGGGAGTGGGCAGCCGGCGCGAGTCAGTCGGCAGTCAAGGCTTCACCGCTGCCGACTGCAAACTGCCGACCGATGACTTACTTGACCGTTTCCAGCACCACCCAGGCGCCGTTCTTCACCTGGTACAGGGTGACGGCGCCGCCGGTGGTGTCGCCCTTGGCATCGAACCGGATGCGGCCGGTCACGCCCTCGAAATCGGTCTTGGGCAGTTCGGCCACCACCTTGGCCGGCTCGGCCGAGTCGGCCCGCTTCATGGCCTCGATCAGCACATAGACCGCATCGTAGGCATAGGGGGCGTAGACCTGGATCGGGCCGAACTTGGCCTCGAACCGCTGCTTGAAGCCGGCGCCACCGGGCATGGCGTCGAGCGGCAGGCCGGGCAGCGAGGCCACGGTGCCCTCGGCCTCGGCGCCGGCCAGCTTGATGAAGTTGCCGTTCTGGATGCCGTCGCCGCCGAGGAACTTGGCGCTCAGGCCCAGGCGCTTCATCTGCTGGGCCATGGGGCCGCCCTGCGGGTCCATGCCGCCGAAGAACACGACATCCGGGTTCTTGCTCTTGATCGAGGTGAGGATGGCGGTGAAATCGGTCGCGCGATCGCTGGTGAATTCGCGGGCGACCACGCTGGCGCCGGCGGCCTTGGCCGCCTTCTCGAACTCGTCGGCCAGGCCCTGGCCGTAGGCGGTGCGGTCGTCGATGATGGCGATCCGCTTCGCGCCCATCGAGTGCACCGCGAACTGGCCGAGCACCTTGCCCTGCTGCTCGTCGTTGGTCATCACCCGGAAGGCGGTCTTGTAACCCTGGGCGGTGTAGGCGATGGCCGTGGCCGAGGGCGAGATCTGCGGGATGCCGGCATCGGCGTAGATCTTGGAGGCGGGGATGGTAGTGCCGGAATTGAGGTGACCGATGACGCCGGCCACGCCCATGTCGACCAGCTTCTGGGCCACCACGGTGCCGGTCTTGGGATCGGCCTGGTCGTCCTCGCCGATCAGTTCCAGCTTGACCGGCTTGCCGCCCAGGCTGAGGCCCTTGGCGTTGATCTCCTCCACCGCCAGTCGGGCGCCGTTCTCGTTGTCCTTGCCCAGGTGGGCCTGCGGCCCGGTCAGGGGAGCGACCGAGCCGATCTTGATCACCTCGCTGCCGACCTCGGGTTTCGGGCTGCAGCCGGCGACGGCGATCAGGGTGACCAGCAAAGCGGAAACGATGGGATAGCGCATGCTCGGGGGCCTGTCTGTCTAGGTTTCAACGGCTCGATTTATACCATAAAGCCCCGTGGGCCGAGACAGGCGGCCGCCCCGCGCCGGCAACAAAAAAGGCCGGACAAGCCGGCCTTTTTCGGGATCGCGCCGAACTTACAGCGACAGGATCCACTTGGCGATCGCAGCCGCATCGGCCGCGGGGACCTGCGGGTTGGGCGGCATCGGCACCGGGCCCCAGGCGCCCTTGCTGCCGTTCTTGATCACGCCTTCGATGGTGGCCTCGGCCTTGGCGTTGCCCTTGTACTTCTTGGACACGTCGCCGAAGGCGGGGCCGACCACCTTCTTGTCGACCTGGTGGCAGCTCATGCAGGCATACTTCTGGGCCAGGGCCTGGCTGGCGCCAGCGGAACCGGCGGCCAGGCTCAGGGCCAGGGCGGCGGCGGTAAGGATCGCTTTCATCATGTTCTCCTAGGAAATGGATGCACCTGACTCAGGTTGCAGTCGCATCTTAGCCAAAGCGCGGGCCGCTGAAAATAGGCCGCCTATCGTGCATTTGGACTATTTCGGCTAGGCAATTCACGCCAGGGCCGGCCCCGCCTGGACGGTATCCAACAGCTTTGCCGCCACCCGTGCCATCAGCTGCATCTCGCCCTCGCCGATGACGTAGGGCGGCATGAAATAGGCTGAATGGCCGATCGGCCGCATGAACACCCCCAGCTCAAGCGCCTGGGCATGCCAGGCGCGGGCGAAGCCGGGGCCGGCACCCTTCACGTCGAAGGCCCAGATCATGCCGGCCTGGCGGAAGTGCGCCACCCGCGGGTGGGCGGCCACCTCGGCCAGGAGGGCGGTGAAGCGGGCGGCCTTGTCGCGGTTGGCCTCGATCACCTTGCCGCCCTCGATGAGGTCCAGCACCGCCAGCGCCGCCCGGCAGGCCAGGGGGTTGCCGGTGTAGGAATGCGAGTGGAGAAAGCCGCGCGCGCTGTCGTCGTGATAGAAGGCGGCGTAGATCGCGTCGCGGCAGAGCACCGCCGACAGCGGCAGATAGCCGCCGGTGATGCCCTTGGACAAGCAGACGATGTCGGCGATGTCCGCCACCCGCGTCGCTGCGATGTTCCCCTCTCCCACCGCGAGAGGGTGGCCCGCAGGGCCGGGTGAGGGCGCCTGCTCGCAGGCGAATAGGGTGCCGGTGCGGCCGAAGCCCACCGCGATCTCGTCGGCGATCAGATGCACCTGATAGCGGTCGCACAGGGCGCGCGCCTGTTGCAGGTAGACCGGGTGGTACATGGCCATGCCGGCGGCGCCCTGGACCAGGGGCTCGACGATCAGCGCCGCCGTGGTTTCGGCGTGTTCGGCCAGGTAGCGCTCCAAGTCGGCTGCGGCGCGCAGGGCATAGGCCTCGGCCGTCTCGCCCGGCTCGGCCAGGCGCCAGTCCGGACTCATGGCCTGGTGGGTCTGGCGCAGGAGCGGGGCGTAAGTGTCCTTGAAGATCGCCACGTCGGTCACCGACAGCGCGCCCAGGGTCTCGCCGTGATAGCCGTTTTGCAGACTGACGAAGCCGGTCTTCTGCGGCCGGCCGCTGTTGCGCCAATAGTGGAAGCTCATTTTCAGCGCGATCTCGGTGGCCGAGGCGCCGTCCGAACCGTAGAAGGCATGGGAGAGGCCGGTGAGCCTGGCCAGGCGCTCGGACAGCTCCACCACCGGCGCGTGGGTGCCGCCGGCCAGGATGACGTGCTCGATGCGCTCGAGCTGGTCACGCAGGGCGGCGTTGATGCGCGGGTGGCAATGGCCGAACAGGTTCACCCACCAGGAGGAGATCGCGTCGAGATAGCGCCGGCCTTCATAGTCGATCAGCCAGGGCCCTTCGCCGCGCGCGATGGGCAGGGGCGGGGTCGCCTCCATTTGCTTCATCTGGGTGCAGGGATGCCACAAGGCGGCGCGGCTGCGCTCGATCCAGTCGCGGTTGCTCACGATCTGCTTCACACTGAACGGAATGGCGATAGGATAACAGCCGGCCCCGATCGCCACGGCATTGTCATCTGCCCGCGCCAAGATCGGGCATCACCCACAGGGAGACCGCGCGCATGAGCGCCGCCTTGCACCAACTTTGCGAACTCGTCGGCATCCTGCCCGATTACTACGACATCTGGGGCCACCGCCACGAAACCTCGGACGCCACGCGGCGCGCCCTGCTCGAGGCCATGGGCATCGCCTGCGCGAGCGAGGCCGAATGCGCGGCGGCCAGCCAAGGCTGGCAGGAAGCGACCTGGCGCCGCCGGCTGCCGCCGGTGCGGGTGGCGCCGCTCGACACTCCGATCGAGCTTGACCTGCACCTGCCCGAGCGCGCGGCCGATCGGGTGTGCACCTGGCGCCTCACCCAGGAAGACGGCCACCGCCTGCACGGCCAGTTCACCCCGGCCGCGCTGGAACAGGGCGAGGCACGCGAACTCGATGGCGCGCCCTGGCGCCGATACCGGCTCTATCTGCCGCCCCTCGGCGCGCCCGGCTATCACCGGCTGGAGATCGACCTGCCCGACGGCGCACATGGCCTGCCCCTCATCGTCCACCCCCGCCGCTGCCATCAACCCGCCTGCCTGGGCGAGGGTGGCCGGGTCTGGGGCCTGTCGGTGCAGCTCTACGGTGTGCGCAGCCGGCGCAACTGGGGCATGGGCGACTTCGGCGATCTGGGCCGGTTGCTCGCCTGGGCCGCGCAAAACGGCGCCGCCTGCGTCGGGGTCAACCCGCTGCATGCGCTCTACCCGCACAACCCGCTGCACATCAGCCCCTACAGCCCGTCCAGCCGGCAGTTCGTCAACACCCTTTACCTCGACGTCGAGGCCGTGCCCGAGTTCGCCGACTGCGCCGAGGCCCGGGCGGCGCTGGCCGAGCCCGCCTTCCAGGCCAAACTGCAAGGCCTGCGCGCGGCCGAGCTGGTCGACTACGCCGGCGTGGCCGAGGCCAAGGGCCGCATCCTGCCCCTGCTCTATCACCACTTCCGCACCAGCCACCTGGCGCAACACACGGCGCGGGCCAAGGCCTTCCGCGCCTTCCAGCAGACGCATGGCGAAGACCTGCGCCGCTTCGCGCTCTACCAGGCCCTGCAGGCCCACCTGCATGCGCACGACGCCACCCTCTGGGGCTGGCCGGTCTGGCCCGAGGCCTGGCGCGACCCGAATTCGCGCGAGGTGCAGACCTTCGCCGCCGCGCATGCCGAACGCATCGAATACTTCGAATACCTGCAATGGCTGGCCGAAGACCAGCTTGCCGAGCTGCGCACGAAGGCCGAGCGGCTGGGCCTGGGCATCGGCCTGTATCAGGATTTGGCGGTGGGCGTCGACAAGGGCGGGGCCGAGACCTGGGCGCACCATGAGCTGTTCGCGCTGGAGGCGCGCACCGGCTGCCCGCCGGACGACTTCAACCCGCGCGGCCAGGACTGGGGCCTGCCGCCCTGGATTCCGCACCGCCTGAGAGAGGCCGGCTACGCCCCCTTCATCGCCGCCCTGCGCGCCAACATGCGTCACGCCGGTGCCCTGCGCCTGGACCACGTCATGGGCCTGATGCGCCTGTACTGGGTGCCGCCCGGCATGCAGGGCGACGCGGGCGCCTACCTCAGCTACCCGTTTGCCGACCTGCTCGGCATCCTGGCCCTGGAAAGCCTGCGCAACCAGTGCCTCATCATCGGCGAGGACCTGGGTACCGTGCCCGACGAGGTGCGGCACAAGCTGCACGAATACGGCGTGCTGTCCTACAAGCTGTTCTACTTCGAGCGCGAACCGGACGGGCATTTCCGCGCCCCCGGCCACTTTCCCGCACAAAGCCTGGTCGCCGCCAGCACCCACGACCTGGCCACGCTCAAAGGCTTCTGGCAGGGCGGAGACATCACCCTGCGCGAACAACTGCAGCTCTACCCCAGCGAACACCTGCGCGCATCGCAGATCGCCGGCCGCGAGGCCGACCGCTGGCGTCTGCTGCAGGCCCTGGAACGCGACGGCCTGTTGCCCGAGGGCGTGCCGGCCGACCCGGCCCAGGTGCCCGAGCTCACGCCCGAGCTCATCCAGGCCATCCACCAACGCCTCGCCCGCAGCCCGGCCCAGCTATTCATCGTGCAGGCCGAAGACATGCTGGGCGAGACCGAGCAGGCCAACCTGCCCGGCACCGTGGATGAGCACCCGAACTGGCGCAGGAAGTTGTCGGTGGAATTGGAGGCGTGGCCGGGCGATGCGCGTACCCGAGGCACGGCCCGGGCTCTTGGCGCTGAACGCCCCGGCGGCGCCGGTCACCCCGGTTGACCAGGCTTGGGTCCTGTGAGGGCTCGCCTGGGTGGGCAGTCAGCCCTGCAGAAGGGAAGGGGGTGAGCCCTAGGTTGGCGCTCCGCCGGCAGCGCCGGCCTTTCCTGCTTGGGCAGGCGCCCGGTCAGCCCCTTGAGGAAGGCGACCAGGGCCTGCACCTCTTCCTCCTTCAGCTCCTTGTCAAGCTGGGTCTTGGCCATCACCCGCACGGCCTCTTCCAGGTTGGGCACCTTACCGTTGTGCATGTAGGGGCCGGTCAGCTCGACATTGCGCAGGGAGGGGATGCGGAACATGTGCTTGTCCTTCTCCCGCCTGGTCACTTCAAACCGCCCGAGGTCTTTGGTCAGCTCGTACTTGCTGTCGTAGCGGCTGCCCTTGAAATAGGGGAAGCGCTGCAGGTTCCAGGGGTAGAAGATGGCGCCGGGGATTCGCACGTAGCCGGCATAGGTGGGGCTGGAGTGGCAGCCGACACAGCGCAGCTTTTGAAACAACTGCATGCCCTGCCGGGCCTGGGGCGAGAGGGCTTGCTTGTCGCCCTTGAGGTATCGGTCGACCGGGCTGTCGGGCGTGAGCAGGGTGCGCTCGTAGGCGGCAATGGCGCGGGCGACGTTGTCGATGGTGAGCGGGTCGGCCCCGCCGAAGACGGCGGCGAACTGCCGGGTGTAGCCGGGGATCTGCTTCAGGCGCGCGACGACGGCCTTGTGGTCGGGCATGGCCATTTCCACCGGGTTGATCAGCGGGCCCTTGGACTGCTCTTCCAGGCTGGCGGCGCGGCCGTCCCAGAACAGGGTATTCAGCAAGGCGGCGTTCCAGACGGTGGGCGCGTTGCGGCTGCCGGTTTTGCCGGCGACGCCGACCGAGGTGGCGCGGCCATCGACGCCGGTGCCCTTGATGACATCGTGGCAGGAGGCGCAGGAGACGGTGCCGTCGAGCGACAGGCGCGGCTCGAAAAAGAGCTGCCGGCCCAGCGCCACCTTGGCCGCGCTCATGGGGTTGTCGGCCGGGGGCGGCGGCAGCTCGGGCAGCGGGGCCAGGGCCTGGGCGGCGCTGGCGGCCAGGGCGAGGGCAACGGCGAGGGCGATGCGCATGGCGGCTTTCCTAATCGATCAGGAAATCGACGGTATAGTCTAGGCAGCGGCGGCAGGCGGTGCATTGATCTACATCACGCGCCGGGCCGGTACTAAAAAAGGGGTAGTCCTGTGTCGTATTACCTTAGGGAAGGCCTGATTAAGCCGTCATGCCCGCGCAGGCGGGCATCCAGTTTATTTATCTTTCTAGGTTCCCGCCTGCGCGGGCATGACGAAATCGGACTTTTTCAGAGGTTCCTTAGCCATCTTCAAAGCGAGTTTCCTATGAGCACCTCAAAACTTCGACGGGGCGCGTTGGCGATAGCGGTACTCATCGTGATTGCCGTGGGCTGGGTGGCGTGGGATGTGTTGCTGCTTCCCTCCTCATTCCATGAGGCGCTCTTCCGTTACCGGCTTGGCAACGCCGTGCAGGCCCAAGCGAAGGCAATCGACCTTGCCGAACTGGCCAGCTTCGAGTGGGAGGAGGTTTGCGCGCACCACCCCTACGATGGCGAGTTCAAACACCCCAAATATGGCCGCACCTACCAGGCCCCGATGAACGCGGCTCAAGATGAAGTCTGGGTGCTTTTGTTCATCGAGAAGGACGGCAGGCCAACCTACATTTCCGGTAGCTGCACGCGCGGTGGCGCAAGCATTGGTGATTTTGGCTGCCGCTCCCGCAGCCAAGCTATCTTGCGCCTTGAGCAGGCTGGCCTGTGCCCGTCCTTCTCGGCCACTGTCAAACGGCAAGGGAATTTGAATTTAAGAGGCCTGGGGTCGGTATTGGAAAGGGAACTGGTTTAATCGCCGACCCGAACGGGATGTATTTCACCCTCTCCCACCGGGATACCTAAGGGTAGGGGGTCCATCAGAGGGCAGGGTGAGGGAGCGCCCGCCAGGGCGCCTTGCGGCGCCCACGCCCTCACCCGGCTTCGCCACCCTCTCCCTGAGGGAGAGGGGTGTAAAGTTGATTCATTCCCCATTAATCAATGCAGGAACCCCGCATGCGCACACTGATTATTATGCTGTCCCTCGCCCTTGCCGCCCCGGCCTGGGCGGTCGACACCGACCCCGAGGCGGCGGCCCGCCAGTTTTACAACGCCTGGATGAACATCGACCGGCCGCAGATGATCGAGGCCTTTTCCCGCGGCATGGGCACGAGCAGCCCCGAGATCAAGGCCATCGTGCTCGAGGCCTTTCAGTCGCCCGAGCTGGAGGCGATCTACATCAAGCACCTGGTGAACAACTTCACGCCGGACGAACTGGCCGCCCTGAACGCCATGGCCGGTAGCCCCGGCTTTCGCCTGTGGCTGGAGCGCATGCCGGCCTTCACCGCCCGCCTGTTGCCGGATGCGGCGAACTACTTTCGCGCCAACTTCATGGAATTGCGGCGGCGGGTTGCGGAAAAGCGCGGCGCCAACGGCGGCGAGGGCCACGCCAAGCATTGAATTGCCGGTGAGCATGCGCTCACTTATCTAGCCGGTCGGCCCACCCTGCGCCGGCCGGCCTTGAAATACCCCAACCCCGTCCCTATCATTAGCACTCGTTGGGGCCGAGTGCTAACACTTGGCCCCCGCCGTTTTACCACCCAAGAACTCAACTGCTTATTTTGGAGGCAATCGTGAAGATTCGTCCTTTGCACGACCGCGTGATCGTTAAACGCCTGGAAGAAGAGCGTAAGACCGCTTCCGGCATCGTTATCCCCGACACCGCCACCGAGAAGCCCGACCAGGGCGAGGTGATCGCCGTCGGCCCCGGCAAGAAAGACGACAACGGCAAGAACATCCCCGTGGACGTGAAGGTCGGCGATCGCGTGCTGTTTGGCAAGTACGCCGGCCAGGCCGTGAAGATCGAGGGCGAGGAAGTCCTGGTCATGCGCGAAGAAGACATCATGGGCGTTGTCGAAAAGTAATTTTTGCCAATGGCAAAAATTACTTTCAGTGAAGACTCTTATCCGCGCAGCGGATGTGATGTCGGAACTAGAAGTAACCCCCAATGACTAGATTCCCGCCTTCGCGGGAATGACGAACAAGAGTTAAGGAGTTTCAAATGGCTGCTAAAGACGTACGTTTTGGCGATTCCGCCCGTCACCGCATGGTCGCTGGCGTCAACATCCTGGCCGACGCCGTTAAAGTCACCCTGGGCCCCAAGGGCCGCAACGTGGTGCTGGAGCGCAGCTTCGGCGCCCCGACCGTGACCAAGGACGGCGTGTCGGTGGCCAAGGAGATCGAGCTGAAGGACAAGTTCGAGAACATGGGCGCCCAGATGGTGAAGGAGGTCGCCTCCAAGACCTCCGACGTGGCCGGTGACGGCACCACCACCGCCACCGTGCTGGCCCAGTCCATCGTCAACGAGGGCATGAAGTTCGTCGCCGCCGGCATGAACCCGATGGACCTCAAGCGCGGCATCGACAAGGCCGTGACCACCCTGGTCGGCGAGCTGAAGAATATCTCCAAGCCCTGCACCACCAGCAAGGAGATCGCCCAGGTCGGCGCCATCTCCGCCAACGCCGACGCCAGCATCGGCCAGATCATCGCCGACGCCATGGACAAGGTGGGCAAGGAGGGCGTGATCACCGTCGAGGACGGCTCCGGCCTGCAGAACGAGCTGGAGGTGGTCGAGGGCATGCAGTTCGACCGCGGCTACCTGTCGCCCTACTTCATCAACAACCCGGACAAGCAGATGGCCGTGTTGGAGAACCCCTTCATCCTGCTGCACGACAAGAAGATCTCCAACATCCGCGACCTCCTGCCGGTGCTGGAGCAGGTGGCCAAGGCCGGCCGGCCGCTCTTGATCATCGCCGAGGACGTGGATGGCGAGGCCCTGGCCACCCTGGTGGTGAACAACATCCGCGGCATCCTGAAGACCGTGGCGGTCAAGGCCCCCGGCTTCGGTGACCGGCGCAAGGCCATGCTGGAAGACATCGCCATCCTCACCGGCGGCACCGTGATCGCCGAGGAAGTGGGCCTGTCGCTGGAGAAGGCCACGCTGCAGGACCTGGGCCAGGCCAAGCGCATCGAGGTGGGCAAGGAAAACTCCACCATCATCGACGGCGCCGGCTCCGCCGACGCGATCAAGTCGCGCATCGCCCAGATCAACAAGCAGATCGAAGAGGCCACCAGCGACTACGACAAGGAGAAGCTGCAGGAGCGCAAGGCCAAGCTGGCCGGCGGCGTGGCGGTGATCAAGGTCGGCGCCGCGACTGAGGTCGAGATGAAGGAGAAGAAGGCGCGCGTGGAAGACGCCCTGCACGCCACCCGCGCTGCGGTGGAAGAGGGCATCGTCCCCGGTGGCGGCGTGGCACTGCTGCGCGCCCGTTCCTCCATCGCCAAGCTCAAGGGCGACAACCACGACCAGGACGCCGGCATCAAGATCGTGCTGCGCGCCATCGAGGAGCCCCTGCGCCAAATCGTCAATAACTGCGGCGAAGAGGCCTCGGTGGTGGTGAACAAGGTGCTGGGCGGCAAGGGCAACTACGGCTACAACGCTGGCACCGGCGAGTACGGCGACATGGTCGAGATGGGCGTGCTCGACCCGACCAAGGTCACCCGCACCGCGCTGCAGAATGCCGCCTCGGTGGCCGGCCTGATGCTCACCACCGACTGCATGGTGGCCGAGCATCCGGAAGACAAGCCGGCGGCCCCGGCCGGCGGCATGGGTGGCATGGGCGACATGGGCATGATGTAAATCGGCGCCCAAGCCGACCTGCACCCTCAAAAGCCCCGCTTCGGCGGGGCTTTTTTATTGTCCGATGCTGCGGCCAGGGGCAGGCCGATCCTGGCTTGACAGCCTCTGGCCGAGCCCGTGAAATAGGACACCCCTATCGCAATTCAAATCTCCGTTTGATCATGACCCGACGCCTCCTTGCCGCCGCCTGCGCCATCGCCTTTTCCGGCAACGCCCATGCCCTCGCGTCCGATCTCACCCAACTGAGTCTGGAAGAGCTGATGGCCATCGAGATCAGCTCGGTGGCCAAGAAGAGCCAGCGCCTGGCCGAGGCGGCGGCCGCCATCACCGTCATCACCGCCGAGGACATCCAGCGTGCCGGCCTCACCAGCCTGCCCGAGGCCCTGCGCCTGGCGCCCGGCGTGCACGTGGCGCAGATCGACGGCAACAAGTGGTCGGTCAGCGTGCGCGGCCTGGGCGGGCGCTGGGCCGGCCAGCTTCTGGTGCTGATGGACGGCCGCACCATTTATTCGCCGCTGTTCGGCGGCGTCTACTGGGACGTGCAGGACACGCTCTTGGAGGATATCGAGCGGATCGAGGTGATCCGCGGCCCGGGCGGCACGCTCTGGGGCGCCAACGCGGTGAACGGCGTGATCAACATCATCACCAAGAAGGCGGCCGACACCCAGGGCGGCCTGGCCAGCATCCGCGCCGGTAGCCACGACAACGAGGCGAGCTTCCGCTACGGCCTGACCCTGGGCGAGGGCGTGCATCTGCGCGGCTACGCCAAGGTGAACGCGCGCGAGCCGTTCGAGCTGACCGACCACGCGCCCTATCAGGCCGGCAGCCCGATCGGCACGCCAGGCCGGGACGCCCACGACGGCTGGGCCATGCGGCGCGCCGGCTTCCGCCTGGACAACCCGTTGAGCGGCCGCGACCAGTTCAGCCTGCAGGGCGATGTCTACGATGGCGACGTCGACCAGACCGCGGTCACGGTCGCCCCGGCCGTGATCGGCAACGTGTTGGTGCGGGAGACGGCGCGGGTGAATGGCGCCAATCTGCTGGCGCGCTGGCAGCGCCGGCTGGGCGAGGGCGAGCTGCAGGTGCAGCTCTATGCCGACCGCGCCGAGCGGCGCGAGGCCGTGCTGCGCCAGCGCATCGACACCTGGGACCTCGACCTGCAGCACCGCTTCCGCCTGGGACAAAACCAGGAGATCGTCTGGGGCGGCGGCTACCGGGTGGTCGCGGGCGAGCTCATCGGCTCGCACACCGTCTCGTTCAGCGAGCCCAAGGGTGACACCGCACTGTACAACCTGTTCCTGCAGGACGAGATCAAGCTGCGACCCGATCTTGCGCTGACCCTTGGCAGCAAATTCGAGCACAACGAATACACCGGCATGGAACCGCAGCCCAGCGCCCGCCTGCTCTGGCAGGTGGACGACAGCCAGGCCCTGTGGGCGGCCTGGTCGCGCGCGGTGCGCACGCCTTCCCGCTCGGACCGGGATATCACCCTCAAGCTGACCAACCTGACCCCCTTCCTGACGCTGGCTTACCAGGGCAGCCGGGCATTCGATTCGGAACGGCTCACCGCCTACGAGGCGGGCTGGCGTAAACAGATGCACGGCGACCTGAATATCGATGCGGCCGCCTTCTATTACGACTACGACGATATCCGCTCGCTCGAGCCGGCCGGCGCCACCCGCTACGTGTTCGACAACCTGTTCCGGCTCAAGAGCTACGGCTTCGAGCTGAGCGGCGTCTGGCAGGCGACGCCGGACTGGCGCCTGCGCGCCAGCTACTCCCGGCTGCAACTGGATGCCGGGCCCAAGCCGGGCAGCGGCGACAGCCTGAGCCGGGCGCTGATCGAAGGCAGCGGGCCGCGACACCAGTTCCAGCTGCACTCGCAATGGCAACTGCAGCCGGCGCTCGACCTCGACGCCATGCTGTATTACGTCAGCCGCGTGCAAAACGATGCGGTGGGGGCGTACACCCGGCTCGACCTGCGTCTGGCCTGGCGGCCGCGCAAGGACCTGGAACTCAGCCTGGTCGGCCAGAACCTGTTGGACGATCGCCACTTCGAGTTCACCGGCCAGGACAGCGCGGCCAGCGACGTGCCGCGCAGCCTCTACGCCCAGGCGCGCTGGCGCTTCTGACCATGCGCTCGGCCGTCGTTGCCTTCGCTGCCGTTCTGCTGGCCGGATCGCTCTTCGGCCAGGCGACGGCGCGGGCGGCCGACGGCGCCGAATACCAGCTCAAGGCGGTGTTCCTCTACCGCTTCGCCCAGTTCACCGAATGGCCGGCCGCCGCCCTGGCCAAGAGCGAACAGCTGATGCTGTGCGTGCTGGGCGAAGACCCCTTCGGCAGCCAGCTGGCCGGCATCGTCGGCAACACCGTGCATCAGCGCCGGCTGGCCGTGCAGCGGCTCTCCGGCCTGCAGCAGCTCGGCCAATGCCACGTGGCCTTTATCGGTGCCATGCGGCCGCAGACCAGGCCGGCCTGAAATTGAGTTCGCATTTGCTCAAGCTGGCGCGTACCCTATACACCAGCTATCCGGACTGACCGCCATGCCCGACTTCAAGGCCTATCCCATCCAGAAAAAGCTGCGGCTGGTCATCATGCTGGCCTGCACCGCGCTGGTCGGGCTGTTCGCCGCCGTCTCGCTGGTGAAGGACGTGGTCAACGCCAAGGCCGGCCTGGAAGAAAAGTACAGCAGCCTGTCGGCCATCCTGATCCACAACCTGGCGCCGGCCATCGTGTTCGGCGACAGCTCGGCCGCCGGGCAGACCCTGTCCACCCTGCGGCAGGAGGCGCACGTGTTCTACGCCGCCATCTACACCGATGACGGCCGGCACTTGGCCGACTACTTCAACGAACAGGCCTACCGCGGCAGCGCGGCGCTGCACGCCGCCCTGGATGGCAGCGTGCCGGCGATGCTCGCCGGCTGCCCCTATACCCGGTTCGACCTGGGCCAGATGCAGCTCTGCCGCGTCGTCGAGTTCCAGGGCGAACGCCTGGGCATTTTCGTCCTGGCCACCAGCCTGGCGCCGCTCTACACCCAGATCGTCAGCGTGCTCCTGATCAGCCTGATCGTGCTGGTCACCGCCCTGGTCCTGGCCCTGCTGATCTCTCACCCGCTCGCCAGCATGCTGGCCGGGCCCATCATGCGCCTGACCGAGACCGTGCGCCGGGTCTCCACCACCCACGACTACGGCGCCCGTGCCACGCGGGAGGCCGAGGACGAACTGGGCCTGCTCACCGACGGCTTCAACGAGTTGCTGCGCCAGCTGCAGCAGCGCGATGCCAGCCTCAAGCAATACCGGGAAGAACTGGAGCAGCTGGTGGCGCAGCGCACGGCCGAGCTGGAACGCACCGTGGCGGAGCTGCAGGAGGCCAAGGAGCGGGCGGAAAGCGCAAGCCGGGCCAAATCGGAATTCCTCTCCAGCATGAGCCACGAGTTGCGCACGCCGCTCAACGCGGTGATCGGCTTTGCCGAACTGATCGAACTCGACCCCAAGCTCGATCCCGAACACCGGGAGAACGTCCGCGAGATCGTCCAGGCCGGCAACCACCTGCTCGCCCTGATCAGCGATGTCATCGACCTGGCCAAGATCGAGGCCGGCCGCCTGGACATCCCGCTCGGCACGGTGCCGGTCGCCCAGCTGTTCGAGGAATGTCGCTCGCTGGTGCTGCCCCTGGCGCGCGCACGCGGCATCCAGATCGAGTTTTCCAGCGACGACTGCGCCGGCTTGGCCGCGGTCGCCAACTTCACCCGCTTGCGCCAGATCGTGCTCAACCTGTGCTCCAACGCCATCAAGTACAACCGGGACAACGGCCGCGTGCAGGTACGCTGCCAATCGATGCCGAACGGCCGCCTGCGCATCAGCGTGGCCGACACCGGCCCCGGTATTCCGGCCGAGCGCCAGCAGGAGCTGTTCGAGCCCTTCAACCGGCTGGGCGCGGAGATGGGGCCGGTGGAAGGCACCGGCATCGGCCTGGTGATCACCAAGCGCCTGACCGAGATGATGGGCGGCACGCTCGGCCTGGACAGCATCCTCGGCCAGGGCAGCACCTTCTGGGTCGAGTTCGATCATGCCGCGGCCGAGCCGGCGCCCGCGGCCGGTCCGACGGCCGGGTCGGCCAAGGTGGCGCCGGCGGTGCGCCGTAGCGGCACCGTGCTTTATGTCGAGGACAACGCGATCAACATGCGGCTGGTGGAAAAGACCCTGGCCAACCACTGGCCCGAGCTGACCGTGCTGCTGGCCACCTCGGGCGAGGCCGCGCTGGAGCTGCTGGCACAAAACCGGCCCGATCTGATCCTGCTCGACCTCGGCCTGCCCGGCATGGACGGCTTCGAGGTCCTGCGGCGCATCCGTGCCCTCGACAGCCTGGCCGGCGTGCCGGTGATTGCCCTCACCGCGAGCGCGACCACCGACGACGTCAAACGCGGCGAAGGTGCCGGCTTCGATGCCTATCTGACCAAACCGCTGCACATCGAGCAGCTGATCCATACCCTGGATGCCTTCATCCAGCCCGCCTCAAGCTGAAGCAGCGCGGCCGGTTCCCGGCTTGGGGCCGGTTGGTCTAAACTTGGGCGACACGCGCCTCGAACAAAACATAGGGGAGATCATGGCCTACTGGATTCGCTTCACGCATGCAGGCAAGACCCATATCGGCACCCTGGAAGGCGATATAGTCGAGGTCCATGACGGCGATCTCTTCGGCCGGCCGCTGGCCACCGGTGTCCGCCTGCCCCTGACCGCGGTCAAGCTGCTGACGCCGGTGACCCCGGGCAAGCTGATCGGCCTGTGGAACAACTTCCACCAGCGCGCCCAAGCCGAGGGCCTGAGCCAGCCGCCCCACCCGCTGTATTTCATCAAGGCCGACACCAGCTATCTGGCCGAGGGCGAGGCTATTCGCCGGCCGGCCGGCTATGACGGCAAGATCGTGTTCGAAGGCGAGCTGGGCATCGTCATCGGCAAGGCCTGCCGCAACATTGGCGTGGCCGAGGCCGCCGGGCACATCTTCGGCTACACCTGCGTGAACGACGTCACCGCCCGCGACTGGCTCAAGTGCGACCCCAGCTTCGTGCAGTGGACGCGGGCCAAGGGCTGCGACAGCTTCGGCCCCTTCGGCCCCGGCATTCGCACCGGCATCGAGCCGGACGGCCTGTCGGTGCGGGTGCTGGTCAACGGCGAGGAGAAACAGAACTATCCGGTGGCCGACATGTTCTATCGGCCGCGCGAGGTCGTCGCCCGCATCTCGCAGGACATGAGCCTGAGCCCGGGCGACATCATCAGCTGCGGCACCTCGCTCGGCGCCGGGCCGATCCAGAGCGGCGACACCGTGCAGGTGGTGATCGACGGCGTCGGCATCCTGACCAACCGGGTGGAGTGAACAGAATGTTCGAGATCGCCTTCGACCTGCATCTGCTCTACGCCGCGGCGATCATCGCCTTCGCCTATGTCGTGCGCGGCGTCGCCGGCTTCGGCTCGGGCCTGATCGCCATCCCGCTGCTGGTGCTGGACGGCGTGCCGCTGGCCAGCGCGGTGCCCATGGTGGTGCTGCTGGATTATCTGGCGAGCACCAGCCAGGGCCTGAAGAACCGTCACGCCATCGTCTGGCGCGAAATCCTGCCGCTGCTGCCGTTCACTTTGGCCGGCGTGCTCACGGCACTGTACTTGTTCAAGACGGTGGACGCCGCGCTGCTGACCCGGGTGATGGGCGCGCTGATCATCGTCTATGCGGTGTATTCCCTGCTGGCGCCGGCGCCACACCAAGGCCATAGCCGGCTCTGGGCGGCACCGGCCGGCAGCCTGGGCGGCCTGGTCGGCACCCTGTTCGGCACCGGCGGCCCCTTCTATGTGGTCTACCTGCACCTGCGCGGCCTGGACAAGACCGCGTTCCGCGCGACCTTCGCCACCATCTTCATGCTCGACGGCGCCAACCGCCTGATCGGCTATCTGGCGAGCGGGCTGTACAGCCCGCAGAACGGCCTGTTGATCGCCCTGATGCTGCCGGTAATGGCGGTCAGCCTCTACCTCGGCGGCCACATCCACCTGCGTATCGACCAAGAGTGGTTCAAACGTGGCATCAGCGTGCTGCTGGTGATCAGCGGCACGCTGCTGCTGTTCAGATGACTGCGACCGGCTGCGCCTCCACGGCCAACACGGCCTCCAGCGCCTTCAGACAATAGTCGACGTTCGCCTGCTTGGCGCTGTAGCCCATGAGGCCGATGCGCCAGATCTGGCCGGCGAGCGCGCCGAGGCCGGCGCCGATCTCCAGATTGAATTCCGTGAGCAGGCGGCCGCGGGCGGCGGCATCGTCGATGCCGGCCGGGATGGCGAGGGAGTTGAGCTGGGGCAGGCGGGCAGCCTCGGCCACCACGAACCTGAGCCCCAGCTTGGCGAGGCCGGCCTTCAGCCGCTCGTGCATGGCGCGGTGGCGCGCCCAGGCGTTCTCGATGCCCTCCTCGGCCAGCATCACCAGGGCCTCGTGCAGGCCATAGAGCGGGTTGATCGGCGCGGTGTGGTGATAGGTGCGGCGGCCCTCGCCGCTCCAGTAGCCGAGCACCAGGTTCAAATCCATGAACCAGCTTTGCACCGGCGTCTTGCGCGCCTGCACCTTGGCGATGGCGCGCTCGCTGAAGGTAACCGGCGCCAGGCCGGGGGTGCAGGACAGGCACTTCTGGCTGCCGGAATAGGCCGCGTCGATGCCCCATGCGTCGATCAGCACCGGGATGCCGCCGAGCGAGGTGACGCAGTCCATGATGGTGAGCGCGCCATGCTTGCGGGCCAGTTCGGCCAGGGCCTTGGCGTCGGACCGGGCACCGGTCGAGGTCTCGGCGTGAACGAAGGCGAGCACCTTGGCGTCGGGGTTGGCGGCGAAGGCATCGGCCACCTTGTTAAGGCTCACCGGCTCGCCCCAGGCGTCTTCCACCAGCACGGGGATGCCGCCAGTGCGCTTGACGTTTTCCACCATGCGACCGCCGAACACGCCGTTGACGCAGACGATGACCTTGTCGCCCGGCTCCACCAGATTGACGAAGCAGGTCTCCATGCCGACCGAGCCGGGACCGGAGACCGGAAAGGTCAGCTTGTTCCCAGTCTGGAAGGCATAGCGCAAGAGCTGCTTGATCTCTTCCATCATGTCGGTGAAGGCCGGGTCGAGGTGGCCGATGGTCGGCCGGGCCATGGCATCGAGGATGCGCTGGGGCACATCGGAGGGCCCCGGTCCCATCAGGGTGCGGCGCGGCGGCTGGAACGACTTGATGGCAGGTGCGGTAAACGGCATGAGGCTACTCCCGAAATGAATGCCGATGATTCTACTAGGCTTGAGCAAAGGGTCGGAAGCGGCCTTACAATCGCCTCATTGCACAAGGGGATCGCCATGGACAAGAGCATCGTTCTCATCGGCCTGGGCCAGCTCGGCCGGGTCTTCGCCGGCGGCTTATTGCGCACCGGCCACACCGTCGTGCCGGTCAACCGTGGCGACGACATGGACATCGTCGCCGCCAAATGGCCCGAACCAGCACTGGTCCTGGTCGCTGTGGCCGAGGCCGATCTGCACAGCGTACTCACCAACCTGCCGCCGACTTGGAAAAGCCGCATCGGCCTGTTGCAGAACGAACTGCTGCCGCGCGACTGGATCGGCCACAAGCTGGTCGAGCCCACGGTCATCTCGGTCTGGTTCGAAAAGAAAACGGGCATGGACGCCAAGGCCCTGTTGCCCTCGCCCGCCTTCGGCCCGGCCGCCGGCCGTCTGGTCACGGCCCTGGGCGCCCTCGATCTGCCCGCCCGCACCCTGGCCGACGCCGCCGCCCTGGAGTGGGAACTGGTGCGCAAGAACCTCTATATCCTCACCAGCAACATCGCCGGCCTGGTGGTTGGCGGCGATGTCGGTGGCCTCTGGAACCAACATCGTGACCTGGCCGAGGCCGTTGCCGCCGATGTGCTCGACATCCAAGACTGGCTGACCGGCCGCGAGCAGGACCGGCTCAAGCTCATGCAGGGCCTGCTTGAAGCCTTCAACGCCGACCCCCTGCACGCCTGCGCCGGCCGCACCGCGCCGGCCCGCCTGAAACGGGCCTTGCAGCACGCCGACCAGGCGGGTCTGGCCGTGCCGACCCTGAGAAGGATCGCCGCGGAAAAGGGCAACGCCTAGCGCCACGCCGCCTCGGTGCGGCGCAGCCCCTGTGCTAGAAAGAAACATCCACCACGCACAAGGGAGTCCATCATGATCCGGCATCTGGCAAGGCAGTTGTTCGTCATCTTCGCCCTCAGCCTCGGCTTCGCCAGCCTCCCCGCCCTGGCCGACAACGCCAAGGCCCAACTCGAAACCCCGAAGGTGATGCTGCGCATCTCCGCCGACGGCAAGGCCATCGTCGACGAGTCCGGCAAAGAAGTTGCCCGCTTCAACAAGGACGTCAAGGTCAATCCCATGATGAATGTCAGCGACCGCCTACCGGGATGCATGCGCTGCCAACCCGAATGCGTGGTTTATGAGGGGGAGCGGTGCGTGAAGTGGATTCGGTCTTGCACTTGGGATTTTGATTGCAAGTAGCCGATGTCATGCGGGGTTCGTACACCGCATGAGTTGGGCCGTGCAATTTAGGCAGACAAAGAGGTGCACGTTGTGTCTACGGCCGGGGGCGCCCGGCAGCGCGTCACTTTCTTTGCTCGTGCAAAGAAAAGTAACCAAAGAAAGCACGCCCCGCTTCCGCCGAAACCCCGGCGCCGCTGCCGCCACGCAGGCGGCGAAAGAACTCGCTTCGCTCAGACAGCTTTCGCCGGCCTTCGGCTTCCCTGCCTGACGCCATCGTCACCGGCGGCGTCAGAGGGGACATTAAAATCAAAACAAAAAACCTAAAGACCAAAGACAGAGGGTCGGCGCACCGCGCCGACCCTCTCTCAAAACAAACGGCATTCCCGCTCGCGGGAATTCAGCACGTTAGTTGACTCACCCCTCCCCTCTGAGCCGCCGATCTTGAGCCAAATGATTGGGGGATGTCGGCGAGTACTGTCTGAGCCCGAAGGGCGAGTTACGCAGCCGCCCAATCATTTGGCTCAAGATCGGGGAGCCGAAGGCCGGCGAAGCGGGGCGTGCTTTCTTTGGCTACTTTCTTTGCACGAGCAAAGAAAGTATGCCCGCTGCCGGGCGGCCCCGGCCGAAGGCCAGACGTGAACACAAAGCTCCCCTTCCCCGCGGACCAATTATTTGGAACCGTTTTTGAGTTGCGCGTCTCGACAGATTGCGTTTCACTCTAACTAGACAGCTTATTTGTTTAGAGCGTAACGGCCATGGATACAGATTGTGGAATTGACTGGGCAACTATCGCCGACATTGCTACAGCAGTTATTGCGCTGTGTGCATTTGGCATCACTTGGTGGCAAACATCTGTGGCAAGGCGCCATAACAGGCTATCAGTCACACCACACCTAACAACATGGTCGCATTCAGACGACAATGCCAGTCGATATCAAATTGATCTCATCAATAATGGAATTGGACCGGCCTTAATTAAATTATTCTTTGTTCAAGTCGACGGGCAAACGATTAGCGGCGAAGCTGGAGAACCACTACTCAAAGCCATCAAAATCCTATTTCCCCAATACAACTACCATTCTCATGTGTCTTATGTGGCAAATGGATACATGATGTCGGAAAAGGAAAACCGGCCTTTAGTGGTGTTGCAGTTCATTGGTGAGCACTTGCCGAAGCCAGAAGAAGTAGAGCATGCAACCAAGAGAGCGCGCTTGATTATTAAATATCAATCAATTTATGGCGACGAATACTGTCTCGACACAGAGACCTCAAAATAAGACCTTCACTCGTACATATCTATGCCCATTTGCCCCCTCTGCACCAAAGAAAACCAAGACCTCCTCTGGCAAGACCCCTTCTGCCGAGTCATCCTCGTCAACGACCCCGCCTACCCCGGCTTCTGCCGGGTCATCCTCAACGCCCACATCAAAGAAATGACCGACCTGCCCGAACAGGATCGGCAGCGCTTGATGGACGTGGTGTTCACGGTGGAGTCAGCGGTAAGAGAGGTGATGCAGCCCGACAAGATCAACCTCGCCAGTCTGGGCAATATGGTGCCGCATGTGCACTGGCATGTGATTCCGCGCTTTGCCGACGACAAGCACTTTCCGGAGGCGATCTGGGCGCAGGCCCAACGCGCAGGCAAGCCGCGTGGGGACACGACAATCAGGCCGCGTTTGATTGCGGCGCTGTCTCGACGCCTGCCTGCAGCGGCGGGATGACCCGCTCGGGCGGGAAGCAGGCGGTGAAGGTGCTGCCCTTGCCCACCGTACTGTCGATGCGCAGGCGGGCCTGGTGCCGTTGCAGGGTGTGCTTGACGATAGCCAGCCCGAGCCCGGTGCCGCCGGTGGCGCGCGAGCGGCCGCGGTCGACCCGGTAGAAGCGTTCGGTCAGGCGCGGGATGTGCTGCGGCTCGATGCCTTCGCCGCTGTCGGTGACCGAGAACTCGGCGCCGCCTTCTTCCCGCTCGCGCCAGCGGATGGCGATGCGGCCGCCTTCCGGGGTGTAGCGCACGGCATTGCTGACCAGGTTGGTCAGGGCGCTGTATAGCTCGTGTTCGCTGCCGAGCAGCCAGACGCGGCAGTCGGCCTCCAGAGTGATGTCGTGCCGGCCGTGGCTGAGCGAACATGCCTCTTCCAGCAGGCGCCGGCAGAGGGCGGGCACGTCGACCGGGGCGTCGCGCACGTCGTTGTCGCTTTCCAGTCGGGCCAGGGTGAGCAGGTCGTCGACCAGGCGGCGGATGCGCTCGGACTGCTCGCGCAGCAGAGCGACGTGCTGCTTGAACTGGGCCGGGTCGGGTTTTTCCATCTCGGCGAAAGTTTCCAGGAAGCCGACGATGACGGTGATCGGCGTGCGCAGCTCGTGCGAGACGTTGGCCACGAAGTCGCGGCGCATGGCCTCGACCCGGTCGATCTCGGTGATGTCGTGGGCGAGCAGCATCTTCTGCTCGTGCGACAGCGGCACCATGCGCAGGCTCAGGGTCTTTTCCTTGGCCGCCGGTGCGGGCAGGGTCAGCGGCTGGGTGTAGTGGCTGCGGCCGCCCGCTGACGCGGGCTTCACGTCGGCTGCGCCGACATGGGCCTCCGCCGAAACTTCGTTTTCCTCGCCCAACAGCCACTCGTTGAACCGGGAACTACGCAACAAATAAGTGATGAACTGTCCGAAGTCGCGCTCCGGCCGCAGGGCCAGCATGGCCTGGGCCGCCTCGTTGAACCACTGGATGCGGTTCTGGGTGTCGAGGATGATCACGCCGTCGGGCAGCAGGCGGGTCGCCTCCTGCATCTGGTCGAGTTCGGCGCTGACCCGGTGTTCGGTGTCCAGGTGGCTGCGCATCAGCTTGTCCAGGCGATAGAAGGTCTCGCCCCAAAGGCCTTCGGAGCTGGGCAGCGTGCGGCCGGGCTTGAGCAGCCAGGCGAACAGGCGGGAGTGCTGGTAGAGGTGGACCAGCAGCAGACCGGCCAGCCCAAGGCAGACCGCGATCCAGCCGCCGACCCGGCCGAAGATGGCGCCGATCAGCAGAGCGAACAGGGCGAGCAGGGCCGCGAAAACCAGCGGGCGCCACCAGAAGGCGAGCATGTTCGGCTTTTCGAACCTGGATGCTTTGGGAACCAGGATTCTATGTCAGCTGGCCGACAGCCGGTAGCCGGCGCCGCGCACGGTCTGGATCAGGCCATCGTGGCCGGTCGGCTCCAGGGCACTGCGCAGGCGGCGGATGTGGACGTCGACCGTGCGTTCCTCGACGAAGACGTGGTCGCCCCAGACCTGGTCGAGCAGCTGGGTGCGGGAATAGACCCGCTCGGGGTGGGTCATGAAGAAATGGAGCAGGCGGAATTCGGTGGGGCCGAGATCGATCGCCCGCTCGCGACCGAACACCCGGTGGCTGGCCGGATCGAGCCTGAGGCCGGCGATCTCGACCGCATCTTCGGTCATCTGTGGCGCCCGCCTGCGCAGCACGGCCTTGATTCGGGCCATCAGCTCCTTGGGGCTGAACGGCTTGGTGATGTAGTCGTCGGCCCCGGTCTCCAGGCCCTTCACCTTGTCGGCCTCCTCGGCCCGGGCGGTGAGCATGATGATGGGGATGTCCTTCAACCGGCCGTCGCCGCGGATACGCCGGGCCAGATCGACGCCGGCCATGCCCGGCAGCATCCAGTCGAGCAGGATCAGGTCGGGCAGGGCGCCGCGCATGGCCTGCAGGGCCTCTTCGCTGTCGCTGGCGACCTGGACCTTGTGACCGTGCTGGCCCAGGTTAAATTTGAGCAGTTCCTGGATGCCCGGTTCGTCTTCGACGACAAGAATGCTGGCAGACATGCGTCCCCCTGTTTGATCGTTGGGGGAATGGTATGACGATTTCGTGAAGTTTTTGTGACGCCGGCTCAAGCGCGGGTGCCGAGGATGGCGCCCATCGCCCGCAAATCGACCAGGGCCTGTCGCCCGGAGCCGATCATGGCCGCCCGGTCGACCTGGTCCCACTCGGCGGCCAGCCGCTCGATAGCGGCCTGCCCGGTCAGCCCGGCATCCGCCAACAACAGCTGCAGCAGGCGCGCCGTCGCGGCATTGATCGCGCTGAAGCGCACCTCGAATTCCGGCGTGCGCCAGGCAAGCAGGAAGGTCGGCAGTGCCGGCGCGGCCTTCGGCTTGAACCGCGGCCCGATGCGGTGCACCGGATAGCGATAGGCCAGCGCCTGCAGCACCGGATTGACCAGCGGCCGCCCGGCCAAAAGATCGCCATCGGGCGCACAGGCCGGCATCGCCTCGTCGCGGTTGGACGTGGCCAGTTCCAGCTCCACCCATTCGTAATGGGCCAGCTCCGGCAGGAACTCGGGCACGTCGTCCGGCCGCTGCCAGGTATCCTGCAAGTACTTCAGGAACTCGTCGGGGATCTGGCGGAAGAAGGGGGTGTGGCTGCGATGCTCGCGGAAGAAGCCGCGCGTCAGTCGGTTCCACTTGCGCTGGCCGAGCACGGCCCGGCAGACCGGGAAACAGGCGAGCAGGAAACCCTCGACGTTGTTGTAGAGCAGCTCGCTGTAGACCCGCATGCGCCGTGCCGGCACGCCCTTGGGCCTGGGCGCGCCCTTCGGGTCGCGGATGTGGCCGGTGAAGGCCCTTTGGAAATCCTGGAAGTCCATGTCAGGCGACGGCGGCTGTCTTGGCATGCCGGGCCTGCAAGGCGGCGATGCGCCCGACCTCGGCCACCAGCTCGGCCAGCGGCGGGATGTTGAAGTCGCGTTCGAGCAGAGTCGGCGCCACCCCGAACAGCGCATAGGCGGTATCGAGCAGTTGCCAGACCGGCTCGATCACCTCGGCGCCGTGGGTGTCGATGATGAGGTCGGGCGCCTGCTGGTAATGGCCGGCCATGTGCAGGTAGACGATGCGCTCGGCCGGCATGGCGCGCAGGAATTGAACCGGGTCGAAGCCGTGGTTCACGCTGTTGACGTAGACGTTGTTCACGTCAAGGTGCAGGTCGCAGTCGGCCTCGGCCAGCACGGCACGGATGAACTCGACCTCGCTCATCTCGGCGATGGGTGCGGCCACGTAGTAGGAGGCGTTCTCCACCGCAATGCGCCGCTCCAGGATGTCCTGGGTGCGACGGATGCGGCCGGCGACGTAACGCACCGCCGCCTCGGTGAAGGGGATGGGCAAGAGGTCGTAGAGATGGCCGTCGTCCGAGCAGTAGGACAGGTGCTCGGTGTAAAGATCGATCTTGTGCGTGGCCATCAAGGCCTTGATCTTTTTCAGCAACACTTCGTCCAGCGGCGCCGGGCCGCCCAGGGAGAGCGACAGGCCGTGGCAGACGAAGGGGTGGCGCTCGGTGAAGCGGCGCAGGTCGCGGGCATAGGCACCGCCCAGATCGATCCAGTTTTCCGGCGCGATCTCGAAGAAATCGATGGCGGACGGCACCCCGGCCTTCAGGGCGGGGATGAGTTCCCGCCGAAAACCGAGGCCGGCACCTTGCAAGGTCCGCTTAGCCGTCATGCCGCGTTACTTCTTGCTGCCGCACTTGCCCTCTTGGGCCTTGGCGCCGCTGCCGCACTTGCCTTCGGCGGCCTTGGCCTTGGTCTTCGCCTTGGGCTGGTTGCCGCACATGCCTTCGCCGCACTTGCCTTCCATGCCCTTGCCCATGGTCTTGGCGCCGCAGTTGCCTTCCTTGGCCTTGGTCTGGCCGGCGCATTTCCCCTCGGCGGCCTTTTCGGTGGTGGTCTTGCCCTGCGCGGCCTTTCTGGCGTCGCCCTGGGCTTTGCCGGACTCGGCCACCATGTAGCCGCCTTTCAGGGGCTGGGTGGAAAACACGCTTTCGGCCGAGGTCGGGGCAGCCGCCATGCTGGCGGCGATCGCGCTGCCCAGGGCCAGGGTCAGGGTGGTTTGCTTGGTTTTCATCAAATGCTCCTCTCTTCGTTGCTGGGTGAAAAAACACGCTTCAATGACGACAACCTTCATGCCGGCAGGCCTCGATCGCCTTCTGGATGCGCTCGCGCGCGGCCTCGGGCAGTTCGGCGCCGGTCAACGGACTGGGATCGGCTTCCAGCTTCTGCGCCAGCCAGCCGAAAAAGGCGACCTGGCGCTGATACCGCCGGCACTGCTCGCAGACCCACAGGTGCAGGCGCACGCCCCAGCGCTCGGACCAACTCAGACGGCGGTCCCGCGCTTGCGACACCAGCAGACTGACCTCCTTGCAACTGAGCATCACGCCCCCTCCGCCCCAGCCCAGTTTCGCTCAAGGCAACGCCTCAGGCTCATCCGGCTGCGGTACAGCATCGTCCATAGATTGGTCGGCGTGATATCGAGTTCCTGACAAACTTTTGCACTGTCAGCGCCGACCACCTCGCGCAACATGAACAATTGGGCCAGCCGACGGGGCATGGCCGACAGGCAGGCCTCCAGTACCTGCCAGAAGCGCTTGCTCTCGAAGGCCGCCGCCGGATCGCCCCATTCGGCAACGAGTTGGGCCCAGTGCCCGGTCTGGTCGAAACCGGCCTCGAACTCGCCATAGGGGTTGTCCGGCTCGATGTTGTCCAGGGGTTTTTCCCGGCTGTCGCGGCGCACGATGTCGACGATCTTGTGCTTGAGGATGCCGGTGAGCCAGGTGCGCTCGCTGGCCTGGCCGGCGAAACCGGCCTGCGCCTGCCAGGCGGCGAGCAGGCAATCCTGCACGGCATCCTCGGCCAGACGCTCGTCGCGCAAGGTGGCCAGGGCATAGCGAAACAGGTAGGTACCATAACGTTCCAGCCAGAGATCGGGCTCCAGTCGATGGCCGCGGTTCATGCACTCCCTGTCGATTCGGCTTAGTGTGGGCTGCATGGTAGCAAGCATGGCGGAGCCTGTTGAGTCCCCACGCCGCTCAGCATTGTCGGCATGACGACAGATGCGTCCTGAGCCAGTGGTCGAGGCTGAGCCGGCCCGCGCCGCCGAACAGCAGGGGCAGGAGCATGATGAGGTAGATCAGCGGCAACTTCCAGCCGTTGTCGCAGACGTTGTAGCCCAGACCGGCATGGACGCTGGCCCAGGCCACGCCGGTCAGCACGATAAGGGCCAGGCTGCCCAGGCGTGTAGCCAGGCCCAGCACCAGCAGTGCGGCGGCGATGAGTTCGGTCCAAGTGGCGAGCTGCCAACTCCATTCGGCCGGCAGGAGATTGAACGGGAAGGGGAAGGCGTCCTGGATGTCGGCAAACCAGTTCTCGCCCCTCAGCTTGCCCCTGCCCGCCTGCCAGAACTCCCAGGCCAGCAGCAGGCGCAGCCCGAGCAGGGCCAAAGGCTGGCCATAACGCTCCAGCGCAGCGACGAGAAGAAATACTGTATGAATCAGTCCGGCCATTACACGCCCCTCGATCGAAATTTCCCATCAGTCGGCACTGGCAGCCGATCCTGACAGGGGCGCGACAGATGAGGGCTTTCCTTTGAAAATTAATCAATTAAATCGATGGCCGGCTCCCTTGAATCCGGTCCGGCCTGACCCATATTGAAGGCATGGAGGTCGGCTTTCCGACCGGTTTCAACCCTTGATTCACGGAGGTAAACAAAATGGCCAACATCGTCCGACGCGATCCCTTCGCCATCGACGACCTGTTCGATGACCTGATGCGCGGTTTCTTCGTCCGCCCCATGCATTACCCGTCCGAGGTGCAGGCCCTGGGCCATGTCAAGATCGACGTCAAGGAGGACGACAAGTCATACACCGTGCATGCCGACCTGCCCGGCGTGAAGAAGGAGGACATCCACGTCAACATCGAGGGCAACACCGTGGCCATCAACGCCGAGGTCAAACGCGAGTCCGAGCAGAAGGAGGGTGAAAAAGTCCTCCACAGCGAGCGCTACTACGGCAAGGTATATCGCAGCTTCACCCTGGGCCACGACATCGACGAGGCCGCGGCCAAGGCGAAATTCGAGAATGGCGTGCTCGACCTCACCCTGCCCAAGAAGACGACCGGTGCGGCCAAGCGACTGACCATCGATTGAGTCGGCACAAGCAAGCCCAAGGGCGGCCCAGGCCGCCCTTTTTGTTTGTAAAATCAGGGCCATGTTCATTGGAGCTCGACATGTCCGTTTCCCAACTCTCTCCCGCCGACAAGGCCAAGATCATCGCCGAGGCCCTGCCCTACATCCAGCGCTTCTGGGACAAGACCGTTGTCATCAAGTACGGTGGCAACGCCATGACCGACCCGGTGCTCAAGGCTGCCTTCGCCCGGGACGTGGTGCTCTTGAAGCTGGTCGGACTCAACCCGGTGGTGGTGCACGGCGGCGGCCCGCAGATCGAGGACATGCTCAAGCGGGTGGGCAAGAAGGGCGAGTTCGTCCAGGGCATGCGGGTGACCGACGCCGAGACCATGGCAGTGGTGGAGATGGTGCTCGGCGGCCAGGTCAACAAGGAGATCGTCAACCTGATCAACCAGGCGGGCGGCAAGGCGGTGGGCCTGACCGGCAAGGACGGCGGCTTCATCCGGGCCAGGAAGTTGATGATGGCATCGAAGGAGAAGGCCGGCGACCTGATCGACATCGGCCAGGTCGGCGACATCATCGGCATCGATCCCTCGCTCATCGCCTTCCTCGACTCCGGCGACTTCATCCCGGTCATCGCCCCCATCGGCGTCGGCGAGGCGGGTGAGACCTACAACATCAATGCCGACGTGGTGGCGGGCAAGCTGGCCGAGGTGCTCAAGGCCGAAAAACTGGTGCTGCTGACCAACACCCCGGGCGTGCTGGACAAGAATGGCAAGCTGCTGACCGGCCTGACCCCGAAAAAGATCGACGAACTGGTGGCCGACGGCACCCTTTCGGGCGGCATGCTGCCCAAGATCGGCTCGGCGCTGGACGCGGCCAGGAGCGGGGTCAAGGCGGTGCACATCATCGACGGCCGGGTCGAGCACGCCCTGCTGCTGGAGATCATGACCGACCAGGGGGTGGGCACGCTGATCAAGTCGGCCTGAGCGGCCGGGCGGATCGCCACGCCCGCAAACAACTGGTTGATAAACGAGGAGAACAGACATGATCAATGTCCGTGTGCAGGAGCTCGAGGCGATTGCGGAGACCTTGAACAAGGAACTGCAGGCCCACGAAAACTGGCGTGACCAGATTCAACGCACCCTGGTCTGCCGGTTGACCCCCTCGCCTGCCGACCTGGCCGAAGATGCCCACCGCCATTGTGAATTCGGCAAATGGTTCTACAGCAGCCAGAACGCCGCGCTGCGGGAACTGCCCATCTTCAAGAACATCGAGAACCTGCACCAGGGCATGCACGACGAGGCGCGCGCCCTGTGCACCATCATCAAGAACAACTGGGTGATCACGCCCAAGGAGTACGACCCCTTCCTGCGGGCGACACAACAGTTCCGCGAGGAACTGCACTCGATGCGCGGCCGGGTGTTCGAGACCCTGCGCAAGATCGATGCCCTGACCGGGGTGTTCTGCGGCACCGAGCTGGGGCCGGACCTGGAGGCAATCGCGCGGCAGCAGGAGGAGCGCGGCAAGCCCTGCAGCATCCTGCGCCTGCAGTTCGACCTGCACGAGATCAACCAGCGCCATGGCTGGGAAACCGGCGACCATGTACTCAGCACCTGCCTGGGCCGGATCAAGGCCGCGCTGGCCGACCAGGACCGGATCTACCGCCACACCGGGGCCGATTTCATCGTCTGCCTGCCGGGCAAATCAACGGGCCATGTCGAGCAGATCAAGGACATCTTGTTCCACACCATCAAGGAGGCGGTGGAACATGCCCTGCTCATCCGCAACGCGGTGGCGGACAAACCGGCCGCCGAGGGAGGCGGCGCAACCGAGGGAGGCGGCGCAACCGCGCAGACCCTGCGGCTCAACTACGCCATTCAGGAACTCAAGGCCGGGGCGGACATCGAGGCCCTGCTCAAGCAGGCCGAATTCACCGCCCACGACATCGAGCTCTCCTAGGAGCCTGTCGGACTTAATCCCCCATGGGGTGTTAAGTCCGACAGGCTCCTAGGGTCTATTGCGCCTCGCGCGGGGCCAGCCGCGCCTCGATCTCCGGCCCCACCTCATCGCCCCGTTCCCGATACCACTGCAAGATCTGCTGTGCCATGTCGCCCCAGCGCGCCAGCCCCAGCCGGGCGGCCTGCCTGAGCGGGGCCAGGTCGCCGTTCGCCAGCCACTGCCGGTAGGCCGCCGGCAACTCGGGAAACAGCTTGCGCCGCATGCCGACCAGGTTGGCGAAGTAGAAATGGATGGCGGCCGGCTCGGCCCGCTCGATCAGGCCGGGCAGGGTGGACAGGCAATCGGCGTAGAGGTCGCGCACGGCGCGGGCGACGATCTCGGAGCGACTGCGCATGACCGTGGCCAGCAACAGCGGCCATTCCGGGCCCAGGGCGTGGTCGGCCCGGGCCTCGCCCAGCTCGTGCAGGATCACCGACTCGACCTCGGTTCGGGTCATGGCATCGAGCGCCGCCTCGCTGTCCTGCTCGAAGGGATAGCAGCCGATGGCCCGGCCCATGGCCTCGTTGCGCTTGTTCCAGCGCCATTCCTCGTAGCGTTCCCAGAGCCAGCGTTTCAGGGCCTCGGTGCGGACGAAGATGGTCTCGTCCAGCATCATGCCGGGCGGGGCGTCGAGGTCGCGCGCGTATTCGCAGGCGGCGACATAGACGTCGAAGCCCTCGCGCCGCTCCTGGCGCTCGAGCCGGCCGAGGAAGAAATGCGGCTTGCACTGGCGGCCGTAGCCGCCGGAATAGACCAGGCCGCGCGGGGTGAGCTCGCGGTTGACCGCCCGCACCTCGAACGGGTCGATGCCGCCGGCCAGGGGCAGCGGCTCGAAAGATGCGGTCTCGATGTCGTCCCAGAGCAGACCGCGCGCGTTCATCCAGTCGCCCACCTCGCCCTTGGGCATGTCCTGCGTCAGCGGGATGTCGTGCTCCCAGCGGTAGAGCTCGCGCATCTTGAGCAGGAAGGTGCACAGGGTGAGGTCGCCGGCGAACTGGGCATCGGAGATGTGGCAATTTTTTTGCACGGCGCTGACAAGCGCGCCAAAATTCCACTCCGCCACCTTGGATTCGGCCATAGCTAGACTCCGGTCCTCATATCCGACTAAATTACTCGGAATTATAGCCCCCACGATTTCAATATAGGAACCGCTATGCGTTATTGGCTGATGAAGTCCGAACCCTCCGAATACAGCATCGACGACCTGGCCCGCGATGGCAGCGTGCCCTGGTTCGGCGTGCGCAACTACCAGGCGCGCAACTTCATGCGCGATCAGATGCGGGTGGGCGACGGCGTGCTGTTCTACCACTCCTCCTGCGCCGAGCCGGGCATCGCCGGCCTGGCCGAGGTGGCCACCCCGGCCTACCCGGACGCAACCCAGTTCGACCCCAAGGCCAAGTATTACGATGCCAAGGCCACGGTCGACTCGCCGCGCTGGTTCAACGTCGACGTCAAGATCAAAAAGAAGACCCGGCTGCTGCCGCTGTCGGAGATTCGCGGCTATCCGGAGCTGGCCAATATGCGCATATTGGCCCGCGGCAACCGGCTGTCGATCACACCGGTCGATCCGGCTGAGTGGCGCTTCATACTGAAAACCTTGGGAGAGAAGGCTTGAGCTTCCTCGCCCTTTATCTCGGCATCGGCCTGATCGCCGGCTTCATCGCCGGCCTGCTCGGGGTCGGCGGCGGCCTGGTCCTGGTGCCGGTGCTGTCCTGGGTCTACGCCCATCAGGGCTTCCCGGCCGCCTACAACATCCACCTGGCGCTGGGCACCTCGCTCGCCACCATCGTGCTCACCTCGATCGCAAGCCTCAAGGCCCACCACGGCCACGGTGCGGTGCGCTGGGAGATCGTGCGCCGGATCACGCCCGGCATCGTCGTGGGCACCCTGGCCGGGGCCCTCGCCGCCGCCTGGCTGCCCGATTTCGGCCTGCGCGTGTTCTTCACGCTCTTTCTGTTCTACGCCGCCACGCAGATGCTGTTCGGCTTCAAGCCCAAGGCCCACCGGCAACTGCCGGGCTGGCCCGGCATGACCCTGGCCGGCGCGGTGATCGGCATGGTCTCGAGCTGGGTCGGCATCGGCGGCGGCACCCTGTCGGTGCCGTTCATGACCTGGTGCAATGTGCGCTTCCAGGAGGCCATCGGCACCTCGAGCGCGATCGGCTTTCCCATCGCCGTGTCGGGTGCCGTCGGCTACGCTCTGTCGGGGCAGGCCGCCCATGGCCTGCCCGAATGGAGCCTGGGCTTCATCTACCTGCCGGCACTAGCCGCCATCGCCGCCATGAGCATGCTCAGCGCCCCCTGGGGCGCCCGCCTGACCCACCGCCTGCCGGTGGCGAAGCTCAAGCGCATCTTCGCCGGCATGCTCTACCTTCTGGCCGTACGGATGGCCTATAGCCTGTTCTGACCTGGCCCGCAGAATTTTGCAAAACCGACAACGAGGAGAACCGCCATGCGTCTGATCACCCTGCTGTTCACCCTGTTCCTAGGCCTGCCTGCCGCCGCCGGCCAGAGCGACTACGCGCGCGAGAAGAAGTGGGCCGACGAGATCCTGCCCGCCGTGCTGGTCGGCGACCCGGTCTGGCTGGAAGGGCCCAACCGGCACAAATTCCTCGGCCTCTATGCCGAAGCGGGCAACCCCAAGGCCGCAGTGATCATCGTCCACGGCATCGGTGTCCACCCCGACCACGGCCTGATCAGCCCCCTGCGCCAGCAGCTGGCCGAACAGGGCTACACCACCCTGTCGCTGCAGATGCCCATCCTTCAGGCCGACGCCAAGAATGATGCCTATCCGCCGCTGTTCGACGAGGCGGCCCAGCGCCTGGACCAGGCCGCCGCCTTTTTAAAGCAAAAGGGTTACCGGAAGATCGCCCTGGTCTCGCACAGCCTGGGCTGCCGCATGAGCTACCGCTATCTCAGCACCCGGCCGGATGCCCCGATCGCCGCCTGGGTGGCGATCGGCAACTCCTCGCTGGACGACTACGGCAAGCTGAAGCTGCCGGTGTTCGATCTGTACGGCCAGAACGACCTGCCGGCCGTGGTCGAGAATGCACCCAGGCGTGCGGCCATGCTCAAGGGCCGCGCCGGTGCCGTGCAGCGGCAGGTGCCGGGCGCCAATCACTTCTTCGAGGGCTTGGATGCGAACCTGGTCGAGGCCGTGCGCGGCTATCTCGACCAGGCGCTGTAAAGGGGAAACCCGGCGGGCCGGCCGGGCCGGCCCGGTTCAGCGGGCGGGGATCAGGTCCTTGTTCACCGCGTAGGGCCGCGCCTCTTCCGAATCCACCAGATTGCGCTTGACCAGGTCGACCAGGCACTGGTCGAGGGTCTGCATGCCGACCGCCTGGCCGGTCTGGATCGAGGAATACATCTGGGCGATCTTGTTCTCGCGGATCAGGTTGCGGATGGCCGGGGTGCCGATCATGATCTCGTGCGCCGCCACCCGGCCGCTGCCGTCCTTCTTCTTGAGCAGGCTCTGCGAAATCACCGCCTTGAGCGATTCCGACAGCATGGCGCGGACCATGTCCTTCTCCGCCGCCGGGAAGACGTCGACGATCCGGTCCACCGTCTTGGCCGCCGAGCTGGTGTGCAGGGTGCCGAACACCAGGTGACCGGTCTCGGCCGCGGTCAGCGCCAGACGGATGGTCTCCAGGTCGCGCATCTCGCCGACCAGGATCACGTCCGGGTCTTCCCGCAGGGCCGAGCGCAGCGCCTCATCGAAGCCCTTGGTGTGCGGGCCGACCTCGCGCTGGTTGATCAGGCACTTCTTGCTCTGGTGGACGAATTCGATCGGGTCCTCGATGGTGAGGATGTGGCCGAACATGTTGTCGTTGATGTAGTCGACCATCGCCGCCAGGGTGGTCGACTTGCCCGAGCCGGTCGGCCCGGTCACCAGCACGATGCCGCGCGGCTGATTGGAGATGTCCTTGAAGATCTCCGGCGCGCCGAGTTCTTCCAGGGTCAGCACCTTGGACGGAATGGTCCGGAACACCGCGCCGGCGCCGCGGTTCTGGTTGAAGGCGTTGACCCGGAAGCGAGCGACGTTGGGCAGCTCGAAGGAGAAGTCGGTCTCCAGGTGCTCTTCGTAGGCCTTGCGCTGCCCGTCGTTCATGATGTCATAGATCATGGCGCGGACTTCGTTGTTGTCCATGGCCGGCAGGTTGATGCGGCGGATATCGCCGTGCACCCGGATCATCGGCGGCAGGCCAGAAGACAGGTGCAAGTCGGAGGCCTTGTTCTTGACCACGAAGGTCAGCAGGTCGCTGATATCCATTACAATCTCCCTGTTTATCGCGGTTTCCAGAGGGTGCGAAGCATTATGGGCGCAATTGCAAAGGCCATGCAAGACGTGCGCCAGCGCATTGCCGCGGCCGTTGCGACAGCGCAGCGCGCACCCGACAGCGTGCGCCTGCTCGCCGTGAGCAAGACCTTCCCGGCCGCTGCGGTGATCGAGGCCCATCAAGCAGGGCAGACCGCCTTCGGCGAATCCTATGTGCAGGAAGCGGTGGCAAAGATCGCGGAAGTCAGCGCCGCGCTGGGTGCCCACACCGCCTTGGAATGGCACTTCATCGGCCCGATCCAAAGCAACAAGACCCGGCCCATCGCCGAGCAATTCGACTGGGTGCACAGCGTCGACCGCCTGAAGATCGCCGAGCGCCTGGCCGCCGCCCGACCCGCCGGCCGACCGCCGCTCAACGTCTGCCTGCAGGTCAATATCGGCGACGAGGCGAGCAAGGGCGGCGTCGCGCCGGATGAGGCCATCGCCCTCGCCCACCGGATCGCCGCCCTGCCCGGGCTCTGGCTGCGCGGCCTGATGGCGATTCCGCGGCCGACGACCGATGTCGCCGAGCAGCGCGCGCAGTTCCGGCAATTGCGCGAATTGTTCGACCGGGCCCGGGCCGAGGGCCTGGCGCTCGATACCCTGTCCATGGGCATGTCCGACGACCTCGAGGCGGCTATCATGGAAGGCTCAACCCTGGTGCGCGTGGGCAGCGCCATCTTCGGTGCCCGCGCCAAGAAGACAACAGAAGGAAAGACATGAAACTCGCATTCATCGGCGGCGGCAACATGGCCGCGGCCTTGATCGGCGGCATGGTCAAACAGGGCATCGCCGCCCGCGATATCGAGGTGGCCGAGATCAGCCCCGAGCGCTGCGCCTGGCTCAAACAGCAGTTCGGCGTCACGGCCGGCGAGCGCATCGCCGACCTCAAGGCCGCCGATGTCATCGTGCTCGCGGTGAAGCCGCAGCAGATGCGCGAGGTGCTGCGCGGCCTGCCGGCGCCCCGGCTGACCCAGCTGATGCTGTCGATCGCCGCCGGCATCCGGGCCAAGGACATCTCCCGCTGGCTCGGCGGCCACCCGGCCGTGGTCCGCGCCATGCCCAACACGCCCTCCCTGGTCGGCGCCGGCATCGCCGGCCTCTACGCCCTGCCCGACGTGACCCGCGCCCAGCGCGCGGCCGCCCAGCAGGTGATGGAGGCGGTGGGCACCGCGGTCTGGGTCGACACCGAGGCCCAGATCGACGCGGTCACCGCCATCTCCGGCAGCGGCCCGGCCTATGTCTTCTATTTCATCGAGGCCCTGGAAGAGGCGGCGGTCGAGCTCGGCCTCAACCCGCTGGCGGCCCGGCGCCTGGTGCTGCACACCTTCAACGGCGCCGCCCGTCTGGCCATGAGCGAGACGGTGAGCCCGGCCGAACTGCGCGCCCGGGTCACCTCCAAGGGCGGCACCACCGAACAGGGCCTCTTGGCCCTGGATCAGGGCGCGGTGCGCCAGGCCATCGTGCGCGCGGCCCAGGCCGCCGCGGCGCGCGCCCATGAGATGGGCGAGTTGTTCGGGCAGGATCAATGATGATTGTCGACATCCTGCAATTCCTGCTGCGCGTGCTGCTGGGCCTCGCCGCCTCGGCCTTCTGGCTGCGCTTCTACATGCAGTGGGCACGGGTGCCCTTCCACAACCCCTTCGCCCAGTTCATCGTCAAGGTCACCGATTTCGCCGTGCGCCCGCTGCGCCGGGTGATCCCCGGCCTGTTCGGCCTCGACTGGGCCAGCCTGCTCTTGTGCTATCTCACCGAGCTGCTGCTCAGCGTCGGCCTGCATTGGCTGGACAGCTATCCCTTCGCCGCGGCCGGCTGGCAGGTGGCGCCGGGCTTCCTGCTGCATGGCCTGGCCATGCTGCTCAGCCTGGCGCTCTATATCCTGCTCGGCCTGGTCTTCCTGTCGGCTATCCTGAGCTGGGTCAATCCCTACTCGCCGATCGCCCCGGTGTTCTACGCCCTGGCCCGGCCGATCCTCGCCCCCTTGCAACGGGTGATCCCGACCATCGCCAACATCGACGTCAGCCCGATCGCCGCCTTCATCGTCATCCAGTTGCTGCTGATCGTGGTAACCGGCCTGGAGCGTTACGCCCTCGGCCTGATCTGGTGACGGTCATGCCGCTTTGCGACATGACCCCCTCTCTCCTAGCTCTCCCCCGCCAGCGGGGGAGAGGGACGCGGAGTCGCTTCGCGACATGTTGATTCCTGCCTGGCTGCGGCCAGCCAACGGTGGCTGCGAGCTGGCCCTGCACATCCAGCCCGGCGCCTCGAAGAGCGGCATCGCCGGCCTGCACGGCGAGGCCCTCAAGGTGAGAATCCAGGCGCCGCCGGTGGAGGGCGCGGCCAACGCCGCGCTGCTCGCCTTCATCGCCAAGGCCTTGGGCCTGGCCCCGCGCGAGGTCAAGCTGCTGCGCGGCGAGAAATCCCGGCAGAAGACGCTGTGGGTGGCGCTGACGCCGGAGGCGGTGCTGGCGCGGCTTGAACTGCCCCCGACCTAGTCCCGCCTCACAACAGGATGATGTCGTACTGCTCCTGACTGAACAGGCTCTCCACCTGCATGGAGATCGGCTTGCCGATGAAGTCGGACAGCTGGGCCAGGCTCTGCGACTCCTCTTCCAGGAACAGGTCGATCACCGGCTGCGCCGCCATGATGCGGAACTCGCGCGCCTCGAACTGGCGGGCCTCACGCAGGATGCCGCGCAGGATCTCATGGCACACGGTCTGCGCGGTCTTGATCTGGCCGCGGCCCTGGCAGGTGGGGCAGGGCTCGCACAGCACCCTGGCCAGACTCTCGCGCGTGCGCTTGCGGGTCATCTCGACCAGCCCGAGCGAGGTGAAGCCGTTGATGGTCATCCGAGTGCGGTCGCGGGCCAGGGCCTTGTTCAGCTCGTTGAGCACCGCTTCCTTGTGCTCGGCGTTATCCATGTCGATGAAGTCGAGGATGATGATGCCGCCGAGGTTGCGCAGGCGCAGTTGCCGAGCGGCGGCCTGGGCCGCCTCCAGATTGGTCTTGAAAATGGTCTCGTCGAAGGTGCGGCCGCTGGTGAAGCCGCCGGTGTTGACGTCGATGGTGGTCAGCGCCTCGGTCTGGTCGATGATGAGATAACCGCCGGACTTGAGGTCGACCCTTCTCGCCAGGGCCCGCTCGATCTCCTCCTCGACGCCGTAGAGGTCGAACAACGGCCGCTCCGCTGCATAGTGATAGACCTTGTCGGCGACGTTGCGGACGAACTCGCTGGCGAAGCCCTGCAGCTTCTGATAGGTCTCGCGCGAATCGACCAGGATGCGCGTGGTCTCGGTGGTGGCGATGTCGCGCAGCACGCGGTGGGCGAGGTCGAGCTCGTGATAGAGCCGCAGCGGCGCCTGGACGTTCTCGGCCCGGGCCTGGATGGCGTCCCACAAGGTGTGCAGGTATTCGACGTCGGCCGCCAGTTCCTGGTCCTCGGCCATGTTGGCCATGGTGCGGATGATGAAGCCGCCGTGCTCGTCCTGGGGCAGCACCCGCTGCAGGCGGTCGCGCAGCACTTCGCGCTCGGCCTCGTCCTCGATCTTCTGCGAGATGCCGATGCGGGTCTCCTGCGGCAGGTAGACCAGGAAGCGGCCGGCCATGCTGATCTGGGTCGACAGCCGGGCGCCCTTGGCCCCGATCGGGTCCTTGATCACCTGCACCATCAGGCTTTGGCCTTCGTGCAGGATGCGCTCGATCGGCCGCGGATTGCCGTCGCCGTTGCGGGCATCCCAGATGTCGGCGACATGGAGAAAGGCGGCACGGTCCATGCCGATGTCGACGAAGGCCGACTGCATGCCGGGCAGCACCCGACTGACCTTGCCCAGGTAGATGTTGCCGACCAGGCCGCGCTGGCCCTCGCGCTCGATGTGCAATTCCTGGACGGCACCCAGGTAAATCACCGCCACCCGCGTCTCCTGCGGGGTGATGTTGATCAGAATTTCTTCGCTCATGGTTCCGAACCGCAATATGGATTCGCCAGCCGACGCGTCATCGGCTGGCGGATCGACACTACAGGACGGAGATGCCCACCTCCTTGAGCAGCGCCGCCGTCTCGAACAACGGCAGGCCCATGATGCCCGAATAACTGCCTTCGATGTGCTCGATGAACACCGCGGCCCGGCCCTGGATGCCATAGCCGCCGGCCTTGTCCATCGGTTCGCGGCTCTCGACATAGGCCGCGATCTCGGCCTCGTCCAGAGCGCGGAAGCGCACCTTGCTGCTCGACAGCGCGACATGCACCTGGCCCTCCCAGGCGATGGCGACGCCGGAATGCACCTGATGGGTCTTGCCGGCATAGTCGCGCAACCACTCGGCCGCCTGCTCCGGCGTGGCCGGCTTGCCCAGGACCATGCCGTCCACCGCGACCGTGGTGTCGGCAGTGAGGATGGGCATGACCGGCAGCCGGCGACCGGTGACGGCGAGGATGCCGGCCTCGGCCTTGAGCCGGGCCACCCGCACCACGTAGTCGACCGGGCGCTCGCCCGGCAGCGGCGTCTCGTCGACGTCGGCGCGGCCGGCCTGGTGGCGCAAGGGCAACACCATGGCATCGATGCCGATCTGGCGCAGCAGCTCCAGCCGGCGCGGGCTTTGCGAGGCGAGGTAGATGCGCTTCTGCATGGCCCGATTATCGCTTATGCCTCGCGCCCGGCAAGGGGCGTGCCCATGTCGGGTCTATGCCGTCGTGCCAACTGTCTCACTCCCGATGATAGGGATGACCCTGGAGCAGGCTCAGCGCCCGATACAACTGCTCGCTCAATAACACCCTGACCATGCCGTGCGGCAGGGTCAGGCGCGACAGCGCCAGCTTGAGCTCCGCCCTTTGCAGCAGCTCCGGCGCCAGGCCATCGGCGCCGCCGATGACCAGGGCGATGTCGCGCCCCTCGGCCAGCCAACCCTGCAGGAGCCCGGCCAGGCCCTTGGTGTCGGGCATCTGGCCGTGTTCGTCCAAAGCGACCAGGCGCGCCCCCTTCGGTAGCTTCTCCAGGATGCGCCCCGCCTCCAGCGCCTTGATCCGGTCGACCGACTGGCCGCCGCGCTTCTCCGGCTTGACCTCGATCAGCTCCACGCGCGCCTCGCGCGGCAGGCGTTTGAGGTATTCGGCGCAGGCGGTCTCGACCCAGCCCGGCATCTTGTCGCCGACAGCGATGATCAGCAGTTTCACGTGACCGCTCGGAAATGAATTGCCGCCACTATAAGAGCCTGTCTCATAAAATCCTATGGGCGCGATGGTGGCGATTTTGACGCAGGCCGCGAAGCGCAACGCGCGGTTTGGTCGTTCCAAACAAGCGGTGCGCGACAAAGGCCTGTGGCAAAATCGCCCCATCCCGAAGGGTTGCCGTCAGAAACGGCGTCTGCTGCGTTGCGGCGCTTGGCAATGGAACAACCATTGCCCGCGCACCACGCCTTGCATCCATCCGTTTCTGACGGCAACGCGCTCCACAGGATTTTATGAGACAGGCTCTAGGGCCGCCCAGAAAAAAGGGCGCCCGAGGGCGCCCAAATCCTTGCGGAGGAGAGTCGTAGAAGCGTGTTACAGGGTGTAGGCCCGCTCGCCGTGGGTGGCGGTGTCGAGGCCCTCGCGTTCCTCTTCCTCGCTCACGCGCAGGCCCATGGTCATGTCGATCAGCTTGAACAGCACGAAGCTGACGACGCCGACCCAGATCACGGAGACACCCACGCCCCAGAGCTGACTGGTCACCTGGGCGCCGAAGTTGTACTCGGCCACGGCGTTGGTGGCGTAGTCGAACACGCCGGTGCCGCCCAGGGCCGGGTTGACCACGATGCCGGTGCCGATGGCGCCGATGATGCCGCCGATGCCATGGACGCCGAAGACGTCGAGCGAGTCGTCATAGCCCAGGGCATGCTTCAGACCGGTCACGCCCCAGAGGCAGGCGACACCGGCGATGGCGCCGAGGACCAGGGCACCGAAGGGACCGGCGAAACCGGCGGCCGGGGTGACCGCAACCAAGCCGGCGACCGCGCCGGAGGCGATACCCAGCATGGAGGGCTTGCCCTTCATCGCCCATTCAGCCGCCATCCAGGACAGGGCTGCAGCGGCGGTGGCGACCACGGTGTTGACCATGGCCAGCACGGCGGTGCCGGTGGCTTCCAGGTTGGAGCCGGCGTTGAAGCCGAACCAGCCCACCCACAGCAGCGAAGCGCCGACCATGGTCGCCATCAGGTTGTGCGGCGGCATGGGGTCGCGGCCGTAACCGACCCGCTTGCCGATCACGATGGCGCCCATGAGCGCGGCCATGGCGGCGTTGATGTGGACCACGGTGCCGCCGGCGAAGTCGAGCGCGCCCTTGGCGAACAGGAAGCCGGCCGGGTCGCCGTAGGCGGACGGGCCGCCCCAGAACCAGACCATGTGCGCCATCGGCAGATAGGCGAAGGTGAACCAGAGCACGATGAACACCAGGAGCGCGGAGAACTTGATGCGCTCGGCGAAGCCGCCGACGATGAGGGTGGCGGTGATCGCGGCGAAGGTGAGCTGGAACACCATGAACACCATCTCGGGAATGACCACGCCCTTGCTGAAGGTCTCGACGTTCACCGAGGGATCGACCCCGGCCAGGAAGGCCTTGGACAGTCCGCCGATGAAGCTGGTGAGATCGCCGCCGGCGGTGAACGCCAAACTGTAGCCGTACACCACCCAGAGGATGGCGACCAGGCAGAAGATGGCGAACACCTGGGTCAGCACCGACAGCATGTTCTTCGACCGCACCAGACCGCCATAGAACAGGGCGACGCCGGGGATGGTCATCAGGATCACCAGCAGGGTGGACACCAGCATCCAGGTGGTGTCGCCCTTGTCCGGGGTCGGCGCGGCGGCGGGAGCCGCCTCAGCCGGGGCCGGAGCAGGGGCAGCCGCGTCGGGCGCAGGCGCAGCCTCGGCGGCGGCAACCGGCGCCGGGGCCGGCATCGGTTCTTCGGCGAAGCTCATGCCGGACAGGCCGAGCAGGCCCACCAGACTCAGTACAGCTAGCAAACGTCGCATGGTCGTCTCCTTAAATGGCTGCGTCGCCGGACTCGCCGGTGCGGATGCGGACAACCTGTTCCAGGTCGTAGACGAAGATCTTGCCGTCGCCGATCTTGCCGGTCTGGGCCGATTTCATGATCGCCTCGATGACCTGCTCGAGCATCTCTGCCTTCACGGCCACCTCGATCTTCACCTTGGGCAGAAAGTCCACCACGTACTCGGCGCCGCGGTAGAGTTCGGTATGTCCCTTCTGCCGGCCGAAGCCCTTGACCTCGGTGACGGTGATCCCGGTCACGCCGATGGCGGACAGGGCCTCGCGCACCTCGTCGAGCTTGAAGGGTTTGATGATTGCGGTAACGAATTTCATGTCGTCTCCCAACTTTGCACGGGGGGAAGACCGGGGTGAGTGATGGCGCAGCTCCGGTCTACCAGTGGATCAAAGCGCCTTGGAAATCCAGAAGAAGGCGGTACCATCACCCAGGTATTCACCGTTGGCATCGGTCCAGTTTGCCTTTTTGGCATTGGTGTCCGAATAGGCCACGCCGACCGTGACGCCGGACATCACGTTGGACATCTTGCCCATGTCATAGGTCAAGCTGACCTTCCAGTCGTCGTAGTCCTGGTTCTTGTAATTGTCGAAGCTGAACGTGCCCCAGTGCGCGCCAACGGTCAGGCCGGTCTCGCCGATCGGCAGGCTGGCCGAGAGGTCCCAATAATCGGAACCGGTCGCGTCTTTGGTGCCGGCCGGCTTGCCGAAACCGAAGGCACCGTCGCTGACGACATAGGAGTACTTGACGGTGAACCACTTCCAACCCAAGGCGGCATAGACCTCGGTGGTGTCGGCATCGGGAACTATCGCGCTGTTCCGGTCGCCCGGATAGATGTAACCAATCACGCCCAGGTCATAGCTGATGCCGGCCTTCTCGAAGCTGCCACGGTAGCCACCGTAGAGGTCGATCTCCAGGTTGCCGGAATCGTAGCCCTGATAGTCTTCGATCCAGCCCACGTTGGAAGCCCAGGTACCCAGGTAGAAACCGCTGCTATGGCTGTAGTCCAGACCACCCTGGATGGCCGGGTCGCCACCGGTTTGGGAGATGCCGCGGAACAGATAGTTGCTGGTCAGGGAAACGTTACCGGTAAGGGTGTGGGGGCTGTCGGCCGCGGCCGCCAGGCTCGGTACCGTCACCAGACCCGCCAGGACCAGAGAGGCATACAGTTTTTTCATCGCTAAACTCCTCGGTTGCAAATGGAAGTGCAATAGCGCACGACCTCTCGTTAGCATTTGCCGTGCCAGAAGTTTTAATGCTTATAAAACATATAGATAACGCGCATTGGCAAAATTGCGCCGCCATCTTGCCCAAGCCTGGTGCAGCCACGGCCCGTCATGCACCACGGCGGTGCCGGCCATCTTAGAAGCGCTTTGCTAAACTGCGAGCCATTCATTCATGAGGTCACCCCATGCTCGCCAACAAACTGCTCGACGAGATCAACGCCAAGGTCTCCGAAGTCATCGCCGCCAGTCCGGCCAAGGACATCGAAAAGAATCTCAAGGCCACGCTGACCGGCCTGCTGGGCAAACTCGACCTGGTCACCCGCGAGGAATTCGACGTCCAGGCCCAGGTGCTCGCCCGCACCCGGGAGAAGCTGACCGCCCTGGAAGAGCGCCTGGCCAAGCTGGAACAAGACCGCCCGGCGTAATGAGGCGCAGCTTCAGCGCGGCCCTGCTCGCCGCCACCCTGATCGGATGCACGAGCAACCCGATCACCGGGCGCTCGCAGCTCATCCTGATCTCGGAATCGCAGGCCATCGCGCAATCGAGCCAGGCCTACCGGGCCGAGCTCGCCCCCTGGGCGAAAAAAGGCAAACTCAACAACGACCCCGCGATCCAGGCGCGCATCAACGGCATCACCGACCGTCTGATTACCCAGGCCATCCGCTACCGGCCGGAGACCGAGCGCTGGGACTGGCAGGTCGCGGTGATCGACGAGCCCAAGACGGTGAACGCCTTCTGCCTGCCCGGCGGCCGCATGGCCATCTACACCGGCCTGATCGACAAGCTGCACGCCAGCGACGACGAACTCGCTCAAGTCATGGGCCACGAGATCGCCCACGCCCTGGCCAACCACGGCGCCGAGAAGATGTCGGTCGGCCTGGCCAGCGACGTCCTGGTCGGCGTGATCGGTGCCGCCTCGGGCAACAACGGCCAGCGCAACCAGCAGGTCGGCCAGCTCGCCGCCCTGCTCGCCTGGCAGCTGCCCAACAGCCGCGAGGCCGAGACCGAGGCCGACCGTATCGGCATCGAACTGGCCGCCCGCGCCGGCTTCGACCCCAAGGCCGCGCCCACGCTCTGGCGCAAGATGATCGAGAACGATGGCAGCCGCGGCCGCTTCGACTGGCTGTCCACCCACCCCGCACCGGCCAAGCGCCTGGACGAACTAGCGGCCCTGGTGCCGCAGATGGAGCCGCTTTACCAAGCCGCGCAGGCCAAGCCGCCAGTGGTGCAGTCCCGCCTGGCCAAGCGCCATGAGGCTGTCCAGCCGGTTTCGACAACCGGGGTTTGGGAGCGCTTCAAGCAGGGCGAGGCCTATCTGGACTGCAAGGACTGCCGCCAGCAGTTCGAGGCCCGCCTGGCCGAACTCAGCCGGCTACACCAGGGCCGCAAGTGGGAAGAGCTGGCCCGTGCCGTGCTGGCCATCGGCCAGGCCGAGGATCTGGCCTGGTATTACCTCGGCGCTGCGGCCGAAGGCCTGGGCCAGCCGCTGGCCGCGCGGCGCTACTACCAACTGGCTGTCCAGCTCGCACAGCACCAGGGTCTGTGCGCGACGGCAAGCGAGCGCTGCGGCGACGTGCGTCTGCCGGAGCAGGCGCAGCAAGCCTTGCGCCGCCTGCGCTGACGTCGGCTTGGCCAGACCAAGCCCAAGGTTTACGATAGCGACAGAAGCCGAGCCCACTCGGCCTGACGGCCCACAAGCGGCCGAACAATAAACTGACAGGGAGCAACATCATATGAGCTTGGCTGTGCTCTACAGTCGGGCCGCCAGCGGCATGGCAGCGCCTCAGGTCGTGGTCGAGGCGCACCTGGCCAACGGCCTGCCCAGCTTCACCCTGGTCGGCCTGCCCGAAACCGAGGTGAAGGAGGCGCGCGACCGGGTGCGCGCCGCCATCCTGCAATCCGGCTTCGAGTTTCCCGCCCGGCGCATCACGGTCAACCTGGCGCCGGCCGACCTGCCCAAGGAATCCGGCCGTTTCGATCTGCCGATCGCGCTCGGCCTGCTGGCGGCCTCGGGCCAGATTCCCAGCGACAAGCTCGACCACTACGAATTCGCCGGCGAACTGGCGCTGACCGGCGAATTGCGCCCGGTGCGCGGTGCGCTGGCCATGGTGCTGGCTGCCAGTGGCTCCGGCCGCGCCTTCATCCTGCCCGAGTCCAGCGCCCGGGAAGCCGCCTTGGCCGAGGCCGCCGAGATTCTCAGCGCCCGCTCGCTGCTCGAGGTCTGCGCCCACTTGGCCGAGCGCACGGCCCTGGCCCAGGCCGGGGCAGAGGCGCCCAGCCATAACGCGGCGGATTACCCCGACCTCGCCGACGTCAAAGGCCAGGCCGGCCCGCGCCGGGCCCTGGAGGTCGCCGCCGCCGGCGGCCATTCCCTCCTGATGAGCGGGCCACCCGGCACCGGCAAATCCATGCTGGCCCAGCGCCTGGCCGGCATCCTGCCGGCGATGACCGAGCAGGAGGCCTTGGAGGCCGCGGCCGTGCAATCCTTGACCGGCGGCTTCCGGGTCGAGCACTGGCGCCGCCGGCCCTATCGGGCACCGCACCACTCGGCCTCGGCCGTGGCCCTGGTCGGCGGCGGTGTAAATTCCATCGGTAATTGCGAACGTACATAAATAACTGCTACCTTCCTGCAAAAAATGCGAATAAAAGGAAGGTATGTCGGGCTACAAGATCAAGGAATTCCCCCAGGATGGGGCTTATTGGCGCATCGACTGGCTAGGCAAGATCCAGCCCAACATCGATGTCGAAAGCGAACCGACAATTGATGTCCTGCTGACCAAACTGCAGACTGGCTACACAGACCCGCTATCGAACGGCAGCCTGACCCAGGAGCATGCATCGGCAGCTGTTGGCATAGGGCAGCTCCCCCTACTCATGGCAGGATCGATCTGGAAAGACGGGCAATTCCATACGCATGTGCCGGCTGACCGCCATAAACTGGCCGCATTGGAAATCGATACCAGCCAAGAGCTTCGCCACGTCTTCAGTGACGGCTTGGCAGTCGACGGAGAGACCTTCGATCTCATCCCCCGGTCGCATTACAAAGTCGGCAAACACTACGCCAAGGTCAAGGACGCACCTATCGCTCTATTCCCTGGCAATGGGCAGGATCTCAGCTATTTCATCATCCCGCGCTTCGAGCTCTTTCGCTTCTACTATGCCTGTTCCAGCAAACTGGCCTTCTATGTTTGGGAAGATGCCATCGGCCATGCCATCAACCAGTCGAAGTCTGCTCAATTGGCCGGCAATGACGTGAGAATCCATCTCAGGCGGGACATGATGGACAAGGAGGCATATCTCCTCGCCAGATGGTTTGTCAGCGACAAGATGCGCCAGGAAGTCAGCTCGTTCCGCAACAAGCGAGCCATGGCCGCCGCCAACCATCCCAAGCACAAGCTGGTCGCCATCCATCCCGATATCGGCTTTCCTTTCAACGGCAAGACCAGGCTCCGCGCACTCGGCAAGAGGATCATGCTCCACGAGTCCGAATCGACCGGGCGCAAAATCTGGGCATTTCTGGCGCTACATCTCCAGTATTGCAGCCACCCGATGCCCTACCGAAACATCGTGGTTGATCGCGACAACCGTAATAAGAAAGGGGCGAACTGTGACGACCCGGGCTTGCTGCCGGCTTGGGCCGACAAGCCGAACGAAGACTCATCACAGAGCGCTGACGGGGACCCCGTTGCCACACTAGCATCGGACGAAGAACCCAAGAAGGAGCTTCGCACCAAGACCATCGACATCTATGCGCAACAGTTCGATTTACAGAATCACCGCTTGGTAAAAGAAGAAGTCGAGGTCCAGAAATATCAATCCGCAAAAGTAACCCGCGGCGGCGACTCGTTCGTGGACCAATATGGCACGGGCGAAGGGACATACGGGGAATCCAGCACTGGGCCCGCCAGCGCTTCGACCAGCCCGACGCATATGTCAGAGCGATACTTGGTCACACTCATGCCTTTCATCGAAGCACTGCGGTGGATTCGGACACAGCCGGGCACGTCGGTTGAGACCCTGGCCCTGGGCAGCGAGCATCTGTCCGTCGCAGACGAAACACTCTACTTGCTGCCTGAGATGAAACGAATGCGTTCCTGGCACCGGGTCTACTCGGATATACCTCGCACCCGAGGCATCATGGTGGCCAAAGTCACAACCCCTGGCCAAGTCTTCTACCTATTGGAGATCGAGCGTAGGGACAAGGCCGAAAGCTACTCAACGCTGGTGATGAAAAGCCGCGCGGTCGACCTGCCAGACTCACACCTCAGGGCTTTTTTGAGAACTGTGGCACGCTCCAATGGATGGCCAAGGCAGGACCATGAAAACTTTCACCACCTCAAGTACCGAGGGGTGAATCACTACAAGGAGGATACGGCTGAGAGATTTGGAGAGCGGTTAATGACTGTCGCAATCAGCCTCTCTTAGCCAGAGTGCAGGGCGCCAGGACATCCTCACACGAAAAAAGAAGGCACCTAACTGGTGCCTTCTAAAGACCCGCATCCATTGCGAGCAGGGAGTGTTGTTTGCCAGTCAACTCAGGCGTGACCTTACTTTATCAATCAGCTCATCACAACAACCGCTGACCTCAAATGACAGGCTATCCAGATTCCGGCCTTTGGCCTTAATGCTCGGCGCACTTCCATGCACGTCACATCTGCAAGACCCCACTGCCTTTCGAATATGCGACGCAACTTGCTGAAGCACCGCAGCCTCTACATAAAGCGGGGCACTTATCAAAATACGTTTAATGTAAACTTACAACTGGTTTTCCTGTAGCCTTAGGAAGGCTCTTCATTCAAGAATATCTCTCACTCCGTACCGACTGAATGTCCGCGCCAATAACCACGCCCAGCTCCGACGCAATTCTTTCAATCCTGCTGGAAGCCAAAGAGGCGGGTGTTGGCAAGATTACGCGCACGGCTCTAATCAAGTACCTCTATCTCTTGGACTTGTTTATGGCCGAAGAGACCGAAGGTACAACCTGGACTAATACCTCTTGGCGTTTTCTTCATTTCGGCCCATTCGCTAGCGCCCTTGCTGACGAGATTGACCTACTTGCCAAACACTCCAAAATCCAGGAATTCACAGGTGGGGGTGGCACAGGCAAGGACTACACTCTCTACACGGTTGGCGAATGGTCTACCGCAAAGACCTTTGAGGGTCTTGGACTCCCTAGAGATGTCCGACTAAAGCTATCCAAAGTCATCCGGGATTTTGCCAACGACCTCTCGTCGTTACTTGATATGGTTTACTTCCAGACAGAACCAATGCAAGGCGTGAGGCCTGGACAAGAGCTTTCTTTCGAATCCGCACGCAAGGTCGACTTCAAGACCGACATTAAGCCCATCAAAATTCCGATTTCAAACACTAGCCGTGCAGCACGGATTCAGGCATTGGCTAAAAAGATCGGAGAGAACTACCTCAAGACCAAACATGGGCTTCCCGCGACGTTTGTCGCACCCATCCGCGATCAATATTTTGCCGAGACCTTTATAGGGAACGAGGATGATCGGATCGAGGGCCATTACAGCGCGGAACTGACTTTCGGAGAGGGGTGAGGCGTTGGCTCAAGATGAAAAAACGGTCAGCGACATCTCGACTCTACTCGACTACTACGACACATCCAGGAATCCTGGCCCAAAGCCGGAGGTTGGACAGATTGTGTTTACTCCGGTCCTCAACACTGACCGCAAGCATATGATCGCCGATGCTCAAAGGTCCGATCCAAACAGTCACACTCGCGCGGATCTCATCATACGGGCCATTGACGACAGTTCGGATTTTCGGGGCAAGCCCGAGCGTCTTCCTATCTATGCCATGTGCCTCGGCCAAACCGAGGAATTAGTCATTACGAGGGCGAAGAAGCGACCCTGCGTTGTTCTTGCCAAATCAGACGGTGTGAAGCACATGACCTTGCCTGTAGGTCAGCAAGGGAAAGCCCTTAATGCCTTTGATGAGATCTACTGGCTTGCTCCGATATACAGCGTCTCCACGGGATCGAAAGCACGTGCCTTTGGTCCAGTCATGACCGCCCGCGTGAAATGTATGATGTACATGGAGTTTGTGTACGTTCCCCAATCTGGGCTGATCATTAGAAATCCCAGCGTAATCCGCTTGGATCGTATGTTCTGGAGCCATCTGTTGGGCGCAAGCGAGCCGCAGAGCCTATTCCTAACTCCAGAAATTCTTGGCATTTGCTGGAATCAGATTCGCATCCTGTCTGGCGATACACCCGAGGAGGACTATGTCAGCATGCGCGAGCTGCTGCTCATGGACTTGCCAGAAGAATGCAAATGATTCGATGACGGAAAATACTCTGAGGGCTCTGAGTTCTTAGCTAAAGCAATCAGTTTGATTTACGCCATTCCCAAGGTGGCTGCGGAATCGAGTCCATCCAAAGACCAATTCTCCGCATCCTGGCCATCACTTCTGCCTGCTCATACAACTGTCGATCTTCCGACGATTGCTCACTAGAGTAGCGCCGGTACCACCAAGCCATCCCATCGGCAATCTGTTGCAAGCCGATATCCCGGCCATCCACGACGACCTTACAAATCAACCTGTCATAGCGGTCACGCTTGGGACAATCGGCGACTGCCTGCTTCTGGAAGGCCAGCCGCCCCAAGTTGGTCTGTGATTTCGAGCCAAAGGCCTGTGCTTTCTCAGGGGCATCAATGCCGGCTATGCGGATTTTGTGTTGCCGATGCTGATCATCTAACAATTGAATTGTGTCGCCGTCAGTGATGGCGACGACGTATCCACTCAGCGCTGCATGCGCAGCGTGGGGAGATAAGGGCAATACTAACAGCCACGCCGTAAGGACTACGTATCGCCCCATTGTAGCCATAGTGGTCAGTTTTCCACTTCGATTTCTGCCCTAGGGGGGTTATTGTACGGCTTGGATGTCAGGCCGATGATGGCATCGGGGTCAATCATCTCACTCAGCTCCGACGAATTGAGCACATGGTCCCCTGCCGCGTCCTCCACTTCAGGATTGATTTCCCAAGGGTACGCAGTAACCATATCGCCCTAACTACTCCTCGGTTAGTAGATCGTCACAGATATCATGAGCCGCGCTCATCGCACAGCTCTGACAGAAGGAAAATCCAAGCTCACACCAGGTCAAGCACGTCAAAATCATCTTCCGGTGGGGTATTAGCGTCTGAAGCAATGGTTCGAGGCGAACCTGCTTGCCCTGATGAACCTGATCCGCCATTCAAGCCAGAATTGGCACTGATAATATCTGTGTCCGACCCATACCCCTCTATGAACATTGGGCGGCCAGAAGAACCAAGGACAGGGAGAATACCGGCAACCATGTATGAATACGTAGCAGACTGACGAGGGTCTGGCAAAGCCTGGTAAAGGTCAAAGGCTGCTTGGCCTTCCTTGGCCACGATATGTTCACGGTCAGCACCGACCCCAAGGCCAACACCATAAACCCGATAATGCAGATTACGGAAAATCTCCTTTTGAATTTCGGCGATAGTCTGCGTGATAAACATAAAGCCTACCTGGTATTTGCGTAGCATTTTGACCTTGGCTACCAAGTCCTTTACAAGCTGGCGTTTTTCCTCATCCTCCTCTGGGCTTTGTGGAATGAAACGCCCAGCCTCATCGATCACAATCATGCAGTTGGCTAGATTCTTCCCGGACTTAAAATGCATGTGGGCGTATTGACTGATACGCTTAAACACAAGATTCATCAAAACAATCTTATAGTCCTCATCCAGATCAAGCCGATTTGGGTTCAAGTCGAGAATCTTGATTTGCCCTCGTGATAACGGGCCACGCACGATATCCAACAGTTTCACCTTTGCACCACCATTTGGCATGGTGGCCGCAAAAAGCGATGTAACCTTATTCCAGCACGATTCCAACTGCCTCTTTCGCGTGGTGAAGTTGGTTGTAAATTCAGTGAGCTTGTCTTGGCGCGTTCGACCAGCATAAAGATTGGCCATGACCTGAAGCAATACCTGCTCAAAAGTATCACCATTGGGGTGTGTGACAGCCATAGCTTGGCTGAAATTCAATGTGAGCGACCAACCAGTTACCACACTCATCTCGTCAAGCAGATTCTCCATTGCGTCAATGGCATCGGCCCGCTTGTTCTTGACTCCCAGGCGGTAGAAGAAGCTCTGACTATCTGCGGAGTCCAACATTTTTGCAAAAAGATTTTCACCCTCAAGCTGGATCTGATCTAGCCGCACAACATCTCTAGCAGGGTCAAAACGTCCACCACTGAAATGCCTTAGTAGTCCATGCAGATCAAAACTAAAGCCGGTCCCCCCTCCAATCTTGTTCTCTGCAAACTCGCTCTGTGGATCGAGCAGGAGGAACCCCATATCTTGGCTAGCTGCTGTCCAAAGAGAGGTAATGGCCATAGCCATCACCGTTTTTCCAGAGCCAGATGGGCCAAAAACCCCGCCCATGTACGCCTCGCCAGATCCCCCCTGTTTTGCATCCCCAAAATGTTTCAGATATGCGGGGGCCGGTACATCACGAGATCCGTAAAACTTGCCAATAAAAGCATATCCACGCTCATGTTGTACGAGGTCAAGAACTTGCCGGGCCTCGACCATGGCCACGTCAATGCCACTTCCTGGTGGAACGGCAATACGTGCCTTCATATATCCATTTGCTGTCACTCGGTAGGCGCCAATGACTTGAATTTTTCCTTCGGTGATATCACCCACCTCAGTTAGGTGAGGAAGACGACCTCGCAGTTTGATGAAGTTCTTAAGCGCCGCCTCCTCATGCCAGCGATTAATTGTTTCGATGGAGGACACCTGGCCAAGGACAAGATAGCGATCCTCTGTCACATCATCTATGCGCACACGCACATCAAAAGCCACCAGCGCTCCTAGCAGTGCCGTATTCAGATGCCCCGCTCGCACGTCGAAAGAGACATCATTAACGGTGTTAGGTGATCCAGTTGCTCCAACGATAGTGGCCATTAGTTCTCTCCTTTAACTACGGTAGGGGCGCCCAAGATTCCACAACAAGTCGGTCTCAGACTTGCGCACAAGAATATCGCGAAGAGCAAGCTCTGAAACCTTAACGGCCTCAGAAACAAAACGATCTGCGACAAATGCTGGATAGGGTTCCATGATATCAACGGCGGCCGTGTTCCAGCCCCACCATTCAATCAACTTGGCAAGCAACGCTTTCCCACTTACACCAAACAGTGTTTGCGCCAAGAAACCATGGTTGAATTCAATCTTGTAGACACCATGCATTGGGTTGATTCGCGCATAAAGCTGTGCCAACTGGGCAAGTCCCTTGGTATGTAACAACTCCCCTGCCTTAGCTGCTTGCGCGGAGAAAGGGTAGCCCTCACCCTTAGCTGCCTGCTCTCCATTCGTGATATGTAGAGGCGGAAGTTTCTGCCCATTTTGATCAGCATGATCGAACCTAATCATAGTTCCTTCACCAAGCTCTAACACGGTGTTAGCCACTGCTTGATCGTCAAACCGATGCAATAAATCTGGTGCGTAACGCTTGATTAGACCCTTTGTAGTGACAAGCTTGAGGTTGCCAATAATATTCGGCAGCGTTAAGAACGGAGTCAGCCAGTCGCGCGCCTCAAATTCAGCAAGGGTTGCCGATGGGCCCTCATTAGCGCCCATGGCGGCTTGTCTTCTCCACTCTCGGAGTGCATCCAACCCATCTTTTAGGATTGCCTCGTAGAATTGGTTAATGGATATGAATGCTGACAAGCGACTACCGTCGATCAGCACCAATGCGGATGGGGATCCTTCGGCCAATTCGACTGCCATCATGATTTCCTGCATCGTCATCAATCCGCCCGAGATCGATGATAGCCCCATGAAATGAGGCATTACTGCGGTGCAGGCCCTCTGGCGGGAGATGATCCCAGATGGAGATAGACCAACAACACAGGACAGGGAATAAGCGGCCCCACGGTCTGCCTTTGCTACATGCGCACCGTCAATGGCATGGATAGGCAAATCGGGTTCAACGGTTACCGGAAACGAGTGCCCGGGAAGAGTGCCTAGTTTCAAGGCTCCGGGCGCATTTTTCATATGGTCGCGAATTTCATCACGACGTTCGTAGAGGAGCGTAGTTTCCTTCTGCAACGCGTCCGTCAAACTGCCAATTCTATTTACCAGGTCGGAAACTAACGAATCGGGCAAGACAACGGATGTTTCAGACGGCATCAACTACTCTCCATAATTCCGTTTTAGCGCTTGAGCAAAATAAGCTTCACTATTGAACTCTTTCCAGGAGGTAATTCTTTCCGCACGTGGCAAAGCCCATCGCTCTTTCCAGAAATCCGCATAATCACCAGTGGAAAGCTGGATCGGCTTACCAAAATCACCCCCTGCCATCCCATCTTCTAAATTTTCTACAAATCGAAATAAAAACGCCTCACGTTGCAATCCATGTTCGAAATAACGGGAGGGCAGACCCAATACCTGCAGGGCTCGTGTGAAATTCTGCCATCGAATCTTGGGGCCGTTTCCATAACCTCCGGTGACAAAATCTTCTAGCTCACCTTTTAGCATCCTAACAACATCCGGATAAACATGCTCAAGGTGTATGGTGCCATATCCCTTTGTGTATCCTATAGGTTCCGCCAGGAGACGATCCCCACATTTCAAGCGATTGTAGATTGAACTTCGACCAAATGCGCTAGTTGTGGTCGCGGCAACTAAAGGTTGTTCGATCATTTCGTCCTGCATAACGGTGCGCTTACCCGCATAGAGTCTCCAATATGCTTGGCGCACTTCATCGCTAGCGACCAACCCAGCGACAAGTTTTCCACCAAGAAGGTGCGAGTAGGGTGGAATTGCGCCAATGGTGTACACATCCATGGTGCGATTAACAAGATCAAGTTTTTGACCATCTGGGTAGTTAAAAAGATTATCGCGGCAAGCCAAATCCGCAGGCGGCGACTGAAAGCCAATGATGCCAATCACTGCCTCATGGTATTCATCAAAAACAACAAACCGCATCCGGCGGCCATAACCTTTCGAATAGGGGATGGACCACGTATGACGAACCACCTTGAATATTTCTTCCCAGACGCTCTTGGCCTCTACTAAATGAAGAGATGGCCTAATCTTTTGTGGATCTATTTCGCAACCATCAATGAATTTTTCATAGTGCTTGTTGAAGAGATGCCAAGTTCGTGAGTAATAATCCTCCGACACGAAATCCCTTGAAAGAAGATGAAGGCGGCGGATGTACTCCTTGTCACCCGTGGCCACCGCCGCCCTAAAATCATCATAGGCATCGACAATGCGATCCTTGAGAACATTTTTTTCGGCTTGGGAGATAGGCGGCTCAGACAGTTGGCCTGTTTTCTGGTCAGAGCTAGTGTGGTTATTCGGCAACCTCTTGATTGCTAGCATATTTCCGCCTTTTCAGGGATATCGGAGATATTGTAAAAACCATCAAGGCGTTTGGCCAGCGCTTTTTTATTGAATGGCCAGATTTGACCTTGCAATGCCCTGACAAACCAATATGGGAATGACTCACTTCGCGTCACCTGCGCCATACACAAGCCAGTCGCGCTATAACACCCTACAAACCTACGTGGCCAATCCATAAGCAACCACAAAGCCGTAAGCAACAACTGGTGTCGTTCTTCCACTGATCGCATATCCAAGCCCATACGCCTATAGACCGCACCATTGGACATCGGCCGCGGCATCACTTTCTCTGCCTCCTCCAAAAGCCGCCTCCCAAGCCGACTCGTCAGATAGGTTGCTAGGTGATGGAGCACATCGAAGAAGGCGATGCTGTAGCTATGCGTCGTCTCCCCGCTGAACCACCACCCCATGTCCCGGAAGGTGATCAACGCCCGCAGATGCATCAGCGTCTCACCATCTGGCGCCGGCGGATCATAGGCAGGCCCGCGCCGCAGATCGTAGCTGCATTGGTGGCACAGCACCATGGAGTCGACCATATGCGCGCGCCGATGGCCCAGATCCCGCCGGAAATACACCACAGGTGCATCGCACTTCGGACAGGCATCCAGCATCCGGGAGCCATGATGCTCGCAGACCGTGTTGAACGACAGCCGCCAACTCTTACGAAAGTACGGTTCAGCATCCTCGAACAGGCACAAGGGGCAGTAGACCAGCCCGTGTCGGCGTCGGGTGCGGTGATAGACCCCGGCCGGCAGTATCCACTTAGTATTGCCGTAGGGATTGTGGTGTTCGTAGAGCACCCCCTCATAGCTGCGCAGGGTCGTCCGCTCGATCTCGGACCGATCCAGACCGGTCCACGCCTCAAGCCCATCCATCAGCCAATCCGGGGCCAGCTTGTCGATGTCCCGGTTCCATATCTGGTGCTCACGGCCGAAGTACGAGGCATAAAAGGAGTAGACCTTCGTGTGGTTGGCGCGGGCGATCCGAGTCATCCAGGAGGACAACAGCTCATCCGGCAAGGGCCTCGGATGGACCGGCCAGACTGGAGAGGATCGCCCTCGAACCTGGATCACAGCCTGGCGGCCTTGCTCTTACGCTCAGAAGGCGAGCTGTAGTCGCACTTGGCAAGGGCGTCGGCATCGATCATTTCGGTTTTCTTGCGGATCGCATAGATCGCCGCCTCGTTCAGGAGCATGGACATCTCGCCGATGGTGCCGCCGGTCATGGCCAGTATTCTGGAAGCCATGCCCTGGTCGGCGAGCCCCGAGGGTTGCTTGAGTGGAAGCAGGCTCTCAAAGCTGGCCAGAAGCCGCGCGAAGTCCGCATTCAGTTCCCAATGCGGCAGCACCTCGGGCTGGAACCGGTTCGCCAGCTGCGGATCGGTCTGCACCGCCCGGGCGGCATCCGCGGTGCCGACCCCGACGATGGGCACACGGAGCTCATTCCCGAGGTATTTCAGGACGTTCAGGAAATTGCGCTGTTTGAGCGTGGGCCCGGCCAGGAGGTGGTGGATTTCGTCGATCACGATCATGCCCAGATCCACCCGCTTGAGGATCGCCACGACCCGGTCCCGCTTCTGGTCGGTGGACTCGCTCGACCGGCTCCGCTCGAACAACCTGCTGAGGATCGTGTTGTAGAGCCCCCGCTCATCCGGCCCGGGCGGAGCCTGGATGGACAGGACCGGGACCACCACGCCTGACTTGTCTTCACGCTCATAAGCCAGGTGCCGCTGGTGGAAATGCTCGATCAGCATCGTCTTGCCATTGTTGGTGTCGCCAACGATGAGCATGTTGGGCATGCGCGGCTGTTTCGGGTGCTCCAGCAGGTCTTCCAGCTTGTCCAGGATCGACTGCACCCTGGGATAACCGATCCACCGCGGCTTCCTGATGTACTCGATCCGTTCCGCGTCCGACAGCGCGAGTTTCTCTGCGGTCTTGGCGGTCAAATGGCTTGCGCTCATTCCGGCTCCACAATGTCGTCGAAGGGAAGGACCTCGCCTCCCGGGTAATCGCTGGCCGGGATGTCTGTGGCCACAGGCTCCGGCGCCGCGGCCTTCCGGGCCCCCGTCCAGGCCTTGCGCCGCTGCATGCTCCTGCGGGCCGCCTTGGTCTTGTCCACTGCCTGACGCTCGATCTCTCGCATCTTCCGGATGCCCTCGAAGATCAGCTCCTCGTTGGGCTGGACGGATTCATCCTCCGCCAGGCGTTTGAGCGCGGCATTCAGCTCCCAGAGGCTGATGCCCGGCCGGGTCGTGTCGCGATAGGGCACAGGACTGTAGATCCTGGATTCCGGGTCGAGAAAATAAACAACGCTGATGTCCCTCGGATCCCGCGCAAACACGAACTTGCGCTTGAGTTTCGGGTTGTCCGGATCGCGGGCATGGATCCAGTGCCGCATAACGTCGGAGTAGTAGTGGATGTTGTCGATGACCACCCCATATTCCTGGATGGTGCGCTCTACGTAGGGGGTGAAGTCCAGGCGGAACTTCTGCTCGTCGGCCACCCGCATCGGCAGCCCGATCCCCGGCCTCCCGTCCGTGCCGCACACCGCCTGCTCATAGGCCCGGATGGGCGGAATCTTGGATATCCCCTTGTGCGCCTTCTGGTGATAGACCTCCACCACGAAAATCGTGAACCAGCGCTCGAATTCGGCAAGCGTCATCGCCGCCTTGCCCTCGGAATCGTAGTCGGCCTTCTCCTGGACGTTCGAGAAAGTGGTGCCGGAAACGCCGTGCGTCTTGCTCATGAAGGTCCGGAAGGCCCGCTCCACATGGCCGCCGTAGTTCGGCGTGCCCTTGGGCCGGTATTCCAGGATGATGCCGTGCTCCCTGCAGGCGCGCTCCAGCATGGCGCCCCGGAACTCCTTGGCGTTGTCCACGTGGATCTTCTGCATCTTCCCCCAGATCGGCCAGGGTGTCGCAATCTCCATCCTGGCCAGGGTCATGTCCTTGGGCAGCACGGCGTTCACGATGCACAGGCCTGCCGACAACGCCCCCGGCGGGTCGAGCGAGATGTAGAAGCCTGCGATCATGCGGGTGCAGACATCGATGGCCAGGGTCAGGTACGGCCGGCCGATGGGCCGGCGATGCTCGTCGTCGACCAGGATGAGGTCGACCGGCGTGTGGTCGATCTGGACGACGGCCAGGGGGTAGTCCGCCCCTGGGAACTTGCCCTTGATCGGCTCGAAGCGCTCCCGGGCCGCCTTGCTGCCCATCCGCTTGGCGACCTGCATTTTTTGGGAAAGATGACCGATGCGGATCCTGACCGTGTTGGGATGAGGCGGCATCAGGCCGGCCGCAATGCAGCGCCGCTGGACCTCGGCGCAGGTCTCGGCCGGGCTATGGCGCTGCGCGGTCAGATAGAACGTCTGGATGGTCTCGTCGAGGACCTTGGCCACCTCCGGCTCCAGGCGGGATAGGCCGACATCCCGGCGCCGCGGCCGCAGCAGGGAGGAGACCAATCCCGTCTCCTCGTAGCGCGACAGCCACCGGTAGACGGTCGCCACGTTCTTGCCGGCCTGCTTCGCCACCGCCTCGGCGTCCCTGGCGGTTCGGCGGTAAGGGCCTTTCTCGACCAGGGGCTGGATGACCTGGTACCGGCGCCAGGCTTCGTTCCAATCCTCGTCCGGGATCAGCATCAGGTCCTGGCGGGCGGTCTGCTCCGCCGCGGCGGCAACCGGTCGGATCTCGACCGTCGGCGCCGACTCGGTGCGTCCGTCTGCCGTATCCCTCAACACGGCTCGGTCGATGGCCGGCAGGTCCAGGACAATCCAGCTCCGGCCCTGCCAGGCGACGGTTTGCCCTGGGATCAGTCGATCATGGTTGGCCATAGTCACTCAAGCTCCAGATATGGGTTTTCATGGTCAGGGGCTGGGTGAGGTCACAGCCAACCTGGCTTGTCGCGACCAGATGCCAGAGATCGGGCAGTGCATCGGCCCGCTTCCATCGGTCGCGAAAAAGACTGCACAGCAAAGCCTCGGGGTCGGTCTCCCTAAGCTCGGCCAGGTGCAGGAGCAGGAGGTCGACGACCGCATCGTCCCGTATCTCACTACAGTAGGGCCAAAGGAAACGGACATTCTGCAGATAGGGCGTCCGTATCTCGCGCTCGGTGAACACTTTGAACTCCCATCCCCGCTCGGCGCAGTAGCGCTTGGCGGCCCGGAACTTGGGCAGGAGATTGCGCCACTGCGCCCTGAAGTCCTTCCGGTACTTGATCTCGCACAGGACGTGGGGCATCTCCTTGGCCGGCCGGATGTCGCGGCGGTATTCAATGAAGCCATCCGGCGTGTAGCGACGGAGCTTGCCGGCGGCGTCCCGGTACTCTATGACCAAGGGCTGGGGGGTATACAACTTGATGTTCTTGTCGAACCGCACCAGTTCCATGAAGTCGCGTTCCAAGGTCGACTCGAAGCGAGCGCCGTCAGGCATCACACCCACGACGCTGCGGGTGTTCATGCCGATCTTGCGGACAGGGCCGGAAACGTACTTCGGATCAGTCATTCGCATCTATCCCTGTAATTTTTACGCATATTCGCATTTATTTTTGTATCTTACAGGCGGCGGCGTGCCGCGACCCGGCGAAATCAGTCTGGCCCATCACGGCGTGTTGTTTCTCGACGAGCTGCCGGAATTCGATCGCAAGGCGCTGGAGGTCTTGCGCGAACCGCTGGAGAGCGGCCGCATCACCATCTCACGCGCCGCCCGCCAATCCGAGTTTCCCGCCCGTTTCCAACTGGTCGCCGCGATGAACCCTTGCCCCTGTGGCTGGCTCGGCCACCCGGCCGGCAAATGCCGCTGCACCCCCGAGCAGGTGGCCCGCTATCGCGCGCGCCTGTCCGGGCCGCTGCTCGACCGCATCGATCTGCATATCGAGGTGCCAGCCTTGAAGGAAGCCGATCTGATCAATGCCCCGGCCGGCGAGGCATCGCCCAGCGTCCGCCAACGGGTCGATGCGGCGCGGCGCCGGCAACTCGAGCGCCAGGGCAAGGCCAACGCCCTGCTCGAAGGCGCCGAGATCGACCGCCATTGCCGCGCCGAGGGCAAGGCCGAAGACCTGCTCAAGCAGGCCATCGCCCGCCTGAATCTCTCGGCCCGCGCCTTCCACCGCATCCTCAAGGTCGCCCGCACCCTGGCCGACCTCGACGGCCTGGAACAGATCGGCAGTTATCACGTCGCCGAGGCCGTGCAGTTTCGCCGCTGGGACCGCAGCTAGGAAGGCCGAGCTTTCGCCTGACCCCAGGCTTGCTAAGATGTAACGACAAACCGGGCAAAGCCCGATAACACCTGCTGTGGGAGAAACACCATGCGTCACGCCTTCATCGCCTTGATCGCCGCCCTGTCCTTGACCGGCTGCGCCAACACCTCGGAGTGGCTGAGCAGCGAACCGGTCACTCACTACAAGACCGACCCGGCCAGCGCCAAGCTCAACGCACCCGGTTGGGTCGGCGAAAACCTCACCTTGACCTGCATGAAGCGCAACGACAACCGCATGGTCGACGAGGCCAAGCAGCAGGAATGCCTCTATATCTCGGTCGAAGCCAGCTCGCTCTCCAAGGTCGCCGACAAGGTCGCCGACAAAGGTAAAAAGCGCGAGTTGGTCGATTTCCTGGTCTCGGTCTCCGACATGAACTGCTCGACCTTCATGCATCGGGTCTTCGCCAACAAGGGCGGCATGGATTTCAGCAAGGGGGTGATGAGCGATCTTGCCAACGCCATCAGCGCCGGCACCGTCCATGCCAACCCGGCCACTTCGGCCACCTTCAGCGGCGCCAACATCATCCTCGGCCACACCGTGGACAACCTCGCCTCGGCCTATTACCTCAACAAATCCTTCCAGGCCTTGGAGGCCGCCATTCTGGCCGAACGGACGGAGCAGAAAACCGCCATCCTCAAGCGCCTTAAAGCCGCAAACGAGCCCTACAGCCTTTATGCCATCCTCAGCGACATCCGTAGCTACGACGATGCCTGCTCCTTCCGCGGCGGCCTGAGTCGCTTGGCCAAGCTGGCCGAAGGCTCGAAAAACACCGAGGAAGCCGCGCTCAAAAGCTTGCTCGGGCAGTAGCGCGGCTCTGGCCATGGAGCGCCAAGGCGTATGGCCCCTGCAGGGCCACCACGGATCGGCCGAGCGTTCGCCTCGATACTGATCTCACCAGGGAGATACCAAGATGCCTCACCCGACACTGCGCCTGTTCGACGGCTACCCGCATACCCGGCCCGATCTGAAAAGCGAAGTGCGCGAACTGCAAACCCTGCTCAAGCAAAACGGTTACGCCATGAAGCCGGATGGCCTGTTCGGCCGCGGCACCGAGGCGGCGGTGATGCAGTTCCAGAGCGAGCACGGCCTGCTCGACGACGGCATCGCCGGGCCGCTGACCTGGGCCAGGCTGCTGGGCGAGGCGGCGCCGGCCGCGAGCGATCTGCCCGGCACCACCTATGCCGCGAACAACCCCAGCCTGCTCGCCCACCTGAACGAGGCGACGAAATACCGCAGCAGCATCGAAACCAGTGCCCGGCAATACGAGCTGCCCATCGCCCTGGTCGGCGGCCTCGGTTCGCGCGAATCCGGCTGGGGCCTGGCCCTGAAGCCGGCCGGGCCGGCCGGCACCGGCGACTTCATCAAGCGCCGTGCGCCCACCGCCTACCGCAGCGGCCCGCTGCCGCCCGACGGCGGCGGCTTCGGCCGCGGCCTGATGCAGATCGACTTCGACGCCCACGCCTTCGCCCGCACCGGCAACTGGCAGGATCCGACGGCCAACATCGCCTACGGCTGCCAAGTGCTGGCGCAAAACCGCTCGTATCTCGCGCGCAAGCTGCAACTTGCCGGCCAGACGCTGCTGCAGGCCGCCCTCGCCGCCTACAACTGCGGCGCCAGCAACGTGGCCAAAGCGGTACAGAACCGGCTCGACATCGACTACTACACAGCCGGCCGCAATTACGGCCGCGACACCCTGGACCGCGCCGGCTTCTTCGCCATGCATGGCTGGTAGGGGACACGCCATAATTATTCGTCCTGATTTTTTCAAGCCCCCCGCATGCTCGACGCACTGAATAGCTGGAAAGAAGAAAAACGCTCGGCCTGGCTTTACCGCATCGTGTCCGATGCCGAGGCCGGCACGCCGCGCCAGGTGCTGTTCCTGGAACTGGCCCGGGCGGCCGACGAGCAGGCCGATCTGTGGGCGGTGGCACTGCGCAAGGCCGGCCAGGCCGTGCCCGAAACCTTCGTCCCCGGCCTGCGCAGCCGCGCCGTGGCCTGGCTGGTCGGCCGCGTCGGCGTGGCGCCCATGCGAGGGGTGCTCGCCGCCATGAAGGTGCGCGGCATGAGCCTGTACAACGCCCCGCTGCCGCATGCCATCCCCACCCGGACCGACCAGATCGACACCGGACGGCACAAGGCGCCGGGCAGCGGCGGCCTGCGCGCCGCGGTGTTCGGCGTCAACGACGGCCTGGTCTCCAATGCCAGCCTGATCCTCGGCGTCGCCGGCGCCGGCGCGGAACCTTCGGTCATCGTGCTCTCCGGCGTCGCCGGCCTTCTGGCCGGGGCCTTTTCCATGGCCGCCGGCGAATACGTCTCGGTGCGCGCCCAGCGCGAGTTCTACGAATACCAGATCGCCCTGGAGCGGGAGGAACTCGACCAGTATCCCCAGGAAGAAGCGGCGGAGCTGGCCCTGATCTATGAGGCCAAAGGGGTCGCCCCGGACGAGGCGAAGCGGGTGGCCGCGGCCCTGATCCGCGACCCCGACCAGGCGCTGGACACCCTGGCCCGCGAAGAACTGGGGCTGAACCCGGCCGAGCTGGGCTCGCCCTGGGTGGCGGCGACCGCCTCCTTCCTCGCATTCTCGGGCGGCGCCCTGATCCCGCTTTTGCCTTATCTGCTGCTCTCGGTGGACACCGCTTTTGCTGGCACCCTGATCGCCACCGGCGTCAGCCTGTTCGGGGTGGGCGCCACCATCAGCCTGTTCACCGGCAAACGCGCGGCCTATGGCGGCCTGCGCATGCTCACCATCGGCGCCGCGGCTGGCGCCGCCACCTGGCTGATCGGCAAGGGCCTCGGTGTGGCCTTGGGTTAGAATCGCGGCTCAATTTGAAAAAGCCTGCGACATGAGCGAACGTACCTTCAGCATCGAATTCTTCCCGCCCAAGACCGACGAGGGCGTGGTCAAGCTGCGCGAGACGCGCCGCCAGCTGGCCCAGCTCAAGCCCAAGTTCTTCTCGGTCACCTTCGGCGCCGGTGGCTCCACCCGCGACCGCACGCTGGAGACGGTGCTGGAGATCCAGGGCGAGGGCCTGGCCGCGGCGCCGCACCTGTCCTGCATCGGCTCGACCCGGGCCAACATCCGCGAGATCCTGGAAGTCTATAAATCGCACGGCATCCGCCACATCGTCGCCCTGCGCGGCGATCTGCCCTCGGGCGTGGCCGACCCGGGCGAGTTCCGCTATGCCAACGAGCTGGTGCAGTTCATCCGGCAGGAGACCGGCGACTGGTTTGAGATCGAGGTGGCGGCCTATCCCGAGACCCATCCGCAGGCGCGCAACTACACCGACGACCTCAACAACTTCAAGCGCAAGGTCGAGGCGGGGGCCAATGCCGCCATCACCCAGTACTTCTTCAACGCCGACGCCTACTTCAATTTCGTCGACGATTGCGAGGCCTTAGGGATAGATATCCCCATCGTGCCGGGCATCATGCCCATCTCCAATTACTCCCAACTGGCCCGCTTCTCGGCCATGTGCGGGGCGGAGATTCCGCGCTGGCTGGCCAAGAAGCTGGAGAGCTATTACGACGACACCGCCTCGATCAAGGCCTTCGGCCTGGATTTCGTCACCGGCATGTGCGACGACCTGCTGACCGGCGGCGCGCCGGGCCTGCACTTCTACACCCTGAACCAGGCGGCGCTGACCAGCGCGCTCTGGCAGCGGCTCGGCCTCTAGAAAAGAAAAAGCCGGGCTTTACCCGGCTCAAAGACTCTGGAGGATTGATTTTTGGTATCTCTCCCTGACCGCCTCATGTCCGTTTCAGGAATGGGGGTACTGAACGCGATACTAACCATCTGATCCAGAAATAAAATCGGCCAAAGGTTATAGGCGTCTATAACTTTTGGCTAAGTAAAACTACTAGGGTCGTCGCCGGCCGGCCCCGCCCGAAAACCGGCCAGCGCTATAGAATGGGGTTCATCGCCGGGAGCCCATCATGCCTGCTGACACCGCCCTCATCGCCGCCACGGTCGAGCATCTGGCCCGTTTCGCCCCCTTCGACCGGATGCAGAACGAGCATCTGGCCTGGCTGGCCGAACGCCTGAGCCTGGCCTATTACGCCAAGGGCGAAACGGTGCTGGCGCCGGAACGGGGGGAGGTGCAGACCTTCTACATCATCAAGCAGGGCGTGATTCAGGGCGAGCGCGAAGGGAAAGGGGCCTGGCTGGAACTGCACGAGGGCGAGTGTTTCCCCATCGGCGCCCTGCTCTCCCGCCGCCCGGCCATCAGCCATTTCCGCGCCCAGACCGACGTCTTCAGCTACGAACTGGCCGCCGCCGACTTCCACGCCCTGCTCGCGCTGTCGCCGCCCTTCCACGCCTTTTGCACCCTGCGCCTGGCCGATTTGCTGGCGCAATCCCAGCGCCAGACCCAGGCGCGCTACCTCTCGGCCGCCACCGAGCAGCAGTCGCTGGAGAGCACACTGGGCAGCCTGGTCCGGCGCCCGCCGGTGACCTGCCGGCCGGACACGCCGCTGCGCCAGACCCTGGAGACCATGCGCGAGCAGGGCATCGGCTCCATCGTGGTGGTCGCCCCGGACGGCACGCCCGAGGGCATCTTCACCGTGCGCGACCTGATCGGCCGGGTGATCCTGCCTGCCACCCCGCTCGACACGCCGATGCGCGAGCTGATGAGCCCTCAACCCGTTGCCTTGGCCTCGACCGCCCACGCCTTCGAGGCAGCCCTGGCCATGGCCCGGCACGGCTTTCGCCACGTCCTGGTCGCCGACAACGGGCGCCTGGTCGGCGTGGTATCGGAGAAGGACCTTTTCTCCCTCCAGCGTATCGGCGTCACCCAGATCTCCTCGGCCATCCGCGCCGCCAGCGAGCTTGGCCAATTGCAGCAGGCGGCGGAGGACATCCGCCAGCTCGGCCACAACATGATGGCCCAGGGCGTGGGCTCCGAGCAGCTCACCCTGCTCCTGTCCACCCTGAACGACCTGCTCACCCGGCGGGTGATCGAGCTGGAATGCGCCAGCGCCCAGCCCTGCCGGCACCATTACTGCTGGCTCGCCTTCGGTTCGGAAGGCCGGCTGGAACAGACCCTGGCCACCGACCAGGACAACGGCATCATCTTCCTGTCCGAGGCGGGCGAGGATCCCGAGGCCATCCGTGCCGAATTCCTCGGCCTGGCCGAACGCATCAACCGGGCGCTCGATGCCTGCGGCTTCCCCTTGTGCAAGGGTCAGATCATGGCGATGAATCCCAAGTGGTGCCTGTCGCTCGAGGAATGGAAGGCCTTGTTCGCCCGCTGGATCGACGCCGGCGACCCCGAGGCCCTGCTCAACGCCAGCATCTTCTTCGACTTCCGGCCCCTGCACGGCCAGATCGAATTGGCCGACGACCTGCGCCGGTGGCTGGCGACCAAGGCCGCGGCCAACCCGCGCTTCCTGCACCAGATGGTGGTCAATGCCCTGCGCAACCGTCCGCCCCTGGGTCTGGTGCGCGATTTCGTCACCGATTCCGGCGGCGAGCATGCCGACACCCTGGACCTCAAGCTCAACGGCGCCACGCCCTTCGTCGACGCCGCCCGGGTCTTTGCCCTGGCCAGCGGGGCCCACGCCACCGGCACCGCCCAGCGCCTGCGCCAAGCGGGACCCAAGCTGAACATCCCGGCGGCCGAAATCGAGGCCTGGGTTTCGGCCTTCTATTTCATCCAGCTCCTGCGCCTCAGACGCCAGCACGAGGAGAGCGAGTCGGGCCAGACCCTGGACAACCGCATCAACCCCCACCGCCTGAACGACCTCGACCGGCGCATCCTGAAGGAGGCCTTCCGCCAGGCGCGCAAGATCCAGGCGCGGCTGGCCCTGGACTATCAGGCATGAGCCTGCCGCTTTGGCATTGGCTGGCCCGCCGCCTTGACCGGGTGGCGCTGCCGCCCGACCTCGCCGGGCGCCTCGCCGCCTGGCAGGCCCTGCCCCCGGCCGATCTCAGCCTGCCCCTGGCCCAGGGCCGCTATGTCGTGGTCGATGTCGAGAGCACCGGCCTCGACATGCGGCGCGACCGGCTGATCGCCATCGGCGCCGTGGCCGTGGTCGATGGCCGCATCCGGCTGGCCGACAGCTTCGAAATCGTGCTGCGCCAGGTCCAGGTCAGCGCCAAGAACAATATCCTGATCCACGGCATCGGCGGCGAACGCCAGCGGGAAGGGGTGGAGCCGGCCGAGGCCCTGTTGCGTTTTCTGGAATATCTTGGCGCCTCGCCGCTGGTCGCCTTCCACGTCGCCTTCGACGAGACCATGATCCGCCGCGCCTGTAGGCAGTACCTGGGCATCCGCTTCCGCCGCCCCTGGCTGGACCTGGCCTATGTCATGCCCGGCCTGCTGCCGAATACGAACCGCAAGCACCGGGCGCTCGACCATTGGACCGGTCGTTTCAGCATCGGCAACTATGCCCGCCACAACGCCCTGGCCGATGCCCTGGCCACGGCCCAGCTGTTGCTCGCCGCTCTGCCATTGGCCCGGACACAGGGCTTCGACCATTTTCAGGCACTGCAGGATTTGGAGAAGGCCCAGCACTGGCTCGAACGGAACACCTAGCCAGGCCGGCGCATTGCGCATCGTGAAGCAAAAGGAACTTGCCCCTCCTATTGGTAGGCATATACTGTTTCGGCCCTGCGCGGCTGTCGGCGCAGGCCGGGGAGGCATAGCCAAGGCGCACTCTAGATGCGTTGCCCAGACAGCAGTCAAAACCGCCACTCGAGGAGAGCGTTATGCAACTGACGGAGAAACACCGTGAGTACTGGCGCAGGAACCTGAACATAACTGGGATTCTGCTCGCCATTTGGTTTGTAGCCACATTCGTAGTGATCTGGTTTGCCAAGGAACTCAACGAAATCGTCATCTTTGGCTTTCCCTTCGCCTTCTACATGGGTGCCCAAGGGGCTCTGATCATCTACGTCCTGATCATCTGGTACTACGCCCGACGCATGAACCGGCTGGACCAGGAATACGGCGTCCACGAAGGGGAGGACTAACATGACCGCCTTGACCCAGAGCCAGTTCTACAGCCAACTCAAGCGTTACTACAGTTTCTACACCGGCGGCTTCATCGCCTTCATCATCCTGCTCGCCATCCTGGAGCAGATGGGCCTGTCCAACCAGTGGATCGGCTACATCTTCCTGGCCGCCACCATCGCCCTGTATGCCGGCATCGGCATCATGTCCAAGACCGCCGACGTGTCGGAATACTACGTCGCCGGTCGCCGGGTGCCCGCGCTGTTCAACGGCATGGCCACCGGCGCCGACTGGATGAGCGCCGCGTCCTTCATCGGTATGGCCGGCACCCTGTACCTTACCGGCTATGACGGCCTCGCCTTCGTCATGGGCTGGACCGGCGGCTATGTGCTGGTGGCGCTGTTCCTCGCGCCCTACCTGCGCAAGTTCGGCCAGTTCACCATCCCGGACTTCCTCGGCGCCCGCTACGGCGGCAACCTGCCGCGCACCATCGGTGTCATCGCCGCCATCATCTGCTCCTTCGTCTACGTCGTGGCGCAGATCTACGGTGTCGGCCTGATCACCGCCCGCCTCACCGGCATCGAGTTCGCCATCGGCGTCTACGTCGGTCTGGCCGGCATCCTGGTCTGCTCCTTCCTCGGCGGCATGCGCGCGGTGACCTGGACCCAGGTGGCCCAGTACATCATCCTGATCATCGCCTACATGGTGCCGGTGGTCTGGCTCTCGGTGAACATCGCCGGCAATCCGGTGCCCCAGCTCGCCTATGGCCAGGTGCTGCAGCAGGTGACGACCAAGGAGAAGGAGCTGAACGACCCGAACACCCCGCTCGGCGCGGCCGAGGCCTCGGTGCGCGCCATCCACAAGGAGAAGGCCGCCGAGTGGGGCGAGAAGCTCAAGGCCCTGGAGGCCGCCGTGGCGGCCGGCCAGGGCGAGGCCTTCTGGGCCGAGCAGAAGGCCAAGGCCGAGCAGAAACTGGCCGATGCCCGCGCCGCCATGCCCCTGGATGAGAAGGCCGTGGCTGCCGCGGAAAAGGAACTCAAGGACTTCCCGCCCAACATCGACAAGCTCAAGGCCAAATGGAAGGCGGCCGAGTCCGGCGCCAAGGCCAAGGCCGGCCCGGTTCCCGCCCACGCCACCCCCTTCGCCGGCAAGGGCAAGACCGAGGAGGAGAAACAGAAGGACAGCGACACCAAGCGCCTGAACTTCCTCGCCCTGGTGCTCTGCCTGATGGTCGGCACCGCCTCGCTGCCGCACATCCTGATGCGCTACTACACCACCCCCTCGGTGCGTGAGGCGCGCCGCTCGGTGTTCTGGTCGCTGTTCTTCATCTTCCTGCTCTACTTCACCGCGCCGGCCCTGGCGGTGCTGGTCAAGTACGAGGTCTACCATCACCTGGTCGGTTCCTCCTTCGCCGCGCTGCCCGCCTGGGTGGCCAACTGGTCGGCGGTGGATGCGAGCCTGATGAAGGTGGTTGACATGAACAAGGACGGCCTGATCCAGCTGGCCGAGATCACCCTCGGCGGCGACCTGATCGTGCTGGCCACGCCGGAGATCGCCGGCCTGCCCTACGTGGTCTCGGGCATGGTCGCCGCCGGCGGTCTGGCCGCCGCGCTGTCCACCGCCGACGGCCTGCTCTTGACCATCGCCAACGCCCTGTCGCACGACGTCTACTACAAGATGATCGACCCCAAGGCCTCCACCGTCCGCCGCCTGGCCATCTCCAAGGGCCTGCTTTTGGTGGTGGCCGTGGTCGCGGCCTACACGGCCTCGCTCAAGCCGGGCGACATCCTGTTCCTGGTCGGCGCCGCGTTCTCCCTGGCCGCCTCGGCCTTCTTCCCCGCCCTGGTCCTGGGCGTGTTCTGGAAGCGGGCCAACCACGCCGGCGCGGTGATCGGCATGGCCGTCGGTTTGGGCGTGTGCATGTACTACATGTACACCACCTACGACTTCTTCGGCGGCAGCGCCGCCAACGAGTGGTTCGGCATCAAGCCGATCTCGGGCGGCGTGTTCGGCATGCCGGCCGGCTTTATCGGCGTGATCATCGGCTCCCTGCTGTCCAAGGCCCCGGCCAAGGAGATCCAGGAACTGGTCGACCACGTGCGTTACCCCAGCCTGGAAGGCGACATCGACACCAAGGCGGCCTGAGCCCCTGGCGTGCCGCCCCGGCAACGGGGCGGTTCAAACGAAACGGCCCGCAATCGCGGGCCGTTTCGTTTGCGGCTCGGAACCGGATCAGATTGGCAGCAGGTGGGCGAGATCGGCCCGTTGCGCGTCCTGCACCAGGCGCTTGGCCGTCTGCGGGTCGTGGCGCAGGCAATGCTCGATCACCGCCCGCACCGCGTCCGGCCGGTTGCAATGGTGCTCGGCCATGCCCAGGGCATACCAGGCCGCGCCGTTCATCGGCTGCAGTTCCGCCGCATGGCGCAGGGCCTCGGCCGCCGCGGCGTGCTCGCCCCGCTGCGCATGCACCAGGCCCAGGCCATACCAGGCCCGGTCGAGCTTGGGATTGCCCGCCACCGCCTTGCGGAAGGCCTCGATCGCCGCCTCCGCATGGCCGGCCTGTTCCTGGACGTAGCCCAAGTTGAACCAGGTATCGGCATGCCCTGGCTCGATCGCCAAGGCCCGTTCGAACCACTGCGCCGCCGCCGGCCATTGCTTCTTTTTGGCATGCAGCCAGGCGATGCTGCGCGCGGCCTCGGCATTGTGCGGATTGGCCCGGAAGCACTCGACGAAGGCCGCCAGGGCCGCCTCGTCGCGACCGAGCCAGGTGAACAGGTTGGCACGCAGGGTGTAGCGGAGTTGATCGAAATTCATGGCCGGGCCCGGGACTGAAGAGTCCGCTATTCTCGCGGGCCTGAACCGGGGCCACAAGTTAAAATGGCGGGCCTCACCTTCACTGAGCCCACCATGCCAGTCGAACTTCTGCTCATCTCGATCCTGCGCGCCCTGGTCGAAGTCGCCGGCTTCGCCCTCTTGGGGCAGGGCCTGCTCGCGCTGCTGGCCGGCAAATACCGGCAGGACAACCTGTTCTACAAGATCCTGCAGACCGTCACCCGGCCGGTGATCCGGGCGGTGCGCTTTTTCACTCCGCGCGTGATCATCGACGCGCATATCCCGTTTCTCGCCTTCTTCCTGCTGTTCTGGCTCTGGATCGCCCTGGCTCTGGCCAAGCGCTACTTCTGTGCCCTGCACGGCTTGGCCTGCTGAGGCGAGAACCGACCCACCCGGCCGGGTGGAGTAGAATGGCGGCCTGATTCGTCCGGACCCGCCCATGAGCCACCTGAAAAATGACACCTTCCTGCGCGCCCTGTTGCGCCAGCCCACCGAATACACCCCGGTCTGGCTCATGCGCCAGGCCGGCCGCTACCTGCCGGAATACTGCGCCACCCGCGCCCGCGCCGGCAGCTTCCTCGATCTGTGCAAGACGCCGGCGCTGGCGACCGAGGTTACCCTGCAGCCCCTGGCCCGCTACGATCTGGACGCCGCCATCCTGTTCTCCGACATCCTGACCATCCCCGACGCCATGGGCCTGGGCCTCTACTTCGCCGAGGGCGAGGGGCCCAAGTTCGAGCGGCCGCTCGCCGAGGAATGGGCGATCCGCGACCTTAAGGCACCCGACCCGCACGACCACCTGCGCTACGTGCTCGACGCCGTAAGCGAGATCCGCCGGGCCCTGGACGGCTCGGTGCCCTTGATCGGCTTTTCCGGCAGCCCCTTCACCCTGGCCTGCTACATGGTGGAGGGCGAGGGCAGCGACAGCTACACCAAGCTGAAAACCTTGATGTACTCCCGGCCCGATCTCTTGCACCACATCCTCGACGTGACCACCACGGCGGTGACCGATTACCTCAACGCCCAGATCGAGTGCGGCGCCCAGGCGGTGATGGTGTTCGACTCCTGGGGCGGCATGCTGTCCCAGGCGGCCTATCTGGAGTTCTCCCTACCCTACATGGCGCGGATCATGGCAGCGCTGAAACGGGAGAACGAAGGCCGCACGGTGCCGCGCATCGTGTTCACCAAGGGCGGCGGCCTCTGGCTGGAAGACATCGCCCGGTGCGGGGCGGACGCCGTCGGCCTGGACTGGACCATCGACATCGGCGCCGCCCGCAGGCGCGTGGGCGACCAAGTCGCGCTCCAGGGCAACCTCGACCCGACCATCCTGCTCACCACCCCCGAGGCGGTGGCGGCCGAAAGCAAGCGCGTGCTCGCCTCGTTCGGCCACGGCCACGGCCATGTGTTCAACCTGGGCCACGGCATCTCCCAGTTCACCCCGCCCGACAACGTGCGGGTGCTGGTCGACACCGTGCATGCCGAGAGCCGGCAGTACCACGCGGACTGACCCGCCCGGCACCGCAAACAAAAACGGCCGCATCAGCGGCCGTTTCTTTTCTGCGACGCGGTTTAGTCCCAGCGGTTGCTGCGCTTGGCGGCGGGCTTGGCACCGGCATAGGCCTTGCGCGGACCGCGGCTGCTCCAATCGTTGTTGGGCGACTTCCAGCTGTCCTCGCGCCGGGCGGGGTCGCCGCCGCGTTCCGCACGTTTGGGCTGGCCGTTGCCGCGGTCGAAGCTGCGCGGCTGGGCATCGCCCGACAGGCCATAGGGCTTGTCGCGCCAATCCGAACGTGGTTTGTTGTTCCAGTCGGAACGCGGCTGCCACTCGCCGGCGGGTTTGGCCTCGCGCTTGAAGCCGCCTTCGCTCCGTTCGCCGTAAGGCTTGGCGTAGCCGTCCTTCTTGTAGCCGCCTTCCTTGCGCGCGCCCCAGCTCTTGCCCTGGCCATAGCCCTGGCGCGGACGCTGTTCGGTGCGCGGCGGCCGGGCCTTGGGTTCCAGGCCGGGGATGGTTTCGGCCTGCAGCGACTGGCCGGTATAACGCTCGATCTCGCGCACCAGGTGCTTCTCGCGGTGGTGCACCAGGGTGACGGCGATGCCGCTGCGCCCCGCCCGACCGGTGCGGCCGATGCGGTGGACATAGTCCTCGGCCTGGCGCGGGGCGTCGAAGTTGATCACATGGGTGACGCCGGCCACGTCAATGCCGCGGGCGGCGACGTCGGTCGCCACCAGCACCCGGGTACGCCCTTCGCGCAGGCGCTGGATGGTGCGGTTGCGCTTGTTCTGCGGCATGTCGCCGTGCAGGGCGTCGGCCGAGTGGCCCTGGTCGCGCAGGCTGTCGGTCAGTTCCTCCGCGCTGCGCTTGGTCGCGGTGAAGACCACGGCCTGCTTGAGTTCGGCATCGCGCAGCCAATGGTCGAGCAGGCGCGCTTTGTGTTCATGGTCGTCGGTGAAGTGCAGGCGCTGTTCGATCTGCGGCTTGGCCGAGGCGGCCGCCGCCACTTCGATGCGCTGCGCATCGCGGGTGAGCTTGCGCGCCAGCTTGCCGACCACGCCGTCGAGGGTGGCCGAGAACAGCAGGGTCTGGCGCGATTCGGGGGTCTTGGCCACGATGGCCTCGATGTCGTCGATGAAGCCCATGTCCAGCATGCGGTCGGCCTCGTCCAGCACCAGCACCTCCAGCCGGGAGAAATCGATGCGGCCGCGCTCCATGTGGTCCATCAGGCGGCCGGGGGTGGCCACCACGATGTCGACCGGCTGCGCCAACTGTTTCAGCTGGGGACCATAGGGCGCGCCGCCGACCAGACTGGCGGTGCGCAGGCGGCGCAATTCCTTGCCATAGGTGCGGGCGGCCTTTTCCACCTGCTGGGCCAGCTCGCGGGTGGGCGCCAGCACCAGGATGCGCGGGCCGTTGCCCGGCACGGCCGAAGGCTCGGCCAGGCGATGCAGGCTGGGCAGCAGGAAGGCGGCGGTCTTGCCGCTGCCGGTCTGGCTGGAGACCAGCAGATCGGCGCCGGCCAAGGCGGCGGGCACGGCCTGGGCCTGGACCTGGGTGGCTTCGGTGTAACCGGTGGCCTCGATGGCCTTCAGGATGAAGGGGTGAAGACCGAGTTCGGAGAATTGCATAAATACCTTTCCATGCGGCGAACCGCAAAGCGTCAGCCTGCCGTGCGGCAGGCAAAAGGCCGCGCCACCCGGGGGCCGGGCGCATCGGCTACGTAACATCGGCGCCAACCGGATGTCACGCAGCCGCGGATGAAAAGGCAACGTTGGGGGTTGGGGCTGATGGGGCTGTGAAGACAGTCCCGATATGGCAGCGCCGCTTGTCGGCGACGCGAGACAACTGCACAACTGGCGCGCATCATACGCTAACCGGGGAGTTTGTATAGGCTTTTTTTCAGCCGCCGGCCTTTGCCGCCCAGATGAAGAACTCCCGGTTGCCGTCGCCGCCCAGAAGCGGGCTGTCGAAGAAATCGCGCACCGCAAGGCCCGCCGCCTGGGCCGCGGCCCGAATCCTGACCTCGACCCCGGCATAAAGCCTCGGGTCGCGCACGATGCCGCCCTTGCCCAGATTCTGCGGTCCCACCTCGAACTGCGGCTTGACCAGGGCCAGCACCTGGCCGCCTGGCTTGAGCAGCGCCGGGAAATTCGGCAGCAGCAGGGTGAGCGAGATGAAGGAGGCGTCGGCCACGATGAGATCGAAACCGGGGCGCGGGAAATGTTCGCCCAAAGCCGTGGGCGTCAGCGCCCTGGCATTGATGCCCTCCAAGCAGACGACGCGGCCGTCTGCGCGCAGCCTGGGATGCAACTGGCCGTGGCCGACCTCCACCCCCAGCACCCGGGCCGCGCCCGCCTGCAACAGACAATCGGTGAAGCCGCCGGTGCTCTGGCCGACATCCAGGCAAATGCAGCCGCCGACAGCCAGCCCCGTGTGGGCCAAGGCGCCGGCCAGCTTGAGCCCGCCACGCGAGACATAACGCTCGGCCGCGTCGGGCAGAAGTTCAAGCTCGGCCGTCTCCGGCAGCTCCTGCGCCGGCTGCCTCACCGGCAGCCTTTCGCCGCCCCGGAAAAAGAACAGCCGCCCGGCCTCGATGGCGCGCCGGGCGGCGGTGCGGGATGCAGCGAGGCCGCGCGCGACGAGCAGCCGGTCGGCGCGCGGCATCGGCCGATCAGTAGCGGTAGTGCTCGGCCTTGTACGGGCCTTCCACCGGCACGCCGATGTAGGCGGCCTGCTCGGGGGTGAGCACGGTCAGCTCGGCATTGAGCTTTTTCAGCTGCAGCCGGGCCACCTTCTCGTCCAGATGCTTGGGCAAGGTGTAGACCCCGACCGGATAGCGCTCGGTGTGGTTGAACAGCTCGATCTGGGCGATGGTCTGGTTGGCGAAGGAGGAGGACATCACATAGCTGGGGTGGCCGGTGGCGCAGCCCAGGTTCACCAGGCGGCCCTTGGCCAGCAGGATGATGCGCTTGCCATCGGGGAAGATCACGTGGTCGACCTGGGGCTTGATCTCTTCCCACTGGTATTTCTCGACGCTGGCGACGTCGATCTCGTTGTCGAAGTGGCCGATGTTGCAGACGATGGCCTGGTCCTTCATCTTCACCATGTGGTCATGGGTGATCACGTGGTAGTTGCCGGTGGCGGTGACGAAGATGTCGGCCTTGTCGCAGGCGTAGTCCATGGTCACCACCCGGTAGCCTTCCATCGCCGCCTGCAGGGCGCAGATCGGGTCCACCTCGGTCACCCACACCTGGGCGGACAGGGCGCGCAGGGCCTGGGCCGAGCCCTTGCCGACGTCGCCATAGCCGCAGACCACGGCGATCTTGCCGGCGATCATGACGTCGGTGGCGCGCTTGATGCCGTCCACCAGCGATTCGCGGCAGCCATAGAGGTTGTCGAACTTGGACTTGGTCACCGAGTCGTTGACGTTGATGGCCGGGAACTTGAGCTCGCCCTTCTCGTGCATCTGATACAGGCGATGCACGCCGGTGGTGGTCTCCTCGGTCACACCCTTGATGTGCCGGATGCGGGTGGAATACCAGGTCGGGTCCTGCTTGAGCTTGGCCTTGATCGCGGCGAACAGGATGGTCTCCTCCTCGCTGGTCGGCTTGGAGATAACGGACGGGTCCTTCTCCGCCTTGGTGCCCAGGTGCAAGAGCAGCGTGGCGTCGCCGCCGTCGTCCAGGATCATGTTGGAATAGCCGCCGTCCGGCCACTCGAAAATCTTGTGGGTGTACTCCCAGTAGTCGGCGAGCGATTCGCCCTTGACCGCATAGACGGGGATGCCGTCGGCCGCGATGGCGGCGGCGGCATGGTCCTGGGTGGAGAAGATGTTGCACGAGGCCCAGCGCACCTGGGCGCCCAGCGCGGTCAGGGTCTCGATCAGCACCGCGGTCTGGATGGTCATGTGCAGCGAGCCGGTGATGCGGGCGCCCTTGAGCGGCTTGGTCTTGGCATATTCCTCGCGGATCGCCATCAGGCCCGGCATCTCGGTCTCGGCGATGCGGATTTCTTTGCGGCCCCAGTCAGCCAGCTTGAGGTCGGCGACTTTGAAGTCGGTGAAGTCTTTGCGCGCGTTCATTGCACACTCCTTAAACAAATGAACGAGCGCCGTTACCTAAGTGATCCCGCCTGAGCCTGGCCCGATCGGGTTGCAGCGCTCCTCAGGCGGGAGGGGCATTTTATCCCAAAGCGCGGACCGGCCCCATCCTCAACCGCGCAGCTTGAGCGAGCGCGCCACGGCCTCGACCCGGCCCAGGTGCTTGTTGAAGTAATACAGCTTGGGCGCCCGGAAGGTCATCAGATACAGCTTGCCGTTGCGCACGGCGCCATAGGCGACACCCTTGAGCTCGACCTCGTCGCCCTTGCGCAGCAGGGTGAAATCGAAGCGGAAGCCATCGTTGCCCAGGAAGGCCGCCGGCGCCAGCTTGTCGAGCTTGAAGCTGTTGCCGCCTTCGCTCGCCACCGTGCCGTAAAGCTCGACGATCTCATGCGGCGGCATGGCCGAGCGGAAGCGGGCCTGCTGCTTGTCCTGGCGGCCGGCCAGTTCGGCCAGCGGCTCGCCATCGGCGACGCCGACATAGAACACCAGGCTGTCCAAGGTCAGGCCATCCGTCGTCCAGAGCTCGGATTTGCCGCTGCTGGGAAATTCGACGCGGTTCCAGGCACTGTCGAGTTTTGCCGTCAGCTGGTCCTTCACCGCCACCTCGCCGGGGCCCACCTTCGACACGTTGGCGCAAGACGCCAGCAACAGGGTCATACCCAACAACAACAGCTTCTTCACGATCAAACTCCTCCCTTGAGATACATCTGGACCATTTCGGCATCGGCCGCAGTCGGCTTGACGGCAAGATAGCGCTGAAACGCCTTCTGTGCGGCATCGCGCTCGCCCGTTTGCTGGTAGAGCATGCCCATGGAACGGTAAACCTCGGCCGGCGCATTGGCCTGTTTGGCGGCCGTCTGATAGGCATCGAGCGCGAGCTGGCGGTCGCCCTCGGCGGCACGCAGGCGGTAGGCCTCGCCCAGGAAATAATGCAGTTCGCCGTCCTTCGGCGCCTCTTCGACCATGCGCTGGAACAAGGCCAGGGTCTCGCCCGACTTCCGGCGCTTGAGTTCATCCTCCAGCAGCCCCCAACGATGCGGCCCCAGGGCAGCCCGATAGGCCGCCTCGCCGGTCTCGGTCTTGGCCGAGCTGATCTGCGCAGCCCGCTCCACCAAGGCCTGCTGGCGCTCCTCGGCCGGCGGATGCGAGGCGAAAAGGACACTGCGCGAACCGGCATCGCCGGTCCAATCCTGCTCGGCCTTGATCTCCTCCAGCAACTGGGCCCAGACCTTGGACGCCTCGATCGGCTGGTAGCCGGCGCGCGCCATCAATTCCAGGCCGATGCGATCGGCCTCGCGCTCGTGTTCCCGCTCATAGGCAAACATCCCCGCAGTCAGCGCCAGCTGGGCCAAAGGTGCCGCACCCCCCGCCCCGGCCGCGCTCAGGGCAATGCCGAGGAATTGACCGAAGGCAGAGCGGCTTTTGACATCGCGCAGACGATCGAGCGAGTGGCGCGCCAGGTAATGACCGATCTCATGGCCCAATACGGCCGCCAGCTGGGCTTCGTTCGCCATGCGCAACAACAAACCGGTCCAGACCTGCATCATGCCGTTCGGCGCCATGCTGGCATTGAAAAAAGGCGTGCGCACGATATAGACCCGCATGTCCGGGCAATGATCGCCGGCCAGGCGGCAGGCGATACGGCTGACATAGTCGTTGAGCGCCTGGTCGCGCACCAGGAACAGGCTGCGGCGCAGCTTGGCTTCCTCGCGGTCCAGCATCGCCCAGAGACCGCCCTCGTCGGTGCCGGTCTCCGGCCGCTGCAGGCGTGGCGGCATCAGCCAGGAATCGGCCTCGGCCAGCTGCGGCAAGGCGCCCAACAGGCCGCAGCAACCGCAGCCCGCAAGGAATTGCCTGCGGTCCATGATCAGCCGGGGAAGCTTTGCAGGAGGGCGTCGAGCGACTCTTTGGCGTTGCCCGGTTCGCGCAGATCGCCATAGCCACGGATCAGGCGGTTGAACCAGACGACATCGCCCGTGTTCAAGTCGACCAGCGAGGCATACCCGACCTGAACCCCTGCCGTGAGGCCGACGCCGAACAGGGCGGCGACCACAATGGCGGCCTTGCGCTCGTTGCTGGCGTAGCTGTCTCGGATGAAGGTGAACAGGGCATAGTCGGCGCCGGTCTTCTGCTTGATCAGCGACACTTCGGGGCCCAGGGTCCACTCCAGCCGGCCTTCCTTGGTCGGCAGTTTGAACGGCCCCAGATGGTGGATATTGATGGCGGCACCGACCGCGCCGTGCAGGCGGTTGAATTCGTCGATGGTCAGATCCGGTTCGCCCATAAAGTCATTGAAGGCGGCGCCGTTCTGGGTCGACCGATTGCGAATCGCGGCCTTGAGGTTGTCCAGGGCTTGAATGGTCCACTCCGCCTGCGGCTCGAGGACGCCACCGGCGCTCATGGAAAACAGCTCGACGTCCATCGGCATGACCACCACCTTGGCTCCAGCCGGCAAGGCCGTGAAACCTTGAGCAAGTCTTTCGTTGGCGCCAGCCGTAACGGCGAAGGAGAAAAACAGCCAGGCTGCAAACAGGGCCCGCAGGATGGATTGCAGTCGCATGATCTCTACTCCCTTTTTCTATGTTCAGCCCACAGACAACGGGCTTGAATTTATTGCACCCCCAGGTGCTTGTCCAGACCGCCACCCCGCCCTGAAACGGGATGGCAGCCGGATTACAAGCCGATGTCGGCCTTATCGGTATTTGCTACAGCCGCCCGCTCCGGCGGGCTTACAGCCCGGCGTCGGCCTTCAGGGCCGCTGCTTTATCGGCATTTTGTCTCCGGCCGGCGCTACGCGCCTTAACATCGGCTATGCCGATGTTCACCCTAAAGGGGACAAGAGCCTTCGACGAAACACCGATAAACGCCTGTGGCGCGGGCTTACAGCCCGGCGTCGGCCCGCAGGGCCGCCGCTTTAACTAGCGTTTTGGCTTCGGCCGCACCTTCGGTGCTTAACTTGCTGCGCAAGTTAGCCTACGCCGAAATACGGACAAAGGCCCATGGCCGGGCCTTACAGGCCCGCATCCGCGCGCAGCGCGGCTGCTTTGTCCGTATTTTCCCAGGTGAACTCCGGCTCGTCGCGGCCGAAGTGGCCGTAGGCGGCGGTCTTCTGGTAGATCGGGCGCAGCAGGTCGAGCATCTTGACGATGCCCTTGGGCCGCAGGTCGAAGTGGCGCAGGACCAGCTCGGTCAGGCGCTCATCGCTCACCTTGCCGGTGCCATAGGTCTCGACCATGACGCTGGTCGGCTTGGCCACACCGATGGCATACGACACCTGGACCAGGCACTTGCTGGCCAAACCGGCGGCGACGATGTTCTTGGCGACATAACGGCCGGCGTAGGCGGCCGAGCGGTCGACCTTGGACGGGTCCTTGCCGGAAAAGGCGCCGCCGCCGTGGGGGGCGGCACCGCCGTAGGTGTCGACGATGATCTTGCGCCCGGTCAGGCCGGCGTCGCCGTGCGGGCCGCCGATCTCGAAGCAGCCGGTCGGGTTGACCAGGTAGTTGATCTTGCCCTTGATCAGCTCCTTGGGCAGCACGGGCTGGATGATGTCCTCGATGATGGCGTCGATGGCGGCCTGCTTCATCCGGCGCTTGCCGATCTCGCCTTCGGCCATCTCCGGCGTGTGCTGGGTGGACAGCACCACAGTGTCGATGCTGTGCGGCTTGCCGTCGACATATTTCAGCGTGACCTGGGACTTGGCGTCCGGGCGCAGCCAGGGCAGGCGGCCGTCCTTGCGCAGCATGGCCTGGCGCTCGACCAGGCGGTGGGCCAGCCAGATCGGCATGGGCATCAGCTGCGGGGTCTCGTCGCAGGCGAAGCCGAACATCAGGCCCTGGTCGCCGGCGCCCTGGTCCAGGTTGTCGTCATAGGCGGCGTTCACGCCCTGGGCGATGTCGGCGCTCTGCTGGCCATAGCAGACATGGACCGAGCAGCCGTCGGCGTCGAAGCGCAGGCTGGGGTCGGCATAGCCGATCTGGCGAATGGTCTCGCGCGCGACGCGGGCGTAGTCGACTTTGGCATTGGTCGTGATCTCGCCGGCCATCATGACCAGGCCGGTGGTCACCAGGGTCTCGGCGGCGATGCGCGAATGCGGGTCCTGCGCCAGGATGGCATCGACCACGGCGTCGGAGATCTGGTCGGCGACCTTGTCCGGATGGCCTTCGGAGACGGATTCCGAGGTGAAGAAATACTCTTTGCTCATTGAATGCTCCTGTTGCTTCCCCATTCTCTTCGGCGTGGCCGCCTCCGGGGATCAGGAGCGGGACGCTTTAGCTGGTTTTCTATCCCGCCCGCAATTTGTCTCTCTGCATCGCTGCAATTAACTCGGCGGCTCGTCTGTCACCAGACGTAGGGCGCATGCTAGCCTTGCGCGCTTTATTGGTCAATCCGGCCCGCACTTAAGTAATAATCCCCTCATGCGAGTGTTATTAAGGCTTTTCGCCTGGCTGCCCCTGCCGCTGACCCATGCCCTGGGCGCCGGGCTGGGTCGCCTGGTTCTGCTGCTGCGGCCTCGGCTGGGTCACGACATGGCGCTCAACCTGGGCCAGGCCGGGCTCAACACGGCCGGCCTGCGCGGCCGGGCCGCGGCCGAGCTGGGCAAGGGCGTGCTCGAGCTGCTGCCGATCTGGCTGCGGCCCTTGGGCCGCGCCCTCAGGCTGGTGCGCGAATGCCAGGGCTGGCAGCACGTCGAGGCCGCCGTGGCCCGGGGCCGCGGCGTGGTCCTGCTCTGCCCCCACCTGGGCAGCCAGGAATTGGCCGGGCTGTATTTCGCGCCCCATTTCCCGGTCACCGCCCTCTACCGCCGGCCGCGCCAGGACTGGTTCCACGAGCTGATGCTGGCCGGGCGCCAGCGCGGCCGGCTCACCACGGTGGAACCGGGCACCCGGGGCGTGCGCGCCATGCTCAAGGCACTCAAGCGCAACGAGTTCGTCTTCATCCTGCCCGACCAGACCGCGAGCAAGGGCGACGGCGCCTGGCTGCCCTTCTTCGGCCGCCCTGCCTACATGCCGCTCTTGCCCTACCGCCTGATCGAGGCCTCCGGCGCCACGCCGCTCCTGGTCTATGCCGAGCGTTTGTCCTTCGGCCGCGGCTTTCGCCTGCACATCGAACCGTTGGATCTGCCGGCCGAGCCGGCGCAGGCTGGGGCCGAGGTCAACCGCCGGATCGAGGCGGCGGTGCGCCGCCACCCCGCGCAATATCTGTGGAACTACCGCATCTATCGCTACCGGGCCGACTTCATGCCGCCACCGCCCGAGGCCGAGCCGGCATGATCACCCGCCTGGGCCTGGCCCTGCTCTGGCTGCTGTACCAGCTGCTCGGCGCCCGCGCCCTGGGTCGGCTGGGTGGCGCCCTGGGCGGCCTCATCTACCGTCTGCCCAACCGCCGCCGGCGGGTGGGCGAAACCAACCTGCGCCTGTGCTTCCCCGAGCAGACCGAGGCCGAGCGCGCCGCCCTGCTCAAGGCGCACTACCGCGCATTCTTCCGCGCCACCCTGCAGGAGGCGGTGTCCTGGTGGGGCTCGAAGGAACAGGTCGAGGCGCTCACCCGGATCGAGGGCTTCGAGCACATCGCGCCGCACATCGGCCGGCCGCTGATCATCCTGGCGCCGCACTTCATCGGCCTCAACCTCGCCGCCGTGCGGCTGTCCATCGTCCACTCGCCCACGGTCTCGATCTACGCCAAGATTCGCAATCCGCAGATCGCCCAACTGATGCAGCGCGCCCGCAGCCGCTTCGGGCCGATCGAGCTGTACGACAAGCGCGAGGGGGTGAAGCCGGTACTGCGCGCGATCCGACGCGGCCTGCCGTTCTACTACCTGCCCGATCTCGACCACGGCCGGCGCGACGCCGTGTTCGCCCCCTTCTTCGGCGTGCCCGCCGCCACCCTGACCGGCCTGTCGCGCATCGCCGCCTTGACCGGCGCCGTGGTGGTGCCCTGCATCGCCGAGCAGACCGCCGAGGGCTATGTCGCCCGCTTCTACCCGGCCTGGGACAACTTTCCCACCGGCGATGTCGAGGCCGACGTGCGCCGGATGAACGCCTTCATCGAAGACCGCGTGCGCGAGCGGCCCGAGCAGTATTTCTGGCTGCACCAGCGGTTCAAGACCCGGCCCGAGGGCGAGGCGCGCTTATATGATTGAAGAGATCGCCGTCGCCCCCCTGGCCCTGGACGAGGCCGAGGCCGTGGCCGAGCTCGCCCGCCTGATCTGGCATGCCCACTATCCCGGCATCATCAGCGTCGAGCAGATCGACTACATGCTGCGTGAGCGCTACAAACCCGGCCTGATCCGGCAGACTTTGGCGCGCGGCGACCGCTGGCTGGTGGCCCGCGCCGGCGATGTGTTGCTCGGCTTCGCCCACGGCTACGCCCTGATGGACGGCGACTACAAGCTGGACAAGTTGTATGTGCATCCGGACTATCAACGCCACGGCATCGGCCACCTGCTGATGGACCTGATGGCCGAGCACGCCCACCGCCACGGCTCGCGCCGCCTGGTGCTGCGGGTGAACCGGCACAACGCCAAGGCCATCGCGGCCTATCGCAAATACGGCTTCGAGGTGCTGGTGCCCATCGTCGAAGATATCGGTAGCGGATATGTCATGGACGACTACGTGATGACCAAGAACCTGGAGACCGCATGAGTGCCTCTACAGGCTGCCCCTCATCCCCCTCCCTTCTCCCGGAGGGAGAAGGGAGAATAACCCTCCCCCTCCGGGGGAGGGCAGGGTGAGGGAAATCGGCTTACCCAATAACCAAACGCATATCGAGATTTACCAATGACCTTTCCAAACCCCACCGACGACGAACTGCGCGCCCTGCTCAAAGGGGTGAAGACCATCGCCGTGGTCGGCCTGTCGCCCAAGCCGGGCCGGCCGAGCCATACGGTAGCCCGCGCCCTGCAGGGCTTCGGCTACCGCATCATCCCGGTGCGGCCGGCGGTGGACAGCGTGCTGGGCGAGAAGGCCTATGCCTCGCTGGCCGAGGTGCCGGATACGATCGACCTGGTCGATGTCTTCCGCGCCGCCGAGCACATCCCCGCTGTCGTGGCGGAATGCCTCGCGCTAAACTTGCCTGCGATATGGATACAGGAAGGCATCGTCCATGAGGCGGCGGCGGAAAAGGCCCGCGCCGCCGGCATGACGGTGGTGATGGATCGCTGCATCCTCAAGGACTACGTCGCGCTGTTCACATGAGCCAGACACTGAAATTCACCAAGATGCACGGCGCCGGCAACGACTTCGTCGTGCTCGACGGCATCCATCAGCGTGTCGCCCTGACGCCGGAACAGCTGCGCTTCATCGCCGACCGCCACTTCGGCATCGGCTGCGACCAGATCCTGCTGGTGGAGGCGCCCACGCAGGCCGGGGTCGACTTCCGCTACCGCATCTTCAACGCCGACGGCGGCGAGGTCAGCCAGTGCGGCAACGGCGCCCGCTGCTTCGTCCGCTTCGTCCACGACAAGGGGCTCACGAACAAGCGTGAGATCCGGGTCGAAACCGCCGCCGGCATCATCGTGCCCCGGCTGGAAGCCGACGGCCAGGTCACGGTGGACATGGGCCCGCCCCGGTTCGAGCCGGCCGACATCCCCTTCGTCGCCGAGGCGCGGGCGACCACCTATGTCCTGGACATTGCCGATGGCCCGGTCGAGATCGTCGCACTGTCCATGGGCAACCCGCACGCGGTGCTGGAGACCTGCAACATCGAGACCGCGCCGGTCGCCACCTGGGGCCCCGAGATCGAGCGCCATCCGCGCTTCCCGCAGCGGGTCAACGTCGGCTTCATGCAACTCGTGCATCGGCGCGCGATCAAGCTGCGCGTGTTCGAACGCGGCTCGGGCGAAACCCTGGCCTGCGGCACCGGCGCCTGCGCCGCCGTGGTGGCCGGCATTCAGCGCGGCCTGCTCGACCCCGTCGTGGAGGTGCAAACCCGCGGCGGAGCGCTTACCATTCGCTGGGCGGGCGGCGACGCCCCCGTCTACCTGACCGGCCCGGCCGTGACCGTTTTCGAAGGCGAAATCACACTATGAGCACCGACATCATCACGCACGAGCAAGTCGCCCGCTTCCTGCAGGACAACCCCGAGTTCTTCGCCCACTACACCGAGCTCCTGTCGCAGATCAACGTGCCGCACCCGCACAGCGGCCAGGCCATCTCCATCGGCGAGCGCCAGGTGCTGATGCTGCGCGACAAGGCGCGCGGCCTGGAAAACCGGCTGAAGGAGTTCATCCAGTTCGCCGAGGAGAACGACGCCATCGGCGAGAAGCTGCACCGGCTGTCGCTGGATCTGATGCGGGCGCGCGACCTGGAGTCGGCGCTGCAGGCGCTCTACCTCAACCTGGGCGAGAGCTTCGCCGTGCCCCACGTCGCCGTGCGCCTGTGGACCGGGCAGCCGCAGGACCTGCCCGAGTTCGGCCCGGTCAGCGAGGACATCCGCGTCATGGCCGAGGGCCTGACCGCGCCCCAGTGCGGCCACAGCGTGCCGGAGGAGGTGCGCGCCTGGCTGGGCGAGGCCGGTCCCCATCAGCAGTCCTTCGCCCTGGCCCCGCTGAAAGAGGCCAACATGAAGGGTCTCCTGGTGCTGTCCTCGGAAGACGCCCGCCGCTTCTACCCGGAGATGGGCACGCTCTATCTGCAGTGGCTGGCGGAGCTGACCGGCGCCGCCCTGTCGCGCTTCGTCTGACACCTTGAAAATCATGGTGCGCCGGACATTCGACCAGGTGCACCCCTCCCCCGCGAGCGGGGGAGGTTGGGAGGGGGAGCATTGTGGTGAACGAAACCGCCGCGATCTCCCCACCCTAACCCTCCCCACATGTGGGGAGGGCACATGAGGTCACGGTGATGAGCAACGGCTTCGCGCAATCCATCGACGCTTTCCTGACGCATCTCAAAACGCGCCACTACAGCCCGCGCACCCTCGACCTCTACGCCCGCGACCTCGCCCGGCTGGCCGAGCTGGCCGCCGGCCGCGCGCCCGGCGAGCTTGTGAGCCACGACATCCGCCGCTTTCTCGCCACCTTGAACGGCCGCGGCGTCGCCGCCAGGAGCCTGGCCCGCACCCTGTCGGCCTGGCGCAATTTCTATCTCTTCCTCGCCCGCAACAACCAGGCCGCGGCCAACCCCTGCGTCGGCCTGCGCCCGCCCAAGGGCGAGAAGCGCCTGCCCAACGCCCTGTCGCCGGACGAGATGGCGCAACTGCTGAGCGCGGACGAGGCGACCCCGCTCGCCCTGCGCGATCGCGCCATGTTCGAGCTGATGTATTCCTCCGGCCTGCGCCTGGCCGAGCTGGTGGGGCTGAACCTGGACAGCGTGGACCTGGACAGCGGCGAGGTACGGGTGCGCGGCAAGGGCTCGAAAGACCGCATCGTGCCGGTCGGCCGGCAGGCGCTGGCCGCCCTGCGCGCCTGGCTACCCGAGCGGCACGCCTTGAGTAAAGATCCGCAGGCCCTGTTCGTCGGCGCCCGCGGCGCGCGCATCTCGCCCAGCATGGTCAACCAGCGGCTCAAGCGCCTGGCGCTGCAGCACGGCGTCAACCGACGGGTGCACCCGCACGCCCTGCGCCACTCCTTCGCCTCGCACGTGCTGCAATCCTCGGGCGATTTGCGCGCGGTGCAGGAAATGCTGGGCCATGCCAGCCTGTCGACGACGCAGGTGTATACGCATCTGGATTTCCAGCACCTGGCCAAGGTGTATGACCAGGCGCACCCACGGGCGAAGAAGAAATAAAGCCGTCATTCCCGCGAAGGCGGGAATCCAGAGATGCGCTAAGGGCTTAGGAATTTGGTAAGGCATTTGTGCGCGGAAGGCTTTCAGCCGGGGGCGCCCGGCAGCGCGTTACTTTCTTTGCTCGTGCAAAGAAAGGTAACCAAAGAAAGCACGCCCCACTTCGCTGGCCTTCGGCTCCCCGAGTTTGAACAAAACGATTGGGCGGCTGCGTAACTCGCCCCTTCGGGGCTCAGACAGTACTCGCCGAAATCCCCCAATCGTTTTGCTCAAACTCGGCGGCTCAGAGGGGACTCAATATCCAAAGGCCAAACCCAGAGGGTCGGCGCACTGCGCCGACCCTCTCTCAAACAAACAGTATCCCCGCTTGCGGGAATTCAGCACGTTAGTTGAATTGCCCATCCCCTCTGACGCCGCCGGTGACGCTGGCGTCATGCAGGGAAGCCGAAGGCCGGCGAGTTTGTCTGAGCCCGAAGGGCGAGTTGGCGAGCCGCCTGCATGACGGCAGTGGCACCGGGGATTTCGGCGGAAGCGGGGCGACCTTCTTTTGGTTACTTTTCTTGGCCGAGCAAGAAAAGTGACTAGCCGCCGGGCTACCCCCGGCCAACTGCCTACCGCACACTCACGCCCCTAGTTCCTGCCCCTTGCTCCCTACCGCCTCATCCCGCGCAAACTGAAACTCCAGATTGCGCAGCAGGCCATCCAGTACCGCGCCGTATTCGGCCTTTACCCCCAGGTCGCGCAACTGGGTCACCGCCATGCCCTCGTAGCCGCAGGGGTTGATCGCCGAGAACGGCGTCAGGTCCATGTCCAGGTTGAGCGCGAGGCCGTGGTAGCTGCAGCCGTTCTTGATCCGCAGGCCCAGCGCCGCGATCTTGGCGTCGTTCACATACACCCCCGGCGCCCCCGCCTTGCGCTGGGCACGGATGCCGTACTCGGCCAACAGGTCGATGATCGCCTGCTCCATGCGCCGCACCAGCTCCTTCACCCCGATGCCGCGGCGCTTGAGATCGATCAGCAGATAGACCACCAGCTGGCCCGGCCCGTGATAGGTCACCTGGCCGCCGCGGTCGATCGGCACCACGGGGATGCCGATATCGCGCAGCAGATGTTCGCGCCTGCCGGCCTGGCCCAGGGTGAACACCGGCGGATGCTCGACGAACCAGATCTCGTCCACGGTGTCTGGCCCGCGCCCGGCGGTGAAGGCCTGCATCCGCCGCCAGGTCGGCTCATAGGCCACCCGGCCCAGCACGCGCACCAACAATTCCCCTCTCCCTTTGGGAGAGGGGCTAGGGGAGAGGGCGGCATCAGCCATCATGATCGTGACGGGGATTGCCAAGGACAGGAAGCAGGCATTAAATGCACGAAAGGCGGCCAATCAGAAAACAAGGGAGGGACGTAATGATATGCGAAACCGATACCGCACAGGCCGCATGAAAGGCTGGCCGGGATGCCCGGCATGGCCGGCCAGGCAATCCGGTTGAAGACAGGGTCTGCCCGTCCCCGCATCGCATGGACGCCGAAAACACCCACCAGGTCTTCGACTGGCTCTGGACCTCGGGCCAGCTCTCCGAGCGCGACATCCGGCACCTGCCCGACCTGGGCATCGAAGTGGTGATCAACCTCGCCCTGCCGACCTCGTCCAACGCCCTGGCCGGCGAGGCGGAGCGGGTGACCGGGCAAGGGCTGACTTATGTGCAGATTCCGGTGGCGTGGGGGCGACCCGAACTTGCGCAGTTCGAGCAGTTCCTCGGCGTGATGCGGGCCCTTGCCGGACGCCGCATCTGGCTGCACTGCGCCAAGAACATGCGGGTGTCGGCCTTCGTCTATCTCTATCGCCGCCTGGTGCTGGGCGAGGATGAGGCGGCGGCGGCCTTTCCCCTGCGGGCGGTGTGGCAGCCGGATGTGGTCTGGCAGGCGTTCATCGACGAAGTGCTGGCACGCTCGCAGTAGCGCGACGTATCGGAATCGTCGTTCCCGCGTAGGCGGGAACCCAGTAATAAAACTGGATCCCCGCCTTCGCGGGGATGACGGAACGCGATTTTGAAGAGTGCCCTACAATCACGCCACCCAGTAACAGGCTGTTGAAAAACGTAGCGAGGATGGCCAGATGCAAGGCGCACGGAGCGCAGCGACCGAGACATATCAAATAGATAGGCGAGGGAGCGAGCACCGCGCAACGCCGCAGATGGCCCACCGCAGTAGTTTTTCAACGGCCTGGTAAACGATAAACCGCCATGAAACCCACCCTCAAACCCGGCATCCGCTTTGAACACAAGTTCGTGGTGCCGCCCTCGAAGACCGTGCCGGCGCTCTACCCGGAAGCGCCGGAGTTCGTCGCCATGCCCGAGGTGTTCGCCACCGGCTTTCTGGTCGGCTTTCTGGAATGGGCCTGCATCAAGGCGGTGAACCCGCACCTGGACTGGCCGCGTGAGCAGACGGTGGGTACCCACATCGACGTCAGCCACGAGGCGGCGACGCCGCCCGGCCTGGAGGTGACGGCGACGGTGGAACTGGTGGAAGTGGACGGCCGGCGCCTGGTGTTCGCGGTGGCCGCGCACGACGGCGTCGATACGATCTCGCGCGGCCGGCACGAGCGCTTCGTCATCGACAAGGCGCGGTTCGACGCCAAGGTGGGCACAAAACGCAAAGCAAGCTAGCCCGCCATGTTCAACCTGTGGACCCTGCTCGGCCTGCTGTTCCTGCTGCTGGCCAGCGCCGGCCTGGTGCTGCCGCTGCTGCCGACCACGCCCTTCGTGCTGCTGGCGGTGGGCTGCTTCGCCCGCTCCTCGCCGCGCATGCACGCCTGGGTGCTGTCGAGCCGGCTGTTCGGCCCGACCGTGCGCAACTGGGAGCGCAGCCGCTGCATCAGCCGCCGCACCCGCTGGGTGGGCCTCAGCCTCATGCTGCTTTTGGGCGGGGTGTCGGTGTTCCACTTCATCCAGGCCGAATGGCTGCGTTACGCCGGCCTCATCCTGATCGGCATCGGCAGCGCGGTGCTGCTGTCGCTCAAGGTCTGCGCCAACGACAACGATTCGTCGGCCTAGCCAGCGGCAAGGCCCGGCCCCGGGCGGAAATTAAAGACGCCTATATCCCGATAAAAACCCCCGCTTTGCCTCGGCCCGCCCCCGCGTGCTGCAATGCCGGGCCTGTGATAGCTGCATTACCGGAGCCGCCCCATGCAAACTGGTCCAAGAGAGATCGTCACCCCCTTCCGCGAGATTCCGCTGGAGGTGCCGGAGGGCATGAAGCCCAACGAGTTCTTCAACAGCACCGAGAACCTCAACGACCTGGTGCACAACAACGGCCTGCTGCAGAACCCCGAGGGGCTGCTGCTCTATCGCAAGGCCCTGGGCCACAGCACCGAGTTCGACACCTCGATCATCTACAACACCTCGCAGAGCATCCTCGACCCCCTGGGCCGGCCGGTGCGGCGCACCCAGGTGCCCCAGCCAGTGCGCAACGTCTGGAACCGGATGAACCATGTGATCTACGACTACATGCTGGAGCAGTACCCCGACCCCGAGCGGCACCTGATCCTGGCCGGCGAGGCCAGCCTGGACGCCACCTGGCCGCTGACCTCGCCCGGCGTGCCCTCGATCCGCATGCTGCACAACCACTTCATCGTGTTCGACAAGGCGCAGCTCGCCGCCGCCCCGCTGGCCGACCCGAACAACCCCAACCTGACCGACGGCGGCCAGCATTCGCTGTTCCAGGCCTACATGCGCGATGTCTACCGAGGCTTCATCGAGGCGCTGGACCTGGAGGTCTTGCGGCCCTGCCAGTCCGGCTCGTGCAAGATCGCGCTCACCGGCTACCCGCAGGGCCTGCCGAGCTGGGAGGTGGTCGGCGGCTGTGCCGCGCTCAGCGAGCCGCGCTTCTGGAAAGAATACGACACCATCCTCAAGGGCTTCCTCGACTTCTACCGCACCTTCTTCGGCCAGGTCTCCACCCGCAACTCGCCCATGCCGCGCGACGTGTATTTTCCCGAGCTGGTGGAGGAGCGGCTGCTGTTCAACAACGACCTCTTGAAGACCGCGAAAATGGTGCGCGACCGCTGCATGCACGACGCCAAATACGCCAACGCCATCCGCTGGCAGCCGGCCTTCAAACAACTGATCTACCGCAACGACCGCGGCCAGCTCATCGTCACCATCAGCCAGAACTCCATCGGCAACGCCATCACCGAGTTGCTCGGCGTGGTGGTCAGGCGCGTGCCCGACGCAAAGGCCTATGCCCAGGCCGAGCCGCCCCTGATCGAGCGTCTGCTGGAAGTGCGCCGGCGCCTGGTGGAGGCCGACCTGGGCGAGCCGATCGCCACGCCGTACTGGAGCGCAGACTAGGGGTTCACTGAGGCTTCCCGCTGCCCGTCGGCCAGGCTTTTGAGTTGAGAAAAACAGCTTGTTGACGGGGAATCAAACTACCTTGGTCGGGCTCCCCCTCCCAGCCTCCCCCATAAATGGGGGAGGGGTCTGAGGCAGCGCCTGGTCTGAGCCCCTCCCAGCCTCCCCCATAAATGGGGGAGGGGTCTGAGGCAGCGCCTGGTCTGAGCCCCTCCCAGCCTCCCCCATAAATGGGGGAGGGGTCTGAGGTAGAGCCTGGTCTGAGCCCCTCCCGACCTCCCCCATCAATGGGGAGGGGAACTCCCTCCCCACTTGTGCACCCTGAAGGGCATAAAGGGAGGCTTGGGGTGGGGAGAACCGTGAGTGAAAAACCCAGCCTATCTCAAAGCACCACCTTGACCATCGGGTGCGCGGTCAGCTCCAGGTACAGCGCGTCGAGCTGCGATTTGGAGGTGGCGCGGATGGTGCAGGTCACGGCCAGGTAGTTGCCTGCCTTGGATGGCCGCATCTGCACGGTCTCGGCGGCGAAGTCGGGGGCGTGGCGCAGCACGATCCCAACCACGGTCTGGGCGAAGTCGTCGGTGCGCTCTCCCATGATCTTGATCGGGAAGTCGCAGGGGAATTCGAGCAGGGTGTCTTCTGGCATGTTGTCTATATGAGCGCTTTTACCGGAAGGACAAGCGGGCTCATGCCGCCCGCATCACGGTCTGCTTGAAGGCTTGGTAGGCCGCGTGCATCTTCCAGAACAGCGGGCCGGGCCGGCCGTCGGCGACCGGGCGGCCGTCGAGCCGGGTCACGGCGGTGACCTCCTTGGTCGAGGAGGTCAGCCAGATCTCCTCGGCGCCGCGCAGTTCAGCCTCCGAAACCTGCCGCACGGCATGGGCGAAGCCCTGGTTGGCGGCGATCTCCAGCACCACGTCGTAGGTGATGCCGGGCAGCATGAGGTTGGACTTGGGCGGCGCCAGGATGACGCCGTCCCTCACCACGAAGACGTTGCTCGCCGCGCCCTCGGTGAGAAAACCGTCGCGCAGCAAAATGGTCTCAGCGCAGCCGGCGTCGACCGCGAGCTGACGCAGCAGCACGTTGGGCAATAAGGCGATCGCCTTGATGTCGCAGCGCAGCCAGCGGTTGTCGACGGCGGTGACGGCACTGACGCCCTGCTCGACCAGCTCGCGCGGCGGCGTGGTCAACGGCGTGCTCATGATGAACACGGTCTGCCGCACCACCTTGGGGAAGGCGTGGTCGCGCGGGGCGGGGCCACGGGTGACCTGCAGGTAGATGCCCTGGTCCTCGGTCTCGGCGGCCTCGGCGATATGGGTAATGCACTCGCTCCACTCGGCCTCGGTCAGCGGGTTGGCCAGGCGGATGCCATCCAGGCTGTGCTGCAGACGACGCAGGTGCTCGGCCAGCCGGAACGGCCGGCGGTCGTAGACCGGGATGACCTCGTACACCCCATCGCCGAAGATGAAGCCACGGTCGAGCACGGGGATCTTGGCTTCTTCCAGCGGGAGATATTCACCGTTCAGATAAACGATCGACATAGGTTTGGTCGGCAGTATGCAGCAGTCAGCAGTCAGCAGTCAGCAGTCAGCAGTCAGCAGTCAGCAGTCAGCAAAGGCTAAATCTTTTACTGCCGGCTGCCTACTGCCGACCGACCGCTTGATCACTTGAACATCAGCAGCAGGCTGTCCCAGCCGCGACCGATGACGTTAGCGACGCCGACGCCCTGCAGGGCGACCAGCGGGAAGTCGCCTAGCGTCTGGCCGTCCAGCGAGAGGCGCAGGTTGGCCACCTTCTGGCCGCGGCTGACCGGGGCGAGCATGGGGTTGATGAAGTGCAGCTCGGCCTTCACCCGCTTGGCCGTGCCGCGCGGCACGGTGATGAAAAAGTCGTGGAGGAAGCCGGCATGCACCTCGTTCTCGCTGCCCTTGTACAGGCGGATGCGGGCCACGGCCTGGTTGGCGTTGTAGAGCCGGGCGGTCTCGAAGAACTGGAAACCGTAGTTGAGCAGCTTCTGGCTTTCCATGGCCCGCGCCGTGTCGGAGCTGGTGCCGACCACCACCGAGAGCAGGCGGCGCTGGTCGCGCTGGCTGGAGGCGATCAGGCAATAACCGGCGCTTTCGGTATGGCCGGTCTTGACGCCGTCGACGTTGGGGTCGAGCCAGAGCAGGCGGTTGCGGTTGGGTTGGGTGATGCCGTTGTAGGCGTATTCCTTCATGGAGTACAGCTTGTAGAACTCGGGAAATTCGCGGATCAGCTGCGCCGTCAGCCGGGCCAGGTCGCGCGCCGTGCTGTAGTGCTGCGGGTGCGGCAGGCCGGTGGCATTGACGAAGTGGGTCTGGCCCATGCCCAGGCGCTTGGCGGTCTGGTTCATCAGCGCGGCAAAGCTCTCCTCGCTGCCGGCGATGGCCTCGGCCAGCACGATACAGGCGTCGTTGCCCGACTGCACGATCATGCCCTTGAGCAGGTCTTCGACCATGGCCGGCTTTTTCGGGTCGAGGAACATGCGCGAGCCCTCGGCCCGCCAGGCCTTCTCCGACACCACCAGCGGCTGGTTCAGCGCCAGACGGCCGTCGCGGATGGCGCTGAAGGCGATGTAGGCGGTCATCAGCTTGGTCAGCGAGGCCGGCTCGACGCGGGCGTCGGGGTTGCGCGCCGCCAGGGGCTGGCCACTCTGGACATCGACCAGCAGCCAGGCGCGGGCCTCGATGGTGGGGGCCGGCGGCACCGGCAGCGCGGCGGCGGCCGGGCCGGCCAGGCAGAAGCAGAACAGGCAGAGCAGCGTCTTCAGTCTTTTCATCGGTCTCTCATCCATCTAGTCGTTTAGCCGCCAAGCTCGATCTTCAGCGGCCGGATGCCGAAGGCCTCCTGGATCGTCCGGCTGGCCTGGTCCAGCGCCTCGGCACTGGGGAACGGTCCGATCTGCACCTTGTGCAGGCTCCCCGCCTGCACCCGCCGCACGCCAAGCCCGAGCTTGCGGACGATCCGGGCGGCCAGGTCGTCGGCGGCGGTCGGATTGCCGAAGGCGCCGACCTGCAGGTAGCGGCCCGGCGCCGCGGCCTTGGCCGCCTCCGCTGCCGGCACCGCCGCTAGCGGTTTGGCCTCGGCCAACGGCGTTGGTTCCAGCAGCGGCGTCGGTTCCACCACCGGCTGCTCGACCCGGGCGATCTGGACGCCCTTGGCCGGCGCATCCTCGGCAAACACCCGCTCGACCTCGACCAGGGTCACCCCGCGCAGGATGTCGAGCTTGAAGGCCGCGGTGTAGGTGACGTCGATCAGGCGGTCGTCCTTGAACGGCCCGCGGTCGTTCACCCGCAGCACCACGCTGCGGCCGTTCTTCAGGTTGGTCACCCGGACATAGCTCGGGATCGGCAGCGTCGGGTGCGCCGCGGTCATGCCGTACATGTCGTAGAGCTCGCCCGACGAGGTGGCCTTGCCGTGGTAGCGCCGGCCATACCAGGAGGCGAGGCCGCGCGCCTTGTAGGGCTCTTCGGTGGTCTGCGGCACATACTGCCGACCCAGCGCCGTGTAGGGTTTGTTGGCGTGCCGGTGCAAAGGTTCCCACTTGGGCACGGCATCCGGGATCGCGGCCAAATCGGCCGGCGGGTTGTCGCCCGGGCCGTCGTCCAGGTAGTAGCCGCCCTTCTTGGGCGCGCCGGCGTCGGCCACCGGCGGCCGCGTGCCGACACTGGAGCAGCCGGCCAGATAGGCGGCGAGCAGGACGGGAAGCAGCAGGCGTTCCGGTTTCACGTCTTCACCAGTTTCTTGTGGCTGGCCGCGCTCATGACGATGCCGAAGCCGATCAATACCGAGAGCATGGACGTGCCACCGTAGCTTACCAGCGGCAGCGGTACGCCGACCACGGGCAGGATGCCGGAGACCATGCCCATGTTGACGAAGGCATAGGTGAAGAAAGTGAGCACGATGGAACCGGCCAAAAGCCGGCCGAACAGGCTGGGCGCCACGGCGGCCAGGGCCAGGCCACGGTAGATGATGGCGCCATATAGGAGCAGCAGGATCAGGTTGCCGAGCAGGCCGAATTCCTCGGAGAACACGGCGAAGATGAAGTCGGTGGTGCGCTCGGGCAGGAAATCGAGGTGGGCCTGGCTGCCGTTGAGCCAGCCCTTGCCGGCCATGCCGCCGGAGCCGACGGCGATGGTCGACTGGATGATGTGGTAGCCGGCGCCGAGCGGATCGGAGCTGGGATCGAGCAGGGTCAGCACCCGCTGGCGCTGGTAGTCGTGCAGGAAATGCCAGGCGAAGGGCAGGGCCGCCCCGGCCATGACGATGCCGCCCGCGATGATGCGCCAGGACAGGCCGCCGAGGAACAGGACATAGACGCCGGAGGCGCTGATCATCAGCGCGGTGCCGAGGTCGGGCTGGCGCAGGATGAGGCCGACCGGGATCAGGAGCAGCACGGCGGCCGTGGCGTAATGGCGGGTATTCAGGGTCTCCTGCCGGTAATGCAGGTACCAGGCGACCATCATCGGCACCGCCAGGCGCATCAATTCGGACGGCTGGATGCGGGTGACGCCGATGTGCAGCCAGCGACGGGCGCCATTGACCACCTCGCCGGCCACGGCGACGCCGACCAGCAGGATGACGCCGAGGATGTAGGCCGGCAGCACGAACTGCATCAGCCGCTGCGGCGGCACGTGGGAGATGGCGACCATGGCGGTCAGGGCGATCGAGATGTTGATCAGGTGATCGGTCAGCTTGTCGAGACTGGTGTTGGAGGCGCTGAACACGGTGACGATGCTCAGCAGCAGCAGCAGGCCGAGCAGGCCGGCCAGGGGCCGGTCGATGTGGCCGAACAGGCGTTTCATCAGGTGCCGGATATTCATCGTGTCGTCCTCGCCGCTGGCGTCGTGCGTAGCGCTTGTGTCGCCTGTTCAGCCGGCGGCGGCACATCCTCGTTCTCGCCGCTTTCGGCCGCCGCGTCTTCCTTCAGGGCCTCGGGAATCTTGCCCAGCAGCCAGTAGTCGATCACCTTGCGTGCGATCGGTGCCGCGGTGGAGCCGCCGTGGCCGCCGTTTTCCACCATCACCGCGACCACGATCTTGGGATCGTCGGCCGGGGCGAAGGAGATGAACAGGGCGTGGTCGCGGTGCCGCGCCGCCACCTTGCTTTCGTTGTAGCGCTCGCCCTGCTTAATGCCGATCACCTGGGCGGTGCCGGTCTTGCCGGCGAACAGGTATTCGGCGCCGGCACCGGCGCCGGCGGCAGTGCCGCCCGGCCGGGTGACGTCGACCATGGCCTCTTTGACCAGGCGCAGGTGCTCGGGATCGAGCTTGAGCTGGGCCGCGATCTTGGGCGGGTTCTGGGTGATGCGGCCGGTCATGGTGTCGCGCCAGCCGCGGAGCAATTGCGGCTGATAGACCGTGCCGTTGTTGGCCACCGCCATGGTCGCCACCGCCAGCTGCAAGGGCGTGGCCAGGGTGTAGCCCTGGCCGATGCCGGCGATCACCGTCTCGCCCGCCCACCACTGCTGCTTGAATCGTTTCTGCTTCCACTCCGGCGTCGGCATCAGACCGGTGAGTTCACCATCGAGGTCGATGCCGGTCTTGTGACCGAAGCCCAGCTGGGACAAAAAGCCGGACATCTTCTCGATGCCCATCTCGTTGGCCAACCGGTAGTAATAGGTGTCGCAGGAAATCACCACCGACTTCTTGAGGTCGACCACGCCATGGCCGTCCTTCTTCCAGTCGCGATAGCGGTGGCTGCTGCCGGGCAGCGAGTAGTAACCTGGGTCGGAGATGACGTCGCCCGGCTTGCGGTAGCCCAGCTCGAGGCCGGCCAGCGCCATGAACGGCTTGATCGTCGAGCCGGGCGGATAGATGCCGCGCAGGGCGCGGTTGACCAGGGGTTTGTCCGGTGAGTCGTTGAGCGCCCGCCAATTCGTCACGTCGATGCCATCGACGAACAGGTTGGGGTCGTAGCCGGGTTTGGACACCAGGGCGAGCACGCCACCGTTGCGCGGGTCGAGCGCGACCAGGGCACCGCGATAGGGGCCGAAGACGTTGGTCGCGATCTCCTGCAGTTTGGCGTCCAGATGCAGATAGACGTTGTTGCCGGCCACCGGCGGGGTCTGGGCCAGCACCCGCACCGCCCGGCCGCCGGAGTCGGTTTCGACCTGGGCGATGCCGGTGACGCCGTGCAGCAGGGTTTCGTAGCTCTCCTCCACCCCGGCCTTGCCGATGTGGTCGGAGCCGCGGTAGTTGGCGGCCTGGCCCGAGGCCTGCAGGCGGTCCTCGTCGCGCTGGTTGATCCGGCCGATATAGCCGATGACATGGGCGAAGGCATCGCCCATGGGATATTGCCGGAACAGCCGAGCCTTCACCTCGACCCCGGGGAAACGGAAACTGTTGACGGCGAAGCGAGCGACCTCCGCTTCGGTCAGCCGCAGCTTGATCGGCAAGGTCTCGAAGTTCTTGCTCTCGGCCATGAGCTTCTTGAACCGCTTGCGGTCGCCGGCGTCGATGCTGACGATCTCGGACAGGCGATTGATGGTGTCTTCCAGCTTGCCCGCCTTGGCCGGGGTGATCTCCAGGGTATAGGCCGCGAAGTTGTGCGCCAGCACGGTGCCGTTGCGGTCATAGATGATGCCGCGGGCCGGGGCATTGGGCATGAGCGAGATGCGGTTGTTCTCGGCCAGGGCGTGGTAGCGGTCGTATTCGACCAGTTGCAGCCAGACGAAGCGGCTGAACAGGACGCTGAAGGCGGCCACGACGATGCCGCTGGCAACCTTGATCCGGAAGTTGTAGCGACGCAGCTCCTCGTCCGGATTGACCATCCGCAGGGAAGTCGCCATCAGCCGCCGCGCACCTTGTCCAGCCGCGCCGGCCGCCCGGTCAAGCGGTCGAGCACGAAAGAGGCCGGCACCCACAGTGCCGCGGCGACCACGCCGGCCGCGAGATAACGCCAGTCGGGCTGGGCCTGACCGTATGCCATGCCCAGCAGCAGGACTAGCGCCTCCTGCAGGGGGAAGATCGGCGCCAGGTGCAGGGCCTGGCCCCGGGCGGAGAAGAAGTCGAGTCGGCGACGCAGCATCAGCACCACGAAGGTGGCCACGCAATAGGACAGGGCGTGCAGGCCGAACATCAGGCCGTGGGCGGCATCCATCATCAGGCCGAGGGCGAACGCCGCGCCCAGCGGGGCCAGGCGCGGGGCGTGGATGTTCCAGTAGATCAGCACCAGCAGGGCGAAATCGGGCACCAGCCACAAGGCGGCCTGGGGCCAGGGCAGCACGGTGAGCAGAAAACCGATGGCCAGGCTGAGATAGACCATGGTCCGGGTCGGCGGCCGCGCCAGCTGCTCGCCCTGGGGGATCAGCGGCTTGCTGCCGGTGGATTTGGCCGGGCCGCTCATGCGCGTGCCTCCGGCAACAAGATCACCACGTGGCGATGCCGGCCAATGCCGCCGAGCGGCTGGCAGGTCGCCCGGGCGAAGGGGTTGTGCCGGGGCAGCTCGATCCCCAGTACCCTGGCCACCGGCAGGCCGGCCGGGTAGACGCCGTCCAGGCCGGAGGTGACCAGGATGTCGCCCGGCTTGAGGTCGGCGTGCAGATCCAAATAGCGCACTTCCAGCAGACTGTCGTTGCCCATGCCCGAGACCAGGATGCGCATGCCGTTGCGCGTGGCCTGCACCGGCGCCGACTGGTTGCGGTCGGTGAGCAGGGTGACCTCGGCCGAGGCCGGGAAGACCTGGGTGACCTGGCCGATCAGACCGGCTTCGTCGATTACGGGGCGGCCGGCGATCACGCCGTGCAGGCTGCCGCGATTGACGATGACCTTGCGCGCGAAGGGGTCCTGCTCGGCCCGGATGATCTCGGCCGGCACCCGGGTCAGCCCCGGCGCCGGCGGCAGGCCGGCCAGGGTGTGCAGACGCACGTTCTCGGCCTGCAGGGCCTGATACTCCTGCAGCCGCGCGCGCAACAGCTCGCGCTCGCGCAGCAGCCGGTTGCGCTCGTTCAGCAATTCGCTGTGCACCGTGAAGAAGCCGCCGGCATTGGCCAGGAAGTCGAAGGGCCAGATGACGGCCTGCTGGGCGGGGTGGATGACGGCATTGAAGCCGGCGCGCACCTTGCCCAGGGCGTCGTAGCGGCTGTCGGCCGCCATCAGGGTGAGACAGGCCAGGAGGTAGATGCCGAAACGGGCGGTCAGGCCCATCTCTCTGACGAACATCGGCGCCTGGGTAGCGGGGGACATGGCCTAACTCAGCAAGCCGCGCCGGGGGACGGCGTGCGGGGGGTTTCGGGGAGACGCCGGCACTGCCGACCGGTTGCCGGTCGGTTATGCAGGGCAGGAATTGATCCGGCGAAGTTCAGTGGCACCTCAGTCGTTGGTGAACACGGTGGACAGCTGATCCATCTCTTCCAGCGCCCGGCCCGAGCCGCGCACCACGCAACCCAGCGGCTCTTCGGCGATGATCACCGGCAGGCCGGTCTCTTCCATCAGCAGGCGGTCGATGTCGCGCAGCAAGGCGCCGCCACCGGTGAGCACCATGCCCTTCTCGGCGATGTCGGCGCCGAGCTCGGGCGGGGTCTGCTCCAGGGCCGACTTCACCGCGGAGACGATGGTGTTGAGCGGCTCGGTCAGCGCCTCCAGGATCTCGTTCGAGGTGATGGTGAAGCTGCGCGGGATGCCCTCGGCCAGGTTGCGGCCCTTGACTTCCATCTCGCGCACTTCGGAGCCGGGGAAGGCCGAGCCCATTTCTTTCTTGATGGTTTCCGCCGTGGTCTCGCCGATCAGCATGCCGTAGTTGCGGCGGATGTAGTTGATGATGGCCTCGTCGAACTTGTCGCCGCCGACCCGGACCGAGGTCGAATAGACCAGGCCGCCCAGGGAGGTGACGCCCACCTCGGTGGTGCCGCCGCCGATGTCGACCACCATGGAGCCGGTCGCCTCGGCCACCGGCAGGCCGGAGCCGATCGCGGCCGCCATCGGCTCCTCGATCAGATAGACCTGGCGGGCGCCGGCGCCCAGGGCCGATTCGCGGATGGCGCGGCGCTCGACCTGGGTCGCGCCCGAGGGCACGCAGATGATGATGCGCGGGCTCGGGTGGAACAGCCGGGTGTCGTGCACCTTCTTGATGAAGTATTTCAACATCTGCTCGGTGACGTTGAAGTCGGCGATCACGCCGTCCTTCATCGGCCGGATCGCCTGGATGTTGCCCGGCGTGCGGCCCAGCATCTGCTTGGCCTCGATGCCCACCGCCTGGATGGTCTTCTTGCCGGAGGGGCCTTCGTGGCGAATCGCCACGACGGAGGGCTCGTCCAGCACGATGCCCTTGCCCCGAACATAGATCAGGGTGTTGGCCGTACCGAGGTCGATGGCAAGATCGGTGGAGAAGTAACCGCGAAGCAATCCAAACATACGTTATCCAGGCCCTATCCGGCGAATCAGAAAATTGCCCGATTATGATACCCTACAAGGGTTTTTGCCATAGTTTCCAACGCCAAATATCGTCATGTCGCTCTCCCACCAGGACATCCTCCGCATCGCCCGCTTGGCCCGCATCCGTGTGACCGAGGCCGAGGCCGCCCAGACCGGCGAGCAGCTCAACGGCATCTTCCGGCTGATCGAGCAGATGCAGGCGGTGGACACCCGCGGCGTCACCCCCATGGCCCATGCCCAGGAGGTCTATCAGCGCCTGCGCGAGGATGTCGTGACCGAGACCGACCGGCGCGCCGCCTTCCAGGCCATTGCGCCGCAGACCGAGGCGGGCCTGTATCTGGTGCCCAAGGTGATCGAGTAATCAGCCGGCAGTTTGCAGTGGGCAGGAATTTCCCGCCTGAATCTGCAGACTGGGGACTGCCAACCGTCGACTAAGTTCATGATCAACGCCAGCCTAAAAGAACTCTCCAGCCTGCTCGCCGGGGGCAAAACATCGAGCGTCGAGCTTTGCACCGAGTACCTTAACCGCATCGAGGCGCTCAACCCCGAACTCAACGCCTTCATCACGGTCGACCGCGACAAGACCCTGTCCGAGGCCCGCGCCGCCGACGCGCGCCGCGCCCGGGGCGAGGCCGGTCCGCTCACCGGCATCCCGGTGGCGCACAAGGACATCTTCTGCGCCGAGGGCTGGCTGACCACCTGCGGCTCGCGGATGCTGGCCAACTTCGTCGCCCCCTACGACGCCCACATCATCAGCCGGTTCAAGGCCGCGGGCATGCCCAGCCTGGGCAAGACCAATATGGACGAGTTCGCCATGGGCTCGTCGAACGAGACCTCCTACTTCGGCCCGGTGAAGAACCCCTGGGACCCGAAGGCGGTGCCCGGCGGCTCTTCCGGCGGTGCCGCGGCCTGCGTCGCCGCGCGCCTGGCGCCGGCCGCCACCGGCACCGACACCGGCGGCTCGATCCGCCAGCCGGCGGCGCTGTGCAACATCACCGGGCTGAAGCCGACCTATGGCGTCTGCTCGCGCTATGGCATGATCGCCTTCGCCTCCAGCCTCGACCAGGCCGGCCCGATGGCCGGCAGCGCCGAGGATTGCGCCCTGCTGCTCAACGTCATGGCCGGCTTCGACAGCCGCGACTCCACTTCGCTGCAGCGCGAGAAAGAGGACTACAGCCGCGACCTCGCACAGCCGCTCAAGGGCCTGAAGATCGGCCTGCCCCGCGAGTTCTTCGGCGAGGGCATGGCACCCGATGTGGCCAAGGCCGTCGAGGCAGCGATTGCGGAATACAAGAAGCTGGGCGCCGAGACGATCGAGGTCTCGCTGCCCAACATGAATCTTTCGGTGCCGGTGTATTACGTGCTGGCCCCGGCCGAGGCCTCGAGCAACCTGTCGCGCTTCGACGGCGTGCGCTACGGTCACCGCGCGGCCGAGTACAGAGACCTGACCGACATGTATGAGAAGACCCGGGCCGAGGGCTTCGGCGCCGAGGTGAAGCGCCGCATCCTGATCGGCACCTATGTCCTGTCGCACGGCTATTACGACGCCTATTACATCCAGGCCCAGAAGCTGCGCCGCCTGATCGCCAACGACTTCATCGAAGCCTTCAAGCAGTGCGACGTGATCCTGGGCCCGACCGCGCCGACCACCGCCTTCGACCTCGGCGCCAAGAACGCCGACCCGGTTCAGATGTATCTGTCCGACATCTACACGATTGCGGTGAACCTGGCCGGCCTGCCCGGCATGTCGCTGCCCTGCGGCTTCGGCGGTGATGGCCGGCCGATCGGCCTGCAACTCATCGGCAACTACTTCGCCGAGGCGCGCATGCTCAACGTCGCCCACCAATACCAACTCGCCACCGACTGGCACCGCCTTCGGCCCGCCGTGGCGGCCTGAACCATGAACGAACTCAAGCTGCATTTCAGCGCCGAGCAACTGCATAGCATCAAGACCCAGGGCATGATCTATGTCTGCGCCTGCCCGGCCCAGGTGGCGGACCAGATCTCCAAGCTGCGCGGCCTGCACGCCTACCAGCAACAATGCCTGCAATCCGGTACCAACGAGCGGACGGTGCACGAACGCATCGCCGCCGCCACCCGAGAGGCCCATGCCGTCATGGAGCAATGCCTGGCCGACGTGCTCGCGCTGGAGGGCTGGGACCCGGAAACCCTGGAGATGCCGGCCGGCCTGCGCCAGCGGCGCGACCGACAGCTCGACCAGGAATGACGGCAAGCGAACCAGGAAACCACGCCATGCAATGGGAAACCGTCATCGGACTCGAAGTCCACACCCAGCTCACCACGAAGTCGAAGATCTTCTCCGGCGCCTCGATTGCCTTCGGCGCCGAGCCCAACACCCAGGCCTGCGCGGTGGACCTCGCCCTGCCTGGGGTGCTGCCGGTGCTGAACAAGGGCGCGGTCGAGCGCGCGATCAAGTTCGGCCTGGCCATCGGGGCGAAATTGAACCGGGTGAACATCTTCGCCCGCAAGAACTACTTCTACCCTGACCTGCCCAAGGGCTACCAGATCAGCCAGTTCGAGCTGCCCATCGTCGAGGGCGGCAGCATCGACATTCAGGTCGGCGACGAGATCAAGACCGTGCGCCTGACCCGCGCCCACCTGGAAGAGGATGCCGGCAAGTCGCTGCACGAGGACTTCCACGGCATGACCGGCATCGACCTCAATCGCGCCGGCACGCCGCTCTTGGAGATCGTGTCCGAGCCGGACATGCGCTCGGCCAAGGAGGCGGTGGCCTATGCCCGTGCGCTGCACAACCTAGTGACCTGGATCGGCATCTGCGACGGCAACATGCAGGAAGGCTCCTTCCGGGTGGATGCCAACGTCTCGGTGCGCCCGGTCGGCCAAAAGGAATTCGGCACCCGGCGCGAGATCAAGAACCTCAATTCCTTCCGCTTCCTGGAGCAGGCCATCGACTATGAAGTGCGCTGGCAGATCGAACAGATCGAGGACGGCCACAAGATCGTCCAGGCCACGGTGCTGTTCGACCCCGACACCGGCGAGACCCGGATGATGCGGACCAAGGAGGAGGCGCACGACTACCGCTACTTCCCCGACCCTGATCTGTTGCCGGTCAGGCTCGACGACGAGTTGATCGCGCAGATGCAGGCCGAGCTGCCCGAGCTGCCGCAGGCCAAGCAGGCCCGCTATCAAGCTGACTGGGGCCTGTCCACCTACGATGCCAACACCCTCACCGCCTCCCACGCCCTGGCCGAGTATTACGAGACCGTGGTCGCCAGGATGCCCAAGCTCGATGCCAAGCTCGCCGCCAACTGGGTGATGGGCGAGCTCTCCGGCACCCTGAACAAGGAAGGCCTGGACATCGGCGCCAGCAAGATCGGCGCGGCCAGCCTCGCCGCCCTGCTCGGCCGCATCCAGGACGGCACCCTGTCGGGCAAGCTGGCCAAGCAGGTGTTCGAGGCGATGTGGACCGAGGGCGGCGAGGCCGACGCCATCATCGAGGCCAAGGGCCTGAAGCAGATGTCCGACTCGGGCGAGATCGAGAAGATCATCGACGAGGTGCTGGCCGCCAACCAGAAATCGGTCGAGGAATTCCGCGCCGGCAAGGACAAGGCCTTCAACGCCCTGGTCGGCCAGGTGATGAAGGCCACCAAGGGCAAGGCCAACCCGGCCCAGGTCAACGAGTTGCTGAAGAAAAAACTGGCCGGCTGAGCAATAGCCCTGCTTGCAGCAGGGCCACCCCCACGCCGCCTCCCGATTTCGTCTACTATCCAGGAAAGCGTCCCGCAGAGGACGCTATGGTGGGCCAAATGACAGCCGACACCACGGAGGTAGTCGAATGAGAATCCTGCGTGCCTGCCTGGGGCTGCTCGCCTGCTTTCTGTTCGGCGGCGCGGCATCCGCGCCCCTGGCCGCCGACATGGCGCTGGTCTTAGCCGTTCATCCCTATCTTCCCGCCAAGGAAATCGAGCAGCGCTTCGCCCCCTTGGCGGCCTATCTGGGCCAAGCTCTGGGCAAGCCCGTAGCCGTCCGGGTCGGCGGCAGCTACGACGAGCACATCGAGGCCATCGGCCGCAACCAGGTGGACATCGCCTTCCTGGGGCCGGCCTCCTATGTCCGCATGCTCGAGCGCTTCGGCAGCAAACCCCTGCTTGGGCGTTTTGAGGTCAACCATAGCCCCCACCTCTATGGCGTCATCGCCGTCCGCCGGGACAGCCCGATCCGTACGCTCGAACAACTGAAAAACCGGCGCTTCGCCTTCGGCGACCCGGAATCGACCATGAGCCATTTCGTGCCACGAGCCATGCTGAAGGAGGCCGGCGTGCCCTTGAGCGCCTTGGCCGAACACAAGTTTCTCGGCTCGCACAAGAACGTCGCCCTCGCCCTGCTGGCCGGCGATTTCGATGCCGGCGCCATGAAGCAAGAGGTATTCGAAGAGTATGCCGCGCAGGGTCTCAGGGCCTTGGCCACGACACCGCCGACGCCCGATCACCTGTTGGTGACCCGGGCCGACCTGCCCGCCGACATGGTCCGGCAATTGCGCAATGCCATTCTGGCACTCAAGCAGCGGCCGGGCGGCGCGGCGATACTGGGCTCGCTGCACAAGGGCCTGGACGCCTTCATCCCGGCGAGCGAAAAGGATTACGCCGGCCTGCGCCGCATGGTGCGCAACATCGACGCCGCGCGCTGAGACCCGCCATGCTCTATTTCCGCCCCCACTACGTCTGGCCGATCCTGGCCGCTCTGCTGCTGCTCCTGCTCGGCGGCGCCGTCTATCTGGTGCAGAGCCAGTGGCAGAAAGGCGAGGCCATGGCCCGCAACGCCGGCGAGCGCGAACTGGGCCTGCTCGCCTCGCTGGTCAAGAGCGACCTGCTGCATGGCAACTACCAGGATATCGCCAATACCCTGGTGGAATGGGGCAAGAGCCGGCCCGACATCGTGGCCCTGCGCCTGCAGACGAGCAACGGCTTTCTGATCAGCACCTATCAACGCAGCCAGCCCAGCGAGGCGGCGCTGAGCCTGGCGACCGACATCCAATACTCCTATGCCGGCGAGGCGCGGCTCAGCCTGGTCAAGGACCTGACCCCCCTACGGGAGGAACGCCAGCAACTGATCCTGCAACTGGGCACCGCCTACCTCGTTCTGGCCGGGCTCTGGATCGCCCTCACCCGCAGCGTCCTGCTCTACCACCGGGAATCCGTCACCCTGCGGGCCCGGAGCGAGGCGCTCGACCAGTCCAACGCCGAGCTCAAGCAGGCCCTGGCCAGACAGCAGCTGGCCGAGAGCGAGCGCGACCGGCTGGTCTCGATCATGGAGGCGACACCCGACCTGGTCAGCATGGCCGACCCCGAGGGCAACCTGCTCTACCTGAACCGCGCCGGCCGGACGCTGACCGGCGTCGGCAACCATGCCCTGAGCCATCTCAAGATTCCAGCCTTACATCCCGAATGGGCGGCCGAAGCGATCCTCTACCAGGGCCTGCCGGCCGCGCGCCGCGACGGCCACTGGGCAGGCGAGACGGCGCTGCTAGGCATCGACGGCAAGGAGATTCCGGTCTTTCAGCTCATCCTCAGCCACTGCGATGCTGCGGGCCAGGTGCAATACTTCTCCACGGTCATGCGCGACATCCGCCAGCACAAGCAGGCGGAGGCCGCGCTGCGCCAAAGCGAGGCGCGCCTGGCCGAGGCCCAGCAGCTGGCCCGGATCGGCAGCTGGGAACTGGACTTGAGCGCCAACCACCTGACCTGGTCCGACGAGATCTTCCGCATCTTCGAGATCGATCCCAAGCGCTTCGGCGCCTCCTACGAAGCCTTTGTCGACACCGTGCACCCGGACGACCGCGATTTCGTCAACCGGGCCTATACCGAATCGGTCCGCCAGCGCACGCCCTACGACATCGTCCATCGCCTGCTGATGGCCGATGGCCGGATCAAGTACGTACGCGAGGTCTGTCGCACCGACTATGACGCAGACGGCCAGCCGCTCCGCTCGCTGGGCACGGTACAGGACATCACCGAGATCAAACAGGCCGAGGCCGAGCTGGCGCGCTACCGCAGCCACCTGGAACAGATGGTCGAAGCGCGCACGGCCGAGCTGAAGCGGCTGAACCAGGAGCTGGAGGCATTCGCCTATTCCGTCTCCCACGATCTGCGCGGTCCGCTGCGCGGCATCGACGGCTTCGCCCTGGCCCTGCTGGAAGAATATGGCGACCGGCTCGACGCGACCGGCCGCGGCTATCTCGAACGCGTGCGCAGCGGCAGCCAGCGCATGGGCGAATTGATCGACGACCTGCTCAAGCTCTCGCGCCTGAGCCGCGCGCCGCTGCAGTCCCAGCCGGTCGACCTGAGCGCCCTCGCCCGCGACATCCTGCAGCATCTGCGCGCGGACGAACCCGCGCGCTCGATGCAGGCCGAGGTGATGCCGGGCCTGACCGCCCAGGGCGATCCCGGCCTGCTGCGCGCCGCACTGGAAAACCTGTTGGGCAACGCCTGGAAATACTCCTCGAAGACCCCGGCGGCGCGCATCGAATTCGGCCGCGTCGAGCAGGATGGCCAGCCGGTCTACTTCGTGCGCGACAACGGTATCGGCTTCGACATGCAATACGCCAAAAAGCTGTTCACAGCCTTCCAGCGCCTGCATCATCGCGATGACTTCGAGGGCACCGGCATCGGCCTGGCCACGGTGCAGCGCATCATCCACCGCCACGGCGGTCGGATCTGGGCCGAAGCGGCGCCGAACCAGGGCGCCACCTTCTATTTCACGCTGGGCCAGCCGGGGACGGCAAACGCGGAGGCGTCCGAATCATGAGTGCCAAGCATCCGCCGCCGCGGCGCCGTTTCCTCGCGCACCTGGGCGCGGCCGGCCTGCTGGCCACCGGGCCGTTCGGCCTGGCCGGCTGTCAGCGGCCCGAGCCCCTGGTGCGCGTGGCCGGTATCGTCTGGATCGGCTACGCGCCGCTGTTTCTCGCGCGCGAACAGAGCGTCTACGATGCCACGGCCCTGCGCCTGGTCGAATACCCCTCCAACAGCGCCAGCCTGATGGCGCTGGCCACGGGCCAGGTCGAGGCCGCCGCCCTGACCCTGGACGAATGCCTGCTGGCCCGCGCCGGCGGCCTGGATGTGCGGGTGATCCTGGTGTTCGACGATTCGCGTGGCGCCGACGTGGTCATGGTGCGACCCGGCATCACCCGCTTGGCCGGGCTCAAGGGCAAGCGCATCGGCGTCGAGGAGACCGCCGCCGGCGCCCTGATGCTGGCCAAGCTGCTGGAGGCCACCGGCCTGGCGCCGGCCGAGCTGGTCAAGGTGCCGCTCACCGCCGACCGGCAAACGGCGGCCTACCGGGCAGGACAGGTCGACGCCGTGGTCAGCTTCGAGCCTTACGCCACGCAGCTGCAGGCCCTGGGCGCCGAGCGCCTGTTCGACAGCCGCCAGCTGCCCGGCCTGATCGTCGATGTCCTGGTCGCCCGGGCCGACGCCCTGGCGGCCGCGCCTCGGACCTTCCGCCAACTGGTGGCGGGTTATTTCCAGGCCCTGGACCTGTTGCAGCGCCAGCCCGAGGCCGCCGCGCAGCGCATGGCCCCGCATCTGGGGCTGACACCGGCCGAGGTGCTGCGTGCCCTGCAGGGCATCCACCTGATCGACCGGGCGGAGAACCGGGCCTGGCTGGCAGGTCCGAACCCGCGCCTGCTCCCGGCCGCGCAGACCGTCAGCCGCGCCATGCGCTCGGCCCGCCTGCTTTCGGCCATGCCGGATTTGGCACAGCTGGCCGACGGCCGTTTCCTGCCGGGGGCCCCATGAGCCGCCTGTCGCTGCGCCTGGCCCTGCCCTTGTTGCTGGCCGGTCTGCTGCTGATCATCGGCGGCCTGGGTCTGCTCAATGCGCTGCACACCCGGCAGGCCCTGCTCAGCACCGAGGCCAAGCGCCATCTGCTGGGCGAGGCGGCCCACCTGGCCCGGGTGGCGGAACAGGGCTGGCTCGGCGCCCCGCACATGGTGTTGGCCACCCTGGCCCAACTGGCCAGCCATCCGTATGCCGAGACCGTGCTGATCCTTTCGGCCGGCGGCGAGATCCTGGCTGCCCAGCGCCATGACTGGCGCGGCCGCCAGGCGGCCGGGCTGCTCGGGGAATTCGATCCGGCCCGGGCGCGCCGCGTGGCGGCGGGCCGCCTGCCCGACTACCGCGTCAGCCCGGACGGCCTGCGCATGGACGTGCTGCTGCCGTTCGACCTGCCGGCCGGGCCGGATGAGGTGCGCAGCTCGCAGCGCGGCCTGGTCTATGTGGTCTACGATCTTAGCCGCGGTCGGGCGGAGGTGCGCCGGGCGATTTTGCTCAGCCGGCTGCCGGAGATGGCGGCGCTGCTGCTGCTGGTGCTGCTCACGGGCTGGTTTCTGAACCGCTATGTGATCCGCCCCCTGGTCCAGCTCGAGCAGGCCGCCCGCGCCCTGCGCCAAGGTCGCTGGGACATGCCCCTGCCCGAGGACGGCTTCGCCGAAATCGCCGAGCTGGGCAGCGCCTTCGAGGCGATGCGGCGCCGGCTGGCCGATACCATCAACCATCTGGTGCGCCAGTCCCGACGCACCCAGGCCATCCTGGACAACGCCGCCGACGGCATCATCAGCATCGACGAGGAGGGCCGCATCCTGTCCTTCAACCGGGCGGCCGAGCGCATGTTCGGCTATGAGGCGGCGGAGGTGATCGGCCAGAACCTCGCCCTGCTCATGCCCGAGCCCTATCGCAGCGAACACGCCGACTATCTTGCGCGCTACCGGCAGACCGGCATTCCCCATATCATCGGCTCCAGCCGCGAACTCGAGGGCCTGCGCAAGGATGGCCGCCGCTTCCCCATCGACCTGGCGGTGGCCGAGGTGCCCGACCGCGATCGGGTGATCTTCCTCGGTCGCGTCAGCGACATCAGCGCACGCAAGCAGGCCGAAGCCGCGCTCCAGCATTATCGGGACCACCTGGAAACCCTGGTGGCCGAGCGCACTGCGGAACTGCTCACCCTGAACCAGGAACTGGAATCTTTTTCCTATTCGGTCTCGCACGATCTGCGCGCACCCTTGCGGGCGGTCGACGGTTTCGCCAATGCCCTGCGCGAGGACTACGCCGACCGACTGGATGCCGAGGGGCGCGACCTGCTCGACCGCATCCACAAGGGTGCTCAGCGCATGAACGCCCTGATCGATGACCTGCTCAGGCTCTCGCGCCTCACCCGCGCCAAACTGGAGCCGGCCCCGGTCGATCTTTCGGCCCTGGCCGGGGAGATCGTCGACCAGCTGCGCGAAGCCACGCCCGGGCGCACGGTCGAGGTCCAGATCCAGGCCGGCCTGACCGCCCAGGGCGATCCCGGCCTGCTGCGCGCCGCACTGGAAAACCTGCTGGGCAACGCCTGGAAATTCAGCGCCAAGGCCCAGGCGCCGCGTATCGAATTCGGCGCCCGCAGGCAGGATGGCGAAACCGTCTACTTCGTCCGCGACAACGGCGTCGGCTTCGACATGGCCCACGCCGGCAAGCTGTTCGGCGCCTTCCAGCGCCTGCATCATCGGGATGAATTCGAGGGCACCGGCATCGGCCTGGCCACGGTGCGCCGCATCGTCCAGCGCCACGGCGGGCGCATCTGGGCCGAGAGCGCACCGGGACAGGGTGCCACATTCTATTTCACCATCGGCCTGGCGCGGAACTGACGATCCGGCCGGGTGGGCAGCATTTTCGGCCGCAGGCGGGCGCGATTTACTTTATGATTAAAATCAATGATCCCGAGTGATCGGGGCGGGCGGCAATGGCCGCCACAATAAGCAAGGAGGCGGATTGATCCCAGCGCACAAAAGCATTCTCCTGGTTGAGGACAACCCGGACGACGAGGCCCTGACCCTGCGCGCCCTGAAGAAGAACCGCATCATGAACGAGGTGGTGGTGGCGCGCGATGGGTTGGAGGCGCTGGACTACCTGTTCGGCACCGGCAGCCACGCCGGCCGCGATATCCGCGAACAGCCGCCGGTGGTCCTGCTCGATCTGAAGCTGCCGAAGATCGACGGCCTGGAAGTGCTCCGCCGCCTGCGCGCCGACCCGCGCACCCGAGCCCAACCGGTGGTGATCCTGACCACCTCGAACGAGCACAGCGATCTGCGCGCCAGCTATACCCTGCACGCCAACAGCTATATCCGCAAGCCGGTCGATTTCAACGAATTCACCGAAACCCTGCGCTCCGTGGCCCATTACTGGCTGCAACTGAACGAGCCGCCACCGACTTTGCAGACGAACTGACCATGGACAAGACCTTGCATGTCCTTCTGGTGGAGGACTCGGAAGACGACGCCCTGCTCCTGCAGCGCCAGCTCAAGCGCAGCGGCTACAACCCGACCATCCACCGCGTCGACACTACCGAGCAGCTCGACATGGCTTTGCAGTCGCCGAGCTGGGACGTCATCATCACCGACCACAACCTGCAAGGTTTCGGCTCCGACACCGTGCTGCAGCGGGTGCGCGAGGCGCAGCTGGACATCCCGGTCATCATCGTCTCCGGCACCATCGGCGAGGATGCCGCGGTCAGCGCCATGAAGGCCGGGGCCAGCGATTACATCATGAAGGACAATCTGGCGCGGCTGGCCCCGGCGATCGAACGGGAGCTGCGCGAGGCCGAGGTCCGCCACCAGCACCGCAAGGCCGAGGAGACCATCCACCATCTGGCCTTCCATGATTCCCTCACCGGCCTGATCAACCGCCACCGCTTCGAGCAGCGCCTGACCATGGCCCTGCGCACCGCCAAGGATTGGAACACCGAGCACGCTCTGCTCTATCTCGATCTCGACCAGTTCAAGGTGGTGAATGACACCTGCGGTCACGTCGCCGGCGACGAGCTGTTAAAACAGCTGGCCCTGGTTCTGCAGGAACACGTACGCGAGAGCGATACCCTGGCCCGCCTGGGCGGCGACGAATTCGGCCTGCTGCTGGAAAACTGCCCGATCGACCAGGCGGTGCAGGTGGCGGAAAAACTGCTGCAGGCGATCAATGAGTTCCGCTTCAGCTGGGGCGGCAAGACCTTCAGCGTGGGCGGCAGCATCGGCCTGGCGCCGATCACCGCGCACGACGTCAGCGTCGACGACCTGATGCGCAACGCCGACATCGCCTGCTACACGGCGAAGGACCACGGCCGCAACCGGCTGCACGTCTACCGGGCGGAGGATGCCGAACTGCAGCGCCGGCGCGGCGAGATGCACTGGGTATCGCGCATCCAGTGGGCGCTGGAAAACGACCGCTTCGCCCTCTACCGACAGAGCATCGTCCCGTTGCAAAAAGGCCGCAATCAAAACACTTGCTGTGAGCTCCTGATCCGCATGCGGGACGAGCAGGACCAGCTGATCAGCCCCGGCGTCTTTCTGCCCGCGGCCGAGCGCTACAACCTGTCGCCGGCGGTGGACCGCTGGGTGGTGCGCCACCTGCTGGAGTTTCTGACCCGGAATCGCGAGCTGATGAAACGTCGGCATGGCTTTTTCATCAACCTGTCCGGCGTCACCCTGAACGACGACGACTTCTACGATTTTCTGCGCCAGCGGCTACGGGCGACCGGCGTGCCGCCGGAGATGCTCTGCTTCGAGGTGACCGAGACGGCGGCCATCGGCAACCTGAGCCGCGCCATCAGCTTCATGCAGGGGGTGCGCGAAGAGGGCTGCCGCTTCGCCCTCGACGATTTCGGCGCCGGCCTGAGCTCATTCTCCTATCTCAAGGCCATCCCGGCCGACTACCTGAAGATCGACGGTGCCTTCGTCCGCGACATCGTCGACGACCCGCTCGACCATGCCATCGTCGAATCGATCAACCGGGTCGGCCATGTGGTGGGTCTGGAGACCATCGCCGAGTTCGTCGAGAACGAGGCCATCCGCGACCGACTGAGCGAGATCGGCGTCGACTACGCCCAGGGCTATGGCCTGCACCGGCCCGAACCCATGGGCAACTGCGCCTAGGAGCCTGTCGGACTTAATCCCCCATGCGCGTTGTCCCGACAAAGCGATGGATGCAAGGCGCGAAGCGTGGCGAATGGTCGTTCCCTTCGCAAGCTTCGCAACGCCGCAGACGCGCTTTGTCGGGGCAACCCGAAGGGCCGGCCCGCAGCGGGCCGGCGCGCAAGGGGTGTTAAGTCCGACAGGCTCCTAGCCCGGCCTTACTTCACCCCGTACTGCGCCCGATAGCCGCGGATCGCGGCCAGGGTCGACTGCCACTCCGGCCTGCCCTCCAGATAGGCGGTCAGGTCGTCGAGGTTGACGATGCTGATCACCGGCAGGCCATGCTGCCGCTCGACCTCCTGCACCGCCGACAGCTCGCCCTGGCCGCGCTCCATGCGGTCGAGCGCGATGGCGACGCCGCAGGGCATGGCGCCCGCCGCCTGGATCAGCTGCACCGATTCGCGCACCGAGGTGCCGGCCGAGATCACGTCATCGACGATCAGCATGCGGCCCGCCAGCGGCGCGCCGACGATGTGGCCACCCTCGCCGTGGTCCTTGGCCTCTTTCCGGTTGAACGAGAACGGCACGTTGCGGCCCAGCCCGACCAGGGCCACGGCGATGGTGGCGACCAGCGGGATGCCCTTGTAGGCCGGGCCGAACAGGCCGTCGAAGGCGACGCCGGAATCGAGGATGGCTTTCGCGTAGAATTCGCCCAGACGCTTCAGGGCCGCGCCGTCGTTGAACAGGCCGGCGTTGAAGAAATAGGGGCTCATCCGGCCGGCCTTGGTCTTGAACTCGCCGAACAGCAACACCTTTTGCTCGATGGCGAACTCGATGAAATCCTTTTTGTAGTCCTGCATTTCGGGCACTCGAAGCAATAACGATGCGAATTGTAACCGCCAATCTCAACGGCATCCGCTCCGCCGCGCGCAAGGGCTTTTTCGACTGGCTGCCCGGCCAGAACGCCGACGTGGTGTGCGTGCAGGAACTCAAGGCCCAGGTCGGCGACATGACCCGCCATATGCTCAACCCGGAAGGCTATTTCGGCTATTTCCACTACGCCGAGAAGAAGGGCTACAGCGGGGTCGGCCTCTATTGCCGGCGCCAGCCGGATGAGATCGTCGAAGGTTTGGGCATCGCCGACATCGACATGGAAGGCCGCTACATCGAAGCGCGGTTCGGCAATACCTCCATCGTCTCGGTCTACCTGCCTTCGGGTTCCAGTTCGGAGGAGCGCCAGGCGGTAAAGTTCAGCTTCATGGACCGCTTCTGGCCGCACCTGGAAAAACTCCGGCAATCCGGGCGCGAGGTGATCCTCTGCGGCGACTGGAACATCGCCCACAAGGAGATCGACCTCAAGAACTGGAAGGGCAACCTGAAGAATTCCGGCTTCCTGCCCGAGGAGCGGGCCTGGATGACCCGGCTGCTCGATGAGCTGGGCTATGTCGACACCTACCGCCGGCTCTATCCCGAGGCCGAGGGCGAGGCCTACACCTGGTGGAGCAACCGCGGCCAGGCCTGGGCCAAGAACGTGGGTTGGCGCATCGACTACCAGATCGCCACGCCAGGCATCGCGGCGGCGGCGCGCGACGCCTCGGTCTACAAGGCCGAGCGCTTTTCCGACCACGCGCCCCTGATCGTGGACTACGCCGCCGAGCTCTGATGCCCCAGTCCTTCGCCGCCTTCCACCGCCTGGCCGCCGTGCTGTTTCTCGGTTTCGCCTCCGGCCTGCCTCTCTCGCTCACCGGCCAGGCCATGCAGGCCTGGCTCTCGGTGGATGGGGTGGACCTCGCCACCATCGGTTTTCTCGGCCTGGTCGGCGTGCCTTACACCTTCAAGTTCCTCTGGGCACCGCTGATGGACCGGTTCGAGCCGCCGTTCCTGGGCCGCCGGCGCGGCTGGCTGGTGCTGACCCAGCTCGGCCTGGCCGCGGCCCTGGCCTGGATGGCCGGGCTGTCGCCCAGCGCCACGCCCGGCCTGTTCGCCCTGGCGGCGCTGCTCATCGCCTTCCTCTCCGCCTCGCAGGACGTGGTGTGTGATGCCTACCGCACCGACGTGCTCGATCCGCACGAGCGCGGCCTGGGCGGCTCGCTCTCGGTGTTCGGCTATCGCCTGGCCATGATCCTGGCCGGCGGTGTCGCCCTGATCTGGGCCGAGCAATGGGGCAGCTGGTCCAAGGTCTATATGGTGATGGCCGGCATCATGCTGGCGGCGGCCGGCCTCTCCCTGCTCACCCTGCCGCGGGTGAGTGGCGCGTCGAAGCCGCTCGCCTCCGACCCGAAGAAGGAGCTGGCCGGCTTTGGCGCCATGGTCGCCGGCGTCGCCGTCGGCTGGTTCCTCGCGCGCGGCCTGCTCACTCTGCTCGGGCTCGATCCGCACGACCCGAACAAATGGATCCAGCTCCTGTTCATCCTGGCCGGCATCGCCGGTGCCCTGCCCCTGGCGTATTGGGCGGCGCGCCGGGTCGGCTTCGAGACCCTGAACCGCTCGCTCGAAAGCTTCTTCAGACAGCCGGCCGCCTGGGCCTTCCTGCTCCTGATCGTGCTCTACAAGCTGGGCGATGCCTTCGCCGGCACCCTGACCACGCCCTTCCTGATCAAGGGCATGGCCTTCAGCCAGGCCGAGGTTGGCATCGTCAACAAGGTGATCGGCCTCTGGCTCACCATCTTCGGCGCGCTCGCCGCCGGCGCCTTGATGCTGCGGATCAACCTGTACCAGGCCCTGCTCGCCTTCGGCCTCTTGCAGCTGATATCCAACCTCGGCTTTTGGCTGCTGGCGGTGTCGGGCAAGGGGGCCTGGGGCAGCTTCACCCTGCCGCCGTTCGATCTGGGTTTCGTCGCACTGGATAGCGCAAGCGAGATCGACGGCCTGCTGCTGGCGGCCATCGCCTTTGAAAATGTGTCCAGCGGCATGGGCACCGCGGCCTTCGTCGCGCTCCTGATGGGCCTGTGCAACCACCGCTTCACCGCCACCCACTACGCCCTGCTTTCGGCCCTGGCGGCGGTCGGCCGCATCTACGTCAGTCCCGTTTCGGGCGTGCTCTCGGAAGCGATCGGCTGGCCCATGTTCTTCGTCTTCTCCACCCTGGCCGCAGTGCCGGGCCTGGTCATGGTCTGGTGGCTGCGGGCAACCATCCGGCGCCTGGGCGGGCGGGCGTGAGCCGGACCTGGCTTCAGGCCGCGCTGTTGCCGGTGCAGGCCGCCTCGCTGCGCGCCGACGGGATCTTGTAGCCCGCGGTGCGGATGAAGGTCTCGGCCGCGTCCGCCGGCATCGGCCGGCCGACGTGGAAGCCCTGGACCAGGTCGCAGCCCAGGTGCATGAGCTGGGCGAGGGCCTGCTCGCTTTCGACCCCCTCGGCGACCACCTCCAGGCCCAGGTTGTGGGCCAGCTCGATGGTGGATTCGACGATGACCAGATCGTCTTTGTTCTTTTCCATGTCCATGACGAAGGAGCGATCGATCTTCAGCTCGCTCACCGGCAATTTGCGCAGGCGGCTCAAGGAGGAATGGCCGGTGCCGAAGTCGTCGATGGAAAAGCCGACGCCCATCTGGCGAATCTCGCCGAGCACCGCGCTCAGGCGTTCGTAATCGCTCAGGAACAGGCTTTCGGTGATCTCGAAGGTGAGGCTGCCGGCGCCGTCATGGCGGGCCAGGATCGCCCTGAGCGAGGCCAGGAAGCGGGGCTCGAGCAGCACCGTCACCGGCAGGTTGACCGCCATTTGCAGCCACCAGCCCTGGCGGTAGGCGTGCACAAATTATTTGAGACGCTGGCTCACATTATTTGCGACGTGCACGCATTGTATGCGACAAAACTTGTCTCACGGAATGCGTGCACGGTAGGCGGACGGCAGTTGCGATCCGGATACCTCGCTCTCGTAGCTCAGGCGGCAGTGGTCACGCTCAAGCGCCAGGAAAATAGCATCGATGACAGGGCGCAGGATGCGGCCGGCTAGCTTGCCTTGACTTTCCATGCGGTACGCCGCCGCGCTGATCGTCTCGTCCGGCGAGCCGTTGCCGAGCGTGAATACCACCCACAAGAACTGATCGATGGCGATCAGCAGGTTGAGCAGGCGCTTTTTCACGCTGCCTCGACCTCCTCGATGGTCGTCGCCGCATCGACCGCAGCCTTGCGCGCCCATGACTCTGCGTAGGCAGCCTGCACCTGTTGCGCGATAGCACCCGCGATGGCGAGCAGATCGGCGATGCTGGTGACGGGCATGTCGTTGTTGTCGGCATCGCGCCAGACAGCAGGAAGCGGCAGCCCGGCTTGGGCAAGAGAAACGGCCTGCGCCAGCAGCTCTTGACTGCGCTTATCGGCTTGCCACCGGCGGTCATGCACGGTCACGTCTGCAACGCACTTCGCATCGCGCTCGGCATTGATCCGTTCCCGCTTGGCTGCTTTAGCCGCATCCAGGCCTGCGGCCGGATGCGCGTCGATCTGTTCCTCTAGCGCGAGTTCGCACGCGCGCAGGTCGCACGCCGGCAGTTCCTGCGGCTCGCCGGGGCCTTGCACGGTAACAAAAAACCCGTCTGGACGGTAGTTCGTCGGCACGCGCCAGACACGCAGGGTGGCGGGGTGCGGGCGCTGCGGCACGGGAATAGCTACTTCGCCGTCTTTGACGGTCCAGGTTTCAGAGTCAAATTGCATAGCGTGTCTCCTTGGTAAGGATAAAACGGTCGAGAAGTGCCGCTGTCGTCTTACTGGCGTTTGCCCAGCGCATGACAGCCAGCATGGACATCACAGCGGCGCGGCACCGGGCAAGCGAGACAGCGCCCATTCGCCACTTGACAGACAGCGCGTGCAACCGCCGCTTCCAGGCGCGGATGGCGCGCTGGCGCGGGCGGATGTGCGTCGTCCAGATGCGATAGCCGCAAAAATCGACGCCCCTCTTGAGCGGCCAGTAGCCGCTATTTGGATTGAGCCGCAGACCAAGCGCGGCGAGTTCGTCACCGATGGCGTCCAGCCAAGCGCGCGCCGTTTCGCGGTCAGGCGCGATCAGGATGAAGTCGTCCATGTAGCGGACATACTCGCGCACGCCCCAGTCGTCTTTGATGCGGTGATCCAGCGCATCGAGCAGGATGTTGGCCGCGAGCTGGCTGGTCAGCGCCCCTACCGGCAGGCCGACGCCATCGAAGCCGTAGCCGCCAAAGACGCGCCGCAGCAGCGCGAGCGTCCGCTGGCACTCGACTACGCGCTCGATCTGGCGCATCAGGATGTCGTGCTGGATACTGGCGAAATAGCTTTTGACGTCGCACTTGACCACGTATGCGCCACCGCCCCAGCGGCGCTTCGCTCGCCGAAGGAAGGCTTGCGTTCGCATCACAGCGGCATGGGTTCCGCGCCCTTTACGGCAGGCATAACTGTCTGCAATAAACCGGCGCTCGAACAGCGGCTCGATCACGCGCACGATGGCGTGATGCACGATGCGATCAGCGAATGGTGGCGCGGTGATCTCGCGCCACTTTGGGTCGCGCACCCAAAACCGGCGCGGATTGCCCGGCTGCCATGTGCCGCGCAACAGATGCTCGTGCAGACTGATCAGGTTTGCCTCGATGTCGAGTTCGAGGCGGCGCACCTCCTCCGATCCTCGCTTGCCTCTGCGAGCATCATGCCAAGCGGCAAGAATGTTTTCCCAGGCAGTGATGCGCTCGAATAGGGCGGACGCAGCCAGCATGCGGCCCGCTGCGCCCTGTTCATGTTCGCCCGGCAGCGCTGGGCAGGAGAGCGGCCCCGAAGGATATGGCGCGGTCGGCGCAGCCGTGGCCACGCCGCTTCTGGCCAGAGTGTCCATCGCCAGGCGGGCACCGATGTTGCTGTTCGCGTTCGACGGCGCGTTGTTCACGTTCAGGCAGAACAGCCCGGCGTACGCGCCGTTATCCCAGTTGCCGCCGTTCACAGGCCGCTCCCCTTCGTCTTGGCCGACTCGTGGCGCAGCCACGCGCCGACACGACGACCGAGTTCCGCAGCGTGACGGCTCCATACTTCCATGCGGTGCGCATTGATGTAGCCCAGCCTGTACGCCTTGCGGATCAATGTCTTGAGCACGTGCACCTCGACGTCCAAGTCGAACAGCGCGCCCGCCTTGCTGCGCCGCTTCCACGCCACCGCCACCAGGCGGTGCAGCACGGTCATCTGCGCGCGAACATCGGCGGCCAGACCGTGGCGCTCGACTTTGGGCCAGTGTTGCGTGATCTGGTGCACGTACACGTCCATATCTTCCAGCAGTGTTAAAAGCTCTACATACGCCTGCGGCAGACGGTCTTCGTAAGCCTCTGACGCGACGCGCGTCGGCGCGTCGCTTGCGTCGTGACCCGTCATGCCGTGACTCATCACACCTTCGCCAGGCGGGCACCGAAGTTGCCGTACGCGTTCGACGGCGCGTTGCTCACGTACAGGCAGAACAGCCCGGCGTCCGCGCCGTTAACCCAGCTGCCGCCGTAGTAGGCGATGCGATCATCGGTGCTGGTGTTGCTATAGAGATAATCGCCTGTCGAGCCGTCGGACTGCGTGCCATTGACCGTTGCAGGTACGATCACGCCAGCGCCAAGAAGCGTGGTGTCGAACGTGGCCGGATAGCCGCTAGTCGTGAGCGCCGGTCGCCCGGTGTTGGTGTAGCCGGTGGAAAAATCATTGGTCGTGGTGTTGCCTGGCACGTTGTATTGCCAGCGCCACCATGTGCCGCCATTACGCTTGAGACCATCGCACATCTGCCAGACGTTGCCCCACAGACCAAACAGACCGCGCCATGAGGCTTGCAGCTCCAGCGCGTGATCGGTATTGACTGCGGATGATCCAGCGGTATGACCAGCCCCGATGAGCGACTGTATATCAAGACCACCCATTTCGATCGATGCGAGCATCTGGATGGCGGCAAGGTCGTAGACCGACCACAGCCGGAATCCAGACACGCCGCCGGTATTGCGTGCGTAGGCACGGGCGCGCGCAGTCGGAAAGTCAATCGACACCATCGGCGCAACGCCCGGCACGGACGTCGCCTTGCTCGATCCGTCGTAACCTGCCTTGTATTTCCCGACCCAGATTTGATCCAGCTCGACGCCGCCCGCGCCGATAAAAGCCGGGTGGACAGTAAAACCGGTCTTCGCCACCGGCGAAATCATCCAGTATTCCTTGCCAGCGTAAGCCCCGGATGGCACCGTTCCGGCCTTGAACCAGAACTTCGGAATCTTGACCATCCACTGGCCGTCGATGATTTGCTCGACGATGCCGCGATATGTCGCATGCGACACGAACGCCTCTTTCCCATACGTGAGCGGGTTGAAATTTTCGTCCACGCGCTGGTAGAAACCTGCGCCGCCGCCAGTCTGAACTTGTACCAGGCCAACCGGATCGTAGATGAGAGCGGCTGACTGGTTGATGGCCAGCGCGCCGCCGGAAAGCACCAGCCCGCTGCCTATAATGATTTCCTCCACCGCCCCAGAGCCAGCCGTCGTGCGCCCCAACAGCTTGCCGCTCGACATCGTGAGGCCGGACGCCGCGATCGCGCCCTTGAGCGCCAGCCCAAGGTTCGGATCGGACAGACTGCCGATCTCGATCCATGCGGCGTTCGCAGCGTTGCGCAGCTTGAGCTTGCCGCTCGTGGTGTCAGCCCACCACTGAAATGGATACGTGGTGGCCGGCTCGGTCGCGCCGCTGTTGTTGCTGACGATGGCAGCGAGTGCCGCGTTGAGGTCGGCGCGGAAGGCCGCGCCCGGCTGGTTGTCGATCAGGTAGTCATGTTGCGCCATGCGATCTCCTTATGCGGGTATCTTGGCCGCCACGGATAGTTCCGAGACGGCGATATTGTGTTGCTGGTCGCCGGACGTGAGCGCGGCCTTGAAGCGCGCGTAGCGCCCTGCGAAATCGGCGGTGATGAAGGGCGTCCACGGCCCCCAGACCGCGCCGTCGTCAGACATGGACGCGAATACCGTCGCGCTGCAGTCGTTGATGTCGCCATGCACGTTGAGCCAGTCGTCCACCGGCTGCGTGCGCGCGTCGATCATGTTGGCGGCATCGTAGGACAGCGCCTGAACGTGCGCCTGGAAGCGCCGCGCGGCCGACGTGCCGAGATCGAGCACGGCATCGAAGGCGTATTCGCCGCTGGATACGATGCCACCAACGGTGTCGATGTCCTGTTGATCGTCGATGTCGCCGTAGTCGTCGATGGCGGTCGCGTTGGCGAGCCGGATCGCGCCGCCGTCGCGATAGATGCCGCTCATCTGCCCGGCGAATGCCGGATGCTGCACGCTGGCCGCCACGGTCTGAAAGCCCGTCAGGATCGCCTCGGTCATCACGAAGCTTGCGGCATTGGCGCTGTAGTGGCCGCCGGAATCGACGAACTTGGCGAAATAGGTGCCCTGGGCGAGCGAGACGACGGCATTGCTCGCGCCGCCGTTGTGGGCGCCGTCCGGCAGCACGACGGCGGCATCCCAGATCGCGCCGCTGATGAGTGGCGACCAGCGGATCTCGATGTCGCCGCCGACCAGCACGTCCAGATCGGTGGCGCGATCCCATGCGGCGAACGCCATGCCGGACAGCGGCCGGACGGTAAAGCCGGTTACATCCTGAGGGGCGGCGGTGATGCCGTAAATCTCGCGCCGGATGGTCGCGGGCGCAGAGCGCCGGCCCAGCGCGTCCACTGCCACGACAGAGAAATCGTAGATACCAGGTTCAACGGGCGCGATGTCGATGGACGCGCCATCCGTCACGGCAGATCCCGTCAGGCCGTCCGTGCGTGTCCAGCGCACTTCGTATCGTGCGCCGGAGCCAGTCCATGAGAGCGTAGCGCGCCCTGCCACCACGGCCGGATTGAGCAGGTAGAGCGATTCCGTCACCGCCAGCCCGGTCGGCGGCTGCGGCCGCTCTCCCAGCAGCGTGGTGCGCACAGGATCGAGCACGATGTCGCGCTCAATGGCGTCGTATTTGCCGGGCTGGTGCGCCAGCGCCGTCACCTCAACCTGATGCCAATCCACTTCGCGCAATGCCACCACACGCCAGAGCGTCGGCGCAAGATCGGAGGCGGCCAGCACCCACACCGCGCCCGCGACCGGCGCGGCAGGCAGGGCAGAATCGAGCGCGAGCACAGACGCCTGACCGGGCGCGTTGGTCACCGCGCGGCTGGCCACCACGCCGTCGGTCAGCATGACGGAGAGCGTGTGGCTCTTGCCGTATTCGATGGTCACCGGCGCATCGAGCGTCACGGCGGTCGTGGTCGCGTCGAGCACGCGGCCGCCGAAGCGCACACCGGCGCGGGCGGCGTCCTGCACCGCGATCACCGCGCCCGGCCACACCAGCGCCCCTTCGAGACCGGCGCGGAAGGTGACCGTCTCGGTCTCCGAGCGCTCGGTATAGAGTAGCCACCGTCCGACACGGTGCGCCTGGCCGCGCGAGGTGCAGCCCACCGCGACGATCTCGGTTTCGCGCACGCCGAACCTGGCGATGCCTTCCTCGTCCTCGACGTATTCGATTTTCTGGCGATACATGTCCGCCGGGTCGTTCCAGGTCACCAGCGCGACGGTGTGACGCTGCCGCGCCGACGACCCGGAATAGGTGAACATCCCATCGACCACGTTGGCGGCGTTGAACAGCGCCACCGGGTCGGCGGGCGCATCCTGCGAGCAGGTGAGCGTGCCGTTCGCCCACCATGCCATGCCACGGAAAATCGCCGCCATTTGCTGGATGACCGTATAGGCTTCTTGCCGCGTCTGCAAATAGAGGTTACATGTAAAGCGCGGCTCCATGCCGCCGAAGCCGTCCGGCACCAGCTCGTCGCAATATCGCGCGATCTCGTAGAGCGCCCACTTGTCGATCTGGCTTGCGTCCAGATACTGGCCGAGGCCATAGCGTTCGTTCGTGAGCAAGTCGTAGAAGCACCATGCCGGGTTGTCCGTCCAGGCGATCTTAAAGCTGCCGTCCCAGACGCCGCTATAGCTGCGCGCGATGGGGTCGTAGTTGACCGGCACGCGCACGCGCAGGCCCCGGATGTCGTAGCCTCGGCGCGGGATGCGGTTGAACTGCGCCGAATCGATCTGGATCGCCACCAGCGCGGAATGCGGATACCGGAGCTTGGCGTCGATAATCTCGGTGGTGCTGTCCCAAAAGGTCTTGTTCTGGACATTGGCCTGGGTCGCATCCGCCGTGATGCGCCGCACGCGCACCTGCCACGGCCCAGGGGCTGGCAGGTCGATACGGTAGCTGCGCTGGTAGCGGCTCATCGTCTTGCCGGAGATCGTGTCGCGCTTGACTTCCTGCCAGCCGCCGCCGTTGTTGTCGATGTCGATGGCGATCTCGACGGACGTGCCAGACAGGTCGCCGGTCGATTGGTTCTGGTACGAGAGCTGCGGCACCGAGACGGTGACGCGCACGGCGGAAAGATTCGGGTTGGTGATGGCGCGCACCACCGGCGCGGCGGCCTTGACCTCGGTCGCCACGGCGATTTCGTTCTCGACCGCCGCAAATCCAGGGACGTAGGCCTGAGTCGGCAAGCCGTTCCTCCAGGCGACCGACACCCCGGAAAAGTTCAGCGTGCCGTCGGCGTTCTGGATCGGCGTATTGTCCAGATAGATGCTCTTGAGGCCATCGACCAGGCCCTCGATCTCGCCCTCGGAGAGCACATCGATCACGCGCGCGTAGGCGCGGCTCCGTAGCGTGTTCGGCGCTTCGGTCGGCACATGGGAAGAGCCGCCACCGCCGCCCTTGCCGCCGCCACCGCCGCCCGCGCCGCGCACGATCAGATCGTTCATGTCGCGTACTCCTCGGCGGCCATGCCGGCAGAGACTACTTGCGAGCCGACGATGAGTCGCCCGTAGCACACCGGCACCGGATTGCCCTGCGCGGCGGTATTAACCGGCCCATCGAAGGCGTAGGACGGGCGGTTTTCCGGTCGCTCCGGCGCGCCGGGCGTCTTCGGCTGCGGCGCGAGCATCTGGGCGACACCGCCGAGAATCAGCGACATGCCGATGTTTCCGGCGATGAAGGCCGCCATCGTCGAGCCGCCGGCCGCGAACGCAGCCTTGGCCGTCAGATCGAAGAACGCGCCAGCTCCGCCGAGCGTGAAAAACGCCGCGCCAAGCAGCGCCGCGCCCAGGATCACGCTGCCCAGCCCGCGCCCGGCGCCAGCCGTGACCGGCACGATGCGGATGTCGTCCTCGGCAGGCATCGCCAGCGTGTCAAGGTCGCGCGCCGCCTTGCCATCGAGCACGCGGTAGCCTGGCCTGGAGCGCTCGATCACGTGCTGCCGGAAGCCGGGCAGCGTCGCGCACAATGCGCGCACGGCCTCGGCGGGCGAGCGCACCTCATATCGGTGACGGCGTCCGAAGCGCTTGCCGAGATGGCCATAGAGCAGCACGGTCCTCATGGCAAGATGCTCCGATGGCGCAGTACGTGCGTGGTGACCTTGCGCCAATAGCCGCCATAGACATCTCGGCTGGAGAGCCTGCCGTGACAGTGGTGGATTAGATACCCATCGGCATCGATCACCCCGGCATGGTTGGGCACGGGGCTGGCCACCTGCATCAGCACCGCGTCGTGCGGGCGCAGATCATCCGGCGCGATCTCGATAAACCCGGCCTCGGCGAAGTTATCGAGATACAAATTGCCGCCCTTGAGCCACCAGTCGTCCTCGCGCCGGTAGTCGGGCAGCTCGATGCCGCAGACCTCGCGGTAGTAGTCGCGGCACAGCGCGAAGCAGTCCAGCACGCCATGCACGAAGGGCCGTCCGATGAGCGGCGCGCGGTAGCCGGATGGCGCCATCACCTGATGCGCGCCCGCCGGGTGCGCGACGATCAGCCACGGCAGGTTTGTCGCCTCGCACATCACCAGGTCGGCTTCCGATGGCACGGGCGGCAGATGCACGTGGCTGTGGCACACCGCCACCACCTCGCCAGCCTCCTCGGCGGCGGCCTGGTCTTCCGGATGGATCATGAACTCGGCCTCGCCGGCGATGTTGCGGCAGGGCCAGTATTTGAGCCGCCCCTTGACCACCACCGCCAGCCCGCAGCACTCGCGCGGAGCCTCGCGCGCGGCATGCTCGCGCACGGCATCGAGAATGGGAGAAAAGTCGATCATCGCAGCAGCCCCACGGCAGGGAAGCCGCCGAACGGGAGTTCTGCGTATGGCCCGAAGCGCAGCTTGCAGGAAGCGAGCCGCTTGCCGCAGCGGTCTTTTGCCGGGTCGGCGGTCGGCTGGTCTTTCTCGTCGGCGACCGCACCGCCGGTGTAGCCGCACTCCGGCCCCCGGTAGCGCCACGGGCAGACGTTCTGCACGAACTGGCGGCGCGGCAGCATCACGCCGGCCAGGTCGAAGGCCGCCGCCAGCTCGAACTCCACCAGCAGCTTGTTCTCGGTGGCCTTGCGATCGACGAACCAGATTTCGCGGTCGATCACCTGGTTCGGGTCGGCCTGCGGGTTGCCGCCGGCGAAGTTGACCGCGTCGAGATACTTGATGAACGTGCGCTCGCGGATGAGCTTCGCGCCGATCAGATCGTCGGCCACCGCGCCCACCAGCCCGCTGACGTTGGCGACCGCCAGCTTCGGGCGCGGCAGCGCGCCTTGGCCGGAACGCGCGAAGCCGGAGGCCTCGATTGGCAGGCTGGTATAGGTCAGCCCGCCGAACACGATGTCGCCGCCCAGCTCGTTCGGGCCGTGCGGGGTGAAGCGCAGCACATCCATGCCGCCCACGACGGTCGTATCCAGCTCATAGAGCTCGACGATGGCTGGAAGCTGGGCCTGCTGGATGTCGGCCTGGATGCTCACAGCGCCACCTCCTCGAAGGTCGCGGCCAGCTCCGCGCCGCCGCCAGGCCCGTATGACACGCTCCAGGATCGGCACACCCACTTGCCGGGCAGGTGATCCAGCGCCGTCCAGTCGAACGCCTCGACGCCAGCGCGCGCGCGCAGGAAGTCATCCGCCGCCTTGACCGTCGCCTCGTCCGCCGCCAGGCGCACGCTCCACTTGCGCAGCAGGGTGTTGATGCCATCCGGCGCGCGCTGCTCGTAGCCGTCGCCGAAGCGTGTCACGCGCACGCGCGGGCTCATCTCCATGCGCTCGCCAGCGACGACGGGCCAGCCCCACGCTGCCATCTCAGGCCCCCGCCAGCAGCCCGCCGGGCCGCTTCTCCGCCACCAGGATGCCGCGCACCGCGCCGGCGATCATGTCGCCGAGTTGCCGCGCGCTGCCCGCATCGCCTTCGACCCGCGAGCCGGAGGCGTCGACAGCGACGTTGACCACGACATTGCCCGCCCCATGCGCCTCCACGCCCAGCCTGCCATCCGGCCCGCGTTTGAGCGGCATGATGGCCTCCGGCCCGGCCTCGCCCATCAGCCCCAGGCGCGGGACGCCGCCGGCGGCGAAGGTGAACAAGGTCGGCGCGGCGACGATACGGTTGGCATACTGCGCCAGCGATGCGGACTTATAGACGCCGCCTTGCGCGTTTTTCTTCACGCCGCCGAAGGAAGGGAACAGCCAGCCAAATATCTGCTCCGCCGCCCGCTGCGCGAAGATGCGCGCCAGCGACTGCAGGATGGACTGCGCCATCGAGCGGAAGGCGTCCGACACCTTCTTCGTGCCGGTCACGATGTCGCCGAAGGCGGTCGAGAAGGCATCCTGCATCTGCCCGGCGACCTTGGTCATCAGCGAATCGGCCACCGGCTGGGTCTTGAGAATCTCGGCGCGCAGGTTCTCCATGCGCCGCGCCACCTCCTCGGGCGGGAAGAGCGTGCGCATGGCCGCTTCCAGGTCGGGCAATAGCGCCTCCAGCGCGCCCTTGGTCTCACGCGCGGCGGCCTCGATGCGCGCCTGCGCCTGCGCGGGAGTCAGCGTGCCAGCCTGCTGCAAGACGTTGGCGTTGTCCTGGGCCTGGCGCATGCGCTCGATGGCCTCGCGCCACTTCGCTTCCAGCGCGGCGAGATTGGCCTGCGCGGCCTTGACCGGCACGAGCTTGTCCACCAGCTCGCGCAAGGCCGGGTCGTCGCCGAAGCGGGCGAGCAGCTCGTCGTACTCGCGGCGGATGGCGGCCAGGCGCATCTCGGGCGTCTCGGCGCCGGTGGCCTGGGCGAACTCCTGTGCGAGCCTGGCCTTGATGTCGGCCAGTTCATTGTCCAGCCTGGCGCGATCGACCTGGATCGCCAGATCAACCGCCACCCGGCGGTCATTCAGGGCATCGAGCTGCGCCTGCAATTCAGCCGCCCTGCCGGTCGCCTCGCGCAGTTTGTCTGCGATCTCGGCCTGCTCTTTGGCGTCCTTTGGCTTCACGGCGGAGAGCCGCCGGATCAGGTCTTGCTGCGCGGCGAGCTTGTCGGAGAGGTCGCGCTCTTCCAGATCGAGCGCGCGGCGCTGGGTTTCGGCCCTGGCCTGCCAGTACTGGTCTTCGGTGATAAAACGGCCCTTGTAGGACGCTTCTATCACGCTTTCGGCCGTCTTCAAGCCGTCCTTGAGGCGGGCGAGTTCGGCGTCGAAGGCATCGGCGAGGGAGGGCAGCCGGGTTTCGCTTTTCTCGAACGACTTGCGCACCAATGCCTCGGCTTGCTTGAACTTATCGGAATTCAACGCGATCCCGGCCTTCGCGGCCTGCTCACGCAGCTCCTTGAGCGCGGCGGAAAGCGGGTCGAGCTTCTTGCGATATTGGTCGATGTACTGGTCGAACTGCTTGCCGAGCAGTTCCGCGCCCAGTACGGTAGGGCCGCCGAGCGCTTTTTCGCGCGCTTCGATCTTGGCAAGTTCATCCTTGCGCGCGGCGAGTTCTGCGCGCACCCGCTTGAGTTCCTCGGCGGCCGCCTTCGAACCGGCCTTTGCCACGGACTCATTGAGCAGCCGCTCCTTTTGCTCCAGCGCGGCGATGCTCTCGCGGAAGATGGCGGCGTCGCCCGTGCCGAATCGCTCCTCTTTGCGCAGCCGCTCGGCGGCCTCACGCGCCGCGTCGATGGCGTCCCTGGCTTTGTCAGCCGACGATTTCGCGCGATCGCCCCAGATGGCCCAGGCCGTCGCTCCGGCGGTGAGCAGCGTGAGTATCAGGCCGAGCGGGCCGCCGACCAGGCCAAGCGCCGCGGACAGGCCGCGCGTGATGCCGGTTCCGGCGGCCATCGCCGCATTGTGCGCCGCCTGAGCGGCGGCGAGCCGCTGCTGCGCCGGGACAAGTTGCGTCTGCACGACGGAAAGACGCGCCATGCCGCTCGATGCGGCGACCGCTGCATTGGCTGACGCAAGCATGGCCTGTGCCTTGGCCACCTCGTGGGCGGTCACGGCCTGAGCCGAAATCGCCGCCTGCCGGTCGGCGGCGATCTTCGCCAGCATCTCGCCGATGGCTGTGCGCGCCGCCTGCGCGCCGCGCACGATGGCGGCCGTCATGGCCCCGGCGGCGGCGACACCCGCCACCCCCAGCGCCGTCTGCATGTGCTGCGCCAGCGCCGAGAAGCCGCTGGCCAGCCCCGCCGTCGCGCCCGTCGCCCGATTGAACTCATCGACCACGCGGCTAAACTGGTCGCGCACCTCGGAGAGCGACTGGCCTATCGTATTTGGCATGCGCGCGGCTTCGTCGGCTAGTTTCTGCCGCTGCGATTCGAGCGCGCGCGTGATGATGTCCGTGGTGAGCAGACCCTGCTCGGCCAGCTCGCGCAGGCGGCCGATCGGCAGGCCAAGGCCATCGGCCAGCGCCTGGGCGAGCCGCCCGCCGTTCTCCATGATGGAATTGAACTCGTCGCCACGCAGCGCGCCCGCGCCCAGCGCCTGGGAAAACTGGCGGATGACGGAGGAGGCCTCGGCCGCTGAAGCGCCTGAGACCTTGAGCGCCAGCGCGGTCGCCTCCGTGGTGCGCGCCACTTGTTCCTGCGTGAGACCGAAGCCGCGCGCGCCCTGCGCGAGCCGCGTGTAGAGCGTGGCCACCGCCTCGTAGCCCGCGCCCGTCTGCGCCGCGACCCGGTAGGCCAACTGCTGCGCGGCGACGAATTCGCGCAGGCCGTCCGTGGAAAGCTTGAGCCGCGCATTGACCGCCTGCACTTGATCGGCCAGTTGCGCAAGGCCGGACAGGCTGTTGTTGAGACCCGAAAACGCAAAAGCGGCTGCGCCGTAATGACCGATGCGGCGCAGCGCCTGAGCAAGCCGGTCGGACTGCGATTCGACGTCGCGCAGCGCGGCCTTGACACGCTGGTTGCCCTCTAGCGCGAGGCGGATGGCGATGGTAGTATCGGTCGCCATGTGTCAGTCCATCCTCTCCGGTCTTTTCACGGGCGCGCTGCTCGTCGCCATGCCTGCGGCAGCCTTCCTGCTGTGGGCAGGCGGCCTTGGCTGGATCGTCATGACGTGGGCTTGCGTGCTCATCCTGGGCATCGTGCTCGGCATCGCCGAAGGCGTCGGCTGGCGCTGGCCGAGGATGCTCGGCCGCATCCTGTTCATGCGCTGACCGCCTTCAGCCACTTCTCCCACCCCTTTTCATCCGCCTGCGCGGCCCGCGCCGCCACCGCCGCTGCGAGGAGCTTCTCGCGCTCGATCCGCACCACGGCTTCGGCGAAATCGCGCGCCAGCGTCCACGGCATCTTCATCACGGCTGCGTAGTCGAATCCTGCGCCGACGAGTCGGGCGACCCACTCGTGCCACCAGAGACGATCCGCGCCAGCCGCTCGGCCGCCTGATTGATCGCGGGCAGCACGCGCTGGACGAAAAAATCCCAGTTCACCTCCAGCACGCGGGAGGCGAGCTCCACCAGCACGTCCGGTTTCTGCGCGCCAAGCCAGGCGCGATCCACTCTGGCGCCGATGGCGGTGGCCTCGATCACGGCATTTGAATTGCGCATGATCGCGCCCAGGATGTCGCCACGGACCATATCTACGACGATGGGCGGGATCACATCCAGAAAAGTCGGCAGGTCGTCGACGTCGACCGACTCGATGCTCTCGATGTAAGCATCGAGGTCTTCTAGTGCGATCTCCTTGACGTAATCTCTAGCCATGGCTTACCCCGCCATCATCACGCGACCGAACATGCCGAGCATGGGATCGTTGGCCTTGGTCGGATCGGCCAGCACCGAGCCCTCGAACTCCAGCTTGCCCAGATCGTCCTGGATCAGCGCCAGGTTCTTGATCGGGTCGAACTGCACCTTGTGGAGTTCAACCAGCACCGGCGCGTTGGACTGCGCCGTGTTCACCCCGCGCAGGCGCAGCCGCCGCGCGGGCGGATTGACCAGGAACATGCCCACGTTCTTCGCCGCGCCGTAGGCGTAGTCCACCTTCCACGGCATCGTGGTGCCGGTGGTGTCGAGCACCTTGATCGCGCCGAAGGTGGCATCCAGCTCGTATTGCGTGGCCGGCACTGTCGCGCTGGTGCCGTCCCTGACCACCACGCTCGACACGCCAACCGGGTTGGCCAGTGGATACACCATGCCGGCCGCCACCGTGCCCAGGCTCTCGTCGGTGACGGTGCCGGCGGCGCGGCTGGCGGTCTGGCCGTAGAAGCCCAGCGCCAGGTTGTCCAGGCTGAAAGATTCCAGCGTCATCTTGATGCTGGCCTTCTTGGCCTTGATGAGCCGCACATCGGTCATGCGCTGGCCGGACCACGATTCGGTGTGCTCGATGGTCTCCACCGCCAGATCGACGGTGAGCGACGGGCAGTTGCCGACCTCGTATTCCTCCAGCGCGTTGCTGCCGGCAGAGCCCAGGGAGACGATGCCCTGGAAGCTGAAATATTTAGTGTCGATGGCCATGTCTTACTCCTTGCGGTTGGGTTTGTCGGATTTCGGCGCGGGTGGCGCTGCATCGGCTTCGCGCGCCACGCCGGCGTCGATCAGCCAGCGCGCGGCATCGTCCGGCAGGTCGAGGGTGTCGCCGGGCAGCATCTTCATTTGGGCGTGGGTGTGAGGTTTCAGCAGTTCGATTTTCATGGCGTTCTCTCGATGATCTCGACGGTCTCGAAGGCCAGCGGCCACAGCAGCGTGCCGGCGGCGTAGTCCGGGCGCGGGGCGGAAACAGGCTGCATGGGCTGCCAGGCGGGCGTGGGCTGCCAGCCCAGGAGCCGCGCGAAGGCTTCGCGCACGATGGCCGATGCATCGGCGCGCGCCGCATCGCCCTCGCGCACCCGCGCGGCGTTGGACACCGCCACCACCACCAGCCAGCGCACCGCCACGCGGCAGCGCGCGCTCGACGCATCGAGCACGCGGTATCCGTCCGCGCCGACGAAGAGGGCCGGCAGGCGGCGGCCGGCGATGCCGTCCTGCCCGAAGTCGGCCAGACCATGCACCCCGGCGACGCCTGTGATGTCCGCCAGGCGCGCGCGGATGTGGCTTTCGGCGTCCAGCATCAGTAGCCACCCATCTGATCAGGGCCGAACACCGGCGCCGGGCCGGATTTGGCGGCGGCAAGGCTTTGCGCGGGCTGCTGTTCCTGCGGCAGGCCGGCGGGCAGCCCCAGGCTCACCCGGCCGCTGGAGAGGTTCTCCAGCAGGCGGCGGGCGTCCTCGTAGCGTGCGCGCACCTCGTCGGACGCGCGGTCTTCCCACAGCCGGTAGCGCGCGATGTCGCACGCAATGCGGGCCAAGAGCGCCGGCACGGTCGGCAGCGGCAGCAGGTAGCGGCTGGCCAGATAGCCGTCGATCTCGGCCTCGGCGTCGTCGAGCGCGCGCTGGACGACGGCCGTGTCCATCACGCCGCTGCCTGCGCGGTCGGTGAGCTGGATCAGCTCATCCTCGCCGTAGCGCGTCGCCAGTTCAGCCGCCGTCGCGTAGGCCATGCCTTACTCCTACCCAACCTCGGCTACGGCCAGCGCCGGATCTGCCTTGAGGTCCGCGGCCTGCCAGGGTTGGACTTCCACCACCTGCGGCTCGCGGGTGAAGGGGCCAAGCCCGGCGCGGAAGCGCGGATAGCTGCCGTGGCTGGCGGCGGTGCGCACCATCAGGCGCACCATGCCGCCATCGGCCTTTGCTGGTTTGTCGGCCTTGGTCGCCATCACGCGCTCCTATCAGGCCACCAAGGGCGATACGATCAGATCGACCGCGCCGAAGTTCGGGTTCGACGCGCCGCTGGCCAGCCGCTCGTTCTTGACGATCTCGATGGCGGCTGCCCGCAAGCTCGGCGGCACCACCAGCACCGTGGGCTTGACGCCGAGCGGGCGGCCGCCGTCGGCCTTGATCGACTGCATCGCCGCCATCGCCGAGTTGAAGTTCGCCGCGTCCAGCGTGGCATTGGACTTGAAGGCCATCTGCCAGAAGCCGAAACCGGCGCTGCAGCGGTAGCGGATGCCGTAGCGGTACTCGTCGCGCACGAACACGCCTTCGTCGTTGGTGGCGGTCATGGCCTCCAGCTCCGGCGTGGTGCGCTCCTGGAAGATGAGCGGCTTCAAGGCCCGGCTGGTGTCGAGCAGATACCAGGGCGCACCCGCGCCTGCTTGCAGGTTGGCGACGGTGGTCGCCGTGCCGGTGCCGTCCACGTTGGGGTAGACCGGGTGGTCGGTGTCAAAGAAGTTCTGGCCGTCGTAGCACAGGGTCGATTCGCCAGCGGCCAAGAGGCCGAACACCAGCTCGTCGCCGTGCGCCTTGGCTGCGCGCCCCATCTCGGAGAACAGCGGGGCGTAGATGCCCACGTTGTCGTCCTCGATGTCGGTGCGTTTGACACCGACGGTCGCCTCGAACAGCTTGTTGGTGATCTGGTAGCCCTGCGCGGCCATGTCCTTGACCACGCGGTCGCCCACCCATTCGCGCAGCTTGGGGAACTGGTTGAGCCAGCCGTAGGTGTTACTGGCGTTGGAGGACGGCACGCGGGTGGCGACCTTCTCCCAGTCGGTGGGGGTGGCGATGAGCGCGTCCTGGAAGGCTTTCGAGAAGCCGGTGCGCAGCGAGGTGATGAGTGCGGGGGTGATGATGGCCATGTCGGGTTACTCCTTGATGAGGGTTTTCTTGTGCGCGGCGAACTCCGCCTCGCTCATGCCTAGAAGCGCGCAGGCGATGCGGTCCTCCTCGGTCAGCGTGTCCGCATTCGGCGCGACGCGGTGCGCGCTCTTGTCGCCTTCCGGCGGCAGGATCGCCGGGGCCTTCTCACACCAGTGCGCGAAGCCTTCCGGGTCTTTGCTGGCGTAGGACAGCGCCCAGTCCTTCATCGCCGGGGCGAGCTTGCCCGCGCTCATGGCCGCCCGCACGGCGGCCTCGGCCTTCTCCTGCGCGATCTGGGTCTGGAGCTTGGCCAGCTCGTCGGCCACGGCCTTGTGCTGGCTCATCGGCACCCACTCGGCGGGGTCGGGCTGGCGGCTCTGCGCCTCGGTCTTGAGGGTGGCGAGCTGGTCGATGGCCTTCTGCAACTCGGCCACCAGCTCATCGGGCGTGGTGGTCGCAGGCAAGTTGAGCATCATGACCAGCCGCTCGAACAGGTCTTCCGGCATGGGGTCTCCTTTCTGGTGTGCGACAGGGGTAAGGTCGAGATTCGGGTAATGCGTGAGGCCCGCGCCTTCGATCGACAGCACGCGGCCCTGCTTGTCGTGGCGAAAGACCGGGGAGAGGTAGCGGTATTCCTTGTCGGCGATCAGCCCGGCGGCGCGCGGCGTCCACTCCACCCGCCCCCACAGCGCGCCCTCGCGCGCCTGCAGTTCCTTGATCCACCCGGCGGCGGGCACCGGCCCGCTCTTCCCGTCTGCCTCCAGCGTCTGGTGGTCGTAGTCGATGGGCAGGTCGATGCCGCCCTGCTCGAAGGCGGCCAGCACCGCCTCGATATCCAGTGTGTAGGGTCCCCTCCCGTCCCGCCCGGAAAAAGTGCCCGCCGGAATGAGCATCACCCATTCCGGCGGCGAAGGGGGCGCATCGGCCCCTGGCTGGAGGAGCGGCAGGGAGACGGCGTGCCAGACGCGCGCGCCGTGTGCGGCGGCGTGCATGGCATCGAGGAGTGGATGGCCGTAGGTCATGCCGCCATGATCCGGGCGGCGAGGCATGCGCGGCAGCGCGAAACGGTTCAGCCGGGCCGGGCGGCGGCGGGTTTTTTCAGGGGGGCGCGGGCGGCGTCGGCGGACGGCATCCGGACAGGCCCGGCAAGGGGTTCGAATCGGTTCGAAAGGCCCCTGTTTTTACGTGGCAAGGGGTAGATAGCCACCCGCCCCAAAAAATCGATCTACGGGCCTTAAAACGGCCTTGCGGGTTTGCGGGCGGTTCAGAGCGGTCGGCCTTCGATCCAGCGCGAGAGGATGTCGATGATGGCGGTGCGGTCGGCGTCGCCCAGCGCGCGCGCCTGCGGGTCGGCCATGAGCAGGCCGCGGCGCGGCATCTTCTGCGTGCCGTATTCGTGGAAGGCGGCGTAGGGCTTGCCGAAGCCCACCACGGCCTCGCCGCGGCTGGCGCGGCTGGTGAGCGAGTCCAGCAGGTCGCCGCTGTGGTAGAGGATGCGCCCGCGCCCCTTCTTGCGCGCCAGCGTCTTGGCCGAAAGCCTCGCCCAGGCCTGGCCCGCCGGGTCGCGCTGGGCGTCGAAGCGGTCGGATATGCGCGTCTCCAGCTCCGCGGCAATCGAGCGCATCGCAGGCTCCGTGTCTTCCACCCGGCGGGCCAGGCGCGCGAGAGCGGCGCGCAGCTCGCGGTCGTCGATGGTGATGTTGATCATGGCGTCTCCTTGCCAATGACGCCGCGCGCTTCGATGCGCGGGCGTAGTTGAGCTACACTTGACGCACGGCGACGCGGTGCGCCCTGACAGGTAACGGGACTGCGCCAGCAGAGAATGTGCGGGTTCGATTCCCGCCCCGCGTCGCCGCCTTTCATTCCAGCGCCCCCCACAGCACACGAACCTCGCCGGCGGCCACGCGCCGCCTGACGATGGCCATGTCCTGGAGGTAGGCCGACTTGACGGCATTGGTCACGCCGCGCCGGCTTTTCTTGTCCACGAAATCCACCTCCACCGCCAGCTGCGGCGCGCGGCCATCCGCGCCAGGCAGCAGCCACAGCGGCTTGCCGCTCTTGAGGTCGAGCAGCAACGCCACGGGCTTTCGCCACAGCGCAGGCAGCGCGCGCCATGCGTCTGCGGCGATGGCGTTGCCCGCATCTTCGTGCCGGTCGGCCTTGGGGCCGCGCACCAGGCCGGGCCTTACCATCACCTCCGCAGTCTGCGGCGCGATGCCGGCAGCTCGCAGGTGCGCCAGATCGCGCGCTGAGATCACGCCCAGCCAGCCGAGCCGGTTGCGCTCGCGCCGCGCCAGCGCGTCGCCGATCCAGCCCGCCCAGTCGCGCTCGACGAGCGCTGCCAGGTCGTCGCCCAGCCGCGCGCCGATTGAAGCGGCATAGCCTGCCACCTTGTCGCGCGCGGCATCGATCACCCCCCGCCAGCGCGCCGCCGCCTCGCCCACGTTGTAGCCGAAGCCGGGATCGATGGCCCAGGGCACGCGCCTGACCTCGCCGGTCTTCGGGTTCTTCCAGTCCACTTCCGGCTCGGCGGGCGGCGTGGTCTTGAGCGCATCGCGCCGCGCCTCGACCTCGGAAGCGCGCATGGAGACGGCCCGGCAGCGGCAGCGCCACCCATTGGGCGGGTAGTGGGTCTGCCACCACGGATCGTCCACCGGCAGGGTGACGCCATCCCAGGCGCGGTGCGACTGGCGCACGCGCTCGTCGTGCATGGTGACGTAGCGCAGGAACGGGTGGCTCGCCTTGGCCGCCTGGATGCGCTCCCAGCGCCCCGCCGCGTGCGCCATGCGGCTGTTGACGTCGTAGATGAGCTTGAGCCGCGCCGGGTTGAAGCGGGTGGTGCGCGCCTCGCCATCCGGGCCGATGACCTGCTTTTCGCCCCACCATCCGGCGTCGGCGAGCAGCGCGCGGGCATCGCGCATCCAGTCGCGCCGCGACAGATCGCCCGCCACCGAGCGCGCGAGCATCTCGTAGAGCCCTTGCAGCAGGTCGGCACGCGCCAGGCGGCTCACGGTGAAGGCGCGGGCGTGCTCATCGTGCCAGAGCGCGTGCCAGTCGTAGCTGACGCGCACCGCGTCGCGCGCGGCCATGTAGCGCACCGCCTCCTCGGGCGGCATGGCAAAGGCGCGGGCGAACTCCTGCGGGCTGGCCGCCGCCTGTAGCGGCGCGTCGCCCGGATCAGCGGCGATTCGCACGGGCATGCTCGCGCTCCCAGTCGTCGCGGCAGTCCACCGAGCACCAGCGCAGATGCGCGGCCACAGGCTCGCCGCACCACAGGCATGCGCCGTCGGGCGCCGGACCGGCGGCGCGGCGCAGCCGCAAGAGGCGCTCCATCTCGCGCTCCAGGCACTCGGCGGCGATGTCGGCCTCGTCCATCAGCCCGCCTCCCTGCCGTGCACGCCTGCCAGCCGCGCGGCGAACTGAGCGCGTGCCAGCCGCTCGGCCAGCGCGTCGATATGGATGTCGGGCATGTGCGCGGCGATGATGTCCAGGATTTCGGCAGCGGTCGCGCCGCGCGCGGCGGCCTCATCCAGCAGGGTCTGCACCGCGTCCGCCGCCGGTGCGAGCTGCGCCTGCCAGTCTCCGGCGGCCTCGTCTGCCAGCGCTTCGAAGGCGTCCGCCGCTGCCTGCGCATGGGCCGCGCAGCCGCAGCGCGTCGCATGCAATGCGTGCACGGCGGGAGCTACATCCGGCGTAGCGGCCATTGGCGAACCGGAAGTTTCGGCGCGGTTCGCCATTCGGTTCGCCAGTGGTTCGCCAGCCGGGTTGGGCCCGGTTGGGCCGGATGGCGCCGGATTCAGCACCGGCTCGCCATCCTTGACTTCCGGGATGCCGAACTTCTCGCGCACCCACCACTGCGGGATGGGCATGCCCGCGCCGGTGAGCTTGACCACGTGGTCGGCCAGGGCGGTGAGGTCGTTCGGGTCTTCGACCAGCAGCTTGAGCACCGGCAGCGGCGCGGCGTCTCCAAGGTTCAGCCGCACGATGGGCGCGATGAGATCGCGCGTGAGCGTGGCGGCCATCGCCCGCGCATCGGCCTCCAGCAGCTCGCGGCGAATGTCGTTGTGCACCCGCGCTTGCGACAGGCTCGCGCCGTCGTCGGTGGTCATGGTCTGCCCCAGCACGGCCTTGCTCACCTGCCGGTCGAGGTAATCGATCAGCTGGTGGTACAGATCGGCGGATGCCGACTTGCTGCCGGATTCGATGAGCTCGAGCGCCATCTCCTGCGGGATCACCGCCGCGGCATCACTGCCGAGCGAGAACGCCGCCTGCTTGAGCACGGCCACGTCCTCGGGGCTGGCGCCCTGGTGGTATTTGCCCACCCGGATGGGCTGGCCGAACAGCTCGGCAAACCGCGCCCAGTCGCGCATGGCGTAGCTCTTGAACACCCAGGCCCACAGCGCGCTTCGCGCCACCCCGCCCAGCAGCGGAATGCCGGATGCCACCGGCGGGGCGTGCACGATCATGCGATACGCGGGAATCTCCGCGCCCTCCATGCTGCCATCGACCAGCCGCAGCAGCCGCCCGGTGTCGCGATCCCACGTGAACCAGTGCGCCTCGCGACGGAGGATCTGCTTCGGGTACCACACATCGCCGGATGTCTCCCACACGATCTCGGCCACGGCATACCCCTTGGCCACCGCGTCCATGAGATGCGTGATGAGCACGGACAGGTCGCTTTCGCGCACGGCGTCCGTCACCAGCTCGGCGGCCTTTTGCGCCGCGGGCGAGTCGTCCCAGGGCTGGATGTCGATGGGCAGCCCGGCTACCGCCAGCGTGCGCGTTTGCAGCACCGCGCGGTAGTGCAGGTCTTTTTCGGCGATGTCGTCCGCCGCGAGCAGGAAGTCGTGCGCGTCGCCCATGGCGGCCCGGCGCAGCACGTCGGCCACCATCGCCGGGGTCATCGAGGCCAGCGGCCGCCACTGCCAGACGCTGCGCAGCCCCGTCTGCGCGGGGCGCGCGATTTCGGTCGTAAGGTCTTGCTTCTTCGGCGTCACCATCCTGCCCACTCCTGGGCGCGCCCGCGCCCGTCAATGTCGTCCCGGCGCGGCGCGAAGCCGCGGCGCGCGACAGACTCGTATCCATACACCGGCACACCCTCGCCGGCGGCGGCGCAGGCCAGCGCCAGCGCCCAGAAGCGGTCGGCGTGGCCCGCGCCGTCGCGGTCGGCCAGGAGCTTCGGCACGCCGCCCGCGCCCGGCTCCATGCGCACGGCGCGCAGGTCGTCGATCAATGCATCACGCGCATCGCCATGCACGTGATGCATGAGCAGCCGCCGCGCCTGCAACCGATCCTTGAGCGCCACGGCCATCTCCAGCTTGTTCGAGGCGTTGAACAGCACGCCCGACACCCGGTATTGCCCATGCCGCCGCTGCGCTTCCTGCACCGGCATCTCGCCCATGCCGGTCTGGTCGATGGCGCAGCGGGCCACGCGATAGCTGCGGAACACCGCATCCAGCCGGGCCAGCTGCGCGGCGAAGCTCTCCCCGCGCATCACCTGCATCTCGCGTAGCGCCAGCACGCCCGCGCCCACGTCCTCGAGCACGGCGATCACCGAGAGGTCGCCGCGCGCAGCAATGTCCATCCCAACATAGACCGGCCGCCCGTCGTAGGGCGGCAGCGGCGGGGCTTCCAGCGCGGCAAGGATCTCCTCGTAACTCAGCCACTCCCGCCCGGCGCGGTCGAGAAACACGCACTCGAACTCCTGCGCCCAGGTGTCCGGGTCGCGCGCGGCGCGTCGCAACTCGGCGATGTCGCGCGGCAGGCCATCCATCACCGCGTCGTGGATCGTGACCACGTGGCGGCTCCACAGGCCGTCGCCAGAGCGCCGGGCCGCCCCAAGCTCTGGCGCGGCCCCCTTGGGGGGCAGCGCAGGGTGCTCCGCACCCAAGCGTGGGGGCCCGTCCTCGGCGGTCACGATCTCGTGGAACATGTCGCCCACCCCGTTCGGGGTGGAGATGACGCGAATCTTCAAGCCGGGCTTGGAGACCACCGGCACCAGCGCCCGCCACAGCGCGCGGTTGTCCTTGTGGTGGGCGAACTCGTCGAGGATGAGGTTGTCGCTCATGCCGCGCGCCGTCTCGGGCCGCGCGGCGATCGCGCGCACGTAGGAGCCGCCGGGAAAGCGCACCATCGCCGCCTGCTCATCGAGCCCCAGGCTGGTGTCGGTCAGCTCCTCGAAGGCCGCGCCGATGGCCCGGCAGTGCAGCTTGACGCCGTTGTTCATGGCGTCCAGCGCCCGGTCGCGCGAAATCGACAGAATCGTCCAGCGGGAAATCCGCCCATCGGCCTCGGCATCGAGGCAGTCGAGCACCGCCTCCAGCGTGGTGGTGAAGGTCTTGCCCGTCTGGCGGCTCCACATCGCCGCCTTCCAGCGGCTGGCATCAGCCAGGTAGCGGCGCTGGTAGGGGTAGAGGATGGGGGCGGTCATGACAACTCGATCACCACGACCGTTCGCCACAGATGGATGCACAGCCCGTCCCACCAGTAGATGCCGAAACCGGCCACCGGGTCGAAACGCCGGTAAATCCGCAGCCCATTAACCGCCATACAACCCCTCCCGGATGGCCTTGAGCGTCTCGGCATCGAGCGCCTTGCCCGCATTGCGTGCGACGCGCTCCACCTCGTCGATCTTCGCCCGCACCTCGTCCGCCCACCGCTTTTGCCCGATGCTGGCGCGACTGGCCTCGGCGATCGCACGGGCGGCCTGGCTCAAGACCTTGACCTGCTCGGCCGGGTCGGCGATGTCGGCCGCCTCGGTCACCCGGCTCATGGCGTCGAACAGTGCCGACTGCACCATGCGCAGCACGGCGGCGGAGTGCTCGTCGGCCTCGTCCGGCGATGCCTGCGCGATCAGCCGCGCCGCCTCGGTGCTTGCCTTGATGCGCAGCATCACCGCCTGCACCCGCTGGTCGTAGCGGTGCAGGCTGCTCTTGCCGATCTCGTAGCCCTGCTCTTTCAGCCACGCAGCCAGCGCCTCATAGCCGCCGTGCGTGCGGTCGGCCAAGAGGCGCTCCAGCTCGGCCTTGAGCGCGGGCGGCAGGGTGTCCACTTTGCTGCGGCGCGCCATGCTCACCACCTCGGCGGGCGCGCCAGGCCCGCTGGCGCGTCGGCGCGGTACTCGTACACGTCCTCGCCGAGCGCGGTGAGCTTCGCCGACCAGATGGGCGAGGCATCGCGCACGATGGCGGCGAGCCCGTGGGATTCCAGCCAGCCGAGCTCGCGCCGGATGAGGTCGGCGGTGGCGTAGATCGGGATCTCGTGCGCGCACGACAGCAGGACATCTTCGCGCGTGCCGTAGGGACGCGCGTGCCACAGCGCGGTGAGCATCAGCCAGCGCAGCGCTTCGCGCTCGGCGCGGGCCATGTCGATGGCGGCATCGATGCGGCGTTCAGTCATGGGATGATCTCCTGGCGAGCAGCTCGTAGAGGCGGTCGAGCTTGGTGTTGATGGCGGTGAATTCGCGGATGGCGTCCTCGCGCCGCTGGTAGTGCAGCGGCAGCTCGGCCATCAGCCGCTCGAAGCGGCTCTCCAGATCGTCGATGCGGGTGAGCCGGATCTCGATGTCGGAGAGCAGCCGGCCGGCGAACCACTTGAGCAGGGCGAAGATGCTGGCCATCAGCGTCCCGCCGACGGCCAGCATGGCAGGCCAGTTGCCCGCGCCGATCAGCACGTCACCTTCCATGCGTCACCTCGTCCCAGTGGCGGATGGCGTCGATGCGGGCGCGGCAGTCGTCGTAGGCGCCGATGGCTTCGGCGATCCAGGCTCCGAGGTCGGCTTCGCGGACTGGCTCGCCGGGATCGGCGGCAGACTCGGCAGCGGCTGGAGCAGGCCCGGCGGCACGCGCGGGCAGGTCGCCGGCACCGGCGGCGCCGAGCCGGGCGTTGAGCAGCCCGCGAGCAGCGCCAGACAGGCCGCAAGACTGGGCAGTCGGTAGCGCATAAAGACTCTCCTTGAGGCGTTTTTCGGTGGCGGCAAGGCGCGCCTGTGTCGCATGCAATGCGTGCACGGCCCGGCGTTCCGCATCCTGAGCGGCAGCCAGGCGCGCGGCGGCCTCTTCGGCGGCGCGGCGCTGAGACTCGGCGGCTTCGGCACGGCACTGGGCGGTGGCGGCCTCTGCGCGGGCGATGCGGCCCTCGTTGAGCCTGCCATTGAGCGCGTAGCCACTGGCAAAACCAGCGCCCACGCAGACGAGCGCGGCGGCGATGGCGGGCCATGGCGTGGTGAGCGGGATCACTGCGCCGCCTCCCCGATGCACTGCCGGTACTCGGCCTCGCGGCGCTTCTTGAGCCCGGCGAGTTCGACGCCGCCTGCGCGCGTCCAGCGCAGGATTTCGCGGCAGGCCCCGGCGTAGTCCGGCGGGGTCTGCTTGAGCTTCTTGACCAGCGTGGAGCGGCAAAACGCCGCCGACCCGATGTTGTAGGCCAGCGACTGGAACGCCGTCGCCTCGCCGGGCGAGAGCGGCACCTCGCCGATGCATGCGGCGGCCTCGCGCCAGATGCGGTCGGCATCGCGCGCGAGCATCACCACGGCGCGCTCGGGCGTGACGGTATCGCCCGGCTTTACGGGCCTGCCGTCCGGGTGGGCGGTGGAGCCAAAGCCCACCGTCTGCACGCCCGCGCCGTCGTCATACGCGCGCGACCGATACCCCTCGTGCACGGCGATGCCGGACACGGTGAGGGCGGAGACGGTGATCAGGATGGCGGGCGTGCGTTTCATGCCCAGGATGGTGCCGCGCGCGCGAGCGGCGCGGCAGGCCGAACGCGTTCAGGGGTGGGTCAGAACAGCGTGCCGTTGAGATCTGGCTCGGGCAGCCGCCCGAGGATGTTGTAGATGTGCCGCTCGGTGTAGCCGTAGCGCCGGGCCAGCGCCTTGACGCTTGCGCCCGCATCGTACTCGGCGCGGATGCACGCGCGCACAGCCTCGCGCCGCGCGCCGTCGCACTTGGGGATGTAAAGCTCCGTGCCGCCCACGTAGCGCACCAGCGCCTCCTGCGCGGGCTGCGGCAGGTCCACGAGCGGGCCTGAGAGCGGCAGGCGCTTGGGGATGGCGACCGACAGCCCGCCGCAGGTCTGGATGAGCGTCTCCAGCGCCTCGCGTCCGATGAGCTGCTCCAGAAAGCGCGTGTCGGCCAGCGCCATCAGGCCGTCTCCCGCTCGATGAGCCGGTACAGCCACACATCGCCCTCGCGGCGGCAGGCGATGTCGAATCCGTTGGCGCGCAGCTCGGCGATGCAGGAGTTCACCGCGCACACCGATGCGCCGACCACGATGTCGAGCGTGGTGTGCTCGCGCCCGTCGGAGAGATAGTCCAGCACCCGCTGCAAGCGGGCTGACGTTTCCAGCCTGGCAGCTTTCATGTCGTGATCCTCAGCTTATCGCGCAGCTCGGCCAGCATGCGCAGTGCCCTCTTTCTGTCCTCATCGCTCACTTTCGGCGGCGGCAGCTTCGCCTGCTCTGGCCGCGCGGGCATGTGCTCCCAGATCGCAGCCGGGGCAGGCCAGCGCGTGCAGTGCGCGGCCAGCCGCCGGAACGCTTCGCGCAGGCGCGGCGCATCGAGCGCCTCGTCCCAGGCCACGCCGCGCACGATCAGCGCGTCCGCCCAGGCCAGCGCCACTGCCTCCACCGCATCCGCAGGCGGGCAGCCGTCGAGCCTGAGCACCAGCAGCCGCTGGATGCCCTCGGCCACCTCGGCCACCAGCCAGCCCGGCGCGGCATCACTCATGGCCCACCTCCCCGCGCGCGCGGCGCTTGAGCGCCTCCAGCCGCATCACGCCGTCCACGGTGGCCGAAGGGGCCTTGATGCGATCCACCCGCTGCGATGCATGCGGCGCGGGCTGCGCCACCATCACCGCGCCCGCCGCCTGCGGCGCGCCTTCGAGCACGCGCTTGAGATATCCGTGGCTCTTGATGGGGGTCGCGCCCCCCTTGGCGCGGATGGCCTCCGTGGTCTCTGAGAGCGCCAAGGCCAGCCGCGCGGCATCGTCCGACAGCGCCAGCGCCTCGCGCGCGAGCCTGAGCGCGCGATCCCAGCGCAGATCCTGCTTCGCAGGCCGCCACAGACCAAGATACCCCACCAGCGCGCGCGAGAGCGTCGCATCCAGTGCGGACAGCACGCCGAGCAGCTCGCGCGCGGCGTCATCCTGGACGATGGCCTCCAGGCTCAGGTGGCTGTGGCACACCGGGCAGCGCCCCAGCATCATGCCGCCGCCCCCTTCTTGGCGCGCTGGCGCTTCCAGCGCATCAGCCCGCTGATCACGCTAGAGGCCGCCTCCTTGGTAAGCCAGGCCGCCCGATCTACACGCGCCGTGCGGCGCAGAAAGGCGGCCAGCCGCGCATCCGACAGCCCCGCGTCCCAGCCCATCTCCCAGGCCAGCCGCTCGATGGTGGCGAGCTGCCAGCGCGTCACCATCCCCGGCGCCTCGGCGCACGCCGGCGCGGCGGCGCGCACCTGCGCACCCATTCGCCCCCAGTGGTCGATGAGCCTGACCAGCTCGGCCACCGTCATGTCGCGGCAGCTTTCCTTGCCGGTCACCATCTGCTGGACGGCGCGACGGTCGTCCTCATCCGCGCACCCGGCCTGCTTTGCCGCCATGTGCGCCTGGGCCATGAGCGTTCTGCGTCGTGCATCCATATCGTCTCCTGCAAGATGACCCCGTGCATGCCCACGCGCGCGATGGGCATGGGCTGGGTCACGCCGCGGCCATGTCCTGCCAGAGATAGCGCCCGGCAATGGCTTCGTACGCCTTGATGGCGTGCTCCGCACGACCGTGCATAGCGATGTCGTGCAGCGCCTGCTCATACCGCGCCAGCCGCGCCATGGCGAGCACCACCACATCTGCGTCAGTCTTTGTAGACATCCCGGTCGCGATGCGGTCGATCAAGTCATCGGTCATCATTTCTCCGCCCTCCACGTCACGGCAGCCGACTTGCCCACCGTCAGGCATGCGCCGATGGCAGGCTTCAGCGGCTCGTCGCCGTCGCAGGCCATCTCGATGAGCCGCGCCTCCGGCTTGTAGGCGATCTCGGTCTTTACCAGATCGGCAAAGCGCTCGCCCAGCACCGCGCGCAGCCGCTCGGCGTCCTTAATCTTGACCGCCTCGCGCTCGGCGATGGACGCACGGCACACCCCGTGCACGATGAGGCTCGCGCCCGCGCCGTGCGCCTCGATGAGCTGCGCGTGGATCGCCTTGAGCTGCGCATCCAGCTCGTCGATGCGCTTTTTGATGTCCCAGCCCTGCATCACCAGCCGGATGTCCGCCGCTGCCAGCGGCACGATCTCGCCGCCATCGCGCAGCAGCTTTTCGCCGGCGGGCAGGCCAGCCTTGGCCATCTTTGCCGTGTCTTGCTCTTTCGTTGCCACTTTTGCCATGATGTACTCCTGTCACTCCGCCCGGCCAGGCGGCATGCCCTCTGTCAAATCAGCTCCGCGATGCGGCAGCCCGCGCAGTCCTCGCGCGGGCAGGCGCTGCAGATCGCGTCGGCATCCAGCGCCGCGGCGCGCCTCTCCTGCTCGACGATCGCCACCAGCGCTTCGTATCTCGTCTTGAGCTCCTGCGCGCCGCGGTAGCTGCCGCCGCGCAGCTCGCTCGCCGTGCTCTTGGCGCAACCAAGCACGGCCTGGATGTCCGCCAGCCGCAGCGCCATGCATCACGCCTCCACCGCATGCCGGTTCGCGCTCCAGGCCAGCGCCGCATCGAGCACCGGCATGGTCAGCGCCGTCACCCCCTGCGCATCCATGATCGAGCGGCACTCCTGCGCGATCTCCAGCGCGTCGCGCCACACGCCCTTGCGCGCGCCGATCCAGAAGCGCGTGATCACCTCCTTGTCCTGGCACTCGCCCACGATGGGCCGCAGCACGTGCGCGTACGTCTCGGCGCGGTCGAGCAGCCCCATGCGGCATCGCTTGGCGCCGATGCGGCTGCCCAGCTGCACCAGGTAGTCGCGGCTTTTGGGGCTTGCGAACTGCCGCTCGTAGAGTTCCGTGCCCACCAGCAGCACGCCCACGTTGCACTCGTCGGCCAGGTAGCGCAGCGCCTCCAGCCCGCGCCAGTTGAGCTTGTTGGCCTCGTCCACCACCAGGAGCCGCCGCGTCTCGGGGTCGGCCTCGCGCCGCTCGGCCAGCATCCTGTCCGCCGCGCCGTGGCCTTCGATGCCCAGCGCCGCCGCCGCTTCGCGCAGCAGCTGATGCCGGGTGATCCCGCCCCAGCAGGCGATGCGCACCCCACCCAGTCTGGCGGCGATCTCCTTGGTCGCCGTGGTCTTGCCCGTGCCGGGGCTGCCCACGATCTCGCCGATGGGGTGATCGGCCGCCATCACCCGCCGCGCCGTCAGCAGCGCCTCCTTCATGTACTTCGTCTCGCGCCGCTTGGCCGCATTCGTCTCATGCAATGCGTGCACGTTGCCCTCTTTGCTCATGCCATTCTCCTTTCGTCGTTTTCCAGCCACAGGCGGACCTCATCCGCCTCCTCGTCCACCACCCCGTGGCGGTTGGCCACGAGGTCCGGGTTCCTGGGCAGCGCCCGCGCGAGCGCCGCCTCGAGCTGCGCCTGCCGCGCCGCCACCATCTGCTGCGCATCTGCGGTGAGCTGCACCTTCGCCGCCCGGCGGCTCGCCTCCTCGACCACCTCGGCCACGCCGCCGAGCCGCGCGAACTCGTCCATGAGCTCGCGCGGGTCGAGCCAGGCCACCTGCCCGCGCATCACCTCCACCACCTGCCGCGCCTCGCTGGCGAGCTTGGCGGCGAACTTCGCGCCCTCCGGGTCGCCCCAGGCGAACACCGGCATCGCCAGCGCAACATGCACGCGCCCGCCAGCCCACACATACGCCGCATCCGGCGCGTGGCGCGGCCAGCGCACGACCACCTTCTCGCCGTCGAAAGCGATCAAGTCCTTGCTGTAATACGTCCAGCCGCCCACCCGCACCTGCCCCATGCGGCAGCGCACCTCGTGCGTCTCGCCGAACGCGAACCCAAGCGCCTCCGCGTCCACTTGGTAGGGCACGAAGCCATCCGCCAGGAACTCGCCCATCTTCTCCGCCGGGCTCTTGCCGTCCAGGTGCCCGCTCTGCGGCGTGGCGTTGTAGGCCGCCACCGCCTGGGCGAGAAAGCCCTTCAAGTCTTCAACCGGCACCGCTGTCACACCCTTACCGAGCGTCGCCACCTTCTTGCGCATCCGGTCCGACCCTGAAAACGCCGGGTGCCAGCCCATGAAGTGCAGGAGGTTGCCGAAAGCGCCCTCGATGAGCTTGGCGCGCGGCTTGAAGGGGATCGAGCGCGTGACGATGCCGTAGTGCTCGGCGGCCATGTGCGCATCCCACGTGCCGCCGAACGCCCCGCCGGTCAGCCGGGTGAGTTCCGCCCAGGCATCGAGCATCGTCGTCCACGAGAATTCCGACCCGTTGTCCAGATACAGACGCCTGGGCATGCCAAACGGCGCGCTCTGGCATATGGCGGTGAATGAGAGCGCCACATGGTCGCGCCGCACGCCGCCGCCCTTGCCCGGCAGATGGCCGGTGATGTGGATCATGTTGGTCGCCGCATCCATCCAGGCGATCAGCCGCGCCCAGGCGATCTCGCCATCGGGCCGCAGCACCGGGATGTCGGCGGGAGAGACGTCGCCGAACACGCAGTCGCCAGGCTTGAGCGCCGCGCGCGTGCGCATCACCGCGGGCGTGCGGTCGTAGAACCCCTTGGCGTCGCGGTCTTTGAGCGCCACCAGGCTGTAGCGCCGCTCGCCATCGACGAACCGGCGCGGCAGCCGGCACACCCGCTTGGCCACCGTCTCCGCGCAGCCGGTGGCCTCCACCGTCAGCCTGATTAGCACCGGCTGCGCCAAGAGCGCCACCTGCCGCCAGCCATTCTTGCCCTGCTGCGCCCACAGCCCGCGCACCGCGCGCGCCATCTCGGCGGCAATTTCCAGCAGCTTGTCCTCCGGCACCATCGCCCCGCGCATGAAGGTCTCCCACGCCTCGGCGATGATCACCCGCGCCTGCCCACGGTCTGCGCGAGGCTTCTCCACCAGCGCCTTGTCACCGCCCTGGCGGTACGCCTTGACCCATCGATAGAGAGTGGCAGCCGTCGTGCCGTGGCTCTTCGCGTGCCGCTCGATCGCCGTGCGGCCCGCGATCTCGCCCTTGAGGATGGGCGTGATGATCATCTTGCGCCGCGCCGCCTCGATCAGCCGCGCCTCGTCTGGCCGGATGGGCGACTCGCCCCCAGGGGTGAGCCCACCCGCGCCGGTGGCCGCCGGGCTGGTATCGACGGGGAGAGGGCAACGCCCCGCCGGGATGGGCTCGCCGCTGGGGGCGGGAAGGGGGGCGGGAAGGGGAGCTACATTTGGCGTAGCGGGCGTCACCGCACCCTCTCCCCGCGCCGGTTGAACACCTGGAGCGCCGCCTCCGGACACTCCAGCAGCACCGAGGCCGCCGCCTCGTGCCGGCAGCCGTATATCGAGTCCTGCCGACAGTGCGTCCAGTCCCGCCGCACCGCCCAGCGCAGCAGCCACCGCACCGGCGACGCCGGGCTGCCATTGCCCATCCGCTCGATCACCGCCACCAGCCTGCCCTGGCCGTCCATGTAGCAGTACTGCATCGTGTTCTCCTGTCTGTGAAAACCGCGCCAGCGCCTGGCGCGCCTGCCAAAGCTCAACCGCCTGGCGCACATCGATCGACTTCCCTCGCCGCCTGAAGGCCGTCGGCAGATCCTCCACCCGCCAGCGCTTCGCCCCGCCCAGGCCAGCCCGGTCGTGATGCGGCGGCCAGTCGGGGGAGGCGGTCCATTTATTGCGCACCGTGTGGTAATCCACGCCCACCGCCTCGGCGATGGCGGCCAGATCGACCAGATCAGAAGCGGAACGCGTTGTGCTCATGATCAAAGAGCTCCGGTGCGCGGCGGCCAAACGCCTCGATCTCCTCGTAGATCACGTCGCTGTGCATATCCAGATCGCACAGCGGCAACAGCGCGTCATGTTCGATGCGCCACAACGCCTCGCGCGCCTGGATCGCTGCCCACACCGCCGCACCCAGGGAGAAATCGGCGCTCACCTTCTTTCCTGCAGCCTTCGCCCGCGCCACGAGTGCGTGATAAAGCAGATGTCCCCAGGCCTGTTCCAGAGTCATCTCTGGTCGCTCCTCGGCATCTGCCGCGACCTTGTCGAGCACTTCCTTCACGTCCCAGTCCATCAGCGGATACGGCAACATGCTCCCGGTCATGACCGCACCCCACCGCGCGCAGCCTGCCGAAGCAGCGCGATCAGTTCCTCCGCGCTCGCATCCTTGGGCGGGATCACCCCGTCCTTGATGCCCAGCGCCACCGCCACCCTGTGCGTGTCGCCGCGCACGCCAACCAGCCGCCCGCGCACCACCTCATTGACGATCCTGGGGTTCACCCCAAGGGCCCGCGCCAGCGCCGTCTGGGAAATCCCCAGCCGCTCGATGGCCTCGCGCGCGCGGCGCGCGCGCTCCTTATCAATCCGCACCGTCTCTGCCATACTGCCACCTCGTGGAAGTTGAAACGTCACGGTGGGAAGTATGGTTCAAAATTTTGAACCTTGCAAGGGGGTGTGGTGCAGAATTTTGATAGAGGGAGCCGCCTGCGTGAGGAAAGAGAACGGCTTGGCCTAAGTCAGACTGATTTCGCCTCTATTGGAGGCGCGTCAAAGGGGTCTCAAATTCTTTACGAGAAGGGCAAGCCGCCAACTGCGGATTACCTTGCTGCAATCGCCGACGCAGGTGCCGATGTCACCTACATCCTCACCGGCAGCCGCGAGCGGCCCGCCTCGGAACTCACCGATCGCGCGCGCCTTCAGGCCGCCATCGAGGTCATCGAGGAAGGCCTGGGCGACAAGCACCTGCCGCCGGACAAAAAAGCCGAAGCCATCTTGGTCGCCTACGAGCTGCTCGCCGAGCCCGCCGCCACCCGCGCCAAGGTCATCGAGCTCATCCGCCGTGTGGCGTGAACGGGTGCAAGTTATCGGGTGCAAGTTCGCCAAAGGGTGCAAGTTATCGGGTGCAAGTTCGCCAAAGGGTGCAAGTTATCGGGTGCAAGTTCAAAACTCGAACTTGCACCCTTTCATCAACCAGCACAGGGGAGAAACGATGGAAGACAAGAAGCAGAAGCTCATCGAGATCGTGCGCGGCGCGGCCAGAAAGACGACCCGCCGCAAGCCCGCCCGGCCCGCGCCCGCCGTGCGCATCGAGGGCAGCCACAACATCGTCGGCGACGGCAACACCGTCATCCACGCCCAGACCGTGCGCCCGCGCAACACCATCGATCCGCGCGCCTCAGAGCTGTCGGAAGCCCAGAAGCTGCGCCTGCGCGAGCTGCTCAATGAGTGGATCGCCGTCCACAACACCGTCCGCACGCGCGCCAGGCCGCTCACCCATGCCGCTGCATGGTCTTCATTTCAAAAGAAATTTCGCGTCACGAGCTATCACATCCTGCCGCTCGCCCGCTTCGACGAAGCCGTCCGCTGGCTCCAGCAGCAGCGCGCCCGCATCGACGGCATGAAGACCGCGCCACTGCGCGACGCACGCTGGCGCGCCCGCCAGATCGCCTACATCAAGGCCCGCTGCAAGAACCAGCTTGGCGATGCCGAACTCTACCGCGCCTACATCCAGCGCCGCTTCTGTAAGTCGTCGCTCGCCGAGCTGACAGACGACGAACTGGCCGCGACACGTGCCTACATCGCACAAAAGACGCCAGCCTGACGATTCCTTAAACGCCTGTCACGCGCAGAAGTGCGCGCATTTTGTCGCATATAATGCGTGCACACCGTGCGCCCTGTGGATAACACTCTTAACCACTTGATTTCCCGCCATTTCCCACCGCTTCCCGCGATTTCCCGCCCAAATTTTGTCGCACGCATCTCGTCTCAAATAATCTTTTCCAACCTAGCGGCGCCACAGGCTGCACCGCCGGGCCGCAGTCTCGATCACCCACAGGCTGAAATCGTAGATCAGGCCGGTCTGCTCCATGGCCGTAATGAACATCTCCGAGGGCACGAAGCCGCGCGCCTTGTGCGGCCAGCGGGCCAGGGCCTCGAAGCCGACCAGGGTGCCGCTGGCCGGCGCCAGCTTGGGCTGGTAGTAGAGCTGGAACTCCTGATGCTGCAGGGCCGCCTGCAAGTCGCTGAGCAGGGCCAGACGGCCGGTGGCGAAGGTATCGTAGCTGGTGTCGTAGAGCCGGACGTCGTTGCGGTTCTGCTTGGCGACGTACATGGCCGCATCGGCGTGCTTGAGCAAGGCGGTCACGCTGTCGCCATGATCGGGATAGATGGCGATGCCGACGCTTGCAGTGGTGGTCACGTCCTGACCACCCAGGGTCACAGGCTGCTTCAAACTTTGCTGCAACTTGTGCGCCATGCGGATCGCGGCCTCGGTCCCGGTATTGGGCAGAATGCACAGGAATTCATCCCCGCCGATGCGGCCGAGGGTGTCGATCGGCCGCGTCAATCCAGCAAAGCGGGCCGCCACGGCCTTGATCAGCTGATCGCCCTCGTCGTGGCCGAGGCTGTCGTTGACGTCCTGGAAGTGATCGAGGTCGATCAGCAGCACCGCGACAGCCTCGCTTGGGCCGGCCATGGCCATCTGCCCTTGCAGGCGATCGCGCAGCAGGGAACGGTTGGGCAGGCGCGTCAGCGGATCGTAGAGTGAAAGAAATTCGAGTTCCTGGTTGGCCATGGCCAGGCGGTTGTTCAGCATTTGCAGCCGGCCCTGATATTCCTCGGCGGCCTGCTGGGCCTCGCGTACCTTCTGCATGGCCATGGCGTTCTCGATGGCGATGGCCACTTGGCCGGCGAACAGCGTCAGCACATCGAGATCGCGCTGGGTGAAATCGCCGCCGCCACGCTTGTTGAGGCCGGCGATGCCGCCCAGAAAGTGTTCGCGCCCGATCAGCGGCACCAGGATCAGGGTGCCCGCCTCTTTCTCCCAGCGAGTCTTTTCCTGCGGGCTCAATTCCTCGAGCACGCCGCGCCACCACGGCCGCTTGTGCTTCCAGACCCAGCCACAGACGCCGAAATCGAGCGGCAGCGACTGGCCGACGATCTCTTCGGCGTTCGCGCCGGAGCCGGCGCGGTAGGTATATTCGTCGCAATCGGGATTGAGCAGGGGAATGAGCACGGTCTCGGCATCGATCAGCTCGCGTGCCCGGTCGACCACCAGTTGCAGCACGGTATCCAGGTCGAGTTCGCTGCCGACGGCAAGGGCGGTTTCCTTGAGCATGGCGATATCATGCTCGCGCCGTTCGAGCTCGGCCTCGAGCGCAGCGATCCGCGATTCACGGCTTGTCGGTTCTTCGGCCATGCTGATGTTGCCTCCCACCCCGGCCCCTTCAAGGTGCCGGATCTGTTGACAGGTTTAGACCTGCTCTAATGCCTTTCTAGCACAAGGCCGGATATAGAGGGAGCCCGGCTTGGCAGCAGGGTGGCTATGACCCGGCCTAGCTGATTATTCGAAGAAACCCTTGGACAGCAGCTCCATGGTCAGCACCCGGTAGTCGTGGGCGCCGGTGGAATCGGCGGCATAGGCGAAGATGTCCATGCCATGGGCCGGGCTCTCGGCCAGGGCCAGATCGTCGGCGATCTTGGCCTCGGTCAGTTCATTGGCATAGCGCTGCTTGAGCGTGGCCAGGGCCTCGCGGCACTGCGGCTTGTCCTCGGCGTAGCGGGTGACCACCATGCGCCGCTCGATGGCGCGGCCCAAGGGCTTTTCCAGCACGCGCAGGGCGATCTCGGTGCGGTGCAGGCCCTGCATGGCGAGAAAATCCGAGGTCACCGGGATCAGCACCCGGTCGGCAGCGAACAAGGCGTTCAATGTCAACACCGACAGGGCCGGGGCGCAGTCCATCAGCACCGGGCTGTTGTCGCCGCCCAATTGGTTCAGGCCGCTGCGCAGCTTGGCCGCCACGCCCTTGACCCCGCCCAGCATGGAATCGACCTTGGCCAGGTCGGGGTGACCGGGGATGATGCGGATGCCGTTGGGCAACTGGCGCACCAGCTGGGCCAGGGGTTTGTCGTGCAGGAAATAGGCCGAGGCGCAAGCCTCGCCCGGCAGGCTCTTCAGCCCGAGGGCCAGGCTCAGATGGGCCTGGGGATCGAGGTCGATCAGGATGGGTTGACGCTCCAGCATGACCAGCGCCGCCGCCACGTTGAGGGTGGTGGTGGTCTTGCCGACCCCGCCTTTCTGGTTGAAGACCGCTACGACTGCCATGGTGTCTCCTTCTTTTATTCCACGGTCACCGATTTCGCCAGGTTTCTGAGCCCGCGTTCTCTCGCAACGTCATGTGACGATCACTCCACCGTCACCGACTTGGCCAGATTGCGGGGCTTGTGGCTTCGGCCGCGCTCCACGCTTGACGCCGGCTGCGCCGGCATCAGCCTGCGCCGCAAGCCCCGCCCCGTGTTCTCAAGCAATGCCATGCCGGCTGTCACTCCACCGTCACCGACTTGGCCAGATTGCGGGGCTTGTCCACGTCCGTGCCTTTGACCAAGGCTGCATGATACGCCAACAGCTGCACCGGGATGGCGTGCACCACCGGCGACAGCACGCCGACATGGCGCGGGGTGCGGATGACGTGCACCCCTTCGGACTCGGTGAAGTGGCTGTCGAGGTCGGCGAACACGAACAGCTCGCCGCCGCGCGCCCGCACCTCCTGCATGTTCGACTTCACCTTCTCCAAGAGGCTGTCGTTCGGCGCGATCACCACCACCGGCATCTCGGCATCGACCAGCGCCAGCGGGCCGTGCTTGAGCTCGCCGGCGGGGTAGGCCTCGGCGTGAATATACGAGATTTCCTTGAGCTTGAGCGCGCCTTCGAGCGCGATCGGGTAATGCAGGCCGCGGCCGAGGAACAGGGCGTGCTGCTTGGCGCCGAAGCGCTCGGCCCAGACGGCGATCTGCGGCTCCAGGTTGAGGGCGTGCTGGACGCTGCCGGGCAGATGGCGCAGGTCTTCCAGATAGGCGACGGTCTGTTCGTCGTCGAGCCGGCCCCGCAGCCGGGCCAGGGTCACGGCCAGGATGAACAGGGCGACCAGCTGGGTGGTGAAGGCCTTGGTCGAGGCCACGCCGATCTCGGCCCCGGCCCGGGTGTAGAACACCAGGCGCGAGGCGCGCGGAATGGCGCTCTCCTGCACGTTGCAGATGGCCAAAGTGTGCGCGTGGCCCAGGCTCTTGGCGTATTTCAGCGCCTCCAGGGTGTCCAGGGTCTCGCCCGACTGGGAGATGGTGACGACGAGATGCTTCGGGTTGGCCACCACCGGTCGGTAACGGTATTCGCTGGCGATCTCGACCTGACAGGGCAGGCCGGCAATGGCCTCGATCCAGTAGCGGGCGACCGAGCCGGCATAGAAGCTGGTGCCGCAGGCGAGGATCTGCACCCCCTCGATCTGCTCCAGCACGGCGCCGGCATCCGTGCCGAACAGGGTCGGGCTGAAGCCCTCGTCGAGCACGGCCTCGAGGGTGTCGGCCAGGGCGCGCGGCTGCTCGTGGATCTCCTTCTGCATGAAGTGGCTGTAGGGGCCGAGCTCGAGCGAGGCGATGGAGACGTCGCTCACATGCTCGCGCCGCTTTACGGGCTTGCCATTCTGGTCGTGGATGAGGATGCCGTCGCGCCGCACCGCGGCGACATCGCCCTCCTCCAGGTAGATCACCCGGCGGGTGCTGGAGAGCACGGCGGAGACGTCGGAGGCGATCAGGTTCTCGCCGTCGCCGCGGCCGATCAGCAGGGGGCAGCCCATGCGGGCGCAGACCACGAGATCGGGTGCATCGAGCGCCACCACGGCGATGGCATAGGCCCCGACCAGTTCGCGCACCGCCGCTTCCACCGCGGCGAACAGGTCATGGTGTTGCTGGTAGCGTTGATGCACCAGGTGGGCGATGACCTCGGTGTCGGTCTGCGATTCGAAGCTGTAGCCGGCCCGCTTGAGCTCGGCCCGGATGGCCTCGTGGTTTTCGATGATGCCGTTGTGCACCACGGCGATCAGGCCGCCCGAGACATGGGGATGGGCATTGGGCTCGGTCACGCCGCCGTGGGTGGCCCAGCGCGTGTGGCCGATGCCGATCTGGCCGGCGAGGCCCTCGGCCGCCGCCGCCTGTTGCATCTCGCTCACCCGGCCGACCCGGCGCACCCGCTTGATCTCGCCATCGAGCACGGCGATGCCGGCCGAATCATAGCCGCGGTATTCCAGGCGCTGCAGGCCCTCGATCAGCAGGGGCACCACGTTGCGCCGCGCGACCGCGCCGACGATGCCGCACATGTCAGCGCTCCGCTTTCAGTAAGGCGTGAGGAAAAAGGCGTGAGGAGAAAACCATCCCCGCCCGATAGGGTGACTGCGACATATGTCTATCCGCCTGTTTGCCTGCTCTGAAGTTACGCCTCACGCCTCACTCCTCACTCCTCACGCCTTACTCTTCTTCACCGGCCGCTTCCAGCCGGCGATGGTCAACTGCTTGGGCCGCGACAGGGTGAGCTGGCCGGGCGGGGCGTCGCGGGTCAGGGTGGTGCCGGCGCCCAGGGTGGCGCCACGGCCGACGGTGACCGGCGCCACCAGCTGGGTATCCGAGCCGATGAAGGCCTCGTCCTCGATCACCGTGCGGTGCTTGTTGGCGCCGTCGTAGTTGCAGGTGATGGTGCCGGCGCCGATGTTGACCCGGCTGCCGACCGTGGCGTCGCCGACGTAGGACAGATGGTTGATCTTGGAATCGAAGCCGACCTGGCTGTTTTTCAGCTCGACGAAGTTGCCGATATGGGTCCGCTCGGCCAGCTCGGTGCCGGGCCGGATGCGCGCGTAGGGACCGATCCGGCTGCCGGCGCCGATGCGGGCGCCCTCAATGTGGGTAAACGGCAGGATCTCGACCTCGGCCTCGACCTCGACGTTCTTCAGCACGCAGTGGGCGCCGATCTTCACCCCGTCGGCCAGTTGCACCCGGCCCTCGAACAGGCAGTTGATGTCGATGATCACGTCGCGGCCGCAAGCCAGCTCCCCGCGGATATCCAGCCGTTTGGGATCGAGCAGGGTCACGCCCTGGGCCAGCAGCGCCTCGGCCTGGTTGTGCTGGTGGGTGCGCTCCAGTTCGGCCAGCTGGGCCCGGCTGTTGACCCCGAGTACTTCCCACATCGCGCCGGGGTGACAGGGCTGGATCGGCACCCGCTCGGCCGCCGCCATGCCTATGACATCGGTCAGATAGTACTCGCCCTGGGCGTTGGCGTTGGACAGGCGCGCCAGCCATTGGCTGAGCTGGCGCACCGGCATGGCCATGATACCGGTGTTGACCTCGTGGATCGCCAGCTCGTCGGCGCTGGCGTCCTTGTGTTCGACGATGCGCTCGACCCCACCCTGGGCGTTGCGCACGATGCGACCGTAGCCGGCGGGGTTGGCCAGGCGCACCGTGAGCAGGGCGACGGCGCCGCCGCGGGCGATGGCCACCATCTCCTGCAAGGTCTCGCTGCGGATCAGTGGCACGTCGCCGTACAAGATGAGCGCGATGGCCTCCGCATCCAGCCGCGGCAGCGCCTGCTGCACGGCGTGGCCGGTGCCCAGTTGCGGCGCCTGCAGCACCCAGTCCAGATCGTCGCGGCCGACCGCCTGCGGCAAGGCATCGCCGCCGTGGCCGTAGACCACGCAGATGCGCTGGGGGTTCAGCCGGTCGGCGGCCGCGATGACGTGTTCGATCAGGGGGCGCCCGGCCAGGGGATGCAGCACCTTGGGCAGGTCGGAATGCATCCGGGTGCCCTTGCCGGCGGCGAGAATGACGACGTTGAGGTGTGCGCTCATATATTTTCACTGCCGCGAAGGCCGCGGGCATGGGCCAGAAGTATAAACAATTCGCCCGCGCGGCGCGGCCTGCGCCATGAAAAAAGGCAGCCCGGAGGCTGCCTTGCGTGCGTGCCGATGCCGGCTCAGGCCTTTCTGCGCCGCAGTTTCTCGATCGCCTGCAGCTGGGCCACGGCCATGGCCAGCTCCGCCTCGGCCTGGGCGTATTCCATGGCGGAGGTGCGATTCTTCATCGCCTCCTCGGCGCGCTGCTTGGCCTCCAGGGCACGGGCCTCGTCCAGGTCCGCCCCGCGCACGGCGGTGTCGGACAGGATGGTGACCACGTGCGGCTGCACCTCGAGAATGCCACCGGAGACGAAGATCAGATCCTCGGTGTCTTCCTGCGGCTTCTTGATCCGCACCGAGCCGGGCTTGATCCGGGTGAGCATCGGCGCGTGGCGGGGGTGGATGCCCACCTCGCCCATCTCGCCCGGCACGATCACATACTCGGCCAAGCCGGCGTAGATGGACGCCTCCGCACTGACGATGTCGACATGAATGGTCATGGCCATAACGCCGTTTCCTTACTGAAGGGTCTTGGCCTTCTCGACTGCCTCGTCGATGGTGCCGACCATGTAGAAGGCCTGCTCGGGCAGGTGGTCGTATTCGCCGGAGACGATCGCCTTGAAGGCGGCGATGGTGTCCTTCAGCGAGACGTACTTGCCGGCGGCGCCGGTGAAGGCCTCGGCCACGAAGAACGGCTGCGACAGGAAGCGCTGGATCTTGCGGGCGCGGGACACGACCAGCTTGTCCTCGGGCGACAGTTCGTCCATGCCCAGAATCGCGATGATGTCGCGCAGCTCCTTGTACTTCTGCAGAGTGCCCTGCACGGCACGAGCCACCGTGTAATGCTCCTCGCCAACCACCAGCGGGTCGAGCTGGCGGGAAGTGGAGTCGAGCGGGTCCACTGCGGGGTAGATACCCAGCTCGGCCACCTGACGGGACAGCACCAGGGTAGCGTCCAGGTGGGCGAAGGTGGTCGCCGGCGACGGGTCGGTCAGGTCGTCGGCGGGCACGTACACGGCCTGGAAGGAGGTGATCGAGCCGGTGCGGGTCGAGGTGATGCGCTCCTGCAGGCGGCCCATCTCGTCGGCCAGGGTCGGCTGGTAACCCACGGCGGACGGCATCCGGCCCAGCAGGGCGGACACTTCGGTACCGGCCAGGGTGTAGCGGTAGATGTTGTCGACGAAGAACAGCACGTCACGACCTTCGTCGCGGAAGTGCTCGGCCATGGTCAGGCCGGTCAGCGCCACGCGCAGACGGTTGCCCGGCGGCTCGTTCATCTGGCCGTAGACCAGGGCGACCTTGTCCAGCACGCCGCCTTCCTTCATCTCGTGGTAGAAGTCGTTGCCCTCGCGGGTGCGCTCGCCCACGCCGGCGAACACGGAGAAGCCGCTGTGCTCGACGGCGATGTTCCGGATCAGTTCCATCAGGGTCACGGTCTTGCCCACGCCGGCGCCACCGAACAGACCCACCTTGCCGCCCTTGGCGATCGGCATGATCAGGTCGATCACCTTGATGCCGGTTTCCAGGATCTCCACGGCGGCAGCCTGGTCGGCGTAGGCCGGGGCCTTGCGGTGGATGGGGGCGGTGGTCTCGGCATTCACCGGGCCGGCCTCGTCCACGGGCTCGCCCAGGACGTTCATGATGCGGCCCAGGGTGGCCTTGCCCACCGGCACGTTGATCGGAGCGCCGGTGTTCTTCACGGTCAGGCCGCGCTTGAGGCCGTCGGTGGAGCCCATGGCGATGGTCCGGACGATGCCGTCGCCCATCTGCTGCTGCACCTCGAAGGTGAGCGGCGGGCTGTCCATCTTGATGGCGTCATACACCTTGGGCAACGCCCCGCGGGGGAACTCCATGTCCACCACCGCGCCGATGATCTGAACGATTTTTCCTTCGGTCATGGCTTAAGTCCTAAAAATAAAATCTTTAAACCGCCGCGGCGCCGGAGACGATCTCCGACAGCTCTTTGGTGATCGCGGCCTGGCGGGTCTTGTTGTAGACCAGCTTCAGTTCACCGATCACGTTCTTGGCGTTGTCCGAGGCCGCCTTCATGGCGACCATCCGGGCCGATTGCTCGCAGGCCATGTTCTCGGCCACCGCCTGATAGATCAGGGCCTCGATGTAGCGCTCCATCAGCACATCGATCACGCCCTTGGCCTCAGGCTCGTAGATGTAGTCCCAGTAGGCCGTGGTCTTCTCCACCGCGGCCTCGGCCGTCAGCGGCAGGAGCTGGGTGTACTGGGCTTCCTGCTTCATGGTGTTGATGAAGCGGCTGTAGACCAGGTACAGGGCGTCGATCTTGCCCGACTTGTAGTTCTCGAGCATGACGTTGATCGGGCCGATCAGGCGCTCCATGTGCGGCGAATCGCCCAGGCCGGTGGCCTCGGACACGACGTTGCCGCCCAGGCGCTGGATGAAGCCCAGGCCCTTGTTGCCGATGGCGGTGACGTCGACCTCGATGCCCTTGGCTTCCCAGTCCTTCAGCTTGCCCAGCACCATGCGCAGGGCGTTGGTGTTGAGGCCGCCGCACAGGCCCTTGTCGGTCGACACCACGATCAAGCCGACGCGCTTGATGTTCTCGCGCGCGACATAGAACGGGTGCTTGTACTCGGAATGCGACTGGCTCAGGTGCGCCATCACGTGCGCGATCTTCTCGGCATAGGGGCGGGCCGCCTTCATGCGCTCTTGTGCCTTGCGCATCTTGGAGGCGGCCACCATTTCCATGGCCTTGGTGATCTTGCGCGTGTTTTCGACGCTCTTGATCTTGGTGCGGATCTCTTTTCCGGCAGCCATATTGCTCTCGACTCTCTAGCCGGCTCAGTAAGCCGCGCTGGCCTTGAAATCCTCGATGGCGGCGACCATCTGCTTCTCGGTATCCGCGTCCAGGTCCTTGGTGTCCTCGATTTTGTCCATGAGGGACTTGTACTTGCTCTTCATGAAGGAGATCAGGGCGGCTTCGAAGGCCAGGGCCCGCTTCACCTCGACGTCGTCCAGGTAGCCGCGGTTGACGGCGAACAGGGTGACGGCCATCTCGGAGATGCTCATCGGGGCGTACTGGAACTGCTTCATCAGCTCGGTGACCATGCGGCCGCGCTCCAGCTGCTTGCGGGTCGCCTCGTCCAGGTCGGAGGCGAACTGGGCGAAGGCCGCAAGCTCGCGGTACTGGGCCAGGGCCAGACGGATACCGCCGCCCAGCTTCTTGATCACCTTGGTCTGGGCGGCGCCACCGACGCGGGACACCGACAGACCGGCGTTGATGGCGGGGCGGATACCGGCGTTGAACAGGTCGGTCTCCAGGAAGATCTGGCCGTCGGTAATCGAGATCACATTGGTCGGCACGAAGGCGGACACGTCACCGGCCTGGGTCTCGATCACCGGCAGCGCGGTGAGCGAACCGGTCTTGCCCTTGATCGCGCCCTTGGTCGCCTTCTCCACATAGTCGGCGCTGACGCGCGCGGCGCGCTCGAGCAGACGGGAGTGCAGGTAGAACACGTCGCCCGGGTAGGCTTCGCGGCCGGGCGGACGGCGCAACAGCAGGGAGATCTGACGGTAGGCCCAGGCCTGCTTGGTCAGGTCGTCGTAAACGATCAGGGCGTCCTGGCCGCGGTCGCGGAAGTACTCGCCCATCGAACAGCCGGCGTACGGCGCGATGAACTGCATGGCGGCCGGGTCGGAGGCAGTGGCGGCGACCACGATGGTGTGCTCCATGGCGCCGTGCTCTTCCAGCTTGCGCACGACGTTGGCGATGGAGGACGCCTTCTGGCCGACGGCGACGTAGATACAAATGACGCCGGTGCCCTTCTGGTTGATGATGGCGTCGACGGCGACGGCGGTCTTACCGGTCTGACGGTCGCCGATGATCAGCTCGCGTTGGCCGCGGCCGATCGGCACCATGGAGTCGACCGACTTCAGGCCGGTCTGCAACGGCTGCGACACGGACTGGCGATCGATCACGCCCGGGGCGATCTTCTCGATCGGGGAGGTCTCGCTGCAGTTGACCGGGCCCTTGCCGTCGATCGGACGGCCCAGGGCGTCGACCACGCGGCCCATCAGGGCCTCGCCCACCGGCACCTCGAGGATGCGGCCGGTGCACTTGACCGTGTCGCCCTCGGTGATGTGTTCATACTCGCCCAGCACCACGGCGCCGACCGAGTCGCGCTCGAGGTTCAGGGCCATGCCCATGGTGTTGCCGGGGAATTCCAGCATTTCGCCCTGCATCACGTCGGCCAGGCCGTGGACGCGGACGATACCGTCGGTGACGGAAACCACCGTCCCCTGGGTGCGGAGCTCGGAGCCGGCCTCCAGGTTCTGGATCTTGCTCTTAATCAGCTCGCTGATTTCGGAAGGGTTGAGTTGCATATCGACTCCAGATTCTTCAGATCAACCTTGCAGGGTGACAGCCATATCGGCCAGCTTGGCACGCACCGAGGCATCCAGCACCTCGTCGCCCACGGTAATCACGGCACCGCCGATCAGCTCGGGATCGACCGCGTGGGTCGCGCTCACCTTGCGGCCATATTTCTTCGCAAGCTTGTCGACCAGGCCGGCCAGTTGCGCCTCGTTCAGCGGGAAAGCGCTGACGATGTGGGCTTCCAGCGCACCCTCGGCCTCGGCCTTCATTTCCTCGACCAGGCGGGCGATCACCGGCAGCACGGGCAGGCGCTTGTTTTCGGCCAGCACCTTGATGGTGTTGACACCCTCTGCATTGAGTTTGCCGCCACAGACCGCCAGCACCAGCTCGGCCGCTCGATCGCTCGATACGGCGGGATTGGCGATGACTGCCGCCATCTGGGGGTCCGCCACCACGGCGGCGGCCAGATTCAGCATGTCGGACCAGGCGGCCCAGGTGTTTTGCTCCTTGGCCAGGCGCGCGATGGCCTCGGCGTAGGGGCGGGCAATAGTGACGACTTCGGCCATGATCAAAGCTCGTTCTTGACGGCTTCGAGCAGATCGCCGTGTGCCTTGGCATCCACTTCGCGACGCAGGATCTTCTCGGCGCCGGCGACGACCAGGGCAGCGACCTCACCGCGCAGCTGCTCGCGGGCACGCATGATTTCCTGCTCGATCTCGGACTTGGCGCCCGCGATCATGCGGTCGCCTTCCGCCTTGGCGGTCTCTTTCGCCTCGTCGATCAGCTGGGCCGCACGCTTCTCGGCCTGGGCGATGATCTCGGCGGCCTTCTGCTTGGCCTCGTGCAGGTTTTCGCTCGCGCGCTTGGCGGACAGCTCCAGCTCGTGCTTGCCGCGGTCGGCCGCCGCCAGACCGTCGGCGATTTGCTTGCGCCGGGCCTCGAGGGCGTTGACAACGGGTGGCCACACGAACTTCATGCAGAACCACACGAACAGGAAGAACGTGATGGACTGCCCAATCAGGGTCATATTGATGTTCATGCCCGAACCTCTTGCGGGTTAAGCCTTGGAAATACGACGCTTAGGCAGCGACCGCGAACAGGACGTACATGGCCAGACCGACAGCGATCATCGGCACGGCGTCGACCAGACCCATGACGATGAAGAACTGGGTACGCAGCATCGGGATCAGTTCGGGCTGGCGGGCGGCGCCTTCCAGGAAGCGGCCACCGAGCACACCGATGCCGATGGAAGCACCCAGGGCACCCAGACCCATCATGATGGCGCCAGCAATGAACAGCAGAGCTTGTACTTCAGTCATGTTTCTCTCCTAAAGAAAAATCAATTAAAAGCAAAAAATCTGTTTAGTGATGCTCTTGATGCGCCATGTCCAGATAGACGATGGTCAGCGTCATGAAAATGAAGGCCTGCAAGGTGATGACCAGGATGTGGAACACGGCCCAGGCCCACTGCAGGACACCGCCAGCCAGCACGAGCATGGCGCCGCCGGAGAACATGAGGGCGATCAGGATGAAGATCATCTCGCCGGCATACATGTTGCCGAACAACCGCAGGGCGAGGGACACGGGCTTGGCGATCAGGTTCACGCCCTCGAGGAACAGGTTGGCCGGCAGGCCGAACTTGCCGAAGGGTTGCAGGGTCAGTTCGCCGACGAAGCCGCCGACACCTTTCATCTTGACGCTGTAATACAGCACCAGGAGGAACACGGCGATGGACATGCCGAAGGTGGCGTTGGGGTCGGTGGTCGGCACGACCTTGAAGAAGAGGTGCGGATCGCCGGTGATGGTGGCGGCCAGTTTGGGCAGCCAGTCGATGGGCAGCAGGTCCATCGCGTTCATCAGGAAGATCCAGAGGAAGATGGTCAGCGCCAGGGGGGCGACCAGGGGGTTGCGGCCGGAGAAGGAACCTCGCACGGAGCTGTCGATGAATTCGACCACCCATTCGACAAAGTTCTGCAGGCCGCCGGGGACACCGGTGGTGGCGCGCTTGGCCGCCTTGGTAAAGAAGAACAGGAAGAGCAGGCCCAGGAAGATGGACCAACCCATGGTGTCGACGTTGATCGCCCAGAAGCCCATTTCCTTGGCTTCGGCGGCGCTGTGTGCCAGGCCCCAGGTGCCGTCGGCCTTCTGACCATAGGTCAGGTTTTGCAGGTGGTGCTTGATGTATTCCGTCGAGGTCAGCGTTTCTGCAGACATTTTTCTCTTCTCACCGAAACAACAAGGCAGCCAGCACCCAGGCCAACTGCCCGATCACGAATCCCAACAAGAGGGGCAGGCCGGCCAGGTTGAGCACGCCAAACCCGATCGCCAGCCATGCGCCGACTACTGCATATCGCTCCAGACTCGAGCGGTAAAACGATTTGAGATGCCTGTCGGCATCGCAGTGATAATCACGTTCGCCCTGCTTGAATCGCCACATCAGAAGACCGGTGTTGATCAGGGCCGCAAACGCACCATAGAGAACCGACAGCGCATCCGCTAAACCCGCTTGCTGCCAGGCAATCAGGCCCGCCGCAAGCACGCTGGCAAACTGCAGCGCCAGGGAACGTAACAACATTAGCAGAACATTATATACATAAATTAGGGGGATTGATACAACCATCAAACACATTGATGGTTGTATCTGACGGGAAATCAGCGGATGCGCTTGAGGATGCCGTCGAGCTGGTCCAGGCTGGCAAACTCGATAGTCAGTTTACCGGCGCCCTTCTGGTTGGAGTGAATACTCACCTTGGCGCCCAGTTTCTCGGCCAGGCCCTCTTCCAGGCGCTGCACGTCGCGATCCTTGCTCGTGCTGGTTTTTTTGATGGCTTCTTTCGGCTGCAACAACCGCGCGGCCAGATGTTCGGCCTCGCGCACCGAGAGGCCGCGCCGCACGATCTCGTTGGCCGCCTCGGTCTGCTTGGCGTGGGTCAAGGCCAGCAGGGCGCGGGCATGGCCCATGTCGAGCTCGTTCGCCATCAGTTGGGCCTGCACCGGCTTGGCCAGATTGAGCAGGCGCAAGAGATTGGTCACCGCGGTGCGTGAGCGGCCGACCGCCTCGGCCGCGGTCTGGTGGGTCATGTCGAACTCCTGGATCAGGCGCTGGATGCCATGCGCCTCTTCCAGCGGGTTCAGATTCTCGCGCTGGATGTTTTCGATCAGCGCCATCTTCAGGGCGGAGGCATCGGCCACCTCGCGCACCAGCACCGGCACCTCGCGCAGACCGGCCAGCTGGCTCGCCCGCCAGCGCCGCTCGCCGGCGATGATCTCGTAGCGGCCGCCGGGGATGGCCCGAGCCAGGATGGGCTGCATCAGGCCCTCTGACTTGATCGACTCGGCCAGCTCGACCAGCGCGGTCTCGTCCATCTGCGTGCGCGGCTGGTACTTGCCCGGCTGCAGGCTCTCGACCGGCAATGTGAGCAAGCGCTCGCCCTCTTTGGTTTCACCGCCGCCCAACAGGGCATCCAGGCCCCGACCCAAACCTTTAAGCTTTGCCATGTTGACGTCCTTCTTCCCTGCGGATGACTTCTTCTGCCAGTTGGAGATAGGCCTGCGCCCCGCGCGAGGCCTTGTCGTAGGCCAGGGCCGACAGGCCGTAGCTGGGCGCCTCGGCGACCCGCACGTTGCGCGGGATCACCGTGTCGTAGACCTTGTCGCCGAAATGGCCCTTGAGTTGGTCGGCCACCTGCTGGGCCAGGGTGTTGCGCGGGTCGAACATGGCCCGCAGCAGACCCTCGATCTCGATCGCCGGATTCAGGCCGGCCTTGACCTTCTTCACGGTGTTGACCAGATCGGTCAGGCCCTCGAGCGCGTAGTATTCGCACTGCATCGGGATGATCACGGCATGGGCCGCGGCCAGGGCGTTGACGGTCAGCAGGTTCAGCGCTGGCGGGCAGTCGATCAGCACGAAATCGTAACGGCCGGCGGCCGCCTCCAGCGCCCGGCGCAAGCGATACTCCCGCTCGCTCTGGTCGACCAGTTCGATCTCGGCGCCGGCCAGGTCGCGGTTGGCGGCGAGGACGTCATAGCCGGCGGACTCCGAGTGGCAAACCACCTCGTCGAGCCGCGCCTGATTCAAGAGCAGGTGGTAGACCGTCTGCTTCACCTCGCGCTTGTCGATGCCGCTGCCCATGGTGGCGTTGCCCTGCGGGTCGAGGTCGATCAGGAGCACCCGCTTGCCGAGCAGGGCCAGGCCGGCGGCCAGGTTGACCGCCGTCGTGGTCTTGCCCACTCCGCCCTTCTGGTTGGTAATTGCAAAGATGCGCGCCATCAGGCGGTCTCCTCCTCTGCTTGCAGCACGATCAGATGGCGCTCGGCCGCGAGGCCGGGCACCTTGAGCACGGCGTCGCGCTTGAGCCGTGCCCCTTTCAATTGGGCGATCTCCTCGTTGGGATAGACGCCCTTCATTGCCAGCCATTCGCCACCCTTTGCCAGGGCATGCCGGGTGGCGCGGACGAATTCGCTCAGATCGCTGAAGGCGCGGCAGACGATCTGGGGATACGGCGCGCCCGGCCGGTAGGCCTCGGAGCGGTCGCACACCACCTCGACGTTGGCCAGCTTCAACTCGATCACCGCCTGCTGCATGAAGGCGGCCTTCTTGTGGTTCGAGTCCAGCACGGTCACCCGCAGCTCAGGCCGGGCGATGGCGAGCGGGATGCCGGGCAGGCCGCCACCGCTGCCGACGTCGAGCAGGCGCTCACCCGTCACGTAGGGCAGCAGGGCCAGGCTGTCGAGCAGGTGATGGGTCAGCATCCGCTCCGGCTCGTGGATGGCGGTGAGGTTGTAGGTCTGGTTCCACTTGGCCAGCAGCGCCAGGTAGTCGAGCAGCCGGGCCTGGGTCGCTGCGTCGAGATTCAGCCCCATCTCGGCCAGGGCCTGGGAAAACTGTGCCGACAGGTTCATGCGCGCTTTTTGTCCAACAGTTCGCCGCGTTTGAGATGGACCAGCAGCACCGAGATCGCCGCCGGCGTGACACCCTGGATGCGCGCCGCCTGGCCCAGGGTGGCGGGCCGCTGCTGGTTCAGTTTCTGCCGCACCTCGATCGACAGCCCGGTCAGCTGCATGTAGTCGAAGTCCTCGGGCAGGCGGGTTTCCTCGTAATGGCGCTGGCGCTCGATCTCGTCGCGCTGGCGCTCGATGTAACCGGCGTACTTGGCCTGGATCTCCAGCTGCTCGCGCACCTCGGCGTCCGGCACGGCCGCGCCGGCATTGGGCAGGGTCATGAGACTCTGGTAGCTCACCTCGGGCCGGCGCAAGAGCTCGAACAGGCTGTACTCCCGCTCGATTGGCTTGCCCAGCACGCGCACCGCCTCGGCCTCGGGCAGCAGGTTCGGATTGACCCAGGTCGATTTCAGGCGCTCGGCCTCACGCGCGATGGCCTCGCGCTTGGCCTCGAACCGGGCCCAGCGTTTGTCGTCGACCAGGCCGAGCCGGCGCCCGATCTCGGTCAGGCGCAGGTCGGCGTTGTCCTCGCGCAGGGAAAGGCGATATTCGGCCCGGCTGGTGAACATGCGATAGGGCTCGGACACGCCGCGCGTGATCAGGTCGTCCACCAGCACGCCCAGATAGGCCTCGTCCCGCCGTGGCCACCACGCTTCTTTCTCCTGCACATGAAGACCGGCGTTGAGGCCGGCCAGCAGCCCTTGCGCCGCCGCCTCCTCGTAGCCGGTGGTGCCATTGATCTGGCCGGCGAAGAACAGGCCCCGGATCGCCCGGGTCTCCAGCGACGGCTTCAGGCCGCGCGGGTCGTAATAGTCGTATTCGATGGCGTAGCCCGGGCGCAGGATGTGGGCGCGTTCCAGGCCGCGGATCGAGCGCACCAGCTCGAGCTGGACGTCGAACGGCAGCGAGGTGGAGATGCCGTTGGGATAGATCTCGTGCGTGTTCAGGCCTTCCGGCTCGAGGAAGACCTGGTGCGAGGCCTTGTCGGCGAAGCGGTGGATCTTGTCCTCGATCGACGGGCAATAGCGCGGGCCGATGCCCTCGATCACCCCGGTGTACATGGGCGAGCGGTCGAGGCCGGCGCGGATGATGTCGTGCGTGCGCTCATTGGTGTGGGCGATCCAGCACGGCAGCTGTTTCGGGTGCATGGCCCGATCGCCAAGGAAGGAGAACACCGGCTCCGGGTCGTCGCCCGGCTGCACCTGCATGACCGAGAAATCGATGCTGCGGGCGTCCAGCCGCGGCGGCGTGCCGGTCTTCAGGCGCCCGGCCGGCAGCTGCAATTCACGCAGGCGCGCGGCGAGCGAGAGGGCGGGCGGGTCACCCATGCGCCCGGCCTGGAAGTTCTCCAGCCCGACATGGACCAGACCGGCAAGGAAGGTGCCGGCGGTAAGCACCACGGCGCGGGCGCGGAAGACGATGCCGAGCTGGGTGCGCACCCCGACCACGCGGTCACCCTCGAGCAGCAGGTCGTCGACCGCCTGCTGGAACAGGGTGAGGTTGGCCTGGTTCTCCAGCCGGCTGCGGATCGCCTGCTTGTACAGCACGCGGTCGGCCTGGGCCCGGGTGGCACGCACCGCCGGGCCCTTGGAGGAATTGAGGGTGCGAAACTGGATGCCGGCCGCATCGGTCGCCAGCGCCATGGCCCCGCCCAGGGCGTCGATCTCGCGCACCAGATGGCCCTTGCCGATGCCGCCGATCGAGGGGTTGCAGGACATCGCGCCCAGGGTCTCGAGGTTGTGTGTCAGCAGCAGGGTGCGCACGCCCATGCGGGCGCAGGCGAGCGCGGCCTCGGTGCCGGCATGGCCGCCACCCACCACGATCACCTCGAACTGGTCGGGAAAGGCATAGGACATCGACGATGCCCCCTGCCCCGTTTCTTTAGAAATCATGCGCTTAATGCGCCCTCAATGCTGGGCCGAAAGGCCGCCCATGATACGGCAAAGGCCTTCTGGTTTCACGTGAAACTTGCCGGCCTCAGGCGGCCAGGCGCTCGGGATGATGGAGCAGGTAGCCCTGGGCGTAATCGGCGCCCATTTCGTGCAGGCTAGCCAGGGCCTGCTGGCAGGTGACGTGCTCGGCCACCACCTTCAGTCCCATCTGCTTGGCGATGCGACAGGTCGATTCGACGATGACGAAGTCGAGCGGGTCGTCCATCATGTCGGCGACGAAGCTGCCGTCGATCTTGATCAAGCTGACCGGCAGGTTCTTCAGATAGGCGAACGAGGCCATGCCGCTGCCGAAGTCGTCCAGCGCCACCTGACAGCCCATGCCGCGCAGGACCTGGATGAAGCGGGTGGCCTTGGCCAAGTTGGAGACGGCGGCGGTCTCGGTGATCTCGAAGCCGATGCGCTCCGGCACGATGCCGGCGGCGTTGATCCGTTCCACCACGAAGTTGAGGAAGGACTCGTCGGCCATGCTCGGCGCCGAGACGTTGACCATCAGGGTCGGGCACTGGTCCGGCGCCTGCCCGCCCAGCCAGGCCAAGGTCTGGCCCAGCACCCAGCGGTCCAGGGTCTGGACCAGGCCGTAGCGTTCGGCCGCCGGGATGAAGGCCATGGGCGGCACCAGCCGACCGGCCTCGTCGCGCATGCGCACCAGCACCTCGCACAGCGCCGGACCGGCCTTGGGCTCGCCCACCCGCATGATGTTCTGGAAATGCAATTCGAAGCGCTCGTCCTTCAGGGCCTGGCTCAGCTTGGGCAGCCATTGCATCTCGCCCTGTCGCTGCAGGGTCTCGGCGTCGTCGGCCTGGTAGACCCAGACCCGGTTGCGGCCCTTTTCCTTGGCCAGATAGCAGGCGGTGTCGGCGGCGCTGAGCACCTCGGTCAGCTGCCGGCTGGCCGGCCCGATCTCGGCCAGGCCGATGCTGGCGCCGACGTGGAACAGCTTGTCCTGCCAGCCGAAGCGGAAGCCGTTGAGGTCGGCCAGCAGCGCCTCGGCGATCTCGACCGCCTTGGCCACCGGGCAGCTGGCCAGGAGCAGGCCGAACTCGTCGCCGCCCAGCCGGGCCACGGTATCGCCGCTGCGGACATGCCGCGGCAGGATCAGGGCGACCTGCTTGAGCAGCTCGTCGCCGGCGATATGGCCACAGGTGTCGTTGACCACCTTGAACTGATCGAGGTCGACATAGAGCAGGACATGCAGGCTGTCGCGCAGGCGGGCATCCTGGATCAGCTCGGTCAGCTGCCGCTCGAACACCAGGCGGCTGGACAGTCCGGTCAGGGCGTCGTGGCTGGCCGCCCAGGACAGCTGGTCGGCCACCGCCAGCGCCCGCTCCTTCTGCTCGGCCAGCTCGGTCTCGCTGCGCCGGGAGCGCCGGATCACCGCCCGGGCGATGAAGAAACTGAACAACACGGCGAGCGCCGCCAGGCTGGCCATGTAGACCAGGGCCCGGTGATACTCGGCCTCGGCCTCGACCAGGGCCCGACGGCTGGCCTCGCGCTGCAGCTCGATCAGGCTGTTGAACTGGGCCAGGATGCGCACCTCCATCGGCCGCACCTGGCGCAGCAGCAGCTGGATCGCCTCGGCCCGGCGGTCCGACTGGGCCAGGGCGAGCACCCGATCGTGCAGCACCTCGTCCTCGCGCACCAGCTGGCGCGCCTTTTCCCACACCGCCCGCTCGCCCTCGGCCATGCCCGCGGCAAGCAGGGCGTCGCGGGCGACGATGAAATCGGCGGCGTGCTGATTGAAACGAATGAATTCCTCGTCCTGCTCGAAGGGGTCGGCGACCACCGCCATCTGCAGCAGGCTGTTATAGCGCTCCCGCGCCTGGCTGCGCATCTGGTAGACGCTCTCCAGCTTGACGTTCTGCCGCTCGACGATGGCCTGCATCCGGTCCTTGATCGCCACCATGCGCAGCAGGGCACCGGCGATCAGCAGCGTCATCAAGGCCAGGACCAGGATGAAGCCGATGCCGATCACCCGCTGGGTGCTCAGTTGAGCGAGCCGGATGGACCACTGTTTCATGCCGTTCATTGAAGCGGCTTGCGACCGGTCTTGTCCATGCTTGGCGCCCGTTTGTTTCACGTGAAACCCTCAGGCGTGGCTATAGAGCTTGTGATAAAGGCCGCCGCTTAGCATCAGGCTGTCGTGGCTGCCCTCCTCCACGATGCGGCCATTCTCGAAGACCAGGATGCGGTCGGCCTGGCGCACCGCCGACAGGCGATGGGCGATGATCAGGGTGGTGCGGCCGGTCAGGAAGCCGGCCAGGGCCTGATGCAGGCGGCGCTCGGTCTCGGCGTCGAGCGCCGAGGTCGCCTCGTCGAGGATCACCACCTGCGGCGCGGTCAGCACCATGCGGGCGACGGCCAGGCGCTGACGCTGGCCGCCGGACAGGCGCACGCCCTGGCGACCGACCACGGTATCCAGGCCCTGGGGCATGTCGGCGACGAAGTCCTTGAGCTGGGCGATCGCCAGCGCCTGCCACAGCTCGGTCTCGCTCCGCTCGCGACCCATGCTCAGGTTGGCCCGCACGGTGTCGTTGAACAGCACCGGGTGCTGCAAGACCACGCCGACGTGCTCGCGCACCTGGTCCCAGCCGATCTCCGACACCGGCACCCCGCCGTAGCGTACCGTGCCGCCCTGCGCCGGATACAGCCCGAGCAGGACCTGGACCAGGGTCGACTTGCCGCCGCCCGAGGCGCCGACCAGGGCGACCTTCTCGCCCGGCCGGATGTCGAGGTCGACCTGGTCGAGCACCGGCTCGCCGTCGGCATAGGCGAAGCTGAGCTTCTCCAGGGTGACGCCGACCGTGGCCTGGCCGGCGAAGGGATCGACCCGGGCCGGCCATTGCTGGGCGAGCTTGAGGTCGAGCAGGCCATTGACCCGGCCCAGCGCCGCATTGGCGGCATACCAGGCGTACTGGATGTTGATGATCTCCTGCACTGGCGACATCATGAACCAGAGGTAGCCGAACACCGCCATCATCTCGCCGATGCTCAGGTTGGAATAAACCACCATGAACATGGCCAGGGCGCGGAAGGCATCGAAGCCGACCAGGAAGACGAAGAAGGAGGCGCGGTTCATCGCATCCGACTTCCAGGCGAAGGCGGCGGCATGGTTGCGGATGTTGCCGGCATAGTCGGCCACCCGGGCCAGGTAGTGGCGCTCGCGGTTCATCGCCCGAATCTGGTGCAGGGCGTCCAAGGTCTCGGCCAGGGCCGCCTGGAACAACTCGAAGGCGCTGTTCTCCTGTTTCTTCAGCTCCTTCACCCGCTTGCCGAGCTTGGTCGAAAACAGGATCACGAAGGGGTTGAGCAAAAGGATGAACAGGGCGAGCTGCCAGTGCATCCAGAGCAGCACCGCCGACACCCCGATCAGAATCAGGACCGAGACCAGGAAGCCGGAAATCGACGCGCCGATGAATTGGTCGATGGCATTCAGATCGGTGACGAAGCGCGAGGTCACCGCCCCGCTGCCCAGGGTCTCGTATTCCGACAGCGCGATCTTCGACAGCCGCTCGAGCATGCGCTGGCGAATGCCGTAGACGATGTCCTTGGCCATGAGCGAGAAGGTGCGGCTCTGCCAGATGTTGAACAGCACCGCCAGGAGCCGCAGCAGGACGGTGAGCGCCAAGGCGGCCAGGATGAACAGCGTCGGGCCGTGCCAGGCCGGCGGGAACCAGGGCCCGACGGTGGCGATGAAGGCGCCGGGCTGATGCAGCAGCACCTCGTCGACCAGCAAGGGTAGGATCAGGGGTAGCGGCACCGCCCAGATCGCGGCGAACACCGCGATCAGGTTGCCCTTGACCAGGCTGCGCCGATGCCGTCGCAGTTCCTGCAGGATGTCGCGCCAAGTCAATGGAGAATCAGCCATGGCTAGCCTGTCCATGCCGAACTGAAATGGCGGTCGTGCCTGCCCTGTTCATCCTGGTCGCGTTTGCGGTAGACTTCATTCACAAATAAATCAATAAATTAGGGAGACAGGTCATGGCCAGCGAACCGCCGTTCGCCACGACGTCGGGCTTGAGCGTCGAGGGCACCCCGTCCGAACTCGAAATCTGGTACCCGCGCATTGTCAGCGAGCTGACCCTTTGCTGGAACCATAGCGGCATCGACACCTATCTGCACAAACTCATCATGGACGAGCGCCATGGGCGACGCGGCTTCCCCGAAGAGATCATGGAGGAGCTGCTCTTCCTGGCCGGCGTGCGCTGGCACCTTTATCCGCGCGACCCTAATGTGCCGGATGTCGATTGGATCATGTGCGCCCGCCGATGGCCCTGATCGCGCCAAACTACTTGCCTATGCAGAACTGACTGAAGATGCGGCCGAGCAGGTCGTCGGCGGTGAACTCGCCGGTGATCTCGTTCAGGGCCTCCTGGGCCAAGCGCAATTCCTCGGCGAACAGTTCCAGCCGCTGGCCGGCGGCGACCGCCAGTTCCAGATGGCGGCCGGCCCGGCGCAGCGCCTCCAGGTGGCGGCCGCGTGCCATGAAGGCACCCTCGCCTGCAGCCTGCCAGCCGGCCGCTGCCAGCAGTTGTTTTCTCAGCAGGTCGACGCCGGCGCCGGTCTTGGCCGACAGCCACAGCTCGCGGCCACCCTCGCTCTGCCGCGGCGCCCCGCCGGTCTGGTCGATCTTGTTGTGCACCGTGATCCGCGGGATGGCCGGCAGCCGGGCGAGGATCGCCTCCTCCTGTGGCCCCATGCCGTGGCCGGCGTCGACCAGCAGCAAGGCGACATCGGCCTTCTCCACCGCCGCCCAGGTCCGGGCGATGCCGATCTGCTCCACCGCATCGCTGGTCTCGCGCAGGCCGGCGGTGTCGATCACGTGCAGCGGCACGCCCTCGATCTGGATCGCCTCGCGCACCGTGTCCCGCGTGGTGCCGGCGATCTCGGTGACGATGGCCGCCTCGTAGCCGGCCAGCTGGTTGAGCAGGCTGGACTTGCCGACGTTGGGCTGGCCGATGAGCACCACGTTGAGGCCCTCGCGCAGCAGGGCGCCCTGGCGCGCCTCCTGCATGACGGCCTGCAGCTTGGCCCGGATGCCGGCCAGCCGGCCCCAGGCGTCGGCCTGCTGGAGAAAATCGATCTCCTCCTCGGGAAAATCCAGGGTCGACTCGACCAACATGCGCAGGTGGATCAGGCCGTCGACCAGCTCGCGCACCCGGTGCGAGAACTCGCCGGCCAGCGAGCGTACCGCCGAACGGGCGGCCTCCTGGCTTTGAGCGTCGATCAGGTCGGCGATGGCCTCGGCCTGGGCCAGGTCGATCTTGCCGTTGAGGAAGGCGCGGCGGGAGAACTCGCCCGGCTCGGCCAGACGGGCGCCTAGCGCCAGGCAGCGGTCGAGCACCAGCTGCAGCACCTGCGGCCCGCCATGGCCCTGCAGCTCGAGCACGTGCTCGCCGGTGAAGGAATGCGGCGCGGGGAAGTAGAGAGCGATACCCTCGTCCAGCGCGGCACCGGCGGCATCGCGAAAGCGGGCAAAGACGGCCTGGCGCGGGGCCAGCGCGCGGCCAACGATGCCTTGGATGATCTGGGAGAGGTCGGGCCCGGAGATGCGGACCACGCCGATGCCGCCGCGCCCGGGCGGGGTCGCGACGGCGGCGATGGCATCGGGCTTACTTTTTCCCGGCACGCTCGATCACGGTGTTGATCCGCCATTGCTGGAGGATCGACAGCACGTTGTTGACCAGCCAGTACAGCACCAGGCCGGCCGGGAAGAAGAAGAAGAAGACCGAGAAGACGATGGGCATGATCATCATCACCTTGGCCTGCACCGGATCGGGCGGCGTCGGCGACAGCTTCTGCTGGATGAACATGGTGATCGCCATCACCACCGGCAGCACGTAATAAGGGTCGCTGGCGGAGAGATCGGTGATCCACAGGGCGAACGGCGCCTGGCGCAGCTCGACAGCGCCGAGCAGCACCCAGTAGAGCGCGATGAACACCGGGATCTGGACCAGGATGGGCAGGCAGCCGCCCAAGGGGTTGATCTTCTCCTCCTGGTAGATCTTCATCATCGCCTCGTGCAGCTTCTGCCGGTCGTCGCCGAACTTTTCCTTCAGGCTCTGCAGGCGTGGCGCCAGCTTGCGCATCTGGGCCATGGACTTGTAGCTGGCGGCCGACAGCGGATAGAAGGCGCCCTTGATCAGCACGGTGAGCAGGATGATCGCCACGCCCCAGTTGTCGACCAGCTTGTTCAGCCAGTTGAGCAGCATGAACAGCGGATAGGCCAGCACGTGCAGCCAGCCGTAATCCACCACCAGATCGAGGCCGGGGGCCAGCGCCTTCAGCTTGTCCTGCTCCTGCGGGCCGGCATAGAGCCGGGTGGCGACCGACTTGCTCTCGCCCGGCGCCAGCTTGAGGACGGGCAGGATCATGCCGGCGGCATATTCATCGTTGCCCAGGGCGCGGGTGTAGAACTCGCGCCGGCCGCTATCGGTCGGGTTCTGGGTCAGCCAGGCCGAGACGAAGTGGTGCTGGACCATGGCGACCCAGCCATCCTGCGCCTCTTTCACGTGCTCCGCCTTGCCCTCGGCGATCTTCTTGAAATCGATTTTCTGGAACTTGCTGGCCTCGGTGTAGACCGCCGGGCCGGTAAAGGTGTGCATCAGGGCCGACTGGCCCTCGGGCGCCTGGCTGTGACGCATCAACTGGTAATAGGGGAAGGCATCGACCGTGGCCTGGCCGAGGTTGCGCACCGTCTGCTCGAGCTCGACCGCATAGCTGCCGCGGCGGAAGGAATAGGTCTTGGTCAGCTCGACGCCGCCGGACTGGGCGCGCAGAGTGAGCTTGACCACGTCCTGGCCGGGCTTCAGCTCACGCTCGCCCGGCACCAGTTCGAACACGGTCTTGTGGTTGGGCAGGTCATGGCCGATCAGGCCGGACTGGGCGAAGTAGTTGCGGCCCTGCCGCTCTTCCAACAGGCGGAAGGGTTTGGTCTTGTCTTCGTCCTGGTGATAGTGGCTGAGATCCAACTCGCGGATGTCGCCGCCGTTGGCGTCGATCACCGCGGTCAGCACGTCGGTCTTGATCACCGCCCGCGCGCCCTTGGCCGCGCCGCCCTTCGGCGTCTCGCTGGCCGCATCGGTCGCCTGCAGGGCCTGGCCCGGGGTCGGCAGCGCGCCCTGGCTCGGGGCCGCCTGCTGCGCCACCGCCGCGCTCGGCTGCTTGGGTTTGTTGTAGTCCTGCCAGGCCTCCCACAGCATCAACAGGGAGAAGGAAAACACGACGAAGGCGATGAGGCGCTGGGTGTCCATTTTTTAAGCGGTTTGCGAGATGGAATTGTTGGCACAAGACCGGCACTCTAACAGCAACCGGTCGAATTCATCCTGAATCTGCGTTTCCGGTGCCTGGCGCTTGAGCCGGACCACGATGTCGAGGGCGCCGAGTTGCGGCTGGCAGAGGCGGAAGCGCTCGCGCAGGCGGCGGCGCAACCGGTTGCGGTCCACGGCTCGCCGCAGCAGTTTGCGGGCGACCACCAGGCCCAGGCGGGAATGACCCAGGGCATTGGGCCGGGCCAGGACATCGAGACAGGCGCCGCGGCGGGCGCACTTAAAACGAAAAACGGATGAAAACTCATCCGTTTTGTGCAGCTTTTTTTCCCAGCCGAAACCGAACGGCCGGGCGGGCAGGGCGCTCAAACGGCCAGGCGCTTGCGGCCTTTGGCGCGGCGGGCGTTGATCACGGCGCGACCGCCCTTGGTGGCCATGCGGGCGCGAAAGCCATGGGTGCGCGCACGACGAATTTTGGAAGGCTGGTAGGTGCGTTTCATGTTGATACCCGAATTCGGTTCAAAGAAAAGGCGCGTATTAGACAGGGTAAGCCCCTAT